>NZ_AP025183.1 GCF_020885975.1 Flavobacterium ammonificans | reverse complement strand
CTTTAAAAAAAAATTATTCAATAGATTTTTTTGTAAAAATATTGTTGTAAAGGGCTTTTTAGAATCAATAAAAATTAAATAATAAATAATGAAAGATCATCAAATTCAAGTACGTGTTCGTTACTCTGAAACAGACCAAATGGGCGTAGTATATCATGGAAATTATATTCCTTATTTCGAGATGGGTCGAGTGGAATGGCTTAGAAATAAGGGAGTTTCGTATAAAAAAATGGAAGAAGAAGGAATTGCACTTCCCATTGTTTCTATGAATATTAACTATAAAAAACCGGCGCGATATGATGAGTTGCTCACTGTTCATACAGCTTTCAAAAGCCAGTCTTCTGTTAAGATAGAATTTGATTGCAAGATATATAACGAAGCGGAAGAGTTATTAACAACTGCCGAATTTATTTTGGTTTTTGTGTCGCTAAAAACAGGTCGTCCAATTGCTCCTCCAGATTATATTTTAGATCTTTTAAAAGATATGGATTAAATCGTTTAATTTTTACTTTTTTATAAGCGTTTAATGTCAATTTCAAATAATTTATCAAAAATGTCGAAAATCATTTCGGCATTTTTTTTTCGGGTTTTGATTTCTATTTTTCCAATTGCAATTCCAGTATCTTCGATTTCCATCGTTTGATTTATGATGTTTAGCTTTTTTTCTTTGATTACACGCATCACTTTATTCATGTTTTTGTAGTCAAACGAAATCAAAAAATGAATATCGATGGTTTTTTCAATAATTTCGGCATCTTCTAAAACCAATTGTGCCGTGGTTTTGTATGCGGTTATTAAGCCGCCAACTCCTAATTTTATTCCGCCAAAGATTCGAACAACAACTAAAAGCACATTGGTCAAGCCAAAAGATTGAATTTGGCCATAAATTGGAGCTCCTGCACTATTGCTAGGTTCTCCATCATCATTAGCTCTGTAACTTATTTTTTCGGTGCCAATTTGGTACGCATAACAATAATGTACTGCATGAGGATGTTGCTTTCGTAAATGGTCAATGATCGGTTTTACTTCTTCTTCAGACTCAATTGGATAGGCATAGCCAAAGAATTTACTGCTCTTTTCTTTGAATAGAATTTCTTCAGTGGCTTGTGCAATAGTAGTATAAGTGTCTTTGATTTCCAATTGGTAAATTGTAGTCTAAATTATGTTTTTTTCCAAAAGTTCAATTACATCTTCTTGACCTACTTGAAGATTCCAAACGTTTAGCCCTAAAGCTTTAGCAGCATCAGTATTGTCTTTTTTATCATCTACAAATAGAGTGTACTTTGGTGATAGTTCGTGTTGACGAATCAGTGTAGTGTAGATTTCGGCATCGGGTTTTCGCATTCCCATTTCATAAGAAAAATAGACTTTTTCAAAACATTGGTAAAAAGCACCGTAAAATGAAGCACCTTCTCTTTGTTCAAAATGATTAATATGTATAGAATCGGTATTACTCAACAAAAAGAGGCGGTATTTTTGAGATAATAGTTGTAAAAATTCCAATCGGTATAATGGAAAATCTAATAAAACAGCATTCCAAGCCACCAAAATTTCTTCAATCGAGGCGTTAGGGATATGTTTTTGAATTCCTAGCAAAAAGTTGTCTTTCGAAATTTCTCCTTTTTCAAATGAAATATTCAATTGGTCTAAGTCTTCGTTCCAAGAAGTTAAACCCAAGCGTTGTAAACCATCAATAGTGGCTTGTTTGTCCAAATTGATGAAAATATCTCCAAAATCAAAAATAATAGTATCAATCATAATTTCTAATTATTAGTAATTCATCGGTTACTATTTTTTCTTTTTTTGACGGGGCTGAATTTAATATTGGTGCTTTTATTCCGTTGCCAAATTGACTATTACCAATAAAAACACGGGCTTCATCCCAAAGATTGGCATCAATAAAAGTCTGCAATGTTTTAGCACCACCTTCAATAATTATCGATTGAATTTGGTGTTGGTACAATCGTTCCAGAATTTGTTGCGCTATATTTTGTTGAAAATCAATTGCCTCGCAGATGATATTCTCAGAAGTTAGCATCGCTTTGTTTTTAGAAAACACGATAGTTTTTACTTGATTATCAAACACATGTGCAGTTTCTGGGATGCGATTATTTTGGTCAATCACGATTCGAATAGGATTATTTCCATTCCAGTCCCGTGCGTTTAATTGAGGGTTGTCGTCTATTACGGTTTGTGTACCTACTAAAATAGCTTGTTCCTCGGCACGCCATTTATGCACTAATTGTCTAGAATAGGAATTAGTTATCCAAACGGGTTTTTGTTCTTTCTTTTCTAAAGGAGCAATAAAGTCGTCTTGGGTTTGCGCCCACTTCAATATAATATAAGGTCTTTTCTTTTCGTGAAACGTAAAAAAGCGTTGGTTGAGTTCGTGACATTCTTTTTCCAAAATCCCAACAATGACATTTGCGCCAGCTTCTCTCAATCGCTTAATACCATTTCCAGCTACCTTTATATTAGAATCGACTGTTCCAATGACTACATTCGGTATTTTATTTTCAATAATCAAATCGCAACACGGAGGCGTTTTTCCAAAATGACTGCAAGGTTCTAAACTTACATATATAGTAGCTTTATCTAATACTGATGGGTTTTTAACAGAACGTATGGCGTTGACTTCGGCATGAGGTTCGCCTGCTTTTCGGTGCCAACCTTCTCCAATGATTTGACCATCATATACAATCACACTTCCCACCATCGGATTGGGATAGGTAGTTCCAAAACCATTTTTGGCAAGTTCTATGCAACGAGCAATAAAGTGTTCGTGATTGTTCATGATACAAAAGTACTACTTTTTAGCTTTTCTATTTATGAGGTAAGTTTCGAAAATTGTAACAAACAATAGTTACTTTTGCGATTCAAATTAGCTTTTATACAAATGGAGAATTGGCAAATCAGGAAAATTGAAAAAAAAGACAATGCGGCAGTAGCTCAATTAATACGTGCGGTTTTTGATGAATTGAATATTCCCAAAGTAGGAACTGCTTACGCAGATCCTTATTTGGATTTGATGTACGAAGAATACAACAAGCCAAGATCTGTATATTATGTTGTAGAACATGACGGAAAAATTAAGGGTGTTGCCGGAATTGCTCCTCTGGAAAATGAAGCGCCAAGCATTTGCGAATTGCAAAAAATGTATTTTTTACCAGAGACTCGTGGGAAAGGAATCGGAAGTGAAATGATGGCGATTTGTTTGCAATCAGCAAGGGATTTTGGTTTCGAAAAATGTTATTTGGAAACTATGCCGTTCATGCTTGCAGCACAAAAATTATATAAAAAATCAGGTTTTGAATACCTCGATGCGCCAATGGGTTGCACTGGACATACGAGTTGTCCGGTTTGGATGTTGCAAGATTTGTAAAACTACTTTGATTCTTAAAACATGACTATAAAACACTACCGAGACCAATTCATACAAGAACTGACTCCGTTATATGATGCAGGAGAGGCGGAGAGTTTTTTCTATTTAATTTTAGAAGCTAAACATCAACTAAGGCGAGTGGATCTAGCTTTGCAACCTGATTTATTTTTTTCGGAAGCAGAATTGGAAACTTTGAGTTCAATTTTGAAACAACTTAAAAAGGAAATTCCGGTACAATATATATTAGGCACTACTCATTTTTACGGATTAGAATTTGAAGTCAATTCCAATGTTTTGATTCCAAGACCTGAAACGGAAGAGTTGGTGGATTGGATAATTCAAAGTTCAAAGTTCAATCCCGAAGTTTCGGGACAAAATTCAAAGTTCAAAATTCTCGATATAGGAACTGGTAGTGGTTGCATTGCCATTTCGTTAGCTAAGAATTTACATAATGCGGAAGTATTTGCTTTAGATGTTTCCGACAAAGCTTTGGCTACAGCCCAAGAAAATGCTGAATTAAATCAAGTTACGATTCAGTTCATTCATCAAAGTATTTTAGAAATCGAAGATTTAGGTCAGCAATTTGACCTAATTGTTTCGAATCCGCCCTATGTACGTCATTTGGAAAAACAAGAAATCAAGAAAAATGTTTTGGACAACGAACCGCATTTAGCTCTTTTTGTGAATGATAATGATGCTTTGATTTTTTATCAAAAAATTGCGCAATTAGCAAAGAAAAATCTATGTCCGAATGGTCAATTGTATTTTGAAATCAACCAATATTTAGGTCAAGAAACGTTGGATTTACTTCAAGAGATGGGTTTCAAAGATACTGTACTTAGAAAAGATATTTACGGTAATGATAGAATGATTCAATGTACGATATAAGAATTACGATTTACGAAATATCAATATCGTGTATCCAAAATCGTATATCCAAAATCGTCAATCGTAAATGGCTTTATTCGTAGCGCAACGCCTCTATTGGATCTAAGACCGCCGCTTTAATTGCAGGATACAATCCGGAAACAATAGCTACAATAAAACTCGTAATGAAGGCTGCCATTATCGCGCCCCATGGAATAACAAAGGTAAAGTCCATGGCAGTTGCAATTCCGAAACCAATTAAGATCCCAAAAACAATTCCGACTAATCCACCTAATTGTCCTATTAATAAGGTTTCTATGAAAAACTGAAATGCAATAGTTGATTTTTTAGCTCCTAAGGCTTTTCGGACACCAATTTCTCGGGTTCTTTCTGTTACTGAAACAATCATAATGTTCATTAAAGCAATGGATGAGCCTAAAACAGTAATTACTCCAATAAGCCAAGAGGCTAATCCAAGGTATTGAGTAATACTCAAGATGCGGTTAATCAAATCGTCAGAACGTACCACACCAAAATTATTATCCTTTACGGGACTTAATTTTCGAACACGTCGCATTGTACTGGTGGCATTATCAATAGCTTGTTCTAACAGTTCTTTTTTATTCACCATTACACTCAAACTGTAGTTGATATTAGGTGCTGTAAATAAAGAACGAGCCACTTGAATTGGAATTAAAACTCTCAAATCTTGGCTATTTCCAAAAGTAGACCCTTTCTCTTTCAATACTCCGATAACTTTAAATTTAGCGCCACGAATTGAAATAATTTTATTTATAGGGTTTACATCTTTGAGCAAACCTTTTTCAAAATCAGACCCCACAACACATACATACGTATTGTTATCAATATCAAATCCGTTGAAGTTGCGACCCAAACTAGTTTCTAAACCAGAGTTAGGAATAAAATTTTCATCTACACCAACTACTTTTATTTCAGGATCTGTCTCATTAGCTTCATATTTTACTTCTGCTCTTGATGTAGCAGTAAATGAAAGGGAAGTTTCTGTAAAAGGGTATTTAAATTTGTCTTGAAATGCAACGGCTTCAGGATAGGAAATAATTGGATTGATAATTTCTCGTTCCTCATTTCCTCTGTTTCGAGTTGTATTCTCGTATTGATTGATGTTGAAGGTATTGGCGCCCATAGAAGCAAAATCAGCTGAAAGAGTATTTTCTAGTGCAGCCACTACAGTAAGAATTCCTACCAAGGCTGTAATACCAATAGCAATAATCAATACGGTTAGTATGGTACGCAACAATTGAGTTCGAACTGAACCAATTGCAATCTTAACGTTTTCTTTGAATAAATTTAGCATAGTACCAATTTGTCACGAAAATACAATTTTTGTTACAAGTTTGCTTTAGAAGAGCGGATATTTATTTTAAAAATAAGATATTTGCACTGTATTTCAGTATTTAGAAATTCAAATTATAAGTAGCACATCAAATATCGTACATCAAATATCGTACATCAAATATCGTACATCGTATATTGTAAATCGTAAATTAAAATGGCATCTAAACCAAGTATTCCAAAAGGAACCCGAGATTTTTCTCCTACAGAGGTTGCAAAACGTCAGTATATTATCCAAATGATCAAAAGTAATTTTGAGAAATTTGGTTTTCAACCGATTGAAACCCCTTCTTTTGAAAATTCCGAAACCTTAATGGGAAAATATGGTGAAGAAGGAGATCGCTTGATTTTTAAAATTTTGAATTCAGGAGATTATTTGGCAAAAGCCAATGCAAACCATTTGGAAGCCAAAGACAGTACAAAATTGACTTCAAGTATTTCTGAAAAAGCCTTGCGGTATGATTTAACAGTGCCTTTTGCACGTTATGTGGTACAACACCAAAACGAAATAGAATTCCCATTTAAGAGATACCAAATCCAACCCGTTTGGAGAGCCGATCGCCCTCAAAAAGGACGCTTCAGAGAATTTTTTCAATGTGATGCCGATGTAGTAGGTTCGACCTCTTTGTGGCAAGAAGTAGAATTAATTCAATTGTATGATGGGGTATTTACCGCTTTAGGTTTGAATGGTGTAACTATTAAAATCAACAATAGAAAAATCCTTTCTGGAATTGCAGAAGTGATTGGCGCTTCAGATAAATTAATCGATTTTACAGTGGCTTTAGATAAGCTGGATAAAATTGGTGAAGACGGAGTAAAGAAAGAAATGATGGAGAAAGGGATTTCGGAAACGGCTATTGCTAAGGTGCAACCTTTGTTTAGTTTTACGGGAACTTTTTCGGAGAAAATCAATCAATTATCCGGTTTATTAACAGACTCAGTTGAGGGTATGAAAGGGGTAGAGGAGTTGCGCTTTATTTGTGATAAAGTATCAGCTCTTGGTTTAGCAACTGCTTTTTTAGATTTGGATGTGACTTTGGCAAGAGGATTGAATTATTACACAGGCGCTATTTTTGAGGTGGCAGCACCATCAGGAGTAGCTATGGGTTCTATCGGTGGTGGTGGTCGTTACGATGATTTGACGGGTATTTTTGGTTTAAAAAATATGAGTGGAGTGGGAATCTCTTTTGGCTTAGACCGTATTTATTTGGTCGTAGAAGAATTGGGATTGTTTCCAACGACAGTTACCGCAACTTCGCAAGCATTGTTTATTAATTATGGCGAAAATGAAGCGTTTTACGCTATGAAAGCGATTAAAGAATTGCGCCAAACAGGAATAAAAGTAGAATTGTATCCAGACAACGCTAAGTTGGCTAAACAATTTCAACACGCTGATAAAAGAAGTATTCCTTTTGCTGTAATGGCCGGAGATCAAGAGATGAATTCGAATACCTATACTTTGAAAAACCTTCAAACGGGAGAACAGAAATCGCTAAGTTTAGAGGAACTGAAAAAAGTTTTAGCATAAAAAAAAGCTTCGTTTGATGGGAACGAAGCTTTTTCTACAATAAGGTATTACTGAATTAATAATTATTTAGAAACGAACCTTAATTTCAATCTAGGGAGTCAATCCAAAATAGTGAATTGTTTCGAATACAAACTTACTCTAATCGTATACTAAACAGTCTTAAAATTTTATTAAATTTTTTAGGCTACCAAAAAGAGGGTTGATGCTAAATTCCGTATTAATTTTCCATAAATAGTTCTGTCTTAAAGGTGACAATTTGACATTTTTGAAGATTTGGCAGTACTTTTGCAATCCATAAAAAAATAAAAATGAAGTTTAAGAATATTTTTAAAAATACAAGTACTATGACTACTGAAAAAACAGAAATCGATCAAGAAATAGAAGGAACACCAGTGGAAACGCAGGCAAATGAAGAACAAGCAAGTGTCGAAGAATTACCTGTTGAAGAACAATTAGCCTTAGATTTAGCGGCAGAAAAAGATAAATTTTTACGATTATTTGCTGAATTTGAAAATTACAAAAGAAGAACTTCAAAAGAACGTATTGAGTTGTTTAAAACAGCTAATCAAGAAGTGTTATTGGCAATGCTTCCTATTTTGGATGATTTTGACAGAGCATTGATTGAAATCAGTAAGTCAGGCGATGAATCTTTGGTGAAAGGGGTAGAATTAATTCACGAAAAATTAAAATCAACCTTAGTTGGTAAAGGATTAGAGGAAGTTGAAGTGAAAGCTGGAGATGCATTTGATGCCGATTTTGCTGAAGCAATTACGCAAATTCCTGCGCCATCTGACAAAATGAAAGGGAAAATTGTAGATGTTCTAGAGAAAGGATACAAATTAGGGGATAAAATTATCCGTTTCCCAAAAGTTGTTATTGGTAACTAAACCCAGTCATATAATTTAAAAATATGAAAAAAGATTTTTACGAAGTATTAGGTATTTCAAAAGGTGCAGATGCTTCAGAAATAAAGAAAGCATATAGAAAAGCGGCTATCAAATACCATCCTGACAAAAATCCAGGGGATAAGGAAGCCGAAGAAAACTTCAAATTAGCTGCTGAGGCTTATGAAGTTTTGAGTGATCCTCAAAAGAAAGCCAAATACGATCAATATGGACATCAAGCATTTGATGGTGCTGGAGGTTATGGCGGTGGTCACGGCGGAATGAATATGGATGACATTTTCAGTCAGTTTGGCGATATTTTTGGCGGCGGATTCGGCGGTGGATTCGGTGGCGGTAGAAGTAGTGGTCCTCGACGTACTAAAGGAAGCAACTTACGAATCAAAGTCAAATTGACTTTGGAAGAAATTGCCAATGGTGTAGAGAAAAAAGTAAAAGTAAAACGTAAAGTTCAAGCTCAAGGTGTCTCATACAAAACCTGTTCGACTTGTAATGGTCAAGGACAAGTAATGCGTGTGACAAATACAATTTTGGGTAGAATGCAATCCGCATCAACTTGTCCAACTTGTGGAGGTACAGGGCAGTTATTAGATAAGAAACCTGCCAATGCAGATTCACAAGGAATGATTCAGGAAGATGAAACAGTAGCGATTAAAATCCCTGCTGGAGTAGTTGACGGAATGCAATTAAAGGTTTCTAATAAAGGAAACGATGCACCAGGTAATAGTATTCCAGGTGATTTGATTGTTGCTATCGAAGAAATTGAACACGAGTACTTGAAACGTGAAGGCGAAAATTTACATTACGATTTATACATCAGTTTTTCCGAAGCTGTTTTAGGAGTTTCAAAAGATATTGAAGCTGTAAACGGAAAAGTAAGAATTAAATTAGAAGAAGGAATTCAATCAGGTAAAATTCTACGTTTGAAAGGTAAAGGAATTCCAAGTTTGAATGGGTATGGTAATGGTGATTTGTTAGTTCATGTGAATGTTTGGACTCCAAAAACATTGAACAAGGAACAACGACAATTCTTTGAAAAGAATTTGGAAGATGAAAATTTTACTCCAAATCCAGAAAAATCAGATAAGTCTTTTTTTGAAAAAGTAAAAGATATGTTTTCTTAGTTTTTTAACAAGAAAATTAAAATATATTTTCCCATCCTTGTTCTAAATAAGGGTGGGTTTTTTATGTAACAAAACCAACTATTTAGGTACTAATTCTGTACTTTTACACAACCAAGTTTAAAGTGACTAAAATCAAAATTAAGAATGAGTAATTTACTTGAAGTTAATAAAATAGTGAAGCAATACGGCGATTACGTAGCGCTAAACGAAGTTTCTTTATCAGTTCCTAAAGGTAGTATTTACGGATTGTTGGGACCCAACGGAGCGGGAAAAACCTCGCTAATTCGCATCATCAACCAAATTACTTTACCTGATAGTGGTGAGGTTATTTTGGATGGCGAAAAATTACAACCCAAACACGTGCAGTATATTGGCTACCTTCCAGAAGAAAGGGGTTTGTACAAAAGTATGAAAGTGGGGGAGCAGTGTTTGTATTTGGCGCAAATGAAAGGTTTAACCAAAGCCGAAGCCAAAAAACAACTCGATTATTGGTTTGACCGATTGGGAATTCAAGGGTGGTGGAATAAAAAAATACAAGAGCTTTCTAAAGGTATGGCGCAAAAAATCCAATTTGTAGTTTGTGTGTTGCACCAGCCAAAATTGTTGATTTTTGACGAACCATTTTCAGGCTTCGACCCTGTGAATGCCAATATCATTAAAGACGAAATTTTAGCATTGAAAGAACAAGGTTCGACTATTATTTTTTCGACACATCGAATGGAAAGTGTAGAGGAATTATGTGATGATATCGCTTTGATTCATCAATCCAATAAATTGATTGAAGGGAAATTAGATGAGGTGAGAAAGCAATTTAGAACCAATAGTTTTGAAGTAGGTATTCTTTCAGACAATGTAGAAGGTTTGATGTATGATATTACCCAAAAATTCACTTTGGCACCAGCCCAATTTAAGTCGTTGAATAATGAATTAAAATTAGAAGTTCAGCTAGGAAATGCAAGTCCAAATGAGTTGTTGCATATTTTAACACAACGCGGACAAGTAACTCATTTCGTTGAGAAAATACCGAGTGTAAACGATATTTTTATTCAAACCGTAACCAGTAAATAAAAGTTAAATGAGCATCATTTCATTAATTATTAAAAGAGAGTTCATTGCCAAAGTGCGCAATAAATCCTTTATTGTAATGACTTTTCTAAGTCCGTTATTATTTGTAGGTATCGCTTTATTTGTAGGTTATTTGAGTTCCATGAAAGCAGACACCAAACAAATTGTAATTCATGATGAATCAGGTCGGTTTGTTAATGAGTTTCTAGCCAAAAACAAAACTTCGGAAGAATACAACTACCTTGATTTAACAGCAGTAGATTTGCCCACACTTAAAAAGAGTATTGAGGATGAGGCTTACGAAGGTGTTTTATTCATCCCAAAAGCAAAAGACAATGCGGCTTTAGAAAACCAAATTCAGTTTATTTCGAACGAAAGTCCAAGTATTTCGTTTATCGAAAAAACGCAGGAAGTTATTGCAAAAAAAATGACGTTGACTAATTTAGAAGAAGCGCATTTGGACACCTTAGCCATTCATCAGGCGGAAGCCGATGTTACTATTAATTTGAAGAAAGCCTCTGGAGAACAAAGTTTGAAAGGCTTGAACGAAATTAAAATTGCTATTGGAGGCGCTTTTGGCTATTTGATTATGATGTTCATTATTATATATGGTAATATGGTGATGCGTTCTGTTATTGAAGAAAAAACCAACCGAATTATCGAAATCATTATTTCATCGGTAAAACCGTTCCAATTAATGATGGGGAAAATCATTGGAACTTCATTAGCGGGAATTTTGCAATTCTTTATTTGGGCTATTATTGGTTTAAGTTTGTTGTTTTCGGCTTCGGTATTTTTAGGTGCCAATGTAGGAGCGACGAATCAAATCCCGCCCGAAATGATGCAATCAGCACAACAAGAGATGGCTAGTACGGCTCAAATGTATATTGCTGAAATATTGAATTTACCTATCGCGACGATTTTAAGTTGCTTTGTTATTTACTTTATCGGCGGGTACTTTTTGTATAGTTCGTTTTACGCTGCTATTGGAGCGGCCGTAGATAACGAAACCGATTCACAACAATTTTTATTACCCATTATTATGCCTTTGGTATTAGGTGTTTACATTGGATTTTTTACTGTAGTAAACGATCCACACGGCACCGTAGCTACTGTTTTTTCAATGGTACCCTTGACTTCACCTATTGTGATGTTGATGCGTATTCCGTTTGGCGTACCTTTGTGGCAAATTGCAATATCTATTGTTATTTTATTAGCAACCTTCTTTTTAGTAGTTTGGTTTGCATCAAAAATTTACCGTGTAGGAATATTGATGTACGGTAAAAAACCAACTTGGAAAGAATTGTATCGATGGCTAAAGTATTAATGTGTAGTAGTTTAAAAGGTTATAAGTTTAATAGTTTAACCAAATAACCAAATCAACACATAACCTGTTCAAAAATGAGTAAAATATTAATCATAGAAGATGAAGCTGCTATCCGAAGAGTTTTAGTAAAAATTCTTTCGGAAGAGAATACGACTTATGTTGTTGAAGAAGCCGAAGACGGTGTTGCGGGTTATGAAAAGATAAAAAATACGGATTACGATCTGGTTTTGTGCGATATCAAAATGCCAAAAATGGACGGTGTCGAATTACTCGAAGCGGTCAAAAAAATAAAACCAGAAATTCCTATGGTTATGATTTCAGGTCATGGCGATATGGAAACTGCAATCAATACTATGCGTTTGGGTGCCTTTGATTACATTTCAAAACCACCCGATTTGAATCGGTTGTTGAATACCGTTAGAAATGCCTTGGACAAAAAACAATTGGTAGTCGAAAATAAAATTCTGAAGAAAAAAGTCAGTAAGAATTACGAAATGATTGGCGAAAGCGAAGCCATAAATCATATCAAATTGCTGATTGAAAAAGTAGCACCTACCGAAGCCCGTGTTTTGATAACTGGTCCTAACGGAACTGGAAAAGAATTGGTAGCGCATCAATTACACGAGAAAAGTGAACGCGCTAATTTCCCTTTGGTAGAAGTAAATTGTGCCGCCATTCCATCAGAATTGATAGAAAGCGAGTTGTTTGGTCATGTGAAAGGCGCTTTTACTTCGGCGGTGAAAGACCGTGCGGGTAAGTTTGAAGCAGCTGATAAGGGAACGATTTTCTTAGATGAAATTGGCGATATGAGTCTTTCGGCTCAAGCCAAGGTATTACGCGCTTTACAAGAAAATATGATTACTAGAGTAGGTGCCGACAAAGACATCAAAGTCGATGTGCGTGTGGTAGCGGCAACTAATAAAGATTTAAAAAAGGAAATTGCCGAAGGGCGTTTTCGTGAAGATTTGTACCACCGTTTGGCAGTCATTTTAATCAAAGTGCCCGCTTTGAATGATAGGAGAAATGACATTCCGATGTTGATTGCTCATTTTGCAGACAAGATTGCTTCAGAGCAAGGGACCACAATTAAGACGTTTTCAAAAACGGCTATTCAGTTATTGCAAGAATACGATTGGACAGGAAATATTAGAGAATTACGCAATGTAGTGGAGCGGTTGATTATTCTAGGAGGAAATGAAATTTCAGAGAACGATGTGACATTATTTGCGAGTAAATAAATAGAAAACCAGTGAAATTTCGCTGAGAAAAATAGAAGATGAAATTAAAAAAAATAAACGAAGCCCTTCAAAATGCTTTAATTGAAAAAGGTTTGACCGAAGCCAATGAGTTGCAACAAGAAACATTTTCTACGATTAAAAGTGGGGCTGATTGTTTGATTGTGGCTCCAAAAGGAAGTGGAAAAACAACTACAATTGTCCTGAATGTGATTCAGCAATTAGCTGGAAAACAAGAAGAATCACCTCGGGCGCTAATCATTGTTGAAGATAAAGCGAAGGTACTGGAAATGGAAGCTTTGTTTGAAGAATATGGTAAATATGATCCGTTAGAGGTATACGGAGTTCATGACAAAGGAGATACGGATTATGATAAAAATTACATCTCTACAGGTATTGATGTATTGATTGGTACTCCCAATAAATTGAATGATATGTTCTCAACTGCGGGTTATAATGTCAATCGTTTGAAGATGTTTATTTTAGACGATGCTGATCCTATTTTGAAATTGCGTCACGAAACTAAAATCATGCGAATTTCAAACAGTATAGCCAAAACACAACGTATTATTTTTACAGAGCAATACACCGAACGAGTGGCTATTTTGGCAGATAAAATGTTGTTGGAACCGTATGAATTTGATTTTGAAGAAGACGAAGAGGACGAAGAGGACGAAGAAAGCGAAGAGTAATAAGATTTATGCCACAGATTAGTATGATTAAAATTATTGCATAATTGGATTTTATATATTTCACTTTAATTTTTGAAGCAAAATCATTTTAAATCCTGTAATCAGTGGCGATTATATAATTAATGAAAAAAAGAATATGGGATTAATGAAAGTGTTTTCTGGAAGCGAAGTTTTAGCAATGGGCTTGCAGGAAAAATTAGAAGAAGCTGGAGTAACTACAATGAAGAAAGACAATATTCAATCGGCACGATTGGGAGGGTTTGGTAATGCCGATTTAGCGGTAGAATTGTTTATTCAAGAGACTGATTTTGCGAAAGCCAATCCGGTGATTGAGGAATTCAGAATGAGTATTTAATTTCGAAATCGAGTTCAGATGAAATACAAAATGCTGGTTTTGGACATGGACGACACCTTGTTGACCGATGACCATACCATTTCTGAAGAGAATAAAAAAATGTTGGCTCAAGCCAAAGATTTGGGAGTGTATATTGTTTTGGCTTCTGGAAGACCCACGCCTGCTATGACGGGGTACGCCAAAGAATTAGAATTGCACGATTCCTATATGATTTCGTATAATGGTGCGGTGATTACCGATTTATCGAATGATGAGGTGATTTTTGAGCAAACTTTAACTCAAGAACAAATTCATGCTTTGTACGATTATAGCGTGCAGCACAAAACCCATATTATCACTTATGTCAATAATCAAATTGTGAGTGAAACCGACTCCCAATATATCGACATCGAAAAAAACATTACGGGTTTGACTCACAACAAAGTGCCTGATTTTAAAGCCGAAGTGCAATCTTCAGCTATTAAATGTATTTTGTTGGAAGATCCTGAGTATTTGAAAAATGTTGAAACCCATTTAAAACAAGCCATGCCGCATTTGAGTGTGTGTATGTCCAAACCTTTCTTTTTGGAAGTAGCACAAAACGGAATTGATAAAGCCGCTAGCATTAAATTCTTAGCCGAGAAATTAAATATTCATCAACAAGAAATTATTGCGGTGGGCAATGCTGGAAACGATTTAACCATGGTGGAATATGCCGGTTTAGGTGTTTGGGTGGATAATGTAACTCCTGAATTGCGTGACCGTGCCGATGTGATTGTCGCGTCTAATAACGATAATGGAGTAGCTGAGGTGGTGAGACGGTTTATTTTGTAGTCTTGCGAACGCAGTCCGTCATTGCGAGGAGGAACGACGAAGCAATCTCATCCAAACAACCCAACAATTTCTTCATACAAATCATTCCATTCCGCATTTACGGAATTGATGATTGCTATTTTTTTAGCTCTTGAACCTGCTTTGATTTGTTTTTCTCTACTTATGGCATCGCCAATCATTTGAAAAGCTTCATAATACACTAATTTATTTGCATTGTATCGTGTAGAGAATGAACCTTGGTATCTTTTAACTTGATGTTCCTTGATTCGTTTAGGTAAATTTGAAGTTACTCCTGTATAGAGAACGGTGTGGTTTTTATTTGTAATAATATAAATAAATCCGGGTTTCATAGGGGCTAAGGTTTAGATTGCTTCGTCGTTCCTCCTCGCAATTACGAGTGCAACAATGACTTGAACTAATACAAGTTTAATCAAAATGATTTATAAATACAAGAGATTGCTTCGTCGTGCCTCCTCGCAATGACTTAATAAGACATAGTTTTATATGTTGTTTTTTGTACGTATTTTTGTCCCGCGAAAGGGATAACAGCGGCATCCTTTTATAGTTGACTGAGGTTCTCGAAGACAACTATAAAAGATACAGCGAATAGCCCGACCACAGGCTTGAAAAAACGTATTTTTTAACCAGATTGCTTGCCTGGGGTTTAGCCCAAAAAATCAAAAGAATGTCAGAAAGAAAAAAAGTAGCTTTTTATACGCTGGGTTGTAAACTGAATTTTTCGGAAACTTCTACCATTGCACGCAATTTACAAGACGAAGGTTTTGATCGCGTGGATTTTGAAGAAGTGGCAGATATGTATGTAATTAATACCTGTTCTGTGACGGAGAATGCCGATAAGCAGTTCAAGCAAGTGGTGCGAAAAGCGATGAAGTTGAACGACAAGGCTTTTGTGGCTGCGGTGGGTTGCTATGCGCAGTTGAAACCGGAAGAATTAGCAAATGTAGATGGAGTGGATTTGGTTTTGGGTGCGACAGAGAAATTCAAATTAGCCGATTATGTTAACGATTTGTCTAAAAATGATTTTGGCGAAGTGCATTCCTGTGAGATTGCCGAAGCGGATTTTTATGTTGGCAGTTACTCGATAGGCGACCGAACTCGTGCTTTTTTGAAAGTACAAGACGGTTGTGATTATAAATGTACTTATTGCACGATTCCTTTGGCAAGAGGGATTTCACGAAGTGATGCCTTAGAAAATGTATTGCAAAACGCCAAAGAAATTTCGGAGCAAAACATCAAGGAAATTGTGTTGACCGGAGTGAATATTGGCGATTATGGTAAAGGCGAATTTGGGAACAAAAAACACGAACATACTTTTTTAGATTTGGTGCAAGCTTTAGATGAAGTAGAAGGCATTGAACGTTTGCGTATTTCGTCTATTGAACCGAATTTATTGAAGAATGAAACGATCGATTTTGTGTCCAAAAGCCAAACTTTTGTTCCTCATTTTCATATTCCGTTGCAATCCGGAAGTAACGCGATTTTGAAGCTGATGAAACGCCGTTATTTGCGTGAAGTCTATACGGATCGAGTAACGCAAATTAAAGAAGTGATGCCTCACGCTTGTATTGGTGTGGATGTGATTGTAGGTTTTCCAGGCGAAACAGAAGAGCATTTCTTAGAAACCTATCATTTCTTGAACGAAATGGACATTTCGTATTTGCACGTGTTTACTTATTCGGAGCGGGATAATACGGAAGCGGCGGAAATGGAAGGCGTTGTTCCTGCCAATGTGCGTGCTAAACGCAGTAAAATGCTCAGAGGATTGTCGGTAAAAAAACGCCGTGCTTTTTATGAAAGTCAGTTGGGAACGGAAAGAACCGTTTTGTTTGAAACTGAAAATAAAGAAGGCTACATACACGGATTTACTGAAAATTATGTCAAAGTGAAAGCACCTTGGAATCCAGAATTAGCCAATACATTACACAAAATTCAATTGACACATATTGACGAAGACGGCAGTGTTCGTGTTCAGTTTGTGGAAGCTTTAGCCTAACTATAATCAAAAGGCATCAGCCTTTCAAAACCCTTAATCTATTTTGAAATTAGCTACCTATACCAAAGAGTTCTCGTATAATATTAAATTGGCTTATCCCGTTATTTTGGGAATGTTAGGTCATACACTGATTGGAATCGTAGATAATTTTATGGTGGGTAATTTAGGTTCTACTGAATTGGCTGCGGTTTCTTTAGGGAACAGCTTTATTTTTATTGCGTTGTCTTTAGGAATAGGATTTTCGACTGCCATAACACCCTTGATTTCTGAGGCTAATGCCGAAAAAGACGATAAAAAAATAAGAACTACTTTTCATCACGGCTTGTTATTGTGTACTGTTTTAGGTGTGTTTTTATTTATCGTGACGGTTTTGTCTAAACAATTGATGTACTTGATGCACCAACCTAAAACTGTGGCTGATATGGCTTCGCCCTACATTGATTGGGTAGCTTTTTCATTAATCCCAGTGATTATGTACCAAGGTTATAAGCAGTTTGCCGACGGTTTGTCTGAAACCAAATATTCTATGTATGCTATTTTATTGGCAAACATAGTACATATCATTTTTAACTACATATTGATTTATGGTTTTTGGATTTTTCCTAAAATGGGTGTTTTAGGTGCTGCTTTAGGAACCGTTATTTCGAGAATTATGATGGTAGTTTTTCTTCATCTGCTGTTGCGACATAATGAAAAATTTAGCAACTATTTCAAGCATTTTAGTTTTAGAGAAATTAAAAAATCGATGCTGCGAAAAATTATCGATTTGGGATTGCCTTCAGCGATGCAAATGTTGTTTGAAGTGACTTTGTTTACGGCTGCGATTTGGCTTTCAGGTTCTTTAGGAAAAAATAGTCAGGCGGCTAACCAAATTGCTTTGACTTTAGCGTCCTCTACTTTTATGGTGGCAATGGGATTAAGTGTTACAGCCATGATTCGGGTAAGTCATAGTAAAGGAATGGCTGATTTTAAAAACATGATAGTGGTAGCACGCTCCATCTTTTTATTAGCGATTATTTTGGAAACGATTTTCGGAGTTTTATTCGTTGTTTTTCATAATTACTTACCGCATTTGTTTTTAAATATGAGCGATTCAGCTCAATTATTGGACAATCAAGAAATCATAGGAATTACAGCCCAGTTACTTTTAGTAGCGGCTGTTTTCCAATTGTCAGATGGAATTCAGGTGGTTGTTTTGGGTGCTTTGCGTGGATTGCAAGATGTAAAAATCCCTATGTATATTACATTTGTAGCCTATTGGTTGATTGGTTTTCCTATTTCTTTTTATTTAGGAAAATATACAGAGTTGAAAGCAATTGGAATTTGGATTGGACTTTTAGCTGGATTGTCAGCGGCAGCTTTATTTTTGTATATTCGCTTTACGACAATTTCAAGACGATTAGTCAACGAGAATTAAATTTTAAATTATAATTACAATATGGAATTACCAAAATTTTTATTAGGTGATAATACCGACTTTCCAGATGATATTTTCATCATCCATTTAGATTACCCTCGTTTCATCATTAATTTGAAAGATGATGAGGTGGAGTTTATGGAAGAAGCAGAAGACTTAGATGAAGCAGAGCTGAATGCTGAAATGGAAGCTTTAATTGTTGAAGCCAACGAATTTTATGATCGAGAAATTGGTCGATACGAAGAATAAACTATTTAGTAAAATACTTTTCTAACAATAAAGTAGCGGCTGCAAAGGGTGAAATTTCATCATTTTGCACCGCTTTTTTTGTAGAGTCAAGTAATTGTTCAATTTCTGGATTGTTGTAAAAATTGGATTTTAATTGGTGGTTGATGGTTTCTAACATCCAAAATTGGTTTTGTTCTTTGCGTTTTTCAAAGAAAGAGAAATTAGATTGAGTTAGGTTTAGAAATTCAGTTATGGTGTTCCAAACTTCAGGAATCCCTTCAGATGTTAGTGCGCTGCAAGTGGCGGTTTTAGGTGTCCAACCTGATTTTTTTGCAGGAAATAAATGTAAGGCCCGATTGAATTCGACTTTGGCAAATTGTGCTTTTTTGATATTGTCTCCGTCGGCCTTGTTGATGACTATAGCATCAGCCATCTCCATAATACCGCGTTTGATTCCTTGAAGTTCATCGCCAGCTCCAGCAATTTTTAGGAGTAAAAAGAAATCAACCATACTGTGAACTGCAGTTTCACTTTGACCAACACCAACCGTTTCTATGATGATCGTGTCAAAACCTGCGGCTTCACATAATGTTATAGTTTCACGAGTTTTTCGAGCTACTCCTCCTAGGGTTTCTCCAGAGGCTGATGGACGAATAAAGGCGTTAGGATCTTTGACTAATTCTTCCATTCGGGTTTTATCTCCTAAAATACTTCCGTGACTAATCGTGCTACTTGGATCAACTGCCAAAACAGCAACTTTCTTACCAAGACTTGTTAAGTGTTTTCCAAAAGCTTCAATAAAAGTACTTTTTCCCACACCTGGAACTCCTGTGATGCCAATTCGTGCCGATTGATTCGCGTGAGCCAAACAACTATTGATAATGGTATTGGCTTTTGCCAAATGAATCGGATTGGTACTTTCAACCAAAGTAATCGCACGACTTAAAGCGGTAATGTTTCCAGCTAGAATTCCCTCAACGAGTTCCTCTGCTGAAGGTTGTACTTTTCGAGAAAGTTGGATATGTTCCACAGATTGACTACTGATGCTTTCGGGTTGCGAAATACCAGCTTTTTCTTGTAATGCCGAAGAATGTGCTTTTTTAGAAGTCAATGCAAAAGGATTTGAAGAGTAAAAATACTAAAATATACTTGCGCCTACTTTACAATGGTAAATTTATTTTAGCATATTGTAGTAGCATAATGGTTTTAGCATCTGTAATTTCTCCAGAAACGATCATTTGGTAGGCTTCATTGAATGGGTATTCGAGTACTTCGATATACTCGTGTTCTTCGGCAAGTCCGCCACCTTCTGAAACTTTCATTTCGGGTTGGTATTCACCAATAAAAAAATGTAAAATTTCAGTAACTGCTCCAGGTGACATATAGGATTGAAATACTTTTTTAACTGACGAAAGTCGGTAACCCGTTTCTTCCTCTGTTTCTCGAATGATGCATTCAATCGGATTATCTTTGTCTAACATACCAGCGCAAGCCTCGATTAGCATCCCAGAGCTATTTCCATTTAAGTAAGTTGGTAGTCTGAACTGTCTTGTTAAAACCACTGTTTTTTTAGTACTATTATACAATAAAATTACAGCTCCATTGCCACGGTCATATACTTCTCTAACTTGAGTTTCGGGATCGTCTGATTCCTTGTTATAGTCAAACGTTACTTTGTTTAAGATATACCAATTATCAGAAAGTAACTCGGTTTTTTGAATTGTTATTTTTGGGTTTTTCATCTAGTTTAAGGTTGTGGATTTCTAGCTTTAAGAGCTAAGTTTTTATAAGTCGTTCCCCAATTGTTATTGTTGTTATTATTAGGAAGTCCATCTCGAGTCATTAATGCATCTTGATCGGACTCGTCTTTTTTCCAAACCCAAGCACAAACCGAAATTCCTTTGTCATAAATCAAGTTTAAAAACGGATCGGGATTCATTAAAACACCTGCATTCATGGGTGCTGTTTCACCTATGATAATTGGTAGCTTATTTTGATTCAATGCATTAAGGCGATTGTTCATGTTAGTAGTGGAGTCTAACAACCATTTTTCATATGCGTGAATGTCAAATAGAATATTGGATTTACCTGCTAAGAATTCATTGCCTTTAGTAAGTAAAACACTTTCATCTTGCCCTTGTTCAGCACAAGGAATTACTACTATATTTTTATTTCCCGTAGCACGGATTATTGCAGTTAACTCATTCATGTTTTGTAACCAAATTGCATCTGTATAACCATCGGCGCGATCGTATCTGTATGGTTCGTTCCAAACTTCAATCCAAACGTCGTTTTGATCTTTAAACTGAATAGCCCATAATCGGAGTTTTGCTTTATATTCTTCCCACCAAAAAGTGTTTTTTGGAGATTTCCCAGTAAATAATGTAGCTGAATTTTCATCCCAACCAAAAGCACAAATCCAACTTATTTTATTTTGCTTTCTATTTTCATCTACTATATTTTGTAACGAATAAATGTATTTTCCATTGCTATCTTGAATTGGATTTCCTGTGAGAGGAGTCTCTTTAATATTACCGATAAACTCTCGAGCAATATCTAGATTCCAAGAATTCATATCGGCACTTCCAGCACTGAATACGTGAAAAGTATTGGCGCCAATGAGTTGGATGTTTTTGGAATTGTAGGTTATTTTAGCATTGGTTATTTGATAGCCTAAATTGCTATTACTTTCGCTTTCTTCTTTTTGGCAGGAGCCAAAAAAGAAAAGTAAAACAAACGATTTGAGAATGAAATAGCGGTACATCACAAGAAATCAATTTAAAAAGTAAATGTATGCTTTTTATAAAAAAAAACGCTCTGAATTTTCAGAGCGTTTTTTTTTATTTATTTCAGTATCGTTTGTCTTCTGTCTGGTCCAACAGATACAATTTTAATAGGTACTTCAACTTCTTTTTCGATGAACTCAATGTACTCTTTTAATTCTTTTGGTAATTCATCGTAAGTAGTCATACCGGTTAAATCGGCTTCCCATCCTTTGAATTCTTTATAAATTGGTGTTACATTTTCTTCTTCAATGTTGTAAGGAAAATGACTAATTTTTTGTCCTTTATAGTTGTACTCAGTACATACTTTAAGGGTTTTAAATCCAGAAAGAACATCGCCTTTCATCATCATCAATTGAGTTACGCCGTTAACTTGAATTGCATATTTTAATGCAACTAAGTCCAACCAACCACAACGTCTTTGTCTTCCGGTTACTGAGCCAAACTCATTTCCAACTCTCGCCATTGTAGCCCCGTCTTCGTCAAAAAGTTCTGTTGGAAAAGGACCACTTCCTACACGAGTAACATACGCTTTGAAAATTCCGTATACTTCTTTGATTTTGTTAGGAGCAATTCCTAAACCAGTACAAGCGCCTGCTGCAGTTGTATTAGATGAAGTTACAAATGGATAGGTTCCAAAGTCAACATCTAATAATGATCCTTGAGCACCTTCGCACAAGATTGATTTTCCTGCTTTTTGCGCTTGGTGTAAATATTCTTCACTATCAATGAAATCTAATTTTTTCAATTCTTCAATAGCTTCAAAGAACTCTTTTTCCATTTCAGCTAAGTTGTATTGAATAGCCACATCGTAGAATTTGATCATTTCTTCGTGTTTGTCAGCCAACGCACGGTATCTTTCTTTGAAATCAGCTAATTCAATGTCACCTACACGAATTCCGTTTCTACCGGTTTTATCCATATAGGTTGGACCGATTCCTTTTAAAGTAGAACCAATTTTGGCTTTACCTTTAGCTGTTTCAGAAGCAGCGTCCAATAAACGGTGCGTAGGTAAGATTAAATGCGCTTTTCTAGAAATTATCAATTTGCTTTTGATATCAATATTGAATTTTTCTAAGCCTTCAATTTCTTTTTGAAAAACTACTGGGTCAATTACAACTCCGTTTCCAATGATGTTTATTGCAGTTTTATGAAAAATTCCTGAAGGAATAGTTCTAAGTACGTGCTTAATGCCGTCAAATTCTAATGTGTGTCCTGCATTTGGTCCTCCTTGAAAACGGGCAATGATATCGTATTTTGAAGTTAAAACATCGACAATTTTTCCTTTTCCTTCATCTCCCCATTGTAATCCTAATAGTAAATCTATGGTCATTATATTGTATTTGTGTTGTTGTGTTTAGTATTATAATCTAATTTAAATATTTTTTTTAGTGGCATAGAAATACAAAGAATGATTTGAAATTTCAATATCGAAAATTTCTTCTATTGTTTTTTTTATGGTTTGAATTCGAGGATCGCAAAATTCAATTACTTCGCCAGTATCGGTCATAATTATATGGTCGTGCTGTTTGTCAAAATACGATTTTTCATAATGCGCTTGATTTTGACCAAATTGATGCTTTCTAACTAGAGCACAGTCTAAAAGTAATTCTATAGTATTGTAAAGTGTAGCCCTACTGACACGGTAGTTTTTATTTTTCATTTTGATGTATAGATTTTCTATATCAAAATGATCTTCATTTTCATATATTTCTTGGAGGATTGCATAGCGCTCAGGCGTCTTGCGATGCCCGTTATTTTCAAGATACATTGTAAAAACGTTTTTTACAATCTCTTGATTTTTCGAATTATTTGAAGCTATAAGTGTCATGGTTGCAAAGATAATTTATTTTGTAAGAACTGTCTAAATCAGTTGATAAGTTTGTCAATTGTTGAAAAATATTTTACGAAGTATAAATCCTAATTACTTTATCCACTCCTTCAATTTTTTTGATATTGAGTATTAATTTTTTTAGAATAGTGTTATTTTGAACAATTACGGTTACTTGGCCTTCAAAAATTCCAGCTTCAGTAGATAGTGATATACTTTGAATATTGACATGCATATTATTTGATATCACTTTAGTCAATTGGTTGGTCAAACCTAACGAGTCCATTCCTGTAATTTTAATGATAGCTTTGAATTCCTCTTGACTTGAGTCAATCCATTTGGCTATCATTATTCTGTAGGCATAGTTAGATTGTAAACCAATAGCATTTGGACAATCGCTTTTATGAATTTTAATACCTTCATTTACCGTAACAAAACCAAAAACTTCATCTCCTGGAATTGGGCTACAACAAGGTGAAAATTTATAATCTAATTTATCATGTTCTTTACCAAAAACTAATGTGTCATAATTAGTACTTACTACTGGCTTATTTACATCTTCATTGGAATGCGTGTTGTTAGATCTTTTGATTTTATTTTTAAAGAAACTTAAAAATTTATTGCTCTTTTGAGAGGCAAAGTCTTTGAGTTGTTGGTTTTCAATAGCGCCAATTCCTATTCTATAAAATAAGTCCAAACTAGTTTTGAGCTTGAAAAAATTAACTAATTCGTTAACAGTTTTTTCGTCTAAGTTTATTTTAAGGTGTTTCAGTTTTCTAGTCAACAACTCTTTTCCTTCTTCGCCAATTTTTTTAGTATCCTCATTTAGGACATTTTTAATTTTTGTTTTAGCCCTTGCAGTGGTCACGTAATCTAGCCAATGAGAAGTTGGTTTTTGATTGGGAGAAGTAATCACTTCTACTTGGTCGCCACTTTTTAATTCGTAATTTAAAGGTACAAGTTTTCCGTTGACACGTGTTCCGCGGGTACGAACACCAATCTCTGAATGTATTCCAAAAGCAAAGTCAAGAGAGGTGGCACCTTTGGGTAATGATTTAATGTCTCCTTTTGGAGTAAAAACAAAGATTTCTTGCGAATATAAATTCATTTTAAAATCTTCAACAAAATCTACCGCATTGGTTTCGGCATTTTCTAATGCCTCGCGTAATAAATTTAGCCAAATATCTAATCCGCTTTCTTCTGTAGCTCCATTTTTGTATTTGTAATGCGCTGCATACCCTTTCTCGGCAATCTCATCCATGCGTTCGCTTCGAACTTGGATTTCTACCCAACGGCCTTTTGGTCCCATTACAGTGATGTGTAAGGCTTCGTAACCAGTTGATTTTGGTGACGAAATCCAATCACGCAAACGACTTGGACTCGGACGATAGTGGTCAGTTACAATAGAATATATTTTCCAAGCTAAAAATTTCTCGTCATGAGGATTCGATTTATAAACAATACGCAAAGCAAATTTGTCGAATACTTCGTCAAAACTAACTCCTTGTACTCTCATTTTTCTTCGTATAGAGTAAATGGATTTTGGCCTGCCTTTAATTACAGCTTCAACTCCTTCAGTTTCTAATGAAGCTTTTAAAACGTCAGAAATATTTTTTATGTAGTTGTCTTGTTCTTCTTTGGTTTCTTTTATTTTACTAACAATATCGTGGTATACAGCCGGCTCTGTATATTTTAATCCTAAATCCTCTAACTTTGTTTTGATATTATAAAGACCTAATCGGTGCGCCAAAGGGGCATAGATATATAAAGTTTCTGATGCGATCTTTGTTTGCTTGTCCTCTCGCATAGATCCCATAGTTTGCATATTATGCAAACGGTCAGCGAGTTTGATTAAAATTACTCGAACATCATCGTTGAGAGTTAAAATCATTTTTCGAAAATTCTCCGCTTGGATAGACGCATTTAAATCTTTTTGGACTAAAGATATTTTGGTCAACCCTTCCACCATTTGAGCTACTTTCGGATTGAATAGACGTTCGATATCTTCAACAGTAATGGGAGTATCTTCAACAACATCGTGCAATAAGGCTGCTGCAATAGAGGTAGCGCCTAAACCTATTTCTGAAGCCACAATTTTAGCCACCGCAATAGGATGGAAAATGTAAGCTTCTCCAGATTTTCTTCTTTGATCTTTGTGAGCGTCAACAGCCACGTCAAAAGCTTTCCGAATCAATTTCTTATCACTATCCGTTAGTGTTTGGTAACTAATTCGGAGTAATTCTTTGTATTCTTGGGCAATGGCCTTATTTTCTTTCTCAATATCTATTTCTGTCATAGTAGCCGGGGTTCAATTTCTAAAATTAGAAAATAACGACCAATTACACAAGTGAAATTTGAGAATAATTTTAAGAAAGAATTTAAAAACCTCTTTGTCTTTTGGCTTCAAAAATTAAAATAGCAGCAGCGACAGATACATTCATAGAATCAATTTCGCCTTGCATCGGAATGATAATATTTTTCTTGGCTGCGTCTCGCCATTCTTGGGATAATCCAGTCGCTTCTGTTCCAACAACTAATGCCGTTGGGGTAGTGTAGTTTTCTTTATGGTATTCGTTTGAGTTTTGTAAAGTAGCGCAGTAAAAGTCAATTTTATTGTCTTTCAAAAAAGCGATGATTTCAGGAGTTGTTCCTGTGGCAATTTGATTAGTAAATAAACAACCTACACTTGAGCGCACAATATTAGGATTGTATAGATCGCTTTTGGGATTAGCAATAATCACTGCATCTAAATTTGCGGCGTCAGCGGTACGCAATAAAGCCCCAATGTTGCCTGGTTTTTCAGGAGCTTCGGCAACTAAAATTAATGGATTTTGAGATAATTGTAAATCAGATAACTGCGTAGATTTAGTTTTGGCTACAGCCAAAATACCTTCGGTAGTATCACGATAGGCTAATTTTTGAAAAACCTCTTTATTGATTTCTATTAATTCGGCTGTAGGAGCCATTTGTTGTGCTTCTTTTTCGGAACAAATCTCAGGTAAAAAAAGTACAGTTTCGATTAGGTAACCGCCTTTGATAGCAATACTTATTTCGCGTTGTCCTTCTATTAAAAAAGAGCCGCTTTGCTTGCGTGCTTTTGCTTTTTCCTGCAATAACACCAATGATTTGATAAATGGATTTTGTAAAGAGCTAATTTGCTTCATTTTGAATTATGCTGTTTTTTGAACTACTTCAAAAATTTTAGCATCTTCACATTTCAACGTTTTAAATGGGAATTTAACTAATAATGCGTAATCGTGAGTTGACATTAATACTGTTTTTCCATTCTCATTAATTTTACGAAGTACTTCTAAAACTTCAGCACTGGTTTGTGGATCCAAGTTACCTGTTGGTTCATCGGCTAAAATTAATTCGGGGTCATTTAATAAGGCTCTTGCAATAGCTACACGTTGTTGTTCTCCGCCTGAAAGTTGGTGCGGCATTTTAGTAGCAAAATCTTTCATTCCCACTTTATCTAATACTTCATCAATTTTTTGAAGCATTTCAGGAGTATCTGTCCAACCTGTTGCTTTCAAAACAAAAAGCATATTGTCTTTTACAGAACGATCAGGTAATAATTTAAAATCTTGAAAAACAATTCCGATTTTTCTTCTCAAAAAAGGAATATCATCTTCTTTTAAAGTAGCCAAATCAAAATCTACAATATGTCCTGCACCTTCTTTAAGTTCCAAATCGGCATACAAAGTCTTCAATAAGCTACTTTTCCCTGAGCCGGTTTTGCCAATTACATAAATGAATTCGCCTTGCTTTACTTCAAGGTTTACATCAGATAAAATGATTCTTCCTTCTTGATATATTGTAGCGTTTCTTAAAGATAAAATGGATTGTGACATAATTTGCATTTGTTTAAGTGGTAAAAGTAATTATCAATTGCCAAATTTCAAGTATCAAACCCTAATTTTTTTTATTTTTTTGTTAAAACATTTGTTCATAATAAAAACGGATAGCTGTTCGTTATAAAGGGTATAAAACGATACATTTGAATTTTAAACAAAAATCACAATGCGTATACTTTCTGGGATTTTATTCACCCTATTTTTTTGTGGAACTTTTTCGGTTTCAGCTCAAAAGTCATCCATATACAATTCCAATATAAAAGAGTATGAAACTGCGGTTTCTCTTTTCAATGCGGGGCAATTTGGGAATGCTAAATTGGTATTTGATCGCTTAAATTCCAGTTCACTCCATCCAGAGTTACAATCTGATTTAATGTATTACACGGCAATATGTGCGATTCGCGAAAGACAACCCAATGCAGGTGTTTTGATGGAGCGATTTATAAATAATTATCCAACGAGTACCAAGAAAAATACGTCTTATTTAGAAATTGGGCATTTTTATTTTCAACAAGAGAATTATGAAAAAGCATTGACTTGGTACGATCAAGTAGATGAAATGTATTTGTCCGTTAGCGAAAGCGAGAAATACAATTTTCAAAAAGCATATAGTTTTTTTATTACCAAGAACAAAAAAGAGGCTACGACTTATTTTAATAAAGTTGTAGAAAGTGAAAATTATGGATCGCAAGCCAAATATTATTTGGGTTTTATGGCTTATGAGGGTGATGATTATAAACAAGCTACCAAGTATTTTGATGCAGTATCCAATGAGGGAAAATACAAGGAACGAATGTCCTATTACCAATCAGATATGAATTTTAAGTCAGGAAACTTTCAAAAGGCTATTGATTTAGGAATTACAGCACTACCAAAATCTTCTGTTGAAGAACAATCAGAACTGAATAAGATTATTGGCGAAAGCTATTTTAATTTAAAAGAATATGCCAAAGCAATCGACTATTTAAAGTTGTATGAGGGTAAAAATGGAAAATGGACGAATACTGATTTTTATCAATTGGGATTTGCATACTATCAGCAAAAAGAGTTTCAGAACGCAGTATCTCAGTTTAACAAAATTATTGACGGTAAAGATTTTATTGCGCAAAACGGCTTTTACCATTTAGGACAAAGTTATTTGAGTTTAAATAAGAAACAAGAAGCGCTAAATGCTTTTAAAAATGCTTCTGAAATGGATTTTGATAATTCATTAAAAGAAGAATCGAGTTTGAATTATGCGAAATTGAGTTACGAAATTGGAAATTCGTATGAGAGTGTTCCTAAAATTTTACTTTCTTATTTAGAACAGTTTCCTCAAAGTTCAAGCGCATCTTCCATCCGAAAATTGCTAGTTGATTCTTATATTTCTTCAAAAAACTACAAAGGAGCGTTGCTTATTTTGGAAAAAAATGAGAGTCAAGAGAATAAATTGGCCTATCAAAAAGTTCTTTTCTACAGTGGATTGCAATCTTTTACAGATGGCGAGTATCAACTAGCTTTACAACAGTTTGAAAAAGCGATTGGTCAACAAAAAGACGCTTTTATAACTGCTAGAGCTACGTTTTGGAAAGGAGAAACCCAATTTGTATTAGATGATTTTAAAAATGCCTTGTTGTCATTCAAACAGTTTCTTACTTATAGCGAAGCAACAACAACTCCTGAGTTCAGCAATTGCAATTACAATATTGCTTATGCGTATTTTAAAATGAAAGAGTACGATCAGGCAGGAAATTATTTTCAAAAACAAATTGACAAAGGCACAGACAAAGTACGTTTGAATGATGCCTATTTACGCCTTGCTGATTGCCGCTTTGTAACATCTAAATACGGTTCGGCTATGGAGGCTTATGCCAAAGTAATTGAGCAAAAAAGTGTGAATGCGGATTATGCGCTTTACCAGCGAAGTTTGTCTTTTGGTTTCATTGGAAAGAATGATAAAAAAATCGAAAGTCTAGTTTCGTTTTTAGAGCAGTATCCAAAATCAGAATACCGCGATGATGCTTTATTTGAATTAGGAAATACGTATGTCACTTTAAACAAAGATGATCAAGCAATAAAAACCTATGACCAATTAATCGTAGAATATGGAAACGGTTCGTTTGTTTCAAAATCAATATTAAGACAAGGTCTAGTGTATTACAATGCAGAAAAAGATGAAAAGGCACTGGCGAAATTTAAAAAGGTAGTAGCTGATTTTCCTAAATCTTCCGAAGCATTAGAGGCGGTATCAACTGCCCGTTTGATTTATGTAGAAAATGGCAAAGTAGATGAATATGCTGCTTGGGTAAGAACATTAGATTTTGTTGCTGTAACTGATGCCGATTTGGATAATGATACCTACGAGTCTGCAGAAAAGCAATACCAACAAAGTAATACTTCTGAAGCGATTAGTGGTTTCGCTTCCTATTTAACTGTTTTTCCAAAAGGAATTCATGCTTTACAAGCGCACTTTTATTTGGGGCAATTGCGTTATGCAACTGGTTTAGAGGAAAAAGCTGCAACTAATTATGATTATGTTATTGCAGAGCCTCGAAATGAATTTACTGAGCCTTCATTGGTGCGTTTGGCTCAAATTGTATTGAAATCAAAGGAGGTTGATAAGGCAATAGTAGTTTTAACTCGAATTGAGAACGAAGCGGATTTGCTATCCAACAAAACATTTGCGCAAGCAAATTTGATGAAATTGTATTACGATAAAAAAGACTATGCTAATGCTGTTGTGTATGCAGAAAAAGTGTTGGATAATCCTAAAATTGAAGTTGATGTAAAAAATGATGCGCAAATTGTAGTGGCTCGATCCGCAATGGAGACTGGTGATGAAGCCAAAGCTAAGGCAGGTTATGAAAAATTGATTTCATCTCAAGGAGAGTTAGGAGCAGAGGCCTTGTATTATGAGGCTTATTTCAAAAATAAAGCGGCTAATTATGAAGAATCGAATGCATCAGTGCAACAATTAGCTAAAAATTATTCTGATTATAAATGGTATGGTGCCAAAGGTTTGTTGTTAATGGCGTCCAATTTTTATGCTTTGAAAGACAGTTATCAGGCTACATTCATATTGGAAACCATTATTAAAAATTTTTCTGAATATCCTGAAATTGTGTCTAAAGCGCAAGCAGATTTAGATACTATTAAAGTAGAGGAGTCAAAAACAAATTCATCTATAATTAAAGAATAGCTATTTCATTATATAATATCCAACTCATTATGATAAAAATTTTTCAAAATACAGTCTTTTATTCTTTTGCTTTATTATTTGTTCAATTTGGCATAGCACAGAAAAAAAACGAAAAAATAAGAACTGAAGAAGTTAATGTGGTAAAATCATATACTCCAACAATTTCTGATGCTTTTAAAATTAAAGAGACACCTTCTTTGAATGACGAAGTTAACTCGGTTAAAGAGACTGTAAAGTATAGTATTTTTTCTTTTCCAGTGGCATCTACTTTTACTCCTTCGAAGGGTGGTGCTGAAAGTGTCGAAAAAGAAGAATTAGGACGTTTTTATAAAAGTTATGCAACATTGGGAGCTGGTAATTATGGAACCATAAATGCCGAGTTATTTGTTACTCAAGATTTAAATTCAGAGGAATATGTGGCGGGTATGTTTCGCCATTTGTCTTCTCAAGGCGGAATTAAAGGAGTGGATTTAGATAATGCATTTTATGATACTTCTTTGGATCTAACCTATGGAGCAGAGGCTAAAGAGTTGTCTTGGAATGTGAATTTAGGGTACCAAAATCAAATCTATAATTGGTATGGATTACCAACGGCTTTTATGAATTTGATTTCGCCTACAATAAAGACTAGTTTGATTAACTCGATTGATCCTAGACAGGTTTATAATACGATTGCTTTGGACTCTAAAATTGAGTTTAACGAAAGTATTTTGGAAGCGGCAAGCTTCAGATTTGCTCATTTTTCAGATGCTTTTGGTTCGTCAGAAAATCGATTCTATGCCAAACCTTCATTTAAATTCAACGCTTTTGGCAAAGAAATCAAGTTAAATGCTATCGTAGATTATTTAGGCGGTCAATTGGATGAAAATTATACAAAAACCAATTTGAATCCTATTGAATATCGTTTCACCAATTTCGGAATTTCGCCTAGTTATGAATTAGAGAAAGACGATTGGACTATGCGTTTGGGTGTGGGAATGTATTATAGTTTAGGCGGAAAAAGCAGTACAAATAAGATGTACTTCTATCCGCAAGTTTCAGCCTCACACAAAGTAGTGGGTGATTTAATGATTTTTTATGCTGGAGCAGAAGGTGGCTTGGACCAAAACTCGTATTTGAATTTTGTAGATCAAAATCCGTTTCTATCGCCAACTTCTATTATAAGTCCAACAGACAGAAAATATGATGTTTTTGCTGGTTTAAAAGGTAAATTGGCAGCTACAATTAGCTACAATATTAGAGGTTCATTCAGCAATGAAAAAAATAAAGCCTTGTTTAAAAGCAATGATTTCTCAGCTGAATTGACTAACCAGCCGTATGCTTTTGGAAACTCACTTCAAGTTGTTTTTGATCGAGTTAAAACAGCGCGCCTTTTTGGAGAAATAAAAGCAGATCTGTCTGAGGCATTGCGTTTTGGAGCCAATGGGACAATCGCTTTTTACAATACAGAATCACAGAAAGAGGCGTGGAATTTACCTGCTATACAATTGAATGCGAATGTAGATTATACTATTAATTCAAAATGGTATGCTGGGGCAGATGTATTTTTTGTAGGTTCACGAAAAGATTTACAAATAAATAGAGATATGGCTTATATACAAATTTACCCGCCAGTTTATAATAACGCTCCAACTACCTTAAAATCGTTTGTAGATTTGAATGCTCATTTAAGTTACAAACACAGCGCGCGATTGACTGGTTTTTTAAAAGCCAATAATATTGCGAATCAATCCTACCAAAAATGGTTGAACTATCCAGTTCAAGGATTTCAAATAATATTAGGGGCTAATTATAAGTTTGATTTTTAATTGAGCGTTTCTTTGAGTACTTTCAAACAAAAAGCACACGTTTATTATTTGCAATTAGTTCAGGATCGAATAGATGTCTTTCGGGATATGATTGCTGCTTTGACTGAAGATTCTAAAAACGATGCCAAAGGTTCAGCAGGCGATAAGCACGAAACGGCTTTGTCGATGATGCATATCGAACAAGAAAAACTAAACCACAAACTGAGCGAGGTCTTGGCTCAAAAAGCCATTTTAGATAAAATCGATCCTTTAAAAGTTTTGGACACGATTGCTTTAGGAAGCTTGGTTAAAGCAAAAGGGATTTTTCTGTACTTAAGCACTGCTTTGCCAAAAGTAAGTATCGAGGGAATTAACGTCATTGCTTTGTCGCCACAATCGCCACTTGGCGCTAAGTTGATGGGAAATAAAGTTGGTTTTACTTTTGAGATTAATGGTACACGCTATTTGGTTGAAAGTGTTGAATAAACTACACTTTTTGTAGATTTTATCGCTTGAAATTATAAAATGTAACTTAAAATTTATATTTCACTTCATTTTAATTACATTTTAAATATAAAAACTAATTTTAGGTTTTTATTTGTAAGTTAATTTTAAGTTTATGTTTTTCAATCGTAACTTTTAGCCCATCTTTGCCGTATCAAAATAACACAAAGTAAATTGTAAGATTATGTGCGGAATATTAGCCATCATAGGAAAAGGAAAAGATGAACAATTAGTGAGAGAACTTTCAAAAAGAATGACCCATCGTGGTCCAGATGAAAGTGATATTCATATAACAGAGAATGGGCATATTTTAAGTCACGAACGTTTGTCAATCATTGACTTGCATTCAGGGCGCCAACCCATTCAAGGAACTTCTACAGCTTGGATGGTGCATAATGGAGAAGTGTACAATCACCAAGCATTAAGAGATGGAGTTTTGAATGGACATACTTTTAGAACTAAATCCGATTCAGAGGTAATTGTGCATTTGTACGAAGAATTTGGTTATGATTTTTGTCAAATGTTGGATGGAGATTGGGCATTTGTTGTAGTTGACGGAGATGATTTTATTGCAGGTAGAGATCCAATGGGAGTTAAGCCATTGTATTACGGTTTAGACGACAGAGGAAGAATCTATTTTGCTTCTGAAATGAAACCTATTGCTGACCAATGTAAAACGTTTTCCACTTTTCCTCCAGGGCATTATTACACTCCAAATACTGGTTTTGTAAAGTACTACCAACCTGTTTATGAAGATTACACTAGAGCAGATCAAGATTTAGATTTGGATTTGATTAGAGAAACCTTGACTGAGGCGACTCGCAAACGTTTAATGAGTGATGTGCCAATTGGGGTGTTGCTTTCAGGCGGTTTAGATTCGTCTTTAACTTCTTCAATCGCTTCACGATTATTGAAAGAAAGTGGTAAAAAACTACATTCGTTTTCAATTGGTTTAGACGCTGATGCTCCTGATGCTAAAGCGGCAAAAAAAGTAGCTGAATTTTTAGGTACAGAACACCACGAAGTACACTTTACCATTGAACAAGGAATTGAAATTTTAGATAAATTGATTTGGCATTTGGAAACTTATGATGTGACGTCAATTCGTGCGAGTACACCAATGTATTTCTTGTCAAAAGCAATTACTGATATGGGAATCAAAGTAGTACTTTCAGGAGAAGGTGCTGATGAGATTTTTGGTGGGTATTTGTATTTTAGAAACGCACCAACGGTTGAAGATTTCCAAAAAGAAACCATTGAAAGAGTGCAGAAATTATTTACTGCCGACTTATTAAGGGCAGATAAATCAACTATGGCTCACGGTTTAGAGGCGAGAGTTCCGTTCTTAGACAAAGCATTCTTAGATATGGCTGTTCGTATCAAACCGGAAGAAAAAATGCCGAAAACGTATGATGGAAAAGAAAAATACATTTTAAGAAAAGCATTTGATACTCCAGACAATCCGTATTTGCCAGATGAGGTATTGTGGAGACAGAAAGAGCAGTTCTCGGATGGTGTTGGGTACAACTGGATTGATCAATTGATTGAGTATTGCTCTTCTCAAGTTACTGCCGATCAATTAGCTGGAGCTGAATCTGAGTTTCCTTATAACACGCCTACGACTAAAGAAGCCTATTTCTACAGATCCATTTTTCATAAATACTATCCACAAGTAAGCGCAGCACAAACCGTTAGAAAATGGATTCCAAAATGGCAAGAAAATCAAGATCCGAGTGGTAGAGCCAATGCAGCTCACGTTCAAGCCGATGTTGCAATAGCATTGTAATTTTAGATTAGTTTTATTAATGTTGGAAAAAGACGTTTCTCTTCATAGAAACGTCTTTTTTTGTCAAAAAATATAAACAAATGTTGATAACTTAACATTTATAAAAGGGATTTTCTTTCTCAAATACCCCCTGTTTTTATATATTTGCTCGTTATACAATTTTACATTTTAGAATAAAAATATGAGTGAGGAAATTAACAAGAATAATTATTCAGCGGATAGTATTCAGGCATTAGAAGGAATGGAGCACGTAAGAATGCGTCCTTCGATGTATATTGGAGATGTAGGAGTGCGAGGGTTGCATCATTTAGTGTATGAAGTAGTAGATAACTCTATTGATGAGGCAATGGGAGGTCATTGTGATACCATTAGTGTTGCTATCAATGAAGATGGATCGATTTCTGTTGAAGATAATGGTCGAGGTATTCCGGTAGGAATTCATAAAAAAGAAGGTGTTTCCGCTTTAGAGGTTGTAATGACTAAAATTGGTGCCGGAGGAAAATTTGATAAAGATTCGTATAAAGTTTCAGGGGGTTTGCACGGTGTAGGGGTATCATGTGTTAATGCATTATCATCTCACTTAAGAGCTACGGTTCATAGTAGTGACGGAAAAATCTACGAGCAAGAATACGAACGTGGTAAAGCTTTGTATCCAGTAAAACAAATTGGAGATACTACTAAAAGAGGAACAATTGTTACTTTTTATCCAGATCCAACTATTTTTACGCAAACTACAGAGTATTCATATGAGACATTGTCAGCGCGTATGCGTGAATTGTCTTTCTTGAATAAAGGAATAAAAATCACTTTTACAGATAAAAGAGAAGTAGATAAAGACGGAAACTTCCTTTCAGAAGTGTTCCATTCTACTGAAGGATTGAAAGAATACATTCGTTATTTAGATGGAAACCGTGAGCCAATTATTGCGCACGTAATTTCTATGGATCACGAAAAAGGTGAAATTCCTGTTGAGGTAGCCTTGATTTACAATACAAGTTATTCTGAGAATATCTTTTCGTATGTAAATAACATTAACACACACGAAGGAGGGACGCATTTACAAGGTTTTAGAAGTGGTTTGACAAGAACGCTTAAGAAATATGCTGATGCTTCTGGGATGTTAGATAAATTAAAATTCGAAATTGCTGGTGATGATTTCCGTGAGGGACTTACCGCTATTATTTCGGTTAAAGTATCAGAGCCTCAGTTCGAAGGACAAACGAAAACTAAATTAGGGAATAGAGAAGTAGTTTCTCCAGTGAGTCAAGCTGTTGGAGAAATGTTAGAGAATTATTTGGAAGAAAATCCAAATGATGCTCGTATCATTATTCAGAAAGTTATTTTGGCTGCCCAAGCCCGTCACGCTGCAAAAAAAGCACGTGAGATGGTACAACGTAAAACCGTTATGGGTGGTGGTGGATTACCAGGAAAATTATCAGATTGTTCTGAACAAGATCCAGAAAAATGCGAAGTTTACCTTGTCGAGGGAGATTCGGCAGGTGGAACTGCAAAACAAGGGCGTGATAGAAATTTCCAAGCGATTTTGCCTTTGCGTGGTAAGATTTTGAACGTGGAAAAAGCGATGCATCACAAAGTTTTTGAAAGCGAAGAGATTCGAAATATCTTCACGGCTCTTGGGGTAACTGTTGGTACGGCAGAAGATAGTAAAGCATTGAATATTGAAAAATTACGTTACCACAAAGTAATTATTATGTGTGATGCCGATGTCGATGGAAGTCACATTGCTACCTTAATATTAACGTTCTTTTTCCGTTTCATGAGAGAATTGATTGAAAGAGGTCACGTATATATTGCTGCACCTCCTTTGTACTTGGTGAAGAAAGGAAACAAAAAAGAGTATGCTTGGACAGAAGATCAACGTGATTTAGCTAACGAAAGAATGGGAGGTAGTGCTGCTATTCAACGTTATAAAGGTCTTGGAGAGATGAATGCAGAGCAATTGTGGGAAACTACAATGGATCCGAGTTTTAGAACTTTACGTCAAGTTACCATTGAAAATATGGTAGAAGCCGATAGAGTTTTCTCTATGTTGATGGGAGATGAAGTACCGCCAAGAAGAGAATTTATTGAGAAAAATGCGGTGTACGCTAAAATTGATGCGTAACAAACCATATTAAAAACAGTTATTATATAATTATTAAATAAAAAAACATGAAAGTTACAATTGTAGGAGCAGGAAATGTAGGAGCAACCTGTGCTGACGTAATCTCGTATAGAGGTATTGCAAGTGAAGTAGTATTATTAGATATTAAAGAAGGTTTTGCTGAAGGTAAGGCTATGGATATTATGCAATGTGCTACGAATACAGGATTTAATACTAAAGTAACCGGAGTAACAAATGATTACTCTAAAACTGCAAATAGCGACGTTGTTGTTATTACTTCTGGAATTCCAAGAAAACCAGGGATGACACGTGAAGAATTAATAGGTATTAATGCAGGAATTGTAAAAACAGTTGCTGAAAATGTATTGGTTCATTCTCCAAACACAATTGTAGTGGTAGTTTCTAATCCTATGGATACAATGACTTATTTAGCATTGAAATCAACTGGTTTACCAAAAAACAGAATAATCGGTATGGGAGGCGCTTTAGATAGCTCTCGTTTTAGATATTATTTATCTCAAGCTTTAGACAAGCCATCAAACGATGTTTCTGCCATGGTTATTGGTGGTCACGGTGATACTACTATGATTCCGTTGACTCGTTTAGCTTCTTATAATGGTATTCCAGTTTCTGAATTTCTTTCTCAAGAAGAATTAGATAAAGTGGCTGCATCTACTATGGTAGGAGGTGCTACTTTGACTGGTCTTTTGGGAACTTCAGCTTGGTATGCTCCAGGTGCTTCAGTGGCTTATTTAGTAGATAGTATTTTGAATGATCAAAAGAAAATGATCGCTTGTTCTGTTTTCTTAGAAGGAGAATATGGACAAAATGATATTTGTATTGGAGTACCTTGTATTATCGGTAAAAATGGTGTGGAAGAAATTTTAGACATCACTTTAAATGATTCAGAGAAAGCTTTATTTGCTAAAAGTGCAGATGCAGTAAGAAATATGAATGCTGATTTAAAATCAGTTTTAGCATAAAATTGTAATATAATTTAAAAAGACTGCGTTTTTGCAGTCTTTTTTTTGAGATTAATTGACAAATAAATTGGTTAATCTTAACCTTAAATTATATATTTGCTCGGTTTAAAAAAATGATTACTTAGATTTGGAGTGATATATTCACTTTGATTTAAGTTTTAATCGTTGTATTACAGCGATTTAAGGAAAAATAAATATAAAAGATTAATTAATTTTTAGTAATAATGCAGAATAAAGGCCTCATTAAATTTTTCGCAATTCTATTTGCATTGGTAAGTATTTACCAACTTTCTTTCACTTTCATAGCTAACTCAGTAGCTAGCGATGCTAAAGCTTTTGCAGGTGGAAATCCTGAAAAAGAGTTAAAATATTTGGATTCGATTGGTAAAGAAAAAGTATTAAATCTTGGATTTTCTGATTTTACTTATAACGAGGTAAAAGATAAGCAAATCAATAAAGGTCTTGACTTAGAAGGAGGAATCAACGTGATTCTTCAGGTTTCTGTTAAAGACATTTTGAAAGGTTTATCTAATTATTCTAAAAACCCAGTTTTCAATAAATCGTTAGATGATGCTACGGCTAATCAAAAAGGGAATCAAACCTATATTGATGCTTTTTTTGAAGCTTTTGAAGCTAACTCAAATGGAACCGTAAAATTAGCTTCTCCTGATATTTTTGCTAACAGAAATTTACAAGGTGAGGGTGGAGTAGATTTCCAAATGACGGATGCTCAAGTAAAAAAGGTAATCAAAAGAAAAGTTGATGAATCTGTTGAAAGTGCTTTTGGAGTATTAAGAAAACGTATAGACAAATTCGGAGTAACACAACCTAATATTCAAAAGTTAGGAGAGTCTGGAAGAATCTTAGTTGAATTGCCAGGTGCTAAAGATGTTGATAGAATTAAAAAATTATTACAAAGTACTGCTCAATTAGAGTTTTGGGAAACCTATAAAATTGAAGAAATTGGAAACTTTTTAATGGCTGCAAATGAGTCATTGAAGAAAACCGAAATCAACAAAACGGCTCCTCAAAAAGTGGTTAAGGATTCATTAAGTGCTTTATTGGCTGATACTAAAGATGCTGATGCTACTAAAAAAGGAAACAATCCTTTATTAGATAAAATTATTGCACAAGGTGGTGGACCAGTTTTAGGATTATTTGCTCCAAAAGATACCGCTACTGTTGGTGAGTATTTGAGAAGAGCTGATATTAGAATTTTATTAGCAGGTGACCAACGTTATGCTAAATTTGTTTGGGGAAAACCAACTAAAATTAAGGATGCAAAATCAAAAGAAATTGATGCGGTTGAATTGTATGCTTTAAAAGGAAATAGAGATAACATTGCTGCAATGAGTGGTGGTGTAGTAACTGATGCAAGTGATACTTTTGACCAACTTGGAAAACCAGCCGTTTCCATGCAAATGAATGGTAAAGGAGCAAAAGCTTGGGAAGAATTAACAGGTAGAGCTTACACTCAAAAAAGCAATATTGCTATTGTTTTGGATAACGTTGTATATTCTGCTCCAGGAGTTTCTAGCGGACCAATTGCAGGAGGAAGATCAGAAATTTCGGGTGATTTTGATGTTACTGAAACAAAAGATTTAGCTAATGTTTTAAAAGCAGGTAAATTACCAGCTTCTGCAGATATCATTCAATCTGAAGTGGTTGGACCATCTTTAGGACAAGCAGCTATTGATGCGGGTACAACATCCTCTATTGTTGGATTTATATTAGTTTGCTTTTGGATGGTGTTTTATTACGGTAGAGCAGGTTGGTATGCTAATTTAGCTTTGTTCTTAAACTTGTTATTCTTATTCGGAATTATGGCTAGTTTTGGTTTTGTTTTGACCTTGCCAGGTATTGCGGGTATCGTTTTAACATTAGGTACTGCGGTTGATGCAAATATCATCATATACGAAAGAGCCAAAGAAGAATTGCGAGAAGGAAAATCATTAACGGATACAGTAATTGCTTCTTATGGATGGAAAGGTGCTATGAGATCAATAATTGATGCTAACGTTACTCACATTTTAACTGGAGCGATCTTATTTATTTTTGGAACAGGATTGATTAAAGGTTTTGCCTTAACTTTATTAATTGGTATTGTAACTTCATTATTTACTTCGATTTTTATTGCTAGAATTTTTATTGATAGAAATGTTAGTACTGTAAATAATTTAACGTTTTCAACTTCTATCACAAAAAATTGGTTTACCAATTTTAACTTTGACTACATACGTATTAAGAAAGTAACTTATGTTATTTCATCTATCGTTGTTATTGTAAGTTTAATTTCAATTTTCTTTGTGAATGGATTGGATCAAGGAACTGATTTTGTTGGAGGTAGAACATTCCAAGTTAAATTTGAAAAACCAATTGATGCTTCTGTAGTAGCAGAAGAATTATCAAAAGAGTTTGGAACAACAGTCGAGGCTAAGATTTTCGGATCTGATAATCAATTGAAATTGACTACCAAATATAAAATTACTGAAGAAGGTCTTGATGTAGATAAAGAAGTAAACGAGAAATTGTATGCTGGATTGAAAAAATACTATAATGGTATTACTTACGATCAATTCATTAATTCATACGATGGAAAAAAAGTAGGAGTTTTACAAGCTTCTAAGGTAGGTGCTTCTATTTCTGAAGATATCAAAACAAATTCGTATTGGGCCGTAATTGGTGCAATGGCAGTTATATTCTTATACTTGATGATCTCTTTCCGTAAGTGGCAGTATTCATTGGGAGCAATTGCTGCAGTAGCGCACGACGTAATTTTTGTTTTAGGAATTTACTCTTTATGTTATAAGTTTATGCCTTTCCATATGGAAATGGACCAACATTTTATTGCAGCTATTCTTACTGTAATTGGGTACTCTATGAATGATACTGTAATTGTATTTGATAGAATTAGAGAGTTTATTTTAGGTAAACGTAAAGGTACTTTTGAAGAAATCGTTAATGCTTCTATTAACACTACTTTATCTAGAACATTAAATACTTCATTATTAATGATTATTGTATTATTGACGATGTTCATATTTGGAGGAGAATCAATTAGAGGATTTATCTTTGCGATGTTAATAGGTATTTTTGTTGGAACTTATTCTTCACTATTTATTGCAACTCCTGTTTTAGTAGATACAATTTCTAGAGAAGAGAAAAACCAAATTGAAAAAAATCATAAATAAGCATAAATAATTGTTCTATAAATTATAAGGGGGATTCGACAAATGTTGAATCCCCTTTTTTTATCAATTTAATTTGGAATGCAAAAATTGATTATTTTTGATAAAACTAATTCTCAAAAAATGAAAAAAGTATTTATAACTATGTTAGTATCTTCGACAATTGTATCAGTTAGTCAAGCTCAAATAAATTATCCTCAAACCAAGAAAACTGATAAAGTTGATTCCTATTTTGAAACTAAAGTATCCGACCCTTATCGTTGGTTAGAAGACGATCGTTCTCTTGAAACGGCTGATTGGGTAAAAGCCCAAAATCAAGTGACATTTGGATATCTTGCCACTATTCCTTTTAGAGATGCGATTAAGCAACGTATGGAAAAATTATGGAACTATGAAAAGGTTTCAGCACCATTCAAAGAAGGAAAGTACACCTACTATTATAAAAATAATGGATTACAAAACCAGTCCGTTCTGTATCGAAAAGATGCTTCTGGTAAAGAAGAACTGTTTTTGGATCCTAATACGTTTTCCAAAGATGCTACAACTTCATTGGCTGATATTAGTTTTTCGAAAGACGGTTCGCTTTGTGCCTATTCCATTTCTGAGGCAGGAAGTGATTGGAGAAAAGTAATTTTCATTAATGCAGAAACTAAGCAAAGCATTGGCGACAAATTAATAGATGTTAAGTTCAGTGGTTTATCTTGGAAAGGAAATGAAGGAGTCTATTATTCAAGTTACGATAAACCGAAAGGAAGTGAATTGTCAGCAAAGACTGACCAACATAAATTGTATTTTCATAAATTAGGGACTAATCAATCAGAAGATATATTAGTTTTTGGCGACAAAGAGAAAAGACGCTATGTTGGAGGTACTGTTTCAGAAGACAATCATTATTTGTTTATTTCAGCTGCTAATTCCACTTCAGGAAATGAATTATATCTAAAAGATCTAACTCAACCCAATAGCGAAATTAAATCGATCCATTCTGGTTTTGAGTACGATGTAGACGTTTTGGATAGTAAAGGTTCAAAGTTGTTTATTGTAACCAATTTTCAAGCGCCAAATAAGCGCGTTGTTACTGTTGATGTTGCTAATCCGTCTCCAGCCAATTGGAAAGACTGTATAGCCGAAACAGACCAAGTATTATCCCCTTCAACGGGTGCAGGATTTATTTTTGCTAATTATATGAAAGATGCCGTTTCGGTAGTTAAACAATTTGATTACAATGGAAAATTAGTGCGCGAAATCCAATTGCCTGGATTGGGAACGGCTTCTGGGTTTAGCGGTAAGAGTGAGGACGAAGCATTGTATTTTTCGTTTACCAATTATGTAACTCCAAATACAACCTATAAATTTTTGCCTCTTGAAGGAAAGTCTTCGATTTACGTGCAACCAAAAGTAGATTTCATCAGTGATAATTATATTTCTAAACAAGTGTTTTATTCTTCAAAAGATGGAACTAAAGTACCTATGATTATTACCTACAAAAAGGGGACTGAATTAACAGCCAAAAATCCAACTATTTTATACGCTTACGGAGGATTCAATGTGAGTTTAACTCCTTCTTTTAGTATAGCCAATGCGGTCTGGTTAGAAATGGGCGGAATCTATGCAGTAGCCAATTTAAGAGGCGGCGGAGAATACGGTAAAAAATGGCACGATGCGGGGACCAAAATGCAAAAGCAAAACGTTTTTGATGATTTCATTGCAGCTGCAGAATATTTAATTGCAGAAAAATACACATCATCTGACTATTTAGCGATTAAAGGGGGTTCTAACGGAGGTTTATTGGTTGGAGCTACAATGACGCAACGCCCAGATTTAATTAAGGTAGCATTACCCGCTGTTGGCGTAATGGATATGTTGCGTTACCATACTTTTACAGCTGGTGCTGGTTGGGCTTACGATTATGGAACTGCTGACGATTCTAAAGCGATGTTTGAGTATATCAAAGGCTATTCTCCAGTGCATAATGTGAAATCAGGAGTGAAGTATCCTGCAACAATGGTTACCACAGGAGATCACGATGATAGAGTAGTGCCAGCGCATAGTTTTAAATTTGCTGCAGAATTACAGGCTAAACAATCAGGTGTTAATCCAGTGTTAATCCGAATTGAAACCAATGCGGGTCACGGTGCAGGAAAACCAGTTTCTAAAACTATTGAAGAAGCAGCTGATTTGCAAGCCTTCACTTTATATAATATGGGAGTGAAAACATTGCCAATGAAATAAAAGTAACTTTATAATAATAAAAAAGGCTGTTCGTAATAATGGACAGCCTTTTTTGTATTAATTAAGAGCAGATTATAAATATATGTTACTCTTTCATTGATTTTGATGTAAAAACAAAATAGATTCCAATCAAAATAAAAGGAATACTCAACCATTGTCCAGTTGATAAAAGACCTAAAGCACTTTCAAAACCTCCTTGACTTTCTTTAACGGATTCGACTACAATTCGAACAGAAAATAATAATATCAAAAACAATCCGAATAGGTAACCTGATTTCTTACGCGCTTCCGTTTTCCAATACAAGAAAAACAAAATGGCAAAGACAAAAATATAACAGAAGGCTTCGTACAATTGTGTTGGATGTTTAGCAGGAACTTGTTCTAAAAGGGTGGTAAATTTTGGGTCGGTTGCAATGGCTTTATACGCTTCGCTAGGGTCTGCAATTTGAGTAGCATTAACCGCATCTCTTGGACTAAAATAATCTCGGATGAATTTAATTCCAAAAGACGAAGATGTTGTTTCACCAATAATTTCTGAGTTGAAGAAGTTTCCCAAACGCACAAAAATTGCCCCACTCGCTACTGGAACAACTATACGATCTAAAATCCATAATTGTGGTCTTTGAAGAATGTTTTTGCTGTAAAAATACATCGCTAATATAATTCCGATAGCTGCGCCATGACTTGCTAAGCCTGTAAATCCTGTAAAATGAAAACTAGGCTCAAATCGAACAGGTAAAAAGATTTCTAATAAATTGTTTCTGAAGTATTCCCAGTCGTAAAACAAAACATGTCCTAAACGAGCACCAGCTAATGTAGCCAGCACCATCCAGATGAATAATGAATCTAGTTTTTCAATAGATTCTCCTTCACGAACGAAAATATGTTTCATAATGTACCAGCCCAATCCAAAGGCAATTACAAACATTAAGCTGTAATAGCGAATCATGAAAAAGCCTAAATCAATTCCTTCTGATGGATTCCAAACAATGGCTAAAGTCTGTGTCATTTTGTGTATTTATTTAGTGTAAAAATAAAGTTTTAATTGAATTTATAATTTGTGATGGCATTTTTTGGGAGGAACCGGATCATAACCACTTCCGCCCCAAGGATGGCAACTCAGAATGCGTTTAGTTCCTAAAAATAAGCCGTAAACTAAACCATGTGTTTTCAATGCTTCTAGCATATACGAAGAACAGGTGGGTTCAAATCGGCAAGCAGCCGGTGTAAACGGAGAAATTGCCACTTGGTAAAAGCGCACCAACATCAAAAAAGGAAAAATGAGAATCTTAGATACCATAATTATATTTTTGAATGAGTTGCAAAAACGGGAATTCGATTACAAACTAAAAGTGGTTCCTTCTTTACCGTCTTTCAATTGTATCCCTAAAGCCAATAATTGATCTCTAATTTGGTCAGATAAAGCAAAGTTTTTATTCTCTCTGGCTTGCTTACGCATTTCGATAAGTAAGTTTACTGTACCCTCTAATTTGTCGTTGTTTCCGTCGTTTATTTTCTCATCTTCTAAGCCTAAAACCTCAAAAACAAAACCGTTCATTGCGGTAGTAAATGTTTTCAAATCTTCGGCAGTCAAGCTTTCTTTACCTTCTTTTAGTACATTCACAAAACGAACGCCTTCAAACAATTGCGCAATTAAAATAGGCGTATTAAAATCGTCGTTCATGGCATCATAGCACAATTGCTTCCACTCGGCAATATTTAATGTGCTTTGAGCAGCTGCAGTAATCGATTCTAAACTACTCATCGCTTCTATCAAACGTTTGTATCCTTTTTCAGCTGCTACAATAGCATCATCTGAGAAATCCAAAATACTTCTGTAATGGGCTTGCAACATAAAGAAACGCGTCACTGATGCTGAAAATGCCTTGCTCAAAATCGTATTTTCACCCGTCAAAATCTCTCTTGGTAAAATATTATTTCCAGTCGATTTTGCCATTTTTTTGCCATTCAGCGTCAACATATTGGCATGAAGCCAATAATTCACAGGTGTTTGACCTGTACAAGCTTCATTTTGTGCAATTTCACATTCGTGATGTGGGAATTTCAAATCCATTCCGCCACCGTGAATATCAAAATGATTTCCCAAATACTTGGTACTCATTGCTGTACATTCCAGGTGCCAACCCGGAAAACCATCGCTCCAAGGCGAAGGCCAACGCATAATATGTTGTGGTTCGGCTTTTTTCCATAAAGCAAAATCTTGCGGATTTCGTTTATCCGATTGCCCGTCTAAATCACGGGTATTGGCTAACATATCTTCAATATTTCTGCCACTCAAACGCCCGTAATGATTCGTTTCGTTAAATTTTACAACATCAAAATATACCGATCCATTGGCTTCATAACCAATTCCAGTGTCAATAATTTTTTTTATGATTTCGATTTGTTCAATAATATGCCCCGTAGCCGTAGGTTCAATACTTGGCGGTAAGAAATTAAAAGCACTTAAAATTTCATGAAAATCCACGGTGTAGCGTTGCACTACTTCCATCGGTTCTAATTGTTCCAAACGCGCTTTTTTGGCAATTTTATCTTCGCCTTCATCCACATCGTCCACAATATGCCCTACATCGGTAATGTTGCGCACATAACGCACCTTGTAGTCCAAATGTTGGAAATACCTAAAAATCACATCAAACGACATAAAAGTTCTCAAGTTTCCTAAATGCACATTACTGTACACCGTAGGGCCGCAAACATACATCCCAACATTTCCTTCATGAATAGGCGTAAAGATTTCTTTTTCCCCCGAAAGAGAATTGTATATTTTCAGTTGTTGACTTTTATATAATGGCATTTTTATTTTTTTAGGAGCTGTTTACTTTGTCAGTTCGCTTTGCTCGTGTCCTGCTATCCGCTGTATCTTTTTCTGTAGCCTTCGAGTGCCTCAGGCTACCTAAAAAAGGATGCCGCTGCTATCAGTGCTAGGCGTTTACAGTATAATAGACTATTTAGAACTTCGTTTCTAATTTGATGTAATCCAAAAATTCTCTTTTCGTTTGGGCTTCTTTGAATTTACCTCCAAATTCAGAAGTTACAGTACTACTTTCAATATCACCAATTCCTCTTGAATTCACACACAAATGTTTAGCATCAATTACACAAGCTACATCTTCTGTTCCTAAGGCAATTTGCATTTCTTGAACAATTTGCATTGTTAAACGCTCTTGAACTTGAGGTCTTTTTGCATAATATTCTACAATTCGGTTCATTTTAGACAAGCCAATAACGGTACCATTTGAAATGTATGCTACATGTGCTCTTCCAATGATAGGCAATAAATGGTGCTCACAAGTAGAATAGACAGTAATGTTTTTTTCTACTAGCATTTCACCATATTTGTAATTATTTTCAAACGTGGAAGCTTTAGGTTTTTTAGATGGGTTCAGTCCGGCAAAAATCTCTTTTACAAACATTTTAGCCACTCGGTTAGGAGTACCTTTCATGCTGTCATCAGTTAAATCCATTCCTAAAGTAGTTAAGATGTTTTCAACGTCTTTTTTAATTCGTTCGATTTTTTCGTCGTCAGCAATAGCAAAAGCATCATCCCTTACTGGGTTTTTTGCATTGGTACTAATATGATTGTTTCCTATTTCGTCTTGAAATTCTTCGTTGTTTATCATTAAAGCTTCTGTTATGTATAGTATAAATTTTGAGCGGTAAAGATAATTAATAATATGCAAAAAAAGGAAGCCCTTTTCGGATTTAATCATTGTTTGCACTAAAAGTAAAAAGCAACACTTTTTGAGTATTGCTTAAGTTTATATTTTATAGTCAATTAATTTGTTTATAGGGCTTTTCTTCTCCCGTTATAAGCCGGTATCGCTTCTTTCAACACCGCTACAGCACGAATTAAATCTTCTTTTTTCAATACGTAGGCAATACGCACTTGGTTCAATCCCATTCCAGGTGTAGAGTAAAATCCACCAGCTGGGGCTACCATAACGGTTTCGCCATTCAAGTCATAACTTTCTAATAGCCATTGCGCAAAATCATCCGTATTGTCCACGGGTAATTCGGCAATGCAATAAAAAGCTGCTTTAGGAGTACTTACTTTTACCCCTTCAATTTTATTTAATTCGGATACAAGCGTATCTCTACGATCACGGTATTCTGAAATCACTTCATCAAAATAACTTTTAGGAGTGTCAATAGCAGCCTCGCAAGCAATTTGAGCAATAGTTGGCGGGCAAAGTCGCGCTTGTGCAAACTTCATAGCAGCTGCAATTACGTCTTTATTTTTGGTTACCATACAACCAATTCGAGCCCCACACATACTATAACGTTTCGAAACCGAATCAATCATAATAACGTTCTGTTCTACCCCTTTTAAATTCATTACTGAGTAATGGATGTCGTCCCCGTAAATGAATTCGCGGTACACTTCATCGGCAATTAAAAACAAATCGTGTTTTTTTGCTAATTCCCCTAATTGTAGAATTTCCGATTCCGAATACAAATAACCGGTTGGGTTGTTCGGATTACAAATCAAAATAGCTTTAGATTTTGGTGTAATTAATTTTTCAAAATCAGCAATAGAAGGCAATTCAAATCCCGTTTCAAATCCCGAATTAACTGGAACTACTTTAGCAGCAGATTCAGCAGCAAAAGCACTGTAATTTGCATAAAATGGCTCAGGAATAATTAACTCGTCTTCAGGGTCCATGATACTTCCTAAAGCAAATAATAAGGCTTCAGAACCACCAGTAGTGATTAAAATATCTTCGGTATTTACGTTTACGTTTTGGTTGGTATAGAATTGGGCTAATTTTTTTCGGTAACTTTCATAACCAGCAGAAGGACCGTATTCTATAATATCGAGTTGTATATTTTTGATAGCATTAATGGCTATTTCAGGACTTTTAATATCAGGTTGACCAATATTTAAATGATAGACTTTGTGTCCTTTTTCTTTGGCTAAATCAGCAAAAGGAGCCAATTTTCGAATTGGCGACTCAGGCATGGAATTTCCTCGGGTGGATAGTTTCGGCATGTGTTAACTCTTGAATTGCAAATTTGCACTTTTTTTCTGTAATTTCTGTATATTATTAGTTGTAAATGCGCATAAAAATAGATAAAAATGTTACATTTTTAGGTATTTATTGATAAAATGGAATCTTTTTAAATTCTTATTTTTAATTAAAATCAAATTTCATTTTTTTTACCACATAGAAACATAGATTGATTCTTCTATAAAGAAAGGGATAGATGTTTCACTATTCACATAGCTATGTGGATAATAGCACTATTTCTATCCTGTTCAATGCATTAAAACTATGCTTCTATGTGGTTAAAGCCTAAAAATAGAAAACGCCTTTTGAAGTCAAAAGGCGTTTTCTATATGAATAGGGTAGTATATTTTATTCTGTAATTTCTCCTTTTATTTTTAAAGCAATCCTGCCTCCTTCATAGTTAGTAGCATTGGTTTCTACAGTTATTGTTTTACGGATAGGCCCTACAGCCATATTGTATTTTACTTCAATTTTTCCTTTTTGTCCAGGAGCAATAGGCTGTGTGGGTTTTTGGGAAATAGTAAATCCAGAAGTGGAAAGAACGTCTATGATAACTAAAGGCGCATCACCAGTATTAGTGAATTGAAAACTACGAATTCCGGAATCGGTAGTTTTATTCACTTTACCATAATCAATAGTATTGTCTTTGGCTGAAAATTCAATTTTAGCAGATTGTGAAAAGCTAATATTGCTAAACAAGGTGAATAAAAGGAGGGCGATAATTTTTTGCATCGTAATGTATTTAATAGTTTAGTAAAGTTAGTTTGTTTTATTTACACTACAAATTTTTATTTCGCTTTTTATAGTGTACTTAATTATTTACTTTTGTTGCTTGTTTGTCTCACAAAATGTAGGCAAAATACAAAGCGTTATTTTTGAATTGGATATATAAGTCACAAACTTTAAATGAACGCTACATAACGATTAAACGAATTTACTATACAATGACAATTCCTGCACAATTCGACGCCAAAACCATTGAACAAAAGTGGTACGACTACTGGATGAAAAATAATTATTTTCATTCAGAACCTGACCACAGAACGCCTTACACGATTGTAATTCCGCCACCTAATGTAACTGGAGTGTTGCATATGGGACATATGTTGAACAATACGATTCAAGATGTATTGATTCGTAGAGCGCGTTTGAAAGGGTTCAATGCGTGTTGGGTACCAGGAACAGATCATGCTTCTATTGCTACCGAAGCGAAAGTAGTTGCCAAACTAAAAGCCGAAGGAATCAATAAAAACGATTTGACGCGTGAGGAATTTTTAGCGCACGCTTGGGAGTGGACCGACAAATACGGTGGGGTGATTTTGGACCAATTGAAAAAATTGGGTGCTTCTTGTGATTGGGAACGCACTAAATTTACGATGGATCCCGATATGTCGGCATCTGTAATTCGTTCGTTTGTGGATTTGTACAACAAAGGCTTGATTTATCGCGGTTACCGTATGGTCAACTGGGATCCAGAAGCAAAAACGACCTTGTCTGACGAAGAAGTAATTTATGAAGAACAACAAGGAAAATTGTATTTCCTAAACTATAAAATTGAAGGAAGTAATGATTTCTTGACGGTGGCTACAACACGTCCAGAAACTATTTTTGGAGATACTGCGATCTGTATTAACCCGAACGATGAACGTTTTGCTCATTTGAAAGGTAAAAAAGCGATTGTGCCAATTTGCGGTAGAATTATTCCAATTATTGAAGACGAATACGTAGATGTAGAATTTGGTACTGGTTGTTTGAAAGTGACACCTGCTCACGATATGAACGACAAGACCTTAGGCGAAAAACATAATTTAGAAATTATTGATATTTTCAATGAAGATGCAACATTAAATAGCTTTGGTTTGCATTACCAAGGACAAGATCGTTTTGTTGTTCGTGAGGCAATTGCCAAAGAATTAGAAACGGTTGGTGCTTTAGCTAAAACCGAAACACACTTGAATAAAGTAGGAACTTCGGAACGTACTAAAGCAGTAATTGAGCCTCGTTTGTCGGACCAATGGTTCTTGAAAATGGAGGATTTGGTAAAACCAGCCATCAAAGCGGTTTTAGAAGATGACGAAATTAAATTGCATCCAAAACGTTTTGATAATACCTATGCACATTGGTTAAACAATATTCGCGATTGGAATATATCCCGTCAATTGTGGTGGGGACAACAAATTCCAGCCTATTATTATGGCGACGGAAAAGAAGATTTTGTAGTTGCCGAAACAATAGAAGACGCTTTGGTTCTAGCAAAACAACGAACCAACAATCAACAACTGACAACTGATAACCTAACTCAAGACATTGATGCTTTAGATACTTGGTTTTCTTCTTGGCTTTGGCCAATGGCGGTTTTTGGAGGAATAATGGATCCTGAAAACAAAGATTTTAACTACTATTATCCAACGAATGATTTGGTGACCGGACCAGATATTTTGTTTTTCTGGGTGGCGCGAATGATTATCGCAGGTTATGAATACACGGGTAAAAAACCATTTACAAATGTATATTTAACCGGTTTGGTTCGCGACAAACAACGACGTAAAATGTCTAAATCATTAGGAAATTCTCCTGATCCTTTAGATTTGATTGAAAAATTTGGTGCTGATGGTGTTCGTGTAGGCTTGTTGTTGAGTGCTTCGGCAGGAAACGACATTATGTTTGACGAAGAATTGTGTAACCAAGGAAAAGCCTTTACCAATAAAATTTGGAATGCGTTCAAACTGATTAAAGGTTGGGAAGTGTCAGATACAATTCCGCAACCCCAATCGTCTAAAGTAGCCATTGAATGGTATGAAGCTAAATTGCAACAAACCCTTTTAGAGATTGAAGATAATTTTGAAAAATACAGAATTTCAGATGCTTTAATGGGTATTTATAAATTGGTTTGGGATGATTTCTGTTCTTGGTTTTTGGAAATGATTAAACCAGCGTACCAACAACCTATTGATAGTATTACTTTGGCGAAAGCCATTGAAATGTTGGAAAACAACTTGAAATTATTGCACCCGTTCATGCCGTTCTTAACGGAAGAAATTTGGCAGTTATTGGCTGAAAGAACCAAAGAAGAAGCGTTAATTGTTTCGACTTGGCCAACAATGAAGTCATTCAACGCGAGTTTGATTGCTGATTTTGATAACACTATCGAAGTGATTTCAGGTATCAGAACCATTCGTAAAGACAAGAATATTCCGTTCAAAGATACGATTGAGTTGAAGGTGGTGAATAACGATAAAGCTTCGACTTATTTTGATTCGGTTGTAAGTAAATTAGGTAACATAACGGCATTGGATTATGTGTCCGATAAAGTGGATGGTGCTTTGTCTTTCCGAGTGAAATCGAATGAATACTTTATTCCAATTACAGGAAATATCAATGTAGAAGAAGAAATTGCTAAATTGACTGAAGAGTTAAATTATACCAAAGGTTTCTTGAAATCTGTTCAAGGGAAATTATCGAATGAAAAATTTGTGGCAGGTGCTCCAGATAAAGTAATCGAAATGGAACGCAAGAAAGAAGCAGATGCTTTGGCAAAAATTGCAACGATTGAACAAAGTTTGGCAGGATTGAAATAATCTATAAATTCATAAAAAAATCCCGTTCCAAATTTACAACGGGATTTTTTTTGAATTAAATATAAACTAACCCAATAAAAACAAGAAAAGTAAAGGGAAAATAATTCCAGCAACGGCTAATTTCCATCCCCGTTGTTTCCAACTGAACTTTCCGGCTTTGACCATAATAGTTCCAGTTAAAGCAATCGTTATTAAGCTTATGGCAAATATATCCGAATAGTAAATCCAAAAGTTTGAGGTGTTCTTATGTAACTTCATGGTTTGACTTATGATTGGTGTTTTCAAAAACGAAATAATTTCTCCTTTACCCGTTTTTAAGTCAATTTCTACGTCTTGGTTTTCAAAAGACATTCTGAATTCTCCTTTTTTAACCATTTGGCGTTTTAATTTTCCTTCGATGCCTAATTTTTTGGCTAATTCCTCAGCATATTTTTCATTTATTTCGCTTTTAGCAGGTAATTGTACTTCAATAGCTTTGGTTTCCAAAGTGTATTTTTCTGGATGCCATACATCACGGTGATTCATTAATAATCCAGAAAAGGCAAAGGATACAATCAATCCAATATAAAAATACCCTAAATCTCTGTGTAAGTCTCTCCAATTAATTTTTTTCATAAACACTATTTTTTTGTTTTGTATAGACGAAGCTATTCAAGAAAGGTTTAATTAAAATTTATATTTTAAATTAGTTATGATTTGGCGTGGAGCAATTGGATTCACACTGTAATTCTCATGAACAGTATAATTTAATTCATTGGTGATATTAGAAAGTTTACATAAAATGCTCCATTTTTTATGCGAATATCCAGCAGAAATATCTACAGTTGTATATCCTTGCAACGGAATGTCTCTGTCATTAATTGTCACTGCACCTGTAGTTGTATTTACCACATATTGATCGTTCCATCCCCCAAAACGCTCTCCAATATAGTTTCCTATTGCCCCTAAAGAAACCCCTTTTAGTTTTCCTGATGGAATGTTGTAAAAGAAACTTAAATTAGCTGTATTTGCAGGAGTTCGAACTAATCTATCGCCTTCAATAAAACCACCGTTCACTTTATTGGTTTTAGAATAACGGCTGTCGTTATAGCTGTATCCAGCTGCAATATTTAATCCGTCTATTGGTTTTGCATTAATGTCAATTTCAATTCCTTTACTTTTGGTTTCTCCATTCAACACTTTGATGGTAGTGTCCGTATTTTGAGTAATACCATCGGCTTTGAACTCGGCGGTTTGTGACAAATTGCTGTTGGTAATTTGATACACTGTAACATTAGTACTCAAGATTCCATTCCAAAAATCTTTTTTAATTCCTATTTCATATTGATCAATAATCGATGCTTCAATAGGTTTTAAATCAGCTGTAGTGCCAGTATTTGGTGTAAACGAATTAGAATAGCTTGCAAATACTGACGAATTTTTATCAGGTTGATAGATGAATCCAATTTTTGGCGAAAACGCTTTGTCTTGTAGTCGAATCCCTTTTGTAATACTAACCGGATTTGTAGTTAATTTATATGTTGCAGCTTGTGCTTCTTGCCAAGACCAACGGATTCCTGCCAACATCTTGAATTTTTCGGTAAACGATATTAAATCTTGAGCATAAATTCCAAAACGGTTGGTTGTTGTAATTGCTTTTTGGGTATTGGCTGCATTGGGTTCAGCTGTAGTTTGATTATTTGGATTGAAAGTAAAAACATTAATGGTGTCATAATATACAGGTGAGAAAACAAAAGTATTTGCTGTAGCTACTGAATTTTCATAATCGATTCCCGAAAAGGTTTGGTGTTTAATTTTTCCAGTAGTAAAACAACCTTGCAGACTTAATTGCTCTCCCAAAATTTCTTCTAAGTTTTTATTTTGTCCTAATGGACGACTCCAAGTGCCGTTTGGATTGTTAATTTGAATACGTTCAGTTCCTTTCCATTCACGATCATAATTTTGGTAGGATGAATTGAAATTGAGTTTCCAATTTTTATTAAACGAATGATTCAAGAGGGCAGATGCACTAGCGGTTTTCGTATTTCCGTTTGACCATACCGCACCATAATACTTTCCTCTTGGTACATCATAAATTTGCTTTCCAATTATAATTGTACCAAAATCGGGAGTCCAATTATCATTCATAAAATCGCCTTGTAAGGTTATTTGCGTTTTAGGACTTAGATTCAATAAAAACGATGGGTTGATGTAATAGCGTTCTCTTTGTACTACCTCTCTAAAATTTTCCGAATTTTCATAAGAAGCATTCAATCGGTACGCAATCCATTTATTTAAAGGTCCGTAAAAATCAATTGAAGGCTTGTAAAACGAATAACTTCCTGATTGTATTGCCACTTCGCCCCCTTTTTTGAAGGATGGAGTTTTGGTAACCAAATTTAGAATTCCTCCAGGAGAAACATTACCGTATAATAAAGCCGAACCCCCTTTTAAAAATTCCACTTTGTCCAAAGAAGACACTTCGGGAATGGATCCTGCATTGTAGCGAAATCCATTTTTGAGCATATTATTTGCCGACATATCATAGCCTCTAGACCAAAAGGATTCTTGTGTTCCTCCACGAGCTGATCCTACATAGACACCGTTTGCGTTTTTTATTACTTCGCTCAATCGAATAGCTTGTTGTTGCATAATAACTTCATTGTCTATAGTTTGCATGCTTTGCGGAATATCCATTGGCTTTAAACCAGAACGAACAGTACTTATTTTTCTTTTATTCGGACTTTCTTTTATAACGATAATAATTTCTCTTAATGTCTCCATTTGTTCCTCTAAAGTAAAGGTAACTTTGGTAGTTTCATTCGCAAACACTTTAACATCTTGGGTTTGTTTTTTCAGGCCTTCAGCTTCTATGGTAATAGTGTGCAAACCAACCGGAAAATTTTCAAAATGAAACCTTCCTATAACATCTGTTTTGGAAATTGACGCTTTCTTACCCAATCGAATTGAAACACCGGAAAGTGGTAAGCCGTCTTTAGAAATTATGTTTCCTTCAATCGAACCTGTTTCTTGTGCATAGCTAACAAAACAAGTGAGCAGGGCGATAATAAAAATGTATATTTGTTTTTTCATAATTGTTTATTTAGATTAAATAAATATAATAATGCAAATATAAGAACAATATTTGAATTGTTAAAGTTTATTTAGATTAAATCTTAATAAAATAATATTTGGATTTTAAAGTGTTGTAAATAAGATATTTAAATTTAACTTTAATTTTTAATAACATAAAATTCACCGATACAATTATAGATATCAATAATTGATCTATTTTGTTTCTATAAGTTTTTACTATGATTATATAATAAATATCATTAGGCTTTTAGTAATTCAAATGAATAATAACACCAACTTTGAAATATCTAATCTTTAAATATTTACAATATGAAAAAAGTATTTTTACTAACAAGCTTATTTGTTGCCAGTATAAGTATGGCGCAAGAAGCTACTTGTCCAGTTACAGGTAAAACAGCCAGTAGTGCTAAAGAATCAGCTGCTTATGACAAGCACGGTTCAATGTCTGCTGCGCATGGGGCTCCTGCTGAAAAAGGAAGTGCACAAGTTAATAAAAACAAAGAATGGTGGCCTAATCAATTGAATTTAGACTTATTACGCCAAAATTCAAGTATGTCAAATCCAATGGGAGCTGACTTTGATTACAATAAAGAGTTCAAAAAACTAGATTATGCAGCATTGAAGAACGATTTGCGTAATTTAATGACAGATTCACAAGATTGGTGGCCTGCTGATTTTGGTCATTATGGCGGGTTGTTCATTCGTATGGCTTGGCATAGTGCAGGTACTTACCGTTCAGGAGACGGACGTGGAGGTTCTCGTGCAGGTCAACAACGTTTCGCGCCTTTAAACAGTTGGCCGGATAATGGCAACTTGGATAAAGCTCGTCGTTTGTTATGGCCAATCAAACAGAAATATGGAAACAAAATTTCTTGGGCGGATTTGATGATCTTAACAGGAAATGTAGCTTTAGAATCTATGGGATTCAAAACTTTTGGTTTTGCTGGAGGTAGAGCCGATGTTTGGGAACCAGAATCTAATGTGTATTGGGGATCTGAAACTAAATGGTTAGATGACAAGCGTTATTCTGAAGGAAGAAAGTTAGAATCTCCATTAGCAGCGGTGCAAATGGGACTGATTTATGTGAATCCAGAGGGACCTAATGGGAATCCTGATCCAGTTTTGGCAGCGAAAGACATTAGAGAAACATTCGGAAGAATGGGAATGAATGATGAAGAGACTGTTGCATTAATTGCTGGAGGACACACTTTAGGAAAAACACACGGTGCTGGTGACGCAAAACACGTTGGTAATGCACCAGAAGCTGGAACAATTGAAGAGCAAGGTTTTGGATGGAAGAGCGATTACAAATCGGGTAAAGGGACTGATGCTATCACTTCTGGTTTAGAAGTTACTTGGACATCAACTCCAGCGAAATGGAGTCATGATTACTTAACTTTTTTGTTTAAGTACGATTGGGAGTTGACTACAAGTCCTGCAGGAGCTAAGCAATGGATTGCTAAGACGAATGATAAAATTATTCCAGATGCATTTGATAAAAATAAAATGCACAAACCGTATATGTTAACAACGGATTTATCATTGCGATATGATCCAATTTATGAGAAAATTTCAAAACGTTTCTTAGAAGATCAAAATGCTTTTAATGATGCATTTGCACGTGCTTGGTTCAAATTGACTCACCGTGATATGGGACCTAAAACTACCTATTTAGGACCTGAAGCACCTACTGAAGATTTAATCTGGCAAGATCCAATTCCTGCTTTGAATCATGAAGTAGTAAATGATAAAGACATAAAAGCATTGAAAGCTGAGATTGCAAAATCAGGTTTGTCAATTAGTGAATTAGTATCTACTGCTTGGGCTTCAGCGTCAACTTACCGTGGATCGGATAGAAGAGGAGGAGCAAATGGAGCAAGAATTCGTTTAGAGCCACAAAAAAACTGGGCTGCTAACAACCCTAAACAATTGAATAAAGTGTTGCCAGTTCTTGAAAACATTCAGAAAAATTTCAATGCTAAAAATGCTACTAGAAAAATTTCAATGGCTGATTTAATTGTTCTTTCTGGTGTGTATGCTGTTGAAACGGCTGCTAAAAATGCAGGACATGCGGTAAATGTTCCTTTTACAGCTGGCAGAATGGATGCTACTCAAGAACAAACGGATGTAAAAGGAATGGCTGTTTTAGAGCCAACTGCTGATGGTTTCCGTAATTATTTGAAAACAAAATATACGGTAGCTACAGAAGCATTATTGGTAGATAAAGCTCAGTTATTAACGTTGACAGCTCCAGAAATGACTGTTTTAGTTGGTGGTTTGCGTGCATTAAATGCTAATTATGACGGTTCTAAACACGGAATTTTCACTACAGAAAAAGACAAGTTAACGAATGATTTCTTTACTAATCTTTTGGATATTAACACAGTTTGGACTGCTGTTAATGACGAAAAAGAAGTATTTGAAGGGAAAGATAGAACTACGGGTGCAGCAAAATGGACTGCTACTCGTGCTGACTTGATTTTTGGGTCTAATTCTGAGTTGAGAGCTTTAGCTGAAGTGTACGGAAGTAATGATGCTAAAGGAAAATTCGTAAATGATTTCGTAGCAGCATGGAATAAAGTAATGATGCTTGACTTTTTTACTGCTAAAAAATAAGCAAATAAAGATAGATTAGAAAAGCCGTTCCAATTATTGGGACGGCTTTTTGCATTTAGTTAGTTTAACTATATTAATTGCTTTTCGTCATTTTAAATTGTTCGGATACTATTTTTTTAGCTTGTTTTCCTGAAACGGAAATAGTAATTCCTGATTTTGAGTTGCGTTGGTATTTGATTTTTTGAGGATAATCATTTTGGAGGTTCTCAAAAATCAATTCATTCTCCGTTTCTGAAAGTAAAGGGAATAGAATGGGTTTGTCATTGTTTTGGCCTTTGATGGTGGTTTCATACACTAATTCGCCCTCTGTTTCTTTTAAAATAATATTTTCAAAATGTAATGTATCTTCTTCTTTGATGTAATAAGAAGTTGCAATCAAGGTACTATCGTTGGGTTGGCTCCAATTTTCAGCTATAATTCCTTCTTCGGATGTGTTTTTCCATTGACCTAAAAGCCATTGAGATGCTCTTATTTTTTCGTTTTTTGAGTTGTTAGTGCACGAAAATAGCAATAGGCATATTGATAAAAAAAGAAAGACTTGACGCATTTTGTTGAATTTAAAAGTGTTGTTGAAACGAATACAATATTATGAAAAAGATTTGAATTAGCCCAGATGATAGCGGCATCCTGTAGCGGCGGGGTTCGCCGATACAGATATAGCGTACAGCTGGAACTAGCTCCTAAAAAATCTGAAATTCGGAAATTAATTATGCAATCTTTTTTGTATTTTTGCCGTCCAATAAAGGAAAAATAAGATGTTAGATAGACTTCAAATAGTAAAGCAACGTTTCGATGAGATTTCGGATTTGATTATTCAACCTGATGTAATTTCAGATCAGAAGCGTTATGTGCAATTGAATCAAGAATATAAAGGCTTGAAAGCCTTGGCCGAGAAACGCGACGAGTATGTTTTGTTAATGGCTAATATTGATGAAGCCAACGAAATAATTTCGGATGGATCTGATGCTGAAATGGTAGAAATGGCCAAAATGCAATTGGATGAAGCTAAAGAGCGTTTGCCAGAACTAGAAGAAGAAATCAAATTCATGTTGATCCCTAAAGATCCTGAAGATGCTAAAAATGTAATGGTAGAGGTTCGTGCTGGAACCGGTGGAGATGAGGCGAGTATTTTTGCAGGAGATTTGTTCCGTATGTACACTAAATATTGTGAGGGTAGAGGCTGGAGAACATCGGTTGTAGATATGAACGAAGGAACTTCGGGTGGATTTAAAGAGGTTATCTTTGAAGTCACTGGTGAAGATGTTTACGGTACGTTGAAGTTTGAAGCAGGAGTTCACCGTGTACAACGTGTGCCACAAACTGAGACTCAAGGACGTGTACACACATCGGCAGCTACAGTAATGGTGTTACCAGAAGCGGAAGAGTTTGATGTACAAATTGATATGAATGATGTTCGTGTGGATTTCTTCTGTTCGTCAGGGCCTGGTGGACAATCGGTAAATACGACAAAATCTGCAGTACGTTTGACACACATTCCAACTGGATTGGTAGCACAATGTCAAGATCAGAAATCGCAACATAAAAATAAAGATAAGGCGTTAACGGTTTTGCGTTCTCGTTTGTACGAAATGGAATTGGCTAAGAAACAAGAAGAAGATGCGTCTAAGCGTACTTCTCAAGTAAGTTCAGGTGACCGTTCTGCTAAAATTCGTACTTACAATTATGCACAAGGTCGTGTAACGGATCACCGAATAGGATTGACTTTGTATGATTTAGGAAATATTATGAATGGCGATATTCAGAAAATTGTTGACGAATTGCAATTAGTAAACAATACTGAGAAACTGAAAGAAGCTAGTGAAGTTTTTTAGTCTAATTGGTTTGCCACAGATTAAAGGATTAAGATGATTTTAAAATTATCTCTGATAATCAAAACAATAAAAATTAAGTTTAGAATAAATCAAATGCCATACTAGAATTAAGTTTGGCATTTTTTTTTAAAACATATCGCGAACTTTGCAAAAAACTTTGCGAACTTTGCGTTTAAACTCACAACAATGACAACACAACAATTAATTGACCAAATTCAACTCAAAAAATCATTCCTATGTGTAGGTTTGGATGTGGATTTGAATAAGATTCCGCAGCATTTATTAGAAACTGAAGATCCGATTTTTGAATTCAACAAAGCCATTATTGATGCGACGCACGATTTAGCAGTTTCGTATAAACCCAACACCGCTTTTTACGAAGCTTATGGAATTAAAGGTTGGTTGTCGTTAGAAAAAACTATCCGTTATATCAACGAAAACTACCCAGCTATTTTCACCATTGCCGATGCTAAAAGAGGCGATATTGGGAATACGTCTTCGATGTATGCCAAAGCATTTTTTGAAGATTTGAATTTTGATTCGGTTACTGTGGCGCCCTATATGGGAAAAGATTCGGTAGAACCATTTTTAGCCTTTGAATACAAACATACAATTATGTTGGCCTTGACTTCTAACGAAGGAGCGTTTGATTTTCAAACTTTGAATGTGAATGGAACTGAATTGTACAAACAAGTTTTGGAAACATCCAAATCTTGGAAAAACAGTCACAACTTGATGTATGTTGTGGGTGCAACCAAAGCAGAATATTTCACCGAGATTAGAAAAATAGTTCCGGACAGTTTCTTGTTAGTTCCTGGAGTAGGAGCGCAAGGAGGAAGCCTATCTGAGGTTTGTAAATACGGAATGAATGCTAATGTGGGATTGTTGATTAATTCGTCGAGAGCGATTATTTATGCTTCAAATGGAATTGATTTTGCTGAAAAAGCAAGAGCTGTAGCCTTACAAATGCAGCAAGAAATGATGGCTATTTTGAGTTAAGCTATTTTTTTATTTCTATATTTACAAAAAAAATAGATCCTTGATTAATTTTACCATTTACGAAAATAAAGATAGTGACCAATGGGTGACTTTTGTCCATGGGGCAGGTGGCAGTTCGTCTATATGGTTCAAACAAATTCGTGATTTTCAAAAAGAATATAATGTATTGTTGTTGGATTTACGAGGACATGGAGAGTCGAAAACCAATTTAAAAAAGGCTTTCAAACAAAAATATACATTTTCGGCACTTGCCAATGACATTCTAGAAGTATTGGATCATTTACGAATACAGAAATCACATTTCGTAGGAATTTCATTGGGTACAATTTTAATTCGCCAGTTGGCTGAAATGTACCCAGAACGCGTGCAAAGCATGATTATGGGTGGTGCTATTCTTAAAATGAATTTCCGTTCTCAAATTTTAATGTTTGTGGGAAATGTGTTTAAATATATTTTGCCTTATTTAGTATTGTATCGCTTTTTTGCCTTTGTAATAATGCCGAATAAGAATCACAAGCAATCTCGAATTCTGTTTATTAACGAAGCGAAAAAATTGTACCAAAAAGAATTCATTAAATGGTTCAAATTAACTGCCGAAATTAATCCGGTTTTGCGATGGTTTCGCCAAGTAGAATTGAATATCCCTACTTTGTATGTCATGGGAGAAGAAGATTATATGTTTTTACCTTCAGTGCGTAAAGTAGTGCAAACTCATTACCGAAGTTCTCAACTATGTGTAATTCAGAATTCAGGACATGTTGTTAATGTAGAGCAACCTAATGTGTTTAATGCTAAAGTACTTTCCTTTATTAAGGTTAATCGATAAATAAAAAATGCCGATTACTCCCCAAAGTAATCGGCATTTAAAAAACTAACCAAAACCAATATAATAAATAACCAGTTTATTATATCAACAAAGATCATATAACATTGACTACTATTGTGTTAACTTTTTGTTATTTGTTTGTTGGTGTTTAGTTAAGTTTTTTAATTTTTTAATCGTATGTTACTCTCTTTTTTAGAATTAGTAATCAATGGTACTTTCTCTTTTAAAAATAGTGTAAATTGCAGTTCAAAATTTTCATATTGCTATACTGCTTTTTGGATTTTTTGGAAAGGCCTAATCTAAAACCTAAATTAAATAAGATGAAAAAAATCTATTTATTCCTTTTATTCTTTTTGCTTAATGTGATTGTTTCTTATGCCGCTGTGGTAGATACGCTTAAAATACCTAGTTTGGCAATGAATAAAACCTATAAAGCAGCAGTAGTTTTGCCTAATGCGTATGCTAAATCTAAAACCAATTTTCCGGTTCTCTATTTATTACATGGAGCGTATGGACATTTTTCAGATTGGTTGTCCAAAACTCCAAATAAATCGTTAATTCAAAATTTATCAGATCAATATAATATTATTATAGTGATGCCTGAAGGTGAAACCTTTAGTTTTTATTTGGATAGTCCAGTAAATAAGGGGAGCCAGTTTGAAACTTATATTACTCAAGAGGTAATTCAAAAAATTGATGCTAGCTACAGAACAATTAAAGATAAAAAAGGACGTGTAATTACGGGGCTTTCAATGGGAGGACATGGTGCTCTATCGCTTGCAACAAAGCATCCTGATTTATTTTGTGCCGCAGGAAGTATGAGTGGAGTTGCCGATATGAGTACGATGTTAAATAGAGAGCCTAAAGACGGTATTTTAAAATTGATTGAACCTGTTTTTGGAATCAATCCTTCCCCTGATCTATTTAGTTCCAATGCTGTCTTAGGAATGGTAGATAAAATGAAAAACAACCAACTCCCTTTAATTTTAGATTGTGGTGTGGATGATTTTTTAATTGAAACCAACCGTGAGTTACATCGCCGATTGGTGTATCAAAAAGTACCTCACGATTATACGGAACGTCCAGGTGCACATACATGGGAATATTGGGAAAATGCATTGCCTTATCATGTTTTGTTTTTCGATAAAATTCTTAGAGGCAATCAACAATCTATTGTAAAATAAAAAAAAAGACCTTTCACTGAAAGGTCTTTTTAATTTTATACAATCTTGTCTATTTTTAAATATCCAATATGCTGAACATCTTCTGGTAAAGGAACTTCTGATAGAGTTATTTTTAAAGAATAATGGTCTTTAAAAATGGGAGCTAAAATATCTGCTACATTATAAATATCGTCTACATCAATTCCGTACTTATCGTCAATATGAGAGGTGGCACCTTCAAAACTATAGTGTTTGTAAAAGGTAGTGGTTTTGGCAACTTTTGAGGCTAACCCTAGACTTCCGGCAACTGCTAGTGTTTTATAATGGTATTCTTCAAATTCATTTTCTTTGTACCCTCCTAGATTTATAAAGAATAATTGGTCTTTAGTTGTTGATGCATTTTTAGGTTCGATAGTTATCGAAAAACCATCTACAGTTGTAACTTCTCGCCATGCATCGATATGAATTTTGCCTTTGGCTTCAGGCCAAAAAGATTTCATGTGCGGCACTAATTCTTTGAGAGAATTTCCTATGCCGAAAAATATATCATGTTGTTCTGTAAAACGGCCTTTGGGAGTACATCCCAGCATAACCATATATAATTTTAATGCATTTGTCATAAAAACAAAAATAAGGTTTTTATAGGATTTTAAAAGACAGGAGTTTGAAAATTTAGCACAAAAAAAAGTACCTTCTTTTGAAAGGCACTTTTTTAATATAATTGGGAATAGATTACAAAGCCGATTTAACAGTTTTGATAATTCTAGCAGCAATTTTATATGGGTCTCCGTTTGAAGCCGGTCTTCTATCTTCTAACCAACCTTTCCAACCTTTTTGAACAGTGATTAATGGAATACGAATTGAAGCTCCTCTATCAGATACTCCGTATGAGAAATCGTGGATTGAAGCAGTTTCGTGTTTACCTGTTAAACGTAAATCGTTATAAGCACCATAAACAGCTATGTGTTCTTTAGTAACTGGACGGAAAGCCTCGCAGATTCTTTCATAAGTAGCTTGATCTCCACAAGTTCTTAAAACAGTATTGGAGAAGTTAGCGTGCATACCAGAACCATTCCAATCGGTGTCACCAAGAGGTTTTGGGTGGTATTCAATATAGTAACCGTATTTTTCAGTCAAACGATCTAATAAGTATCTAGCAACCCAAATTTCATCACCTGCTTTTTTAGCTCCTTTAGCAAACAATTGGAATTCCCATTGTCCACAAGCTACTTCTTGGTTAATTCCTTCGAAGTTAATTCCAGCAGCAATACATAAATCAGCATGCTCTTCAACTAATTTTCTTCCGTGAGTATTTTTTCCGCCAACAGAACAGTAATACATACCTTGTGGTGCAGGGTAACCTCCAACAGGGAATCCTAAAGGCAATAACGTTTTAGTATCCATGATGAAATATTCTTGTTCAAAACCAAACCAGAAATCGTCATCTTCGTCGTCGATAGTTGCTCTACCATTAGAAGGGTGCGGCGTACCGTCAGCATACATAACTTCTGACATAACTAAATAGCCATTAACACGAGTTGGATCTGGATAAATAGCAACAGGAACTAAAAGACAATCTGAAGAACCACCTTCAGCTTGCTTGGTTGACGAACCATCAAAAGACCAATTGCTTAGTTCAGCTAAAGTTCCTTGAAAATTCTCGTGTTCTTCAACTTTTGTTTTACTTCTTAAGTTCTGTGTTGGTTCGTATCCATCTAACCAAAGGTATTCTAATTTAATTTTTGCCATGATAATCTGATTTAAATGTGTTGTTCTAAAGTAGATGCAAATTTAATTATTTTTTTTAAGTGGTAAAAAAAAGGGGGTGTTTTTTATTTTTTAAATATATACTTTTCACATAACCTCAATTTAGTGGGGGTATATTTTAAAAAATATAATTTTATATGGCAATAAAATATAAATTCGCAATTGTATCACTTAAATTATATTATTATATTTGCTATGTAAGTGAAAAAGAATTCTCATTACTTAAAATTATAAACATGTCAACACTACGTTTTCAAGCGCTTAGAGAAGCATCTACTCGAAAGCCTTTCCAATTTGAAGAAGCTGAAAAAAAATCAGTAATTTTTGGTTCCAATGTATTTAATTCCAAAGCAATGAAGCAGTATTTAACTTCAGAAGCTTATAAAGCGGTGCAAGGAGCAATTCAACACGGCACTAAAATAGACAGAAAAATAGCTGATTATGTAGCTATGGGAATGAAAGAATGGGCTTTGTCTAAAGGAGTAACTCATTATACGCATTGGTTCCAACCTTTAACAGGGACTACTGCTGAAAAGCATGATGCTTTTTTTGAAACTTCATACGATGGAAGTGATCCTGTCGAAAAGTTTGGTGGTTCGCAATTGGTACAACAAGAACCAGATGCGTCTAGTTTTCCTAACGGCGGAATTAGAAATACTTTTGAAGCGAGAGGATATACCGCCTGGGATCCAACTTCACCAGCTTTTATTTTTGGAACTACGTTATGTATACCAACTGTTTTTATCTCTTACACGGGAGAAGCATTGGATTATAAAACACCTTTGTTACGAGCATTAACCGTTATGGATGATGCGGCCACTGAGGTGTGTAAGTATTTTGATAAGAATGTAAAAAAAGTTACTGCTACTTTAGGGTGGGAGCAAGAATATTTTTTAATTGATCGTTCTCTGGCTAAATCTCGCCCGGATTTGATGATGACAGGTAGAACTTTATTAGGACACACATCTGCTAAAGGTCAGCAATTGGATGACCACTATTTTGGATCTATTCCAACTCGTGCGTTAACTTATATGAGAGATTTGGAACAAGAATGTATGTTGCTTGGAATTCCAGTTAAAACACGTCATAATGAAGTGGCGCCAAACCAATTTGAATTGGCACCAATTTTTGAAGAAACTAATTTGGCTGTCGATCACAACTGTTTGTTAATGGATGTGATGGAAAAAGTAGCCGAACGTCATGATTTTAAAGTACTATTTCATGAAAAACCTTTTAAAGGCGTGAATGGCTCTGGAAAACATAACAACTGGTCATTGGCTACCGATACGGGTGTTAATTTATTGAGTCCAAGTAAAACTCCAATGAGTAATTTGCAGTTTTTAACTTTCTTTATCAATACTATTAAAGCGGTAAACGATAATGAATCATTACTAAGAGCTTCTATCGCTTCAGCAAGTAACGATCACAGACTTGGTGCTAATGAGGCTCCACCAGCAATTATTTCAGTATTTATTGGTGATTCTTTGACTAAAGTTTTAGCTGAGTTAGAAGGAGTTACTACAGGAAAATTATCTCCTGAAGAAAAAACTGATTTAAAATTGAATGTTGTGGGTAAAATTCCTGACTTAATGTTGGATAATACCGATAGAAATAGAACGTCACCATTTGCCTTTACTGGAAATAAGTTTGAATTTAGAGCGGTGGGATCGTCTGCTAATTGTTCCAATGCGATGACTACCTTAAATGCTATTGTAGCAAAACAATTGCGACAATTTAAAATTGAGGTAGATACCTTGATTGAAGAAAAAGGCATGAAAAAAGACGATGCTATTTTTAATGTATTAAGAGAATATATCAAACAGTCTAAGAAAATCTTGTTTGAGGGAGATGGATACAGTGAAGCTTGGGAAAAAGAAGCGGCTAAAAGAGGTTTGAGTAATTTCAAAACAACTCCAGAAGCCTTAAAAGCGAGAGCATCGAAGCAATCATTAGATTTATTTTCTGAATTAGGAATTATGAATCATATCGAAGTTGAGGCACGATACGAAATTGAATTGGAAGAGTATACTAAAAAAATCCAAATTGAGGGTCGAGTTTTAGGAGATATTGCTCGCAACCATGTGATTCCGACGGCTATTCGTTACCAAAATAATTTGATTGAGAATGTACGCGGATTGAAAGAAATTTTCGGGAAAGATTTCGAAAGTGTTTCAAAAGAACAAATTTCAATTATCAAACAAATTTCGGCGCATATCGAAGGAATCAATACTAAGGTAGAAGAGATGACCAACGAAAGAAAAAAAGCGAACCAATTATCAGATGCTCAAGCTATGGCTGAAGCCTATTGTAATAAAGTTAAACCTTATTTTGATGTCATTAGAAACCATTGTGATAAGTTGGAATTATTAGTTGATAATGAATTATGGACATTGACTAAATACAGAGAGCTGTTGTTTACCAAATAATAATTTCCAGTACTATTTTAGAAAAGCCGTTTCATTGAAGCGGCTTTTTTATGGAATGAAAAATAGAAAAATCACACTCAATTTCTGCTTAGGCAAAAGCCAAAAAAATAATTATCTTTGCCCAAAATACATTTTGCCGAAAGGCAGACGACACACAACTAACTACATGAGTTCAGATACTTCAAAAAGATATGCACAACGCGGTGTTTCGGCATCCAAAGAAGATGTGCATAATGCAATTAAAAATATTGATAAAGGTTTGTTTCCTCAAGCTTTTTGTAAAATCGTTCCGGATTATTTAACCCAAGATGAAAATTATTGTTTGATTATGCACGCTGATGGAGCGGGTACTAAATCGTCTTTGGCTTATATGTATTGGAAAGAAACGGGCGATATTTCGGTTTGGAAAGGCATTGCACAAGATGCGTTGATTATGAATATTGACGACTTGTTGTGTGTGGGAGCGACCGATAATATTTTACTTTCTTCTACAATTGGAAGAAATAAAAATCTAATTACTGCTGAGGTAATTTCAGCCATTATCAACGGAACAGAAGAATTGATCAAAGAATTGGATTCTTTTGGTGTGACTATTCATTCTACAGGTGGTGAAACGGCTGATGTAGGGGATTTAGTTCGAACTATTATTGTAGATTCAACAGTTACGGCAAGAATGCCAAGAGCCAAAGTAATTGACAATGCTAATATTCAAGCAGGTGATGTAATTGTAGGTTTAGCCTCTTTTGGACAAGCCACTTACGAGAAAAGTTACAATGGCGGAATGGGAAGTAATGGTTTGACTTCGGCACGTCACGATGTGTTTGGGAACTATTTGGCACAAAAATACCCAGAGAGTTTTGACGCTGCAGTTCCTGAAGAATTGATCTATTCAGGTCAAGTAAACTTAACTGACGCGGTGGAAAATTCACCAATTGATGCTGGTCAATTAGTGCTTTCGCCAACAAGAACCTATGCACCAATTATCAAGAAAATTTTAGATAACTATTCTTCAAAAGAAATTCACGGAATGGTGCATTGCAGTGGTGGAGCGCAAACTAAAATTTTACATTTTGTAAATAATCTACACATAATCAAAGACAATTTGTTTCTGGTACCGCCTTTGTTTCAATTGATTCAAGAGCAATCCAAAACAGATTGGAAAGAAATGTACCAAGTTTTCAACTGTGGTCACCGAATGGAATTGTATGTTCCAGAAGCAGTAGCTCAAGATATTATAGCGATTTCAAAATCGTTTAATGTAGATGCCCAAATTGTGGGTAGAGTGGAAGCTTCAGATACTAAAAAATTGACGATTTCTAGCGAATACGGTACTTTTGAGTACTAATCTTAGTTTCTTATTTCTAAACTAATAAAACACAAACTTTTAAACTATTTAAATGTACGAATTAGTATTTTGGCAATATCAGGAGGGATTTTACTTGAACCATCAATTGGTATACGAATCATTGGTAGAACAAGAAATGGTGGAGGGTTTAGAAGAACTTCCAGTAACTGTGATATTAAATCGTATTGGCAGTGTTTTTTCTAGTTGGGAAAAAGTAGACGATAATAGTTGGAAAAATCCAAATGGAAAAGGTGCTTTTCAGGTAAAGACAACTTCGCAAAGCATTCAGATTGACTGTTATGGAACCGAAGGAAAAACAATGGAATTATTAGCTGCTACGATGGAAGAATTCAAATGTCCGTGCTATGATCCACAGGTTCCTGTTCGTTTTGATGAGATGAATGAATAGCCTTAATAAAGGTGTAAAAACAATATTTTAATTATGAAAATCAATCTAAAAAACGGAATCGATAAGTTGCTTTTTGGTATGAAACAAAAAGATGTGGAAGCAATTTATGGGAAACCTGACCGCAATTACAAAGACGAAGATGAGAATCAAATTTTGGTATACAATAAACTAAAATCACGTTTAACGTTCTACCAAGAGGAAGATTTTAAATTGGGATATATTGTAGCTTCTGGCGCTGATTTGGAATTATTTGGGAATACGATTATCGGTAAAAAGATATCTGAAGTTAAGAATGATTTGGTAGCAAAAAATATTACCAAATTCACTCAAGAAGAATTTGATACGTTTGAAAACTATTTCAACGAAGAAAATTGGATTATTTTTCAAACTGAATTTGAAGAAGTAGTTAAGTTTGAAATCGGAGCCATCATTAATGCGAAAGATGAGTTTGATTGGAAATTTGGAAAGTAATTTATATAAAATGCAATAAAAAAATCCTCAACATTGTTGAGGATTTTTTTATTACTAGATCAATTATTTTTTTGCAACAGGAGCTTTGTCTGTAATTTCCAATTCAAAAACTAAATTGGTATTGGGCGGAATGACACCTCCAGCACCTCTTTCGCCATATCCTAATTTAGAAGGAAGGAACAATAGTATTCTATCTCCTATATTCATCAAGCTTAATCCTTCTAAAAACCCAGGAATCATTCCATCTTTCTTACCTGCCTGAAAAGGAAAACCTTGGTAGCCATTTTGATCAGCGCGTGTTTGATTGAATTGTCCATAAGCTTTTGCTACGTCTTCGAAGTTAGTGTCAAATACAGTACCATCTTCAAAATACCCTGCATATTTAAAATAAATAGTACTTCCATCCACAGGCTTTACATCAGATCCTTTTTGTAAAAGAGCATATTGTAATCCTGAAGCTGTTGTTGTAGCTGTTGCTTTTGTAGCTGCTAAAAATGCAGCCTTTTCTTTGATAACTGGACCATATTTTTCCAGATAAACCCTTTTGTTTTCTGCTTGAATGGCAGCTTGTTTGGCTTTGTTTTCAGCGTCAATTGCGGCTTGTTTTTTAGCGTCTTCTGCTTTGTTGGCATAATAATCTGAGAAGATTTTAACAGCATTAAATTTAGTAGCCAAAATCCCTTTTCTAGCGATGGTTACTTTAAGTATAACGTCATTTTGTTCTATTTTGTTTACGACATCCATACCTTGTGTAACATGACCAAAAACGGTGTGAACACCATCTAACCAAGGAGTATCTTTGTGTGTAATAAAAAATTGACTACCGTTAGAAGCGGGACCAGAATTGGCCATTGAAAGAATCCCTCCTTTATCGTGTTTTAAATCAGTAAATTCATCTTTAAATGCATAGCCAGGACCACCTGACCCATTTCCAGCAGGATCACCCCCTTGAATCATGAAATCTTTAAGCACTCGGTGGAATTTCAATCCATCATAAAATGGTTTTCCTTTTAATTTTTCATTTGTTACAAAAGGATTTTTACCTTCTGCTAAGCTTATAAAATTAGCAACAGTAACTGGAGTTTTTTGGTATTCCAATTGGACAACTATAGTTCCTTTGGTAGTAACAATATTGGCAAAAATCCCAACTATTGATTTTGGTGCAGCTACTTGAGAAATAGCTGGTTTTTTAGTTGGTAGTCCTTTTTTAAATTTTTGTGCTTGCACACTGATGATTCCTAATAATAAGAATGCTATTAATTTTAATTTCATTTCTTTATAATTTAATTATTGTGCTTTTACTAACTCAATTTCAAAAATAAGATTCGCATTAGGTGGAATTACTCCTCCTGCACCTGCCTCTCCGTATCCTAATTTTGATGGGATAAATATGACTGCTTTATCTCCGAAAGAAAGTTGCTCAATTCCTTCAATAAAACCAGGAATCATACCATCTTTTTTACCCGCTTGAAAAGGAATAGGTTGGTAGCCGTTTTGAGCTGCTCTATTAGGATCAAAAGTACCAAAGGTTTTGCACACACCATCGATACTGCTGTCAAATAATATCCCATTTTCTAAAAAACCAGCATAATGAATAAAAATTCCAGTTCCAGCCTTAGGTTTAGCACCTCCGCCTTTTTTAGTAATAACAAATTCTAAGCCTGATTTAGTTTTAGTTGCTTTGGCTTTCAGTTCAGCAAAGTATTTTACTTTAGCATCAATGACGGTTTTGTACTTTTCATTAAAGATACGTTTGTTTTCAGCATCAATTGCGGCTTGTTTTTTTTGGTTTTCGGCTTCTGTAATAAAATAATTGTGAAACACTTTAACCGCATCAAACTTTTTAGCGGCATCTCCATTACGAATAATGGTTACTTTACTCATGTAATCATCTTGAAGAATTTTGTTTACGGCTTCCATTCCATTGCCAACTACTTGACCAAAAATAGTATGCTTTCCATCTAGCCAAGGTGTTTCAAGATGCGTTATAAAAAACTGACTGCTATTAGTAGCTGGACCGTTATTCGCCATGGCTAAAACACCTGCTTTATCAAAACGAGCATCTGTGATTTCATCTTTGAATTTATAACCTGCATCGCCAGAACCTGTTCCCAGTGGATCTCCTCCCTGAATCATAAAGTTTTCAATCACTCTGTGAAATTTCAATCCATCATAAAAAGGTCGGTTTTTGATGTTTTCATTGGTAACAAATTCATTTTTACCTTCCGCTAGTGTTACAAAGTTAGCAACTGTAATGGGCGCTTTTTCATAATCTAATTGAACAATGATTTCTCCTTTATTGGTTTCAATTTTGGCAAATAAGCCATCTGGTAAATTATTGTTATCCTCTTTACAAGAATATAACGAGACAATTAAAGCTAAAGCTAATAGAACTCTTTTTTTCATTTCAAATATTAGTTAGTTACAGAATCATTTTGAATTTTCGAAACTGGATTAGTAGTAGCTTTCATTTTTTTATCGTAATCAGCTTCCGACATAAAATCACGGAGGGTAACAATACATAAAAGAGGTTTGTTAGTTCCAATTTTGTTATTATCTCCATGATATCCGTATGCGATATGAGAAGTAAATAGAAAGTTTATCTTTTCCTTACGGTGCATTATTTTAATTCCCTCTCGAAGCCCAGCCATGATGTTTTGTTTGTCAACAAAATAGGTTTGAGGTCCCAATTCGTTTTTGGAATAAATAATTCGACCTTTTAAATCTTTAACTTCATAGTCAAATAAAGCCACATCGCCTTTTTTAGGAGTTAAGCTATCTTTTGTATTTACTGTTGCATAAGCATACCAATAGCCTTTAGGCGAGGCAATAAATTTCACTTTTTTGTTTTGACGAATTACTCTAGCAATTTCAGCTTCTTCTCCTGCAATTAATTTTTTATTTCGATCCACAGATTCTTTCATAAATGAACCGGAGCTTTGCGAAATAGGTTTTCTTGCTACTTGGCTCTTTTGGCAACTAGAAAGCACAAAAAGAATAGTTATTGCTGATGTATAGATAAATTTTCTCATGATTTAGACGGCTAAGTTTTTGACTAATTCTTCAAATTTTCGAATAGTGTCTTCCATCGAATTTTCTGATTTTCCTCCAGCTGCATTGATATGTCCTCCTCCATTGAAATGATCTCTAGAAAATTGATTTACATCAAAATCTCCTTGAGAACGAAACGATATTTTAATAATTTTTTCGTCTTTATTTTCAATAAAAATAGCAGAAAAAACAATTCCTTTGATACTTAATCCGTAATTAACAATTCCTTCTGTATCTCCTTTTATATGGTCAAAGGAATCCAATTCATCTTGCGTCAAATAGGTGTAGGCTGTTTTATGCTCAGTAAATACTTTCATATTTTGTAATGCACGACCTAAAATTTGCAAACGCCCAAAAGAACTGTTGTCAAAAAGTAAATTGGGAATTTCAGTATTTTTAACTCCTAACTCAATCAATTCTGCAATGATTCTATGAGTAGTCCCTGTTGTTTTCGGGAAACGAAACGAACCTGAATCGGTTAAAATTCCAGTATAAATACAAGTTCCTATGGTTTGATCAATGTCAGATTTTTTACCTAAAAAAGAAATGAAGTTGTACACCATTTCACAGGTTGATCCAAAATTAGTGTCAGAATAAGTATAAGTTGCATAATCATGTGGAAATTGATGGTGGTCAATCATGATATACGGAGCTGAAAGTTGGTTTAACACATTTTCCATTTCTCCAGTACGATGCAAAGCATTAAAGTCAAGGGTAAAAATGATTTCAGCTTCTTCCAGAATTTGTGTGCAAACTGCTTTGTCTTTTTCGAATACTTTAACCGAATTAGCTCCCGGAAGCCACTCTAAAAAGTAAGGCATTTCATTAGGTGAAATTACAGTAGCTTGGTGGTTGTTTTTAAGTAAAAAATGGTATAAACCTAAAGTAGATCCCATAGCATCACCATCAGGACCACGGTGTGGAATTATCGCAATTTTTTTCGGACTAGATAATAGTTCCTGAATGGCTTGAATATCTTCTTTTTTCATAGAATGCGAAATTACATTTTTTTAATTTAAACGGAAAATCATTTAAATATTTAACCTAGTTCATACAATTCTAAAAGAAGTCTAATTTTGTTTTTTTTATTCTTTGATATAAGTAGTGTTTTGGGCCTTTATGTATTTGCGAAGAGTAAATCCCAACAGAACCTGAAGTAAAATAAGCTACGACACAAGCAATGCCAATAAAAATTCCGCTTTCAATTCCAAACAATTCCATTCCCATAACAGTACAAGCAATAGGAGTATGGGTTGCCCCAGAAAAAACAGCAACAAACCCCATACCTACTATAAGCGCTATTGGTAAAGGAATAACAACAGATAAAGCGCTTCCTAAAGTAGCTCCTATGAAGAACAGCGGAGTTACTTCGCCTCCTTTAAAACCAGCTCCTAATGTAAAACCGGTAAATAGTATTTTTAAAAGAAAATCATAGGAATCATTAGGTGTTGAAAATGCTTTCACTATTTCTGGAATTCCTAAACCAATGTATTTTGTGGTTCCGATGAAAAAAAGGATAATCGCTAAAATAGTACCTCCAATTAAAGGTCGAATCGGAGCATATTGAATGTATTTTGAAAATAAATGGCTCCAAAAATGAGCTGATCTAGAAAATAACAAAGCAGCTAAGCCAAAAATAATTCCGACTACAATAGTCCAAAGTAAATTGGTACCATTTAATTCAGCTAAAATAGGAATACTGTAATGTGTGTGGTTAACTTGCCACAACTCGACTGTATAATAGGCTGCATAAGCTACCGCAAAAGACAAAAGCACACTTTTAAGATTGATTTTACAGAAATACACTATTTCTAGAGCAAATAAAGCCCCGGCCAAAGGTGTTCCAAAAACGGAAGCAAATCCGGCGCTAATGCCTAAAATAAGAATTGTTTTTCGATCGTTTTGATCCAATTTAAACCAGTTCGAAAATTGGTCGGCAATGGCTCCACCCATTTGTACTGCGGTACCTTCGCGACCAGCCGAGCCCCCCACTAAATGAGTAATTAAAGTGCCAATGAGAACCAAAGGCGCCATTTTGAACGGAATGGGTTGCTGCGGATTTTCGTATTCTTCTAAAAGCAAATTGTTGCCTTTTACTACTGAAGCCCCATAATAATGATATACTAAACCAATGAGTAAACCACCAAGTGGCAATAACCAAATGATCCAGTTATTGTATTCTCTAATTTGGGTAACCCATTCTAATGCTACTAAAAATAAAGCGGATGCCGAACCAGAAAATAGTCCTATCAAAGCACATATAACCATCCATTGAAAGGAAATACGTACTATTTTTTGTAGGGATATATTTTGCATTAGCATTATTATTATGGCTCAAAAATAGGTTAATTTCCGCAATCATTTATTTTTGATTTTAAAAAACAATCCAACTAAATTTAGAATTCATTTTTTGTATTCAAGCTTTGAACGCATCCTACTCTAATTATTCCTTTAGAATTGAACAGTATTTTGTTAAGAAATTTCAAATACGTTAGGCACAAAAAGTATTTATACTATTTTTGTGTATTGAAGTAATAGCAGTGCAAGGTATAATGAAACAATTATTTTTTTTTATTGTAATTTTTGGATGGACATATCAAGTACAAGCTCAAAGCGAGTTTTCTACTAAGTTCAAAGCTATCCCTGCAGCAAAATTTCCAATTGCACCGAAAAAATTGCCAGAGCCAAAAAAAACTACTCCAGCTAACTCTGATATTCCATCTATTAAAGCTCCTAATGTTTTTAATAGTCCAGAGGCACAGTTTACCAAACCTGCACCAGCAAAATCCTATCAGTTAGGACAAACCAATGGTTTTTCTATGATTCAAAAAAATGAGTTTATTAAGCCAGGTGGGGAAGTAGAAGCGCGTTTAAATAAAAAAGAAGATGATCCAGGCGCTATCATATACAGAAGAAATCAAAATTTAGGAGATTTTAAAACCAAAGCAGATAAAGCTAGAGTCATGTATCGAGATGCTGAGTTTGTAGATGGAGATATGATTAGAGTGTATTTGAATGATAAAATTATAGAAAGTCAAGTAACACTTGAAGGTGTGTTTAAAGGTTTTGAAATTGTATTGGAAAAAGGGTTTAACAAAATTGATTTTGAAGCATTAAATCAAGGAACTTCGGGCCCTAATACAGCTGAATTTAGAGTCTATGACGACAAAGGAAGTTTGATATCGGCAAGCCAATGGAACCTTGGAACAGGCTTTAAAGCAACGATTTTATTGGTTAAAGAATAAATAACTATTTTTTTTAAAATCCATTTTTCAATTCCGATTTTAAAAAGTATTTTTGCGCATGCAACACAACGTACTTATTTTAGATTTCGGGTCGCAATACACACAGCTTATTGCGCGTAGAGTTCGCGAATTAAATATATTCTGCGAAATTTTTCCTTACAACAATTTTCCAACAGATTTATCACCTTACAAAGCCGTAATTTTAGGTGGAAGTCCATTTTCTGTTCGTGCAGAGGATGCTCCTCATCCTGATTTGTCTCAAATTAGAGGTAAATTGCCTTTGTTGGCAGTATGTTACGGAGCGCAATATTTAGCTCACTTTAGCGGCGGAGAAGTTGCTGCTTCCAACACTAGAGAATATGGAAGAGCGAATCTATCCTACATAAAAGAAGATGAAATTTTCTTTCAAGGAATTTCTCAAAACAGTCAAGTTTGGATGAGCCATAGTGATAGCATTAAAGCGTTGCCTACTAACGGAGTTAAATTAGCAAGTACACACGATGTGGAATTTGCTGCCTACCGAATTGAAGGTGAAACTACCTATGCAATCCAATACCACCCAGAAGTGTATCATTCTTCCGAGGGGACTAAAATGTTAGAGAACTTTTTAGTTCATATTGCTGAGGTGCCTCAAAACTTTACACCAAACGCTTTTGTGACTGATATGGTAGCCGAATTGAAAGAAAAACTACAAGACGATAAAGTGGTTTTGGGTCTTTCTGGTGGAGTAGATTCAACTGTTGCGGCAGTATTATTGCACCAAGCTATCGGTAAAAACTTATATTGTATTTTTGTTAATAACGGTTTACTTCGTAAAAACGAATTTCAAAGTGTATTGAATCAATACAAAGGAATGGGATTGAATGTGAAAGGAGTAGATGCTGAAGATCGTTTCTTGTCTGAATTGGCAGGAGTAAGTGATCCAGAAACCAAACGTAAAATCATCGGACGTGTTTTTATCGAAGTTTTTGATGATGAATCTCATTTGATTGAAGATGTAAAATGGCTAGCGCAAGGAACTATTTATCCTGACGTGATTGAGTCGGTTTCTGTAAAAGGACCATCAGCCACCATTAAATCGCACCACAATGTAGGTGGTTTACCTGATTATATGAAATTACAAATTGTAGAACCTTTGCGTATGCTTTTCAAAGATGAGGTGCGTAGAGTAGGTGCTACTTTAGGAATTGATCCAGAATTATTAGGGAGACATCCTTTTCCAGGTCCGGGATTATCTATCCGAATCTTAGGAGATATTACACCAGAGAAAGTACAAATTTTGCAAGATGTTGATGCTGTTTTTATTGAAGGATTGAAATCTTGGGGATTGTATGATAAAGTTTGGCAAGCAGGAGCTATCTTGTTGCCTGTGAATAGTGTAGGAGTTATGGGTGATGAGCGTACGTATGAAAAAGTAGTGGCGCTTCGTGCTGTGGAATCTACTGATGGAATGACAGCGGATTGGGTTCACTTACCCTATGATTTCTTGATGAAAATTTCAAACGAAATCATTAATAAAGTAAAAGGAGTAAATCGTGTGGTGTATGACATTAGTTCAAAACCACCTGCCACAATTGAGTGGGAATAATTAGTACTTAAATTGAAATTTTTAATAGAAACGGTATCAGATTTTATCCTAAATTTGATACCGTTCGATTGTTAAAGAGGAATCGGTTAATAAAGAAAAAAATGAACTGTTATTTTAAAATACTTATTGGTGCGCTTTTGTTTGTCAACGGAATTGTTGCGCAAGAAATTACGACAACTCAAAATCAAAGTAACACATTACAGTTAGAGAAACCCTCGATTAATCAATCGAAAAAGGTAGCATTGCTTTTGCCTTTTAATTTAACTAAGGTACAAAACGACACGGTTAATACTCTTGCAGATCGTTTGAAGAAAGATAAATTTTTGAATATGACTTTGGATTTTTATTCGGGTGCAATATTAGCTATTGATTCAATTAAAAAGTTAGGAATTTCAATTGATGTAAGCGTATTTGATTCGGAAGAAACCAAAAGCAGCTCCAATATAGCCAAACTTATTAACGACAATCGACTAGATACTTTTTCAGCAGTTATCGGTCCTTTTTATCAAGCAAATATTGAGAAAACGGCGGAGTTATTATCGGCATCTCAAGTGGCAGTAATTTCTCCTTTGTCAAAAGAAGTTGGAAAATCATTTCCTAATTTGGTTCAAACCATTACCTCTCCCACTATAATTAGAGCCGCTATTTTTGATTTTATGCGTTCCAAAAATGGAAATGTGATTGCAGTAGTAGATAAGAAGAAAGTATCTGTAAAAAAATATATAGCTGAGAATCAAAAAGACGTTCGCTTTGCGGCTTTAGATCCAAATGGAGCTTTGAATGTGGGTAGTTTAAAATCGCAATTGGTAAAAAATAAAATCAATTATGTGGTTATGGAAACTGCGAATACCACTATGATTAAAGCCACCTTAACTGCTATGTTGAGTGCACAACCTTTTTACAATGTGCAATTAGTGATTTTGGAACCTAATGAAACTTTGGATACTGACGAAATTGAATTTGAAAGTTTAATCAAATTAAAGCTGTTGTATCCTTCAATGAGTAGAGAAAATGACTCGGCTGAAGCTATGTTATTTGAAAATACATATAAGGCAGAAAATAAAATCACTCCAAGTGTTTTCGCTATTCGGGGTTTCGATGTTACTTTCGATACCTTGATGCGTTTGTCTCAAACCACCTCTTTTTTAGACAGTCTTTCGATTCAATCTACTGAACAAGTAGAGAGTAAGTTTGAATACGTCAAAACAGAAAATGGTGGATATGCAAATAAGGGTACTTATATTTTATATTACGATGCCGATTTGAAACTTAAAGTGGCAAAGTAAACTGAAATGGAAAACGATCAAAAACAATTAATCAAACTGGCACATACTAAAATGCCTTTTGGAAAATATGAAGGTTGGCATTTGATCGATTTACCCGAATTTTATGTGGTTTGGTACAATAATAAAGGATTTCCAAAAGGCGAATTAGGTCAACAATTGCAATTAGTTTATGAACTAAAATTAAACGGATTAGAAGACTTAATTCGAAATATTAATAAGCAATATCCTAAACCCGTTAAATAGAAAAAGACATATAAAGAGCATTTTCAAAGCAGTCTAATTTTATTGAAAATTTCCTATTTTCACAATTTTAAATTCGTATTTTCTCAATATATAATTGTATTTTTGCTCCGTTTTTTACACAACTACAATACAAACTAATACAGAATGAATCAAACGAAATATATTTTTGTTACTGGCGGTGTTACTTCTTCTTTAGGGAAGGGGATTATTGCAGCCTCGTTGGCGAAATTATTACAAGCAAGAGGATACAGAACAACTATTCAAAAGTTTGATCCGTATATTAATGTAGATCCAGGAACATTGAATCCTTATGAACACGGTGAATGTTATGTTACTGATGATGGCGCTGAAACCGATTTGGATTTAGGTCATTACGAAAGGTTCTTAAATGTTCCAACTTCTCAAGCGAATAATGTAACCACGGGAAGAATATATCTTTCTGTAATTGAAAAAGAACGCAGAGGAGAATTTTTAGGAAAAACCGTTCAGGTAGTTCCTCATATCACCAATGAAATTAAAGACAGAATGCAATTGCTTGGTAAATCAGGCGATTATGATATTGTCATTACTGAAATTGGTGGTACTGTGGGTGATATTGAGTCATTACCTTATATCGAATCGGTACGTCAATTGGTTTGGGAATTGGGAGAAAATAACGGAATTGTGATTCATTTGACGTTAGTGCCGTATTTGGCAGCAGCCGGAGAATTGAAAACAAAACCAACCCAGCACTCAGTAAAAACTTTGATGGAAAGCGGAATCAAAGCAGATATCTTAGTTTGTAGAACAGAGCATGAAATTTCGGACGAAATCCGCAACAAATTAGCCTTGTTTTGTAATGTAAAAAGAGAAGCTGTTATTCAATCTATAGATGCTTCAACTATTTATGAAGTGCCTAACTTAATGTTAGAAGAAGGATTGGACGTTGTGGCATTGAAAAAACTAGACTTGCCTAAAAAAGCAGCTCCCGATTTAAAAAATTGGAATACTTTTTTAAAGCGATTAAAAAGCCCTAAACATACTGTCAATATTGGTTTGGTAGGGAAATATGTAGAAATGCAGGATTGTTACAAATCTATTTTGGAAGCTTTTATTCATGCTGGTGCAGCTAACGAAACCAAAGTAAATGTAATTTCCCTTCATTCTGAATATATTGACGCATTGAATGTTAATGAAAAATTAGGTGGATTAGATGCTGTTTTGGTAGCACCTGGTTTTGGAGAAAGAGGAATTGAAGGTAAAATCGAAACCGTTCGTTATGTAAGGGAAAATAAAATTCCATTTTTTGGAATTTGTTTAGGAATGCAAATGTCGGTAATCGAGTATTCTAGAAATATATTGGGTCTTGCCGATGCTAATTCAACAGAGATGAACGAGAAAACGCTGAATCCTGTGGTGAACTTAATGGAAGAGCAAAAAACAGTTACAGACAAAGGAGGTACTATGCGTCTAGGTGCTTGGAATTGTGATATTAAGCCAGGAACATTGGCTCATAAAATTTATGGAGCCACATCTATTTCAGAACGTCATCGTCATCGTTATGAGTTTAACAGTGCGTATTTAGATCAATTGGATAAAGCAGGTTTAAAGGCTTCCGGAACAAATCCGCAAACCGGCTTGGTTGAAATTGTAGAAATTGAGGATCATCCGTTTTTCATTGGAGTACAGTACCACCCTGAATATAAGAGTACAGTTGCTAATCCGCACCCAATTTTTGTAAATTTTGTAGCAGCAGCAGTTAAAGCTAAGAAAAAATAATCTCAAAGAAATTCGTTTCTTTACACAATAACTTTTTTTAAAAAATAGAATGGAAGAAAAAAAATTAGATTTTAATTCAATTATTGGTTTTATATTGATTTTTGGAATCTTGATTTGGATTATGTATCAAAATCAACCTGATCCTAAAGTAATTGCTGCTGAAAAAGCTAAAAAAGAATTGGTTGCCAAAGCAGCTAAAGCAAAAGAGTTAGAGCAAAAAATCATTGAGAAAGCTGCTGTTGCGGTGGTTGAAACTGGTGATTCCACTCAATTAGTACAATTACAAAAAACCTTAGGGAGTTTTGCTTATTCGGCTACTCTTCCATCTGCAAAATCCGATTTTACTACTCTAGAAAACGAGGTGGTAAAATTAAAAATTGCCAATAAAGGAGGTTTTATTGTAGAGGCTGTTTTAAAACAACACGAAAAGTTTAAAAAAGGTTCTGGTCAATTAGTAGAACTAATCAAGGATAACAATACCAATCTGAATGTAGTTCTTCAAACGTCTGACAACCGAACTTTGCAAACCAAAGATTTGTTTTTTGAACCTAGTTTAACAAAAGTAGGTGAAGATCAAATCCTTTCTATGAAATTGAAATCGGGCGCCAATGACTTTTTGGAGTACAAATATATTTTGAGACCAAACAACTATATGATTGGTTTTGATGTTCGTTCCCAAGGATTAAATAAAGTTCTTAATACTTCGAAACCATTGGATTTACAATGGAGTATGAAAACGTATAGAAATGAGAAAAGTATTTCTTATGAAAATAGGTATACTGAAGTGTATTTCGAACACCAAGATGGTAAAATTGACTATGTTAGCCAAGGTGAAAACTCCGAAGAAAATGCAGAAAATGCTACTTTCGTTGCATTTAAACAACATTTCTTCTCTACCATTTTATTGACAGATAAACCTTTTGCTTCTTCTAAATTAGTCTCAAATGACTTAGTGAAAGACGAAGCTATCGATACAGTATTTACCAAACAATTCACAGCAGAAATCCCTTTGGCTTTTTCAAATGGAGAAATAGACTATAAGATGAATTGGTATTTAGGACCAACAGATTATCAAATTTTAAATGATTATGATAAGAATTTAGAAAAAATTATTTCTCTTGGTTGGGGAATTATAGGTTGGATTAACAGTTTTATCTTTATCCCATTATTTGCTTTCCTAGGTTCTTACATTTCGTATGGTATTGCGATTATTCTCTTTACCATATTAATTAAATTAGCGATGTCGCCAATTACGTTTAAATCGTTTTTGTCTCAAGCTAAGATGAAGGTATTGCGTCCTGAAATTACTGAGTTGGGTGAGAAATTCAAAAAAGATCCAATGAAGAAACAACAAGAAACAATGAAGTTGTACAACAAAGCGGGTGTAAATCCAATGGCGGGTTGTATTCCAGCTTTGATTCAGTTACCGTTTATGTATGCCTCATTTCAGTTCTTCCCATCAGCTTTTGAATTAAGACAAAAAAGTTTCCTTTGGGCAGATGATTTGTCTTCTTTTGATGAGGTTGTGAAATTACCGTTCCATATCCCGTTGTATGGAGATCATATTAGTTTGTTCCCGGTTTTAGCCGCAATTGCGATTTTCTTTTATATGAAAATGACTACTGGAGATCAACAGATGGCAGCTCCACCGCAAGAGGGAATGCCAGATATGGCGCAAATAATGAAAATTATGATTTATGTGTCGCCATTAATGATGTTATTTTTCTTCAATAGTTATGGAGCAGGTTTGAGTTTGTATAACTTTATTTCGAATTTGATTACTATTGGAATAATGATTGTCATAAAGAAGTACTTTATAGATAGTGATAAAATTCACGCTCAAATTCAAGAGAATAAATTGAAGGAACCAAAGAAACCTAGTAAGTTTCAACAAAAATTACAAGAAGCTATGCAACAAGCCGAAGCGCAGAAAGCACAGCGAAACAAAAAATAAAATAAAAAAAATCTCGATATAATTCGAGATTTTTTTTGCGATACGAATTGTTTAAAACGATAGTAAGTATGAAAAACAGGTTTAAAAAATCTATTCAATGGGTTTTGTTTTTGATGAGTTTTGGATGTATTCAAGCTCAAGAAGTCTTTAATAAAGTTGATGCTAAAGGATTAAAACAGGGAATTTGGAAAGGGGTTTATGAAGAGTCAAAAAGACCACGATACCAAGGAACTTTTGAAAACGGTAAAGAAGTGGGTCTATTCCAATTTTTTGACGACACCCAAAAAGGAACTGTTATTGCAACACGTGAATTTAATCCAAAAGATAATTCAGCGTACACTATTTTTTATGACCAAAATAAAAATAAGGTAAGTGAAGGTAAAGTAGTGAATAAACTTTTTGAAGGGGAATGGATTTACTATCACTACGCATCAACTGCTGTAATGACAAAAGAGAATTATAAAAACGGTAAGTTAGAAGGAGTGCGAACCGTTTATTTTCCTAACGGGAAAATGGCAGAACAAATTAATTATGTCAACAATTTGAAGCAAGGCGCCTATAAAAAGTTTACTGAAAGCGGAATTGTTCTTGAAGAATCATCCTTTTCTAAAAATGAATATGATGGATTAGCTATTTTTAGAGATGTCAATGGAGTAATTATTTCCAAAGGTACGTTTTCAAAAGGAGTAAAAGTTGGAATTTGGGAAGTACTGGAAGATGGTAAATTAGTAAAGAAAAAGAGTACTGATTTATCTCCAAAAACCAAAAGTACGTTACCTAAATAATCTTAATCTAAGTAAATAGTTGTAATTTTACTTTTTTAATAATTTAATATAATCGTGAAGAAACGAGTAGTTGTTGGACTTTCAGGGGGTGTTGATTCAAGTGTAGCTGCGTATTTATTACAGCAACAAGGCTATGAAGTCATAGGTCTGTTTATGAAAAACTGGCACGACGATTCAGTTACCATTTCTAATGATTGCCCTTGGTTAGAAGATAGCAACGATGCTTTATTAGTAGCTGAAAAATTAGGAATTCCTTTCCAAACGGTAGATTTAAGCGAACAATACAAAGAAAAAATCGTGGACTATATGTTCAACGAATACGAAAAAGGACGAACTCCAAATCCCGATGTATTGTGCAATCGCGAAATCAAGTTTGATGTTTTTATGAAAATTGCCTTAAGTCTTGATGCGGATTATGTAGCAACGGGACATTATTGTCAAAAAGGCGAAATTGAAGTGGATGGAAAAACAATATTTCAACTAAAAGCTGGGGCGGACAATAATAAAGATCAATCCTATTTTTTATGTCAATTATCACAAGAGCAATTGGCAAAAGCCTTATTTCCAATAGGGAATTTAACCAAGCCAGAAGTGCGTGAAATTGCCGCACAAATGGATTTAATCACTGCCGAGAAGAAAGATTCGCAAGGGTTGTGTTTTATTGGTAAAGTACGTTTACCTGAATTTTTACAACAAAAATTACAGCCTAAAGAAGGTGTAATTATACAGATTGATAAAAATCATCCAGTCTATAATTCTACTCAACCTGAAGGACTTTCATTAGAAGAGCTTTTGGCTTTTGAATCCAATAAAATTCAATATTCTCCAGATATGGGAAAAATTGTTGGGAAACATCAAGGCGCTCATTATTTTACTACAGGTCAACGCAAAGGACTAAATGTTGGTGGAACAACAGATCCATTATTCATTATCGCAACTGATGTTATAACAAATACAATTTATACTGGATTAACTAGTCATCATCCTGGATTGTTTAAAAAAGCGTTGTTTATTGCTAATTCAGAATTGCATTGGGTTCGTACCGATTTGGCTTTAGCCAAGGGTGAGTCGATGGAAGTTATGGCACGTATTCGCTACCGACAACCTTTACAAAAAGCAACTTTATACCAATTTGAAACCGGAATGTATGTAGCCTTTGAAGAACCACAATCAGCAATAACAGAAGGTCAATTTGTAGCCTGGCATTTAGGTGATGAGTTGGTGGGTTCAGGAGTAATTTCATAATTTAGTAGTAACAATATGAATAGTATCACCTCACTTTTTAATATCAAATATCCAATTATTCAAGGAGGAATGATTTGGAATAGTGGCTATAAATTAGCTTCTGCAGTCAGTAATGCTGGTGGTTTAGGTTTGATTGGTGCTGGATCTATGTATCCAGAAGTTTTGAGAGAACACATTCGAAAATGTCAAAAAGCGACTTCCAAACCTTTTGGAGTGAACGTGCCAATGTTGTACCCAAATGTGGAAGAAATCCTAAAAATAATTGTTGAAGAAGGAGTAAAGATTGTTTTTACTTCAGCAGGAAATCCAAAAACTTGGACTCCGTATTTGAAAGAAAATGGACTGACAGTTGTACATGTTGTTAGCAGTTCCGTTTTTGCCTTAAAGGCGCAAGAAGCTGGCGTTGACGCTATAGTAGCTGAAGGCTTTGAAGCTGGAGGTCATAATGGGCGAGAAGAAACTACTACGCTCACATTAATTCCAATGGTTAAGGAAAAAATTAAAATTCCGTTAATTGCAGCAGGAGGAATTGCTACAGGAAGAGGAATGTTAGCCGCAATGGTTTTAGGTGCTGACGGGGTTCAAATGGGAAGCCGTTTTGCTGCTTCTGTTGAATCTTCAGCGCATACTGATTTTAAAGAATCTATTGTCAGTTCAAAAGAAGGTGATACCCAATTAACATTAAAAGAATTGGCTCCAGTTCGTTTGATTAAAAATAAATTTTACCACGACGTTCAAGACTTATATGCAAAAGGAGCTACTCAAGAAGATTTAATTCAATTATTAGGTCGCGCAAGAGCAAAAAGAGGTATGTTTGAAGGAGATTTAGAGGAAGGAGAATTGGAAATTGGTCAAATTGCAGGTTTAATTCATGAAATTTTACCTGTAAGTCAAATTTTTAACAACCTACTTTCAGAATTTAATTTGGCACAAAAAGAGAGTGCTCAATTGCTTTTCAATTCTTAATGATGATTCAAAAACTGCTTTTCATAGGGTTGCTTTTTTTTTGTTTTGGTTCCCAAGAAGCCAATGCTCAGTCGTACAATTTTAATACGTCTGGATTTAGTGTATTGGAAAAAAGTGCAAATGGGAAGTGGGGTAAATGGTCTGATTTAGAATTGGCTAATATTCGAGTTACATTGGATACCAATAAAAACCGAATAGTAATTTATTCTCAAGTAATCCAATTGTTTCAAATTTTAGACTACCAACCTTCTAGCGAAAGCAAAACCGATATTGTGTATACTTTTAGTTGCGTTGATAATGATGGAGTTGATTGTACTTTATCAATTATTACTCGAAAAAATCAGGACAATAGAAAGCAATTGTATATTAATTATGGCGACCAAATAATAGTATACAATATCTTTAACGCGGATTAATTAGTCCAAATCAATATCTTTAATGAACTCATCGTATTCAGCATAAAATAATTCTAATGCCGCCATTTTATCATTGAAAAAATCAAAAATGATATCCCAATAATTACGATTACTAACACTTACATCCGTTTTTTCAATCCAAATTCGGCTAATGGTTTTGCCGTTTTCTAAAAAGAAATTTTTTTCGAAAACCAAGTCCTTTACAAATTCTTCTTCTAAAATAGTTCTAAGAGCTTCTAATTTCTCAAAATAGGCAATTCTTTTTTGGTCGTTTCGCGATTCGATATCAATAAGTACTTGCGCCTTTTTATTATCGACAAAAAATTTAAAGGAAAAATCTTTTATTTTGGTATCGTATAACAGCCATTTTCGAGGGTATTTTTCTGCGAAAGCAATCCAAAATTCACGCTTCAATCGTTGTGCTTCTTCCTTACTATACATTATTTCCTTTTTTTAATCGATAGTTTGCGCAATTGTAATTTCTAAACTACATTTAGCAATGCTTTGTTTGTGCAAAAATAGACTTTGAATATGAATTTCCAAGATTTTTTACAATTTGTTCCTCAATTCATTTCTGCTGAATTACCGGCAATAGATGCGCATGTAAAAATGGCTCCTTTGGAACGAATTATGTCAAAACCCAATTATAAAGATTCTTTACCAAGAACCGCTGCAGTTTTAATGTTGTGTTATCCCAAACAAGAAGAAACACATATTGTTTTAATTGTTCGAAATGAGTATGAAGGAGTGCATTCAGCTCAAATTGCATTTCCAGGAGGAAAGTTTGAAGAAGATGATACAGACTTTTCGAATACAGCTTTACGAGAAACTTTTGAAGAGGTAGGGGTACACCCTGATCAATTGGAAATTATTAAGTCATTCACAGAAGTATATATTCCGCCAAGTAATTTTGTAGTTCATCCTTTTTTCGGACTCTGTCGAGATGAAATTCGTTTTATTCCAGATCCCTCAGAGGTCGCTCAAATAATTGAACTTCCAATTTCTACTTTATTAAATGATTCCATAGTTGTAGAAACTGAGATACCCACTTCAGAATCAACTTCGATAGTATTGCCTGCTTTTAAAATTGAAAATCACATTGTATGGGGAGCTACTGCTATGATGTTGAGCGAGTTAAAAGAGGTGTTGAAAGTAACTTTAGAAGCTAAGTTGTAGCCACTTCTTGTTTCAGATTTCATCAAAAATATTTTTTGTAAGTTTGCCACCTCAATAAATTTAAACACACTAAAAGTATGGGATTGTTAAAGAGAAATCCTTTTGGCCATATCCTATTTATCAAAAAATGGCTCATCCGAATTTTAGGATGTTTGACGCATAGACGATATAGAGGATTTAATGAATTGCAGATAGAAGGTTCTGAAATAATCAAGAATTTACCAGAATCTAATGTTTTATTTATTTCGAATCATCAAACCTATTTTGCAGATGTTGTAGCTATGTTTCATGTTTTCAATGCTAGTTTGAGCGGACGAACAGATTCCATTAAAAATGTGGGTTATTTGTGGCAGCCTAAGATGAATGTGTATTATGTTGCTGCCAAGGAAACCATGCGCGCTGGATTATTACCTAGAATATTAGCTTATGTTGGAGCTATTTCAGTTGAACGAACTTGGCGAGCTAAAGGAGTGGATGTTACAGAAAAAAGAGATGTCAATCCTAATGATACTGAGAATATTAAATTAGCTCTAGCAGATGGCTGGGTTATCACCTTTCCCCAAGGAACAACAAAATCGTTTAAACCAGTTAGAAAAGGAACGGCTCATATAATAAAAGATCATAGACCTATTGTAGTTCCAATTGTGATTGATGGATTTAGACGTTCTTTTGATAAAAAAGGACTTCGAATGAAAAAGAAAGGAATTTTGCAATCATTTATCATCAAAGAGCCTTTAGAAATAGATTATGAAAATGATAGTATAGAAGATATTGTTGAAAAAGTAGAGTATGCAATTGAACAACATCCCTCTTTTTTAAAGGTAATTCCTGCTGAAGAATTGGATGAACAAGAAAAATTAAATGCTTTGCGAAAATGGGATTTATAAAAAAAAAGAGGCTTTAGCCTCTTTTTTTTATTCTATTTTTTTGAGTTCTTCGTAGTTGGTTTTTAATTTACCTAAGAAATTCCCATACAGTAGTTTATAGAATCCCCAAATCAACAACATTATAAACAGCATAGCTAATATAAATGGGATTATCATTCCAATTCCATTGTCAGGAATACTACCTGGTTTTCCGGATTCTTTCCAACTATCATTCCACCCATCGATAAAAGCAAATGCACCGATATATCCAGTTATTAATATATTCCAATATATATAATAGTTCACTATTTTCCGTGTGGTTAAAATGTGTTGAATTAAAAGCGTTGCATTATTTAATATGGAGATGGTTTTGTAGTTTTTAAAAAATAAAATTATGAAACCTAAAATGACAAAATAGTTCAGGTTTTCTAATAGGCTTAGATAAGGATGTAATTCATCGTATTTAGAATAGTAGGGATCTTGTGGAAGTAACAATCCTATCCCATTCAAAATGACAAATTCTAATATGCTTACAATCAAAATCCACTTCACTATAGAAGATGATTTTTTATGAATCATAGCATAAATGTCTTTTTCGCTCAGTTGTTCAAAAGAACCCTCATTCTTTTGCCAATCTTTTTTAAGTAAATCCAGCTCTTTCATATTCATTAAGGATTTAATAGTTTTTTTAATTTTCCTTTTATTCGGTTCATTTTTACTCTTGCATTCACTTCAGTAATTCCTAGTGTTTCGGCAATTTCTGTGTAATCTTTGTCTTCCAAATACATGAAAATGAGGGCCTTTTCTATGTCATTTAGCTGATAGACAGCTTTGTATAATAATTTGAGTTGTTCTTCTTCTTCGTAATTGTAACTAACCTCAGGGATAAAGTGGGAGTTCCCTTCATAGCCTACAGTATTTATAGATCGCTTCGTCTTTCGGTACAATGTAATGGCAGTATTCAAAGCAACACGATACGCCCAAGTAGAGAATTTACTATCACCTCTAAACTTAGGATAAGCTTTCCAAAGCTGAATCGTAATTTCTTGGAACAAATCTTTATGCGCATCCTCATCCTCAGTATACAATCGACAAATTTTGTGGATTATATTCTGATTCTCTTGAAGTTGTTTGACAAAAGAGTGCTCTAATTCCGATTTCATATTGGGTTAGTAGTAGGTTGTGTTGTTTTGTTACATATTTTTTGCAGCTATGGCACTATGCCGCAATTGATTTTTGATATTGAATTTGCATTTCTGCTAATTTGTGAAATTAGTGTTTATCTAAAGAGGCTTGTTTTTGTAATAATTGACCATTAAGTTGACAAATTTACTATAACCTTCCATACCGTCTTTTTGTTGATTCCATTTTAAGAAAGTATCATAAAATAAATGGAATCCTGTTTCGATAGGAGTTTCATAGGCTTTCCAAAAGTCATCACTCTCTTCATAATTTTTCAAAATTCCTGGGTGAACGGTTTGCAATAATTGTTTGTAAACAGTTTTATTTCGCATTTGCCAATTCGCTAGACAATACCGCAAAGCAAAGCTGTAACCGGAGTATTTAAAATACAAATCCTTGTTTTTTACCGAAGCCATAAAACCAATGAAATTGCATTCACTTTCGCTAGCATATCCCATTTGGTGTGCCATTTCGTGACAACTTGTAGTAGGCGAGTGGTACATCGGTAGTAAGTAGTTCACTTGGGCTTCATTGGTAAACGGATTCAAATAGCCGCCAAAACCCATATAAGTAAGTGGTAAACTAAAGAGTGATTGTTTCCCACTTAATACAGAATACTGAAAAAAAGAATATTGAGTAGCTACATTTTTATATCCTTCTGTATTCATTTGAAACACTTTTTCTTGTGAATAGGGAAATGCGATTTTTGTGTTTTTGTTTTGTGTTAACTGAAACTGAACCGCATTCGTTTTAGCAATTAATTTTTTGGTAAAAACCAATAAATCAGCATCAGTATAGTCCCGTTCAATTTTCATTTTCTCAAAAAGAGGTTGGCGGTAATAATTAAAACCCCACAGCAAATGAAATGCAAAATAAATCAAGGAAAAACAACTTACTATTTTTAGTATATTATTTTTCCAATCGGTCTTCCAAGACTTTCGATTGGTCCAAACCCATTGTATTCCGAATACTATCAATAGAAAATAGAGAACGTCTCCAACTGAAAACGGAATATTTCCGAAGAGGATTCGCAATGATTTGGATATGAAAGGATAACAACCGTTACTATAAAACCGTTCCACTTCATCTGGAAAATATCCTAGAAATGGAATCAGTATGATTTGTATCAAAAGTAAAAATGGAAGTAGTTTTTGGCGTTTCACAAAATGTATTTTTGAGATGTAAATATAATCACAATATCAATTCATAACGATATTAAACTTTGTAACTTTGATCCTTTGATATTTAAAATAGAATACATTATATGAGCCAAGAAATACGCAATTTAGAACCTAAAGTACTTTGGAATCAGTTTGCCAATTTGAATGCCGTACCTCGACCTTCTAAGAAAGAAGAACGAGTTATTGCCTTTATGAAAGATTTTGGAAACCAATTGGGACTAGAAACTTTTGAAGACGAGATTCGCAATGTAATAATACGAAAGCCAGCAACACCTGGAATGGAAAACAGAAAACCAGTTGTGCTACAGGGGCATTTGGATATGGTACACCAAAAAAATGCAGATACGGTCTTTGATTTTGATACTCAAGGAATCGATATGTATGTAGATGGAGATTGGGTTCGTGCTCGTGGGACTACTTTAGGTGCAGATAATGGACTAGGAGTTGCTGCTATTATGGCAATTTTAGAAAGTAAAGACATACCACATCCAGCTATTGAAGCTTTATTTACTATCGACGAAGAAACTGGAATGACGGGCGCTTTGAACTTAAAAGGTGGAATTTTACAAGGACAAATCCTTTTAAATTTAGATACCGAAGAAGACGATGAAATTGATATTGGATGTGCGGGTGGAATTGATGTGACTGCGACTGCTGAATATGATGAAGAAGCAACTCCAGAAGGTTCTGTTGGATACACCATTACTGTTAAAGGCTTGAACGGAGGTCATTCAGGAATGGATATTCATAAAGGATTGGGGAATGCTAATAAAATTATGAATCGCTTGTTATTTGACGGCTTTGATAATTTCGGATTACAAATTGCTTCCATTCAAGGAGGAAGTTTACGCAATGCTATTCCGCGCGAGAGTGTGGCAAAAGTTATTATTGCTGAAGTATACGATGAAGCGTTTGTGTTTGATATGCAACAAATCGTAAACGAAATCAAATCGGAATTGAAAAGTACGGAGCCAAATTTAGAGATTGTTTTCGAAAAAATGGAAACAGTTCCAGTCAAAGTGATGCCATCTATAGCTCAGTTTTATTTTGTTCGTGCTATGTATACCGCTCTTAATGGTGTATACCGCATGAGTGCTGATTTTGATGGGTTAGTTGAAACTTCAAATAATATTGCAAAAGTTGTATTGGGTAACGGACAACTGTCAGTACAATGTTTAACACGTTCCTCAGTAGAATCGGCTAAAATGGATTTGGCAAATGGGTTGCGTTCAGCTTTCGAATTAATGGGTTGCGAAGTGGAATTTTCAGGTTCGTATCCAGGTTGGACTCCAAACGCTAAATCAGAAATTTTAGATGTTCTGACCTCTATTTATGAAAAACAGAATAATGAAAAAGCAAAAGTAGTGGCTTGTCACGCCGGTTTAGAGTGTGGAATTTTAGGCGCTAACTACCCTGAAATGGACATGATTTCTTTTGGACCTACGATTCACGGTGCACATTCGCCAGATGAAAGAGCTAGTGTTTCTTCGTCTCAAAAATTTTGGAAATTTTTAGTGGAGATATTAGCTTCTATCCCTTTGAAATAGTAATTTATTATTTTTAATAAAAAAGCCTCATCTGTTTTATAGATGAGGCTTTTTGTTATTACTTAGTCTCTTTTAGGATTGTTTTTCTTTTCTCTTTTTTCCTCTTTTTTTTCTTTAGCTGTTTTTAGAGGTTCTTTTTTTGCTGTTTTTTTAGCATCTTGACTTTTTGCCATTTTCGATTCTATTTTATTTAAATATTATTATTTACTAAATATACGATATCTAAACTATGTGAGATGTAAAAAGCAGTAATTATTTCTTTTTCAAAACTTTATACTCCTCATAACAACCACTTATAGCATCCAAAATTTGTAAGTCGTTAGCTGATTGAATAAATGATTCGGAATAGTTGCAACGTTTCAATATTTCGCTAATTTCTTTGGTGTCTATTCCCAATAGCGCAGTAACGGTCTCTCTGTCGTATTTGGATTCTAAGAGTTTTCGAACAGTATCATCTTTCTTCATTTCTTTCAGTTTTTTGAGCTCTTTAGGCTTTTTACCGAAGAAATTATACAACATATCCGCGGGATTAAAAATAGATCCCATTACGCGTCCAAAAGCGTTAGGAGAGTATTCACCCGCTTCATAGCCTTGGGTTAAACCAGAAATACTGTAACGGAAGTTTTCTTTGGTTGGAATCAATTTAGAATCTACTTCTAAATAACCAGTTAAGTTGAACGGTCTTATGATAACCTCTTCTAAAGCAATTGCTTTTTCAGTTAACTGAATTCGGGTACTCTTGTTCTTGATCCAGTCATTTGTAACTCTAACTCGAAGGGGTTGGAATCCCAAAATGGTAAAATGTAAAGTATCATTTACATGAACATTTATTTCAAAACGACCATTTCCATCTGTAGTTGTCCCCCTAACTTTATTAAGGTTAATAATATTAACATTAGATAGTGGCTGGTTTGTATTGTCATTTACAACAATTCCTGATACTTTTTCGGAAATTTCTACTTCTTGAGCAACTAGATTTGTTGTAAGTAGTATAAAAAAGAAAACTACAAAATATTTCATAAACTGGTTTAAGACTTTAAAAGTAATAAATCAGTCGGGAATATTTTGTAGTTTTTCTATAATTATAAGAAAATTAACAAAAGATGTTAGTCTCTTCTTGGCCTTCTTGGTCTTGGTGAGTCGCCAAAGCTTTCAGAACGTCTTGGCGCTCTTTCAGAAACTCCACCTTCTCTTCCTTCACCTCTTCTTGGAGTAAATCCACTTCTTTCACTTCTGAAACCACCTTCTCTAGGAGCTGAATTTCTGTCGCTTCTAAATCCGCCTTCACGTCTTGGTGCAAAGCTTCCTTCTCTTCTTGGAGCTGAACTTCTTCCGCCAAAACCACCACCAGAACTTCTACCATTATGATCACGTCTTCCGCCACCATCATTTTTAGAAATTTCTACGTTGATTCGCCTTCCGTTTAAGTCGTATCCATTAAGTACTTCCATAACTTTATCTGTATGTTCAGCATCAGTGTTAAAGAAAGAGAAACCTTCTTTTACATCTACTTTAAATACATCGTCACGTCCTAATTCTAAAGTTTCTTTCAAGAAGTCTTTCAATTGCATCCAATCGAAATCGTCTCTTGAACCAATGTTTACAAAATAACGAGTTGCTCCGCCATTGTTGTTTTCTCTTGGCGCTCCGTCTCTTTCTCTTCGGTCTGAACCTGAAGATTGAGAAGAAAGGTCTCTGTTTTTCTTGTAATAGTTGATGAAACGGTTGAATTCAACCGATACCATTTTCTTGATTAATTCTTCTTTAGATAATCCTTCTAATACTTCGTTGATAGCTGGAAGGTAGTTGTCAATTTCGTGATCTACTTCAGTATCTTTGATTTTATTGGCTAAGTGTAGCAATTGGATTTCGCAGATTTCAATTCCAGAAGGAATTGTTTTTTCTTGAAATTTTTGTTGGATAATTCTTTCGATTGAAGAAATCTTACGAATTTCGCTTTTAGTTACAATAACGATAGAAGTCCCTAATTTACCTGCACGTCCAGTACGACCTGAACGGTGATTGTAGGTTTCGATTTCGTCAGGTAATTGATAGTTGACTACGTGAGTAATATTATCAACGTCAATTCCACGAGCAGCAACATCAGTAGCCACTAACATTTGAATTTGACGACCTCTAAATGATTTCATTACACCATCACGTTGCGCTTGAGATAAATCTCCGTGCAAAGCAGCAGCGCTGTATCCATCTTCGATTAATTTTTCGGCAACAGCTTGAGTATCACGTTTTGTTCTACAAAAAACTACCGAAAAGATATCAGGATTAGCATCAGCTAAACGTTTCAATGCTTCGTAACGATCACGTGCATTCACTAAGTAATACTCGTGAGAAACTGTAGCTGAACCTGAGTTTTTTGAACCTACGGTTACTTCAGCTGGGTTTGACATGAATTTTTTAGCTATACGCGCTACTTCAGCAGGCATTGTTGCAGAGAATAACCATGTGTTTTTCTCGTCTGGAGTATCGGATAAAATCGATACGATGTCTTCATAAAAGCCCATGTTCAACATCTCATCTGCTTCGTCAAGAATACAGAAATTGATGTTTTTAATGTTGACAAGACCTCTGTTGATCATGTCTTGCATTCTACCTGGAGTAGCCACAATAATTTGTGCTCCACGTTTAATTTCTCGGGCTTGTTCTGTAATGCTTGCACCACCATAAACTGCCACTGTATGTAAACCTTTTACGTATTTTGAGTATTGTTTAATCTCGTTGGTGATTTGTAAGCATAGCTCACGCGTTGGTGATAAAATTAACGCTTGTGTACTTCTGTCTTCAGCATCAATTTTTTGAATAAGTGGAAAACCAAAAGCTGCTGTTTTCCCTGTTCCTGTTTGTGCTAAAGCTACTAAGTCTGTGTTTTGTTCCAATAGTACTGGAATCGCTTTTTCTTGCACTTCTGATGGATTCTCAAATCCTAGATCTTTGATCGCAAGCAGTAGCGACTCATTCAGACCTAATTGTTCAAATTTGTTCATATATTATTTTAAATTAGCTCCGCTCTGTTCGGCTAAAAGAGCCTTCGAGTGGGCTGCAAAGGTAGGTTTAAAAAACGATATAAACTAATTTGTTATTTTATGATTATCAATAAGTTAAATGTTTTTGATTTTGATTTTTTACTCGTAAAGTTGTAGGAAGTGATTTGTTCAAGAATAAAATGAATAAAAACCGCTCGATTTATTTCAGAAAATCGATTAATTTTTTTACTGCAATTCCTCGGTGGCTGATTCTTGCCTTTTCTTCTAGGCTTAACTCAGCAAAGGTTTTTTGATAGCCATCAGCTACAAAAATGGGATCGTATCCAAATCCGTTATTTCCGATACGTTCTTCAATAATTTGACCATTTATAATACCCGTAAATAAATGCTGCTCTCCTTTGAGATTCAAGCAAATTACGGTTTTGAAATTGGCTTTTTTATTTTTGACGTCCTTTAAATTAGCTAATAGTTTGTCAATATTGTTCTCGTCGTTTTTAGGTTCGCCTGCATATCGTGCTGAAAAAACGCCAGGCTCGCCATTCAAAGCTGCTACTTCAAGACCCGAATCATCTGCAAAGCAATCGTAACCGTATTTTTGAGTGACATAATTGGCTTTTAAAATCGCATTTCCTTCGATCGTGTCTGCTGTTTCAGGAATATCTTCGGTACAGCCAATGTCTTCCAAGCTTAAAATCTGAATGGAGTCTGGAAGTAATAATTGGATTTCTTTAATTTTGTTTTTATTGTTGGAAGCGAAAACGAGTTGCATAAGGCATTAATTTGGACAAAGATAGTACTATTTGTCTTTATTTTAGAACAAACAGTTGGTCTTATTAGATGTAAATTAAATAATTGTAAATATTTCATTTTCAATCTTTCACGTGTAAATAAAATGTGTATTTTTATTTTTTAATTTATTTAAAATGACTGGCAAACTATCTAGAAGACAATTGTTTAAAATAATAGCTCTGAGAAACACAAATAGTGAGGATACTTTATTGGCAAAATACAGAAGAAAAGTATACAACGGAAGACGATATGTTGATGCTAACGCCACGGCGACTGATTTAAATAGAAAAGTAGCAATCTCTTCAGGAATTGAAACATACAAAGGTGTTTGGACAGACAAAGAGGTTATTCATTTGTTAAAGCGAACACTTTTTGGTTTTAAAGTTGGAGACATAAATTCATTTGTTTTAAATGGATTAGATAAGACAGTGGATCAACTTTTGAATTACATTGATAAAGCACCTTCTCCACCAATCAATAACTATCAAAATACCTATAAAGACGAAGGTGGAGTAACTTACGGTGCAGACTGGACTACCAATGCTTTTAGTAATAATTCTATCGGAAATACTACCAATTTTTACAGAGAGATGAGTTTGGCTAATTGGAGTACTGGTATGGCATTAAATCAAGAAAACAATATTAGAGAAAAAATGTTGTGGTTTTGGTATCATTTAATTCCTATTGATTTTGAAACTGTAAAAGCTTCTGCAGGTTCTAATTCGTCAAGAATTTGTTATGATTATCTTAAGTTTATGAGATCTAATGCTTTGGGAAATTTTAAGTTAATTATTAGAAACATAGCCACTCAACCTGCTATGATGTATTACCTAAATAATCAGGTAAATACAAAAAATGCTCCAGATGAAAATTTTGCTAGAGAGATTATGGAATTATTTACTCTTGGTAAAGGTTCGGCAAACACTTTTTCTGAGTCTGACGTAGTTCAAGCTGCAAAAGTTTTGACTGGATGGAGAGTTCAAAATTTAAATCAATTCCCAACTACAACAACATTTGTTAGTTCGCTACATGATACTTCTAATAAAGTATTCTCCTCTTTTTTTAATAATACAGCTATAAATTCTAATGGACAAGCTGAGTTGGATGCTTTTATTAGTATGTTGTTCAGCAAAGAGCAAGAGGTCTCTGAATATATTTGCAGAAGACTCTACAGGTACTTTGTTTATTATGACATAGATGCATCTATTGAATTAAATGTTATTAAGCCACTTGCTAAAATTTTTGTAGCTTCAAATTGGGAGATAAAACCTGTTTTATGGACTTTATTTAGAAGCCAACATTTTTTTGACACTGCAAATCGAGGAGTGTATATTAAGTCGCCCTTTGATCTTGTTCTTGGTAGTTTGAGGACTTTTAATATTGGCTATAATGTGCCCGATCCATCTAATTTTGATGCTCAATACTCCTTATGGAGGTATTTTAACACATCAATTATGAAACCTATGGAACAATCAATGGGTGAAATCCCAAATGTTTCTGGTTGGAATGCCTTTTATCAAGCCCCTTCATATCATGAATATTGGATCAATTCTAATACTGTTCAAAAAAGATATTCCTTTTTAAATATAATTTTTAACGGAATTTCACCGACATATAATGGTTTAAAGGTTAAAATTGAAGTAGATGTAATTGCTTGGGTATCACAATTTCCCAAAAACATAATTGAAAATCCTAATTTGCTTGTCAATAATTGTATTACTATTTTATTACCATTAGATCTAAGTAAATCTGTTAAAGATAGTTTAAAAGTTCAAAATTTATTGTCTAATCAAATCAATGATTCCTATTGGACAGTTGCGTGGTTAAATTACGTTAACTCTCCTACCAACGTAACTTATGCATCTGTGGTGAAGACTAGATTGAAAGGATTATTAATGTCAATAACCCAATTAGCTGAATATCAACTAATGTAAATTAAGATGAAAAGAAGAAGTTTTATAAAAAAAACCACATTTACATCAATCCCCTTATTATTGCATGGAATTCCTGTAGTTGCATCATCTGATTTGTTGAGTCAACCATTAGAAAAAATGGCTTTGTCTGCCATACAGTGCGATAGAATATTAGTAATTATTCAGCAAAATGGAGGAAATGATGGTTTAAATACAATTATTCCAATAGACAAGTGGGCTAATTTATTTAATGCTAGATCTAATATATTAATGGATCAGAAACAGGTACTCCCTTTGTCAGGAAATCAATCGACGGGTATACATCCAGCTATGGTTGATATGAAAAACTTATATGACAATGGAAAAATGATGATTGTACAAGGAGTATCATATCCTAATCCCAATTATAGTCATTTTAAAGCTACCGATATTTGGTTTACTGGATCTGGAAGTAAAGATGAGTTAGATACAGGATGGTTAGGAAGGGCTTTGGATAGTATGTATCCTAATTTTCCAAATGGTTACCCAACACCAGATATGCCAGATCCATTAGCGATTCAAATTGGTTCAACTTTACCGTTTTCATTACAAGGTCCCCATATTAATATGGGATACAGTGCGCCAGATCCTAATTCATTATTGAATGTGATAGGTGGAGTGTCAGATGTAGCTCCCGATTCAGATTATGGTAATGAACTCACTTTTTTAAGACTAATGAAAGACCAAAGCAATGATTATATTAAAGTAATTCAAAAAGCATATAATACTCCTTCAACTAATCCTGTAATTTATCCGTCTAATAATAAATTAGCCGACCAATTAAAAATTGTTGCTAAGTTAATTAACGGAGGGTTGAAATCTCCAATATATATAGTAAACCACCCTAACTCTCATGATACACATAGTGCTCAAGTCAGTGATGCAGATAAGGCAAAAGGAACTCAGGCTACTAATTTAACTTTATTATCACAGGCTATTGGTGCTTTTCAACAAGATTTAGAATCTATGGGTAAATCAGAATTGGTTTCGGGGATGACTTTTAGTGAATTTGGTAGAAGAATTAAAAGTAATGCTAGTTTAGGAACAGATCACGGAGCTGCTGCCCCAGTACTTTTTTTTGGTTCTATGCTCAATACATCTTCTCAAGTTAAAAAAAGTATTTTCCCTGTTTCTGGAATGATAGGTGAATCACCTAATTTACCAATAAATGCATCAGTTAGTGATCAAGTAGAAATGCAATTTGATTATAGGCAGCTTTATACCACCGTTATGCAGGATTGGCTTTGTATGTCTGAGATAGAGGCAACTCAGGTTTTAGGTTCAAATTTTGTTAAACTACCTATTTTTAATTCAACATTATCAAGTAGTATTGATTTTGATAGCGATAGCTTAATTCTTTTTCCAAATCCTTCAACTGATGGTATTATTTTTATTCGCTTTCCTGATATTGTAAAAGATTATGTAAGCGTTTCCCTCTTATCAATCAATGGTCAACTAATAAAAAGTGAGGTTTTTAAATTGAATCAAAGAGAATTAAAGTTAGATTATTCTTCAATAGTTGAAAATGCAACTTACATATTAAATATTGATTGGAACGGAAATCGTTTTTACAAAAAAGCATTATTTAATTAATTTATTTTTTTATAAAAACATATTAAATTGAAATAAATAGCCAATCAATTCTTTTATAAATTTTAAATAATTATTTTTGCTGCTCGTAAAAAAAATAAACTATTTCAATATATATCATGGTAAAAGATTTATTCGAAAGAATTCAAACTAATAAAGGACCATTAGGAAAATGGGCTTCACAAGCAGAAGGTTATTTTGTTTTTCCAAAATTAGAGGGAGAATTGGGGCCAAGAATGAAATTTCAAGGAAAAGATATTTTGAACTGGAGTTTGAATGATTATTTAGGTCTTGCCAATCATCCAGAAGTACGAAAAGCAGATACCGATGCAGCTATTGAATACGGAGCAGCTTACCCTATGGGAGCTCGTATGATGAGTGGACATACTAAATACCACGAACAATTAGAGCAAGAATTAGCTGCTTTTGTAATGAAAGAATCAGCTTATTTATTGAATTTCGGATACCAAGGAATTATGTCTACTATTGATGCTTTGGTTACCAGAAATGATGTAATTGTATATGATGTAGATGCTCACGCTTGTATAATTGATGGCGTTCGTTTGCATAGTGGAAAACGTTTTACATACCGTCACAACGATGTGGAGAGTATGGAAAAGAATTTACAACGTGCGACTAAAATTGCTGAGGAAACTGGAGGAGGAATTTTATTCATCACTGAAGGGGTTTTCGGAATGCGTGGTCAACAAGGTAAGTTGAAAGAAGTTGCTGCATTGAAAAAGAAATACAATTTCCGATTATTAGTCGACGATGCACACGGTTTTGGTACACTTGGAAAAACAGGAGCTGGAGCAGGTGAGGAGCAAGGTGTTCAAGACGAGATTGATGTGTACTTTTCAACTTTTGCAAAATCAATGGCTAACATTGGGGCTTTTGTAGCTGCAGACAAAGAAGTTATTGATTATTTAAAATACAATTTACGTTCGCAAATGTTTGCCAAAGCCTTGCCAATGATTCAAACTATTGGTTCATTGAAGCGTTTGGAATTATTGCGTCAATCTTCTGAAATTAAAGATAAATTGTGGGTTAATGTGAATGCTTTACAAAATGGTTTAAAAGAAAAAGGATTTAATATTGGTGATACTAATACGTGTATTACGCCAGTGTATTTGGAAGGATCGATCCCGGAAGCGATGGTGATGGTGAACGATTTGAGAGAAAATTACGGAATTTTCTTGTCGATTGTAGTGTATCCTGTTATTCCAAAAGGAATTATTTTATTGCGTATGATTCCAACTGCTTCGCACACTTTGGCTGATATTGATGAAACTTTGTCAGCTTTTGAAGCGATTCGTGAGAAATTAATAAACGGAACATATAGACAAATTGCTGAGCAAACTAAAGTAGATTTAGATGCTTAATTTATAGACTGACTTTAATAAAAAAATCCATTCGAAAGAATGGATTTTTTTTGATTGAAAATTTATAATTCTTTTCGAAATGTTTTTCTGCGACAAATGATTTTGGGATCAAAATTTTTCCATAGTAAATGAATCGCTTGATTGTCTGCCAATTCTGGTGTACGGATGCAATTTTGAATTCCTTTTTCGGTAAATGTCGTATGGTATTCTTTGAAAATAATTGCGTGTACTCCTTTGTTTTGGTATTCAGGATGAACTCCAATTAAATAAAAAGTCACGTCTTTACTATTGTTTTTTGCGTTTAGCAAATGTAAGAATCCAAAGGGGAACAATTTCCCTTTAGCTTTTCGCAATGCTTTGGAAAAACTAGGCATTACAATGGCAAATGCTACTAAATTGCCGTCTTTATCTTCTACAAATTTGATGTATTCTGGATTTATGAAGCTAATGTATTTTTTCTTGAAATATTCTTTTTGAATATCAGATATAGCTACAAATGATGATAGACTAGCATAGGATGCATTGAATAAATCAAACATTTTATCTACATAAGGCAATACATCTTTGGTTTTCTTGAAATTAACTGCTTTGAGTTGGTAACGTCTTTTGATAAGTTCTTGCGCTTTGTCAAAATACTCTAATTTAACGTTTTCAAAAGGGAATTTATTTTCCAAATATTCTTTTTCGGTAACATATCCCAATTGCTCAAAATGACTAGCATAATACGGATGGTTGTACCAGGTAATCATAGTGCCAATTTCTTCAAATCCTTCGGTTAATACGCCAACTTTGTCTAGATTAGAGAAACCCATCGGACCTTCCACATACTCTAAACTGTTTTTTCGCCCTAATTCGTAGACTTTATCTAATAAAGCTTTGGTTACTTCCACATCATCAATTACGTCAAACCAGCCAAAACGAACTTTCTTTTTTTGTTGGTTATTGACTTCTTCCCAATTGATGATAGCGGCAATTCTTCCAACAATTGTATTTTGGCGGTAGGCTAAATAAAAATACGCTTCTGCATTTTCAAAAGCAGGGTTTTTAGTTTTGTCAAAAGTTTCTAACTCGTCAGCAATGATGGGTGGAACCCAATATTGATTGTCTTTGTATAAGGAAAAAGGGAATTTAATGTAATCAGTTAATTCACTTTTGGTAACCGCTTCTTTAATTTGAATCATAATTTTGAATCTAGAAAATCAAGAATTTCTTTTTCTTTTTGCCATTTTTGGCACCTTTCTGAGCTTTTAAAATATTTGGATCTTCTTCAATTGGAGTTTTAATTTCTTTGTAATTACCATCATAACGGTATGAAAAACCCAATCCACCATAAAAAATAGCGGGTGTGTTTTTAATACTTCCACTTGCACTTGCGTCAATTTGAAAATCGTCAGAAATTAAATAAGCTAATCCAGCTCTTGCAATAGTATCACTGTAAAAATCACTTATATATCCTTGATTTTCAACAAATCCGGACCATTTCTCATTGAGTCCTTTGGTCAAAGTTACTACATAGCCATAACTTGGAAATTCAGTGCCAATATAGTCAGCAATAGTATTGGTTACCAATACCCAACTTCCATCTCCAAAGTGGTTTTGAGTGATTAAAATTACCTTTGGCGAAATGCTCGCGTTGGGTGAAAAGTGATACGGATTATTTGCAGAAGTGATATTGGCTCCAGCAAATACAGAAACTGCTGGTATTAATTGTTTCCATTTGAAAGATTTATCCACCTTCCAGCTGTATACGTTAATTTTAGTTTCTACACTTTTAAACGGGTCATATAATAGGTATTTTGCTCCAATGCTACTTTGTCTTAAGGCGCTTTGTTGTTGTTTAATAAATCTTGATTCATACAATTGATCTTGGTATTGAATATCTGCTAAAAATTCTAGCTTTTCTTTAAATACCCCATATCGTATGGTTAAATCAACACCATAACCATTTGCGACATAATTAAGTAAATGATGTTTTTGTGCTATTCCATAAGCTCCAGACTCTACCTGGATTACTGTTTTTCCTACTGAAAATGCAGACATTGATTCTCCAGGTCTATTTGAATTTATTTGATCAGTATATTGCGCATTAACAGTCAATGAAACCATTAAAATAAATAGCACCAATATTAGTTTGGATTTAAACATAATTTACTTTCTTGAATTACTAAATAAATTGATATCTCAAAAGTACTATATTTTATTATTATTTTAAGATTGATATTTTTATTTTGTCCTTAAACTTCGGGATGAATTTATTATTTTTGGAAAAATATTTGAATTATGCAAGAAGCCTCTTTTTCTAGTTTCATACGAACAGTTTTTTACATTTTAATGTTCTATTATTTATTTAAATTTTTGGCACGTTTATTTTTACCAATGCTTGTAAAAAAAGCAGTAGAAAAAGCAGGTGAAAATTTTCAAAAGCAACAACAATATGCTCAAGATGCGGCTTGGAAAAAAGCGCAGCATAATGATGAAATAATTTACAAAGAAACAGTATCTAAAAATCCGCGTGAAACCAAAAAAGTGGGCGACTATGTGGATTACGAAGAAATAGAGTAAATTTGTTTTTTAAAGTTTTTATATATCCTAACTTAACCATTTCACTTTGAAAAAACTCCAATCTATATATCCTCACTTACTGGCACTAGTAGGTTTTGTTCTTGTATCATTAATTTATTTTTATCCGGTCTTACAGCGAAAGCAAATCTTTCAATCCGATATTGCCCAATATACTGGTATGGCAAAAGAGCAAATTGATTTTCGCGCAGCAACGGACACAGAACCGTATTGGACCAACTCCGCTTTTGGGGGAATGCCAACCTACCAATTAGGAGCAAAATACCCTCATGATTATATTGGTGCATTGGATGATGTTTTGCGTTTTTTACCACGACCAGCAGATTACTTATTTTTATATTTCTTAGGTTTTTATGGTTTATTATTGGTGCTAAAAATTGACCCATTGAAGGCCTTTTTTGGCGCCATTGCATTTGGATTTTCGACTTACTTGATTATTATTTTAGGTGTTGGACATAATTCTAAAGCACACGCTATTGGATATATGCCGTTAGTCATTGCAGGTTTTTTGATGGTTTTTCAAAAAAGATTTATTTGGGGTGGTTTACTCACTTTGTTTGCTACTGCTTTAGAAATTAATGCCAACCACTTTCAGATGACCTATTATCTGTTGATTTTCTTATTACTATTAGTTGGTTATTTCACCTATCAATTTATCAAAGAAAAAGACTTTAAGGGATTAGGATTTGCTTTTGGATCACTTGCTGTAGCGGGAATTTTTGCTATTGGAGCCAATGCTACTAATTTGTTAGCTACAACTGAATATACCAAATTCAGTACGCGAGGTAAAGGAGAATTGACCTTTAGTGCGGATGGTTCCAAATTAACTGAAAACACTGCATTATCTAGAGACTATATTACGGAATACAGTTATGGTATAGCTGAAAGTTTCAATTTAGTTGCGCCAAGACTTTTTGGAGGTTCTAATAATGAAACTTTAGGAACTGAAAGTAGCATGTACCAATTCATGATTAGTCAAGGAGTGCCGGCAACTCAAGCAGAGGATTACGTACAAGGAATGCCGACGTATTGGGGCGACCAACCCATAGTTGCTGCTCCAGCATATATTGGAGCTGTTGTTTTCTTTTTGGCTTTTTTGGCATTATTGATAGACAAAAGAAGAATAAAATATGTGTTTTTTGGAGGTGCTTTGATTGCTTTAGTGCTTTCTTGGGGAAAGAATCTTCCAACAGTTACTAACTTCTTTATTGATTATATTCCTTTGTATGATAAATTTAGAGCAGTTTCCTCAATACAAGTCCTATTAGAATTGTGTTTTCCAGTATTGGCAGTAATGGGATTGCAATCTTTTTTTCAACTGGATCAAATTCAACAAAAGAAAGCCTTGTTACAATCTACTTTGTTTGGAGTAGGAGTCATGTTAATTTTATTTTTGTTTAAAGGAACTTTTAACTTTTCGGCTGCTAGTGATGACTATTTTATTAAAAACTATGGTCCTGCTTTTGTGGATGCATTGAAATCAGATAGAAAAACAATGTACAGCGCTGATTTATTACGTTCAGCTTTCTTTATTCTTATTGTAGCAGGGGCTTTATGGTTATATATCAAAAATAAATTCGCCCAAAATACTACGATCATTCTCATTGGTTTAGTAATGATTTTTGACTTATTCTTAGTAGATAAAAAATACGTCTCATCTAAAGATTTTGTAAGTAAAAGAGAGATTGAAGTCCCTTTTCAGGCAACTCCAGTTGATTTGCAAATTTTGCAGGACAGTAGTAACTATAGAGTTTTCGAAATCAATGGTAATTTATCGAGTGCAAGAGCTTCATTCTTTCATAAATCAATTGGGGGTTATCATGCGGCTAAACCAAGGCGTATGCAACAACTGTTTGATTATCAAATTGCCAAAAATAATTTAGAACCTTTGAATTTTTTAAATGTAAAATATTTAATTCAAACCGATAAAGAAGGCAAAGAATTCCCAATTGCCAATCCAGAAGCGAATGGAAATGCTTGGTTTGTAAATCAAATACAATTAGTTAGTACCGCTGATGAAGAGATGAAAGCCCTAGATAAACTTGATTCTAAAAAAGTAGCGGTAATTAATTCGAAAGAATTTAAGTTTAGAAAAACCGCTTTTGTGAAAGATAGTTTGGCTTCAATAACTTTAGATTTGTATCAACCCAATCATTTGAAATACACATCCACAAATACAAGTGATGGTTTGGCAGTTTTTTCTGAAATGTATTATAAAAATGGTTGGAATGCCTATGTTGACGGAAATAAAGTAGAACATCTTCGAGCTAATTATGTATTAAGAGCGCTGCCAATTCCTGCAGGAAAACATACAATTGAATTTAAGTTTGAGCCAGAAGTTGTTAAAACCGGAAGTACTATTGCATTACTAAGCTCCATTGGAATGGTTTTGTTGTTAGTAGCTGGAATTTATTTTGAGAGAAAGAAAGAAACCCAATTGTAGCAATTAATTTGTAAATTTGATTGTAAATTGATGTAAGTAATGAATGAATCAAAATTAAATCATGACGACCCTTCCCAAATGGAAGCCCGTTACATTAATGAAGTCAAAAAAATGACTCCACAGCAACGTTATGAAAAATTGATGGCAATAATTCAGCTTTCCTATATTTTAAAAACGGCCAAACAGAAATCTATTTAATGTATGGATAGTCAAATAATAGAAATATGGAAGTACCTCGCTTTGAATAATGTAAAGTATTTGACTATTGGAGGGTTTGCTGTAAGTATATATGGTTATGGAAGAAATACAGGCGATATAGATATATTTATTGAAGACTCAATTGATAATAGGAGAAATTTAAGGGAAGCATTAAAACAACTTGGGATTGGAGATTTTGAAGCAATTAATACAATGCAATTTATTCCAGGCTGGACAGATATTACTTTAAATTTTAATTTACGATTGGATATTATGACCTCTGTTAAAGGTTTAGAAAATAGTTCTTTTAACCAACTTTTTGAACAAGCTTATGTTGTTGAGATTAGCGAAACACCCGTCTATTTTTTAGATTATAATAGTTTAATTAAAGCTAAGAAGGCATCAAATCGTCCAAAAGATATTTTAGATATTGAGGAATTAGAAAAAATCAATTCTAAAATCAATTAATATTTTGAAATTAAATCACAAAAAACTTTTAATCATTACCTATTATTGGCCGCCAGCAGGTGGGCCAGGGGTGCAACGTTGGTTGAAGTTCGTGAAGTATTTACCAGATTTTGATGTACAACCTATTGTCTATGTGCCTGAAAATCCAACTTATCCAATTATTGACCAACATTTAGAAAGTGAGGTTTCAAATAAAGCCATTATTCTAAAAAATCCAATATTTGAACCGTATCAATTAGCTTCTTTTTTATCTAAAAATAAAACCAAAAAAATCAGTTCTGGAATTATTCCAAATCAGAAAAAGCAGTCCTTTTTAGAAAAGGTTATGCTTTGGGTACGCGGTAATTTATTCATTCCAGATGCGCGTGTTTTTTGGGTAAAACCTTCCGTTTCCTATTTGGAGAAATACATTCGAGAGAATGAAATTGATACTATTGTAACTTCAGGGCCACCTCATAGTTTGCACTTAATCGGATTGGAGTTAAAGCAAAAAATGAATTTAAAGTGGTTGGCTGATTTTCGCGATCCATGGACAACGATTGGTTATCATAAATCATTGCGACTATCGGATTACGCTGCAAAAAAGCATAAAAAACTGGAGAGTCAAGTTTTAAATTCGGCAGATACCATTATTGTTACAAGTAAAACAACAAAGTTAGAGTTTCAAGCTTTAACCAATAAACCAATTGCGGTAATTACGAATGGATTTGATGTAGAAAAGGTAGAAAAACAAATTGTAGACACCAAATTTAGTCTAGCGCACATCGGTTCCTTTTTGTCTGAACGAAATCCTAGAATTTTATGGGAATGTTTGGTTGAACTTTGTTCAGAAATACCGGAATTTAAATCGCATTTAGAAATTAAATTAATTGGTGCAGTAAGTCAAGAAGTATTGGAAACAATCTCAGCATTTGGATTGAATTCCTATTTGAATAATCTAGGTTATGTTTCACACGCAGAAGCAGTTTCACATCAACGAAAATCTCAAGTTTTATTGTTAATTGAAATAAATTCTGAGGATACCAAAAGTATTCTTCCTGGGAAATTGTTTGAATACCTGGTTTCAGAGCGACCTATTATAGCTATTGGTCCAAAAGACTCTGATTTTGAAGAGATTATTACGAATACTAATACGGGTGTATTTTTTGACTATTCTGAAAAAGTGAAATTAAAGAATACCATTCAAAATTATTATGACCTATTTTTGGAAGGGAAGTTGCAATCTCAAGGAGTAGGGCTTCAACAATATTCTCGAAAAAATCTTACTCAACAACTCGTTGAATTGCTTAATCAACACTAATATTCAAATTTACCTATGGGAATTGTTTTAAATCAGTCTTTGAAAAATACTATCATTACCTACATTGGTTTTGGAATTGGTGGTATTAGTACGATTTTTTTATTCCCTTCCATTTTAGGAAAAACCTATTATGGTTTATCTAATTATATTTTGTCTTGCGCTAATGTTATTATGCCCTTGTTTGCTATTGGTATGCAAAATTCGTTGGTTAAATTTTATTCGCAATGTAAAACCGAGAAAGAACAAAATCAATTTCTTTCTTTTTCAGTAATTTTTCCATTAGTATTTACAATTCCGATTTTACTTTTAGGTTTGTTTTTTTATGATGAAATTAGTTTTTTCGTTACTAAGAAAAATCCAATTGTTAAAGAGTTTATTTATTTAATTCCGTTTATTGGATTATGTATGGCCTACTTTGAAATCTTTTATGCTTGGGCAAGAGTACATATGCATTCAGTGTTTGGAAATTTTATTAAAGAAGTAGGACTGCGTTTGTTTTCACTAGTAGCTTTAGTAGGAATGTATTTTGGTTGGATTACTGCGGTTGAATTTGTTTACTTAACGGCGGGTATTTATTTTTTCGCTTTGTTAATTACTATGTTGTATGCTTTCAGGGTAAAAAAGCCTGATTTTCAACTTTCACTTCCACACAATGTCAAGGGAATCTTAGAATATACTTTTTATATCATTTTATCTGGAAGTGTAGCTAATTTACTTTTAGATGGAGATAAAATAATGTTAAACCAGTATATGGATATTGGTAACATAGCGTTTTATTCTGTTGCAACTTACATTGCCTTAGTAATTTCAGTACCAAGTCGTGCTATGCATCAAATCGTATATCCCATTACTGCAAAACTAATGCACGATAACAAATACGATGAATTAAACGATTTATACAAGAAAACATCAATCAATCTTCAAATTGTTGGTGGTTTTGTGATGCTATGTATTTTTGTTAATATTAATCAGTTATATGATATGTTGCCTAAAGAATATGCTGGTGGTATTTGGATTGTTTTCATCATTGGGATATCCAAATATTTTGATTTAATTCTAGGTAACAATAATGCGATAATTTTTAATTCGAAGTACTATCGAATGGTATTGTTCCTTGGTTTAATGCTCGTTTTTTTTACGATTGTATTGAATGCGATATTTATTCCTTTATATGGAATTACGGGATCAGCAATTGCAACATTATTATCAATTACTATTTACAGTGTTGCTAAATTAATGTTTGTGGTTAAACGCATGCATTTGTATCCTTTTACCATTCAAACAGTATATTCAATTGCTATTACAGCTTTTTTGTTTTGCTTATTTTATTTTTGGGAGTTCCCTTTTCATCCAATGATTGGAATAGTGTTGAAATCATTTCTAGTTTCAATTTCTTATTTATATTTAAATTATAGGTTTGCTATTTCAAAAGAAATAAATCAAATTATTACTAAATATGTAGTGAAAATAATTAAATAATTCATCAAAGTGATATTTTTAGTTCAAAATCACTAAATGTTGGTATTGTAGGTATTTGTTATTAGGTTTAATTTTGTTAAACATAAACCTCAGATCCCAATATCGTATGAATAATAATTATGTAATTACAGAAAAAAGTCTTCAAGATTTTTACAACAGAATAAGTAGCCGAATTCGCTCAGGATTTATAGTCAAAGAAAAAAATGACAAGCTTCCATTTGCTATTTTAACAAGAGAACCTAAAATAGTGAATCACTCCTTTAACTTAGTTTTATGTTGCCTCACTTTTGGCTTGTGGTCCATCATTTGGATTTATCAAACCCTTTCTTATGGAAGAGAAAAACGAATCCTAATTTCTATTGACGAAGATGGTAAAACATTTGAAGAAACATGCTACTAATTATTCGTTTTATAATTTCTCTTGTAAGTAGGTTGCTGTACTAGATTTTTTCATTTTCACCAAGTCTTCAGGTGTTCCTGCACCAAGTAATTTTCCACCATTTTCACCACCCTCTGGCCCCAAATCAATTACCCAATCCGCGCATTTGATAAGGTCTAAGTTGTGTTCTATAACAATAATTGAGTGTCCTTTTTCGATTAAAGCGTCGAAAGAAGCTAATAATTTTTTGATATCGTGAAAATGCAATCCCGTAGTTGGCTCATCAAATACAAACAGCGCTTTGTCTTTAGTAGCCCCCTTAACTAAGAAGGAGGCCAATTTAATACGTTGTGCTTCACCACCAGAGAGAGTAGAAGAAGACTGTCCTAACTGAACATATCCCAATCCAACATCTTGTAAGGGTTGTAATTTTTGATTGATTTTATTCTGATTGTATTTTGCAAAAAAGGCAATGGCATCATCAATTGTCATTGTTAAAATATCGTGGATATTTTTGCCTTCAAAAGCCACTTCCAATACTTCTTTTTTGAAACGTTTTCCGTTGCAAGTTTCACAATGCAATTGCACATCGGCCATAAAAACCATTTCTACATTAATTGTACCTTCTCCTTTACAAGTTTCACAACGACCACCATCTACATTGAAAGAAAAATGTTTGGCTTGGTATCCTCTAACTTTAGAAAGTTTTTCTTTGGCATACAAATCCCGAATGTCATCATAAGCCTTGATATAAGTCACAGGATTCGAACGCGAACTTCTTCCTATGGGATTTTGATCTACATATTCAATATGTTTGATATGCGAAAACGAACCTGTCATTTCGGTAAATTGCCCAGCTTTTTCACCAATATTATCTAGCTTCTTTTGCATTGCAGGAAACAAAATCTTTTTAACCAAAGTACTTTTACCACTACCAGAAACCCCTGTAATTACAGTTAATACATCAAGTGGAAAAGTAACATCTATGTTTTGTAAATTATTTTCTCGTGCACCTTTGATTTCGATGAAATTCTTAAAAGGTCTGCGTTTTTTGGGAACCGAAATTTCTAAATTTCCATTCAGATATTGAGCAGTTAAAGAATTTGATTGTAGAATTTCATTATACGTTCCTTCTGCCACTAAATTTCCTCCATGTGTTCCAGCTTCTGGTCCGATATCGATTATCATATCTGCAGCTTTCATAATATCTTCGTCGTGTTCTACAACGATTACTGTATTGCCTAAATCTCGAAGAGACAACAGAACTTTAATTAAGCGTTCTGTATCTTTAGGATGTAAACCAATACTTGGCTCATCTAATATATACATAGATCCTACCAAACTACTTCCTAGTGAAGTTGCTAAATTAATACGCTGCGATTCTCCACCAGAAAGGGTTGCTGAATTTCTATTTAGCGTTAGATAATCCAAACCAACTTCAGTTAAAAAAGACAAACGATTATTGATTTCGATTAAAAGTCGTTTGGCAATTTGTTTTTCGTATTCGTTGAGTTCGATGTTTTTAAAGAATTCAACCAAATGGCGAATAGGTAAATCTACTAAATCAGCAACAGTCTTGCTGTTGATTTTAACATAGGAAGCTTCAATTCGTAATCGTTTTCCTTTGCAAGAATTACATTTGGTTTTTCCTCTATAACGTGACAACATCACGCGATTTTGAATCTTATAATTTTTCTCTTCTAATTCTTTAAAAAAGTCATTAAGTCCCTGGAAATATTGATTCCCTGTCCAAACTACTTCTTTTTGCTCTTCGGTCAATTCGAAAAAAGGTTTGTGGATTGGAAAGTCAAATTTGTAAGCATTTTTGACTAATTCATCTCTGAACCAACTCATACTTTCGCCTCGCCAAGGAAAAATAGCATTTTCAAAAATAGAAAGGCTAGTATTGGGCACAACCAATTCGGAGTCAATACCAATAATGTTTCCATAACCTTCGCATACCGGACAAGCTCCGTAAGGGTTATTGAAGCTAAACAAATGCACATTGGGTTCTAAAAAAGAAATGCCGTCTAGCTCAAAATTATTGGAATAGGTAAAACGTTTATCTGAGTTTAATTCTTGTAAATAACAAATACCTTTGCCTTCAAAGAATGCCGTTTGAACCGCATCGGCTAATCGGTTATAAAACTCTTCTTCGTCTTTAACTACAATTCGATCAACTATAAGAAAAAGGTCTTTTTTGTTTAAACCTTTTGGTAAATCGTCTAAACGAACCATTTCGCCATCGACTAAAATTCGAGCAAAACCTTGCTGTAACAAGATATTCAGTTTATCTTCTAGTTTTCGGCCTTTTTCTAAATGAATAGGAGCAAGGAGTAGCCATTTGGTGTCTAAATCAAATTGTTTAACATCTGAAACAACATCAGTTACCGAATTTTTTTTGACTTCTTGACCTGAAACAGGGGAGAATGTTCGTCCTACTCGTGCATACAGCAATTTGATGTAATCGTAAATTTCTGTAGAGGTCCCAACAGTAGATCGGGCATTAGTTGTGTTAACTTTTTGTTCGATAGCAATAGCGGGTGCAATGCCTTTGATGTATTCAACTTTAGGTTTGTCCAATCGACCAAGAAATTGACGTGCATAAGAAGATAAACTTTCTACATAACGACGTTGTCCTTCTGCATACAAAGTATCAAATGCTAAACTTGATTTTCCAGATCCGGAAAGCCCTGTTATTACTACTAATTTGTTTCGTGGAATAGCAACATCTACATTTTTGAGATTATGTACTTGAGCTCCTTTTATGATGATATTTTTCTTTGGATCTAGTTTGGCAATGTCAATTGGCATACGACTTTAAATTTCAACAAAAGTAAGCATTTTTCAACTTAGTAATACTACTTCCACTAGAGCTAATTAGCAATTTTAATGAGCAATAATGCAATAGTTTTATCAGATTTAAACGCCTTCTTGGAAAGCTACTTTTTAAATTATCACCTTTTTATTTGGATATTCTGACAAAAATAAATTAAATTTGAAAATTAAATCATTGATAAAACAAAACGCCTATTTAACAATTTTACTTTTTAGAACATTTTATAAAATTACAAACCATCTAAAAGTTAAAATATGGCTATTCCCACTATTGATGATGCTGCATTGGTCAATTCCTACATTTCTGGCAATGAAGCTGCTTTAGAAACACTAATTAAAAGACACCAATCTCGAATTTTTGGTTTTATCTATTCCAAAGTTGGAGATCGAGATCTAGCTGACGACATTTTTCAAGATACATTTATTAAAGTGATTCGAACTTTGAAATCGAATGCTTACAACGAAGAAGGTAAATTTCTTCCTTGGGTGATGCGAATTGCTCACAATTTGATTGTAGATCATTTTCGTCATAATAAAAAAATGCCGTTGTATAGAGAGACAGAAGAGTTTTCTATTTTTTCAGTAATGACAGACGATTCATTAACAATAGAGAATAAGTTGATTTCAGATCAGGTTACAAAAGATTTACGTCAAATAGTAGAGGAACTACCCGATGATCAAAAAGAAGTTTTGATGATGCGTTTGTACCAAGATATGAGTTTTAAGGAAATTTCAGAAGCCACTGGAGTGAGTATTAATACCGCTTTAGGAAGAATGCGGTATGCGGTAATTAATTTGCGAAAAGTCATCGATAAACATCAAATTATTTTGACCAACTAAATACTATTTAGTGGTTTTTGTCGTTATATATTAAATTGTAAATGTAAACTATGGCAAAAATCTACTCTAAAAAAACATTTGTTGCTCCAAAAATGAAACCAAAGAAAGAAGTAATTTCTTTCTTGTTGAACTACTCAAAAGCTTTAAAAGTTATCCAAACGGAGCAGCTTGCTTTTGAAATTATAGCTAACTAAATTAAAAACACTTTTACGAATACAATAGTAAAAGTGTTTTTACTTTTTACTCAATAAGGATTTACGTCCAATAGTTTTAGTAATGATATCTTTTTCGATATCCCAACCTCTTGCAGGCGAATATTCTCGACCATACCAAATAATCTGTAAATGCAAATCATTCCATAATTCCTCAGGGAAAATACGTTTGGCATCTTTCTCCGTTTGTACTACATTTTTTCCGTTGGTTAAATTCCAACGGTACATCAAGCGATGAATGTGTGTGTCCACAGGAAATGCTGGTACACCAAAAGCTTGAGACATCACTACACTAGCTGTTTTGTGTCCAACAGCTGGGAGCTCTTCTAAATCTTCAAAACTTTTAGGGACTTGTCCGTTATGTTTTTCAATTAGTATTCGCGATAAGCCATAAATCCCTTTAGATTTCAAAGGTGATAAGCCGCAAGGGCGAATGATTTCTTTTATCTCTTCTACAGTTAATTTCACCATATCGTAAGGATTATCTGCTTTTGCAAATAAAAGAGGCGTGATTTGGTTTACCCGAACATCTGTACATTGTGCTGAAAGTAAAACGGCTATTAATAAAGTGTAAGGATCTTTATGATCTAGCGGAATTGGAATTGTTGGATATAATTCTTTTAACGTATTTATAACAAATGTTACCCTTTCCTGTTTGTTCATTTTTGTACTTTTATTCCTGTAAAAATAACACAATTCGAATTATTCAACACAATTAAATATGACAACATTAAAGATTGGAGATCAAGCACCACAGTTTTCTGGTGTAGATCAAGATGGGAAATCACATCAATTAACAGATTATAAAGGTAAAAAATTAGTAGTTTTCTTTTATCCAAAAGCCAATACACCAGGTTGTACAGCTGAAGCTTGTGATTTGAGAGATAATTTTGAACGTTTTCAAGCCAATAATTATGCTCTTTTGGGAGTTAGTGCTGATGCTCAGAAAGCACAGGCTAAATTCAAAGAAAAATATGATTTTCAATTTCCGCTTTTAGCTGATGAAGATAAATCAGTAATTCAAGCTTTTGGAGTTTGGGGTCCAAAGAAATTTATGGGTAAAGAATATGATGGAATTCACAGAACTACATTTGTTATTGATGAAAATGGTATTATCAAAGATGTAATTTCTGAGGTTAAAACCAAAGCGCATGCTGCGCAAATATTGAAGTAAATACTTAAAAATAAAAAGGCTAAGAGTAATAATCTTAGCCTTTTTATTAGTCTATCCAGAAATGGCCCACAGAATACGTCTTGGCTTGACCGCTTATTTTTACTCGATTTCCATGGTATTCGCAATACAAATGTCCAACCCGATCTGATAGTTGGAATGCCTCTAAATTTGTTTTATTCAATTCTTTAGCCCAATAAGGTATTAAACTACAATGTGCCGATCCTGTTACAGGATCTTCAAAATGCGTAGATTGAGGCGTGAAAAATCGTGATACAAAATCAGAATTTGTTCCTTTGGCTGTTATAATTAGTCCTCCTGGATCCAAGTTAATTTGGTCAATAATGGAACGATTGATATGGATGTTTTTAATATCTTCTTCCGATTCAAACACTAATACATAATCTCTTGATTTTAAAACTTCCTTAGGTTGTATACTTAACGATTGAGAAATAATTTGAGGTAATTCAGCAGGGATAGGCATTCTGGAAGGGAAATCTAAGGTGTAAAACTCTCCTTCAATCGTTACTGTTAAGTCTCCACTTAATGTCTCAAATACAATGCTATTCTCTTTATGATTTAAAATAGTTTTCAATGCATGGGCAGTTGCCAAAGTAGCGTGTCCACACAAATCCATTTCGATATCAGGAGTAAACCAACGTAATTGAAATTGGTTGTCTTTCGGAATAAAAAAAGCAGTTTCAGCCACCGCATTCTCTTTTGCAATTTGTAATAGTATAGTATCTGGTAACCATTCTTGTAAGGGGACTACACAGGCTGGATTTCCACCAAAAATTTGATTGGTAAAAGCATCTATTTGGTAAAGTTCGAGTTTCATTTTAAAATTATTTGTAATTAAAAATACAAAAAAAATCCCTAGTTGATTTAACTAGGGATTTAAATATAAATGGGATTAATTTATTTTCTCTTGATCACTCTCTCAACAGCAGCAACGATAGCTTGATTGTTTAACTTGTATTTTTCCATTAACTGCTCAGGAGTCCCTGATTCTCCAAAACTATCATTTACGGCTACAAATTCTTGTGGAGCAGGGTGGTGTAAGGCTAAGACTCTAGAAACACTTTCTCCTAAACCGCCTAAAATATTGTGCTCTTCGGCAGTTACAATGCATTTTGTTTTAGCCAATGATTTCAAAATCGCTTCTTCATCTAATGGTTTAATTGTATGAATGTTGATTACTTCAGCTGAAATACCTTTAGCTTCTAAAGCTTCAGCTGCAACTAATGCTTCCCAAACTAAGTGACCTGTTGCTACAATAGTTACATCTGTACCTTCATTTAAAAGTATAGCTTTGCCAATAACAAATGGTTCATCAGCAGGAGTAAAATTAGGTACTACTGGACGTCCAAAACGCAAGTAAGCAGGGCCATGATGATCGGCTAAAGCTAATGTAGCTGCTTTCGTTTGGTTGTAATCACAAGTGTTGATTACAGTCATTCCAGGCAACATTTTCATTAATCCAATATCTTCTAATATTTGGTGAGTTGCACCATCTTCCCCAAGAGTTAATCCAGCATGTGAAGCACAAATTTTCACATTTTTATCTGCATACGCTACTGATTGACGAATTTGATCGTAAACACGTCCTGTAGAGAAACTTGCGAAAGTTCCTGTAAAAGGAATTTTACCTCCAATGGTTAATCCCGCTGCAATTCCAATCATATTAGCTTCTGCAATTCCAATTTGGAAAAAACGTTCTGGGTGATTCTTTTTGAAATCGTCAAATTTTAATGATCCAATTAAGTCCGCACAAAGTGCCACAACATTTTCATTTTTTTGACCTAGTTCAGTCATTCCTGCTCCAAAACCTGAACGAGTATCTTTACTTCCTGTATTTGTATATTTCTTCATTTGTTGTGTAGTTATTAGTAATCAGCTAGTGTTGAAGTATTTTGAGCTAATGCTTGCTCTAATTGGGCATCATTTGGAGCTTTTCCATGCCAAGCATGTGTATGCATCATAAAATCAACGCCATTCCCCATTTCGGTATGCAATAAAACACAAACCGGTTTTCCTTTTCCAGTTCTAGATTTTGCATCATTCATACCCGCAATAATTGCTTCTAGATTATTTCCTTCTTTGATTTCTAGTACATCCCAATCAAAAGCTTCAAATTTAGCTTTCAAACTACCCATACACAACACTTCATCGGTAGTACCGTCAATCTGTTTTCCATTAACGTCAATAGTAGCGATAAGGTTGTCTACTTTTTTAGCAGAAGCATACATTATAGCTTCCCAGTTTTGTCCTTCTTGTAATTCACCATCTCCGTGCAGTGTGTAAACCAGATGTTTGTCATTGTTAAGTTTTTTGGCCTGAGCCGCACCAATACCAACTGATAATCCTTGTCCAAGAGAGCCAGATGCCATGCGAATACCAGGTAAGCCATCATGAGTGGTTGGGTGACCTTGCAATCTGCAATTGATTAAACGGAAAGTAGCTAATTCAGCTACAGGGAAATATCCACTTCTAGCTAAAACGCTATAAAAAACAGGAGAAATATGTCCGTTAGAAAGGAAGAAAAGATCTTCTCCAATTCCGTCCATATCAAAACCTTCTTTACGTTCCATTAAATTTTGGTACAAGGCTACTAAAAATTCAGTACAGCCTAAAGATCCTCCAGGATGACCTGAATTGACAGCGTGTACCATTCGAAGAATATCTCTTCTAACTTGGATAGTTAAATCGTTTAATTGTTGTGTGTTAGGCTTCATTTGATGTGTAAAAGTTAAACTATTGCAAATGTAATTTTAATTTAGGGTTGCTACAAACGTTTTTATGAATTGTTCACCTTGTTTTATCAAGAATAATGGATAATTATTAACAAAAATCAAAATGTATAAAAAAAACACAAAAAAAGCCTTCCAATATGGAAAGCTTTATTAATTGTAAAAATAAGGGGTTATAATTTAGAACGTAAACTAGACCAACCGCCACCGTTATGTACCGATGTAAATCCATTTGACTTTAAAATGCTTTTTGCCGAAGCACTGCGCATACCAGAAGCACAACAGGTAATAATCGTTTTGTTTTTGTCTTTCAATTGACCTAGTTGATTGCTCAAAACATTTACTGGAATATTGATTGCGCCTTTAATATGTCCGCCTGTAAACTCAGCTTTTGAACGGACGTCTATAATAATAGCACCTTGTTGTACCAACTCAGCATAATTTACAGTTGGTCCTAATCCGAAAATCTTTTTTAATAATGAGATCATATTTCTTATTTTGATTGATAGTAATTTACTTCGAGCCAAGAACCTCCATTATGGCAATCTAGCCCATGTTGAGAAAGAAAATATTGCGCTTGACCACTTCTATTTCCTGAAGCACAACAAAGAACTACAGGAGTATTTAAACCTTTCAATTCTTCGATTCGTGCCGGTATCGTTTGTAACGGAATGTTGATTGAATTGGCAACGTGTCCGCCCATAAATTCTTCGTGAGAACGCACATCTACAATAGTGCAATTCGTTTCTTTAATGATTTTTTCTAAAGTCATGCTATTAAACTTAAATAAAGTAATTTTAATTTTAATGCAAATATAGAATGTGTTGTAAACAGCTACAGTAACATTTGTTACACAAGGTTCGAATAAAGAAAAAAGCGAAACTTTAAAATTTCGCTTTTTTAATATAAATTTAATATTATACTGAAATTAACTTTTTAAAGTATCATTTATTGCTTTTTCTAACAAAGGCGACATCGTTTGGTAGCCCTTCAAATTAGGATGAACACCATCCTCAGAATATTCTTTTGGAAGGCCATTTTGAGTGTCAGCCATAATGGTATGATAATCAACATAAGGAATAGTATTTGTATTGGCATAACTAGCAAGAAGCTGGTTCAATTCCACTATGGTTTGTGCCGCTTTGTCATTAGGTCTCCAATTAAAATTAGCTGCAGGTAAAACAGAACAAAGGATTACTTTTATTTTATTGGCATGAGCCAATTCAATCATCGAAATAATATTTTCCACAATTTTTTCATTGGTTGTAGGTCCTGTATTTCCAGCAATATCATTTACCCCAGCTAAGATTACCACCACATCGGGTTGTAAATTGATGACATCTTGTCTAAAACGCACCAACATCTGCGGTGTAGTTTGTCCACTAATGCCTCTACCAATATAATAAGGTTTGTTACTAAAAAATTCAGGTTGAATTTTCAACCAAAACTCAGTTATTGAATCCCCCATAAGAACAATCCTTTTTTCTCCCGATTTCTTTGGTTGTAAACTTTTGTTTTCTGTTTCGTATTTGGATAAGTTGGCCCAATCTTGAGCGATTGATTTTTCTGTCATACCAATTAGTAATAAAAAAAGTAAATAATGTGAAACTAATTTTTTAATTTTCATTTGCTTTCAAAAGTTAATCAAATAAATCGGATGACAAATAACGATCGCCACGGTCACAAATTATTGCTACTATAACACCGGATTCTAATTGATTGGCAATTTTAATTGCTGTAGCAACAGATCCTCCGCTACTCATTCCTGCAAAAACACCTTCCTCTTTGGCAAGGCGTTGAGTCATTTGTCGGGCTTCCAATTCGCTTACTTCCATTATGGTATCCACTTTTGAAGCGTCATAAATTTTTGGTAAATACTCTTGCGGCCACTTTCTAATACCGGGAATTTGCGAACCTTCACTTGGCTGAACACCAATAATTTGAATGTTGTTATTTTGTTCTTTTAAATAAGTTGAAGTACCCATAATGGTTCCGGTGGTTCCCATTGTAGCTACAAAATGAGTTACGGTTTTATTAGTATCTCTCCAAATTTCTGGACCAGTCGTTTTATAATGTGCTTTCCAATTGTCTTCATTGGCAAACTGATTAAGCATGACATAGCCACCTTCTTCCATTTTTTTAAGTGCATAATCTCGCGAACCAATGATTCCTGTACTAGCGGGTGTTTGAGTCACTTTAGCCCCGTAAGCTAACATGGTTTGAGTGCGCTCTTTAGTCGAATTCTCAGGTAAAACCAATTCGATTTCTATGTCAAAAAGTTGAGCAATCATAGCTAAGGCAATTCCCGTATTACCACTAGTTGCTTCGATTAATTTGTCTCCTTTTTTTATTTCGCCACGCTCTATCGCCGAAGCTATCATATTGTAGGCAGCACGATCTTTTACACTCCCGCCAGGATTATTTCCTTCAAGTTTTAATAATAATTGTACATTGGGATTTTGGATCAAATTTCTACTAATAACTAAAGGAGTGTTACCAATTAATTCGATAAGTTGCTTTGGTTCCATATTATTTTTTCTCTTTAACTTTAACTTCTGTGGTAGTGGTATTGGTCACAATTGAATTAGCAGGTATAGACTTGGTTACCCATGAATTTCCTCCAATGATACTCCCTTTTCCAATAATTGTAGTACCGCCTAAAATAGTGGCATTAGCATAAATGCAAACGTCTTCTTCGACAGTAGGATGTCGCTTTGAATTTTTCATTTCTTTCGTTATGCTCAATGCACCGAGTGTTACTCCTTGGTAAATTTTAACATTTTTTTCAATTACTGTGGTTTCTCCAATCACAATTCCAGTTGCATGATCTATAAAGAAAGGCGATGCTATTGTCGCGCCTGCATGAATATCAGTTCCTGTAATTCGGTGTGCATATTCACTCATTAAGCGCGAAAACAATAGTAAGTCTAATGCATACAATTCATGACTTAATCTATAAATTGCAATAGCATAAAAGCCTGGATATGCCAAATATACTTCTTCCAAACTATTTGAAGCAGGATCATTTTCCAAAATATAGCGCGCATCTTGATTCAACTTTTCAAGAACAGATGGCAAGGATGCAAGGTATTTTTCCCAAATGCTATCACACAAATCATTTGGTTTATGACAAGCTATTGAAGAGATTTCTTTGAATAGAATTTCAAGTTCAGCAATACTTTCCTCAAGCGAAGCGTTGCCATCAAACAAGGTGTAAAATAGCTTTTCTGTGAAAATCTCTGTTTTCGTTTTAATACTATAGCTAGTTGAAAAATCATTTTTCAACAGCTGTATGTTTTGTATAATCTGATTGTGTATCACAACTAATAATGGATTCTGTTATTGTGATGTAAAAGTAGTTGTTTTACTGAAGAATATTGAATAATTTCTACTGCTTTATTGGAGTAATTGTGATTTTTTTATGGATTAGTTCTAAAATTGATTTAGAGTTTAGTTGGCAAAACTTAATTTTTAGTAACGTTATTAATAAAAGTGTTTGTAATAATAACCTCCAATCATAAATAGAATAGTTATTGTAACAAATGTAAGTAGTACTGATTTATAATTTCTCTTTGTATCAATGTAGTGTAATCCAATAAAGAATATAAGAATAAGTGAAGAGTAAATAGCTGGATACATTTCAAATGCCGCTCTATAATTTCCTTGAACAAGAAGTAATAAGGCACGCTGAAAACCACAACCCAAACACTCTAATCCGAAGAGTGTTTTACTGATACACGGAATCATAAAACTTTCTATATCCAAAACAAATTTCTTTTTACAATTTTACAAAAAAAAACACAATGCTTGAGGAAATAATTTGATGCTATTTTAAATTGTTTACTTTTGAATAGCCAAATTAATTATGATGAAAAAAATTATTATTCCGATGATGCTTGTTGCCATTTTGATTGCCTTTTTTGAGCAACAAAAGACAGATGGAAATGTCTATATTATGGCTGGAGCCATCGTTATTTTTATGTATGGGATGATGCGTTTGAGTGCTAAAACGCCAAGTAAAAGTCAAGATAAAAACGAAGAAAATGTTCAGTAAAGGAGATGAAGTTTCAGTTTTAGATGAAGCTGTAAATGGAGTAGTGTTATCAGTCAATGGGAACCAAGTTACTATTGAATCTACAGACGGATTTGTGATGACATTTTTTGTCAATGAAATAATTAAAGTAAACGATTCCAGTAACTTAATGAATTCTATTAGAAGTTTTAATTCAAATGAAATCAAAAAAGAAAAAGAGGAGTCAAAACCAAGAAGTTTTGTCAAAGAGCGTAAAGAAAAACGCGAAATTGGCGTTCCAGAGTTTGATTTGCACATTGAAAAATTAGTGCTAAACAAACGCGGAATGTCAAACTATGATATTTTAACTTTGCAATCAGAAACTGCCAAACGACATCTTGAATTTGCTATTCGAAATAGAATACCAAAAATCGTTTTTATACACGGTGTAGGTGAAGGAGTTTTGAAAGCAGAATTGGATTTTTTGTTTGGACGTTATGATACAATTTCGTTCCAAGATGCCAATTATCAAAAATATGGTTTGGGTGCAACAGAGGTTTATATAAAACAAAATACGAAACAATAATCGGAAGTTTTTAGTTTTCAATTACTAATGAAAAACGCCTGTATTTTAATTAAAATACAGGCGTTTTTTAAATGTTACTTTTAATTTATAGAAAAAGGTTAATTGGTGGTAATTAATTCTCCTAATAGGTGACTGTCGCCAAGGGTAAAATTATTACGTCCTTTTACAAGAGTAGCTTTCTTTAAAACGATACGATGGGTGAAAGAATTTAATACATTGGTAGTTGTCACCTCTATTATTCCTTTCACATTGGCAACGCCAGCCTCTGCAATCCATTCTTGACTAATAGCCGGAACTGTTGGTAGAGTGGGTGAGCAAAAATAGCTTGGGGTTAGCACTCCGTTAGTATATAAACGATAGGTTAGTTTGTTGTTTGTGGTTCCAAGAAGTGCAGTTCGCGGACTGTTAAGTGGAGTAATTTGATTTTGAATCAAATTAGAGTCTATATTATCAAGTGTAATGGCTTCTCCACTATTATAATTGTAGATTTGTTTTGTTATTGTGCATTGTTCTAAAGTTTCATCGAAACCTAAAGTCAATGGACTGATTACCTGGCCGTAATCTCCAAACGCAAAAGTTTCATAAACTTGGGTTCCATTTTGTTTAGCAAATGTGATGTTTTTAAATACTATATTATGGTTGTAACCAGTAATTGATGTTCGTCCTGTACTAGCATTGGTAGTTTTTACAGCGGTAGTAGTTATATGGATTTTTCCTGCAGTAGCAATCCATTCGTCACTAACTGTTGGGGAAGAAGGTGGAATTGTTTCGCAAAACATAGTACTAGAAATAGCGCCATTATAAAAGCGGTATACCACACGATTTGTAGTATTGATATCTATAATTGTTGGGCTTCCTGTCGCAGTAGGTTCATTTGTGAAAGAGGTAGATGGAATTTGAATCAATAAAGCCTCTTGTCCTTTTATTTTGTATATAATTCCATTATTTGTACAACTCTGAGTCGCAACTGAATCAAAACTAATTACCTCTTGAGATAAATCACCATCGCTGCAATTACTGAACAGAAGAGCGATTAAAATCCCAGACCATATTTTTTTCATTATTCAAAAATTTGGTTCAAAATTAGTCAAAAAATCGATATTTAATGATTGCCTTCGTACTATTTATAAAGATATTTTATAAATTTGCCTTCATGAAGAAAGTATATTTAGACAACGCATCTACCACTGCAATTCGCCCCGAAGTAATCCAAGAGATTACAAGATTAATGACTGAAGATTACGGAAATCCTTCCTCTACACATAGTTTTGGGCGTAATGCCAAAAGTGCTTTGGAACTTGCTCGTAAGTCAATTGCAAAACAACTTAATGTGGTAGGTTCAGAAATCTTTTTTACATCTTCGGGAACTGAAGCTAACAACTGGATTTTACGTTCAGCGGTAAGAGATTTAAAGGTTAAGCGAATTATTACCACTAAAATAGAACATCATGCAGTATTGTATCCTGTTTTGGCTTTGCAAAATGAATTTGGCATCCAAGTTGATTTTGTAAACATAAAATCGGATGGCAGCATTGATATGACGCATTTAGCCGAATTGCTTTCGCAAGAGGTTAAAACTTTAGTGAGTTTGATGCATGTGAACAATGAAGTAGGAGTGGTGTTGGATTTAGAACGAGTTGTAACTATCTGCAAAGAACACAATGCCCTTTTTCATTCGGATACCGTTCAATCTGTTGGTAAGACGGAAATTGATTTAAAAGCTTTGCCTATTGATTTTATTTCTGCCAGTGCCCATAAGTTTCATGGTCCAAAAGGAATTGGATTTGCTTTCATTCGTAAAAATTCTGGATTACAGCCCTTGCTTTTTGGTGGTGAACAAGAAAAGGGAATGCGTGGAGGTACCGAATCGGTATACCAAATTGCAGGAATGGCAAAAGCTTTGGAGATGGCGTATGCAAGTTTAGAGGTCGAGAGAGCGGCTATTTTAGATTTAAAGCGCTATTGTGTTAGTCAATTGGCTCAAGTATTTCCTGAATCTAAAATTATTGGTTCAGAAAATGGTTTTTATAATATTATTAATGTTGTTCTGCCGCTTCCAGATGACAAGGCAGCTATGTTGTTGTTTCATTTAGATATGAAAGGGATAGCTGTTTCGCGCGGAAGTGCTTGTCAGTCAGGGAGTACTAGTACTTCCCATGTCTTAACAGAAATTCTTTGTTCAGATGATTTGGCAAAGCCAAGTTTACGCATTTCTTTCAGTCATTATAATACTAAGGAAGATATCGATTATTTAATTGAGGTTTTGGCTGCCGTCTAGTTTACTAATTCATTCACTTCGAATAAATAATTGTTTACACTGAGCTTGTCGAAGTGGGGCGTTCCCTTTCAGGTCGGGCTATTCGCTCTATCTTTTTAAAATGTGACTTCGAGTTCCTCGGTCTCCTTTTAAAAAGGATGTCGCTGCTATCCCTAACGCGGGTTGAACTTCAATAATAATTTCAAAGTTCAAAATTGAAAATTCGTTATTCAACATTCCAAGTTCAATAACAATATCAAATTTCCCAAACCTTATATTCTCTTATATTACTTATATGGTTAAATGCAATTTCAAAATTCACAAACCTTTTATTTCTTATACGGTTAAATGCAATTTCAATTGCAACAAAACTTCAATGACTTAAATGTTTAAAAAATCTGCGAATCTGCGGTAAATTTCAATAAATACTCTTTACAACTATTGAATTCAAAAAAACTTTCATTTATAGAAAACGGGTTATCAGCGAGTTAAGAAAAAGAACAAAAATAAAGTGTAGAAAAGCTTGCCAAAGCGGATTTAGGTTGTACTTTTGCACCCGCAATAAAGCAGACGTTCTTACTTCAATATTGAAAAGCAAACCTAAATAAGATAAAAGAAATTTTACTTTAAAAAATTTGCTATAGATAAAAAAGTAATTATCTTTGCCCCCCGATTAATTCGGGGCCGAAAAGGGGACAAGTTCTTGAATATATTGAGTAAGTAAAACGAAAGTAATTTTTCTTAAAAAAACTTTTAATAATACTTGCGAGATAAAAAAGAAGTTGTACTTTTGCACCCGCTTTGAGAGATAAGCGACAAATAAAAAAGACACGTTCCTAGACATATTGAATTGACAGCCGTTTTGAGAGAGATCTCAAAACAAATTAAAGAGTAATAGAATCGTAAGATTCGAAAAAGACCATTAGATCATTGTCATAATACATAGAAGTAAATTTATTTGCTTCGCATAATATACGATGAAGAGTTTGATCCTGGCTCAGGATGAACGCTAGCGGCAGGCTTAACACATGCAAGTCGAGGGGTAGAAGCAGCTTGCTGCTTTGAGACCGGCGCACGGGTGCGTAACGCGTATGCAATCTACCTTTTACAGAGGGATAGCCCAGAGAAATTTGGATTAATACCTCATAGTATGTGAGAATCGCATGGTTTTCACATTAAAGTTCCAACGGTAAAAGATGAGCATGCGTCCCATTAGCTAGATGGTAAGGTAACGGCTTACCATGGCGACGATGGGTAGGGGTCCTGAGAGGGAGATCCCCCACACTGGTACTGAGACACGGACCAGACTCCTACGGGAGGCAGCAGTGAGGAATATTGGACAATGGGCGCAAGCCTGATCCAGCCATGCCGCGTGCAGGATGACGGTCCTATGGATTGTAAACTGCTTTTGTACAGGAAGAAACACTCCCTCGTGAGGGAGCTTGACGGTACTGTAAGAATAAGGATCGGCTAACTCCGTGCCAGCAGCCGCGGTAATACGGAGGATCCAAGCGTTATCCGGAATCATTGGGTTTAAAGGGTCCGTAGGCGGTTTAATAAGTCAGTGGTGAAAGCCCATCGCTCAACGGTGGAACGGCCATTGATACTGTTAAACTTGAATTATTAGGAAGTAACTAGAATATGTAGTGTAGCGGTGAAATGCTTAGAGATTACATGGAATACCAATTGCGAAGGCAGGTTACTACTAATGGATTGACGCTGATGGACGAAAGCGTGGGTAGCGAACAGGATTAGATACCCTGGTAGTCCACGCCGTAAACGATGGATACTAGCTGTTGGGAGCAATCTCAGTGGCTAAGCGAAAGTGATAAGTATCCCACCTGGGGAGTACGTTCGCAAGAATGAAACTCAAAGGAATTGACGGGGGCCCGCACAAGCGGTGGAGCATGTGGTTTAATTCGATGATACGCGAGGAACCTTACCAAGGCTTAAATGTAGTTTGACCGTTTTGGAAACAGAACTTTCGCAAGACAAATTACAAGGTGCTGCATGGTTGTCGTCAGCTCGTGCCGTGAGGTGTCAGGTTAAGTCCTATAACGAGCGCAACCCCTGTTGTTAGTTGCCAGCGAGTCATGTCGGGAACTCTAACAAGACTGCCAGTGTAAACTGTGAGGAAGGTGGGGATGACGTCAAATCATCACGGCCCTTACGCCTTGGGCTACACACGTGCTACAATGGCCGGTACAGAGAGCAGCCACTGGGCGACCAGGAGCGAATCTACAAAACCGGTCACAGTTCGGATCGGAGTCTGCAACTCGACTCCGTGAAGCTGGAATCGCTAGTAATCGGATATCAGCCATGATCCGGTGAATACGTTCCCGGGCCTTGTACACACCGCCCGTCAAGCCATGGAAGCTGGGGGTGCCTGAAGTCGGTGACCGCAAGGAGCTGCCTAGGGTAAAACTGGTAACTAGGGCTAAGTCGTAACAAGGTAGCCGTACCGGAAGGTGCGGCTGGAACACCTCCTTTCTAGAGCTTGAATGTTAGTTACTTTGGTAACACTTTCAAGAAAGAAGACGATAGATCGACATGGGATTGAATTTCATGATAATATTACTCTTGCTGTTAGTTCAAATAATACAAATAAGTAAAAAACAGAGTCTCGTAGCTCAGCTGGTTAGAGTACTACACTGATAATGTAGGGGTCCCCAGTTCGAGTCTGGGCGGGACTACTATTTTTTAACTTATGGAAATTTTAGAAGTTGAGTCATCCGATGGATGTTGTCTTTATCATTATACTGTCAACAGACGACTGATAACTGACAACTAAAACACGGGGGATTAGCTCAGCTGGCTAGAGCGCCTGCCTTGCACGCAGGAGGTCAACGGTTCGACTCCGTTATTCTCCACAAAAACAGTGGACAGTCCACAGGACTTAGTGATCAGTAGTAACTGAATACTAAAATCTGAATACTGCACACTAGTTTAACGTTCATTGACATATTGAGATAAGAAAATAATAAAGTAGAAAACATTTTTACTTGTTTATCATTAGACAAGTAAAAGAAACGGCTTATTTTAAGTAATAAGTTGGTACAATAAGCAAAATAAGGGCGTATGGGGGATGCCTAGGCTCTCAGAGGCGATGAAAGGCGTGATAAGCTGCGAAAAGTTACGGGGATTGGCACACACGATACGATCCGTAAATACCTGAATGGGGCAACCCACTATGTTGAAGACATAGTACACCGATAGGTGGGCAAACCCGCTGAACTGAAACATCTAAGTAGGCGGAGGAGAAGAAAACAAAAGTGATTCCGTAAGTAGTGGCGAGCGAACGCGGATTAGCCCAAACCAATGTTGTTACGGCAATGTTGGGGTTGTAGGACCACGAGATTTCTTGCACAAAGAACTAGAATCTACTGGAAAGTAGGACCAAAGAGGGTGATAGTCCCGTATAGGTAATGAGTGTAAAGGATAGTGGTATCCTGAGTAGGGCGGGGCACGTGAAACCCTGTCTGAATTTGGCGGGACCATCCGCTAAGGCTAAATACTCCTGAGAGACCGATAGTGAACCAGTACCGTGAGGGAAAGGTGAAAAGAACCGTGAATAACGGAGTGAAATAGATCCTGAAACCATACGCTTACAAGCGGTCGGAGCCCTTTAGTGGGGTGACGGCGTGCCTTTTGCATAATGAGCCTACGAGTTAACGTTGCTGGCAAGGATAAGTGGTTAAGTCACGGATCCGTAGCGAAAGCGAGTCTGAATAGGGCGCTTTAGTCAGTAGTGTTAGACGCGAAACCGTGTGATCTACCCATGGGCAGGATGAAGCTGTGGTAACACATAGTGGAGGTCCGAACCGGTTGACGTTGAAAAGTCTTCGGATGACCTGTGGGTAGGGGTGAAAGGCCAATCAAACTCGGAAATAGCTCGTACTCCCCGAAATGCATTTAGGTGCAGCGCTGGATTTAAGTTATATAGAGGTAGAGCTACTGATTGGATGCGGGGGCTTCACCGCCTACCAATTCCTGACAAACTCCGAATGCTATATAATGTTTACCAGCAGTGAGGGCTTGGGTGCTAAGGTCCAAGTCCGAGAGGGAAAGAACCCAGACCATCAGCTAAGGTCCCCAAATCTATACTAAGTTGAAAGAACGAGGTTTGTCTGCCCAGACAGCTAGGATGTTGGCTTGGAAGCAGCCATTCATTTAAAGAGTGCGTAACAGCTCACTAGTCGAGCGGACGAGCATGGATAATAATCGGGCATAAGTATAGTACCGAAGCTATGGATTTGTATTATATACAAGTGGTAGGGGAGCATTCTAACAGGGTTGAAGGTGTATCGTAAGGTATGCTGGACTGGTTAGAAAAGAAAATGTAGGCATAAGTAACGATAATGCGGGCGAGAAACCCGCACACCGAAAGACTAAGGTTTCCACAGCTATGCTAATCAGCTGTGGGTTAGTCGGGACCTAAGGCGAACCCGAAAGGGACAGTCGATGGACAACGGGTTAATATTCCCGTACTACTTATTACTGTGATGGGGTGACGGAGTGATGAAAGCGCCGCGAACTGACGGAATAGTTCGTTGAAGTACCTACCTATAAGATCTGCAGGCAAATCCACAGATCTTGGGGAAATACGATAGTACTCGGAGACTTCGGTCAAAGAGATAGTGCGCCTAAGGGCTTCCAAGAAAAACCTCTAAACTTCAGGTAATAAGTACCCGTACCGCAAACCGACACAGGTAGTCGAGGAGAGAATCCTAAGGTGCTCGAGAGATTCATGGCTAAGGAATTAGGCAAAATAGACCTGTAACTTCGGGAGAAAGGTCGCCAGCGCAAGCTGGCCGCAGTGAAGAGGTCCAGGCGACTGTTTATCAAAAACACAGGGCTCTGCAAAATCGTAAGATGAAGTATAGGGCCTGACACCTGCCCGGTGCTGGAAGGTTAAGAGGAGATGTTATCTTCGGAGAAGCATTGAATTGAAGCCCCAGTAAACGGCGGCCGTAACTATAACGGTCCTAAGGTAGCGAAATTCCTTGTCGGGTAAGTTCCGACCTGCACGAATGGTGTAACGATCTGGACACTGTCTCAGCCATGAGCTCGGTGAAATTGTAGTAACGGTGAAGATGCCGTTTACCCGCAGTGGGACGAAAAGACCCTGTGCACCTTTACTATAGCTTAGTATTGACCTTGGATAAATGATGTGTAGGATAGGTTGGAGACTATGAAGTGGCGTCGCCAGGCGTTGTGGAGTCATTGTTGAAATACAACCCTTTGTTTATCTGAGGCCTAACCCCGCTTAAGCGGGGGACATTGCTTGGTGGGTAGTTTGACTGGGGTGGTCGCCTCCAAAAGAGTAACGGAGGCTTCTAAAGGTTCCCTCAGTACGCTTGGTAACCGTGCGTAGAGTGCAATGGCATAAGGGAGCTTGACTGAGAGACATACAGGTCGATCAGGTACGAAAGTAGAGCATAGTGATCCGGTGGTTCCGCATGGAAGGGCCATCGCTCAAAGGATAAAAGGTACGCCGGGGATAACAGGCTGATCTCCCCCAAGAGCTCATATCGACGGGGGGGTTTGGCACCTCGATGTCGGCTCGTCACATCCTGGGGCTGGAGAAGGTCCCAAGGGTTGGGCTGTTCGCCCATTAAAGTGGCACGCGAGCTGGGTTCAGAACGTCGTGAGACAGTTCGGTCTCTATCTACTGTGGGCGCAAGAAATTTGAGTGGATCTGATTCTAGTACGAGAGGACCGAATTGGACAAACCTCTAGTGTATCTGTTGTCCCGCCAGGGGCACCGCAGAGTAGCTACGTTTGGAAGGGATAAGCGCTGAAAGCATATAAGCGCGAAACCCACCACAAGATGAGATTTCTTTTAAGGGTCGTGGGAGATGACCACGTTGATAGGCTATAGATGTAAAGGCAGTAATGTCATAGTCGAGTAGTACTAATAACCCGTAAGCTTATGTACGTTTTCCCTCCTCCCTTCGAGTCACCTCAGGGGAAGGAGGGGAGAAATTTTCTAATTACTTTTCTTTATCTCAGTATGTTAAGATATTTGCAGCGAAGCTGCAGTTGATAGTTGATGGTTGGTAGTTGATGGAAACACCAACAACCAAAAACCAACAACCGCCAACAATAATCTTAAGGTGGTTATTGCGGCGGGGCTCACCTCTTCCCATCCCGAACAGAGTAGTTAAGCCCGCCTGCGCAGATGGTACTGCAGTTATGTGGGAGAGTATGTCGTCGCCTTTCTTTTGAAAACCCTGTTTCTAACGAAACGGGGTTTTTTGTTTTATACCTGAAGCCCACCGGGCTTCCTCCTCTTAATCTCAAATGTCGCCTTTAGCTTCGCTCAGTCGGGCATAGCCCTTAAATCTTTTAAAAACCCTGTTTCTAACGAAACGGGGTTTTTTGTTTTATATATTTTTAGAAAAAATAAGATAAAATTTAGCCCGTACAGAGTAGTTAAGCCCGCCTGCGTCCCGACGCTTCGGGTTCCGAAACTTCGGAAGCAGTTATGAGGGAGTCCCGATAGTTATCGGGAGTCGTCGCCTTTCTTTATGAAACTCCAACTTGAAAAAGTTGGAGTTTTTTTGTTTATAGGATAGACGTGTTCGCCCTTCGGGCTCGGTTCGTCGCCTCTGCCTGTCTACCGACAGGTTTGCTTCGCCTATTCGGCTAAAGCCTCGAGTTTTTTGTTTTATACCTGAAGCCCACCGGGCTTCCTCCTCTTAATCTCAAATCTAAGGGATTTAACTCAGGTTTACCACTATTGAATCACTTCGTAATAGGTTGACGTTTTACTATCTTTTTATTAACTCCGCAAGGAGTTGTATTTTGGTAAAATCCTATAAAAGACAAAGAAAATAAGTCCCGTAGGGACGAGGTTATAGTTTTGGAGAATAATTTAAGTTACTTAAGGCACGAGCAAGATACTCGCGCTAGTTGGTTAACGTATTAAAAAACAATAATTAGTTAGTGATTTTTTTTAATAAGTTATTGCCCTTTTGTGATATTGAATCGATTTGTGATGTTGATTTACGTATCAAAGTATCCAGTTTTTTAACTTTGTCACTTTCTTTTTTAATAATGGTGTCGAGTTTTTTAACTTTATTAATTTCATTATCAACTAGAGAATCTATAGACTCTACTTTGGTTTTTAATTCATTAAGTTTTTCAACTTCATTGCTTAATTTGCCACAAGCAGTTAATACAAATAACATTACAACAATTAGGATAAATGGTTTAGAATGAAGCTTCATAGTTTACTTTTTGGGTGATTATTTTTGTTTAAAGTTAAACTTATTTATTTGTTTTTATTTACTGTTTTAACTTAATTTTTGGATTAATAGTCCTTACTAATGGTGGGTTTTTCAATATACCTTCCCTAATAGATTGAATTTAGGCGTAGTATTTTAGCAATCTTATTTCTCATTAAATTCATTTGTACTTTACTAATTGAAAAAAAGTATATATTTATAAAAAATAATTGTACCAACTTCGATAAAATTGTAATTATGAAAAGAAGAGATTTTTTTACCAGAACAACTTTGGCAACTGTAGGAATATCAACTCTTTTTATTCAAGGTTGTGATACTAGTAAAAGCAATAAAGAAGAATCTTTAGATTCTGAATTAGATTTTGAACTTGATGAAGAAACAATCACTAGTTTACAAGAAAAGTTGTCTTCAGGACAATATACTTCAGAACAATTAGTCGAATTGTATCTACAACGAATTGAATCGATAGATAAGAACGGTCTTGGCTTACATGCAATAATTGAAATTAATCCAGAAGCTCTTTCAATTGCTAGTCAAATGGATAAGGAGCGAAAAGATGGGAAAAGTAGAGGAGCATTACACGGTATACCTGTGCTCATAAAAGATAATATTGATACAGCAGATAAAATGCAAACTACAGCTGGATCATTAGCAATGGAAGGAAATATATCATCTAGCGATGCTTTTGTTGTAAAAAGATTAAGAGATGCTGGTGCAATAATTATTGGAAAAACTAATTTAAGTGAATGGGCTAATTTCCGTTCAACGCATTCAAGTTCTGGTTGGAGCGGTCGTGGCGGTCAGACGAAGAACCCTTATATTTTAGATCATAATCCTTGTGGTTCTAGTGCTGGATCAGGAGTGGCGGTTTCTGCTAATTTATGTGTAGTCGCTGTTGGTACGGAAACAGATGGGTCAATTGTTTGTCCCGCTTCTGTAAATGGTATTGTTGGAATTAAACCTACGGTTGGACTAGTAAGTCGTTCCGGAATTATTCCTATATCAAAAACTCAAGATACAGCTGGACCCATGGCTAGAACTGTAAAAGATGCGGCTATTTTATTAGGCGTACTTGCAGGTATCGATACCAAAGATGTGATAACCAATGAAAGTAAAGGAAAAAGCCATACTGATTATACCCAGTTTTTGGATTTAAATGCTTTGAAAGGCAAACGAATTGGTATTGAAAAGAAACCTCAAGGTCAAAACAAATATATTAATGAACTTTTAGATCAAGCTATTACTGTTTTAAAACAAAAAGGAGCTACCATTATTGAAATTGACTACGTAGAGAAAATTTATGCATTAGGCGATGCTGAATTTGAGGTGTTGCAATATGAGTTTAAAGATGGGTTGAACAACTATTTAGCTACCGCAAACGCAAAGGTTAAATCGTTGAAGGAGGTCATTGATTTTAATATAGCCAATGAAGATAGATCAATGCCGTATTTTAAACAAGAAACGCTAGAAAGTTCCAATTTAAAACTTGGACTTGACGATAAAAAATACCAAGAGGCTTTACAAACAAGTTATAACGGCAGTAAAAAGATTTTGGACTCTGTATTTCAGGAACACCAACTTGATGCCATTTGCGGAATAACAATGGGACCATCATGTAGTATCGATATGATTTATGGGGATCGTTGGGGCGGCTATTCGTTAACCATGCCAGCTGCGGTTAGTGGCTATCCGCATGTTACCGTTCCAGCTGGAAAAGTATATGATTTACCTGTTGGTTTATCCTTTTTTGGAACGGCTTACAGCGAGGCGCAACTAATTGCAATTGCTTTTGCTTATGAGCAAGCATCAAAACATAGGGTTAAACCTGAGTTTAAAAAATCATTTGTATAATTAGTTTTTGGTTGTATTACAATTATGCCATTCCTACGGTATTATAGTTTTGTTGAGTTATTTAAGTTACTTAACGCACGAGCAAGGTAATCGTGCTAGCTGGGCAAATGCAGTTTTATTTGTAAAAGGTAGAATAAAATTTTATCATGTATCAGGTATACAAGGAGGTACTCCAAGCGCTCCAAGTGTATTCATCGCTTATGGAAAAGAAAATGCAGAGGCATTAAAAAACTCAGGAATTGAAGGAAAATATTTAGAATTTAAATAATAGGCTTAATAGATTTCGTAGCAAATAAATTTAGCAATATTGAATTCAGCATCTATTATCCATTCATTTTCAATTAATAGTTTTTTTAATGCTTCATTTTCATTTGTAACATCTTCAACAACTCCAATAACTTGCATATTATTAACTTCGTATGAACTATTTGGAGCTACAGTAGAACCTTCAGGTGAAATAAATATATATTTTTTCATATTTCAATTTTTTTATAATTTCCTCTTCCGTTAAATTCAATTAACCCTTTATCTCTTAAAAACTGTAATTGTTGACGAATTTTATCCTTGATATGATTGTTGTTAGGATATTTAATTTTCAATTTATTTTCGAAAGCATATAATTCATCTAACGTAAAAGATTGCTTTTTAATTTCTTCAACACAATTTAATATATCCAATATCCACCCTCTAGCTTCTAAACTTTTAGATCTTAAAAAATCAGTACTTTTTAATTTTATTTGTACTTTTTCCTGTTCTATTATTTTTGAATTTTCAACTATAAAAATCCTTCCACTTTCCGGAACTTTTGAAATATCTATATTGCAACCAACCCAACCTGCTCGTTTAGCGGTAATAGATAAAGGTTTTCGTTTGATAATAATTTCTGGAGTGAAAAATTGTTTTGGAATTACTAAAAAATTATTCACTGTGTTTTTATCGTAGGTCAAAAAGAAAAAATTTGGGTTTGTATCTGAAGTAATCCTTTTTATCATACTTTCATAAGCACCATCATTAATTATGGTACTCAATTTTCCTTTTTTACTTTTTAATTCAAACTCTTCGTTACATTTTTTACAATAAAAATCAGCAACAGGACGATTGTTTTCAAATTCATTTAATGGTAATTCTCCACAGCTTGGACAATATGAATTGTTCAATACCCAATTTTCAGTTAACACTCTTGCAATTTGAGAATTACTATTATATTTATTAGCTAATTTGATATCAAATTGAAGATTCATATTTGATAATTATTTTTAAACAAAACCTCACCACTTCTTATAAATGGCACCACATAAGTAAACTTTTGAGAAATAAACTCATTAAGTATTGCTTTTTGTATTTCTGCAATCAACTGGGATTTACCTCCAGCCCATTTTAAGAAAGGTTTAGCAATTAGGGGATTCATTTGTGTATTTATTTTAAGTTTGACTTTAAATTATTTTAATAGATACGTCTATAGATACTGGTTCTCCAAATATAAATAATATATAGGTTAAAATTGAGTTACTATTAGAAAATAATTCAGGTTATTATCTAAGTTGTATTTTATTTTAAGTTATCTCTAATGGTACTTTAGGTTATTTTGCATTCCAACTTATTGATAGCTTCGTGCGTTCTATTTTGTGAGAATGATTTATTTCTGACAGAATAAATGGAGTAGATATAAATCTAAAAAATATTAATTTAAAATATACAAGTAAGTGTTATTTATAAAAAAATAAACGTCTATTCTAGCCCCGATAGAAGCAAGCTACCATGTAGCGCGGATAGCGGGACAAGTCGTGTCAAGGAAGTAGAACTGCTGCTACTAAAAAGTAAAGCACAAAAAAAGTGTCTAAAAAGTTATTTATAGATGCTGAAACAAGTTCAGCATGACAAATATGATCTTTTTAGACACTCAGTATTTATAGAACGGTTAAACGATTAGTCGTTCACAATTACCCATTGACCTGAAGTTACTAAATTTTCGGCTTTTTTGTACTTCATGGTTTCTGTTTTTCCAGTAGCGACTTCCTGAATCGTTACGGTATCGTTACGATTGATTTTTGGCATGTCTCTCACGATAGTTTCGGTTACTTGACGTTGTTGAGTATCCGCCGCCTCGTGGTTTAGGTTTTCGCTGTTTGGCAATTCGTCTTTGCTTAATTTATAGTTTTCTTTTTGACGAACTTCTTTTGCTTCTTCAATCTTTGGTGCTTGTTGCGCAGGTAAATCGCCTTTGAATAAAAACGAAATCACGTCTTTATTCACATTGTCGAGCATGGCTCTGAACAAGTTGAAGGCTTCTAATTTGTAAATTAGCAACGGATCTTTTTGTTCGTGAACGGCTAATTGAACCGATTGTTTCAATTCGTCCATTTTGCGCAAGTGTTTTTTCCAAGCTTCATCCACAATAGATAAAGTGATGTTCTTTTCAAAATCAGCTACTAATTGCGCTCCTTGTGTCTCGTAGGCTTTCTTCAAGTCAGTTACTACGTTCAAGGTTTTGATTCCGTCTGTAAAAGGCACTACGATGCGCTCAAACTGATTGTTTTTGTCTTCGTAAACTCCTTTGATAATAGGGAAGGCTTCTCTGGCACTTCGTTCTGTTTTCTCGGTATAAAATTCTAAAGTGGCTTTGTAAATTTTACCTGTTAATTCAACGTCTGATAATTTAGCAAAATCAGCTTCTGTAACTGGTGACGTGATTGAGAAATAACGAATTAATTCGAATTCAAAGTTTTTGAAATCATTAACGGCTTTGTTTTCGGATACAATTAGTTCGCAAGTATCATAAAGCATGTTGGCAATGTCTAATTTTAGACGCTCTCCAAACAAGGCATGGCGACGACGTTTGTACACGACTTCACGTTGTGCGTTCATAACATCATCATATTCCAACAAACGTTTACGCACTCCAAAGTTGTTTTCTTCTACTTTTTTCTGCGCACGTTCAATAGATTTGGTCATCATCGAATGTTGAATCACTTCTCCTTCTTGTAATCCCATTCTGTCCATTACTTTGGCTACTCTTTCAGAACCAAACAAACGCATCAAGTTGTCTTCTAACGAAACGTAGAATTGAGAACTTCCTGGATCTCCTTGACGTCCTGCACGACCTCGTAACTGACGGTCTACACGACGTGAATCGTGACGCTCTGTTCCAACGATAGCTAAACCTCCAGCCGCTTTTACTTCGGGAGATAATTTAATATCCGTTCCACGACCCGCCATATTGGTAGCAATAGTTACTACACCTGGTTTACCTGCTTCTTCAACGATTTGCGCTTCTTGTTTGTGCATTTTAGCATTCAACACATTGTGTGTGATGCCTCTCATTTTCAACATTCGGCTCAATAATTCCGAAATTTCAACTGAGGTTGTTCCAATTAAAACGGGTCTTCCAGCTTTTGATAATTCCGTTACATCTTCGATAACCGCGTTGAATTTTTCACGAGTAGTTTTATAGATGAAATCATCTTTATCAATTCTTGCTATTCCTCTATTAGTCGGAATTTCAACTACGTCTAATTTATAGATTTGCCAAAGTTCGCCTGCTTCAGTCACCGCAGTTCCTGTCATACCACTCAGTTTGTTGTACATTCTGAAGTAGTTTTGTAAGGTAACGGTAGCAAAAGTTTGCGTTGCCGCTTCAATTTTTACATTTTCTTTGGCTTCAATAGCTTGGTGCAATCCGTCAGAATAACGACGTCCATCCATAATACGACCTGTTTGTTCATCGACAATCAGGATTTTGTTATCCATAATAACGTACTCAACATCTTTTTCGAATAAAGTGTAGGCTTTTAAAAGCTGAGTTAAGGTATGGATACGTTCGCTTTTTACTCCGAAATCTTGGAATAAACGTTCTTTAGCTTCCGCTTCTGCATCGGCGTCTAATTTTTGTTTTTCGATAGCAGCAATTTCAGTTCCAATATCTGGAAGTACAAAGAAATCAGCATCAGTATCTCCAGATAAGAATTGGATTCCGTTATCGGTCAATTCTACTTGGTTGTTTTTTTCTTCAATTACAAAGTACAAAGCTTCGTCAACCAAATGCATTTCGCGTTTGTTGTCTTGCATGTATTGGTTTTCGGTTTTTTGAAGCAATTGTTTTACGCCTTCTTCAGATAAAAACTTGATTAAGGCTTTGTTTTTAGGTAAACTTCTGTAGGCTCTCAATAATTGGAATCCTCCTTCTTTGGTATTGCCTTCTTTGATTAATTTTTTGGCTTCTGCCAAAAACCCATTCGCCAATTGACGTTGTAAACTAACTAAGTTTTCAATTTTTGGTTTTAACTCATTGAATTCGTGACGGTCTCCTTGCGGAACTGGTCCAGAAATAATCAATGGCGTTCTAGCATCATCAATCAAAACAGAATCCACCTCATCGACAATCGCATAGTTGTGTTTGCGTTGTACTAAATCTTCTGGCGAATGTGCCATATTATCTCTTAGGTAGTCAAAACCAAATTCGTTATTGGTTCCGTACGTGATATCAGCGTCATAGGCTCTTTTTCTTTCTTCTGAACTTGGTTGGTAATTGTCAATACATTCCACTGTCATTCCGTGGAATTCAAACAATGGCGCTTTCCACGTACTATCACGTTTTGCCAAGTAATCATTTACAGTTACTAAGTGTACTCCGTTTCCAGTTAAGGCATTCAAGTAAATAGGAAGGGTGGCAACTAATGTTTTTCCTTCTCCAGTTTGCATTTCGGCTACTTTTCCTTCGTGCAACACCATTCCACCAATCAACTGCACGTCATAGTGAATCATGTCCCAAGTAATTTGTTTACCAGCGGCATTCCATGAATTAGCCCAAACGGCTTTTTCTCCTTCTATAGTAACGTAGGTTTTAGTAGCAGAGAATTCTCTGTCTTTTGGAGTAGCAGTAACTTCAATTTGAGTATTTTCTTTGAAACGTCTTGCTGTTTCTTTTACTACTGCAAAAGCTTCAGGTAAAATTTCCATTAATGTTTTCTCCGAAATATCGTAAGCTTCTTTTTCCAAAGCATCAATAGCCACATAGATATCTTCTCTTTGATCGATGTCTTGAATAGTTTCTACTTCTTGTTGTAGGGATGCAATTTTAGCATCTTTATCAGCGCGTGCTTGCTTGATTCTATCTTTAAAATAAGTGGTGCGAGCTCTTAATTCGTCATTCGATAATGACATTAAGCTACTCTCTAATCCTTTGATTTTCGTTAGGTAAGGTTGTAATGCTTTAACGTCATTTTGGGATTTATCACCAACAAAGATTTTTATAATGCTATTTATGAAACTCATAATATTGTTTGTATTTCGGTATTTTTGTAAAAGTCTAATTTAACCAAAAAAAAAGCCTCTTTTGAGACTTTTTCTTTGGTTTATTTTTTAATATTCATCCTCATTCCAAAGGTAATCTTCGTCTGTAGGATAATCTGGCCAAATTTCTTCCATTGATTCATATATCTCACCTTCGTCTTCGATAGATTGAAGGTTTTCTACTACTTCTAATGGAGCTCCTGCTCTAATAGCGTAGTCAATAAGTTCGTCTTTGTTAGCAGGCCACGGCGCATCGCTTAAATAAGATGCTAATTCTAATGTCCAATACATCTTTTGTCGATTTAGTTTAGTGCAAAAATAAATTTTTTACTGAAAAAGGCAAGTAAAAAATCATTTATTTTTATTAAAAGTTAAGAACGTTTTTTTGTCTGTTTTGTTAATTTAATTTGACCAAGAAAAAATAACAGAATCTAAGAGATTATTTCCTAGGAATCCATTGTATTTCCTCAGCGTTTAAATCTTTAGACAACTTTCGTGCCAAGACAAAAAGATAGTCAGAAAGTCGGTTTAAATATTGGATTGCAATTTCAGAAACGGGCTCGTTGTGGCTTAAATGCACCGCAAGACGTTCGGCTCTTCGGCAAATACATCGCGCAATATGACAATGTGACACGGTAGGATGCCCACCAGGTAAAATAAAATGTGTCATTGGCGGAAGCGATTCTTCCATACTGTCAATTTCATTTTCCAAAAATTCAATATCTGTTGCAACAATACCTAAATTTTTCAATCGAAGCTCTCCATTTTTGAGCACTTCTTTTTCAGGCGGAGTCGCTAAAATAGCACCCACAGTAAATAACCTATCTTGTATTTCAATCAAGATGGTTTTGTAGTGTGCATCAATTTCTTGATCTCTAATTAAACCAATGTAAGAGTTTAATTCGTCTACAGTCCCGTAGCTTTCAATTCTCGCATGATCTTTTGGAACTCTTGTTCCTCCAAAAAGCGCTGTAATTCCTCCGTCTCCTGTCTTCGTATATATCTTCATTAGCGTTATTGTAATTTATTTTGAAGTGTCGCTTTCAATTAATCCGTCTCTCAAACGAATGATTCGATTGGCGTAAGCAGCAATTTCCTCTTCGTGAGTGACCAAAATAACGGTATTGCCACTGGCGTGAATGTCGCCAAACAATTTCATAATCTCCACAGACGTTTTACTGTCTAAGTTTCCTGTTGGTTCATCAGCCAAAATTATCGAAGGTTTGTTCACCAAAGCTCTTGCAACGGCTACACGCTGTCTTTGACCTCCCGAAAGTTGGTTGGGTTGGTGGTCCATTCTATCAGCAAGATTGACTTGTTTCAATACTTCAGTTGCTCTTTCGTTTCGTTCTGATTTGGAATAGCCAGCGTAAATCATAGGCAGGGCTACATTATCCAAAGCAGTTGTTCTTGGCAAAAGGTTGAACGTTTGAAAAACAAAACCGATTTCTTTGTTACGAATTTCGGCTAATTCATCGTCTTGCATTTGGCTTACATCTTTTCCATTCAAAATATAAGTTCCAGAAGTAGGCGTGTCCAAACAGCCTAAAAGATTCATTAAGGTAGATTTTCCTGAACCTGAAGGTCCCATTAACGCTACATATTCTCCTTTATTGATTTGTAAATCAATGCCTTTTAAAACATAAACAATTTCGTTGCCAAGAACGAAATCACGTTTGATGTTAGTTATTTTAATTAATGGATTTGCCATTGTTGCTGTTGGAATTAAAATTCGTTGAATTCGGATTTAAAAGTACGAAAGACTTTTGAATAAATTCATAAGTAGTAGGAAAATGAATTTTGTTACATACAAATCTAATTAAGCTCTAATGATGAAATGCTCTTTGGCTTGTTCTTTTCTAAAAAAGACCAATCCAAAATGATAAATATCAATGGTTACAGTTACTTTCGGATTTTGTTTTAGGGTTTCCCAATGTGCTTCTGCATCAGGATTAGCGTGAATGTCTTCTAAAATCCAAAAACTATCGTTTTCTGTTGTGTTTAACATTTGCTCAATTCTTTCGTTTGTTATGAATTGGAATTCTTGCGAATGGATATAGATGCAGTCGTAAATGGCACTGTCAAGAGCAATATCAATAGTAGCTTTTGGATTGGCTAACGCCATAACTTCTTTTTCGAGAGTAGTATCTCCAACAGTCAAAATGGATTTTGGACTGAAATAGTGAACAATTTTGAACAACAATCGACTCTTTTTCGAATTTACTCCTTTATAGGTAGATAAATCGGCAACTGGTAATTTAATTTTTCTATTATATAAACCTTGCGTCAACAAAAGAAATACAAAAGGGGAGTGGACTCCGTGTTCATTTTTGGAGTGCCAAAGGAATTGTAAATACGATTGGATGCGGAATAACATTTTTTGCAATAATTACGATTCAATTTTGGCTGAAAGTTCAAACCAACGTTCTTCTTTTGTTTCTATTTTTTGGATGATTTCTTCCAATTCTTTTGCTTTTTTCTCAATATCTTCATCGGCAACTTTTCCATCAGAAAACAATTGTTCGATAGCTACTTTTTGACTCTCTAAATCTTTGATTTCTTTCTCGATTTTCTGATATTCTTTTTGTTCGTTAAAGCTTAAATTACCAGTTGGATTATTTTGTTTCCAATCTTTTTTCTCGGCTTTATTTTCCTCTTTTTGGGCTACATCAGCACTGTCTTCATAGGCTCTAAAATCAGAATAGTTTCCAGGGAAATCCTCGATAACGCCATCGCCTCTAAACACAAATAAATGGTCTACAATTTTGTCCATAAAATACCTGTCGTGCGAAACTACTAGCAAACAACCTGGATAGTCCAAAAGAAAACTTTCCAATACATTTAAAGTAACAATATCCAAATCATTGGTAGGCTCATCCAAGATCAAAAAGTTCGGATTTTGAATCAAAACGGTACATAAATACAAACGTTTTAATTCGCCTCCACTCAACTTCTCTACATAGTCGTGCTGCTTTTTTCTGTCGAAAAGGAAGCGTTCTAATAATTGTCCAGCTGAAATGATTTTTCCTTTTGCAAGTGGAATGTATTCGCCATATTCTTTGATGATGTCAATTACTTTTTGACCCGGTTTTGGATTGATACCACTTTGAGTGTAATACCCTATTTTAATAGTATCGCCTTTAATTACTTTTCCGCCGTCTAAAGGCAAAGTGCCTGTCAATAAATTCAGAAAAGTCGATTTTCCAGTTCCGTTTTTACCAATAATCCCGATGCGCTCTCCACGTTGAAAATCAAAACTAAAATTGTCTAAAATGACGTGGTCTTTGAATTTTTTAGAGATTTTGTGCAGTTCGATAATCTTACTACCCATGCGCTCCATATTGATTTCGAGTTCCACTTTATTTTCTCGACGTCGGTTTTGCGCTTTTTCTTTGATGACGTAAAAATCATCTTGACGGGATTTGGATTTGGTCGTTCTTGCTTTGGGTTGACGACGCATCCATTCCAATTCTTTTACGAATAAATTTTGGGCTTTGTCTACACTCGCATTTTCAGACGCAATGCGTTCTTCTTTTTTCTCTAAGTAATACGAGTAATTTCCTTTGTATTGGTATAATTTACCATTATCTAATTCAATGATTTCATTACAAACTCGTTCCAAAAAGAAACGGTCGTGCGTTACCATAAATAAGGTAATGTTTTCTTTGGCAAAATAGCTTTCTAGCCATTCAATCATTTCTAAATCTAAGTGATTGGTAGGTTCGTCAAGAATCAATAAATCGGGACGATTAATTAAAATGATGGCTAACGACAATCGTTTTTTCTGACCTCCAGAAAGGTTTTTTACTTTTAGTTTGAAATCTTCTAGTTTTAACTTGAACAGAATTTGCTTGTATTGGGTTTCAAAATCCCAAGCATTATGTTGATCCATTTTATCGAATGCTTTTTGATAGGCTTCTTCGTCTTCTGGATTTTCTAAGGCTTTTTCGTATTGTTCAATTACTTTTAGCGTTTCGTTATCCGATGCAAAAATACTTTCTTCAATAGTCAATTCATCTTGTAAATTATGATCTTGTGACAAAAACGCCATTTTGATTTCTTTTCGCAACACGACTTGTCCGGAATCGGGTTCATCTTCGCCATTGATTATTTTCATAATGCAAGTTTTTCCAGAACCGTTTTTAGCAATAAAGGCTATTTTTTGGTCTTTGTTGATGCCAAAAGAAATATTTTCAAAAAGGGTGCGTTCTCCAAAAGATTTGGAGATATTTTCAACAGATAAATAATTCACAACTATAGTTTTTTGCAAAAGTACTCTTTTGAAATGAAACAATCATTTTCAATTTGATTTTAGAGGACATAAAAAACGTTTTCGTAAACATGGAATTTTGATTTAATCGTATCAAAAACTAAAAATATTTCCTAATTTTGCAATCATAAAATCAAAATCACGTTTTACGTTAAGATTATGGCAAGATTTGAATTAAAACTTCCAAAGATGGGAGAGAGTGTAGCTGAGGCAACTATAACTAATTGGTTAAAGCAAGTTGGAGATACAATCGAAATAGATGACGCAGTTCTTGAAATTGCAACAGATAAAGTAGATAGCGAAGTCCCAAGTGAAGTTTCAGGTGTTTTGGTCGAACAATTATTTGGCAAAGACGATTTAGTTCAAGTAGGACAAACTATTGCTATTATTGAAACTGATTCCTTATCAGAAACCACAACTACGATAACAGAAGATGTAGCAATTCCTGAAGCTGTTGTTGAAATAGAAAAATCAGTTGAAGTAGCCCAAGCTATGGTGTCTACTGCAGTAGATTTTAAAGGAACTGAAAAATTCCTTTCGCCCTTGGTTAAAAATATTGCCAAACAAGAAGGAGTTTCTGTTGCTGAATTAGAAAGTATTTCTGGCTCAGGTAAAGAAGGTCGTGTGACTAAAGAAGATATTTTAGCCTATGTGGCAGTAAGACAAAAATCGCCTGTTGCCAATACATCTGCGCCAACTCCAATAAGTAATACTAGTACTCAAGCAGTACCTGTATCGGTTAATGGCGAAGATGAAATTGTAGAGATGGATCGAATGCGAAAGTTGATTTCGGGTTATATGACGGCTTCTTTGCAAACTTCAGCTCATGTGCAGTCTTTCATAGAGGTTGATGTAACCAATATTGTTAAGTGGAGAGACAAAGTAAAAAATACTTTTGAAAAACGAGAAGGAGAGAAATTGACTTTTACTCCAATATTTATGCAAGCTGTAGCTAAGGCTTTGAAAGATTTTCCGGGAATGAATATTTCTGTTGAGGGTGAATATATTATAAAAAAGAGAAATATTAATTTAGGTATGGCAGCCGCTTTGCCTAACGGAAATTTAATTGTTCCAGTGATCAAAAACGCGGATCAATTAAACCTAGTCGGAATGGCTAAAGCTGTAAATGATTTAGGTAACCGAGCTAAAAATGGCAAATTAAAACCAGATGATACTCAAGGTGGTACATATACAGTAACTAATGTGGGGACTTTTGGGAGTGTTTTCGGAACCCCAATTATTAACCAACCTCAAGTTGGAATATTAGCTTTAGGTGCTATTCGAAAAGTGCCTGCAGTAATCGAAACACCAGAAGGTGATTTTATTGGGATTCGCCAAAAAATGTTTCTATCTCACAGCTACGATCATAGAGTTGTAGATGGTGCACTTGGTGGTAGTTTTGTTAAACGAGTAGCGGATTATTTAGAGGCTTTTGATATCAATACGGATATTTAATCCAATTTGTTAATAGATGATTAACCCTTTCAAAGTTTGACTTTGAAAGGGTTTTCTTTTTTAAAGCTCATTCATTACAAATTGATATATTTGTAATCTTATAAATTAATAGATGGAACTTAAACTTAATAGACCAATTTGCTTTTTTGACCTTGAAACTACCGGAATCGATATAGGCAAGGACCGAATTGTTGAAATTTCAATTTTTAAAGTATTCCCAAATGGGAATAAAGAAAGCAAAACCTGGTTAGTAAATCCTACTATTCCAATTCCTCCACAAACAACCGCAGTTCATGGAATTGATGATGCTAAAGTAGCTAATGAACCTACATTTGCTCAATTAGCAAGTCAAATTCAAAACATGATTAAGGATAGCGATTTGGCAGGATACAATTCGGATCGTTTTGATATTCCTTTGTTAGCAGAAGAGATGTTGCGTGCCGGCGTTGATTTTGATATGAAAAATAGAGTTTCCGTTGATGTGCAAACGGTTTTTCATAAAATGGAAGAAAGAACATTGAGCGCTGCCTTTAAATTTTATTGTGGTAAAAATCTAGAAAATGCGCATTCAGCTGAAGCAGATACTATGGCAACCTATGAGATATTAAAAGCGCAGTTGGACCGATATCCTGAATTGGAAAACGATATGAAAGCGCTTTCTGAATTTACCACGCGAAAAAAGATTGCTGATTTTGCAGGAATGATAGCATTTGACAAAGACGGTGAAGAAATTTTTACTTTTGGAAAACACAAAGGAGCTAAAGTGGAAAAGGTATTGGAAACGGAGCCAGGTTATTTCAGTTGGATTCAAAATGCGGATTTCCCTTTGTATACTAAAAAAGTATTGACTGCAATTAAATTGAGAAAATTAAATACTAAATAAAGTAATTACTTTAAGGACATGAAAATAATTTGTATCGGTAGAAATTACACTAATCATATAGCGGAATTAAAAAACGAACGCCCGACTGAGCCGGTAGTTTTTATGAAACCGGATTCGGCGGTGCTGTTGAAGCAACATCCTTTTGTGCTTCCAGAGTTTTCTAATGATGTGCATCATGAAATTGAATTGATTGTAAAAATCAATAAGGTAGGAAAGTATATCGAACCTAAATTTGCACATAAATATTATGACGAAATTAGTGTAGGAATTGATTTTACCGCTCGAGATTTACAAGATCAATTGAAAGCAAAAGGATTGCCTTGGGAAAAAGCAAAAGCTTTTGACGGTTCGGCAGTAATAGGCGAATTTGTTCCCAAAGATCAATTTGCTTCGTTAGAAGATGTTAATTTTGAATTGCTCAAAAACGGTGAAATTGCTCAAAAAGGAAATTCCAGTTTGATGTTGTGGAAAATAGACGAATTAGTAGCATATGTTTCTCAGTTTTTTACTTTGAAAATAGGAGATATTATATTTACTGGTACACCCGAAGGAGTAGCTGCGGTAAATCCCAATGATGTGTTAGAAGGATACTTAGAAGGACAACAACTATTTAGAATACAAGTAAAATAATGGCACTACACTATAATTTATCTAAAGTGTACCAACTTTCAGATAACGATTCTGAATTTGTAAATCAAATTCTCGTTTTATTTGTAAATGAAATTCCAAAGGATTTATTAGAAATAAAGACAGGAATCTATTCAGAATTACATAAAGAAGTATTTGCTTATGCTCTTAAAATCAAACCTACACTTGATTTGTTAGGAATGCATGTGGCATTTGAAGAAATGGTGTTGATAGAGGCTTGGGCAAAAGCTGAAGGAAATACAAAAAACATTAAAGAAACCTATAAGAGCGTTAAATCGCAGGTGAAAGATGCGATCAAAGAAATTAAAAAAGATTTCAATTTGTAATTCAAAACAATAATGAAAGCAGCTGTTGTTACTATCGGAGACGAAATATTAATTGGTCAAATCGTAGATACTAATTCGGGTTTTATAGCCAAGTCATTAGATAAAATTGGGATTGAAACTCGCGAGATGCTGTCTATCTCAGATGATAAACAACATATTTTAGATACGTTTGCATCGCTTCAAAATAAAGTAGAAGTAGTACTTATTACCGGAGGTTTAGGGCCAACAAAAGACGATATTACCAAACATACATTGTGTGAATATTTTGGAGATACTTTGGTTAGAAACGCTGAAGTTGAACTTCATGTCATTGCACTAATTGAGCGTGCCTTGGGTAAATCAGCTTCTCAAATTAATAAAGACCAAGCCTTAGTTCCTTCAAAGTGCACGGTGCTTCACAATCAAGTGGGTACTGCGCCTGGGATGTGGATTAAAAAAGAAAATACTGTTTTTATCTCGCTTCCAGGCGTGCCATACGAAATGAAATATTTGATAGAAAATCAAGTCATTCCTAAATTGGTTCACGAATACCAACGTCCTTATATACTTCACAAAACGATTTTAACTTATGGTCAAGGAGAAAGTCATGTTGCAGAACGTATTGAGGCTTGGGAAAACCAATTACCCGAATGCATTAAGTTGGCTTATTTGCCAAGTCCAGGTCGTGTACGTTTGCGTTTAACGGCTAGAGGAAAAGATAAACAACTATTAGAAGAAGCGATTGCAGCCAATGTCAAATCATTGGATATGATCATTCACGATATTATAGTAGGATTTGAAGAAGAAGATACAATTGAAGTGGTTCTTGGTCGAATTTTAAAGAATAATCAGCTTACACTGGCTACTGCAGAAAGTTGTACAGGTGGTAAAATAGCACAACTACTTACTTCTGTTCCTGGTGCTTCGGCTTATTTTAAAGGGAGTGTTGTTTCATACGCTACCGAAGCAAAAATCAATGTCTTAGGCGTATCTAAAGAATTGATTGATGCTTGCACAGTGGTTAGTAAAGAAGTCGCTTCAGCTATGGCTATGAATGTTCAAAAAATGATGCAAACCGATTATGCTATTGCGACTACGGGAAATGCTGGTCCAACGAAAGGAGAAGCAGATGCTGAAGTAGGAACTGTATGTATTGCTTTAGCAACGCCAAAAGGTATTGTGGTTGAGGAGTTTAATTTTGGACAACCCCGAGAAAAAGTCATTGATAGAGCGGTGATTAAGAGTTTAGAAATGCTTCAAAAAGAAATTTTAAAAAATGTGCTTTAATTTTTTTGTTTGATCCGTTTATTTTTCTTTTCTTTGCACCCTGATTTTGAATAACGATAAAAGATAAAGAATAATGTCAAGAGTTTGTGTCCTTACAGGTAAAAGAGCGATGGTAGGAAATAACGTTTCTCACGCTATGAACAAGACTAAGAGAAAATTTTCTGTGAACTTAGTTAAAAAGCGTTTTTATCTTCCAGAAGAAGATAGATGGATTACTCTTAGAGTAGCTGCATCTACAGTAAAAACAATTAATAAAAATGGGATTGCTGCTGTTTTGAAAAAAGCACAAGCGCAAGGATTTATCAAATAATCGTTTCCTAAATAAATAGATAGCAAGATGGCAAAGAAAGGTAACAGAATCCAAGTGATTTTAGAATGTACTGAGCACAAAACAACTGGTGTTGCAGGTACTTCAAGATATATTACAACTAAGAACAAAAAAAATACTCCAGATAGATTAGAAATTAAAAAATTTAATCCAATCTTGAAGAGAGTAACAGTTCACAAAGAAATTAAATAATAATTAGAAATTTAATTAACCTCTGATGTTTCCATTTGTAGGTTGTATTAATTTCAAATAACATTTGAATCATGGCAAAGAAAACCGTAGCATCGTTACAAACCGCTTCTAAAAGATTATCAAAAGCCATTAAAATGGTGAAATCTCCAAAAACTGGCGCATATACATTCGTAGAATCTATTATGGCTCCTGAAGCAGTTGATGAGTTCTTGAAAAAGAAATAATTTACTCTAAACAGTATATAGAAAAGCTACTTTCAGTCGGAAGTAGCTTTTTTATTTTCTATATTTACCATTATAAAAGTGAATTAGTTTTCTTAGACTACAACATTCGTATTTAATACTTTAACACTATGAGTTTTTTTAAAAGAATATTTTCCTCGGATAAAAAAGACGAAAGTCTAAACGAACAGGAGAAACAATCCTTGGACAAAGGCCTAGAAAAATCAAAAACAACTTTTTTTTCCAAGTTATCCAAAGCAGTAGCTGGAAAATCAAAAGTAGATGATGAAGTTCTAGATAATTTAGAAGACATTCTTATTTCTTCTGATGTAGGGGTAAACACCACATTAAAAATCATACAACGTATCGAAGTGCGTGTGGCATCTGATAAGTATTTAGGCGTGGGCGAATTGAATCAGATTCTTCGTGAAGAAATAGCAAGTTTACTTTCTGAGACCAATTCAGGTGAAGCAACAGAATTTGTGACACCAGTACAAACCAAGCCGTATGTTTTAATGGTGGTAGGTGTGAATGGAGTAGGAAAAACAACCACAATTGGAAAATTGGCATATCAATTTAAAAAAGCGGGACACAAAGTAGTCTTGGGTGCAGCAGATACTTTTCGTGCAGCAGCGATTGATCAATTGCAAATATGGGCTGATCGAGTTGGAGTGCCTATTGTAAGACAAAATATGGGAAGTGACCCTGCTTCAGTAGCTTTTGACACCTTGCAATCTGCAGTGGCACAAGATGCCGATATTGTAATTATTGATACGGCAGGACGTTTGCATAACAAAGTCAATTTGATGAACGAATTGACCAAAGTAAAACGTGTTATGCAAAAAGTAGTAAGAGACGCTCCACACGATGTTTTATTAGTTTTGGACGGATCTACAGGTCAAAATGCTTTTGAACAAGCCAAGCAGTTTACAGCAGCTACTGAGGTGACTTCGTTGGCTGTAACTAAATTAGACGGAACTGCCAAAGGCGGTGTGGTAATTGGAATCTCAGATCAGTTTCAAATTCCAGTTAAATATATCGGAGTAGGAGAAGGAATTGAAGATTTACAAGTGTTCAATAAATTGGAGTTTGTAGACAGTTTTTTTAAATAATATACTATGAGTTCTTTTGGAAAATTAAGCCCAATGGCTTTTTATTTTATAAGTGTAATTTGTTTTGTTTTGGCAAATGTGATTCGGGAACAAAATTTGACGGTCTATTATATTGCTGTAGTAGTAGGTTTGGTTTTTTTCTTCTTAGGATTGTATAAAAGGGTGAAAACTAAAAAAGAGTAATATGAAGAACTTGATTACTATTGTACTGCTTTCTGTGCTTTTTACTAGTTGTAAACAGCAAATCAAACCTGCTGATATTGCTAAAATTAACGGCTATTGGGAAATTGAAAAAGTAGTTTTTGATGAAGGTGAAGATAAAGAATATGGAGCCAATCAAAATTATGATTACTTTCAAATTGAGTCCAACAATAAAGGAATTCGAAAAAAAGTTGCGCCTCAGTTAAATGGAACTTTTATGGTAAACGATACTTATGAGAATGTTAGTGTTCGTTTTCAAGACGAAAAAGTGTATTTAGATTATTCCACACCTTATATGAAGTATTCGGAAGAAGTAATTGAATTGACCGCTGACGAATTAGTCATAACTAATGCGCAAAATAAAGAGTTCCATTACAAAAAAGCTACGGCTATAAATATTTTGGGCGATGGCAAAAAGACTAAGTAATCAAAGTACGGTTGGCGATGTTTTGAAGCAAATTATTCAAGTGAATAAATTGCAGCCCGGAATGGATCAGATTGATGTGAAAGAGGCTTGGAAAAATCTTATGGGAAATGGAGTCAATAGTTATACTAAAAATGTTGTATTGCGAGGTAGTACTTTGTATGTGGAGTTAAGTTCATCCGTTTTACGAGAAGAATTAAGTCACGGAAAATCAAAGATTATAGCCATGATTAACGAAGAATTACAACGAGAGGTAATTAAGGATGTAGTTTTGCGATAGACATTTAGATTTTTAGATTTCTAGATTTTTAGATTTTTTTAGAAAGTTAGAAAGTTAGAGATAAAAAGAAACCCATTTCAATCGAAATGGGTTTCTTTTTATAAAATTTAAAAATTTAAGAAGTCTAAGAAGTCTAAGAAGTCTAATAAATCTAACTATCTAGATTAAAATTGCTCTCTTCCTGCAAAGTGAAAAGCACCTTCAATTGCGGCATTTTCATCACTATCTGAACCGTGAACTGCATTTTCCCCTAAAGAAGTAGCGTATAATTTACGAATGGTACCTTCTGCAGCTTCAGCTGGGTTGGTAGCACCAATCAAAGTTCTGAAATCGTTTACTGCATTCTCTTTCTCTAAAATAGCAGCAACAATCGGCCCACTTGACATGAATTCAACTAATTCTCCATAAAAAGGACGTGCGCTGTGTACTGCATAAAAAGCCTGTGCATCAGCCACTGTTAATTGTGTAAGTTTTAAAGAAACAATTTTGAAACCAGCATTGTTAATCATTGCAAGTATGTTTCCAATATGACCATTTTTAACCGCATCGGGTTTAATCATAGTAAAAGTTCTGTTTGTTGCCATCTTTTTTGTGTAATTATAAATTTAGAATGCAAAAATACTGCTTTATTTGATATTTCATTAATGAAATAGAATAAAATCGATAATTTTATAAAGCGTTAAATTATTTGAGATTTAATTTTGAAATTCTATTTCCAATAGAATAATCCTTCATTTCATTTTCTAAGATACCAAATTGCTCTTTCTTAACTCGCATAGATATTGTTTTGTTTTTCAGAAGAAAAATTTCATCACAAGTTTCGTTTAAGGTGGAAAAAATATGGGAAGAAATGAGAATGGTTTTATCTAATCGCTTGAGTTGTTGAATGATTTCGGTGATTATCATATTACTATGAATATCAACTCCATTAAATGGCTCATCTAAAATGAAAAATTTATTTTCTTGTAGAAGTATAGCAGTGAGAGCTAACTTTTTTTTCATTCCAGTAGAGTAGTTAATAGCATATTCGTTCAATGGTAAATCAAATATATTTTTTTCTATGAAATCTAATGGTTCAAGGTTTCTTGCGTTACATAATAATTTCAAATATTCTAATCCTGTTATTTTTGAAAAAAAATAAGGTTCGGTTTGTAAATATCCAAGACTTATTTTTGGAATTCCATATTCACAATTAATAGTTCCGCGATACTTTTCTAATCCAGAAATACAATTAAATAATGTAGTTTTGCCAGCGCCATTTTCGCCAACTATTCCATATACCTTTCCTTTCACTAGATTTAAAGTAATATTTTCTAATACAGTTTTATCTCCATAAGATTTTGATAAATTTTCAATATCAATCATTGTAAAAGCACTTTTAATTTTTTAGTCGATTCTATATATAGATAGGGGATTATTACTAATAGTAGGGGTGGAAGCCAAATAGTTAAGGCGATTACAATTCCAAATCTAATATTTAATTTCTCAGGATAAATCGAATATTTAGCTAGCATAGTCATATAGATAAACAAATATCCAAGACATTGTATGCCTAAAATAATATCAATTTTATTATAAAAGAATATAGATAAACTTATCAGTATTGGTAAGCACAAAATAGTTGTATAAAGAACAATCATCTTAGTTTTAGTGTACAGAAATTCTTTAGAATTTAATGAATAGATCCAAATATAAAACTTGTTTTCAGAATTTGTAAAATAGGCTGCACAACCCATTATAGTTACTATTAAAGAAAATATACCTAAGTTAAAATTGGAAACAACGATGGACATAATTGTCAAGAAATAAGCAAATATGTAGAGGATAAAATTAGTTCTAAAACCTATTGTAAATTCAAAAGGATATTTGAAGAAAGGAGTGGGGATGTAAAAATTAGATTTACTTTTCAGAACAAACAATACAGAAAACCCACAAAAAACTAATAATGAAATAGCAAATAAATAATTTTCTTTGTAAACTAAAAATATAACAAACGGCGAGGAGATAATCCAATTTTCAATAATTCGCAGTTTTAAATAATCAATAGTAGAATAGGTAAGTTTTAGAAAGTTATTTCGTACTACTTCATTTGATTTTATTATTTGACTTAATGCAATCCCAATATAGATAACATCTGCATATTTTGTTTTATTAAATAATTGAAAAGACAGTATGCAAAATATAAATAATCCTAAAGTATAACCTATTATAGGTTCAATTCCCCACTCGGCTAGTTGTCTGTTCAACATTTTAAATTGTAGGGTAAAATACTTTTTCATTTTATATACTAATCAATTATATATGTATCCATAGGAAATAATTAGTCTTAAATTAAATAAAATGTTACTCTAATCTAAAAAAAAACTATAATTGAACTATTTCAAAACGTTGCTCTAAAGGTTGTAGTTTTTCTATTAACGTTTGAATCAACAACTCTCCATTTTCTTCATAAAACTCAGAGAAATTAGTTTGTCGTTCTTGCAAACTTTGATTCGGAAACAAATCGTTTTGCAATTGAATAATGCGTTCTAAAACGTCTGACAATTTTCGTTTTTGTGCTTTTAGTAATCGTTTTTCTAAGTGCTCAATTCCTTTAATTTGTTTGATTTCTTGCGCTTTTAGTGCTCCAATGAAAGAATTATCTGTTTGATTGGCAATGTTATAAAGTGCTTCAAATTGCTTTTTTAATTGTTCTTTTACATTAGATAAATCCAAGTCGATTTCAGAAAGCGCTTTAGTTTTGTTGTTGACTAAATCTTTTTGCTTGCTAAACAAATCAGCCCAAGAAAGCTGTAAAGCGTCTGCTTTTTTGATTTGTTTTTCAGTAGCTAATACAACAGAGTTACGAACCAATAACATAGGAAAACTTACTTTTGCTGCATTGAAAAAAGACTGTAATTCTAACCAATAGGCAATTTCGCCACCGCCACCAATGTAGCATAGATTTGGCAAAAGCACCTCTTGGTACAAAGGACGTAAAATAACGTTTGGACTGAACTTTTCTGGATTGGTTTCTACCAATCGAAATAGATCTTCCTTAGAAAAAGATAAGTTGGTATGGTTTACTTTATAAGTTCCACTTTCAAAAATAATTCGCTCTCGCAAGTCGTTTTCAATGTAAAATAAATTGATTTCACGTGGGTTAACTTGAATGGAATACTCATTTAGTTTTTCAATAGTTGCAGCAACTTCCTTGAACGAAGTTTGGTTTTCTAGTTCGTCTTTGATGTACGGAATTAAAGTTCGTTTTAGTTCTGCAGAATCGGCATCTAATATTACTAAACCGTAATGACCAAAAAGTTCATTCGCTAAAAATCGAGTAGCTTCTGCCAAATTGGAGTGTTCTAAATAGGATTTTTGAAACAGTTCTTTTATTTTTTGCGCATTAGAATTGGAACCTAATTCTTTTGTAAAAACTTCAAAAACAGCATCTAATCCTTCAGTAGTTAAACGACCAACCGGTCCTGTACTTTCTTTGTTCCAACGAAATTTTTTGCCTTTGAAATTGAAATAATTGATTTCTTCAAAATCGTGGTCCTCTGTTGCCATCCAATAAATGGGTACAAAGTTCGACTTAGGATACTTCGTTTTTAACTCGGAAGCTAAATTGATAGTAGAAATGATTTTGTATAAAAAATACAAGGGTCCGCTAAACAAATTCAATTGATGTCCCGTTGTAATAGTATACGTATTGGCTTGTTCTAAAGCTAAAATATTATTTTCAGTAGCTTCAGAAATAGTACTATTTTGATATTGTTTTTGCAAAGCAGCAACCAATAGTTTTCGATTTTCCTGATTGTAGTAAGCTGCTTTTTCAGTGATTTGTGCTTCAAAGTTTTCAATGGTTGGAAACCGATTGTATAGCGAATTTAGACTGGATTTTTGATCTAAATAGTCTACGATTAAAGAAGAGAAATAGCCTGAATTTTGATAGCGTATACAGTCAGTTGGCATATTGGGTTTTGTTTGGAGTAAAAATACTAAAAAAATATTGGAACTAAATAGTTGTGGCTTTCGAAAAATAATAGCATTTTTATACTCAATTGATACAACAACAAACCAAAGTATATGAGCTCTAAAGTACCAACACAAAATTCGTTACGTCATGTTCTTTTCGGAAGTTTAATTGGAACTACGATAGAGTTTTTTGATTTTTATATCTATGCGAATGCAGCCGTATTGGTTTTTCCCCAATTATTTTTTCCTGGAACGGATAGTGCCACATCGGTTTTACAGTCTTTAGCAACCTTTTCTATCGCTTTTTTTGCACGACCAATTGGTTCGGCAGTTTTTGGACATTATGGAGATAAAATCGGACGTAAAACAACATTAGTAGTGGCTTTACTAACGATGGGTATTTCAACAGTTTGTATTGGATTTTTGCCTAGTTACGCGAGTATTGGGATTGCGGCGCCTATCTTGTTGATGTTATGTCGTTTTGGTCAAGGTGTTGGTTTAGGAGGTGAGTGGGGAGGAGCGGTACTATTAGCCATTGAAAATGCACCACCTCACAAACGGGCTTGGTACGGAATGTTTCCGCAGTTAGGAGCTCCAATCGGTTTAATACTTTCGGGTGGAACTTTTTTAGCATTGACAAATTGTATGAATTCCCAAGATTTTTTGGACTATGGTTGGCGAATTCCTTTTATTGCTAGTTCGTTATTGGTTTTGGTAGGTTTTTATATCCGTTTAAAAATAACCGAAACATCGGCCTTTGAAAATGCTAAAAAAGAGCAAGAAGAAGTGAAGCTGCCATTTGTTACTTTATTAAAGTCATATCGAAAAGAACTATTTTTCGGAACTTTTGCCGCAGTAACTACTTTTGTAATTTTCTATTTGATGACCGTTTTTATGTTGAATTGGAATACCAATGAGTTACAACTTTCGAATCAAGAAGCGCTTTTAATTCAGTTGTTTTCGGTATTGTTTTTTGCATGTTTTATTCCGATTTCAGCTTTAATTGCAGATAAGATAGGTCGAAGAAAAATGTTGATTTATGCCTCGTTGGCAATTGCAGTTTTCGGTTTGTTTTTTGCTCCATTTTTAAATTCGGGAAGCAGTATTCAAGTTACTTTCTTTTTGTGTGTTGGGATGATGTTAATTGGATTTACCTATGGCCCTTTAGGTACTTTTCTTTCTGAATTGTTTCCAACAACTGTTCGGTATTCAGGAGCATCATTGACTTTTAATCTTGCAGGTATTATCGGCGCAGCTTTTGCCCCTATGATAGCTATATGGATTGCCACTAACTATGGTTTGAACTTTGTAGGGTATTATCTTTCTGTTGCTGCTGTCATTTCAGTAATTTCTCTTTTGGTAATTAGTAAAAAAGAACATCAGTTTTAATGTAAAGACACAATATTAAACGATATTTGTCCTCCAAAACCATCTCTTTGAAAACAAAACTATTCCTTGTAACGCCACCATTTACTCAACTGAATACTCCGTATCCAGCAACGGCTTATATTAAAGGGTTTTTGAATACCAAAAATAGAAGCTCAGTACAAGCTGATCTGGGGATAGAAGTTATTTTAGCTTTGTTTTCAAGAAAAGGATTGCAAGATTTGTTTGAATTTTCTAGTTCCAAATTTCCACAGGAGGAACTTTCAGAGAATGCACAACGAATTTTTGCTTTGCAAGATGAGTACATTAAAACCATTGATTCCGTTATAGCTTTCTTGCATGGAAAAAATCCTACTTTGGCACTCCAAATTTGTCAAGAAGATTTCTTACCAGAAGCCTCACGATTTGCACAGTTAGAAGAGTTGGATTGGGCATTTGGGACTATGGGAACGCAAGATAAAGCCAAACATTTGGCAACTTTGTATCTCGAAGACATTTCAGATTTTATTGTAGAATGTGTAGATCCTAATTTTGGATTCAGTCGTTATGCCGAACGTTTAGGGCGATCTGCCAATTCGTTTGATGAATTGTACCAAGCATTACAACAAGAACCTACTTATATAGATGCTATTTTGCTTTCGATTTTGGCAGTAAAAATAGAAACGATTCAACCTACTATATTTTTAATTTCAGTTCCTTTTCCTGGAAACTTATATGCTGCCTTTCGCTCTGCGCAATGGTTGAAAAAGCATCATCCAGAAATCAAGATATTGATGGGCGGCGGCTTTGCGAATACGGAATTACGTTCCCTTTCAGACGAACGGGTTTTTGAATTCTTCGATTTTATTTCTTTGGATGATGGCGAATTGCCACTTGAATTAATTATTGAGAATATTGAATCAGGAATAAATGCGGAATTCAAGCGTACTTTTTTGTTAGAGAATGGTAAAGTAGTGTATAAAAATAACTCTCCCCGTCACGACTACAAACAATCTCATGTTGGAACACCAGATTATTCGGATTTGTTTTTAGATAAATACATTTCAGTAATTGAAATAGTGAATCCAATGCACCGTATGTGGAGTGATGGTCGATGGAATAAACTCACCATGGCGCATGGTTGCTATTGGGGTAAATGTACTTTTTGTGATATTTCTCTAGATTACATTAAAGTCTATGAACCGATTGCAGCCGGAATTTTGTGTGACCGAATGGAAGAAATGATTGCTCAAACGGGTCAGACAGGTTTTCATTTTGTGGACGAAGCAGCCCCACCAGCTTTAATGCGAGAGCTTGCCCTAGAAATCTTGCGCCGTAAATTAGCGGTGACTTGGTGGACGAATATTCGTTTTGAGAAAAGTTTTACCAAAGAGTTGTGTTTGTTGTTAAAAGCTTCAGGCTGTATTGCCGTTTCAGGCGGACTAGAAGTAGCTTCTGACCGATTATTACAATTGATTGACAAAGGAGTCACGGTAGAACAAGTAGCCAAAGTAACGCGCAATTTTACTGAAGCAGGAGTTATGGTACACGCTTATTTAATGTATGGCTATCCAACACAAACCATTCAAGAAACGGTAGATAGTTTAGAAATGGTACGCCAATTGTTTGAAGCCGGCGTGTTACAATCCGGATTTTGGCACCAATTTGCAATGACGGCACACAGCCCAGTGGGAATGTATCCGGAAAAATTTGGTGTAACTAAAGAATCAGATATAGTTGGTACTTTTGCAAATAATGACCTCAATTATATAGACAGTACAGGAATTGATCACGAACAATTTAGTTTTGGTCTAAAAAAATCCTTATTCAACTTTATGCACGGAATTTGTTTGGATTACGACTTGCAAGAATGGTTTGATTTTAAGATACCAAAAACAACAATTCGTCCCGATTTTATTTTTGATGCACTTGAAGAGGAAACTAATTTTAGTAGTAAACCGAATGCTAAAGTACTCTGGCTAGGCGGTAAGCCAACAGTAAGAAGTTTTACTAAAACTAAAAAAGGAAATTCTTGGGAAATGATGGAATTAACGTTTCATGATAAAAAAGAAAAAGTTGTTATTCAAGCCAATCAAAAAGAGGGAGAATGGCTTGTTAAAACCCTAGATATAATTTCAGTTTCCAATTCAAGAACAACTCAATTTCAAGAACTGAAAGCTGATTTTGAAAGCGAAATGGAAAATTTTGAATTGTTTTGGTATTCAAAATCGATGAAAATGTTACAAGATTTCGGACTTTTAGTTTTGTAGAATTGTTATTTTTTTGATAAAAAGTATAGTAATTTAGCAAATATATACCTCGTTTTTCATTTTAAATTTAGATTAATAAATACATTTACTACCAATTAAAAAATACACCTATGAGTATTGGTTATAAAGTAAATGTAAACGACACCTTCCATTTTGATATGGATTCGCAAAGTGTTTTGCAACTCGATGCTGTTCGTGCAGAATTGAATCAGTTTCATATTTTACACGAAAACACTTCTTTCAAAGCAGCTATTGTTGAGGCTGATTTTAATCAAAAAAAGTATACTGTCTTAGTTAATGGGAATAGTTATACCGTTGCTATTTCAAATCCTTTAGATATTTTAATTAAAGAAATGGGATTTGAAACCGGTTTGGCTAAACAAGTTAATGCTATCAAGGCACCTATGCCAGGATTAATTCTAGAAATTAGTGTAGTAGTAGGGCAGGAAGTTAAAGAAAACGACAATTTAATTATTCTTGGTGCCATGAAAATGGAAAACAGTTTTTTATCGCCTCGTGATGGTGTAATTAAGTCTATTTCGGTAACAGTTGGAGACGCTGTAGACAAAGGACAATTATTAATTGAATTCGAGTAAATTATGAAGAAGATAGTAGTTGCCAATAGAGGCGAAATAGCCATTCGAGTAATGAAAACGGCTCGAAAAATGGGAATAAAGACAGTTGCAGTGTATTCTACAATTGACAGGAATGCCCCACATGTAAAATTTGCAGATGAAGCAGTTTGTATTGGTGAAGCACCTTCAAACCAGTCCTATTTACTGGGAAGTAAAATCATTGAAGTGGCTAAATCATTAGGAGCAGATGCGATTCATCCAGGTTATGGTTTCTTAAGTGAAAATGCCGATTTTGCTGAGGAAGCTGAACGTAATGGGATTATATTTATTGGACCAAAATCCAAAGCAATCCGCATTATGGGAAGTAAATTAGCCGCTAAAGATGCGGTTAAAGACTACAATATCCCTATGGTTCCTGGTTACGATCAAGCGATTACAGATGTAAAAAAAGCAAAAGAAGTGGCTACTTCAATAGGTTTTCCAATTTTAATTAAAGCCTCTGCCGGAGGTGGAGGTAAAGGAATGCGTGTGGTAGAGAAAGAGGCTGATTTTGAATCGCAAATGGACAGAGCGATTAGTGAAGCTATTGCTGCATTTGGAGATGGTTCTGTTTTTATTGAAAAATATGTAGCATCCCCAAGACATATCGAAATTCAAGTAATGGCGGATAGTCATGGGAATATCCTCTATCTTTTTGAAAGAGAGTGTAGCGTTCAAAGACGTCATCAGAAAGTAATTGAAGAAGCGCCTTCGTCAGTGTTAACGCCAGAATTGCGCAAGCAAATGGGAGAAGCGGCTGTTTTGGTTGCTAAATCATGTGATTATTTAGGAGCGGGAACTGTAGAATTTTTATTGGACGAAAACAATAATTTCTATTTCCTCGAAATGAATACCCGTTTGCAAGTAGAACATCCTGTAACCGAAATTATAACCGGAACAGATTTAGTAGAATTGCAAATCCGAGTGGCTAGAGGTGAAGTTTTACCACTTCAACAAGAAGATTTAAAAATCAAAGGTCATGCTGTTGAATTGCGTGTATATGCTGAAGATCCATTAAATGATTTCTTGCCAAGTGTAGGGCATTTGGATGTATATCAGTTACCTGTTGGAGTAGGAGTTCGTGTTGATAATGGTTTTGAACAAGGAATGGACATTCCAATTTATTACGATCCAATGTTGTCTAAATTGATTACTTACGGAGCAACTCGTGAAGAAGCGATTCAAACGATGATTCAGGCCATTGATAATTATAAGGTAGAAGGTGTTTCGACTACTTTGCCTTTTGGAAAATTTGTTTTTGAACATGAGGCATTTCGTTCGGGGAACTTTGATACGCATTTTGTAAAAAAATATTACAGCGTTGAAAAGCTAAAAGAGCAAACCCAAAAAGAAGCTCAAATCGCTGCTATGGTAGCCTTGCAACAGTATTTTGAAGATCAAAAAATCGTACGCTTACCAATTCAATAAAGTATGGAATCAAAAATAAAAATAGTACAAGATAAAATTGCTGAAGCTCATTTGGGCGGAGGAAAGAACAGAATTGCTAAACAACATTCAAATAAAAAGTTAACGGCTAGAGAGCGCATTGATTATTTGTTGGACGAAGGCACATTTGAAGAAATCGGAATGTTGGTTACACACCGTACAACTGATTTCGGGATCGAGAAAGAGGTGTATTTAGGAGATGGAGTGGTTACCGGTTATGGAAATATTAATGGTAGATTAGTTTATGTCTTTGCGCAAGATTTTACTGTTTTCGGAGGCTCATTGTCTGAAACCCATGCAGAGAAAATATGCAAAGTAATGGATATGGCTCTAAAAGTGGGTGCGCCAATGATTGGTTTAAACGATTCAGGTGGTGCGCGTATCCAAGAAGGGGTTCGTTCTCTTGGAGGCTATGCTGATATTTTTTACAGAAACGTACAGTCTTCGGGAGTAATTCCGCAAATTTCAGCGATTATGGGGCCATGTGCTGGGGGAGCGGTTTATTCGCCAGCGATGACAGATTTTACGATGATGGTGGAAGATACCAGCTATATGTTTGTTACAGGGCCTAATGTAGTTAAAACTGTAACTAATGAAACCGTAACTTCAGAAGAGTTAGGAGGGGCAAGTACCCATTCAACCAAATCTGGAGTGGCACATTGTACGTCGGCGAATGATGTAGAATGTTTAGAAGATGTAAAACGATTATTGAGTTATTTACCTCAATCCAATAAAGAAAAGCCTAAAAATCTTGCTTATGAGCTTAATGATGAAGTAAGAGAAAAATTATTGACTATAATTCCAGATAATCCAAATAAGCCGTATGATATGCACGAAGTAATTTCGGGTATTATTGACGAAGATTCGTTTTTTGAAATTCATAAAAACTTTGCAGAGAATATTATTGTAGGTTTTTCACGAATTGGCGGCCGTAGTGTTGGTATTATTGCTAATCAGCCTATGATTTTAGCTGGTGTATTGGATGTGAATTCATCGATCAAGGCAGCACGATTTACTCGTTTTTGCGATTGTTTTAATATTCCTTTATTAGTATTAGTAGATGTTCCGGGATTTTTACCAGGAACTGATCAAGAATGGAATGGTATTATTGTGCACGGGGCTAAATTGTTGTACGCTTTAAGTGAGGCTACGGTACCAAGAGTAACCGTGATTACGCGAAAAGCATATGGAGGGGCTTATGATGTAATGAACTCCAAACACATTGGTGCTGATATGAATTTTGCTTGGCCTACAGCCGAAATTGCAGTAATGGGTGCCAAAGGGGCTAGTGAGATTATCTTTAAAAAAGAAATTAATGAAGCAAACGACCCTGCGGCTAAGTTGTTAGAGAAAGAAGCGGAATATGCCGATTTGTTTGCGAATCCTTATACAGCTGCACAGAGAGGTTTTGTTGATGAGGTAATTTTACCACAAGACACACGCAAAAAATTAATAAAAGCCTTTAGCATGTTAGAAAATAAAGAAAGTGTATTGCCAAAACGCAAACATGGAAACATTCCTTTATAGTATTTTTTAAGCCTAATTTTAAAACCACCTTTATTAAGGTGGTTTTTTTATGGGTTATAATTTTATTTTTAAACAATTTAAAATTGATACCCCTTATTTTTTTAGGGGTAAATTATTTTTTAACTTATAATTTTAGAGTAATTTACAGTTTTTTTATGCAAAAAAATAAAATACCCCTAAAATTTAAAGGGTATAATAAATTTTAATGTTATTAATAATGCATTTTAATGCTATTTTTAGCTTTAAATATCTTTTTTTTATGAATTTTAATTCTAATTTCATAAAAATGACTATTTTATTGAATTTAATTTACTTATTTTTTATTTTCGTTGATAAAAGTTGATAGTTTTGCTTCGGATAAAGGAAATAACTTTAGATAGTATTTTTTGAAAATTATTTCTTTTTCTTAAACAAACGAATTAGTAAATTAAAATCTTTCAACATGAAAAAAGTAATTATCATTTTAGTTTTAGTTTTAACAAGTAGTTATTTATTCGCTCAAGATACTCCACTTGAATTTTCAGGATCTGTAGATGCGTATTGGAAATATGATTTCGCCAAAACTGAAAATATTCAAACAAGTTTTGCAACAGATCATAATTCATTATCATTAGGAATGATTGACTTGGTATTAAAAAAGAAAACAGGAAAGACTTCATTTGTTGGAGAGGTTTCTTTTGGTCCTCGAGGCGCGGGACAATCTATACCAGATGTTGAAGGACAATCTTTTCATATTCAAAATTTATATGCGACCTATGCAGCAACTGATAAGTTAAGTTTAACCGCAGGTTACATGGGAACTTTTATAGGTTATGAGTTAATTTCTCCAGTATCTAATTTTCATTACTCTACTTCGTATTTATTTACATCAGGTCCATTTCAAAATGCAGGAATTAAAGCAAACTATGTAGTTTCAAGTAAAGTTTCAGTTATGGTTGGTTTGTTCAACGATCAATGGAACGCTTACAAGGCTATTCCAGAATTTGGTTTGAATGCTTTTGGAGCACAATTATCAGTTACGCCAGCCGAAGGATTCACTGCTTATTTCAATTTGTTGACTGGTTCTCAAAGCGGCACTATAGTGGATCTGACTGCCGCATATCAACTATCACCAAAATTCAAATTAGGATTAAATGGCGCAGATTATTCAGGTGTTGAAACAGGAACTGGTTATTCTGGAATTGCACTGTATCCTTCTCTATCGCTTTCTGATAGTTTTGCTTTAGGATTACGTGCTGAGTCTTTTAAATCGAAGACAACCGATACCTCTGTTGCCGCATTCACTTTGTCAGCCAACTTAAAATCAGGAGGGCTAACTTTTATTCCTGAGATACGATTAGACAGTGCTTCCGAAGAAGATTTTTATTTGGCTAATGGTAATCCTACAAAATCAGCTTCTCAGTTTGCTTTGGCAATGGTTTATGGATTTTAAAATATAAACAAAAGTTTTTTTGTTTTTAAATGGAGTGTTTTAAATGTAAAAGACTGCTCAATTACAATATGTTTTTGAGCAGTTTTTTTATTGTTTTTTGTAAATAGAATAAATTGTATTTATCGTTTTTTCATTCAATACATCGTCCACTTCATTTTGAATATAATGGAGTTTAAATGCTCTTATGGCTGCTGATAAATTTCGAGTATCATAACCAATTATGCGTAAAGCAAGTATCGCATCAAAATTCTCAGGAGCATTTTCAATAGCGGCATCAGGCCAAATACCAAAGCCTAATTCCGATAGTCTTTTCCATGGAAAAAAGGCACTAGGGTCTGATTTTCTTGAGGGTGCTATATCAGAGTGAGCAATAATATTTGGTGTTGGAATATTGTATTCTTTTTTTAATCGAGTAAGTAAAGCGATTAAACTACTTATTTGTTCTTCAGAAAATGGTTCTGAACCGTTATTATCTAATTCAATTCCTATTGATGCTGAATTAATATCGGTGTTTTTTCCCCATATTGCATTTCCGCCATGCCAAGCCCTTAGATAGTCGTTAAGCATTTGAACTACTTTTCCATCATCACTAATTACATAGTGCGCACTTACTTGTGTTCTTGATAGCGTAAATGTTCTTATGGTTTGTTCTAAAGAGTCTTGAGCGGTATGATGAAGGATTATAAAATTAGGTTTTCGTAAATTGAAATTGACCGTATTGATCCATTCCGGATTTTTGCCATTCGATAGAGGGACAGATTCCTTGTGAAAGATTGTTTTCTTTACTTTTCTAAATTGTTTTCGTATGCTATCACTTTCATTTCTATAAATGTTGCTTTTGCATGATACCAATACACCAAAAAATAATGAATAAAGAAATAATTTTTTCATATCATTATCTTAGACTAATTAGATTCTTTTTCTTCTTTTTCCTCCTTTTTTTTCTTTTTCTTTTTAGGTGGATTTTTAGCCTCTTCTTGAATAATTTTATATTTCTCCTTTTGGGATTGCGATAAAAGTTGTTTTATTTTAGAATCTGTAATTTCTGAAAGCGTTTGGATTTCCTTGATTTTACTATCCTGACTAATTTCTTGCTTGATTATAGCGGTTTGCGTTTTTATACTTTGAGTCAATATATTGGAAATTGCCACTTCCTGAAGTGCATCCAAGCCTAAATCAGGCTTTAAGCGCTCCATAATTTGACCTACAGTTACTTCAACTGGAATTTCTTTTGGTTTATCTGGGGTCATAGGTTGTTGCTGATTCATTCTACCCATTCCACCCATTTGATTCATTCTACCATTTCCCATACCATTTCCTCCAAAACCAAATTGAGCATTTGCGGTTGTAAACGAAAGCATCAGAATCAATATATAAACGATTTTAAATAGTGTCTTCATAGTATATAGTTTTATCAAATATAAAAAAAGAAATTAAATTATGCAGGTTCGCCGTACAAATCAAATTCGGTAGCCTCTGTAATTTTAATAGAAGCAAACTCACCAGTTTTTAAATAATATTTGGTCGCATCAATTAACACTTCATTATCTACATCAGGGCTATCAAATTCAGTACGTCCTACAAAGTGTCCGCCTTCTTTTCTGTCAATGATGCATTTGAAAGTTTGACCCACTTTTTCTTGATTCAAATCCCAAGAAATTTGGGATTGTAATTCCATTATTTCGTTGGCACGCTCTTTTTTCACATCATCTGGGACATTATCTTCAAGCAAATATGCCGAAGTGTTTTCTTCGTGTGAGTAGGCAAAACATCCCATTCGGTCAAATTTCATTTCTTGAACAAAATCTTTCAAGATTTCAAAATCTTCTTGAGTTTCACCAGGATAGCCAACAATTAAGGTGGTTCTAATTGCCATTCCAGGAACTGCTGCTCTAAAATCTTTCAATAATTGAGTTGTTTTAGCTTGAGTTGTTCCACGTTTCATGGATTTTAATATTGAATCAGAAATGTGTTGCAATGGAATATCGATATAATTACAAATTTTTGGTTCACGTTTCATAATTTCCAAAACGTCCATTGGGAAACCGGTAGGAAAGGCATAATGCAATCGAATCCATTCAATTCCTTCTACTTTAACTAAAGCTTCTAATAGTTCGGCTAAGTTTCTTTTTTTGTAAATGTCAAGACCATAATAGGTTAAATCTTGAGCAATCAAAATTAATTCTTTTACACCATCACGAGCTAAACCTTCAGCTTCTTTAACTAATTTTTCAATGGGTTGCGAAACGTGTTTTCCACGCATTAATGGAATAGCACAGAAACTGCAAGGTCTGTCACAACCTTCCGCAATTTTTAAATAGGCATAATTTTTTGGTGTAGTAGTCAAACGTTCCCCTAATAATTCGTGCTTATAATCAGCTCCTAAAGCCTTCAATAGTTGAGGTAATTCAGTGGTGCCAAAAAACTGATCTATATTTGGAATTTCTTTTTCTAAATCAGGGCGATAACGTTCAGATAAACATCCAGTCACAAAAACTTTATCTAATAATCCGCGCTCTTTTTTATCGGCATATTCTAAAATCATATTTACTGATTCAGCTTTTGCGTTATCAATAAATCCACAAGTGTTAATTACAATAATATTACCTTCTTCTGCTTCAGGTGCTTCATGTTCTACTTCTTTGCCGCTAGCTCGAAGTTGACCCATTAAAACTTCACTATCATAGATGTTTTTGGAACATCCCAAGGTAATCACATTGATTTTATTTTTCTTTAAAGACTTTGTTCTCATAGTAGTAGGCTTTCATTAACTTGAAAGGTCGGCAAAATTACGTTTTTTATTTTTAGGAGCACAAATCTTTACTGTTTTTATGGCGTATAGTCCTGCTGTATGCTGTATCTTTTTATCTGTTAACTTCGCGCGCTTCAGCCAACAGATAAAAAGGGTGTCGCTTCCATCAGGGCTAAAAAAAACATCTTGTTTTTTAGTTCAAGATGTTTTTAAAATTTTATAATCTAAAGTTTACAATTCAAACAACAGCGTTAAAGTTACCGTATTGTTTTTTGAATTGATTTTGGCTCCATCGGTTAATCCTTGTTCAAAAAAACCTTGTTGATTATTTCTACTAAATGAGGCATACGATAAATCTAATTTAGTACCGCCAAAATTGTATCCAAAACCGGTCGAATAGCCAGTTAAATCTCCAACTGCGGTTTTGTTTTTATAAGGACTTTGTTCGTAGCGGTAACCTCCTCTTAAACTCCATGCTTGAATTCTATATTCCGCACCAATTCGCAATTCATTTGCACTAGTTAGCAAGTTCGAAATAGCATTGTTTATCCCTGCAAAATAGGCGTCATTAACCGGTTTAAATTGGGTATTACCATAATTTCTTCTGGAGTAATCCACACTAAGCAAACCTTTCTTTCCAAAAATATAGGCAAGACTTCCTGTAATTTTACTTGGAGTTTGTAGTCGGTATGGCTCGTAAAAATTAGTGATATTAGGATCGACAACATCTGGTGCAAGTTCTTCAGTAGTGTTAGCACTAACACCCACTAATTTTTGGCTAAACTCATCATTTAATCTGTGCCATGTCGAAGATTCATAAGCTAATCCTAATCGTAATTCATTAGTTACTTTTGCAATAGCTCCTAATTGAAATGAAAATCCAGTACCATAAGTATATAATTCGTTATCAAATTGTAATCTTGAAATGGTGTATCTAGAAGTTAATGGAGCGTTATTGTCTTCGTAAAATCGAGAAGTCTGTCTGTAATCTGTAAAATGAGAGTTTAAGTTCAATCCGATGAACAATTTGTCTTTATAAGATGTTGCTGCGTTAAATGAAAGCTTACCATTATAGCCATTACTCACTACTGAGTTTTCCTGAAAATAATTCCCACCTCCTGGAACATTTGATGTATATGCTCTGTTGTTAGCATTAGTGTTAACTGGATTGATAACATAAGCTTGATAACCCAAAAATGCTTGTTGAGCGCCATGACCTAAATCTTGGTAATCAGAATCTTCTAGTGTGCTTAATGGGACACCGTTTGCATAATTCAAAAAGTAAGAATCAATAGAATTAGTTGGATTCACACCAGCCGAAAAGGTTGAATTGTTAAGATTATTGGTGTTTTCATAGTTGATAGCCACAGAAAACTTTTTCCAATTGCTGGATTGCGATTGATTTTTGAACACAAAGACACCACCAGCTTGATTCAAATCAGATGAATTATCTTTTTTATTTGATTGTGTGCCAAAATAATTTGAATTGTTATTAATTGAAGTGGTGTTTATCGAAAAACTCAATTGATTATTCGAAAAAATAGCAGATCCTGCAGGATTAACATTAATTGCAGATAAGTCTCCACCAAGAGCACCAAATGCACCACTCATTCCTCTAAAACGAGCAGTTCCATTTATATTGTCTTGTGCATATCGAACAGCATCTCTTACCTCTTGTGCATTCAAATTGGTAATTGAAAGTGCTAAAATTAGAATGAATATATATTTTTTCATAGTAGTTCTATTTTATTGTATTTTTAAATCCAGTAATTATCTTCCGCCTCTTCTTCCTCCGCCTCCTGATGATCTTCCACCACCACCGCTGCTACTACCGCCAAAACTTCCTCCTGAATTTCCAGAATTGCTTTCCATCATAGAACGAGATGGAGTGTATCCTTCGTTATTGCTAGGAGAGGATGTTCTTGTAGGTCTAGCACTATTGGTTCGTGTTGGATTATTTTCTCTACTGGATTGATTTGAATTGGATCTATTTTGAAACGAATTTTGGTTAAAATTTGTCCGTGTTTCTGTGTTGATGCTATTTCTTCGATTAGTACCATATGCATTATTTCTATCAAAATTGCCTCTATAGTTATCTGAAGTATTTAAAGAAGAGCTTCTGCCAATATTGTTTCTATCGGGATTATTTTGAGAAAAACTGGAACCTCTTCTTGTAGGATTGTAATTATAACCTGAATTAAAATTGGAAGTGCCATAAAAAGGCATACCCCAACCCCAGTTATTAAAACCATTTCCCCAAAAACCACCGAAACCACCATAACCCCAGCCGAAATTCATTGTGTTCCAATATCCAAGAGGCATTCCCCAGCCCCAATTGTTAAATGGCATTCCCCAACCTAAACCCCAATTCATCCCAAAATTATTTGGGAAGTAATTAATGTTTATTCCCTGAGAATTTCCGCCCCAACCAGGGTTTCCGGATAAAGTATTTGAATTAGAATTTTCATCGTAACTATTGTAATTTTCTACGTCTGTGAAAACTTCATTTTCTTGTTGTAAAGAATTAAAATAGCTTTGGTAGGCAATACCTGAGTCGTCATTTGTTTTTTGTTTTCGAACTCTAGTATCTGAACTACCATAAATTCCATCGGTATCATAAAAGGAACTATTTTGATATGTTCCGCACGAAGCGAAAAAAAATAAACTCAAAAAACCAAAAATTGATTTAAGAGAGGGCTTTGGGAGATTAACACAATAAGTTTTCATAATCTGTAGGTTTTTATTGTTGTACATTACAAAAATAGTTAGTTTTGTCGAACTATTTAGTTAATAAATTGTGAAACAAAATTTGTGCCAAAATAAATTATATGAGTAAGAACCTTACTACGCGATCAGAAGATTATTCAAAATGGTATAATGAATTAGTTGTTAAAGCTGATTTAGCCGAAAATTCAGGAGTTAGAGGTTGTATGGTAATCAAACCCTACGGCTATGCTATTTGGGAAAAAATGCAAGGGGAGCTAGATCGAATGTTTAAAGAGACTGGGCATAGTAATGCTTATTTCCCTCTATTTGTACCGAAGAGTATGTTTGAGGCTGAAGAAAAAAACGCAGAAGGCTTTGCTAAAGAATGTGCTATTGTTACTCACTATAGGTTGAAGAACGACCCGGATAAGCCTGGGAAATTGATGGTTGATCCCAATGCTAAATTAGAAGAAGAATTAATTGTTCGTCCAACTAGTGAGGCAATTATATGGTCTACTTATAAAGGATGGGTGCAATCGTATCGCGATTTACCATTATTAATTAATCAATGGGCGAATGTAGTTCGTTGGGAAATGAGAACCCGCTTGTTTTTGAGAACTGCTGAATTTTTATGGCAAGAAGGGCATACAGCTCACGCAACTCGTCAGGAGGCAATAGAAGAATCAGAACGAATGATGAATGTGTATGCTGATTTTGCTGAGAATTTCTTAGCAATTCCGGTAGTTAAAGGATTGAAAACAGAGACAGAACGTTTTGCAGGAGCAGATGAAACGTACTGTATTGAAGCATTAATGCAAGATGGAAAGGCACTACAGGCTGGAACATCTCATTTTCTAGGTCAAAATTTTGCCAAAGCTTTTGATGTTAAGTTTGCCAATGCTGAAGGGAAACAAGAATACGTTTGGGGAACTTCTTGGGGTGTTTCAACTCGATTGATGGGAGCATTGGTAATGACGCATTCGGATGACAACGGATTAGTTTTGCCACCTAACTTGGCGCCAATTCAAGTGGTAATTGTTCCTATATACAAGTCAGATGAAGAATTAGATAAAATTACTTTGGTTGTTAATGATTTGATGGCTCAGTTAAAAAAACTTAACATCTCAGTTAAATTTGATAACAGAACTACTCAAAAGCCAGGATTTAAATTTGCTGAATGGGAATTAAAAGGGGTTCCAGTTCGTATTGCTGTTGGACCTAAAGATCTAGAAAATGGAACTTTTGAAGTAGCGAGAAGAGATACTTTGAGTAAAGAAATAGTTACTAAAGACGGAATCGTAAATTACATCAGCGACTTATTAGAAACAATTCAGAATGATTTATTCCAACGTGCATTAGAGTATAGAAAAGATCATATTACTGAAGTAAACTCTTTTGAAGAATTTAAAGAGGTATTGGAAAGTAAAGGTGGCTTTATTTCGGCGCATTGGGATGGTACTCCTGAAACTGAAGAAAAAATCAAAGATTTAACCAAAGCAACTATCCGTTGTATCCCTTTAGATAGAGTAGAGGAGCAAGGAAAGTGCGTGTTCTCAGGTTCGGAATCTGCTGGTAGAGTGTTGTTTGCGAAAGCCTATTAAAAAAAAATATTTTTTTTCGTTTCTACTATTGTACGTCTAAAAAATAGTTGTATTTTTGCATCCGCATTACAGAAATTAGGTCCGTTCGTCTATCGGTTAGGACGCCAGGTTTTCATCCTGGTAAGGGGGGTTCGATTCCCCCACGGACTACAAAATCTGTTTAATGATAAAGCACTCCTGAGCTTAGAAGGAAAAATGGTCCGTTCGTCTATCGGTTAGGACGCCAGGTTTTCATCCTGGTAAGGGGGGTTCGATTCCCCCACGGACTACAAATTAGTTTTGAAATGGTTTTATGAAACAAATAATGGTGTCTCCTTGTTTGTTTTGTTAGTTAAAACTGAAGTGATTAATTTAAAAATTAATTGTGGGAGGTTTTTCTAATTTTATTTCTAATATATTAATTAGTTATTTACATTTTAAAATATACACCAAATGGCAAATCATAAGTCAGCTTTAAAAAGAATTAGAAGTAACGAAAAGAAAAGAGTATTAAACAGATACCAACACAAAACTACTCGTAACGCTATTAAAGCAATTCGTTTAGCTACAGATAAAGCGGATGCTTCATCTAAATTATCTGCTGTAATCTCTATGATTGACAAGTTAGCTAAGAAAAATATCATTCATGATAATAAAGCATCTAACTTGAAATCTAAGTTAACTAAACACGTTGCTAAATTGTAATCAAATACAATTTTATATTCTAAAGCCTTTCTTATTGAAAGGCTTTTTTTATGGATAATTTTTAGGTTTTAACTATTAAAAAGAAACAATTTTTTATCTCGAAATAAAGTGTACCTTTGCGCCATTAAAATTCACAGATGGAATCTATTAGAAACATTGCAATTATTGCCCACGTTGACCACGGTAAAACCACTTTGGTTGATAAAATTATGTATCACTGTCAGTTATTTCGCGATAACGAGAACACAGGTGACTTGATCCTTGATAACAACGACTTAGAACGTGAAAGAGGTATTACCATTACTTCAAAAAACGTTTCTGTTGTATACAAGGGAACAAAAATCAATATTATTGACACTCCTGGTCACGCCGATTTTGGTGGTGAAGTAGAGCGTGTATTAAATATGGCTGACGGAGTTTGTTTACTAGTAGATGCCTTTGAAGGACCAATGCCACAAACGCGTTTTGTTTTGCAAAAAGCAATTGATTTAGGTTTGAAACCATGTGTGGTTATTAATAAAGTAGACAAAGAAAACTGTACTCCAGAAGAAGTTCATGAGAAAGTTTTCGACTTAATGTTTGAACTAGGTGCTACCGAAGAACAATTGGATTTCCCAACCGTTTACGGATCAGCTAAAAATAACTGGATGTCTGATGATTTCAGAAACCAAACTGAAAACATCGAACCATTATTAGATATGGTAATCAGTAATGTTCCAGCTCCAAAAGTTTCTGAAGGAACTCCACAAATGTTGATTACTTCATTAGATTTCTCTTCTTTTACAGGACGTATCGCTATTGGTCGTTTGGAAAGAGGTGTTTTAAAGGAAGGAATGCCAATTTCTTTATGTAAAAGAGATGGTTCAGTATTAAAATCTAGAATTAAAGAATTACATACTTTTGAAGGTCTTGGACGTAAAAAGGTAACTGAAGTTGTAGCAGGTGATATTTGCGCAATTATTGGTGTGGAAGGATTTGAAATTGGTGACACAATCGCCGATAATGAAAATCCAGAAGCGTTACAAACTATTGCGATTGATGAACCTACAATGAGTATGTTGTTTACAATTAACGACTCACCATTTTTTGGTAAAGAAGGAAAATTTGTAACATCTCGTCATATCCGTGAAAGATTAACTAAAGAATTAGAGAAAAACTTAGCTATGAAGTTAGGAGAAACTGATTCAGCTGATAAATTTATGGTTTTTGGTCGTGGTGTATTACACTTGTCTGTTCTTATTGAAACTATGAGAAGAGAAGGATATGAGTTGCAAATCGGTCAACCACAAGTTATCATCAAAGAAATTGATGGTAAAAAATGTGAGCCTATTGAAGAATTAACCATTGATTTACCAGAATCACTTTCAGGAAGAGCAGTAGAGTTTGTAACTTTACGTAAAGGGGAAATGTTGAGTATGGAAACCAAGGGGGAACGTATGATTATAAAATTTAATATTCCATCTCGTGGAATTATTGGATTGCGTAACCAATTGTTAACTGCTACGGCAGGTGAAGCAATTATGTCACATCGTTTTATAGGGTACGAACCTTTCAAAGGAGAAATTTCTGGACGTAATAAAGGATCTTTAATTTCAATGGAAAAAGGAAAAGCAATTCCTTATTCTATCGATAAATTACAGGATCGTGGTAAATTCTTTGTTGAGCCAAATGCTGAAATATACGAAGGTCAGGTAATTGGAGAAAATTCTCGTGGTGATGATATGTGTGTCAATGTAACCAAGGAGAAAAAACAATCTAACGTTCGTTCTTCAGGTAATGATGAGAAAGCAAGAATTATTCCGCCAATCATTTTCTCTCTTGAAGAAGCCTTAGAATACATTCAAAAAGATGAATACGTTGAGGTTACTCCAAAAAGTATTCGTTTAAGAAAAATTTACTTGACAGAAACAGATAGAAAAAGATTCAAAATCTAAGGATAAAAGTATCTTACTTATATAAAAAACCATCAGCGAAAGTTGATGGTTTTTTTTATCAAATTATCTTTTTAAGCTAAAATGCCCTTTAGCTTCCCGACCATCTTCTAATAGTAGTGTAAACCAATAGTCATCAGAAGGAAGTGGAGCGCCATTTAAAGTGCCGTCCCAACCTAAGCTAGATGGTAGCATTTGCTTCAATAATTTTCCATAACGATCAAAAATATAAATTATTGATTTCGAATTAAAAGTCGCATCTATTCCTTTTATATTCCAATAATCATTAAAACCGTCTTGGTTGGGGGTGAAAAATTTTGGCACTCCTACCACTGCTATTGTTTTTTTAACTGTACCACATCCTTTAGTATCAATAACATAAACATCGCGAATACCGGAAGCAACATTATCAAAGAAATTGGATTCTTGAAACGGTCCGTTGGGTAAGTCTATGCTGAATTCATAATTTCCTTTTCCTGAGGTAGTAATTGTAACTGAATTATTTGTAGATAAGTCTACTATGTCTATACTTTCAATTTTAGCTATATCAGAGGAGGTAACTTTGATAATTCGGTTTCTAAAACATCCTTTAGGCGTATTCACTTTAACCGAATAAACTCCTTCTTGGTTTACATTTAAAACGGAATTAGTTGCATTAGCTATTTCATTTCCATCTTTAGTCCAATTGTAATTAAATGATGTAATTGAAGTTTCATTTTGAAGACCAGCATTAAGTTCCACAAATAAGTTAGGTAAATTTAAACAAACCAATTGATCATCTTTCCCTTCTTTATTCGTATCTATATTGGGTTTTGGATTTACAATTAACTTAATATGGCGACCCAGTGCATAGCATGAGTTGTCAATTTTGTTATCAACTCTAACCCAAATGAATTTAATATTTGGGGAATTTTGATTCTGATAATTTGAAATATTTTCAATTTCGTATTTTTCAGCTAATGCATTTTCCTCATTCTCATAATATTTTATATCATAATTAGTATAAGGCGGAATTAGAAATTGTTTGATTTCATCTTCTATTGATTTAAAATTAAAACTAGCTATTCCATCGTTATCATTAATGCCATTATCACACACTTCAAATTCTTTTTCGAAAGAATTAGGTATTTTAGTTGAAGAAAGAATTAGGTTTAATGTAGAAAAATTAACGCAGCCATTAATGTTTTCAATTCGAACACCTATAGTTTTGGAGTCGCTAAAATAAGAAATCGGGTTACTAATTAATTCGGATTGATTATTCAGTTCCGCCCCCAAAGCAGTTTTATAATAGGTAAAGTTCTCAAAGTTATAATTAGTTGAAATGAAATTATTTTTTTCAGTAAGATTGAATGTGCTAAATAGCATGTTGGTGTTTTCAATACATTGAACAAGATTAATGTTTGAATTTACTGTTGGCAATGGATTAATCAATAATTTTGTTGTATTTGAAATTCTGCCACAACTATTGCCAGATTTGCTCATTTTAACTCTGTAAAACTCACCAGACATGGTTGGATTTACATCGCTTATTTTTAGACTATTAGTGTTACTGCCTGAATATGTAGCATTATCTGATATATCGAACCAATTTACCTCATCTATTGATTTTTGCCATTGATATGAGATTCCGCTATTTCCATTAACTACAATTATTTTATTTTGTTTATCACATACTTGAGTAACAGATGCTAAGTTGTCAATTATAATTGGTGCTGCGATGCTATAATCTGTATTTGGGTTTGAATAAGGTGCATTACTTACTAATCCTTTTTCATTTACAGAAACTGGATTAACTCCAAATTCGCCATCTAAATCACCATCTGGAAATCCAGCTTCTATTACATCGTTACAACCGTCATTTTCTCGATCTAGATCACGATAGTTTCTTATGCCATCATTGTCTTGGTCTTGGTCTGTTTCTAATTCGTCCTTGATACCATCATTATCACTATCTAAATCCAAATAATCAGGAATACCATCTTGATCGGAATCTTGCGGTATGGTTCCGGTTCCAAAAACATCATAAATTCCATCTTTATTGGCATCTATTACAGAAGTCCCTACTAGAGTATTAGCTTGCGATTCAATTACATCTAAAATTCGGTCATTATCACTGTCTAGATCTAAATAATCAGGAGTTGAATCCGAGTCAGAGTATCTAGGAATACATTTTGCTTTAATTGAAAAAGAAGCTTTATTGTTTGTGTTTTCTGATAAGTTTTTATGAATAAATGTAAGTGAAGTTGTTAGATAAGATTGAAAACTAAAGGTTCCAGTTCCAGCAGCAAGGGGAGTAGTACTATTGAGTCTGAAACGGATTTCAAAAGAAGAATGTTGTGTAACGCCACTCTCGTATATTCCGTCAGCATTAGTATCAATCAACAATTGATTAGTAGGATTCAAAACTGTTACCGTTTTATTGCTATCTGATTTTATAATAAAATCCCCATCCGAGTTAGTTAAATCAGTTGAATTCCCATTAGCTACATATTCTAAGGTAAGCGCAATTGGATTGGTAAAAGCAATTCTATACTCTGTAGAATTATTTACTCCAGCAGGAACTTCACTTATAAAGTCTCCATTGCTTTTAGCAGATAAAAGAACTGAACTTGTAGTGGGCACATATGTAGTGCTAGTAGAATAAGTATTAGAATAGGTGTTTTTTATAAGGTTTGGTCCTGTAAGATCTATTGCTACACTCCCAAATGACTCTTCGCAATTAGTAATCCCATCATTATCGAAATCCAAATCAACATCATCCGGAACAGAATCTCCATCACCATCTGTAGGACAATTACTCACAGGAATTTTATCTGAAAGTGTACTTGTATTGCAACTTGGAATACTTCTTTTCACTTGATAATAACCAGGTGATAACGGTTTAAATGTATTTCCTGTTTCGCCATTAATATCTACCCCATTGTTTAACCATTGATAGGTATAATCACTATCAGGTTCTGTTTTAAGAACAACGTTTGGTATACAATTTCCAGAAGTAGATGTTGAATTATCAATAGAAAGTTCGGGTTTGATGTCAAAACCAGAATAATATCCTCCATAAGTAGCATTTACATTTGTTCCATAATAAGAAACATAGACTTGTTTGCTTGATTTGATAGCCACATTTCCAGTAAGTCCCGTAATTGAGAAATAAACAAACTTTGGATTTCCTGTAATTTGTGTAGGAGCTACTCCTATTGGAGTTTCATTAATTAAAACATTAGCATCTGCTTCTGTCACAATATTAACTGTACCATCATAATTTCTACTTCCAATTAAGTTAATTTGAGGAATATAATCTACAATTTTTGGTGTAGAGCAGTTTAAAGGTGGTACAAAAAATAAATTTTGATTGGCACTCGATTCTGTTACACCAATACTTTGATAGGCAAAAACTTTTTTTGATGTTTTAACATGCATACTGCCATCAATAAAATCGTTGCGATTGAAAGTAATATATTGTCCAGCTTGAATAATTTGAGTTGGAGTTGTGCTACCATTTATATATATTTCTGTATTGGGTTCATCAGCAATTAGGAGTACTCTTTCTGTTACCAATGAGCCTTGCCCTTTGATAAAAATATACTCCGTGCCAATCTTATCTGCACCTACAATTTGATCAAATCCGACATCTCTACCATTTACGTTAGCTGGATCATTAGTTCCTCCAAATGAACCGCTGTTTACTACAACATTTTTATCGGATTCAATTAATGCTCCAATTAGATTACTTCCTGAACTGCCATTAATTCCTAAGGTATAACTTTCGTTTTTATTTAGATAAATTATTTCAGGGCCTGTGAATGCGTTTCCATTAGCTAAAACAGTTCCATTTGGGATATTTGAAATAGTAACTTTTGTATTATCTTCTGTAGCTAATATTGAAAAGAAATTCAATAATCCTTCAATATTAGTAGGGTTTAACATAGCACCTGCTCTAAATCGTTTACCTAGTCCACTAATTCCTTTGGCAACCAATCCACCTGCTTGATTTCCTCCACCAGAGTTAGTTCTTATATTAGCATAAATTAACCCTTCACTTTCTATAATAAAACCTTTATTTGAACTTTTTCCAGTATTAGAACTAGATTCAAATAGTTGACTATTATCGCCAGAACCAATACTATATCTATATGGGGTGACTTTGTTTACTGTTCCTAAAATAGGAGCCCCTCCAATTGGGAAAATTTTAAATTTTACATCTTGAATACTGGGTGTAGAAATATATATATAATGATCTTGCGGAGTCACACCGGCGCTACTACTAGAAGTTAATGGTGGGATATAATGCGTTTTGCTAAATTGAGCAAAGCAATTAAACGAAATTAAAAAAATGAAAATAAGTGGTATTTTTTTCATTTTCTAAAAATAGTAAAAATAGTTTACCTTTTTAAACTAAAATGGCCATTAACTATTTGGTTATCATTAAGAATCAAACGAAACCAATAGTCATCTGCTGGGAGCGGTAAGCCATTTAAAGTTCCGTTCCAACCCACAGAACTTGCATTCATTTGTTTTAATAACTTACCATAACGATCAAAAATGTAGACCACAGATTTTGGAAATTTGTCCATATCTGAAATTTTCCATTCGTCATTAATTCCGTCCCCATTTGGAGTGAAAAATGTAGGGTAATCCAAAATTGTAAACGGAAAAGAAATAAACTCACAATTTGAAGTATTTCGAATGTATGCAAAGTACTTCCCTTTTGGTACATCAGTAAATATTGAATTCTCTTGATAATTAATACCATCAATCGAAAACTCTAAATTAGAAGAAATCCCACTTGTAATAAGTTCAATCGAATTTTTCCCTCCAGTAAATTCTTTGATAATCGGATTTGGCTCACTAGCTGTGTTTTGTGAACTAGGTAGTGTTTTCAAAGTTATCGTAGCGGTTTCAAAGCATGTAAATTTTGGATTAATTCCTTTAACATACACCACTTGATTTCCAAGATTTGTTTTCTCAAAAGCTTTTGGATCAGTAATTTCAAACATTAAATCAGCATCTGTATAGTAACCAGAAATAGAGGTTTCTTTATCATTATTAACTATGACGTTTTGAAATGCGGTTAAGTCAAAAACAGCAGTTCCAGTTCCGTTAACATCACATTTAGCTAATTCAACATCTTTTAAATTCATTCCAGCGGCATATTCAATTTTAATTTCTCCTGTAAATGTACAGCCTGAATTAATTACTTCTACTTTGTAGGTTCCTGGTTGATTAATTGCAAGTACATTACTGGTTTCAGTCAGTTGGGTAGTTGTACCTGAATCGGTTTTTGACCATTTATGAACGCCCGTTATTCCAGTAAACACAGTAATAGTTTCACCATTACATACTGCATTTTTTGTAGCTGCCAAGCGGTTTTTTCCTAAGTCCAATTTAGATGCAAAACTACCAGCTTCTATGAATAAGGCTGAAAATTGGGAGCGACTTGGACCTTCAGCAATTACGAATTTAATCCTGTATCTATGTCCAATTTCTAATTTGCTTTGTGCATTTAAAACCTTCGTTTGGCCAGCATAATTGATTGGGCTTGGAGTTGTTAAATCGGTATTGAATTTTTCAAAATATATCTCATTTTTGGCGTCACATTTTGTTAATGATGGATCAGAAAGATTAATTCTGGGACGTATATTTCTAGATGAAACGGGTGTGCCATCGGGTAATGTTGCAATGTTGATGTAGTTACCATTACTTGTTACATCTTGAATTAGAATAGCCAATCCATCGGAATAGTTGCATGGATAATCACGAATGTATTCGTTTGAAGCAAAAATATAATTGAAGCTTAAAAAATTAGTTTTAGATTCAAATTCAAACTCTAAAGTTGTTGCATTAGATGAGTTAACTCCTAAAATAGCATCCATATTACTGTCGCCACCCCAACTACTAACAGTTCCACTAAAACTGGGATTGTATGGTCCTTTTGAATTTTGGCTTTCCCAAGTGCTTAGAACGACTCCATTTGAAAACGGAAAATTTGTTCCATTTTTATCAAAATAAGCAATACTTTTTTTAGTTGATGCACCAGATGATGCTTTTGAAAAAACGGATAAACAGCTGTTATTGTTGGTTAACACTTGAACTAATTCATTTGCATCTTTAGTATCATCCACATTAATTGATTGGGCCGAAATCCCGATTGGGAAGCAGCTAATCCATACAATAATAAATAAGGTTTTTGTCCAATTCATCACCTAACAAAGATACTACAATTCTCTTTTTGGTTGTGCTAACGGAAAAGGAAACCAAAAATTATTTTGGAGTATAAATTTCAGTAAATTTGTCTTAAATACATTTCCCATGAGCGATGAACCATTAATGATTTTTAAAAAGCCATCTTATCCTATAAACACTGATTTGTTGGATTATTTGGAACGATTTGATCGGATATCTAAATTTCCAATTGCTTACGATGATTTACTTCGTTTTTCAGGTTCTGTTAATGTGTACGACAAAGAGGATCAAGATACTTTATGGATTCGAGTGTATTATAACGAATTTGAACGCGAAGAAATTGATTTGACACTTAAAAAAATCTATTCTTTGCTTCATTCGGATGGTAATTTAGAGATAATCAAATTTTTAAATGTTGACTCAATCGACTATTGTACTTTTGGTAATTCAAAGCCGTTCCGAATTAAAATACGTAATATCCTTAATGATAATTATACGCATTTTTATGTTAAAAAAGCGGATGCTTCTCGCGTGTATGGTTTAGAGTTAGAACACATTTTGTCTCCTGATAAAATTAACTTTTTAGTTCATCAAGATACATTAATTGAAGAGCATATTATGGGAATTGCTGGTGATGTTTTTATAAATAATCATCTCAAGGATTGTACCGAAACGGAAAAAGCTCAAATTGCCAAGGAGTTTGTTAAATTTAATGAGCGTTCTATGATTCGTTTACTTGGGGATATGCGTGCTTATAATTATGTAGTGATACCTATTCACGATTTTGATCAAGTTGTGTACAGGATCAGAGCGATTGATTTTGACCAACAATGTTATGAAGGTAATTTTAAGGTGTACCGACCACAGTTTTTCAAAGAAAATTATCCAATGGTACAATTAGTAAAAGATAAATTACAAGAAAGTTCTATCAACCAATATAAAAACGAAGAGCGTTCTGTTTTGGCTAAAAGAATTCACTCAGCTGAAAATAGAATCAAACGACTTTTAAAAATTATGGGAGACGATACCTTATCAACATCGTCACATTTGGAACAATTGAAAATGGAATTGTATCGTTACACCAATGATATGAATTTTAAGAAAGCCAAATCCATGGGAAATATTATGAATGCTTCGTTTTTATATATTACACGAAATTTCAAAAATATGACAATGTTTAAATCGCATTGAACTTAAACAATTCGTTTAAAAAAACGCCTTGTCATTCCGAATTCATTTCGGAATCTATAAATTATTATGTGTTAATGTAATAATAGAAACTGAAACAAGTTCAGTTTGACAAAATTTTGACTTTAAATGGTACTCTTATTTTAATTTTTCTCTTCTTTATTGAAGTAAACTAAGTAGTAGTACATTTGTTTTTCTTCGTCCCAACCTTTTTCTACAAATTTCTCAGCACTTTCCGGGTTGATGAAATCCATTTTGATTTGGATGTGTGTGTCTAAATTAATCACGTTTTTGATTGACTTTCTAGCATCAGAAACGGCTGCATTGGCAATAGGAAAGGTGGTAATGTCTTCAATACTGTATTTATCGCCTTTATCTACTTTATAATTTTTAAATTCAGGAATCAAATCAGGATTGTCTAATACTTCGTTGAGGAAATTAGTTTCTTCAAACTGGTCGTTTTTAGCAAAATAATTCACAGAACGATTCATAAACATCACTTCTTCTTTCTTGTCTTCGGCAGGGAAAACCACGTCTTTGGCAAAGCCTTGACAGAATTTCAAGTATTTTTTAGTGATGAAATTTTCGTCTTCAAAAGCATCTACAGATAAGAAATGTTCTAACCAATAACGGGCATCGTAACGGTTACTATCTACCGTTAGTATTTTATATCCTTCCTCTTTTTTGTAATTGAAAATCAAACAACCTTTATCTAATTTATTCAAACTTACCCCGTGTTGTAAAATCATTTCAAGGTGAGTATCTTTTTCTTCAAATTGCAAAAAGTCAGCTTGGATTTCGCTTTTAAATATCCCAATGGCATCGACTACATTGTTGTCAATAGCTAGGTTTGTTAAATAAGTAACATATACCTCGCCATTTTTGATGTGTGGGTGATTCGATTGTTCAAATAAATGTTTGGTAATTTGTTTTGAAACTTCGTGAACATTTGACGGATTCTCGAATATTTGAGAAGCGAATTTGTACATTTCGTTGTAATCCAAATCTACTTCGTGCGCAAACTGAAAATAATTTTCTTCTTTTTCTCTGAAAGGCTTGAAGAAAAATTCTTTTATCAAAGGAACAATTTCATCGTTTAGATTAAACGGTTGTTCTGATAAAAAAAGAGCTTCGTTACGGCTCTTATTTCCTACACGATGTATAGAAAGGGAGTCGATATGGGTATTGAATAAGTTAATCATTTTAATTTAATGTTTAAGAGTGTAATAGGTTAGTAGTTTACTAAGTTGATGCGTTTTAAAGTTTTGTTTTTTAAACTTTTAACCCTGTACCTATTAACCCTTTTTTTAATTCCAATTTTCTTCGTATCCGAAATCTTCAAAGCTGTCGTCTCCTTCAAACATATCTAGATCGTCTTCGTCTAAATCGTCTTCAAATTCGCCATATATATCCTCGTGCATATCGGCTTCAAAGTTTTTTTCAATAGCTTCATCAGGCATTTCACCATGAGAAAAAAGCGTTTCAGGATATAGCGCTCCTGCTTGTGGTTCTTCAACTGCAGCTAATTCTACTAAGAAAGTCCACATATTGATAAAGTCATATACGTAGATAATTTTAGTATTTTGTTTGTCTAAAATATCGACTAATTTATAATCGCTCATGATGGTTTGTTCTCCAGGAACATCACCTGCGTCAAACATCGGAATTTCATCTTCTTGATTCCAAGTATCATCACAAGTATAAAACGATGCCACTTCCATTCCGTCAAAACCAAATGAATTGAAGATAGCGTTGTGTAAATCTTCTAAAGTGTCTTCGGCAAGGATAGCAATATCTCTAAAAATATCTTCTTCTGCGTCTAGAATTACTCTGAATTTATAAACCATAATCGTTGTTTTTATAAAAAGTTCAAAGGTAAATTATTAATTATGACTCGAGCAAAATAAATCAAATTTATTTTTTGAATTGATGAATTTCTAGTGTTTTAAATAAGTTCATTCTACAATTCATCAATAAAAATCAACAATTCAGTAAATGTAAGTTTTATTAGAAAAACAACTAATTTACTTTTACGACAGAAATAAGAATAACGAATTTCAATCATCAAAAAAATTTTAATTAAAAAAATTAGAAATCATGACTAAAATTATCACAACCTTGTCTTTTTTTATTACCACTTTCTTAGCCGTTAACGCACAACAATACGAGCAAGGAATGGGCAAAGCCTTAGAATTCTGGAAAGAAGGTAAAAGTATCGATGCTTTAGCATTATTGGAAAGAATTGCCTTGACAGAAAAAGACAATTGGTTACCTAATTATTACATTGCCCTGATTAGTACAAACGAGGCTTTTAATCCGTCCAATAAAGATAAAATCAATGCTTTATTAACTAAAGCTGATGAAGTATTAGCTTTAGAGTTGGATAAAAATCCCAATAATGCCGAATTATTATTACTTCAGGCTATGTCAAAAACAGCCCTTTTAGCTTCTGATCCAATGACCTACGGAATGACACTTTCACCTAAAATTGCAGGAATTTACGCTCGTGTCAGTGTAATTGCACCTGAAAATCCTAGAGTAGTATTTTGTAAAGCCGAATTCGAAATGGGTTTAGCAAAATGGACTGGTGCTGATGTGAAAAAACTATGTGACGATGTAGAAAAATCAATTGGTTTATTTGCTACATTTAAAAATGAAACTCCGTTTTATCCAAGATGGGGATTAGATCGTGCTCAAGCTAACTTGAAAAATTGTACAAAATAATATCAAAAAAATAAAAAAATAATAGTATGTTTCGAATAGTCATTTATATAACCCTAAGTTTGATTGCTTTTTTGCAACAACTTTTATTTTAATCTAAAAGTATGATTGATAAATTAATTAAAGAATTTCCTAGAGCTTTTGTAATTTCAAATTTAGTATTTATTGTACTGTTACTAATTAAATTTGTGACTGGAGCCGTAATTGAATTTAATTATAGTTTACTAGTATTTTACAGCTACACCAATCTGTATAGTTTGAGTTTGTACTTTGCTAATGCCAGTTTATTCATTTTCTTAGATGATAAATTTGCTAACGATCGCTTTTCTTTAAAAAGAATAATTTGGGGTTTTATTCTTTCACTTATAATCTCAATAGCAATTATTTTTTTGCTTCGAATTATTGAAGATGTATTAATTGAAGGAAAGAGTTGGAGTGTTTTCATAAGTAACGAGACTAGGTACAATTATTTTGTTTCCTTTTTTATGACTTTTATTGTTACTCTTCTTTTTCATGTTTTTTATATTTATAAATCATTTCAAGAAAATAAAGTCAACCAACAAAAAATCATTGCTACTACTGCCAATGCACAATTTGAAAGTTTGAAAAATCAAATTGATCCGCATTTTTTGTTTAACAGTCTAAATGTGTTGAGTTCATTGATCGAAGAAAATCCTTCAACTGCTCAAAAATTCACGACTTCCTTGTCTAAAATTTACCGCTATGTGTTAGAACAAAAAGACAAAGAGTTAGTAGCAGTTTCAGAAGAATTGGCTTTTGCCAAAATCTATATGCAATTATTGGAAATGCGCTTTGAGAACAGTATTTCCTATGAATTGCCACAAAGCACCAACGAAGATGCTAAAGTAGTCCCATTGTCCTTGCAGCTATTGTTAGAGAACTGCATCAAACACAATGTGGTGAGCATTTCAAAGCCTCTACATATTAAAATTAGTGTCGAAGACAATCAATTGGTGGTTGAAAACAATTGGCAAAAGAAAGAAGTTCTTTCTGATGGGAAAGGAGTGGGTTTGCAAAACATTGTGAATCGTTATGCCTTATTAACGGAACGACAAGTTACAATTATTCAAAATGAAAAATTATTTAAAGTCTATTTACCTATATTAACCAAACAGATTACCATGATGAGAACTAGTCAATTTAACGAAGAAAATAATGCGTATTTACGTGCTAAAAAGCGTGTTGATGAATTAAAAGGATTTTACGGGAATTTAACCTCCTACTGTATTGTAATCCCTTCTTTAACTGTAATTAATTATATTACTTATTGGGATCACAAATGGTTTATTTATCCCATGTTAGGATGGGGATTGGGACTTACCTTTCATGCTATTGGCGTTTTTGGATATGGAAAGTCTTGGGAAGAACGAAAGATTAAAGAAATCATGAATAAAGATTCATCGAACAATTGGGAATAATTTTAATTAAATACTGTAACTATGGGAAATAATAATTTAGATCAAATCCGTTATGAAGAGGCGGTTAAAAAAGTAAAAAAATTAAAAGGTTTTTACACACATGCTCTAGTATACGTGGTAATTAATATAATGATAGTGATTGCAAACGTTCAGAATTTGGACCCTGGTGAAAGTTATTTTCAGTTTAAGAATTTCTTTACAGCTTTCTTTTGGGGAATAGGTTTGTTGGCTCATGCTATGGGAACCTTTATTCCCTATTTCATTCTTGGTAAAGATTGGGAAGAGCGTAAAATAAAAGAGTTGATGGAAAAAGAAAGAAATGTAAATAAGTGGGAGTAATATCATATTGAATAATCAATAACGAATGTTGAATTTTGAAATGTATTTACAATGAATATCATCATCATAGAAGACGAAAAACCTGCAGCCAGATTATTACAACGTAAAATTGAAAAATTAGAATTGCAGGTGAATACATTGTTGCATTCTGTAGAGGAATCAATTAGTTGGTTCCAAAATAATTCGCATCCGGATTTGATTTTTTTGGATATCCAATTGTCAGATGGTTTGTCGTTTGAAATTTTTGAACAAATTAATATTAAAAGTGCTGTGATTTTCACGACTGCTTATGATGAATATGCATTACGTGCTTTTAAATTGAATAGTATCGATTATCTATTGAAACCGATAGATGAAGAGGAATTGGCTACAGCCATATCAAAATTCAAGAATCAATTTCAGCAGCACAATATTAATTCCTTAGATTTTGAAGCCATCAAACGGATGTTAGTAAATCCTGTTTCGAAGGAATACAGAAAACGTTTTTCAGTTAAAATAGGCCAACAACTCAAAGTAATTGATGTCGCTGAAATCGAATGTTTCTATAGCGAAAACAAAGGCACTTACATTCATACTTTAGACAATCGGGATTATTTGATTGATAGTAGTTTGGAAGTAGTGGAGTCAGAGTTAAATCCGAAAGATTTTTTTCGTATCAATAGAAAATTTATTATTCCGATGCAGTCTGTAAAAGAGATTCAGGTGTATTCCAATTCGAGATTAAAAATTAGCCTACCAACTTACAAAGGCGATGAAGTAATTGTTGCTCGAGAACGCGTTTCTGATTTTAAGGAATGGCTGGGTTAGTTGAAATAGGTTTTCCGAATCCCAATCAAAATAAATATCAAGATAGAATACGCAATAAAAAAAGGAATAATCCATTCGATTTGACCTAATGGTAAAAGCACCGCGATAATTAGTAATTGAAATCCTAATCCATACAAGGAAACCAAGGTCATGAACCAGTTGGGTAAGGTTTTTACCTTATAAGCATCGCTGTCTAAGGCATGAATAATTTTATCAAAACCGCCATAAACTATAGTATAGATTTTGAATAAAATATTGACTGATTTTTGAGTTTCTCCAGGTAAAGCTCTCGGTGTTTTGTATTCAAATACCTTACTAGTTGTATCACCACCAACCGATTTATTTCTCAGAATCACATAGTAGTAGTTGTACAAAGTACCTTGCAATTGAATGCAAAAAAATGCAATTAAAGTAAGCCAAAATGAAGTTTGAGATACATAACAAATCGTCATTAAAAACAGAAAATTTAAAATAATGTCAAACACACTATCAAGGTACCTACCAACATAGGAGGGCGTGTTTTTTAAACGAGCTAATTCACCATCGGCTGCGTCTATTCCAGACTTTAAAACAATAAAAAAACCTGCCCATATATAGCTTTCGTTGAGAATACAATACATTGCTATTAGTCCAGTAATGCCAAACAATAATGTGACATGAATAGGAGTAAAGCGCGTATTTTTTAAGCTATTGGCAAGAAATTTTCCAAAAGGTCTTCCGTAATCTGATAAATCTAAAAATTTATCTTGAGCGGCTAGTTTAGACATTGATTATGGTTAAGACGATATTGTGACATTATAGTCGGGTATTATTGTGTGTTTTTTTAAAGTTTTCCAAAACTAAATAGAATTGTAAGCCAAATAGAAGGGTAGCCATTACGATATGAATCGTTTGAGATCCGAATGGGAAATTAATATAATACATCGCAATTCCAGAAAGAATTTCAATACAAAGAAGTCCTATTACCCAATTCATTTTAGTAAATCCTAATTCTAATTTTCTATTTCTCCAAAACAAAAAAGCATTGGCACAAACCACTAAAATTGAAAAACTTCGGTGAGTATAGAAACCTCCTTTAGGGTTTTGTAACCAAACCTCTTTAGGCAAACCTGCTTCTACAACAGTATCTACAGATTCTCTAACTTGCGTTCCAAAAATGACTTGTAGGATGGTTAAACCCAATGTTATTAATAAAACCCATTTGAATTCAGTATCCAACGATTTTGTTTTTTGTTTTTCTTGAACAGCATAAATTACATACAACTGCACAGCCACTATGAGTAAAGCAGCCAACATATGAGTTGTTATTTTATAAGGATTCAAAACTGAATCAACAACCGTTTTTCCTAACCAGGCTTGAAAACCCATTAAGAAACAGATGATTAAATTAAAGAATACCAATTTTTTATTTTCTTTCCAGTAACCCAACGAGAAAAAAAGCGCAATTAAACAAGCTATTCCCGCCAAAGCACCCACCAGTCGATTTAAGTATTCCACCCAAGTATGAAATGGATTAAAAATAGCATAATCGTGTTGGGTATATTTTTCCCAATGCGAACTTTCAAAATTGGTTGGGGCTGTAAAATCATCTTTGGCAACCAAAAGCGATTCGTCTTTAATAATAACTTGACCTTTTGAATACTCTTTTCCAATTGTATAGCGTAATTCTTTTTCTTGAGTAGGAGGAATATAGTATCCGAAGCATTTTGGCCAATCGGGACAACCCATACCTGAACCTGTCATTCGGACCAATGCTCCTGCAACGATAACTAAATAGACTAGAATTAAGGCTATTTTAGCTGACTTTGGAAAATATTTTTTCATCAATTTTTTTACAAATCTATTTTAATGTTTTTATTTCAGAACTGGAACAAAAGTTAATCTTTACTTATTATTTTTTGACTTTCAATCCCAATTTCTCAGCTCGTTTAAGAACGAAATCATAGGCGGCTTGGTATTCGTTTGGAATTTCTCCTTCTAAAATAGCTTCTTTCACTGCTTCTTTTAATACCCCAATTTCTCGTGATGGTTTCAAATCAAAAATAGTCATAATTTCCTCTCCAGAAATAGGAGGTTGGAAATTCCGAACATGATCTCTGGCTTCTACTTCTATAATTTTCTTTCTTACAATATCAAAATTATTATGGTATTTTTTGAATTTTGCTGGGTTCTTTGTTGTAATGTCCGCTTCGCAAAGTGTCATTAAATCATCTACATCTTCGCCTGCATCAAAAACTAATCTTCTCACAGCTGAATCCGTTACAATTTCGTTAGCCAAAACAATTGGTCGAGAACTCATGATGACCATTTTTTGAACAAATTTCATTTTTTGGTTTAATGGCATATGCAACCTTTCAAAGATTTTCTTTACCATTTTTCCACCTAAAAATTCATGTCCGTGAAAAGTCCAACCTTGTTTTTTGTTAAAACGTTTGGTTGGTGCTTTACCAATATCGTGCAATAAAGCTGACCAACGTAACCAAACATCATCTGTATTAGGGCAAATATTATCTACTACCTCTAGCGTATGATAAAAATTATTTTTGTGCGTATGACCTTCGATTTCTTCAACTTGATTTAGTGCGGTCAGTTCAGGTAAAATAATATCCAAAAGTCCTGTTTTGTATAATAATAAAAATCCAACAGAAGGTTTTTCGGCAGATAAGATTTTATTTAGTTCGTCAACGATTCGTTCGCCAGAAATAATTTTAATGCGTTCTGCATTTTTCTTGATTGAATCTAGTGAATTTTCTTCAATTTCAAAACCCAACTGGGTTGCAAATCGGATAGCACGCATCATTCGCAACGGATCGTCAGAGTAGGTAATGTCCGGATCAAGAGGTGTTTTTATGGTTTTGTTTTCCAAATCCAAAACGCCATTAAACGGATCGACTAAATCGCCAAACGTATTTTTGTTTAAGGATAACGCTAAAGCATTTATTGTAAAATCGCGACGGTTTTGGTCATCTTCTAATGTGCCATTTTCAACAACGGGATTTCTACTTTCAAAATGATAGGATTCTTTTCGAGCACCTACAAATTCAATTTCGGTATCTTCAAAACGAAGCATAGCTGTCCCGTAGTTTTTGAATATTTGTACTTTTGGTTTTTTTGGAAGCAATTCAGATACTTTTAAAGCCAATTCGATTCCGCTACCCACAGCTACAATATCGATGTCTTTTTTAAATTTTCTTCCTAGAAGTAAATCCCTAACAAATCCACCAATAACGTAGCTTTCTACATTAAGTTCAACTGAAGCCTTGGATATGACTTCAAAAATGGTATTGTGTAAGGCTGATTTGTAGTTCATTTATTTTACCCCTGCAGGATTATGGAATGTTTATGTGATTCATTTTTTACCGCAAATTCGCAAATTAATATTTAGATTGTACAATTCTTTTGTATTCTAGTGATATAAGATTAAAATTTGCTAGAATTGCTAATTCAAATTTGGCTATTTTTAAATAATTTAAACATTGATTATAATGGCTATTATTGAAGCAATCGACTGTTTTAATTTCAAGAATTATTTTGTCAAAAACTACAAAATCAGCATAAAATTTATGTTTTAAAGTTGTATTTTTATAATTTACAGTAAATTCTTTTTCCCTTACAAAAGGAATATTATGTTGAGTAAATTCGTATTCGAGAGCGTCTTTATAAACAATCTCTGAAAATCCTTTACCAAGATTCTTATGAACTTCATAAAGAATACCTACAATTTTGTAGCTTTCTTCTTTGTGTAAATAATCATCCATAAATAATAGATTATAATTTGCGAATTTGCGGTAAAACTTAATTACTTTCTAATCACTTTTACCTGTGCATCATTTGTCAATTTTATAATTGTAGATGGCTTACCGGCAATTTTTTCGTGATGCAAATTTACAACATAGTCTACACCTTTTATAATTTCGGGACTGATTTCTTTAAATGATTTAGGAGTGGGTTGTCCTGATATATTGGCTGAGGTAGAAACTAATGGTTTTTTCATTCTCTCCATTAGTTTGAAGCAAAATGGTTCTTTTACCAATCGAATTCCTAGAGTTTTATCAGTCGCAATTAAATTAGAAGCTACATTTCTTGGATTATCAAGAACTAAAGTCGTAGGATTTTCGGACAAATCTAAAATTTGCCATGCCACCTCAGGAATTTCTTTGAACACATTGTACATCATTTTCTCACCATTCATCAGGCAAATCATACTCTGGGTTTCAGTTCTTTTTTTGAGTTGGTAAACTTTAGCTATCGCCTCAGGATTTGTAGCATCACAACCAATACCCCATACCGTATCGGTAGGGTAAAGGATAATTCCTCCGTTTTTTATAACTTCAAAAGCGTTGTGGATTTCTTGATTGATGTCCATTAAGGTATTATAATATTTTAGATTGTTTTAACTTAAAAATACTTTTCAACTATCTTAAATATGTTTACAGTTGGTACTGAAGTGATAGTTGTATTTGGAAGTTATTTTTATTATTAGGAATTTGCCACTGGTAATTTCTCACTACACTATGGGTAAATCTTCCATTAAATCCAATTTTTTTAATTTGCTTAAATACATAAACATTAAAGTTTAAATCTACCCATCTTCGATTGTATTCTCCAATTTCATAATTAGTATATACATCGTGAGAAAAATCAAGATTATGAGAATATCTTTCCACTTGAAATCCCAATACATCTGTTTTTTTCCATAAACTGATATCTAAAGTTTGAGAATTACTTCCTGGACCAATACCAGCGCCAATTACTTGGCTCATATGAGTATAGCCGTGTAATACCGATCCATGTTGGTACCAAGCTCCGGCTGGTCTTGCAATTCTAGAAGCACTTTGTTGGAGTAAGGTATTTTCAAAATTGAATTTAAGATATTTATTAAGCCCAGATTCTAAAGTAAATATTTTACCTAAACCAAAAGTATAAGCTCTTGAATGTGATGGATCTTGCAGCAAATCCCAAAAATCTTGTTTATGATCGTTCCAACCATTTTCAAAATAAATCTCTGCCTTAGACTCTTTGAACACCCATCTTAAAAATAGTGAGGCTATTTGATCTCTATTTTTTCCATCTTCATCTGTAACATTCTTTTTTTGAAATGGAGAAATTACAGGAAAATAGTCAGCAAACCCTTTTCCTAAATCATTGTTATATAGTTGAAATACTCTATTTAATCCAAGATACAAACCTGGAATCCATTTGGGTTGGTAGTTTAAGGTTAATCCAGATAAATAGCGCCATTCTTTCGATTTTGAAGCTTTGTAGTTTATACCATTAACCATATAAAATTCTGCTGGAATATCTAAACCTGACTCAACAAGTCTGCCAGAGATAAGTTGCCATTCAAAAGAACCTACAGGTGTGGAGATAGGTTTAACTGAATTAAAAGTAAAGTGAATAAAACCTGGGGCGTTATTACTCATTATTAGAGAATTATATTTCCCGGGTCCCCACCATAAGTTTTCATTTGATATCCCAATATTCACTTTCCCGATTCTATAATTTAAAGCGCTCTGTCCCCAAAATATTTTTTTATAGGGACTAGAACCTAATCTGTCCGGAATGTCGTAGCTATTTAAATATCGGATATAGTTTAATCTAACGGAACTATTTATGTTATTAGGAAAAATTTCGAAAGGTAAATTCTCAGCATTTACATATTCTGGATTAAATTGAAAACTTAAATTTTTGTAACTCACAAAAAATCCCGCGCTAAATTTCATTTGATAGCCTTTTGAAGGAATCATAACCCCATCATTTCTTCCAAGTGGAAGTAATGAATTGTATTGTTGAACAAGAGCTACTGGAAGTAATTTAAATTTAAATTGGTTTGTTTTTTGGGAGTTTTGAGTAGAATCAGATTTTCGTAGTAATGGTCTTATCGTAAAAGAACTGTTGTCTACATTAAAATTTAAAAGTTGTTCATTTCGTAAACGTTCGTCCGTATAATCAATGGAACCAACAGGTATTGATTGAGCAGTTAAACTAATTGAAAATAAAAATAGAACGAATTGGAATAGGATTTTTTTCATGAATTTAATAATGGTAGATTACAATACTTTTTTCTTTCTGAATAGGAATTTTGAAACTTTTCTAAGCTTGTAGCGATACCAGCTATTTTCTCTTAATTTTTTTTCAGCTTTGTTATAAAGTTTAAGGTTTTCTTGTGCGATTGCATTAAAATCTACGGGTGATTTTTTGTCTTTATAAAAAATGGCAAGAGTGTTAAATTTCTTATAACAATTATAATAAATACGACTAATTCTTCTACATTGTGTAAAACTATTAGGCAGGTATTGATTTGTAATTTGTAAGGTATAAATAAGGTGTGGATGAGGAACTATCACATCGTCTAATTTTTTTCTTCCAATACCAATCTGTTGACTTGTATGGATTCTATATGAGATAAGATTTTCATTAATATAGTCTAGACTATTTCTAGAGGCCAAAATTAAAGCAATCCATTCGTCGTGAAAAAACTTCTTTTTTGTTAAATCTGGAAACGGTAAAATAATATCTCGTATTGATTTTTTTATACATAATGTTGCCCCAGTAACCATATTTGCATGGTGCTTTAGCAAACATAATAAATCAACGGGCTTATCTAAATTTTTTTCAAAAAAATAGAAAGTATTCCACATATTGGTATTTGGAAAAATTTCACCATCATCATCAATCAAGTTTCCATTAGTAAAAATTCCTTCTAAAGATTCATTTGCTTCAAATTTCGTAATTATTTTTTCTACTTTATAGAAGTCCCAAATATCATCCTGATCAGCTAAGAATATATAATCACCTGTACAATGTGAAATTGCATTTTCAAAATTCTTAGTGCTTCTAAGGTTTTCTTTGTTTTGATATAGTTGAATTAAACCAGGATATTTAATTATATAGTCATTAATGATTTCTATGGTATTATCTGTGGAACAGTCATCACAAATAATAATTTCATTAACTGGTCTAGATTGTTCAATGATACTGTTTAATTGATCTTTAATAAATCTTGAACCATTATAGGTACACATAGCTACAGATAATGCCATTATTTACATTTTAAGTTACGAAATGATTTAAATCAATTAAATCCATTTAATTGATTTGTTTTTCAATGAATTTTTAAAAATACTTAAAATATTATCAATACCAATAGTAATATTTAATTCAAGTTGCATTTTTTTTATTTTGGTTATGGATTCTTGTATTTTCTTTTTGTTTTTTAAGAAATCAATTAGACTATAAATAATCCAAAACTCACCTTTAATTAAGTGCCATAATAGAGTAGAAGTAAATAACTGAGAATACCATATTTTTTTTCTAAACCCATTTAAATGGATAGCGTGTAATATAAAACTATTTCTATAATAAATCCGGTTAACTAGATTTGACTTGTTTAGATTTTTAGTAGTAGCACTTACTTTATGAAAGCAAATTGACTGATGCTCGTAATATAGTTTCCAACCCATCTTCCATGCTCGTAATCCTAAATCAAAATCTTCAAAATAAAATGGAGAATATATCTCATCAAAGCCATTTAATGATTTCAATTTTTGATTACATATTAATGCATTTGCCCCAGATAAGTAGGTTGTGAATACTTTTTCAGAAGAATTGGTTGAGTAGTAAAATTTAGTTGCTTTAAGTTTGACTCCTTTAAATCTTGGAAATCGAGCATGATCTTCAGTTTTATGACTCTCATAATTTTTGATCTGTCCCATTACTCCAAAAGTCTCATTCATTTCGAAATACTTTAATTGCTGTTCAAAATAGTCAATAGAAAGTTTTACATCAGAATTCACTAAAAAAACAAGATCTTTTTTAGCTATTTCAATCCCTTTATTGCATGTGAAAGAAAAACCTTTGTTGATTTTATTTTCAACCAATATAATTGAAGGGAAATGATTTTTTATATAATCAACAGAATTATCAGTCGATTGATCATCTACAAGAATGAATTCGTATTCAATTTTCGAAAAGGTGAGGGCCTCAATAATTGAAGGGATAAATTCTTCAAGCAATTCTCTACCATTAAAATTTGGTAAAATGACAGATACTGTTTTTTTTGAAGTTTTCACTACAACAAAGATTTATAAACATTATAGACGTTGGTAGCAATATGTTCATCATTGAATTTTTGAACAAAATCATAGCCTTTGTTTGCCATTTCTGTTCTTAATTCGTGATTATTTAACAACAGTTGGATTGAATTCTTGATCTCTTCAATATTGTTTGAGTCAATATATAAAGTGCTTTGGCCACCAGATTCATGAAAAACACCACCTTTTGTTGTGATTACAGGAGTTTTAGAGTATAATGATTCTATTATTGGAATACCAAAACCTTCATATAAAGATGGATAAATAAATAATGTAGCGAGCTGGTATATGATTGCTAATTCTTCGACATCAACATTATTTAGAAATAGAATTTTATGTTCTATGTTATTTTCTACAATGTAATCTTCAACTTTTTTCTTGTATGGTGTTTGATTACCAATAATTACAAGAGATATGTCAATATCTTTTATTGCTTTCACAGCTGATAAAACATTCTTTCTACATTCAACAGTACCAACATTTAAAATAAAATTATCGGGTAAATTGTATTTCTCAATTACTGTTTCTTTTTGTTTAGTTGAATAGTCTTTTTTAAATGCAGGATTACACCCTTGATAGATCACTTTTATTTTATCCGATGGAACATTAAAATATTTAATCAAATCAATTTTAGTTTGTTCGCTTATTGCAACAACTATATTAGCTTCTCGTGTAGATTTTCTAAATTTATAGAAATAAATTACCCTGTCCCAAAATGAATAAAACTGGGGTAATCTCATGAAAATTAGATCGTGAACGGTTACAATACTTTTAATTTTAGTTTTAGTAAGACCTCTGGGGATTTCTCCGGATAGTCCATGAAACAAAATAATTTCATCGGTTACTAAATCTTTTACAACTCCTTTTTGTCTCCAGATGTTATAAAATCTTGAATAAAAATTTGAATTAGGTTTTTTTTCAAAAACACTAATATTATTAGTTTTAAAAAGATTTTTGTTTGTTGGAATTGGATTGTATAAAAAATACTTGTTTTCAGGAAAATATTGACTAAGAATTCTCACCAAATCACGGCTATAATTGCCCAGACCAGTTCTGTTGTGAAATATTCTTTTTGCCTCAAAACCTATATTCATATTAAAATTGCTAGATTGGGATTTTTTGTAAATTCTGATGGGATAATTATATAACAGATTAATTAATCATTCAAAAGTAAGTTTTTTCTTTAAATCAACATACTATTTTTGTAAGTATTTTACTGATCGAGGGCTAATCCATGATTTTTTAGAAATAGCATTGATATAATAGTTAATCAAATTAATAAAAATATAAACATTGACTTTTAACTTTGGAATAAAGAAGAAAACTAAACCGATTATTGCAAAAATAAACTTCTCTATTAGAAGTGATATTAGCAGAAAAAATTGAATACAATTTTTTATTATACCTGTTTTATGTTCATTAAAATAAACATGTTTAGAAATAAGCACTTCAGTTTTAGTTAGCGCCTTAGTCTTTATGTTTATTCTTGTTGAACCACCATGTTTATGAAATATATTTGTGGTTCGAATTAAACAAATTTCTCCATTATTTCCTTTTATTTTCTTGCACAAATCAACGTCTTCAAAATACAACCAGTATTTTTCAGTCCATCCATTTACACTTGCAAACCATTCTTTACTAATAAAAACTGCTGCTCCAGTAACCCAGTCTGGAAAAACGATTTCTTTGTGAAAATTAAATTTTTTATGAAGACGAAAGTAATTTACAATTCTATAAATGACTCTTGAATATCCAAAAAGGGTAAAGAATGAAGGAAAAAATCTTATTTCCGTATATTTTCCATAATTTTCATTGGTCTGACGACAACTAACTATGCCATAGTTAGGATTCTCAAAGGAAGTTTTCCAAAGTTTATAAACGGCGTCTTCGTAAATTACTGTGTCTGGATTTAAAAAGAACAAATACTTTCCTTTAGCAAGAGTGGCTCCTAAATTACATCCATTAGCAAATCCATTGTTTCCACTATTCTCAATAAACGACACAGTTGGAAACAATTGTTTGAATTCATTTATTTTATAATCATTAGATTCGTTATCTACGACAATTGTTTCTAATGTAAATCGATCACTATTGATACCAATAATTGATTGGAGGCAATTATTTAATTCGCTCCAACTTTTGTAATTTACAATAATAATCGAAATATCAATCATTTGAATTTTAATTTAAACCGCTACGTCGTATTCTCTCAAAGCATTATTCAATGAAGTTTTTAAATCTGTTGAAGGCTTACGAGTACCAATTATTAAAGCACAAGGTACTTGGTATTCTCCAGCAGCAAATTGTTTGGTATAACTTCCTGGGATCACAACAGAACGCGCAGGTACAAAACCTTTCATTTCTATTGGGTTCTCTCCAGTTACGTCAATAATTTTGGTTGAAGCAGTTAAACATACATTGGCTCCAAGAACAGCTTCTTTACCTACGTGAACTCCTTCTACAACGATACAACGTGAACCAATAAATGCACCGTCTTCAATAATTACGGGTGCAGCTTGTAAAGGTTCTAAAACCCCACCGATTCCTACACCTCCGCTTAAGTGAACATCTTTACCAATTTGAGCACAGCTTCCTACTGTCGCCCAAGTATCCACCATAGTTCCTTCGTCAACATAGGCGCCAATATTTACATAACTTGGCATCATGATAACACCACTTGAAATGAAAGAACCATAACGAGCAGAAGCTCCTGGTACAACACGAACACCTTTTTCAGCATAATCTCTTTTCAATTCCATTTTATCATGGTACTCAAAAATTCCAGCTTCCCAAGTTTCCATTTTTTGAATAGGAAAATACATTACTACCGCTTTTTTTACCCATTCGTTTACTTGCCATCCATCCCCTTTTGGTTCGGCGACACGCAATTTCCCTGCATCTAATAATTCGATAACTTCTCTAATGGCATCAGTTGTAGCAGTTTCTTGTAATAAAGCTCTATCTTCCCAAGCTTGTTCGATTGTTGTTTGTAATGAATTCATTGTGCAGTTTGTATTAGTATTTGACAAAGATAGTTTTTTTGCTCGATTGACAAAAGTGTATAGCTTTGATATAGCCGTGTTAATTATTCATTTTAATTGTGAGTTAATTATGAATTTTATTTAGTTTTACCTGTAAATACTAAGAAATCAAATTAATGCCCAGAATACTAGCTATAGATTACGGACAAAAGCGAACAGGAATTGCAGTAACTGATGAGCTACAAATCATTGCCTCAGGTTTAACAACTATTCCTTCTGCAACAGCAATTACTTTTTTGAAAGATTATTTTGAAAAAGAAAAAGTAGAAGCGGTGCTTATTGGCGAACCAAAGCAAATGAATGGACTACCATCTGAAAGCGCGTCAATTATTAAAGGATTTGTAACTCATTTTAGCAATCATTTTCCTGAAATGAAAGTGATTCGAGTAGATGAACGGTTTACTTCTAAGATGGCATTTCAATCAATGATAGATAGTGGCCTAAGTAAAAAGAAACGCCAAGATAAAGCTTTGATTGACGAAATTTCAGCCACGATAATGCTTCAAGATTATTTGACTAGAAAAATGTTTTAATCCATTTAAATTCAATAGTTAAAGAATTTAATTAGTTAAATAGTAGTATTTAGCATGCTATTTTCACTACTTTTGCCAACAATTTTTTTCAAAAAATATTTAAACCGCTAAATTTTAATATAGAGCCACAATGATTTTACCAATAATAGGTTACGGTGATCCTGTTTTAAGAAAAGTAGCTGATGCTATTGTGCCTAGTCATCCAAATTTAAAAGAGATAATTGCAAATATGTATGACACTATGTACAATGCGCATGGAGTTGGACTAGCTGCACCTCAGGTTGGTTTGCCAATACGTTTATTTATAATTGATACTACGCCATTTAGTGATGATGAAGATTTATCTGAAGAAGATCAAAAAAAAATGAACGGTTTCAAGCGTACTTTTATTAATGCTAAAATTCTTAAGGAGGAAGGAGAAGAATGGAGTTTTAACGAAGGTTGTTTAAGCATACCAGATGTAAGAGAAGATGTATATAGAAATCCTGTAGTAACAATTGAATACTGTGAAGAGGATTTTGTAATGAAAACAGAAGTTTTCGATGGTTTAATTGCAAGAGTAATTCAGCACGAATACGACCATATAGAAGGAATTTTATTTACCGATAAAATTTCGTCTTTGAAAAAACGTTTGATTCAAAAAAAATTAAAAAACATTATCGAAGGAAAAACTTTTCAAGAATACCGAATGAAGTTTTTTGGTAAAAAGGGAAGATAATTAAATAAAATATTATAAAATGAATATCGAAAAAATACTTGCTATTTCTGGGAAACCAGGTTTATACGAATTAAAAATTCAAACTCGTACAGGTTTTGTTGCCGAATCTTTATTAGACGGAAAAAAAATCACTGTTGATTTAAAGGCTAATGTAAGTTTGCTATCTGAGATTTCAGTATATACCTATGAAGCTGAAAAGCCTTTGGCTGAAATATTAAATAGTATTTCTAAAAAAGAAAAAAATGGGCCTGCAATTTCTCATAAAGAAGATCCAGCTACTTTAGCCGCTTATTTTAAAGAAATCTTACCGGATTATGATGAAGAGAGAGTTTATGGGTCTGATATTAAAAAAATTATCAATTGGTATAATATGTTGCAAGCTAAAGGTTTGGTAAATGATGAAGCGCCTAAAGCATCAAGCAAAGAGGAATCAGTTACAGAAGAGAAACCTAAAAAAGCAAAAGCTTCAAAATCATAATTGTTGTTTTTAACAGTATTAAATCCTGCTGAGATCAATTTCTTAGCAGGATTTTTTTATTTTTACCAAAACCATTTTTCACGATGAATTCAAGAGAATCACAACTTCAGGCTTTCGACAGATTGTTAACCATTATGGACGAATTGCGAGAGCAATGCCCTTGGGACAGAAAACAAACACTACAAAGTCTCCGTCACCTTACTATTGAAGAGACTTATGAGTTGGGCGATGCAATTTTAGAGAATGATCTAGATGAGGTCAAAAAGGAATTAGGCGATTTGTTATTGCACATTGTTTTTTATGCTAAAATTGGAAGTGAAACGCAAGATTTTGATATGGCTGATGTATGCAATTCCATTTGTGAAAAGTTGATTCATCGCCATCCTCATATTTACGGAGATGTTGAGGTGAAAGATGAAGAAGAGGTGAAGCAAAATTGGGAAAAACTCAAACTAAAAGAAGGAAAAAAATCCGTTTTAGAAGGAGTTCCAAAAGGCTTACCGGCATTGGTAAAAGCGAGCCGAATTCAAGATAAAGTAAAAGGTGTTGGTTTTGATTGGGAAGAACCGCATCAAGTTTGGGACAAAGTCCAAGAGGAATTGGAAGAACTACAGGTTGAAATAGCCGCTGGAAATCAAGATAAAATAGAAGCCGAATTTGGAGATGTACTCTTTTCAATGATTAACTATGCTCGATTTTTGAACATCAATCCCGAAGATGCACTAGAACGAACGAATAAAAAATTCATTTCCCGTTTTCAATATTTAGAAAGCAAAGCAACTGAATTAGGAAAACCATTGATGGATATGACTTTGGCAGAGATGGATGTGTTTTGGAACGAGGCGAAGAAAATGTAAAATCAAACTATGATATATTTAATTATTTCAATAGTATTTTATTCATTAAACAACCTGCTCTGGAAAAAAGTATTACAGCAAGCGAATAGTTGGTTAGTTATGTCCTTAAGGGCAATATTAACTAGTATTATAGGAGTGGGAGTACTTATTTTTTATTCTCCCGAAATATTATATGAAATTGATTTTAATACGGTTTGCAGAGTTACAATAGCATCTTTACTTGGTGCTTTTGGATTGATTTGTATGTTATCGGCTCTTAAAAAAGGGACATTAAGACAATTAGGAATATTTAATCTTTTGACAATTGCGTTTACGGTACTCTACCTTTTTCTTTTTGAAAAATTTAATTTTTTTGATTTTCTGTCTGGAGCAAGTATAATTATAGTAGGATTTAGTATTTACATTTTTCAAATACAAAAACTGTCTTCAGGAGAATCCAACATCAAGACTATAATTTATTTTATTTTAATGTCGCTATTCTTTGCATCATCTGAATTGGTACATTGGTATAATTTTAAACAATCAATTCCACCACTATTTTCAGTAGTCAATCAAGAAATAATTGTTTTTTTGGTGGGTGCTATCGGATTAATAATTCAACCTAAATCAGTAAAAATACAATGGTCACAAACGATTGTAAAATCAGGTTATCTTATAGTAATAATGGCTGTATTTATTTTTGCAGCCGTTTGGACTGGTTTTTTAGGATTGAAAATTACTAATCCCCTTTTAGCATCACTTTTCCCATTGGCAACTCCTATTTTAACAATTCTATTTGGCGCAATATTTTTTAAAGAAAAATGGAATAAAATAATGGGTTTCGCTCTTGTATTAATTGCAATTGGAGCCTATGTGTTACATATTAACTTAAATCAGATGTAATCAAGTAGTGTTTCAAGAAATCAACTGAAAATCGTTTGAATCCAGTTTGATCAACAATTGATTCATATTCAGTTTGAATTTCATTTAGTTTTTCTTCATTTAATGATAAAGCGATTGCTAATTGATACTTAGCAAGTAGATAAAAAAGTTTTATATAATCAGAATACGAAAGACTGAATTTAGACAAATCAATTAAATCAAAACCAATTTTAGCTTCTTTAATTTTATTTTCCCTAATTAAGTGTAATGTTTGAGTCAATAAAATCATTGCTTGAGATGGGTAACCACTCCAATTTTCAATAGTTAAGAGTTCTTCATAGTAATTTTTAATTAAGAATGTAGTTTTTTCAAAATCTTTTAGGAACAGTAATGCCGGAAAAATTTCAATGGTAAATAAATTAACTTGACCCGATTGATTGATTTTTTTTAATAAATCTTTCCAAGTTTGTTCATATTTAATTTCATCATTTCGTTTGTTATAATAGAGTAAGTTGTAGGCATAACAACGACCTTGTAAAACAGAAAAAAAGTCAGGTCGAATCCTATTTAATTCGATAGGAATTAAATTAGTACCATAAGATAAATAATGATTGTAATTTAAAATTAAATCGTAAAACAAAGCTTCATGACTTTCGACTTGAGCATATTTTTTTGCTTCTTTAATGAAACTTCCATAATAGCCGTTAAAGTAAGAGTAGTCAACAAACCAATGCAGTATATTTTCTCTAAATGTTTTATTTGAGGTTATTTTTTGTATAATTTGGTTGATTTCCTTTTTGTCTAAACTTCTAAACAATAAACAAATGTTAGCAGCAAGTTTAAGTTGGTTAGCTTCGTCAAATTGGAATATTCTTTCGTCAAAAAATTGATTAAGTACGTTGTGTTTTTTTTTATAAACGAACGTTTTAATTATTGAAGCAATCTTAATATGGTAGTCATCTGTTTTTTGTTGTCTTTCAAGCCATTCAAGATCTTCTTTCGTTATCGAATCACTTAATTCTATTTTTATAGTTTGAGTCCATACAAACCAATCCTGGTCTCTTAAATACTCTTTTTGGTAGGCACTATAATTTTTGTAACCCACAAAAACACTAAGTGTATTTAAGGTATTACTATTTGGAGTTGTACTTTTTAGAAAACCAAAAAATCGTCGAAGTGTATTGAAACCAATTTTTTTTTGGTTTCCCATTCTATTGCTTCTTGAGCCATTTTTAACTCCGAAAGTTTTTTTATTCGAAATCCAATTTGTTTCTCAACATCGATTCGTAATTGATTGTAATTGTCGGAATTCATGAGTGCGAAGTATTATGGGCTAACAATGGGCTAAATATACAATTTTTCTCTTATAAATTTGTTTCAAATTACAATTCATTGCCCTCGAAATAAAATTTGATAGAAGGTTTTCAATTAATCAAATACAAAGGGTATGTTTTACACTAAAAATTTAGATCAAATTCAGATAGTTGAATCAGAGCTCCTAATAAATATACACTTTGTTAATCAGAAGAGAATACCATTAAATGAGATTAAGAAAGTATTTGTTTCAGTTAAAAAGATTCCGCTACAGTATGAAATCTTTTACATTATAATTGGAGGGATTTTCATTGGATTAAATTTTAGTTTTTATCCAATTGGTTTTTATTTCTGGTTGGTGTTTGGGATCTATTTATTTGGGGAATATTTAGTTCACAATTACAGAACTTGTACTTTAAACGTAGAACTTCAAAATGAAAAGATACAGTTTGGTTTTATACCATATGAACTTAAGTATCAATTAGTAAATAAGATTAACGAAATAAAAGTTTGTCTTTCTTAAAGCTTTCTTGATGAGATTTAGATAACCTATTCTGCCATTTTTTTTAATTTACCAATATCTTTCAAAGTGATTTTTTTACCGGCTAACTCAATTAAGCCTAGTTTGTTAAAATCAGAAAGTAAACGGATACAACTTTCTGTAGCAGTACCTATCATGCTAGCCAATTCTTCTCTAGATAATTGCACTTTCAAACTGTTGTCTTCATTTTTTCCGAAAGTGTCAGCTAAATAAAGTAGCGTTTCAGCCAATCTTTCTTTAACGGTTTTTTGAGCCATATTTACAGTATGAACATCAGCCTCTTTTAAATCGCCACAAATTGTTTTCATAACGTTCATGGAAAACTGATTGTTTTTTTCAAAAAATCCCATTATTTCAGATTTAGGGATAAAACAAACTTCCATATCTTCTAATGCAACGGCACTAAGATTGACAGGCTCATCACTAATTATAGAACGTTGTCCTAACAATTCCCCTTTGGAGATTAGTTTTACAATATGGTCCTTACCATTGGCACTTAACTTGGACATTTTGCAAACGCCATCTTTAATACAGTAAATTCCATTAATTGTATCTCCTTCCTCAAAAATCACATCGCCCTTTTTTATAGTATAGGACTCTTTGCACTCTGAAAGTTTCACGAGTTCTTCTTTGTTTAACGCTTTCAAAGAGCTGAATTCTCTAACGATACATTGTTCACATTTACTCATAATACAAATAGGTACTTTATTGAAAAACAAATTTAATTAATATTATGACAAATGTCATATTTTAAGTAGTAGCTATTGGTGACCTTTGTCACAGGTAAATTGAGCAAAGAGTATGGACACACAAAACTGTTTCCATTGTGGTTTAGATATTGTAAAAAAGGAAGAAGTTATTTTTGACGACAAATCATTTTGTTGCACGGGTTGTAAGACAGTGTATGAAATATTTAGTCTCAACGATATGACTTGTTATTATGATTTTGAAAAATCACCTGGAGCCACTCCGCAAGACATTAATGGTAAATATGATTTCTTAGATAATGAAAGTATTGTTTCAAAACTGTTGGAATTCGAAGAGAATGCAACCGCTATTGTTTCACTTAGCATTCCTCATATACATTGTAGTTCGTGTATTTGGATTTTGGAAAATTTACAGCGTCTTCAAAAGGGAATAAGTAATTCTCAAGTTAATTTCCCTCAAAAAACAGTCCGTATTACTTACAAACCAGAAGAAGTTTCACTTAAAGAAATTGTCTATTTATTAAGTGGGATTGGTTATGAACCGTATATTAGTTTAGAAAACTATGAAGCGGGTGCTAATAATGTGGATAGAAGTTTAACCTATAAATTAGGTGTTGCTTTCTTTTGTTTTGGCAATATTATGTTGCTTTCGTTTCCTGAATATTTTGAAGTAAAAGAATATTGGTTGGATCAATACCGCGGCTTTTTTCGTTGGTTGATTTTTGCCTTGTCATTGCCAAGTTTTTTCTATTCGGCTAGTGGTTACTATGTTTCCGCCTACAAAAGTATCAAATCTAAAATGCTCAATATTGATATTCCTATCGCTTTGGGAATCATCGTTATGTTTGTGCGAAGTACTGTGGATATTATAATGGATTATGGGTCTGGTTTTTTTGATAGCTTGACTGGATTGGTTTTCTTTATGCTTTTAGGGAAAATGTTCCAAATAAAAACCTATAGTTTTTTAAGTTTTGAACGTGATTTCAAATCGTATTTTCCAATTGCAATTACAAGAATTCAAGGTAATTTTGAAGAAAGTATTCCTGTATATGATATTCAAAAAGGGGATAGATTACTCATTCGCAATCAAGAACTGATTCCTGTGGATAGTATATTAATCTCTGAGTCGGCCGAGATCGATTATAGTTTTGTTACTGGCGAAGCCATTCCGATTACAAAAAAATCCGGAGATAAAATATTTGCCGGAGGAAAGCAAATTGGCAAAATGATTGAAATGGAAGTGTTGTATTCCGTTTCACAAAGTTATTTGACGCAGTTGTGGAGTAATGATGTATTCCAAAAAAATGTGGAGCAAAAACACAAGACAATTACAGATCAGATTTCGCGCTATTTTACACCTATTTTACTTTTAATTGCCTTTTCGGGCTTTGGCTACTGGATTTTTAAAGATGTTAATACGGCATTTAATGTTTTTACTGCGGTATTGATTGTGGCTTGTCCTTGTGCATTAGCTCTAACTGCGCCGTTTACGTTCGGGAATATTTTAAGAATACTGGGTAAGAAGAAGTTTTATCTTAAAAATGCTTTAGTAATTGAACAACTAGCTAAAGTAGATACTATTGTGTTTGATAAAACAGGAACAATAACTACTAACAAGAAATCCAATATTTCATTTCAAGGAAATCCACTCTCAGAAAGGGATGTTGTTTTGATTAAAAATGTATTACGCGCTTCCAATCATCCTTTGAGCAGAATGTTGTATGATTTTTTACCGGAAACCCAAAAGTTAAAATTGGATCATTTTGAAGAAATAACAGGAAAGGGTATTCGAGCAACTATTGACGGAGCTAACATCCAATTGGGTTCGGCTTCTTTTGTGGGTTGCAATGAAGAAACCGATATCCAACAAACATCAGTTCATATTACAATCAATGATACTTATGTTGGTAAATATGTCTTTAACAATCAATATAGAGAAGGCTTGTCAACTCTTTTTGTGAATCTAAGTCAACTTTATCAATTGAAAATTTTATCGGGTGATAATGAAGGAGAGCGAGAAGCATTGGAACGATTATTACCTCCAGGTACCGAATTAATTTTCAATCAAAAGCCGGAGCAAAAATTAGAATTTATAAAAAAATTACAAGGAAAAGGACACAATGTAATGATGGTGGGTGATGGACTGAACGATGCGGGTGCTTTGGCGCAAAGTAATGTAGGGATTTCCATTTCAGAAAACGTAAATGTTTTTTCACCTGCTTGTGATGCTATTTTAGATGCCAGTGTTTTTGATCAACTAGATGCTTTTATGTTGCTTTCTAAAAAAGCCATTACTACCATAATTATGAGTTTTACAATATCCTTAGTATATAATTTAGTGGGCTTGTTATTTGCAGTTACTGGTAATTTGTTACCACTTGTTGCTGCTATAATTATGCCTTTGAGTACTATTTCAATAGTCAGTTTTGTTACTTTAATGAGTAATTATTATTCACAAAAAAACTTACAATAATAGATAGTAATTATCAACTATTTATTGAGGTATGATAAATGTCATATTTTATGAGATTTTGGAGGCTTAATTTTGTTAACATAAATGTAAGTTATGAGTGTTATTTATTTATTGATCTCTATTAGTATCCTTGTTGCCATTGGTTTTTTTATTGCGTTTATACGAGCAGTAAAAACAGGGCAGTATGATGATGATTATACGCCATCAGTTCGAATGCTATTTGACGATGAGCTTAAAATAAACCCAAATAAATCAGTACAAACAACAGAAGAAAAACAAATTTAATTATGGAAATGCAACAATTTTATTACGACAACAAAATTGTAAAGAAATTCATTTATGCTACCATCGTTTTTGGTGTAGTTGGAATGTTAGTTGGACTTATTCTGGCTTTTATGTTTCTTTTTCCCAATATCACCGACGGAATTTCGTGGTTGAGTTTTGGTAGATTGAGACCTTTACATACGAATGCTGTTATTTTTGCTTTTGTGGGTAATGCTATGTTTGCTGGAGTGTATTATTCTTTACAGCGATTGTTAAAAGCAAGAATGTACAGCGATTTTTTGAGTAATCTTAACTTTTGGGGATGGCAATTAATTATTGTTGCTGCAGCAGTTTCACTGCCATTAGGGTTTAGTACTTCAAAAGAGTATGCCGAATTAGAATGGCCAATTGATATTGCGATTGCTTTGATTTGGGTTGTTTTCGGGATCAATATGATTGGTACCATCATAAAAAGAAGAGAGCGTCACTTGTATGTAGCGATTTGGTTTTATATAGCCACATTTGTTACTGTAGCTGTATTGCATATCTTTAATAGTTTGGAATTACCTGTTTCTGCTTTAAAGAGTTATTCAGTTTATGCAGGGGTTCAAGATGCTTTAGTACAATGGTGGTATGGACATAATGCAGTAGCTTTCTTTTTAACTACACCATTCTTAGGATTGATGTATTATTTTGTTCCTAAAGCTGCTAATCGTCCAGTATATTCATATAGACTTTCAATTGTTCACTTTTGGTCTTTAATCTTTATCTACATTTGGGCTGGACCGCATCACTTATTGTACTCGGCACTTCCAAATTGGGCTCAAAATTTAGGGGTTGTTTTCTCAGTAATGTTGATTGCTCCATCTTGGGGTGGTATGATTAATGGGTTATTAACTTTAAGAGGTGTTTGGGATAAGGTAAGAGTAGAACCTGTATTGAAATTTTTCGTAGTAGCAATTACGGGTTACGGAATGGCAACTTTTGAAGGACCTATGTTGTCTCTTAAAAATGTAAATGCTATTGCACATTATACCGATTGGATTATTGCACACGTTCACGTTGGAGCCTTGGCTTGGAATGGATTTATGGCATTCGGTATGATATATTGGTTAATCCCAAGAATGACTAAATCTCCATTATATTCAACTAAACTAGCTAATTTCCATTTTTGGATTGGTACTTTAGGAATTATATTATATGCACTTCCAATGTATGTTGCTGGTTTCTTACAAGCATCAATGTGGAAACAGTTTAATCCAGATGGAACTCTAACTTATGGTAATTTCTTGGAAACGGTAACTCAATTAATACCTATGTATTGGATGAGAGCCATTGGAGGAACCATGTATCTTATTGGAATGTTAGTGTTGGTATACAACATTATTCAAACTTTAAGAGTAGGTCAATCAATTGAAGATGAATTAGCACAAGCTCCTGAATTACAAAAAATTAGTAGTGGAAGATTAAAAGGCGAAAAATTCCACCCTTGGTTAGAAAGAAAACCTATTCAGTTAACCATTTTAGCAACAGTAGCTATTTTAATTGGTGGAGTTATTCAAATCGTACCTACTATAATGGTAAAATCAAATATTCCAACAATTACTAGTGTTAAACCGTATTCTCCTTTAGAACTAGAAGGTCGTGATTTATACATTCGTGAAGGTTGTGTAGGTTGTCATTCACAATCAGTTAGACCTTTCCGTAGTGAAGTAGAACGTTATGGACCACAATCCAAAGCGGGAGAGTTTGTATACGATCACCCATTTCTTTGGGGTTCAAAACGTACAGGTCCAGACTTGTTAAGAGTAGGTGGGAAGTACAATGACAACTGGCATTTCAATCACTTTTGGAATCCACAAAGTATTTCAGCTGGTTCTATTATGCCTGGATACAAATGGTTGTTTGATAATGAAGCAATGGATATTTCATTGATTCAAAATAAAATGGAAGCGATGGTTACTCTTGGAGTTCCTTATACAAAAGAACAAGTAGCCAATGCTCAAAAAGATTTAAGAGCTCAGGCTATTACAATTGAAGAAAGCTTGAAAAATGATCCTGACTTTGTAAAAAGTTATGAGGAAAGCAAGAAAAAAGCAGCAGCTAAAGGAGAAAAGTTTGTCCCTATGAACGAAAGAGAGATTATTGCTATGATTGCTTATATGCAACGATTAGGAACTGATATTAAAGTTAAAAATAAATAGAGATCATGTTTGAACAAATTAAACACAATATGGAAACTATCGCCGGAGTTGCGATATATCCAATTCTATCGTTATTGATTTTCTTTTTATTCTTTGTTGGATTAGCATTATGGGTGTTCTCTTATAAAAAAGAGAAAATCGATGAGTTAAGTCAAATTCCATTGAACGATAATCCTACATTATAATTATTAAACTTCTAAAAATGAAAAAAATAATCCCTGTATATGTAAGAGTTCCTCTTATTTTCTTCGCTGTATTCGGCGCAATGGAATTTTTTATTGACTCTGGAGACCGACCTGCATTTATTAAGTTTCCAATGGTGTCTGTTTTTCTATTTGTATTTCTTTTTCTATTGATTGCAATTGAAATAACAGTAAGTGCTATTGATAAAATCACGTATCAGTTATTGACTGATGAACAAAAAGCAAAATTAGAAGAGGTGAACTCTATTTCTATTGCAGAAAGTGAATGGTTACAAAAGGTAATGAAATTATTAACAAAATCAGAACCAATTGAAAATGAAGGGGAGTTATTGTTAGATCATGATTATGATGGTATAAAAGAATTAGACAATAATTTACCACCATGGTGGATTTATCTATTCTATGCTTGTATTGGTTTTGCTGCAATCTATTTAGTTCGATTTGAAATTTTGGGTGCCGATGATCAAGAGATGGAATTGAAAAAAGAAATGGCTCAAGCAAAAATTGAAGTAGCTGAATACATGAAAACGGCTCCAGATTTAATGGATGAAAAGACAGTTACTTTATTGACTGATGCTCCTTCATTGGCTGAGGGAAAAACAATCTATACAACTAATTGTGCTGCTTGTCACAGAGCTGATGCTGGTGGTCAAATTGGTCCTAACCTAACCGATGACCAATGGATATTAGGAGGTGGAATCAAAAATATTTTCCACACACTTGTAAATGGAGGTAGAGATGGGAAAGGAATGATTTCTTGGAAGGGAACATTAAAACCAAAAGAAATGCAAAAAGTAGCGAGTTACATTATTTCGTTAAAAGGAAGTAATCCTAAAGATCCAAAAGCTCCAGAAGGAGAAGTTTGGGTAGATGAAGTAGCCGCAAAACCTGCAAAATAAAAACACTAACTAAAAGACCAATTTCAAATTTGAAATTGGTCTTTTAAAATTACAATACCATGGCAAATATTCAAGACGAATCCTTTAGAGATAGTATCGGAACTATTGATGAGACCGGAAACAGAAAATTTATCTTTCCAAAAAAACCTTCGGGTAAATTGTATGAATACCGTAAGATAGTAAGTTATTTTCTGTTAGCTATTTTGATTGCCAATCCATTTATTAAAATTAATGGTAATCAATTTATGATGTTTAATGTTTTGGAACGTCGTTTTAATATTTTTGGTTTTCCGTTTTGGCCTCAAGATTTTTACTTGTTTGTTTTGTTTATGATATTGGGTGTGGTATTTGTCATTCTCTTTACCGTAATTTTTGGACGTATCTTTTGTGGGTGGATTTGTCCGCAAACTATTTTTTTGGAAATGGTTTTTCGCCGAATTGAATATTGGATAGAAGGAGATAGAGGGGCTCAAATTCGATTAGCCAAACAAGAATGGAACGCTGAAAAAATCAGAAAAAAAGGATTGAAATGGTCAGTATTTTTGGTTATTTCTTTTTTCATTGCCAATGTGTTTTTAGCTTATTTAATCAGTAGCGACGAATTATTTAAAATGATTGAAGATGGTCCTGAAAGTCATTTAAGTACTTTAATTGCATTGTTAATTTTTACTGGAGTATTCTATTTTGTTTTTGTTTGGTTTAGAGAGCAGGTATGTATCATTGCCTGTCCTTACGGTAGATTACAAGGTGTACTTTTAGATAATAAATCCATTAACGTAGCCTACGATTTTGTTCGTGGAGAAAAAGAAGCAGGTAGAGCTAAATTAAATAAAAATGAGGATCGTGCTGCAACTGGAAAAGGTGATTGTATTGATTGCCATCAATGTGTACATGTTTGTCCAACGGGAATCGATATTCGAAACGGAACGCAATTAGAATGTGTAAACTGTACTGCTTGTATTGACGAATGTGATTCAATTATGGAAACAGTTGGTTTGCCAAAAGGATTAATTCGATATGCTTCTGAAGATGAAATCGAGAAAAAGACCAAGTTTCAATTTACTGCTAGAATGAAGGGGTACTCTGCCGTTTTAGTAATTTTAATTGGTGTATTAACTGGACTTTTGTTTTTAAGAACCGATGTTGAAGCAACAATATTACGTTTACCAGGACAATTGTTTCAACATAAAGGGGAAAATATCAGTAATGTATATACCTTTAAAATAATTAATAAAACAAATGATGAGTTTAAAGACATTCATTTTAAATTAGTAGGTATAAATGGAACATTGAAATTAGTAGGTAAACAAGATTTTAAAGTCCCAAAACAAGGTATGAACAGTGGTACTTTATTTATTGAAATCAATCAATATCTGTTGGATACGGATAAAACGAAATTAGATATAGAGGTATATAACGGAAATAAAAAAATTGAAACAGCTACGACAAATTTCCTTAGTCCAAGAAGTTTTGATTAAAAATCACATAGAAAATGAAAATTAAATTTAATTGGGGAACAGGTATTGTAATTGCCTTTGGTTTATTCATGACCTTCATTTTGTATTTTGTTGTTGAGGTACAATCCAATTCCAAATACGATAATGATTTAGTTGTTGAAGAGTACTATAAACACGACGCTCGATTTGGAGAAGAAATGCAACGTTCTCAAAATGCTCAGAATTTAGCACAAAAACCAACAATTGTATTGACTTCAGAAGGGGCTGAAATTAGATTTCCTGCAACTTTTGTTCCCAATAAAATCAAAGGAATGGTATCCCTATATAGGCCATCTAACAAGAAATTTGATTTCGAAATTCCGATTTCGATTTCTGAATCAACTTTGCTCATACCTAAAAAAAGTTTGATAGATGGCCGCTGGGATATTAATATGGAATGGCAATACGAAGGAAAGGCTTATTTAACTAAAGAAATTATTTATATTCGTTAGTAAAGTATGTTGTATTCTGCATTCATCTTTGGTTTAATTAGTAGCCTGCATTGTATTGGAATGTGCGGGCCAATTGCCTTGATGATCCCAGTAGACAGAACAAATCCTGCTAAAAAGGTAACTCAAATAATAACGTATCATATAGGACGATTGTCTGCTTACGCTACTATTGGATTGATTTTTGGTTTGGTAGGAAAAGGCTTTTTTTTGGCAGGAATTCAGCAACGATTATCAATCTTTATCGGGATAGCTATGATTATTACAATTGTAACTCCCGAAAGAGTTTTGGCGAATTACAATTTTTCTAAACCCGTTTACCGTCTCATTTCGAAAATTAAATCTTCTTTAGGAAAGCAATTTAAAAACAAAAGTTATCAATCGTTATTTACCATTGGTTTGCTCAATGGATTTTTACCTTGTGGAATGGTCTATGTCGCTTTATTTGGTTCCATTGCCATGCAAAGTGTACCGTTTGGAGTACTTTATATGTTGCTTTTTGGAATAGGTACAATTCCAATGATGAGTAGTGTTATCTTTTTTAATTCTATAATGACTGTCCGTTTTCGAAATAAAGTGCAAAAAGTGATTCCCTATGTTGGAGTTATTATAGGTGTCTTATTCATTTTACGAGGTTTAGGATTGGGAATTCCATACATTTCACCTGCTAATATGAGTTTGTTTGTTCAAGACACACCAAATTGTCATTGATGATTAAACTGTCATTGAAAATAATGCAGTATCGGGTGCTTTTCGCTTTAAAAGCAAGTCAAAAGCCATGCAAACATTACGAACAAATGGTTTCCCTACTTCTGTAACTTGAATCCCATTAGGGATAAAATGCACTAATCCATCTTTTTTCATTTCTTTTAATTGAGATATAATTTCTGGAATTTCATCAAAGTAGTTTTTTGGGTTAGCCCAAGAAGTTTCAAACTGACACATTAGGTTCAAAATATGTCTTCGAATGATTAAATCTTCATCTGTCAATACATGTCCTCTAAAAACAGGAATGGTATTGGTATCCAACAATTGGTAATAGTCTTCAATCGTTTTTACATTTTGAGCAAAACTATACCAACTATCACTGATAGACGAAACGCCTAAACCAATCATTAATTGCGTTTTAGAAGAACTATAACCCATAAAATTACGATGTAATTTACCAATTTCAAAGGACTCAAATAAACTATCAGTTGTTAAAGCAAAATGATCCATACCAATTTCGTGATAGTCATTTTTATACAATAATTCTTTGCCGGTTTCGTATAATTCTCGTTTTATCTCATCCTTTGGAATATCTTCATCATTAAAACCACGTTGTCCATTTCCTTTGATCCACGGCACATGAGCGTAGCTGTAAAACGCTAAACGATCCGGTTGTAATGATTTAGTCTTTTCAATAGTATCAATTACATCTTCTTTTTCCTGAAAAGGTAAACCAAATATTATATCGTGTCCTATTGAGGTATAACCAATTTCTCTTGCCCATAAAGTGACTTTGGCAACATTGATAAAGGGTTGAATACGATGAATCGCTTTTTGTACTTTTTCTGAATAATCTTGTACACCAAAACTAACACGTCTAAACCCTAAATCATACAGTTTTTGTAATTGTTCTCGTGTAGTATTATTGGGATGCCCTTCAAAGCTAAATTCATAATTATTAGCTTTATTTGCTTTCGCCAAAATCCCGTTAATTAGCAACTCTAAGTTGGCAGAGGAGAAAAAGGTTGGAGTTCCACCACCTAAATGAATTTCTTTAATGTTGGGTCTTTCTCCAAGAACCTCACAATACAAAGTCCACTCTTTCAAAATTGCTTGAATGTAAGGATGTTCTACCTCATGATTTTTTGTGATTCGTTTGTTACAACCACAAAATGTACAGATGCTTTCGCAAAATGGCAAATGAATGTACAAACTAATACCTTCAGTTGTGTTGCTTTCTTCAAATGATTTTTTGAGTGTTGATAACCAAATTTCATAGCTAAAGTTAAGCTCATTCCAATAGGGAACTGTTGGGTAACTTGTATACCTCGGGCCAGGTACATTGTACTTTTGGATTAGTGAATGAGTCATAACATAATCATTTGAAAGATCAAAAGTAAACCGACTTTCAGCCAATTAAAATGATATTTATCATTCCTTCATTTTTTTGCATAAAAAAACCTCAATCTTTTGAATTGAGGTTTTGAGAATGTATTGATCAGAAAATTATTCTTGTTTTAAATTGCGTAATTGCTTCAATTTTTCTTTCCAAACTTCTAAACTTTCTTTGTGAATGGCGATATTCTTACGAACCTCTAACACAATAGAATTTTCTTTTTTAGCATTTTTGGTATTGGTAAAAAACTGAATATTATTTTCTAACTGAAAAATTTCGTTTTGTACTTCTTCGATTTTACGAATCAAAAATATTTTTTCGCTTTCTAATTTGCGTGAATCATTGCTTTCTGACAATTGATCGATACGGTTAGCAAAACGCATCATATCCGAATCTTTTTTACTTAAACTTAATTTTTCAAAAAGGGCATCTAATATTTTATTGAATTTACCTTCAATATGACGTCTTGCAAAAGGCACTCTTCCATAGCCTTTCCAGTTTTGAATATGTAACTTAATACCATCCAAATCGGTTTTATGGTCTCCAGTTAGTTGAAACGCTCTCAAGGTTTCTAAATAGGCTTTTTTGTTTTCAAAAGCAGCTACTTCTTCACTATTTTCTTCGTTCTTTTGCTCTTTTAATTTATCGAAATAATGGTTGCAAGCATCTTTAAATTCTTTCCAAATACTATCCGAATACTTTCTTGGTACATGTCCAATTTTCTTCCATTCCTCTTGAATTTGTTTCATAATAGGAGTAGAAGTAGCAAAATCAGTACTTTCTTGTAATTCTTTGGCTTTAGCCACCAAAGCTTGTTTTTTACTCAAGTTATCGTTTTGATCTTTCTTGATGTCTTTGTAAAACGAATTCTTGAAAGAATTAAAGTTACGTACTGCAGTTTTAAAAGCACTCCAAGTAGCTTCATTGACATCAGCCGGAACTTTACCTGCTGCAAAAAATGCAGCTCTCAAAGCTTCAACTTTTTCTATTTGTGCTAACCATTGCGTGTGAGCATTTACTTTTTCAGTTGCCAACACTTCAATTTGAGCAATAATTTCATTTTTCTTTGCTAAATTTTCTACTTCGGCACCTCTTAGTTTTTCAAATAACAATTCGCGTTTATCATGCATTTGTTTTGTTAATTCACTAAAACGGTTCCAAATTTCTTCACGGTGTTCTCTAGAAACAGGTCCAATTTCTTCTTTCCAAATGCGGTGTAAATCTTGTAATTCACGGAACGCTTTGTTGATGTCTTCTTCTTTTACTAATTCTTCTACACGAGCTACAATTTTTTGTTTTTGCTCTAAATTGTGTTTGAAATCAATGTCTCTCGCTTCACGATCTAAGTGCAAATAATCATAAAAATTTTCTACATGAAAATGATAGTTATTCCAAACGTGGTTGTATTTATCTTTTGGTATAGGTCCTGCATTTTTCCAACGCTCTCTTAAATCATTAAAATGTTTTAAAATGTCTTTAATGTTGGCTTGCGGATTAATCAATTCTTTTAACTCTTCAACAATAGCCAAACGATTTTCTAAATTAGTTTTTAGGTTCGCTTGTAAACTCTTAAAATGTTCGTTTTTATGGTTTCTGTAAACAGAATAGATGTTGTCAAATTTTGATTTTAGAGGAAAATGATACTGGAATTCTTCATTTGGATCTTGATTCTCAGCAAGGAATTCTTCTTTTTTCTCTTCAATAAGATGATTGTATTTGGATAAAAATGCCTTTTTGATTTCCTCTACATGGTCTTTAATTGATGACACTTTCTCGTTGGATACTAATGTGTTCAATTCATCTACAAGTGATTCCATCGATAATGCATCATAGTCTTGCATCGGAATATCGTGACGCTCTTTCAAACTTTCGTCTTCGCTTTCTTCTGCATTACTGTCGGCGATTGCTTCAATAATGGTTTGATTTTCATCAGTTTCAGCAATTTCTTCAACTGATTCCGATACAGTTGTCACTACCTCATTTGGTGTAACTGTTGGTGTTGATTCTACTGAATCAGCACTGTTTCCGTCTGCATTTAGCAGGTTATCATTCTTTTCTTCTAACATTTTTAAAATGTGTAAGGTTCCTAATTATTCAAGTCGAAAGATAGTAAACCCGAGTGGAATTGCAAAATAAATCCCTTATTTATCATCGTTTTACGTTAAAATAAAGATGTATTTAGAATAGGTATTTCTATTCATAAGAATAGCTTTAACCCTAGGTGAAATTAATTTACTGGAATTTAACTGAGAGATTAAAAAGGAATAGTTTTTTATTTATTCCAAATCTTCCATGCCTTTTCTGCTTGAAAAATAAGCATGTCCAATCCGTTTTTAGTTGTAGCGCCTTGGTGATGTGCTTTTTTCAAAAATTGTGTTTCGGCAGGATTGTAAATCAAGTCGTAAGCGATGTGTTTTTTAGTGAAAAACTCGTAAGGTATTTCAGGATATGCCTCTGTATTAGGACTTGTGCCTACTGGGGTGGAGTTAATTACAATTTGGTATTCGTCAAAGATTAAGTCTGTTATTTGATTGTAACCCAAAACAGTTTCACTAGCTTGTCTTGAAACAAAAGTATACTCAATTCCTAATTCTTCTAAAGCAAAAGCTACTCCTTTTGAAGCGCCGCCAGTACCAAGAATTAAAGCTTTCTTGTGGTGGGATTCTAATAATGGTTCTAAGGATTTTTGAAAACCGTAATAATCAGTATTATACCCTTTTAGTTTACCTTTTTTAGTAAATCTAATAGTGTTAACTGCTCCAATTTTGATTGCTTTTTTCGATAATTTATCCAAGAATGGAATTACCTCTTCTTTGTAAGGAATAGTAACATTAATTCCGCTTAAGGGGTCATTATTTTTGATTACGTCCCAAAAAGATTCAATAGTTGGAATGTCAAAATTTTCGTAAGTGTATCCTACTAATTTTTCATTCTCAAATTTCTCCGTAAAATAGCCTTTGGAAAACGAATAGTTGATGTTCCGTCCCAGTAAACCAAAACGTTTTTTGATAGGTGGCGTCATCTTTATTTCTTATGTTTTGCAATGTAGTTTTGAACCGTTTTTTCTTCCCAAATCATTGGAAATAATTCTTCCATAAGGATGTAATTATCAAAGTTCAAACGCAAACCATTGCTCAAATGAAATTTTGCTTTGGTTTTATCTTGTATCATGAAATACAAACCTGCCAAACGGTATTCAATTTCGTTTTCTTCAGGGAAATATTCAGTAGCTTGCAATAAGGTTTGAATGGCACTATCAAATTCTCCTAAAAACTGCAAAATATCTACCCAAAACAACCAAGTATCTAATTGGTAGTCGCCAAATTCTACCGCTTTACGGTATCCAAATTCAGCTTCTTCAAAGAAATTCATTTGCTTGTTGATGGTAGCATAACGCTTCCAATACATTTGATTTTGATTGTCAATTGCCAATGCTTTATTAACGTAAAACAAAGCCTTTTGGAAGTTTTTTTCGCGAACGTAAAAGTCCGTGATTGCAATCCAACCTTTATCTAAAAGCGGGTCTTCGTGAACCGTTTGATTGTAGTATTTGATTGCTAAAGCAGTATTCCCTAGTCGTTCGTGGCATTTTCCAATGCGAAGCAAAGCATATGAAGTAGCGTCGTCTAATTCAATAGTTCTTTCATAGCTTTCAATAGCTTCAGCATACATTTTTAAGCGCTCCAATGCTTTGGCTTTTTCCATAAAAGCACCCATGAATTCGTCGTCAATTAAAGTAGCATAATTAAAAGCACGCAATGCTTCTTCGTATTCTTTTAATCCATAGTGTAAGCGACCAACTTGATGCCATGCAATTTCGCTATATGGGTTTTTCTCAATGTATTGATTCAGATAGGCGATGGCTTCTTTGTTTTGGTCCAAAAACTCAAAACAATATACCACGTTATACAAGGCAGATTGATCTTCTAAATCCTCTTCCAAACATTTGATAAAACTGTCTTTCGCCATTTCTAAATTGTCCATAAAAAGGTATTCCATTCCAATTAAGTTATAGACATCGGCGAAATCATCAGTATATTGTAAGGCAATTTTTAAAAGTTCAACTGCTTTTTCGTGTTGATCTCTTTTGGAACAGATATTGGCTTTCTGAATGTAAATTTCTTCGTTATTAGGCTCAATGGCATACAACTCATTTAGCATTTTATCTGCCAAATCCAATTGGTCTTCATAAACCAACATTTCAACTTGAACCAATTTTAAACCTGTAGATTTCGGGTGTTGTTCCAAAGCTAACTTTAAAGCTTTTTTAGCCAAAGAAGTTTTTCCCGAATCGATATAGTGAAGGATAATTTCTTCAAATTCTTCGGAGTCAAAAAACAAGACTTTATTGGTCTTTAACATCGACTCAAATTTGGAAAGAGATAAGTTGTAATCTTCTTCTTCGTTGCTTAATTGCATGCTTTTTGTTTTTGATTTTGGCCTAAATAAAATTAGGAAAATAGAATCGTCTCTTGAGAAAAAGCAAGAATTGTTGTGAACAATTTAATTAACAAAAACCGAGTTGAAATCAGCTATACTTTTTGAGCGACTTCGTCCATTACTTCTAGTAAAATGGCGCAACCTTCTCTGATTTCTTCTTCTGAAATAGTAAGTGGCGGTGTAATTCGAATAGCACATGCTTCAAAAAGCAACCAGAATAAAATCAACCCTCTGTCTTGACATTTCAAAATTACTTCGTTGGTAATATCGGCATTTTTTGTCATTGCGGCCAACATTAATCCTTTTCCTCTGACTTCCTCTATCAAAGGATGTACCAATAGTTCACGGAAGAGTTTTTCTTTAGCTAAAGCATCGGACATGAGTGTAGTCTCAGTTATTTCTTTCAAGGTCGCTAAACAAGCTGCCGCTATGACAGGATGTCCGCCAAAAGTAGTAATGTGTCCTAATTTCGGATTGTGACTTAACAAATCCATTTTAGTAGCCGAAGCGGTAAAAGCTCCAACAGGCATTCCGCCGCCCATTCCTTTACCCATGACTACAATGTCAGGAACAACATCGTAATTTTGGAAACCAAAAAGTTTTCCAGTTCGACCAAAACCAGGTTGAATTTCGTCCAAAATCATCATGGCACCGACTTCGTCGCAACGTTGACGCACTTTTTTCAAAAAATCATTTTCAGGTTGGATAAATCCTGCGCCACCTTGAATAGTTTCAAGTAAGATTCCCGCAGTTTTGGTGGTTATTTTTTCTAAATCAGCTTCGTTATTAAAAGTGATGAATTCAACATCTGGAATTAAAGGACGAAAGACTTGTTTGCGTTCTTCAAATCCCATCACACTCAAAGATCCCATGGTGTTGCCGTGATACGCATTGTGACACGAAATCAATTGGCTACGACCTGTAACGCGTCGGGCTAATTTTAAGGCTCCTTCAATTGCCTCGGTACCCGAATTAACTAAATAGGTTTTGTCTAAAGGAGCGGGCAGGAGCGAAGCCATCAATTTGCAGTATTCCACCGCCGGACTTTGCGAATATTCGCCATAGACCATCACGTGCGAATACAAATCCAATTGGTCTTTAATGGCTTGATTTACTCTTGGATGTTGGTGTCCTAATGAACAAGCAGAAACTCCCGCTACAAAATCCAAATAACGATTGTTGTTTGTATCGTAAATGTACGATCCTATAGCATGTGACACCTCCATTCCTAAAGGATAAGGAGAGGTTTGTGCTTGGTATTGTATAAAATCGTTGTTCACTTTAATATGATTTAATTGCTCTTAAAATTGATATTGCAATTGATTTTTGCGATTGCTATTTCAACCGCTATTTCTTCTTCTTTTTATCGTAATCCAAAGTTTCTTTTCGCACTTTCATCGGGACATTTTTCTTGTCTTTTTGTGCTTTAGCTTGTTTGGCTATTTTTTCATTATCCTTATTTTCTTCGGGAGGAAATATATCGTCTTTGGATAGAATCCGTTCGTCGCCACGCCAAATAAATCCTTTTAACTTTCTGTCGTTTTCTGGCAAGTCTTTTTCAGGAAATAAATCGCCATCCACTTGCTTAAAAAAGGTAATTTCATCTACCTCATTTTTATTGAATAAAATATTGATTTTACTGCTTTTATTTTTGTTGATACCAATGAGTTCCTGAGCCTCATTTCGCATATAATAAATGACTTCGGTGTTTTTGATGATATCTACATCGTGCAGTTTTCCTTCTTCAAATTTGCCAAAGAGATTCTGTCCTTTAATTTGATTGTAGCCTGTTCCAAGAGTATCTTTTGAGATGAGAAAGGTGTTGTTCAATACTTTGAGCGAGTCTAATTTTTGCGAAGTGTTGTTGCCAATGAGATGCATAATATCTCCCGTAATTTGACTCTCTCCGTTCCATAGAATGGGATTTCCAATTAATTTGGTCAGCGCTATTTTGGAACTCGAATGAATCGAATCACATTTGCCACTCATATCTTTTTTGAAAAAGCGCACATTATTGAAGGCGCGAATGATTCGGTCTCCTTCTTTTCCTGTTACCATTAATTTTTTCCCATGAATATACACCGAGTCATTTTCGACAAAGTTAATAGCAACGGCTCTTTTGGTTACAAAAAGAGAATCTTTTTTCTTGTACATTTCGGCATAATGTCCTTTGACAATACCACGATTGATGGAATCCGTAATCTTAACATTTCGCGAAGCCGAAGCAAATTCTTTATTTCTGTCGTAATACAAACTATCGCCCCGAATGATTCGGTCATCGTATTTGATATACGATTTGTTCAGGAAATGTGCTTTGTTTTTCTTGGTATCGTAAAATCCTTTTTCCGTATAAATGTAGTTGGCTTTACTTGTAATCGTAGACGCACCTAATAAGTAGGAGTGCCCTGAATTACTGTAATAATCTAAATGATTGGATTTGATAACGTATGTAGGATTGGTAATTGTGACTTCGGTTAGGAATTGGAATTTTTTCTCAGGAACATAGTATTTTCCAGACTTACTGATTAAGGTGTTTTGTAAGTTGGTAATTGTTCCTTTAGTGTTGTAAAAAACTTCTTGTGTGTTTCGGTCAAAATTAATGGTGTCGGTTACCAAAGTCGCCTCAGGAGAACTCATTACGGCATCACCTGTTGCAAATGCTTTTTTTACATTTCCACTGTATTCGGCATATTTACTATTTAGGAAGAGTGTGTCGCCTTGAACTAACTGTACGTTTCCGAAAGCTTTGATATAGTTTTCTTTTTGAAAATAGTAGGCTTTATTACAGGTTAAAACTACTCCGTCATGATTGACACGAACATTACCAGTAAGTAAAAAAGCATCCGGTATTTCTACTTGGTTTACATCGGCAAAATCAGAATGTTCTACTATGATTTTTTTAGGTACCTGTCCCATTACTTTTGGAGCAAGTACAACTGACAAAACAAAATAGAGTGCTAATCGAAATTTTTTCAAGATGAATAATTTTGGGTATAAAATTAATCAAATTGTATGAAGAGCAAGGGTATTTTAGAAATAATTATAAAGCATTTAATGAGTTTATGTCAGCAGTGAATCACAAACCTTGTCAATGCCTTAAAATAATTTATATTTGTTGCTAATTACCATTTAGAATAGTATGAAATCATTTTTACTTTCCGTTGCTTGTCTGATTACTTTATCAACTGTTGCACAATCAAATACAGAAAAAAAGAAACAAATAAATACATCAAGCTCCAAACAAAAGCTTGTAGTGTATCAAGTATTTACAAGGTTGTTTGGAAATACCAATACTACTAATGCACCTTGGGGAACCATAGAACAAAATGGGGTAGGGAAGTTTAATGATTTTACAGACAAAGCATTACAAGAAATCAAAGATTTAGGGGTAAGTCATGTTTGGTATACGGGAGTGCCACACCATGCAGTGATTAGAAATTATACACAATTCGGAATAGCTAATGATGATCCTAAAGTGGTGAAAGGAAGAGCGGGTTCTCCTTATGCTGTAAAGGATTATTATAATGTAAATCCTGATTTGGCTGTGAATCCAGCTAATCGTTTGCAAGAATTTGAAGCCCTGATTGCACGTACTCACAAAGCGGGATTAAAGTTGATCATTGATATCGTTCCGAATCACGTTGCCCGAAAATATGAAGGAAAGAATAATCCAATAGGTGTTAGCGATTTTGGTGCTGATGATGATGTAACGGTTGAATACCATAAAGACAATAATTTCTATTATATTCCTAATACTAGTTTTCAAATACCTGACGGAATTACTCCTTTGAATGGAGAAAACAATCCATTAATTGATGGAAAATTTGATGAATTTCCGGCTAAATGGACTGGAAATGGCTCACGTTTAGCAAAACCAGACAAAAACGATTGGTACGAAACGGTAAAAGTTAATTACGGAATTCGTCCTGACGGTACAAAAGATTTCCCAACACTTCCTGCTGGTTTTGAAACTAAATCGTGTGAAGATCATTTTGCTTTTTGGAAAGACAAAGAAGTACCCAATTCTTGGAAAAAATTTCGCGCTATTGCCGAATATTGGTTGGCAAAAGGAGTTGATGGTTTTCGCTATGATATGGCCGAAATGGTGCCCTATGAGTTTTGGAGTTATATGAATTCAGCTATTAAAGTACAAAGACCTGATGCGTTTTTATTAGCAGAGGTTTATAATCCAAATGAATATAGAAATTACATTCATTTTGGCAAAATGGATTATTTGTACGACAAAGTCGAATTGTACGACAAGTTGAAAGAAATTGTAAAAGGCAAAAGTCAAACGGATCCGATTACCAATATTCAAAAGGGATTGGCTGACATTGAGCATCATATGCTGCATTTCTTAGACAATCACGACGAGCAACGATTAGCAAGTCCTGAATTTGCAGGTTCAGCAGAAAACGGAAAACCGCTAATGGTAGTTTCAGCAACGATAAGTACTTCGCCAACCATGATTTATTTCGGACAAGAAGTAGGCGAGGCAGGAAATGAAAACGGAGGTTTCGGTTCTCATTCTAGAACATCTATTTTTGATTATGTTGGCGTTCCTAATCACCAACGCTGGATGAATGGCGGAAAATTTGATGGCGGGCAATTGTCTAAATCTGAAAAAGAATTGCGTGATTTCTATAAAAAAGTATTGAATTTTAGTTTGAAAAGTTCGGCTTTAATTGGCCAATTTCAAGAAATTCACTCCACTAATACTACTAATAAAAAAGGATATTTACCAGAAATGTATTCGTTTGTACGATGGTCAGACACCCAAAAATTGATTGTAATTGCTAATTTTTCAACATCTAAAGCGAGTCAATTTGAATTAATAATCCCTAAAGAGATTATTCAAAAATGGCATTTAAAAGATGGTAAATACACTATTGTTGATCAATTGTATCAAAGTAAATCCACTTTAAAAGTAATTAATGGTCAAGGAAAAGCAAAAATAGAGATGAAACCTTCGGAATCTTTTATCTTTGAGTTAAAGTAAAATTAATTTGCTATTGCGCAATAGCTTCTTCATAATTTTCTTCCACTTTTCTCCAATTGATTATAGTAAAGAAAGCGTCAATGTAGTTTTTTCTTTTGTATTGGTAATCCAAGTAATAAGCGTGTTCCCAAACATCTAAAGCTAAAATAGGTTTACCTTGTACTTTAGCATTTCTCATTAAAGGGTTATCTTGGTTAGCTGTACTTGTGATTTGTAATTTTCCAGAACGGTCAACAATCAACCAAACCCAACCCGAGCCAAACAATTTAGTTGCTTCACCTTTGAATTGAGTAACAAAATTATCGAATGATTCAAAATCTTTTTCTATTGCTGTTGCTAAAGAATCTTTTGGTTTTCCTGCTGATTTGGCTCCTAGTATCTTAAAATACAAAGAGTGGTTATAATACCCACCTGCATTGTTTTTTTGTTCTTCATTATTGGTGTCTAATTGATTTAAAACCTCTTCAATGGTTAGATTTTCTAAATTAGTACCTGCAATGGCTTCGTTTAATTTATTGGTGTAAGAAAGATAATGTTTTGAATAATGATTTTCTAAGGTCATGGCCGAAAGGTGAGGCGCCATTGCATCGTAACCATAGGAAAGCTTTTCCAATTGGAAAGATCCATCATCAGCAACAACATCATCAGGAACACCCATTGTTATTTTTTCTGTTGCACTTGGCAAAGGAACTTCTACTACTTCAGTTAGTTTTTTCTTATTACAAGAGAATAAAATAAAAAAGAATACTACATAAGATACTTTTAAAAAGTGCTTTTTCATGACTTGATTATTTTTTCAATAAAGAATTTATGATGGCTATATATTGTTCTTTTGCTTCCTCTACAGATAAATGACTAATTTGCATCCATGCATTAGTTTTAAACGCATTTCTTAAATCAAAATTATCAGATTGATTGTATTCTGCCGAACCAAATGTGGCTTGTTTATAAAACGCATACAAACGCAATTGTACATCTTGTGGCAAAGAAGCTTGCGTCATTTTTGAGGCAGCATTAACCGCCTCTTCAAAACGTTTTTCTAAATCATTATGAATCATTATGCTTTAGTTGCAATAATGGTTTTTCCTCCAATTGCTTTTTGGTTTAACACTACATTTATTGGCGTTCCCAAAGGTAAAAATAAATCTACTCTTGAACCAAATTTAATGAAACCAGCATCAGTTCCTTGAATTACTTGCATTCCTTCTTCGGCGTAGTTCACAATACGTTTGGCTAAAGCACCCGCAATTTGTCTGTACAATACTTCTCCAAATGATTTATTTTCAACTACAATGGTAGTTCTTTCATTTTCTTCACTCGCTTTTGGGTGCCAAGCCACCAAAAATTTACCAGGGTGGTATTTACTAAAATTGATTTTACCTCCCATTGGGTAACGGGTAACATGTACATTTATTGGTGACATGAAAATAGAAACTTGTAAACGTTTGTCTTTGAAATATTCGGCTTCATAAACTTCTTCAATAACTACCACTTTTCCATCTACAGGAGATAAAATTTGATCTTCGTTTAAGATAAAAGTACGTTTTGGATTTCTAAAGAATTGAAGAATGATAATTAAAAAAAGTAGTGTGATGAGTTGGATAGTCATCTTAATCCAGTTGGTGTCAATTAAATTGTCACTTACGAGTAAAACAATGGCGGTTACGAATATACCTAATAAAATAGAGGGAGTACCTTCTTTATGAAACATATGATAAAATTTGATAAAATAAATATACAATTGGTGCTACAAATATAACACTATCTAGACGATCTAGTATGCCTCCATGACCAGGCATTATTTTTCCACTGTCTTTAACTTCTGCAATTCGTTTGAATTTGGATTCAATTAAGTCGCCAATAGTTCCAAATACCCCAACAATCAATGCAATAATTGTCCAAATTAATATCGAAGTATCGCTAAAATCAGGATTTGGTTTGATGTATAGTTTTGAAATCAAATAACCTGCAAAAACGGCAAAGACTACCCCACCTAGAAAACCCTCAATTGTTTTCTTAGGAGATATTCTTTCATATAATTTATGCTTGCCAATTGATTTTCCAACCAAGTACGCAAAGGTATCATTAGTCCAAATCAAAATAAATAGACCTATAATAATTTTTGGATTGTAATCAATAATTCCAAAAGATATCTTCACTATAAATATAAAAGGCATTAAAATATAGCCCAATAAATACAAGTACTTCCATATAACCGATACGGTTTGAACTTTATTATCAAACAAGAAAAACAAACATTTTGTAAATACTAATAAGCTAATAATCAGTAAGCTGATATTCAATCGATCAACATTTACGCCCAGATGTATTGGTTTTTCTAATACATGCGAAAGGTATTCGTCAGTTTGATTCTTGTAGTAACTTAATAAACTGATTACAGAATATGCAATTATTACAAAAGATATCGGAATTATGTTTTGAAGCTTTACCAAACTACAAAATTCATAGGTTGCAATGACCAAAAAAATTCCAAATAACAAAATGAAACTTTCTGTAGAGTAAAGGATTGAGGATAATAATAGAGTGATGTAAACTACACCTGATAATCCTCTTTTAAGCGTTTCATTCATTTTAAAGATCTTCTAGAAGCAATAGATATAGATTCTTAGCTGAACTTCCATATTGTGTAAAGTCTTCTTCCTTAGCTTTTTCGAAGTATTTTATGGTTGTTATATTGGTAGGGTAGTCTCTTTCGTATTTCTTTTTAATAGCACTTAAACCATCACTTTTAGTACCAAGAATTTGGCTAGTAGTTGCAATTACAATAATGTTTAAAGGCAAAACATCCGGTTTTAGTTGTTTAATTTGCTTTGATGAAAATAATATAGAACCTTCATCAGCGATTAAATTTTCACAGCTAGCAAGTAAAAATGTTGGGTTAGCAGGGTTTTCGAAAGGTAATTTGTTTTCTTCTAAAAGGTGGAATAAATTAGTATCAAAACACAATACTTCATTTTCATACCAATCATTCTCTTCAAGAATATTTTCAAACTGTTCAGATACTTCTGACTTATTTTCGCAATAAATAAATTTTCCTCCATTTTTTTTGAAATGGTAGATAAATGCCTCGTCAACAGCCAAAGTTACTTCAGGTAAAAATTGACTTTGTTCGTTGTCTTTATCCTCATCTGAGGAAGGATTATTAGAACCAAAAAATTTTTTAAAAAGACTCATATCCGTATTTGAACTACTAAAATAGTATAGAAAACGTTCAAAGATAAAAAAATCTTAATTCAAAAGTTATTTTTGAATTAAGATTTTCTAAATAATTGAAATTAGTTAATTTAAGAAACTACTTCCTCTAGGTTTGCATCAAAACTTCGTTTACCAAAAATAGCTTCCAAATCATCTTTAAAAATAACTTCTTTTTCGATTAGAATATCAGCTAATTGGTTTAGTTTCTCTTTGTTTTCTTCTAATATTTGAATTGCTCTTTGGTATTGACCTTCGATTAATGCTGAGATTTCCTCATCAATTACTTTGGCAGTTTCATCAGAATACGGCTTAGAAAAACTGTATTCACTTTGTCCAGAAGAATCGTAATAGGTAACATTTCCAATTTTTTCATTCAAACCATAAACAGTTACCATAGCTCTCGCTTGACGAGTCACTTTTTCTAAATCACTCAATGCACCTGTAGAAATTCTGTTAAAAATCACCTTTTCAGCTGCTCTTCCGCCCATGGTAGCACACATTTCGTCTAACATTTGGTCTGGACGAACGATTAAACGTTCTTCAGGAAGATACCAGGCAGCACCTAAACTTTGTCCTCTTGGTACAATTGTTACTTTGATAAGCGGAGCAGCATGTTCTAGCATCCAACTTACAGTTGCGTGACCTGCTTCGTGTATAGCAATTGCTTTTTTCTCCTCAGGAGTTACAATTTTATTTTTCTTTTCTAAACCACCTATGATTCGATCAACGGCATCTAAGAAATCTTGTTTGTCAACTGCAGTTTTGTTGTTTCTTGCTGCAATCAAAGCTGCTTCGTTACAAACATTAGCAATGTCAGCGCCAGAGAAACCTGGAGTTTGTTTCGCTAAAAAGTCCACATCTAATCCTTCGATTTTCTTTAAAGGTGCTAAATGTACTTTAAAGATTTCTCCGCGTTCGCGAATGTCTGGTAAGTCGACAAAAATTTGTCTGTCAAAACGTCCAGCACGCATTAACGCCTTGTCTAAAACGTCAGCACGGTTGGTAGCTGCTAGTACAATAACATTCGAATTCGTTCCAAAACCATCCATCTCAGTTAACAACTGATTCAAGGTATTCTCACGTTCGTCATTACCACCTGACATATTATTTTTACCTCTCGCTCTACCTACCGCATCGATCTCATCAATGAAGATAATAGCTGGCGATTTTTCTTTAGCTTGTTTGAACAAATCTCTTACACGAGAAGCTCCAACCCCTACAAACATTTCAACAAAATCAGAACCTGATAATGAAAAGAAAGGCACCTGAGCTTCACCAGCTACAGCTTTAGCCAATAAGGTTTTACCTGTTCCTGGAGGTCCTACTAATAGCGCTCCTTTTGGGATTTTACCTCCTAAGTTGGTATATTTTTCAGGGTTTTTAAGGAACTCAACGATTTCTTGAATCTCTTCTTTAGCTCCTTCTAATCCTGCAACATCTTTAAATGTTGTTTTGATATCTGTTTTTTCGTCAAATAGTTTGGCTTTTGATTTGCCAATATTGAATATTTGGCCACCGCCACCGCCACCGCCACCTGACATTCTTCTCATGATGAATATCCAAACGGCTATGATGATGATTATTGGTAACAAACTAACAAAAATGTCCGTCCAATTGCTTTTTTGTAAGAAGTTAAAATCTTTTAACTTTCCTTCTCCGACAGCTTTCTCTAATTTATTTTGAAAAATTTGATCGTTTCCAATTTCTAAAGTATAATGAGGTCCAGCGTTAGGACGATCAAAAACATCTTTGGCAACTTTTGCATGTGTTTTATCTTTCAAAGAAGCAGCTGTTAAATAGACTTCTGCTTCACTTTTATTGTATACAATCACTTTTTCAACCTGACCCTTTTCTAGGAAATTGTTGAATTTAGACGATGTTAACTGTGCTGGTTCTTCGAAATTACTTCCTCCAGTTGCAAAACTGATGAAAAGAAAAATTAGGAGAATTCCTGCGTAAACTAACCAAGGACTAACTTTAAATTTATTTGGATTATTATTCGCCATTACTAGTGTATTTCTTTAGTATTTGTTTTCGATTGTAGTGATTTTTGCATCTCCCCAAAGGCTTTCAATATTATAATATTCACGGATGTGTTTTTGGAAAACATGCACCACCACATTCACATAGTCCATCAAAACCCATTCAGCATTGTCTGTTCCTTCAACATGCCAAGGCTTGTCTTTCAATTCTTTTGAAACTGTTTTTTGGATAGAACTTACAATTGCATTAACCTGAGTATTTGAAGTTCCATTGCAGATAATAAAATAGTCGCAAACTGCGGTATCTATTTCTCTTAAATCAAGGATGTCAACATCATTTCCTTTTACTTCTTCGATTCCTTTGATAATGTTTGCAATAAGTGCATCATTATTTATAGTCTTTTTCGCCATGAATTATTTTAATATAAGTTGGTAAAGTTACCATTTTTTGTGATTATTTTTGAACCATTAACAGAATATTAAGTTCTGTATTATAAATAAAGTTAAATGAAACTAATCAAACTCGATGCCATAGATTCTACTAATGATTTTCTTAAGGGTATATCAGCTCAACAAGATCCAGAAAACTTTACAGTTGTTACTGCTGAAAACCAAACCAAAGGTAAGGGGCAAATGGGAGCTGTTTGGAATTCAGAAGTGGGTAAAAATCTAATAATGAGTGTATTGGTTAAAGACTTTTTAATTGAAATCAATGAAATTTTCAATTTAAATATAGCCGTATCTTTAGCTGTTATTACAACTCTTAAAAAGAATAACATTCCTGATTTGAGTATCAAATGGCCAAACGACATTCTGTCAGCCAATAAAAAAATTAGTGGAATATTGATTGAAAATAGCATTAAAAGTGACGGTTCTATACATTCAATTGTAGGTTTAGGATTAAATGTGAACCAAACTAATTTTGAGGGATTACCCAAAGCGTCTTCTTTGGCAGTAATAACAGGTCAAGAGTTGGACAAAGAGGAGTTGCTTTCAGCTATTGTAACTCAACTTAAAGCCAATGTGATAGAGATTAAACATAATCCAGCTTCGTTGCGTCAACAATTTGTAGACTGTTTATATAAAAAAGATATTCCAATGCCGTTTATGAATCAAAAAGAGGAAAAATTTATGGGAATTATTCAAGGCATATCTCCAATTGGGAAGTTGCAAGTTTTGTTAGAGGATGATACGATTTCCGAATTCGACATTAAAGAAATTCAAATGTTATACTAATAAAAAAGGGCTGTAATTTGATTTACAGCCCTTTTTTTATAATCAGATTATATTATAATTTGTGCATATTCTCCGCCAAGGTTTCGATGAATTTCTGGATAGGTCCTTTAATCATCATCGCCATCATTGGGTTGAAATCCCCTTCGAAATCTAATTTTACGTCTGAACTTGTATTACTTACAGCGTCAATTGAAGCTGTTAAAGTAAAAGGTAGTTTGTCACTTGCTGCACCTAAAACGAGTTTATTTGGAGCTGCTTTTTCTTTAATGACTAATTTGATTTCAGGCATTGCTTTTAAACCAAAAATGAAAGCATCAGCGCCAATCACTTCGAATTTCGCAATATTTTCAGGCATTAATTGTTCAAAGTTTTTTACATCAGACAACAAATCAAATAGATTTTGAGCTGATTTTTGAACGCTAACTTTTGGGCTTTCTAAATTCATCTGTTTTTTATTTCAAATTATACATTCCAAGTCGAAGGATTCACGTTCCATTCGCTCAAAGTTTGTTGTTCTTCTTCAGTGATATAAGTTTTGGCAACAGCCAAGTTCAATAAGTTTTTATAATTACTTAAAGTGTATAGTTCTACATTGGCATTTTTGAAATTTTGCTCAGCAACATCAAAACCATAAGTAAAAATTGCCGCCATTCCTTTGATATTAGCCCCAGCTTCTTTCAAAGCTTCAACAGCAAGTAAGCTACTGTTTCCGGTACTAATTAAGTCTTCTACCACAACTACATTTTGACCTTTTTGTAAAAAACCTTCTACTTGGTTTTGTCTTCCGTGTTTTTTAGGTTCAGGACGAACATATACAAAAGGCAATCCCATACTTTCTGCAACAAGAATACCAATTCCAATAGCTCCAGTAGCAACTCCTGCAATTACGTCGGGTTTACCAAATTTTTTTTCAATATTTTTGGCAAACTCATCGCGAACATAATTTCGGATGGCTGGAAATGAAAGGATTAAGCGGTTGTCGCAATAGATTGGCGATTTCCATCCAGAAGCCCAAGTGAATGGATTTTTTGGATTCAATTTAATTGCATTTATTTGCAAAAGCAATTCGGCTGTTTTTTCGGCTGTTTCTTTATTAAAAATCATAGCGCAAATGTATAAAGTTTTTGTGAACGACAAACCACTTTTTTTAACAAATCATATCTCTAAGGAGACCGATTTCCAATTGTTTTTGTTAGAAAGTATTGACATCGAACAGCTTATTGTAAAAATATTTCAAAATAAAATTCAAAAAGCCTATTTGTATCATCCCGATGAAAAGGAAATTTTGAAAACTTTAAAAGAAAAAATACCTGTAAATAAAGCGGGTGGTGGCTTGGTTTACAATAAAAAAGGGGAGGTGCTTTTTATTTTTAGAAATGGAAAGTGGGATTTGCCTAAAGGCGGAACTAACAAAGGAGAAGAAATTGAGGACACTGCCATGCGTGAAGTGGAAGAAGAAACGGGAGTTGGAAAACTTAAAGTAACTAAAAAGCTTCAGAAAACCTATCATGTTTTTAAACGCAACGGCAAATACCGACTTAAAATCACGCATTGGTTTGAAATGACTTCTGATTATGATGGAACACTAGTGGGTCAAGCCGAAGAAGGAATTGAAAAAGTAGCATGGTTGAGTACATTACAAATCAAAGAGGCTTTGAAGAACTCCTATGAAAATATTAAATTATTATTTGAAGAAGAAAAGCTCCCGTAAAGGAGCTTTTTTTTATTTAGTTATTCGGTACACAGGATAGTTTAAATGAGCTTTTTCGTAGTACATAGACTGCTTGTAAATCCAATCCAATTGCGCTTTAGGATTGTTCAGAAATTCGGGTTCCTTTTGTTTTTTTACCTCCAAATCACTTTTTAATTTCGGATTGTCTTTTAATAATTGCGCTGCAGTATCTTCAAATACATAATCGGAATAGCCTTCTTTTTGTTGTAAAATTGGATCGAAGAAATTCCAATTGAAATACGAATCTACGGCTTCTGGCTCTAATGTTTCCAAGATGTATTTAATCCCTTTTTGTTGGGTCGGAATAATATAATCTCCTTTTGCGAAAGCTCTTTTTTCGATCATTGAGTTGACCACTGTGTTTCGGTGATTGTAATGTCCTTCGTAAGCTGAAGTCGTAGTTTTGAAATCAGTAATTCGGTAGCTTTCTACTTCAATAATTGTGTCTTTTTGAATAGTTTGACAGGCAATGCCATTACTTTTTAAAAGTTCAATCACAGGCCAAAAACCACGCGGAATGACATAAGCTTTTGGAATAGTAATGTCTTTGACTGACTTGTATTGCGGAAAGAAAGGCACTTCTTTTTTGAAGGGTTTGCTTCGGTCGTAATACAACCTTTGACCTGTAGTGGCTTCACTTTTTTTATAACCCGCTTCATAGCCTAAAAAAGTGAACGGTTCTTGAATTTTTTTGTCCACTTCCCACTGTAAAGTGTAGTTTTTGTTGGGTTGAAATTGCGCTTCGTTGTCTTTTCTAATCTGCTTTATTTTGGAATAATTTGTATCGGTGAATTCTAAAGTAGATTTCATGAATTCGTAGGTGACTTTGACACGATCAGCGTATTTTTTTAGCATATGTGTTTCAACTACAAATCCAATGGAATTGAATAGGGAAGTATAGCCAGTTGTGTAGCGCGGACTGTCAAAAAATTGAGCGAATCCTTGGTCTGGTGTTTCGTGGAAGGTATTGACATAAGGAGTCGTTTCGATTTTTTTCTTCTGTAAATCTGAAACCAAGCTGGGCATCATTTCTTTTCTTAAATACGAACCTAAAACAGAGCCTAATTTAGTTGGTTCGGTCATGATGTAAGTCAGTTTGTATTGGTAATCTGAACCATTACTCACGTGGTTGTCAATAAACACATCGGGATTAGTGGTATGGAAAATTTCCACAAAACTTTTGGTATTTCTCGTATCCGATTTAATGAAATCCCGATTCAAATCATAATTACGGGCATTACCTCTAAAACCATATTCTTCTGGTCCGTTTTGATTGGCTCTGGTGAAGCTGTTTCGGTTTAAAGCACCGCCAATATTGTAGACTGGAATGCATACAATTACAGTATTTTTGGGCGCTTTTATTTTGCCTAAAGCCAAATCTCTAAAGAACTGCATCGAAGCATCAATTCCGTCAGGTTCTCCTGCGTGGATTCCGTTGTTGATTAACAATACAGCTTTGTTTTTTTGAATAGTCTCAAAATCAAAAGTGGCATCCGAATTGAAGGTAACCATGTGCAAGGGTTCGCCACTATCGGTTAAGCCCATTGTTTTTATATCGATGGTTTCAAAATCGTTCGCCAATAATTGAAAATAAGCAATTGTCTCTTGGTAAGTTGCGGATTGATTGCCGTTTCTTTTTTCAAAATAAGTAGTGTATTTTGTTTGGTTTTGTGCCAAAATAGTCAAGGAAAACAGGAGTAAAAGCGTCGTTAAAAATCTCATTTTTGGTAATTTTTATAAATATCAAATGTAGCTTTTTTTAAATTATCAGTGAAAAAGAATCAAATAAAGACTTGGGTTTTCTTATTCGCAAACCAAAGCACTATCTTTGCGCCATGAATACAAAACACCATTCCAACAATATCCTTTTGAATTTAGGCATTGTAAGTCTAAATGAAATGCAAGAAGTAGCTCAAGACGCTATTTTAAACGATAACAATGTTTTATTGCTTTCGCCTACGGGTTCGGGAAAAACATTGGCTTTTTTATTGCCTATTTTTGAATTATTACAACCCGAAATACTTTCAGTACAATGTTTAATTTTAGTTCCTTCTCGTGAGCTGGGATTGCAAATAGAACAAGTTTGGAAAAAAATGGGAACCGATTATAAAGTAAATACCTGTTATGGCGGTCACTCTATTGATACAGAAATCAAAAACCTAAGCAATCCGCCAGCGGTGTTGATTGGAACTCCAGGTCGAATCGCTGATCATATTGACCGAGGTACTTTCCGAGTGGATAAAATTCAAACTTTAGTTTTGGACGAATTCGACAAATCCTTACAATTAGGGTTTCACGAGCAAATGTCGTTTATCATTGGCAAACTAACCAAGTTAAACAAACGCGTTTTGGTGTCGGCGACTTCGGATATTGAAATTCCAAAATACACTCGTGTTGTCAATCCTACTGTTTTGGATTTTATTCCCGAAACACAAGAGGAGAATAACTTAAGTATGAAAATGGTCGTTTCTAAAGAGAAAGATAAAATCAATACTTTGTTTCAATTGATATGTTCGTTGAAATCGCAAGCAGCTATTATTTTTTGCAATCATCGCGATGCGGCTGAACGCATTAGCGACACTTTAAACACCAAAGGAATTTATGCCACTTACTATCATGGCGGAATGGATCAGGATGAACGTGAACGCGCTTTGATTCAGTTTAGAAATGGAAGTGTGAGCTATTTAATCACTACTGATTTAGCGGCACGTGGATTGGACATTCCAGAGATGAAACACGTAATTCATTATCACTTGCCTTTGAAAGAAGATGAATTTACACACCGAAATGGGCGTACGGCTCGTATGCAAGCTTCGGGAACGGCTTATATCGTGGCACATGAATCAGAGAAAAAAATGGAGTATTTGGATTATGGTATGGACGTACTGAAAGTTGATTCGGCTACAACTTTACCAAAACCACCTGAATTCCAAACGATTTACATTAGCGGTGGAAAGAAAAACAAACTGAATAAGATTGATATTGTAGGTTTCTTTTCTCAAAAAGGGAAATTAGAAAAAGGTGATTTAGGATTGATTGAAGTCAAAGATTTCATTTCATTTGCAGCAGTAAAATTCAATAAAGTGAAAGATTTACTTCTTAATGTGAGAGATGAAAAAATGAAAGGGAAGAAGTTTAAAATTGAAGTCGCTCGAAAAGTGATTAAGAAAGAAGAATAATTCGATATACGATTTACGATATTCGATGTATGATTATTAATAAAAAAAACGTCTTGAGCTATCAAGACGTTTTTTTGTTTTAGTTGTAACTAAAAATTATATTTTCTTTACGTATTGTGTGATGATTACTATTTGTTGCCCATCGACTTTTCCTTCAATGTATTCGGCATTTTCGTGATCTAAACGAATGTTACGCACCGCAGTTCCTTGTTTAGCCACCATACTTGACCCTTTAACTTTCAAGTCTTTGATTAAAACTACAGAATCTCCGTGTTCCAAAATAACGCCATTACTATCGCGGTGGATGATTTTGTTTTCGTCGTCTTCTCCTTCGCCAGTGGCTTGCGCCCAAGCTAAAGTATCTTCGTCAAGGTACATCATGTCCAATAATTCTTGTGGCCAACCTGCAGTACGCATACGGCTTAACATTCGCCAAGCCACAACCTGAACTGCTATTTGTTCGCTCCACATACTGTCATTCAAACAACGCCAGTGGTTCAAATCGAAATTATCTGGATTTTCAATTTGGTCAATACATGTAGCACATGCAAAAACACTTTCTTCAATGCCGCCTTTTTGAGTAGGTAAAACGGTATATACTTTTAAGTTTTCAGTAGCAGTACACAATTCACATTGACCGCCACTACGTTTGTTTAATTCTCTATCTAAACTCATTAATTTGTTTTTTGGCGAATGTAACGCTATATAGCGCTTATCACAAATATTTAGGACATAATGCTATAGTACTCGAACGGCTTGAGGTACTAATAGTTCATATTCGCCGTGATTTCGAATCACATCGCGAACGATGCTCGAACTGATGTACGAAGTTTTGGCAGCCGTTAATAAAAAGACGGTTTCAATCTTAGACAAACGTCTGTTCGTGTGTGCAATGGCTTTTTCAAATTCGAAATCGGCAGGGTTGCGCAAACCGCGTAAAATGAAGTTAGCATTGATTTTATGACACAAATCAATCGTCAAACCTTCGTAGGTTATCACTGAAATTTTAGGTTCGTTTTTGAAAGTCTCTTCAATAAAACGTTTTCTTTCTTCTAATGAAAACATGTATTTTTTATCGGCGTTGACTCCAATTGCAATCACAATTTCATCAAACAAAGGCAATGCTCTGTTGATGATGTCTTCGTGACCTAAGGTAATCGGGTCAAATGAACCTGGAAATATAGCTTTTCTCATTTTTGTAGGAGATAATTATTTGATTTCTAAGCAAGAAATTGCTGAATAAGCTTCAGATAGAATGAAATCTTGGATAATAGAACTTTTTGAGTTGATTACTTCTGCAAGAAAATCTGTTTTTGTGTTTCCGAAACGCAACCAAATAATTTTGGGCGGATGTCCTCTGAAATTTGATAAATCAAAAAAATCGGCATCAAAAGTAACAATAGTGTAGTGGTTTTCTTTTGCAAATTTCCAAATCTCAATATCAGAATAATTTTCAATTCCTAATTGCCTAACTTGTTTAGCTTTTGGAAATAAGGAACTGATTTTCCCTATTATTCGGAAAGAGATATTTTGGTCGAACAACAAATTCACGATGCAATTTGAATTTTATGTTCTCTGTCAGCTGCATAAGCAAGACAAGCTTTGATTTGAGTTTCATTTAATTCTGGAAAATCTTCTACAATCTCGTCTGTAGTCATTCCATTGGCTAGCCAACTTAAAATATCAAAAACCGTAATTCGGGTACCGATTATAGTTGGTTTTCCGAATCTTACGTTAGCATTCATTTCTATATAGGATTTATAATCAACCATGCTATTTAATTTTTTTACAAAGTTAGTTAAATTATTGATTTTTAAGCTAAAGCCAATTCAATCGCATTAGAAAACAAATCTTCTAAAGAAATTCCTGCTTCTTTGGCTTGTTGTGGCAGTAAACTCTCCGTAGTTAAACCTGGAATAGTATTCATTTCCAGCATGTGCGGTTCACCGTCTACAATGATGAATTCAGAACGAGAGAATCCTTTCATTTTTAAGGCTTTGTACGCACGTTTGGCAATTTCGCCTACTTTTTGCGTCATTTCATCTGAAATGCGAGCCGGTGTAATTTCTTGTGATTTACCTAAATACTTGGCTTCGTAATCAAAGAAATCATTTTCTGAAACGATTTCAGTTATTGGCAAGACCGTAATTTCTCCTTTGTAATTGATAACTCCTACAGAAACCTCAGTTCCATCCAAGAAACTTTCGATGATGATTTCGTTATCTTCTTTGTAGGCTACTTCAATGGCAATTGGCAATTCGGCAGCGGTTTTTACTTTAGAGATTCCAAAACTAGAACCTGCTTTATTGGGTTTTACAAAACAAGGTAAACCAACTTTTTCCACAATAGCGTTCGTATCGATTAAGTCGCCTTTGTTCAAATAATAAGAAGTTGCAGTTTTGATGCCGTAGGGTTTTAAAACCGAAAGCAAATCACGTTTGTTGAAAGTCAAGGCTGCTTGGTAATAATCGCAGGCGGTTTGCGGAATGCCAAGCAATTCGAAATAGGCTTGCATCAATCCGTCTTCGCCTGGAGTACCGTGAATGGCATTGAAAACACAATCAAAAGTAATTTTCTTTCCGTCAACGGTTACTGAAAAATCATTTCTATCAATAGGGAATTCGGAATCATTGGCATCTACATAGACCCATTTTTCTTTGAAAATGTGGATTCTAAATCCGTTGAATTTAGTTTTGTCTAAGAATTGGTACACGACGTTTCCGCTAATTAGTGAAATTTTATATTCGCTAGAATAGCCGCCCATGATGATGGCAATGTTTTTCATTTATAGTAATTTAAGTCTTTTTTATTTTCAATAGCTGTTGAAGGTTTTCCCTAGCCCCGATAGGAGCGGCATCCTTTTTAGGGTGTGGTATTGACTTCGAGATCCTCAGTCAACATCTGTACCACACCCTAAAAAGATATAGTGGATAGCGGGAAATAGCTCCAACCAACTAGTAAACAAAATTATCATTTTTTTTGAAACGAAATAGGTTTATCTTTGTACCTACTAAAAATAAATTTATGAGTTTACGTAAGTATCTAACTAGTCGGGTGTTTGTGGGTCAAGTTTTGGCTGCGCTTGCCATTATTGCAGTTTTGGGTTATTTGTTTATGCATTGGTTGACTTTTACAACTGATCACGGACATGAAATTGCCGTGCCGAATTTAAGTAAACTAACCGAAGAGCAGGTAGAGGACAAGCTAGACGAGTTGGATTTGGACTACGTACTTTTGGATAGTGTTGATTTTAGAGGCGATTATCCTGCCTTTACTGTGGTAGAACAAGATCCATTGCCAGGCACGAAAGTGAAAGTAGGTCGCAAAGTATATATTAAAATTAACGCATCGGGATATTCTTCTGTGAAGTTGCCTGATTTGATTGATAAAACCTACCGCGAGGCAGTTCCAACATTAAAAGCTATTGGTTTAGAAGAAGGAACGATTACCTACGAGCCTAGTTTAGGAAAAGATATGGTGCTAGCAATGCGCTACAAAGGACGTAACTTAAAACCAGGAGAGCGTGTGATGAAATCGTCTAAAATTGACTTGGTTTTAGGAGATGGAAAAATGAGTTATGAAGAGGAAGTACAAATTGACAGTACGGCAACACCTGAAGAAGAAACCCCAGTAGATGAACAATAATACCGAATCCTTCGACTTAGAAGACGAATTATTTGAGCATTTTAAGTTTGAAGTTCCCAAAGGGCAAGCCTTTTTGCGAATAGACAAATACTTGATGGGACTGATTCCCAATGCGACTCGAAATAAAATTCAGAATGCCGCTAACGACGGTAACATTTTTGTCAATGACGAAATTGTAAAATCCAATTATAAGGTAAAACCGTTGGACGTGATTAAGGTGATGTTGTCGCATCCGCCTTTTGAAAATCATGTATTACCTGAGAATATCCCCTTGAATATTGTGTACGAAGATGAGGCTTTGTTATTAGTTAACAAAGAGCCTGGTTTAGTCGTGCATCCTGGTCACGGGAATTACACTGGAACTTTAGTGAATGCTTTGGCGTTTCATTTTGAGAATTTACCAATGAACAGCAGCGAACGACCAGGATTGGTGCATCGTATTGATAAAGATACTTCGGGCTTGTTAGTGATTGCTAAAACGGAAGCAGCTATGACGCATTTAGCCAAACAATTTGAAGCCAAAACGACCGAAAGAGAATACATGGCTTTGGTTTGGGGAAATGTAGCCAATGATGCCGGAACGATTGAAGGCAATTTGGCACGACACCTGAAAGACCGTATGCAAATGGCAGTTTTTGAGGATCCCGAAATTGGTAAGCCTGCGATTACGCATTACAAAGTATTGGAGCGTTTTGGGTATGTGACCTTGATTTCGTGCCAACTGGAAACGGGACGTACGCACCAGATTCGTGCGCACATGAAACACATTGGACACCCGCTATTTAATGACGAACGCTACGGCGGTCATTTGATTTTGAAAGGAACCACCTTTACCAAATACAAACAATTTATAGACAACTGTTTTAAAGCCCTACCAAGACAAGCGTTACACGCTAAGACCTTGGGCTTTATCCACCCGAATACGGGCGAGATGATGCGTTTTGATACCGAACTGCCGGATGACTTTAAAGATTGTTTGGAACGTTGGAGAAATTACTCTAAATCGCATACTGCAGACGAAGAATAAAAAAAGCCCCGATTGGGGCTTTTTTTATTCTTTCATTTTTTCTAAATTACCAGCAACACGATAGCGCAGTATTTTTTGAAGAAGTTCTTCTGGAAGTGGTTTGTCTGGTGTGAATTGAATGGTTCCTGCTGAGGTCTTGAAGTCTTTGAGTTCGGCATCAAAGTCAATTACGGTTTGGGCATTCCAAGGAAAGAAACTACAATGGTTTTTAAAAGCAGCAAAGCCACCAATCATACCATGGAAATGGTAAGCAGGCTTACTATAACTAATGAATTCTTGTGCTTCGGGAACGGTGTTTTTTATGATATGGCGCACACGCTCCAAAGCGATTTGTTGCTCTAGGGGTAAGTTGGCAATGTATCTGTTTACGCCTTCAGTATCGTTGGGTTTTGTTTTAGCCATTATCATTCAATTTATTTCAAAAATAATAAAAGTTTTGAGTGGCACGAAAACAAAGTTTGATTTTCGGTATATCTATTTGTACTTTTGAATTCAAATCAAACACAGATTAATCGTCGTTTATCATGAAGATAGTAATTTCCCCAGCCAAGTCGTTGAACTTAGAAAAAGAGTTGCCTACAACGCAATTCACGCAACCGAGTTTATTAAATGAATCTAAAAAAGTACATGCGGTTTTGAAACAGCAATCACCAGCCGAATTATCGCAATTGATGTCAATTTCGGATAAATTGGCCGACTTGAATTGGCAACGCAATAAAGCATGGAAAACGCCTTTTAATCCTACTAATTCTCGTCCTGCAGTTTATGCTTTTGACGGAGAAGTGTATAACGGTTTGGATGCCTATTCCATTCCAATGGAAAAGTTAGATTTATTACAAGATCGCTTACGCATTTTATCTGGTTTGTATGGCGTTTTAAAACCTTTGGATTTGATGCAAGCCTACCGACTAGAAATGGGAACCAAATTGCCCATTGGCGAAAGTAAAAACCTCTATGATTTTTGGAAAACTACAATAACGGCTTCTTTGAATAAAGAATTGAAAAAAGGAGAGTTGTTTGTCAACTTAGCAAGCAATGAATATTTTTCGGTTGTCGATACCAAAGCACTAAAAGTGCCAGTCATTACGCCCGACTTTAAAGACTACAAAGACGGCAAACTAAAGATGATTAGTTTCTTTGCCAAAAAGGCGAGAGGCATGATGGTACGTTATATTATTGATACGAATGCCGAAACCATTGACGACTTAAAAGGCTTCAACTACGAAGGTTATCAATTTGATGCCAACTTATCGAAGGGAAATAATTTAGTTTTTACGAGATAAAAAAAACGCAACAATTTGTTGCGTTTTTAAATAGAAATCGTGGATTTTCTCCCAACAAACACAATTTCTTAAGGGGCAAGAACGGCATTGCCAAAATTCGCATCAAAATCGACACACCAAACTACAACATACTTGTATTTGGCATAATAAATGGTATTATTTACAGTATAAGAATAGTTTCCGTTGAGTCCTTTGATATCACCTAAATCAATATGATCTGCCTTGATGGTGCTTAAATTTGCAGCCAAGTAAATATTCAAATCTGGTCCGTCATCTGATTTAAACCCTTCTAATAACAGTTGTTTTTTGTCTTTACTAATCTTGGCTATTCCAGAAGTTGGATGCGAAGAAGAAACAAAATTTCCTTTATAAATATAGTCTGAAGAAGTAGTTTCATTAGTTGAATTATTGGAGTCATCGTTACTACATGAAAATAAGGCAATCATAACCAAGCAACTACACAATATTTTTTTCATTTTCTAAAATTTAGGGATTAGTAATTATATAATCCAAAACTAGCTCTCCAAAATTGGATAAGCTGTTAGCTATCTAACAAAAATGAATTTTTTAATAATATCTTATTCTTTTGATAGGCAATACGTCCTTCTTTCTCGAGTTCATTAATTATGATATTGAAGGTGGGTCTTGAGGTTCCTACAAGTTTGGCAATTTCGCCCTGAGAATAGGGATTGTTGACAAGAATTTCACCATTTATTAATTGGACTGCACCAGTCACATCTTCTTTCAGTTCTTTTATGAACTCAATAATTCGAGTCCGGGTATCTCTAAAGAGCATGATTTGATATCTCCGTTCTATTTTTTTGAGTTTTAGTCCAATGAATTTGTAGATACTTGTACTGAATGATTTATTTCCTTGTAATAGTTCTTCCGCTTGATGTAGGGTTACCGAACAAAGGGAGGTATTTTTCTCAACCGCTTGTGCAAATTCTTTCCGATGTGTTTCGTTTAATAAAATATTTTCGCCAAAAATATCTCCTTTTTTAAGATAGGCAGTAACATATTCTTCACCTTTGTCATCGACAAAACCAATTTTTACTTTTCCTGAGTTGACAAGAAATATAGTGCTGGATACATCACCTTGAAAATAGATGTAATCTCCTTTGTGGAAAGACATGAATGGATGATCTTGTTCATAGCCTTTGTATTTGTGCGGACAAATCAAAGAGAAAAAATTGACGTCTTCAAAAACCCAATAGTTGTTCATATTGTATAATTAGAATTGGAATTTGTATTCTAATGTTGCAATAAAACCTCTTGTGAGTCCGTCTGGTCTTGCGTCTCTAAGTACCAGTGGCATTCCAATATTGAATTGCAAACTGTTAGTTGTATTTAGGGCATAATCTAGAAATACATTACCATTAAGGGTTAGCCCTTTTGAACCCTCAATAGATTTTTCTTTACCGCTTAGATCAATATAACGGTCATTGTCTAGATGGTAAATTGGTAACAGACCGGTGGTGAATTGAAGTTTATTGTTCAGTGCTAATGGGTAGGCTACACGAAAAAGTACATCGCCACTTCTCTTGAATCCATTTGTAGACTGAAATTGTTTTAAAATAGTAGGGGTGTTACTATTTTCAACCAAAAATTGATTTTTATTTTGGGTAAGCGGCTGTTGCCAAGCCAAAACGAATTGGAGTTTGTTTATTTGGTAGCCCAAACCCACAATAGCATCCAATGTTCCTAAGCTGGATTGGTAATCCATAGGAAGTGAAAGTCCATTTTCTTTTATGTTGCTGTTGGTCAGTGGAATTTTTGTTCCAACTGTTACTGTCCAATTTGGGTTTAACTTATAATTGGAACTCAAAAATAAGTCGCCTAAACCGAAACTAGTATAACCGTTTCCATTTTGAGCTAAGGAGGTTAGTTTTGTGTCAAAGCTAAATTGGTCTGAGAACTGCGTATGGTATTCTATATAATTTCCCCAAACTGAAACGGAATTATCAGCGCTACCAGTAAACATTCCAAGTTTAAGGTGGTTCTTTTTAGCGGCAATTTCTGAATTGGGTTTGAAGCTATTAATGGTGCAAAAACCAGCATCACTGCAGCCTTGCGAATAGCTTTTCAATTGGAAGATTAGGAACAAAATAACAACAATTTTCCCTTGATTTTTTTTCATAGTTATACATTTAAGTTAAAAGATTAAAATTTACCTCTTAAAAAAATAGTATAAAAAATGAACAGGGGAATAGCAATTACTGCTTGTTAATTTTTCAAACTGAAACAAATGTAGCCTAATTTTGATTTGTTTGAAACAGTCAAAATGTTAATTATTAGATAAATTAGATTGAATATTAATCCGTTAGTAAAATAATTCAAGAACCTAAAACCAAAAAACACACTCACTTTTTTTAATAGCTACAATATATTTATTTTTTCCCTGAAATTTCGATATTAAAGTTCCAAGAATGGGAATACCAAACAGAAGTATCTTCTAAACTTGTTCCTTTACGCTGGCTTGCTTCAGCACTATATCCGCCAGAAAAACAAAAACCAGTGCCAGGATTTGAATTTCCGAGACTTCCAGTATTAATACCTAGTGGAATACCATCAATTAGATACCATTGAAAAATGTAGGTGGTATCTTGTTTAAAGAAAAGATTCAAATTTCCAATATTAAAAGTTATTGCTCCGCCATTAAAGGTGCCTAGGACTGTAGTGTTAGTAGAAGCTATAATTTTACCATTTGCGTCTCTAATGTTTAATTTTAATTGAACATTTTGATTATAGTTATTTTGTGTGCTGAAGAATTTGAAACCTGAATTCATTAAAACAGTGAAAACTTGTGGATTGACATCAGTATTAAATTTAACCGCCTGTCCGGTACCAACATTTCTATCATTTGGTAAAATATCTGGAGTATTAGTTCTATTATCTCCACCAAACCATTTATTAGCATTCATATTTGTCAAACATGATTCTGAAAAACTGTCTAACATGGGTGTTAAAGTAACTAAATATTCCTTTTTGTCACCAGATTCAGATGTAACAGTGTATTTGACTGGAGTAGAGTAATCTTTAATACTAGTAGGATCAGGTGAAATGGTTGCTCTATTTGAATAACGTAAGGATACATCTAAACTCGTAAGATTTATAAAACTAGGGATTCGTTGATTGATAGTATTATTTTGACTATTTATTTGTGGTTTAAAAGTTAAGCCATTTGAATTTATAGTAAGTTCCAATAAAGAATTTTCGGTACTTAATAATCTCTTTATAGATACAGTGTAAATTTTCACATCTCCATTTTCCGCAGTTACTGTAAAACTAAAATCTCCAGTAATAGAATTAATTTTACTAGGGTCAGGACTAATTGTAGCGCCTTTAGATATTGGTACATTCAGGCTTAATCCATCTAGATCTATAGAACTATCTACAGTCCCAACAATTGAATTTTCAACAATATCAAAACTTTTAGTAAAGTTGCCTCTAGTCAAAGTTATAGAAAGAATTTTATTTTCATTACTTAATGGGACTTCAGTACAATTTGATAAAACTAAGCTAGATAATATCAATAATATTATTATTGAATACACTTTAAATGCGGGTAATAAGGATTTCATTTTTTTTGGTAAGATTTAGGATTAGAATTTGGGTTCTTTTTTAATTGGGTTTTAAGTTGTTAAAAATATAAAAATATATTCAATTCAAAATTTATAATTAATTTATTTTCGAATCGCTTTCACAAACTCCTCGATTTTTCCAGTGCCATTTTCGGTTAAATGCGTAATAAAAGCACTTCCAATAATGGCGCCTTTGGCAAATTGAGTCGCTTGGTTGAATGTTTCGGCATTATTGATTCCAAAACCAATGATTTGTGGGTTTTTCAAATTCATTTCGGCAATACGTTTGAAATAGTCTTCTTGTGTACTTCCAAAACCTGATTGCGAACCCGTTACGCTAGCTGAACTCACCATGTAAATAAATCCGTCCGATACGCTATCAATAAAACGGATGCGTTCGTCAGATGTTTGCGGTGTAATTAAAAACACATTGATAAGTCCGTATTTTTCGAAAGTAGCTTTGTAATCCTCTGCATAGACATCAACCGGTAAGTCGGGAATAATTAATCCATCAATACCAATTTCAGCGCATTTTTTACAGAAATCTTCTATTCCATATTGTAGCATCGGGTTGAAATACCCCATAATTACTAACGGAATGGAAACTGTTTTACGAATGTCTTTCAATTGGTCAAACAACACTTGGGTAGTCATTCCGTTATGCAAAGCTTGAGTAGAACTGGCTTGAATGGTTGGTCCATCAGCTAAAGGATCGCTAAAAGGCAGACCAATTTCGATCATATCGACTCCACTTTTTTCCAAATCTTGTATAATTTGCACCGTATCATTCAGGCTTGGGTATCCCGCTGAAAAATAGATAGATAATATTTTTTTTGTTTCTTGTAATTTTTGATTAATTCTGTTCATTGCTATAATTTAAAATAATCAATATAAGTATTCAAATCTTTGTCGCCACGTCCCGAAAGATTAATTACAACCACATCGTTTTGTTTGAATCTCATTTCGTCCAAAACCGCAAAGGCGTGAGCGGTTTCAATTGCCGGAATAATACCTTCTAATTTAGACAATTCCAATCCCCAATGCATCGCTTGTTCATCGGTGATTGAGATGAATCGCGCTCTGCCTGTAGCATATAAATTGGCGTGCATGGGTCCAACACCTGGGTAATCCAATCCTGCTGAAATAGAGTAGGGTTCGGTAATTTGTCCGTCAGGGGTTTGCATCAATAAAGTTTTACTTCCATGAATTACGCCTACTTTACCTAAAGCTGAGGTGGCAGCACTTTCACCCGAATGCACCCCTAAACCTGCTGCTTCTACCGCAATAATGTTTACTTCTTTTTCATCCAAAAAGTGGTAAAAAGCGCCTGCAGCATTACTTCCTCCACCCACGCAAGCAATCACATAATCTGGATTTTCTTTGCCTTCTTTTTCCAATAATTGGCTTTTGATTTCTTTCGAAATCACCGATTGGAAACGCGCCACCATATCTGGATAAGGATGGGGTCCCACTACAGAACCAATGATATAATACGTATCAACTGGATTGTTAATCCAATCGCGAATGGCTTCGTTTGTTGCGTCTTTTAAGGTACGAGATCCCGACATGGCTGGTCGTACTTCTGCGCCTAACATTTTCATACGAGCTACATTGGGTGCTTGACGCTTGATGTCAATTTCGCCCATGTACACAATACATTCCAAGCCCATCAAGGCACAAACGGTTGCCGTAGCTACACCGTGTTGACCTGCGCCCGTTTCGGCAATGATTCGCTTTTTACCCAAACGTTTGGCTAATAAAATTTGACCAATTGTATTGTTTACTTTGTGTGCTCCTGTATGACATAAGTCTTCTCTTTTTAGGTAGACTTTGGTATTGTATTTTTCAGACAATCGTGATGCAAAATAAAGCGGAGTAGGGCGACCCACATATTCTTTCAATAAATCGTCAAATTCAGCTTGAAACTCTGGTTCGGCCGTAATTTTTAAATAGTTTTGGCGTAATTCTTCTACATTGGGATATAACATTTCTGGAATGTAAGCCCCACCAAATTCTCCGTAATAGCCTTTTTCGTTGACGTTGTAACTCATGGTTGTACTTATTTAAAAGTTTATTTTTTGTTTAAAACGATGCAATTCTTCTTTGTTTTTTAATCCCGCTTCGATTTCAAATTTACTATTAACATCGATAGCATAAATGGGTAAATCGGTTTTAAGTATTTCGTTAACCAAATCTATTTCATCTAGTCCAATTCCGCCACTTAAAAAGATGGGCTTTTGCGATGGATATTTTTCTAGCACTTTCCAATCGAAAGTCGTTCCGTTGCCTCCAGGTAATTTTCCTTTGGTATCAAAAAGGAAATAATCACAAACTGTTTCAAAAGGTTTCAATTCGTCAAAATCAAATTCGGGATCAACTGAAAATACTTTAATAATTTCAATGCTTTTAGCCAATGTATTTTTTAATTCTTGGCAAAATGCTACCGACTCATGTCCATGCAATTGAACCGCTTGCAAATCGTATTGGCTTAGTTTTGACACAATATCTTCTTGACTGGCATTGACAAAAACTCCTGTTTTTTTGATGTTTTGCGGTAAATTAGGAAGTGGTCCATCAAAATAGCGAGCCGACTTTTCCCAGAATATAAAGCCCATATAATCGGGTAGGAGTGATCCTACTTGGAGAATATTGTCGGGGTATTTCATGCCGCAGATTTTGAGTTTCATATTTATTTTGCCGCTAAGACGCTAAGGCGCGAAGCTATTTTTAATTCGTGTTGTTACAATTGTGCTATAAATTCTTTTGCCGCCTGACCTGCATTATCCGTTTTCATGAAGTTTTCCCCAATTAAGAACCCTTGGTAACCATAAGGTTTCAATTCTGTGATTGCTTCGATAGACGAAATACCGCTTTCGGATACTTTTACAAATTCATTCGGAATTTGAGCAGCCAATTCTTTACTAAAATCCAAATTTACTTCAAAGGTTTTTAGATTTCGGTTATTCACACCAATCATGTCCAAACTTGGCATAATCGATTTTTCTAATTCTTCTTGATTGTGGACTTCCAAAAGGACTTCTAATCCTAAACCATGTGCAAATTCAGACAAACTTTTGATTTCCTCTCGGCTCAAAACCGCAGCGATTAGCAAAATTAAATCGGCACCGTGGGCTTTGGCTTCCAAAATTTGGTATTCGTCCACAATGAATTCTTTTCGCAAAAGCGGAATATTGACTGTGGCTCTTGCCAATAACAAATCGTCCAAAGAACCGCCAAAATATTTTCCATCCGTTAAAACAGATATACCACAAGAACCCGCTGTTTCATAGCCTTTGACTACTTCTTCTACGGTAAAACCGTAATTGATTTCCGCTTTGGAAGGCGAACGACGTTTGTGTTCAGCAATAATCCCTGAACTACTGTTTTGTAAATTATGGCTCAACGAAATAGTTTGTTTTTCAAAAAACACCGATGCCTCCAATTGTGAAACTGGAATAATCGATTTTTTGAGTACTACTTCTCTTCGTTTGTCTTGTATTATTTTATCTAATATGTTCATTTTTTTTGCCGCTAAGGCGCTAATGCGCAAAGGTTAAAAATTGATTTTTAAATTCATTTGTGCTAATTCGAGCAATTCGTGTAATTCGTATTTCTATTTACTTAATTCTTGTAACGTTTGTAGGGCTTGCAATCCTTTTCTAGAGAACAAACTCTCTTTGGCTAATTCAAAACCTTCTAACGGACTGCATTGTGTTACCGTTGCAATCGCCATTGCAGCATTGGCACAGACTACATTATTTTGGGCTTCGGTTCCTTTTCCTGAAATGATATCGGTAAATAATTGTGCTGACTCTTCAATAGTTTTACCGCCTTCAATTTCGGTTTGTGACAAAAGACGAACGCCAAAATCGTCTGGATTCAGCATCAGTTCTTTTGTGTTTGTAATACATTTGGTCGGACAGGTTAAGGAAACTTCATCATAACCGTCCAAGGAATGTAAAATCGTAAAATTTCTATCGGTGTTTTGGTACAAATAGGCATACATTCGAGCCAATTCCAAATTGAAAACTCCCACCAATTGATTCTGAGGAAACGCCGGATTTACCATAGGTCCCAACATATTGAAAAAGGTTTTTACACCCAATTCTTTTCGAATAGGTCCCACATTTTTCATTGCAGGGTGGAAGAGTGGTGCATGCAAAATACAGATGCCTGCTTTTTCCATACATTTTTCTAAGAAACCAGCTTCATTACTGAATTTGATTCCCATTTTTTCCATCACATTACTCGATCCAGAAATTGACGAAACACCGTAATTTCCGTGTTTTGCTACTTTGATTCCTGCTCCAGCAGCTACAAAAGACGCCAAGGTTGAAATGTTAAACGTATCTTTTCCATCGCCACCGGTCCCGCACAAATCGATGGTGTTATAGCCTGATAAATCGACACGAATACACAAATCCAATAAGGCTTCGCGGAAACCAGCTAATTCTTCGATACTAATGCTACGCATCATGTAAACGGTTAAGAAAGAAGCAATTTGGCTTGTATTGTATTCCCCATTGGATATTTTGACCAAAACGTTTTTAGCTTCTTCTTTCGAGAGCATTTCGTGATTGATTAATCTGTTGAGTATGTTTTTCATTTTTCTTTTCTTTTCTTTTGCCGCAAAGGCTCCAAGACACAAAGATTTTTGTTTTTTTTAATCCCAATTTTCACATGGGTACTGTTTGAATAATTTCTATAAAAACTGGAAGATCGAATCCTCTAACCATCTAAATTATCTAACAATTTAACTTAACTTTTTACCCAATTTTCTAACATTTTCTTTCCGTTTGGTGTTAATACACTTTCTGGATGAAATTGAACTCCTCTAACATCGTAAGTCTTGTGTCGTAGCGACATTACTTGTCCGTTTTCGTCAAAAGAGGAGGCTTCCAAACAATCTGGTAAATTAGCGTCTACCACCCAAGAATGGTAACGTCCCACTTCAAATTCGTTCTCCAATCCTTCAAATAACAATTCGTCATTGACTGATTTAGTAACTTTGGTTGCTACACCATGATACACTTTGTCCAAATTCGAAAGCGTTCCGCCATACACTTCGCCAATGGCTTGTTGTCCTAGGCATACGCCAAAAATACTTTTGGTTGGACCGTACTGCTGAATGACTTGTTTTAATAATCCCGCTTCATCAGGAATTCCTGGGCCTGGGGATAATAAAATTTTGTCAAAATGATCAATTTCGTCCAACTCAAATTCATCGTTTCTATAGACAGTCACTTCGCAATCTAAATCTTCTAAATAGTGGACTAGATTGTACGTAAAGCTATCGTAATTGTCTATGACTAGTATCTTTTTCATTCTGTTTGTATTAAATTGTTTCTGCCAAATCCAAAGCCGTATTCAAGGCTCTTAATTTGTTGTACACTTCTTGCATTTCGCTTTCTTCATCTGAATTTGCTACAATTCCTGCTCCTGCTTGAGAATGCAATTGGTGGTTTTTACTTAAGAAAGTACGAATCATAATCGCATGATTGAAATTGCCTTTAAAATCCATAAATCCAATGGCACCACCATAAAAGTTACGATTGGTTGTTTCATACTCTTCAATCAATTGCATGGCGCGGTGTTTTGGCGCGCCACTCAACGTTCCCGCAGGGAAAGTATCTGCTACTACTTGCATCGTGGAAGCTGTATCGTGTAAATGCCCTGTTACTTTGGATACCAAATGAATCACATGCGAAAAAAATTGTACTTCTCTATATTTTTCAACTTGCACATCGTGACCGTTTCGGCTTAAATCATTACGTGCCAAATCGACCAACATCACGTGTTCGCTATTTTCTTTTTTGTCTTCTGATAATTGTTTGGCTAAACCAGCATCTTTTTCATCATCGCCTGTTCTTTTGAACGTTCCGGCAATCGGGTGAATTTCTGCTTTTCGGTCTTTCACGATGATTTGAGCTTCGGGAGACGAACCAAATATTTTAAAGTCTCCGTAATCAAAGAAGAAGAGGTAAGGCGATGGGTTAATGCTTCGTAACGCGCGGTACACATTGAATTCGTCGCCTTTGAATCCTTGCGTAAAACGTCTGGATAAAACCAATTGGAACACATCGCCACGGTAACAATGTTTTTTGGCTAAAGCCACATTAAGCTTGAACTCCTCATCGGTTAAATTAGAAAATCCTTGACCGTCTTTTGAAAATGAATAGGAAGCAATATTGCGAGATTGTAATAACTGTTCAATTTCTGCAATGTTGTTCTTTCCGTCCAAACTATGGCAGAAAATATATGCCTCGTTTTTGAAATGGTTGATGGCGATAATATTTTGGTACACTGCGTAAAAAACATCAGGAATTGTATTGCTGTTTTCTTTTTTGGCAATGTTTACTTTCTCAAAATAACGCACGGCATCATACGAAATGTAACCAAACAAACCGTTATTAATAAATTTGAAATCGTTTTTCTCTGATTCAAATTGCCCTGAAAATTCTTGGATTACGGCAGGAATATCAGTTGTAGCATCGATGGCTATTTTTTCAGCACTTCCGTCAGGATAGTTTTTGATAATCGTTTCGTTTTCAATTTTAATCGAAGCTATCGGATTGCAACAGATGTACGAAAAACTATTGTCGTTTCCGTGGTAGTCGCTACTTTCCAAAAGCAAACTATTCGGGAATTTATCGCGTATTTTCAAGTACACACTCACCGGCGTAATGGTGTCGGCAAGGATTTGTTTGTATTTTGTATTTAAAATAAAAGATTTCAAAATGGTCTTTTTTATAATGTTATAATTAGCTTACTTAAGGATATGAAAAAAGGCTTGTCGTGATGACAAGCCTTTTATATTTATAGTAATACTATAGGAGCTCTGTTCACGACGTCTGACGTAAATTATTCCACCACCAAGTATTGTTTGTTATTGTTTTCATATTGATATTCTTCGATTACAAATATAGAAAGGTTATTTGGTTAATTCAATACAAAAAAGCGAAAAAAAATATATTTTTCTTGCTTTTTTGTTAAACTTAGTATAGGTTGTATACTTGTTGGTTCCTTTTTTTTAACCACATAGATACATAGAATTGCAGTGTATTTAAAAGATTTGGATAGGCATTTTACTTTTCACATAGCTAATCTATGTGAAGAATAGAATTATTTCTATCCATTCTTTAACTGTAAATCATAAATCTATGTTTCTATGTGGTTCATTTTTTTTAATTTGAATTCCAACCCAAACGGATTGTATTTTCAATTATGAAACCAATTCGCCTTGATTTCTAAAGACCAATTGTCCGTCGAAGGCATCCAAAAGGATGATACTTTCGGTTTTGATGCTACCTGCCAATATCTCTTTAGATAATTGGTTCAATACTTCCCTTTGAATAACACGTTTTACGGGTCTGGCTCCAAATTGCGGATCGTATCCTTTTTCAGATAAATAGGTTATTGCTTCAGGAGTAGCGTCCATGGTAATGCCTTGTTGCGCTAACATTTTGGTAACCGATTTCAATTGTAAGCCTACAATTTGAGCAATATTTGCATGAGTCAAAGGCGTAAACATTACAATTTCGTCAATACGATTGATGAATTCCGGACGCACGGTTTGTTTTAATAAACCCAACACTTCCACTTTAGCTGCTTCGGTTGCCGCTTCGATTCCGCCTTTTAAGTTTTCGAATTTTTCTTGAATAATTTGGCTACCCATATTCGATGTCATGATGATAATCGTGTTTTTAAAGTCGGCCAAGCGTCCTTTGTTATCCGTCAAACGTCCTTCGTCTAAGACTTGTAATAGGATATTAAACGTATCCGGATGTGCTTTTTCAATTTCGTCCAACAAGATAACAGAGTAGGGTTTTCTACGCACGGCTTCGGTCAATTGTCCGCCTTCATCATAGCCCACATATCCTGGAGGCGCTCCTACTAAACGACTTACTGAGTGGCGTTCTTGGTATTCGCTCATGTCAATTCGGGTCATGGCGTTTTCATCATCAAATAAATATTCGGCTAGTGCTTTCGCCAATTCCGTTTTACCTACTCCCGTTGTTCCCAAGAAAAGGAAAGTACCCACAGGCTTTTTCATGTCTTGTAAACCGGCACGACTTCTACGAACGGCATCACTTACCGCTTCAATAGCTTCTTCTTGTCCCACTACACGTTTGTGCAATTGGGCTTCCAAATGCAATAATTTTTCTCTTTCACCTTGTAGCATTTTCATCACCGGAATTCCAGTCCATTTAGCTACTACTTCGGCAATATCTTCTCGGGTAACGACTTCTTTGATCAAAGAAGTTCCGGATTGATTTTCTTGCAATTGTTTGACCAAAGCATCCAAACGTTCTTGTGCTTCTTTGATTTTTCCATAACGAATTTCGGCTACTTTTCCATAGTCTCCATCTCGTTCCGCACGTTCGGCTTCGTATTTGAAGTCTTCTATTTCGGTTTTTACCGCTTGAATATTATCCACCACATCTTTTTCCGATTTCCATTTGGCATAAATCTCGTTGCGGTCTTCTTTTAAGTTGGCTAACTCCATTCCCAAGACTTTCAACTTGCTTTCGTCTTTTTCACGTTTGATGGCCTCAATTTCGATTTCCAATTGCATAATTTTTCGATCCAAAACGTCCAATTCTTCGGGTTTTGAATTGATTTCCATTCGCAATTTAGAAGCGGCTTCGTCCATTAAATCAATGGCTTTATCGGGTAAAAAACGATTGGTGATATAACGCTGCGATAATTCTACCGCTGCAATAATAGCTTCATCTTTGATTTGCACTTTGTGGTGCGTTTCGTATTTTTCTTTGATCCCACGCAAGATAGAAATAGCACTTTCGGTATCGGGTTCTTCTACGATTACCTTTTGGAAACGTCTTTCCAGCGCTTTGTCTTTTTCAAAATATTTTTGGTATTCGTCCAAAGTCGTTGCACCAATTGCACGCAATTCGCCACGCGCCAAAGCAGGTTTAAGAATATTAGCGGCATCCATAGCTCCTTCGCCACCTCCAGCACCTACTAAAGTGTGGATTTCGTCAATGAAAAGGACAATATCGCCTTCGGCAGAAGTCACTTCTTTCACCACTGATTTCAAACGTTCTTCAAATTCACCTTTGTATTTGGCACCCGCAATCAAAGCGCCCATATCGAGTGAGAAGATGATTTTATCTTTTAGATTTTCAGGTACGTCACCATCTACAATTCGGTGCGCTAAACCTTCTGCAATAGCAGTTTTACCCACACCGGGTTCGCCCACTAGCATCGGGTTGTTTTTAGTTCGTCTGGTTAAAATTTGCAACACACGACGGATTTCTTCATCACGACCAATAACAGGATCTAGTTTGCCGCTTCGAGCTAAATCGTTCAGGTTTTTGGCATATTTGTTTAAGGCGTTGTAGGTTTCTTCGGCAGAGGCAGAGGTCACTCTTTCGCCTTTCCTCATTTCTTCAATGGCGGCTTTCAGTCCTTTTTCGGTTACGCCTTGGTCTTTTAGAATTTGAGCGATTTTACTTTTGGAACCAAAAATTGCCAATACCAAATGTTCAACCGAAACGAATTCATCATTCATTTTGCTGGCTAAAATCTCCGCTTCGTTCAAAGTAGCGTTAGCTGTTCTGGACAACATAATATCGCCACCCGATACTTTTGGAAAACTTTGAATGGTACCTTCCAAGATTTGTTTGAAAAGCGCCACATTCACGTTTAGTTTTTTCAATAAAAAAGGCGTTACATTTTCATCGACTTCTAAAAGCGCTTTGAAAATGTGTTCGTTTTCGATTTGTTGCTGACCCAATCCTTGCGCTATTTGTTGCGAAAGTTGGATGGCCTCTTGCGATTTGGTGGTAAATTTATTGATGTTCATTTTTATCTTTTTTAAATTCGTATTTGGGGTTAAATAATTAACTTTGGTGAAAATTCGTCAATTGTTATTCCACTCCTAAATTTACGACAATTTGACGTATATCAAGGGATTACAGCCGACAAAATGACTTAAAAAACGACAAAATGACTTTATTTACTTCTATTTTTGGAGATTCAGAAAATAAAAACACCAATGCATCCAAAATCAATTGGATTCCATTGACTGATTTGGGACAATTGAACGAGATTATGGAATTGTCTCATCAACAACCGGTAGCGATTTTTAAACACAGCACGCGTTGTAGTATTAGCCGCATGGCGTTGAAACAATTTGAGAATGAATTTGATTTAGAAGGCAGTGTAACGCCTTATTTTTTGGACTTACTGAATCACAGGGATATCTCGCAGGAAATTGCGACTCGTTTTGATGTCTACCACCAATCACCACAATTGCTTTTGATTAAAGAAGGAAAATCAATATATGATGCTTCGCATAGCGATATTGATGCTGTGGAGTTGAAGGGGCGAGTATAGTTACTTTTTATTCTCCTTCACAAACATATTGAAAATTAATCCGCCCACAAGTGCTCCATAGAGTGTGGAGTTGAGTGGTTTTGAAGTAATAGCACAAGTGCCTGAAGCACAACCTACATAAAAATAATACCCATAACCGGCAAGGGCGCCAATGACAGCTCCGATACCGGTTAGGAGTAAGGCCTTTTTAGTCATTAGTTGCATTTTTCAAGGATTACTTTTATAAGGTCTTCTTTAGATAGTACCCCTGATTGTCGCCATAATGGTTTGCCTTTTTGAAACAAAATCATGGTTGGTACTCCGCGAACTTGATATTGCGCAGCCACGGCTTGGTTTTTATCCACATCAATTTTAATGATTGAGATTCGTTCGCCTAAATTGGTTTTTACCTCAGTTAAAATAGGGCCTAACATTTGGCAAGGTCCGCACCAGGTCGCAAAAAAGTCCACCAAAACTGGTTTGTCTGATTGTATAATTTCATTAAAAGAGCTCATACTACTATTTTTATAGGTTTCAAATTAGAGTTAAAACTTTGCACTTTAGTGCCTTTAGCTTTAGCTTCTAAAAAATTATTACCGCAAATTCGCAAATTTTAAAATGTTATTATTGATGTAATTTGTGAATTTGCGGTAAAAATTCAAAATCCAACTTTGCAGACTTTCAGTCCATTGTGGTTTATTTTTTTGAGTAGCGAACAGCACAACCATTCGGTCCGCAACCCATATTAAAAATCACTTGAATCAAGAAGAAGGCACCAAAAGCCACAAAACCCCATTCTCTCAAAATATAGGCTTGACTGAAAAGAAAAATGGCAAATGCCAAACGTACCCAGCGCATTAAATGCCAATTGGTTAAAAGTAAGTTTTTCATAGTTTAGTAATTCGCTTTTATAATTTTATATTTTTCATCATAGGAAACCGTGTCTTGTAGTTTTTTAAGCGCTACTTCTTCAGTACTGGTAATTACTACTTCGCTAAAATTGGAATTCATATTAACATTTAAAACGGTGTCTAATGACGTTAATTTTTCAGAAACAGTGGCTTTACAACCACTACAAGTGATGCCTTCAAAATTGTATAAATGAACTTCGGCAGCGGTGTTTTTTTCTAATTCAATAAACAATTCAGAATTGGCTCTTGGCGTTACCGAATTGGTACAAACGTCCATTTTTAGAATAGTAAAAGCGCCAAAAAATAAGTTCATATACTCTAGTTTGTTTCCACCAAAAGGAGGTCCTTCTTCAAATTCGCGATTAAACAACAATCCTGCAATTTTTCCTTTAGGAGCTAACAATTGGTGCATTTTCCAAACGTATTTTGGTCGCATCGTTGGCGGAAGCGCACAGAAAAAAGTTTGTTCAATGATCCAGTCGTATTGTCCTTGGTGTTCAAAGAAATCGCTTAAAATGATTTTGACATGGGGCTGATTGACAAATTTTTGTTGCAGTACTTCTATTAAAGTGGGCGCAATATCAATTACAGTTATATTGGTAAAACCTTGCTGCAGCAAGTATTCTGCTTCATACGAATTCCCACCACCGGGAATTAAAATGGCACTATTTTTATCTTCAATAGTATCAATTAGTTCTTGGATAGGAGGGGAAACGGTTCCCAAATCCCAGCCTGTAGCTTTCGCTCTGTATTGAGCATCCCAATAGGCTTGGTCTAAAGGTTTATCGCAAGAAGCAACACAACATTTTAAATCTTCCATGATGTATTTTTATTTTTTGCCACGGATTACACAGATTAATTTAAATTAAACATTCTAATCCCTTAATCTGTGGCAAATATTTGAGATAATTGGGAAGTACTAAAAAGCAAATTTTTATTGTTTTAGAACCTTACTTTGACAAACAAAATTAGTTTTTGGAACATCAGTTTTTGCAATCGCATTAAAACCACCTTCCACTTCGCTAAAGTTTCTGAAACCGCGCGCCTCTAAAATAGAAGCTGCAATCATAGAACGATAACCACCAGCACAATGCAAGAAAAAATGCTCCTCTGGATTGATGTCTTTTACCCATTCGTTGATGTAAGCCAAAGGTTTGCTATAGGCTTCTTCGATATGTTCCGCTTCGTATTCAATTTCTTTACGAATGTCGATAATTTTGCTTTCGCCAATGGTTACTTGTTTTTCAAACTCTTCTGCCGAAATTCGGTTAACAGTATCTATTTCGTGACCAGCGATTTTCCAAGCCTCAAATCCTCCATCTAAATGTCCGATTAAGTTGTCAAAACCAACGCGGCTTAAACGAGTTACCGTTTCTTCTTCACGTCCGTTAGCTGTTACAAGTACAATAGGTTGTTTCACATCGGCAATTAAAGCACCTACCCATGGCGCAAAATCACCATCGATTCCAATATTGATGGATTGAGGAATGAATCCATGAGCAAACTCGGCATTGTTACGTGTATCAAGGATTAACGCTCTAGTTTCTTCGACTAGTAACTCCAATTGAGTCACAGGAATAGCGCGCATTCCGTTGTTTAAAACCGTTTCGAAACTTTCGTATCCTTTTTTATTCATGGCTACATTCATACCAAAATAAGCAGGTGGAGGCAACAAACCATCTGTTACTTCTTTGACGAATTCAGCTTCAGTCATATTAGCTCTCAACGCATAATTATTTGCTTTTTGGTTACCCACAGTAGAAACTGTTTCCTTACTCATGTTTTTTCCACAAGCACTTCCGGCACCGTGAGCAGGATATACAATTACATCATCAGCTAAAGTCATGATTTTGTTTCGAAGCGAATGAAATAAAGTAGCGGCCAATTCTTCTTGTGTCATTGAAGCCGCTTTTTGAGCCAAGTCAGGACGTCCTACATCTCCAATAAATAAGGTGTCTCCAGAGAAAATCGCGTGGTCTTTTCCGTTTTCGTCAATTAATAGATAAGTAGTACTTTCCATAGTATGACCAGGAGTATGCAATACTTTTATTTTTATTTTACCAATATCAAAAATTTGTTCGTCAGAGGCTACAATAGCTTCAAATTCTGGATTAGCGGTTGGCCCATATACAATTTTAGTTTGGGTTGCTTTAGCTAAATCTATGTGACCCGATACGAAATCAGCATGAAAATGTGTTTCGAAAATGTATTTTAATTTGACGTTATCGCGTTTTAATCGATCCAAATACGGTTGTATTTCTCTCAATGGGTCAATAATCGCTGCTTCTCCATTAGAAGTAATATAGTAGGCACCTTGTGCTAAACATCCTGTATAAATTTGTTCTATTTGCATGATATATTGTGTGATTTTATTTTTTTTACAAAGGTAATTTAGAATTACTATTTGATTTGTGACATTGGTTACAATTAATTAATTAAAAAAAACTTCTTTAGTGATGATGTAAATCCCCATAATTAAAACGAACCATCCAAAAATGGGTTTTAATTTAGCGCCATCTATTTGTTTTGATAATTGAGTTCCAATAAGCATTCCGATAAATGCTATTCCTGATATGATAAACAAAAAGCCATAATCTATTGGAGTTCCAATATACAAATCGCCGCCAAATCCAATACTTGAATTGATGAAAATGATTAACAATGAAGTTCCTATGGCTTGTTTCATTGGTAATTTTGCAAAAAACAACAAGGCCGGAATAATTAAAAATCCGCCTCCAGCACCCAAAAATCCAGTGACAATTCCAACAAAGAAACCAATGATTCCTAGCTGAATATAGTTGGTTTCCCCAGTAGTTGTAGTGACCTCATTTTTTCTTATCATAGATACTGAGGCTGCAATCATAAGCAAAGAGAAAACAATCATAATTAGAAAACTCTTTGAGACTTGGTAAGAAGCTATGGAAAATAGTGTTTCGGCAATTTGCGGAAAAATTACTTCGCGAATTATCAAAATTGAAACAATTGAAGGAATTGCAAAATACAGTGCTGCTTTTATTTGTAAATTTCCCATTCGGTAATGGCTAATACAACCCATTAATGAGGTAATTCCAACAATAAATAAGGAATAACTTGTGGCTAGCTCAGGATCAATTTTAAATAAATAGACTAAAATAGGAATCGTTAATATGGAACCGCCACCTCCGATTAAACCAAGTGAAAGCCCTATAATTATTGACGCAAAATAACCTATGTATTCCATAATTAATCAATTTAAAATACAAAAATGAACATTTTGTATTAGAACGAATGTAACATTTGTTACAAATCTAAGAATTTAAAGGTATCCATTTAAAATTTCTACTATTAGAACTCAGTCAAATAGTCACTAAAGTAGTTGTATTAGAAGAGATTTGAATTAGTAAGCATTTTATTATTGCAAATAATGGTTTAAATAGTCCAATTTGCTGACAATTATTACAATAGGAAATCGTTTTCGTAAATTATCTTTTTAATTCGTAACTGTCTCATTTATTGTTAACTATAAAAAATGTATTTTTACACAAACAAATTTTTTTACTATGAATTTAACACAAGAAGATTGGATTGCTCAATATGAGTCAGACGAAAATGCTGTGATACTGGATGTGAGAACAGCAATGGAATTTAATGAAGGATTTATTGCTGGTGCAATTAACTATGATTTTCATCAAGGTGCCGGCTTTATTGCTGATTTAGAAACATTGGATAAATCCAAAAACTACTATGTTTATTGTCGTTCAGGGGCAAGAAGTGCTAATGCCTGCTTCATGATGAATGAGATGGGATTTGAAAACACCTATAATTTATTAGGTGGAATTATTGAGTGGGACGGCGACATTGTCGAACCCTAAATTACTAAACAACAACACAACAACACATTATGAGTACAATTCCTCAAGAATTTCAAATTACGTCCCCCTTAATCCAAGACACTTATTTAGTTAATGGTGAATTAAAGAAATGGACAGGAGCCACGTCTTCAGTTTATTCAACCATTTCGTCTACGCTAGATTATGCGCCTACTTTGTTAGGTACGATTCCGGCTATGGGAGAAAAAGAAGCTATGGAAGCGGTGGAATCAGCTGATTTAGCCTTCAACAACGGTCAAGGTTTGTGGCCTACTATGAAAGTAGGAGATCGTATTAAGTGCATGGAAGATTTTGTAACCAAAATGAAAGACACTCGTGCTGAAGTTGTAAAATTATTAATGTGGGAAATTGGAAAAACCCTAGGCGATTCTGAAAAAGAATTTGACAGAACGGTGGAGTACATTTATGACACGATTGATAGTTTGAAAGAATTGAATAGTCGAAGTGCTCATTTTAGTAAAGTGCAAGGCATTCACGCTATGGTTCGTAGAGGACCTTTAGGTGTTGTTTTGTGTCTTGGGCCTTACAACTATCCTTTGAACGAAACCTTCTCTTTGTTGATTCCTGCTTTAATTATGGGAAATCCTGTGGTTTTTAAACCAGCGAAACATGGAGTTCTATTATTAACTCCGCTATTGGAAGCGTTTAGAAGTAGTTTTCCAAAAGGCGCCATTAATATTTTATATGGTAGGGGTAGAGAAGTAGCTTCGCCAATAATGAAATCGGGTAAAGTTGGTGTTTTGGCTTTGATTGGAAACAGTACATCAGCGATTGCCTTGCAAGACCAACACCCTAACAAAAACAGATTGCGTTTGATTTTAGGATTGGAAGCCAAAAATCCAGCGATTATTTTACCAGATGCCGATTTGGATTTGGCTATTCAAGAATGTATTACAGGTTCGTTGTCCTTTAACGGTCAGCGTTGTACCGCTTTGAAAGTGTTGTATGTTCACGAATCGATAGCACAAGAATTTAATACACGTTTTGCTGCTAAAGTAAACGCATTGGCTTTTGGTAATCCATGGGAAAAAGGAGTGATGTTAACACCACTTCCTGAGAAAGAAAAACCGGCCTACATTCAAGAATTGATAGATGATGCCAAAGCAAATGGCGCTCAAATTTTGAATGCAAAAGGAGGGGAGCATAGTGCAAACTTCATCTTTCCAGCAGTTTTATATCCTGTTAACAAAAAAATGCGCGTGTATCACGAGGAGCAATTTGGTCCGGTAGTTCCTATCATTTCATTTAAAGACATTCAAGAACCTTTGAATGATATGGCCGAATCCAATTATGGACAACAAGTGAGTTTGTTTGGAAAAGATATTAAAACGATTGCACCGCTTATTGATACTTTAGTGAATCTAGTTTGTCGAGTTAACTTGAATAGTTCTTGTCAGCGGGGCCCAGATGTATTTCCATTTACTGGTCGTAAAGATTCTGCTGTAGGAACTTTGAGTATTCACGACGCCTTGCGTTCGTTTTCTATTCGAACTTTTGTCGCATCAAAAGACAACGATTACAACAATGCTATCTTACAAGAATTATTAAATAGCAAGGAGTCTAACTTCATTAATACCGATTATATTTTGTAGTCTATTTTTTATTAAATAAAAGCGCCTTATTGTTAAAATAAGGCGCTTTTTTTATTTGTAGTTATTAACAATAAAATGTTGAAAACTTTAATTTATGAGTATTATTTTTTTAATCAATCGTAAAAAATATGAATGTGCCATCGATAAGAAGTAATTTTGATTAATTATGGTAGTTGCTAATTCAATTTGATGTAAAAATCGTTTTTAAAATAATTATTCTCATTTTAATATTAGCTGTAAAGACTATATAAATTGAAGAAGAAAACAGGAATAATCTTTCTTCTTTTAAAATTAATTTATTGAAAAATAGTATGAAAAACACCCACTTATTTCAGTCTGTTCTAATTGTATTATTTCTATTAGCTAGTGTTTCTTCTTATTCTAAGAAATACCTTATAGAGTACAATATAAAATCAAATGATTTAATTCAAACTAGTTTGCCAGTTACTTCAGGGATTCAGTCTAGCTTGGTTGGACCAACTATAGGGACATCACCTGCAAATCAATCAGTTTGTGTGGGTAGTACAATTTCATTATCTGTTGTTGCAACAGGAAATGGTAATTTAAATTATGTTTGGAAAAAAGATGGAAATATTCTATTCGATAATACAGGATTTGTAGTTGGTAGTAGAACTGCTAATTTATCTGTTATTAATGCACAAAGTACTGACGCGGGAACTTATACTTGTGAAGTAACAGATTTAGACGGCACTACGGTGTCTTCCAATGCTGTAATTATAGTTAATTCTTTGCCGAATATTACAATTACTAATCCTACAGCAGTATGTGCTCCTGCTATTATCGATTTAAGTGCTTCTTCAGTTACATCAGGATCATCTTCTAATTTAACATATACTTATTGGACAAATTCTACGGCTACTAGTCCGTTATCTAATTTTAATGCGATTACTTCATCTGGAAGTTATTATATAAAAGGAACCAATTCGAATGGCTGTTATAAAATTGAGCCAGTAAGTGTCACTATAAATTCTTTGCCTAATGTTGTAGTTACCAATCCAGCGGCTGTTTGTTCACCTGCTACGGTGAGTATTACATCAATAGGAGTGACCACAGGTTCGGATGCTAATTTGGCTTATACTTATTTTACGAACTCAACAGCTACAACCGTATTGGCTAACCCAAGCGCTATAAATGCGTCAGGAACGTATTATATCAAAGGAACCAATACAACCACAGGATGTTCTGTTATTAAAGCTGTTGTGGTTACCATTAATGCATTACCTAGTGTTGTGATTTCTAATCCTGCAGCAGTATGTGCACCAGCTACAGTTGATTTAAGTGCGTCATCTGTGACGGTTAGTTCTTCATCGGGCTTGACCTATACATATTGGCGCGATGCTTCGGCAACAACTTCATTGTCAAATTTTACAGCTGTTAGTGCATCAGGTACGTATTATATCAAAGGTTCCAATGCTAACGGATGTTCATCCATTCAACCAGTTAGTGTTACAGTTAATTTAGAGCCAGTCTTGACTGTAGTTAATCCTTCTGCAGTTTGTGCTTCAAGTACAATAGATTTAACTGCACCAGCAGTTAGTTCGAATTCGACTTTTTCATTGAGTTATTTTCGAGATGCCTCGGCTAGTGTTCAATTAGTAAGTCCAGAAGCAGTTAGTGTATCGGGGACCTATTATATCAAAGCTACTAATGTAACTACAGGTTGTTTTACAATAAAGCCTGTTGTAGTTAGTTTTAATCCAGCTCCTAATGTTGTAGTTACCAATCCAGCGGCTGTTTGTTCACCTGCTACGGTGAGTATTACATCGATAGGAGTGACCACAGGTTCGGATGCTAATTTGGCTTATACTTATTTTACGAACTCAACAGCTACAACCGTATTGGCTAACCCAAGCGCTATAAATGCGTCAGGAACGTATTATATCAAAGGAACCAATACAACCACAGGATGTTCTGTTATTAAAGCTGTTGTGGTTACCATAAATGCATTACCTAATGTTGTGATTTCTAATCCTGCAGCAGTATGTGCACCAGCTACAGTTGATTTAAGCGCGTCATCTGTGACGGTTAGTTCTTCATCGGGCTTGACCTATACATATTGGCGCGATGCTTCGGCAACAACTTCATTGTCAAATTTTACAGCTGTTAGTGCATCAGGTACGTATTATATCAAAGGTTCCAATGCTAACGGATGTTCATCCATTCAACCAGTTAGTGTTACAGTTAATTTAGAGCCAGTCTTGACTGTAGTTAATCCTTCTGCAGTTTGTGCTTCAAGTACAATAGATTTAACTGCACCAGCAGTTAGTTCGAATTCGACTTTTTCATTGAGTTATTTTCGAGATGCCTCGGCTAGTGTTCAATTAGTAAGTCCAGAAGCAGTTAGTGTATCTGGGACCTATTATATCAAAGCTACTAATGTAACTACAGGTTGTTTTACAATAAAGCCTGTTGTGGTTAGTTTTAATCCAGCTCCTAATGTTGTAGTTACCAATCCAGCGGCTGTTTGTTCACCTGCTACGGTGAGTATTACATCAATAGGAGTGACCACAGGTTCGGATGCTAATTTGGCTTATACTTATTTTACGAACTCAACAGCTACAACCGTATTGGCTAACCCAAGCGCTATAAATGCGTCAGGAACGTATTATATCAAAGGAACCAATACAACCACAGGATGTTCTGTTATTAAAGCTGTTGTGGTTACCATAAATGCATTACCTAATGTTGTGATTTCTAATCCTGCAGCAGTATGTGCACCAGCTACAGTTGATTTAAGCGCGTCATCTGTGACGGTTAGTTCTTCATCGGGCTTGACCTATACATATTGGCGCGATGCTTCGGCAACAACTTCATTGTCAAATTTTACAGCTGTTAGTGCATCAGGTACGTATTATATCAAAGGTTCCAATGCTAACGGATGTTCATCCATTCAACCAGTTAGTGTTACAGTTAATTTAGAGCCAGTCTTGACTGTAGTTAATCCTTCTGCAGTTTGTGCTTCAAGTACAATAGATTTAACTGCACCAGCAGTTAGTTCGAATTCGACTTTTTCATTGAGTTATTTTCGAGATGCCTCGGCTAGTGTTCAATTAGTAAGTCCAGAAGCAGTTAGTGTATCTGGGACCTATTATATCAAAGCTACTAATGTAACTACAGGTTGTTTTACAATAAAGCCTGTTGTGGTTAGTTTTAATCCAGCTCCTAATGTTGTAGTTACCAATCCAGCGGCTGTTTGTTCACCTGCTACGGTGAGTATTACATCAATAGGAGTGACCACAGGTTCGGATGCTAATTTGGCTTATACTTATTTTACGAACTCAACAGCTACAACCGTATTGGCTAACCCAAGCGCTATAAATGCGTCAGGAACGTATTATATCAAAGGAACCAATACAACCACAGGATGTTCTGTTATTAAAGCTGTTGTGGTTACCATAAATGCATTACCTAATGTTGTGATTTCTAATCCTGCAGCAGTATGTGCACCAGCTACAGTTGATTTAAGCGCGTCATCTGTGACGGTTAGTTCTTCATCGGGCTTGACCTATACATATTGGCGCGATGCTTCGGCAACAACTTCATTGTCAAATTTTACAGCTGTTAGTGCATCAGGTACGTATTATATCAAAGGTTCCAATGCTAACGGATGTTCATCCATTCAACCAGTTAGTGTTACAGTTAATTTAGAGCCAGTCTTGACTGTAGTTAATCCTTCTGCAGTTTGTGCTTCAAGTACAATAGATTTAACTGCACCAGCAGTTAGTTCGAATTCGACTTTTTCATTGAGTTATTTTCGAGATGCCTCGGCTAGTGTTCAATTAGTAAGTCCAGAAGCAGTTAGTGTATCTGGGACCTATTATATCAAAGCTACTAATGTAACTACAGGTTGTTTTACAATAAAGCCTGTTGTGGTTAGTTTTAATCCAGCTCCTAATGTTGTAGTTACCAATCCAGCGGCTGTTTGTTCACCTGCTACGGTGAGTATTACATCAATAGGAGTGACCACAGGTTCGGATGCTAATTTGGCTTATACTTATTTTACGAACTCAACAGCTACAACCGTATTGGCTAACCCAAGCGCTATAAATGCGTCAGGAACGTATTATATCAAAGGAACCAATACAACCACAGGATGTTCTGTTATTAAAGCTGTTGTGGTTACCATTAATGCATTACCTAATGTTGTCACTATGGCGCCACTGGCAGTATGTGCACCAGCTACGGTTGATTTAACTCTTCCATCAGTTACAGCAAGTTCTACCTCTGGATTAACCTACACGTATTGGAGAGATTCATCTGCTTCTAATGCATTAACTAATCCATCTGCAGTAAGTGCATCAGGTACATATTTTATCAAGGGAACTAATGTTAATGGATGTTCATCTACAACATCGGTAAGTGTTACGGTCAGAACATTACCAGTACTTAACATATCCAATCCAGCAGGTGTATGTTCTCCTTCAACAATTGATTTAGGAGCTCCATCTGTTACTTCAGGTTCTACCTCAGGATTAACCTATACTTATTTTTCGGATGCAGCTGCTTCAAACGAATTGTCTAGTCCAATCGTTAATACAGCTGGGACTTATTATATAAAAGCAACAAATCCAAATCCCAACGGATGTTCAGTTATTAAACCTGTTCAAGCGAGAATTAATTTACCACCAATTATAGCTGTAAATTCTCCAATAAGAATATGTGCAAATACCACATCTTATACCTTGAATAGTAGTGATGTCAGAGTTGTGGATTATGACTCTCTTGCTTGGACTTATGATGGATTTGGACAACTAACAATTAGTGATCCCTTAAGGCCAACCTATACACCTAATGCTGCAGATATCAGTAGAGGTAAAGTGACGTTAACGTTGACAGCTACTTTTTGTAATTTAACAAGTACTCGATCAATAGATATTGAATTTATTGCGATGCCAACAGTGGATATAGGTCCAGATGTAACAATTTGTGAGAATTCTGTATCGTACGTTATTCCCGATACGGGAGGAACTACAGGGTATTCAACTTTAGCATGGACTTCTTCAGGAAGTGCAGGGACTTTGAATGATACTACTATACTAACGCCAACTTATACGCCATCACCATCAGATATATTAGATGAGGAAGTAGTTTTTACTTTGAGAGTCAATAGTGGGGTTCCTTGTAATACAATTTTAACTGATACGAAAAAAATTACAATTCAAAGGTTACCTGTTATAACAACAGTGTCAAGCGCAGAAATTTGTGAAACAGAAAATGTATATGATATAAGCGGAACTACAATTACTAATTCCTATGATGTTAATTCTGTTAATTGGACAAGTAGTGGTACTGGAAGATTTGTATCTTCTACTAGAGGTGTCAATAATCCGTCTTATATACCATCGACTTTGGATAAAGCTAATGGGTTTGTAAATTTAATTATATCAGTAACCCCTTTAGGTCAGTGTAGTGATATTGTAACTAAATCATTCAGACTTAATTTTATTAAGTCACCTGAAATAAGTGTAGGTCCAGATTTGACGAAGTGTGGTGAACGTTTTCAAATTTCTGGAGCTACGGCTGAGTCGGGAACATATAGTAACTTACTTTGGACTAGTTCTGGAACTGGTACATTTGAAGATAATACTGTACCAAATCCATTTTATATTCCAAGTGCTTTGGATATCCAAAATGGATTACCAATTACTTTAACATTAACTGCTACACCTATTTCACCTTGTGTTGCAACAACAGCTTCGGTTTCATCATTACGTTTGAATTTAGTAAAATCACCTGTGATTACAGTAGTTAACCAAGCTGATATTTGTGAATACAATACTAATGTTACTGTTTTAGGAACTATAATCGAAAATCAATCAAGTTTTGTTTGGTCATCCACTACAGGGACAATTATTTCAGATATACGTGCTAGACAACCTCGTGTTACACCAAGTTTAGTTGATATTAATCAAGGGTTTATGGATTTAACTATAACGGCACAAAATGATGTTTGTAGTTTGCCAGTTTCAAGAACTGTAAGAATTAATATAAATAGAAGACCAGTGTTAAGAGTTGGTACAACAATAACAGTTTGTATTCATGATGGTTCAATATCTCCAATTGTATCTACTTTTGATAGTACAGTTTTAGACGCTACTGTAACTGGGCTGCCTAATGGATTATCTGGTTTTTATAATGTAATAAATAAAACATTTACAATTTCTGGAATACCCACATCTTTAGGTTCTTATCCGTATACAATTTCCTCTTTGTCTGCTTGTGGAGAACTTGAATCTGGTATTATTACCGTTACCGATAAAACAATTTCTTATAAAACAATAAACTATGTACAGGCTACTTGTCAAAATTCGTCGATAGATCCAATTGTTTTTAATGTGTATAAAGGTATAACTGGTGTTACTATTTCGCCACCTTTACCATCAGGGATTGTGTATACATTGAATACTACAACTGGAATATTAACAATTTTTGGAACGCCCACAGTTGCTGTCCCTTCTTTACAAACATATACAATTACTCCTACAGGTACATTTTGTGGTTCAGTAGGCGATAATACGTTCAGGATTAGTGTTAGTCCAGAAGCTACAATTACCTTCTTGTCTAATTCAGGAGCTTTGAGTCAATCAGTATGCCAGAATGCTCCAATAGTACCAATTACTTTTAGAATAGGAGGAAGTGCTACAGGAGTGAATGCAAGTTTATTACCACCTGGAATTACATTGTCTTATGCAACTTCTACAGGTATTTACACAATTGAAGGGAATCCAACTTTAAGCGGTGTAATTACAATTCCTATTGCAACTACTGGTTGTATTAGAACAATTAACGCATCAATAACTAAGGTAGATACAGTTGTTTCAATAAATTTAATTTCAGGAGTAGGAACAGATAATCAATTAATTTGTCAAAATAATTTTAATTCTCCAATCCTACCTATTCAATATGTATTGACGGGAGCAACTGGAGCCACAGTTACTGGTCTACCAAATGGTGTTACAAGTACTTTTGATATAACAACAGGTATTGTATCTATTGTTGGTGCTCCCATAGTATCTGGTGTTTTTAATTATCGTATTGAAACTTCACCTTGCCCAATTATTAAAAATGGTGTATTAAAGGTAGCTACTCCAATTTCAATAACGAATGTAAGAGTAACTAATGTGAGTTGTAGCGATAGTAAAGATGGTAAAATAGAATTAACTATTGTAGGAGGAGATTCTAGCAATTACACTATTAATTGGACTGGTCCAAATGGGTTTAAACAAAATCAAGCTAGTATATTTGGTCTCTACTCTGGAGATTATACGATTTCAGGCACAGACGCAATTGGTTGTCCTATTCCATCAAACACTTACACAGTCTTGCCTGTTCCTCCTATAAAAATAGAATTGGAATCATCTACAAATGTTAATTGTAGTGGTACTTTAGGGTGTGCTAATTTTAATATCACTGGGGGTAGCGGTACATATAATTCATTTGTGTTACAATTTTTAGATCCAATTTCACAGACTTTACAAACAGTTATTCCTTTAAATAATAACTATTTTAATATTTGTAATTTACAAGCTGGATTATATTATTTGACAGTTAGAGATACAAATAATTGTTCTACAAGTCCTTATCCTTTTACAATTTATGATTTTGGAAACTTGAATATAGATGCAATTAATTTAGACACAAGTTTATGTTCGGGCATATCTGGAAAAGTTAGAGTTACAGTATCTACTTTAGATCCTAATTTAACATTCTATTACAATAATATAATTGTTCCTCATACCGTTGTTGCAGATAATGTTTATGAATTAGCAATTAGTAATCCAACTTCTCCAAACGGAATTATTAAAGTAATAAATCAACAGAATTGTTGGGATTCGGAGACAGTATCAACAACCCTACCTAGTCCAGATCAATTGAACTATTCATCTGTAAATCTTTCGACTTATGGCGTAATTTCTGTTAATGAGAGTGTTAAATTTACAAATGGATTAATACCATCAAATATTCCAGCAGAATATGATTATTTGGTTTGGGATTTTGGAGATAACAGTCCATATAATGTTTTTTATAATCCAAAAGATGTAAACCCAAATAATAATGGAGAGAGTTTGACGACTGTATTTCATTCATTTGCTAAAGATGGTCTTTATCCCGTAACAATGACAGTATTTAATCAATTTGGTTGTTCTAAATCAATAACTGAAATAATTACTGTGGGGCAAGGTGCTAGTATAATGGCTCCAACTGCCTTCTCACCAAACAATGATGGAATTAACGATTTGTTTAGACCTTCATTGTTAGGATTAAAAGAAGTGAATGTAAATATTTATGATCATTGGGGTAATCTAATTTATGAGATTACTTCCGATACCGCTTCACTTCCAACCGATTGGGGTTGGAATGGTCTCGAGAATGGCAAGTCGGAACCTGTTAATGGAACCTATCGTTATTACATCATGGCTAAAACTATCAATGATTTAATTATTGAAAAAGAGGGTCAGTTTATTTTAATTAAATAATAATAGATGAAAACTAAATTTATATATATCTGTTTTGTTTTAACTTGTTGTCAGTCGATTTATGCTCAAGACTTTTTGGTGAAAAACCAAAATAAAGTAATGGGTATGATTAATCCGAGTTTTTATGGTTTTGGAGAATCTTCAAAGGCAGGAGTTGTTTATGGAACCGAGGGTTATAATGATGGCAATAAAATTGAGTCTCGTTTTGGTTTTGCCAATCATTATTTTGATAGGAGTGATTTTTCTTTAGCCTTGGATGTACAATCTACAAAAATAACGCAGCTAGGTTTTTCAACAGCTCAAGCAAATTTGCACTATATTTATAAAACACAATTATCGTATGATTGGACATTTAATCCTTCTGTATCTGTGGGTTATGGTAATAGCAGATTGGATTTTTCTTCACTCGTGTTTGAAGATCAAATTAATGTATTGACTGGTTTCATTGCTGGGGTTTCTAGAGATCCGGTAACTATTGATAATAGAATCAATTATATGGATATTGGAGCAGGAGCTACCGTGCATAATAATCGTAACTTATTCTTTGGATTAAATCTGAAGCATATCAATAGACCTGAAACTTCATTTAATAGTGAATCCAGTAACAAGAGAGAATTATCTATGTCATTTCAATCAGGATTTGAAAAAGATATCAATCCATACGGGCAAAGTTTATTTTTACCTGAGAATTCCTATTTGTATTTGTTTAATTCGATTACAAAACAAGGGGATAGATTGCGAATGGATTTGTATCAAGAATTAATTTTAGGTAATATTTCGGTGGGAATAAATCAGCACTTGAATAAGTTCGAATCTTTTTCGATTGGACAATTAGGAACTTCTTTGAGTATCTTTATTGAAGAAATTGAGATTGGTGCTAATTACTCCTTTGATATTGGTACTAATAAAATAGGAGGGACTACCTATAATACTTTTGAATTGTATGTAACTTTTGATTTTAATCCATTTAAGAAAAATAGAAGAGGTAACAATAGCCGTTTCTACGATATGCAATAAATTTTTATTAAAGTTGATTGTATTAAAAAAGGCTACCAACAGGTAGCCTTTTTTAATTGTATTAATACAAATCTGGAAATTGATTTGGTTTAACTTCTCCCATCATAGCGTATACTTTTTCAAATATATCTTCAACTGAAGGCTTTGAGAAATAATCTCCATCGGTGCCATAAGCTGGACGATGAGCTTTAGAGGTTAAAGTTTGCGGTTTGCTGTCTAAATATTCATACGCATTTTGTTCTTCTAGTATTTGTTGTAATATATAAGCTGAAGCGCCGCCCGGAACATCTTCATCAATTACAAGTAAGCGATTTGTTTTTGCCAAACTTTTGACAATGTCTTTATTAATGTCAAAAGGAAGTAGCGATTGGATATCAATCACTTCACACTCAATTCCGAATTCACTCAACTCATTTGCAGCTTGTTCCACTAAACGTAAAGTAGAACCGTAAGAAACTAAAGTAATGTCTTTTCCTTCTCTTAGTGTTTCTACAATTCCAATTGGTGTTTTGAATTCTCCATAATTTAGAGGTGCTTTTTCTTTTAAACGGTACCCATTCAAACATTCGATAACTAAAGCTGGTTCATCTGCTTCAAATAAAGTATTGTAAAAACCAGCAGCTTGCGTCATATTTCTTGGAACCAAAACATGTATTCCTCTCAAAGCATTAATGATCATTCCCATTGGCGATCCAGAATGCCAAATTCCTTCTAAACGATGTCCTCGGGTACGAATAATTAATGGAGCTTTTTGTTTTCCACTAGTTCGGTATTGTAAAGTGGCCAAATCGTCACTTAAAATTTGCAAGCCATAAAGTAAATAATCTAAATATTGGATTTCAGCAATAGGACGAAGTCCTCTTAAAGCCAAACCAATACCTTGTCCAATAATAGTAGCCTCTCTAATTCCTGCATCCGATACTCGAAGCTCACCATATTTTTCTTGCATTCCTTCTAAACCTTGATTCACATCGCCAATATTTCCTGCATCTTCCCCAAAAACAAGTGCTTCAGGGTATTTGGTAAATAAGGCGTCGAAATTATCTCTTAAGATAACTCTGCCATCGGTATCTAATTCACTTTTTTCAGAATATCGAGGCGCACTACTTGATATGTTTAATACGTTAGAATTCGATTCAGAAAATAAATTACTGCTAAATTTCTTTTGAGTTTTGTTAAGGTAGTAGGTAATCCATTCTGAAATTTCTTGTTTGCCACTTTCATTAACAACTAAACGAAGAATTTTTCTAGCGGTACCTAAAATTTCTTTTTTTAATGGATCTTTAATTCCTCTAAGCGAATTTAAAAGTTGGTTGATTTTTACTTTATTGGAACTGTTAAAAGTAGCTTTTTCTACTAAATCTATAAATTCTTTTTGTTCATTAATAATTGGGCCAATAAAATTTTTCCAAGCCTCTTTTTTGCCATCTAAAACTTCTTTTTTAGCCTCTATTTCAATCACATCTAATTCTTCTGGTGAAGCAATATTAATAGCAATCATCCAAAGTCTCATTTGTCTAATGCAATCAAACTCTCTTTCCCAGGCTAATCTTTCAGTGCTTTTGTATCTTTCATGTGATCCTGAAGTAGAATGCCCTTGAGGCTGCGTCAACTGTGAAACATGAACTAAAACAGGTACATGTTCTTCACGGGCAATTTTTGCTGCTTTTTCATACGTAGTAATTAAATCAGCATAATCCCATCCTTTGACATTGAATATTTCGTACCCTTTATTCTCACTATCTCTCTGATATCCTTTCAAGATTTCAGAAATATTCTCTTTTGTAGTTTGGTATTTAGCATGTACAGAAATTCCATACTCATCATCCCAAACACTCATAATCATAGGGACTTGTAATACTCCTGCAGCATTAATTGTTTCAAAGAAAATACCTTCTGAAGTGCTTGCGTTTCCTATAGTACCCCAAGCAACTTCGTTACCTTCATTAGAAAAATTAGAGGCAATTTTAATTCCTGGGACTTGTTTGTAAATTTTTGACGCATAAGCCAATCCAAGTAGTCTTGGCATTTGAGCAGCAGTCGGAGAAATATCTGAACTTGAATTTTTTTGTTTTGTTAGGTCTTTCCATGAACCATCAGGATTCAAACTATGGGTCATAAAATGTCCTCCCATTTGTCTTCCTGCTGACATTGGATCAGAATCAATATCCGTATGTCCGTATAGGCCAGCAAAAAACTCTTGAATGGTTAATTTACCAATAGCCATCATGAAAGTTTGATCTCGATAATAACCGGATCTAAAATCCCCATCTTTGAAAAATTTAGCCATAGCAAGCTGAGGCACTTCTTTTCCATCTCCGAAAATACCAAACTTAGCTTTACCGGTTAGCACTTCTTTACGTCCTAAAAGGCTGCATTCTCTACTAACGACTGCTAATTTGTAATCACTTAAAACCTCAGTTTTAAAGTCTTCAAAGGTTAACGTGGTTTTTGTTTCTTCTTTTACCATGATTTAATGAGCTAACATATTCTACAAATTTAAGTAAAAACTAACTATTTTCAACACAGCAATAGGATTAAAATTTTATTTTCAATAATTTTTAGGTAAAAAAAGCAATTTTTGTTGAATAATTATCTTTAAAATGACGATTTGTTAAATAATTATGTAATTTAAAACCATTTCCTATTAAATAAATTGATTAGGGTAGCTGGAGATAAAGTCAAAACAAAACGTATTTTTTCATTGTAACTGTTTTGAAGTGGTTCGAAACCATTACTAGAGTACAATGGGAAATACACTTCAAAATAGTCTGTTACTAAATTCAATCGCAATCCACTATCATATAAAAACTGACCTTTTGAATGTCTATTTTTTAGATAACCGATATCTCCATATAGTTCTATCCAATTCCAAATATTAAAGCTTCCATTTAAGGTAGACATCCATTGATTTGAAAAAGATTGATTTAATTTTGATTTAAAACCTCCTTCACTTTGAATGTATTGTTGACTAAAAAAACCACTACTTTCTGACCTTCCATAAAAGCCATAATCAAATAAGTAATCCGTAGGTCTATCCAATCCAAAACTAAAAAAATCGGAATTAGTTGTATTGAATAAGAATACTCCAGTATAAAAGCGAATGTTAATTTGCCTATTATTTTCAAATAACTTTCTATACTCAATTTCACTAGCAATCTTGCCAAAATTTCTAGCGAACTGAACATCAGTTAAACTGCTAAAGTGATGAGTTACTTCTGTTTTTGAATTGGAATATCTAAAATTGAAAATGGAATAGTTTTCGGTTAAATCGGAACTATTTATTTCACTTTGTTCTCTATTGACCATAACCTGTCGAGCCATAAAGCTTTGCTTTCTATTATCCCTCAAATCTGCTTCTCTAATTCTAAATTCAACTGATGGAGTTATTTTTGAGTACGAGGCGTTAGGAGCATAATGAAAATACGATCCAGATAATGCATAGCGAATAGTATATAAACTACTATTCCTGTAATTTTCATTCATGATTAAAGCGCCACTACCTATTAAATTATTTGTTTTTGAAGAAAAAGCAGGATTTATATCAAAGGTTATTGGCTTGTCTAAAATAGTTTTATTGTGTAATCTAATTCCTGGTGAAACGCCATCATAAAGGTTATAGGTTACTGTAGGAATGTAGAGTATCTGATTAAAGTAGGGATCTTCTAAATCCTTCATAAAAACGAATTTTATCGGTCGATTATTTGGAAAAAAACCTTCTAATTTTTTCCAATTATTACGTAAATTAATTTCAGGAACTTCATTATTATAGTTGAGTATAATTCGGTCAGCTTGATTTCTTTTAATTGTAAAGGTGCTATCACATTCTTTCAAATCAAGCCAATCTTTGAAAACAATTTCTTTTTTCTTCACTCCATAAATTGGAATAGGAATGGGTAAATCTGTTTTATTTTTGATAGAAAAAGTAATACTATCTTTTGTTTTGGAAACTTTAGCAAACTTGTAGTCAATTAATTCTCTTGAGTGTACAATCGTACTAAAAAACCAGTTAATATTTTTGGTAGCATTCGATTTTAAAATACTTTCAAAATCTTTGCTTGAAGTTTGTTTCGACTTGTTTAGAGTATAAAATTCTTGAATGCTTTTCTTTACAATTCCGTTTTGCAAGTATTTGTCTAAGAAGTTGATACTTAATCCAGCTCTGTATTTACTAGCAATTTGTTCGTTAAACTTTATCAATTCAGTTTTTGAACTACTTAACGATTGATCCAAATTCTTTCTTGCCATTAACATATAAAAATAGCTGTACTGTTGGTTGAATTTCAGTGTAGCTAGATTGTAATTTTTTAATAATTTAAATTGAGATGCCTTTCCCAACATAGTCGTATTTGGATGAAACTGTTCAACATATTTGATCATCAAATCCATTTGGATGGCATCATAAATCCAATTGTCTTTTCTAGGATCTAAACGTAAACTGCTTTTTAAATAGGTCTCAACATAGGTTTTTAGAAATTTTATTTCAAACAAAAAATCATCCTCAAAGGGATTTAAAAATTGAGGCAATTGATTCAGTCCATAAAATGGATTTCGATCATAATTGGTTTGAGTTACCAGTATTTTTGGATGAGGATATGCTCCTATAATTTCATCAACAAAATGTGCAATCCTATTAATAATTAATATTTTTTGGATAGTATCCAATTTAGTAGAATTGATATCTGTAATCACTTCATTTTTATCGTTTTGATAGCTTATGAAATTGGATTTTGATTCAATAAACAAATTAAAATCAGTTCTACTTTTTCCTTCTAAATGATAATTAATTTGTGCTTTATCTTCGATTTGATTAGTTACAACTAGGTCAGTGGTTAAAACAGCTTCTTTAGGTATTTTGAATTGAATAAAGAAATCTACTGTTCCATTAGCGCTATCGTCTAAGTTGCAATTGCTGTATTTAACAAACGCGCTGTTTTCATATCGAGCAGGGGTTACATACCAATTTTTGAGATTCAAATTTCCATTAGAAGCATATCCATATTTGGTAAACTGATTACTCGGAATTTTAGAGAAATAGGTAAGGTAAAGTGTTACGGATTGATTTGGCATTAATTTATCCCGTAAATCGACAGTAATTAAATCAGGGTTTTCTGTAGTTCTGTTCCATGAAAGAAATAATTTATCGAAATTTAAAATCGTTAAATTAGAAGTTCCCCCACGTTCAGAATCCCTTGCCAAATGGAATCCTCTATAAAATTCATCAGAGAATCGTTGCGCTAAGGGAGTATTTTTATCAGAATAAGCGTGATTCCAATCGTTTAAAACAATCGAACTTAATGTATCATTGGATGCATTAATAAAAGTAATCTCTTGTTGAATTCGAAGTGTGTGCGTTGTAGGAACTAATTCAACAATCATTTTTGATTGATGTTGCGCTAGAGTTCCAATAGAACTAAATACTATTAAATAATAAAGAACTATTTTGTACAATGATTTCAAAACAAAAAGATTTACCTACAAGATACGTTATATTGTCTAAGAAAATCAATAAAATGGGAACCTAATTTTAAAAATTAGGACTTAAATCATATTTTTTATAAAAAGAGTCTAAAACAGCAAGAACTTCATCTTCTGTATCAACAATCTTGATTAAATTTAAATCGGAATCACTTACAGTTTTTTCTTGTTCTATTAATGTAGTTGTTATCCAATCCACCAATCCAGACCAAAATGATTTACCAACAAGAATTATTGGGAAACGACCTATTTTTTTAGTTTGTATTAATGTAATTGCTTCAAAAAGTTCGTCTAATGTTCCGAACCCCCCTGGCATTACTACAAATCCTTGGGAATATTTTACAAACATTACTTTTCGAACAAAGAAATAATCAAAGTTCAAATTTTTATCTCTGTCAATATACGGATTGTGGTGCTGTTCAAATGGTAATTCAATATTCAATCCTACAGAAGTTCCACCCCCTAAATGAGCTCCTTTATTTCCAGCTTCCATAATTCCAGGACCACCACCAGTAATTACTCCATAACCGGCTTTACTGATTTTATAAGCAATTTTTTCAGCTAACAAATAATAGGGATCTTCAGGTTTAATTCTAGCTGAACCAAAAATACTCACACAAGGCCCGATTCGTCCCATAGATTCATAACCATTAACAAATTCAGACATGATTTTAAAAATACCCCAACTATCATTGGTTCGTATTTCATTCCATGTTTTTTGTTTCAATTTATCTTGGATTACCTTTTCGTCGTCGTTTTCAAAATCTTGTAATTTCATATTTCGTATTATTTATTTCTTTTACTGAATACTTTTTTCCACTTCAGGATTTACAATACTAAACTAATTCTTTTTTCAAAAATTGCGCAGTGTAACTTTTTTTATTTTTAATTATTTCTTCGGGAGTTCCTTTTGCAACTAGTTGTCCACCACCTTTTCCACCTTCTGGGCCGATATCAATAATGTAATCGGCTAGTTTAATCACATCCATATTGTGTTCAATAATTAAAATGGTATTGCCTTTGTCTACCAATTTATTAATTACGCCCATCAAAACCCGAATGTCTTCAAAATGCAATCCAGTAGTAGGCTCGTCTAAAATATAGAAAGTATTTCCTGTGTCTTTTTTCGACAATTCGCCAGCTAGTTTGATACGTTGTGCTTCGCCTCCCGAGAGTGTTGTGCTTTGTTGTCCTAAAGTGATATAACCCAATCCTACTTCCTGAATGGTTTTTACTTTTCGGTAAATTTTCGGAATGTTTTCAAAGAAAGGAACAGCTTCATCCACTGTCATATTCAATACATCCGAAATGGACTTTCCTTTATATCGAATCTCCAAAGTTTCTCTGTTAAAACGTTTTCCTTGACAAGTTTCGCATTCTACATAAACATCGGGTAAAAAGTTCATTTCAATAGTTCGTACCCCCGAACCTTCACAAGTTTCACAACGACCGCCTTTTACGTTAAAACTAAAACGACCAGCTTTATAACCGCGAATCATACTTTCGGAAGTCATCGTAAATAAATTTCGAATCTCAGAAAATACTTCAGTATATGTAGCTGGATTCGACCTTGGCGTACGCCCAATTGGACTTTGATCAATATCAATAACCTTGTCAATGTTTTCTAAACCTTCAATTTTTGTGTAAGGTTGTGGTTTTTTAACTCCGTTGAAATAATACGCATTCAAAATAGGATAGAGGGTCTCGTTAATCAAAGTCGACTTTCCACTTCCTGAAACTCCAGTCACGCAAATTAGTTGCCCTAAAGGCAATTCGATGGAGACATTTTTTAAATTGTTTCCTGTGGCTCCCGTTAGTTTTAAGAATTTGCCATTCCCCTCACGACGCTTTTTAGGAACTTCGATTTTCATATCGCCATTCATAAATTTAGCCGTAATAGTATTGCTTTTTAAAATCTCAGTAGGCGTTCCCTGACTGATGATTTCACCTCCAAATTTTCCGGCTCTTGGACCAATATCAATCACATAATCGGCACGTTCAATCATGTCTTTATCGTGTTCTACCACTATGACAGAATTTCCAATATCTCGCAATTGTTCCAAAGAATGAATCAATTTTTCATTATCTCTTTGGTGTAAACCAATACTTGGTTCGTCCAAAATATACAACACGCCAACTAATTGTGATCCAATTTGAGTAGCTAGTCGAATGCGTTGTGCCTCGCCACCTGACAGGGATTTTGAACTTCGGCTTAACGCCAAATAATTCAAGCCCACATTCATTAAGAAATCTAATCGGTCTTTGATTTCTTTGATGACTTCAGAAGCAATCTTTTTTTGTTTGTCAGTTAACTTACTTTCTAATTCTTGGAACCATTTGGTTAAATCTGAAATATCTAAATCACTTAATTCGGCAATGTTTTTATCGTTTACTTTAAAAAACAATGCTTCTTTTTTCAATCGTGAACCCTCACATTCTGGACATTTTACTTCGTCCATGAATTCTTTAGCCCAGCGTTTAATTGTAGCCGAACCACTTTCATCGTGTTGGTTTTTGATGAAATGAGCGATACCTTCAAAGTCTATTTTGTATTCTCTGGTTACTCCTAAATCTTTTGAATTAATGGTAAATTTTTCTTTACCGCCGTTCAAAATCATTTCCATGGCTTCTTCTGAGATGGTTTCTACCGCATCGGTTAACTTGAAACCATATTTCTCACCTATAATTTCCAATTGCTTAAAAATCCAAGATGATTTGTATTCACCCAAAGGTGCAAAACCACCATTTTTAATCGATAATTTCGGATTCGGAATAATTTTTTTACGATTGATTTCATTCACTGTTCCCAATCCGTTACAATGCGCACAAGCACCTTTTGGTGAATTGAAAGAAAATAAATTAGGTTCTGGATTTTGATACGAAATCCCGGTAGTTGGACACATTAAATTCCTACTAAAATAGCGTACTTCGTTGGAATCTTGGTCTAAAACCATTAATACATTTTCACCATGATGCATCCCCGTATTAATACTTTCTGACAATCGTTTCTGATTGTCTTCGCTGCTATCCACAACGAGTCTGTCCACCACTATTTCAATATCATGGGTTTTGTAACGATCTAATTTCATACCGCTAACCAAATCTTGAATTTCACCATTCACACGTACTTTTAAAAAGCCTTGTTTGGTAATTTGTTGGAAAAGCTCAGCATAATGTCCTTTTCTAGCTCGGATAATTGGTGCTAAAATATTGATTCGTTTTCCTGTGAAATCTTGAATTATCAACTCTTTGATTTGCTCATCAGAGTACGAAACCATTTTTTCTCCCGTATTGTAACTATAGGCATCAGCACCACGGGCATACAACAAACGAAAAAAATCATAGATTTCAGTAATAGTACCCACAGTTGAGCGCGGACTTTTACTGGTTGTTTTTTGCTCAATGGCAATTACTGGTGAAAGCCCATCAATTTTATCTACATCTGGACGTTCTAATCCGCCTAAAAACTGTCGTGCATAGGCCGAGAAGGTTTCGACATAACGACGTTGACCTTCGGCATAAATGGTATCAAAAGCCAAGGATGATTTTCCAGAACCCGAAAGCCCAGTGATCACTACTAATTGTTCACGCGGAATTGAAATATCGATGTTTTTTAGGTTGTGAACGCGCGCGCCTTGAACGTCAATTGTATTCTCAGTTTCTACCATAATTTTTGCAAAAAAACAAAGTTACCATTTTGATTGATTCTTTTGGTACAACAGTATAGAAGTTTATGTTAAAATGAAGCATAAAAAAACGCTAATTTATCTTAGCGTTTACGTTTTCTATTACGAATGTAATCTTCAACGGCTTCTCTTGTTGTGAGCCAATTCCGACCTTCTTTGTACGCATCAATCTTACCTGTTCTAGCTAATAAGCTGATATATTCTTGACCATAAGGCATGTTAGGTTCTTGAACCAAATTAGAAATTTCAACATATTCAGTGTCATTATCAGGTAACGCATTGATGTAAATGTTCAAAGTACGCTCTAAAGATTGACACATCAACAACGTTAATTTTTGATAATTACCATTATTGGCCTGGTTGAGTGCTTCGTAATATTTCTTACGATCATTTTTTAAAATGATTGCAGGCGGAAAACCACAACGCATTAATAATAAATTAATTGACAAACGAACGGTTCTTCCATTACCATCAAAAAAAGGATGAATCCAAACTAATTTATGATGAAAAATAGTTGCTAATTCAATAGCATTCAAATTCAAAGGATTGGTATTTATAAAATCAATCAATTCATCTAATAAATCAGGAACTTTATTGGCATTTGGTGGAGTAAAATTAGCTCCTGTAATGCGAACCCCTCCATTGCGAATACGACCTGCAAAATCCTCCTCAATAGACCGAAGTACTAAACCGTGTAAAGATAAAATATCGATACTTCGTAGTGTATATTCTTCATTAATGATGGAATACAAATAATCAATGGCTTTGTCGTGATTATGGGTTTCAAAATGCTCTCGCAGTGATTTGCCTTTTACAGTAATTCCTTCTTGCAAAACCATTTGAGTCTCACGCAAGCTCATAGTATTGCCTTCTATACTATTGGAATTGTAAGTCCATTCTATGGAAAGACTTTCTCTAATTTTATTTAATGCAATTGCTGGCAGCGGTCTGCTTGATTGCAAATGCTTTTTTTTGTGATACAATCTTTCAAAAGTAGATTGTAGTTCTTCTCTGTATGATAAATCTAATTTCCACATAACACCACAAAGATACAATAATATCGGTTGAATTAAAAAAATAATACTATCCGATATTAAAATTATTCTATTGTCATGGATTTTAGTTTGGTACGATAAGCTTCTAATGCAAGTGATTTGGAGATAAAACCGTAGTATTTATCGTTTTTAAGTACGGGTAAAAAGGCTACTTTGGTTTGTTCAAATTTATCCATTACCATTTCCATACTGTCATCAAGCGTGATGATCTGTTTTGGAGCGGTCATAATTTCTTTAATTTGCGTGTACTTTACTCGGTAGCTATTGAAGATAATTTCCTTGATATCATTGAAATAGACTACGCCAACCAATTCGTTTTCTATGTTGACCACTGCGAAAACAACTTGAGTAGAATTGGAAATTAAGTCTACTAATTTATCTAAATTTTCTTCTGGAGAAACAGTCAAATAATCCGTTTGTATAACTGAGTTCATATCTAAAGTAGATAGTACATTGGCATCTTTATTACTAGTAAATGCATGACCTTTCTTGGCTAAATTCTTCACATCCATTGAATGTTTTTCGAAACGTTTTGAAATAGCAAAACTAATCGATGAAACAATCATCAAAGGAATCATCAAGTTATATCCTCCGGTAATTTCTGCAATTAAGAAAATAGCAGTTAATGGTGCGTGAAATAAACCACTTAATATTCCTGCCATCCCTACTAAAGTAAAGTTGCTTATCGGTAATTTGGCAAGACCAATTAGATTAATCAATTTCGAAAAGAAAAAACCTACATAGGAACCTAAGAATAAAGAGGGAGCAAAGTTACCACCATTTCCTCCACTTCCGATAGTTAAACCTGAAGCAAAAGCTTTAAGTAGCATCGTACAGCCAACAAAAAGTAAAAGCGCCCAGCTATTGTTTCTAAATCCGCTAAACAAAGTATCTTCTAATAATTGTCCAGGATCACTTTCTGATAAAATTCGGATACTTTCGTATCCTTCGCCAAAAAGCGTAGGGAATACATAAATTAAAATAGCTAAAAGTGTCGAACCAAAAAGTGCTTTTTTGTAAGGACCTAATTTTAAACGACTGAAAAAATGTTCCACTCGTTGAAAATTTCTAGAATAATAAATAGAAACTAAACCGGTAAAAACTCCTAAGAAAGCATAAAATGGGATGTTGTGAAAATTAAAATCTTCTTGTTGCTGAAAGGAAAGTAAGATACTTTCGTCCAAAACAATTACTGAAACTAATGCACCTGTAGCAGCAGCAATCATAATAGGAGTGAAGGCTGCAATACTAACGTCTACCAAAAGAACTTCAATAGCAAATAAGACCCCTGCAATTGGTGCATTAAATGCCGCAGCAATACCTGCAGCCACTCCACAACCAATGAGTAAAGTTCTATCTTTATAACTTAATCTGTATTTCTGTGCAAAATTAGAACCGAAGGCAGCCCCAGTTATTACAATGGGACTTTCCAATCCAGCAGAACCACCCATACCCACTGTTAATGAGCTGGTGATGATTTGTGCATACATTTGTTTTCTTGGAATTATACTGGCTTTTTTAGCAACGGCATACAAGATTTGAGATGTCCCTTTTTGAATTGTGCCACTCAAGAACTTTTTGACAACAAAAACGGTTAATAGAATACCAATAATAGGTAAAAAACTATTTAAAAAACCTAATTTTAAAATTCTACTAACATAAGTAGCAAAGGTAAAAACCCCATGAGCAAAAGCTTTTAATAAAATAACTGCTAAAGCCGCTGAAATACCGACTAATACTGCTGATAAAAAAATAAATTGTTTGTCACCCAATTTTGATCTTGACCAAGCAATAGTGCCTTCTATTTTAAGAATAATTTTTTTAAGCATGTGATTTTTTTCAGCGCGCTAATTTACAATTAAATATTTTTTAATGCTTCTTTTTTACTCAAAGGCTTTAAGTTGGATTGCAATACAAATTCCCGAACCGCTTCTGGATCGGTTTTGGCATACTCGCGAAGCGCCCAACCAATTGCTTTCCGAATGAAGAACTCATTAGAATGACTGTGTTTTAGACATAAAGATTGTAAAAGATGAAAATCAGTTTTTGATTTGTAACCTAGTTGGAACAAGATTACGCTTCGGTTCAACCACATATTTTCTGCATTTGAAAATCGTTGTACAACAGTAGCAATTTCTGTTGGGAATTGTTCCAAATAACTACCAAGAATATATTTAGAAATAGTATCTACACTATCCCACCAAGAATTGGTAATCAATAATTTTTCTATCCAAACTATATCTTCAATTATATAGTTATTTTTTAAGCTTTTAATTATGATTTCAATTCCACAGTACTGTAGTTCTCTTTCTTTCTTTAGAAATAGCTCCCACGCAATTGTTCTTGCATTACTATCAATCTCTGCCTGGTGTTTTTTGCAAACGGACTTTAAAATAGCTCTTCTTTCGTCTGTTTTGATTCCATAAAACGGAAATAAATCCTTCATGTATTTTGCCATAGACAAAGCATTTTCTGCATTGGAACTCGCAGCGAATGTATTTTCTAATTCAGTAATAAAGGTCATAATTGATATTTAAAATCCAACCGCTTTGTCATCTCCTCTATAATCGGCACCACCTTCTAGTTTTCCATTAGGTAAAACCAAAACAGCGTCTACCTTACCTATAATAGGAGTAGTTTTTTCGTTAATTAAATAAGATTTTGATTTTAATGTTTCTAATGTTTTTGTATCAAAAGCTTTAGGTTCAAAAGTAATTAAATCGGGCAACCATTGATGGTGGAAGCGAGGCGCATTGACCGCCTCTTGCATCCCTAAACGAAACTCATATACATTTAAAATAGTTTGCAAAACGGATGTAATAATTGTAGAACCACCTGGCGAACCCACTACCATAAACAATTTTCCATTTTTTTCGACAATTGTTGGTGTCATGGAACTTAACATACGTTTTTGAGGAGCAATACTGTTGGCTTCATTACCAATCAATCCAAACATATTAGGTTCTCCCGGTTTGGCACTGAAATCATCCATTTCGTTATTCAAGAAAAAACCCAATTCTTCGCAATAGTATTTGGAACCATAACCCGCATTAATGGTTGTAGTAGCCGACACTGCATTTCCAAAAGAGTCGACAATTGAATAATGTGTAGTTTCTTTACTTTCATTAATTGAAATCGTACCTGCCTTTACAGTAGAGGATAAAGTAGCTTTATTGAAATCAAAATTGGACATTCTGTCTCTAAGGTATTGGTCGTCAATTAATTCTTTTAGCGGAATTTTTGTAAAGTCAGGATCACCTAAAAAGAAACTTCTATCAGCATAGGCTCTTCGTTCTGCTTCTACAATAACTTGAATGGCATCAGGCGAATTATGACCCATTGTTGCCAAATCAAAGGGGGCAATCATTTTCATGATTTGTGCCAGGCAAATTCCGCCACTGCTTGGTGGCGCCATAGAAATTATCTTTAAATCTTTGTATCCAAATTCGATTGTCTTTCTCCATTTCGCTTCGTATTGTGCCAAATCTTCTTTGGTAATGATAGCGCCAATTTTTTTAAAATATCCTATTAATGTATTCGCTGTCTCTCCAGTATAAAATTCTTCTTTTCCATTTTGTGCAATTCGTTTGAGCGTTTCAGCTAGTGCTGGATATTTGATGGTGTCATTTTCTTTGAATACAGTAGCAAATTTGGTGTTCTTTCCATTGGCTTTGATAATAGATTCGCGATATTCATTTAAACTTTTTTCTTGTTTTTTAGTAACAATAACTCCTTTCTCTGCTAATTCAATTACAGGTTTCATAATTTCAGACATAGGTAGCGAACCCATTTTTTCATGAACAGCAAATACGCCAGCAATAGTTCCAGGAACTCCAATGGCTAAAGGAGAATCGGTGCTTTTATCAGGTATGATTATACCGTTTTTATCCAAGAACATATTTTTAGTGGCAGATAGTGGGGCTTTCTCCCGATAGTCTAAAGAACCTGTTTCTCCATTCGCTTTGCGATAAACCATAAAACCACCGCCTCCAATGTTTCCAGCGAAAGGGTAGGCTACAGCCAAAGCCAATTCAGTAGCTACCATAGCATCAAAGGCATTACCGCCTTTCTTGATGATAGCAACCCCAATTTTAGAAGCTTCTTCTCGAGCGGATACAACCATAGCTTTATCGGCAACTAAACCGCTTTGTGCTTTAGTTAAATTGGAAATAAATAGTACTATAAAACAATAAAAAATACGGTAAGTTAACTTCATAATTCGTTGAGTTTATTTTTTGAAAATAGTTGTACTTCTTTATAAAAAAACGAAAATTCTGCTTCAAATTCATCATAGTGAGCCACTAGTTCTTCGGCGGCAAATCGCATCAAAGATTGATTTTTGGTACGATGATCCATTTGACTTAAAATACGTTCTATTCCTGAAACGGATTGGTAATTGACTAACCAATTGTATTCCATCATATAGGGCAGTAAATGTTGTGCTTTAGAAGTTAGAATCGAATGATTGTCTAACAACGATTGGTAAAATTTTTCAGAATAAAGTGCTAAACTTTCATTGTGATAATCCGACCAGTTTTTAGCCAAAAAATGATCGTAATACATGTCCACAATTACTCCGGCGTAATGGTGGTATCGTGAGTGTAATTTTTTAGTGCTTTGTCTAAAGACGGGATGCGCATCAGTAAAAGTATCGATAGCCCGATGCAACAAAATTCCTTTTTGAATTGCTAGAGGAAAATTTTCATATTGCTTGCCACGAACCCCATCGGCCATAAAATTGCCAATTTTGATCATTTCGTTTTCGCCTGAAAGATGAATATGAGCAAGGAAATTCATTGTGATTGTTGAGTTGTTACTTTTCAAATATACAAAGATCAGTTCATAAAAGAATTTCATTTTTAAGAAAAAAGGTAGTAATTATATGGTTTAGCTTATCGCGAACTTTTATATTTGTATTTCAAATAAAAATTTAATTCAGATATACATGACTTTAATAAAATCAATCTCAGGAATTCGAGGAACAATAGGTGGCAAAGTGGGCGATAATTTGACGCCAGTTGATGCAGTCAAATTTGCTTCGGCATACGGAACTTGGTTAAAAAACTATTCGGGCAAGGAAAAACTATCAGTGGTAATTGGACGTGATGCTAGAATTTCAGGGCCGATGATTCACAATTTAGTTGTAAACACTTTAGTTGGACTAGGAATTGATGTAATTGATTTGGGATTGTCTACTACACCAACAGTAGAAGTAGCCGTGCCTTTAGAAAAAGCTGACGGTGGAATTATCTTAACGGCTTCTCATAATCCAAAGCAATGGAACGCCTTGAAGTTACTAAACGAAAAAGGAGAGTTTTTGAATGGAGTAGAAGGGGAGAAAATTTTAGAAATTGCTGAAGCAGAAGCTTTTGATTTTTCAGATGTGGATTCGTTAGGAACTATTTTAGAAAATGATGCCTATATGGACATTCATATTGATGAAGTGTTGAATTTGCCTTTAGTGGACGTCGCTGCTGTAAAAGCGGCTCAATTCAAAGTTGTAGTTGATGGTGTGAATTCGTCTGGCGGAATAATTATTCCGAAATTATTGGAATTAATGGGTGTGGAAGTAGTGAAATTATACTGCGAACCTAACGGACATTTCCCTCACAATCCTGAACCACTGAAAGAGCATTTGACGGATATTTCAGAATTAGTTGTCAAAGAAAAAGCCCATCTTGGAATTGTTGTAGATCCAGATGTAGATCGTTTGGCTTTCATTTCTGAAGATGGCGAAATGTTTGGGGAAGAATATACTCTTGTAGCTTGTGCCGATTATGTGTTGAGTAAAACTCCTGGAAATACGGTTTCTAATATGTCTTCGTCTCGTGCATTACGTGATGTGACCAATTCACATAATGGAAGTTACGAAGCTAGTGCTGTGGGTGAAGTAAATGTGGTTGAGTTAATGAAGAAGAACAATGCCATTATTGGTGGTGAAGGAAACGGCGGAATTATTTATCCTGAATTGCACTATGGTCGTGATAGCTTGGTGGGAGTAGCTTTGTTTTTAACTCATTTGGCCAACAAAAAAATGACGGTTTCTGCTTTACGCGCTTCATATCCAGAATATTATATGAGCAAAAATAAAATCGAATTGACTCCTCAAATTGAAGTGGATGCGATTTTGGTAGCGATGACTGAGAAATACAAAAACGAAGATATAACGACGATTGATGGCGTAAAAATTGATTTTGCATCAGAATGGGTGCATTTAAGAAAATCAAATACAGAACCGATTATTAGAATCTATACTGAGGCTCCTTCGCAAAAAGAAGCAGATGTTTTGGCATTGCGCATTATTGATGAGATCAAAATGATTGCAGGAATCTAATTTCAAACTGATTTAAAATTAAAATCCCCTTTCTGAAAAGAAAGGGGATTTTTTTATGATTTACGATGTTTCCATCTTTTGTGTGTCCAAAAATAATACTCTGGTGCTTCTAAGATTTGCTGCTCTACTTCTTTCAAGTAGGCGTCTGTAATTTCGTAATTTGGGATTGATTTCGGCGAATCACTGATTGGAACAAAAGTGGCTTCATAGTAGCCTCGTTTTACCTTTCTTACTTGGGCGAAAAGCACGTCCAAATCGTATTTTTTAGCTAACATTTCAGCCCCAGTATGAACTGGAACTTCTATTCCCATGAATTTTTGCCAATGAAACGTTTTATGAACTTGTGGAGATTGATCACTAGCCAAGCCGTAAAGACTCATTATTCCATTGTTTTCATTTTCGTTGATCAATGCAATGGTTTTATCGGTGGTAACTAATTCCGATTTGAATTTGGATCGAATGGCTCTAACTTTAGCATCAAAGTATTTGTTGTTTACTTTTTTATAGACGCCATAACATTTAAACGTTGTACTTTCATTAATGGATAAAAGCCATTCCCAGCTGGCATAATGCGAAGCTAATAGGATAACACTTTTGCCTTTGTTTTCATATTCTTTGAGTAATTCAATATTGGTAATAACAAATCGGTTATTCATTTCCTCGGATGAAATGGACATGGTTTTAATCATTTCTAAAAACATATCGCACATATGGCGATAGAATTTTTTTTCAATTTGCAATCGTTTTTCTATTGGAAATGAAGGTAATGCAATGGATAAATTATAGCGAACAATTTTTTTACGATAGCCTGTAATATAATAAACGATGAAGTAAACGAAGTCTGATAACCAATAAAACACTCGAAAAGGAAGTATGGAGATGATCCAAAGTAAAGGAAAACTTAAAATATAAATCAGGAATTGCATGCGATTATTTTTGACAAATATAATTCAAAAAAAATGAAAATTTTAACTAAAACAGTAACAACTTCATTTTAACTGAATGACTATCTTTACCCATACGATAAACGATAATTTATGAACGTGATTTTAATTATAGTCATCGCTGTTACAGTTTTGATTAGCTACAAAGGGTTTAACGATACCAGTTTTTTTAGAAAGTTTGAGTTTCATTTAGGAAGCATTCAAAAAGGAGAGCAAATTAGGATGATTTCTTCAGGTTTTTTCCATGTCGATATGACGCACCTATTATTAAATATGTTGACGCTTTGGTTTTTTGCGCCTTTAGTTTTAGCCTATATGGGCAATTGGACTTTTATACTGATTTATATGGGTAGTTTGATTTTCGGAAACTTATTGACTTATATTTTCAAAAAAAACGATTATAATTATCGCGCTGTCGGAGCATCTGGCGCAGTTACTGGCGTCTTATATTCTGCTATTCTATTGCAACCCGACATGATGTTGGGGCTTTTCTTTATAATTCCTATACCAGCTTACTTATTCGGAATTTTGTACTTACTGTATTCTATTTACGGAATGAAATCTCAAAATGATAACATTGGACATTCTGCTCACTTTGGAGGTGCAGTTGGTGGTTATGTCATTACATTGATTGAACAACCACAATTACTAGTGGACCATACTTTAATGGTCATTTTGTTAACGATTCCAATCATTGTGCTATTTATATTGCAGCGTTTAGGGAAGTTGTAATAAGTAGTATTATAATCAAATAAAAAGTCCCAATTTACACTGGGACTTTTTTTGTGGGGAGAGCAGGATTCGAACCTGCGAAGTTTTCACAGCAGATTTACAGTCTGCCCTCGTTGGCCGCTTGAGTATCTCCCCATTTCCTAGACTTGGCCGTATGTATTTGTCTAAGCGGTTGCAAATATATAAACTGTTTTGATGTTTCCAAATTAAAATAACACTTAATTTCAGCATTATTTTTAACATATTGGAAGTGAATTAAATAAAAAAAATCTCCCGTTAAGGAGATTCTTTATATTTGATTGATGCTAACCTTTATTTAGACAAAAGTTCGGCAATTTTATTGCGCAATTCTACTCCTCTAAGGTCTTTTGCAACTACTTTACCTGTAGCGTCTAAAATGAAGGTAGCTGGAATCGATTCCACATTATATTGTTTAGCTATCGGTTCATCCCAAAACTTTAAATTCGATACATGAATCCAGTTCAATTGGTCTTTTGCAATTGCTTCTTTCCAAGCTTTCGCCTCTTTGTCTAAGGAAACTCCAACGATATTTAAACCTTTGCCATGAAACTCTTTATACAAAGCTACCATGTTAGGATTTTCTTTTCGACAAGGACCGCACCAAGACGCCCAGAAATCGACAATAGTAATTTTACCTAAACTTTCTTTTAAAGAAATAACTTTTCCTGCAGGATTAGGTGCAGAAAAATCCGCTCTTCATTTAGCACCACCCATAGAAGGTGCCGCAGTAGGTCCTCCTTTTAGTCTTGCTAAAGCTTCTTTTACTGCTTTACCAGGTTTTGAGTTTTGCAATTTTTCTTCAAACTCATTGAACATGGCTTCTGCCTTTTTAATGTCAGTACTTGGATCATTTAACATTCCTTGTAAAATAAGAACTGAAATGAATGATTTTGGATGACTTTCAGCATAAGCCAAATATTTAGCTTTAGTTGTAACTCCAACCTCTTCTTGAATTTTTCCAAATTCTTGCATTAATTTGTTGATTGCAACAGTATCTTTAGACTGCTGAGCCGCTTGCATAGCTGGTGTGTTTTTAGTTTGAAAATCAACTAATTTCTTTTGAATTTTAGTAAGCTCTTCAGTAAATTTCACATACTCATCATTATTGTAAGTTCCTGAAACTTTTGATTTTTGGATACTATCTTTGTTCAATTCAATAGTAACTTCTTCACCTTCTTCTAAGATAAAAGGAATAGGAGCTTGAGCACCTTCCACTTTAATGGTATAAAATGCAGGTTCAGTAATTTTACCTTTCATTTCAAATTTACCATTTTCTACCTTCACAGTATCTTTAGCAATAAGCATTCCTGTTTCGTCTTGTGTTTCAAGGATAATCGTTTTTCCGTTTTCAATTCCCTTTGCAGTACCAGAAATCATGTATTCTCCTTTTCCAACTTTGCTACAAGCAACAATTACTAAAGCTGCAGAAAGTAATAAAATTATTTTTTTCATTTTGATTTTGTTAAATGATTTAAGTGGCAAAAGTATTTAAAATTATAAATTATAACCACTTTTTACACCTAAATTTTTGTTATACTTAGTTTTTGGGTTTTAATTTGAGGATATAAGAGTGTATTTTCTTAATTTTCAAATAATTAGAATAAAAAAAGCACACTATTAAGTGTGCTTTTTTAAAACGTTATATTAATCTTGGTTAATGGTTTTTCTCCAAGTAAAATTATTTAGGATATGTCTTTTAGCAAAACGTCCCGGAGAATCAGCATTGACCATTTTTACGTAAGTCGCTTTAGGAACACTAATGTATTCGTATACACTACCGTTAGAAAAGTTGATGATTAATCTACCATTCACAAATTTATAATCAGTAATGGTTGATGTTGTAATAGTCTCAGTGTATTCTGGCATATTTTGTTTAATCGTTTCAGGATTAATACTTACTAAAAAGTGGTACGCCTCAATGATTAACTTACTATTTTCTTCAGCCGCTTTTAAACCAGCTTCATCACCTTGAAATTTATCAGGATGTGCATCTTTCATCGCATTGCGATAAATGGTTTTTAAATCTTTTAAATCGACATTTTTGTCAACATTTAATAACTTGCGGTATTCAACTATTTTTTTCATAAATAAAGATAACTATTTGTCGTTTAGTTTGTTTGTAATGGAAATTAGATCCAAAATCGACAAATTTTTTGCAAAGGTACACTTTTTTTTAAGTTTTCGGTTTGGACCAATAAATATTCTTACATAGAAGAGGGGTTTAGCGAAAGCTATTCCTCTTTGTAATTGGCTTTATCAAAGTTTTTCGATTTCTTCGGATATTTGTTGTAGCTGATGTCACTCGGATTTTCGATAACTGATTTAATAGTGATCCAATCACCAATTGCATGATTAGAATTAGCTAATTTATAGTCCAAAAGGTATTCGCCACAAAAGTAGTTGCCATTTTCATCCTGTTCCATTATTCCTGTAAAAACTCCTTTTTGAAGCATTTTATCATGAGAAGATTTAGACATAATCTTAAATTTAGTAATTTTTAGACTGCAAACTTAATCAATTATTGTTTGTTTAGGCTGAAAAGCAGATTCTACTTACTTTTGCAGTATGACAAAACAATTCCGTCCAAGTCCTAATGCGTTTAAAAACACCTTTTGTGTTTTTGACGAATTACCACTTACTGCTATTGAAGGATTGTCCGTTCAGTATGAAAGTAAGGCGGGAAGTTGGTATTATTATACCAAGCAAGGAATGTACCGATTGTCAAACCACTGGGGGAGACTCGCTAATAGTAAGTGGCGATTAGAGCCAATGGAACCGGAGTCGCCCACAAAATACAAATTAGGTTTTGCGCTTTGGACTAGTTTTTATCCAGATAATGCTACAGATAAGTTGTATTATCTACAAGCTAATTTCGAAAAGAAAACGGTAAATTACCAACACAAAAACAATCCTACTTACGATCAAAAAGCAGTGCTTCGAACCAGTTTTGAAACGGCTAAAAGAATCAAACAAGTTCGGAATTTATTCGAACTAACTTCTTGGGCAAAGTATTTTGAGTATGATGATATAGACGATTTAAGGATGAAGATTATTAACGGACTTATCTATACGGACAAGTCGTTGGAAGAAATAAAACGAGAACAACTGTAACATAAGCATGGGTAGAAATAACGAAAGGAATATCAAAAAGCATAACGACAAATTGCACAAGGAGCAAGACAAAGCCAAAAAAGCAGCTATGGCTCGTAAAGAAAAGCTAAAGCAAATTACCAAGCAATTTAACGCTAACAAGCAAGACGAAACAACTAATTAAGATATGGAACAGAACGATTTTAATTTATTGCAACAAGAAGTGCAAAAAATAATTGATTTAATTGCCGCCAAAAACGGTAAAGAGGCCAATAATAAATTGGTAGAAATTAGCCAACAACTGGATGATTTTCTTGATTTTTCTGACGATGATGCTGATTTGATTGAAATAAGTCGCTACCAAGTGTTATTGAATCAATTGCATCAAAAAATTAACGAACTTAATTAATACTAATGGATAATTGTTATTGTGATTCGGGAGTTTTATTTAATCAATGTTGTCAGCCCATTATTGAAGGAACGCAAGCTGCGATGACTGCCGTAGCTTTGATGCGTTCCCGTTATTCGGCCTACACAATTCATAATGTAGACTATTTAATTGCGACAACTCATTCTTCTCAAAGAGATAATTATTCGAAAGAAGAAATTTTAAATTGGGCGAAAACCAATGATTGGCAACGACTTGAAATACTTGCTGTTAAACCAACTACTGTAACTTTTAAAGCCTATTATTTAAACTCAAAGAAACAATCACAGATTCATCATGAACATTCCCGTTTTGTATTTGAAAATGGCGCATGGTTCTATGTGGATGGAGATTATTTTGATAATTAGATTAGTCAATCTTTTCTAATTCAAGATTCAATCGGTTTTGTTCGGCTTCTAAATCTTCTAATTCTTTTTCAAACGATTCAATTTCCAATTGTATCTTTTTTATCTCTTCTGATTTTTCATTGGATGTTCGTAATACCTTGAAATTAGAAGCTTTTGCCAATTTTTCTTTAGCAGTATCTAAATTATCTTTAATTTCGGCCATTTCGCTTTCAATTTCTGAAATACGATCTATCGCAGCTTGTTTTTTATCTCTAGCATTTCGTTCTTCTTCTGCTAATTGTTGTTCTTCGATTAATTTCTTTTGTTCTTCTATTTCTTTTTGCTGTAACAAAAACTGTCTGTTTTCAATCTCTGTTTTTTTGTTTTTTGCTTCTATTTCTTCACTTCGATTATTTTGAATAATATTGATAGCAATTGTAGAAGCAACCACAATTACGACAATAACCGTAATAAATGTATTTTTAGACAAACCCAAATAAGTCGCATTTGAAGTCGTTTGAGTCGTTTGAGTTGGTTGAGGAATACTTTTTTCTTCTACTTGAAAAGGAGGTGGAGTCACGGCAACTAATTCATACAGTTCTTCAACATCTTTTGCATATTTCCATTTTTCCATTCCTTCAAACCAAACTGGTGTGGTTTTGGTGATATTCATGGCTCTCAATTCGTCAAAACTAAATGGTCCAGAGCTTTCGGTTCCGTTATGTAAAAAATATTTTTTCATGAGTGAATTTATATTCAAAAATAGGGTTTTTATTTTCCGATACAATATTTGAAGTTGTCTTATTTTATAGTACTTAACAAGTATTGGGCAACAAATAGCCAACAATTATTCACAAAAATAAACAACATCATAGCAAGAATAAGCAATTAATGTTGTTATCTAACATAATTTGTTATTATTCATTGAATACATGTATTAATAGCAAATTTAGTTATCTTTTTAAAAGAAAAAAAGAAAAAAGAAAGCAACCTCCATTGAGGTAATGATGAACGAGAATGGAGGAAGTATTCCGACTGATAGTGAAGAATGCACTCTACATTTGCTGTACTTTTATCTTGATGTCTTAATTACTACTAAACGAGAATAACACCCCTGAGCACCGCAGAAATTTATGTAGAGCAACGAAATAAATTTTGAGGAGCGACGGTTGGTGTTGTGGCAATCGAACAAGCTACACTAGACCGAGAATGAAATGTAGCTTTAGCGAAATGGAATGTAGGGATAGTAGCGTGTAACGGCAAGGAAAATATTACCCACAGCAAAGCGTTCCTTGATTTGAAGCAAACGAAGTGAGCTAACCTTGATAGCTGAGAGAAAGCGCAACCACCAAATTATCATAGAGCGAAAGACAACAATATTGCTGAATGCAGAGAAGCGAAATGAAGCTGTATGTTGGATTGGGAGCTCTTAGGAACGCAATGAGTGCGCGTGTGAAGATTGGGAGCGCAGAAAGCAAAAAAGAGCTTCTATTTTTCATAGAGGCTCTTAGTTTTGGTTTCAAGTGGTATTTGGAACGGAGCTTGTTAAAGCGACTGGAAAAGCCCAACGTAACAAAGCAAACGATTGGAGAGAGACCGCTTGATTGCCAGTATTTGTTATGAACTGAAAAACAAATAAGATAAATGCAAAAATGTTCTTTATTGTAAATTAAGCCATTTCGTGAACCCGCTTTTAGCAATGGTTACATGCACATTTATGAACAAAAATTTATAAATCTTTTTACTAATTCCCAAATCATAATCAGCAACATTGTTCCAAAAAATATATAAAGGCGCCACGAAAATGATTTTGTGTAGCTATCTACGGTTTCATTTTTCTTTTCAAGTTCTATATCTCGTTTTTTATCGCTTGAATAAGTCCACCAAATTATTGCAACGCATATTAGTGCTAAAGCAATAATTAAAAAAACATTTTCGTCCTGAATATATTTTGGTTGGCTCATTAAATTTAGTTTTGTGGTGTAATCACTGCTAACGGTTTGGGGCTTTGCGAAGTTGGGGCATTCAAGGCACAAATGTTCAATTTAGCACAAATGTTCATTAGAATTACCAATGCTTAAATTTAGCACTTCTGCCCCAATTTTGCAAAACCCTTGTTATCGGCTGTTCTTCTTTCGTCCGTGTCCGTTTTTTTGTTGGTTTAGTAGTTTAAAAATACTCCGAAACCAAGTCCCATATCGCTGTCGTAATGTGTTGTTAATCCTATGTTTTTGTTTACAATGTAACGCAAACCTGCCATATATTCTTTGTCGGTATTTACCATAAATGATGCTCTAACTCTTTTTGAAATTGGAATATCTTCTCTCATTAGTTGTACTCTTAAATTCCCATCGTGGTAAATTTCGGTCTGTAAAACTACAAGCATTGGCAAAGTATAGGCAACTCCTAAACTAAACTGGCGTCTGTTGTCTTTGGTGTTGATTTGTCCAAAAAGGTTTTTTTCTCCGTGTACATTTCCCATTGCATCGGTTTCTAATTTTCTGTAACGCCAATCAAAACCGATAAACGGCATTAGCCATTGCATTTTTCCAATGTATCGTCCAATATGCGTTTCAGTTTCGTAGCCGTGATGGTCGTTGTATCCCAAACGCCATTCTGTCCCAATGCTCCAACGTGTGCCTTGAACCATTGCCATTCCATCGTTTCCATTGGTGGCAAAATCGTTTTCAGCCATAAAATGAAATGCTCTATCATCTGCAAATAATTTTCTTTGTGCCAATTTTGGATTTGGAATTAATGGATTTGGTGCTTGATTTTCATAACTAAAAACTCTACCCATTCCGCTCATCATATGGTACAAAATATGACAATGAAAAAACCAATCGCCTTCAACATTGGCGTTAAATTCCAAAGTGTCGGTTTCCATTGGCATAATGTCCACAATGTTTTTTAGTGGTGCATTTTCGCCTTGTCCGTTTAGCAAACGAAAGTCGTGTCCGTGCAAGTGCATTGGATGTCGCATCATTGAGCCATTGTAAAGCACAATTCTAACATTTTCGCCTTTTTTGATAAGGATTTTATCGGTTTCTGAAACTACTTTATTATCTAAACTCCAAACATAGCGGTTCATATTTCCTGTGAGTTCAAACTTTAATTCTTTTACAGGTGCATTTTGTGGCAAAGAAGTATTATTTGGCGATTTCAGCATTGCATAATTCAGCGTAACAATATCTGCCAAAGCATTGGCATTGTAGCGATTTGGGTCGTTTTCGCTTTGTTTGGGTTTGCTGTCGCCTGTAATTTCTGGATACATTACCACATTCATATCCATTTGGTTTAGGCTCATATTCATTCCCATATCGTCAAGGTCGCCATTCATTTTCATCATATCGTTCATCATTTTCATACCTTCAAAATACTTCAATCTTGGTTGGGGCGATTGTAATTGCTTAATGCCATTACCAATATACATTGATGCTGAATTGGTTCGGTCTTCGGTAGTTGCCAAAAACTCAAAAGCCGTATTTTCGGCTGGAATAGTTACAACAATATCGTAAGTTTCAGAAACGGCAATAATTAACCTATCCACTTCCACAGGTTCTACATCGTTGCCATCATTGGCAACTACGGTAATTTTCCCACCTGCATACGTAAGCCAAAAATAGGAAGATGCACCACCATTTGAAATTCTTAAACGAACTTTATCGCCTGCTTTTAATTCCTTGCCGTCAATGCTTTTTAAGTCAGAATTGGGTTTACCGTTCATCAATATTTTTTCATAATACACATCACTTACATCCATTGCCAACATTCTTTTCCATTCGTTTTTGAGTTTGGTTTTAAAATGTCCTGCTTTGATGGCTTCGCCATAACTCTGAACGGAATTTTTTTTCAACGCAGGGTAATCGTTGGCATTGTGCAACATTCTGTGAATGTTTTCAGGTTTTACGTTTGTCCATTCGCTTAAAACTATTGGTAAGGTCGGTAAATCATCAATTCCATTTCTAAATGTTTTATCGTCTGCTTTTTTAAGCATTACAAAGTTGCCATACATTCCAATTTGCTCTTGTAATCCTGAATGTGAATGATACCAATGTGTACCATTTTGTATAATTGGAAATTTATAAATATGGGTAGTGTTTGGCTTAATTGGCATTTGCGTAAGGTTGGGAACACCATCTTCTTTGTTGGGTAAAAATAAACCGTGCCAATGCAAAGAAGTTTCTTCTTTGAGCAAATTATGAACGTGAATTTCCGCTGTGTCGCCTTCGGTAAAAGTCAAAGTTGGCATAGGAATTTGTCCGTTTACCGCAATAGCTCGTTTTTCTTTCCCTGCAAAATTTACCAAAGTATCTTTTACATATAGGTCATAACGTACTACTTTTTGGGCGAATGTATTTGTAGTTGTCAATAGCAATATTGCTATCGGCAACAGTTTTTTATAAATATTTTTTTGATTATCCATTTTAAGAATTTCATCGTTAAAATTATTAATAGGGTAGCCGAAGGCTACCCTATATTTTTACTTAATTGTTTCAACTACTTTACCACAAGTAAGCATTTGAGAGCCGTAATATGGATTTTTAACTGCATTCTCTTTGCTCAGCCAATTGGCACCTTTTCCATCGTTTGCCATTGGGCAAAATTGATAGTAAGTAGGTGTTTCGGTTTTGGAAACTTTGATTAAAGCGTACATATTTTCTGAAAGGGGCATAAAATGGTCTCTTTGGTGTGAGGCATCTTTTGTGTCTGCAATGTGTTCAGCATCAAAAGCCAAATCTTTCATTACTTTCATCCAAACGGTATGTTCTTCGGTGGTTAATTTGTCCATTTTTACGGCATTGATTGCAGTAAGCAACTCCTTTGCTTTGGTAGATGAAGTATTTCCGTCAGTTTTTACCAAGGCATCTTTTACGGCAAAATAATTGTCAAAAACGGCTTTGAGTTGTGAAACATCTTGCCTTGTTTCTGTCATAGCCGAATGGTTATGTGTCGAATAGTCTTCTTTCACCTCCGTTTTTGGTGTTTCAACTTTTGCAACTGTTTGTGCTTTTCTTTCGTACTGGCAACAATCAGGCAATTTTGCATACACATCATTTGGGGCAAGAAATTTTTCGCTATCATAACCACTCAATGCTATGCGTTTCAAGATTTCGTCTGGATTGGTTAGCTTTGCATCGTAAGTGATGGTTGCCATTTTGGTGTCCTTATTCCAATCTACTTTGACAACTTTACTCTTATTTCCTGCTTTTTCAATGGTTGTTTCACACATACCACAATTACCGTATATTTTTACGCTTTCGGTTTTAGCGTTTTTGATTTGAGCGTTACACGCTGTGAACGATAGCAATACAGATATTGCCATCAATATTTTTATTGATTTCATTTTTTGAAAATTTAAACTTTGATAAATAATTGATTTTGAAAGCAATGTTTTTGCTTTCGATTAGACAGACCTCTGGTGTCAAGGTAAGAAATTAGCCTATATTAGGCGGTGTCCAAATGGATTTAAAACCATCAGAAAGATAGTTTTCGTTGTAGTAATTTTTTATTTTTTTGCTTTCAGCAAAGTAGGTTTTTACTTTTGTTTCAGTCCAAAATGGTAATGCAAAAGCACAATGATTTGTTGGGCAACTGCAATTTGAATTATTGCATTTTCCGTTACAACTATTTTTGTCTTTGTCGCTTTTAGACTTATGATTTTTGCAACAGTCTTTTTTGCTATTTTTTTCGGTTTCTGATTTTTTGCAACAAGATTTTTCTGTTTTTGTTGATTTTGTTCCACAAGCATAAGTCAGCGTTGACGTCGCAAAGAAACCAAGTGTCAAGATGATGAGTAATATGTGAAACTTTTTTGTCATTCTCTTTTAAAAACGGTCAAAGTTACAAATTATTTTCTATTTGTTGTACTTCTGTTGAAGTTTGTACGGTCGCTGTTAGAATAGCCGATAACTTGTATATATGTATGATATTATCATACAAAGCCACCTGAATTTGGGTAGATATGTATGACAAACGTCATACTTTATTTCAACTCAAATATATAAATAATTCTTTACAAATCATCAAACGGACTCTTTATTTGTTGAATACTTTTGGCAGTTATGCGTGTATAAATCTGGGTGGTTTATGGACTATTGTGTTCTAATTATTCTTGAACGTAGTATAAATCAACTCTACTTAAAAGCATCATAAAACTTTTTCGAATTAACAAGCACAACTTCATGTCTAACATCTTCAGGCGGGGCACTATCGGTATGAAATTAGTTATAGGGGGTCTTGACTGGGAGGTACCTTCTCCCTTGTTTACACAACAAAATAACTTAGCCAGTTAAAAATTTTAGAAAATAATTTTTTTTGTGAAATTCCAAAACACCAACTAATAGCTATATCTATTTATATTGGATGCTAAATTTAGTTTTGGGTTCAGAAGAGGCATTTAGGGTTGGGTGTGGATGCTCCTTTGATTTTACACATTTAAAAAAACAACCTGCTCTTTTTAGGAACAGGTTGCTTTAAATAATTACATCTTTTTATAAAAACCTGCTTTGGGTTGGTCTAAATACTTGCCAACACAAGATTGCAAGAAAGAATCAACTGAACGTGGTTTCATCTCAAACATTTCCCCAATCGTTACTGCTTCTTTTCGCTGAAAACTATCGGGTAAAGCATCGAAAAACATTTGTTTATTCTTACTCGATTTAAAAACTCCTTGCTCCCCTTGTTTAGGTAAATTGTTAAACATCATTATACTGTGTTCTAGATAAACTTTAGTCAGGGCTAATGCTGTTTTGAAATCAACATCAATACATTCAATTTCTTTGTAACGGCTTTTGTTTTCAAATTTTCTAATGGCTGAGAATACCATGCAGAAACGGTATAAAATCAATCCTAATCGCTTTACCACACTTAAAGCATCTTCACCAACAAAAGTGTTTACTTGCTCTAAAAACGTCTTAAATTCAACGTTAAGTTCTTCCCATTGATCGTCTTTTAAATGCAAAGTCATTTCTTCATCTTCAAAGAACTCTACCATTTCTAAAATTCGTTGGGATTGCTTATCGAAAAACGTTGTTAAATTAATTGGATTCCCCTTCGGAGATGGATCTAACCAAATAGAATCGGTTTTAAAAACATAGAAAATGAATCTACTGAACAATCCATCTTCTGCTGAGTTAATAATCCCAAACACTTGTTTTGGTGTTCCTGATAATGCAACTGACAATTGTGGTTCATTTACTTCAACAAATTCTGAATCTGTTTTTCTACTAATTGAAATTGTTTCGTGATGAAATGCCTTTCTCAACATGTCAGAGTATGACCCCCATTCATTTTTTAAAGTTTGTCCTAATGTGTCAGCTTCTGTTTCGCAAATGATACCTTTCCCTCCATTGTGTTCTAAATGCTGAATCACTTTTGCATTACTCGTATTTGCAGGGATGAACACCACTTTAAACTTCGGCTCTTTTGGCAAACCACCGATAAAGGTTGGATTAATTTTTTTAGGACCCTTTTTACTTGCTGCCATTTTAACATCGTAATCTTTTTTATCCTGAACACTTTTAGCCAATGTTTTAGCGTGGTATTTATTAGCCAAGACCTTTGCGAATTTTAAAGCTCCTTTACCTGATGCGGCTGGTGCTAAAATAAATGAGAACAAATTTGGGTATACCAAGCTACCACTATACTCCCCACAAACATTGGGTAAGCATCCTGAAAGAATTGCCAACGCTCCTGTTAAAAAAACATCTCTTTCTCTAGGATCAGAAAACACTTTACAACATTCCAATAGTGTTGGAGGTAAACTTTCATAAACAGAATTAGGAATACATGGCGTTGATTTTATTAAATCATCAGCGGGTTCTTCATTATCATTATTTGATTCTAAACTTTGCAACTTTGTAACCTTTGCAAAGCTTGCAAAATCAGCAATGTTGCTTTTGTAAACGCTTCCAACTGTTGCTCTAATTTCCTTTTCTTCCAAATCAAAATTAGTAGTGCAGAAGTTCAATGTGTCAGTTTCAAAAATACCCCAACGATTAGCATTGTTGGCAAAAAGACAAATGAAGTTATTCCTGTTCCCCTTGTAATACCGTTCTTTTTTCTCAGTGAATTTTAAACATTCATCTAATATTTCGAATGTTGGACTTTTATTGAAGTTTTCATGCCTCACGCCTGAAATTGCAGGCTGAGTTTTTTTCTCGAAACCAAACACTTCAGAATTTTCATTATAGAACAATTCAGGATCATATGATACAAAGCACAAACGTGTGATGTCTTTACATTTTGAGTCATATTCAATTCCCGTTAGGTCTTTATAAAAATTTGCAACTTGGATGTACACATCGGTGTGAGCATCAGCATTTGAATCAACTAGTGAAAACACTTTCAATCCTTGCCCGCTTGGGCTAATAAACGAAGCTAGAGTATATGGGCAACTATTTACAGATCGCTTCAGCTCTTCTAACTCTGTTTCTAGTACATTGTCAAAATCCAAGCATATTACTTGAGAATATGTTTCAATAGTGTCCTTAGACCTAGGTACCTCAAAAGTACCTGAAGTCGTAAATCCAAACAATTTATTTTTTAAACTGTTTGCTAAAACATCGTTACCCATTTGTTTGAAACCCCTGAGGCATTCTACATCATCTTTATAAATTCCTGTTTTGATTTCTTCAAAGATTTCATTTAAAGGAATGTTTTGAATACGTTTTACGAAATCTCGGTACAATCCCACGTACATTTTCTTATTTACCACTTCATTGGCTTGCCCTTGATTAACTATTGAATCGATGGGCTTTGGTTTTAAATTTTTCATTGTTACTATACTCTTTTGTGTTTTAGTAAATAATTTGCAGCCCTAGCTTCAACTTCATCACAACTATCTTGACGATTACTTTGAAGCCATAGATCTAATTCTTCTCGTTTGAAATAGAGTTTTTTACCTTGTGGACAGAAATGAGGAATTCGCTTTTGGCTTGTTAATTTGTACATATGAGACGGACTTATTTCTAAGTATGCACATGATTCATTTAGGCTAAGCACATCTTTATGCAGAAGAGTTTGTTGTTGCAACATCGTCTCAATGTTTTCCAGTTTTTTAATAATGGTTGTATTTTCCATTGATTTTATTTTTAAAATTATAGTCTCTTTTGTGCTTGAAAGAGAGACTTTTAACTCTCAAACACGTGACAAAGATATATGTGATAAAGAGTAAAAAAGAACTCCGCCTTTTAGGGGCGGAGTGGAGGCGGAGTAGTAATTTTATTTGAATCGACTGTTGTTGGCTAGGCGAAAGAAAGCGTGCTTTAAAAATAATAAAAAAAAGTAATTGATGCGGAGTAGTAATCAAATTCGATTAACTATGGTTTTTATATAGTGTTCATGCTTGGCTTTTTTTGTACTATTAATAGTTTCAGGGGTAAAGTCCTTATCTGAGAATCTAAAATTAGCTGCTGTGATTATCCATTTGCTAGATCTGCAGTCATCAATTTTATTTTCTTCGATTAATAAATTGATGAACAATTTTAATTCTCCTTTTAAACCTTGCCAATCAATCTTGTGCTCTGGCTGTTGTCCTGTAAATAATTTAATAAAGTCTTTTTTACAATCCTTTACTAAATACTCATTTTTCAATAGTGAATCATATAGGTCGATTGCTTTATCTTTTATATTTTTTTGTGTGTCTCCTTTTAATTTAAATGTTTGAGAAGTAATGACATCAGTTTTTTTGTTGTCATTTGGCGCTTTTAATAATTGATCAATGAGACGAATAATTTTTGTTACCTCCATAAATACGGCATACAAATAAAAATCTTTTTGCATTTCTTGTGCTTTATTTTGTATTTCCAAGTCCAAAAAAGGTTGCTCTATCCATATATCTAGCAAATTTTTAACTTCTTCATTTTTTAAAAAAGGAAAATCTGAAGTATTCAAATGAGTAGTCTCAGCCCACTTGTCTATTGTTGGAATGCTAATTTTATTTAAAATTTCAACTATAAAGCGTTCTTTAACATAGTTTAAATAATGTATATTTTTTTCAGAGGCAATTGCCACAAATTGACCTTTTATTTCTTGTTGAACCTTATAGCTGTCTGAAATTATTTCATCATATAAACTTGAAAAAGGAGTAACAGATAGGATAGTTTGCCTGCTAAATTTTTCAATGAAAGTATTTATTAATAAGTGTTCTTCCATTTTACTAGTTTAATTTTTTTAAATATATCAATGCTAAAATAATGTACTGTTGTTTCTTCTAATACATATTTGTACTACAAGTCTAATTTTATTTTATTAGCAGCTTCTCTTTTCCTTTCATCAATAATCTTTGCATAGACTTGTGTAGTTCGTATGTCTTTGTGACCTAATAATTTAGATACAGTAAATATATCGGTTCCTAATGTTAATTGCAAGGTTGCATAAGTGTGACGAGCGCAATGAAACGTAATTGTTTTGCTAATACCTGCTTTCATTATCCATTGTTGTAATTTTAGATTATGCCATGCACTATATTTTAAACCTTTAAAGACTCTCTCGTCAGGGGCTCCTATTTTTCCTAACAATTTACAAGCTTGCTCTGATATTGGTAATGTTTCAGTCGATTTAGTTTTTTTTTGTCTAAATCTAATGTACCATCCACTTTCATTCGAATGTTGGATTTCTGACCAAACCAATTTGTTTATATCAGACCACCGTAACCCAGAAAGGCATGCAAAAATAAATGCAGTTTTCATTATTGGTATTTCACATTCTTCTTTCACGACTTTTTGTAGTTCTTCGTATGTCAAAAATTCTCTTTCAGTATCACCAGGAGGCAAACTGTCAACATTTTCTGAAGGATTAGTTCTTAAAATACCATTCTTCACTGCTTGTTTTAATGCTGCTCTGAATTTGTTAAAATAGGATTGAGCAGAATGGGCTGCTAAAGGTTTATTAGATGGAGTTCTTGCTGTTTTACTTAGATAGTCTCTGAAGCTTTCTACAAATTTGCTGTCTAATTGAGAGAATAAGATATCTTTAGGAGCGTGCTTTCTTAAATGCTTAATAGTACTATCCCAATTATCATAATTCCCTTTGCTTTCTAATCTTTTTTCAGCCAGAGTTTCCATGTAAATAATAAATTGGCCTTTTAACTTCTCTTTGTCGTTAAAGCCATATATTCCATTTTGAATTTCTAAGTGTCTTTTAGATCGAATGCTTTCGGCTAAAGAAAGCATTTTAGAATTTTCATCTTTCTGAGCTTTGGTTAACTTTCCCTTTCCCTTTTCAGGTTCAGGTATTAAGTATAGTTTTAAATACTCATATTCTCGTTTTCCATTATTATAATAATCGAGATACAAACTAATCTTATTGCCCTTCTTTCTTTGTCTCAAAGTTACTTTCATAATGTAATAATATATTTATTTAAAAAATTAGTGTTGCCTCATCCAATTTTAACTCTTGTTGCCTTTTAAAAAAGGCAACAAAAAATTGTCTATTGTATCAATAATGGCAACAAAAATAATTAATTAAAAGAAGTAAGGCAACAAATATTAGAAAATAAATTTTTATAATATCAATAAAAACAAGCAGTTAGAAAATAAAAGAAGTATAATTACTTTCCGATACAAAAATTGGCAAATATATTTCCAAGTAACTCATCGTTAGTTACTTGTCCTGTGATCAATCCGAAATGATACAAGGCTTCTTTAATGTCCAAAGCCATTAAATCACTGGATAATTTGGATTCCAATCCAAATTTTACTTTTTGAATTTCGTCCAAAGCTTTGAGTAACGAATCATAATGACGCGTGTTGGTCACAATCGTTTCATTATTGCGCAAAGCACCTGTATTGACAAAAGAAAGCAAGGTGTTTTTCAGTTCGTCAATGCCCGTTTTTTGTTTGGCTGAGATTAAAATTTGTTTCAGGTTTAATGTTTCAAGTTGTTGAAGCAAACTTTGTGTTTCTTCAGCTGAAATTAAATCCGATTTATTGATTACAATTACAAGAGGTTTAAGCGGATATTTGTTTTTAACTTTTTCAATTTCAGTAATATATTCAGAACCTGAAACTTTAAACTTTAAACTTTCAAACAAATATAATACGACTTGCGCTTGTTCAATTTTCTCAAATGTTTTTTGGATTCCAATGCTTTCCACCACATCTTTCGTTTCGCGAATTCCAGCCGTGTCGATAAATCGAAAGCCAATACCGCCAATATTCAATTCGTCTTCAACGGTGTCGCGCGTGGTTCCAGCAATGTCCGAAACAATAGCGCGTTCTTCATTCAGCAACGCATTCAGCAAAGTAGATTTTCCTACATTGGGTTCGCCCACAATGGCCACAGGAATCCCGTTTTTTATGACGTTACCTACCGCAAAAGAGTCAATCAATCTTTTGAGAACAAACTCGATTCGGTTCAATAATTCATGAAATTGAGTTCGGTCAGCAAATTCTACATCTTCCTCGGCAAAGTCCAATTCCAATTCAATAAGCGAAGCAAAATTCAATAATTCTTCACGCAATTTGGCAATTTCGTTAGAGAATCCGCCACGCATTTGTTGCATCGCAATTTGGTGGGACGCTTCATTGTCTGACGAAATCAAATCAGCTACGGCTTCGGCTTGGGATAAATCGAGTTTTCCATTTAAGAAAGCTCGTAAGGTAAATTCACCAGCATCAGCCATGCGACATCCTTTCCGAAGTAATAATTGAATAATTTGTTGCTGAATATAAGTAGATCCGTGACAGGAAATTTCAATCGTGTTTTCTCCTGTGTAGGAATTGGGTCCTTTGAAAATAGAAATCAAAACTTCGTCTAAAGTCTTTCCTTCATCAATAATATGACCTAAATGTAAGGTATGGGTTTTCTGTTGGGTTAAATCCTTGTTTTTGATAGATTTAAACACACTAGCACCAATTTGAATGGCGTCTTGACCAGAAACCCTAATTATTGAAATTGCTCCCGCCCCCGAAGGGGTTGCTAAGGCTACAATAGCGTCGTTTTGTATCATTTTTTCGATTCTTCTAAGTCACAAAGATAATAAAACTCTAGCTCTCTATTTTCATATTGTTGGTTGTGTGATTTTATTTATTGCTTAATTGTAAATAACTGATAATTATCATATTGAGTGATATGAATTATGACTAACTTAGAGGTAGATAAATACATTAATCTAATAAAAATGAAAAAGATTCTATTTCCAACAGATTTTTCTGAAGCTTCACATAATGCTTTTGTTCATGCATTAAAGTGGGCTAAATTGGTTCAGGGCGAACTGGTTTTGTTGCACTCATTTGAGTTGCCAATTTATGATAACCAATTTTTCCCTGAAAATTATATTACAATATATGATTCAATTGAGTTGAGTGAATTTGAAATGTTTAAGGACGAAATTCCTAAATTGAGAGCCATTGCTGAAAAGGAACATCTTGATAAAATAAAAATGTCTCATCGACTCAAGCAAGGTGATTTAGTTTCCAATATAAAAGAAACCATCAAGGAAGAATCAATTGATTATGTGGTTATGGGAACTTCGGGAGCGACCGGTTGGGAAAGTTTTTTTATTGGAACCAATGCTACTTCAGTAATTACAGATGCGGGTATTCCTGTCTTTTGTGTTCCGTCTGATGCGCCCTTTCAAAATATCAATACAATTGGATTTACTACACGTTTTAGAGCAAAAGATAAAAAAGCTTTAGAATTGGTTTTACAATTGGCACACAAAGCCAAAGCAAAGGTGAAATGTTTGTATGTTAAAACCTCAGATTCCGATGTTGCTAAAGCTACTATTGCCGAATGGAAAGAAGAATACAAATCAGAACCTATTGAGTTTTTTGTAATTGAAGACGATGATGTCCAAGCAATAATTACCGATTTTATAATGTACAAAGAAGTGGACTTATTGATTATGTTGCCCTATAAAAGAGGTTTTTTTGAAGGACTTTTCAAACCAAGCTTGACTAAAAAATTAACAACAGATTTTGAAATTCCTATTTTGTCCATCCCTGTGGAATAATCTCTTGTAAAAAAGAAAAACCGCTATCCTTTTATGAATAGCGGTTTTTTTATTTCAATTTTGAATGGTTGTTTTAGGCATTCAACATTACTGGCATAACTAACATCGTTACGGTTTCTCCTTCTTCTAAACCATCAACAGGTGTAAGGATTCCGGCACGGTTAGGTAGTGACATTTCTAACATAATCATATCCGATTGTAAGTTGGTCAACATTTCAGTTAAGAAACGAGAGTTAAACCCAATTTGCATATCGTCTCCTTGATAATCACAAGTCAATCTTTCTTCTGCTTTGTTAGAGTAGTCAATATCTTCTGCAGAAACGTTCAATTCAGCACCTGCAATTTTCAAACGAATTTGGTGAGTGGTTTTGTTAGAGAAAATCGCCACACGACGAACAGAACTCAAGAATTGAGAACGATCAATCATTAATTTGTTTGGATTTTCTTTAGGAATAACCGCTTCGTAGTTTGGATATTTTCCATCAATCAAACGACACATCAACAAATAATTGTCAAATGAGAAAGTCGCGTTAGAATCGTTGTATTCAATTTTTACTTCTGCATCTGAAGCACCTAAAATACTCTTTAAGATGTTCAACGGTTTCTTTGGCATGATGAAATCAGCTACTTGAGAAGCGGTAACATCAGTACGTGCATATTTTACTAATTTATGAGCATCAGTTGCCACAAAAGTCAAGCCCTGAGGAGAGAATTGGAAAAACACTCCTGACATAACGGGACGTAAATCATCGTTTCCAGCAGCAAAAATAGTTTTGCTAATAGCAGTTGCTAATACATCAGCTGGAACTAAAGTTACAGATGGTTCGTCTAAGTTAACTGATTTAGGGAATTCTTCGCCTGGAGCATACGCCAATGCATATTTTCCAGAATTAGAACTGATTTCGATAGTACTGTTTTCTTCAACTGTGAAAGTTAAGGGTTGTTCAGGAAAAGTTTTTAGGATTTCCAAAAGCAATTTAGCAGGAACAGCAACACTTCCTTGACTGGTAGAATCAATATCCAAAGTAGCCGACATAGTAGTCTCTAAATCAGAAGCTGAAACAGTCAAAAGATTGTTGTTCAATTCAAATAGGAAATTATCTAAAATAGGTAAGGTATTGTTACTATTGATAACGCTCCCTAGAACTTGTAATTGTTTCAATAAGTACGAACTCGATACTATAAATTTCATCTGTTATATTTTATATTTTTTGGGATATACTTTTTTACAAATATATCGTAAACTAGTTTAGTATGGAAAATTTTTTATTAACATCTATCGGCTGTATTTTCTTTTTCTGAGGAAAGTAAATAGAAAGCCAAAAGCTGCTAAAATTACTATTGGCAGTCCGATAGTTAGGAATTGTATGTAGGTGTAGTTTTCATAGACCTTTTCTTTGTCTAATAAAGGCAAATCTAAATCCTTGGAGCGAATGTTAATAAGTCCAGTATCATCTAATAAATAATTGACACAATTCATTAGAAAATCTTTGTTGTCGTATAAATTTCCTGAGCGTTGATCGTAGCCCAATTCGACAGGAAGCAAATTTTTATCCAATTGGTTTTTTATCACATCTCCATCTGAAATGACAATCATTTTACCGCTTTTTCCACTAGATTGAAAATTAGTTTGGTCAAAAGCCAACACTCTGTTTTCAAACATCGAATGGAAATTACCCTCTAAAAGAACCGCAAGTGGAATAGTGCCTTTATTCAAATAATCCGCAGGCGTAGTTTCCTCGTTAACGCTATTCAAGTTGATTTCGGTTGGTGTACCAATTCGTTTCGAATAAAGTGAAGATTGTAACAAAACCGTTTTCTTAATGCCGTTTTTCAAGGTATCAATGGCATTGGCAAAATCAAATTTAATTCCGCCCAAATTTTTCACAATGGGATGCTTGCTTTGTGGATAAACCTGAGGTGCAAATTTCCAATTGAATTCTTGAAATTGAGTGGCACTTCCTTGTTCGCCAGCAGCTAATTTTATAGGACTTCCTTGTTCGTCTTTGACTAAATCAGGATAAATTCGAACGCCATATTTAAAGAAAAAATCATTCAGATTTAAGTCTCTTGAAAACGCCATTGCACTACCAGTTGGACTATACAAACTATCCATTTCGGCTACAACTTGTTCCATTAACCAAATGGTTTTTCCTCCATTGACAATGTATTGATCCAATACTTGTTTTTCGCTTTCAGAAAAAGCTTCTGTCGGTTTAGCAATAATGGCTAAATCGTATTTTTTTAATGCCTCAAGCGTATTGACAGGTTGTTTGGTTACCGAATCCAAAGTAAACGGTCCAATGTGGTAACTCTCTTTGGTTTGCAACAAAAACTTAGCAATATAGGCTTCGTGCAATTCGCCGTTTCCTTTGATAATGGCGATTTTCTTTTGTTTTTCTTTTGTGATTTTATTCAGCGCATCGGCAATGGAATATTCCAGATGTTGCACCGAACCGATTACTTTATCGGTAGTCGATGCGCCCATGATATTTTTCAATAGAGGAATGTTGACTTCTTTGTTGTCATAAACTGCAATTGCCCAAGGAAATACCATCGCTTGCGACTGCTTTCCTTTGTCGTCCACTGAAATGTTGATAGGCGTAAGCCCTTTACGGTACAATTCTTTGATATTGTCCATGCTGGTTGCTTCGTCTTCCAAAGGATCGATGAATTCAAATACAATTTTGGAATTATAGCCTTGAAATTCTTCCAACATTTGGCGCGTTTCCAATTGCAATCGTTTGAATTCAGCAGGTAATTCTCCTTGCATATATACTTTGATGTACAACGGATTTTTAACCTGTTCAATAATTTGTAACGAAGTAGGAGAGAGTGTATATCTTTTGTCTTTGGTTAAATCAAATCGAAAGAAAAAGAAACTCCCAATGGTATTTAAAACCAATAGTAGTACTATAGTTATTCCTACTGATTTCAGCCTGTTTTTAGTTGCAGTATTCATTAGGATTGAAACGATTTTAATTGGTTAACAGTCAAAGAAAGAAAAACCACAATGATACTTGAAAAATAGAGAATATCTCGAGTGTCCAACACGCCACGGCTCATACTTTTATAATGATCTTGCATGCCTAAGTAGGCAATTGTATTTGAAATATCAGGCAAAACCGAAGCTAAACCCTCAAAACCAAAAAAGAACAGAAAACATAAAAACACAGCAAGTATAAAGGCAACAATTTGATTCTCTGAAAGTGTCGAGGTAAAAATTCCGATAGCAGCATAAGCACCTATTAGGAAAAGCAATCCAAAATACGATCCTAAAGTGCTTCCCATATCAATATTTCCTTCGGGCATTCCTAAACTGGAAATGGTTTCTACGTAGATAAAAGTAGGAACAATTGATATAACAATTAGAAGTGTTGCTCCGATGAATTTGCCAGAGACAATTTCCCAAACACTCAAGGGTTTGGTAAGCAATAATTCTAGGGTGCCTTGTTTTTTTTCATCCGAAAAACTGCGCATCGTTACCGCAGGAATTAAGAAAATCAGAATCCATGGTGCTAAAGTGAAAAACGGAGTCAAATCAGCAAACCCTGAGTTTAAAATATTGTAATCGCCTTCGAAAACCCAAAGAAACAGTCCGTTTAAAATAAGAAAAATAGCAATCACCAAATACCCAATTGGTGAGCCAAAGAACGATTTTATTTCACGTAATACTATTGATTTCATATTGACTTTGCGAGTGATTCATACTGTCATTGCGAGGAACGAAGCAATCTTAAACTCTTTATTATTTTATACCAAACTAGCTAATTTATCGACACTCCAGGCTTCTGGTTTGTCACTGAATAATTTCTTAGTAAAATCCCAAACTTCATTAAAAAACGCTGATTTTCTATAGTTTTCCAAATCTTCTTCGCTTTCCCAATAACTGTAAGTAAAGAAAATCGATGCATTGTTTTTGTCTTGATACAATTCTAATAAACGATTTCCTGGGAAATTTCGTATTTGATCCTTAACCAATTCAAAATTTTCTAGAAACGCAGGAATATTTTCCTCGTGAAAACTCAATTTTACGATGCGTATCAACATAGCCGAATTAATTTTTAAATTGAATTAGTACAACGTCTCTGTAACTCAAACCAAGTAAACTACTTGCCGAACCAATTTTTGATGGATTACTTCTAAAAATGGCAATTTCTAAAAAACCAGCTTCGTTAAAAAGAGCTAATTTTTCGCCCTCATAATTCTTTATGGCATATTTTTCATTGGTTGCAATAGAAGAATAGTTAGGTAAAATAGTTTTGATATTTTTGGTTTTCATAACAATTTCATAAGGCCTTCCTTTGGCAACATCTAGAAATTGTTTTTTTGAAATATTGGTGACCACATTACCAAAATGATCGATGTAAATCACATTCCCTTTGATAGAGTTGAAGTCGTTAGCCACAGTTGCTTGTAAACCAGTTACTGCTTTTAATTGGGTAATTTCTTTACCAATTACATTTAGTAAACCACCTTTAGATAAATGGCAGGCTACTTTTACAAATACATCCAAATCAGTAGCGTCGTTATGCAGACGGTCGTGAATGGTAATAGCCACCATTTTTTGAGGAACCACTTTTTGCGTAAGCATACTCAAAATACCATTATCAGCACCAATGAAGTACTGATCGTTCCATTGGATGGCAATGTGTTGGTTTTCTTTATTTCGCTCACTATCCACACCAATGATATGTACTGTTCCTTTTGGAAAACTGCTGTAAGCTCCTCCAATAATATAACTGGCCTCAAGTATGTTGAACGGATCGATGTCGTGCGAAATATCAATAATGGTAATTTCAGGATATTCAGAAATAATTTTCCCTTTAAGAGCACCCACAAAGTGATCTTTCAAGCCGTAATCGGTAGTAAGGGTAATTATTGACATAATTTTGTTTATAAGTATTGGGGTTGGGTAAGCCTTATTTTCATTAAATTTGAGAATTGCAAAGCTAACAATAGTAAATTCAAAAACGAAATAAAGAAAAATATTTTCTAATTTGAATCTTTAATTATTTTAGACGTGCTCAAGATGAATTAATCTACTAAATACTACCACTTTTGAACGAAAGAATAATTGAATTGGTTGACATCGCTCCAAAGGAATTTTGGGGAGACCAAGATGCTCATTTGGAAACCATAAAAAAATACTATCCTAAATTAAAAATTGTAGCTAGAGGAACTACGCTTAAAGCGTTTGGCGAAAAAGAAGTTCTGGACGAGTTTGAAAAACGATTCCAACGTTTGATGCTGCATTTTAGTCGCTACAACAATATCGATGTCAATGTAATTGAACGCGTGATTCTAGGCGATGGTCAGGATGAGCGAAAAATCCAAGGACACGACAAAATATTAGTTCATGGTGTAGGCGGAAAATTGATCAAAGCTTTAACTCCAAATCAACAATTACTCGTTGATACCTTACTGAAAAACGATATGGTTTTTGCTGTTGGACCTGCAGGAACTGGTAAAACCTATACTGGTGTGGCGATGGCGGTTAAAGCCTTAAAAGAAAAAGAAGTCAAGCGAATTATTCTAACTCGCCCAGCAGTTGAAGCCGGAGAAAATCTTGGTTTTTTACCTGGAGACATGAAGGAAAAACTAGATCCGTACATGCAGCCTTTGTATGATGCGTTGCGAGATATGTTACCTAGTGAAAAAATTGAAGACTATATTTTGAAAGGAATTATTCAAATTGCACCTTTAGCCTTCATGCGCGGTCGAACCTTAGATAATGCGTTTGTTATTCTAGACGAAGCACAAAACACAACCCATTCCCAAATGAAAATGTTTTTGACCCGTATGGGGAAAAATGCCAAGTTCATGATTACGGGAGATCCTGGGCAAGTCGATTTGCCTCGCCGAACCATTTCAGGTTTAAAAGAAGCGCTTTTGGTTTTGAAAGATGTTGAAGGTATTGGAATCATTTACTTGGATGATAAAGATGTCGTTCGCCACCGATTGGTTAAAAAAGTAATTGAGGCCTACAAAAAAATAGAGAATAACGATTAATTAAGTCGAAGCAGTTATACAATGATTAGAGAAAATTGTAAAGTTATTATTAGTGACTTGGATGGGACTTTATTAAATCAACATCACGTAATTTCGGATTACACAAGATCCGTTTTTCAAGAATTACATCAGCAAAATTATTTGATTGTTGTGGCTACAGGTCGGCATCATTTAGATGCGATGCCTTTAGTTGAAAGATTAGGAGTTCCTTTGTATTTAGTGACTTCCAATGGTGCAAGAATCCATTCGCCTGAAAAAGAATTGCTTTTTTCAATTAACATGAATAGCCAAACCGTAAAATCAATTTTGGATTTGGATATTGATCCAGATATTACCACTGTTTTGTTTAAGGAAGAGGTGTGGCAAACCAACATCCACAATGAAAAATTGAATAGTTTTTCTAAAGAAGTAACCTATCATCGCGAGTTAGTTAATTTTGGAGAGTTAGAGGATTTTGAAGCAATTAAAATTTTCTTTACGCATGAAAACCAAGAGAAATTAATTGCGGTTCGTGATTTGATTTTAGAACATCACCCAGGATCATTTAATCATGCTTTTAGTCTTCCAATTTGTCTTGAATTTATGGATAAAGCAGTAGATAAAAGTCATGCTATTGCTAAAATATTGGAGAAAGAGAATTTAGATTTTAGCCATGCGGTTTCTTTTGGTGACGGATTTAATGACGAACTAATGCTTGTTACCACCGGAAAAGGATTGATTATGGGCAACGCTCCCGAAACTTTAAAAAATAAATTATCTCACTTAGAAGTAATTGCAACCAATCATGAAGATGGAGTGGCAAAATACCTTTCAGAGACAGTATTGAACTATTAATAAACTAAACTAAATTACTATGAAAAATAATATAGTATTACTTATTTGTATTTTGTTTTCTTCTTTTTTTCAAGCACAAACATTGAAAATGGAAGAGATTATGAAGGGGAATGATTTTATTGGAAATCTTCCTGAAAACGAAAGATGGTCTCTAGATGGAACCACAATTTATTTTGATTGGAATCCAAATAAAGAGTGGGGCAATTCGACTTATTTCTGGAAGAAAGGAATGAAGGCTCCTCAAAAAGCTTCCAAAGAAGAAGCTAAATTTTCGAAGTTAAGAATGCTTCAAAAAGAGGGGACAGGAATCTATTATTTTGTAGACAAAGGACAACTTTTTTCCTATTCGATTAAAGACAAAAAAACACAAAAGGTATACCAGCACAGTGTACCGGTTTCTTCTCTTCAAATAGGTAAAGAACTAGGCGTTCTATTTTTCAAACAGAGTGATAACCTATTTAAATTCGACACAAAACTAGGTTCGTTAGTTCAGTTGACTAATTTCAAAAAAGGGAAATCAGATGATAAACCAAAAGAAAAAGAGTCTTTCCTGAAAGAACAACAAAAAGAATTGTTTCAGTTTATTAGAGACCAAGAAGAAAAAGAGAAATGGAATACTGCCAATGAAGATCCAAAATCTGATTTTCCAAAACCGTATTTCGTTGGAAAAAATACAATTGAAGCCACAAAAGTTAGTCCTAAAGGAGATTTTGTTACTTTTCGTTTAAGAGAAGAATCTGAGGTGAGGCAGGAAGAAATGGAAGTGTTTATTACTGCTGACGGTTACAATAAATCGAAAGCTACCAAATCCAAAGTGTCAACAAACAATTTGGTAAACACTAAATTTGGTATTTATAACGTAGCAAAAGATACGGTTTACACCGTTAATTTTTCGACATTAAGTCATATACAAGATGCTCCAGAATATTTTAAATTGTATGAGAAGAATAAAAACGCAGAAAAAAAAGACAAATTAATTGTTGCTCAAGCTCCCATCTATAATGAAGATGGTTCGTATGCTATAGTTGAAATTAGAAGTCAGGATAACAAAGACCGTTGGTTAGTTAATTTGAATTTAGCTACCGGAAGCTTTAAAGAAATAGAACACCAACACGACGAAGCTTGGATAGGCGGACCTGGAATTCCGTCTTACGCTTTTAGTTCTGGAACCTTAGGTTTCCTAGCAGATAATGAAACCATTTATTTTCAATCTGAAAAAACTGGTTACTCGCATTTGTATACCTATAATTTGAGAACCAACAAGAAAGTGCAACTAACTCAAGGCAATTGGGAAGTGCGTGGCGTAGTTGTATCAAAAGATAAAAAAGCGTTTTATTTAACCACCAATCAGACGCATCCTGGGAATCGTGGTTTTTATAAAATGAATGTTTCGGATGCTGTTTTACAACCTATTTTAACGAAGGATGGTGCTCATGAAGTGAGTCTTTCACCAGATGAAAAAAACTTGTTAGTTCGATATTCGTATAAAAATAAACCTTGGGAATTGTATTGGGCTTCCAATAAAAAAGCGAGTAGTTTAGAACAAATTACTGTTTCAACTACCAAGGAATTTGAATCATACAAATGGAGAACACCAGAAGTGATTACTTTCAAAGCGCAAGATGGAACATCGGTTTATGCTCGTTTGTACAAACCATCTACTAGTCATGCCAACAAAGCGGCTGTCATTTTTGTGCATGGTGCTGGGTATTTGCAAAACGCTCATAATCATTGGAGTACTTACCATAGAGAGTATATGTTTCATAATATGTTGACTGATTTAGGGTATACTGTTTTGGACATTGATTACCGTGGAAGCGATGGTTACGGCCGTGATGTGAGAACTGGAATTTATCGTTTTATGGGCGGAAAAGACTTGTCAGATCAAATTGATGGAAAAAAATTCTTAGTTCAAAATTGTGGAGTAGATGAAAACCGAGTTGGAATTTACGGAGGCTCTTACGGTGGATTTATCACTTTAATGGGAATGTTGACTACTCCTAAAGAGTTTGCTTCAGGAGCTGCATTGCGTTCGGTGACGGATTGGGCACATTACAATCATGGTTACACAGGAAACATTCTGAACTTTCCAGAAACCGATCCCGATGCCTATAAAAAAAGTTCGCCAATCTATTTTGCGAATAATTTAGAAGGCAACTTATTGATGCTACACGGTATGGTGGATGACAATGTGGAGTACAAGGATATTGTACGTTTATCACAACGTTTTATTGAATTAGGTAAGAAGAAATGGAGTTTAGCTAGTTTTCCAGTAGAATCACATGGATTTAAAGAAACCTATTCGTGGGTAGATGAGTACAGTAGAATCTTAGATTTATTCAATTCAACATTGTTAAATAAATAGTTTTATTCACTTTCATTCTTTATGAATTAATGCTAAATTTGCAGCCATTACAAACAACACAACTTAATAATGAGTACTACAATTACAACTACTAACTTTAATTTTCCAGGTCAAAAATCAGTCTATCGCGGAAAAGTTCGTGAAGTTTACAATATAAATGATGATCTATTAGTCATGATTGCTACGGATAGATTGTCGGCATTTGATGTGGTTTTGCCAAAAGGTATTCCATACAAAGGACAAATTCTAAATCAAATAGCAACCCAATTCATGAACATGACGCAAGACATCGTTCCTAATTGGTTAATCGCAACACCAGATCCTAATGTTGCTGTAGGACATTTATGCGAACCTTTCAAAGTAGAAATGGTAATTCGTGGTTATGTTTCAGGACATGCAGCTAGAGAATATGCTACAGGAAAGAGAATACTTTGTGGGGTAACTATGCCTGAGGGATTGAAAGAAAACGACAAATTTCCAACACCAATAATTACGCCAACTACCAAAGCTGATAATGGTTCTCACGACGAAGATATTTCAAGAGAGGCTATTTTGTCAAAAGGAATTGTGTCTGAAGAAGATTATTTGGTTTTAGAACAATATACTCGTGCTTTGTTTCAAAGAGGAACTGAAATTGCTGCGAGTCGCGGATTGATTTTAGTAGATACCAAATATGAGTTTGGTAAAACCAAAGACGGTAAAATTGTGTTGATTGACGAAATTCATACTCCTGATTCTTCTCGTTATTTCTACGCAGAAGGATATGCTGAAAGACAAGCAAATGGAGAAGAACAAAAACAATTATCAAAAGAGTTCGTACGTCGTTGGTTAATTGAAAACGGGTTCCAAGGACAAGACGGACAACAAATTCCGGATATGACTGATTCTTATATTGAATCTGTTTCAGAACGATATATTGAGTTGTATGAAAATATCTTAGGCGAAAAATTTGTAAAAGCTGACATTAGTAATATTAATGAGCGAATCGAAAAGAACGTTAATACTTATTTAAAAAGTTTATAAATATACATAATGAAAGAAGTCCCAAAGCATTTAAGTTTTGGGACTTCTTTCATTTATAATTAACCTCTTAATTTCCTGAAATATCACCAGAACCAGCAACCTTTGTATCGATAGTTTTAGGTTTTCCTTTGTATCTAATATTGCCACTTCCAGCTACTCTAGCAATTAGATTATTGGTGCAGTTAACCTCTAAACTTCCCTTACCAGACACGGCTACATCTGCATTTTGTGAAATTAATTTATCACAATTTAAATCGCCAGAGCCTGCTGTTTTAGCTTCTAAATTTTCAACTGTCCCTGAAAGGTTTAAGTTTCCAGAACCAGCAATATTTGCTACAATATTTTTCGCATTAATTTCAAGAGTGCAATCACCAGAACCTGCCATTTTTACTTCAAAATCCGATGCGATTATAGCATTTTTTGTGATCATATTTCCTGATCCAGTAAATGATATTTCGCTAATTTCTTCAAACGGAATAATGATTGTAATTTCTTGTTTGTAATTATAACTTTTATTTTTTTTAAAATACACTTTTAGCTCATTGTCAATTACCTCTGTAACGATATAATTAATGATGTTTTCATCACCTTTTATAGTAATTGCTCCTTCATTACCTGACACCAATTCAATATTAAATGAACCAGTTGTTGCAATTTTGTCATAAGATTCTGTTGCTCTATTGATTGTTGTTTGAACTCCATTTTCTTTTACTTTTTCTTTATCCCAATTTTGAGCACTTGCAATTGAAATGCTAATTAATGCTAGTAATACTGTTAGTTTTTTACTCATGATTTTAAAATTTGTTTTTTTGTATTCGTGAATCTTCGATTTCATAATGTTATTTAGTTAAAAGTTGTACGCTTCCGTAATTAGTATTGATACTTATTTTTGATTTTCCTTGGGAAATATGATACGCTGAGTATGATTTTGAAAAGTTTTTTTCTGACTTTAAGCTATATTTCAATCCTACATTGTCAGTAAAAGAGCCATATTTCAGGTTAACATTGATGTCAAAAGCATAATCTGATGTACAAGTTATTTTAGAATTAGAATAATTTCCATTGATTGTAATAGCATCGGTTTTATTTGAAGTTGAAAATTGAATATCACTGTAATTTGAGTTTGCAATTAGGGAATTTCCAATTTCACCTAACTTCATTGTAAGATAATTTCCATCAATGGCAATTTTCTGTATTGATTTTGAATAAATTTTAGTATAATTTGAAGATAGATTTAGAATTCCAACACTTTGGAAATTAAAAGTGTTATAATTTCCATCTATGTTAATTTGATTTACTTTTTGGAAATCAACTTCAGAATACTGACTTTGTAAATTAATTTTATCTATTGAATTTATACTTGAATTGGGAGAGTAAGCAATTCTTATGTTATTTGTTTTATTATTAAATTGTCCTAAAAAAATACTTCCGTACTTACATTCAATTTCCGAACTTCCATTAAGTTTATCTACCGAAATATTCCCGTATTTGTTATGTAAATCAATACTTCCATTTCGTGGAATTTTTACGACATAATTTATTTCATAACTGATATTGTTACCTTTCCATTCGTTTGTTTTGAATAAAGTTTTTGCTGAAACTTTGCTCAGTGTTGCAGCTAAATCTACATCAATAGAGTTAATTCGTTCGTTAATTTTTTTTTCGTTATTTCCTGAAACTTTGATGTTAACTTGAACTGAAATTTTGTTTTCATCCCACAAGTAAACGTTTATATTCCCATAAGAATTGGTAATATTAATTTGTGCATCATCGTTAACTGAATAGGTTTTTGAAATGTTTTTTTCTTTATTGTACGCGTGATTTTCATTAGATGCATATCCAAAAATTGGAAGCAATACAACGATAAAAAGTAATTTAAATATGTTTTTCATCTTCAATATTATTTATTTTGTTTATGTATTCAACTTGCTTTAGAACTGTATTTATAAAAGAAATTCGAGTTTGCATATTGGTTATCATGGCAAAGACAATTTGTTTGTTTTCACCATTTTTCGCAATTTCATCTTTCAAATTTTGATAATCATTTTCAAAAGATTCCATCTCTTTCATAGCATCTGAAATCAATTTTTTATTCTGAGGAGTTTTTTGTTTATTTAAATTTATCAACTCATTATTAATTTTAGAAGAAAAATAATCATGTGTTTCTTGTACTTGAGGTGAAAAGGCAATTTCTTCATTTTGATTATTGTTATAATTAATAATGAATATTCCAAAACCTAATAAGAGTGAAGCCGCAATAGAAATTGACAACCAATCAATTTTCTTTTTTTTAGGTTGTTGTTTTTTTAACTTATCAAGAAATCGTTTTTCGTGACCAAAATTCGGTTCATCAAAATCCCAATTATTTTGGCTTTCAAAAAGTTGATTTAGTTTATTAATACTCATAATTCATTTAATTTTTTTCTTAAACTTTCTTTTGCTCGGCTCATCATCGTTCTACAGTTTTCATTACTAATATTTAAAATGCTTGTTATCTCATCTAAATCATATCCTTCAATGAAAAATAAGGTTAGAATGATTCTATAATTTGATTTCAAGCTTTGAATAGTTTTTAAAATTCTTTCAACTTTTATTTCAGAATAGTTCTCTGATTCTTCTTCATAATCAGCTAGTGTTATATTTTCAGCAAAACTTTCAAATAAGTACTTGTTAGATTTTTTTAATTCGTTTATACTTGTGTTGATGACTATTTTTTTTAACCAAGAGCCAAAAGTTACATTACCACTAAAAGATTCTAACTTTGTAAATGCTTTCAAAAAACTTTCTTGCATAATGTCTTCAGCTAAATAAGAATCGCCTACAATGCGTAAAGACACATTAAACATGGATTTATAATATTGATTATAAAGCGTCATTTGTGCTTTTTCATTATTCTCTTTACAACGTTCTAGGAGAATAGCAATATCTAGATTTTGGTTTTTCAAATTGGTTGAATTTTTAATCTATGCTAAAGACAAATCAATTTTAGTATTGTTACAGTTTTTAAAATTAATTTTCATAATAATAAAAAATCCGAATCGTTAAATTCGGATTTTCTAAACATATATTAGGAGCATTATTTGAAATACGAAAAAGTTTCCTCGTTTTCTATTTTTAATAAGGTTTCATAAATCAATTTAATGACATTTTCCACGTCTTCGCGATGTACCATTTCTACCGTGGTGTGCATATAACGCAACGGAAGTGAAATTAAAGCCGAAGCCACACCACCATTGCTGTACGCAAAAGCATCCGTATCCGTTCCAGTCACTCGTGAAGAAGCCAGTCGCTGAAAAGGAATGTTTTTCTCGATGGCAGTATTTAAAATCAATTCTCTTAAATTATTCTGTACAGCAGGAGCGTAAGTAACAACAGGTCCTTTGCCAATTTTAGTTTCTCCTTCAATTTTTTTATCAATCATTGGAGTAGTAGAGTCGTGACACACATCGGTTACAATGGCTACGTTAGGTTTGATGGTTTGAGTAATCATTTCGGCACCACGCAATCCCACTTCTTCTTGAACCGAATTAGTAATGTACAATCCAAAAGGTAATTTTTTCCCGTTTTCGTGTAACAATCTTGCTACTTCAGCAATCATAAAACCTCCCATTCGGTTGTCAATGGCACGACAAACAAATTTGTTTTCGTTCAATACCATGAATTCGTCAGGATAGGTAATTACACAACCTACGTGAACGCCTAGTTTTTCAACTTGCTCTTTGTTTTCGCAACCGCAATCAATAAAAATATTGTCAGTTTTGGCTGGTTCTTCTTTTCCTCTGTTGCGCGTATGAATAGCGGGCCAACCGAAAACACCTTTTACAATGCCGTTTTTAGTATGGATATTTACTCGTTTAGAAGGTGCAATTTGATGATCCGAACCACCATTTCTAATTACGTAAATCAATCCGTCATCCGTAATGTAGTTAACATACCAAGCAATTTCATCAGCGTGACCTTCAATTACTACTTTATAAGGAGCATCTGGATTGATGATTCCAACAGCGGTTCCGTAGGTATCAGTGATAAAAGTGTCCACATACGGTTTTACATATTCCATCCAAATTTTCTGACCTTCGGCCTCAAATCCAGTCGGAGATGCATTATTAAGGTAGCTTTCTAAAAAGCTAATCGATTTTGCGTTTAATATAGATGTAGTGCTCATAAATTATTTTTTTGCTAAATTATAAATTTGGCATTAGACTTGTGTATAGAATGTATAATTTTGTAATTAAACTTTTCAACGATGAAACGCACACTATTTTTAATTTGCTTCCTACTACTTACTTCAGCTATTCAAGCCCAAGTGATTCAAAAAGAGTCGGACATTATTATAGAGAACGACACGATTTTAAATGATACTATTGAACTTCCGGAGTTAATTGTTCGAAAAGAAAAATTAGATATCGAAGCGAGAAAACAATTTGCCTTGCTTCAAAACCGAGTTTTAAAAGTATATCCTTATGCTAAAATTACTGCAGAGAGATTGACGGCTTTAAACAGAGGTATGGCAAACCTAAAAACAGAACGCGAAAAAAAGAAATACTTCAAGATTGTCGAAAATTATTTAACCAACGAGTTTGAGGCAAAACTTAAAAAGTTATCCCGTAAACAAGGTCAGATATTAGTTAAATTAATTCACAGGCAAACAGGTACATCAACCTATGATTTAATTGCTGATCTCAAGAGTGGATGGAAAGCCTTTTGGTCCAATACCACAGCAAGAGTTTTTGACATTAATTTAAAAACCAAATACGATCCGTACAACAATAATGAAGACTACTTGATAGAATCCATTTTGGTCTACGCCTTCGAAACAGGTCGTTTACAAAACCAATCTCCTGCAATTAAAGTTGATTTTGATAATCTAAGTGCGACTTGGGAAGCCAAAGTTAGTGCTGCCAATAAATAATTGTAAACACTGAGCTTGTCGAAGTGGGGCGTTCCCTTTCAGGTCGTGCTATCCGCTCTATCTTTTTAAAAGTGGACTTCGAGTTCCTCAGTCCCCTTTTAAAAAGGATGCCGCTGCTATCCCTAACGCGGGTTGAACTTTATTAACAATTTCAATTTCAACATTCAACATTCGTTGTTCAATATTCGTTGTTCAACATTCACCCTTCTTCATGTTCCTTAATTTCTTAATGGTTCAAAAATCTTATACTTTCTTATATGTCTTTATATGGTTAAATGTAATTTCAATTTCAACAAACCTTCAATGACTTATATGGTTAAAAATCAATTTCAAATTTCACAAACCTTATATTTCTTACATGGTTAAATGTAATTTCAATTTTAAAAAATCTTCAATTACTTAAATGTTTAAAAAATCTGCGAATCTGCGCTAAATATCAATAAATACTCTTTACAACTATTGAATTCAAAAAAACTTTCATTTATAGAAAACGGGTTATCAGCGAGTTAAGAAAAAGAACAAAAATAAAGTGTAGAAAAGCTTGCCAAAGCGGATTTAGGTTGTACTTTTGCACCCGCAATAAAGCAGACGTTCTTACTTCAATATTGAAAAGCAAACCTAAATAAGATAAAAGAAATTTTACTTTAAAAAATTTGCTATAGATAAAAAAGTAATTATCTTTGCCCCCCGATTAATTCGGGGCCGAAAAGGGGACAAGTTCTTGAATATATTGAGTAAGTAAAACGAAAGTAATTTTTCTTAAAAAAACTTTTAATAATACTTGCGAGATAAAAAAGAAGTTGTACTTTTGCACCCGCTTTGAGAGATAAGCGACAAATAAAAAAGACACGTTCCTAGACATATTGAATTGACAGCCGTTTTGAGAGAGATCTCAAAACAAATTAAAGAGTAATAGAATCGTAAGATTCGAAAAAGACCATTAGATCATTGTCATAATACATAGAAGTAAATTTATTTGCTTCGCATAATATACGATGAAGAGTTTGATCCTGGCTCAGGATGAACGCTAGCGGCAGGCTTAACACATGCAAGTCGAGGGGTAGAAGCAGCTTGCTGCTTTGAGACCGGCGCACGGGTGCGTAACGCGTATGCAATCTACCTTTTACAGAGGGATAGCCCAGAGAAATTTGGATTAATACCTCATAGTATGTGAGAATCGCATGGTTTTCACATTAAAGTTCCAACGGTAAAAGATGAGCATGCGTCCCATTAGCTAGATGGTAAGGTAACGGCTTACCATGGCGACGATGGGTAGGGGTCCTGAGAGGGAGATCCCCCACACTGGTACTGAGACACGGACCAGACTCCTACGGGAGGCAGCAGTGAGGAATATTGGACAATGGGCGCAAGCCTGATCCAGCCATGCCGCGTGCAGGATGACGGTCCTATGGATTGTAAACTGCTTTTGTACAGGAAGAAACACTCCCTCGTGAGGGAGCTTGACGGTACTGTAAGAATAAGGATCGGCTAACTCCGTGCCAGCAGCCGCGGTAATACGGAGGATCCAAGCGTTATCCGGAATCATTGGGTTTAAAGGGTCCGTAGGCGGTTTAATAAGTCAGTGGTGAAAGCCCATCGCTCAACGGTGGAACGGCCATTGATACTGTTAAACTTGAATTATTAGGAAGTAACTAGAATATGTAGTGTAGCGGTGAAATGCTTAGAGATTACATGGAATACCAATTGCGAAGGCAGGTTACTACTAATGGATTGACGCTGATGGACGAAAGCGTGGGTAGCGAACAGGATTAGATACCCTGGTAGTCCACGCCGTAAACGATGGATACTAGCTGTTGGGAGCAATCTCAGTGGCTAAGCGAAAGTGATAAGTATCCCACCTGGGGAGTACGTTCGCAAGAATGAAACTCAAAGGAATTGACGGGGGCCCGCACAAGCGGTGGAGCATGTGGTTTAATTCGATGATACGCGAGGAACCTTACCAAGGCTTAAATGTAGTTTGACCGTTTTGGAAACAGAACTTTCGCAAGACAAATTACAAGGTGCTGCATGGTTGTCGTCAGCTCGTGCCGTGAGGTGTCAGGTTAAGTCCTATAACGAGCGCAACCCCTGTTGTTAGTTGCCAGCGAGTCATGTCGGGAACTCTAACAAGACTGCCAGTGTAAACTGTGAGGAAGGTGGGGATGACGTCAAATCATCACGGCCCTTACGCCTTGGGCTACACACGTGCTACAATGGCCGGTACAGAGAGCAGCCACTGGGCGACCAGGAGCGAATCTACAAAACCGGTCACAGTTCGGATCGGAGTCTGCAACTCGACTCCGTGAAGCTGGAATCGCTAGTAATCGGATATCAGCCATGATCCGGTGAATACGTTCCCGGGCCTTGTACACACCGCCCGTCAAGCCATGGAAGCTGGGGGTGCCTGAAGTCGGTGACCGCAAGGAGCTGCCTAGGGTAAAACTGGTAACTAGGGCTAAGTCGTAACAAGGTAGCCGTACCGGAAGGTGCGGCTGGAACACCTCCTTTCTAGAGCTTGAATGTTAGTTACTTTGGTAACACTTTCAAGAAAGAAGACGATAGATCGACATGGGATTGAATTTCATGATAATATTACTCTTGCTGTTAGTTCAAATAATACAAATAAGTAAAAAACAGAGTCTCGTAGCTCAGCTGGTTAGAGTACTACACTGATAATGTAGGGGTCCCCAGTTCGAGTCTGGGCGGGACTACTATTTTTTAACTTATGGAAATTTTAGAAGTTGAGTCATCCGATGGATGTTGTCTTTATCATTATACTGTCAACAGACGACTGATAACTGACAACTAAAACACGGGGGATTAGCTCAGCTGGCTAGAGCGCCTGCCTTGCACGCAGGAGGTCAACGGTTCGACTCCGTTATTCTCCACAAAAACAGTGGACAGTCCACAGGACTTAGTGATCAGTAGTAACTGAATACTAAAATCTGAATACTGCACACTAGTTTAACGTTCATTGACATATTGAGATAAGAAAATAATAAAGTAGAAAACATTTTTACTTGTTTATCATTAGACAAGTAAAAGAAACGGCTTATTTTAAGTAATAAGTTGGTACAATAAGCAAAATAAGGGCGTATGGGGGATGCCTAGGCTCTCAGAGGCGATGAAAGGCGTGATAAGCTGCGAAAAGTTACGGGGATTGGCACACACGATACGATCCGTAAATACCTGAATGGGGCAACCCACTATGTTGAAGACATAGTACACCGATAGGTGGGCAAACCCGCTGAACTGAAACATCTAAGTAGGCGGAGGAGAAGAAAACAAAAGTGATTCCGTAAGTAGTGGCGAGCGAACGCGGATTAGCCCAAACCAATGTTGTTACGGCAATGTTGGGGTTGTAGGACCACGAGATTTCTTGCACAAAGAACTAGAATCTACTGGAAAGTAGGACCAAAGAGGGTGATAGTCCCGTATAGGTAATGAGTGTAAAGGATAGTGGTATCCTGAGTAGGGCGGGGCACGTGAAACCCTGTCTGAATTTGGCGGGACCATCCGCTAAGGCTAAATACTCCTGAGAGACCGATAGTGAACCAGTACCGTGAGGGAAAGGTGAAAAGAACCGTGAATAACGGAGTGAAATAGATCCTGAAACCATACGCTTACAAGCGGTCGGAGCCCTTTAGTGGGGTGACGGCGTGCCTTTTGCATAATGAGCCTACGAGTTAACGTTGCTGGCAAGGATAAGTGGTTAAGTCACGGATCCGTAGCGAAAGCGAGTCTGAATAGGGCGCTTTAGTCAGTAGTGTTAGACGCGAAACCGTGTGATCTACCCATGGGCAGGATGAAGCTGTGGTAACACATAGTGGAGGTCCGAACCGGTTGACGTTGAAAAGTCTTCGGATGACCTGTGGGTAGGGGTGAAAGGCCAATCAAACTCGGAAATAGCTCGTACTCCCCGAAATGCATTTAGGTGCAGCGCTGGATTTAAGTTATATAGAGGTAGAGCTACTGATTGGATGCGGGGGCTTCACCGCCTACCAATTCCTGACAAACTCCGAATGCTATATAATGTTTACCAGCAGTGAGGGCTTGGGTGCTAAGGTCCAAGTCCGAGAGGGAAAGAACCCAGACCATCAGCTAAGGTCCCCAAATCTATACTAAGTTGAAAGAACGAGGTTTGTCTGCCCAGACAGCTAGGATGTTGGCTTGGAAGCAGCCATTCATTTAAAGAGTGCGTAACAGCTCACTAGTCGAGCGGACGAGCATGGATAATAATCGGGCATAAGTATAGTACCGAAGCTATGGATTTGTATTATATACAAGTGGTAGGGGAGCATTCTAACAGGGTTGAAGGTGTATCGTAAGGTATGCTGGACTGGTTAGAAAAGAAAATGTAGGCATAAGTAACGATAATGCGGGCGAGAAACCCGCACACCGAAAGACTAAGGTTTCCACAGCTATGCTAATCAGCTGTGGGTTAGTCGGGACCTAAGGCGAACCCGAAAGGGACAGTCGATGGACAACGGGTTAATATTCCCGTACTACTTATTACTGTGATGGGGTGACGGAGTGATGAAAGCGCCGCGAACTGACGGAATAGTTCGTTGAAGTACCTACCTATAAGATCTGCAGGCAAATCCACAGATCTTGGGGAAATACGATAGTACTCGGAGACTTCGGTCAAAGAGATAGTGCGCCTAAGGGCTTCCAAGAAAAACCTCTAAACTTCAGGTAATAAGTACCCGTACCGCAAACCGACACAGGTAGTCGAGGAGAGAATCCTAAGGTGCTCGAGAGATTCATGGCTAAGGAATTAGGCAAAATAGACCTGTAACTTCGGGAGAAAGGTCGCCAGCGCAAGCTGGCCGCAGTGAAGAGGTCCAGGCGACTGTTTATCAAAAACACAGGGCTCTGCAAAATCGTAAGATGAAGTATAGGGCCTGACACCTGCCCGGTGCTGGAAGGTTAAGAGGAGATGTTATCTTCGGAGAAGCATTGAATTGAAGCCCCAGTAAACGGCGGCCGTAACTATAACGGTCCTAAGGTAGCGAAATTCCTTGTCGGGTAAGTTCCGACCTGCACGAATGGTGTAACGATCTGGACACTGTCTCAGCCATGAGCTCGGTGAAATTGTAGTAACGGTGAAGATGCCGTTTACCCGCAGTGGGACGAAAAGACCCTGTGCACCTTTACTATAGCTTAGTATTGACCTTGGATAAATGATGTGTAGGATAGGTTGGAGACTATGAAGTGGCGTCGCCAGGCGTTGTGGAGTCATTGTTGAAATACAACCCTTTGTTTATCTGAGGCCTAACCCCGCTTAAGCGGGGGACATTGCTTGGTGGGTAGTTTGACTGGGGTGGTCGCCTCCAAAAGAGTAACGGAGGCTTCTAAAGGTTCCCTCAGTACGCTTGGTAACCGTGCGTAGAGTGCAATGGCATAAGGGAGCTTGACTGAGAGACATACAGGTCGATCAGGTACGAAAGTAGAGCATAGTGATCCGGTGGTTCCGCATGGAAGGGCCATCGCTCAAAGGATAAAAGGTACGCCGGGGATAACAGGCTGATCTCCCCCAAGAGCTCATATCGACGGGGGGGTTTGGCACCTCGATGTCGGCTCGTCACATCCTGGGGCTGGAGAAGGTCCCAAGGGTTGGGCTGTTCGCCCATTAAAGTGGCACGCGAGCTGGGTTCAGAACGTCGTGAGACAGTTCGGTCTCTATCTACTGTGGGCGCAAGAAATTTGAGTGGATCTGATTCTAGTACGAGAGGACCGAATTGGACAAACCTCTAGTGTATCTGTTGTCCCGCCAGGGGCACCGCAGAGTAGCTACGTTTGGAAGGGATAAGCGCTGAAAGCATATAAGCGCGAAACCCACCACAAGATGAGATTTCTTTTAAGGGTCGTGGGAGATGACCACGTTGATAGGCTATAGATGTAAAGGCAGTAATGTCATAGTCGAGTAGTACTAATAACCCGTAAGCTTATGTACGTTTTCCCTCCTCCCTTCGAGTCACCTCAGGGGAAGGAGGGGAGAAATTTTCTAATTACTTTTCTTTATCTCAGTATGTTAAGATATTTGCAGCGAAGCTGCAGTTGATAGTTGATGGTTGGTAGTTGATGGAAACACCAACAACCAAAAACCAACAACCGCCAACAATAATCTTAAGGTGGTTATTGCGGCGGGGCTCACCTCTTCCCATCCCGAACAGAGTAGTTAAGCCCGCCTGCGCAGATGGTACTGCAGTTATGTGGGAGAGTATGTCGTCGCCTTTCTTTTGAAAACCCTGTTTCTAACGAAACGGGGTTTTTTGTTTTATACCTGAAGCCCACCGGGCTTCCTCCTCTTAATCTCAAATGTCGCCTTTGCTTCGCCAATTCGGCTAAAGCCTCGGGTCTTTTAAAAACCCTGTTTCTAACGAAACGGGGTTTTTTGTTTTTATACCTGAAACCCACCGGGCTTCCTACTCTTAATCTCAAATGTCGCCTTTGCTTCGCCTATTCGGCTAAAGCCTCGGGTCTTTTAAAAACCCTGTTTCTAACGAAACGGTTTTTTTGTTTTATAATGATTGTGTTTTGTAAAGGAATACAAACGTCTTTAGTAGCCCCGATAGAAGCTAGCTACATTGTAGCGCGGATAGTGGGACAGCTCGTGTTCATGAAGTACAACCACTGCTAATAAAAAGTAACAGAATAGACTAGCTATAGTGGAGAATCTTTTGTAACTTTAGTACTTTACTCTATGCTATGATGTCTACCACTATTGTTGATCAACACCAAATGCTACAACGCTACCAACCGATGGTTGCGACTACTCATAAAGGGAGGCAAGGGCATGTGTTGTTAGTAGGAGGGAGTTATGGTAAGATGGGTTCGGTTTGTTTGTCGGCTAAAGCGGCGATGAAGTCGGGCTGCGGATTGGTCACTGCTTTTTTTCCCCAATGTGGTTATGAGATTGTACAAATAGCGGTACCTGAAGTCATGGTGTTGACTGATGTTCAAGACCTTTGTATATCGGCAATTCATTTTGAAATTGTGCCTAATGCTATTGGTATTGGTTCTGGTTTGGGTCAAGATGCCGCTACGCAACAGGGATTGTATGAATTTTTGAAAACGAATACCATTCCTCTGGTTCTAGATGCGGATGCGTTGAATATTTTGGCATTGCATCCGGATTGGTTGTCTTTTTTGGCTCCTAAAACAATTATCACGCCACATCTAAAAGAATTGGAACGTTTGATTGGGAAATGGAATAATGAAGCCGAACTGTTTGAAAAAACAATTACCTTTTCTAAAAAACACCAATTGATTGTTGTGATGAAAGGGGCTCCCACGCATTGTATTGATGGCGATTTGGTTTATAAAAATACAACAGGAAATGCGGCTTTGGCTACGGCGGGTAGTGGTGATGTGTTGACGGGAATGATTACCAGTTTATTGGCTCAGTCGTATGAACCTATTGACTCGGCACTTTTAGGGGTGTATCTTCACGGATTGACAGCAGATATTGCCTTACCTGAAACGGGTTATCAATCGTTTATCGCTTCGGATATCATTTCGTATTTAGGGAAAGCGTATTTGAGTTTGGGTCTTTAATTATGCAATTACTTTTTCTAAGACCATAAATTCCAAATGTTCTTGTGTTGTTGGATTGAAAACGTCACTCACAGGGAAAGGTTCTCTGGCTCCTGTATCTCTATACCCATTTCGGTTGTACCAAGCAATCAATTCTTCACGTACTGTAATTACAGTCATGATTATTTTTGGGAGCTGCATTGCAGCGGCGAAAACTTCAGCTTGATGCAATAATTTTTTTCCGATACCACTATTTTGCAATTCAGGAGAAACAGTTAGCATTCCTAAATACAGTTCGTTTGCTTTGACTTTTAAAAGCACACAACCAATTATTTTGCCCTTGTCCGAATATTTTAGAATGGTGTTGGAAGCGTCTTGAATGATGTCAAGTAGTTCAGCTTCAGTGGTCCGACCGCCTTCCAAAAGATGGGCTTCGGTAGTCCAGCCTTTTTTGGAAAACTCGCCACGATAAGCCGAATTGATTAGTGAATTTAAAGAGGCAATGTCTTCTGCTACTGCTTTTGCAATCATACTATATTTTTTACTTAGAATCTATCGAGTGTAAATTTCGTAATTTTATCCCAAATAGGCTTTCAACTCTTCGTAGGTTTTTATTTTTGTACTTACTTTTTCTTTTCCTAATACACTTTCAATTTGTGGTGGAATAGGCAATTTTACATTCAGCGCCAGTTCTACCACATCTAAAAATTTTATGGGATGTGCGGTTTCTAAGAATATTCCAATCGCATTAGGATAATTTTCTAATTCTTTTTTCAATCCTAAGTAACCTACAGCACCATGCGGTTCAGCTATATATCCATTGGTAGTGTAAATGGTTTTCATCGCTTCAAAAGTGGCTTCGTCTGAAAAGGTATAGGAAGAGAAATCGGTTTTGAATTGCTCCAAATCGTTTTGATACATTTCTTGGATTCGGATGAAATTACTTGGGTTACCCACATCCATTGCGTTAGAAATAGTTGCGATAGAAGGTTTTGGATCGTAAATACCGTTTGTTAAAAATCGAGGAACGGTATCGTTTACATTCGTAGATGCTACAAAATGTTGTACTGGTAATCCCATTTTCTTAGCAATGATACCGGCACAAATATTTCCGAAATTACCACTTGGGCAAGAAAAAACTAAGGGTTTGTTTTGGCTTTTCAATGCTTTGTACGCAAAGAAGAAATAAAACATTTGGGGTAACCATCGGGCAATATTGATGGAATTGGCCGAAGTTAAATTGTGATGTTTCAGACTTTCGTCCAAAAACGCTTTTTTGACCATGTCTTGGCAATCATCGAAAACGCCATCAATTTCAAGCGCTTTGATATTTTGTCCTAAAGTAGTTAATTGTCTTTCTTGAATGTCGCTTACTTTTTCTGAAGGATAAAGTATAATTACATCTACACCTTCCACACCAAGAAAACCACTTGCTACGGCTCCTCCTGTATCTCCAGAAGTAGCGACTAAAACGGTATTTTTTGCGGTCTTGTCATTGCGATTGAAATAACCCAAACAACGTGACATGAAACGAGCTCCCACATCTTTGAATGCCATTGTAGGACCGTGAAATAATTCTAAGGAATAAATTCCTTTTTCTACTTCGACAACAGGAAAGTCAAAACATAAAGTGTCTTTAATAATAGCTTGAAGTTCAGATTCAGGAATTTCATCTCCTACAAATTGTTGAATGGTTTGAAAAGCAATTTCTTCGTTGCTTTGATTTTCGATGGTATCAAAAAATGCTGTAGGTAAAGGGGTAATGTTTTCTGGAAAATACAATCCTCTATCGGTTGCTAATCCTTGTATAACAGCTTCTTCAAAAGAAACTTTAGGTGCGTTATGGTTTAAACTGTAATATTTCATTTGATTTTAGATTGAAGATTGTGGATTAACGATTTTTGATATTTTAGCAACTTGGGTTACATCTGCAATCAAAAATCGTTAATCAGAAATCTTAAATAATTTTTATAGTATTTTAACTCCTTCTGAATTCACTTTAGATACATGAATTTCATAAGGTAGATTGATGGCCTCGTATACGGCACTCATGGCTTTGGCAATTTTTTCGGCGGTTGCCGCTCCTTTGCTTAACGCAAAAATAGAAGGACCCGAACCTGATATTCCGGAACCTAGCGCTCCATTTTCTAAAGCAGCTTGTTTGATTAAATCAAATCCTGGAATTAAGACACTTCGTAACGGTTCTACAATTTCATCGTGTAAGGAACGCCCAATTAAATCATAATCTTGTGTGTATAATCCCGCGATTAATCCGCCCACATTTCCCCATTGCATGATGGCACTTTTTAAAGAAACGGTTTGTTTCAATACCGAACGCGCATCCGAAGTTTTCAATTCAATTTGCGGATGTACTACTGTCGCGTACAATTCGGATGGACTTTCTATTTTGATAATATCCAAAGGGCTGTAGCTTCTTACCAAGGTAAATCCACCCATAAGGGCAGGAGCTACGTTATCAGCGTGTGCATTGCCACAAGCGAGTTTTTCGCCTTGCATGGCAAACTGAACCAAATCTTTTGTTGAATAAGGATAGCCTAACAAGGCATTGATTCCAAAAACTGCTCCAGCTGAACTTGCCGCACTACTTCCAATTCCGCTACCTGCTTTGATGTTTTTATAAATCTCAATCTCAAAACCAAAGTCAGGGTTTACCGTTTCTAATAATGCCAATCCGGCCACTCCTGAAACATTGTTTTCTGTTTCTAAAGGCAAGTCGGCACCAATGATTTTAGTAATTCGAATCCCTTTTTGAGCCGATTTTCTAATCACCATTTCGTCACCTACATTGTCAAGACAAAGTCCTAAAACGTCGAATCCACAAGACAGGTTAGCAATGGTTGCTGGGCAAAATAGTTTTATTTCATTCATAATTCATTGCGAGGCACGAAGCAATCTCATTTTATGTTTTACATTTTTTTTGCCACGAAGGCACAAAGTCACTCAATTTTATACGTTTCCAATTCGGATAACATCAGCAAATATTCCTGAAGCCGTTACCGCAGCACCTGCACCAGCACCTTTGATTAATAAAGGTTGGTCCACATAACGATCGGTGTAAAACAATACGATATTGTCTTTTCCTTCTAAATTATAAAAAGGATGGTCTTTCGGTATGAATTGCAAACCAACGCTTGCTTTCCCATTTTCAAATTGCGCCACATATTTCAAACGCGACTCTTTGCTTTGGGCTTCCTTGTAAAATGCATCAAAATGTGCTGCATGTTTTTGCAATGACGCAAAGAAGACTTCATTTGATGTTGTTTCCAAACATTCCGCTGGCATAAACGATTCGTTAGCAATAGATTCAATATCCATTTGGTAACCGCTTTCGCGAATTAAAATCAAGATTTTTCGAGCTACGTCTATTCCGCTCAAATCAATTTTTGGATCAGGTTCAGTAAAGCCTTGCAATCCAGCTTCTTTTACCACATCGTGAAAGGAATTATGTTCGTCAAAATTATTGAAGATAAAATTCAAACTTCCTGATAAAACAGCTTGAATCTTATTCACTTTATCGCCTGAAGCAATTAGGTTTTTTACAGTATCAATAATAGGTAATCCTGCTCCAACATTTGTTTCAAATAAGAAAGGGGCGTTGTATTGGCGGGATAGATTTTTTAATTTTTTGTAATTGTCGTAAGCCGATGAACAAGCAATTTTGTTACAAGTTACGACACCAACGCTTTGTTTTAAGTACTGCTCGTAGGTTTTAGAAACGCTTTCATTAGCTGTGATGTCAACAAAAATGCTGTTTCGTAGATTCAATTCTTTTACTTTAGCGATGAATAGGTCTTGGTTCGCCGTTTCTCCATTGTTTAAAACAGTTTGCCACTCTTTTAAAGAAATTCCGTCTTCGTCAAAGTGCATTTTTCTAGAATTAGATAAAGCAACAACTCTTACATTGATTTTTAGATTTTCTTTTAAGAATTTTTTCTGTTGGTGAATTTGCTCGATGAATTTCTCTCCAACATTTCCAACGCCGATTACAAATAGATTCAACTGTTTGGTATTTTCTTCAAAGAAGTTTTCGTGCAATGTATTCAATGCTTTTTTGACATCACGCTCATTGATTACCGCAGAAATATTTCTTTCGGAAGCACCTTGTGCAATAGCGCGAATGTTCACGTTATTTTTTCCTAAAGTACTGAACATTCTACCGCTCAACCCTTGGTGGTTTTTCATGTTTTCGCCTACCAATGCAATGATGCATAAGTTGTTCTCTACAATACAAGGATCGATTTTATTTTGGGCAATTTCGACTTCGAAAGCTTTGTTGATGGCTATTTCGGCTGTTTCTGCATCTGAATTTAATATTCCGATACAAATAGAATGCTCCGAAGAAGCTTGTGTAATAAAAATCACGTTGATGTTTTCATGTGATAAGACTTCAAATAATCGTTTTGACGAACCTGAAACTCCCACCATTCCCGGACCTTCTAATGTTAGTAAGGCAATATTATCAATATGACTAATTCCTTTTACAGGATTGGTTTGCGAAATCACATCATTTGAAATATAAGTACCAATAGCTTCTGGCTCAAACGTATTTTTGATTAGAATTGGAATATTCTTTCTCAATACCGGTTGAATGGTTGGTGGGTACAATACTTTGGCACCAAAATGCGATAATTCCATCGCTTCTTGATACGAAATGGTAGCAATTGGTTGGGCTTGTTTTACAATTTTTGGATTGGCAGTAAACATTCCGTTGACGTCAGTCCAAATTTCTAAATCCGTTGCATTCAAAGCGGCCGCAATGATGGCAGCAGTATAATCCGATCCACCACGTCCTAAAGTAGTTGGTATTTTGTTAGCAGTCGAAGCAATAAACCCAGGCAGGACAACAATTTGATTAGCATTAACAGCGAAGAAATCCGAAACCAATCTATTTGTAGTTTCAAAATCAACTATTGCTTTTCCAAAAGTAGCATTGGTTTTGATTAGTTCACGACTGTCGGCATACCCGCTATTTTTTTCTTTTTGTTTTAGTGCTTCCGCAATAATATAAGAAGATAGTAATTCACCGAAACCAAGAATTGTATCGGCTGTTCTAGGAGAAAGTTCGCCCAAAAGGAAACAACCGTCTAATAAGGTTTCTAGATGATTGACAATTCTTTTTACATGGCTTAGTAAGCTACTTTGTTCGCTCACCGGAATTAATTCCTTTAAGGTATCTAAATGTTTTTTCTCGATTTCAGTTACAATTTCTTTATAACTTTCGTCATTCGAAGCCGCTTTTTGCGAAGCTAATTGTAATAAGTCGGTTACCTTGCTTAAAGCCGAAACGACTACCACTAGTTTCTCGTGTTTTGCTTTTTCAGTAACTATTGTAAGAACTAGTTTTATATTTTGAGCATTGGCAACTGAAGTTCCGCCAAATTTTAATACTTTCATTGTGTGTGTTTTATTTTAAAATGCAACTATTTTCTATACATCCATGAACTTTTTCCCTTTTAGAAAAAGTATTATATAGCAAGATTATATGTAAAATGTATACCCCTAAGGGGTAGTAGTTGTTGTAGTAGTAAATGTAACAGAAAACGCAACTTCAGTTGAAGTTGTTATTGTAGATGGATATGTATTTCTGTTGCTTTTCATTTGTTCCAAAGGTACTACATAATATTAGCTAGAAAAGGGAGAGCTTGATTTTTACGAATAGTTGAATTTAACACTATTTATAATGGGTGATTTAATCAATCTCAAAAAAAATAGCTGTATTTATTGAATGCTAAGCTTATTTACTACTATTATTATCTTTTAAAATAATATACTTTAGATCAAGAAAATGGGTGAATTTAATTGTATTTGAATGTTTTTTTAAGTTAATTTTAATTTCAGTATCAATTTTAATGTGAAATCTTGTTGCAAATCTTAACACAGACTTAACGTTATCTAGAATTAAAAATTTAATTTTGTTGCTTAAATTTTATATAAAATGTCTATAAATAATATTTTCCAATTTTTAGTTCCAAAAGACAAGAAATTCTTTCCATTATTTGAACAAGCTACTACTAATTTAGTTCAATTAGCTACTCACCTTCATGAGGCGGTAAATTTACCTTTAAAAGAAAGAGAAGCTCTTTTTCAAAAAATTGATCAATTGGAACAAATAGGGGAAGAAATTACTCGCCAGACAAATCTTGAGTTGAGTAGAAATTTCATTACTCCATTTGATAGGGAGGATATTTATTCTTTGATAACCTCTATTGACAATGTAGCGGATAATTTACAAGGTGCAGCGAGTAGAATGCGTTTGTATCACGTTGATAAAATTACAAAGTCAATTCGAAAGATGACAGAAATTAACTTAGAGGCTTGTTTAAAAATCGAATTAGCGGTTAAAGAGTTAAATGATTTAAAGAATGTTAAAAATATTACTAGCGCCTGTTCTAAAATTAATAAATTAGAAAATAATTCTGATGTAGTTTATAATAAGGCTGTTTTTGAAATTTTTGAAAATGAAACGGATGCTATTAATATTATTAAGTACAAAGAAGTATTGTCTGTTTTAGAGTCGGCTACTGATAAATGTAAGAATGTTGCTAGTGTATTAGAATCTATTGCTGTAAAACATTCTTAATTTATTTAAATTGCTTCTCATAGTATGGATTTTACTTTATTAATATTAATTATTTTTTTAGCTTTAGTTTTTGACTACATTAATGGTTTTCATGATGCAGCAAATTCAATAGCAACGATTGTTGCTACTAAAGTTCTTACTCCTTTTCAAGCAGTTGTTTGGGCCGCTTTTTTTAATTTTTTAGCCTATTGGGTTTTTGGTTTTGGTGTTGCAGATACTGTTGCTAAAACTGCTCATACAAGTAGTATTGATTTGACCGTTATTTTATCTGGAGTTTTAGCGGCCATTATTTGGAATCTATTTACTTGGTGGAAAGGAATTCCGTCTTCATCATCTCATACCTTAATTGGAGGTTTTGCGGGAGCGGCAATAGCGCATGGTTTTTCTGGTGCAGTTCAAGATCCGTCATACTATGGATTGAAAATTGTAAGTTGGTTTAAAGCAGCAAAAGAAGGTGAATTGTTGCCTTCAGGGGTTTTGATTGTAATTCTTTTTATAGTTTTTGCACCTCTTTTAGGAATGATTATTTCGTATTTCATTTCGTTATGGTTAATGTATTCCTCTAAGAAAAATATCTATCCCAAAATACTTACTATCACATTAATGCTTTTAGCTATTTGGTTTTTATCATCTGTGATAATTCCTTTTAATGAAATTGAAAAACCAAGGTTTGAGAGTGCTTTTTGGAGTGTATTGTCCGAGCCTCACAATATTAAATGGTTTTTAGTATCCATCATCTTTTTTAGTTTAGCAATTTTCAACTTGTTTTTTAGCTCTTTCTCTGCTGCAAAAGCAGAAGCTATATTAAAGAAAATGCAATTATTGTCCTCTGCCGCCTTTAGTTTAGGCCATGGAGGAAATGATTCTCAAAAAGTAATGGGGATTATAGCTGCAGCCGTAGCTGTATATATAAAAACAGCAGGCGATATAGATTTACCATTCTGGTTAGATGTAGAATTACCAAAAGAAGATGGGTCATTTAAAATGCCATCATGGATTCCAATTACATGCTATTCAGTTATTGCAATGGGAACTCTTAGTGGTGGTTGGAAGATTGTTAAAACAATGGGTTCTAAAATTACAAAAGTAAATGCTTTTGAAGGGGTTGTTGCCGAATCGGCTGGAGCCTTAACACTATTTTTAACCGAACATTTTAAAATACCGGTGTCTACTACTCACACTATTACCGGTTCTATCATTGGAGTTGGTGTAACTAAACGTGTTTCTGCAGTGCGCTGGGGTGTAACTGTTAGTTTACTTTGGGCATGGATATTAACCATTCCTGTTTCTGCGGTAATTGCAGCGATTACGTATTTTGTTTTGAATTTATTTCTGAATTAAATAGAACTTTATAATAAAAAAAAGCTGACTAATTAGTCAGCTTTTTTTTATTTAAAGAAGTAGCAACTATTTAGTTGGTTCTTCTGTTTTGTGTACTCTTACGGTTAATTCTTCTGCACCCTCTTCAATATCCATAAAGATTTCATCACCCAATCCTATTTTTGAAGTAATAATCTCTTCGGCTAAGGAATCTTCTACATATTTTTGAATCGCGCGTTTTAATGGTCTTGCGCCAAATTGTTTGTCAAAACCTTTATCGGCAATGAACTCTTTGGCTTTATCGGATAAAGTTAGGGTATATCCTAAGTCGGCAATACGAGCACATAATTTTTTCAATTCAATTTCAATAATCAAATTGATATCGTGTTTCTCTAATGCATTGAAAACAATAACATCGTCAATACGATTTAAAAATTCTGGTGCGAATGTTTTCTTTAAAGCATTTTCAATAATACTTTTCGAATTATCATCAACTTGAGCAGTTCTAGCCGCCGTTCCAAAACCAACACCTTGACCAAAATCTTTCAATTGTCTTGCACCTACATTGGATGTCATGATGATGATAGTGTTTTTAAAGTCAATTTTACGGCCTAAACTATCGGTTAAGAATCCGTCATCCAATACTTGAAGTAACATGTTGAATACATCTGGATGCGCTTTCTCGATTTCATCTAATAATACAACGCAATACGGTTTTCTTCTCACTTTTTCAGTTAATTGTCCACCTTCCTCGTAACCCACGTATCCTGGAGGTGCTCCAATTAATCTGGAAATCGCAAATTTCTCCATGTACTCGCTCATATCGATACGAACTAAAGCGTCTTCTGAATCGAATAATTCTTTTGCAATTACTTTGGCTAATTGTGTTTTACCAACACCCGTTTGTCCCAAGAAGATAAAAGAACCAATTGGTCGATTAGGATCTTTTAACCCAGCACGATTTCTTTGAATAGAACGAGCAATTTTCAACACTGCTTCTTTTTGCCCAATTACCTTTCCTTCAATGAGTTCAGGAAGCTGAGCTAATTTATTACTTTCAGTTTGTGCAATTCGGTTTACTGGAATTCCTGTCATCATCGAAACCACGTCAGCCACATTGTCTTCCGTAACTTGAATACGGTTATTTTTCGATTCTTCTTCCCATTGTTCTTGGGCTATAGCCAAATCTTTTTCAATACGCTTTTCGTCATCACGAAGCTTGGCAGCTTCCTCGTATTTTTGTTTTTTAACGACTTCATTCTTTAATACACGCACATCTTCCAACTGACGTTCCAAATCCAAAATTTGCTTAGGAACTTCAATATTAGTAATGTGTACTCTTGAACCTGCTTCGTCCAGAGCATCAATCGCTTTGTCTGGTAAAAAACGTTCCGACATGTATCGATCAGTTAATTTGACACAAGCTTCAATCGCCTCAGCTGTATAGGTTACATTATGATGGTCTTCGTATTTATTTTTGATATTATTCAAAATGGTAATTGTTTCCGGAACCGAAGTAGGTTCCACAATTATCTTTTGAAAACGTCTCTCTAAGGCTCCGTCTTTTTCAATGTATTGGCGGTATTCGTCTAGAGTTGTAGCTCCGATACATTGGATTTCGCCACGTGCCAAAGCAGGTTTGAACATATTGGAAGCATCCAAAGAACCCGTAGCTCCACCAGCACCTACAATAGTATGAATTTCGTCGATAAAAAGAATGATATCGTCATTTTTCTCTAGCTCATTCATTACCGCTTTCATACGTTCTTCAAACTGACCGCGGTATTTTGTTCCAGCAACTAAGCTGGCTAAATCCAAAGTAACCACACGTTTGTTAAACAGAATCCGTGACACCTTTTTTTGGATAATTCGCAAAGCCAATCCTTCGGCAATAGCAGATTTACCCACACCAGGCTCTCCAATTAATAATGGATTGTTCTTCTTTCTACGGCTTAGAATTTGCGATACACGCTCAATTTCTTTTTCGCGACCTACAACTGGATCAAGCTTTCCTTCCTCAGCCATTTCGGTTAAATCTCTACCAAAGTTATCTAGAACAGGTGTTTTCGACTTCTTATTGGATTTATTAGAAGGCGTATTGAAACTGCTTTCTTTCAGGCTGTCATCTTGTCCTGATTCGTCATTATACGACTCGTTTTTTGGCAAGTTTTCCATAAAATCATCTTCTGCTGGAGTCATATTTACGTATTGTTCTTTAACTACATCATAGTCGATTTTCATCTTATTGAGTAGTTTGGTTGTTGGATCATTTTCATTTCGCAGGATACACAAAAGCAAGTGTGCGGTACTGATAGACGGGCTTTGAAATACTTTAGCTTCTAAAAATGTAGTTTTTAAAGCTCTTTCCGCTTGGCGTGTCAGGTGCAGGTTTTTCTTGTCGAGATTAAGATCACTAGTTGGATTTGCAGGGCTTAAAATTTCTACTTTTCTGCGTAAGTGATTTAAATCGACAGCCAAATTATTTAAAATTTGAATTGCTTTGCCATTTCCATCGCGAAGTATTCCTAACATAAGATGCTCTGTGCCAATAAAATCATGGCTTAAGCGTAAGGCTTCTTCTTTGCTGTACGTAATAACATCTTTTACTCTCGGTGAAAAATTATCATCCATATGTATCTATTTGATAGTGTAAATTTAAGTAATTGAGGTTTCAAAAACAAATATCATTCCGTAACCAACGGCTGTCAGCTAATTGACAAAAAAAATACCAAAAAAACTCAAAAGAGCATCCTATTTTATTAACTAAATTACCTTAAAAACTTGTTAATAAATCATTGAAATAAGTAGTGTAAATTAGTTCTAAAAATTTCAAATATCCGTATATTGGCACGTTTGAAACTAATATAATTTTTTAATATAATAACTTATGTCTGAAGGAGAAAAGTTAATTCCTATTAACATAGAAGATGAAATGAAATCAGCTTACATCGATTATTCGATGTCGGTAATTGTATCAAGAGCACTTCCAGATGTTAGAGACGGTTTAAAACCGGTGCATCGAAGAGTACTTTATGGAATGTATGATTTAGGAGTTTTTTCAAATAAAGCCCACAAAAAATCCGCAAGAATTGTTGGAGAAGTTTTAGGTAAGTACCACCCTCATGGTGACACCTCTGTTTATGACGCTATGGTGCGTATGGCTCAAGAATGGAGTATGCGTTATTTATTAGTTGATGGACAAGGTAACTTTGGTTCTGTCGATGGTGATAGTCCAGCAGCAATGCGTTATACTGAGGCTAGAATGCGTAAGATTTCGGAAGAAATTATGGCTGATATCGAAAAAGAGACAGTGGACTTTCAACTGAACTTTGACGATACCTTGTATGAGCCGAAAGTAATGCCAACACGAGTTCCTACCTTATTAATTAATGGAGCTACAGGTATTGCTGTAGGTATGGCAACCAATATGCCGCCGCACAATTTAACTGAAGTAATTAATGGAACCATTGCTTATATTGAGAATAACGATATTGAAATAGACGAATTAATCACTCATATTAAAGCGCCTGATTTCCCAACTGGTGGGATTATTTACGGATATGAAGGTGTTCGTGAAGCATTCAAAACAGGTCGTGGACGTGTCGTTATTCGTGCTAAAGTAGGTTTTGAAGAAGTTGATGGTAGAGAATCTATCATTGTGACTGAAATTCCGTACCAAGTGAATAAAGCAGATATGATCAAACGTACTGCTGATTTGGTAAACGAAAAGAAAATTGAAGGTATTGCCAATATTCGTGATGAATCGGATAGAAATGGTATGCGTATCGTATATATCTTGAAACGTGATGCTACACCAAATGTAGTATTGAATACCTTATATAAGTATACCCAATTACAATCATCATTTAGTGTTAATAATATTGCCTTAGTAAAAGGGCGTCCAGAAACGTTGAATCTGAAAGATATGATTCATCATTTCGTAGAACACCGTCATGATGTGGTAATTCGTAGAACACAATTTGAATTACGAAAAGCAGAGGAAAGAGCCCATATTTTAGAAGGATTAATTATTGCTTCGGATAATATTGACGAAGTAATTGCTTTAATTAAAGCGTCTAAAAATACGGATGAAGCCAAAGAAAAATTAATCGAGAGATTCAAATTATCAGATATCCAAGCACGTGCTATTGTTGAAATGCGTTTACGTCAATTGACAGGACTAGAGCAAGATAAATTGCGTGCTGAGTACGAAGAAATCATGAAGTTAATTGAGCATTTAAGAGCTTTATTAGCCGATGTGAATTTGAGAATTGCATTAATTAAAGAAGAGTTAATTGAAATCAGAGATAAATATGGTGATGAGCGTCGTTCTCAAATCGAATATTCTGGTGGAGATGTAAGTATCGAAGACTTAATTGCTGATGAAAATGTAGTGATTACTATTTCGCACGCAGGGTATATTAAGCGTACCAACTTATCTGAGTACAAAACTCAAAATAGAGGAGGAGTAGGACAAAAAAGTGCTGGAACCCGTGACCAAGATTTCTTAGAACACATGTTTGTGGCTACGAATCACCAGTACATGATGTTCTTTACGCAAAAAGGAAAATGTTTCTGGATGCGTGTGTACGAAATTCCAGAAGGAAGTAAAACCGCTAAAGGTAGAGCGCTACAGAACTTAATCAACATTGAGTCAGATGATAAAGTAAAAGCATTTATCTGTACACAAGACTTGAAAGATAAAGAGTATGTAAGCAGTCATAATTTAGTAATGGTAACTAAACAAGGACAGGTAAAGAAAACGTCTTTAGAGAAATATTCTAAACCTCGAGTGAATGGTGTTGCTGCCATTACGATTAAAGAAGGCGACGAATTATTAGCGGCTCAATTAACCAACGGTGAGAGTCAAATTATTTTGGCTGTTAAATCTGGTAAATTAGTTCGTTTTGAAGAAACTAAAACCCGTCCAATGGGAAGAACAGCTTCTGGAGTTCGTGGTATTACTTTAAAAGATGACAAAGACGAAGTAATCGGAATGGTAACGGTAAACGATATGAGCAGCGAAATTTTAGTTGTTGCTGAAAATGGTTACGGTAAACGTTCTAGCCTAGATGAGTACAGAATCACGAATCGTGGAGGAAAAGGGGTGAAAACCTTGAATATTACTGAGAAAACAGGTCAGTTGATCTCCATTAATTCGGTAACTGACGCTGACGACTTGATGATTATCAACAAATCAGGATTGACTATCAGAATGGCAGTGGAAGATCTTCGTGTAATGGGACGTGCTACTCAAGGTGTTAAATTAATCAACATCAAAGGAAACGATTCTATTGCAGCGGTAACTAAAGTAATGAAAGACGATCCAGCTGAAATTGAATTAGACGAAGATGGCAATCCAATTGAAGTCGAAGTTATTGAAAGAGTGAAGCCTGTTCTAGAAGTACTAGAAGATGATGGCGCTGCAGATGACGACGATGAAGAAGACGAGGAAATCGAAGACGAAGAAGATATCGATGATACTGATGAAGACGATTCAGACGAATAATTAAAAACAAATTCAACCAAAAATTAAAATAGAATATTATGAAAAGTAAATATGTACTACTAGCATCAGCATTATTGATATCAGTTGCCACTTTTGCTCAAAAAGATCAAATTAAAGCAGCTGAAAAGGCTTTAAAAGCAGGAAATGCTCAAGAAGCAATTACTATTTTGCAAGGAGCAGAAGCTGCGTCAGCTGCAGCACCAGATGCTGAAAAAGCCCAGTTTCATTTTGTAAAGGCTAATGCTCATTTGGCTTTAGCTACTAAAAATGAGGATGTAGATACCAACCTTTCGGCTGCTGCCAAAGGATACCAAGAAGTAGTTTCAATTGAAAAAGCTTCTGGAAAAGACAAGTTCGCTGCTCAAGCTACTAAATCAATTATTGATGTTAAATACAAATTAATCAATGGCGCTATTGCAGATTCTAAAGCAGAAAAACATGCTTCAGGAGCAAAAAAACTATACGATGCATATCTGTTAGATAAAAGAGACACCATCAATTTGTATTATGCGGCATCGACTTTTGTAAATGCTAAAGAGTATGAGACTGCTTACAACGCTTACGATGAGCTTAAGAGATTAAACTATTCTGGAAAGGGAACCAATTATTATGCTGTTAACAAAGTTAATGGTGAAGAACAATTTTTCTCTACAGCCAAAGAGAGAGACCAAATGGTAAAACTTGGTACTCATGAAAAACCAAGAACAGAAGCAATTCCTTCAAAAAGAGGTGAAATCTATAAAAATATGGCTTTGATTTTAGTTCAAAATGGAAAAATTGCTGAAGCTAAAAAAGCAGTTGCCGAAGCTAGAGTTACTAATCCAGATGATAAATCATTGATTTTGACTGAAGCTAATTTGTATTTAGATACTAAAGATTATGATACTTACAAAAAATTAATCACTGAGGTTTTGGCTCAAAGCCCAAATGATGCCGATTTAGTTTTTAACTTAGGAGTAATTAGTTACAATGCTAAGAATTTTGCTGAAGCTGAAACGTATTACAAAAGAGCTGTCGAAATTAAGCCAGATTATGTAAATGCGTATTTGAATTTAGCAATTTTGAAATTAGATGCTGATAAAAAATTATTTGATGAAATTCAAAAGTTAGGTAATTCGGAAAAAGATAATAAACGTTACGAAGTGCTAAAAAAACAAAGAGAGGCAGTATTTACTTCTGCTTTGCCTTATCTTGAAAAAGCCGCTGAGTTAGACGATACTAATGAAGAGGTTAAGTCAACCTTATTAAGTGTTTACAGAGCATTAGAAATGACAGAAAAAGCTAAAGCGTTGAAAGCTAGAATGAAAAAATAGGCTTTAGATTTAAACCAAAAAAAAACCGAATTGAAAAATTCGGTTTTTTTATTTAAATTATTTTTTTGATTACTCTTAGTTTGTGTGTATGTTTTTGTGTTTCGGGATTGAATATTCCCAAGTGATCAAGGCGATCTACTCGAACTTTTCCGCTAGCGTGAATAATGTAATTGTTTTCCATTATAATTCCCACATGAATGATAGCACCTTCTTCGTTATCAAAGAAAGCCAAATCACCAGGTTCGCTTTCTTCAATAAAGCTTAAAGCATCGCCTTGAGTTGCTTGCTGCGAAGCATCTCTTGATAACCTGTAACCATTTAATTTATATACCATTTGCGTAAAACCAGAACAATCGATTCCAAAAGGTGTTTTTCCTCCCCATAAATAAGGTGCATTCAAATACATAAATGCGGTAGTGATTAGTTGGCTTTTATCCTGTATTCCGCTTATTTTGCTGCCATCAAAAACAAACTGCGAGGAGTTAATTTCGGAATGATCTAAAAATGAAAGCGATGCTCCTAAAGGAATAGGAAGCAAGGTATTATTTGGTGCTGAAATGTAATCAATCAAATCTGCATTTAATGTAATAGGTTCTTTTGAAAGTATTTTGTAATCAGTTTCGCTAATAATTTGAAATTGTTTGAAGTCTACCCAACCTTCATAGTTGTCAAATTGCAGTCGGATTTTGCGCCATTGCTTTAGTTCTTCTACCACTTCAAAATGTTCACCAAACAAGACTTGAGAAACGATTTCGCTTCTGTCATTTGGTTCCGCTCGAAGTGGGATTATGGCTAGGTTACAAATTCCAAACATGGACAACTCTTTCTATTTTTGAGGTTACTTTTAGAGGCAATTTATGCTCTCTCAATTACTATGGCAGAAGCACCACCACCACCATTACAGATAGCAGCTGCTCCAATTTTACCATTATTTTGTTGTAATACATTCAATAAAGTCACAATGATTCTGGCTCCTGAACAACCCAACGGATGTCCTAATGAAACAGCACCACCATTAACATTCATTTTATTCAAATCAATATTTAATAATTTGGCATTAGCCAAACCTACAACAGAAAAAGCTTCGTTAAATTCAAAATAATCTACATCTTCAATTGAAAGATTAGCCTTCTTAAGTGCTTTTGGTAATGCTAAAGCTGGACTCGTTGTAAACCATTTAGGTTCCTGAGCAGCATCGGCATAGGAAAGAATATACGCTAGAGGTTGAAAACCCAAAGCAATTGCTTTTTCCTCACTCATGATTACCAATGCAGCTGCTCCATCATTAATTGTTGAGGCATTTGCAGCAGTAACAGTTCCTTCTTTGGTAAAAGCAGGGTTTAAGCTACTAACTCTATCTAACTTCACATTGGTGTACTCTTCGTCTTTTGATACAATTACAGGCTCTCCTTTTCGTTGAGGCACAGCAACCGGAACTATTTCATTATCAAATTTCCCTGCTTCCCAAGCTTTAGCACTTCGCTCATAGGATTGAATTGCAAATTGGTCTTGTTCTTCTCTAGAAATTTTATGTTCTGAGGCACAAAGATCGGCACTCACACCCATAGCGTTGTTATCATAAGCATCAGTAAGTCCATCCTTTTGCATTCCATCAATTAAAGCATTTGGACCAAATTTAGTACCCGCTCTTAAATAAGTATAATGTGGGATAAGGCTCATGTTTTCCATTCCGCCTGCAACAATAATTTCAGCATCACCCGATTGAATGGATTGTGCAGCAAACATAACTGCTTTCATTCCTGAAGCACAAACTTTATTTACAGTAGTACAAGGAACAGAATTGGGTAAACCAGCAAAAAGTGCTGCTTGTCTAGCTGGAGCTTGACCAACACCAGATTGAACTACATTTCCCATAAATACCTCGTCTACTAAATCAGGACTAAGGTTGATCTTCTCCAAAGCACCTTTGATTGCTACTGCACCTAGTTGAGATGCGCTTACGGTGGACAAACTTCCCATAAAACTTCCCATAGGGGTACGAGTGGCAGCAACAATTACGACTCTTTTATTCATGATATTTAGAATTTAGATGATAAGCAAATTTAATCTTTTTTATGCAATTTCAAATGGTGATTATAGTATTCTGATTTAAATGATTTTGATTGTAGCTAGTATGTTGATTGTGAACTCATTTAACGACAATTAAAAAATAAAAAGAAAAAAAACTTTAAAATAGTTGTGATTAATACAATGATGTGCTACATTTGCCACCGCAAAATAGGACAGGTTTCTTGAGCTTGGAGAGGTGCCAGAGTGGTAATGGAGCAGATTGCTAATCTGTCGACGAGCAATCGTCGCCAGGGTTCGAGTCCCTGTCTCTCCGCTTTTTAATTTTGCTATTTCGGGGTGTAGCGTAGCCCGGTTATCGCGCCTGCTTTGGGAGCAGGAGGCCGCAGGTTCGAATCCTGCCACCCCGACTACAACAAGACTGGTCGCATAGCTCAGCTGGATAGAGCACCTGCCTTCTAAGCAGGCGGTCGAAGGTTCGAATCCTTCTGCGATCACAAAAAACCCACTATTTACAGTGGGTTTTTTTGTTTTTGGTAGTTATTTTGTTATTAATTGTATTTTGGTTTCTTAAATTATATGATCCAATATATAGTTTGCACACTTATTTTTTCTTTTCCAATTGCTCTATAATCTTGGTGTAATTTTCAGGACCTACTTTTTTAGCAATAATTTTTTTGTCCTGATCCAAAAGATACATAACTGGAGTTTGTCTCACATTATACAAAGTTTGGAAATCAACATCTTCCTTGGTGTAATTCCCTGTAACTACGGGAGCAGGGTACACATTGATCCAACTGGAGAGCTTTTCTTTTTCAATAAACTCTTTCCATTTTACCATTTCATTTGTATTGTTGTTTATGGCAAAAACGACTACGCCTTTTTGTTTCCATTCCGTTTCATACAATTGAAGCATTTTTGGAATTTCGGTTGCACAATGTCCGCAAGTAGGATCCCAGAAGGCAACAACCGTATATTTAGCCTTAACATCATATAAATCAATTCGTTTTTGATCTTGAGTTAGCATGAATAGGTTTTTTCCTTTGTCGCCAATTAAATTATCCTTGATACTCGAAACTTTAAATTTGAAAAACTCTTTTTGTTTGAGTTGTAACCAAGGATATTCTTTGTTCTTAAAAAAGCTATTATAAATATTGATAAATACTCGATCCATTCCCATGATTTTTGCTTCAGCATACAAATCAATAAAATGTAAACTGAGGTATTTAAAGACTTCTCCATTGGGTTGGTCCGTTTGGTTTAAAATTTGTGTAATTTCCTGAGTTACTGCTTCAGGAGTAACAGGGACAAAGGTGTTGAAGTAGGTAGTGATTCGGTTTTCTAAAAAGGGATTGCGCAATAGTCGTGCGTCTTTAAAATTAATTCCATCAAAAAAATGCTTTTTTAAGTAAGCGATCGAGTCGGTTTTAGTAGCCAGTTTTTCTTCTTCCGCTTTGTTTAAAAAGTTGTCAATTGGTTGGCTCATACTGAACAAAAGCGCCATCGTATTTCCTGAATTAGTTTTGATATACTCATTTTTGAACAAGTTAATCTCTGCTTGAATTTTTTTTAAATCAGTAATTACGAATGCACTGTCTTGTTTGGTCTTTTTATCGGCTAAGCTTTTTTCTAAGTTTTTGATAACTTCCAATTTAGTTCTAAAAAAGGAATTGAAATTAGCAAAATCTTGGTTCAGATTGGAATTACGTATTTCCAACGTTTTTTCGGTTGGATTGGTAACTTTGATGGCAAATTTTTGTTCATTGTCCATCAAAAACTCTAGATCTATCTTCTTGTCGGGGGTTACTAACATATAGATACCTTCAATGTATTTTTGGTCTTTTTTGAAGATTAATTTTCCGTCAGCTGTTCCTTTTACAGAATCTAACAAGGTCTGGTATTTACCATAATGACTGGCTATATAATACATCTTATTAGCGTATTCTGGAGATTGAAATTCAATTTGGCTTGCAGGAATCGTCTTTTTGACTTGAGCAAAAAAAGAATTACTAAAGAGTAAAAAAAGTAAAGAGAATACGAGCGATTGGGTTTTCATAATAATCTAATTTTAACCAAAAATAAGTTTTTCTTATGGGTTTTACTTTATTGGAATCAAATTTAGTTCATACACGCTTAAAGAGTCAAAAATAATAAATACTTTTAACAGATAATTATTATTAAATTTTGCCATGCGAACTCTTTGGTCTCTATTTTTTTTGTTTTTTTTCTCAACAATAAACACCATTCATGCCCAGACTGATGAAACAATTGCAGATTCTTCTTTTGTGAATCTGAAAGACTATAGTACTGATTTTGTTTACGATATGAAGTATGCAACAGCGGATAATTTTTTGAAAGCAAAAGTCTATGATTGTCCAGAATGTCTTTTACGTTTTAAAACAGTAAAAGCTTTAGTAAAAGCCAACGAGAAATTCATGAAAAAAGGATATCGTATAAAGATTTATGACTGTTACCGTCCATTAGATATTCAAAAAAAAATGTGGCAAATTATACCCAATCCAGAATATGTCGCTAATCCTGCAAAAGGTTCGATTCACAATAGAGGAGGAGCAGTTGATATTACTTTAGTCGATAGTACTGGAGCAGAATTAGACATGGGAACATCATTTGATTTTTTTGGTCCAGAAGCGAGTCATTTCTATGAGAATCTTCCAGATGAAGTAAAACAGAATAGATTGCTCCTGAAAAAAATAATGAGAAAAAGTAATTTTATTTCTTTTGATTCTGAGTGGTGGCATTATAATGTAAAAAATGCTTCCAAAGAGAAGGTTTCAAATACAAAATGGAAATGTGATTAATATAGGTTAATTTTTAATCACAAAGGTTTTTTAAGAAGGCACTAAGTTGCACAAAATTATCAGTTTAGTTTTGTCAAAACAGAACGATTTTCATAAGGATGTGATAGCATTTATAGTATTTCTTGATACTTTATAAGGTGAAAAAATTTGCGAATTTGCGGTAATTATTTAATCACTGAGAATCCAAATAAGTCAAGCAGATGCTATTTTGAATAAGGGTTATTTATTCAGCACAGTGGATATTTTGCATAAAATAAGTTTCAGGCTCATATACCTCATTATTCATTTCTGATGTAAACTGTTTTTTGAGTATGTAATCTTCAACATCTGTCAGGAATTTAATTCGCATAAGTGAAACAGGTGATTTTTTCAATTCCTCAAAACTATCTTTCATAAACATAAAAGTACCCGGAGTTATTCTGTTGTCAAAACCCTTATCGTCTCGCAATACTGTTCCGCAATTTTCTTGATCAATGTGTAATAAGGTTATTACTTTACCATTGTTTAATTGTAAGAAAATCTTAGAATCTTTATCAAAACAATTGGCTTTAATAAAGTCTTTACTCTTTTGAATAAGTTGCACATTTAATAAAGGCATTCCGTCAGATACAGCCAATGAAAAGAAAATATAATTAGATGTTCCTGCAAAATTTTTCTCTGCAATAATATATTCTTTGGTCGTTTTATATGTTCCAATAGAATCGGTTACATTAGTAGTGTATTCGCATGGTTTTTGAGCAAAAATTACTGAACTGATTAGGGAAAGGGCAAGTAATAATAGGTTTTTCATGGTTATTGTAATTTGTTGCAAAGTAAAACTATTTTATCATTATTCATATCGGTTGTGAAAAAACAATAGGAATCTCCACCGTCTTTAATTTTCCATTTTTTCCGAATGTTTTCTACAGTTTCAGGAAAGTTGCGAGTTGTGAGGTTGTGTTTTGAATTTTCGAGATGAATTTTTATTTCTTTTTTTGTGTAGGGAATAACATGCTGTATTTCAAAAATACGTCCAGGAAAATTGAATACTTCATTTGAGGTATACAAATGCGAATGTTTGTGTAATTTATCAAGTTGGTACTGCGAACTGATTTCATTGAAACCGCCTGATTTCATAATAGCACTATTGGGCTCGAATAAGTAGCGTTTTGGTAATGAATATTTAGCATCGGCACTATCCTGGTCAAGAATAAATTCAAAAGTGTTTGCTCCTTCTTTTGTAAGATTTACTGTTTTGATGCTAATAGCACCAGAGTAATTTTTATGTAGTTCCCAAAGCAACTCTTTAACTTCATTTTCAAGAGCTACAATATGAATTGTTTTTACATTTTGTAGTTCTGATAAACCTGCTGCTAGATCCAATAATGGAGCGGTTTTGATTAAAATAGCGTCTGATTTTTCAAAATACAAATCTAAATTTTCAGGAACATTTGGCAAACAGTCTTTTAACATAAAAACTTTTCCCTTGGCGTCATTTCTGCGCGAAGGATCGATGTAGATCCAATCCCATTTTTCAGTAGTCGATTGTAAAGTAGTTAAGCTATCACCCGCTATGCAGTCAATATTAGTAACTCCTAATTGTTTAAAATTGTGTTTGACAATCTCTGATAAATCCGAATTGATTTCGCAGTGAGTCACACTTTTCATCGTATTGGCAAAGTAATAATCATCTACTCCAAAACCACCCGTAAGGTCAATTAAACTTGAGCCATTTAGTAAACTCGACTTGTATTCGGCTGTTCTTTCTGAGGAAGTTTGTTCAACTGATATTTTAGATGGGTACAGGATGTTGGCTGTGTTAAACCAAGTGGGTAGCTTTGTTCTTGCTTTTGCTTTTGCTTCAATTTGGTTTACAATAGTAATCCATTCTATATCTGGAAATGGATTTTTTTGAAGGGCTAATTGAGGAATTGAAACTCCTAATTGGCTATCAATGAATTGCTGTATTTCAGGGGTTAAAATTTTGTAATCCAAGATTATATGTTTTTGGTAATAAGTTGAATAACAACATTATTAGGAAAAAATTCTTTACCAATAACCTTTAAAATCGTGTACAAAGGAACTGCGATTACCATACCCAAAATACCAGATATAAAACCAGCAATTAAAATAACTAAGAAAATTTCTAAGGGATGCGAGCTGACACTTTTAGAAAAAATTATGGGTTGGGATAAATTATTGTCAATTAATTGCACTATCCAAAAGCCAATCAAAATGTAGATAGTTGTGGGTAATGTTTCTGTTTGAAAATCATTTCCTAAATGACTAATCATAGTTAAAATCGCAGCGATTATTGACGCAATTAATGGACCTATGTAAGGAATGATATTGAGTACCGCACACAAAAATGCAATTATAAAGGCATTCGAAATCCCAAAGATGGACAACACAATTAAATACAAAATAAATACGATTCCTAGTTGTAATAACAAGCCAATAAAGTAGCGAGACAACAAATGATTGATTTTATCTAAGGAATTTAGAATAGGTTCTTCGTGGGTATCTGGTATTAATTTTTTTAGGTTTTCAATAAAGTGAACTTTGTCTTTCAAAAAGAAGAAAGTGATAAAAAATACCGAAGCCAATCCAACTCCAAAACTTCCAATTGTATTGAGAATAGTATTTAATAATTCGGGTACGAAATTGAAGTCTATTTTTGAACTAATATCGGTTTCACTTAAAAATCGAGCCGAATCAATGTTATGATTGTCTAAAAACACGACTATTTGATGCAGAAGCTGGTCAATGTTTTGCTCTATTTTTGCAGTATTGAGTAAAGATAAACTTTCACTTTGTGATAAAATCAAAGGAATAAATAAAGAAATAAATCCTACGAATAAAAGAAAAAAGAAAACTAATGTTGTGACTGATGCTACTACATTCGGAAATTTCAAACGTGTTTGTAGAAAACTCATGATTGGTTTTCCAATCAATGTTAAAATTAGCGAAACAATCAAATAAATAAGTACCGCTTGAATTTGGTATAAAAAATATAGTGAGATAGCAATCAATACTAAAAAACCTATAGATCTTAAAATTCCGTTTGCAATTGTTTTAGATGTAATCATTGGGCAGTAGTAGGTTTGAAAAGCTATTAAAATATAAAGATAGGAAAACTTTCAAAAGAAGCAATTGACTTTTTAGATTTCATTCAGTCGATTGCTAATTTCATACAATGCAATACTAGTAGCTTGAACCACATTCATACTACTATTATTTCCGTACATTGTTATATGAGTAGTTTGGTTAGCAATTGCTAATAATGCCTCACTTACGCCATCAATTTCATTACCTATAAGCAAAGCAATTTTTTGGTCTTTAGGAGTAGTAATTTTTTGAATTGGAACGCTTGTACTTGTGATTTCTAGAGCTATAATTTCATATTGGTCTTTCAACAATAAAGCAATAGCGTCATTTGTTTCTTCGATAATAAAATGTGGAATCTGTAAATGAGTGCTTCGAGATGTTTTGTTTATTTTTCTGGGAGTGAGCGGAATTTCTTTGCCGATGAAAATTATTTTTTCAATGCCAAAGGCTTCGCCAATTCGGAATAAAGAACCAATGTTTTGCTGAAAATAGATACGATCGCAAACAATTGTGATAGGAAATTTTCTTTTTTCAAAGCGAGTATTTTCGTGGGTAAGTTGCATTAATTATTGAAAATGTAATACATAATATTAGCTCCCATTTTGAGTGCTTTCTGGCGCACTTCTAAAGGGTCGTTGTTAACTTCGGCATCTTCCCATCCATCACCTAAATCGCATTCATAAGTATACAACAAAACCAATCTGTTTTTTACAAAAATTCCCAAAGCCTGAGGTCGCTTATTATCGTGTTCGTGAATTTTAGGCAATCCATTTGGAAAAGAAAAAGGTTTTTGAAAAATAGGATGAGTTGAAGGGATTTCAATTAAATCTTCAGCTGGAAACAATTTTTTGATAGCTTTTCGGATGTATTCGTTCATACCGTAATTATCATCTATGTGAAGAAACCCACCTGAATTTAAATAGTTCCTTAGATTTATTTCTTCATCGGTATTGAAAACTACATTTCCGTGACCAGTAAGGTGAAGGTAAGGATAGCTGAATATATTAGGGCTATTGGGTTCAACAATAGCTGGCTTGCCCTTGATTGTAGTTTGGATAGTTGAATTACAAAAACGAATTAGATTGGGTAAAGAAGTTGGATTAGCATACCAATCACCTCCACCACGGTATTTAACCAAAGCAATTTCTTGCGAAAAACAATTCATCGCAAGTACTACAAAGAGCAAGACTAGTTTTTGCTTCATCAATTTAGGAGTTTTCGTTTAGAAAAACAACACTGTGACAGGCTACTATAGCTGCGGTTTCAGTTCGCAGTCGTGTATTTCCTAAAGTAACCGGAAGGTAATTGTGCTCTATAGCTAATGTTATTTCCTTATCAGAAAAATCACCCTCAGGACCAATCAAAATGGTGGCATTTTCATTGGCACGAATTACCGATTTTAGGGACTTTTTATCCGTTTCTTCGCAATGTGCGATAAGTTGTATACCTTCCTTTTTTTGCTTTACAAAATCTTTAAACGAAATCGCAGGATTTAGTTTTGGCAAAAATAAAGCGTTAGACTGTTTCATGGCAGAAAGAATGATTTTTTCAAAACGGTCTGTGTTGATTACTTTTCTTTCGGAACGATCACAAATAATTGGGGTGATTTCTTGAATGCCAATTTCGGTTGCTTTTTCTAAAAACCATTCGTAACGGTCATTCATTTTAGTAGGTGCTACGGCTAAATGTAACTGTATTTTGGGTTCTGGCGCTTTTTCAAAAGAAACAATTTGAACCGTACATTTAGCATCGGATGCTAAAATAATTTTCGTTTTAAATAAATACCCTAAACCATTTGTTACAAATAATATATCCCCGTCTTTTTTACGTAATACTTTAATAATATGCTTGCTTTCTTCTTTGTCAAAAATTAAGCTTTCAGTTGACTCGTTTATGGTGGTATTGTAAAATAACTGCATAGTTTTAGAATTGGATTCGTGCTTTTGAAACTACTGAAGAGTCTTCAAATTGTTGGTGTAAATATTTTTGATATCCTACGATTCCTATCATAGCTGCATTATCTGTAGTGTACTCAAATTTAGGAATAAATGTTGTCCAACCGTATTTTTTCTCGGCTTCTTTTAGTGTATTTCGAATTCCGGAATTAGCTGAGACACCACCGCCAATAGCTATTTGAGTAATACCTGTCTCTTTTACTGCCAATTTCAATTTGTCCATTAAAATTTCAATGATTGTATGTTGAATGGAAGCGCAAATATCGTCTCTATTTTCTTCGATAAAATTCGGATTCTCTAGTTTGTTTTTTTTGATAAAATATAAAATAGCAGTTTTCAATCCTGAAAAACTAAAATCCAATCCGGGTACTTTAGGTTTCGTAAATGCAAAAGCTTTTGGGTTTCCTAATTGTGCATATTTGTCTACCAAAGGTCCGCCAGGATAAGGAAGTCCGAGTATTTTGGCACTTTTGTCAAATGCTTCACCAACAGCATCGTCTGTAGTTTCTCCAATAATAGTCATGTTGAAGAAACCATCAACTCGAACAATCTGGGTATGACCGCCGCTAATAGTTAATGCTAAAAATGGAAATTCAGGTTTATCAAAACCTTCTTCGTCAATAAAATGAGCTAGTATATGCGCATGCATATGATTTACTGCAATCAAAGGAATTTGTAATGCTAAAGCCAATGATTTAGCAAAAGAACTACCAACAAGTAAAGAGCCCATTAAGCCAGGACCTTGGGTAAATGCAATTGCAGAGAGCTGTTCTTTTTGTATATTTGCTTTTCGCAGTGCAGCATCAATTACCGGAACTATATTTTGTTGGTGCGCTCTCGAGGCTAATTCTGGAACAACGCCACCGTATTGATTGTGAATCAATTGATTAGCAACAATGTTAGACACTACTTTATTGTTGTGTAAAACCGCTGCAGCTGTGTCGTCGCAGGAACTTTCGATAGCAAGAATAAAAACCTCGGAATTTTGCATAAAAAAGCGCGAATTTTAAATTATATTTGGCGTGCTGTATCTATTTTCAGCGTTGCCAAAATTAAAGAATTTTTATTTAAAGCCTATTCTTTAGAAAAGTAAAATAGAATTAAAAACAACTTAATCGACATTAGTATCAAAAACGTCAAAAAAATAGTATCACTTACGCTAATTGGGTTGGTTCTCTTTTTGCTTTTACTTGGTATTACATTAAGTTTACCAGTGGTGCAAACTCGAATTGCACAGTACGTCACTACAACACTTAATAACGATTTTGGGACTAATATATCTGTTGAACAAGTAGCCATATCTCCTTTTGGCAGTGTTAAATTTAAAAAAGTACTAATTCGGGATCACCATCAAGATACTTTGATTTTTAGCAATCGAATCAAAACTACCATTTCGGATGGTAAAAAACTTCTCGATGGGGATTTGATTTTTAGTGATTTGCATTTGGACGGCTTAGTTTTCCATCTTAAAACTTACAAAAAAGAAAAGCTTACTAATTTAGATGTTTTTGTTAATGCCTTTGGAGAAGACACTACTTCGACAGGGAAACATTTTTTATTGACTGCTAAACAAGCTACCATTACCAAGGGACATTTTACTGTGTTTGATGAAAATCGTGTAATTCCTAAAGATGTTGATTTTACCAAGTTAAATATTCAATTATCTGATTTTAAATTGTACGGACCTGATGTGAATACCAACATTCTCAAAATGTCATTTTTAGACCATAGAGGCGTTTATGTTAAAAAGTTAAGTGGAGTTTTAAGTTATACCAAAAAGCAAATAAAGCTTACCAAGTTACTAGCGGAGACAAAGGAAAATTCTGAAATCAAAGCTAATGTAGTGTTGAATTATAAAATTTCCGATTTTTCGGATTTTAATAATAAAGTCCAGTTTGATGTTCAGTTAGCTTCCTCCACATTGGCTAGTAATGATATTCGTTGCTTTTATAATGAATTAGGTAAAAACCAATTTTTCTACATCAAAACTAATCTTTCTGGAACTCTAAATGATTTGAAATTAAATCAACTGAATTTAGTTGATTCTCAAAAAAGTAAAATGATTGGTGCCATTCGATTTAAGAATTTATTTCCTTCTAAAGGTCAAGAGTTTTACATGAAAGGGAAGTTTAAGACGCTTTCGTCAAGCTATGATAATCTAGCGGTTTTATTACCCAATGTTTTGGGTAAGAAATTACCAGTCGAAATGAAACGTTTGGGGCAATTTAACATAGTGGGCACAACAGAACTTACTACTAAATCAATCAATGCTGCTTTTAAAATGAACTCTGATTTGGGGCTTGTTTCAACTGATTTTGTGATAAGCAACATTGATTTTATAGACAAAGCAGCTTATGTTGGTGATGTAGTTTTGGAACAGTTTGATTTAGGTACTTTAGTAGCAGAAGACGATTTAGGGAAAATTAGTGCCAACCTTTCAATAGACGGAATTGGTTTTACCGACAAATATTTAAATACAAAAATTGAAGGCGCTATTTCACAATTGGATTACAATAAGTATTCGTATTCTAATTTAGAGGTTAATGGTACCTTTAAAATGCCAATTTATCAAGGGAATTTGACTATTAATGATCCTAATTTAAATTTAAGTTTTGATGGTTTAATTGATTGGTCAAAAAAAGACAGTCGTTTTGATTTTCATCTAGCGATTGATAATGCAAATTTGTATAATCTTAAATTCACAAACGATTCAACATCGGTCTTAAAAGGAGATATTGTAACTCAAGTGGAAGGGAATTCAATAGATAATATTAGAGGAAACGTTTTTGTAAATAAAACTACTTATACCAATTCTAAATCGGTTTATTATTTTGATGATTTTTCTATAAACTCGAGCTTTGATAGTGCCAACAATAGAACAATAACGGTTAATTCTCCTGATATTGTTGAAGGTAAAATTGAAGGAAAATATAAATTCAACCAACTTCAAGATTTGATCGAAAACTCATTAGGTAGTTTGTATGCTAATTACAAGCCCAATAAAGTAGACAAAGGTCAGTTTTTGAATTTTGATTTGTCTATCAATAATAAAATTGTTGAAGTATTTTTTCCTCAAGTTTCAATTGGTGAAAATACAAAGATGAGTGGCGCTATAAATTCAGATAAAAATGAATTTCAATTTAAATTTAATTCTCCACAGATTGTTGCATCAGAAAATACATTAGACAATATTAGAGTTACTGTTGATAATCAAAATCCGCTATACAATGCCTATGTGGAAATGGATTCAATCAAATCTAAGTTCTATAAAATTAGAGATTTTAGTTTAATTAATGTAACAATGAAAGACTCATTGTTCTTTAGAACTGAATTCAAAGGAGGGAATAAAGGTGAAGATTATTTCAATTTAAACTTATATCATACGATTAACAAGGATAATAAAAATGTTGTCGGGATAAGTAAATCGGAAGTTAAGTTTAAAGATTATTTATGGTTTTTAAATGAAAATGACACGCAAAATAATCGTATCGTTTTTGACAAAAATTTAAATGAGTTTACTATTGAGGATATTATCTTATCTCACGAAGATCAACGTATAGAGTTGTTAGGTAAATTAAAAGGTTCCAATTATAAAGACTTAAAATTAAGTTTTAAAGATGTGAATTTCAATAAAATTACCCCAGATAATGAACTATTTGTTTTCGATGGTAGTATCAACGGAGAAATTAACTTCAATCAAGAGAATAAAATTTTCAGACCTACAGCTAATTTGAATATATCAGAGTTTATTTTGAATAAAAATAACCTTGGCGCCCTTTCATTAAATATTACTGGAGACGAAAACCTTTCTAATTTTGCTATAGCATCCTCTATTAAAAATGACAATTTTGAATCATTTAATACTAGCGGAAACCTTTCAATTATCAATGATGAAACTGTATTTGATTTACGAGTAATGCTTGATAAATTTAATTTGGCAACTTTAGGCCCCGTAGGAGGAGAGGTTTTATCTAACATACGTGGATTTGTTTCTGGGAATGCTACTATACAAGGAAATATAAATAAGCCTGAAATCAATGGAAGGTTGTTTATTGACAAGGCTGGTATGGGAATTTCTTATCTTGGAACAGATTATAATCTAGTTGATAAAACAATAGTTGACTTAACAGATGAAAGATTTTTGTTTAGAAACAATCTTTTGATTGACTCCAAATTTGGAACAAAAGGAATTTTAAATGGAGTAATTGAGCACAAGAATTTTTCGGATTGGAAGTTGGATCTTAGCTTAAACTCAAAACGATTACTAGCTTTAGATACAAAAGATAGTGAAGATGCTGCATATTTTGGAACGGCATTCATTAACGGAACGGCAAAAATTACAGGTCCAACAACTAGTTTATTCATTTCGGTTGATGCTAAGTCTGAAAAAGGGACTTCGGTAAAAATTCCAATTAATAATGCAGAGGAGGTTGGAGACAATTCTTTTTTACATTTTATAACGCCTAAAGAAAAGTACAACTTACAAAAAGGAATTGTAACTACTCAAAGAGATTATAAAGGATTAGAATTAGAGTTTGATTTTAACATAACCCCTGATGCAGAAGTTGAGGTAATACTTGATAGAAGTTCAGGACATGGTATGAAAGGTAAGGGGAATGGTTCACTTTTATTTAAAATAAACACACTCGGTAAGTTTAATATGTGGGGCGATTTCCAAGCTTATGAAGGAACTTATAACTTTAGAACCACTGGAATAAACAAACGTTTTTCAGTGAAGAAAGGGGGTTCTATTTCATGGGACGGAAACCCACTTAAGGCATTATTAAACTTAGAGGCAGTTTACAAAACTACAGCGAACCCATCTTTGTTAATTGATAATACATCCTTTAATAGAAAAGTCCCGGTAGAGGTGGTCATTGGTATAAAGGGAGATTTAATGAGTCCGGAACCTGATTTTAATATTGAGTTCCCAACAGTTAGTAATGTACTTAAATCAGAAATCCAAACCAAGCTATACGATAAAGAAGTTCGACAAACTCAAGCGCTTTACTTACTTTCAACTGGGAGTTTCCTTAGTGCAGAGGGAATCAATCAAAATGATATTTCTGGAAGTTTATTTGAAACAGCAGCTGGACTTTTGGGAGATTTGATTCAATCAGACAATGATAAATTCGAAGTTGGAATTAATGTAGTAGGAGCAGACAGGAGATTGGGTAGAGAGACAGATGGTCGATTTGAAGCTTCAGTGTCTTCAAAAATTAATGAAAGAATAACTTTTAATGGGAAGCTAGGAGTTCCTTTTGGAGGAATTAACCAAACCGCTTTTGTTGGAAATGTAGAATTACTTTGGAGATTGGATCAAGAAGGGGATTTAAATGCCAGAATTTTTAATAAAGAGAATGACATCAACTTTATTGGTCAAGGTATTGGATATACCCAAGGAATTGGTTTATCCTATCAGGTTGATTTTGATACATTCAGAGAGTTGATACAAAAAATGTTTAAGAAAAACCGAGTAATTCAAACGATACCTTCCGAATATTTAAATCCAGATTCAGAGTTGTCTCCTGATTTTATAAATTTTTCAAACTCCAAAAAACCTACCAAAGAATTACCTAAACAAAATAGGGAAGGACTGGCTCCTGAGGAAGACTAATCTTAGAAAATAGATTTATCGTTAGAATATCACGAAATAATTACATTTTCGTAATTAAATACCATTTATAAATTAATATTTTAAAACTTATTAACGAAAACGTTTGAATTCTTTACAGTTCAATAATTAATTAATTACATCGCTTTGAAACTAATTCATGTTTCTTAATTTAGCGCCAAATACTATCAATAATGTCAAACAAAATTAGAAAAATAGGAGTTTTAACTTCCGGTGGTGATTCCCCTGGAATGAATGCTGCAATTCGCTCAGTTGTTAGAACTTGTGCTTTCCATAACATTGGATGTGTAGGAATCTATAGAGGTTATCAAGGTATGATTGAAGGAGACTTCAAAGAAATGGGCCCTCGAACAGTGAACAACATTATTAATAAAGGAGGAACAATTTTAAAGTCGGCTCGTTCTATGGAATTCAAAACTCCAGAAGGAAGAAAAAAGGCCTACGATAATTTAGTAAAAGCAGAAATTGATGCATTTGTTGTTATTGGTGGAGATGGAAGTTTTACCGGTGCTTTGTTGTTTAATTCAGAGTATAATTTTCCTGTAATTGGAATTCCAGGGACTATTGACAATGATATTTTTGGGACCAGCTTCACTTTAGGATATGACACGGCTTTGAATACAGTAGTTGAGGTTATTGATAAAATTCGAGATACAGCTAGTTCGCACAATCGTTTGTTTCTTGTAGAAGTAATGGGAAGAGATGCTGGACATATTGCTTTGAATGCAGGTATTGGTGCTGGTGCTGAAGAAATTTTAATTCCAGAGGAAGATATGGGACTTGAGCGATTATTAGATTCACTTAAGAAAAGTAAGGCAACTGGAAAATCCTCTAGTATAGTAGTAATTGCAGAAGGAGACAAGATTGGTAAAAGCGTTTTTGAATTGAAAGATTATGTAGAATCAAATTTACCAGAATATGATGTAAGAGTTTCGGTTCTAGGTCATATGCAACGTGGTGGATCACCATCTTGTTTTGATAGGGTTTTAGCGAGTAGGTTAGGAGTTAAAGCTGTCGAATCGCTATTGGAAGGAAAATCAAATTATATGGCGGGAATTTACCAAGATAAAATAACATTAACTCCTTTAGAACAAGCAATCAAAGGTCACTCTGAAATTGATAAAGAGTTGTTAAGAGTATCCGATATAGTTTCTATATAATAATACTCAACTAAAAAATTAAATATTTACACAAACTAAAATAAATTAAAAATGTCAAAAGTAAAATTAGGAATAAACGGTTTTGGAAGAATTGGAAGAATAGTTTTCAGAGAATCGTTTAACAGAGATAATGTTGAGGTAGTAGCTATCAATGACTTATTAGACGTTGATCACTTAGCTTACTTATTAAAATACGATTCTGTTCACGGTCGTTTTAATGGAACTGTTGAAGTAAAAGAAGGTAAATTATATGTAAATGGAAGACACATTCGAATTACTGCTGAAAGAAACCCTGCAGATTTGAAATGGAATGAAGTTGATGTAGATGTAGTTGCTGAATGTACAGGTTTTTTTACCACTGTTGAAACTGCAAGCGAGCACATCAAAGGTGGTGCTAAGAAAGTAATTATTTCTGCTCCTTCTGCTGATGCGCCAATGTTTGTAATGGGAGTGAATCACGAAACTGCAAAAGCTACAGATTTAGTTGTTTCTAATGCTTCTTGTACTACAAACTGTTTGGCTCCAATGGCTAAAGTAATTCACGATAACTTCGAAATTGTTGAAGGTTTAATGACAACAGTTCACGCTACCACTTCAACTCAAATGACTAATGATGGTCCTTCTAGAAAAGATTTCAGAGGTGGTCGTTCCGCATTAGTGAATATGATTCCTTCTTCTACAGGAGCTGCTAAAGCAGTAGGAGTTGTGATTCCTTCATTAAACGGAAAATTAACTGGTATGTCAATGCGTGTTCCTACTGTTGACGTTTCTGCAGTGGATTTAACTGTGAAATTGGCTAAAGAGACTTCGTATGCTGAAATTATGGCTGTATTGAAAAAAGCATCTGAAACTACAATGAAAGGAATCTTAGGATTTACTGAAGATGATGTAGTATCTAATGATTTTGTTTCTGATGCAAGAACTTCAATTATTGATGCTAAAGCTGGAATTGGTTTGAATTCTACTTTCTTCAAAATTATTTCTTGGTATGATAATGAGTATGGATATTCAAGTAAATTAATTGATTTATCTGTTCATATTTCAGGTTTAAAATAATCAAAACCTTTTCAATAAAATCCCGTTATTATTATTGTAACGGGATTTTATTTTTTACTGTTTCCCTATTTCTATACTGTTATAAAAAGTTTAATTTTATAACTTTAAATTTCAAAAAATAAAACCTAAAAAAACCAAAAGATGAAATTAATTGTTGATAGTGGCTCAACCAAAGCTGATTGGATTGCAATAGATGAAAGTGGTAAAATTTTATTTACTACTCAAACCTTAGGGTTAAATCCAGAAATTTTAGATGAAGAAGAAGTTGTTGAGCGTTTAAATGACCGTTTTGATATACTACAAAATAAAAATGAGGCGACTCATCTATTCTTTTACGGAGCAGGTTGTGGTACGGAACGAATGAAAATATTTCTTTCTCAGGTTTTTCAAGCCTATTTTCCTAATGCAATTGTTTCTGTTGAAGAGGATACTTATGCGGCTGTTTTTGCAACTACTCCTAAAGGGGAAAAAGCTATCGTAAGTATTTTAGGAACGGGTTCTAATTGTAGTTTCTTTGACGGAAAAGATTTGCATCAAAAGGTACAATCGTTAGGATATATTATCATGGATGATTGTAGTGGAAATGTTTTTGGAAAAGAACTAATTAGAAAATATTATTTCAACAAAATGCCACAACATTTAGCAGTTGAATTTGAGAAGGAGTACGATATGTCTCCTGATTATATTAAAAGTAAGTTATATAAAGAATCTAATCCAAATGCTTATTTAGCTACTTTTGCTAAATTTTTAATTCAACATAAAGAAGATCCATTTTGTAAAAAAATTATCTATAAAGGGATGAAGTCTTTTGTGAAAAATTATATCAAGCAATTTGATAATTATCAAGAAGTGCCAGTACATTTTGTAGGATCTATTGCTTTCTACTTGAAAGACGAATTAGAAGTAACCTTTGAAAAATACCAAATTAAATTAGGAAACGTATTGCGAAGACCAATTGATGGTTTGATAGCCTACCATGTTGCTAATCAATAATTATAACATAGAATAGCAAAATGCCTTAGTGAATTCACTAAGGCATTTTTTTTATTGTACTGCAATCATTGAAATTTCAACGTTCACATTTTTGGGTAAACCTGCTACTTGAACAGTTTCCCTGGCTGGTGCTGACTTTTCGTTAAAATAAGCCCCATAAATAGAATTGATGGCAGTGAAATCATTCATGTCAGAAATGAAAATAGTAGATTTTATTACATTTTCAAATGTCATGTTTGCAGCCTCTAAAACAGCTTTTAAATTTTCCATTACTTGTTTCGTCTCTGTTTCGATAGAGTCAGTTACCAATTCTCCTGTAGATGGATTGATTGCAATTTGCCCAGAAGTGTAAAGTGTGTTTCCTGTTAATACAGCCTGATTGTAAGGTCCGATAGGCGCTGGGGCTTTTTCAGTAAAAATAATTGTTTTCATATGTTTATCGTATTATTGTGCTTCTCTTATCCCATTTAATATCGCTAAGAACTCCCGATTTGATTCCAATAAAGAAACCCCAATTTGCGTTGTTTCCAAATGGAGTCCAATTAAAATCCATTCTCCAGCTTAATAAGTCTCTCTCAAATCTAAGTTGTGTAAAAGTAACTCCTTTTTGTACAAAATCATAACCCGTTGAAATTCCAGTTTTCCATTTTGGTGTTAAATCAGCGTTGATTGAAATCATGATTGAGTTTCCAATTATTTTATTTTCTCTATTGTTATTGCCATAAGTTAGTGCATAAGCAAAGGTCATATCCCAAGGTAAAGTATAATTAAAAAAATCAGATTCTGACTCTTTTTTATCGTCAGTTTCTTCATCGTCAAACATGCTTCTTTGAATATTTCCCGTAATTGGTTTTCCAAACAAATCGTCCTCACGCCCTCCATTTCTTATTGTTTCGGAATTGTTAGATCTATTTGTTTTTTTATTTGGACTGCTCGCTAAAGAATAATTGATAGTCATATTAGCACTACTCATTCGAAATAGGCTTCCACCATTATCAATATTGAACTTGTTGATTCTTTGTCCAGAGTTATTAACTGCATAGGGATCCAATGTTGCTCCAAAATTCAAGTTCATTTTATTATCAAAAAACTGTGTTCCACCGCTTACACGAACTGGAGTCCAAGCAAGTGTTCTTTTTCCATCAGCATTAAAATCATAACTAGTAGACAGGTTTAAATTATTCAAAAGCATGATTTTTTTAGCCTCTGTTTTAGTGCTATCCTTGTCAGTGACTTTTGCTTCAAATGTATTACTTAGATCAAATCCTACCGAGTTTGAATTGACATTTCCTGGAGCTCCATAAATACCACCTTCAAATCTTGAATATTCTTTAACCATAGTACCGCTTCCATCTGCTGCATAAGTGTCATAATATTTTTCAAAACTTGGGGTATAACCATAGGATACCGAAGGTCGCATAACATGTCGTATGGCTTGAATTCTTTTATTTTTTTTAAAGTTAAACGTACCATAAACAGTTGTACCGATACTCGAACTAAAAGAGTAGGTTCTAAAAGCATCAAAACCATTAACTTGTGTATCAACAACTTTATTCTGATTGGTGTCAAACTGGCGATTAATGGTTTTTAAATACCAAACTTCTCTATAATTTACAGCTGATGTAGCACTAAAATATTTGAATAGCTTAAAGTTGGTATTCAAAGGAATTGAGTGTTGGAAACCTACTCTTGCATTTTCAAACATTTGAGGTCTAAAAAATAGAGAGTCAGTTGTCGTAAAACTATTACTTGCGCTCAAATCATATTGTAAATTAATGTTCTTAAAAAAACCTTTTCTAACGCCATCTTTTTTAACAAATGGATACACCCTGTCAACACTATATTGTAGTGTAGGTAAAGTCATATCTATTTGTTGAGTTTGTGTATTTTGCGAATGCGTTGCGGTTATAGCAAGTCTTGATTGTGGTCCAGATCCTGTAAAAATTCTACTATACGATACAGACGAATTCAGGGTGTTGTTTAAATTTGATCCAATATTATTTTGATTAATCGATTGTCTAAAGAAAGTACTACTTCCAAGGTTTACTGAGGCAGAAAAGCTAGAGTTTGGGTTGGCTTTAGCATCCCTAGAATGAGACCATTGAATATTATAAATATTTTGTTTTGAATAATCTGGAAATCCTCTTTCACTAGTAATTAAATTTTCAAATCGGATATTGACATTTCCTCTATAATTATAACGTTTAGCGTAATTAGATTCGAAACGCATTCCATAACTTCCATTGGTATAGTAATCTCCCAACACGGTTAAATCATATTGATCACTTAAAGCAAAATAGTACCCACCATTTTGTAAGGAAAAACCTCTTGTATTGGAGTCATTATAACTTGGTAGTAATATACCAGAAATACTAGTTTCTTTTGTCATTGGGAAGAAGGCAAAAGGAAGAGCAATTGGTGTTGGGACATTAGCAATCACCATATTGGTTAAACCCGTCACTACTTTCTTTCCAGGAACAAACTTTACTTTATTTGTCTGAAAATAGTATTCTGGATTATCTACATCTTTAGAAGTTGTAAATCTTGCCCCTTTTAAAAAGTAAACAGAATCATTTTCTTTTTTTGTTAATGCCGCTTTGATTTTAAATTCCCCTTGATCGGATCTAGAATTCCAAATAATCGCTTTTTTAGTTTTAAAGTTAAATCGAATGGAATCGGGTTCAACTACATTGGCGCCTTGTTTAAAGTTAGGAAATTGAGTATATTTTCCTGTGGAGTCTTTGATTCTTCCAGCATACACTTCATCTTTTTCATAATCCAAAAGAATAATTCCTGATTTCAACTCTACATCTTGATAATATAATTCGGCAGTATCATAGAGTAAAATATTTTTTTTCTTTTGATCAATTTTTGTAAACTCTTTAGCCTTATATTTCACCTTTCCATCTAAAAAAGCTTTTTTTGTTTTTGCACTGTCTTTTTTAATAGAATCGGTTACTATTGGATTGGGTTTATTTTTTTCGACAGCAGTAGTGGTGGGTTTGGTTACAGGTTTAATTATCGTTTTTTTTAGTGGACTATCTTGACAATAGACATTGGTAGATCCAATTGTTAGGAAAATGGATAATAAAACGATATTAAATAAGTTTGTACGCAAAGGTTTAAATGCTATTTTTGTAAATTATCACCAATTGAGATGTCTAATCTTAACTTGGTTTATTCACCGGCAAAAATAGTCAAATATATTTTTAATAGCTATTGAGGTTTAATTTATATTAACAATACATATTTATGAATTTTAGTTATAGAGTAAAAGCAGTATTTTTATTAGTTTTTCTGACAGTTACTCAATTAATTTACAGTCAAAATTCTAAGTTTACTGTAACATTAGATGCGGGACACGGAGCACATGATTATGGAGCTGTATATAGTGGTAGGATTGAAAAAAACATTGCTTTAGCTGTTGTGCTTAAAGTAGGTGCTATTTTAGAAAAAACAAGAAAAATAGATGTAATTTATACACGTAAGACCGATGTTTTTATCGATTTAATAGAACGTGCCAATATCGCGAATCGAGCCAAGTCTGATATTTTTGTTTCTATACATTGTAATGCTAACAAGAATACCGCCGCAGACGGAACAGAAACTTACGTAATGGGTTTGAGTAAATTAGCTTCCAATTTAGAGGTGGCCAAAAAGGAAAACTCTGTAATCACCAAAGAAAAGGATTACAAACAAAAATACGATGGGTTTGATCCAAATTCTCCTGAATCACTATTAGGATTTACATTAATGCAAGAAGAATATTTAGATAATAGTATAAATCTTGCCAGTAAAATTGAAGAACAGTTTGGGAAGTTAGGCAAGAAGTTGCGTCAAGGTGGCGTAAAACAAGAACGATTTATGGTATTGCACAAAGCTTATATGCCAAGAGTATTAGTTGAAATGGGTTTTATATCCAATCCAGTCGAAGGAGAGATTTTAAATTCTGAAGAAGGTCAAGACGAACTAGCTGATGCCATTGCTAATGCAATAATCAGTTACAGAAATGAAAATTTTGGTGATGGAAGTCTACCAATTAAAGAGTTGAAACCTTCAAAAAGAGTGGTGGTGAAGCAGGTAAAAGATACTATAATCAAACCATCGACTGTTGAAAAAACAACAGAAGCCAAACAAGATGAATTAAAAAAAGAAGATAAATCGAATGGTATTATTTATAAAGTTCAGATTGGAACAAGCCCTAAAAAAGTAGCTTTAGAATCAAAAAATTTTAAAGGTTTAGAGCCCATTTCAATGAATGAATTAAATAAATCATTTGTGTATTTGTATGGCGAAACTACTGACATGCAAGAAGCTAAACGATTTTTGGCTACTGCCAAATCAAAAGGATATACGACTGCCTTTATTGTTCCATTTAAAAATGGTCAAAAAATTAGCCTTCAGGAAGCGTTAAAATTGTAGTCTAAGTCATTATTTTTATATTAATTTGTAAACTAAAAATATATTTTGAAGATATCAAGAGAAATAAAAGCCGCTGTACTAGTTATAGCTTCAATTTTGTTATTTATATGGGGATATAGTTTCTTGAAAGGGAAAGCTATTTTCTCAAATTATCAAACTTATTATGTCAATTTTGATAATGTCGAAGGTCTAGCTAAATCAGCTCCAGTTACTTTAAACGGTCTTGCAATTGGAAAAGTAAATACTATCTCGATAAATCCTAAGAACGGAAAATTAGAAGTAGAGTTACAAATTACTACTGACTTCCCAATTTCTGCAACTAGTAAAGCAGTTCTATACGAGCCAGGATTAATTGGTGGAAAACAAATTTTGATTGAACCTGATTTTACGAATCCTACATTAGCTAAGAATGGACAACTATTAGTTGGAGATGTAAAATTGAGTTTGAGTGCGTCAATCCAAGAAAAGCTAGTACCTCTTCAAGAAAAATTCGAGAAGGTGATAGTAGAAGTAGACCATTTATTATCGGGTGTAAATAATGTGCTGGACGAAACCACTCAAAAAGAATTAAAAATCACCTTGTCAGAGTTAAGTAAGACAATGAAACAAGTTAATGCAGCTACTTCAACTGCATCTAACATGTTAAACGAAAACAAGTCTGATCTTAGAACTGTTGTTGCTAATTTCAAAAAAGTGTCTTCTGATTTTACTAAAATTTCAGATTCGTTAAACAAAGCAGATTTGGGTAAAACCGTTACTCGCTTTAATTCTACCTTAACTAAGGTGGATGCAATTCTAGCAGATTTACATTCTGGTAAAGGATCTGCAGGAAAATTGCTAAAAGATGATAATTTATATAATAATCTAAAAGCTACTACCAAAGAAATGGAATTATTGTTAAAAGACGTTCGTTTGTATCCAACTCGATACATTAATGTATCTGTTTTTGGTAAAAAAAATAAGCCATACGTTGGTAAAGTAAATGACTCTATTTCCAAAGAAAAATAATAATTATGAATTATTTAGATACTATTTTATTTGCAGTTATTCTGTCGTTAGGTTTCGGATTTTTTTATCTGAACATCAAAAAAATGATAAGAAATATTAATTTAGGTAGAGATGTCAACCGTTTTGATAATCCCAAAATTAGATGGAATAATATGGCGATGATTGCTTTAGGTCAGTCAAAAATGGTGAAGCGTCCTATTTCTGGAATATTTCATATCATAGTTTATGTTGGTTTTGTAATTATCAATATTGAATTATTAGAGATTATCATAGACGGTTTATTTGGAACACATAGAATATTTGCCTTCTTGGGTGGAATTTATGATGTTTTGATAGCTAGTTTTGAAATATTAGCAGTGTTAGTTTTGTTTGCTGTAGCTGTTTTTTGGATACGTAGAAATGTAATTCAATTGAAGCGTTTTACTAGCCCAGAATTGAATGGAGCTCCTAAAAAAGATGCAAACTACATATTGTATTTTGAAGTTGTTTTGATGACTTTATTTTTACTAATGAATGCTTCAGATTTACACTTGCAAAATGTACCGGGAGGATATTCTCACTTTATTAAGGCGGGGTCTTTTCCTATAAGTCAATTTATAGAGCCTATTTTCAATGGTATGTCTAATGAATTGGTCATGCTTTTATCGGAATTATTTTGGTGGATGCACATCATTGGAATTTTAATTTTCATGAATTATTTGTACTACTCAAAACACTTGCACATTTTGTTGGCATTTCCTAATACTTACTTTGCCAATTTAAATGCTGATGGTCAATTTGATAATTTAGAGTCTGTTACAAAAGAGGTCAAATTAATGATGGATCCAAATGCTGATCCATTCGCTGCAGCAGCTGAACCTGATGAAGCTCCAGCTAAATTTGGAGCGAGTGATGTTCAAGACTTGAATTGGGTACAATTACTAAATGCTTACACTTGTACTGAATGTGGTCGTTGTACTTCTTCTTGTCCAGCCAATCAAACTGGAAAGAAATTATCTCCTCGAAAAATTATGATGGATACCCGAGACCGTTTGGAGGAAGTGGGTAGAAATATAGATGCTAATAAAGGTGTATTTATTCCTGATAATAAATCATTATTAAATGATTATATAACAGCAGAAGAACTTTGGGCATGTACCTCTTGTAATGCTTGTGTGGAGGAATGTCCGGTAAGTATTAGTCCTTTATCAATTATAATGGATATGAGACGCTATTTAGTAATGGAACAAAGTGCAGCGCCAATGTCTTTAAATGCCATGATGTCAAATATTGAGAATAATGGTGCACCTTGGCAATACAATCAACAAGATCGATTGAACTGGAAGAACGAATAAATAATGATTTCTATAGTATAGAATCTCTTAATTATAAAGAATTATTATGTCAGAAAATTTAGTAGTACCCACAATGGCTGAAATGCTTGCTCAAGGAAAACAACCTGAAGTTTTATTTTGGGTGGGTTGTTCAGGAAGTTTTGACGATAGAGCAAAAAAAATTACAAAAGCATTTGTACGAATTTTAAATCGTGCAGAAGTATCATTTGCAGTTTTAGGCGCAGAAGAAAGTTGTACCGGAGATCCTGCTAAAAGAGCAGGTAATGAATTTTTATTTCAGATGCAGGCCATGATGAATATCGAGGTGCTAAATGCCTATGAAGCAAAAAAAATTGTTACCGCTTGCCCTCATTGTTTTAATACTTTAAAAAATGAATATCCCGAGTTAGGTGGTAACTACGAAGTGGTTCATCATACGGAATTTCTTAAATCTTTGTTAGATGAAGGTCGATTAACTATTGAAGGGGGACAATATAAAGGAAAGAAAATTACCTTTCATGACCCTTGTTATTTAGGACGTGCAAACAAAATTTATGAGGCACCACGAGATTTAATTCAAAAATTAGATGTAGAATTGGTTGAAATGAAGCGTTCTAAAGCAAATGGATTATGTTGTGGAGCGGGTGGAGCACAAATGTTTAAGGATGCAGAACCTGGCTCAAAAGAAATCAACATCGAGAGAACCGAAGATGCTTTAGAAACACAACCTGATATTATTGCTGCTGGTTGTCCTTTTTGTAACACTATGTTGACGGACGGGATTAAAAATAAAGAAAAAGAAAGTGAAGTAAAAGTTTTGGATATAGCTGAACTTATAGCAAATGCTCAAGATTTATAGTCTTTTTTTAAATAAATTAATACAACAACAAAGATGTACGTTCCGTTTGAAAGTTTACCTACTGATTCTAGAATTTGGATTTATCAATCCAATAGAAAATTCTCTGATGATGAAATGAATGAAATCGAAACAGCTTTACAAGCTTTTTTGGTAAATTGGAGTGCACATGGAACAAGTTTAGAATCTTCCTATCAGTTACGATACAACCGATTTATTATTTTAGCTGTTAATCAAGAAGTACAAAACGCAACAGGATGTTCAATTGACGCCTCTGTCGAGTTTATTCAAAGTTTAGAGGCTAAATACAATGTGGATCTTTTAGATAAAATGAACGTTACTTTCAAGTTAGGCGAACATATTGCTCACAAGCCATTAATTGATTTTAAGAAAATGGTAAAAGATAAAGCTGTTACTGAAAATACCATTGTATTTAATAATTTGATTAACAATATCGAAGAGTTTAATGAATCGTGGGAAGTTCCGGCTGTAGATAGTTGGCACAGTCGTTTCTTCTAAAATTGAATAGATGAAAACGATCTTTAGTAGAGTTGCACTTTGTATTGTTTTATTGTTTTTGGTTTCAAATTGTGTTACCATTAAGAATAAATTCGTTTCAACTGACCCAATCGTAATAATTAAACCTGAGATTTCTGATTTTGAAGAAGTCTATATTCCTCAAACCAAATCCGCTAGAAAAAACTTTTTTAAAGATTCAGAAGCCGAAAATCGTTGGGCAGATAGTATTTTTAGCCAAATGTCGCTACAAGAAAAAGTGGGACAATTATTCATGGTTGCCGCCTATTCTAATAAAGACAATCTTCATACAAACGCCATTGAAAAGTTAATTAGAGACCATAAGATTGGTGGTCTGATTTTTTTTCAGGGCGGGCCTTTGCGTCAAGCGAATTTGACTAACCGTTATCAATCCAAATCAAAAATTCCATTATTTATTGGAATTGATGCAGAGTGGGGACTGAGTATGCGCTTGGATTCGACTTATCGTTATCCGTGGAATATGACATTAGGTGCTATACAGGATCTTAAGTTAATTGAGAATGTTGGAGAGTTAATGGGTAAAGAAAGCAGAAGAATGGGAGTACACTTTAATTTTGCACCAGTTTTAGATATTAATACGAATCCAAAGAACCCAATTATTGGCAACCGATCTTTTGGTGAAAATAAATTCAATGTAACCGAGAAGGCAATTGCTTTAATGAGTGGAGTACAAAGGCAGGGTGTTTTTTCAACAGGGAAACATTTTCCAGGTCATGGAGATACCTCTATTGATTCTCATTTAGGGTTACCAACGGTGTCTTTTTCAAAAGAACATTTAGATAAAGTAGAGCTATATCCGTACAATAAAATTATCGATGAAGGTCTAGCTTCAGTTATGGTAGGTCATTTAGATGTTCCTAGTTTAGAATTCCGTCAAAATTATCCCACTTCCATTTCGTATAATGTAGTCACCAATTTATTGCAAAACGAACTAAAATTCGACGGTTTAATCTTCACCGACGCTTTAAACATGAAAGGTGTTAGTAAATTTAAGAAACCAGGCGATGTTGATTTAGATGCATTTCTTGCTGGAAATGACATTTTACTTTTTTCGGAGAATGTCCCGTTAGGTATTGAAACTATAATGAAAGCTTATGAAGATAAAATTGTTTCAGAGGAGCGATTGGAACAATCTGTAAAGAAGATTTTAAAATACAAGTTCAAGGCAGGTCTTCATAACTACAAACCTATAGCAGTTCAAAATTTAATTCAAGAGATTAATCCTGTTGCAAATGAAGCTTTGCAATACCAATTGTATGAAAATGCAATTACAGTTTTGAAAAATGATAAAAACCTTTTGCCTATAAAGGATTTGAACCTTCAGAAGATTGCGTATGTAAAACTTGGAGATGATTTCAATACTAAGTTTGTATCTACACTTAAGAAATATACTGAAGTTACTGAAATTAATGCAACAAGTTTAGATAGCCTTAACCTAAAGTTAAAAGAATATTCTACTGTAATTATTGGTTATCATAAAGCAGATAAACCATGGAAGAATAACGATTTCACAACCACTGAAAAGCTTTGGCTTCAAGAAATCGCAAAAAACAATAGGGTTATTTTAGATGTATTTGCCAAACCGTATTCGTTATTGCCAATATCAAATTTCGATGATATAGAAGGACTTGTTGTTTCCTATCAAAACAATGATATTGCTCAAGAGGTAAGTGCTGAATTATTATTTGGCGCTATTGAGTCTAAGGGCAAATTACCTGTTTCTATCAACGAATCGTTTAAAGTTAATGATGGACTTTCCACACAGAAATTAAATAGATTAGGTTTTACAGCACCTGAGAATGTCGGAATGAGTTCAGAAAAACTAAAACAAATTGATGTTTTGGCTCAAAAAGCAATTGCAGGTAAAATGGCTCCAGGAGTTCAAGTGTTGGTGGCTAGAAAAGGGAAAGTGATTTATCAAAAGGCCTTTGGAAATTACACTTATGATTCGAATGAAAAAGTAACCAACGAAACCATTTTTGATGTAGCTTCTGTGAGTAAAATTGTTGGGACTTTGCCCAATGTGATGAAGTTATATGATCAAAATAAAATTAATTTGAATACCACTTTAGCCGAAATGCTACCCATTTTCGCTGCTTCTGATAAAAAAGATATTCATTTTAAAGAATTGCTAACACATTCTGCAGGTCTAGTGGCATGGATTCCTTTTTATAAAGCCACTTTAGATTCTAATAATAAGCCTTTATCTAAATATTATAGAAAATTAGCTGATTCTCAATTTTCAAAGAAAGTAGCTGACAGCCTTTTCATTCGTAACGATTATCATGATACAATTATGAAAATGATTGTCGAAAGTAAATTGTCTCCTAAAAAAGAATACAAATACAGTGATTTTACCTTTATTATTCTAGGAAATTATTTGGAAAGGGTGATGGGAGTTTCGCTAGATGTTTTAGCAACAGAGCAGTTTTTTAAACCTATTGGCGCTACTAATACAATGTATAATCCGTTGACTAAAATTGATAAGAATCGAATAGCGCCAACAGAAGTTGACAACTATTTTAGACACCAAACTGTTCAGGGTTATGTTCACGATATGGCTGCTGCATTAGAAGGAGGAGTTGCTGGTCATGCTGGATTGTTTTCGAATGCAATGGACATTGCAAAAATTATGCAACTGTTTTTACAAAAAGGAAACTATGGGGATCAACAGTTTTTTTCTGAAAAAACCTTCGATGATTTCAACACCTGTTATTTTTGCTCTGATGGTAATCGAAGAGGTTTAGGATTTGATAAACCGCAATTAAGTGGTGATAGTCCAACTTGTGGTTGTGTTTCTATGTCAAGCTTTGGACATACTGGTTTTACAGGAATTATGACTTGGGCTGATCCAAAAACTGAAATTATTTATGTATTTATTTCGAATAGAACCTATCCCACTAATCCGATCAATACATTGTCAAAAGAACACATTAGAGAAGATATTCAAAAGATTATTACCGAATCAATTTTAAATTAATTACAATGAATAAAGTAATTGGGTTTTTTATATTCTTTTTTAGTGTAAGTACCATTAATGCTCAAAATGTAGATATAGATGTCTTAAAAAAAATAAACATTAATAGGAATACATCTTTGGATGGTACATTTAAATCTATTAGTCAATCAGCAGTACCTATTAGTGTAGCTACTCCAATTCTAATTTATACATTAGGAATGATTAATAATGATTCAGTTGCAAAACAAAAAGCTTTGTTTATAGGTGAAACATTTTTAGCTTCAGCATTTATAACTGTTGTTTCAAAAAAGATTATAAAAACAGATCGTCCCTACGATACCTATCCAATGATACAACCTGTAGTTTCAGAAGCTTCTTACTCAATGCCATCGGGACATACCTCTACTGCTTTTGCAACAGCAACATCATTGAGCTTAGCCTATCCAAAATGGTATGTTGTAGCCCCATCATTTGTATGGGCAGGAGCGATTGGTTATTCTAGAATGCATTTAGGAGTTCATTATCCCTCTGATGTTTTAGCAGGTGCGCTTGTTGGCAGTGGTTCAGCCTATCTAACCTACAAAGCAAATCAATGGATCAATAAAAAGCGAAAGAAAAAATGATTAAAGTAAGTTAGTATTATTTCTTTATGAAATAGGAAAGCCGTTGTAATTTCATTAAATTCGTATTCTTAAATTATACAAATGAAAATTGCTATCGTATGTTATCCCACCTTTGGTGGAAGTGGAGTTGTAGCGACTGAGTTGGGTCTTGAATTGGCTCGTCGAGGGCATGAAATCCATTTTATTACTTATAGTCAACCAGTACGATTGGCTCTTTTGAATCCTAATGTTCACTACCACGAAGTTAACGTTCCAGAATATCCTTTATTCCATTATCAACCCTATGAATTGGCTTTGTCAAGTAAGTTGGTCGATATGGTTAAATTACATAAGATTGAACTATTGCACGTTCATTATGCTATCCCTCACGCCTATGCGGGTTATATGGCGAAGCAAATGCTGAAAGATGAGGGAATTAATATACCAATGGTCACCACTTTGCACGGAACAGACATCACCTTAGTAGGTAACCATCCTTTCTATAAACCAGCAGTAACTTTCAGTATTAACAAATCTGATTTTGTTACTTCAGTATCTCAAAATTTGAAAGATGATACCTTGCAATTGTTTAATATTTCCAAGGATATTGAAGTGATACCCAATTTTATAGAATTAGATAAAGTTAATTCAGAAAATAAAATGCCCTGTCAACGCTCTGTTATGGCTAAAGAAAATGAGCGAATCATAACCCATATCAGTAATTTTAGGGAGGTAAAACGAATACCGGATATCATTAAAATATTTTATGCCATTCAAAAAGAAATTCCTGCAAAGTTAATGATGGTTGGGGATGGACCAGAAAAAGAAAAAGCTGAATACCTATGCCAAGAGTTAGGTATTTTAGACAAAGTAATTTTCTTTGGTAATAGTAATGAAATTGATAAAATTTTATGCCAAACAGATTTATTTTTATTACCATCCAAAACAGAAAGCTTTGGATTAGTTGCATTAGAAGCTATGGCTTGTAGTGTTCCAGTTATTTCAAGTAATGCTGGAGGATTACCTGAAGTAAATAGGAATGGTTTTTCAGGTTTTCTAAGTGATGTTGGAGATGTCGATACTATGGCCAAAAACGCGCTTACAATTTTAAAAGACGATTTAACTTTAGCCGAGTTTAAGAAAAATGCTTTGGCGACAGCTCAAAAGTTTGACATCAAAAATATTCTTCCACTTTACGAAGATTTATATCGTAGAGCAATTGCTAAGTTTACATAAATAAGTAAATGCCGCTTTTTAAAGCGGCATTTATATTTTTTAGAATTTATAACGAATTCCAAGCGCGATATCTGAACCATAATTATTTTGGAAATAACCTTTCCCACCAAATTCGGGTCTGAAATCTAGCGAAAGTAGTAGAGGTAGTTCTTTCATATTGTATTCTATTCCTACATTTCCTGCCACATAAACAAAACTTCCATTATCCTCTGTTGTATTCCAACTGCCAAGGCCAGCACCTGCTCCAGCATACCAATTGAAAGAATTGTCAATTTCCCATACCCATTGGTAGACTCCTGTTAGTTTGAATGCGCTTACAGCACGATTATCTCTCCAACCTAAATTAGCTTCCAGTCGATTGTTTTCAGACAACGAACGTTGGTATGATATTTCAGCGCCAAAACCATTGTTATCTCCTAAACGCAAACCAATTGCATTTTTTGATATTTCTTGAGCTTGCGATGTAAATCCTAATCCAATTAGTAGTACAGCGGTTACAATATTTTTTTTCATAAGTAATTATATTTTTTCTAAGTTACTAAATAAACGAACCATAATGAAATTTAGTATTAATTTTCGTTGTTATATTTGATGTAAGCAGACTAAAAATCACACAATAAATCCATTTATTCAGCAAAAACTTTAATCCTTTTATTTTTAATCTTTAAACTAAAATGGTACTTTTGTTTAAAACTAATTACAATGGCAGGGAATAGCTACGGAACACTTTTTAGAATTACTACTTTTGGAGAATCACATGGTGAAGCTTTAGGTGGTGTCATCGATGGATGTCCTCCTGGAATCACTTTAGATTTAGAAGCCGTTCAATTAGAAATGTCCAGAAGAAAACCAGGTCAATCGGCTATTGTAACTCAAAGAAAAGAACCTGACGAAGTACAATTCTTGTCCGGTATTTTTGAAGGAAAAACTACAGGAACACCAATTGGTTTTATTATTCCAAATACCAATCAAAAGTCGGATGATTATTCCCACATCAAAGATAATTATAGACCGAGTCATGCAGACTATGTATATGACCAAAAATATGGTTTTAGAGATTACCGTGGTGGTGGAAGAAGTTCGGCTAGAGAAACAGCAAGTAGAGTAGTAGCGGGAGCTATTGCGAAGCAAATGCTTCCTAATATTAAAATTAATGCTTTTGTTTCTTCTGTTGGTCACATTCATTTAGACAAAAATTACCAAGAATTAAACTTTTCAAAAACAGAAAGTAATCCAGTTCGTTGCCCTGATGAAAGTTCTGCAGCTAGAATGGAAGACTATATTCGTGAAATTCGTAAACAAGGCGATACTGTTGGTGGAGTAGTGTCTTGTGTAATTCAAAATGTACCTGTTGGATTGGGCGAACCCGTATTTGATAAATTGCATGCTGAGTTAGGAAAAGCAATGTTATCAATTAATGCCGTTAAAGGTTTTGAATATGGAAGTGGCTTTTGCGGCGCCGAAATGAAAGGCAGTGACCACAATGATTTATACCACGCTGACGGAACTACTAAAACGAATTTATCTGGCGGAATTCAAGGTGGAATTAGCAACGGAATGGATATTTATTTCCGTGTAGCGTTCAAACCAGTTGCCACAATTATGCAAAAACAAGAGTCATTGGATAATAAAGGAAATATAACAGAAATGACAGGAAAAGGACGTCACGATCCTTGTGTCGTTCCTCGCGCTGTTCCTATTGTTGAAGCGATGGCCGCTATTGTTTTGGCTGATTTTTATTTATTAAACAAAATCTATTAATATTCTAAACAATTTATTTCTGCTTTTCGCTCTATTTTTTAGTTGTTAGGTTTTGATTTTTAAATCTCTTCTCGCAAATAGTTTGACGCTTACAGTTGGTAAATTATTAATTACAAAAAATGAAAGAAACTACTACAAAACCATCGTTTTTATCAGGACTTACGGGACAAATTCTAATAGCAATGATAATTGGCGCTATTTTAGGTATAGCTATTCATACTAATTTTTCTACTGAGATTGCTCAGTTGTTTAGTTCTAAAATTAAAATTTTAGCTACCGTATTTATCCGATTGGTACAAATGATTATTTCACCATTGGTTTTTACCACTTTAGTAGTTGGTATCGCTAAACTTGGAGATATTAAAGCAGTTGGAAGAATTGGTGGGAAAGCCTTAGGATGGTTTTTTACCGCTTCATTCATTTCGTTATTATTAGGAATGTTTTTTGTAAATATTTTACAACCGGGAGTAGGTTTAAATCTTTCTAATGTTGATTTAACTACTGCCTCAGAAGTTACGGCTAAAACCACCACCTTATCTTTTGAAAATTTCATTGAGCATATTGTTCCTAAAAGTATATTCGAAGCCATGGCTACTAACGAAATATTACAAATTGTAATTTTCTCCATCTTTTTTGGTTTAGCCGCTGCAGCAATTGGAGATGCTGTTAAGCCTGTTGTAAATGCTTTAGATAAGACCTCTCATATTGTTCTAAAAATGGTTAATTATGTAATGAAATTCGCTCCAATAGGTGTTTTTGGTGCCATTGCGGGAGTATTTGCAGTACGTGATTTCCAAGAATTAGCAATTACTTATTTCAAATACTTCGGTTCTTTTTTAATTGGAATTGCATCATTATGGGTAGTTCTTATTTTAGTGGGTTATATCTTTTTAAAATCGAGAATGTCAACTTTATTAAAAAGAATTTCAAGTCCGCTAATAGTTGCTTTTGGTACAACAAGTAGCGAAGCCGTTTTTCCAAAATTAACTGAAGAATTAGAACGTTTTGGTGTGAAAGACAAAATAGTTTCATTCATGTTGCCTTTGGGGTATTCGTTTAACCTAGACGGAAGTATGATGTACATGACTTTTGCGAGTATTTTTATTGCACAAGCCTATGGAATTGACTTGGATATTGGTACACAATTGACAATGTTATTGGTTTTAATGCTTACAAGTAAAGGAATTGCAGGTGTTCCAAGAGCTAGTTTAGTAGTAGTAGCAGCTACTTGTGGAATGTTTGACATTCCAATTGAAGGAATTGCCTTGATTTTACCTATTGATCATTTCTGCGATATGTTTCGATCTGCTACAAATGTTCTCGGAAACGCTTTAGCTACTTCTGTAGTAGGACAGTGGGAAGATAAAATCGAAGATGCTAGTTAATCTAAAAATAAATTATAAAAAAAAACGTTGGTATTAATACCAACGTTTTTTGTTTTGTTTTGATGCGCTTGATTTTCTTGATTTATGGGCGCCTCCACTTCGATTAGAATTTTTAGGTTTCTCCGCAATGGCATCAGGACTTCCAGAGTGCCAAGGATACGGATGATCTGAAATAGTCTTAACATCTACTTTTATTAATTTTTGAATGTCTTTCCAGTATGGCTCTTCGTCTTTACTGCAAAATGAAATTGCCATTCCGCCATTTCCTGCTCGACCAGTTCTACCAATTCGGTGCACATAGGTTTCAGGAATATTTGGTAAATCAAAATTAATTACAAATGGTAATTGATCAATATCGATTCCACGTGCAGCAATATCAGTTGCTACAAGTACGCCCACTTCTTTATTTTTGAATGCTTCTAAAACACGTTGTCTAGCGTTTTGAGATTTGTCACCATGAATGGCTTCTGCAGCAATATTGTTTTTTCGCAACGCCTTAACTACATTGTCAGCTCCGTGTTTAGTTCTTGAAAACACCAATACATCGGACAAATTTTCATTCTTTATTAAATGATATAACAAATTTCTTTTTTCTGTTTTTTCAACAAAATAGACCTGTTGTTCAATTTTTTCAGCAGTTGAAGAAACTGGAGAAACTTCTACTTTTGCTGGATCTTTTAAAAACATTTCTGCTAACTCCCGAATAGCAATTGGCATCGTAGCAGAAAATAATAATGTTTGACGGTTGTTAGGCGTAAGCTTCACAATTTTTTTCACATCATTGATGAATCCCATATCCAACATTTGATCGGCTTCGTCAAGAACCAAGGTGTGTAAGTAGTCAAAATTAATAAAACCTTGTTTGTGTAAATCCAATAATCTTCCAGGTGTAGCAATTACCACATCAACTCCCTTTTTTAAAGTGTCAACTTGTGGAACTTGCGAAACGCCACCAAAAAGTGTAATCTGTTTTAGATTAGTATATTTTGCATAGGTGTCAAAATTCTGACCAATTTGAACGGCCAATTCACGGGTTGGAGTTACAATTAAAGCTCTAATTTCTTTGGCTTTTTTTGACGAACCTACGATTCGATGTAATTGATGAATAATTGGAATGGCAAATGCCGCCGTTTTTCCAGTACCAGTTTGCGCACAACCAATTAAATCTCTACCAGATAAAACGATAGGAATAGATTGTTCTTGAATAGGAGTGGGGTGTGTATAGCCTTCTTCATGAACGGCTTTTTGGATACTTTTTGAAAGTGATAAATCTTCGAATAACATAATTTTACTATTAATGTATTGCATTAAGTACAGCAATACTTGGCAAAGATAGTGTTATTATTTTTGATGCATCCAACTAGGAACAATCGTTTGGTGCTGTACATCGGATTCGTTCCTTGATTTTATAAAGTCAGTTATCAAGTGTCCTATTATTTTACCTACTAAATGATCATTTTTAAGTTCACCTAAATCAGGCGCACCTTCGCAAAGATGCAAGTAAGTAGCATTTTTGAATTTCCCAAAATAAGAGACAAATTGTCGTAATTCTTCAACAGAAAAACCAGTAAGAGTCATTGTGCTGCTAGCAATATTAGGAATGGCTCCCAAGTCAACTTCTAAACCGAATGGTTCTTGATTGATAAACTCTAAAGCTTGAGTCATTTCTTTTTCAAATTCTTTTTCTTTTCGAATTTTGATACTATCATAAGTAACATAGCGTACTCGATCTTCAATCTTCTTAAATGTATCCAATACACTTTTGGAAACATGATTCTCATGCAAACCAAAGACAAAATATTTTTTTAAGAAACCTTCTTCAAAAGCATACGAAAATGCGTTTCCGCTATGTCGACCTTCTAAAATTCTAAAATCGGAATGGGCATCAAAATTTATGGCATTAACTGGTTTTCCTTTGGCTAAAGCCGTTCCTTTGATATTCCCATAAGCATTGTTATGGCCTCCACCAATAATAATAGGTGTTTTACCTAGTTTGACAATATTGAAAATAATATGAGAAACTTCTTTATCAATTTTTTCTACCAGTTGGCTTAATTTAGAACGATCGTCAATATCATTAAAGTCAAGATTTTCCACCTCTGCCATTTCATGGGCTACATTAAGTGATCCTAAGACTATAATTTGATTTCCTTTACTAAATCGATTATGCTGAATATTAGCAATGCTTTTGATGGCGCTATTCCAAGCTGAAGCTGCACCAGGGCGGCCATAATTAGCTCTGATTCCAATATCTTCAGGGATTCCAAATAAAACATATTTTGCTTCGCAACTTGAAAGGAATTCCAAAGCATCGACTCCTTTTGGTACAGTAATCATTTTCTCACCAAATTTAATTTCACCATTTCTTTGGTTGGTAATTTTGCCGAGATCAGTTAAAGTAAAAGGAATTATTTTGTCCATTTTATAAAAAGTTTTAGCCAAAAATACTATAAATGTGTCAAAATACGTTGTGTAGTATGGATATATTATTATTTTTGTCGCAAACAATTAAACTATAAAAATTAAAAATGGAAAATCAAAAAAGCAATTCAAATTTGAAAGCAATCGTAATTGTACTATTACTATTACTTTTAGGGAGTTTAGGTTATATTTTCAAAATGTCAACTGACGCTGAAATTGTTCGTACTGAGTTGAAAACTACATTAACTGAAAAAGAATCAGTTATGAATGATTTACAAGAGTTAAAAGCTACTTATGACGCTGCGATTGCTGAAAATACTACAATGTCTGAGGAATTAATTAAAGAAAGAGATAAAGTAGTTGCTTTAATGTCAGATTTAAAAAAATCTAATGGAGACCTTTCAAAATTCAAATCTCAATTGACTGCTTTACAGAGTAACATGAAAGTGTTAATTGCTGAAAATGACAACTTGAAAAAACAAAATGTTACTTTGACTGTTCAACGTGATAGTACAAGAGTTGTCTTAGTAGAATCTAAAAAAGCAAACGAAGTTTTATCTTCTCAAAATTCAGAGTTAGCTAAAACAGTTGAAAAAGGATCAGTTTTAACTGTGTTGAATACTAAAGGAGCTGCTTACAAAGTGAGAAGTTCAGGTAAGCAAATAGAAACTGAAAAAGCAAATAGAGCTGATATTTTAAAAGTTAGTTTTACTATAGCTGAAAATAAAATCGCAAAATCAGGAACAAAAATGTATTATGTACAAGTTATTGATAGCGAAAATAATGTTGTAGGAGAAAAGAAAGTGGAGAATTTCGGAACAAAATCGTTAACATACAGTTTTACAACTAATGTAAAATATGAGAATAAAACAGTTGATGTTTCAGAAGATTTGGCAGGAAGTAAATTTGCAAAAGGTACCTACACAGTTAATGTGTATGATAAAGCAGAATTAGTTTCTAAAACATCATTCTCATTAAGATAATTTTCAACAGAGTATATAAAAAAAGGGAGCTAATAGCTCCCTTTTTTTATTCAATAATTTGAAAGGGAAATTATTCAATTATTTTAATTTCAAATAGCGTATCCCAATTTTTACCAGTAACGAAAAGGGTTTTAGTTTTTGAATTGTAAGCTATACCATTAAGCACGTCTGTGTTTTCTGTTTGCTTAATTTTAGTTTTTAATTCAGCAAGGTTTATAATACCCTCTACAGCACCATTTTTAGGATTAATCACAGCTATAGCATCTTTCTGGTATACATTTCCATAAATTTTCCCATCTATCCATTCCAGTTCATTTACAGCTTTCACTTTGTTGGCTAAAGAATACACATTGATAGAACCTATCTCGGCAAATGTATCAGGATTTAAAATATGGATAGTTTCGGAGCTATCTGACATATACAACGATTTACCATCTGTTGTTAATCCCCAACCTTCCATTTTTTTAAAATAAGGTATGGTTTTTTCTTTTTTGAAAGTATCAGCATTATAAACATAACCTTCATTATTTAGCCAAGTAAGTTGGTATACTTTGTTATTTAAAATAGTGATTCCTTCTCCAAAATACTGTTCAGCTAATTCTATTTTTTTGTAAACTTCACCAGTTTTAAAATTAGTCTTTCTTAAGCTTGAAATTCCTTTACTTCCCGATGGACTACTGCCATTACCAGTCCCTTCAAATAAAGTATCCCGATAAAATTCTAATCCTTGAGTATACGCTTGAACATCATGAGGATAAGTGTTTACTATAGTGTATTTTAATAATTGAGGTGAAACACTCGATACCAATTCTACTTCCTCGTTAATTTCAGCTAGTTCCCCTTCATAATATACAATAGCTTTTAGATTTTGATTGCCTAATTTTTGATCTTTAAATTCAAATGACAATTTTCCTAATCCTTTTGTAGTTCCAATTTTCACATCGTTAATATAAAAGACAATACTATCAACTTCTTTTGAGCTAGAATTTGACAGACTTAAATTGATTGATTCCTCGGGAACATATTGTTTTTTAGTACTTGCTGTTTCAAAGCTAAATAATGAATTGTCTTCTTTTTTTGCTCCGCCACAATTCGAAAGACTTATGGCTAACAAAATGATAAATAAGCAGTTGTATTTTTTCATGATTTGTATTTTAAAATTCGAATATACAACCTTATTTTATTAGTAGCAATGACTTGCAAAAATATAAAAAGGTTGTATATTTGCACCGGCAAGTCCTACACGACCAGCTCCTGCAGAATCCCCCAGGATGGGAACATAGCAAGGGTACGCGGTTGAGCGGTGCGATGTAGGTCGCTTGCCATTTTTTATTAATCTTCCTCTAGGAAGATTTTTTTGTTTATAGGGATTCAAAACTTTTATTTTTGATTATTTTTATAAGCTAAATAACTGATAATAAATTGATTTGAATGAGTAAAGTTGTGTTGATTACAGGCGGATCTTCGGGTATAGGGAAATCTATAGGAGAGTTTTTACATCAAAAAGGTTTCATCGTATACGGAACAAGTAGAAATCCTGAAAAGGTGTTGAATTCTATTTTTCCGTTAGTCGCTTTAGATGTTAGAGATGTTGAGTCAATTCATTTGGCTGTAGCCCAAATTATTCAATCAACAGGTAGATTGGATGTTGTAATTAATAATGCTGGAGTTGGAATTACAGGACCTTTGGAAGAAATCCCAATGGAAGAGATTAAAAATAATTTTGACACTAATTTTTTTGGTCCAATAGCTGTAATGAAGGCTGTTTTGCCTCAAATGCGCCAACAAAAATCGGGCTTGATTGTCAATATCACGAGTATAGCAGGATATATGGGATTGCCGTATCGAAGTGTCTATTCAGCTTCAAAAGGCGCTTTGGAATTAATTACTGAAGCGTTACGTATGGAGGTGAAGTCTTTTGGAATTCAAATTACCAATGTTGCTCCTGGAGATTTTGCCACCAATATAGCTGCAGGACGTTTTCATGCTCCAATAATTCAAGGTTCAGATTATGAACGAGCTTACGGATCTATTTTAAAAACTATGGATGAGCATGTGGATAGTGGAAGTAATCCAAATGAAATGGCTGAAGCGGTTTTCCAAATTATTCAAGAAAAAAATCCGAGAATTCATTATAAAGTAGGGGCGTTCATGCAAAAAATTTCCATAGTTCTAAAAAGAATACTTCCAGATACTGTGTACGAAAAAATGCTAATGAATCATTACAAACTTTAATTTGAATTTATTTTTTTTGGTACATATTTAATATGACAATAAAATGCGGAAAAGTTATTGAGGCTAAAAAAGCGAAAAATAATGCGTCAAATACAACCATATCTTTCGCTATATAGTACAAGCCAAAAACACCTATCAAAGAAATAAACCAATAAATAAAAGCTGTTTTGAAATATTTTTTAAAATCAGCCCAGGTAGAAGAGCCATATAAAAAAATCAGTTGGTCATTTAAAGATGGAATACTATGCCAAAAAATAAAGTAAATGGTAAATCCCCAAATTAAACTCGAAGCTTTAAATACAATAGCTAAAACAACGAGATAAAACAGTTGTTCGATTAGGTTATTCTTAAACTCAGTTGAAATTTGATATAACCGAATAGATAAGACCACAAATAAGCTTAATGTAATTAGTAGCGCAGTTTCAATAAATTCTGTTGAAAGGGTGTACTTAGTTATTTCAAAAATGATTTCAATTACTTCCTTTGAATTAAAGTAAAATAAAATCACCAAGATTAGTAATCCATAATTAAATTGAAACATTGGTGTTATAAATGATTTATTTGTTTTAATAATTTCATTCCAATGTTGTTCTCCGAAATGGTAACTACTCACCAAAATAAACAATAATAAAGCCACAATTGGAATATTAGTAAATAGAAGAACCGATATTCCAACAATTGAAACATAAATTCCAATTATTTTGATAAAATCGAGTTTTTTATTTGATTTTAACTGGTCAATTAGAACCAAATCATTGGCTCCATGAAGTACTCCAAATGACAAAATCAAAAAAAAACCTAAAATTATTTGGTATTTATTTGATAAATAAGAAGTTAGCCAAAGTCCCGCAAAGCTTGTTATGACTGATAATTTTAATGTATTTGACATAATTAATTGTTTTTGTTTAATCTTTTTTCAAAAAAAATAAACACAAAAATGTAATTTGTATTACTTAATACTGTAAATTTACTTTATTAATTAACCTAATTTTTTATTTTATGTCAAATTTTATGTTTATTTCTGCTAATGTAGCAAAAATGCTACCAAACGACTATGTTGGATTTACATTCTTCATTGGAAGCATGGCCATGATGGCTGCTTCAGCTTTTTTCTTCTTATCGCTAAGTCAGTTCGATAAGAAATGGCGTACTTCAGTATTAGTATCAGGATTGATTACTTTTATTGCTGCAGTACACTACTTTTACATGCGTGATTATTGGAATGCATTCCAAGAGTCACCAACGTTCTTTAGATACGTGGATTGGGTACTTACTGTGCCGTTGATGTGTCTAGAGTTTTATTTAATTCTTAAAGTTGCTGGTGCAAAACAGAGCTTGTTGTGGAAAATGATTTTCTACTCAATCATCATGTTAGTAACAGGATACTTTGGAGAAACAATTTTTAGTGACCAAGCAGCTTTTTGGGGATTCATCTCTGGACTTGCTTATTTCTTAATTGTTTACGAAATTTGGTTAGGCGAAGCTTCAAAACTAGCAAAAGCTGCTGGTGGAGATGTATTGGCTTCACACAAAATCTTATGTTGGTTCGTACTTGTTGGATGGGCAATTTACCCATTAGGATACATGTTAGGAACTGATGGTTGGTACACAAGTTTCCTTGGTAAAGGAAGTGTAGATGTTGCTTACAACATTGCAGATGCTATCAACAAAATCGGATTTGGATTAGTTGTTTACAACTTAGCTGTTAAATCTACTTCTAGTTCAAACTAGAAATTCTAGGATATTAGTTCCAAAACCGCCTCTGAAAAGAGGCGGTTTTTTTTATGCAGTTAATTTATTTTTAGTTCTCAATTCATTTCTTACTTTTGTTAGCGTATTCACAACTAAATATATTTGGAATGAAATTTTTTATAGACACAGCTAATTTAGCTCAAATTAAAGAAGCACAAGCTTTAGGTGTTTTGGATGGTGTAACTACTAATCCGTCGTTAATGGCAAAAGAAGGTATTACCGGAAAAAATAATATCTTAAAACATTATGTAGACATTTGTAATTTAGTAGATGGAGATGTAAGTGCCGAAGTAAATGCTCTTGATTTCGAAGGCATGGTAAAAGAAGGTGAGGAGTTGGCTGATTTGCACGAACAAATTGTAGTTAAATTACCAATGACCAAAGAAGGGGTTATGGCTGCCAAATATTTTTCTGATAAAGGAATTAGAACGAATGTTACTTTAGTTTTTTCTGCTGGTCAAGCTTTATTGGCCGCTAAAGCAGGAGCTACTTACGTTTCTCCATTCATCGGTCGTTTGGATGATGTTTCTACAGATGGATTAGCACTGATTGAAGAGATTCGTTTGATTTATGATAATTACGGATTTGAAACGCAAATTTTAGCAGCTTCTGTGCGTCATTCGATGCATATTATGAACTGTGCTAAAATTGGTGCCGATGTGATGACAGGACCTCTTTCTGCTATCTACGGATTATTGAAACACCCATTAACAGATATTGGACTAGCACAATTTGTTGCTGATTTTGAAAAGGGGAATAAATAATATTTTTCTTTTATAAATTAAAAAATCCCATCAATTGATGGGATTTTTTTGGTTTTGGTTAGTTGCGTATTTTTAGTGTCCACCACCCACTTCGATATCGTTTCCAATACCTTGTTTTTCTAAAATTCCGATTACTTTCCATCCGTAGAATGCAATAAATGCAAAACACAATACAGGAATAAAGTACGAAGTATGAATACCAATTACATCGGCCAATTTACCTTGTAATGGTGGAATAATACCACCACCTAAAATCATCATTACTAAGAAAGCAGCACCTTGAGACGTGTATTTTCCTAATCCTGTAATTCCTAAAGAGAAGATACAAGGCCACATAATACTCAAGAATAAACCACCACTCATAAAAGCAAAAATTGCAATTGTTCCTGTTGTAGCTAATCCAATAATCATTGCAATTGCTCCCAGCAATCCGAAAATTAATAAAGTTCTTGACGGTTGATCTTTACCCAGGAAGAAACCAACAATTTGGAAAACAATTACAAATGCATAAGCATATAATGGAGTAATATCTTGTCCAGAAATTGCGTTAGCAGTCAGTACAACTCCAAAAGCTACATAAGGAACTACAATTAGTAAAATTTTTCTCATTTGAGAAGACGGATTGAAAACTGAAATTGCTCCAGCCCAACGACCGATCATTAAACTTCCCCAATACATAGACATGAATGGCGCAAGTCCCGGACCATCAATTGTCCCAAAATCTTTAGTTGCTAATAACTCTCCTAAATTACTACCTATTGTAACTTCTACACCCACATAAGAGAATAAGGCTAGCATTCCTAATACTAATTGTGGGTATTTCATTGCACCCCAACCTTGTGGATTTTTTTGAGCTGTAGCATTCGCAAATAAAAGACCAATTACCACTACTAATAAAGTAGATATAGTTAATCCAAGTCCTAAGTAATCAACTTCTTTGTTTTCTATAAAACGAGTTATAAATTCTGGATCTTCATATCGAGCGAAGATATACCCAAATATCACTACTAATAAAACAGTAATTACAACAAGCGTTGTTAAAGCTTTGTTAGCTGTTTCAAACGTAGCATCGCTTTTTCCTGCAGGTAATTTTTTAGAAAAATGAAATAAAGCAGCTGCTAATAAGAACAAGCCACCAACAGCCATATACAAAGTAATCATAGAATCTAGTGAGTCGGCTTTTTGAGCAAATTCTTCAATACTTACTCCTGAAATAACTCCAAAAAGTGCAAAAGAAACAACGATAGGTCCTATAGTTGTTCCTAATGAATTAATTCCTCCGGCTAAGTTCAATCGGCTAGAAGCAGAATGTGGTTCACCCAAGGAAGCTGCAAACGGTTGTGCTGAAGTTTGTTGTAATGAAAATCCTAAGGCTACAATAAATAAAGCTCCCAAGATGAACAAATAACTTCCTTGCATAACAGCTAAAATCATTAAAGCAGCCCCAAAAGTACTGATTAACAATCCGTAAATAATTCCTTTTTTGAATCCCCAGCCGTTAAGAATATCTCTTTTAGCAAGACTACTAAATATAAACAATAATAACGCTCCGATATAATATGCCCCGTAAAAGGCAAAATCAATTAACTGACTTTGGAATTGATCCAATCCAAATTTAGCCTTGCAAAAAGGGATGAAAACACCGTTAGATGCTCCAATAAATCCCCAAAAGAAGAAGACCGTGATTAGGGTCGAAAGTGCCGAATTATTCGACTTCGTTTGTTCTGAATTCATTTTAGTTTTTGGTTTTTTTAGTTTGTTATAATTAATTGCTTGAAATGTAAAAGTATTTGATACTAAAATCAAAAAAAAATAATTCATAATAAATCTTTTCAAAATTATAGAATAAATAGTTTTTGATGTAAATCATTGATTTTTTTCTAATGATATGTTCAAGATGTTATTTCGTTCCATTACAAAAACGAAATCAGAGCCGAATTCAATTTTAAAAAAAAGCTATTTAGTTTTTTGCTATTTTTGCAAAAAATATATACGACATGTTATCAATTAATAATTTATCAGTTCAGTTTGGCAAACGAATTTTATTTGACGAGGTCAATACCACTTTTACTCAAGGTAATATTTATGGTGTTATTGGTGCCAATGGTGCTGGAAAATCTACTTTTTTAAAAATTATTTCGGGTGAGATGGATCCTACTTCAGGTCATATTCACTTGGAACCAGGAAAACGAATGTCGGTTTTGAATCAAAATCACAACATGTTTGACGATTTTACTGTTCTAGAAACGGTAATGATGGGTAACAAAATTTTGTATGCCGTTAAAAAAGAAATGGATGAGTTGTATTTAGATTACAATGATAAAAACGCCGACAGAATTGGTGAGTTACAAGTACAGTTTGAAGAAATGAATGGTTGGAATGCCGATTCTGATGCCGCGTCAATGTTGTCTAATTTAGGTATTACAGAGGACAACCACTATACAATGATGGGGGATTTGGAAGGGAAGATTAAAGTTCGTGTGCTTTTGGCACAAGCTCTTTTTGGAAATCCAGATTTACTTATTATGGACGAGCCTACCAATGATTTGGATTTTGAAACTATCGCTTGGTTAGAGAACTTTCTAGCTAATTATGATAATACAGTAATTGTAGTATCTCACGACCGTCACTTTTTAGATGCTGTATGTACTCATATTTCGGATATTGATTTTGGAAAAATTAATCATTATTCAGGAAACTACACTTTTTGGTATGAATCAAGTCAGTTAGCAGCTAAACAACGTGCTCAACAAAACAAAAAAGCGGAAGAGAAGAAACAAGAATTGGAAGAATTTATTCGTCGTTTTTCTGCGAATGTAGCCAAATCTAAACAAGCTACATCTCGTAAAAAGATGATTTCTAAATTGAATATTTCAGAAATTAAACCCTCAAGCCGTCGTTACCCAGCAATTATTTTTGACCAAGATAGAGAAGCGGGTGACCAAATTCTGAATGTTGAAAATTTAAGTGCTTCTATAGATGGAGAAACCTTGTTCAAAGGTGTGGACTTGAATATGGCAAAAGGCGATAAAATTGTTCTTTTCTCAAAAGATTCACGTGCTACGACTGCATTTTACGAAATTTTGAATGGCAATCAGAATGCCGATTCAGGAACATTTGATTGGGGAATTACTACCAATCAAGCCTATTTACCAGCTGAAAACCATTCGTATTTTGAGAACGATTTGACTTTAGTAGATTGGTTACGTCAATGGGCAAAAACAGAAGAAGAAAGAGATGAAGTGTATATTAGAGGTTTCCTTGGTAAAATGATTTTCTCAGGAGAAGAAGCTTTAAAAACTAGTCGCGTATTATCAGGAGGAGAAAAAGTACGTTGTATGTTGTCTCGTATGATGATGGAACGTGCTAATATTTTAATGTTAGATGAGCCTACGAATCACTTGGATTTGGAGTCGATTACAGCATTTAATAATTCGTTAAAAAACTTTAAAGGATCGGTTATATTCACAACTCATGACCACGAATTTGCACAAACAGTGGGTAATAGAGTAGTGGAATTAACTCCAAATGGCGCCATTGATCGCTATATGACTTTTGACGATTATTTAGATGATGAAAAAGTTCAGGAATTAAGAACTAAAATGTATTCTTAATTTTTACTATTTAAAAAGCCTTGATTTTTCAAGGCTTTTTTTCTGTAATTTTTAATTATCAATCATTAAACAGAATTTGTATATTTGCAAACCAAACATAACACTTTACCATGAGTCAAAAAGTATTACTTACTGCAAAAGAAGTTACTATCATACTACATCGTTTGGCTTGTCAATTGGTTGAAAAACACTTAGATTTCTCGGATACAATTTTAGTTGGAATACAACCTAGAGGGGTTTTTTTAGCAGAGCGTTTAAAAGAAATTTTAGAAACAGAATACCAAACTTTAGATATTACTTTAGGTTATTTGGACATTACTTTTTTCAGAGATGATTTTAGAAGAACTGAAAAACCTTTAGAAGCGAATAAAACCAACATCAATTTTATTGTAGAAAACAAAAAAGTCATTTTTATTGACGACGTCTTGTTTACAGGGCGAAGTATTCGTTCAGCTTTAACAGCTATTCAGTCCTTTGGAAGACCTTCTGAGATTGAATTATTGGTCTTGATTGACAGACGATTTAGTCGCAATTTGCCCATTCAACCCGATTACAGAGGAAGACAGGTAGATGCCATCAATAACGAAAAAGTAAAGGTGTGTTGGAAAGAAAATGATGGACAAGACGGCGTATATTTAATAACCAATTAAATAGAAAGTCAATCCTTATAAAATTATAATTGTAAAGAAAAATGAAAGAATTAAGCGTAAATCATTTATTAGGAATTAAATACATTAACAAAAATGATATTGACTTAATATTTGAAACTGCTGATCATTTTAAGGAAGTTATCAATCGACCGATTAAAAAAGTTCCTTCTTTACGAGACATTACCATTGCCAATATCTTTTTTGAAAACAGTACCCGAACCAAACTTTCCTTTGAATTAGCCCAAAAACGATTGTCGGCCGATGTGATTAGTTTTTCTGCAGCACAGTCTTCTGTTAAGAAAGGGGAAACGCTGATCGATACTGTAAATAATATCCTTTCAATGAAAGTAGATATGGTAGTCATGCGCCATGCTAATCCAGGTGCGGCTTATTTCTTATCTAAAAACGTAAAAGCAAGTATAGTTAACGCAGGAGATGGAGCACACGAACACCCTACACAAGCTTTATTAGATAGTTATTCCATTCGCGAAAAATTAGGTGATGTAGCAGGAAAAAAAGTAGTGATTGTGGGGGATATTTTACACTCTCGTGTCGCCTTGTCTAATATCTACGCCCTGCAAATGCAAGGTGCCGAAGTAAAGGTTTGCGGGCCTAAAACTTTGATTCCAAAACATATCGAATCACTTGGAGTTAAAGTTGAGCCAAATCTACGTAAAGCATTAGAATGGTGCGATGTAGCTAATATGTTACGAGTTCAAAATGAACGTATGGACGTTAATTACTTTCCTTCAACTAGAGAATATGCACAACAATATGGAGTGGATAAAAATCTATTAGATTCCTTAAATAAAGAAATTGTAATTATGCATCCCGGACCAATTAATCGTGGTGTCGAAATTACGAGCGATGTTGCCGATTCTCAACAATCGGTTATTTTAGACCAAGTCGAGAACGGTGTAGCGATACGAATGGCGGTTATCTATCTTTTGGCTTCAAAAATTCAATAGTTTATTTGAAATAAACTTGGCAATTATATTTTAATAAACTGTTTTAGTTTTAATTCCCCATTTATGAAAGTAGATCAAAAAGGACATACCATAACAATCAAAGATACCCAAGGAGATTTCGCTTCATTTTTAGATAAAGTGTCACAATCTAATACAGCATTTGATACACATAATGTAATCATCGATTTATCTCATAATCCATCTGTTACTCTTGCAGATTTAAAATTGTTACTACCTTTAGCTAAACAACATAAAAAAGTAAAAAAATCATTTGTGGTAGTGGCAGAAGGTATTGATTTTAATGCTGTTCCTGCTCAATTATCTGTAGTGCCTTCTAATTTGGAAGCACATGATATTATCGAAATGGAAGAAATTGAACGTGATTTAGGTTTCTAAGTATGAAAGTAAACATCAAAACTATAATATATCTCTACACAATAGCGCTATTTTTGCTCACATTTCTTTTTGCAAGAGATATAATTCACGGTATTAAAACGGGAAATTTTGATTTTATAAGCCTAATTATCTATGCTGTGTGTGTTGGATTTTTTGCAATTAAAATCAATAGATTAGGTGCTAAATCCAATTCAAAAAAAGATTAATTTCGGATAAGAAATTAAATACATGAAACTAACCATTTTAGGCTGCTATGCCGCTACACCTCGAACGATTACAAATCCAACTTCTCAGTTATTAGAGATTAAGAACAGAATGTTTTTAATTGATTGTGGAGAAGGTACTCAGGTGCAGCTTAGAAAGAACAAGATTAAGTTTTCTAAAATCAATCAAGTTTTTATTTCCCATTTGCATGGCGACCATTTTTATGGTTTGATAGGACTGATTTCTACTTTTAGTTTGTTAGGAAGAACAACGGATTTACATATTTATGGTCCAAAAGGAATCAAAGAAATCATTCTGTTGCAATTGCGGTTGTCTAATTCGTGGACGAATTACGGTTTGTATTTTCATGAATTGGAATCGGAGGAAAGCGAGACAATTTTTGAAGATGAAAAAGTGGTGGTTACAACCATACCTTTGAAACATCGTGTGTATACTAATGGTTTTTTATTCCAAGAAAAAGTAGGTGAACGCAAGTTGAATATGGATGCGGTGCTGAATTATGAAATAGAGAGCTGTTATTATCAAAAAATTAAAAACGGGAAAGACATTGCTCTAGAAGACGGTAGAACTATACCCAATTCAGAATTGACTTTTGACCCAATCGAGCCTAAAAGTTATGCTTTTTGCTCAGACACTGTCTATCACGAAGCAATTCTTCCAATTATCGATAATGTAGATGTTTTGTATCACGAATCGACTTTTTTGGAATCAGAAGAAGGTTTAGCTCAAAAGACCTTGCATTCTACTGCAAAAGAAGCGGCTCGAATTGCTTTGAAAGCCAATGTAAAACAATTAATTTTAGGGCATTATTCAACCCGTTACGAAAGCATAAGCTTGTTTAAGGAAGAAGCAGCAACTATTTTTTCAGAAGTAGCATTAGCAGAAGACGGAATAACATTTGAATTGTAAAACAAAACTAGTCATGAAAGATTTAAGCGATTACAGAAAAACCTACGATAAAAGTGAATTATTAGAAACTTCAATTCCTGAAGACCCTATTAACTTGTTCAATAGATGGTTTCATGAAGTAGAAGATTTTGGCGGTAGCGAAGAAGTCAATGCCATGACGGTTGCAACTATTGGTTTGGATGGATTTCCAAAATCAAGAGTGGTTTTACTAAAGAAGTTTAACGAAGAAGGATTTATTTTTTATACCAATTATAATTCCGAAAAAGGAAAGGCAATCATAGCGAATCCTAATGTTTGTTTGTCATTCTTTTGGCATAGTATGGAACGACAAGTGATTATTAAAGGTATTGCTCAAAAAACTGCCGAAGCGATTTCTGACAATTATTTTGCTTCAAGGCCAGACGGAAGTAAATTAGGAGCAATAGTTTCTAATCAGTCAGAAGTGGTTCCATCAAGAGAATACTTAGAAGAAAACTTAAAACAATTAGAATCCAATTTTGAAGGTATGGTTATTCCAAGACCCGAACACTGGGGAGGATTTTTAGTTACACCTCTCGAAGTGGAGTTTTGGCAGGGAAGACCTAACCGACTTCACGATCGAATTCGTTATCAAGCGCAGTCTGATTTTTCATGGAAAATTGACCGTTTGTCACCTTGATATTGAATAGTTTGCTATTTTATTTAGATTTCCGATATGGTTCAAAGAGTTATTGAAAAGAAATTTTTCATCCATTTGTAATTTGTATTTTATTCTTTCGTAAATTAGGGGTTGAAGATGTAGTTGATGTGTACATTAATTTTTAACTAATAATCCCCCATAATATTATGAAAAATTTAATCTTAGTTCGACACGCAAAATCAAGTTGGGAAGCGCCGCTTCAAGATGTTGACCGCCCACTTTTACATCGAGGAATTGTAGATGCGCATCTGGTTTCTTCTACTATTTCTAATTACATTCCCAAAACTTTTTTACTTTGGAGTAGTATTGCAAAAAGGGCCGCTGATACTGCCTTAATTTTTGCACAAAACATTTCATTCCCCATAGAGAATATAATTTACAAAGAGGATTTATACACTTTTGATGAATTTCAACTCGAAAAAGTGATTAAATCGTGTAATAATCTTTATGAAACTGTTATTCTTTTCGGCCATAATGAGGCTATTACAAATTTTGTTAATAAATTTGGAGATTGCATCCTGCCTAATGTTCCAACCTCCGGTTTTGTTTCAATTCAATTCGACGATGATCAATGGAGTAACATTAAAAATGGTAGGGTCTTAAAAACTATTTTTCCAAAAGATTTAAAATAATTAAGTGTTGCAACAAAGATATATTGATAGAGAAAAAAGTTGGTTAGCCTTTAATGCCCGAGTTTTACAAGAAGCGGGTGACGTAACGGTCCCATTATTAGACAGAATGCGTTTTCTTGGAATTTTCTCCAATAACTTAGATGAGTTTTTTAGAGTTCGTTTTGCTGCAATTCGTAGGTTAACTTTGAATGGAATTTCAGGTGAGAAATACTTTAACGGAATTTCATCAAGTCAGTTATTGCATGATATAACAGAAATCGTAATTGATCAACAAGCGGAAAGCTTAGCCATATTAAGTGATATTGAAGCTCGCTTAGAGAAAGAAAATATATTCACTATTGATGAAAATGATGTAACTCCAGACCAAGAATTGTACCTAAAAGATTTTTTTGTACAAAAAGTAAGTCCTGAGTTGGTTACCATTATCTTAAATGATTTAGATCATTTTCCGGTATTAAAGGATACTTCGGGCTATTTGGCAGTCAAATTAGTAATTAACGGATTTTCAAAAGAAATTGAAGAGCGTTCGTTCAATTTTCGTTCATTATTGAAAAGAAATGCTAAAGAAACCAACAAAAAAAGCAAGAAAGAAGTTCTCTATGCAGTAATCGAAATTCCAAAAACAATCAATCGTTTTGTGGTTTTACCTCCTGAAGGTGAAAAACAATTCGTGATTATGCTTGATGATGTTATCCGTTTAAATTTAAACAAAATCTTTGATATTTTTGATTATGAAAGCGTTGACGCTCATATGATTAAAATTACAAGAGATGCTCAGTTGGATATTGATAGTGACTTGAGTAAAAGTATGTTAGAAAAAATAGCATCAAGTGTAAAAGATAGAAGGATTGGAGAGCCGGTTCGTTTTATTTACGATCAGAATATTGATAAAGACACACTTGATTTCTTCCTGACGAATATGAAAATCGATGCTACTGATAGTATCATTCCCGGTGGTAAATACCATAACAGAAGGGATTATATGGATTTTCCAAACCTTGGAAGATTTGATTTATTATACAAAACAAACCCGCCTTTGCCTATACCAGGATTGAGTTTGGATGAAAATATAATGAAGAAAATTGCAGTTAAGGATTATATGGTTAGTGCTCCTTATCAATCCTATTCGTATGTGATTAAGTTTTTAAGAGAAGCGGCATTGGATCCTGCGGTAACTACAATTAAAATTACGTTATACCGATTAGCAAAAAACTCTCAAATTATCAGTTCGTTAATTAACGCTGCTAAAAACGGAAAAAAAGTAACTGTCCAAATTGAATTGCAAGCGCGATTTGACGAAGCCAGTAATATTTTTTATTCTGAACAAATGCAGATGGAGGGAATTGAACTTATTTTTGGTGTAAAAGGATTAAAAGTACACAGTAAAATATGTGTTATCGAAAGATTGGAAGGATCTAAAATTCACCGATACGGTATAATTTCTACAGGAAACTTTAATGAATCTACTGCAAAAGTATATACCGATGTGACTTTATTTACGGCACATCAAAAAATACTTAAAGATGTATCTAAAGTTTTTGAATTTTTTGAAATCAACTATCGCATTTACAATTACCAGCATATTATTACTTCGCCTCATTTCACTAGAAATAAGTTTAATAAGCTTATAAATAGAGAGATTGCTCATGCAAAAGAAGGTAATACAACTTACATGAAGTTGAAAATGAACAGTTTATCTGACATTGAAATGATTGATAAATTATACGAAGCAAGTAATGCAGGTGTAAATATTAAATTAGAAGTTAGAGGTATTTGCTCTTTAATTCCAGGTATACCCGGACTGAGTGAGAATATAGAAGCTATAAGTATCGTAGATAATTATTTAGAACATTCTCGTATTTATATATTTGGTAACGCAGGAGATCCTGAGGTGTTTATTTCCTCAGCGGATATGATGACTCGTAATTTAGATGGTCGTGTAGAAGTAACTTGTCCTATTTATGATGAAGATATTAAAAGAGAGTTAATTGATAATTTTGACTTAGGTTGGCAGGGTAATGTAAAAGCTAGATTGCATTCACATCTTTTAGATAACAAATACCGACAAAGAGGCAACAAGCCTATTTTTAGAGCTCAATTAGAGACGTATAATTATTATAAGAACCAATTAGAAGGTGGTGAAATAAACTAGTTGTTTTTACGCCTTTCCAATTTTATAATTCAGAATTTATTTAATGCTAAATATAAAAAAATACGCTGCAATTGATATTGGATCTAATGCCATGCGATTGCTTATTGCTAATATTGTTGAACAAGACGACAAAGAAACGCAATTCAACAAAAGTTCCTTAGTTCGTGTGCCAATTCGTTTGGGACAAGATGCGTTTACTGTTGGAGCCATTTCTGAAGAAAATATTGACAGAATGTGTGATGCGATGAAAGCATTTAGTCTTTTGATGAAAGTTCATAAAGTAGAGCAATACAAAGCATTTGCAACTTCAGCAATGCGTGAGGCTTATAATGGTAAAGAAGTAACTGAAATCATCAAAAAGAAAACTGGAATAAAGATTGAAATTATTGATGGTAAAAAAGAAGCAGCTATAATTGCTTCAAGCGATTTACATAGCTTAATTAAAACTGAAAAGACCTATCTTTTTGTTGATGTAGGTGGTGGTAGCACCGAGTTTACTTTGTTTTCTGATGGAAAGATGATTGTTTCTAGATCTTTTAAAGCAGGAACAGTTCGACTATTAAATGATATGGTTCATGATGTGGTTTGGGAGGAAATCGAGAAATGGATTCGAACCAATACGGAAGAATATGATGAAGTAACTTTAATTGGTTCAGGTGGAAATATCAACAAGTTGTTTAAAATGTCGGCGAAATCACAAGATAAACCGCTATCTTATATTTATATGAATTCTCAATATGCCTTTTTGAATTCATTGACTTATGAGCAACGAATTTCTGAATTAGGATTGAACTCTGACCGTGCCGATGTAATTATTCCTGCTACACGAATTTATTTGAATGCAATGAAATGGAGTGGAGCTAGAAACATCTATGTTCCTAAAATTGGTTTAGCAGACGGAATAGTTAAAGCAATGTACTACGGTAAAATCTAATAAATCACTTAAGTAATATCTAATCCGAATGTTGTTTTTAATAATTCAATATTCGGATTGATTTGATGTAAACGGTTGTAACGATCTTGGTCATTAAAGCTGCGTTTACTTTCAAAACTTTCATTTACAATCACTTCTATAGTAATGTCGTGGTTGTGTAAATGCCCTTTTAAGTATCCAAGCAATCCTAATTTTTCGCTTTCAAAATCCAATTTGGAACCTTCGTTAGGTAATTCAATCGTGATATGAGTACCATTCAAAACAGGATCATTAATAAGTAATAATGACTCCATAATTTTATAGCCTTTGTCTCCCAAACGTTGCGCATATTTATTCCATTGTAACAACATTTCTGTTTCAGTAAATGGCTCTGTGGGTAAATGAACGGATTCTTTTACAAACGTTTTTGAACTTTCTTCTAAAGCTTTTTTAGCGCGAATACTTGATAACGACAATGCAGAAACTTTAGGTTCTGATTCGTTTGGAATAGTAGGTTTTGGAATTTCAATAATAGGGGCAGTTACTGTTGTAACTATTTCTTCAACTTCATTTGGAATTTCTTCTATACTTTCTGGTGAAGGAATAGCTATGACTTCTTCAGTTACTTTTGGAGTTTCAGTATTTTTAACTACTTCAACTATTGAATAGGCTGAATTTTTATAATAAGTAGGCGGAATTATAAATTGCTCAACTTTTTTTTTTCTCCATCGAAAGTGATGGAGGCTAATTGCATTAAGCAAAGTTCAACAAGTAATCTTTGATTTTGACTGACTTTGTATTTCAAATCACAATCATTAGCAATTTCAATTCCTTTCAACAAGAAATTGGTGTCGCATTTTTGTGCTTGAACACCATACATCTGCTGTGCTTGTTCTCCAACTTCTAACAAAGATAAAGTAGCAGGATTTTTAGAAACCAATAAGTCTCTGAAATGAGAAGCCAATCCAGAAACAAAATGATGTGCATCAAATCCTTTGGCAAGAATTTCGTTAAAAGAAACTAATAATTCTGGAATTTTGTTTTCCAAAATCAATTCAGTCACATTGATATACGTTTCGTAATCTAAAACATTCAAATTCTCTGTTACCGCTTGACGAGTCAAATTAGTCCCGCAAAAAGAAACTACTCGGTCAAAAATAGACAAAGCGTCACGCATAGCACCATCTGCCTTTTGAGCAATGATATGCAAAGCGTCGTCTTCAAATTGAACTCCTTGACTTGTAGCCACCTCTGCTAAATGTTCTTTAGCATCTTTAACGGTAATTCTTTTGAAATCAAATATTTGACAACGTGATAAAATCGTTGGAATGATTTTGTGTTTTTCGGTCGTAGCCAAAATAAAGATGGCGTGTTTTGGCGGCTCTTCTAAAGTTTTTAAAAACGCATTAAAAGCGGCAGAAGATAACATATGCACCTCATCAATGATATACACTTTGTACTGTCCGGTTTGAGGTGGTATACGCACTTGATCAATCAAGTTTCGAATATCATCTACTGAGTTATTAGAAGCTGCATCCAATTCAAATACATTGAAAGCAAAATCTTCATTTGGATCATCGTATCCAGGTTGATTGATTTTTCGTGCCAAAATACGTGCACAAGTAGTTTTACCTACACCACGAGGTCCAGTAAATAAAAGGGCAGAGGCCAAGTGATTGTTTTCAATAGCATTCAACAAAGTATTGGTAATGGCTTTCTGACCCACAACATCTTTAAATGTTTGTGGACGGTATTTACGAGCCGATACTATAAATTGTTCCATTGAATTGGTATTAGATAGCAAATATAGGATATGAAATTTCAAAAAGCAACAGCTTTACTCCAATTACAAGATGACTTATCCCCAATTTACTAACAATAATCCCGATGCGAAATAGTAGTAAAATAGAAGAGGGAAAGAATCAATTATGATTTACCATAAATAAAGTTGTAGATTTGCCCCGCAGACCGCCTTATCGCCGTCCTGATTCATTAGGAGGGAGGAAAGTCCGGACACCACAGAGAAGCATAGCGGGTAACACCCGTCGGTTTGTCTCGATTTTTCGAGATGAATTAGGACAAGTGCAACAGAAAGTATGTACAGGTAATGCTGTAGTGAAACCAGGTAAACTCTATGCGGTGAAATATCAAGTATATCAGCATTTAAGGGCTTCTCGTCCGTTGTTGAAGGGTAGATAGCTTGAGTCTTACAGTAATGTAAGATCTAGATAAATGATAAGGCTCCGTTTACGGAGACAGAATCCGGCTTATAGGTCTGCTTTTTTTAAAATTTTTGGAGATAACTATTCTTCATCCTCCGAAGTTGCAATCTCAAAGAAGCTAAAGAAAGATCCACCATAACTTTTTTGAAAAGAAAAATTTGGCAAATGCTCCATTTTAGTGTATTTGGAATGCTCAATAATCAACATGCCCTCTTCTTCTAAAAGTCCTCTTTCAAATACTAAAGTAACTACTTTCTCGAAGGTTTTTTGGTCTAAACCATAAGGAGGGTCTGCAAAAATGATGTCGTAAGTTGTTTTATTTTTTTCAAGGAAAGCAAAAACATCACTTTTGGTAGCAGCAATATTGAAATCAAATTCAGCAGCAATTTGTTTGATAAATTTTACACAACCAAAATCACCATCTACGGAAGTAATGGGCGAACTACCTCTAGAAGCAAATTCAAAGCTGATGTTTCCTGTTCCTGAAAACAAGTCCAATACTTTTAATCCTTCAAAACTAAAATGATTATTCAAAACATTGAATAATGCTTCTTTACTCATATCAGTTGTGGGACGTACAGGAAGGTTTTTTGGAGGAAATAGGCGTCGGCCTTTGTATTTGCCTGAAATAATTCTCATGAATTAAAAAGTATAAAGTGATTTCTATTGTCCGCTTCTGAAAAAGTATTTTTAGCTTGTAAATCTCTAATATCTATTAATGATACATTACGAATGTATTTATATGCCAATTGATAATAGTCACTTTCAGTATCTATTTTTCCAATCAGTTCTAACGGGAATTCTTCTGGATTTAAACCTAATTGTTCTGCTGTAAACAAAATGTAATACAAGAAATCTTCAGGAGTTGAATACTCAAACGAATTGAATAATAATAGTTTCTGATTTTGTAGAACAATAATTTCAAAATGACCAGAATTAATATGAATAAACATTTTCTTTTCTGGATTGTTTTTGGATCCAATTAATAATTTAGAAACTAAAATAGAATTAGCATGTTTGTAATCAAAAGTGCCAAATTGGTCAATAAAAAAGTTATTGATATTTACATACGGAATGTAAACAGTATTCATTTGGCAATTAGCAATTTCGTCAAAAGCAAAAAAATCAGTTTCAAAAACTTTAGTATTGTATTGCAAATAGCTTCCTAGAAAGTTTTCGTCAAACAATGGCTCAGGCACAAATGTAGAAAGATTGTTATTGTGAATAATTAGAATCTCGTCATACGAATCCTTTAATTCAGGATAATCACTAAAAGCATCGGCAAATAAATCCTCAGTTTTAGTGGCTTTGTGAAACGTATCAAAACGTACTTCGTTGAAGGAGGTAATCGTATTGTTTAAGGTGTCAAAACAACAAAAAGAAAGTCCATTCAAGGCAACTTGAATCGACAGTTTTTTATAACTCTTTTCGGTGATATTGGTATTCATAGGTTTTGTTTCAACAATGCAAACATACGAATAACAATAGCAAAAATCAATTTCAATAGCAATTTCAGAAATCAATTTCAAAAAGTAATAAAGAAATCAAATTAATTATGGGACTCGCTATTTAATTTTATCATTGATTTTTGTAATTGCAATTGATTTTTGTCATTGCAATTGTTTACTTTGCAGACAAATTAATCAGAATGAATTCCTCCTTGTTTTACAGTCTTTTAAAGAAAAAATTCCCGTTTGAACCTACTTACAAACAGGATATCTTTTTTCAAAAGATTGCTATTTTCTTAACCGAAATGGAGAACAACACCATTTTTGTTTTGAAAGGATATGCAGGGACAGGAAAAACGACCGTCATTTCTACTATTGTCAATAATTTAATTGAGATTAATAAAAAGTATGTTTTGCTTGCTCCAACGGGACGTGCAGCTAAGGTAATTGCCAATTATTCAAACAAGCCAGCTTTTACCATTCATAAAAAAATCTATTTCCCTAAGAAATCTTCTGGAGGAGGCGTTTCGTTTACGTTACAGCCTAATAAACATAAAAATACCATTTTCATCGTTGATGAAGCCTCGATGATTTCGGATGCTAATTCGGATTCTAAATTGTATGAAAACGGTTCTTTGTTAGATGATTTAATTTCGTATGTGTATTCGGGAACCAATTGCAAAATGATTCTGTTAGGAGACACTGCGCAGCTACCTCCGGTTAATTTGGATATCAGTCCCGCTTTGGACACTCATACTTTAGCGGTACATTATGATAAAGAAATTGAGTCTATTGAATTAGACGAAGTGATGCGTCAGGAAGAAAGTTCAGGGATTTTATTTAATGCGACAGAGTTACGAGAGTTATTGAAAGATAATTTTGTTACTGATTTTCAGTTTGATGTAAAAAAATATAAAGATATAGTACGATTGACAGATGGCTATGACATTCAGGACGCTATTCAGTCTGCTTATAGCAATTACAGTATAGAAGATACCGCATTTATTGTTCGTTCCAATAAAAGAGCCAACCAGTATAACGAACAAATTCGCACTCGAATTTTAGACCGAGAAAGCGAATTGTCTACAGGAGATTTTTTAATGGTAGTAAAGAACAATTATTTTTGGTTAAAAGATTCAGATGAAGCTGGTTTTATTGCCAATGGTGATATAATTGAGGTTTTGGAAATATTTGGTATTCAAGAATTGTACAGTTTTAAGTTTGCTAAAGTAAAAATCCGTATGGTCGATTATCCTGATCAAAAGCCATTTGAAACGGTTTTACTTTTGGATACCATCAAAAGTGAATCTCCTTCTTTGACCTATGAAGAGTCTAATCGTTTGTACCAAGAAGTGCTCAAAGATTATGAAGGTGAAACTAAATTTAAGCAATTCCAGAAAGTAAAAAACAACGACTATTTTAATGCCTTGCAAGTCAAGTTCTCTTATGCTATTACCTGTCATAAATCGCAAGGAGGGCAGTGGAACACCGTTTTTATCGAGCAACCCTATTTGCCAGACGGAATAAATAGCGATTATATTCGGTGGTTGTATACCGCCATGACAAGGGCTAAAAATAAATTATATTTGATTGGTTTTAAAGACGAAAATTTTGTGGACTAATTTAAAACGATAATTATGCAAAATTTAAACGATTTACACACTGTATCTGGAAGTTTCTCAACTACCGATAAAATGCCGGTTTTGTTTTTAGGACACGGAAGTCCGATGAATGCCATTGAAGAAAATCAGTTTGTGGCTGGTTTTCGAGATTTAGCAAAATCACTGCCGCAGCCCAATGCTATTTTGTGTATTTCGGCACATTGGTATACTAAAGGAACTAAATTAACCGCTATGGAAATGCCAAAAACCATTCATGATTTTGGTGGTTTTCCACAGGAATTATTTGAGGTACAATATCCTGTTAAAGGGAGTCCTGAATTGGCTTTGGAAACCAAAGAATTACTACTACCTACAGAGGTCGAATTAGATGATACTTGGGGGTTAGATCACGGTGCTTGGAGTGTAATTAAACATTTATATCCCGAAGCAAATATCCCTGTTATTCAGTTGAGTATTGATTATTCGAAGCCGCCAGAATATCATTTTGAATTGGCTAAGCAACTAAGTGATTTGAGATATAAAGGTATTCTAATTGTAGGAAGTGGTAATATTGTTCATAATCTACGATTAGTGGATTACCCTAATTTCGACAAAGACAATTATGGCTATGACTGGGCAATTGAGGCTCGAGAAGTAGTTAATAATTATTTATTAGATGCTAATTTTAAACCATTACTAGAGTATGAAAAACAGAGTAAAGCCCTGCGATTAGCTATTCCAACACCAGAGCATTTTTTACCCTTAATTTATACCTTGGGATTAAAAGATAAAAAGGATAAATTGCATTTATTTAATGATAAATTAGTAGCTGGTTCTTTGAGTATGACTTCAGTAAAAATGATGTAAAAGGATAAACTCAATAAATTAATTAAATTTGCATCTGATTTGATACTATTAATGTTTTAACCCAAGTAATGAAAATAATAGCCGTTATACCCGCACGTTACGCTTCAACCCGATTTCCAGCCAAATTAATGCAAGATTTGGGTGGAAAAACAGTGATTTTAAGAACTTACGAAGCGGCTATTACTACCAAGCTGTTTGATGATGTTTTTGTTGTAACTGATTCCGATATCATTTTTGAAGAAATTGTTTCTAATGGAGGTAAGGCTATCAAGAGTATCAAAGAACATGAGTCAGGGAGCGATCGAATTGCTGAATCGGTTCAGAACTTAGACGTTGATATCGTAGTCAATGTGCAAGGTGACGAGCCTTTTATAGATATAGACCCTTTACAGAAAGTAATTGAGGTATTTAAGAACGATGCGGCTAGACAGGTTGATTTAGCCTCTGTAATGCGTGAAATTACCAATGAAGAGGATATCAATAATCCTAATTATGTCAAGGTAGTGGTAGATCAAAATGACTTTGCTTTGTATTTTTCCCGTTCGGTGATTCCGTATCCAAGAGAGAAAAATGTAGGAGTGCGGTATTTTCAGCACATCGGAATTTATGCTTTTAGAAAACAAGCACTATTAGATTTTTATAGTTTGCCAATGAAATCATTGGAAGCCTCAGAAAAATTAGAACAATTACGTTATTTAGAATTTGGAAAACGTATCAAAATGGTAGAGACATCCCATATAGGAATAGGTATTGATACTCCAGAAGATTTAGAAAAAGCAAGGTTACTACTATAAAAGTGAATTCGTAAATTATAGTATTTTGTTTATAATCAATAAGTTAATTTAATAATTATGAGAGTATTTTTAAAGAGAGTTTTAACTCAAACTATTTTACGAACAAAATCTACCAGTAACTCTAGTTCAAAAAAATATTCTGATTACCAATTAGCAAAAGCCTATAGAATACTTTTAATTTTAATCAAAAGGGCTTGGAAAGATTTTTTCTTAATTACTATTGGAATTTTTTCAGCGGCATTTGGATTCAAAGGATTTTTGTTAACCAATAATTTTATTGATGGAGGAGCAACAGGGATCTCGTTATTAATTTCAGCTGTTACTGAAATCCCACTCCCTCTATTAATCATAGTTGTAAACATTCCTTTTGTTTTAATGGGATACAGAATAGTGAGTACTAAGTTTGCTATAAAAACGGCTTTGGCTATCGCTGGATTAGCTTTAGTTTTAGCTACAGTTACATTTCCGAATGTTACCAACGACAACTTACTTGTAGCTGTTTTTGGCGGATTTTTTTTAGGAGCAGGAATTGGCTTTGCAGTCAGAGGAGGAGCTGTAATAGATGGAACAGAGGTATTAGCTATCTATTTGAGTAGAAAAATTGGGAGTACTATTGGAGATTTGATAATTGTAATTAATGTGGTTATTTTTTCTGCTGCTGCTTATTTTTTAGGAATGGAAATCGCATTATATTCTATGATAACCTATTTGTCTGCTTCTAAAACTTTGGATTTTATTGTAGAGGGTATAGATGAATATATTGGTGTTACTATTATTGCTACAAATTCAGATGAGATACGACAAATGATAATCGATAAAATGGGAAGAGGTGTTACTGTGTATAACGGAAAAAAGGGATACGGTAAAAAAGGTGAAACAATTCATACGGATATTTTATATACCGTTGTTACACGATTGGAATTAAATAGATTAAGTTTAGAAATCGAAAAAATTGAACCAAGTGCGTTCATTGTAATGAATAGTGTTAAAGACACTAAAGGTGGAATGATTAAAAAACGTCCTTTGCACTAATTTTCATTATCAATATCAAAATATCCTTTAGGCTTTACTTTGGTTGAGAAAAAATTTAAAAAAATTATAATAAAAAATAAAAATAATAGTGCTTGTGTACTAACTAATAATTTACCGGTAAAAGTTGTTGGATAAAAATCCCCAAATCCAACAGATGTAGAAGTTATTATACTGAAATAAATTGCATCAAACCAATGTGTAAATTTTCGGTTTAAAAAAATCACCTAATGAATAAAATACCGCATACGATAAGAATATTTCTGTATAATTAAAAAACAATAAAATCATTGATCTTCTGTATGATCGTGGTCTTGAGAATAAATCAGAGGCGAAAATTAAGGTTGGAATGTAGAAAATAGTTTCTAAAAACAAGTACGTCATTACAATAACCACCCAATCAATCGTATACCATTGATAAATTAAGATAGTAATCGGGAAAGCAACCTTAATTAAAATGTAAATATCAATTGCTAAATCTTGGTATTCTATCCCTTTTTTTCTTGAAAAATACTTGATATAGATACCAGGGAATAACAATTGTGAAGAAGAAAGCAATAATCTGAAAATTTTCTCTATGCCATTATCATCTTCGTGGTCATTATCCCATATAGATTTGATGTTTTGAATTCTTTTTTGAATCGGATTATATTCTGCCTGAACTCCGTTGGACGATTTTCCTAAAAATAATTTTTGGACAGTTTTTTTCATAGAGTAATTTAAGTGAATTGTAAATTTCGGAATTATTTATTTTAATTTTTCAATAATTAATAATTCATTATGATTTTCTATTCGTGGGATTTTTTTTATCCTAAAATTGGGTTGGTAAAATTCAGAACTATATTTACTATTTCTTTGCTCATCAATACTATTTAAAATCATAGTATTAAATAATATATAGCCATTTACCTCAAGTAATGAACAAAGTTTTTTTGTAAAGAAATTTTCAAATAAAAAGTTAGGCATTGTAGTATCTTGAAAAACATCAACGATAATTAAATCGTATTTGGTATTCGTCTGCAATACATACTCAAAAGCATCTGCAACAACTAAATTTAGTTTTGGAATTGCATCTAAATTAAAATAGCGATTAGCGATTTGAATCACCTCTGCATCAATTTCAACACCTGTAATTGTTCCTTTATATTGAATATCATCAACAAGCGTTTTGATTACACTTCCGCCGGCTACACCAAGAACTAATACCCTATCCATCTTTTTTATTTGGCGAAAGCCAATTGTTTTTAATCCAAGACGTAAAATGCGTTGTAGACTACCATAGGAATAATTAGTATTTTCAGAATCAAGAACTAATTGCCCGTGATTCAAAGTGATTTCAATTGATTTACTCCAGCTAGATTTGGCTTTGTAAATCGTAATTGGAACTAAATAACTGAAAATTTTGCGAATCATAATGTGGGGATTTATTCAAAAATAAGATTTTAATTGTTTTATTTGCACTAAATAGCAAAAGAATGAAAGCACAATTATATAAATGGATTTTTTTTAAAATCATGGGTTGGAAGATTGTTGGATCAATCAACCCTGAAATAAAAAAATGTGTAATGATGGTTTTGCCGCACACAAGTGCACATGACTTTTATTTAGGAATTTTTACAAGAGGAATTGTAGGCCTTGAAATGAATTTTGTAGCTAAAAAAGAATTGTTTCGCTTTCCTTTCTTCGGGGCTTATTTTAAATATATGGGCGGTGCTCCATTAGATCGTTCTGGCGGATTGAATAAAGTAGATTCGATTGCTGCTATTTTCGACACCAAAGAGACGTTTCGTTTAGCGGTAGCTCCTGAAGGGACACGTAATTATGTAAGCGAATTAAAAACTGGTTTTTATTACATCGCATTAAAAGCTAATGTTCCAATACTACCTGTTGCTTTTGATTTTGGTAATAAAGAAGTAAAGCTAGGTCTTCCGTTTCAACCTACAGGAAATTACGAAGCTGATTTAGCATTTCTAAAGAATCATTTTATTGGTGTAAAAGGTAAAGTACCAAGTAAAGGATTTTATGTGCCTGCAAACTAATTGCCTTTGTATTCTTTAAAACTTCCGTCAGAATAGAAGAAAACGATTTTTTCTACTAAGACAGTCTCTTTATTTAAAGTCTCAGATGGGATTGTATTTTGAGACGGTTTTGAGTCAGAAAACAAACTAACCTCTTTATTGTAAGAAATCGATGGAAGAGGAGTAGGCACTTCTGTTGATGGTAGGCTATCTAATGTCTTCGGAAATATCCCTTTTCCATTTAATATCCAATACAAATCTACTTCTGGGAAAACCTCTAAAATTTTAAGGATAAAATCCAAACTTGGTTTGTTACGTCCAGATAGGAGGTGAGACATACTAGAGCGTTGTACGCCAATTTTATCTGCAAATGCTGAAGCATTCAAGTTGTAGTATTCCAATACATTTTCTAATCTCTTTACAAAATCGTCCGTGTTTACCATGGTAGTATTTAGTTTAGATTTAATTTGTTTACAAATGTAATTAATTATTAGTTACGAAGGGCTATAACTGTAACTACAGGCTTGAAAAAGCAGTTATTAAATTCAGATTTTAATACAAATAACGCTATTTAAAATACTGATTATAAGAAAATTAAATTAAAAAACAATTACGGTTTACAAATAACAACAATTATTTGAAATTTGACCTACATACAATCCCTTTTTTTGTTTACAAAGTTGAATTAAGCATGGTAAATATAGTTTACAATTGTAAAAATAAAGATGTTTACTTTTGTAAAATCAAACAGTATAGCATGGATTTAGAATTAGTATTTGCAAAATATAAAGAACAAACCATTCAAGGTAGGTATATTACTTTAGATCATATTGAGCCAATTTTACATCGTTTAAATACGAATAATCAATTACAAATTATTGGTAAATCCGTTCAAGGAAAATCGATTTATAGTTATCAAATTGGTTCTGGTCCGATTAAAATTTTGCTTTGGTCACAAATGCATGGTGATGAAAGTTCGACAACAAAGGCTTCCTTTGACTGTTTTAACTTTTTTGAAGGCAATTCGAATGAAGCGGAATTGTTTTTGAAAAAATTTACTTTACTCTGGATTCCAATGTTGAATCCGGATGGGGCAAAATTGTACACTAGAGAGAATGCAAATTCAATAGACTTAAATAGAGATTCGCAAGATTTGTCTCAACCTGAAAGCCAAGTTCTACGATCTGTTTTTAACTCATTTAAACCTGATTTTTGCTTCAATTTGCATGATCAAAGAACAATATATAGCGTTGGTCAAACTAATAAGCCAGCTACTTTATCCTTTTTAGCTCCAGCTTATAACCAAGAACGTGAAATTAATTCTTCTAGACTGAAAGCGATTAATCTAATTGCAGGTATCAATGAAGTTTTACAAAAGTATATTCCAGGGCAAATAGGAAGATTTGATGATTCGTTTAATTTTAATTGTGTTGGAGATACATTTCAATTTTTTGGAGTGCCAACCGTACTTTTTGAAGGAGGTCATTATCAAAATGATTACGACAGAGAGATGACTAGGAAATTTTTGTTTTTTTCTATGATCACCGCATTTAAGCTAATTTACGAAAACGATATAGTTGATAATAGAATTGATAAATATTTGAATATTTCACAAAATAATCCCGTTTTTTGTGATTTATTGTATAAAAATATCAAAATTAATTATGATGGTAAAGAAAAAATCATCAATTTTGCATCTCAGTATAAAGAAGAAATAATCGACGGTAAAATTGTTTTCAATGCTTACATTGTTCAAATTGACGCTTTAGATTGCCTTTTTGGTCACTATGAATATGACGCAAAAGGGGCTTTATATTCTGATGAATATGGGAATTTACCAAGATTGGATCAACCGGCTAATTTCTTTTTAGGAAATTTTCAGTTTGAAAATGGATTGATTAAGTCTTAAACTAGCCCCATTTCAAGGTAGTTATTAACTTTAATTTTTTTATTATGAGTAAGTTTCGTTTAGATGAAGTAGATCACCAGATTTTAGATATGTTAATCGACAATACTAGAGTCCCTTTTACAGATATTGCTAAGAAGTTATTAATTTCAGCAGGAACGGTTCATGTACGCGTAAAAAAAATGGAAGATGCTGGGATTATTATGGGTTCTTCTTTAGTTCTTGATTATGATAAATTAGGTTATTCATTTATTGCATATGTAGGTGTTTTTCTTAATAATACCTCTCAAACTAAATTTGTTCTAGAACGTATAAATGAAATACCTTTCGTAACTGTAGCTTCAGTTACTACAGGAAAATTTAATATTTTTTGTAAAATTAGAGCTAAAGATACAAAGCATGCTAAAGATGTTATCTTCATGATTGATGATATTGATGGGGTATACAGAACCGAGACAATGATTTCATTAGAAGAAAGTATTAACGATAAAAAACGTTTAATGCATACCATTTTTAAAAACATGTAATTCTTGATGATATAGTATACTATAACCTCAAGTTACTCTTGGGGTTTTTTTATGCCAATTTATCATTTATATATCGCTAACTACAACAACTAACTACAACAACAACTTTTTTAACTTATGTATACGCTTCCAAAAATAGAACGTTTCAACCAAGATGTTCTCTCAAAGTACAATATTTATAATAGTGTCTTTATAACGCTTCCTTTTGACTCTATAGACAATACAGGAGTGTTATTGCCTTTGTTCACGGATGTTTGTGAATCGGGATTTAAAAAACAAGAAACTCCAGTTGAGATTGTGAATTTTTTTTCAAAGAAATATTTGCATACCGATTCTGAAACAAACAAAATTGATTTGATGTTTCGATTTATTCAATACATCGAACGTCAAATTGTTCTTTTTGATGCCATAGAAGATGCAGCCTTTTCAAAAGTAAATAACATGGAAGGAAGAGGTTCTCTTCGTGATATTAAAGAAAAAGCAGACAATACTAATAACCAAGCAGAATTAACCGAGTTTTTAGAGAATTTTAATGTCCGAACTGTTTTAACTGCACATCCGACACAGTTTTATCCTGGAGCTGTTCTTGGTATTATTAATGATTTAACGGAAGCTATTCGATCTAATAACTTGTTAGCGATTAAGCAATTATTAGCTCAGTTAGGTAAAACGCCTTTTATTCAAAATGAAAAACCCAATCCCTATGATGAAGCAGTAAGCTTGATTTGGTACCTAGAAAATGTGTTTTATGAAACTGCGGGTGAAATGGTGCATTATTTAGAGAAGAATTTATTTAATGGAAATTCGATTAACAATCCACTTATTAAATTGGGTTTTTGGCCTGGAGGAGATCGTGATGGAAATCCGTTTGTAACGACTGAAATTACATTAAAAGTTGCTGATCGCTTGCGAACTTCTATTTTGAAATGTTACTATATTGAAATCAGAAATTTAAAGAGAAAATTAACGTTTGCCGGGGTTGATACTTTAGTCACTGAATTAGAACAAAAATTATATCGTTCGGTTTTTTACTCCAAAGGAGAGCTATTTATAACTCTTGATGAGTTCAAAACTCAGCTAAATAAAATACGATTAATTGTTATTGAACAACATCAATCGTTATATTTGGATCTATTGGATGCGCTATTGATAAAAGTGAATTTATTTGGATTTCATTTTGCTACATTAGATATTCGTCAAAACAGTAAAATTCATAATTCAGTCTTTAAAGATATAGTGAGTTATTATTTAAAATCGGATTCATCTGTTTTTCCAAGCAATTATTTTGAACTTTCAGAGAATGAAAAATTCGAAGTATTATCCAATGTATCAGGAGATTTAAATCCAGCTGAATTTGCAAATGAAATGACAAATTCAACTTTGGGTTCAATTCAAGCCATGAAAACCATTCAGAATAATAATGGTGAGTTTGGTTCAAATCGTTACATTATTAGTAACAATGAAAGTGCATTAAATGTAATGGAAACTTTCGCCTTATTTAAACTGAGTAATTGGACTAATCCAACGGTAGATATAATTCCTTTATTTGAATCGGTTGATGATTTACAAAATGCCCATGAAATCATGGAAAAATTGTATGCTAATCCAGCCTATGCTCAACACTTAAAAAATAGAAATAATAAACAAACAATCATGTTGGGTTTCTCTGACGGAACCAAAGATGGAGGTTATTTAATGGCAAATTGGAGTATTTATAAAGCTAAAGAATCATTAACTGAAATCTCAAGACAATACGGAATTAAAGCGATTTTCTTTGACGGTAGAGGTGGTCCTCCAGCTCGTGGCGGAGGTAAAACACATAAATTTTATGCCTCACTAGGTCCAAAAATTGAAAATAACGAAATCCAAGTTACCGTTCAAGGTCAAACCATTAGTTCTAACTTTGGTACCTTAGATTCTTGCCGTTATAATTTAGAGAATTTGCTAAGTGCAGGAGTTACTAATCAGGTTTTTGCAAAAGGAAGAAATGAATTAACCATTGATGAAAAAGTTATTTTAGATCAATTGGCAGAATTAGGGTATAAAAAGTATTTAAGTTTCAAAAACCACCCTAAATTTATTCCGTATTTAGAAAAAATGAGTACGCTAAAGTATTATGCAAAAACTAATATTGGTAGTCGACCATCTAAAAGAAGTAAATCCGAATCATTAGATTTTGCCGACTTACGAGCGATACCGTTTGTGGGTTCGTGGAGTCAGTTAAAGCAAAATGTTCCAGGTTTTTTTGGAGTAGGTACGGCTTTAAAACATTTTGAAGATACCAATCAATGGGATAAAGTTCAAGATCTGTATGATGACTCGCTATTCTTTAAAACACTTTTAGAAAATAGTATGATGTCATTGGCTAAATCATTCTTTCCTTTGACAGCTTATATGAGTAAAGATCCTGAGTATGGCGATTTTTGGAAAATTATTTATAATGAATTTTTAGAAACAAAACGATTATTGTTAAAAATTGCCGGACATAAAGAGTTGATGGAAAATTATCCTGATGGTAAAGCTTCTATTGATGTAAGAGAACGTATTGTATTGCCATTGTTAACAATACAACAATATGGATTAACTCGAATTAATGAGTTGTTGAAAGAGAAAAATCCGGATGAGAAATTAATCAAGGTGTATGAAAAAATTGTAACTCGATCTCTTTTTGGAAACACCAATGCTAGTAGAAACTCAGCTTAAATTATAGTATGAAAACAAGTCAATTAGTAGAAAACGAATACCCTGTCTATTGCGAAACCTATTTTAAGGCAGCTGGTGAAGTAGTTTTAATAGAAGAATTAGAAATCTGTTTGCATGATTTTATTCGGTTTGTTCAAAATTTATCAATGGATAAATTTGATTATCGTTATGCCGAGGGGAAATGGACAATTAAAGAGATTATTCAGCACATTATTGATACGGAGCGAATTTTAGCGTATCGTGCTTTACGGATTTCTAGAAATGATAGTACACCCTTACCAGGTTTTGACGAAAATAGTTATGCAGCGAACACTCCAGCAAATACAAGAAGCCTTCAAGATTTATTAACAGAGTTGTCTGCAGTACGCCATTCTAATTTGTTGCTATTTAAAAGTTTTTCTGAGGAACAGCTTTTAAGCAAAGGAATTGCATCAGATCAACCTATCTCTGTTCGTGCTATTGGTTTTATGATTATTGGACATCAGAAACACCATCAGAATGTATTTTTGGAAAAGTATTTATAATTTCAATAAAAAAGGCTACTAATTTCAATTTAGTAGCCTTTTTTATTTGAATTAACTTTTAATCTTCATCATCTTCTTCTAGGTCTTCATCATGATTTCCTCCCTCTTCATCTTCACCCTCATTATCTAGATTGTCTAGATTTTCATCTTCAGACTCGTCTTCAGTATCATCTACTTCCAATTCGAGTTCTTTGATAGGTTCTACTTCAACATTGAGAATTTCATCATCCTCATCGTAGTTCTCAATTCGGTCAGAAAGTTTCGTACTCACTTTTACTAAATAAATAGTATCATCAGTGCGAACCTCAACGGCTTCAATTAATTCGTTTTTTGCATTTCTAAAACGGATAATGTCTGAATCATCATAACCATCAGGAAATTTTTCAACTAATAAGTTTAAGATTTCATTGGTAAGTTTAGCGTAGTCAACAATTACTCTTTTCATACGGGGGTCTATTCTATAAGTCTAATAAATAAGCAAAAATTAATGGAGCTACAATTGTAGCGTCTGATTCAATAATGAACTTGGGAGTTTTAATGTCTAATTTGCCCCAAGTTATTTTCTCGTTTGGAACTGCTCCTGAATAGGAACCATAACTAGTTGTCGAATCTGAAATTTGGCAGAAATAACTCCAAAAAGGAACGTCATGCATTTCCATATCTTGGTATAACATCGGAACCACACAGATAGGGAAATCTCCTGCGATACCTCCTCCAATTTGGAAAAATCCAATTCCGTTAGAACTATTCTTTGGATACCAATCAGCTAAGAAAGTCATGTATTCAATACCTGATTTCATAGTTGAAGCTTTTAAGTCTCCTTTAATTACATAGGAAGCAAAAATATTACCCATAGTACTATCTTCCCAACCTGGTACAATTATAGGTAAGTTTTTCTCTGCCGCTGCATACATCCAACTATCTTTTAAGTCAATTTCATAATATTCCTCAAGAACACCTGAAAGTAACATTTTGTACATGAACTCATGAGGAAAATAACGTTCTCCTTTATCATCAGCGTCTTTCCAAATTTTATAAATATGTTTTTGTAAGCGACGGAAAGCTTCATGTTCAGGAATACATGTATCCGTTACACGATTTAATCCACGCTCTAACAAATCCCACTCATCTTGTGGAGTCAAATCACGATAATTAGGTACTCTTTCGTAATGTGAATGTGCAACTAAGTTCATGATGTCTTCTTCAAGATTAGCTCCTGTACATGAAATAATTTGCACTTTATCTTGGCGAATAATCTCTGCAAATATTTTACCAATCTCTGCAGTACTCATAGCTCCAGCCATACTCACCATCATTTTGGCACCGTTTGCCAATTGTTGCTCATAGGCTTTTGCTGCATCAACTAAAGATGCTGAATTGAAATGCAGGTAGTGTTTTTCAATAAATTGACTAATCGGTCCTTTACTCATTTTTATTTTTTATTAATTCTGAAATATGGCTACGAAAGTAGGGTATAATTCTATTTCTTGAAAGATAAATTTTGGAATTATTTTTTGTATCCTAAAATTTTTAAAACATCATCAGAAGTTTGCTGTTCTGAGTAAACTTCAGTTGCTAAAATTCCGTTTTCATCTCTATCTATCAAAATATGTTTAGGTTGTGGAATCAAACAATGGTGCAATCCTCCGTAACCTCCAATAGTCTCTTGGTATGCACCTGTGTTGAAAAAACCAATGTAAAGCGGTTTTTCTTTATTGTATTTTGGCAAATAGATGGCATTCATATTTTGCTCTGAGTTGTAATAGTCATCACTATCACAAGTTAAACCACCTAATAAAACTCTTTCATACGTATCATTCCAACGATTGACAGCTAACATAATGAAACGTTTGTTGATGGCCCAAGTATCCGGTAGTGTAGTAATGAAAGAAGAATCAATCATATTCCATTTCTCTCTATCGTTTTGTTGTTTTTGATACAAAATTTGGTAAATCGCACCACCACTTTCACCTACAGTAAACGAACCGAATTCAGTAAATATATTTGGAACCGCCACTTCAGCTTCGTCACAAGCAATTTTAATTTGATTGATAATTTCGTCAATCATGTATTGATAATCGTATTCAAAGGTTAATGAATTTTTGATAGGAAAACCACCACCAATATTTAATCCATCAAGAGTAGGACACTCCTTTTTTAGAGCTACATAAACTTTGATACATTTTACTAATTCATTCCAATAATAAGCATTGTCATTGATGCCTGTATTAATAAAAAAGTGTAACATTTTAAGTTCCAATTTTTTATTTTCTTTTATCTCTTTTTTGTAAAAAGGGACAATGTTCTTGTAACCTATACCTAAACGAGAAGTGTAGAACTCAAATTTTGGTTCTTCTTCAGCTGCAATACGAATTCCAATTTTGAATTTCCCTTTAATTTGGGCTTGTAGCAAATCCAATTCCTCGAAGTTGTCAATAATTGGAATAGTATTTTTATGACCTGTATTGATTAAACGCGCGATATTAGAAACATATTCATCTCTTTTAAAACCATTGCATATCACATAAGTACTCTTGTTGATTTTACCGTTTTCTAAAAGATTTTCAACGATATTAATATCAAAAGCAGAAGAGGTTTCAATATGAATATTGTTTTTAAAAGCTTCGTTCATAATGTATTCAAAATGAGAGCTTTTAGTACAATAACAATAAAAATATTTTGCATCGTACTTATTTTTTTCCATTGATTTTCTAAACCAAGACTTCGCCTTGTTGATGTTATTAGAAATTTGAGGGAGATAAGTAAATTTAAGTGGAGTTCCGTATTGTTCCACTAATTTCATCAAATCAATATTGTGAAATTGAAGGTTGTCTTTGTTTAAAGTAAACTCTTCTTGTGGGAAATAATAGGTTTGGTTTATTAAGTCGGAATATTTTGTATTCATTGCTATATCAGAATTTTTAGATTTAAAAAAAGTTTAAACTTGGATTAAATTAAAATTCAAACTCTAATATTAGCATATACAATTTGTAGTTTTTCATTTTCAGCTTTTAAGAACTGAAAAATATCAAAACTAAAACTTCCTTTGATCACAAATACACTTTTGCATAACCCAAAAAAGGACTGGCTACTATTGTTGCTATCCTGATTAAAGTATGTTGTATTTTGAGTTGTTTTCATTGTGGCAAATGTAAAAAAATATACATACGAAATGCAATCCTTTTATGTAAATAAATAATTATGATTTATAGTCCAAAAAAGCACTAATAATCAATTCATTTTCAACTAATTGATTGATTTTTATTGCTCCAATACCATCAATTAAAGCGAATTGTACAGTGCCATATTCATTTTTCTTGTCGTGAATTAATAAATCCATAATGGGTTGTAGGTCATTTTCTTCAATTTGAACCGGATCGTATATCGCTTTTATTGCTATTTTAATTTGGCGGTATTCTAGTTCAGTGATTAATTCTTTTTGCCAAGAAATATAACTTTCTAAAATCATACCCGCTGCAATCGCCTCGCCATGAAGTAGTGTTTTTTTGTTTTCGTTTTCCAAAAAGTAACTTTCAATAGCATGTCCTAAAGTATGCCCAAAATTTAATGCTTTACGAATATGTTTCTCCGTTGGATCTTGCATTACGATTTCGTTTTTGATCACGACAGAACGGTGAATTAGTATATCTAAATCAGAAAAATCAATAGTACTAATATCAAGAAATTGTTCCCAATAGTTTTTATCAAAAATTAATCCGTGTTTAAGCATTTCAGCCAACCCAGAACGCATCTCGTTTTGAGGCACTGTAGCTAGATATTGAGTGTCAATTAATACCATAACAGGAACATTAATTACTCCAATTTGGTTTTTTAAATTCCCTAGATCAACGCCTGTTTTACCGCCTACAGATGCGTCAACCATCGAAAGAAGTGTAGTTGGGATATTAATAAAATCAACCCCTCTTTTAAAAGTGGAAGCAACAAATCCGCCTAAATCAGTTACAACCCCACCACCTAGATTGATGATTAAACTTTTTCTATCCGCACCTAATTCAGTAAGAACATTCCAAATTTCAATACATGTATCTAGATTTTTATTAATCTCTCCTGCTTCGAATTCAATAATTTCAATAGTTAATTCTGTTGCTACATGAGGCAAAAATTCATGCAAACAATATTCATTAGTATTGCTATCTGTGATAATGAATAGGTTAGAATACTTGTTGTTTTGCAAATGCAAATTTAAAGCTTCATAGGCTTTTTCATTGAAATGTACGGGATAATTGTTGGCTTGAATCGTCTGCATTATTCAGAATTTATTGATAACGCAAAATAAGGTATTTTTTGATTAATAGTATTGAAAACTCTCTCTATATTTGTAAAAAATATAACAATTAATGGGAAATATATTCGATAACACACAAGTTGCATTTGCTTTAAAAAGTGATACAGAGTTAGATAGGGCTTATTTTTTATTCAAAATGATTGACAATGAACCACTTGTTCGTATTGGAACAGCGGTTACTAATTTTGCTATCAAAGCTAATCTACCAGTGGAAGGTTTAATTAGAGCAACTGTTTTTGATCATTTTTGTGGAGGTATCAATGAGAATGATTGTTTATCAGTTGTCGATAAAATGTATACCAAAGGTGTTTCTTCGGTATTGGATTACTCAGTTGAAGGTAAAGAAGAGGAGGCGCAGTTTGACGCTGCCTTGGCTATGACCTTGAAAACTATTGAATTTGCCAAAGAACGTCAAGCCATTCCATTTGCTGTTTTTAAGCCAACAGGATTAGGACGATTTGATTTATATGAAAAAGTAGGGTCTAAAGCTACCTTAACATCTTCAGAAAAAGAAGAATGGGATAGAGTTGTGGATCGTTTTGATTTGGTTTGTAAAACCGCTCAATACAAAGACGTTTCCTTGTTAATTGATGCTGAAGAAAGTTGGATGCAAGATGCTGCAGATGATTTGGTTACCCAAATGATGCAAAAGTACAACAAAGAAAAAGCAGTAGTATTTAACACGCTTCAAATGTACCGTTGGGATCGTTTGGATTATTTGAAACAATTACACGAAAAAGCAAAACAAGAAGGTTTCTTCATCGGAATGAAAATAGTGCGTGGTGCTTATATGGAAAAGGAAAATGCTCGTGCAGTAGAGAAGGGGTATCCAACTCCAATTTGTGCTTCAAAAGAAGCCACTGATAAAAATTACGATGCAGCAGTATTGTATATGATAGAACATATTGAAACTATGGCAATTTTTGCTGGAACGCATAATGAATTGAGTTCGTATACTTTAATGAATTTAATGCAGGAAAGAGGAATTAAGACTAATGATGATCGAATTTGGTTCGGACAATTATACGGAATGAGTGATAATATTAGTTACAATTTAGCGGCTCACCGATACAATGTAGCCAAATATTTGCCTTTTGGTCCAGTTAAAGATGTGATGCCTTATTTAATTCGCCGTGCAGAAGAAAACACTTCTGTAGCTGGACAAACGAGTCGCGAATTGTCTATGATAAAAGCGGAGCGAAGTCGAAGAAAAAGTTCATAATTAAAAAACGCCATTCAACAGAATGGCGTTTTTTTTATGAATTACTAAATTGAAGATTACTTAAATTTTTATAGATTCCATTATCTAAAGCTATTAACTCTTGATGAGTTCCTTTTTCAGCAATTTTGCCTTTGTCTAATACTAGAATTTGATCTGCTGAACGAATGGTTGATAAACGGTGTGCAATAATGATACTTGTTCTTCCTTCCATCAAAATCTCGAGCGCTTCTTGAACTAATTTTTCACTTTCACTGTCTAATGAAGAAGTGGCTTCGTCTAATATTAATATACTTGGATTTTTCAATAAGGCTCTTGCAATTGCAATACGTTGTCTTTGACCTCCAGATAATTTCACCCCGCGTTCTCCTACTAATGTATCTAACTTTTCAGGAAAGCTTTCTATAAAATTATAAGCATTGGCTTGTTGGGCTGCAGCCAAAATTTCTTCTTCGGTTGCATTAGGTTTACCATAGGCAATGTTCTCACGAATGGTTCCGCCAAACAAAATAACATCTTGAGGAACAATACTCATATTGCCACGTAATTGTTCCAAATCGTAATCGTAAATATTTTTGTTGTCAATTTCGATACTTCCTTCTGCGATAGAATAGAATCGTAATAAAAGGGAAGCTATTGTTGATTTACCAGCACCACTAGGACCTACAATAGCAATTTTTTGTCCAAATTGAGCGGTAAAACTCACGTCTTTTAACACTTCCATTTCTTTTCTAGAAGGATATTTAAAGGCTACATTTTTAAAATTGACATTTCCTTTTATTTTTTCAATGGATTGGTTTGCTGTTGTACCTTGTATTTTTTCTGGAGTTTCGTCTAATAATTCAAAAACACGTTCAGTAGCACCAATTGCTTTCTGAATTTGTGCATACAATTCGGCAATACCACCAAAAGAAGCCCCTACGAAAGTAGAATATAAAACAAACGAGATTAATTGACCTACGCTCATTTCGCCTGCGATGCTTAATTGAACTCCATACCAAACCACGGCCACGATAGCACCAAAAAGGCAAAATATAATGAACGAAGCAAAGTAGCCACGGTATTTACCACCTTTAATCGCAATTTGAATTACTTCTTTTATCTGCGCTTTATATCGAGCAATTTCGTACCATTCGTTAGCAAATGCTTTTACAATACTAATTCCCTGCATAGTTTCTTCAACAATTACTTGGCTTTCAGCTACTTTGTCTTGTACTTTTTTAGAATAACTTCTAATAAATCGACCAAATATAACTGCGGCAACGGCAACCAAAGGAACAACAGAAAGCATTAATAAAGTAAGTTTGAAACTTTCGGTAGCCAATAAAGCAATACCTCCAATTATAAGAATGAATTGTCTTAAAAACTCAGCAATGGTAGACGTTAACGTATCTTGAATTTGGGTAATGTCTGAACTGATTCGGCTATTCAATTCACCTACACGTTTTTGAGAAAAGAATGACATAGGAAGTTTAACCAAATTACTGTATAATGCCAAGCGAAGATTAGCTAAAGTGTTTTCGGTAAAATTGACAAATAAAGACAATCTAAAAAACGAAAAAATAGATTGCATAAACAATATTCCAAGTAAACTCAAAGCTATAAAATTGGCTTGTGCAGTATCTTTATTATTGACACAATCTACGAGTAAGCCCATTAATTTAGGGAAAGCCAAAGCAGAACCACCAGTTAGCAATAAGAAAAATAAACCTACATAAAACTTCCAAAGGTGTTTCCCTGAAAATTGAAATATGAGTTTTGCTTTTTGAAGGGCGCTTAAGGTAATTTTTGATTTTGGCAAATCGTTTTCTTTAAATCGTGGCATAGTTTTTTAATAAGTTCCAAATGTACCATTATCGTTTATCATAGCAAAACAATAATTTATTATGTTTGTTGCTCTGATGAATCAGATTGGATAACAAATAAATCTAATGCTTTAATCTATGAAATCTATTGAATTTACGAATTTCAAATACTTTCTTTTAATACTTCCTATACTTTTTTCTAGTTGTATTGTTTCAAAGAATAGTGTAGAGGATGATCCATTAGATTTGGTTTTGAAATCCAATAATCCAAAAATTAAAGCAGTTATGGATAATGTAAACGAACATGAACTGCAGATTATTTATACCCAAATTAAAAGAGCTTCAGATGGTACAATTTCATTTAAAGATTACCAATACAATGTGAATGCTAAAAATTATTTTTATCCAGCGAGTACTGTTAAGTTTCCAATTGCCGTGTTAGCACTTGAAAAATTAAATTCTATTGCTCCTCTCTCGGATAGTATTAATTTTAGCTACAAACCAAATGGAACCAAAATAAATTTTAAGAAAGAAATTTCAAAACTGTTTGCTTTAAGTGATAATGAGGCAAGTAATAATTTATTGGAATTTATTGGATTTGATTATTTAAACTCTAAAATGCACAACAAAGGTTTGTCACCATTCTCAGTCAGTCACCGATTGTCGGTTGCAAATTCTGGTAACAAACAAACTTCAACCATCTATTTGTTTAAAGGAGATAGCTTAATCGCTGAATTACCTTCAGTAACAGGAAGAAAAGTGGATGCTTTACAGCTGAATTCAATTAAAAAAGGGATTGGTTATATTGAAAATGATGCTCAAGTGATGGGTGCTTTCGATTTTTCTGCAAAAAACTATTTTCCATTAATTACATTGCATAACACTCTTAAACGACTTTTATTTCCTAATGAATTTCAACTTAATGAACGTTTTGATATAAATGATAAAGCCCGTGAATTTATTTTATCTTCTATGCATCAATTACCGAGAGAGCAAGGTTTTGATTCGAAAGAGTTTTACGATAGTTATTGTAAATTCTTAATTTTTGGAGATACAAAGGACAAAATCGATTCTACTATTAAAATTTATAATAAAATTGGTCAGGCTTATGGAACTTTGACCGATTGTGCTTACATCATTGATGAGAAAGCGGGAGTTGAATTCATGGTAACTGCTACATTATTAGTCAATAAAAATAAAATTTTCAATGATGGAATTTACGAATATGAAGAAATCGGAATTCCATTTTTAGCAGAACTAGGAAGACAATTGTATACTAAATCGATTCCCAACTAATTGAATCAGATTTTGAATTTATAATGTTTAATTCTACCAATTGGTTTTGAATACGGTCAAGTAGGACTGCATCTATTTTTTCTTGCGACCATTCGGTTAGCGTTAACCATTCTTTGATGTCTTCAATTTTTTGGTTATAGGTTTTAGCTAATTGCTTATCAATATCAGGAATGGCTTTGAAAATTCGTGTTTTGGTATTAATTATTTCAAGAAGCTTTGTAATTATTTCTGGTTGTTTAGCTAATACTACTTCGCGAACGGCAATAACAAAACAAGGCCAAGGAGTAGGGCAGTCGCCTAAGCGTCTAAAAACGCCTTTATCTACCAATGGTTTTGTCATAAAATGTTCCCACATAAAATAATCGGCTGTTCCATTAGTCAAAGCAGTTACTGCACCATCAATAGTATTGACAATTTCAAATTGCAATTCGTTAGTGTTCCAACCTTGATTTTTGGCATTGACATAAGCCATTAATTGAGAGCCAGAACCAAGACGTGAAATGGCAGCTTTTGTATTTTCTAAATCGGTAAGCGATTGATAATTGGATTGAGCTGCAACATGAATTCCCCAAATTAAAGGTGATTCAACATAAATTTGCACAATCTTAGATGGATTTCCACCAATAATATCTTTGATAATTCCTTCGGTTAAAATTACCGCAATATCAGTACTTCCATCGCGAAGCATTTGACACATTTTTCCAGTTCCTTCAGGCACATTAGTCCATTGTAAATCGATATTTTCCTTTTCAAATTCGCCATTTTCAAGACAAAGATGCCAAGGTAAATTGAAATGTTCTGGAACGCCAACAATTTTTAATGAAGTCATAGTATTTATTGAGCTAATTTATCTAAAGTATAGGCAATCAATTCATCCACTGCTTTGGTAGGATCTTCGCTAAAAGTCCCTGTAGCTCTGTTGGCAATTATCGCATTCAATGACAAAGCATTATGACCTAATAAGGCCGAAAGTCCATATATGGCAGTCGTTTCCATTTCGAGATTGGTAATTCGATTGCCGTTAAATTGAAAATGATCCATTTTAGAATTCAAATCGCTATCCTGAATTGGTAATCGCAAAACACGTCCTTGTGGACCGTAAAATCCACCAACAGTACAAGTAATACCTTTATGCATTTGGTTGCTTTCAATTCTTTTTTTTAAAACTTCAGAACACGCAATCGCACAAGGGCGACCTTTTTGCAGGTTCCATTCGGTTTGAGTAATAAAAGCATCTTCAATGTCTTTATGTGTAACCTTGTCAACTATATACGATCGTAACATATTGTCTAAACCAATTCCGAATTGAGATAATAGAAAACTATCAACTGGGATATCGGCTTGAATTGAACCTGAGGTACCAATTCGGATTATATTTAAAGAAGTTAAGTTTTCCTTAGGTTGACGCGTGTTTAAATCAATATTAACCAAAGCGTCCAATTCGTTCAAGACAATATCAATATTATCGGGACCAATTCCGGTTGAAAGGACTGTTAATCGTTTTCCTTTATAGATTCCTGTTTGGGTTTTGAATTCTCTTTTTTGAATTGAAAATTCGATGCTATCAAAGAATTGTGTAATTTTTTCTACACGATCAGGATCACCTACAAAAATAATATCGTGGGCTATGTTTTCCGGTTTCAGATTCAAGTGATACACACTTCCGTCTGGATTTAATATCAATTCTGATGATGCAATCATTACTTAAAGTTTATGAGGTTTATGAGTGTAAAAGTTTATAGTCTAGTTTTATTACTTAAAATAAACTCTTAATTAGCCTCCTACTCGTTTGGTTTTAAATCCTTTCTCTTGGAGCATTTTCATGATACGATCGCGATAATCCCCTTGAATGATAATCTCACCATCTTTGAATGTTCCGCCCACGGCGAGTTTACTTTTGATTTCTTTGGCTAAAATTTTAAAATCTTCATCAGCACCTTCATAACCTGCAATTATTGTAGTAGGTTTTCCTTTACGCTTTTCGAATTTGCAAATCATAGGCTCAGCTTGAACGAATAATTCATGTTCGTTTTCGAGAGTCTCCTCAGGTTCATTTGAAATTTGATGATCAGGAAATAGGTTTTTTAATTGATCTTGTAGGTCCATTATTTTTATTTTTTAACGCAGATTTGAGAAATTAGATAAATCTGAAAAATCATTTCCTCTCATTTTTTTGAAAGGAGTTTAGGGAAATTTGATAAATCTTTAGTCTTTGTATTTATTGCGTTTTTTTAAATCATTTGTAAAAATCTTTCTTTTAAATTGGGGGTCTTTACCAAAATTCAAGACTAAACCCACTTCACATTCTGTTGCTTTTAAATAGTTAATTAACTGATTCTCGTGAGCTTCGATAAGGTATTCAACACATTTCAATTCAAGAATTACGGATTTGTTAATTATTAAATCGGGGATATAAGTACCAACTACATCATTTTTATAAAAAACTTCTATTTTCTTTTCGTGTTCAACTTCATATCCATTTTTATTCAACTCGATAATCATAGCTCTATGGTACACTTTTTCAAGAAAGCCATAACCTAATTCATTATACACGTTGTAATAAATACCAATTATTGATTTGGTTAATTCTTGGTGGGGGTAGTTTTTCATTTTGATTTGGGAAGTTTTTTTTGGGTATAATCTATTTATTTTAGAATTCGGATTTAAGAAACATATGAATAATAAATTTGACTATTTATTTGACAACACAGATTTTAAAAATTATAGAAATTTCTTCAATCTGTGTTCTAAATAAATTATAAAAATCTGATTAACTCTATTTCTTAATCAATCCTAATTCCACTAATCGTTCATTCAAATATTCGCCAGCTGTAATGTCATCAAATTGTTTTGGATGTGTTGCATCAATGCATTGTTCCAAACAATTCAGCGGCATATCGCTAACAGGATGCATGAAAAACGGAATAGAATAACGAGAAGTTCCCCACAATTCTCTTGGTGGATTTACTACTTGATGAATGGTTGATTTTAATTTGTTGTTGGTATGTCTTGATAACATATCTCCTACGTTAATCATTAACTCGTCAGGCTGTGCCATAGCATCAATCCAATCTCCGTTATGATTTTGTACTTGTAATCCTTTTCCTTGAGCACCCATTAAAAGCGTAATCAAGTTGATGTCTCCATGAGCTGCAGCACGAACTGCACCGTCTTTAGGTTCGTCGGTTATAGGAGGGTAGTGGATTGGTCGAAGAATACTGTTTCCGTCTTTGATAAAATTATCGAAATAAAATTCATCTAACCCTATGTGTAAAGCCAATGCTCTTAAAACATATATACCTGTTTTTTCAAGCATTTGATAAGCTTCTTTTCCAGTTGAATTGAAATTAGCCAATTCGTTAACTGTAACATTTTTAGGATATTCGTTAGCGTACTTTGAATCGTCACTTACGTATTGCCCAAAATGCCAAAACTCTTTTAAATCTCCAGCAGAACGACCTTTAGCATGTTCTTTTCCAAAAGAAACGTAGCCTCTTTGACCTCCAATTCCTGGAATTTCATATTTTGATTTGGTTTCTAGTGGTAACGAAAAGAAACTTCGCACTTCACTGTATAGATTTTCTACTAATTGATCATCTAAAAAATGACCTTTTAGTGCTACGAAGCCAATATCTTCATAGGCTCTTCCGATTTCATTTACAAATCTCTGTTTACGTGTCGGATCATCCGACAGGAAATCACGCAAGTCAACACTAGGAATTTTTTGCATAGTTGTTTTTATAAATAATGTTTTGGTATGACCACTTACATCTACAAATGTAAATAATTATTTGGGATTAAATTTTCTATTTTTTTTGTCTGAATATATTTTTACAACATTAAAATAAAAAAATGTTATAATTTTATAACAAATTTTAAACGATGAAATTTAACAGAGGTACATTAGGAGACAATCAATTACTTGAACTTTACAAAAGTATTCTAAAGCCACGAATGATTGAAGAAAAAATGTTGGTACTCATTCGTCAAGGAAAAGTATCAAAATGGTTTTCAGGAATTGGTCAAGAAGCAATATCTGTAGGAATTACAGCAGCTTTAGATCAAGACGAATACATTCTACCAATGCACAGAAATCTAGGGGTTTTTACCTCACGAAACATCCCCTTGTACCGATTGTTTTCGCAATGGCAAGGAAAAGCAAATGGGTTTACTAAAGGAAGAGATAGAAGTTTTCATTTTGGAAGTCAGCAGTATAAAATTATAGGAATGATATCTCATTTAGGTCCGCAATTAGGAGTTGCTGATGGGATAGCTTTGGCTAATAAATTGTCCAAAAATGGTAAAATTACTGCTGTTTTTACAGGCGAAGGTGCTACTTCAGAAGGTGATTTTCATGAAGCTTTAAATGTTGCATCTGTTTGGGATTTACCCGTTCTTTTTGTAATTGAGAATAATGGATATGGCTTGTCAACACCAACTAATGAGCAATATCGTTGTGAGAATTTAGCCGATAAAGGAATTGGTTACGGAATGGAAAGTTATATTGTAGACGGAAATAATGTACTTGAGGTGTATCATTTAATTTCAGATTTAAAGAAATCAATGGAGACTAATCCTCGTCCAATTCTACTTGAATTTAAGACATTCAGAATGAGAGGACATGAGGAGGCAAGTGGAGTTAAGTATGTCCCGAAAGAATTACTGGATTTATGGGAAGAAAAAGATCCTGTTGAAAATTTTAAAAAGTATTTAATGCAGTTAAATATTTTAACTGAAAGCATTGATTTAGAAATTACATCCCATTTTAAAAAAGAGATTGATGAAAGTTGGGCTATTGTAAATAGCGAACCTGATATAGAGGCATCTTATAGTGATGAGCTAGATGATGTGTATAAAGGGTATGATTTTGAGATAATTAATGCTAATTCAAATGTTTCAAATATACGTTTTATTGATGCGATAAGTAGCAGTCTTAAACAATCTATGCAGCGTCATGATAATCTAGTTATTATGGGGCAAGACATTGCAGAGTACGGTGGGGCATTTAAAATAACAGATGGTTTTGTACCACTTTTTGGAAAAGATAGGGTTCGAAATACCCCAATTTGCGAAAGTATTATTGTCTCTGCTGGAATGGGATTATCTATTAATGGATATAAATCAGTAGTAGAAATGCAGTTTGCTGATTTTGTATCCACAGGATTCAATCCTATAGTCAACTTATTGGCTAAATCACATTATCGTTGGCTTGAAAAAGCTGATGTAGTTATACGAATGCCTTGTGGTGCTGGAACTCAAGCCGGACCTTTTCACTCTCAAACTAATGAAGCTTGGTTTACTAAAACCCCTGGATTAAAAGTAGTTTATCCAGCTTTTCCGTATGACGCAAAGGGGTTATTAAATACTGCTATTAACGATCCAAATCCTGTTTTGTTTTTTGAACACAAGAAATTATATCGTAGCATTTATCAGAATGTACCTGATGAGTATTATACACTACCATTTGGAAAAGCGGCACTTGTGAAAGAAGGAGAAGCGGTAACTATAATTTCTTTTGGCGCTGCTGTTCATTGGGCATTGAAAACATTAGAAAAACACACTGACCTTTCAGTAGATTTGATTGATTTGAGAACGCTTCAACCTCTAGATACTGCAACTATATTTGATTCTGTTAAAAAAACGGGTAAGACAATTATTTACCAAGAAGACTCACTTTTCGGAAGTATTTCAAGTGATATTTCTGCCTTAATTATGGAGAATTGTTTTGAGTATTTAGATGCTCCAGTGGTTAGAGTGGCGAGTTTAGAAAGTCCAATTCCATTCACGAAGGCATTAGAAGATCAATACTTGCCTCTAGGACGATTTGAAAAAGCATTATTAGACTTAATCGCTTATTAATAGACAGTTATCTATTATTTAGTTTAGCTTTTTCTTTAATTATTAAGGCTATTTTTTTGTTTTCAATTTTGCTTTCTAACCAAGAAATGATGTCTAAATATAAAAACGCACGTTTTTCATAGGTGTTTTTCTCTAATTCAATAAAATGTTCTTTCATTTTAATGAATTCCTTTTTTAAATCGCCAGGATAAATCGAATTTAAGTTTTTTAAGAATCGAATAATTTCTTTTTGAACTTCGTTGAGATCATTCATTTTTAAAAGAAATTTATATGTGCTTTTTAATTGATTTTCTAGGTAGTAATCATTTCCAAGCTCATAATGTAGAATTAAGTAGAGAAGTCGTGAAAAGCACATTAAATCCTCACGCATACTAAGATTTTTGTTATTGATAATTTTATCAAGATATACTAAGGATTCAGTGTATTTTTCATTGCCAAAATAGATACACGCAATTTTATAATAAAAAAGCATTTCATGGTGTTCGTCTAAATGATCACTATGCTTTTTCATTTTATATAATACTTCAGGAATCAAATATTCGCTTTCTGCAAAACTTCCTTCAAGAATATGAAAGTTTAATTTGTTGTTATATAAATACAAGAATGACAAAGAGGATACATTATCATTTACAGGGAATTTGTCATCATTAATGGTTTGTTCCAGTTTTTCAAGATACTTTTTAAAGTTAGTCTTGTATTTCAACATAAAAAGAGACTCTAATAAATAGTGGTTTCCTTTTAAATAAAATACTGGATTTAAACTAATCATAGTAGGGTTATCATAAAAAAGAGTTACCCATTTGTGTGCGTATTTGTAGCATGATAAAAAATCTTGAACAAGAAAACTTCGCCATAAATTGGCATTATAAAACCAATATTTTTCTCTAAACCCAAACTTATTTTCATCAAATTTTGCAATATGTTTATTAAAATAATTGTCTATGTATTGAAGTTCGTCATCATTTTTCACATAGCCAGTTTTTAACATTATTCCATATAGCTGGAGCGATAAATTAGATAATTTGCTAGAAATTGTATTGCTATAATTCAATTCTTTGGCTTGGATTACTAATTCATCTGCTCTTCCTTGAATACTTCTTGTAATGTATTGTGACTCGATTAGTTTTTCAAATTCAACAATTTCATAAGCCATATTTTTCTCGTCATTCTCGATGGCAAGAAGCTTAGTCTTGTCTAAAATTTTCAAACTTTGTTTGTACAATCCTTTATTGTATAAAATTGTAGCAAAATCAATCTGTTCTCGTAACTGATACCGCATGTTTTGATTAGGAATATTCAAACGAATGCTCACTAATATTTGCTTGTATAAATAAGACTTCAAATTGGACAATTGAATTTTTTTAATACTTCCACTTTTTAAAATAACTTTTTCATCATAGACTTCAGATTTATCTAAAATTGTAAATAATTCTATGAATTTAGTATTCGAACTAGTTTCCAATCGACTAGCGAAAATCTTGAACTGACGTTTTTCCGACTTTGAAAGCGATTTTATTAGTACAAATAAGAAATCTTTTTGATGGTTAGCCATTGTAAAATTATAAGATTTAAATATTTAATTATCAAATACTTACGCTATAATTAAGTTCTTTATGCGCAGTAAATAAACTTTAAATAGATTTTAAAACCAAGTTGATAAAGATAATTTTGTTATAAGATGTGAAATTACATTAAATAAAATAAAATGAATAAGGAAAAAGTTCAAATTTTTGATACTACACTTAGAGATGGAGAACAGGTCCCTGGTTGTAAACTAGATACCGCTCAAAAACTCATTATTGCAAGTAGGTTAGATGAAATGGGAGTTGATATAATTGAAGCAGGTTTTCCAGTGTCAAGTCCAGGCGATTTTTTATCAGTTTCAGAAATTAGTAAGATAGTTAAATATGCCACAGTTTGTGGTTTAACTAGGGCTGTAAAAAATGACATTGAGGTTGCTGCATCGGCTTTACAATATGCAAAAAAACCTCGTATTCACACAGGAATTGGTACTTCAGAATCCCATATTATTCACAAGTTAAATACGACAAGGGAAGATATAATTTATAGAGCAAAATCAGCAGTTGCTTATGCTAAAACATTTGTTGAAGATGTTGAGTTTTATGCAGAAGATGCGGGTAGAACGGACAATGCTTTTTTAGCAAAAGTTTGTGAAGAAGTTATAAAATCAGGTGCTACTGTTTTGAATATACCAGACACTACAGGCTATTGTTTGCCTGAAGAATATGGAGCAAAAATAAAGTACTTAAAAGAAAATGTAAAAGGAATTGAAAATGTCATTTTATCATGCCATTGTCATAATGATCTTGGTATGGCTACTGCGAATTCTATTGCTGGGGCTGTAAATGGTGCTAGACAAATAGAATGTACAATAAATGGAATAGGAGAAAGAGCAGGTAACACTGCCTTAGAAGAAGTTGTTATGATTTTTAAACAGCATCCTTATTTGAATTTATACACTTCCATAGATTCCAAACAGCTAAATGAAATGAGTCGTTTAGTTTCTGATAGTATGGGAATGATTGTACAACCTAATAAAGCTATTGTAGGAGCCAACGCCTTCTCTCATAGTTCAGGAATTCATCAAGATGGCGTTATTAAAAACAGAGCGACTTACGAAATTATTGATCCATTGGATGTTGGAGTTAATGAATCATCTATTGTTTTAACCGCAAGAAGTGGCCGAGCTGCCTTAGCGTACAGAGCTAAAAAAGTGGGGTATGAATTGACCAAAATACAGTTGGATATTGCATACTCTGAATTTTTGAAATTTGCCGACATAAAAAAAGAAGTTCTTGATGACGATATACATCAAATCGTTGAAGCATGTAATTGTCTAGAAGTTTAAATTAAGTTAATATGAATTTAAAAATAGCCGTATTATCAGGAGATGGAATAGGTCCAGAAGTAACCTTGCAAGCAAAAAAAGTATTGCAAGCTATTGCCTTTGTGCACCAACATGAATTTATTTTCGAAGATGCTTTGATTGGTGCAATAGCAATTGAAAAAACAGGAAAGCCACTGCCTGAGCAAACCTTAAACTTATGTAAAAACACTGATTCTATTTTATTTGGAGCAATTGGGGATCCAAAATACGATTCTGATCCAACATCTAAAATACGTCCAGAGCAAGGATTACTTCAGCTTCGAAAGGAGTTGGGTTTATTTGCAAATATTAGACCAATTAAAGCATATCCGAAGTTAATTAATTCATCACCTGTTAAAAAAGAGGTTATAGAAGGCACTGATTTTGTTGTCTTTAGAGAGTTGAACGGCGGAATGTACTTTGGAAAAAAGACAACCAATGATGAAGGCACTTATGCATCTGATCTATGTGAATACAATGAAGATGAAATTGTAAAAATTTCACATTTAGCTTTTAAAGCAGCACAAACTCGACGAAAAAAAGTCACTTTGGTGGACAAAGCCAATGTACTCGAAACATCTAGATTGTGGAGAAAAGTAGTTACTAAAATAGCTCAAGAATATCCAGATGTCACTTTAGAATGTATGTATGTTGATAATGCTTCGATGCAAATTATTGTAAATCCGAGACAGTTTGATATTTTATTAACTGATAATTTATTTGGCGATATTTTATCTGATGAAGCTAGTGTTATTTCAGGTTCTATCGGTTTAATGTCATCAGCCTCTTTAGGAGAAAAATATTCTTTATTTGAACCTATTCATGGTTGTTATACTGAAGCTAAAGGAAAGAATATTGCTAATCCAATAGCTTCAATTTTATCGGTTGCCTTGTTACTAGAACATTTTGGTTTGGATGTAGAATCAAAAAAAGTAATTGCAGCTGTCGAAAAAGCTATTGTTAATAATGTAATTACAGTTGATTTAAAAGTAGATTCTCAATTTGGAACCAACGAAGTGGGCGATTTTATTTCAAATTATATTCTTAATGAAGGCGATTTGTATTTTAAAAAGGATTTTGTTCAATTGGGTCAATCAACAATAGTATAGTGAAATTAAAAGTGAAGTTGTTCGTTCTAATAACTTCAAAATAAAAAATAAATAATGGAATTAAATAAATACAGTAAAACAATTACTCAAGACGAAACTCAACCAGCTGCTCAAGCCATGTTCTACGGTATAGGTTTGACAGATGAAGATTTAAATAAAGCTCAAGTAGGTATTGTTAGTATGGGTTATGAAGGAAATACTTGTAACATGCACCTAAATGATTTGGCCAAAGAAATTAAAAAAAGTGTTTGGGAAGCTGACTTAGTAGGTCTAATTTTTAATACCGTAGGAGTTAGTGACGGAATGTCAAATGGAACTGATGGAATGCGTTTCTCTTTGGTTTCTAGAGATGTTATTGCAGATTCTATTGAAACTGTAATGGGAGCGCAATGGTATGATTCAATGATTGCAGTTGTTGGATGTGATAAGAATATGCCTGGTTCTGTAATTGCTATGGGTCGAGTGAATCGTCCATCAATTATGGTTTACGGAGGAACTATCCATTCAGGAAAATGGAAAGGAGAATCGTTAAATATTGTTTCTGCTTTTGAAGCATTAGGGAAAAAATTTAATAATACAATTACTCCTGAGGATTTCAAAGGAGTAATCAAAAATTCTTGCCCTGGAGCTGGTGCCTGCGGTGGAATGTATACTGCAAACACCATGTCTTCAGCGATTGAAGCACTTGGGATGAGTTTACCTTACAGTTCTTCTAATCCGGCTTTAAGCCCAGAAAAGCAACAAGAGTGTTTAGATGCAGGAAAAGCGATAAGAATTCTTTTAGAAAAAGATATCAAGCCTAGAGACATTATGACGCGTAAAGCATTTGAAAATGCGATCACTATAATTGCTGTTTTAGCTGGATCTACTAATGCTGTAATGCACATTATCGCAATGGCTCATTCTGTTGGAATTGAAATTACGTTAAATGATTTTCAACAAATAAGTGATAGGACACCAATTCTTGGAGATCTTAAACCAAGTGGTAAATACATGATGGAAGATTTACACGCTGTTGGTGGTGTTCCAGCGGTAATGAAATATTTGCTAAAAGTAGGTCTTTTACATGGAGATTGTTTAACAGTAACTGGTAAAACAGTGGCCGAAAATTTAGAGAATGTTCCAGATTTAACTGCGGGACAGGATGTAATTCACGATATAGATAATCCATTAAAACCATCAGGTAACATACAGATCCTTTATGGAAATTTAGCAACGGAAGGTTGTGTAGCCAAGATCAGTGGAAATGAAGGAGAATATTTTGAAGGAACTGCAGTGGTATTTGAAAGTGAATTTGAAGTCATACCTGGAATACAGAATGGATTAGTTCAACCTGGAAATGTAGTTGTTATTCGATATTGCGGACCAAAAGGCGGCCCTGGAATGCCAGAAATGTTAAAACCAACTTCGGCTATTATGGGAGCTGGTTTAGGTAAATCGGTTGCATTAATTACTGATGGACGTTTTTCAGGAGGCTCTCATGGATTTGTTGTAGGCCATATTACCCCGGAAGCCCATGATGGAGGCGGTATTGCACTAATTCAGAATGGAGATGTCATAACAATTGATGCTGTAAATAATACAATTAATTTAAAAATTTCTGAAGAAGAATTCAATCAAAGAAAATTGAATTGGATTCAACCGCCATTAAAAGTAACTCAGGGAGTTTTACTGAAATATGCAAGATCAGTTTCTAGTGCATCTACAGGTTGTGTAACTGACAAATAAATTATCCCAAAGACAATTAAATTAAGTATCGACATGAGAATAACAGGCGCAGAAGCTATTATTAGAAGCCTACTTGCAGAAGGAGTAGATTTGGTTTATGGATATCCAGGTGGAGCCATTATGCCAGTTTACGATGAATTATATAAGTTTAAAGAGGAGTTACACCATGTTCTGGTTCGTCACGAACAAGGGGCAACGCATGCTGCTCAGGGATTTGCCAGAGCTACCGGTAAAGTAGGGGTTGCAATTGCTACTTCGGGTCCTGGTGCTACTAATTTAGTGACTGGAATTGCCGATGCACAAATTGATTCAACACCCATGGTTTGTATTACTGGGCAAGTAGGTAAACATTTATTAGGTTCTGATGCATTTCAGGAAACAGATATCATCAGTATTTCGACTCCTGTAACCAAGTGGAATTACCAAATTACTGAAGCACATGAAATCCCCGAAGTAATAGCAAAAGCATTTTATATCGCTAAATCTGGTCGTCCAGGTCCTGTTCTGATAGATATTACTAAAAATGCGCAGTTTGACGAATTGGATTTTAGTTATAAAAAATGTACCAGTATTAGAAGTTATGTTCCAAAACCGACTTTACAATTAAATCAAGTACAAGCAGCAGCAGACATAATTAATAGTGCCAAAAAGCCAATGATTGTTTTTGGTCAGGGAATTATACTCGGCGAAGCAGAAGCAGAATTAAAAGCGTTAGTCGAAAAAACAGGAATTCCAGCTGCGTGGACTATTTTAGGATTATCAGCATTACCAACAGATCATCCTTTAAATGTCGGTATGGTAGGTATGCACGGAAATTACGGACCTAATGTTTTGACAAACGAGTGCGATGTTTTTATTGCTTTAGGAATGCGTTTTGATGACCGAGTTACGGGAAATCTAGAAACCTATGCCAAACAAGCTAAAGTTATTCACTTTGAGATTGATCCTGCAGAAGTAGATAAAAATGTAAAAGCTGATGTTGCAGTTTTAGGAGATGTAAAAGAAGCATTAACTGCAATTATTCCACTTTTGGAAGCGAAAACCCATGAATCTTGGCACAACCAATTTAAAGAGAAATACGCAATTGAATTAGAAACAGTTATTAATGACGAATTGCAACCCAAAAAAGAAGGTATTTCTATGGGGGAGACCATTGAAATGATTAACAAACATTCTAAAGGTGATGCGATTATGGTATCTGATGTGGGTCAGCACCAAATGTTTACCTGTCGTTATTCTAAATTCAATTCCTCTAAAAGTAATATTACTTCCGGAGGTCTTGGAACCATGGGATTTGCTTTACCTGCAGCCATTGGTGCTAAAATGGGTCAACCCAATCGTGAAGTTGTAGCCATTATTGGTGATGGTGGTTTCCAAATGACCATTCAAGAACTAGGAACTATTTTTCAAACTAAGGTTCCGGTAAAAATAGTAGTATTAAATAACGAATTCTTAGGAATGGTGCGTCAATGGCAACAATTGTTTTTTGACAAACGTTATGCTTCTACCGAAATGATCAATCCGAACTTTATTGCTATAGCCGAAGGCTATTATATTAAAGCGAAGAAAGTAACCAAACGAGAAGATTTAGATGCAGCAGTTGCCGAAATGATGGCTTCGAAAGAATCCTATTTCTTAGAAGTTTTGGTAGAAAAAGAAAACAACGTATTCCCAATGATTCCAACAGGAGCTTCGGTTTCTGACATCCGATTAAGTTAATACTATGGAAAATAAAACATTCACCATTTCTGTATATTCAGAAAACAACGTAGGCTTATTAAATAGAATATCAGTAATATTCTTAAAACGTCATATCAATATTTTAAGTTTAAATGTATCCGAATCGGAAATCGAAAATGTATCTCGATTTGTAATTGTAGTTGATACAACTGAAAAATGGGTTAAAAATATTGTAGGTCAAATTGAAAAACAAATTGAAGTTATCAAAGCGTTTTATCATATTGATGAGGAGACAATTTTCTTAGAAAGTGCAATTTTCAAAATCAATTCAAGTTTATTGTTTGACGAGAGACAAATTCAAAATATTATCAAGGAAAGTCATTCCGAAATGGTTACGGTTTCAAGAGACTTTTTTGTCATTTCAAAAACGGGAAGACGTTCAGAAATTGATGAGTTATATGCTAAATTAAAACCTTTCGGAATTATGCAATTTGTGCGCTCCGGAAGAATTTCGGTTTCCAAAGAAAAAATGGAAATTACCAGTTTATTAGAAGAATTACAATCATAAATTAAATAGTAAAAAATGGCAAATTATTTCAATTCATTACCACTAAGATTACAATTAGAACAATTAGGAGTTTGTGAATTCATGGATCAATCAGAATTCGCAGAAGGAACTCAAGCATTAGCTGGTAAAAAAGTAGTAATCGTAGGATGTGGAGCTCAAGGTTTGAACCAAGGTTTAAATATGAGAGATTCAGGTTTAGATATTTCTTACGCTTTACGTGCTGAAGCTATCGCGGATAAAAGAGTTTCGTTCAAAAACGCTTCTGATAATGGTTTTAAAGTGGGAACCTATGAAGAATTAATTCCAACTGCCGACTTAGTATGTAACCTTACACCAGACAAACAACATACAGCAGTTGTAACTGCAATTATGCCGTTAATGAAAAAAGGGGCAACACTAGCGTATTCTCACGGTTTCAATATTGTTGAGGAAGGAATGCAAATTCGCAAAGACTTAACTGTGATTATGTGCGCGCCAAAATGTCCTGGTTCTGAGGTTCGTGAAGAATACAAAAGAGGATTTGGTGTTCCAACATTAATTGCTGTTCATCCAGAAAATGATCCAAATGGAGTAGGTTTGGCGCAAGCCAAAGCCTATGCTGTTGCAACTGGTGGGCATAGAGCAGGAGTTTTACGTTCTTCTTTTGTTGCTGAAGTAAAATCAGATTTAATGGGAGAACAAACTATTCTTTGTGGTTTATTACAAACAGGTTCAATTTTGTGTTTTGACAAAATGGTGGCTGAAGGTGTAGATGCTGGATATGCTTCTAAATTAATTCAATACGGATGGGAAACAATTACTGAAGGATTAAAACACGGAGGTATCACTAATATGATGGATCGTTTGTCCAATCCTGCAAAAATTGCTGCTTTCAATGTTGCCGAGGAATTAAAAGATATTATGCGTCCATTATTCCAAAAACATATGGACGATATTATTTCTGGTCACTTTTCTAAAACGATGATGGAAGACTGGGCTAATGATGATAAAAATTTATTGGCTTGGAGAGCGGCTACTGGGGAAACGAATTTCGAAAAAACACCAGCAGGTGCTGTTGAAATCTCTGAGCAAGAATATTACGACAACGGCGTATTGATGGTTGCGATGGTGAAAGCTGGAGTTGAATTGGCTTTTGAAGCGATGACTGATTCTGGAATTATTGAAGAATCAGCTTATTACGAGTCGTTACATGAAACACCACTTATTGCTAACACTATTGCAAGAAAGAAATTATTTGAAATGAATCGTGTAATTTCAGATACTGCAGAATACGGATGTTATTTATTTGACCACGCTTGCAAGCCATTAATTGCTGACTATGTTAAAAATGCACCATCTAATTTGATAGGTCGTCCATTTAACAATGGTAATAATGGTGTAGATAATAAAGAATTAATTGAAGTCAACAGCATCATTCGTAATCATCCAGTTGAAGAAGTAGGTGCTTGGTTAAGAGAATCAATGACTTCAATGAAAAAAATCGTATAATTTCAGTTACAGGAATTACGCATTTAATGTTAATTAATCGGCATTATATCATTATAAATCCCAAATTTTGAATTAGTTAGCAATTTTGAGACTAACAGATATAAAGTAGTGCCAATTATAGTCACTTCACTTAAAACAAAGTGAAGTGATGTAATTCCTAAGTTCTATTGATTAGGTTTTTTGAATTTTGTTCGTAAAAAGCGAGATAGTTTATACTATCTCGCTTTTTTAGTTTTACAATAAAAAAAGGATACCATTTTTTTGCTAAATTTGAAGAACAATATTTGATTTTTAAAATTTACCCCCATTATTAAATTTAAATGTTGTAACCATACATAGATTAAATAGTTTTATAAAAATAGAGGAATTATGAGTTACTATAAGATTGACAATTTTGAACAATATTTCAAACATTATAATAAATCCATTCGTGAACCTAGAAAATTTTGGGGAAAAATAGCGGAAGAAAACTTTACTTGGTACCAACAATGGGATAAGGTAGTGGACTTTGATATGGAGAATGCCGATATTAAATGGTTCACCGAAGCTAAAGTGAATATTGTAAAAAATTGCATCGACAGACATCTTGCTAAAAGAGGAGAGAAAACAGCAATCATTTTTGAACCTAATGATCCTTCTGAAGAAGCCCAGCATATTACCTATAATGATTTGTACGAGCGAGTGGGTAAAATGGCCAATGTTTTGAGAGAACAGGGTATTAAAAAAGGGGATCGTGTTTGTATTTATTTACCAATGATTCCAGAATTAGCAGTTGCTGTTTTAGCTTGTGCAAGAATAGGAGCCATTCATTCTGTTGTTTTTGCTGGATTTTCTGCTTCGGCAGTAGCCTCAAGAATTAACGATTCAGAATGCAAAATGGTCATTACTTCCGATGGTGGGTATAGAGGTAATAAAACAATTGATTTGAAAGGTATCGTTGATGATGCATTATTGAATTGTCCAACCGTTAGTTCTGTTTTAGTAGCGAAGAGAACGAATACTCCAGTTCATATGAAAGAAGGACGTGACCAATGGTTGCAACCACTTTTAGATGATGCTTTGACCAATAATGTTGCTGAAATAATGGATGCTGAAGATCCTTTGTTTATTCTTTATACTTCAGGTTCAACCGGGAAACCAAAAGGAATGGTGCATACTACAGCAGGGTATATGGTCTACACAGCTTATACTTTCAAAAATGTTTTCAACTATGAAGAGAATGATATTTTCTGGTGCACAGCTGATATTGGTTGGATTACAGGACATTCGTATATTCTATACGGACCGTTGTTAAATGGAGCGACAACTGTAATTTTTGAAGGAGTTCCTTCGTATCCTGACTTCAGTCGTTTTTGGGAAGTGATTGAAAAACATAGAGTCACTCAATTTTATACTGCTCCAACTGCTATTCGTGCTTTAGCAAAAGAAAGTTTAGATTATGTTCAGAAATTTCCTTTCAAATCACTAAAAGTGATTGGATCTGTTGGCGAACCTATCAATGAAGAGGCTTGGCACTGGTACAATGACCACGTGGGTGGTAAAAAATGTCCTGTAGTAGATACTTGGTGGCAAACTGAAACCGGTGGTATTTTAATTTCACCAATTGCTTTTGTAACGCCAACAAAGCCGACCTATGCAACACTTCCTTTGCCAGGTATTCAACCCGTTTTGATGGATGATAAACGTAACGAAATTGAAGGAAATCAAGTAGTAGGAAGTTTATGTATCAAATTTCCTTGGCCAGGAATTGCAAGAACTATTTGGGGAGATCACCAACGATATAAAGAAACCTATTTCAGTGCTTTTCCAGGGAAGTATTTTACTGGAGATGGCGCTTTGCGTGACGAGGTAGGCTATTATAGAATTACAGGTCGTGTAGATGATGTAGTGATTGTTTCTGGACACAATTTAGGAACTGCTCCAATTGAAGACGCAATCAACGAACATCCAGCGGTGGCTGAATCAGCTATTGTAGGCTTCCCACACGACATCAAAGGAAATGCCCTGTATGGATTTGTAATATTGAAAGAAACAGGGGAGTACCGCGATCGAGATAACTTAAGTAGGGAAATTAACCAACATGTTTCAGACCACATCGGACCTATTGCTAAGTTGGATAAAATCCAATTCGTTTCAGGCTTGCCAAAAACTCGTTCAGGAAAAATTATGCGTAGAATTTTGCGTAAAATTGCTGAAGGTGACTTTTCTAATTTTGGTGATATCACCACTTTGTTAAATCCTGAAATTGTAGATGAAATTAAGGATGGAAAGTTATAAGTAGATTATCAAAATAAAAAAGGCATTATCATTTGATAATGCCTTTTTTTATTTTAATCCTAATCTGGATTTTAATTTTAAAAACAACAATCCCATTTTATAGGCTTCTTCCGATGCAGAGTTTCGGTCACTTATTGGAACTTTATACAAAGTACATAATTCGTCTAATGTGAATTGTTTGTTATTGATATCATTCAATCTGCAATGCATAATTTCTAGATCAAGTGGCTCATTTTTAAGTCTTCCACAATCCATTTTTTCTAACGCGGTATTGATTATTTCTACATCTGTATCAATTCGGTATCCAACTAAAGTAGCATTACCAATATATTGTAATAAGGATTGAATTGCTTCGGATTCTCCTAATTTTTGAAGTTTACTTTCTACAATAAACTCGTTAGAAAGTTCATTGTCATGCAGAAATTTGTATTGTAATAGAACTACTTCAAAATTATCTCCAATAAGCAAACTATCATTAACTATTCCAAAACATCCAAAAGACAGAATAACGTCTTTGTCTGGATTTAATCCCGTTTTTTCGGTAGAAAGAATGACATATCGGTTTGATTTTTGGTCAAATTTAGATAGGTAATCCTTCCAGAATTCAGGATGTTCTTTAGTAATATTTTTAAGCCAATCTAACATAATTATGAAAATTGAGTAAGTTGGAATTTATCTTTAATTAATTCTTCTAGTTCTCTCATTGGAGCAAGTGCATTTTTCAATCGCTCTTTGTCTAATTTATTCAATTCGTTTAGATTAATATATTGTCCAGCATCTTCGTTTTTTAAACCTTCAACCGTTCTAAATTTGGATAAAGTTAAAAAGGCTTCTGCACAATTAATATAAATTTCAGCATTTCGCGGATCTGCAATAGCCAATTGCTTGAAGCGAGAGTAGGTATTATTAACACCTTTAATTCCGTAACTTAATGCAAAAAGTCGTGCACTGTCAATCAATGGAAGTAAGGCACGCGTTTTAATATCAAATTTATCTTTGTTTGGCCCTTCTTCTTCAACAATAAATTTCTTAAAGAAACTAAGCGGAGCATTATTTCTCAAGGCATCATTACCTAAAAAATCAAAGAATAATGTATTGTTTTTGGCATTATTATAAATAACATTTTCTATTGCTTCCTCAATCTTTGATTCCCCAAAAGCCATTTCGTAATCAAAGAAAATACTACTCAAGTCATTACTATTTTTACCTGGAGTATTCATCCAACTGTTATATTGATTGGTCCAGTCAGTCAGTGATTTACACCAAAGAGTATTACTGCCCATATGACCGTTTGGACATAATGAATAACCTATTTTTTCTAGGTTGGCTGTAGAGCGCTTGGCTAATTTTAAGAAATAATCTTTAACTTCTCTGTATTTATCAGGAACTACATCTTCAAATACTAAAATACTATCTTGATCAGTTAATAATAATTGTTCTTTACGGCCTTGGCTACCAATGCATAACCAAGCAAAACGAGCAGGAGGGGAGCCAAGATCTAAAATTGCTAATTCAACCGAACGTTTGATTAGTGCCAAATTAATTTCGCTTGCAATATTATAGATATGAAAAAGCGGAATGTTTTTATGGATAGAACTCTGAATAATAGTAGTCAATCGTTCGCGTAGTTGCTTTAAATCATCTGCAGACTGAGTTCGTTTGATTTGCTTAATTAATACCCCAGGGTTATTGGCTTGAGAAACAATTAAATCGTGTTCAGAAATAATTCCTTTGACCTCAGATTGGTTAGTTCCATCCGATGTTGCAATTAAATGGGTTACGTTATTTTTTAACATAACTAATTGGGCTTCTGCCAAAGAAATATTTTCTACAACAGTAACCACTGGATTAGTCATAATTTTATCAATGGTAGCAGTAATAGGGAATCGGCCCGTTGCAATTTTGGTGCTCATATCGGTATGAGTTACAATTCCAATAGGAATAGAATTATTATTTGTTATAATAATACTATTAGAAAGGTTTTCAGCCATAGTTTTTGCCACATCCATTATGATAGCATCTGCTGAAGTTGTTAACGGAACTCTATTGTAATTTAAGGATTGAAAATACTGTAAATCAGAGGATTGCTGGTCAGCATACACCACATTATCTGAAAGTAATTTACCTCTAATATTCTTATCGTTTGGATTATTAGTATTGGTTGCGAAACTTTCCAACAAAAAATCCAATACATTCGGATTATTAGCTACAAAAGGTCTAAAAGTTGCAATTGGTATTGCATAAACAATACATTCTTGTCGCGCTTTTGCAGTCATCATATAATTGTTCTTAGCAAAAAAGGGGCGCAATCCAAAAATATCCCCTTCGTGACATTTGTTCAATAAAGTTTCCTCAGCATCAGCTATAACAGACAAATGAATTACCCCAGAAGCTACAACATAAAAGCAATCGTGTAATTTGTCATCAATTTGAAATAAAGTCTTGTATTTTTCTAAATTAACAACACGAATATTGGTCGCTATTTCTGATAATTCTTCAAAAGTCAAATTATCAAACGGCGGATATTTTTTTAAAAAATCAGCAATATGTTCTGCAACAGTATTCATAATGTGTGAGGAATAATTTTTATGATTGCTAATTTAGGTATTTTAAGAAGGGAACACAAGAGTTAATAAAAAATACTATTAACTTATTTAGAGTAGTATTTGTTAATTGATTAGTGGCTTTTAAATATTCTATTTTACATAATATAAATTATAGTTCAATTATATTTATTATAAAATAGGACGATATCTAGTAAATTTGATACAATTATTATCTTTTATGCTTTTTAACAGGCTGTTCTGTAGCAATAATCAGTTGTTGTAAATGATTAGCCAATAATTTTTCAATTAGTTCCTCTTTAGTTAAATGATGAAAAATTGTTTTAACTTTAGTTTTAAGCTCAGCATCTACATCGTGATTGGGTTTCGTTTTAAAAATTTTCTTAGCCCACAGTAATGTATTGTTTGCTTCAATACTGGCAACTGTAGGTTTTTTAAATTCAGAAAATTGAATTCCTAATTCTTTTTCAAAATCAGCGATTTCTACAACTTCTTCAGTTTGTAAAACGGTTAATGAAAGTCCTTTTGCTCCAGCTCTTGCAGTTCTTCCGCTTCGATGTACATAGGCTTCATATACATCAGGTAAATGGTAATTAACCACGAAAGCAACATCGGCTACATCAATTCCTCTTGCAGCTAAATCGGTTGCAATCAAAATACTGATATGTCCTTCACGAAATTGTCCCATAATTCGGTCACGAATTCCTTGAGATAAACTGCCGTGTATGGCACCTGATGAAAATTTATTGATAGCTAGATTTTTAGCTAATTTATTTACAGCGGCTTTGGTTTTACAAAAAATAATTCCGCGTTCGCCTTCTCTAGAATTTAAAAAATGCATTAAAACATCTAATTTTTCAATAGGATCTACTACAATATATTGATGATCAATTCCTTGATTACCAATAGTTTCCATATTGGCACTAATTTCTACTACATTTTTAGATAAGTAGTTCTGAATTAACTGTTTTATAGTTCCGGGTAAAGTAGCTGAAAATAAAAAAGTTCTATGTTTTTTTGGCAATTCAGCCACTATTTCATCTAAACTTTCTTTTAAAATACTAACCATTTCATCCGCTTCGTCTAAAACTAGAAATTGTGTATCTTTTAAGTTAATTGCTTTTCTTTGGATCAAATCAATCAATCTTCCAGGGGTTGCTACAACAATATGTGTAGGTGTTTTAAGCCTTTCTATTTGAGGTTTTATTGGGATTCCACCGCAAGTAGCTGCTATTGAAATTCCATTTATGTTCTTTGAAAATTGTTCTAAATTAGTGTGGATTTGATGCCCCAACTCACGTGTTGGTACCAAAATAACAGCTTGAATATTAGCCTTCTCAATTTGAATTAACTGTAAAAGGGGTAATCCAAAAGCAGCAGTTTTTCCTGTACCAGTTTTTGCAAGTCCAACTATATCAGTAGTGTTTGCTAGTAATTGCGGAATTACTTTTTGCTGAATCTCTGTAGGTTCAACAATTTTCAATTCAGTTAATACTTCTACTAAAGGATTTGAAATTCCTAATTCAGAAAATTGGTTAGCCATATTTTTGTTTTTTGTGTCGGATTAAATAAAAATTTAATCCGCTTCATTCATTATTTTTTCTCGGTACTTCTTCCCTATTAAAAGTGTCAATTTCATTTTGTAATCTTCTACTAACCATTCGCGGTAATTTTTACTGCATTGGCTCAAACATTTTGAGAAACGATTTACTCGACATTCAATGTCTTCTTCCAATTCTCGTGCTAAGGTTTTTGCAGCTTGCAAATCTTCAGTATTGTCTACACACATTGTGGCGTGTTGTTCTAAAGACTTCTCGAGTACAACCTTAGAACGTAAATTTTGACGAATAACTTGTTTGTGTTCTTCATCTACATCAAAGGTTACGACTTTAGTTTTGCTGAATTTTGCACGTAATTCAGGAGGCATTTCATATTTAAAATACAGCTCAATTTCGGCATCATCACGAAGATTCTCTAAATAATATTCAGGAGATTTAAATATATGCTGCCAATTGACAGGATCACTCCATAATCCGAATCGTGCCGCATTATTTCCTAAATCAATTACTGTAAACTCGTCTTTATTTTCTAGTTTTCTTGAACCACGTCCAATCATTTGAAAATATAAGGTTAATGATTTGGTTGCTCTATTCAATATTATAGTCTCAACTGTTGGCTCATCAAATCCTGTAGTTAGAATTCCAACTGACGTTAAAATTGCATTTGGAGTATGTTTAAACCAATGTAAAATGTCTTTACGTTCTTCAGTGCTACTAGTGTTATCAAGATGTCTTACATCATACCCGGCTTCTCTAAATGTTTCATAAACATATAGCGAAGTATTGATCCCGTTGTTAAAAATTAAGGTTTTCTTTCCTAATGATTTCTCGGTATAGGCGTGCAATAATTTCTCCTGCATTGCCATATTAGTATATAAATCATCGGATGATTTTACCGTATAATCACCGTTGATTCCTACTTTTAGTGAAGTCAATCCAACATCATAACTATAGGTAATGGCTTTTGCTAAAAATCCTTTATCAATCAATGATTGTATTGTATCGCCTACAATTAATTCATCGTAGTTTTGATGCATTGGAAGTTTGATATTCGAACTTAAAGGGGTTGCCGTAACTCCTAAAATAAAGGCTTTTTTGAATGAACTTAATAACTTTCTAAATGAGTTGTAATGCGCTTCGTCAATTATAACCAAACCTACATTATCCAAATGTAATTTTTCATCATTAATACGGTTTTTAAGCGTTTCAACCATCGCTACAAAACAAGAATAATCGTTTTGATCTGGAAGCTCTTTTACATTACTATTGATGATTTTATTCTTGACACCAAAACCTTTCAGCATTTTAGAAGTCTGTTTGCATAACTCAATTCGGTGCGTCAATACAACAACTTTCTTATCGTGTTTTTGAATATATCTACGAACAATTTCAGAAAAGATTACTGTTTTCCCACCACCTGTTGGTAGTTGATACAATAAATGATGTTGAGGAGAGGCGTTGTCAATGCGCTCAAAAATGGCATCTATATCCCCTTTTTGGTAATCATAGAGCTCTTTTCGTTCTTCAAATTCAGGTTCTAAAGTGTTTTGAGGCATTTTTTGTTTTGGATTTTTGCAAAAATACACCTAAAAAACAGTTAAACCGTAATAATTATTCTAAAATAAGGAAGGGATATTAAAAATAAATAATTTTCAATGTGATTACTATTCTAAACGACTAATAATTCGCTCAAATTCAGATGCAACAAACCATTTTTGTGACTTGGTTTCCAAATAAATAGAATGTATTCTTGATTTAAATTCTAAAAAAATACCATTAGAAATAATGAATTCAACAGCTTGTTCGAATGATTTGAACATACTTTTGTAAAATAACTCTTGTTTAATTGTATTCTCTCCAGAATACGTCTGAGCAATTTCGATATTATAAAGCATTAAATCTGCTATTACAAAGGGATCTACCCCCAGAACTACAAAATGTTTAATAATTTTTTGAGCAATAGACCGTCTCATTTTAGGTTTACTTCCACGTCCACTCTTTTTAAATGGATAATATTCGTTAGAAATTTTAAGTTTAGCTTCCTTTAATAGAGCATCTTCTTTTGGATTAAAAACAAAATCATAATATGTTTTTACTGGAACAAATTTTTCGTAAAGTTCAATTAGTTGTTCTTCTAATTGTTCCTTATTCAATTCTGACAGGTATTTTTTTAGATCGCGTTTGCTCATATTGAAATTGATATTGTACAAATATAATTTACTTTAATCAATCGTATGCCTTAAATCAATCTTATTCCTTATTTTTGGGATTGGAAATTTAATACATAAGTTATGTTGAAGTTATTTAAAATTATTGCTTTTTTAGAAGGGGCTTCCCTCCTGCTATTGTTGTTTTTTGCGATGCCAATGAAATATTATTTTCAAGAACCAATTTTTGTCAAAATTATAGGAATGGCACACGGGGTTTTGTTCGTGGCATATATTATTTTAGCCATAATGGCAAAAATTGAATTGAATTGGTCTTATAAAAAGATGGGTATAATTTGTTTAGCGTCTGTAGTACCTTTTGGAACTTTTTATGTTGAGAAAAAATATTTAAGCTAATTTATATTATGTATTCAAGAGACGAGTTTATTCACCAATTTCGCGGGGATGTTTTAGGGAAAACTGATAATCATTCGTCTATTGAAGAAGAATTTCAAAATAAGACATTGCGCCCGATTCTAAAGTTGCAAAACGATTTGATTATTCAAGTATTTAAAAATTACCTTAACCAAAACAGAATTCATTTTGACACTTTCCCTCTTGATAAAAAAATGAATACAATTGAGAATGCTATTGCTAAGGATAGTCAACTACAAAACACCTATAAGGGACTTATTATCGCTTTTTTTACTTTAGACGAATACCAAATCTACAGCACTGTTTCATCTGGATTAAATAAACGAATTCGCTCCATGTTAATGGAACGGTTACAAAGTCAACTTCAATTATTCTAATAAATAATCTACTTTTAATTTAGAGTTTTTACTATATATATAATTGATTAATAAATATATAGCATTAAAATTCATCTACTTTTTTTATTCCTATCTACGGAAATCTCAATTAACCACCTAATTTTACAATCAGCAAACGAAATCGTTTTCTTGCATAATTTATTTTTTTTGTATTTTATGAAAGTATAAACTATTTTGATTTTATAATTGATTTATGTCATTTTAACGCAATGAAGATTAAATTGATTCGGTTCTTGATTTTTTTTGTAAGATTTAAATTATATATTTTAGAATAAACACTATTTTTTTTCTGAGAATTAGTTTATAATTTAATAGAAAAAGCAAAAAATAATTTAGAAAAAACATCATAATCAAGATTATTCTATAGAATTTGATTTAAAATTCATAAAAAAATAAAAAAAATGGAATTCTGTCAATTAATTAACACTAAAAAAACGAATCTGTTTTTTTATTTGCTATTATTGTAAGTATCTATAAAATAACTTTTAACAACCTAAAACAACTAAATTAAACCAAATGGAAAGAAGGGAAGCACTAAAAAGAGTTGCCTATTTAATGGGAGGAGCCATTTCAGCAACAACAATGGGCGTTTTATTTGAAAGTTTTACAGTTTTAGATAAATCTAAAATGGTTAACTTTTCAGCATCAGACGAAGCAATTCTTGCTGAATTTGCAGAGATTATTATTCCAACGACTTCAACTTGTCCAGGTGCAAAAGCAGCTGGTTTAGGAGCATTTATTCCAATGATGATTCAGGATTGTTATCCTGCTAATTTGCAAGATCTTTTTTCAGCTGGATTGAAGTCTATGGACGACAAATGTTTTGCAAAGTTTGGTAAAAACTTTGTTGCTGCATCTGAACAAGAAAGAACAACTATAGTTACGGAATTAAGAGATGAAGCTGTAGCAAATAAAAGAAAACCATCTTTCTTTACTATTGCTAGGGATTTAACTATTTTAGGATACTACTCTTCTGAAATTGGTTGTACTCAAGCACGTGAATATGTTGCTATTCCTGGAAAATATGATGGAAGTGCACCTCTTGAACCGGGTCAAAAAGCTTGGGCTACTTCTTAAAATACCATTGCCATTAAATTAGTTTAAACTTAAAAATATATATCGTGAATATTAATACGAATTTAAAAGAACAAAATACTTATGACGCGATTGTCATAGGTTCAGGTATTAGTGGAGGTTGGGCTGCTAAAGAGTTGACTGAAAAAGGATTACGTGTTTTGATGTTAGAGCGCGGAATGAACATTGAGCACATTACTGATTATGAATCAGCTATGAAAGATCCATGGGAATTTAAGCATGCCGGTAAAATGACTGAGGAACAAAAAAAGACTCATCCTGTGCAAATTAGAGATTATCCGTATCAAGAAGCCAATGAAAAATGGTGGGTAAACGATTTAGAATGTCCTTACACAGAAGATAAACGTTTTGATTGGTATAGAGGATTTCATGTGGGTGGTAAATCATTGATGTGGGGACGCCAGAGTTACCGTTTTAGCGACCACAATTTTGAAGATAATAAGAGAGATGGTCATGGAAATGACTGGCCAATTCGCTATAAAGATATTGCGCCTTGGTATGATTATGCTGAAAAATTCGCAGGGATTAGTGGCCAAAACGAAGGTTGGCCTTTGTTGCCTGACGGTCATTTTTTGCCTCCAATGGACTTGAACTGTGTTGAAAAATCAGTTAAAGAGCGTATTGAAAAACATTATAATAAAGAACGTATTTTGACAATTGGTCGTACAGCCAATTTAACTGTGCCTCACCTTGGAAGAGGAAATTGTCAATACCGTAACTTGTGTAGTAGAGGTTGTCCTTTTGGAGCGTACTTCAGTACACAATCGTCTACTTTGCCAGCAGCAATGGCAACAAAGAAACTAACTGTTAGACCCTACTCTATTGTGAATCATATCATTTATGATAAAGATACCAAAAAAGCAAAAGGTGTTATGGTAATTGATGCAGAGACAAATGAAACAATGGAATTTTATGCTAAAATCGTTTTTGTAAATGGTTCTACATTGGGTTCTACTTTCATATTATTAAATTCTACTTCTGAAGCTCATCCAAATGGTTTGGGTAATGGAAGTGGACAATTAGGACATAACTTAATGGATCACCATTTCCGTTGTGGAGCCGAAGGTACTGCTGAAGGATTTGAAGACAAATACACTTATGGACGTAGAGCAAATGGGATTTACATTCCACGTTACCAAAACTATGGTAATGACAAACGTGATTATTTAAGAGGTTTTGGTTACCAAGGTGGAGCAAGTCGTGGAAATTGGCAAGCTGATGTTGCAGAATTAGCTTTTGGAGCTGATTTCAAAAACAATATGTCAAAACCAGCAGATCATTGGAGAATGGGATTAGGTGGTTTTGGTGAAATGCTACCATATTACGAAAACAAAGTATACATTGATCATTCTAAAAAAGACAAATGGGGTCAGCCGGTTTTAGCCATTGATTGCGAAACTAAAGATAACGAAGCTAAAATGCGTGAAGATATGATGAACGATGCAGCTGAAATGTTGGAAGCTGCTGGTTTGAAAAATATCCAAACCTATGATAACGATTACTATCCAGGAATGGCAATTCACGAAATGGGTACCGCTCGCATGGGTAATGATCCTAAAGATTCTGTATTAAACAAATGGAATCAAATGCATGAAGTAAGTAATGTATTTGTTACTGATGGATCTTGTATGCCTTCTATTGCATGCCAAAACCCTTCATTAACATTTATGGCCTTAACAGCTCGTGCAGCTGATTACGCAGTAAAAGAATTAAAGAAAAAAAATATCTAGGTTACATATATTATGACAAGAAAATTAAGAATGGGAATGGTCGGTGGTGGCCAAGATGCATTTATCGGAGCCATACATCGTTTGGCTGCCAATATGGATGGTTTAATTGAATTAAGTTGTGGTGCTCTAAGTATCAATCCTGAAATGGCAGTAGCATCAGGAAAAGCTTTGTTTCTTCCTGAATCAAGAACCTATTTGACCTATGAAGAAATGATCATAGCGGAAGCGGCTTTACCAGCTGATGAGCGAATTGATTTTGTTACGATTGTAACTCCCAACTTTGCTCACTTCGCTCCTGCCATGATGGCTTTGGATCACGGATTTAATGTTGTAATCGAAAAACCAATTACGTTTTCTTTAGAGGAAGCTAAACAATTGGAACAAAAATTAAAAGAAACAGGATTAACTCTTTGTTTAACACATACCTACTCTGGTTACCCAATGGTAAAACAAGCCAAAGCGATGGTTAGAGAAGGAAAATTAGGTAAAATTCGTAAGGTTTGGGTAGAATATCCTCAAGGATGGTTAAGTAAATTATCCGAAAGAGAAGGTAACGCTCAAGCAGCTTGGAGAACTGATCCTAAAAAATCTGGAAAAAGCTCAGTAATGGGTGATATCGGAACTCATGCAGCTCATTTAGCAGAATACATTACAGGTTCAAAAATTACTGACATCTGTGCTGAATTGAATACTTTAGTCGAAGGACGTGTAATGGATGATGATGGTGCTGTTTTATTGAAATTTGACAATGGTGCTAAAGGTGTTTTAATGGCTTCTCAAGTTGCTTCTGGTGAAGAAAATGCAGTTAAAATTAGAGTGTATGGTGAAAAAGGTGGCATCGAATGGTTGCAACACGAACCGAACTCTTTAATTATAAAATGGTTAGAAGAACCAATGCAAATTTTAAGAGCAGGATCGAATTATGCTCATTTGTCTTCTTTTGCCAGACACAATTGTAGAACTCCAGGCGGACATCCAGAAGGATATTTGGAAGCTTTTGCCAATATCTATAGAAATTTTGCCTTGACATTAGGATGCAAAATAGATGGTACCGAGCCTACACCAGAAATGTTGGACTTCCCTTCTATTGAAGACGGTCTAAGAGGAATGGCATTTATTGATAATGTAGTTTTATCAGCTCAGTCTGATAAAAAATGGACTCCTAACGTTTTATAATTATGACAACAATTCAAGGACCAGCGGTTTTTTTAGCACAATTTATTGGTGACAAAGCTCCATTTGATTCATTGGACGGAATATGTCAATGGGCATCTGATTTAGGTTTCAAAGGTATTCAAATGCCAACATTGGATGCACGTTTTATTGATTTACAAAAAGTAGCTGAAAGTAAAACCTATGCAGATGAATTGACAGGAAAAGTGGCTTCCTATGGCTTACAAATTTCAGAATTGTCAACTCATTTACAAGGACAATTAGTAGCTGTTCATCCTGCATATGATGATTTTTTTGACGGCTTTGCTCCTGCTGCTTTGCGTGGAAATCCAAAAGCACGTCAAGAATGGGCAGTTCAACAAATGAAATATGCTGCGAAAGCCTCTCAAAATTTAGGTTTAAATGCCCATGCCACTTTTAGTGGTTCGTTGCTTTGGCAATACTTCCACCCTTGGCCACAAAGACCACCGGGATTAATTGAAGAAGGATTTGCTGAATTAGCGAAACGTTGGTTGCCTATTTTGAATGAATTTGATCAGAATGGTGTAGATGTATGTTATGAAATTCACCCCGGAGAAGATTTATTTGATGGAGAAACGTATGAAATGTTTTTGAAAGCGGTAAACAATCATTCAAGAGCTTGTTTATTGTACGATCCATCCCATTTTGTATTGCAACAATTGGATTACATTCAGTATATCGATTTTTATCACGAACGTATTAAAGCGTTTCATGTAAAAGATGCCGAATTTAACCCAACTGGTAAACAAGGTACTTTTGGTGGATACCAAAGTTGGGCCAACCGCGCAGGACGTTATCGTTCGCCAGGTGATGGACAAATTGATTTCAAAACCATTTTCAGTAAATTAGCACAATACGATTATAAGGGTTGGGCAGTTATGGAATGGGAATGTTGCATTAAAAATCAAGAAGACGGTGCTCGTGAAGGGGCTGAATTTATTAAAAAACACATTATCAAAGTAACCGATAAAGCGTTTGATGATTTTGCTGCTGTGGAAACCAACACCCAATTAAACAGAAAAAATTTAGGATTATAATAAACACACAAAAATGAAACGTAACTTTTTATTACTTGGCCTTGCCGCATTGACTTTAGCTTCTTTTTCAACTATTGATTCAGATAAAAAATACATTAAAAAAACTGCTGTTGTAGAGCAATCTAATGATGGAGAACGATTGATCGCTAAATCAGATTGCGTAGGCTGTCATAAATTAGATAAAAAAATGATTGGGCCTTCTTATGTAGAAATTGCTAAAAAATATCCAAATAACGACAAAAATGTTAATTATTTAGCAGGTAAAATTATCAAAGGAGGTTCTGGTGTTTGGGGCACAATGCCCATGTCAGCTCACTCATCATTGAAAAAAGAAGATGCCAAATCAATGGCACAATATATTTTGGGATTGAAAAAATAATACTTAGTTGTATTTGTATTGACTAACAAAAAATAACCATGAAAAAAGAAGAAAATAAACCAACGAATAATCGTCGTGATTTTATAAAAACATCTGCGATGGCTGCTGCAGCCTTTATGATTGTGCCTCGCCATGTATTAGGTAGAGGATTTGTTGCACCAAGTGACCGCTTAGTAATTGCTGGAATTGGTGCTGGTGGAAAAGGCCAATCCGATATCGCTATGTTTCATAAAAGTGGAAAAGCCGATATTGGTTTTCTTTGTGATGTTGATACAAGAAGAGCTGCTAATAGTGTAAATGCTTTTCCAAAAGCAAAATTTTACAAAGATTGGCGTGAAATGTTAGACAAAGAGCACAAAAATTTTGATGCCGTTTCTGTATCTACTCCAGATCATAACCACGCTATTCAATGTTTAGGGGCTATGCAATTAGGTAAACATGTTTATGTTCAAAAACCAATGACTCATGATATTTACGAAGCTCGTATCTTAACTGAAGCTGCTAAAAAATACAAAGTCGTTACCCAAATGGGAAATCAAGGATCTTCTAATGATGCATCTCGTACTATGAAAGAATGGTATGAAGCGGGTTTAATTGGTGATGTGCATACTATTTATGCTTGGACTGACCGCCCAGTTTGGCCACAAGGTATTCCTTGGTCATCCAATACTCAGCCTATTCCAAAAGAATTGGATTGGGATTTATGGTTAGGAACAGCTCCTTATAAAAATTATGTAGATAAATTAGTACCATTCAACTGGAGAGGTTGGTGGGATTATGGAACTGGAGCCTTAGGAGACATGGGTTGTCACTTATTAGAAACTCCATTTAGTGTATTGAATTTAAAATATGCTAAAGATGTTCAATGCAGTGTTGGTTCGGTTTATGTTGATGAATTTAAACGAGGGTATTTCCCAGAAAGTTGTCCACCTTCAAGTCATGTTACTTTAACTTTCCCTAAAACTGATAAAACTTTAGGTGATGTTAAAGTGCATTGGATGGACGGCGGTATTCAACCGGTTCGACCTGAAGAGCTAGGTCCAAATGAAATTTTTGGAGACGGAGGAAATGGAACTTTATTCATCGGAACTAAAGGGAAAATGATGTGTGACACTTACGGATTAAATCCAAGATTATTACCGTTAAGTAGAAATGAAGAAATTCAAGTTGCTCAAAAATACGCTCGTGTAAAAGATGGTATGGAAGGTCATTACAAGCAATGGGTTGATGCTGCGATTGCAGGTTATGGTAAGAAAGAAGTAAGTTCTGGATTTGAAATTGCTGGACCGTTAACCGAAGCTTTATTAATGGCAAATCTTGCTATCAGAGGATATGACATCGTTCGTGACGAATTAGGAGAAGATGTGTATCCAGGTCGTTCTGCAAAATTGTTATGGGATAATGACAATATGAAAATTACTAATTTTGATGAAGTAAATCAATTCGTAAAACGCGAGTACCGCGAAGGTTGGAAAAATTTAACACTATAATACAAACTAAAATGATTAAGAATATTTTTAAAATAGCACTAGTAACTATTTTGATGCAAACAGCTAACGCACAAACGGCTTTACCAAAAGGATTTGTTTCTCTATTTGACGGAACTTCTACAACTGGTTGGCATACTTACGGAAAACAAAAAGCTACATCTGCTTGGAAAGTAGAAAACGGCGAATTGCATTTTGACCCAGCAGCTGCAAAAAATGGTCAAGGTGGCGATCTAGTTACCGATAAAGAGTATGAAAACTTCCATTTAAAATTAGAATGGAAAGTGGCTGCAAATGCTAATAGCGGAATTATTTTTTACGTAAATGAAGATTTAACTAAATTTAAGAACACCTACGAAACTGGTCTAGAGATGCAAGTTTTGGATAACAATGGGCATCCTGATGGGAAAATAGAAAAGCACAGAGCTGGTGATTTATACGATTTAATTAAAAGTACTTCAGAACCTGTAAAACCTGTTGGTGAATGGAATTCGGTTGATATTGTATGTAAATTCGGAAAGTTACAAATGCTATTGAACGGTGTAAAAGTGGTAGAAACCATGCTTTGGGATGATAAATTTAAAGCTTTGGTAGCAGGAAGTAAATTTGCTACTTGGCCTGGTTTTGCTGCATTTCAATCAGGTAAAATTGCGCTACAAGACCACGGAGACCATGTGTGGTATCGAAATATTATGATTAAAGAATGGAATACCATGCAAACCACTACAGGTTGTAAATAATACTTTACTAACTAACCAAACCTATTTTTTTTATGAATACAACAAATAAAATCAAAATATCAAGCATGATGTTTCTAGAATTTTTTATCTGGGGAGCATGGTTTGTTACTTTGGGAACTTTTTTAGGAACTAATTTGAACGCATCAGGAGCTGAAAAGGCAGCTGTATTTTCAACCCAATCTTGGGGAGCTATAATTGCACCATTTATTATAGGCTTAATTGCTGATCGCTATTTTAATGCGGAAAGAATCTTGGGGGTGTTGCATTTAGTTGGGGCATTTTTAATGTACCAAATGTATCAGTCTAACGATTTAAGTTCTTTTTATATATATGTATTTAGTTATATGGTTTTATACATGCCAACCTTGGCATTGGTGAATTCAGTTGCATTTAACCAAATGAAAGATCCTGAAAAAGAGTTTTCATCCATTCGTGTATGGGGAACTATTGGATGGATAGTAGCAGGCCTTTCAATTAGTTATGTTTTTCATTGGGATTCTGAGTCCAGTTTAGCTAGTGGCATGTTAAAAAATACCTTTTTATTAGCTGGAGCTGCTGCTTTAGTTTTAGGATTATTAAGTTTTTTCTTACCAGCCACTCCACCTAAGGTTACTGACGAAAAAATTAAAATTGGTGATATCATCGGATTGGATGCATTGAAATTATTGAAAGACAAAAACTTTGCAGTTTTCTTTATTGCTTCTATTTTAATCTGTATTCCATTGGCTTTTTATTACCAAAATGCTAATCCCTTTTTAACAGAATCAGGATTAGAAAATCCAACCGGTAAAATGGCTATTGGTCAAATATCAGAAGCTTTATTTTTATTATTAATTCCAGTATTTTTTACTAAATACGGTTTCAAAAAAACTATTTTAGTTGGAATGTTAGCTTGGGCGATTCGTTATGTATTATTTGCTTATGGAAATGGTGGCGAATTGAGCTTTATGCTAATTCTTGGAATTGCTTTACACGGAATTTGCTATGATTTCTTCTTTGTTTCTGGACAAATTTATACGAACTCAAAAGCAGGTGAAAAATACAAAAGTGCTGCTCAAGGGTTGATTACTTTAGCTACTTATGGAGTGGGAATGTTAATTGGTTTTGCAGTAGCTGGATGGATTACTGATAATTATAAAACAGCAACCGGAACTATCAATTGGGAAATGGTTTGGATTATTCCGGCTGGAATTGCTTTAGCCGTTTTTGTATTATTTGCTTTGACATTCAATGACAAAAGTAAAACAGAAGTTTCACACTAAATTCTAAATGAAAACCAACATCAATAGACGTTCTGCTATCAAAGGAATACTTGCTAGTTCTGCTGCGCTAAGTATTCCTTTAGAATTGGCTGCTTTTGATTTGCCAAAATCAATATCCTTTCTAAATCTTAAAGGGACTATTAATCATTCTGTTTCTCGCTGGTGTTTTGACACATTGGATTTAGAAACTTTATGTGTTGAAGCAAAAAAAATGGGAATTACAGGTATTGATTTGGTAGGACCTGAAGCTTGGCCAACGTTGAAAAAACACAATTTGATTTCGACTATGTGCAATGGCGCCGAGTTGAATTTAGTGGACGGTTTTAATGATCTACAATTTCATGATAAACTAATTCAGAGTTACACTGAAATGATTCCGAGAGTAGCCGAAGCAGGTTATAAAAATCTAATTTGTTTTAGCGGCAACCGCCGAGGAAAAACGGATGAAGAAGGTTGGACTAATTGTGTGATTGGGTTACAAAAACTAATTCCATTGGCTGAAAAACACAATATAACTTTAGTAATGGAATTATTGAACAGTAGAATTGATCATAAAGATTACCAATGCGACAGAACGGCTTGGGGTGTCGAACTAGCTAAGCGAATCAATTCTCCAAATTTCAAGTTACTATATGATATCTATCACATGCAAATTGATGAGGGAGATGTCATTCGAACCATAAAAAATAATATCCAATACATCGCCCATTTTCATACGGCTGGTGTTCCTGGCAGAAATGAGATTGACGGAACACAAGAATTGAATTATCCAGCTATCATGAAAGCAATTGCTGCAACTGGTTTTAAAGGCTTTGTAGGACAAGAGTTTGTTCCTAAAAATCCAGATAAATTAGCCTCTTTACAACAAGCCATAACGATTTGTGATATTTAACTAACTAAAAATACAACCCATGAACAAAAGAAGAGAATTTTTAATCAATAGTGGTTTAGTACTAGGTACTTTGGCCATTGCTCCTTCCCTAGCCTTTACAAATAAAAAACAAACTATAGGAATTCAATTATGGACTTTACGCGATACCTTACCTAAAGATGTTAAAGGAGTTTTAGTACAAATTGCTAAAGCTGGATTTACAGAAGTGGAAACATTTGGTTTTTCTCCAAAAGACAATGCTTTCTTTGGAACATCAGTTACTGATTTCAAAGCGATCTTGGACGCGAATGGTTTGAAAGCTACAAGTAATCATTTTGATTTCAATAACTTTATTAAAACTGGGGATCTTAGCGATTTAAATGCCTACATCAAAGCGGCAAAAGTTTTAGAAAGTGAATATGTTACTATTCCATGGATTTTACCTGAATTAAGAGGGACTTCTGCAGCTGATTATAAAAAATTAGCAGCTGGTGTAAACAAAGTGGCACAACAATGCCATGCTGCAGGTTTAAAATTAGCGTATCACAATCATGATTTTGAATTTGATCAATTTGGCGATACTAACGGATACGAAATTTTATTGAACGAAACCGATCCTAATCTAGTTGACTTTGAATTGGACCTATATTGGGCAGTGCGTGCAGGACATAATCCATTAGACTTATTTAAAAAACATCCAGGGCGTTTCACAATGTGGCACGTAAAAGACATGGATAAAGCCAATAAAGAATTAAATGCCGAAATTGGCAAAGGAGTTATTGATTTTAAAGCTATTTTTGCACAAGCTAAATTGTCAGGAATGAAACGTTTCTTTTTAGAGCATGAAACCAATTATATTCCAAATCCTGCCGAATCGATCAAAACAAGTTTTGATTATATTGCTAAAAATTTAATCTAAATTTTTTAAACATAAACAATGGGTATTTAATTAGTTTATAATTAAATACCCTTTTTTATTTAAAGTATAAATTTAATTATTAATTGTTCCAACGGATTGAAATCCGTTGCAATTAAATATATCGTCCCTATGGGACTTGTAAGTCGTCTTAGAGAGCCATAGGCTCGGTTTATTTTAAAAGGCTGGACTTCAGTCCAGTCGAAATCAATATCAATTTTATTTTATTCCAATAGATTGAAATCCTAATTACTACTATCCAACCTTGCTACATAATAATTATCATTAATTGTCAATTTTGAATTGGTCGTAGCTACAGTGAGTACTTTCCATTCGTTTGTAGGTTGTATTCGTAATAATTTTCCATTTAAGTCAATTTGAACTGGCAGCGTAAATCCATCCACACAATTAATCCAACGATACACCAACTGTTTTTCTTTAAAATAATATTCCAAAGTGGGAACTCGTGTATCTCTTAAATATTGATTAAAAACTGGCGTTAAGTCAATACCGGCTTGTTCACTAATGTAGTTTTCTATTTGTTGGGTGGTTACTGTTTGGTGGTAAAACGTACTATTCAAACCTCTTAAAATTTGTCGCCATTTTTCGTCATTATTGATGATTTGGCGAATGGTATGCAACATATTACCACCTTTATAATACATATCACCTGATCCTTCATTATTGACGTCGTATTGACCAATAATCGGTTTGTCATTCTGTATGTTTTTACGAGTCCCACGAACATAAGCTGCACCGGCTTCTTTGCCATAATAGTATTCGACAAACAAACTCTCCGAATAATTAGTAAAACTTTCATGAATCCACATGTCGGCAATATCTTTATAAGTGATATTATTAGCAAACCACTCATGTCCTGACTCGTGAATTATAATAAAATCAAATTTCAATCCCCAACCTGTGCCGCTTAGATCACGTCCACGATAGCCGTTTTGATAGCCATTTCCATAGGTCACACTACTTTGGTGTTCCATGCCTAAATATGGCACTTCAACCAATTTATAACTATCTTCATAAAAAGGATACGGTCCAAACCAATGTTCGAAAGCCTTTAGCATTTTAGGCACGTCTTGAAATTGTTTTTTAGCTTTCGCCAAATTATTTCGCAACACATAATATTGGCAATCCAAAATGCCTTTTTCACCTTTATACTTTTCAGAAAAAGCTACATAATCGCCAATGTTGATATTAACTCCGTAATTATTAATTGGATTATTGACTTGCCAAGTGTAGGTCGTCGTATTGTCTTTTAATGGTTTGGTACCTATCAAACGACCATTGGAAATATTCATTAGACCTTTTGGTACATTAACACTAATCAACATGGATTCGGCTTCGTCATACATATGATCTTTGTTAGGCCACCACACACTAGCTCCTAATCCTTGACAGGAAGAAGCGATAAATGATTTTCCATTTTCGTCTTTTTTCCAAGTAATTCCTCCATCCCAAGGCGGATTAACCGCTATTTTGGGCTTTCCTCCATAAAAAACTGTAATTTGTTTGTTTTCCCCTCTGTTTTGATTGGCAGCTAAATATGCATAATACACATTACCTTCTCTTTGGTACTTCAGGTTGATGCCATCTTGTACTATTTTGGTAATTTGCATTGGCTCTTGCAAGTCAATTTGCATTATATTGAATTTATCCACTACTTGATAGTCAATTGTATTAGAACCTACAATCGTGCTATCAGCCGGATTGACTTTGATATCCAAGTGGTATTTTTTTAGATCCCACCAACTTCTTTCTTTCGTAATACTTCCTCGTAAGCTATCTTGTCTAGTAAATTTTTGTGCCAAAATAGTATTGGTAAACAATACTATAAGGAAAAGGTAAATTGTTTTTTTGTTCATAATTCGAGTATTAAAATTGCTGAATATGTTCACCTAAAAGTTTGTTTTCTAATCCGCGAATTTGCATGATGACAAGATTGTTAATGAAATCAAATTGTAATAAACCGAAATTTTTATCAGACACCACTTTTCCTACTTGATACGGATTTTCTTCTCCCGAAAAACTAGAATATACATGAGTCAATCCGCTAGAAGTAAAGTCGACAAGTGGATAATTTAAATTAGAAATTTTCTTAGACGAAAAAGTTGCAATATGTCTGTCACCCGAAACAATGAATGTTCCTTTAGCCTTTGATGCCACGATTAGCTTTTCTAGTTTATCAATTTCATGCGGGAAATTGCCCCAACATTCAAATCCGTGTTTGTCAGACAACAATTGAATACTACTCACAATCACGTTAAATTGGGCGTCAGATGTAGAGAGTTCTTCTTCTAGCCATTTCCATTGTGCTTTACCTAAAATAGTTCCTTGACCATACGGATTGGGTTGTAAACGTTTTTTTGAATTCAGCGCTTTTGTGACAGCCGTTCTGAAAAAGCGACTGTCTAGAACAATTATTTTGACTTTATTTCCATCAAAATTAATAACTCTAGAATTATAAACGCCATCTCTAAAACGTTCAGGAGCGTCTTTGGCTGTTCCTAAAAAATCCAATAATAATTGCTGACTTTCCCTTTTATACGGGTATTCTTCTCCTCCATCGTTAAGACCATAATCATGATCGTCCCAAGTTCCTAAAATTTGTTTGTTGGCTATAAATTGTAAATAATCGCTATCATTTTTCTGAATGGCATAATTTTCTCTAAGCTCATTCATGTCTTCGGTATCTGAATAGACATCATCACCTCCCCAAATCCAAGCTACAGGATGGTTTTCATCAATAGATTTCCATAATTCGTTTTTGAGTCTTTGATTGTCACAAGAACCAAAAGCAATGGAATAGGTTTTAGTTTGAGAATAACTAGAAAGCGTAATTAGTGAAATAATTACCGCTAATTGGTAAGTAAATTTAGGACCTGTAAATATCATTTTCTTCAATTAAATAGAGAAGTAAATGTAAATGATTTTATTTATAATTAAAACAAAACCCAATAGAATTCAATCTATTGGGTTTAGAATTATGAAATTGAAATGAATTTATTTCTGTCTTTTTTTCAAAACTTCAATGACATCATTGAGTTGAAAACCTTTGGCTTGCAATAAAATAAGATAGTGGAAAAGTAAATCAGCACTCTCGCTCAAAAATAATTCATCGTTATTATCTTTTGCTTCAATAACAACTTCTACCGCTTCCTCACCTACTTTTTGAGCTATTTTGTTGATTCCTTTTTCAAATAAAGAAGCCACATAACTTTTTTCATCATCGGCATTGTCACGACGTGTTTTGATGGTTTGTTCCAAAGTCGAAATAAACCCATAATTAGGTTCGTTTTCTTCTGCCCAACAGGTATCGGTTCCGTTATGACAAGTTGGTCCAACAGGCTGTACTTGAATCAGTAAGGTATCATTGTCACAATCGTTTTTGATACTTAGTAGGTTCAAAAAGTTACCACTTTCTTCTCCTTTGGTCCAAAGACGTTGTTTGGAGCGACTATAAAAAGTTACTTTTTTTGTTTCTTGTGTTTTGGCGAAAGCCTCTTCGTTCATATATCCTAACATTAAAACGGCTTTTGTTTCGCTATCTTGGATAATGGCTGGAATTAATCCGTGGGCACTTTTTGAAAAATCAATGTTCATGGGTGTAATGATAAATTATGAGTTGTGAATTTGGACAAATTAAATTCTAACTTCAATATGATTATTTTGTAATTCTTTTTTTAAGGTCTTAATTTCAATTTCTTTGAAATGGAAAACACTGGCTGCTAAAGCGGCATCTGATTTTCCTTCGACAAAGGTATCTATAAAATGTTGCATATTCCCTGCGCCTCCTGAGGCAATAATTGGAATATTCACTAATTGCGACAATGCAGCTAAGGCTTCGTTTGCAAATCCATTTTTAGTTCCGTCATGATCCATTGAGGTAAACAAGATTTCTCCTGCACCACGCGCTGCTACTTCTTTCGCCCAATCGAAAAGTTTAATATCTGTAGGCACTTTACCACCTACTAAATGCACTATCCATTCACCATCAATTTGTTTAGCATCAATAGCAACAACTACACATTGGCTACCAAATTTCTGAGCTAAATCGGTAATCAGTTGTGGATTTTTTACCGCAGCAGAGTTTATAGATACTTTATCTGCACCGTTTTGCAACAATATTTCTACATCTTCTACAGATGCGATTCCACCACCCACAGTAAACGGAATATTGATAGTAGACGCTACTTTGCGAACTAAATCCACCAAAGTTTTACGGCGTTCTTCTGTAGCTGAAATATCTAAAAACACCAATTCATCTGCTCCTTCATCAGAATAGATTTTAGCCAATTCGACAGGATCTCCCGCATCGCGTAAGTCCACAAAATTGACCCCTTTGACCGTTCTTCCGTTTTTGATATCCAAACAAGGAATGATTCTTTTTGTAAGCATTATTTTTTTGTTTCACAGAGATTCACCAAGACTTCGCAAAGAATCACAAAGATTTTAGTGCCTCTTTGTGCTATACTTTGCTCCACTTTGCGAAATAATCTATTGGTTTAAAATATAATTTTCTAATTGTTTCAACGAAATCCTTCCTTCGTAAATCGCTTTCCCAATAATAGTTCCTTCACAACCTAATTCGGCTAATTGTGGCAGTTCATCAAAAGTGGAAATACCACCAGAGGCAATTAATTTAATTCCTTTGGCTGTAGCCAAAATTTTAGCATACAAATCAAAACTTGGTCCAGCTAACATCCCATCTTTAGCGATATCTGTACAAATGACATACTCAATTCCTTTGCTTTGGTAGTCTTGAATGAATGGCACTAAATCTTCGTTTGAGTCTTCTAGCCAACCAGAAACAGCCACTTTTTCATTGGTAGCATCGGCTCCTAAAATGATTTTATCCGAACCGTATACAGCTATCCACTGTTCAAAAACAGCTCTATTTTTTACGGCAATACTTCCACCGGTAATTTGGTTCGCCCCCGATTCAAAAGCAATCTTCAAATCAGCATCCGATTTCAATCCACCACCAAAATCAATTTTCAATTGGGTTTGAGTAGCAATTTGTTCTAGAATTTTATAATTCACAATCTTGCTTGACTTGGCGCCATCTAAATCCACCAAATGTAAATACTCAATTCCGTGCGCTTCATACGATTTGGCCACTTCAAGCGGATTCTCATTGTAAATGATTTTAGTATCGTAATCCCCTTTGGACAAACGAACACATTTTCCGTCAATGATATCTATGGCTGGTATTATTCTCATTTTATATACGATTTACGATATTTGATATACGATATTATAAATTTATAACTTTAAAAAGTTGCCAAGGATTTGTTCTCCTACATCGCCACTCTTTTCTGGGTGGAATTGTGTTCCATAAAAATTATTTTTTTGCAAAGCCGAAGTATATTCTACATCATAATTCGTATTTGCAATAGCTTCGTTACAATTAGGAACATAATAACTATGGACTAAATACATGTATTCGTTATTGTTAATTCCTTCAAACAAAGGCGATTTTAAATTATAAATTTGGTTCCATCCCATTTGAGGAACTTTGACATTGGTTGAAAATCGGATTACATTCGCATCAAAAATGCCTAAACCCTCTGTATTTCCTTCTTCGGAATGGTTGCACATCAACTGCATCCCCAAACATATTCCTAACACGGGTTGTTTCAATGTTGGAATCATACTATCCAAACCACTTTCTTTGAGTTTTTGCATAGCATAACTCGCTTCTCCAACTCCAGGAAAAATCACTTTATCCGCTTGTTGAATCTCGTCTGGATTATTAGTTAACACGGCTGTAAATCCCAAACGCTCTATAGCAAATAGAATGCTTTGAATATTTCCTGCTCCGTAATTGATAATGGCAATTTTCATTTTATATGCTTTGGGCTTTGGGCTTTGAGCTTTGGGCAGAATACCGATAGCTGAAAGCTCGAAGCATTTTATAACATTCCTTTGGTACTAGGTAAAATCATTTTCTCTGTATCGCGTTTTACAGCAACTTTGATCGCTTTGGCGAAAGCCTTGAAAATAGCTTCAATCTTGTGATGTTCGTTAGTTCCTTCCGCTTTGATATTGATATTCGCTTTGGCACCATCAGAAAACGATTTAAAAAAGTGGTAAAACATTTCTGTCGGCATTTTACCTACCATTTCGCGTTTGAATTCGGTTTCCCAAACCAACCAATTTCTACCTCCAAAGTCAATGGCTACTTGTGATAAACAATCGTCCATTGGCAAGCAAAAACCGTAACGTTCAATTCCTAATTTGTTTCCTAATGCTTTCGCAAAAACTTCTCCTAAAGCAATGGCGGTATCTTCAATTGTATGGTGTTCGTCAACCTCTAAATCACCTTTTACGGTAATTTCTAAGTCCATTTGCCCATGACGTGCAATTTGGTCTAACATGTGATCAAAAAAGGCAATTCCGGTATCGATTTTACTTTTTCCTGTTCCGTCTAAATTCAGATTGATAAAAATATCCGTTTCATTGGTTTTTCTTTCAATACTTGCCGAACGTGCTTCTAGTTTTAAAAACTCATAAATGGTTTTCCAATCGGTGGTTTGTAAGGAAATAACATCGCTAAAATCTTCATTTTCTTTGATTTCTTCACTTCCTAAACCTTCTTGTTGCTTTAAGAAAATAGCTTTAGCACCTAAGTTCTTTGCTAAGGCAACATCTGTAATTCGGTCGCCCAATACAAAAGAATTGGTTAAATCATAGTTAGGATTTTCAATGTACTTAGTCAACATACCTGTACGAGGTTTACGAGTTGGCGCATTGTCTGCTGGAAACGAACGGTCTATGAAAATATCATCAAATAAAACGCCTTCGTTTTCAAACGCTCTTAAAATGAAATTCTGTGTAGGCCAAAAGGTATCTTCTGGAAAACTATCGGTTCCTAATCCGTCTTGGTTGGTTACCATTGCCAATTCATAATCCAATTCGTTGGCAATTTTAGCCAAATACTGAAAGGCTTTGGGGTAAAATTCTAATTTATCTAAACTGTCTAATTGAAAATCGGTAGGTTCTATTACGATGGTTCCATCCCGATCTATAAATAATACTTTTTTCATATTCTTAATTCAAGCTTTTTAAAGCGGCTATTAATTTTTGATTTTCTTCTTCTGTTCCAATAGTCAAACGCAAAGTGTTTTCACATAATGGCTGAGTCGTTCTATTTCGAATCACAATTCCTTTGGCGATTAATTCATCATAACGTTGGTTCGCATTATCGACTTTAATTAAGATAAAATTGGCCTCAGTTGGGAAAATTTTTGAAACAAAATTCACTTCACTCAATACTTTAAGTAACTTTTCTCTTTGAGCTATTATTGAATTAATTTCTTCCTTTATTTGTGTTGGATTAGCCAAACGTTCCAATGCTCTTTTTTGGGTCAGTTCATTAACGTTGTAGGGTGGTTTTATTTTATTCAAAACCGCAATAATTGCTGCAGAAGCATAACAAATTCCCAATCTTATTCCTGCCAAACCATAGGCTTTAGACAAGGTTTGGGTAATAATTAAATTAGGATAATCCTTGATTTTTTGAATCCAGGAGGCTTTGTCTGAAAAGTCAATATAGGCTTCGTCAATTACCACTAATCCATTGAAATTATCAAGTAAATAGTGAACACTTTCCTCTGAAAAAGAATTTCCCGTTGGATTGTTGGGCGAACAAAGGAAAATCATTTTGGAATTCTCATCCACCGCTTTCATAATCGCATCTAATTGTGGCTGAAAATCAGTTGAAAGTACAACCTCCCTATTCTCAATTGCATTTAGATTGGCCAAAACTCCATACATTCCGTAGGTTGGAGGCAACGTAATTACATTGTCTATTTTAGGTTCGCAAAAAGCTCGGAACAATAAATCCAAAACTTCATCGCTTCCATTTCCTAAAAGGATTTGATTTTTTCCAACTCCATTTTGTTGCGCTAAAACCGATTTAACCGATGCTTGCTGTGGGTCTGGATAACGATTCACGCCATTTTCAAACGGATTTTCATTGGCATCCAAAAAAATCATTTCAGCTGTGTCAAAATCTTCAAATTCATCTCGCGCCGAAGAATAGGGCTTCATTGCTTTAACGTTCTCACGAATTAAGGTATTGATATCAAAACTATTTTTCATTTTCAATCGCTTTTAAACGTAATGTAACCGCATTTTTGTGTGCTTGCAATCCTTCTTTATCTGCCATAATTTCGATAGCATTTCCAATGTTTTGAATCCCTTTTTCAGAAATCTTTTGAAACGTCATTGATTTCATAAAACTATCCAAGTTCACACCGCTATAATTCTTAGCATAACCGTTGGTTGGTAGCGTATGATTCGTCCCAGAAGCATAATCACCCGCACTTTCTGGAGTATAATTACCTATGAAAACCGAACCCGCATTTTCGATATTATCAACATAAAAATCATTTTTTTCAGTACAAACTATAAAGTGTTCTGGACCATATTCGTTAATTAAATCTAGTGCTATTACTGCATTTTCGACAAAAATCAATTTAGAATTAGCAATGGCTTTTTCTGCAATTTCCTTTCTTGGCAAAACAGCTAATTGCGATTGTACCTCTTGCTCAACTGCGTCTATCATTTTCTTAGAAGTCGAAACTAATATCACTTGACTATCAGTTCCGTGTTCAGCTTGACTTAACAAATCAGACGCTACAAAAGCGGGTACAGCACTATCGTCGGCTACGACTAACAATTCCGATGGTCCAGCAGGCATATCAATGGCTACGCCAAATTGAGTTGCTAATTGTTTTGCCACCGTTACATATTGATTTCCGGGTCCAAATATTTTATACACTTTCGGAATAGTAGTTGTTCCAAAAGTCATTCCCGCTATCGCTTGAATTCCACCTACTTTTATAATTTTAGTTACCCCACATAAGTTTGCAGCGTACAAAATAGCAGGATTTAAATTGCCGTTTTTATTGGGAGGCGAACACAATACTACTTCTTTGCATCCAGCAATTGCAGCTGGAATAGCCAACATCAACACTGTTGAAAACAAAGGCGCTGTTCCGCCAGGAATGTATAATCCAATTTTCTGAATAGGACGTTTTTCTTGCCAACATTGAACCCCTTCCGTAGTTTCAACGCTAACACGATTGGTTTTTTGCGCTTGGTGGAATTTTTCGATATTTGATTTAGCCAATTGAATAGCTGCTTTCAATTCGTCAGAAACTGCAGCAATAGCTTGTTCTATTTCGGCATTGGAAACCAAATTGTTTTCCAAAGCAATTCCGTCAAACTTTGCTGTATATTGATTTACAGCTTCGTCTCCTTTTGATTGTACTGCAGCAAAAATTTCTTTTACTGTTGCTTCGATATCGTCCACAGTTTTAGTAGGTCTCTCTAATAAAGAAGCCCAGTTTTCCTGTTTTGGATTGTATATTTTATTCATTGTGTTTTTAGTATTTAAACGATTACAACACCATTTTTTCAATTGGACAAACCAGAATACCTTCCGCTCCAGCGGCTTTTAACTCGTCGATTACTTCCCAAAAACGATCCTCTTCAATAACAGTGTGAACACTTGACCAACCTTCTTGTGCCAATGGCATAACCGTTGGGCTTTTTAAAACGGGTAAAATGGAACTGATTTCTTTTATTTTATCGTTCGGTACATTCATTAAAATGTATTTTGATTTACGTGCTCTTAAAACGGATTGGATTCGGAATTGTAATTTGTTTAAAATTACTTTGTTTTCAGAAGTCATTTTTGGCGAAACCGCTAAAACAGCCTCACTTTTAAATATTACTTCAACTTCTTTTAAATTGTTTTTAAACAAAGTACTACCACTTGAAACAATATCTACGATAGCATCTGCCAAACCAATATTAGGCGCAATTTCGACCGAACCTGAAATTTGGTGCAAATCAACTGCAATATTTTTGGAATTAAAGAAATCCAAAACGGTATTTGGGTAAGAAGTAGCAATTCGCAAACCCTCTAAATCATTAACAGAATTGTATTCAAAGTTCTTGGGTACAGCAACAGAAACTTTGCATTTTGAAAAACCTAATTTCTCTACTACTTGAATGCTTTTTCCTTTTTCGACTAAAAGATTATCGCCTACAATAGCAGCATCTACTACTCCATCGATTAAATATTGAGGAATATCCGAATTTCTAAGGTATAAAACTTCCAAAGGAAAATTCGAAGCAGTTGCTTTTAATTGATCATTTCCATTGTTGATAGAAATTCCGCAATCTTTAAGAATTTGGATACTGTCTTCGTTTAGTCTTCCTGATTTTTGAATGGCAATTTTTAACGTACTCATTGTTTTTTTTGTTTTTAGCTTTTAGTTTAGATTTGAGTACAACGGATACAATAAAAAAACCCGTTTGATGTACTCAAACGGGTTTTTAAATATGTGACATACACGCATACCATTAACACATCGCTTGAGAGCAATTTTGTGAATGATGATGATGTAATTGAATTAATAACATAACCTAATTAATTTAGAGTGCAAATATATACAATTAAAATAAAGTTAAGTGGCATAAATCCAACTTAAATTGGAAAAATTGTTAAATAAGGTAAATTAGAGTTTAGGACCAGCCTTAACTAAACGTTTTCCCTCTTCATTATCAGTATACTGTTCAAAGTTTTTAATATAACGAGCTGCTAAATCTTTAGCTCTTCGTTCCCATTCTTTTTTGTCCTCATACGTATCTCTAGGATCTAAAATACCTTCACTTACATTTGGCAACTCATTTGGAATAGTTAAGTTCAAATAAGGAATTTCAGTTGTCGAAGACTTTTCTATTTCTCCACTAATAATAGCATCAATAATGGCTCTAGTATTTTTTAACGAAATACGTTTACCAGTTCCATTCCATCCTGTGTTCACTAAATAAGCTTTGGCACCATGCTTTTTCATTTTGCCAATCAGTGTTTTTGAATACATAGTTGGATGAAGTGTTAAAAAAGCTTCTCCAAAAGCAGGAGAAAACGAAGGTACAGGCTCAGTAATTCCTCTTTCAGTTCCAGCTAATTTTGAAGTGTAACCACATAAAAAGTGGTATTGTGCTTGATCTTCATCTAAAATAGAAACTGGAGGTAATACCCCAAAGGCATCTGCAGAAAGGTAAATTATTTTTTTAGCATGTCCAGCCTTTGAAGGAAGGACAATTTTATTGATATGATATATTGGATAGGAAACCCTTGAATTTTCAGTAATTGAATGGTCATGATAATTAATTTCACCGTATTCATCTACCATTACATTCTCGAGCAAAGCGTCTCTTTTAATAGCTCGCCAAATATCAGGTTCATTTTGTTCAGACAAGTCAATTACTTTAGCATAACAGCCTCCTTCAAAATTAAATACGCCATTATCATCCCAACCGTGTTCATCATCTCCAATTAAATAACGTTTAGGATCAGCAGAAAGCGTAGTTTTTCCTGTTCCAGATAGTCCAAAGAATACAGCAACATCTCCATCTTCTCCAACATTAGCTGAACAATGCATAGATGCCATTCCTTTTAATGGTAAATAATAATTCATCATGGCAAACATTCCTTTCTTCATTTCTCCACCATACCAAGTACCTCCGATAATTTGGATTTTTTCGGTAAGATTAAATACAACGAAGTTTTCAGAGTTGAGCCCCTGTTTTTGCCAATCTGGATTGGTGGTTTTCGATCCATTCATTACCACGAAATCAGGCTCACCAAAGTTTTCTAATTCGTAAACAGAAGGACGAATAAACATATTGGTTACAAAATGCGCTTGCCATGCTACTTCCATAACAAAACGAACTTTTAATCGAGTGTCAGGATTTGTACCACAAAAAGCATCAACAACATAAAGTTTGGGAGATGTAGAAAGTTGTTTTAATACCAACTTTTTCAAATCATGCCAAATCATTTGAGTTGTGGGAAAATTAACTTTATCATCCCAATAAATAGTATCTTTTGTGATATCGTCTTTTACAATATAACGGTCTTTTGGTGAACGACCTGTAAATATTCCGGTTTTAACTGCTACTGCTCCAGTTTCTGTTAAAGCTCCTTTTTCATATCCTTTTCTTCTTTGTGAAACCTCTGCTTGAAATAAATCTTCATAACTTGGATTGTACGAAACTTCATGGTAACCTGTTATCCCTAATCCTTGTAATTCTTGAATAATTTTGATGTTTTTCATCTTCTATTGTATTTAAAAATAATCAACGTTCTATTATTTTCAAAAATAATCAAATAAAATAACGAAAACGATATAGTAGATAATAAATTAAAAGAATAATAAGTTTATTGCGAATAATATAAAATAATTAAAAATAAATAACGTATTTATAAAATAAACACAATATTTATTTTTAAAGTATTAATAAATTCTGAGAAATAGTACTAATTTAAAAATGACTATTCGTCATGTTTATTATCTGTTTTTAAATTATAAGTAGCATTAGAATCATTTCGTATTTCAGTATGACGAATTTCACCACCAGAGGTACCTACTTTTTGAATTACAAAAAGACTAGCGATACTTAAAACTAATAGTAAATAGGAAACTAATTTCTGCTTAAGATTGTTTTTATATTGGAAATAAAAACCAACTAATGATAAAATTCCTAAAACATCTAATAATAAAGCCATTTTTTCAGCTAATTCCTCGTGTTCATGGATGATTTTCCAACCAATCCCTGGCATGTCTTCTACTAATTCCTCTGCTCCTTCACCAGTATTCATACTCAAAATACCAAAAACAGCTCCAATAATAAATAATACATAAGCAGTATTAATAATCGATTGGTTTTTGTTTAATAATCCTGCAATTAAAATTCCAATTGCTACAATAGTTCCAACAATCGGAAAATGGTTTACTACCATGTGTAAATGTGCGTCATTCATAGTTTATAAATATTTAAGTTAAAAATTATCCTGCTAGTGAAACTCCAATTAAAGTTCCAATTCCATAGGTTACTGCTGCGGCTACCAATCCAAAAGCAACTTGTCTAAATCCAGAAAATAAAATACTCTTACCTGTCAATAAAGTAATCGCTGCTCCAATCCCAAAAAGACCCACAACGCTACTTCCAATACTAAGTAAAATAGCGCTTCTACCATCTAAGAAGATAAATGGATACAACGGAATGATGGCTCCAATGGCAAATAAAATAAATGATGCTGTTGCAGCTTCCCATGCCGAACCTCCTAATTCATCTTTGTCAATTCCTAATTCCTCAGTAATGATTGCATCAATGGCAGTCTTTGGGCTTTCAAATGCTTTGTCTGCTAATTTTTGTGCATCGGCTGCATTCATACCTTTGGCTTGGTACAATAAAACCAATTCTTTTTTCTCTTCTTCGGGAGAAGCTTCTAATTCTTCTGTCTCTAATTCAATTTGACGTTGATTCAATTCTCTTGAACTTTGTACTGATAGCCATTCGCCTAAAGCCATAGAAATTGCTCCAGCCAAAAGTCCTGCGGTTCCTGTTAATAGAATAGTATCATTAGAAACGGATGCGCCAGCTACTCCCATAACTAAACTCATATTAGAAACTAGTCCGTCATTTGATCCTAGTACCGCTGCTCGTAATGCATTTCCACCTACAGATTTATGACGACTTTCAAACTTGGATAACAATCCACCAGAAACGTTCAACGCCTCATTATTATTGACTGCTTCGATAATATTCAAGTGATTGTGTTCAAATCCGGTTAGCTTTTCGCCTTGTTCGATTTTATTCTTGATAGTATTAACAGCAAATTGCTTTTCAATGTTGGCCAAACTACTAATGATAGAACTATAGCCAAATAGCTTTCCTACTTTCAATTGAAACTTGGCTGTCGAAGAAGGCAATGGCATTTGATAATTGGTATCAAAAGTCACTATTTTATTCAACATGTGATGAGCATGTCCCTTTTCTATTTCAGCCAAACTATTCAAAACCCGTTTTAAACTAATATCAGTTTGAATGGAAGCAATGCTATCATATAAAAAAGCAGTATCTACTTCAATTTGCAATTGCTTTTTTAATTTATTTACATCCATAGCGTAATTAGTTTGCAATATCAAAAGCGCCTTTTACTACAATTTTAGATGAAGCATTGATTAGATTGTTCGGAATTACTTCTATAAAAGAGCTATTCTTTTCTCCTATTTTAACTGCTACTTTTTTGAAACTGTAAGAATTGTTTTTTGCGCTTTCTAATAAAAGTACATAATTTTTATTGTTTTCACTAATAACAGCGTCAAAAGGTAGTGCTAATCCGTTTTTTGAACTGGTTGTAATTGAAGCCTCAACAAACATACCTGTCAATAATTTTTGTTTAATTTTCTCATCTAGATGTCCGTGAACATTAATTGTTCTTTCATTTCCTTCAATGGATTTACCTACTAAATGTACTTCGGCCGGGAATATTTCTTTGGAAGCTTCAGGTACCTTAAATTGTATTTTCTGTCCCACTTTTACATTTAATATGTCTTTTTCAAACACCGCCAATTCCAAATGTAAGTGCTGTGTATCTACAATTTCCATAATTACGTCCGATGGTGCTAGATACCTACCAATAGCTGCATTCATAATCACAATGTCACCAGAAATTGGAGACGAAATAGTTACAAAAGAAGTTAATTTCCCCTTTTCAACATGCGTCGGATTAATATTGAGAAGCAGCAGTTTTTCTCTTAAACTTTGATACATTCCTTTTGCTCTTCGATAGTCACTTTCTGCTTTTAAATAATTTTTTTGCGAACTAATTTTTTCGTCAAACAATGTTTTTTGTCTATCGAATTCGGATTTCAAATACTTAATCTGTTCAGCAACTTCAAGATATTCCTTTTGAATGTCTAAATATTCTGTACTTTCTAATGTAATGAGTGTTTGTCCTTTACGAACTTTATCTCCAACTAATAGTCGAGTAGATTTCACATAACCTCCAATGAATGTTGTCACTTGTGCCCTATTTTGTGGTGGAACATCAATTTTTCCCGATGCCTTACAATTGACATCAAATGCACGCTCTTTTGGACTGTCTATTTGAATACCTATCGACTCAAATTGAGCCGATGTAATCGCAATTAGCCCATCATCTTTGGGCGTAATTTCTTCTTTTGTAGCTTCTTTACACCCCAATAAACTGGAAGAAACAGCTAATATATATAGTATCTTTTTCATGAAAATTTAATTAAAAATTAGGGTAGTTTAATTCTAGTTGAGTCAAGTTGAATTGTAATACGGTTTCTAAGTAATCCGACTGAATTGAAGAAGCATTTTCTAAACTTTGAATGTATTGGAAGAAATCAATTTCTCCATTTTTATAACTCAAATTAGCCACTTTAATTATTTCGTCTGATAATTTTTTACCATGTTTTTGGTAGTAATTTATAGCTTCTTGGAATTTTGCTAACTCATTTTTCTTTTGGATTAAATAGCTCGACATTTTTTGCTCTTCATTTATTTTTTGCTGCTGCCAACTCTGTAATTCTAATTTAGCCACTTTAATTTTTGAAGTTGTTCCTGTAAATAAAATGGGTATTGCAACTCCTAATTGAAAACCATAAAGCGACTGCGGTAAACCATTATTTCTACCTTGAAAATAGTCAATGTTAATATCAGGTAACCAATTACTTTTTTGTAATGAAATCTCATTTTTATAGGTTTTAGTAACTTCTTCTAAATAAATAGAATGAAAACTTGTATTGGAAGTATTTGCTAAATCTACAATCGGAGTTAAATTAGTATTGGAAATTAGAATAGTTTCATCTGATTGTACTAAAGATTTCAAAAGCTCATATTGGGCTATTTTATCTTTTTCAATTTGAATCTTCTTTGTTTGAATTTGTCCCGCTTTGGCTTGAGCCGTTATTTTTTCTAAATAATTAGTTTCTCCCAACTCAAAACGACGATTACTGGCTTTAGAAAAATTTTGATATAAACTATCCAAATAGCCATAGCGTTTCTCCTGATTTTGCAAGAAAACAATTTGCTCGTAAACCCTTGAAACCGCTAAATTTAGTTTGTTTTTCTGTAAATCATAACGCGCTTTTTCTTTGTCGTATTCTGAAGTCAGCACTTTTTTCTTGGCACCATAAACAGTAGGAAAATCGAAACGTTGCTGTACTCCAAAAACTCGAAGTGGTAATACATTCAATGCTAAGTTATTTTGATCATAACTATAATACACATTCATTTTATCAAATGAATAGGCAGATTGAATAGCAGCTTTTGCTTTATCAAGTTGCAATTGAGCCGCTTTAATTTCTTTATTATTATCCATTGCTAAATTGATAATTCGTTCTCGTTCGGCGCTTGTATTTTGAGCACTTAGAAATGAACAACTCAATAAAAAGAACAGAATGATTGCTTTGTTATTCACTTTAAATTGCGGCTTCGTAAAATCTTTTTTATCTAAAACTTTGAAAAGTATAGGTAGTACAATTAAGGTTAAAAGTGTTGCAGTTACTAGGCCTCCAATAACGACAGTGGCCAAAGGTCTTTGTACTTCAGCACCGGCAGAGGTTGAAATTGCCATTGGCAAAAATCCTAAAGCTGCAGCGGCGGCAGTCAACAAAACAGGTCTTAAACGATCTGTAGTACCTTTTAGTATTAATTGATCCATATCTTTCATTCCGCTGTGCTTAAGTTCTTTAAAATGCTCAATTAAAACAATTCCATTTAACACTGCAATTCCAAAAAGAGCAATAAAACCAACTCCTGCTGAAATACTAAACGGCAATCCACGCAGCCATAGAAATAAAATACCACCTACAGCAGAAAGTGGAATTGCTGAATACACCATCAACGCCTCTTTGATAGAACCGAAAGCAAAATACAATAGAATAAAAATTAAGAATAAAGCTATAGGAACAGCAATTAGCAATCTGTTTTTTGCAGATTCTAAGTTTTCAAATTGCCCTCCATATTTTATATAATAACCTGCAGGTAGCTGTATCTTTGAACTAACTATATTTTGAATATCAGTAACTACACTTTGTAAATCTCTATTTCTTACATTAATACCAACAACAATTCTTCTATTGGTATTGTCTCTTGAAATTTTTGCAGGACCTTGAGAATACTCAATTGTAGCTAATTCATTTAACGGAATTTGTTGTCCGTTTGGAGTTGAAATGTATAAATATTGTAAGTCTTCAATATCCTTACGGTTTATCTTATCTAAACGAACCACCATGTCAAATCGTTTTTCGCCTTCAAATACATTTCCGACTGTTTTACCAGCAAAACTAAGCGCTATCATATCGTTTAAGTCGGCAATATTTAATCCGTAGCGAGCTATTTTTGAGCGATCATATTGTACTAACATTTGTGGTAATCCTTCGGTTTTTTCAATAATAATATCCGAAGCACCTTCCACATTTTTAATTGCATTTTGAATTTCATGAGCTTTACTAGCCAAAATATTCAAATCTTCACCGAATAACTTCACAGCTACGTCAGAACGTGTTCCAGAAATCAATTCGTTAAATCGCATTTCGATAGGTTGTGTAAATTCAATTTCCATATTCGGAATTTGAGTTTCAATTGCAGTTTTGATTTTGTCAGCTAACTCATCTTTGGATTCGGCAGAAACCCATTCTGATTTTGGTTTTAATTTGACAATAATATCGCTTTCTTCCATTGACATTGGATCTGTTGGTACTTCGGCAGCACCAATCCTACTCACCACTTGATTAACTTCAGGGAAATTTTTCAAAATAATTTGTTCAATCTTTGTAGTAGTAGCAATAGTTTTTGTCAATGAAGTTCCCGTTTTTAAAACAGGCTGAATTACGAAATCGCCTTCGTCTAGTGTCGGAATAAATTCGCCACCCATTCTAGTGAAAATTACAATAGAAAATAACAAAAGTCCTACAGCGCCCAACAGTACTTTTTTAGTATTACTCAAAGACCAAGTAATAATAGGTAAATATATCGAATTGAATTTATGAATCAATTGATGAGAAAACGAATTTGGATTTTCTTCTTTAGGCTTTAAAAAAATCGATGCCACTACAGGAACATACGTGATACATAAAAGCATTGCACCTAATAAAGCGAAGCTAAATGTCATTGCCATAGGCTTGAACATTTTACCTTCAATTCCTGATAAAGACAAAATAGGTATAAAAACGATCAAAATAATTAACTGTCCAAAAACAGCTGAGTTCATCATTTTAGAGGCACTTTTAAAAGTGATTTGGTCAATTTCTAGTTGTTGGTTTTCTTTTGATAGTCCAACTAAACTTGACGATTTACTAGCTATTTTGAATGCAATAAATTCTACAATAATTACCGCTCCATCAATAATGATTCCGAAATCTATAGCGCCTAAACTCATCAAATTGGCATCAATTCCAAAAATATTCATGAACGAAATAGCAAATAATAAGCATAATGGAATTACAGATGCAACTACCAATCCCGAACGCCAATTTCCCAATAACAGCACCACTACAAAAATTACAATTAAACAACCTAGAATTAAATTTTCTGCCACTGTGAAAGTAGTTTTACCCACCAATTCGCTTCGTTCCAAGAAACCATTGATATAAACACCTTCCGGTAATGTCTTTTGAATTTCAGCCACCCGATTTTTGACATCAGTAATAACCTGCTTAGAGTTTCCACCTTTTAACATCATTACTTGTCCTAATACCTTTTCACCCTCACCATTCCCTGTGATAGCGCCGAAACGATTTGCATGTCCAAAATTAACTTCAGCAATATTTTTAATGTAAACTGGAATACCATTGGTATTTTTAACTACAATATTTTCAATATCCTCAAGTGAATTTACTTTTCCTTCAGCTCGAATGAAATAACTTTGATTTACTTTTTCGATATAGGCTCCACCAGCGATACTATTGTTTTTTTCCAAAGCCACAAAAACATCTGTCATGCTTATATTAATAGCTTTTAAACGTTCTGGAATTATGGCGATTTCATATTGTTTTAAAAAACCACCCCAAGTATTGATTTCTACTACACCTTTGATTCCAGACAATTGTCGTTTAACTATCCAATCTTGAATAGTTCGTAAATCGGTAACAGAATAATTATCTTTAAATTCGGGTTTAACTTCAAGAGTATATTGGTAAATTTCTCCTAAGCCAGTGGTTATTGGCCCCATTTCAGGGGTGCCGAAACCGGCAGGGATTTTTTCGGAAGCTGATTTAATTTTTTCAGCAATTAGTTGTCGTGGTAAATAGGTTCCTAAATCATCTTCAAAAACAATAGTAACCACTGATAATCCAAACTTAGAAATAGACCTAATTTCTTTTACGCCAGGTAAATTAGCCATTTCGATTTCAACTGGATAGGTAATAAACTGTTCAATATCTTGTGTAGAAAGATTTCTAGAAGTAGTAATTACTTGCACTTGATTATTAGTTACATCAGGAACTGCACCAATCGAAATTTGGAAAACAGAATAAATTCCAAAACTAAAAACTCCTAATGTAAAGAGTAGAATAATCAGTTTGTTTTTTAAACTAAATGCTATAATTTTTTCGAGCATAATTGAATACTATTTATGTACTTCAAAAGTAAGTCATAAATATAAGCTAAATCTTAAGAATTACTTAATGCTGATGAAGGATTAATTAGACGATTCTTGAAAAACTAATTCAACTTTGGTTCCCGCATTTTCAACACTCGTTAAATTAATACCAATGGACAGAAGAGAACATAATCGTTGCACTATGGATAATCCCACGCCTATTCCTTTAATTGTTGGGTGATTTAATGCTTTTGACCGGAAGAAAGGTTGAAATACTTTCTCTAAATCAGCTGGGGGTATTCCAATTCCATTATCAATAATAGAACAAATTATTTCTTGTTTTCTTTGATTTAAATGAATTTCTATGGCATCACTTTGGTTAGAATATTTGATTGCATTAGAAATTAAATTGGTGATAATTATTGTAACAAATTGCTGGTCTGATTCACAATAATAGTCCTCTTCCATTTTTAGATGAATTTTAATATCTTTTAACTTAAGTAAAGATGCCTTTCGAACTAAAATATCTTGAATGATACCATTTAAATATACTTTCTCATTCTTGAATGTCTGCTTTTCATTTTCGTAACGCGCAAGTAATAGTAATTGATCTACTAGATGATTTAATCGATCTACTTCTGCAACGCAAAAATTAATCTTTTCTTCATATTCTTTGGTAGCTCTTGGTTTCCTAATTAAAACTTCTAAAGTACCTTTTATTACCGTTAAGGGTGTTCTTAACTCATGCGAAGCATCTGAAGTAAATTGTTTTTCTCGTTCTATAGCTGTTTCTAAACGATCTAATAAATCATTAATAGTTTGGGATAGAATGAATAATTCATCTTTGGTTCTCGGCAAAGGAATTCGGGATTTTAAATTATCTTTTGTAATTTCATTAGCAGTATTGATTATAGCATTAATTGGCTTTATACTTCGTCCAGCAATCAAACGCGCAATTAGAAATAGAATTCCTAAAATTGTTGGATAGGCAATTGTCAATACTTCTAATAAATTATTTTGAACTAAATAGGTATTTTCCAAAGACATGGCTACCAATAGGTAACCAATAATCAATTTTCCCTCATAAATTGGTAATTGTATTTGGCGTACAGCTTTTCCATCCAATTGATAATCAAAGAGTGTATTGAATGGAATTTCAGAATTAAATTGAAGATTTCTTTTGAGGTTAGGAGATTTTTCAACAACATTCTTTTTATTGTCGATAAATTGTACGTAGACAGGATTAACATCCTCTGTATTATGTTCTCTTTCCATCCATTCTTCAAGATGGATGAGACGAAAACTATTATTACTTACATCAATTTCTGTCAGATGTTTTTGAGATTCTGATTCAATATCTTCATTGATATCACTGTACATTGTATAGCTTACGCTGATATAAATAACACAAAAAACAAAAGCAATTAATAGTGCAGTTGTTACTATGTAAAGGGAGGCAATTTTATTTTTAAAGGAAAGTTGCATCATAGTTAATCGTTTGCAATATACCCCACACCACGAATGGTTTTGATGTAGTCTTCTTCTTTTTTAAAGTTAATTTTTTTTCGAATGGAATTCATAAACACATCAATTACTCCTGTGTCATAATCAAAATGAATATCCCAAACATCTTCAATTATTTGAGTTCGTGTGCATACTTTTCCTTTATTTTTAACTAAGTAATGTAGTAAATCATACTCTCGATTAGTTAAACTTACTTCTTTCTTATTAACTAACACAAGATGTTGACTTAGATTAATTTCAACTGGCCCTAAATGAAGAGTCTCCACTTTTTCTAAAGTACGAAAATGAACTTTCATTCGCTCTAACAATTCATCAAAGCTAAACGGTTTTTTGATATAGTCATTCGCACCAACTCTTAGGCCTTCTATTGTTTCTTGAATGGTGTCTTTAGCTGTTAAAAAAATAACTGCTGTAGTTGTATTGTGTTGTCTAAATGACTTACATACTTCTATACCTGTCATTTTTGGTAGCATCCAATCTAGCAATACTAAATCAAATTTTTCTTTTAAAAGAAGTTGAAGTCCTTGTTCACCATCGGAAGCTGTTGTAACAGTATATCCTTCTTCTTCCAACCCTTGTTGTAAGAATTGAACAATTCCAATTTCGTCCTCAACAATTAAAATTCTCATGTTTCTTTTATACTCTATTTATTGCATTATAAATTTAAAAGCAATTGTAGCTATACTAGCCTTAAGTCGGTCAGAACGATCATATTGATGAAACCTAAAATCAATATTTTTGAGTCCAAATTGCCAAATTTTTGATGTGGCAAAAATATCTGTGTAATTGATTCCAAAACCTATTTGCTTGGTATCAAAGGTAGCTAAATCTGGATCAGAAGTATAAAATTGTTCCGAAGAAAGATGTTTTTCGTAAGGCGCATAAAATTTTGACTCTGTTTGAGTATAGTATCTAAAGGTTGGAAACACAGTAAATCTATCTGAAAGTTTGATAGGCAACTCTATACTTGCAGTATGCGCGTGAATATTCCAATCGTCAGAATAATACCTGTAATAGGTTCTTAAAATAAAATACTCATTAATGTAATAATTCAAACGTGCGCCAACAGGTAATTTGAATCGGTTATTTGGCAATCGCTCAATGTCATCTGCTAATTTAAATACTCCAGTATTGGCATTGTTTTCATAGCTAGAAATAAACTGAGATTGACCAATGTAAAAGTTAGACTTGTCAGCAAAATAAACCCGATGATAGGGAGTCGATAATAATCCTTGCTGATGTAAAACATCAAAAAACAATGAAAGCTGAAGACGTTTAGTTACTATTTGAGAAAAGCCAAAAGAGGCCGAATAAGAGTTTCTATTGGTTAAAGCCAAATCTTTAAAATTACTTGGTAAATAATTTTCAGTAGCTGCCACGCCATTTTCGTTATAAACAGTTACTCCATTAAAATAGCCTTGTGATAATAAATTAGTTCCGTATTTGGAGTATTCATGAAGCTCTGTTGGGTAAATAGGTCGCCATTGGTCTAAATAGGCATTAGCCTTTACACTAATTTCAGTGTTTTTTTCATTAAAAAGAGCGGCAACTCCACCACCAAATCCGACAGAGGTATAATCATACTCATTAGAGAAAGAAACATCGGCATTCCATATAAAATTTCTTGAATCACTGCTGTGACTGTAATTGGCCATTACTGAAACTAGTTGATCACTTCTTGAAGCGCCTGATGAGGCTTGCCAAGGACTTCCGTAGGGCTGTGGACTAACACCTGTATTAGCATAACCATTTCTATAATCGTCATCATCATCATCATCTCCGTTTCCACCTGATGCCCCAGAAGAATTAAACGGATTAATATTACTAGAGGAGGCTGAAGAATAGGCTGAAATTCCGACATCTACGGTTAGTACGTCATCATCATTGAGTGGCATAGCAATAGTGATATTTGAAGCAATGTCGGTTAACTTCTCAGAACCAATTCCGCCTGAAACCGCTGATCTTGAACCATCTTGAACATAATAGCTTGCCAAAAAATCAACTTCTGTACTTTCCAAAACTCTTTTTTTGAATGTAGGAGTTGCGGTTTGGGTTTGAGCAAATGTTGTTACCGATAGGAACAATATACTATATATTAAATATTTTTTCATTTTCAATTTATTGAAATCATTAATTACAGCCACAACCACCACCAGATTTCCCACCATTTGCTCCAGCAGCAGCTTCTCGATATACCTGAAACGTAGTTTCATATCGCTCCGACGTTCGCGCAGCTATTTTCATATCAATATCATTGATTTTTTCTTTTTCATATTCTTTAACAACAGTACATGACTGTAACGCAAACAGTACTAAGAGGGTTAAACAGATTTTTTTTAACATGATTGTTTATTTATATTTTTTAATGTCAATTCCTTTGGAAGAATGAATTTTGCCTTTATCATCAACAATAATACATTCAATCCCTTTTAATTGGTTTACTAGATCCAAACCTACTTCTACCCCCAAAACAAAAATTCCGGTTGCTAAAGCATCAGCGATTTCAGTTTGTTTAGAAAAAACCGATACACTTACTATTCCTCTAGCTGGATATCCAGTTCTTGGATCAATAATATGAGAATATCGTATCCCATTAAATAGGACATACTTCTCATAATTCCCTGAGGTTTCTACAGAACTATTCTCTAAAGGGAAAGTGGCAAATACTTTATTCTTATTCATTGGGTTTACAATTCCAACTGTCCAGGGTTTTTGATTGCTTTGTTTCCCCCACGCATTGATATCGCCAGAAACATTAACTATTCCAGACTTACAACCGTTAGAGAGTAACTTATCTTTAACTTTATCAGCAATATAGCCTTGGCCTATCCCACCAAGTCCTAATTTCATTCCTTCGTTTTTTAAGAAAATAGTTTGATCTTGCTTATTTAAAAGAATGTTCTTAAAACCAATTTTCGACACTGATTTTTTTATTGCCTCTTCTGAAGGCATTTCTTTCATACTACCATCGAATTTCCATATTTTATCCATTGAGGCATACGAAATGTCAAAAGCACCATCAGTTAATTGTGAAATTTTTATGGCTCTTTCAACTAATTCAAATACTTCGGAATCTACTTTTATGGATTGAACCCCAGCATTTTTATTAACTAATGAAATTTGGGTTGTTGGAATCCAATCAGAAATTAAATTTTCTATACGTTTAACCTCTGTGATTGCTAAATCTGTAAACTGCTTCCCTTCTATTGAGTCTTTGGCTACAACGGTAATCTCAAACGGACTACCCAACATAGATACTTTACGTTTGTATTCTGTTTGTCCAAATGAAACAAAACAGATCATTAATACTATAAGTGAAGTGGTGTTTTTTATCATTTTTCGAAGGAATGAATGAGTTGAATATAGTCAGCTGCAGCATAATTTTTATACCCTTCAATCCCTAAAACGACTCCGTTTTTATCGAGTAAAAGCACCAAAGGAAAATTTCCTGAAGTATTGTATTTTTCTGCCAACAGTTTATTAGCAGCAGTTAATGCTGGACTTAATTGGTTTGCTTTTTTCTTTGGAAAATCAGCTTTGTAAATTACCCAATTTGTTTCGGCCTCCTTTTTAAACTCTTCAGATTGCCAAACGGCTTTATCTAATTTGATACAAGGAGCGCACCAATCAGATCCTGAAAAAACCAAAACTATATTTTTGTTTTCAGCTAATGCTTGAGATTTCGCTTCCTCAAAAGAACTTTTCCAATTTTGTGAAAAACTTATTTTGAAAAATAATAAAAGGGAAAGTAAGAGGATTTTTTTCATCGATGAAGTTTTAAATTATAGTAATACAAAAATAACACAGATTTAGCGAGAATATTTTGCAATAGAGATTTCTTAAGCTAAACTTAAGTTAATCCTAACAACTTAATAGTCAGTGAAATCTTAAGCTATTCTTAAGTTTAAATTAAGTATATAACATTACTATTTATTTAAATTTGATTTAAAAAAAATGCCACTCGTTAAAAAACTTTCTCCTTTTTATTCTTTAACTTTATTCTACATACTAGTAAGCCTCATCTTAAGAATAGTATTATTATTCCATCCCATAACACAGGCTTCATTTTCTGGTTTTGATATAATCAAAATATTTACATTCGGAATTCTATCTGACTTTTTAGTTTTTACAGTCTTAAGCAGTCTACTATGGTTGTACTTGATTTTTATATCGAATTCAAAATACCTCAAACCAACAGGTTATATTATTTTTGGATTGCTTGTTTGTTTGTTCTTATATATTGCTTTTGGAAATACTATTTTAAACGAATATGGTGGTGCTTTACCTGAAATAGGAATGGCTTTTATCGGACTTAAAACACTACTTTTTGGTCTATTATTATTCCTTCCAAAATACAGAAACACCATTCGTTTTTGGTTGTTTTCCTTTGTGATTTTTCTTTTTGTCACTTTAATACTTCAAAATGCTATTAGTGAATTTTTCTTTTGGAATGAATTTGGCGTAAAATACAATTTCATCGCTGTAAATTATTTAGTATATACAAACGAAGTGATTGGGAATATTATGGAATCGTATCCGGTAATTCCTCTATTTACAGTACTATTTATATCTTCAGGAATAATCACTTATTTTATAGTAAAATATTCTAAAACCTACATAGAAGCTATCCCTACCTTTTCTGAAAAATTAAAAATTTCAGGATTGTATTTTGTTATGTTAGGCCTTTCATTGGCCACAATTCCATATTTAGCAACAAAAGAAAACTCTCAGAATATTTTTGCTAATGAGTTACAATCTAATGGGATTTATAAGTTTTATTTAGCTTTCCTTAATAGTGAATTGGATTATTTTAAATTTTATAAAACGATTCCAAGTAATGAAGCATATGCTATTTTGAAAAATCAAATCAATGGAATTAAAAATGAATCAACAACTAGAAAAATTATTGGAAAAGGACAAGAAATTCATAAAAATGTTGTCTTAATTACTATTGAAAGCTTCAGTGCTGATTTTATGAAAGCGTATGGAAATGAAAATAATATTACTCCTTTCTTAGACAAGCTAGCTTTAGAAAGTTTACAATTTACTAATTTGTATGCTGTTGGGAACAGAACCGTTCGAGGACTTGAAGCTGTTACACTGTGTTTTCCTCCTACAGCCGGAGAAAGTGTAGTGAAACGAAAAGACAATAAAAATAAATTTTCTACTGGAAATATCTTTAAGCAAAAAGGTTATAATGTAAAATACCTGTATGGTGGTGATGCTTTCTTTGATAATATGGAAGATTTCTTTACAGGTAATGGTTATGATATAGTAGATAATAAAACTTTGAGTCTGCACGAAATTACTTTTTCTAATGTTTGGGGTGTTTGTGATGAGGATATGGCTAATAAAGCCATTCAAATAATGAATACTGAATCAGAATCAGGTAAACCCTTCTTTAATCATTGGATGACGGTGAGTAATCACAGACCCTTTACCTATCCTAATAATAAAATTGATATACCAGGTGACGCTAAGTCCAGAGATGGTGGAGTAAAATATACGGACTATGCATTAAAACAGTTTTTTACACTGGCTAAAAAACAATCTTGGTTTAAGAATACCGTTTTTGTTATTGTCGCTGACCACTGTGCATCTAGTGCTGGAAAAACTGAACTTCCTTTAGAAAAATACAGAATTCCTGCATTAATATATAGTCCTGGATTTATTGCACCGCAAAAATACATACAATTGATGTCGCAAATTGATGTAATGCCTACCTTAATGGGATTGTTGAATTTTAATTATCAAAGTAAATTTTACGGACAAGACGTACTTCAATCTGATTATAAACCCAGAGCATTAATTGCTACTTACCAAGATTTAGGTTTAATAAAAGATGATGTATTAACAATCATTTCGCCAAAACAAAAAGTTAAACAATTCCAATTGAGTTTGAAACACGACCAGAAAATGGCTCCTGAATTTCAACTCTATTATGATCAAGAGGTTTTGAATAAAGAAAGAACCGATTTAGTCAGAGAAACAATTTCATATTATCAAACAGCTTCCGATTTATTGAAGAAAAAGAAGTACGAAAAATAAACTACTACAATAAACCATTATATTTTCTAACAAACCATTCCAATGAAAGAATGAATAACAGAAAAATTAATAGGCTTACCCATTCGATAAGTGGTGATTTAATCACTACATCTTTTTGAATCGGTTGGTATTCTGATTCAGCAAGCAATTTCTGTATTAATTGATCCGTTTTATCTGGATAGAAAAGATTTCCTTTTGTATAATTGGCAAGTTGTTGTAATCTAAGTTCATCAGGATTAACAAACTGTTTTTCAACATCAAAATCCAAAATTTCTAACGTATTAGAAAAACGTTCTTTTGAATTTAATTCTGTGACGATGAAATTATATTTACCAGCAGGAAGTGATTCCAAATTAACTTTAAATGAATTCGAAGCCCTACTAAAATCGTATTTTCTATTCATTTTTGATGTTGTATTCACAATGGAAATTTCAAATCTAGCTTTCTCGTCAAATTCAAAATTTTTATTTAAATAATACGCACTGATTTCAATTGGGTCTCCTAAGTTATAAACTAATTGATGTTCCACTACAAGCGATTGCTTAACGGAATTAGTGGATAAATACTGAATTATTTTATCTATAAAAGTATCGTATTTTTCAAAATTTTGATTTTCAATAAAATAGTGAGAGCGCCATTTCCAACTGTTTTCACCAAAAAGATAGGCTGCTCGTTTCCCTTGATTCTCCGAAAAAACTAACATCGGTGATTCTGTATCGATACCTCTAATTTTTGAAGAAAGTAGCACAGAACTATTCCCTTTAGCATTTATAGTTCCAAAACTATTTTGTAATGGCGGAAATGATTCAAAACCTATATTTTCAGATGAAAAAAGAGTAAACTCCGAATTAAAATTAGCAAAATAGTCTTCCATTTGATTGGACATTTTGAAAACTACATCAGATTGTTGTTGGTTTAAAAACGAATAATCAGTCGATGTACCTGTTATTATGAACGAATTTAAACCAGCTTGTTTAGTAGTTTCAAATGCAGTATTAAAATGTTTGTTAGGCTGGTAAAAAATAACAAGTTTGTACTTTTTTAATTCGTTGATATATTGCGGTTTAATTACAGTTACCTTTCGTTGTACATTAGATTCAATCGCGCGTTTTAAAGCTCCAATATCGGGATGATTAATTGCAGATAGTAATGCTATTTCAGTTTTTTGATCCATTACTTCTACGGCAAAGCTAGAAGTATTGTTAAATGGATTTTTTTCTTTTTTAGATGCAATAATTTGAGCTTTGTAAAGCTGTAGTCCAATTTTATTTGCTGGTAATACTACTTGAACTACTGCAGTTTTCTTTTGTGGTGAGAATGAAATTATTTGATTAACAAGTATTGATTTTCCTTGAAAAATCTTAAAATTAGCTGTGATTGCTTCTTTACCTGAATAGGTTGCAAATATTTCAACTGGAAATTGGTTTTTATAAAAAGCATACTTATTGACATTGACTTGGGTAATTTTCAAATCCGTTACTTTGGTAGTATCCCCTAAAACAATGGGAAATACTTTATTTAATGGATCAAAACTAAATTCGTATTCGTTCCCATTGGTTTGATTTCCATCAGTTAATAGTACTGTAGGGAATGATTTGTTTTTGTAATTTTTTTGTAATAAACGCGCTGCAGCCTCTAAATTAGTTTGTTTTCCTTTAAAATTAAATGAATTGGAAAGCTGCAAGTCAGAGTCCAATTGATAGGACTGAATTTCAAATTTTTCTTGTAAAGCTGGATGATTTACTAATTTTTGATAACTAGCTAATGCTTCTTTATTGGCATTTAAAAAAGGTATAGAACTGGAATTATCCATTACTATAACTAAAGGTGTTTTTACAGTTTTAAATGTATTTCTAGTTACAGTAGGATTAATTATTAAAATAAAAAGTCCCAAAAAAGTAATAAAACGCAAAAAAGCCAAAAACAAATTCAAATTAGATTTATTTTTAGCTTTGTAGATGTATTGAAAAAAAGCTAAACCCGCAGCAATCAAAACAGAAATGATCAGTAATAGGATTGTGTTGGTCTCCATTTTTTTATTGAATTATAGTTCAAATAATCTATTCAAACTAGTAGCAAACTGTTATGTTAACATTCCACCACAAACATTAAGTACTTGACCAGTTACGAAAGCACTCATATCTGAAGCGAAGAAAAGGCAAGCATTAGCTACATCATCAGTAGTTCCGCCACGTTTTAACGGAATTCCGTCTCTCCAACCTTGAACTACTTCAGGACTTAATTTGGCTGTCATTTCAGTTTCAATAAAACCAGGTGCAATTGCATTACAACGAATATTTCTTGAACCTAATTCTAAGGCAACTGATTTTGTAAAACCAATAACTCCAGCCTTAGATGCGGCATAATTGGCTTGACCCGCATTACCCTTTACTCCTACTACGCTACTCATATTGATAATGGAGCCCGAACGTTGCTTTAAAAATGTTTTTTGAATCGCTTTTGTCATATTAAAAACCGATTTTAAATTTACATCAATTACTTGATCATAATCCGCTTCTGACATACGCATTAACAAATTATCTTTTGTGATTCCGGCATTATTGATTAAGACATCAACCGTACCAAATTCCTCAATCACAGCGTCAACAAAAGTTTGTGCTTCGTTAAAATCAGCTGCGTTAGATTGATATCCTTTGGCTTTAATTCCCAAAGCATTCAATTCATTTTCTAATGCAATAGCAGATTCTACAGACGAGCTGTAAGTAAATGCAATATTGGCTCCATGTTTTGCAAACACTTCTGCAACTCCTTTTCCAATTCCACGACTGGCACCTGTAATGATAGCCACTTTTCCTTCAAGTAATTTCATAATGTAATGGTAATTCAAATTAATTCTAAAAATCTTGTTCCAACAAAATAGAGTAATCAAGACGTTATTTTAATTCTCAAATATAAGAATAATTGTGGATTGAAAAAAAGCGCTTACTATAAATAGTGAGCGCTTTTGTAAGTTGAAAAAATACTAGCTTTAAAAGGCAACATTCCATCTTGGTAAACTTCCTTTTTCATCTAAGAAATTTTGTAAAACTTGACCTTCTATAAAGGTTGGGATTACTTTAACTTTATCGTTAAAAGTATCGTACCAAACCACTTCTAATCGTTCTATATTTTCTAATTTCATTTGGGCTGGCCAAGAATATTTTCTTCCTGTTTTAGCAAATTGATGACCATTTACAATTTTGTCATACAATCCGCCATTTTTACTTTTTAAACTACCATCATTTTGAACTGTACCAGTAGAACCTACCATAATCAATTCTTTCTCATCACCTTCAATAGCATACACTAAGAAAATTCCACTAGCGCTTTCTGGAGCATTACAAACCTCTTCTAAACTATCTTCTTGACCAAAAGTAAAACTCTTAGTTACTTTAAACTTTTTTAATTCTTTGTACATTATTCTTTACTGTATTTATTAAACAAAATACCCCACGAAACCGTGAGGTATTTTATATTGTATAGTGTTATTTAGGATTACCCTAAAACTTCTTTTACTTTTTTACCAATTTCAGCTGGAGAGTCAACTACGTGAATTCCGTTTTCTCTCATAATTTGTTTTTTAGCTTCAGCAGTATCATCAGAACCTCCAACAATTGCACCAGCGTGACCCATTGTACGACCTGCTGGAGCAGTAACTCCGGCAATAAATCCAACAACTGGTTTGCGATTTCCATCAGCTTTAATCCACTTAGCAGCATCAGCTTCTAATTGTCCACCAATTTCTCCAATCATTACGATACAGTTAGTTTCAGGATCATTCATCAATAATTCAACTGCTTCTTTAGTTGTTGTTCCAATAATTGGATCTCCACCAATACCAATAGCAGTAGTAATTCCTAATCCTTGTTTAGCAACTTGATCAGCAGCTTCATACGTTAAAGTTCCTGATTTTGACACAATTCCAACAGTTCCTTTTTTGAAAACAAAACCTGGCATAATACCTACTTTTGCTTCATCAGCAGTAATAACTCCTGGACAGTTAGGACCTATCAAACGAGCGTTTCTTTCTTTAACATAACTGTTAGCTTTGATCATATCAGCAACAGGAATTCCTTCAGTGATAGCTATAATAACTTTAATTCCAGCATCAGCTGCTTCCATAATCGCATCAGCAGCAAAAGCAGGTGGTACAAAAATAATAGAAGTATCAGCACCAGCTTGTTCTACTGCATCTTTTACTGTGTTAAATACGGGACGGTCTAAATGCGTTGAACCTCCTTTACCTGGAGTAACTCCACCTACAACATTGGTTCCGTATTCAATCATTTGAGACGCGTGAAATGTTCCTTCACTACCTGTAAAACCTTGAACAATTATTTTGGAATTTTTATTAACTAAAACACTCATGATCTATTTTTTATGTGATTTTTTAAATTTGATACGCAAAAATACGATTTTGAAATTATTTTCTAACTTTTAAATTGAAAATAAATTAAGAAATTTGACTCATTTGATACCCTCGATACAATTTATCGTCTTTTATTTGCCAAATAACTATAAAATTTGCTAAAAACATTTCTTCACGAGGATTTTCAATCGTTTTTACATAATGGGAATAGCGAACAGATACTAGGTCGTTTTCAGCAAGAATATGACTAATTCTTACTTTTGAACGAACGTACGCTTTACTTAATTCAAGAGAAAGATTTAGAATAGATTCATAATTCAATTGAACAAAACCTTTACTACTATTCCAATCTAAAATTATTTCAGGATGAAGATATTCCTTCATTACGTCAGCATCAATTAGTGCATCTGATTTGTAAAAATTTTGAATTAGTTTTTTTGAGGCCATTATTTTAATTGATTTAAAATTTCAGGAATTCGTTTAATATTAGCTAATTGTTTTAATTTCTCTCTCGATTCTTCAATTGGTGTTCCAAAATAAGATTTGCCACCTTCAATAGACTTGGTTACACCTGTTTGTCCCAATACCACAGCTTTAGCACCAATAGTTATTCCACTTGTAGTACCAACTTGTCCCCAAAGTGTCACTTCATCCTCAATAATAACACAACCTGCTATACCAGTTTGTGAAGCAATTAAACATTTTTTACCTATAACTGTATCGTGGCCAACATGAACTTGATTGTCAATTTTGGTTCCTTCTCCAATAGTTGTATCGCCCGTAACTCCTTTATCTATGGTACAAAGCGCACCTATACCTACATTATTCTCAATTACTACTCTACCGCCTGAAAGCAATTGATCAAAACCTTCTGTACGTTTTTTGTAATAAAAAGCATCAGCACCAATTACAGTACCGGCATGTATAATTACATTATCTCCAATCACTGTATGATCGTAAATTGCTACATTCGAGTGAATCAAACAATTTGTTCCAATGGTGACATGATTACCAATAAAAGTATTGGGTTGGATTTGTGTACCAATCCCAATTTTAGCAGTCGCTGCAATGGAAACATTTGCTCCTTGAAATGGCATAAAATGCCTTGTTAAGGTATTGAAGTCTCGAAATGGATCCTCTGAAATCAATAAGGCTTTTCCTTCTGGACAATCTACTTTTTTATTGATTAAAACAATAGTAGCTTTGGATTGTAATGCTTTATCGTAATACTTGGGATGATCAACAAATACAATGTCTCCTGGTTCAACAACATGAATCTCATTCATCCCTAAAACAGGAAAGTTTGAATCACCTACAAATTCACATTGAATAAGACTTGCGATTTCTTGAAGAGTATGTTGTTTAGGAAATTTCATTGATTTTTATTTAAAATAGTAAAGGTTGATTACCATTTGATAATCAACCTTTAATTATAGTTTATGGTTTATTCTTTGACACGCTCCATATACGAACCTGAAGCGGTATCAATTTTAATTTTATCTCCTTCATTAATAAATAAAGGTACGTTTACAGTTGCTCCAGTTTCAACAGTTGCTGACTTTGTTGCATTTGTTGCAGTGTTTCCTTTTACACCTGGTTCAGCATAAGTAACTTCTAAAATAATAGAAGCTGGCATATCAACAGAAAGTGGTGCTTCTGTTTCTGCATTGATTTGAATCATTACGTTCGTTCCTTCTTTTAACAAATCAGGATTGTCTAAAACATTTTTATTCAATGTAATTTGTTCGAAAGATTCATTATTCATAAAATGAAACTGATCTCCCTCTGCATATAAATATTGAAAAGTATGTGTTTCAACACGAACTTCATCAATTTTATGACCAGCGGAAAAAGTATTATCTAATACTTTACCATTAGTCAAGGATTTTAGTTTAGTTCTCACAAAAGCAGGTCCTTTACCTGGTTTAACGTGAAGAAATTCAATGATTTTGTAAATATCGTTGTTGTATTTGATACATAATCCGTTTCTAATATCTGATGTACTTGCCATTTTAAATGTATTTAATTGCTAATGTTAATAATTTCCGCTATATCCTTTCATTACTCCTCTTGATGAATTTCGAATAAAATCTAAAATTTCATCACGCTCTGGAGTCGCCTCCATCTCAGCTTCAATTATTCCAATTGCTTGAGTAGTATTGTAATTTTTTTGGTATAGTATTCTATAAATATCTTGAATTTCTCTAATTTTTTCTGTCGTAAAACCTCTTCGTCTTAATCCAATAGAATTAATCCCCACATAAGACAAAGGCTCTTTGGCTGCTTTTGTAAAAGGAGGAACATCTTTTCTAACTAACGAACCACCAGAAATCATAGCGTGATCTCCAATATGAATAAATTGATGAACTGCTGCCAATCCGCCAATAACTGCATAATTACCAACGATTACATGTCCTGCTAAGGCAACACCATTCACAATAATAGCATTATTTCCAACTACACAGTCGTGTGCAATATGTGCATAAGCCATTACAAGACAATTATCACCAATAACAGTTTGACCAGAAGCAGATGTTCCTCTGTTAATAGTAACACACTCTCTGATGGTGCAGTTATCACCAATAATTGCCAATGAATCTTCTCCTCCAAACTTTAAATCTTGTGGTACAGCAGATATAACTGCTCCTGGAAAAATATTGCAATTTTTTCCAATTCGGGCACCTTCCATAATAGTTACATTAGAACCAATCCAGGTTCCATCTCCAATAACAACATTATTATGAATAGTTGTAAAAGGTTCTATCACGACATTTTTGGCGATTTTCGCACCAGGATGAACGTAGGCTAACGGTTGATTCATCTAATATTATTTATAATTTGTAATCTTTAGAAAATTAGCAGTAAAACTACAGCGAATTTTCTAAATTCTATTATTTTTTAGCAATTTGTGCCATTAATTCAGCTTCAGCTACTAATTTACCGTTGGCATACGCATTGGCTTGCATATGACAAATCCCTCTTCTGATAGGTGTAATCAATTCACATTTAAATATTAAAGTATCACCAGGTAGTACTTTATGCTTGAATTTAACATTATCCATTTTCATGAAATACGTCAAGTAATTTTCAGGATCAGGAACGGTACTTAACACCAATACTCCTCCTGTTTGTGCCATAGCCTCAACAATTAAAACACCAGGCATAACCGGTGCTTCTGGAAAATGCCCAACAAAGAAATTTTCATTCATTGTTACATTTTTCATTCCCACAACGTGATTTTCAGACATTTCGATAATGCGGTCAATCAACAAAAATGGGGGTCTATGAGGTAAAGTTTCCATAATTTTATGAATATCCATCAATGGCTCTTGATGTAGATCATAAGTAGGAACAAAATTGCGTTGTTCTATTTTTATAATTTTCGCTAATTTTTTAGCAAACTGTGTATTTACATAATGTCCAGGTTTGTTTGCAATTACTTTACCTTGAATTCTAGTTCCAATTAAAGATAAATCGCCTACAACGTCCAATAATTTATGTCGAGCAGCCTCATTAGGATAATGCAGTGTAAGGTTGTCTAAAATTCCATTAGGCTTCACTGTAATCTCGTCTTTACCAAATGCCTTTTTTAGATTTTCCATTGTAGATGAAGATATTTCTTTATCTACATAAACAATAGCGTTATTTAAATCGCCACCTTTGATTAAACCATTGTCTAAAAGTGATTCCAATTCGTGTAAGAAACTAAATGTTCTTGAATCTGAAATCTCGTCTTTAAATTCAGACAGACATTTCATTGTTGCATTTTGAGTGCCCAAAATTTTAGTACCAAAATCAACCATTGTTGTAATACAATAGCTATCACTTGGCATTACTAATATTTCGCTTCCTGTTGCTTCATCGGTATAAGAAATAACTTCTTTTACTACATACACATTACGTTTTGCTTCCTGCTCTTCAATTCCAGCTTTTTCAATTGCTTCAACAAAATATTTTGAAGAACCATCCATTATAGGTAGTTCCGAAGCATTCAATTCTATAATAACATTATCCAAGTCACATCCAGTTAAAGCTGCTAAAACATGCTCAGGTGTTTGAATTTGAACCCCTAATTTTTCTAAATTAGTTCCACGTTGTGTATTGACTACATAATTTGCATCAGCTTCAATCACAGGTTGACCTTCAAGATCTACACGTACAAAAGTAAATCCGTTATTAGCTGGGGCAGGTTTAAAAGTCATTTTCACTTCTTTTCCAGTATGTAATCCTACACCTGTAAGTGAAATTTCTGATTTGATGGTTTTTTGTTTAACCATTGTAATTCTTTTTTAGATTTAGTATTTCTTTTTTTAACTCTTCAATTTCGGTTATAATCTTGGGTAAATTTTTAAAATGGATATACGATTTAGAATAGTTAGTGTCATTAAAAGCAACAGGTCCTTGAAGTATTTCACCATCTTTAACATTTTTTGAAATACCAGATTTTGCTTTTATTCTAACGTTATCACCAATGGCGATATGTCCAGCAAAACCTACTTGACCTCCAATCATTCCGTTTTTTCCGATTTTTGTAGAACCAGCTATTCCTGTTTGAGCAGCAATAACTGTATTTTCACCAATTACAACATTATGTCCAACCTGAATTTGATTGTCTAATTTGACGCCTTTACGAATAATAGTAGATCCCATCGTAGCTCTATCTATAGTTGTACAAGCACCAATCTCTACATTATCTTCAATTACTACATTTCCAATTTGTGGAATTTTAGAATATGTTCCATCCGTATTTGGTGCAAAACCAAATCCATCGGATCCAATTATCGAACCAGAATGAACAGTGCAATTGTTTCCAATTACCGTTTCAGAATATACTTTAACACCTGCAAATAAGGTTACATTGTCTCCAATAGTTACATTATCTCCTACATAAGAATTGGGATAAATTTTTACATTGGTTCCTAATTTTACATTTTTACCAACGTAACTAAAACTTCCTAAATACAAATCGGATTCATAGTGTACACTTTCATCTATAACAGAAGGCTGCTCAATTCCTGTTTTATTAAGTTTAACTTGATTGTAAAACTCTAATAGTTTTGTAAATGCAGAATACGCATCTGCAACTTTAATCAAAGTAGTGCTAAGAGCAGCATCTGGAACAAAGGTTGAATTAACAATAGTAACTGAAGCCTTGGTAGTATATATAAAATTTTGATATTTTGGATTGGACAAGAAAGTCAAAGCTCCCTCTTCACCCTCTTCAATTTTGGATAATTTAGAAACTAATGCATTTGGATTACCCACTACTTCACCTTCTAAAATTTCCGCTATTTGCTCTGCTGTAAACTTCATTCTAAAAGTTAAATATTGGTACTACAATTAAAAAAGGTCTCAATTTGATTTGATTCTACCATAAAGATAGTCGAAATAGTTTCTATTTGGCAAAAATATAAAAATAGATAGTATTACCCTATTTTTATGCTAATGATTTCGGATAACAGATATAATATTTTGTCACTAATTTAGATAACGATTCTATATTTAGTTGATCTGATACATCAACAACATCTTCAACGGTTTTATCTTTTTTCAATATTCTTATAGGTTCTGCTTCTTTACTGTAGGCTTGATTTTTAATAGCTCCTTCGAAAATAAAATAATCTGTGTTTAAAATGGATATATTATTTTCAGAGGCAAATCGAGATTTGATAGGATCTATGAGATCTAAATGCTGTTTGTCGGCAACTACTTTAATCTTTGGTAAATCCCTATTAATAATCATTTTACTTAATGAAGAAAGGATAAAATCGTCGTGCTTTTGCCAAGATTTTAAAGCGCTAATAATATCAAAATCGTCTAATTGTGAAAACAAGTCGAGTGTAATCACATTAAAATTCTCAATATTTACTCGGTTTTGCATGAAAAATAGTAACGGTTCACTGCACGACAATTGGATGCCATGGAGAGTTAACTCTTTCGCTCGTTTCAATACTTTGGTAAGGATTAACTCGGCTACCAAACTCGTTTTATGCAAATATACCTGCCAATACATCAAACGTCTTGACATTAGGAATTTTTCAACAGAGTAAATTCCTTTTTCTTCAATTACTAAAACGTCATCAACTACATTCATCATCTGAATTAAACGCTCAGAATTAACATTTCCTTCTGCTACACCAGAATAAAAGCTATCACGTTTCAAATAATCCATACGATCCATATCCAGTTGGCTTGAAATCAGTTGCAACATGAACTTTCTATGATACTCTCCTTTAAAAACTTGAATAGCCAAACTCAATTGTCCATCAAATTCTATATTCAATTGGTTCATAAATAATAGAGAAATCGCTTCATGTTGTACATCCTCTACAATACTTCTTTCCATGGCATGAGAAAACGGACCATGTCCAATGTCGTGTAACAATATGGCAATATATAGTGCATTTTCCTCTGCTTCGGATATCACAACTCCTTTAAAACGTAAAACTTCAACTGCTTTTTGCATTAAATGCATACAGCCTAAAGCATGATGTAAGCGAGTGTGATTGGCACCAGGATAGACTAAATAAGACAATCCCATTTGCGAAATGCGACGTAGTCTTTGAAAATAAGGATGCTGAATTAAATCGTAGATTAAAGCATTTGGGATAGTGATGAATCCGTAAATAGGATCGTTGAATATTTTCAGTTTATTAATTTGGCTCAATTTTAAGTGCTTTAGGGCAACAAATATAAAGAAATTTCAATTGGGTTGGAAGGCCGCTTTATTCTAAATTAATGTTTTATTATCTTGTTATAAATCTACTAAAACTAAAAAGGGAGAGCAATGCTCTCCCTTTTTAGTTTACAATCTTCTCAACCAGATATTTCTGAATTGGGTTTTACAACCATGATCTTGAAGCGAAATAACATCTTCCCCATGAGATTCAGGATAATTATGCAATCCCATATACAAAGTTAATCCGTTAATAGTGGCATTATTTTGTACCACTACTCCATTATGAAATACAGTAATTCGAGCTGGAGCATCAATTAATCCATTGGCTTTAAACCTTGGAGCTGTATAAATAATATCGTAAACATTCCATTCAAGTGGTGCTTTCATAGCATTTACTAATGGTGGGTGATCTTTGTAAATACTACCAGCTTGACCATTATTATAGGTTCTATTCTTGTAAGAATCTAATATTTGTAGTTCATAACGGTTTTGTAAAAAAACGCCGCTATTACCTCGCATTTGACCTCCGTCAAGAACTTCATCAGGTGCACTCCATTCGATATGCAACTGACAATCACCAAATTTCATTAAAGTTTGAATATCACCAGTCTCAGGAACTACTTCAAAGTGATCATTGTTAACTATTTTCCATGCGGCAGGCTTTGAAGGATCTTTTTTACTCACCCATTGGTTCAAATTCTTTCCATCAAACAAAATAATTGCATCAGAAGGAGCATCACCCAATTTAACTCCAGGTGTGATTACTTTTACTTCTGGATTCCAAATTTCAGTCATTTCTGGTTTCATTGGCATGGGAGAAACTTCTGGAGGAGTGTTTACAAAAGCATGTTGAGCAAAAGAAGCCGTTACCGAAAATACAGTAACTAATACAGCGTATTTAATAGTTTTAGTTTTCATAGTTTTTAGTTAATTGAATAAAGTATAAAAGTAGTATTTTCGTTTTGACGTGCAAATTAATGTTTGATTATTTTTAGTCTTACTGAATTATAAAATTTATAATTATTTTAGCAAAGCAACGTTTTAAAAACTGTAAATTGCCCTTCGTTAAGAGCTATTTGGATTATGGAAGAAACTATTAAAATACTTTGGGTAGACGATGAAATTGATCTTTTAAAACCGCATATTTTATTTCTTGAAAAGAAAAACTATGAGGTAACTACTTGCAACAACGGATTAGATGCCATTGGAATATTTGAAAATAATAACTTTGATATTGTTTTCTTAGACGAAAATATGCCAGGGATGAGTGGTTTAGAGACTCTTTCTGAAATGAAAGAGAAAAAATCTTCTGTACCTATGATTATGATTACCAAAAGCGAAGAAGAATATATAATGGAAGAGGCAATTGGATCTAAAATTGCCGATTATCTAATTAAACCGGTGAATCCCAACCAAATTTTATTGAGTTTAAAAAAGAACTTAGATCATTCTCGTTTAATTTCTCAGAAAACCACTTTAGATTATCAAAAAGAATTCAGAAAAATTACTCAAGAAATGGCTTCGGTTCATTCTTTTGAAGATTGGATTGAATTGTATAAAAAATTAATCTATTGGGAATTGCAACTGGAGACTAACAATGATGCTGGGATGGGTGCTATTTTAGAATCTCAAAAAGCTGAAGCCAATTCACAATTCGGGAAGTTCATTGAACGTAATTATGAAACTTGGTTTGAACCAAAAAACCAATCGCCAATTTTATCTCATACTTTGTTCAAAGAATTGGTAGTTCCTGAGCTCATAAAAAAAGACAAGTCAGTTTTGTTTGTAGTAATTGACAATATGCGTTACGACCAATGGGAAGTGCTTGAAGACGTGGTAAATAAGCACTACAAATTAGAAAAAGAGATTCCTTATTTCGCTATTCTACCAACTGCAACTCAATATGCTAGAAATGCTATTTTTTCTGGATTACTTCCAATTGAGATGGAAAAACAGTTTCCGCAATTTTGGAAAAATGATACTGACGAAGGAGGAAAAAATCTTTTTGAAGCGGAATTTCTTGACGCACAATTAAAACGATTGGGGTTAAATATTCAACATGATTATTTTAAAATTACAAACCTCGCTAGTGGTAAAAAATTAGTAGATAACTTTAAAACATTAAAAAATAATGACTTGGTGAGTGTGGTGTATAATTTTGTTGATATGCTTTCTCACGCAAAAACGGAAATGGATGTGATTAAAGAATTAGCTCCTGATGATAAAGCCTATCGTTCTTTGACTTCTAGTTGGTTCAAAAATTCACCACTTTTAGGCATTATTCAACAGGCTCAAAAAATGGGATTCAAGTTGATTATTACAACTGATCACGGAACAATTAATGTCAAAAACCCATCAAAAGTAGTGGGTGATAAAAACACGAGTTTGAATTTAAGGTACAAAACAGGTAGAAGTTTATCTTATGAGAATAAAGAGGTATACGCAATTAAAGATCCAAAAAAAATCGGTCTACCTAGTATCAATTTGAGTAGTTCGTATATTTTTGCAAAAAATGATTTGTTTTTGGCCTATGCCAATAATTTTAATCACTATGTAAGTTATTATAAAAACACCTACCAACACGGGGGAATATCATTGGAAGAGATGATTGTCCCTTTTTTGGTATTTAATCCTCGATAAATGGAAATTATATTTTCAATAGATGAATTAGAGTCAGTTGCGAATCAAATAGTGGCTTATAAACCAAATAAAGTGATTCTTTTTCATGGAGAAATGGGAGTTGGAAAAACAACTTTAATCAAGCAATTGTGTAAAACATTAGGTGTAAATACTACTACAAGTAGTCCAACTTTTTCTTTAGTTAATGAATACGAAATAACTGCTAATCAATTAGTTTATCATTTTGATTTTTACCGATTAAAGACTGAAACAGAAGCCTTGGATATGGGAGCTGATGATTATTTTTATTCCGGCAATTGGTGTTTTATTGAGTGGGCAGAAAAAATTCCAAATTTGATTCCCGACAATCATTCAATCATTCATTTGGAACAACTACCCGATGGAAAACGTTCACTTCAATTACAATAAAAGTGTATTGCTATGAATTCAAATGTGGTAATTATTCCTTTCTCTGACACTTATTCCGACTCAATCAAGATACTAAATCTAGAATGGTTGACGAAATACTTTAAAGTCGAGCCTAAGGACGAAATGGTATTGTCAAATCCGAAATCTGAAATCATTGACAAAGGCGGATTCATTTTTTATGCTCAATATCAAGGTTCAATTGTGGGAACCGTTTCACTTTTAAAAATAGATGAAGTTACATTCGAACTCAGTAAAATGGCAGTTTCATCAACAGTTCAGGGAATTGGAATAGGAAAACAAATGTTAGAGCATTGTTTTGAATTTTCAAAAAACAATAACATAAATAAGTTGATTTTATATTCCAATAGTAGTTTACAATCTGCAATTCATTTGTATACTAAATACGGTTTTAAAGAAATTCCATTAGAAGCAGGTATATACGAGAGAGCTGATATTAAGATGGAAAAATCCATTTTGTAGTATACAAATATTTCATTTTTTACATCTTTAATTATTTTTGTCTAAATTGTACCTTTAAAACTGAACTTACAATGTCTTTATCACCATTTACCAAAGAACAACTTTTGCCTCAGGAGGAGAAATTAGAAATTTCCAAACAAAAAAGCGAACTCTTTATTGGTATACCAAAAGAAACCAGTCATCAAGAACGACGCATTTGTTTGACGCCAGATGCTGTTAATTCATTGACCTATCAAGGCCATCGTGTTATGATAGAATCTGGTGCAGGTGAAAGTTCTAGTTATTCAGATAAAGAATATTCCGATGCAGGTGCCGAAGTAACTCAAGACCCAAAACGTGTTTTTGGTTGTCCGATGATTTTGAAAGTAGAACCAGCAAGTCTAGCTGAAATCGAAATGATGAATCAAAATACAATCATCATTTCAGCCATCCAAATTAAAACAAGAAATAAAGCTTATTTTGAGGCTTTGTCGAAGAAAAAAATAACGGCTTTAGCATTTGAATTCATCAAAGACGAAGACGGTACCTATCCTGCAGTCAAATCATTAAGCGAAATAGCAGGTACGGCATCAATATTAATTGCATCTGAATTAATGATTGCGAATCAATTTGGAAAAGGATTGCTATTTGGAAATATTACTGGCGTTCCTCCTACTGATGTAGTTATATTGGGTGCTGGGACTGTGGGCGAATTCGCTGCTAAAACCGCTATTGGTTTGGGTGCCAATGTTAAAGTTTTTGATAATTCAATTACCAAATTACGCCGTTTGCAAAACAATTTAAACCAACGTATTTTTACTTCTACTATTCAACCTAAATCATTATTAAAAGCATTGAGACGTTGTGATGTTGCTATTGGCGCTATGCGCGGTATAGAACGTTGTCCAATTGTTGTAACTGAAACTATGGTCGAACATATGAAAAAAGGAGCCGTGATTGTTGATGTTAGTATTGATACAGGTGGTTGTTTTGAAACTTCGGAAGTGACTACTCACGAAAAACCTACTTTTATCAAAAACAATGTTGTGCATTATTGTGTGCCTAACATACCGTCACGCTATTCAAAAACAGCTTCTCTTTCAATTAGTAATATCATTACACCTTATTTGATGCAAATTGCAGAAGATGGCGGGATCGAAAGTGCTATTCGTTGTAACAAAGGTTTAAAAAATGGAGTCTATATGTATCACGGAATCCTGACTAACAAAGCAATTGGTGATTGGTTTGGATTAACGAATAGTGATATCAATTTAATTGTTTTTTAAATTAACTTTCCTTTACCTTTGCCAAAAAAATAAGATATGAAATTCTTTCAACGTTTTGCGTATTATTTTGTAGGACTTATTATGGGTCTATTCTTTGTTTCAATGGTGTTCAGTGGAAAAGATACTCGTTGTAACTATTTTCCAAATGCCCGTGTTTTGAATGATTTAAGAAACAAACCCTTTAATTATTCTCCAAAAGCTAATCAAGTTTTAAGTGAATCCTGGATTGATACAACAGATATTAAAAATTCCTTAGAACATGGAGATGTTGATTTTGATCAAAGTAACATTGCTGTTGGTAATGGAAAAAAATACATAATCGAAGGGAAAACTGTAAAAAATCAAGAAATAATCTTAACAATAATAAATTATTCTGATAAAGCAGTTTTAGAGGATATCGTTAAAAAATAACTATAGATTTAGCCAATTAATTGGTTGTAAACCTCTAGATTCTAAATAAGCATTCGTTTTACTAAAATGCTTATTACCGAACCATTTTCCTTGATTTGCACTTAATGGTGATGGATGTCCGCATTCTAAAACCAAATGCTTTTCGCGATCAATCTTAACGCCTTTTTTCTGAGCAAAACTTCCCCAAAGTAGAAAAACCACCTGTTCTTTTTCATCAGATAACTTTTGGATCACAGCATCCGTAAATTCCCCCCATTTTAAATGTTTATGACTATTAGGCAAATCTTCCCTAACGGTGAATCCAGCATTTAATAATAAAACACCTTGATTAGCCCACGACTCTAAATTTCCTGAAGAAGGAATAAAAATACTGTCCAAATCATCTACTAACTCTCTGTAAATATTTCGTAACGAAGGTGGGATTTTCACCCCTTCGTTTACCGAAAAACATAATCCATTAGCTTCACCTTTTCCGTGATAGGGATCTTGCCCAATAATCACCACTTTGGTATTTGAGAAGCTACAAGAGTCAAAAGCCGAAAAAATGAATTCTTTGGGTGGGTAACAGGTATAATTTTGATACTCCAAATCCACCATTTCTAGTAACTCACTAAAATAGGGTTTCTGAATTTCTTCAGCTAAAATGGATTGCCATTCTGGATTCAATTGGAGTTCCATAAATATAAATGTCTATCTGAAATCTGTTAGGTGTAAAATTATACTTTTTCTTCAAGAAACTCCTCTTAATCTTTGTAACTTTGCTTCTTTCCAATAGTACTATAAATGATATCCATCACCGAAAAGACTTTACAAGATTTACAATTCCCAACAGTTTTAGAAACGTTGTCTGCTATTTGTAATACCGATATTGGAAAACAAAAAGCACTTGAAATTACACCTTTCAAAGACAAGGAAAGCTTGATGGAAGCATTGTTGCAGACTTCGGAATACGTTTCTTCTTTCCAAAACAATAATGCCATTCCCAATCATGGATTTGATGCCATAACTCACGAAATTAAATTTTTAGCTATTGAGGATAGCTTTTTGGAAGTCGGAAGTTTTAGAAAAATTGCCAACTTATCCAGTACCGTTAATTTCTTATTGAATTTCTTGAGAAAATTCCATGATTATTATCCCAACTTAAACAATAGAGCTTCGAAAGTTGAATTGACCAAAGACATCATTACAATGGTGGATGAAGTGGTCGATAAATATGGCGAAATCAAAGACAATGCTTCACCTGATTTATTGAATATCCGCCGTGATATGAATGTGGTTCGAGGCAAAGTCAATCAAAGTTTTGGAGTAGCTTTAACGCAATACAATTCACTAGGATATTTGGATGACATTAGAGAAAGTTTTGTTCAAAACCGTCGTGTTTTGGCTGTTTTAGCAATGTATCGTCGGAAAGTTAAAGGATCGATTTTAGGGAGTTCCAAAACGGGAAGTATTGCTTATATCGAACCCGAAACTACCTTAAAATATTCTCGTGAATTAAGTAATTTAGAATACGAAGAAAAGGAAGAAATCAACCGAATTTTAAAACAATTATCGAATAGAATTCGTCCTTTTTTAGATTTATTGATTGAATACCAGAACTTTTTAAGCGATGTTGATGTAATTGCTGCCAAAGCAAAATATGCCAATAAAATCAATGCTATTTTACCAACCATTACAGAAGAAAGACGTTTGTTTTTTAGAGATGCCTTCCATCCAATTTTATTTTTATCCAATAAAGAGAAAAACGAAATTACCTATCCACAAACTATCGAATTAGAACAAGAAAATAGAATCATTGTTATTTCGGGTCCAAATGCGGGTGGAAAAACCATTTCGCTAAAAACAGTAGGATTACTCCAATTAATGTTGCAATCCGGAATGTTGATTCCCGTTCACGAGCGCAGTGAAACCTTTTTATTTGATAGAATTCTGACAGACATTGGCGACAACCAATCGATAGAAAATCATTTGAGTACGTATAGCTATCGCTTAAAGAATATGAATTATTTCTTGAAAAAGTGCAACAAGAAAACGATGTTTTTGATCGATGAATTTGGAACGGGTTCTGATCCCGAATTAGGTGGTGCATTGGCAGAAATTTTCTTAGAAGAATTCTACCATCGTGAGGCTTTCGGAATCATTACAACTCACTATTCAAACTTAAAGATTTTGGCTAATGAATTGCCTTTTGCCACTAATGCCAATATGCTTTTCGATGAAAAATCATTAGAACCGATGTATAAATTGGTTTTAGGTCAAGCCGGTAGTTCATTTACTTTTGAGGTGGCTCAAAAAAATGGTATTCCTTATGGTTTAATAAACCGTGCTAAAAAGAAAATTGAAGTAGGCAAAGTACGTTTTGACAAAACCATAGCCACGCTTCAAAAAGAACGCTCCAAATTAGAAAAGACTTCATTAACGCTTAAAGAAGAGGAAACCAAAGCACGTGAAGAAAGTAAAAAAATGGAGACTATCAATGTTAAAATCAAGCAGAAATTAGAGAGTTATCAGGAATTGTATGATAGCAATCAAAAGACGATTTATATTGGTCAAAAAATTGAAGATTTAGCAGATAAGTATTTCAATAATAAAAATAAGAAAGAGCTAATTGGCGAATTTTTAAAAATTGTTGAAATTGAAAATTCCAAGCGTAAAAAAGCATCTGCAAAAGAAACGAAAGTAATTGCCGAAAAGAAAAAAGAAGTTATTAAAGAAGTAGCGGTTCAGGTAGAGGAAATACGTGCTGAGAAAAAAGCCAAAAAAGTTAAAGTTGTAATTGAAAAACCACGTCCAATTCTTAAAGTGGGAGATCGTGTTAGAATGTTTGACGGAAAAGCAGTAGGAAGTATCGATGCTATTGAACGAAATAAAGCTACTGTCAATTATGGTTTGTTTACTTCAAAAGTTGGTTTGGAATTACTAGAGTTGGTAGAAGCTGTTAAAAAGTAAGTATGCAACATCTCCCTCAACATAAAAAAATCATTTTGTTTGACGGACTTTGCAATTTATGTGATGCCACGGTGCAATTCATTATTAAAAGAGATACCAAAGATGTTTTTAGGTTTGTTTCTTTGCAATCGGATTTGGGACGCGAACTACTTCAAAAACTCCCAATTGAATTTCAACTAACGGACAGTGCAATCCTATACGAATCAGAAAAAGTGTTTTTTTATAAATCGCAAGCTTTTTTTGAAATTGTAAAAAGTATCGGTGGAATTTATTATTGTTTACTAATTTTCAAACTACTTCCAAATACTATTACCAATGCAGTCTATGACTTTATAGCTAAAAACCGCTATAGATGGTGGGGCAAAAAAGAAAGTTGTTTAGTTCCATCAAAAGATTTACAATCAAAATTTTTAGGATAAATTGGCTTATATGACAAATGTCATAAAATAAGAAGTTGGCATGAATTACATTTGATTCATCTTAAAAATCTTAATTATGAGAAATTTACCATTGTATTCTTGGGCAAACGGCTCCTTTATTATGATAGTTGTTTTTGGTTTGGTCATACTAGCTTTAGTTGGTGCCGTGCTAATAATGATGAATTCTGGTAAGAAGAAATAAGAAGATAAAAAAAGAGGATATCAAATGATATCCTCTTTTTGTATTAAATTAATTTCTAATTAATTTTCTGTATTTCAATCGTTTTGGAGTTAAATCACCACCTAAACGTTTCTTTTTGTTTTCTTCGTAATCAGAGAAACTTCCTTCAAAGAAATATACTTCTGAATTTCCTTCAAAAGCTAAGATGTGAGTACAAATTCTATCCAAGAACCATCTGTCGTGAGAAATTACTACAGCACAACCTGCAAAATTTTCTAATCCTTCTTCTAAAGCACGCAATGTATTTACATCCAAGTCATTCGTTGGCTCATCCAGTAACAAAACGTTTCCTTCTTCTTTTAAAGTCATGGCTAAGTGCAAACGGTTTCTTTCACCACCAGAAAGCATCGATACTTTTTTGTTTTGATCGCTTCCGCCAAAGTTAAAGCGAGATAAGTACGCTCTTGAATTTACTTGCTTCCCTCCCATCATTACTAATTCTTGACCATCAGCAAAGTTTTCCCAAATAGTTTTGTCAGGATTAATATTAGAATGCGACTGATCTACGTAGGCAATTTTTACTGTTTCTCCAATAGAAAATTGACCTCCATCAGGTTGTTCTTCGCCCATAATCATTCGGAAAATAGTCGATTTACCAGCACCATTTGGACCAATAATCCCCACAATTCCAGCTTGTGGAAGTGTAAAGTTCAAATTATCATACAGTAATTTATCCCCAAAAGCTTTCGCAACATTGGTAGCCTCAATAACATTAGTTCCCAAACGAGGACCATTTGGAATATAGATTTCTAGATTTTCATCCAGTTGTTTTTGATCTTCATTCAATAATTTATCGTAGTTCTGTAAACGTGCTTTTTGTTTGGTTTGACGACCTTTGGCTCCTTGACGAACCCAATCCAATTCACGCTCTAAGGTTTTTCTACGTTTAGATGCCACTTTTTCTTCTAATGCCATTCGGTTTGATTTTTGGTCTAACCAAGAAGAATAATTTCCTTTCCACGGAATGCCTTCTCCTCTATCCAATTCCAAAATCCATCCTGCAACATTATCCAAGAAATAACGGTCGTGCGTTACTGCGATTACAGTACCAGCATACTGCGCTAAGTGTTGTTCTAACCAAAGTACACTTTCAGCATCCAAGTGGTTCGTTGGCTCATCCAAAAGCAATACATCAGGCTGTTGTAATAACAAACGACATAAAGCCACACGACGACGTTCTCCACCTGATAAATTCTTTATCGGTGTATCACCTTCTGGAGTACGTAACGCATCCATAGCAATTTCTAATTTTGTATCGATTTCCCAAGCGCCTAAAGCATCAATTTTATCCTGCAAAGCCGCTTGACGATCCATTAATTTATCCATTTTATCCTGGTCTTCATAGTTCTCAGGAAGTCCGAATAAATCGTTAATTTGATTGTATTCTTCTAAAACTGCCATTGTTTCTGCAACACCTTCTTGAACAATTTCCAAAACTGTTTTTGAATCGTCTAGTTGTGGTTCTTGCTCTAAATAACCAACGGTGTAACCTGGAGCAAAAACAACATCACCTTGGTAATTTTTATCAACTCCAGCAATAATTTTCAATAGAGAAGATTTTCCAGAACCATTCAATCCTAGAATACCAATTTTAGCTCCATAAAAGAAACTTAAATAAATATCTTTTAATACTTGTTTGTTACTGCTTGAATACGTCTTACTCAATTTGGACATTGAGAATATTACTTTCTTATCGTCTGACATATAATTTATTGTTTTAATTTCTTGAAACTACAAAGATAGTTTTAAATAAAAACAATACAATAATCAGTATTGAAATTATTTAGATTAAAGATAAATGCTACCGCTAGTCGATGATTCAGGTTAGTAGAAGATATTAGTTATCAAAACAGTTGTTTGGTTGTAGTTTTAATCTCAATAAAAAATAGTAATTATGAAAAACTTCTACTCTACCGAAATCAAGCGATTTAATTTAGAAAATGGTACTCCAATTAACTCAATTAAATTGTCATATCAAATTTTTGGTCAACCGATTGGATTAGCACCTATTATAGTTGTAAATCATTCCTTAACAGGTAATTCAAATTGTGGAGGAAATACAGGTTGGTGGAAAGAGATTATAGTTAATTCTAAAGCTATTGATACTTTAATATACACTATTATTTCATTTAATTTTCCAAGTAATGAATTTGAAGATGAACATTGGAATCCAAATCAAAATTATCGCAAATTTACCATTAGAGATATTGCAGCACTTTATTGGGAAGGTTTGTTTAGCATAAAAATCAATACCGTTTTTGCAGTTATTGGAGGAGAACTCGGAGGTGCAATCGCTTGGGAAATGGCTGCATTACAACCGAATCGAATAGAACACTTAATTCCTATTGCAACCGATTGGAAAACATCTGACCGAGTTATAGCAACAAGTCTGATTCAAGAGCAATTATTAAATAATTCTGAAGATCCATTAGTTGATGCGAGATATTACGCCAATATGTACTTTAAAAATCCAGATTATGTCAACCAAATTTTTAAAAGAAATAATATCGATACTAATTCAATCGAAGGAATTGAAAACATTATAATAGAAAACAATAGGGATAAAATTGCAAGTTATCGATTAATGAATCACTTACTAAATTCAATTGATATTTGTCGAAAAAGAGTAGATTTTAAATCAATAATCAAAACAATTAAAGGAACAATACATAGTATTGGAATTGATTCAGAAAGCCTTTTCCCAATTTTAGAAAATAGAAAGACAGATATAGAAATGATGAAAATAAAATCGAATACTTTTTATCAGGAATTCAAATCAATACATTCCCAAGATGCTTATATAAAGGAATTTGAAACTATAGCAACACTTTTAAGTCCTATTTTTAACTCCAAAACAGTAAATGTTCAAAATCAATTTAAATATAACGTAAGTAAATATTCGATGCTTTCTTAAAAATTGAAAAGATATATCTTGGGTTTAAACGCGACCTTTTAGGGAACTAAAAACCCAAGCATTGGCTAGAAAACCAACACCAACAGCGGCAAAGCCCCATCCTGCAACATCGTCATAGCGGAAAGCACCAAGTCCAATTAACAGTAAACCCATCACTATCATAATTAGTGTTGCCCATCCTAAAATTGTATTTTTATTCATTCCCATATATGTAATATCGTATTTTTGAGGTACAAATATCTAAATTTTAAACTAATTAAAAATCTTAAATAACATTTCTTTTAGCAAATCAGATTGAGATAGATTAGCGCCTACTCCTTTACTTTTAACATCAACTTCTCGTAACGACGAAATAATCTGACTTACTTTTTTCATTGGATAATTTTTTAAAGCCAAATCATAATCCTTTAAAAAGAAAGGATTAATTCCTAAGGCTGCCGATACATTTTTAGGATTTCTATCTTTCATACCGTGGTATTTTAAAATTTTTACAAAAAAACCAAAAACAGTACTTGTAGTAACAACTAAAGGATTTGCCTTTGGATTATTAGAAAAATAGTGTGCAATGTGAAATGCCTTTGCTTGATTGCGGGACCCTAAAGCGTTCAATAACTCAAAATTGTTAAAGTCCTTACTAAAACCAATATTCTCTTCAATATGCTTTGGATCGATAGTACTTCCTAGTGGAAGTATAATCTGTAATTTTTCTAATTCATTATTGATTTTACTCAAATCAGTCCCCAAAAATTCCACCAACATTGCGCTAGCTTTTGGTTCAATAGTATATTTTTTACCAGCTAAAACACGCTTTATCCAATCTCCTACTTGATTTTCATATAACTTTTTACTCTCGTAAACAATGCCTTTTTGTGCCAATAACTTAGTTACTTTTTTTCGTTTGTCTAAGGTTTTGTATTTGTAACAAAAGACTAAAACGGTAGATTCCATAGGGTTTTCTAGATAACTTTCAATCTTATCGATGGTGCGAGATAAATCTTGGGCCTCTTTAACAATCACCACTTGACGTTCTGCCATCATTGGATAGCGCTTAGCTGTCGAAACAATATCTTCAATTGTAACATCACGACCATAAAAAACTGTTTGATTGAAACCTTTTTCTTCTTCAGTCAATACATTTTGTTCAATAAAATCAGATAATTTGTCTATATAATAAGGCTCTTCTCCCATCAAAAAATAGATCGGTTTAATGTTTCCAGCCTTGATATCATTTACAATTTTTACTACGTCGTCCACAAAAAGGTATTTTGGTTTTGCGTTAATTCGGAAATTTGAAATTTAAAATAGTAAATTTGGCAGATGCAACAATTGAATTTTCCATCCTACTCTTTCCGTTTCAAAAATAGCGAAAATAAAGTGGCTATTTTTGATACTATCAGGAAAAAATTTATAATTCTTACTCCTGAAGAATGGGTGCGTCAACACGTAGTTCAATTTTTAATTGCTGAAAAGAACTATCCAAAGTCATTGATTAATGTTGAAAAAGTTTTAAAAGTCAATGGTTTACGAAAAAGATACGATGTGGTAGTATACAATTCAGATGGTTCTATTTTGATCCTAATCGAATGCAAAGCACCTGAAATAAGTATTTCTCAAAGTACTTTTGATCAAATTGCTCAGTACAATATGACTTTAAAATCCAATTATCTTATGGTAACCAATGGTTTGAATCATTACTTTTGCCAAATGGATTTTGAAAATGAAAAATACCAATTTTTACACGAATTACCCAACTATCAACCCAATACAATCTAGATGAAAATAGCTGTTGTCATACTGAATTGGAATGGAAAACAATTATTAGAACAGTTTTTACCTTCAGTAGTTCAATTTTCTCCAGAAGCGACTGTTTATGTTGCTGATAATGCTTCGACAGATGATTCAGTTGATTTTGTCAAAGCTAAATTTCCAGAGGTTTCGATTGTAGTTAATCCAACTAACACAGGTTACGCTGGTGGGTATAATGAGGCATTACAACACATCGAAGCTGATGTTTATGCATTAGTGAATTCGGATATAGAAGTGACCGAAAATTGGTTACAACCTATTATTAAAACGTTTCAAAACGAACCTAAGACTGCTATAATTCAACCTAAAATATTAGATTTTAAGAACAAAGACTATTTTGAATATGCTGGAGCAGCAGGAGGTTTTATTGATCAATACGGTTATCCATTTTGTCGTGGTCGTATTTTCGATACTTTGGAAAAAGACAACGGTCAATACGATTCCAATCAAGAAATTTTTTGGGCATCGGGAGCATGCTTCTTTATTAGAAGTTCTGTTTACAAAGAACTGAATGGATTTGACTCTTCCTTTTTTGCACACCAAGAAGAAATCGACTTATGTTGGCGTGCTATAAATAAAGGATTTAGCATTAAATATCTATTTGAGTCAAAAGTATACCATGTTGGTGGAGCGACATTACAACAAGGAAATCCAAGAAAAACGGAATTGAATTTTAGAAATTCGTTGTTGATGCTAACTAAAAATGTTCCACAAAAAGACTTGTATCGAATACTTTTCATACGAATGGTTTTGGACGGAATTGCAGGTATCAAATTCCTATTAGAAAAACAACCCAAGCATTGTATAGCCATCTTGAAAGCTCATTTTGCTTTTTATAGATTATTTAAAGCTAATTATGAAAAAAGGGATAGTTACCAACAACCGAAATACTATTTCTCAAAAAGTATCGTTTTTAGTTATTACATTGAAAAAAAACTATTTTTTAGCAATTTATTTAGAAAAACTAAAATTTAAAAAACTAAATTTGTTTAACATTAATTAAAAATTTCATTTTATGAGAAAAGTTGTATTAGCTTTATCAGTTTTAGCACTATTGAGTTCATGTGTTTCAAAAAAGAAATATGCTGAACTAGAAGCTAAAAACAAAGAAACACAAGATTTATTAAATACTTGTACCGTTAAATTGAATACTTGTTTAGAGGAAAAGGCAGCATTATCTGCAACTACTATTGCTCTAAAAGACCAAAATCAAAATTTAATGGAAACTTCTAAAGAGATGGCTATCTTGTCTACTAAAGGAGCTGAAAATATTGAAAAAGCTTTAGAATCTATCAAAGAAAAAGATTTGAAAATTAGCAGAATGCAAGACGCTTTGACTAGAAAAGACAGTGTTACTTTAGCAGTTGTTACTAGCTTAAAAAGTGCAGTTGGATTATCTGATCCAGATATCGAAATTAATGTAGAAAAAGGAGTGGTTTTCATTTCTATTGCAGATAAATTGTTATTTAAAAGCGGAAGCTACGAAGTAACTGACAAAGCAAAAGGTGTTTTAGCTAAAGTCGCTAAAGTAATAAACGACAAGCCAGATTTCGAATGTATGGTTGAAGGACACACAGATAATGTTCCTTTTACTGGAAGCGGAATTTTACTTGACAACTGGGATTTAAGTGTGAAACGTTCTACATCTATAGTTCGTGTATTAACCAATAGTTTAGGAGTAAAACCGTCTCAATTAATTGCTGCTGGTAGAAGTTCTTATGTTCCATTAGTGGACAACACAACCTCAGAAAATAAAGCGCGTAATAGAAGAACACGTATCGTAGTTTTACCTAAAATTGACCAATTCTATGAAATGGTAGAAAAAGAAATGAAGAAACAACAAAAATAATTTTCTTCTCATCTCATAAAAAAAACGTCTTGAATATTCAAGACGTTTTTTTATTTAAAATTTTAAAATACAAACAGTTAAATATGATTATCTAAAGTATATCTACGTCTCCTTTTCCTTCTCTGATTACTATTGGTTCTTGACCTGATAAGTCAATTATAGTAGATGCGGTATTGTCTCCATAGCCACCATCAATTACCATATCCACACAATTTTGCCACTTTTCAAAGATTAATTCTGGATCCGTTGTATATTCAATTACTTCATCTTCATCGTGAATAGAAGTGGATACAATTGGATTTCCTAATTGACGAACAATTTCTAAAGCAATAGAATTGTCTGGCACACGCATACCAACAGTCGTTTTCTTTTTAAACTCTTTTGGTAAATTAGTACTTCCAGGTAAAATGAAGGTATACGGACCTGGTAACGCTCTTTTTAAGATTTTAAAAGTAGCCGTATCGATTTGCTTTACATAATCCGACAGATTACTCAAATCATGACAGATAAAAGAGAAATTAGCTTTCTCTAATTTAACCCCTTTAATTCTGGCAATACGTTCCAGGGCTTTTGTATTGGTAATATCACAACCCAATCCATAAACCGTATCAGTTGGATAAATAACCAAACCACCCTCTTTCAAGACTTTTACCACTTTGGCAATAGCCGCTTCACTCGGATTGTCAGGGTATATTTTTATAAATTCAGCCATAGTATTTATGAGTCTATCCTATTATTTCCAATTTTGCAAAACGCAATAACAATTTCTTTATCCCTCCTACCTCAAAACGAATTTCCGCTTTTCTGTCGGCTCCAACACCTTCCATATTGATCACTTCGCCTTTGCCAAAACGCTCGTGCATTACAATATTTCCAACTACTAATTTATTATCGAATAAATTAGCATTGCCAGAATTGGGAGCATTTCCAGTTACTGGTTTCAAACGTCTAATAGGACTGTCTGGTTTAGGTTGATTATCGATAATGTATTTAGGTGGCGTTCCTGAAACGGGTTTTGCTAGACGCAATTTGGATTTGTCTACATCGCCAAAAATATCACTATCAATCATCGGTTTGTAGCGGTAATTAGATTCGGCAGCTGTTAAATATTCTAAATACTGTCCGTCAATTTCTTCAATAAAACGAGAAGGTTCACTATCCGTTAGTTTTCCCCAACGATAACGTGATTGCGCATAGGTTAAATACGCTTGATGTTCGGCACGAGTTAACGCTACATAGAATAAACGACGTTCTTCTTCCAACTCTGAACGGGTACTCATACTCATCGCGCTTGGAAACAAATCTTCTTCCATTCCCACTACAAAAACGTGTGGAAATTCCAATCCTTTGGCCAAGTGAATCGTCATCAAAGCTACGCGGTCTTCATCGCTGGTGTCTTTATCTAAATCGGTAGCCAAAGCCACATCTTCCATAAATTCGGATAAGGCCCCACGTGCGCCATCAATTTCTTTTTGGCCTTCGGTAAAATCCTTAATACCATTGAGTAATTCCTCAATGTTTTGGATTTTAGCCATCCCTTCTGGTGTAGCATCTTTTTTCAATTCTTGTACTAAACCTGTTTTTTTGGCTACGTGATCAGTAATGTAAAAAGCATCTTGGCTTTCATTAATAATCTGAAAACTCTTAATCATATTGACGAAATCGGTTAGCTTTTGTTTGGTTCCCGAATTCAGTTTCAAGTCGATTTTGTCAATGTTTTGCATCACTTCAAAAATCGAGCGCTTGTAATGATTGGCTGCAATAGTCAACTTTTCGACAGTGGTATCCCCTATTCCTCTTGCGGGATAATTAATCACACGAATCAAGGCTTCTTCATCCTTTGGATTTATTATCAAACGCAAATAGCACAAAACATCTTTGATTTCTTTTCTTTGATAAAAAGAGAGTCCGCCATAAATTCGATATGGAATATCACGTTTACGCAAGGCATCTTCCATAGCACGCGATTGCGCATTGGTACGATACAAAATAGCAAATTGACCATTTAACATTTGGTTTTGCATCTTTTGTTCAAAAATTGTACTCGCTACAAAACGTCCTTCTTCCGCATCGGTCAAACTGCGGTGTACTTTTATTTTTGGTCCAAAATCATTGGCTGTCCAAACAATCTTATCCAGTTTGGTTTTATTCTTATCAATAATGGTATTCGCCGCTTCCACTATATTACGTGTCGAACGGTAATTTTGTTCCAAACGAAAGGTTCTTACATTATCATAATCCTTTTGGAAATTCAAGATGTTATTAATGTTGGCACCACGGAATGCGTAAATACTTTGCGCATCATCTCCCACCACACAAATGTTTTGGAATTTATCCGACAATGCGCGAACAATCAAATACTGAGAATGATTGGTATCTTGGTACTCATCCACCAAAATATAGCGAAAACGGTTTTGGTATTTGGCTAATATTTCTGGAAATCGAGTGAGTAACTCATTCGTTTTTAATAATAAATCATCAAAATCCATGGCACCTGCTTTAAAACAACGCTCCACATAATTTTGGTAAATCTCGCCCAAACGCGGTTTCTTAGACATCGCATCGGCTTCTTGTAATTCGGGATTATTGAAATAGGCCTTTACGGTAATTAAACTATTTTTATAGGTGGAAATTCGGCTCAACACCTGTTTGGGTTTGTAAATATCGCGATCCAATTGCATTTCCTTAATAATCGAAGAAATCAAACGCACTGAATCTTGCGAGTCATAAATGGTAAAATTAGAAGGATATCCTAAATGTTCCGCTTCTGAACGTAAAATGCGCGCAAACACTGAGTGAAAGGTTCCCATCCAAAGATTTTTAGCCTCACTGGCTCCAACAATAGACGCAATACGATTCTTCATTTCGCGCGCGGCTTTGTTGGTAAAGGTCAAAGACAAAATATTAAACGCATCTACGCCTTGACTCATCAAATACGCAATTCGAATAGTCAACACTCTCGTTTTACCAGAACCTGCACCCGCAATGATAATCATCGGGCCGTCCTTTTGAAGGACTGGTTCGCGTTGCGCTTCGTTCAATTGATCAATATAGTGCTGCATTTGGAAATTAAATTATGGAAAGCAAAAATAAGGATTAGCAATCTATTAATGTAACAATTGGAAAATTAAAATTGATTTAAAGTTTTTTTTACCACATAGAAACATAGCCTATAAATTATAGTAAAAGAAAGAGTTAAACGTTTCACTATTCACATAGCTCTGTGGGAAATATAATTATTTCTATACTTTCTTTTGAGAGTGCTTCAATCTATGTTTTTATGTGGTTAGAATTTTTTTAATAACAAATTCATTTCCAATGCATTCTACTTAAAAAACACATCATATCCAAAACGAATTAATGTACCAATTACCACCACCAAAAAGAAGATTCGTATAAAATTATTCCCTTTATTAATAGCCATTTTAGCGCCTAAAAATCCACCTAAAGCATTGCTAAACGCCATCGGAATGGCAATCGCCCAAATGATTTTTCCTTTGATAAAAAACAAACAAATCGAACCAAAATTAGTAGCCAAATTGACCATTTTCGCATTCGCGGAAGCGTGTAAAAAATCAAATCCCATAATAGCAATAAAGGCTACCACCAAAAAACTTCCTGTTCCAGGTCCGATAAAACCATCATACAAACCGATCACGAAACTAATACTGACAGCATTGAATAATTGTCTTTTAGCGGAAATATTCTTTTCAATTTGTTGTCCGAAATTTTTCTTGGCATAAGTGTAAATCACTAAAAAAGAAAGAACCACCAACAAAATAGGTTTCATAAAATCGTTACTCACATAAGTCAGTAAAGTCGAACCTAAAAAAGCCGATGGAAATGCTAATAACATCATAATGGAAAGTAATTTCCAATTCATATCCACTTTTTTGAGGTATTGGTAGGCCGCGAAAGAAGTACCACTAAAAGCAGGAATTTTCAAACTTCCCACTACTGTAGAAACAGGTAAATTGGGCAGTAATATCAATCCCATTGGAGTTTGAATTAGTCCGCCACCACCTACGACAGCATCAATAAATCCTGCAAAAAAGGCAGCCAAACAGAGTAAAATGATAATGTAATTTTCCATAAAGGTTTCGTTGCAATTGATACGCTATTTATGATTCTAGAATGACAAACTATTTCGTTACAAACTCAAAAAGCGTATTTTTGTGTTTCAAAAATAGAAAAAAACAAATGGAAACAGCCAAAATACTTGAAATCCTTGGATATACTTTACCTTCATTAGTAACTGGAGGTGTTGCTTATTTTTTATTTGAAGGTTCTTTTAAAGACCAACAAAACACCCGTCGTTGGTTATTACAAAAAGAAAACAAAAAAGACATTTTACCGCTGCGCTTGCAAGCCTACGAACGTCTAACTTTGTTGATGGAACGCATTCATCCAGCACAAATACTATTGCGAAATACCCCAGTAACCAATGATAAAATAGAATATGAAAATTTTATCATTGACCAAATCCAACAAGAATTTGAACACAATCTAAGCCAACAAATTTATGTGTCTGGTGAATGTTGGTCTATCATTCAAACGGCTAAAAATGCTACTATTCAAATGATTCGTATTGCCTCTCAAAACGAAAAAGTTCAAACCGCTGCTGATTTGAGAGAATTTGTAGTGAGTAGTTTAGTAGATAAAGCCGCTCCTACTTATGCCGCCTTAGACTTGATTAAGCAAGAAGTGGGACAGTTGTGGTAGAGTAAAACATTAAATTAAAATTAAATAATGAGTCTGGTTTTTTAATTTGAAATAATTAAAATTATGAAAAGAAAACACAAAATAACTGCTCTTGCTTTAGGATTATTCGTTTTGATCAATTTATCCGCTTGCTCATCATTCCCTTTTTTTCCTGACAAATCAAAATGTATGTCGGACGCTGATTGTTTGACAAAAACACATTGGCAACAAATGGGAGGTTTTGAAAAATATACTCCAGATTCTTTACGGACAGGATGTTGGAGTACTGCTTTAGCACAAATTGTTTATTATCATAAACTCAAACCTTATGGTCACGTTGAATACGTTTCAAGACAAAACTATAAAATAAAAGAAGACCTTGATAGTTCTAAATTCGATTTTGATTTGTTTACCCTCTCGATTGATTCTATGACTTCGAAAGAAGCAATTAACCAAATGGCAAAGTATAATTATTATGCAGCTTTGGCTGTTCAAAAAGACTTTGGAACAGATCGTTATATGAACAAATTGGCAGCTTCAAAATTATTGGAAAAACATTACAGAGTAAAAGTAAAACGTTACATTTCTTGGCAAAAACTTGTACCAAATAAACTTAGTAAACTTGAAAAAATAATCTATTTAGAAATAAACAAAAAAAGACCGATTTTTTTACATTTTGCAAACCTAAAAGACTTTGGTCACTCTATTGTCGTTGATGGTTACTGTTATAAAAATGGAAGGTTTTGGGTGCACACAAATCAGGGTCAAGGTGGACAAGATGATGGTTGGTATGACTTTTACAAAGGGATTTTGCGAAAAGATGACAATGCCTTAAGAGTTGTTTATACTTTTAAGCCATATTAAACAGAAACAATTTTTTTATAAAAAACAAAAATTAACAATCAAAATGAAATCAGCAAACTATTTAGTTTTTTTTATGAGTCTATTAATTTTCTCATTTTTAAAACCAGTAAAAGGATATTCACAAAAGCAAACAACTTATGTCATCAAAAATGTAAATGTCATTACAATGACCTCTTCAAACGCTATCATAAACAATGCAACGGTGATTGTTTCTGAAAATCGAATCGAATCTATCAACGGAAGGATTCCAAAAAATGCTAAAATTATTGATGGTAAAGGAAAGTGGCTTATTCCAGGGCTTATAGATGCTCACGTTCATTTACCAACTGATGCGTATTTTGGACAAAAGTTTGCAACTCAAAAACCAGACTTAACTTTCAACGCACAAGATGTTATGACACCAATTATTGCCAATGGTGTTACAACTGTGTTAGACCTAGATTCCAAAATGGAAACTTTTGGACAAAAAAAAGCTATTGAAAAAGGTTATGTAATTGGGCCTCGTATCGCACTTGCAGCACTCATAAATGGAGGCAATGGACAAGGCAGAATTGCCAATACAGCAGAAGAAGGACGACTAATGGTAAAAAATGCAAAATTCGAGGGTTACGATTTTATAAAAGTTTATTCTAAATTGAATATGGAAACCTACAATGCTATTATTGACGAAGCAAACAAACAAGGACTAAAAACAATTGGACATATTCCAAATGCTTTTCAAGGTAAATTAGAGCAAGCATTTATTCCTCATTTCGGAATGGTAGCCCACGCAGAAGAATTTTCAAAAAACTCTGTTAGTTTTAGTGAACAAGACGCAGTAAAGTTCGCAAAACTTTCAAAAGATAATGATACTTGGTTATCTCCTACTTTAACAACAATGCTTTGGATTGCAAAGCAGACTCACTCCGTTGATAGCATAAAAAATCTAAGTTCACTAAAATATGTTCACCCACTTTTACAAAGTAAATGGCTAACTGCAAATAACTATGTAAAAAATTCTTCACCTGAAAATGTAACTTACTTTGATAATATGGTAAAGTTTCACTTTCAATTAGTAAAAGCTTTTAAAGATGCAGGAGTTCCAATAGTTGCAGGTACAGATGCCGGAGTTTCGGGTGTTGTAGCAGGCTTTTCACTACATGATGAGTTAGAACTTTTAGTACAAGCAGGTTTAACTCCACAAGAAGCTTTAAATTCTGCAACATTACTTTCTGCCCAATGGCTTGGTATTGAAAAACAAATTGGTAGCATAGAAATAGGAAAGTTTGCAGACCTTATTTTGCTTGAGGATAACCCATTTACTGATATTAAAAACACTCGCAAAATTGCAGGTGTATTTGTAAATGGCAATTGGTTAGACAAAAAAAAACTAAATGGAATGCTTACTGACTTGGCAAATCGTAATACAGCAGAAAAAGATAAATTTGATTGGAAAATATTTATAAATAATAGAAAATAGAAAACAACGAACCGGTAACATTCGTTTTTAATCTTATTTTCAATACTTAACGAAAAGTTTATTTTTTAAAAATTTTTCTAAACCAAAACAAAAACTTTCTCTCAATCGAAATATTTAGTGTTTTAATCAAACTCATCATACATTTCCAACAACTGCGTCACTGTATTCCAATTTCGTGTCGTAGTCGTGACATTCAGTTTTTTCTCTATGTATTTTTGGTCTAGTCTGGTTTTTCCTGCGCCTACTGCGTATTTGATGTAAATTCTATTGGCATCAATATGCGCTTGATCCGGTTTCACCTGACTCATTTTTAAATCGTTAATGGAGTCGCTACGTAAAGCCATCGATACAAAAGCGACATAGAGTTTTTTGGTATCCAAGTCTTTTTCTTTCAAATAGGGATTATTTGTCATACAAGCTTCCAAATCCTTTTTTGCAATCACAACCACAGGCACTTCGTGACCAAATGCTTTGAAGATTTCTTGTTTGATCAGGAAACCTACTTTAGCGGGATTGTCTTCTTCTGTGGTCACAAACACATTTCCAGATTGAATGTAGGTGGTCACGTTTTGAAATCCAATATTTTCCAAAGCCGTTTTTAATGCTTCCATTTTAATCATATTGTGTCCAGAAACATTGATACCACGAAGTAAAGCGAGATGGGTTGTCATAATAATTTACGATTTACGATGGTAGATTTACGATACGAAGTACGATTTATTGAATTAAGACTTTAATGACTACTTTCTTTACTTCAGCAGCGGATTCTGTTTGAACACAGGGTTGGTGCAAATCATCTGGAAAAAAAATAGTAAACATTCCTTTTGAAACAAGCACTAAAGAAGTGCTTCCCTCATAAAAAGTATAATCTTTATCTTCATTGACTTCCAGAATCTTCTGATTGTTCATAATAGTTATTCCCATAAACTCTTCACCACGAATTACATATTGAATGTCAATGTATTTTTTATGGCTTTCTAATTTACATTCCGCTAAAGGTTTGGTTTGGTATTCTTGTACCAAAGCAAAAATCGTATCACCATCGATATCATGTTTTCCTGGAGGAATAGCATCTAAATCGGTATTGTGTATAAATTCAAATCCTTTGGCTATACGTTCATTAATAGACTGGTAAAGGTGATAGTTATCTAGAGTATCGAGAATCATTTTGTAGTTTTAATAATTTTCAAATATATCATTTTCAAACGCTACTTTCTATTTTCCTAACAAAAAACTATCTTCGCAGTATGCAGCAAAATCTTCTACAAACTCCTATCGAATACCTTAAAGGCGTTGGTCCCAATCGGGGCGAACTCTTGCGTAAGGAATTGGGGATTTTTAAGTACGGAGATTTGGTGAATTTCTTTCCTAATCGCTACATAGACAGAACACGTTATTATAAAGTTAACGAGTTACAAAACACCGTTTCTGAAGTCCAAATCATTGGTAAAATCATCCATATTAAAACGGTGGAATTTGGCAAAAATAAAAAACGTTTGGTCGCTACTTTTGTGGATGATACCGGCCAAATGGAATTGGTTTGGTTCCAAGGTCATAAATGGATTCGAGAAAGTTTAAAGTTGAATGAAGTGATTGTGATTTTTGGAAAATGTTCCTCATTCAATGGTACGTTCAACATGGCACATCCTGAAATTGAATTGCTTAGCGAACACCAAAAAAGTCTTCGCTCGGCCATGCAAGCCATTTATCCTTCTACCGAAACCTTGGCGAATCGAGGTGTTTCGAACCGAGTTATTATCAAAATGATGCAACAATTGTTTTTGGAAACACAAAATTTGTTTTCAGAAACCTTGCCTGATTATTTGCTGGACGAATTGAAACTGATTTCTAAGAAAGCCGCGCTATTTAATATTCATTTCCCTCAAAGTTCGGAAGCTTTGGCGAAAGCCCAATTCCGATTGAAGTTTGAAGAATTATTTTTTATTCAGCTACAATTAATCACCAAAAACCTGATTCAGAAACATAAAATTAAAGGACATCCGTTTACTTCTGTTGGGCAACATTTCAATGACTTTTACCAAAACCATTTGCCTTTTGAGTTGACCAATGCGCAGAAAAGAGTGATTAAGGAAATCCGTACCGATATGGGAAGTAATGCCCAAATGAATCGGTTGTTGCAGGGCGATGTAGGTTCTGGAAAAACTATTGTCGCTTTTATGAGTATGCTTTTGGCAATTGACAATGGCTTTCAGGCTTGTTTGATGGCACCCACCGAAATATTAGCCAATCAACATTTTATAGGCTTATCCGAATTGGCGAAGACCGCCAACATCAACATAAAATTATTAACTGGTTCTACTAAAACTGCTGAACGAAAAATAATTCATGAAGCATTGGAAGACGGCAGTTTACATATCCTAATCGGAACCCATGCTTTATTAGAAGATAAAGTACAGTTTAAGAATCTGGGACTCGCCGTAATTGATGAACAACATCGTTTTGGCGTAGAGCAACGTTCCAAATTGTGGAAGAAGAACGAAATCCCACCACATGTTTTAGTAATGACTGCCACTCCTATTCCGCGTACTTTAGCGATGAGTTTGTATGGGGATTTGGATATTTCAGTCATTGATGAATTACCTCCCGGACGAAAACCCATTCAAACGGTACATCGATTTGATAGCAACCGATTGAAAGTTTGGAAGTTTTTGAAAGATGAAATCGCTTTAGGGAGACAAATTTACATTGTCTATCCGTTGATTCAGGAATCCGAAAAAATGGATTTCAAAGATTTGATGGACGGCTACGAAAGTATCTCTCGTGATTTTCCGCTACCACAGTATTCCATTTCTATTTTACACGGAAAAATGAAACCTGCGGATAAAGAATCAGAAATGAAACGCTTTGCCGAAGGAAAAACCAATATAATGGTAGCAACTACGGTAATTGAGGTTGGAGTTAATGTTCCCAATGCCAGTGTCATGATTATTGAAAGTGCCGAGCGTTTTGGATTATCCCAATTACATCAGTTGCGCGGTCGTGTAGGACGTGGCGCCGAACAAAGTTATTGTATCTTAATGACCAGCCACAAATTAAGTTCTGACAGTAAAACTCGAATGGAAACGATGGTAAGTACTAATGATGGCTTTGAAATTGCTGAAGTTGATTTGAAATTACGTGGTCCCGGTGATTTAATGGGAACGCAACAAAGCGGGGTTTTAAATCTTCAAATTGCCGATATTGTAAAAGATAGGGACATTCTCATGCTAGCTAGAAATTATGCTCTGAAATTACTCCGAGATGATGCAAGCATGCAAAAACCAGAACATGCTACAATGCGAACTGTCTTCATTGAAATGACAAAAAAGAAAAATATTTGGAATTACATAAGTTAATTTCGTTCTTACTTTTCTTATTCTAGCACAGTAATTGTACTCTACTTCTTGACTGACTCATCACCCATCTTAAAATATCTTTACATTTTATTACATCGATTTAAACCTTTGTGCTTTTTTAATGTCTATTGAATTGCAATTTAAATGTTAAAACTTTTTAAAAAGAGTTAATAACTAATGGTTATGAAATGTCTCTTATAAAACACAAAGCTATAAATTTGTTAATTGCGTAAAATTGACACAAGATTTAAATATGAAAATAAAAACTCTCGTTTATTCCCTATTAATTATCGGTTTAGTAGGATTGATTGGTTACAGAATTACAAAGAACAGTTCTAATGGCGGTCCAAAAGACAAAGGAAAAGAAGAAAAACCTATAACTGTCAGTGGCTATGTAGTTAACTTGCAAACATTTGACAATAATTTAGCGTTATCAGGATCAATTGAAGCCGATGAACAAGTGGAGATTCGCTCTGAAGTTTCAGGAATTGTAACTGCTATTTATTTTCAAGAAGGAAGTAATGTGAGCAAGGGACAACTACTATTCAAAGTCAATGATATAGAACTTAGAGCGCAATTGGCTCAGGCCAAGACTAAAGAAAGTTTGTCTGCCGAAAATGAAAGAAGAGCTAAATTATTACTCCAAAAAGAAGCTATTAGCCAGGAAGAATATGAAGTGGCTCGTGCCGATTACAAAACTACTCAAGCGCAAAGCCAACTGATTCAAGCCCAAATAGAAAAAACTTCGGTGCGTGCTCCTTTTTCAGGAAAGATTGGATTGCGTTCTATTTCTCCTGGAACCTACGTTACTCCTTCTCTTTTAGTGGCTAAGTTGGTGAATAGTGGTCAATTAAAAATCACTTTTTCAATTCCAGAAAAATATGCTTCTCAAGTTAAAAAGAACGCTACTATATCATTTAAAGTATCTGGATCAGATCAATCGTATTCAGCCAAAGTGTATGCTATTGAGCCAGAAGTCGAAATAGCAACAAGAACCCTTCAAGTTCGTGCATTAGCAAGTAATAAAGATGGTAAATTATTTCCAGGAACTTTTGCAGATGTGGAACTCCCTTTAGACATAATTAAAGACGCCGTGGTTATTCCTACCGAAGCAATTATTCCTGTTCAAAACGGAAAAAAAGTATTTATTGCTAATAAAGGAATGGCAAAAGAAGTACTTGTTGAAACAGCTACGAGAACAGATGCCTCAATACTTATATTATCAGGTTTAAAAGCTGGTGATACTGTATTAACTTCGGGAGTAATGTCATTAAAAGACGAATCTCCTATCGTAGTAAAGATTAAATAAGCATCAGCTAATTTACATTTCTAAAAAAACACAAATGAGTTTATCTACATTAAGCATAAAAAGACCTGTATTTACTATTGTTGTCAACTTAACTATTGTTTTGTTTGGTTTAATTGGGTACAGTTTTTTAGGCGTTCGAGAATTCCCTTCCATTGATCCTGCACAAGTTTCTATTCGTACGAATTATACTGGAGCCAACTCTGATATTATCGAGTCACAAATTACAGAACCACTTGAAAAAGCAATTAATTCCATCGATGGTATTCGAAATGTTACTTCGTCTAGTATTCAAGGAAGTAGTAACATTACAGTTGAATTTAACTTAGACAAAGATTTAGAAGAAGCAGCGAATGATGTTCGTGATAAAGTGTCGCAAGCTATTCGAAACTTACCTCAAGATATCGATGCGCCACCTGTCGTCTCAAAAGCAGATGCTAATAGTGATGCGATTATTTCGATGACAGTTCAAAGTGATTCACGAAATGCTTTAGAGTTAAGTGATTTTGCAGAAAATGTTATTGGTCAGCGATTAGAAACTATTCCAGGCGTTAGTGGAATTCAAATTTGGGGTCAAAAACGTTATGCTATGCGTTTATGGATAGATCCTGTAAAATTAGCTTCTTATGGTTGTACTGTTTCTGAAGTTCGATCTGCTTTAAGCAAACAAAATGTAGAATTACCTTCTGGTAAAATAACGGGATCCAATACCGAATTAATGGTGAGAACCATTGGAAACATTTCAAAAGAAGAAGAATTTAATAATATCATTATTCGTTCCGAAGGGGATAAAATTGTTCGTTTTAGTGATATTGGAAAAGCCGAAATTGGTCCAGAAAATGTGGAAACTAATATGATGCAATCTGGCGTTCCTCTTGTAGGGGTTGCTATTGTGCCAAGACCAGGAGCTAATTATTTAGATATAGCGAAAGCATTTTACAAAGAATTTGAACGCTTTAAAAAAGAACTTCCTAAAGATATTAAGTTAAATATTGTAATTGACAATACCGTTTTTGTAAAACAATCGGTTATTGAAGTGGCAGAAACATTAGGTATTTCAATCCTATTAGTAGTCTTAATTATTTATTTATTCTTTAGAGACTGGGCCATTGCATTCCGACCTTTAATTGATATTCCAGTTTCTTTAATAGCTACATTTTTTATTATGTGGTTGTTTGGATTCTCTATTAATGTACTGACATTATTAGCTATTGTTTTAGCAACTGGTCTAGTTGTAGATGACGGAATTGTAGTAACCGAAAACATCTTCAAAAAAGTAGAAGAAGGAATGAGTCCAATCGAGGCAGCTATCAAGGGTTCCAACGAAATCTTTTTTGCAGTTATTTCGATTTCAATCACCTTAGCAGCGGTATTCTTACCAGTAATTTTCTTAGAAGGTTTTGTGGGACGATTGTTCCGGGAATTTGGCGTCGTTATTGGAGCAGCCGTTTTAGTTTCTGCTTTTGTTTCACTTACGCTAACACCAATGTTGAATGCGTATTTGATGAAAGGTGGAAAGCAAGAAAAGTCGAAATTTTACAATCTGACAGAACCGTATTTTCAAAAATTAAACAGTGGCTATGCTGATTCTTTAGCCCGTTTTATGAAAAAGAAGTGGTTGAGTTTCCCAATATTAATAGCTTGTTTTGGATTAATTTATCTGTTCTTCAATTTGTTAAAAAAAGAAACCGCACCCTACGATGACCGTAGCGGAATGGTATTGCGTGTAGCCACATCAGAAGGTTCTTCGTATGAATATACCGATCGTTTTATGCAAGAGATTTCAAAATTAGTAGACGATTCTATTCCGGAAAAGAAAGTAGCTTTAGTGATTACTTCACCTGGTTTTAATGCTTCATCTGTAAATAGTGGTTTTGTTAGAATTTCGTTATTACAACCCAACGAAAGAAAAGCGTCTCAAAAAGAAGTAGCTGAAAAACTAACCAAATGGACAAGTGGGTATTCCGAAGCAAAAACATCAGTTATCGAACAGCCAACAATTGCAGTTAATAGACGCGGTGGATTACCTATCCAATATATTATACAAGCTTCTAATTTTGAAAAGTTGAGAGAAAAAATTCCTTTGTTTATGGAAGAAGCAGCAAAGAATGAAACTTTCTCCACTACGGATGTGAATTTAAAATTCAACAAACCTGAAATCAATGTTACCATTGACAGAGAGAAAGCAGAAAGTTTAGGTATTTCAGTACTTGATGTAGCTCAAACATTGCAATTGTCATTAAGTGGACAGCGTTTTGGATACTTTCTACGCAACGGAAAACAGTATCAAGTTATTGGACAATTTGAAAAAAATGACCGTTCTAAGCCATTGGATCTGACCTCAATGTTTGTTAAAAATAATAAAGGGGAATTAATTCAGATGGATAACGTCATTACCATTGAAGAGCAAAGTAATCCAACGCAATTGTATCATAATAATAGATTTATGTCTGCTACAGTTTCAGCTGGTTTAGCGCCCGGAAAAAGTATTGGAGATGGGATTGAAGCTATGAACGAAATTAAAGACAAAGTATTAGACGATTCCTTTACTACTGATTTAGGAGGAGAATCAAGAGATTTTGTTGAGAGTAGTTCCAATACTAGTTTTGCTTTTGGGTTAGCTTTATTATTAATATTTTTAATCTTAGCTGCTCAATTTGAAAGTTTTATAGATCCAATAATTATTATTTTAACTGTTCCAATGGCAGTGGCAGGAGCCTTATTTTCATTATGGTTGTTTAACCAAAGTTGGAATATATTCAGCCAGATTGGAACCGTAATGTTAATCGGTTTGGTTACTAAAAACGGAATCTTGATTGTCGAATTTGCCAATCAATTACGCGAACAAGGAAAACCAAAATTAGAAGCTATTTTAGAAGCCTCAGAAGCCCGACTTCGACCAATCTTAATGACCAGTTTAGCCATTGCTTTGGGCGCTTTGCCAATTGCATTATCACTTGGAGCAGCTTCTACTAGCAGAATTGGTATGGGAGTGGTTATTGTAGGAGGAACTGTTTTCTCCCTTGTACTAACGTTATTCGTTATACCAGCTTTATATATGATGTGGTCTAAAACCAGAAAACATTATCCTGAATTTGATCATATTGCTGAATACGAAAAAGAAATTAAATAAAATGAAAAATTGTCACCGAATCAAAATATTCTATTTAATAGTATTTTCTGTTTTTTCGAGTTCTTATTCGCAGGAAGTTTTAACTATTGAAAATGCTATTAAAATTGCGTTAGAGAACAACTTTGAAATAAAAATTGCCTCTAACAATTATAACATTGCAAAAACTAATTCTACTATTGGAAATGCAGGAATGCTTCCTACATTGACAGCCTCAGTAGCTGCAAACAATAGAGTTCAGAACAGTACATTAACGCTACAAAATGGTGTTGTCAATGCATTAGATAACGCATTGAATAATAGTTTAAATTATGGTGTAAGTTTAGATTGGACTATTTTTAATGGATTTAAAATGTTTACTCGATTAGAACAGTTAAAAGAACTTGAAAAACTAGGATCTACTCAACTTCAACAAACAATTATATCAAAGTTAAGCGAGGTATCATCTACTTATTTTAATTTGGTTCAACAGCAACAACAATTAAAAGCTTTGGACTCTACTTTAGTAATTTCTAATCAAAGATTGGCTTTAGCTCAAAATCGGTTTGCAATTGGTAAAGCTTCTAAATTAGAAGTTCTCAACGCTCAAGTAGATTTAAATACTGATAATGTTGTTTTATTAAAGCAGCAAGAAGTATTTCAAAACACAAAAACTTTGTTAAATAAGATTTTAGCAAGAGATCTACAAACCCAATTCAATGTAATCGAAAAAATTAAAGTCGATGAAAATCTAAAACTTACCGAATTGTCTGATTTAGTTGAAAAACAGAACCCACAATTAGTAAGTTTATTATTGTCAAAAAATGTTGCCGAGTTACAACTTAAACAAATTAAAGGCGATCGTTATCCAGTTATTACATTAAGTTCAGGCTATGTATTTAATGAAACACAAGCAAGTCTTGGTTTTGCTGCAGCAACATCGGCAAGAGGTTTTAATTATGGATTTAATGCTGCTCTCAATTTGTTTAATGGTTGGAATCAAAATAGAAATGAAAAGATTGCTAAGATAATGTTAGACAATTCTAAACTTACATTAAATTCTCAACGGTTAGAGTTGCAAGCTCAGCTAAACGCAGCTTATCAAACCTACTTAACCAATAATCAATTAGTTGTAATTGAAAATAAAAATGAATTTTACGCCAAACAAAATTTAGATATTACTTTAGATAAATTCAAGATTGGAACAATTACAACTTTAGAGTTCAGAACTGCACAATTGAATTATGTGAATGCTAAAGTTAGAAATAGTAATGCACAATTTCAAGCTAAATTATCAGAGATAGTACTAAAAGAATTAGCAGGTATAATTAACTTAGACTAATCTATTTTCATGACTTCATACAACCCAAAAGATTGGTTTAGCTTTATTTTTCATTTTAGCAAAGCAGACACTTTCAGGAAATTAATTCCAATTATGATTATTATTGGAATTTATTCAGGAATTATCGCTTATCTAGAAATTGAATATTGGCACTTACCAGATGATAGTCATGTGAAGAATATTTCTATGATGCATGGAATGTTGGGTTTTGTTATTTCATTATTGTTAGCTTACAGAACCAATACTGCTTACGATCGTTGGTGGGAAGGAAGGAAATTATGGGGAGGATTAGTGAACAGTTCCCGTAATTTAGCAATAAAACTTAACGCTATGTTAGTGGATGACAATGATCGTGAATTTTTTAAAAAAATGATTCCGCATTATGCTACTATTCTAAGAAAACATTTAAACGATAGCGATACAGGGAAACAATTATTTGATGATGTCGATTTAGAAATTGACCACCACAAACACCGTCCCAATCAAGTAGCCAATAAATTATTCGTGAAAGTAAATAGTTTGTATCTTTCTGAGAAAATAACGGGAGACCAACTAATTATAATTAATAGCGAATTACAATCTTTTACCGACATATGTGGTGCTTGCGAACGAATAAAAAATACGCCTATACCCTATTCTTACAGTGCTTTCATTAAGAAATTTATTTTTATTTACGTATTGACTTTGCCTTTTGGCTATGTATTTAGTTTAGGATATTTTGTAATTCCAGTGGTAGTTTTTATTTTCTATGTATTGGCAAGTTTAGAATTAATTGCAGAAGAAATCGAAGATCCTTTTGGTCAAGATGCTAATGATTTACCCACTAAAAAAATCGCCGAAAATATCAAGAAACATATTGAAGAAATATTATAAACTCAATTTTTAGTCTATGAAAACATTTGCTACATTTTTTTTAGTTGTACTTCTTTCGTTTTTTGTTTCTTGTCAAAAAATTGTCTCAGAAAATTCGTCTGTATATTTTGAAAAGTCAAACGATAGTATTCAAAATGGTGGTGTGAAAGTAATTCCAATCACTACTTCAAAAGGAACATTTAATGTTTGGACCAAACGTATTGGGAACAATCCGAAAATTAAATTATTGCTTCTTAATGGTGGACCTGGAGCTACACACGAATATTTTGAGTGTTTTGAAAATTTCCTACCGGCTGAAGGAATTGAATTTATTTATTATGACCAATTGGGTTGTGGGAACTCTGATAATCCAAATGAAGTTGCGCTTTGGGATTTGGGACGTTATGTAGAAGAAGTAGAACAAGTTAGAAAAGCGTTGCATTTAGACACAACAAATTTTTATATATTAGGACATTCTTGGGGTGGAATTTTAGCAATGGAATATACGTTGAAGTACCAACACAATATGAAAGGTCTGATTATTTCCAATATGATGTCGAGTTGTCCTGAATATGGTAGATATGCTGACGAAGTGTTAGCCAAACAAATGAATCCAAAAGTACTAGCAGAAATTAACCAAATTGAAGCTGCGAAAGATTTTGCCAACCCACGCTATATGGAATTATTAATTCCTAATTTTTATGAAAAACACATTCTCCGTTTTCCTTCAAAAGATTGGCCAGAACCGGTAAATCGCTCTTTTGCTAAAATGAATCAATCGTTATATGTAACTATGCAAGGACCAAGTGAATTTGGTATTTCTGGAAAATTAGAAAAATGGGATAGAAAATCTGATTTGAAAAAAATTACAATTCCTACTCTAGTTATTGGAGCAAAATACGACACAATGGATCCAAATCACATGTCAGCAATGTCAAAATTAGTTCAAAACGGAACCTATTTATATTGTTCAAAAGGAAGTCATATGGCGTTTTACGATGATCAAAAAGCCTATTTTGAAGGTTTGATTGCCTTTTTAAATAAAAGTAACTAACACACTTTTTAGTTTGATTAATTACTGAAAAATCCAAAAATTGTTTCTTACTCCAACAAGCAATCCTTATATTTGCGTACTTGTAAATAATTCAAAATGAAAATATCATACAACTGGTTAAAACAGTTCATTAAAATAGATTGGCAATCCGAAGAAACGGCTGCATTACTTACCGATTTAGGCTTGGAGGTAGAAATGGTTGAGAAGTACCAATCTGTAAAAGGAGGTTTAGAAGGTATTGTAGTTGGACATGTACTAACTTGCGTTCAGCATCCTGATGCTGATAGACTAAAAATAACTACCGTAGATTTAGGAGATGGAACTCCTGTTCAAATTGTATGTGGAGCAGCTAATGTTGCTGCTGGACAAAAAGTACCGGTTGCCACTATTGGTACAATTTTATACGATAAAGAAGGCGAATCATTTACAATTAAGAAAGGTAAAATTCGTGGACAAGAAAGTCACGGAATGATTTGTGCTGAAGACGAAATTGGTCTTGGCAACAGTCATGACGGAATTATGGTTTTAGACGAATCCTTACAACCAGGGACACCAGCAGCCACAGTTTTTAAAATTGAAAATGACGAAGTCTTCGAAATTGGATTAACTCCTAATCGTGCTGATGCGATGAGTCATTTAGGTACCGCTCGTGATTTACGTGCTGGAATGTTACAAAGTGGAGTTAATATTGAGTTAATTACACCATCTGTTACCAATTTCAGAGTTGATAAACGTACCTTAAAAATTGATATTGACGTTAAAGAAAATAAATTAGTTCCGAGATATTGTGGTTTAACTATTTCAGGAATTACCGTAAAACCATCTCCTACTTGGTTACAAAATCGTTTAAAAGCTATTGGATTAAATCCTAAAAACAATATTGTAGACGTTACTAATTATGTACTACATGAATTAGGACAACCTCTTCATGCCTTTGATGCAGATAAAATAAATGGCAAAATAATAGTAAAGACATTAGCTTCCGGAACAAAATTCACTACTCTTGACGATGTAGAAAGAAGTTTGCACGAAGAAGATATTATGATTTGTGACGAAAATGGTCCGTTATGTATTGCTGGTGTTTTTGGAGGAAAAGAATCGGGTGTGTCAGAAAGCACAACGTCTATTTTCTTAGAAAGTGCCTACTTTAATCCTGTAAGCGTTCGAAAAACTGCTAAAAGACATCAATTGAATACTGATGCTTCTTTCCGTTTTGAAAGAGGAATTGATCCTGAAATTACAGATTATGCATTGAAACGTGCTGCCTTATTAATTCAAGAAGTAGCAGGTGGAGAAATAACCTCCGACTTGATTGATGTTTATCCAAAAAAGATTGAAGATTTTAGTGTTTTTCTAAATTTTAATAAAGTAGCTAAAATTATAGGTCAAGAAATTCCTAAAGATATAATTAAAAAGATCTTAGTCTCTTTAGACATTAAAATAAACAGCGTTACTGATTCAGGTTTAGGACTAACTATTCCTGCATACAGAGTTGACGTTCAAAGAGAAATTGATGTAGTTGAGGAAATACTTAGAGTTTACGGTTATAATAACATCCAATTTTCTAATAAAGTAAATGCTACAGTATCAAATTCTCCAAGAACAGAAGACTATAAAATACAAAATGTGGTAGCAACACAATTGAATTCGCAAGGATTTCATGAAATGATGGCCAACTCATTAACTACCGCCAATTATGTTCAACATTCAGAAATGTTACAAGAGGAACATAATGTAACCATGTTAAATCCGCTAAGTAGTGATTTAGCAACTATGCGTCAGTCCTTATTGTTTTCTGGATTAGAAGCTATTTCATACAATATCAATAGAAAAAATACCGATTTAAAATTATTTGAATTCGGAAAAACCTACCACAACTACCCTTCTGGTTATGAAGAGATAAAACATTTAACTCTTTTCCTTACGGGAAATAGAAATCAAGAATCATGGACTACTAGTCAAAGACCAACAGATTTCTTCTTATTTAAAGGTTATGTAAATGCTGTTTTAGAACGATTAGGCATTCAGAAAACACAAATTCAACCCTTAACTTCTGATATTTTTTCAGAAGGAATTGCTCTAAGTATAGGAAGAGATGCAATCGTTGAAATTGGTGTTGTAAAAAAATCAATTCTAAAATCGTTTGGTATCAAACAGGAGGTTTTTTATGCCGATTTTAACTGGGCTACTATTTTAAAATTAATTTCGAATAAGATTAAATTTTCTGAAATTCCAAAGTATCCTGAAGTTAGAAGAGATTTAGCATTGCTAATTGACAATGGGGTAACTTATGAAAGTATTTATAAGATTGCCAAACAAACAGAAAAAGAGGTATTAAAAAATATTGATTTATTTGATGTGTACCAAGGTGATAATTTGTCAGAAGGTAAAAAGTCTTACGCTTTAAGTTTTATTCTTCAGGACAACTCTAAAACTTTGACTGAAGAACAGATTGATAAAATCATGAACAAATTACAGAAGAATTTTGAAACTGAACTTGGTGCAGTTTTGAGATAACTTTTATCGAATAGATTCTAATAACCCTACATCTTCAAAAGATTTAGGGTTTTTTATTTGTAGACTTTAAATTTAATGTTGCCAACAAAAAAAGCCTCACATTACTGTGAGGCTTTTGTATTTAAAAAAACTAAGAATTATTTTTTCTCTGTTTTTTCCATTTTAGCTTTTAAAGCAGCTAATACATCATTGTTATCTCCTAAAGTTGCAGCAGGTGCATTGTTAGTTGATGCAGATGAAGTATTTTCAGAAACTGTTCTCACATTTTTCTCTTCTTCTTCACGGAAGATAGCAGTATGAGAAGCAACTACTCTTTTGAATTCTTTATTGAACTCAATTACTTTGAAATCAGCAGTTTCTCCTTTTTTCAATTTCTTACCGTCTTCTTTTTCTAAGTGACGAGTAGGAATGAAAGCAACGATATCATCACCAAATTCTACAGTAGCTCCTTTGTCTACGATCTCAGCAATCGCTCCATTGTGGATAGTTCCAACAGCGAATGAATCTTCGTATTGATCCCAAGGATTAGCAGTAGTTTGTTTATGACCTAAAGATAATTTACGTCCTTCAACATCTAATTCTAATACAACTACGTCTAATTTTTCACCAACATTTACAAATTCAGATGGATGTTTGATTTTCTTAGTCCAAGAAAGGTCAGAGATATAAATCAATCCGTCGATTCCTTCTTCTAATTCTACGAAAATACCAAAGTTTGTAAAGTTTCTAACTGTACCAGAATGTTTAGAACCTACTGGGTATTTAGAAGTAATGTCAGTCCATGGATCTTGTGTCAATTGTTTGATACCTAAAGACATCTTACGATCGTCTCTATCTAAAGTTAAGATAACTCCTTCAACGATATCACCCACTTTTACGAAATCTTGAGCAGAACGTAAGTGAGTTGACCAAGACATTTCAGAAACGTGGATTAAACCTTCAACACCTTCAGCAACTTCGATAAATGCACCGTAATCAGCGATTACAACTACTTTACCTTTAACTTTATCTCCAACAGCTAAGTTAGCATCTAAAGCATCCCATGGGTGAGCGTTTAATTGTTTCAATCCTAATTGAATTCTTGTTTTCTCATCATCGAAATCAAGGATTACAACATTTAATTTTTGATCTAATTCAAGAACTTCACTTGGGTGATTAATTCTTGACCAAGAAAGGTCAGTGATGTGGATTAATCCATCAACACCACCTAAGTCAATAAACACACCATAAGAAGTAATGTTTTTAACAACACCTTCTAATACTTGTCCTTTTTGTAATTGACCAATAATTTCTTTTTTCTGAACCTCAATATCAGCTTCGATAAGCGCTTTGTGAGATACAACAACATTTTTGAATTCGTGGTTAATTTTAACTACTTTGAATTCCATGTTTTTGTTCACGTAAACATCATAATCACGGATTGGTTTCACATCAATTTGTGAACCTGGTAAGAAAGCTTCGATTCCGAAAACGTCAACGATCATACCTCCTTTAGTTCTACATTTAACAAAACCAGTAACGATTTCACCTGTTTCGTTTGCAGAAATAACTCTATCCCAAGATTTGATAGTACGTGCTTTTCTATGTGATAATACTAATTGACCTGTTTTATCCTCACGGATGTCAATTAATACTTCTACTTTGTCACCTACTTTTAAGTTTGGATTGTAACGGAATTCGTTTAAAGAAATAACACCTTCCGATTTTGCATTGATATCAACGATAACGTCTCTATCTGTAATTCTAACAACTACACCTTCTACTACTTCTTCTTGATCTGTAGCGATGAAAGTTTTTGAAACTAGTGCTTCGAATTCTTGTAAGTTTTTCTCATCTACTGCATCAATTCCTTCTTGGAAGTTATGCCAGTTAAAATTTGCTAAAAACTCTTCTTGTGATTTTAATTGTTCAGACATGCTGATTAAAAATTTGTATTCTGCATTTTCTCGGATTTCTGAAAGCGAAAGAAAACAACAGAAGTTGTTTGTATAATTAATTGATACCTAGAGGAAATCCTTATTCACCTAAAGGTGGGCAAAGGTAATACAACTTTATACAATTATCAAATTTATTTTAACAGAAAACAAATCATTAATTCACTGACAATCAGAACAAATAGCATTTAACTAATAATTGAATCAAAACCTCCTTACTAATTTGGTAAATAAGCATAAAAAAACCAAGAATAAATCTTGGTTTATATAGTATCCTGTAAATCCTATTTAATGTCCAACTTGCTCTATGTCAGCCGGATTGTGTTTGTGTTTAAAGAAAATAGCAAAAGCAATAGTAATCACTAAAGCATAAATAGCAAAACTAAGCCAGATTGTATGCCAATCTTTTCCAGCTGAAGTCGTAAAATATTTCTCAATAACATAACCACTTGTAATACTACCAAAAATAGCTCCAAATCCATTTGTCATCATCATAAATAAACCTTGTGCCGAAGAACGAATTGTTGAATCTGTAGAAGTTTCGACAAACAGAGAGCCTGAAATATTGAAAAAATCAAATGCCATACCATATACAATACAAGATACAAAAATCATCCACAAACCATCGCCTGGATTACCATAAGCAAACAATCCAAAACGCAATACCCATGCTACCATACTCAACAACATTACTTGTTTAATTCCAAATCGTTTTAAGAAAAATGGAATAGCTAAAATGAATAAAGTTTCCGAAACTTGCGAAATAGACATAATTAAAGTAGAATATTTTACTACTAGTGAATCTGAATATTCTGGTAAACGTTTAAAGTCATCCAAATAAACATCACCGTAAGCATTCGTTAGTTGCAAAGCTGCTCCTAAAAACATACTAAACAAAAAGAATAAAGCAAGTTTGTAATTGGCAAATAATTTAAAAGAACTTAATCCAATTAAATCAACAAATGATTTACTATCAGTAGTTTTTCCTTCAGGCATACATTTTGGCAATGTAAAAGAGTAAATACCAAGACCAATAGCAGCAATAGCAGCAATATAAAACTGGTTTTCACTTGCTTTATTTCCGGTTAAATTGGTAATCCACATGGCTACAATAAAACCGACTGTTCCCCAAACACGAATGGGTGGAAAATCTTTCACCACATTTAAATTTCCTTTTTTTAATGCATTATAAGCAACTGAATTAGAAAGCGCAATTGTTGGCATATAAAAAAGCATAGCTACTAAGATTACCCAGAAAAAATCAACTGGATTAGTTACTTGCGGAACATATAATAACGTTAATCCACCTAGAATATGTAAAATACCATATAATTTTTCGGCATTTACCCAACGGTCAGCAATAATTCCACAAAGCGTAGGCATAAAAATGGAAGCAATTCCCATGGTTGAAAAGATAGCGCCAAATTGCGCTCCATCCCATTGTCTGGTTCCAAACCAATAATTAGCTACTGTGATAAGCCAAGCTCCCCAAACGAAGAACTGCAAAAAACTCATTACAATCAATCTAAATTTTATACTCATAATTACTATAGGTTTTTGTGGTAAATAGTTTGTAAATCTAATATTAAAAAAGAAATACGCAAAAAATTAATCTCCTTTAATTATGTTATTTACTAAATCCAAAACAGCTTGAAACTGTTCTTCTCTATTTAAATACGAATTATCGATTTCTACAGCATCTGAAGCCATTACTAATGGCGAATCCTCGCGATGTGTGTCAATGTAGTCGCGTTCTTCGACGTTTTTTAAGACTTCTTCGTAAGTGACTACATCTCCTTTTTGCAGTAATTCATCATAACGACGTTGTGCACGAGTGCTAGCACTTGCAGTCATAAATACTTTCAATTCAGCATCTGGAAATACAACCGTACCAATATCTCGACCATCCATAACGATCGCTTTGTTTTTTCCCATTTCTTTCTGCTGTTCCACTAATTTAGCCCGAACCTCAGATACTTCAGCTACTTTACTGACAAAACCAGACACTTCAATTGTACGAATATCTTTTTCTACATTGTCTCCATTCAAGTACATTTCTGCAAAACCTAAATCTGAATTAAATTTAAATTCTAACAATATGTCTTTTAATCGATTAACTAACTCTACCTTATTAAAAGAATCAGATGAAATTAAATTATTTTGCATAGCAAAAAATGCTACGGCTCGGTACATTGCTCCTGTATCTACATAGATATAACCTAAGTGCTTTGCCAGTTGCTTTGCCAAAGTACTTTTTCCAGTAGATGAAAATCCGTCAATCGCTATTGTTATTTTCTTAGTCAAAATGGTAAATTTATGTTGCTTTTTAAATCTTGCGTTGCGAAGATAAAATTATAAATACAATAAATGAAAAATTCCAAACTCCAAAACTGAAAAATAATCAGTTTGAAATTTGGAATTGTTTATTTTGAAAAAAATAGTTTTAATCTAGTTTCTTAGCGTTTTTAACTTTCTGATCGGTTATTGCTATTTGCAATACTTCACTCATCTCCTTCACATAATGAAAAGTAAGACCATCCAGATATTCCGGTTTGATTTCATCTATATCCCTTTTGTTTTCGTGACATAAAATAATTTCCTTAATATTCGCTCTTTTAGCTGCTAATATTTTCTCTTTTATTCCGCCCACAGGCAATACCTTTCCTCTTAATGTTATTTCTCCTGTCATGGCTAAGTTTTTCTTTACTCTTTTTTGAGAAAATAAGGAAACTAAAGAAGTTAACATAGCAATTCCAGCACTTGGACCGTCTTTTGGGGTAGCCCCTTCTGGAACGTGCAAATGAATATTGAATTTATTTAGAATATCAGAATCAAGTCCTAAAGCTTGCGCATTAGCTTTAATGAATTCCAAAGCAATTGTAGCTGATTCCTTCATTACTGTACCTAAATTTCCAGTAATAGTCATGGTTCCTTTTCCTGGAGAAAGTAAGGATTCGATAAATAAAATATCGCCACCAACACTTGTCCAAGCCAAACCTGTAACCACTCCTGCAACATCATTGCTTTCGTATTTGTCTCTTTCCAATCTTGGAACTCCTAATACTTTTACAATGTCTTCATCAGTTACTTTTTTATTGTACTCCTCCTCCATTGCAACAGATTTTGCTGCATTTCGGATTACTTGTGCTAATTTATTTTCTAAACCACGAACACCAGACTCACGCGTATAACCCTCTACAATTTTTTCTAATTGTTTTTTTCCAATTGTCAACTCTTTCGAAGTTAGTCCGTGTTCTTTCAATTGTCTTGGAAACAAATGCTGACGAGCAATTTCTACTTTCTCTTCAATAGTGTAGCCTGACATTTTAATCACTTCCATTCTGTCTCGTAAAGCAGGTTGAATGGTAGCCATATTATTAGAAGTAGCTATAAACATTACTTTAGATAAATCGTATCCCATTTCAAGGAAATTATCGTAAAATGAATTGTTTTGCTCTGGATCCAACACTTCTAACAAGGCAGAAGAAGGATCTCCACTATGGCTATTTGAAAGCTTATCTATCTCGTCCAAAACAAAAACTGGATTAGAAGTTCCCGCTTTTTTCAAACTTTGAATAATTCGACCTGGCAAAGCGCCAATGTATGTTTTTCTATGTCCTCTAATTTCAGCCTCATCACGCAATCCGCCTAGTGAAATTCGAACATATTTTCTACCTAACGCCTCAGCAATAGAACGTCCAATAGAAGTTTTACCTACTCCTGGAGGTCCTGTTAAACATATAATGGGTGACTTCATATCATTTCGCAATTTCAGAACTGCCAAATGTTCAATCATTCTTTTCTTTACTTCTTCTAGACCAAAGTGATCGCGATCCAGAATTTTTTGCGCGCGTTTTAAATCAAAATTATCTTCGGAAAACTCATTCCAAGGCAAATCCAAAAACAAATCCAAATAGTTTCTTTGGATACTAAAATCAGGCGCTTGCGGATTCATTCTGCGCAATTTTGACAATTCTTTTTCGAAGTGCTTTTGCGTTGTTTCGTCCCATTTTTTAGTTTTTGCACGCTGACTCATTTCGTCAAACTCCTCTTCATGTGAAACACCACCCAATTCTTCTTGAATGGTTTTCATTTGTTGGTGAAGGAAATATTCACGTTGTTGTTGGTCTAAATCAAAACGCACTTTTGACTGAATGTCATTTTTTAATTCCAATTTTTGCAACTCTACGTTCATAAAACGTAAAGTTTCTAAAGCACGGTCTTTAAGATCATTGATTTTTAATAAATCTTGCTTCTCTTTTACCGAAAGGTTCATATTAGATGAAACAAAATTGACCAAAAACGATTTGCTTTCAATATTCTTAATAGCAAAAGTCGCTTCGCTAGGTAAATTAGGGCTTTCTTGGATAATCTTAACCGCTAATTCTTTAAGTGAATCAATAATCGCATTGAATTCGGTATCGTTCTTTTTAGGACGTTTTTCAGGAACTTCTTTTACTGTAGCAGTAATATAGGGTTCTTCCGAAACTACTTCTGCAATCTCGAAACGCTTTTTTCCTTGGAGTATAATAGTAATGTTGCCATCAGGCATTTTTAGCACTCTAAGAATTCGAGCTACAGTTCCTACAGTGTGAATATCATCTTTGGTTGGATCTTCGTCTTCTTCATTTTTCTGTGCAACAACACCAATATTCTTCCCAGACGCATTGGCATCATTGATCAATTTAATAGACTTGTCACGTCCGGCAGTAATTGGAATAACAACGCCTGGAAACAAGACCATATTTCGCAAAGGCAAAATTGGCAGTGAATCAGGCAAGAGTTCGTTGTTCATTTCCTCTTCATCTTCTGGCGTCAATAATGGAATTAATTCTGCCTCCGAATCAAATTCTTGAAGTGACAGATTGTCAATGGTAAGTATTTTATGATTTGACATAAAGTATAATAAGTCGTTTTGTCATTAATTTTTCGAAATTCAATAGATAAAAACTACGAGACGTAGCTTTTTCATAACCGAGGATAAGTAGGTCAATCTTTGTGCCAAAAAGTACAATTGATTATTTAGTTGATAAAGCAGCTGTTTTTGGAACACGCTTTAATAATAGCAAACCAATTACAAAGAAGATACCTAAAAAAACAATAGCAAATCTCGGACTTCCAGTAATTTGGTCTATAATTCCATAAACACACATTCCAATAACAATTCCAATTTTCTCAGCTACATCGTAAAAACTAAAAAAGGAAGCTGTATCCTCAGTTTCAGGTAATAATTTAGAATACGTAGATCGAGACAAAGCTTGAATTCCTCCCATCACTAAACCTACTAAAGAAGCCATTACATAAAAATGAATTGGTAAATAAATAAAATAAGCCAAAACACAAAGAACAATCCAAAACCCATTAATAGCAACCAAAGTAGGGATATTACCGTACTTTTTTGAAGCTTTAGAAGTAAATGTTGCTCCAATAATTGCAACCAATTGTATCAAAAGAATACAAATAATTAATCCAGTGGTACTTTCGCTTTGTGATGCCCATTGAATTTCTTGTGCTCCAAAATAAGTAGCAATCAACATTACCGTTTGAACTGCCATACTATATACAAAAAAACTACCAAGATATTTTTTTAATGGGGAATTGTCTGCCAATAATAACCAAACTTTTTTCAGTTCTTTAAACCCATTAAAAATAATATGTTTCTTTATACTACTGGCTACAATCTTATTCCCTTTTGGTAAATAATAATAGGTATATTGACTAAACAAAATCCACCATACGCCAACCATAACAAAAGAATATCGCATTGCTTTCATAGCGGCTTCTCCTTTGGTTCCTGATATACCAAATAGATCTGGCATCATAATCATTGCCAAATTAACGATTAACAAAATTACGCTGCCAACATAGCCATATGAAAAACCTTTAGCACTGATTGCATCTTGTTGATTCGCATAGGCAATGTCTGGAAGATAGGAATTATAAAAAACCCAACTTCCCCAAAAGCCTACCAATCCTAAAAAGTAAAATACTAAACTGATATAAATACTTTCAAGGCTAAACCAATACAAACCAATACATGACAAAGCACCTAAGTAGCAGAAAAACTTCATAAATGATTTTTTGTTTCCTACATAATCTGATATACCTGAAAGCAAAGGGGAAACAAAGGCAACCACCAAAAAAGCAAAAGCAGTTACAAAACTTATTAAGGCCGAATTCTTAAGAGAATACCCAAATATCATAATATAATGACTGCGATCTGTAAAAAGTGCTTCGAAAAATATTGGAAATACCGCTGAAGAAATTACTAATGAATAAACCGAATTGGCCCAATCGTAAAAAGCCCAAGCATTCAATAATTTAGTATCTCCTTTTTGTAAATTTGGCATAATCAGTTTAGTTTAAGTGGCTAATTTATTTATTTTTTTGTCACTAAAAAGAAAACTATTCTATTTTACCTCATTTTATCAAAAAAGGCTATTCGTAAAAATAGCCTTATATATATAAAGTGCATCTGGAATTTAATTTGAAATAATGCCAACTTTCAACGCTATTGCTTTAGCTTCTGGGATTAATGCTTTTAAATTGGCAATTCGAGTTGCATCAGAGGGATGTGTACTCATAAATTCGGGCTGTGATTTTCCGGACGATTTTGCAGCCATTCTTCCCCAAAACAAAACTGATTCTTCTACATCATATCCTGCAATTGCCATAAGAGCTAAACCAATTTTATCTGCTTCACTCTCGTGACTTCTGCTAAAAGGCAGCATTCCTCCTACTTGAGAACCTATTCCGTAATACTCCAACCATTGATTTTGTTTGGCTTCACCTTGTTTCGCTGTTGCCAAAGTAACCCCAACTGCTCCTAGTTGTTGTAATTTAGCAGCACTCATTCGTTGTGCACCATGATTGGCTAACGCATGAGATACTTCATGCCCCATAACTGTGGCTAAACCAGCTTCATTTAATGTTACAGGCAAAATACCTGAATAGACAACAATCTTACCGCCAGGCATACACCAAGCATTTACTTGTTCATTTTCGACTAGTTTATATTCCCATGCATAGTCCTTTAAGTATTGGTTTTGCCCTAAATAATTCAAATACTTCTCAGCAGCCAACTTAATTTTAAAACCCACATTTTCTACTAATTTAGCTTCAGTAGTACCATTTACTACTTTATTTTCCTTTAAGAATGTTCCATATTGTTGGAAAGAAGAAGGAAATAGTTCAGAATTAGAAACAAAATTCAAGGTAGATTTTCCTGTTAACGGATTCGTTTTACAAGAAACTAAAACTAGGATTATAGCAAATCCAATAAATAAACGTTTTTTCATTTTTAAAGATTTAAGAATTACAAAATTACATTTTTTACAATGGTAATTGAAAAAATGTTAATCGCTATTTTACTACAATCTAAATCTAAAAATTAACAATTTAAACTAAAAAAAGTCAATTGTTATTGAAAAAACAACTACTTTAGAACTCACAAAAATGAATCATGACTAAGAAGAAAAATAAAAAAATAGATCCTTTACCAATTCCTAAATTTATTATAAGAACTGGGCAGTTTTTAAACCTAATTTCAACCAAGGCAGTCGTTTTATATGCTGCCAAATTATTCACCACTCCAATTAAACACAGAATTCCAAAACGTGAATTGGAAATGGATACCAATAGTATTCAACAATTGATTCCTGTTCCCTCGATTAATAAATCCATAATGGTATATCAATATGGCAAAAGTGATAAAAAAGTGCTTTTAGTTCACGGTTGGTCAGGACGTGGAACGCAACTTTTTAAAATTGCAGATGCTTTGCTTAAAGAAGGTTATGCAACAGTAAGTTTTGATGCGCCTGCTCATGGAAAATCACCTGGAAATTCTAGTATCATGTTGGAATTTATTGCTTCTATTTTTGAATTAGATAAGCAATATGGCCCATTTGAAGTGGCTATTGGTCACTCCCTAGGCGGAATGGCAGTACTCAACGCAGCAAAATCAGGATTTAAAACTGACAAAATTATTGTTATTGGTAGCGGTGATATTGTTCACGATATTATTGATGATTTTATTAAAAAATTACAATTAAAGCCAGTAATCAGTTTAAAATTAAGAGCTCACTTTGAAAACAAATTTAATGAAGCAATGGATAATTATTCCGCTTTCAAAGCAGCAGAAGCAATTGAAAAACCTATTTTAGTCGTTCATGATGAGAATGATTATGAAGTGCCTGTAAAAGCAGGAATAAATATTCATCAGCATGTCAAAAACGGTGAATTGATGATTACAAAAGGATTAGGTCATCGAAAAATATTGGGCGATGCCAATGTGATTTATAAGATAATTGAATTTATAAAATAAAATTTATTCAATCTCTTTTACTAAATTTGAAAATACAAATACTTGAAAATATGAAAATTACTTCTATTATATGCGCACTCTTTTTGGGATTGATTACGCAAAATAGCTATTCGCAAACCACTGTTAGCGATGCAGAGATCTCAAAAATGGTAAGCGAAATTAGTGCCTCCAACATGGAATCCACTGTTCGTAAATTAGTTTCTTTTGGCACACGACATACTTTGAGCGATACCAAAAGTACTACCCGTGGAATTGGAGCTGCACAACGTTGGGTGAAAGCAGAATTTGATAAATATGCTAAAGATTCCAATGGAAGATTGACGGCTGAAATAGATTATTTTACCATTAAAGCCGATGGTAGAAGAATCGCTGTTGACAGTCAGTTAGGGAATGTAATGGCAACTTTAAAAGGAACAGATCCAACTGACAATCGTGTATTGATTATCAGTGGGCATTTGGATTCACGTGCCTCTGATGTAATGGATTCTAAAATTGATGCTCCTGGTGCTAATGATGATGGATCAGGCGTGGCGGCGGTAATGGAAATTAGCCGAATTATGAGCAAAAGATCATTCCCATTTACCATTATTTTCGTTGCTGTAGTTGGTGAAGAACAAGGTCTCTATGGCGCTAGGCATTTGGCTGAAAAAGCCAAGGCTGAAAATTGGAATATTATTGCTATGTTGAATAATGACATGATTGGTAATAGTTTGTCTAACGGTACCGGATTACGTGACAATATTAATGTGCGCGTTTTTAGCGAAGCCATTCCCTATCTTGAAACTGAGGCTGAAGCCAAAGTAAGAAAATCAACCAACCGTGAAAATGACAGTCCTTCCCGATTATTAGCACGTTATATTAAGACAACAACCAACCAATACGTTGACCAATTGAATATCAATTTAGTGTACCGAAACGACCGCTTTTTACGTGGTGGAGATCACACACCATTTTCTCAAAACGGATTCACAGCCATTCGCTTTTGCGAAATGAATGAAAACTACGATCACCAACACCAAGATGTTCGTTTAGAAAATGGAACTCAATTTGGCGATTTACCTGAATTCATGGATTTTGAATACATGCGAAAAGTAACCGCTTCTAACTTGGCTACCTTAAGTAATTTAGCTTGGTCGCCAAAAGCACCAAAAAATGTAGGTATTAAAGTCACTGAGTTAACTAATTTTTCTGATTTAGTTTGGACTGCTCCCGAAGGGAAAGCTGTTTATGGTTATAATGTCTTAGTTCGCGAAACTTCGGCTTCACACTGGGAAAAAACAATTTTTGTAAAAAATACATCCGCAACGATTCCGTATTCAAAAGATAATTTTTTGTTTGCGATACAATCCGTTGATGAGCTAGGTCATGCCAGTTTACCTGTCTTTCCTATACCTGTTAAATAAAATAAAAGGAGTTCAAAAATGAACTCCTTTTTTTATACCAAATTTTTAAAATAATTCAATAAAATAGAATCGTTTTTCCGTGTGGGTGTAAATACCTCTAGTAATTGAGGTTGCTCATTATTGGCATACAATTCAGTTAACGCTTTGTCTAAAGTAGTAGCATCACTTGCTATAGCATAATTGAATCCATACATTCTTGCCAAATGTTCTGCCGTATGGCAATGTGAGGTTTCAAAAAAAGTATTGAAAACAGGCGTTTCTTGATGTCCAGGAAGAATTCTGAAAATACCTCCTCCTCCATTATTAATTAAAATAATTTTAAAATTCTTAGGAATGTAATCGTTCCACAGCGCGTTAGTATCGTATAAAAAACCAATATCTCCTGTAATTAGAATCGTTGGTTTATTATTGGCTACAGCAGCACCAATAGCTGTTGACGTACAACCGTCAATTCCACTCGTACCTCTGTTGCAATACACTTCTATGGAAGGATCAATAGGAATCAATTGCGCGTAGCGAATGGCAGAACTATTTCCAATTTGTAATTGACTATTGTTAGGTAGTCTTGGAATAATTGATTCAAATACTGTAAAATCAGAAAAGGGAATGGAAGCCAAATACGCTTCGTGTTTGGATTTTCTAACAGATTGAATTGCAGCCAAACTTCTGGAATAATCACTTTCGACACCCTTTGTTAATGGAATAAACTGATTAAAAAATACTTGTGGATCGACTTCAAAATGCTGTGATAACGCCCCAAATGTATCATAAGCTCTATGGCAATCAATATGCCAATGGTGTTTCGGTTTGTACTTTCGCAAAAAAGCTTTGATGCGTTTGGATACCACCATTCCGCCAAAAGTGATGAGTATTTCAGGCTGGAAATTTTCGTAATCTTCAGTTGTAAAAGGCGTAATTATAGTATCAATGTTAGTGATAAAACTAGTATGATGCAGATTCGAAGTAGTTTCTGTCCAAACCGTTACCGACTCGTCATTAGCTAAAAAATCAATTGTAGCAGCATCAATAGCATGGGGATCATTCACCCCTACAAGAATCATTTTTTTACTGGATTGGTTCCAAATATCAGCAAATGGAGTTAAGTCCAGTGTTTTTGCAGCATCAACTTTTAAAGTGGAAATATACGATTGTACCTCAAGTTGCGAGACAGTTTCGTACAAGGGTTCTTCAAAAGGTGCGTTGATATGGACTGGCCCTTTTTGGGCGAAAGCCGTATCCAAGGCTTCATTAATTTTTAGATCGTTTTCTCTACTTACTGCTTCATTTAAATTAGCATTGTACAAGGAATGATTGGCAAACACATTTTCCTGACGAATCGTTTGTCCGTCACCAATATCAATTTTGCTTTGTGGACGATCGGCAGAGAGAACGATTAACGGAATTTGGCTATAAAAGGCTTCCGCAAAAGCAGGATAGTAATTCAATAAAGCAGATCCAGATGTACAAACTAGAGCCACCGGTTTTTTTGTTTGTTGGGCAATTCCAAGTGCAAAAAAAGCAGCAGAACGCTCATCAGCAATACTGTAACATTGGAAAGCAGGATTAGAAGCAAAACCGATAGTCAAAGGCGCATTTCTTGAACCTGGAGAAATAATTATGTTAGTAATTCCTTTGGCTAAAAAAATCTCAAGGATACTTTGTGCTAAAGGTATTTTGGGGTAGATCATAACGAATGGTAATTCAATTAGAATAAGTAACAAATTTACGATTGTAATTCTAATCTGTTAGTAAATTCTGGTATATTTTTCTAGATGGTTTTAAAAAAGAAAATATATTTGTTATCTAATAAAAAATTATTCTAAATGAAGCCCCACTCAAAGTATTTATTTATTTGTATTCTTTTTTTTAGTGTATTCATATCACAAGCTCAAGACTCCATTCGTTTTGATGAAACTGGATTAGAGTCAGTAATTCAGCGTTCCAAAGTTGAAAAAAAACCTGTTTTTTATATGATATACGCCAATTGGTGCGTGTATTGTAACAACATCAAGAAAAATGTATTGAAGGATCCTGAGGTAATTAATTATATGAATGCAAATTATATTTTTGCTGGATTGGATTTTGAAAAACCAGGTTCGGAAGATTTTAAAACAAAATACAAAGTTAAAACCTTTCCAACTTTTATTGTGTTAGATGAAAATGGAATTGAATTAGCTCGTTTAACGGGAGAATTAAAGAAAGAAAAATTTCTTTCGGAAGCAAAACTAGCTTTAAATCCAAAGCAACAATTGCCTTTTCTAAAAGCTGAGTATGAAAAAGACAAAACCAACGGAATCGCTTTGATGCGTTATTTAATAGCTTTGAAGAAAGGAAACGAACGTAAAGAATTGAATCCAATTGCTCATGATTACTTTGAAAAAGTTGCTGACGATAAAATGGTGAATGAAGTCAATTGGAAAATCTTTACCAATGGTGTTACTGATATCGAATCGAGAGAATATAAATTTGTTATTACCAATCAACAAGCCTTTGCGGCTATTACTTCCCAAAAAAGAGTGAATGATAAATTTGTCAATAGCGTTGTTGAACTGCTAAAACCAATTGTAAAAACGAACGATACTGCCAATTATACTAAGCAACGTGCAATTGCAAAAATGATTACAGCGCCAGTAATTGATTCGTTAGTTTTTCAATATGATTTAAATCATTATGAAACTAATAAAGATTGGACAAAGTACAAAAAAGTAGCATCCCAAAACATCAAAAAACATGCTTGGAATACTCCTAAAGTAATCAAAGAGATAGTGTTGAATGTAATGCGTAATTCATCTGATGCACCGAGTTTGAATCAATCGTTAAGTTGGATTAAACATTCTAATGAATTGGAAGAGTCGTATGATGGACTATTGCTTGAAGCTCGTGTGCAACGAAAACTAAATAATATTCCCGTTGCCATTACAATGACCAAAAAAGCAAAAGCATATAGTGATTCAATGGGATGGGACGGTAAAGAAGCCGACAAATTACTAGCTGATCTTATGATTCGAAAAAAAGCCGCTGCTAAACCTATTGCTAAACCAAAAGAATAATGGGAATTACCCTTAGGAAATACCAAAAATCAGATGCTTTAGCTATACTTGATATTATTAATTATAATATTTTGAATGCTACAGCTTTATACGATTATACTATTCGAACTTTAGAGCAACAAGAAGCTATTTTAGAAGCCAAATTACAAAGCGGTTTTCCCGTTATTGTTGCCGAAACTAATGGTGAAGTTGTGGGTTTCGGAATGTATGCTGAATTTCGCTTTAGAGAAGCGTATAAATTTACGGTAGAGCATTCGATTTATGTAAGCCATAACCATCAAGGATTAGGCATTGGAAAACTATTGTTAACCGAATTAATTCAGTTGGCAAAACAACAAGGATTACATACCATGATTGGCGTGATTGATGCCGAGAACCAAAATAGTATTGATTTTCATCATCAATTTGGATTTAAAACCGTGGGTATAATTAAGGAATCTGGATTCAAATTCAATCGCTGGTTGGATTCCGTTTTTGTTCAACTGATTTTAGACTAAAAACAATCGTATCTTTGTAGTCTAACTACAATTATGGATTTTACCCTACTCTCTTCTCCGCTACAAGGATTTACTGATTTTCGCTTTAGAAATGCTATTAATACCTATTTTGGAGGCATTGATACCTATTACTCTCCTTATATTCGATTGAATGGTAAAATGATTATCAAATCGTCTTACGAACGGGATTTATTACCCGAAAATAATTCAGGCTTAGAAGTGATTCCACAAGTTATCACCAATGATGCCGATGAATTCTTATTTGTTGCCAAATATGTTAGAGAATTAGGGTATAAAGAACTGAATTGGAATTTGGGTTGTCCTTATCCTATGGTAACTAAATCCGGGATGGGATCCGGTTTAATTAGTAATACCGAAAAAATTAATACGATTTTAGAAAGAGCGCATGCTGAATCGGATATTCTGGTTTCTATGAAAATGCGTTTGGGATACGAAACAACTCAAGAAATTTTAGATGTTTTTCCTATTTTAGATAAGTTTCCCCTAAAAAACATTGCTATTCATGCTCGTCTTGGTAAGCAATTGTACAAAGGAGGTGTGCATTTAGATGCTTTTCAGGAATGCATTAATTCAACCAAGCACAAGTTGTATTATAATGGAGATATCACATCTGTAAACAAATTTAGAGAAATGCAAGAGCGTTTTCCAAGTATAGATCATTGGATGATTGGTAGAGGGTTAATAGCTGACCCATTCTTACCTAATATGATAAAAAATGACACAACAGAGTACCCAACAAATAAAATGGCTTTATTCAGTGACTTCCATGAAACTTTATACCAAGGGTATAGCGAAACGCTTTCGGGACCATCGCATATTTTATTGAAGATGCACCATTTATGGGACTACTTTTCGGTAATCTTCTCCAATCCACATAAGGTGTTGAAGAAAATCAACAAGACTAAAAACATTCGAAATTACGAATTGGCTGTGAAAGAAATTATAGCTGCCGAATAAAAAAAAGAGATTTTCAGTTAATGAAAATCTCTTTTTTTACAATGTTATAATTGAAAAACTTATCCTTTTACCCAATTGACAATTTCTTCGTCTAGCGGTTTAGTTCTTGGCGAAATCACTTTCTCTAACTCCCCGTTTTCATTCAATAAATATTTTTGGAAATTCCATTCTACATCAGAATCTTCCACTCCATTTTTAGCTTGTTGCGTCAAAAACTGATATACCTCACACATGTCTTTTCCTTTTACAGAAACCTTTGCCATCATCGGAAAAGTAACTCCATAATTCAATTGGCAAAACTGTGCGATTTCTTCATTGGTTCCAGGTTCTTGAGAAAAAAAGTTGTTTGCAGGAAAACCTACAATTACAAGTCCTTTGTCTTTGTAAGTAGTATACAAAGTCTCTAAATCTTTATACTGAGGTGTCAAACCACATTTAGAAGCGGTGTTTACCACTAGTATTTTTTTACCTTTAAGGGTAGCAAAATCAAAAGTGTTTCCTGATAAATCAGTCACTTTAAATTGGTGAATAGATTTTTTAGTCATTGGTACAGAAGAATTAGTAGTGGTTGACATAGCAGTTTGTGCCTTGTTTTGGCAACTAAACAACAATGCAATACAACAGGTTAATGCAGCTAGTTTCATTAGTATTCGTTTTAAATGAATTGTAAATGTAAAATTTATAAATGAAACCCAACGTTAAACAATTGATAAATAGTAGTATTAAAAATACATAACTGCTCTTACGCTTAGTAAACTCCCTCTAAAACTTCTAGAATTATTTGCATTGCTAGAATTTACATCTGTAGCTCTATCTTGAAAGACATCGCCTGATGATGTCCAATACCAATTACTTTTACTAGAAGCGTTAGTTGAATCATAAAAAAGTCCGCCGATCAAATTTTTATTTTGATACAACTTTAACATTTCATCTTTACTTGGTAAAAACCAATCATTATAAGTTACTCCATTTGACACTACACTATAGTTAGAGCATATTAATGCTGCGTAATCAGTCGGTGAACTTTCAGTATTCGAAGCAATAATTAGACTAGTATTTGATCTTCCTGCTCCTATTGCACATGGTAATGCAAATCCAGAAGCACTATGTCTATTTACACAATCATATGTTGTTGACAAACCATCATTACCTTGGCCCCATCTTATTCCATTACTTAAATCTGAATTTGAAGCTATAATTCCATGAAATTCACCTGCTACATATCCAGGGTCTCCTGATTGAAAGATATATGCGATTTTACCCCCTTTGTAACTAGATCCAACAACCAAAGGTTCTGATGTTGCACCTCCAATAAAATTAGTCCAATTAGTACCGTTATATACTTGCAATTCTCCATTTTCTCCACAGTTTTTACACCAAACAATTAGGCCAGCTAATGGATTATTTATTCCATTTCTTTGATCTTTATTCATTCTAGGAGGCAAAAAACCTTGCGTTGTAGAAGCTACATTTAATACCGCAGAAGACTCTGGAGAATTAGTTCCAATTGATAATTGGCCTGTCATATTTCCACCACTTAAAGGTAAGTAATTTGATAAAGTTGAACTTGACACAGATCCATCAGCCATTAAATATTGTGTAGAAGTACCTGTAGGAGTTTTAAATCCAAAAGCTAATACAGATCCACTAGTCTTTACAGATGTAATCGAAGAATTACCTAATTGAATTGTATTGTTTTCGGTAACAACTGCACCATATCCCAAAGCAGTTGCATTAGTAATAGTAGCGCCTGCACTAGTAGTTCTTGCTTGTGTTCCAATAAAAGTGTTATTAGTTCCAGTAGTCAGTCCATCTCCAGATCGAGCACCAACCCCTACGTTATTATCTCCAGCTGCATTAATCAAAGATTGATTTCCTATACCTGTATTATTCGAGGCGGTACCTACATTAAACATAGTTTCTGCACCAATAGAGGTATTTCCATAACCCGTTGTTAAACCTATCATATTGAAATAACCCACACCAGTATTATTATCGAATGTAGTTCCTGCATATTGAGTTAGTGCTAAATACCCAATAGCAGTATTTCTTGTTCCGTTGGCATTACTCGAATTTAAAGCACCTGCACCAAAGACAGTATTGTAATTATTTTGACCTTTTCCTTTACCAATAATTAAGCCGTTTGCAATTATATCAGAGTTAAAAGTTTTATTCCCTCCAATAGTTTGATTGGTATTCAAATCCACAAAACTTCCACCAACTGAATTATTCAAAGCATTTGCAACAAAAGCTGTAGTTGCAAGTTGGGTAGAATTAGTTCCAAACGTAGCTGTAGGAGCCGTTGGAATTCCCGATAATGACGGAGATAAAAGTGGAGCAAATAAGCTTAAATCTTGAGCACCTCCAAGAGAAGCCAACTTAGTTTTCTCAGCTGTAGTAAAATCTTCTGTTGATAAATTTTTACCTACGACTTTATCTACTTTAGAATCTAAAGCAAGTTGAGTCAATGTAGAAATGGGTTTATTTAAATCAGCTGTATTATCTACATTTTGCAATTGCAAGTTGGTTTTTGCGCCTAAAACTGTTGAAGCATTAGTACCACCATTAGCGATCCCTACAATCCCGGAAACAGAAGTTGCACTATTAGCTGCCAGAGCAAAAGGGACATAACTTAAAACCTGATTGCTAATTTCATCAAATGAATTACAGTTTCCTGATTGATCTAAACTTACTTTTAGATATTTCTTTGCTGAATTCCAAACGATGGATTCAAAAGAATTAGCATAACCACCAGTTTGAATTCCGGTGCCAATAATTAAATTCACCATACCATAATCGTCAGTGGTTACTATGACTTTCTCTTGGTATTCAGTTTGTGAAAAATCATCAACAATACTAAATTGTAAACAAATTTTTCTGTTGGCAAGAGGAGCATTCGCATTATTAATCCCCGGAACTGATTCACCATTAGCGCTATAGATAACAGCTTGATAGGTAATTCCATTAGTTTGAGCAAAGCTAAAAGTCGAAAGTATAAAAGCTAAAAAGAGTAGTGTTTTTTTCATAGCAGATTATTTTGTTAAGTTAAATTGTAAACCAAAAACAATTTGGTTGGTTACTATAGTCAAATGTTCTTTATAAGATAAATTGGGTTTAAAAGTGGTCGAATGATTGTAGCTTAATGAAGCATAACCCAATTCATTAATTTTATATTTAACTTTCAATCCCAAGTAGGGAATCAATTTGATTCCTGTAAACTCTTTATTGGACTTAATGTCATATACAACACCATTGGTTTCTTGTTTACCATATATAATTGTAGAGAAATTAATCCCAAACAAGGGTACAATTTGCAGTTTGTTTATGTCTAAAAAATCATATTCAAATCCTGTTCGGAGCCCTAAATACTTGGTGTTCCAACGGTACGAATTAGCAGAAGTCCCCGCTAATGCATTGAACTCATTTATTCCTAAACCGAAAATATAGTTCAGTTTTTCTTTTTTGGAAGGTAACAAGTATCCAATTTCGATAAAGGAACCAGTACCTGTTTGAACATCAGTATTGGTATAACTTTCAGGATTTTTTAAATTAAACTGAGAAAAGTTAGTCCCAATATTAAATGATAATTCTTGTGAACTAATTGTGTTTGCTACAAACAAACTGATAATTAATAGTAATTTTAATTTCATTTGGTTTTGATTATTTGTGTACTGTATTTATAATTTTGAGAAACTAATGTTATGATGTATTGGTTTTGAGCAAAGCCAAGGTTTTCAAGTAGTAACTGATTATTACTAGTTTCTTTTTTAACAGAGTAGACTAACCGTCCTAACATATCAAAAATGGAAACTGAGATGAAACCAGAAACAGGTTGAGAGAATTCAAATTGAATTTGATCCACAAATGGATTGGGATACACTTTAGTTAGTACATTGTTAGTTTCAAAACTCTTTTTTGAATTCATAACCAAACTTTGTATGAACCCCTGACCAAGAAAAGCTTTAGGAGTGGAGTAGTTTCCAAAAACCGACTGCTGTCCAATGGATTGATGTATTATTACACCTTTATGGAATAAATTGGAGCCTCCTTGTGCAGCTATCATTTGGTGATGAAGTTGCTGTCCATGTCCGCAAAAAGATAGTAGTAAAAGATAAAAATATTTCATTCATTTGAGTTTAATTGAAACAATAGTACAACTCGAGTTGGTGGTATACAATAGACAACAGTGGTAGTCAGATTAATTTCAATAAATAAGTAAAAGCTTTTCGGTTTTTAGTAACTCCTATTTTTAATAAGAAAGGACAATTTGAACAAATTCTTTTAATTTAGCTTTACAAATTAAACGTGAGCATTTAATAGTTTATAAGTATCACCAATACCTGAACTCGAAATGATTTAATCGTATATTTGTATGTATCTCAAAAGTTTCTTCCCCCACATTACCTCATAACAAATAGCACTTAATGATTGAAAATTTAATTGTTGCTTTTTCGGGATTAATGGGTTTTTTAACCATATTTATTATTCTTGTTCGCTACCAAACCAATCGAATTACCAACATTTATTTGGTGATTATCTATAGTATTGTTTCCACTCGAATGTTATTGATTGGTGCTTTTAATTTAGAAAACAATGACTTTATCACTTCATTATTAGACAAATACAACAATCTTTTAATTGTAGTAATACCTTGTAGTTATTTGTATTTTCTAAATCTAGTTAAGGATCGTAAAATGATGGATTTAGATAATGTAAAACATTTTATTATTCCTTTACTTTTTAATGGAATTGATTTCGTTTTAGATAAAAAGTATATTGATATTATGCGATCTGATTTTTACTATTATACATTTTTTACGCTGTATACCATAACCTATCTGGCACTTAATTTTAATTTATTGAATAAAAATATTTGGAATAGAAAAGGAGATATTGGAATAGTTGTGAAGCAAAATCAACTCATAAAAAAATGGAGTATTTTCTTGTTTTCAATGTTTGTAATCAATGCAATTCGAATTATCATTGTTTTATATTGGGAAATTAATAATGACAACTATTCTTTTGGAGCTAGTTTCTTGTGGATATCTGGATTATTCTGGTTGGTATTGTACTTTAAAATAATTATTTCTCCTGAAATACTCTATGGATTTACTTATTTGAATACTGCAATAAGTGAAAAGAAAAAAGGGGACAAAACAACAATCTCCTTTTGGAATACTAATTCGAACATTGTTATTGCTAACATTCAAGACAAACAATTAAAAGCAAAAATTAAAGACAGTATTTCTAATTATATGGAGCTAGTTGATCAATTTTCGTTTCACAACAATTTTTACAGAAGTATGGGATTCTCCATAACCGATTTGTCCAATAAACTTAATATTCCCAAAAGTCATCTTCATTATATATTTAAATACCATTCTAAAATTTCTTTTTCAGAATACAAGAAAATCGTTCGTATTCATGATAGTTTAGCGCTAATTAGTGAAGGTTACTTAGCAACAAATACCTTTGATTCCTTAGCCAAAGAAGTGGGTTTTAAATCCTATAATACTTTTTTTGTCAGCTTCAAGGATTTTACTGGGGTCACCCCTCATGAATATTTAATTAATTTATTAAAAAATAAAGGGGCAAATTAAACAGCATAAAAAAAGGTTCCACTAGGAACCTTTTTTTATGCAATATTATTTCTTGTAGTATTTACGATACTTAGGATAAGTAATAGCAGCCAGCAATACAATTGCTCCAATGGATTGCCAAATCCAACTTAACGATTTAGCCTCTCCACTAGCATACGAGTGTAAGCCAACCAAATGGAAATTCACTCCATAATAAGTAAACAAAATAGATATGAAAGCGAGCATGCTCAACACATTAAATACCCATTTACCTCTTAAAACAGGAACAAATCGCGCATGAATTACAAAAGCATAAACAAAAATACTGATTAAAGCCCAAGTCTCTTTTGGGTCCCAGCCCCAGTAACGTCCCCAACTTTCGTTAGCCCATTGTCCACCAAGGAAATTTCCAATGGTTAACATAATCAAACCTACTGTTAATGCTAGTTCATTGATATATGTCAACTCCTGAACATTCAATTCCATTCTTGCTTTGTTCTTCTCATTAGTAAAGAAAATCAACACCAATGAAACTAATCCTAATATCATTCCTAAAGCAAATGGTCCATAACTCGCCACAATTACTGCCACGTGAATCATCAACCAATACGAATTCAAAACGGGCATTAAATTCGCAATTTCTGGATCAATCCAATTCATATAAGCTGCCATCAAAATCATCGCCGTAACAAAAGCCGAAGAAGCTACTGTTAACTTTGATTTTCTGTCAAAGGCTAATCCAAAGAACATGGTTGCCCAAGCTACATAAATGATAGATTCGTAGGCATTACTCCATGGCGCATGACCTGAAATTAACCAACGTGCAACTAATCCTAAAGTGTGTAGCAAAAATAATAGCCCAATACTAATGTGCATTACATTAATTGCAATACGTAGTGATTTTCTAGATTTAAAAATGTCAACTATACACAACAACAACATTATTATTGATGCTGTGATAAACCAATACGGAAGTTTCTTGAAAACATCATATTTATTATAAGCAATCTCTAAATCAATTTTATCGTCAGTTGGCATGACACTACTTCCAAATTTCTTTTGAAAACCATTCAAACTAGCCAATAACTCGTTGGCTGATTTATAGTCATTTGTAGTAACTGCATTACTCAGTGTGCCAAAATAAAGTGGTAAAATACTTTTAGTGTAGGTAGCATCCATCCCTTTCATTCCCGATTCATTCAATTCTAAATAGGAAATCCATTTATTATTTGGATCATTTGGAATAGGAAATATTTTTAAGATTCGGCCACTCAAGGCAGATTCCAAAAGATTTACTTTCTTATCCGTCTCGATAAAATCTTTCTCAAATTGGTTCGGATTAGCAGTTTTAAATGCTTCTTCTAAATAAGGAGTTAATTTGTAATTGCCTTTGGCATCAAAAAAGGAAACAAAAGGAGCAAACTCTGCTTTAGAATCGATACCAATTATTTTACGAATACTATCATTACTAGCTTTTATATAGATTATTGGAATTTGAATCCAAGCACTAGCATATTGCGTCATTGATAAAAAGGCTTGATCCGAATTCATTCCTTTAAAAGTCTCAGAATGACTAACTTTTCGTAACAATTCAGATGAAAACGTATTGATAGGTTTCATTCGACCGCCTGCATCCTGAATAATCAAACGTCCAAATTTTGCAGCATGTTCTTTGTCAACAGTAAATTTTGATATTAATTTTTCTGTTTCTTGTAATGACATCATTTTGTTAGAATGAGCCGGTGCTTTTTCCTCTTTGGAAGCATGTTGATGCCCTTCGTGGTCATGATCGTGATCGTGCTCTTGCGCGAATACTGTCCCAGAAAAAAGGAAAAAGAGAATTGTAAGTAATTTAGCTTTCTTCAACTTTACAACTTCTAACTTACGTTTGATATCAGCAAATCGAGAATGTTTGGTAAATAAAATCGCCATCATAGCTATGTATAAAAGGAAATAGCCCAAGTAAGTAATATTGGTTCCCCAAAAATCATGGTTCACAGACAATATTGTTCCTTTCTCATCCGGATCAAATCCAGATTGAAAGAAACGATAGCCATCATAATCTAAAACATGATTCATATAAATTTGAGCATCAAAGGTTTCAACCGAATCTTTAACGGTTACTTGGCTTTCAAAAGCAGAATAACTTTTTTCGGTTCCGGGATATTTGGTAGCAATAAAATCATTCAACTTAATTGTAAAGGGAAGTTCGTAGGTTTTACTTCCAAAAAAGAACGAGTAGTCTTTATCTCCGATTTTAACCGTTTGTGGTTCGCCTGTTTTTCCTTTTGAACCCAAAAGCGTTACTTCTTTTTCTTGACCTGCTGCTTGAATCTTCAATACTAATGCATCGTCATGATTTTTTGCTTTAAAATCATTATTGGATTCGTAAGCAATTACACCTTTAATAGGCATGTCAGGAAAAACAAAGCGCTTTTCGCCAATAGAATATAACGATCGCATCATCAAAGGCTGAACGATATCTTTTGCAACTGTCCCCTGTAATTTATCTGCCATTCGCATAAAATTCCCCTCAAAAGGAGTCTGAATGGTTGGCGTAGCTCCCGTAGTATTGATATTAATTGCACCTTCCGTAGGTTTATTTAATGCAAATAATACATTATGAATGTTTTGCACTTCTCCTTCTTTTAAGAAATGTTCCTCTCTTCCACCCTCGCCTGCTTCAACTAATTTTAGGTACAATTCACCCTTGTTATCTGGATTGATTTTTTGTTTGGCACCCATAATATAATTGACATAACTCACTTTAAAAGGACTGTCGGCAAATTCACCCGAAAGTGTAAAATCATTATCAGTAACCGGTGAAAGCAGTAATGGTTTTTCAAAAACTCTACGTCTTGGTTCTCCTTTGTATTCTCCATCCACAAATACAGTCAAAAAAGTTTTATCTGAGTATATTTTATTCTCAGTAGCTCCTTCACGAATAGGCATTACTCCTTCATAACTAATGTATCGTGTAATAAAAGCACCCAAAAGAATCAAGATAAATGATAAATGCACTAATAAAGTAGCCCATTTTTCTTTCTTTAACAATTGGTATCGTTTAATGTTGCCAAAGAAATTAATCATAAAAAAGACCATAATCACTTCAAACCACCAAGCGTTATAAATCCATATACGAGCCGTATCGGTATTGTATTTACTTTCTATAAATGTTCCTGCACCCATTGCTACAGCAAAAACTATAAATAAAACCGCCATTAAGCGGGTAGAAAACAAAATTGAGCTTACTTTTTTATCCATTTCTAAGGAGTTGTATTTTAGTATATGTGGCACAAAAGTACTTAAAAATGTTGACTTCCATAATCCTACAGTTGTTAATTAAATCCAAAATTAAATCCATTTACGAATTCCCGATATAGCAGTTGCACTCTCCATTTTTTTGTTAAATTTGTGGCTATGACTAAAGTTAGTATAATCGGTTCTGGAAATGTAGCACAACATTTAATTCAGGCTTTTCAATTGGATAATTCAATTGAAATAGTTCAGGTATTTGCGCGAACTAAAAAGAATTTGGCACACCTACTCCATACAGATCGTATTATTTCCGACTATTCGCAATTACAAGCTGCGGATGTTTACATCATAGCCGTTTCAGATGATGCCATTGCTGAGGTTTCTTCGGCTTTACCTTTTAATAACCAATTGGTAGTTCATACCTCAGGAACAGTTGCTTTAACATCGATTGCAATTACAAATCGCCGTGGTGTTTTTTATCCTTTACAAACATTTTCTAAAGACAAAGCAGTGAATTTTAAAACAATTCCTATTTGCTTGGAAGCCGAGAATGAAAAGGATTTCGAAACTCTAAGCTCAATAGCCTCTACTATTTCTGATGCTGTGTACAAAATTAATTCTGAACAGCGAAAAGCCTTGCATATAGCAGCCGTATTTGTAAACAATTTTGTGAATCATTTGTACCAAATGGGCAACGAAATTTGTGAAAACAACCAAGTCCCTTTTGAAATTTTGAAACCATTAATTCAAGAAACAGCACATAAAATTATAACGCTTTCGCCAAAAGATGCGCAAACAGGTCCAGCAAAGCGAAACGACTTAAAAACAATTGAAGCACATCAACAATTTTTAACTGACGAAAATCAAGCTAATGTGTATAAAATATTAACTCAATCCATACTAAATAATGGCAAAAAGCTATAAAGAAATAATGAACGACATCACGACTTTTGTTTTTGATGTGGACGGTGTTCTTACTGACGGTTCCGTTTTTGTTTCAAACGAAGGAGAAATGTTACGAACTATGAACATTCGAGATGGATATGCTTTAAAATCAGCCATAGATTGCGGATATAATGTATGTATCATTTCGGGCGGAAGCAACGAGGGAGTTCGTGTTCGTTTACGCAATTTAGGAATTACGGATATTCATTTAGGAACCCCTGATAAAGTTGCAACTTTTGATGAATACACCGATATTTATAACATTAAACCGGAACAAGTGCTCTATATGGGCGATGATATCCCTGATTATCACGTAATGAAATTAGTAGGTTTACCAACTTGCCCTCAGGATGCTTGTCCAGAAATAAAATCCATTTCAAAATACATTTCACATAAAAAAGGCGGAAAAGGAGCTGTTCGAGATGTAATTGAACAAGTGATGAAAGTGCAAGGAAAATGGATGGAAAATTTTGACGGAAAACACGATTAAAACCAACAAATGCTTAAACACAAATTAGCCAACTATTCCATAATTTTAGCTTCGGGTTCACCGAGACGCCAACAGTTTTTCAAAGATTTGGATTTGGATTTTGAAATTCGTCTTAAAGAAATTGAAGAAATCTATCCACCGGAATTGAAGGCAGGTGAAATTACCAATTATTTAGCCGAGCTAAAAGCCAATGCTTTTGAAGGGGAATTAAACGATAACGAAATCCTAATCACAAGTGATACTATTGTTTGGCACAACGATAAAGCTTTGGGTAAACCCAGAGATAATGAGGATGCTTTTGCAATATTAAAATCACTTTCAAATGCAACGCACGAAGTGATTACTTCGGTTTGTTTTAAAACAAAAACCAACACAGAACTGATTTCTGAAATTACAAAAGTGACATTTAACCCACTAACCGATGCGGTGATTGACTACTATTTGGAGCATTATAAACCTTTTGATAAAGCGGGTGCTTACGGTATTCAGGAATGGATTGGTTTTATTGGCGTTGCTAAAGTAGAAGGTTCCTATACCAATGTAATGGGAATGCCTACGGATAAAGTTTTTGAGTATTTAAACAATTTAGATAAATAATATGATGACTACTACATTATTTGATGATTATGCCCGAGAAGCCATAGCTACTGGAATTGTGTTGATTTTATTGGTCGTTTTACGTGTCATTACAACAAAATTAGTTCGCCGATACGCTCGTTTAAGCCAAACTGTCGAACGTAGAACTAATTTAGTTATCAAATACCTCCATTTGCTAATTAATATATTTCTAATTATTGCTCTTACCATAATTTGGGGAGTTGATGCAAAAGATATTATTATTGCAGTTTCCTCATTGGCAACAGTTGTGGGTGTCGCTATGGTTGCCCAATGGTCTATCTTGAGTAACATTACCTCAGGAATAATATTGTTTTTTTCGTATCCTTTCAAAATTGGAGATACAATTCAAATTCACGATAAAGATTTTTCAATTATAGCTGAAATTGATGATATTGGTGCTTTTTATATAAGTATGATTACAAAGGAAGGTGAGTTAGTAATATACCCCAACTCTTTAGTATTACAAAAAGGAATTTCTATTGTTAAAACCGAATTTCTATCCTCTGAATTCACAGACTAAAGAGAACACTCAAACGCATAGAGTATGAATTTAAAAAATACCGTTTGGAAAAAAAGATATACTTGGGTACTCCTAATTAATGCGGTGTATATTCTATTTTTTTATTTCATAATGCAATTATACGCTTAAGCAATGCAATTATTTGACTGGATAATATTAATTGTTACCTTACTATTTATAGTAATATATGGCGTTTGGAAAACCAATGGAAGTAAAAATGTCCAAGATTATATTTTAGGTAGTAATGAAACACCTTGGCATATCATAGGTCTATCCGTTATGGCGACTCAAGCAAGTGCTATCACATTTTTATCTACTCCAGGTCAAGCCTATCATGACGGAATGGGTTTTGTACAGTTTTATTTTGGTTTACCCATAGCCATGGTGATTGTTTCCTTAACATTTATTCCAATTTATCATAAATACAAAGTCTATACCGCTTACGAATATTTAGGAAAACGTTTCGATACTCGAACACGTTCATTAGCGGCCTTTCTATTTTTGTTCCAAAGAGGATTAGGTACTGGATTAACTATTTACGCTCCAGCAATTATTTTATCTGGTTTATTAGGTTGGAATATTAACTACCTTAATATCATTATCGGCCTATTGGTAATTGTTTACACTGTAACTGGCGGAACTAAATCGGTGAACGTAACCCAAAAGCAACAAATGTTTATCATCTTGTTAGGAATGCTTATCACCTTTTTTTGGATACTGTATTACTTGCCAAATGATATGAGTTTTAGTAATGCCATGCATATTGCTGGCGCCAATGATAAAATGAATATTGTCAATTTTTCTTTTGATCCAGAAGAAAAATATACTTTTTGGAGTGGAATTACAGGAGGTTTTTTCTTGGCTTTGGCTTATTTTGGTACAGATCAATCTCAAGTAGGACGTTATTTATCTGGGAAAACGGTAAAAGAAAGTCAGATGGGTTTAATAATGAACGGCATACTCAAAGTTCCTATGCAATTCTTTATTTTGTTAACAGGTGTACTTGTTTTTGTCTTTTTCCAATTTAACCCAGTACCTTTAAATTTTAATCCGAATAACAAAATTAGTGTTGAAAATTCACCCTATAAAAGTGAATACAATCTACTCGAAAAAAAATTAGAGCTAATATCGGAAGACAAGAAAGTAATCAACCTCTTGTACATGGAACAGTTGAATCAGGATTATGACAATCCTATTCTGCGTAAAGAAATGATATCTTTATCAGATAAAGAAAAAGATTTACGCGATCGTGCTAAAGAATTGATCTCTAAAGCCAATAAAAACAATGAAACGAATGATAAAGATTATGTCTTTTTTCATTTTATCTTAAATTACTTACCCAAAGGACTCATTGGATTGTTATTAGCTGTAATCATTTCAGCAGCCATGTCATCCACAGCTTCCGGTTTGAATGCATTGGCTTCGACCACAACCATTGATATTTATAAACGTAATTTAGTAGAAGAAAAATCAGACCAACATTATCTTAGAGCCAGTAAAATTTTCACACTTTTTTGGGGAATTGTGGCGATTCTATTTGCTTGTATTGGCACTTTATTCGAAAACTTAATCCAATTGGTTAACATTATTGGCTCCATTTTTTACGGAACTGTTTTGGGAATATTCTTAGTAGGTGTTTACTCTAAACGAATTCAATCGGATGCCATTTTTTACAGTGCTGTTTTTAGCCAAATTACTATATTCATCATCTATTACTTTGCTATTTATATTTATCCAAGTGGCGAAGAAAAACTAGGCTATTTATGGCTTAATTTCATAGGTGCACTATTAACAATGATCTTGTCTTGGTTATTAGAACGATTGGTATTCAAAAATCAGAAAGCTTTTATAGACTAAAAAAAATCCCGTTTCAATTGAAACGGGATTTTTAATGAAATGAATTTCTAATTATTTTTTGCTCCATTCAGCAATACTATCTTTATTCATCTTAACGTAATCTTGATTCTTAGCTTCTTCAGCAGCTTCAAGCGATAGTTTAGCAGTTTCAATTGCTCCTGATTTATCTCCCATTTTAGCTTGAATTACAGATTTAAGGCGTAAATACCAAAATGGTTTAACTTTACTCATCTCCAACGATTTATTAACGTAATCTAAGGATTTACCCATATCAGAATTAGACTGGAACAAATAATTGGCAGCCGAATAATAATCATTAGCGGTTGGTCCAGCTAAAACTTTATCTATACTAGCCATAGCCGTTTTTTGAGTTGGAACCTCAAATTTCAAACTTACAAAAGAGTTCTCCCAAGAGATTTCTAATTTAGCCGAATTATTGTCCAGATTAGAAATGGCAATAGTTAAGTTCTCAACTGGTTTTGATAAAGCTTCTTCCTTAACAGTAGTTTTCAAGGCAACATTGGCTTCATTGAATTCTTGAGGTAACCCCCAATTGTCAGTTGTTGTATAAAAAATAACATCCCAACTTTCAATTCTTGGCACTGTATACAAGGCATATTTTCCTTTTTTTAAGGTTTTGCCATCAATAACTACATCATCACTGAATGAGATTGTTGTATTTTCATTGGCACCCGTTCTCCAAAGTTTACCAAAAGGAACCAAATTTCCAAAAACAGGTCTTCCTTTTGCTCCTGGACGCGAATAATTTAAATCAACTTCTGTTAATCCAACCATTTGACTAACTATAGCTCTAGGGCTAGACTGTGGTGTTTTGATTTGTGCTTGTGCAACAAATTGAGAAATTAATACGGCTAATGCAAAAATTATTTTTTTCATAGTTTTATTTTTAATTGATTCCAAATTTACAAATTCAAATGAATGCGAAGTGTTAATTTTAATTTAATATCTTGACAGCTTGAGCATTTAGCTCATTAAAATGATTAATGATACAATCTGCTGCATCAAGATTTTGATCTTTTGAATGTGCACTTACATATCCCACACAAAAAATTCCGGCGGCTTTGGCTGCTTTTACGCCATTCGTACTATCTTCAATCACAATACAATTTTCTTTTGGCGCAATTGATAAAGAAGCCGCATGTTCAAAAATTGCTGGATGTGGTTTGGATTTTGGAAAATCTTCTCCACTGACAATATGAGTAAAATAGTCATGTAAGCCAAAACGAGTAAAAACGCGATCAATCGTCACTTTCGAAGCCGAAGAAGCTAAAATCAATTGAATTCCGTTTTGATGTAAATCTTCTATTAAAGCTCTTACACCTTCAAGCAATTCCAAATCTTCTTTGGTATCAAAAGCATCATTAAAGATACTTCTCTTTCGCTGAATCAAGTCTTCTACCTCCTGCTCTAATTGAAATTGTTCTTTTAAAGTTTGAAACGTATTTCGAGTCGAAAATCCAGTAAACGAAGTATACATTGCCTCGGTTACTTCAATATTCAGTTCCTCAAATTGTTTGAAATAGGCATAGCGATGAACCGGTTCGGTATCCACAATTACTCCATCCATGTCAAAAATCACCGTCTGTATCATAGTTGATTTATCTAAAACTAATTAGTCTCTGTTTAATAAATAGCGAATCACGGTTTCTGCTGCATACAAGCCAAACAATCCAGGCATATAACTGTTAGTGCCGTAAAATGATTTCTTGAAATTCTTTCCGTCAGTTGTTTTTAAACTTGTTTCGTCCTGAATTTCTGAAGAGAAAACTACTTTCACTCCTTTGTCAATTTTTACTTCTTTCAAACGGCGTTTGATGGTTCGCGCTAAAAAGCAATTTTCTGTTTTACTAATATCAGAAACTTTTACTTTAGCCGCTTCCATTTTACCTCCAGCGCCCATACTGCTGATTACTTTTACCCCTTTTCTTTTGGCAGCGATAATTAAATTCAATTTGGGTGTAACGCTATCGATACAATCCAAAACATAATCAAATTCTGTTGAAACCAATTCAAACGCACGCTCTGGCGATAAAAATTCTTGGATTCGAGTCAATTGTAATTCGGGATTAATGTCCATTAAACGATCACCCACAATGGAAATTTTAGGTTGACCAACGGTAGAATGTAAAGCAGGTAATTGTCTGTTAATATTGGTAATATCCACTACATCTCCATCAACGATAGTCATAGTGCCAACTCCTGCTCTTGCTAAAAATTCAGCCGCAAAAGAACCCACACCTCCTAAGCCAACGACTAATACTTTAGCGTTTTGTAATTTTTCTAATCCTTCTTTTTTAAATAATAATTCGGCTCTTTCTGTCCACTCTGCCATACTATTGATTGTTTATTAGTTTATAAGTTTATTTGGTTATTTGTTAAATGGGTAGCAAAAATGGTATTAAAATTAGTATTCACTATTTCTTGCATTTGAGCAACTGAAAGCCCTTTATATTGTGCAGCTAAATCATACACTTCTTGAATCGTTTGTTCGTCTGTATCGGTTTCCAAAAAAAATCGGTCGTTAGGCATGGCACAAAAAACAGATTCTAATTGGGGCATTCGCAATAAATATTTTCCAAATGAAATACAACAACCATTTGCTACTAATTCCTTGGCTACGGATTCATTTTTAGAAAATCCATGTATGAGAAAAGGAACCGAAATTTTCAATCGCTTTTTAATCGCAATCAACTCCTGAAAAGCCGCTACACAATGAATTACAACTGGTTTTTGGTATTGTTCTGCCAAAAGCAATTGACGTTCAAAAACGGCTTGCTGTAATTGAACCGGAATTTCAATTCGCTTGTCCAAACCGCACTCGCCTACTGCCAAACAATTTTTTTCTTTTAATTTACTTTCAATAATAGCCAAATCACTTTCGATACGATCTTCCACAATAAACCAAGGGTGAATTCCAATAGAATAATTCGGAATTTCATCATTAAATTCTTGAGGATATTGATTGACTAATTCAATCACATCTGATTGATTGCTATACGAATGCGTATGTAAATTAAAGTACTGCATTAATCATGAAACTTTTTTACCCCCGCTCGAATTTCAATTTTTAAATCGTTTTCCAAAGGCACTTTCGGACATGAATATTTAGGATTATAAGCACAATACGGATTGTATGATCTATTGAAATCAATCACAATAGTATCAGCTTGAGGGATTTCCAAATCAAGGTATCTTCCCCCAATATAACTTTCGTTCCCACAAGTCAAATCCGAAAAAGGCAAAAACAAATAGTCTTTGTATTGCTCTTTTTTAGACAATTCTATATTTCTGTAGATATTCAACTTAAAATCTTGACCGTAAATACTAAAATGCGCTTCTCCGTATTTTACATAAACGGGTTTTCTAGCCGTAGTAGTCTTCATTTCAAAAGGTTGCTCGTTCTCAGTGCGAATGAATTTAGCCACTACAAAAAATTGGGCATTAGCAGGATAAAAATCCAAGCTTTGGAAATCTTTTAAATCTTCGGGTAAAAGCGGACTCGTTTTAGCATCGGCATATTCGGCATTCAATTCCTTTTGGAATTTTTCTACACTAGCCAAATCAAATTGGGCTTGGGCAAAGCCAAAACCAAATTGCATCATCATTAATAAAGCAACTACCTTCTTCATCTGAAAATTATTTCAGCAAAAATACTACAATCCAATAGAAAACAAAGCAATTTAAAAGCAAATGAAATTAATTTAAAACATCCTAAATTCAAGACTAAATCCTTAGCTAAAAGTTGGTACCTTTGCCACACAATTTTTACTATGATTCAGTCAGGACTGCAACGATACATCAATAATTTTAGAGGCTTTCGAAGAGAGGTTTGGATTTTGGCGTTGATTACTTTTATCAATCGCGCCGGAACAATGGTCTTGCCATTTCTATCCAAATACCTCAAAGAAGACTTGCATCTTTCCTATTCTCAAGTAGGATGGATTATGGTGTGTTTTGGTTTTGGCTCGATGCTTGGCTCCTGGTTAGGCGGAAAATTATCTGACAAAATTGGGTTTTACAAAATCATGATTTTCAGTTTATTTACTAGTGGTGTGATGTTCTTTTTCTTGCAATACATTACATCTTTTTGGGCCTTATGCGTCAGTATGTTTACCATTATGGTGATTGCCGATATGTTTCGTCCCGCCATGTTTGTGTCATTAGGCACCTATGCCAAACCCGAAAATCGTACGCGCGCTTTGACCTTAGTTCGTTTAGCTGTCAATCTAGGTTTTGCAGCTGGACCCGCCTTAGGTGGTTTGATTATATTAAGCCAAGGCTACCAAGCTTTATTTTGGGTAGATGGAAGTTCTTGTATTATAGCGATTGTTCTTTTTGCAGTATTGGTAAAAGAAAAGAAAGTCCCTGAAGATTTAATTGCCAAAAAAGAAGCTGAAGCCAAAAGAGAATCCGTTTTTAAAGACAAAATATTTTGGATTTTCTTATTCGTTTGTTTCATAACAGCGGTTTTATTCTTTCAATTATTTACTACGCTACCGCTCTATCACAGCGAACATTTTGGCTTAACCGAGTTTCAAAGCGGACTGATTTTGTCTTTCAACGGAATTCTTATTTTCTTTCTAGAAATGCCCATCGTTAGCTATTGCCAACGCAAAGAGATTAGTAAACTCAAGATTATTTTGTGGGGAAGCATACTAATGTCAATTAGTTTTTATGTATTGCTATTGAATGCCTGGGCAGGGATCTTAATTGTGAGTTTACTCTTCATTACTTTTGGCGAAATGTTTATTTTCCCCTTCTCCAATTCTTTTGCATTGAGTCGTGCTCCCAAAGGCCACGAAGGCCGTTATATGGCTTTATTTACCATGAGTTTCAGTTTGGCGCACATTGCCAGTTCCAAAATGGGGTTAGAAATTATTAGCCACTTCAACTACCAAGCTAACTGGTTTGTAATGGGAACATTGGGAGTTATTGCTGTATTGTGTTGTATTTGGTTGCAACGTTTACTTAAACAAGCCCAATAAATTAGCTTAAAAACTAAAAAATTAGTTAAATAACTATAAAAATAGTTGTATAACTAAAATAATAGTTTTACGTTTGGTCTATAAAATTTATAGCCATGCAAAAACTGACCAACAAAGAAGAAGAAATAATGCACATTTTATGGAAGCTGAAAAGAGCTTTTGTAAAAGACATTATGGAAGAAATTGTAGAGGATAAACCACACTACAATACACTCTCAACTATTGTTCGAAATTTAGAAGAGAAAGGATATGTAGGTTACAATGCCTACGGTAAAACCCACCAGTACTTCCCTATTGTTCCAATTGAGGAGTATCGAAAAGTATTTATGAATACCGCTATTACTAATTACTTTAATAGTTCGTACAAAAATCTAGTTTCCTGTTTTGCTGAAGAAGAAAAAATTTCAGCTGAAGAGCTACGTGAAATTTTAGCTTTAATCGAAAAAAAGGACTAGTATGGAAAACTTCCTACTCTATTTTGCTAAAGTAAATGGACTCATCATAGCGTTCTATTTATTGTATTGGGTATTCCTACGTAAAGAAACTTTTTACGTTGGCAATCGTTGGTATTTGTTAGCAGGACTCGTAACGTCAATTATTTTACCTTTAATTACTTTTACTAAATTCGTCTGGGTTGACCCAGAACCGATTTCTAAATACATCGAAGTGGTTCCACTAGTTGACGATACAACAATTAGAACTGTTTCAGAAGAACCTATAGATTGGTCGCTAATTTTGAGCTCAGCTTATGTGTTGGTTTCCCTAATTATTATACTAAAAGTAGGAATCGAAATTGCTTCTTTTTTTAATAAGATTATCAAATTGAACAAACAGAAAGACACCAATTTCACTTTGATTTATTCTAACTCGACAGAAAATCCATTTTCTTTCTTTAAGTACATAGTTATTAATCCTACTCTTTTTTCTAAAGAGGAATACGAACACATTATAACGCACGAACGTATTCACGTCAAACAGTTCCATTCCATTGATGTATTAATCTCAAAAGTTTTCTGCGCATTGTTTTGGATTAATCCGATCATTTGGTTGTACCGAAAAGCGATGTTGCAAAATTTAGAATTCATTGCCGACAATCACTCTTTGGAACAAATTGAAAGTAAATACGAATATCAAAAAACACTTCTAAAGGTAGTCGCTAATCAACAATCATTAAGTATTACCAATCCCTTTTATCAATCATTAATAAAAAAAAGAATTATTATGCTACACACAAATCAATCTCACAAAAGAAATGCTTGGAAGTACGCCACCATTATTCCAGTATTAGTTGGCTTTATGTTATTATTTCAAATTGAAACTATTGCTCAAGTAAAAGATAATTCAAAAATTGTTAGTTACTCTGTCGAGGTTGAATTAGATAATTTAATCACTTCTAAAACAACAGATGATAAAATTAAAGCAATTCAGAAAAGTTTTGATACAGAGGATTACAATTTAAAAATAAATAATATTAAACGTAATAAAGTCGGAGAAATCATAGCCATACGTTTAGAGTTTTCTTCAAAAAAGAATTCCAAAAGAAAAATTATCAAAGAAGTTAGAGGAGACAAACCTATTAAGACTATAGAAATTTTAATTAGTGAAAATGAAGACAATTCTTTTTATTGCAGATTTGTAGAGAATAGCAATGGTGCAGTTGTTGATAGTTTTGAAATTAAAAAAGATAACAATAATCCAACTGAAAATTATTGGAGTTTGGATAATATGGTAAAAAATGGAAAAGAGGTTGTATTAATAATAAATGGAAAAATAAAAGGTTCTACACAAAAGTTCAAAATGTCATTGGATCAGGATTTAGGTGATATGGTAGAGATTACACCTCAGGAGTTTGAAAAAAAATACAATCAAAAAGCAGATAAAAATAAATATTACCTCGAGGTTGAAACTGTCAAGTCAAATGAGAAAAGTAATATTGCTATTGCAAAATACTTAGATTCTAAAGATGATGAAAAAAATGATATAAAAATTACCGCTATTAAAAGTAATTCACCGTCTACAATTAATCCTGAAACAATAATTTACCTTAATGATAAGGAGATTTCTAAAATCGAAATGGATAAAATTAATCCTAAAACAATAAAATCGGTTGATGTCAAGAAAGAAAAATCAAATGGAGAAATTAGGATAGTAACTAGTTATAATGATCTAAATAAAGATACTGAAATCCTACTCGATGACAAAGTAATTTCTTACGAAGAGTTAAAGAAATTAGATAAAAATGAAATTGAATCTATTCAAATCAAAAATAATAATGGTAAAAAATCCATTGAAATACTGAATAAAAACGCTAAAGCGATTAATGATAATTCCTTAAAAGAAGTAAGATATGTTTCAGGAACAGAAGAAGCAAAAATCGAATTAATCAAAGCAAAAATCGAATTAGAAAAAGCAAAAACTGAAATTGAAAAGGCCAAAATAGAATTGGAAAAAGCCAAACTTGAAATAGCTAAATCAAAATCTAAAAACAAAAAGAAATAAATCAATAAACAGTAACTATGAAGAACCTTTTCAACCTACTCAGCATTATGATGATTTCTAATTTCACCATTGCACAATCGTATAAAATAGAATATGAAGAACGTGCCAACATCAACAACCAACTCAAGAATGTAACCGATCCTGAAACTAGAAAAAGAGTAAGCGCCTATCTATCTAAAGCCACAACTTTCTATTTATACTACAAAAATGGGGAATCATTATACATTGAAGAGAAAGAAAAAATTGCTCAAAATGAAGACTTAAATATTCAAAATCAAAGTTCAAAAAAAATTGAAATTGGTAAAAATGGTGGTGGGATTTATAAAAACTTCAAAACTAAAGAATACCTTCATGAAGCAGATGTTTTAGGCAAAGAATTACTGGTAGTCGATAAGTTAAATAAAATACAATGGAAGCTGCTTGGCGAGGAAAAAACAATTGGAAACTACAAATGCAAGAATGCAGTAGCGACAATTAACAATGAAGAAATTACAGCTTGGTTCACAGATGAAGTAGCATTACAAGACGGTCCTAAAGACTTTTATGGCTTACCAGGTCTTATTATGGAATTAATTGCCGAAAAAAAGACATACCATGCAATCAAAATTACCGAAACAAACTCTAATCTTGATATTAAAAAACCAACAGAGGGAACCAAAGTATCCAAATCAGAATATCTAAAAATTGTAGAAGAAAAAATCAATGAATTAAAAAGAGGTGTAGGCAATTCATTGCGTAATTAAACATGAAGATCCTTATCTCCTTCCTTTTCATTGCTAACTTTTGTTTCTGTCAAAAAACAATCATCGGTAAAGTAGTCAATACTACTGGAGGCGAAGTTCCTTTTGCAACTGTCCAAATGATTCTAAAGGATAAAGTTATCGAATACACTGCTACCGATGAAAATGGATATTTTGAAATAAACTACAACCCAACTACTAGTGCAAATGGTCTTTTGAAAGTAACTCACATGAGTTTTGTATCCAAAAATTGGGAACTGAATTCTTTAGATCTAAAAGATAAAATAGTACTTAGTCTAGTAGAAAAAACAGAAACCCTCAATGAGGTTACGGTTCAAAACAAACTGAGTTACGCCAAAGTAAAAGGAGACACCCTAAGCTATAACCTCAAGGCACTTACTACCGGTAATGAAGAAAAATTAGTTGATGTTCTAAAAAAACTTCCTGGTATTGATATTAATCCGGACGGTAAGATAATTTCACAAGGTAAAGTAATCAATGACTTATTGGTGAACGGTAAAAAAATGTTTGGTGACAATCATAAAATAGCAACCGAAAATATTAATGCTGAGATGCTAAAAGGGATTGATTTACTAAGTAATTTCGAAAGTTTTGCTGCCATTAAAGACGTGGAAGGCAGTAATAAAACAGCTTTAAACATCAATATCAAAGAAGAATATTTAGGCAAAATTACCGGAAACCTAGAAGTATTTGGAGCCCATGATAAGCGCTATCAAGCCAATAGTAATTTATTCAAATTCAATCAAAAGCTTAATCTATCAGCTATACTAAATGTTAATAATACAGGATACCAGCCGATTTCAATGAAGGAATATTTTTCAATGAATAGAAGTGTCAGACAAGAACTTAGAAATAATGATGGACAATCCAATTCTTTGGATACCAATGAAATACCAAAATTTTTATTATCCGACAATAATGTAAATAGTAAATCGAATGAGTTCTTAGCCCTAGATTTTGCATTCCAGTCCTCTAACAAACTGTCAATGAATGGCTTTTCGATAGTCTCAAGGCTGAAAACCAATGAAATTTCAAGAACCTTCAAGACTTTCTTTGATAGTAATTCTACAAACAATGTTGTAGAATTTTTTTCAAGCAACAACGATTTATTGTATAACCAAACTAAACTGAATATTGATTACAAAAGTAACGACAACTCCCTTGTCAATTACACCCTGCTTTTTGACCCAAATACCATCAATACCTATACTAATTTAGAAAACAATATAAGTAATAATCAAAATAGTATAAACGAATACTTTGATAAAGTAAATTTCAAATTTGGACACCAACTCAGTTGGATAAATAAAATTGCTAAAAATAAATTACTGTCATTTAATCTATTTCAAGAATTCAATAAAAATCAAAATGACATAAGACTCGATGCTAATTATGATCTGTTCAACACCGGAAACAAGATCTCCCAAGACATAATAGAAAAAAATAATGATTATGGATTCTACACAAAACTAACAGTAAAGCATCATAATCATATTTTCAAATGGAACATAGGGTATATTGTTGAAAATTCAACTTTCAATACTAGGAATACTATAAGTTCAAATCAAATCAATTTTGATTCAAATTATGCTACCTCTGATGTAGTTATCCAAAAAAATCAAGGAAAATTAAATTACAAGGTCAAATCAGAATGGCGTAACTACTTCCTTAAATTCAAGACAGAAGCTGAAAATACTTCCTTCATTTTGCCAACGCTGCAGTTGAAATACAATTTCAGTGAAATCCACCATATAATGGCTAATTTTTCAAAAACAATCGACTTTTACTCATCGAGTAATTTAAATGAGAATCCATTTTTTGAAAACTTCAGAAATTATTATACTCGATCTACTATTAATTTTTCAAAACCAGTGGTTCAAAACATTTATGCTGTAAATTATTTCAAATTTGATTTATACAATGGAGTTGTAATTATGGCCAATTCATCGTACACCCAATTTGGCAATCGTCTATCAAACAATACTACAAACGCTGGAAACTATATTCAAATACAACAAATCAATACTGAAAATCAGTATTCTTGGAATAATGTATTCTCTTTCGAAACCCGTATTTCAAAGATTAAAAACAAATTCAAATTGACACTAAATCATATCAATTCAAATTTTAATAATCAAATAAACTCCCAATTTAATATTCAAAAAACAGAATTCACAAGTCTAAGAACATCATTGATAAGTATCTTTAAAAATGAATTGTTCAATTATGAATTCGGTTTGAACTACAGCCAACAAAACAACAATTTGACCTTGTTTAACAATCATGATAAAATCGTTCAAGTAAATCCATTTCTATCATTCAACGGGAATCTAAAAAATAAATTCAATTATTTTATAGATCATTCGTTTGAAAAATTTATCTCAAAAATTGAAACTACCAATTTTTATAATCTAAGTTTTAAATTGAATTATAAAACCAATAAAATGAAATTTTGGATTGAAGGAAACAATATTCTCAACATCAATAATGCTCAGGTACTAAAATTCACTTCTAAAAACAACTTCACTTCAACAGAAGTAATAAATAGGTTAGCTGGTTATATTGGACTTGGGGTTGGCTTTAATATAAAATAACCCTTTGGGTGTAATTGTTAATAACGTCTCCCTACGCATAGAGACGAGAGTTTTTTTTGTTTAATAAATGGAACAAAAAATATATCGAGAGCCAATATTAATGAAATTTAACTTGTTCTATCATCCTGTACAAAGAAGAAGGACATTTTTTTTTGAAAATCACACGAACTGACGTGAAATTATCATAAAAAATTTATTATACCCAACGAGTTTAATTAAAGGTTCTAAATTTAGAATGTTTTCTTATCAAAAAGTTAATTACGTTAAATTTTTGTAAAGGTGTTTTTGAGTGTAGAAATCAATTAATAGGTTTGCTTGTTTAATAACATAAATCACAACTTTTAATTTATTTTTTACTATGAATTTCCAAAAACAGTACTTAACATTAGCTATATCTTTTAGCTTAATCATTGGTGGTTCTATTTCTATTTTGGCACAAAATCAGAAAAAAAGAGAACTCATCGAAATCAACAATGAAAATAACGATGTGGTGATGACTTGGAACAAAACCACGCCTGAATCAGAAATGAATGACGATGTAAAAGCGCTTAAAGAATATGGCGTTACCATAAACTATTCGGATGTAAAACGCAATGATAAAAACGAAATTACGAGTTTAAAAGTAAGTTACGAAGATAAAAAGGGAAACAAAGGCGAATTGAAACTCAACCAACAATCTCCTATTTCGACCATCAACTTTTACAAATCAGGTAATGAAATTGGTTTTGGGACACCTACCAATTCTAATGGAATGAATAATTTTTTCTTTAATGGGGTGCCAAATGGAAAAGTATTGAAACAATTTGGATTCCATGATGAAGAAGGAAATCCATCAAACGAGAACTTCCGATTTAATTTCTCAGACAAAAACGATTCGCCAAAATCTATTAAAAAGTCCAAAATAGTTATTAAAAAACCCAACAAAAAAGATTTGATTATCGAAGATGGAATTGTTATCTCTGGTGCTGAAGATTATTCTGAAGAAGAAATAAAAAATTTTAAAAAAGATGCTCCAAAAAATCCCAATATATTTGATAATTCCGACCTGAGTGAATTAGGGGAATTTGATTTACGAAACGAAAATGGAGTTAAAGAGTTCAAAAAGAAAATCAAAAAAATGATTAATTCTGAAGATTCCGATGCTGACGAAAAATCAGAATTAGCTAAAGCCAAAGACGAAATGATCAAAGCAAAAGAAGAATTGGAAAAAGCCCGTATCGCTTTAGAGAAAGCTACCCAATCGAAATCAAAAAAGAAATAAATTAAAAAAGACCATTATATTGATGGTCTTTTTTATTTTTACCAAAAAAAAAGCAATGTTCAAAGTCTTAGCTAAAATTAATAAAGTGCTGTTACCAAGTTTAACCAAACAACGCTTGGATGTGACCAAAGCAAAGAAGTGGCAGATGGCATTGTTAGGATACCGTTATTATGTAACTTGTAGAGCCTTAGATAAATAAATACCAAAAAGCAGTAGTAGTCCAAAAAAAGCCGTTATTTTTTAATTTTCGATTTGGATATCTATCAATTTTAGCTATATTTGCACCCGCAACAAGGCCTCGTGGCGCAACTGAATAGCGCATCTGATTACGGCTCAGAAGGTTACTGGTTTGAATCCAGTCGAGGTCACGAATAAAAACAAAACAATCCAAAAATAATCAAGCTTGCTTGAAATTGTTTTTGGATTTTTTGTTTTTTCAAAGCGGAGCTTTGCTGGATATGTAATCCAGAAACAGCTTGAGCGTTTTTTTATTTTAATTGTATTTTCAAAGCGGAGCTTTGCTGAAAATATAATCCAGTCTATAAAATAATCAAGCTTGCTTGAAATTGTTTTTGGATTTTTTGTTTTTTCAAAGCGGAGCTTTGCTGGAAATATAATCCAGTAAAATATAAATCCCTTCATATTATGACAGCCTATTTCTTTGATATCACTTACCAAGACACCACTTATGGTGAGGAAGAAATGCATCTCAAAGAATTTGAATCCTGTCAGTTTATCAATTGTGATTTTACCGCTTGTAATTTCATTGGGGTTACCTTTATTGACTGCACGTTTACCAATTGCAATTTTAATAGCACCAAACTCAATCATACTGCTTTACGAACCGTACAGTTCAATAACTGCAAAATGCAAGACATTAATTTTGCCATGTGCGACAAATTGATTTTTGAAATAGCGTTTAGCCGTTGCAACTTGGATTTCTCTAAATTTTATACACTAAAACTAAAAGAAACACTGTTTAAAAACTGTAGTTTGATTGCCGTTGATTTTATGGCAACCGATTTATGTGAAGTAGTATTTGATAACTGTGATTTGTATCGCGCAGAGTTTGACAAAGCGAACGCCACAAAAGCCGATTTTAGAACCAGCTACAATTACACCATTGACCCAGAAAAGACCAAAATAAAAAAAGCCACTTTCGCTTTAGAAGGTTTAAAAGGATTGCTGTATAAACACAATATCATTGTGGAGTAATTGTGTTTTTAAATTTGAAATTGAAATTGATTTTTGATATTGAAGAACTTTGATATTGATATTGATTTATCCGTGAATAGTCTCGTTTTTACCATAGTTGGAAATAATAGAGGCTTCAAAATCCAACCATTCTCTCCAGCGTTTTTCTACATCGATTCCTTCTCCGTATTTTCGAGCATAACCAATAAAAGTAGTGTAATGACCCGCTTCACTTTCCATCAAATTTCTATAAAAAGTAGCTAATTCTTCGTCTTCAATATTTTCAGAAAGTACTTTAAAACGCTCACAACTTCTCGCCTCTATCATAGCAGAGAACAACAAACGTTCTACCAATCCCGAAACCCTACTCCCAGTATTGCTGCGTTTCATGTACAAATACAACTCATTCACATAATCGTCTTTGCGTTCGCGACCTAATTTAAGTCCGCGTTTGATAATGATATTGTGTACTTGTTCAAAATGGTCGATTTCTTCTTTGGCCAAAGCCAATAAATCCTGAACTAAATCTTGATGCTCCGAATTGTGTGTAATTATTGTAATCGCATTGGTAGCTGCTTTCTGTTCGCACCAAGCGTGATCTGTCAGAATTTCTTCAATATTTGTTTCTACAATATTTACCCATCTTGGGTCGGTTGGCAATTTCAATCTCAGTATGGACATAAAAAATTTTGTTTCAAGTTTAGGGTTTCAAGTTCAGTTTAGGAGTAAAAAAATAAGGTTTTGCAATTACTTTCCGTAAAAACAAAACCTTATCATTTAACTTAAAAAAAATTTAGAAAACGAAAATAGGTCTTTCGATCATCATTTCATTTACTTCAGCAGCAACTTCTTCGATTACATCTTCGTCAGTATGATTCATCAAGACTTTATCAATAAGTGCTACAATAGTTTCCATATCTTCTTCTACTAAACCACGAGTAGTGATAGCAGCAGTTCCAACACGAATTCCTGAAGTAACAAATGGCGATTTGTCATCAAATGGAACCATATTTTTATTTACAGTAATTTCGGCTTTTACCAACGCATTTTCAGCGTCTTTACCTGAAATATTTTTGTTTCTTAAGTCAATCAACATCATGTGATTATCTGTACCACCAGAAATGATTTCGTATCCTCTTTTCACAAAAGCGTCAGCCATTGCTTTCGCATTTTTTTGCAATTGCATCGCATATGTAAAAAACTCATCTTGTAATGCTTCACCAAAAGCAACTGCTTTAGCAGCAATGATGTGCATTAATGGTCCACCTTGATTTCCTGGAAAAACAGCCAAGTCTAATAAATTAGACATCATTCTGATTTCTCCTTTTGGAGTAGTTAGTCCAAATGGATTTTCAAAATCTTTACCCATCAAGATCAAACCGCCACGTGGCCCACGTAATGTTTTGTGAGTTGTAGTTGTAACAATATGACAGTGAGGCAATGGATCGTTCATCAATCCTTTAGCAATCAAACCTGCAGGATGCGAAATATCAGCTAATAAAATAGCGCCAACGCTATCTGCAATTTGTCTGAAACGAGCAAAATCCATATCACGAGAATAAGCCGAAGCTCCAGCGATAATTAATTTTGGTTGTGATTGAGTCGCGATTTCTTGAATTTTATCGTAATCCAATCGTCCTGTTTCCTTGTCAACACCGTAAAAAACAGGGTTATACAAACGTCCAGAAAAATTTACTGGCGAACCGTGAGTCAAGTGACCACCGTGTGCCAAATCAAATCCTAAAATAGTATCGCCTGGTTTAATACAAGCGTGATATACTGCTGTATTGGCTTGAGATCCAGAGTGAGGTTGCACGTTAGCATATTCAGCTCCAAATAATTCTTTAGCTCTGTCAATAGCAATTTGTTCTACAACATCCACTACTTCACAACCGCCGTAGTATCTTTTTCCAGGGTATCCTTCAGCATATTTATTGGTTAAAACAGAACCAGCAGCTTCCATTACTTCGTCACTTACAAAGTTTTCTGATGCAATTAGTTCTATTCCGTGAATTTGTCTTTCTTGTTCTTCTAAAATAAGGTCAAAAATTTGTTCGTCGCGTTGCATGTGTGTAGTTTTTGTTATTGAACTGCAAAATTACAAAAAAAGCTTGTCTAAATAATGTGGTAAGTCTATATTTGGCAGAGTACTTTTTAACAAACTAATTAACAACAGACATCTTGCCATTCGCTAGTATCGTTTTCGAAAAAATAAAGTATCCCAAATTTAAACCAAGCCCAATGAAAAAAATTATTACCATACTCATCATCAGTTTACTAGTTAGTAATTGCGCTGTCAAACACACCCAAAAATTAGTCTATTCTGGCGACTATGATAATGCCATCACAATAGCCGTTTCAAGTTTAGCATCAAATAAAGATAAGAAGAGTAAGCAAGAATACGTTTTGCTTTTAGAAGAAGCTTTCGCAAAAGCGAAAGAAAGAGATTTAAATTCCATTTCACTACTCGAAAAAGAAGCTAACCCAACACAAATAGAACGCTTATATGAAATCTATGTTGGGTTAAACAATCGCCAAGAAAAGATAAAACCTTTGCTTCCACTTCAAATAATCAACCAAAACCGAGAGGCAGTATTCCAATTTGACGATTACAATGAAAAATTAGTAGGTACTAAAAATGCACTTTCAAATTATTTGTTAGATAATGCGAAAGCGTTACTTAAGAAAAATAACAAAAAGGATTATCGCAAAGCATTTGATGACTTATACTATTTAAATCGAATCAATCCTAATTTTAAAGAGGTCAACGAACTCCTTAATGAAGCTAAATTCAAAGGCTCAGATTATGTTGTAGTTAGCACTAAAAATGAAACCAATATGATTATTCCTGCCCGATTGCAAAGCGATCTATTGGATTTCAACACCTATGGGTTAAACGATAAATGGACTGTATACCACAATTTGGAACAAAATGGCATTACTTATGATTATGGAATTTCTATTCGTTTTAGAGATGTGTTCATTTCGCCAGAACAAATCAAAGAAAGAGAATTTATCAAAGAACGTAGAATCAAAGACGGTCAAAAGAAATTGATTGACGCGAATGGAAAAGAGGTTATAGACGAAAAAGGAAAAGTAGTTTTTGTAGATAATTTAAAAGACATTACGGTACGAATTAATGAATTTAGACAATTCAAATCCTGTCAGATTGAGGCGAAAGTAGAATATTCGAATTGGAAAACGAATGAATTGTTGCAAAGTTTTCCGTTGCGTAGCGAATTTATTTTTGAACATGTTTATGCCAATTATAAAGGAGATCGAAGAGCTGCAGAAGATAATTACTACTCCGTTTTTGATAAAAGAAGCATTCCATTCCCTACAAATGAACAAATGATTTATGATACAGGAGAAGATTTAAAACAAAAACTTAAATCCATTTTATCTCGAAATAATTTTGATAAATAATTTCAAGAGATCTATTTAAATCATAACAAAGGCTTATAAATATGTTAGATATTTAAAAGTGTTACGTTTAATCGTAAAAAAGTAGTACTATTGCATTTCAAATGAATAACAAGAGTCTACATACTACTTCATTGTCACGGACAATTTTATTTTCTGCCTCTCCCGAGGTACGGACACTATAATCATAGTTTCCTCAGAAATAAATTATTTATTCATACAATCCTTTTTTTATTTTGAAAATTTTACCAATTCATTTGGAGTTAGTTATTACTAATTCTAAATCACTAAGAATTATCTTTTTGCAACAATTGTTTCCCTTTTGGGTAGTCTATTTTATTGATCAGTTGCATTCAAAACAAATAATTATCAATCATTAAATTTAAATTCAAACGCTTAAAATGGATATCAAAATAGTTGTAACCCAAGAAGAGCATTATCAATACGCTGAAACAATTTGCAATACAATTGAAATTTCTGCGAAATTAAGAGGTACTGGAATAGCCAAAAGAACACCCGACTATATTTTACAAAAAATGCAAGCCAAAGATGCTATCATTGCTTTGGTCAATAACGAATTTGCAGGTTTTTGTTATATCGAAAGTTGGGAGCACGCCAAGTTTGTGGCACATTCAGGTTTAATTGTTCATCCTAAATACAGAAATTTAGGCCTTGCTAAAAAAATCAAATCCAAAGTTTTTGATTACTCACTTAGAAAATACCCTAATGCCAAAGTCTTTGGAATCACTACTGGTTTACCCGTAATGAAAATTAATTCAGATTTAGGATACAAACCTGTTCCATTTTCAGAGTTAACAACTGATCCAAGCTTTTGGAAAGGATGTAAAACCTGTACTAATTATGAAATATTAAAGAGTAAAGACAATAAAATGTGCCTGTGCACTGGAATGTTGTACGATCCAAAAGAGAAACAAAAAATTCCACCTAAACATCCATTTAACCTAAAAGTTCTCAATAGATTAAAGAAAATAAAAGAAGCCTTATTCTTAAAAAAATAAAACTATGAAAAAAGTTGTATTAGCCTATAGCGGAGGATTAGATACCTCATATTGCCTGAAATATTTAAAAAATGAAAAAGGATATGAAGTGCATACTGTATTAATCAATACAGGTGGTTTTGACGAAGCGGAATTGAAAGCTATCGAAGAGAGAGCTTACGAATTAGGAAGTGCGCAACACGCAAACCTTACTATTCTGGACAAATACTACGATAAAGCCATTAAATATTTGATTTATGGCAACGTATTGAAAAACAACACCTACCCACTTTCTGTAAGTGCAGAACGTGTTTTTCAAGCTATTGAAGCGATTAAATATGCAACGTCAGTTGGCGCAAGCGCTATTGCTCACGGAAGTACGGGTGCTGGAAACGACCAAATTCGTTTTGATTTGATTTTCCAAACCATCGCTCCTGAAATTGAGATTATCACTCCTATTCGTGATTTAAAATTATCACGTCAGGAAGAAGTCGATTATTTGGCTAAAAACGGCGTACACTATTCTTGGGAAAAAGCACAATATTCGATCAACAAAGGACTATGGGGAACAAGTGTAGGTGGAAAAGAGACCTTAACATCACACCAAGCTTTACCAAGTGAAGCCTACCCTTCTCAATTGCAAAAACAAGGAGAGGAAATAGTAACTTTAGAATTTCACGAAGGACAATTGGTTGCTGTGAATGGTAAAAAAAACACGCCTCCAAACAACATTGTGATTTTAGAAAAATTGGCAAATGCCTATGCTATTGGTCGAGACATTCATGTGGGTGATACTATTATCGGAATCAAAGGAAGAGTTGGTTTTGAAGCCGCTGCACCATTAATTATCATCAAAGCACACCATTTACTGGAGAAACATACTTTAGGAAAATGGCAACAATATTGGAAAGAACAATTAGGTAACTGGTACGGCATGTTATTCCACGAAGGACAATTTCTAGATCCAGTCATGCGTAATATCGAAACCTTCTTAGAAGACACTCAAAAAACTGTCAACGGAACCGTAACGGTAACTTTAAAACCTTATCATTTCTCATTGGACGGAATCGAATCTAAAAACGATTTAATGAATACAGGATTTGGACAATATGGCGAAATGAACAATGCTTGGACATCCGATGATGCCAAAGGATTCATTAAGATTTTAGGAAATGCACAAAATATATTTTCATCTGTAAACCAATTGAGTCATGATTAAAGTTGGAATAATTGGAGGTTCTGGATACACAGCTGGCGAACTCATTAGGATTTTGATGTTTCATCCCAATGCGACTCTAGATTTTGTTTACAGCACGACTAATGCTGGCAAACCCTTATCTATAGCACATCACGATTTGATGGGCGATATTGAAATGAATTTCACCGACCAAGTAAATCCTAATGTCAATGTGGTTTTCTTGTGTTTGGGTCACGGAAAATCAAAAGCGTTTTTAGAACAAAACCAATTTTCAAATCACACTAAAATCATTGACTTAGGAAACGATTTTAGATTGACAAAAGACGCTGAATTCGACGGAAAGCAATTTGTGTATGGTTTACCAGAATTGAACAAAACAGCAATCCAATCCGCTAATTATATTGCCAATCCGGGTTGTTTTGCTACGGCAATTCAATTGGCTTTATTGCCATTGGCAAAAAGTGGATTGTTAAACGAAGATGTGCATATTAACGCTACCACTGGGAGTACAGGAGCTGGAGTGAGTCCTTCAGAAACGTCACATTTCAGTTGGAGGAACAATAATATGTCGCATTACAAAGCCTTTGAACACCAACATTTGGGAGAAATCAATCAAAGCATTCAGCAATTACAAGCGGGATATCCAAACGAATTGATTTTTGTTCCTAATAGAGGGGATTTCGCAAGAGGAATTTTTGCCACTTTATACACTAAAGTTGAAGAAAGTTTAGAAGATATCGTAGCAAAATATGAAGCCTATTATGCTGACCAACCCTTTGTAACGGTGACTACTACGAATATCAATATGAAGCAGGTAGTGCAAACCAACAAATGCATCATCAGTTTAATGAAAAAAGGAAACCGGCTTTTGATTACGTCAGTAATTGACAATTTAACCAAGGGCGCCTCAGGACAAGCCGTTCAAAATATGAACTTGTTATTTGGCTTAGAAGAAACCACAGGATTGCATTTAAAGCCTTGTGGATTCTAAATAAAATTGTTTCAAGTTTAAGGTTTAAAGTTCACTCGAAACCTGAAACCTGAAACCTGAAACTTCAAACTTTAAACTTTAAAAAAATGAACTTATTTGACGTTTATCCTTTATACAATATCACCCCTGTAAAAGCGGTGGATTGCACAATTACAGACAATAAGGGTGTGGAATACCTAGATTTATATAGTGGTCACGGTGTAATTTCGATTGGTCACACTCACCCCTATTATGTGTCAAAATTGAAAGAACAACTGGATGCCATTGGGTTTTATTCCAATGCTATTCAGAATCCATTGCAAGTAGAATTAGCCGAAAAGCTTGGAAAATTATCTGGTTATGAGGATTATAGTTTGTTTTTGTGCAGTTCTGGGGCTGAAGCCAATGAGAACGCACTAAAACTAGCTTCGTTCCACAACAACAAATCGCGTGTAATTGCTTTTGACAATTCGTTCCACGGAAGAACATCGGCAGCAGTAGCGGTAACTGATAACAAAAAAATTGTAGCGCCATTAAATGCACAACAAGTAGTTACCTTTTTGCCTTTGAACCAAATTGAATTGGTCGAAGCTGAACTTCAAAAAGGTGATGTTTGTACTGTTATCATTGAAGGAATTCAAGGCGTGGGCGGTTTGGACGAAGGAACTACCGAATTCTTCCAAGCCTTAGAAAAAATATGCGCACAATACGAAGTAGTCCTAATTTTAGACGAGGTACAATCTGGTTACGGAAGAACTGGAAAATTCTTTGCACACCAACACCACAATATCAAAGCCGACATTATTTGTTTAGCAAAAGGAATGGGGAATGGTTTCCCTATTGGCGGTATTTTAATCTCACCAAAATTCAAAGCGACTTATGGTTTATTAGGAACTACTTTTGGCGGAAGTCATTTGGCTTGTGCCGCAGGAATTGCTGTTTTGGATGTCATTAAAGAGGAAAAGTTAATGGACAATGCAAATGAGATATATGCTTATTTCTTAGAAGTCATTCAACAAATTCCAGAAGTAAAAAAAGTAAAAGGAAAAGGTTTAATGCTTGGTGTTGAATTTGATTTTGAAATCAATGAGCTGCGTAAAAAAATGATTATTGACAAGCATATCTTCACTGGAAATGCCAATAACAAAAATCTATTACGAATACTTCCTCCATTGACAATCAATAAGAAAGGTATCGATACTTTAATTATTGCTTTAAAAGAAAGCTTAAAAGAAATATAGCCAATTCGTTGCCGCATTAATCAACAAATAAAATGAATTATACTACTATACAAGAAATAGATTCGCTTCAAGAATGGGTAAATGAAGCCATTGCAATCAAAAAAAATCCATTGCAAAACAAAGCCTTAGGCGAAAATAAAACCTTAGGAATGTTGTTTTTCAATCCTAGTTTACGAACGCGTTTGAGTACGCAAAAGGCGGCTTTGAATTTAGGAATGAATGTGATGGTGATGAACTTTACCAATGAAGGTTGGACACTCGAATTTGAAGATGGATCCATCATGGATCAAGGAGCGTCTGAACACATCAAAGAAGCAGCTCAAGTAGTATCTCAATATTGTGATATCATTGCCATTAGAGCTTTTGCTGAGCTGAAAGACAAAGAAAAAGACAATGCCGAAACTGTTCTTTCTGGCTTTCTAAAATACGCTACTGTCCCCATTGTGAATATGGAAAGTGCTACGGGACACCCCTTACAAGCGTTGGCAGATGCTATCACGATGGAAGAACACAAAACAGTTCACCGTCCAAAAGTAGTTTTATCTTGGGCGCCTCATCCAAAAGCACTGCCACAGGCTGTTGCCAATTCATTTGTGCAAATGATGCAATTACAAGACGCTGATTTTGTTATCACGCATCCGGAAGGATATGAATTAAATCCTGAGATTACAAAGGATTCTAAAATTGAGTACGACCAAAACAAAGCGTTTGAGAATGCCGATTTCATTTATACCAAGAACTGGAGTAGTTATAAGGAATACGGAAAAGTAACCAATACAGACCCGAACTGGACGGTTACAGCCGAAAAAATGCAACTCACTAATACTGCTAAATTTATGCACTGTTTGCCCGTTAGACGTAATGTAATTGTAGCAGACGAAGTGATTGACAATGCAAATTCAATTGTGATTGAACAAGCTAATAACAGAACCTATGCAGCACAACTGGTTTTGCAAAAAATTTTGGAAGAAATTAGAAGTTAGTGGGTTATTAGTTTATCTGTTTAAACGTTTATAAGTCATTTTATTCAAAAAAAAATGCTCAAAACATAGCCAACGGTTTTTACCGTGGGATTAAAATAGAATTAATAGTTTATAAATTAACAAAGTCATTAATTCAAAAAGAAAGTTGCTCATAACATAGCCCACGGTTTCAACCGTGGGATTAAATTGAATTAAAAGTTTATAAGTGATTAAAAAAAAATGCTAAAAACATAGCCCACAGTTTCAACAGTATGTACAATAACAAGTTAGAAATTATAAAAAATGGTAGAAAATAATATAGACAAAGAATTCGTAACTATCATCAAAATCGGAGGAAATATCATTGATAATCCTGCGGAATTAGCTTCTTTTTTAGCTGATTTTGCAGCTTTGGAAGGCAAAACGATTCTAGTTCATGGTGGTGGAAAATCAGCAACTAAATTAGCGCAAAGTATGGGATTAGCTCCTCAAATGATTGAAGGTCGTCGAATCACCGATGCACCAATGCTAGAAGTTGTGGTAGGAGTTTATGCTGGGCAAATCAACAAAGAAATAGTGGCAAGATTACAAGCTAATGGATTGAATGCAATGGGATTTTCAGGTGCAGATGGAAATTTAATTCTGTCCGATAAACGAAATCATGCTACTATCGATTATGGTTTTGTAGGCGATGTAAAAAAAGTAAATACCAACTTATTAGCTAGTTTACTTGATAATGGCATTACACCCGTTTTTTGTGCTATTACGCACGATGGAAAAGGACAACTATTAAACACGAATGCCGATACCATTGCAAGCGAATTAGCCATTGCTTTGTCGGCAATATATGATGTAACACTAATTTATTGCTTTGAAAAACCAGGTGTTTTGTTTGATGCTGAAGACGATAATTCGGTTATTGAAGCAATCCATCCCGATTTGTATTCCAAATTAAAAGCGGAACAAGCGATTCATTCCGGTATGATTCCGAAATTAGACAACTGTTTCAACAGCTTATCTAAAGGAGTACAACAAATCCGAATTGGACACCATCGCATGTTACAAAACAAAAGGGCGACTTATACGACAATTACTTTATGAAGACTATAGAAATACTTACACTAGAAGCTATTGACTTGTTAAAAGCGCTAATTGAAACGCCTTCCTTTTCTAGTGAAGAAAATCAAACCGCTTTATTAATAGAGAATTGGTTTACTCAAAATGGAGTTCCTTTTCAAAGAGAGAATAACAATATTTGGGCTTTCAACCAACATTTTGACGAAAGCAAACCAACACTTTTATTGAATTCGCATCACGATACAGTAAAGCCCAATCAAGGTTATACGAACGATCCTTTTGAAGCCATTGTAAAAGACGGTAAGTTATTTGGTCTAGGAAGTAATGATGCAGGAGGTTGTTTGGTTTCGCTTCTAGCAACATTTGTTCATTTTTATGGACAAGAAAATTTACCTTATAATATAGTTATTGTAGCATCGGCAGAAGAAGAAAGCAGCGGCAAAAATGGCTTAAACAGTGTTTTACAACATTTACCTGAATTGGATTGTGCCATTGTCGGCGAGCCTACTTTAATGCAATTGGCTATAGCCGAAAAAGGTTTATTAGTATTGGATGTTATCGTCAAAGGAACAGCCAGTCATGCGGCGCACCAAAACAATGACAACCCAATTTACAAAGCAATGCCTATAATTGATTGGTTCAATTCTTATCAATTTGAAAAAATTTCTGAGGTTTTAGGACCTGTAAAAATGACTGTAACCCAAGTGAATGCTGGAAAACAACACAATGTGGTTCCTGCCGAATGTCATTTGGTTATCGATATTCGAGTGAATGATTGCTATAGCAATGTTGAAATTTTAGAAACAGTAAAAACTCATGTTCAAGCAGAAGTTAATCCGCGTTCAATGAATTTAAACGCTTCTTCTATTCCGTTGGAACACGGTTTAGTTCAAGCTGGAATTGCATTAGGAAGAACTACTTATGGTTCGCCAACCCTTTCAGATCAGTCAGTATTGAGTTGTCAATCCTTAAAATTGGGTCCAGGAGAAACGCTTCGCTCCCACTCGGCTGACGAATTTATATTTATTAACGAAATAGAAGAAGGAATTCAATTGTATATCAAAATACTAACTGACTTTTTCAAGCAATAAAAAATACGCCTATGAAACTCTGGGAAAAAGGAATTGCCACCGACAAACAAATCGAACATTTCACTGTTGGAAACGACAGAGAATTAGATTTAGTTTTAGCCAAATACGATGCACTAGGTTCTATTGCCCATGCGAAGATGTTAGGTCAAATTGGTTTATTAAGTGAATCAGAGACTACTTCATTAGTATTAGCATTGGAAGAGATTATTTCTGATGTTGAAGCTGGAAATTTTGAAATTGAAGATAGTTTTGAAGACGTTCATTCCAAAATCGAATACCTATTAACTGTCAAATTAGGTGATGCTGGCAAGAAAATCCACACAGCACGTTCTCGAAATGACCAAGTTTTAGTTGACGTCCATTTGTATTTAAAAGACGTAGTCAAAGAACTAAAAGAACAAGTAAGGGTGCTTTTTGATGTATTGATGGAATCGGCGGAGAAACATCAAAACGTTTTATTACCTGGATATACGCATTTACAAATTGCAATGCCATCATCTTTTGGAATGTGGTTTTCGGCTTATGCTGAAAGTTTGATTGACGACATTACAATGTTGAATGCCGCTCTAAAAGTAGTAGATCAAAACCCATTGGGTTCTGCTGCAGGTTATGGAAGCTCCTTCCCTATTAACCGTTCATTTACTACTAAGGAATTGCAATTTGAAACCTTAAAATTCAATGCGGTAGCTGCTCAAATGAGTCGCGGAAAAGCGGAGAAAACAGTCGCTTTTGCAATGAGTAGCGTAGCAGCCACTTTGTCCAAATTTTCTATGGATGTATGTTTGTATATGAGTCAGAATTTTGATTTCATCAGTTTGCCGTCTCATCTTACGACGGGTTCTAGCATTATGCCTCACAAGAAAAATCCAGATGTATTTGAGTTGATTCGTGGAAAATGCAACAAAATCCAAGCCCTACCTTATGAAATCACTTTGATTACCAACAATTTGCCAAGCGGTTATCATAGAGACTTACAATTATTGAAAGAAGGGTTATTTCCTGCGATTCAAAATTTAAAAGCCTGTTTGGATATTGCAATTTTCGCTATCAAAGACATTACAGTAAAAGAACATATTTTAGACGATAAAAAATACGACTATTTATTTACGGTGGATTCCTTAAACGAAATGGTAGTGGCAGGAATTCCGTTCAGAGATGCTTATAAAGCCGTGGCAGAGCAATTAGAAAACGGAAGTTTTCAATCGCCTAAAGCTACCAAACACACTCATGAAGGAAGTATCAACAACTTATGTTTGGATGCTATAAAAGATAAAATGATGCAATCCTTTTAATTCAAATAGTTGCATAAAAAAAAGCTCCAATTTCTTGGAGCTTTTTTTATGTTTTTATACATCTTATTTTTTTACAACCAGTCGGAAACCTTCTCCGTGAATGTTCAAAATTTCAACATTCTCATCTGATTTTAAATACTTTCTTAGTTTGGCAATATACACATCCATACTACGAGAAGTAAAATAATTATCGTCTCTCCAAATTTTAGTTAAAGCCAATTCTCTTGGCATTAAATCATTTTCATGAAGAATTAACATTCTTAGTAATTCATTCTCCTTAGGTGATAATTTAATAGGCGCATCATTTTCAAAGGTCAAGAAACGCAACTTAGAATTTAGGTGAAATTTACCAATGTTAAACTCAAACTGTACTTGCTCAGTTTTCACATCAGATGATTTTCTCTGAATAATTGCTTTGATTTTCATTAACAAAACCTCTGAATCAAATGGTTTGTTCAAATAATCATCTGCACCCGCTTTGTATCCTTTCAATACATCCTCCTTCATGGATTTAGCAGTCAAAAAGATAATAGGCACTTCGGCATTTTTCTCTCTAATTTCTTTAGCTAATGTATATCCATCTTTATAAGGCATCATGACATCTAAAATGCATAAGTCATAACTTTCCTTCTTAAATTTCTCAAAGCCTTCCATACCATTTTTGGCCAAAACAACATCAAAGTCATTTAGTATTAAATAATCTTTTAATACTGCTCCAAAGTTAAGATCATCTTCAACCAGTAGGATTTTCTTATTATTTTCCATAATTTAATTGATTAATGGTAATTTTATGGTAAAGGTACTTCCTTTTCCTTTTTCACTTTCTACGTAAACTTGACCGTTATGGTCGTCAACTATTTTCTTAACATAGGCCAGACCTAAGCCATGTCCTTTTACATTATGAATATCACCTGTATGTTCTCTGTAAAACTTCTCAAAAATTCGTTTTTGAGCAATCTTACTCATTCCCAATCCTTTATCTTGAACTTTAATCAATACCATATCTTTAATATTTTCTGTGTAAACATCAATCTCTGGCGGATTAGGAGAATACTTTACAGCGTTCTCTAAAATATTCACGATAACATTTGTAAAATGATTATCGTTCACTAAAACAGAAGTTCGGGTAGCATTAAAATGCGTTTTAATGGTACCATTACGATCCTCTAAAATTAGACTAACATGCTCAATTGCATCGTTAATAACATCTTCAATTGGTATCGATTCCTTTTCTATCTCTAATTCTTTTTTCTCTAATTTAGAAATTCGCAAAACATTTTCCACTTGAGCATGCATGCGCTTATTTTCGTCGCGAATCATAGCTAAATAACGCAATACCTTCTCTTTGTCATCAATTATTTTTGGATTCCGAATAGCGTCCAAAGCTAAATTAATTGTTGCTATTGGTGTTTTAAACTCGTGCGTCATATTATTAATAAAATCCGTCTTGATTTCAGAAATTTGACGTTGTCGAATTAATTGACTTAAAGCACTTGAATAAGCAATGATAATAATGAGTGTAAAAATAATCGACAAAATAGTAATACTTACCAACTCAGACAATAAGAATCGCTTCTTTTGAGGAAAACTGACCATCAACTTATATTGTTCATGTTCCTCATTATCTGTTAAAATTGGAATGGAATAACTGTTCTTTGGATTGTATTTAAAATTAGCAGAGGCTACTTTAGTAGCAGCACCACTATTGTATACACCAAACTCAAAATTTATTTTTACTCCGTATTCTTCTAACTCTCTCTTAATTAAACTTTGAATATTTTCTATACTAACACGCTCTTCTAAAGGCATAGCTGAAGCAATATCTTTATAAAAGATTTCAAATTGTGCATTGTCTAAAACATCCAAACTTCCTGATTTCTCAATGCGTTCATCTGGAATCAAACTTTGATCCAACATTGAATTATCCAGCGGCTTATTGTTATAAATTTCAGTAATTCTCTTCGAACTAAAATTTTTAAACTTTGAACTATCCGTTTTCTTGTCAAAGAGCGAAGAACTAATATTAAAATCCTCAGCAATAATACTATTGGAGTACACAATAGTTTTATTGGTTTTTAAATTCTTTTGTACATAAGTAAATTCAAGTAAATCATCTTTCTGTGGGATTTTACCCGTACTATCTTTTAACTTATTGTATCTATCGTAAAAACTGTAAGCTTCTTGCTTTTGCAATTTTTCGGCAACATTACCTAAAACCTGCTTCACATGAAACTTAAATTGTTCTTCATTATTTTCAAACGAAGTATTAAACCAATAGACTTGCACGAGAATAATCCCTATTAGGGACAGACTCATTAACAAAACTAATAATCTAAAAAACAGCTTACTCATCAAAACAAAATTAGTATTTTAACAATATAGTTAATGATACATTAACCAAAGATTAACATCTTTAATGTATATTGCTAATTGTATAAAATTTTAAGAATATGATCTATTTGTTGTTTCGCAGTTTCAGTATCTGCATTTTCAACAACAAAATCACTTTTAGCGATACGCTCTTCATCAGTCCATTGTGCACTGATGCGTTGCAAAACCTGTTCACGGGTACAATTATCTCGAAGTATCACACGGTTTATTCTATCCACTAAAGGGGCAGTAATAGTAATCGTATAATCACAAATAGTGTAACTACCGCTTTCAAATAAGATTGCTGCCTCATAAATCACAAAAGGTGCTGATTGGTATTGGTCAAGCCAAAGTTGAAACTGGGATCGCACCGCAGGATGAATAATACGGTTTAATTGATCTAACTTTTCTGCATCTGTAAAAACGATCGCCGCCAGTTTTTGCCTATTCAATTGCTTGTTTTCAAAAACAATATCGCCAAAAACAGATTTGATCTGATCCAAAACTTCTGGCAACTGTGTCACCTTTTTTGCTTCATCATCAGCAATAAATACAGGAATTCCTAAGGATTCAAAATACCGAACTAGGGTAGTTTTACCGCTTCCTATTCCGCCAGTGACTCCAATGATTTTTGCCATTACTATTTTTTAAAAAACAATTTAGGGAAAGCAACTTCAGGTTGTTGTTTCAAAATAATCACTTTAACATATGAATCTAAAAAACCTAAACCATAGCCATAAAATTGTTTCCAAACAGCAATTAAAGATAAATAGCCAATTTTAACGCTTCGATTTTGAATAGTAGAAGTTACAAACAAGATGAAAAAATACAACATATACAATTGTAATAAAAGATCAAATGTCAATAACAACAAAGCTACCGAAAGAAAGAATCCTAAAATAAAAACCGTTGGAAAGAAAAAAGTCAACTTGTTGTGTTCTGGATACCAACTGTTCAAAATAGGTCGGGCTTTACCAAACTTACTTACTTGAATAGAGAATTTATCCCAATCAATTCGGCGTTTATGGTACACAAACGCTTTTGAAAACAAACGAGTTTCAAAACCTAAATTCCACAAACGAATAGATAAATCTGGATCTTCACCTGGGTGAATATTACCAAAACCTTTGGAAGCTTCAAACGCTTTTCGAGACAATCCCATATTGAAACTTCGTGGTTGGAACTTTCCTATTTTCTCTGAACCACCTCGAATTCCACCTGTAGTTAAGAAAGATGTCATAGCAAAATTGATTGCTTTTTGAATATCTGAAAAACTATCTAAAGCTTTGTCTGGTCCTCCAAAACAATCCACATAATCCTGCTTCAATGCCTTATCTACTTCATTCAAATACTGTTCAGGAATAATACAATCCGAATCAAAAATGATGAAATAATCCCCACTCGCCTTTGTCATTCCGTAATTACGAGAATCTCCAGGCCCTGAATTTTCTTTATAAAAATAGGAAATGTTTAACTGCGCTAGGTATTTCTGAATCACTTCACCACAAGGAATTGTCGATCCATCTTCTACTATAACAATCTCAAAATCATTTTGATAAGTTGTTTTTGACAAGCTTTCCAATAACTCATCTACTTCGTCAGGACGGTTATATACCGGTATAATAAGAGAAAAATGCATATTCAAAGTTAAAAGTTGATTCCATAAAGGATTGTAGCACAAATATAGTGTTTAAAGGCAATTGGCAGCAAAAAATAGTTGGGTCGATACAATAAGTAGTAAACCAATTAAAAAAAATCATTTCAAAATGGATTAAACTCAATAATTCGACTATTTTTGAACTCTTATTTTTATTGGGAATTCATGACATTATTTCTGCACTAATCCCAACAAATTTATATCCAATTATAGAAATAAATCTACTGAAGCTAAAGAATCCCATGAATAAAAAATTAATTTTTACACTACTAGTTGTTTTTATTACCAACCTAAGTTTCTCTCAAAATTCAAGATTACATCATAACAACACCATTGGATGGTATAACTATTTCGGAACTTTTAAACTGTCTGAAAAATGGGGTATTCATACGGAATATCAATTTCGTAGAGAAGAATTGATTACCAATTGGCAACAAGGACTTTTGCGTGTAGGACTAAACTACTCAGTCAATCCAAGGGTTTTAGTTCGTGTAGGATATGCAATGGCAGAAACCTATCCTTATGGTGATGTTCCTTTGAACGGTATGGGTAAAGATTTTACAGAACATCGTGCTTATGAAATGCTACAACTTTCGCACAAAGAAGGTAGTATAGATATTTCTCATCGTTTTATGCTTGAACAAAGATTTATTGGTCGTTATAGTAATGCTAATTTAACTTCAGAAGACGAATTCCCTTTTTCCAACCGAGCGAGGTACATGATTCGGGTTCAAATGCCTTTGAAAGGAAAAGAGATGAAAGATAAAACGCCCTATATAGCTGTTTATGACGAAATCATTATTGGTTTTGGAGAAAATGTAAATGCGAATATTTTTGATCAAAACCGATTAGGTGTAGCTTTAGGATATCGCTTTAATAAAGGCTTCCGACTTGAAGCAGGTTATCTAAACCAAGTAATTCAATTTGGGCGCTTAATTAATGGCAAAAACATCATTCAAAACAATAATGGTCTGGTGTTGAGTGCCAACTTTAATTTTGACTTGACTAAGTAGTGTTCAAAAAATAGCATAAAAAACTTACGCTACATAGCTTTTATTTAAAATAATTGAATTACTTTTGATTACGTTTTTATTATAAATGCAGTTGTACTCCCCACAATACACAACTGCACTACAGTGACTTTTCTGTCATTGTATTTTCACAAAAGAGGTAAAATAGATTAGTCTAGCAATGGAATGGCTTTGCCGTTTTTTTTTTGTTAGAATCGATTAGGACTGGACTGAAGTCCAGCCGTACAAAACAAACCGAGCCTACGGCTCTATAAAATAAACCGAGCCTACGGCTCTCACATGTGATGTGATAGTCCCATCGGGACGACCCATATCGTAACAACGGATTTTAATCCGTTGGGTATAATGAACATGCTAATATCGACTGGACTGAAGTCCAGCCGTACAAAATAAACCGAGCCTACGGCTCTATAAAATAAACCGAGCCTACGGCTCTCGCTCGTGATGTGATAGTCCCATCGGTACGACCCATATCATAACAACGGATTTTAATCCGTTGGGTATAATGAACACGGAGCTATCGATACCTAATAAAAATATAAAATGGCAAATACCTATCATCAAGTATACATACAAGCTGTGTTTGCAGTGAAATATAGAGCTGCGGTTTTGGATAAAGAATGGAGAGCTAGTGTGTTTAGTGTTATTGGAAATCTAATCAATGAAACGGGTTGTAAAACCATCATTGTTAACGGCGTAGAAGATCATGTACATTGCTTATTTGGTTTAAAACCCACTGTTTCTATTTCAGAATTAATGAAAATAGTAAAAGCGAAATCTTCAAAATACATCAATGATAACCGATTTCTATTGAATCGCTTCGAATGGCAAGAAGGCTATGGTGTGTTTTCATATAGTCATAAACAATTGGATGTTGTCTATAATTATATCAAAAATCAAGAAAACCATCATAGAGATAGAACATTTCAAGAAGAATATTTGTCCACATTAAAGAAATTCAATATTCAATATAACGAGAGTTATGTTTTTGAAAAATTACAATAAATAGAGAAATTAATAAAACGAACCCAAAAACCAAAACAATATGAAAAGTGAATGGATCGCCAATTACGAAGGAAATGAAATAAAAATAACAAACAGCTGGTTTCATGGCGAACGACTGTATGTAAACAATGAATTGCAAGACGAACAAATAAATTTTATGACACCACCCAATCTGACTGGAAGTCTTGTCGATGCAAATGGAAATACTCTGAACATAAAAGCTAATTTATCTGGATTCACTAGGGTGAGTTGTAGATTATTTATCAACCACAAGAAAATAGCATTAAAACAAACAAAATAAACTGCTGAGAGAATATGTTGCTAGAACTATACTAAGCACATCAATTCTAAAAGCGAATTTTTACTAGCAATCTATGAATGTGTAACCAAAACTATCCCATTTATGAAACTGAAATTCAAGAAAAAAAGATTCATTTATAATTTACTATTAGGATTATTTTGGACAGGCATAGCTTTGGACAGTATTCTAGCATTAGAAAAAATTCGTTGGACAAAATATATCGTTTTAGGTCTAGGAATATCCTATTTAGCCAAATTTCTCTACGAAATGAAATACCAGTACATCATCATTAAAGATGGGACGCTACAACGAAGCGGCCTTTTTCATTTTCACAGAAAAATCAATTTAAAAGAAGTCTATGCTATAAAAGAGATACAAGGCACCTATTATCTTAAAACAGATAAAACAGTATTTAAAATCGATACCGATTTAATTGACACCAGCTCCCTCCTACACCTACATAGCTTATTAAAAGAGCTTGATTTACCTGCTGACAAAACACCTTTTTATAACTAATCCATTTGCAAGTTGAACCAATCGCCCCCAATAATAAAAATCAAATTCCAGAAAAAAAGAATAGTGTACAATCTAATATTTAGCACTATATATGTTGCAGTTGGACTTTACCGAATAGTCTCAAACGAACATATCAACTGGATTAAATCTGGTTTTTTTGTCATAGGAATACTGTATTTAATTAATGCTCTTTTTGAAATCATCACGCACTATATAGTTATTAAAAACGGTACTCTCAGAAAATATAGCTTTTGGGCATTTCATAAAGATATTGAACTTCAAAATATCATTGAAATCAAAAGCGTTGCGAATGATTACATTGTTTTTTCCGAAACCACAAAACTCAAAATTCAAGTCGAACTCATAGCTGACGATTCGCTTGAAGAACTAAAACGCATTTTATCTGAACTCGATTTGCCCGCTGATAAAACACCTTTTCAACAAACCGACAACAGACAACAGACAACCAATAACCTAATAACGCAATAAACAAATAACCAAATCTCTAAAAGACCCCACCTTTTAGTACAATAACGCCCCCAAAATGAAATACAAAAACATTCGTGAAGAAGAGTTAAAGAACAAAGTAGGCGCCGACTGGTTTGCCGCTTTTGATACTACAGAAATTCTAGGTAATATTGACTTTACCGTCTTTCCAAAACAAGACAATATATTTGGCAGAACTCCTTTGCTTTGGGCAGAAGCCAAAACGGGCAACTTCGATATTCCTACTATGTTTGTCCAATTGATTTTGACCATTGGGAAAGCGCGAACCTTTGACAAAACGATGCCACCGGCGTTTTTAGGCGCGTTCGATTTTAAGAAAATTGCCTTTGTGCCCTACATTAATATTTCGGATATTTTTTATATGAACGATTTCAATTGGAACGTAACGCCAAGCAATCACGAAACCAAAGAATTCCTGTTGATTAAAGAGCGAATTGAGTCCATTCTTAACAAAAACACCTATGTGTACGACTACGAAAAGGACGAAAAAGAACTACAAACCTTCATTAAAAATAATGTTGCCAAAGCTACAACTGCCAACAAATTAAAGATTGATAAAAACAATTTTATTCCTATTTATTTGAGATGGCTCGAAGTGGTGAAACCCATTATCGATGTCAACTGGGACGACTTGAAACAGGCGAATATTATGGACAGTGATTTTTACCTTGCCGACTTATTTGTAGACGACAAAGACACGCAGGCACTGGAAGATGATTCGAGCATTCGCGATAATTTGTTTGTGGTGTTTCAAAACCAAGGCTATAAAATTGCCAAGGAAAACATCAAACAAATGTTTGACGCCACCATTAACCTAAAAAACAAAGAAGCCTATTTGCAGTTTTGGAAACGCTACAAACGACCGCCTTTAAAAGAGTTTCAAGATTACATTATTGAGCGACGTGATTTGTTGGTGCCGCAAGACATTCGCGAACGAAAAGGGGCGTTTTTTACCCCAAGAAAATGGGTAGAATTATCCCAAAAATACCTCACCGATTATTTGGGACAAAACTGGCAAGACGACTATTATATTTGGGATTGCGCCGCAGGAACTGGTAATTTATTGGTGGGTTTAACCAACAAATACCACATCTATGCTAGCACACTTGACCAAGCCGACATTAGCGTAATGCACGAACGTATTGATGGTGGTGCCAACCTGATCAAAAAAAACGTATTTCAGTTTGATTTTTTAAACGACGATTTTAGCAAACTACCCCAAAGCCTACAAGACATTATTAACGACGAAGAAAAACGCAAGAAGTTAGTGGTGTATATCAATCCTCCGTACGCGGAGGCACCAGATAGAAACTTTAATAAAGATGGAAAAGCTGGTGTAGAACAATCTTATGTAAATAAAAAATATGCATCAATTTTAGGTCAAGGTAATAGAGAACTTTTTGCTCAATTTCTAATTAGAATTAATAAAGAAATTCCAGGATGTATACTTGCTGAGTTCTCAACTTTAAAAATACTACAAGGAAAACACTTTTCAGATTTCAGACTTAATTTTAAAGCAAAAATTGAAACTGTTTTTATTGTCCCTGCAGATACTTTTGATAATGTGAAAGGGAAATTTCCGATTGGATTTATGATATGGAATACTGATTACAGAAATTCTTTCAAAGAAGTTGAAGCTGATGTTTATAATAAAGATGGTCAATACATTTTACAAAAAAAAATCATAGCTTATGATAATAGTAATTTCATCAATGAATGGATAAAGCCATATAGAGCAAGTAAAACTTCGAATAGAATAATTGGAAAATTTCCATTTATGGGTAATGATTTCCAACAACAAAATATAATTCAAATAAATCATCCTGATATGATTTATAATAAAGCTGCAGGACAGTTTTTAATAAATGAATACAATTTAATTATTGCAAGTACGTATTTTACAGTACGAAAATGTTTACAAGCAACTTGGCTTAACGACAGAGACCAATTTTTATACCCAGATGATGGCTGGCTTAGTGATACTGAATTTCAATCTAATTGTTTAACCTATACTTTATTTAATAATAATATCCAAAGTCAATTCGGCACCAACCACTGGATTCCGTTTACGGAGTATGAAGTCAATGCCCAAGACAAGTTTGCCAGCAACTTTATGACAGATTTTATGAAGAGCCCCCCAACCCCCAAAGGGGTAGCAGTTACAAATGATTTATTTAGTAACGCTTGTCAACCTGAACTTGTTTCAGGTTCCCCAGAGATGCTGAAACAAGTTCAGCATGACAAGAATAAACAAGTTCGGAATGACAAAGCGTTGGTTTTCTCACCAGAAGCCACCGCCGTTTTCAATGCTGGTCGTGAATTGTGGAAATATTACCACAAGATGGCTTCGCAAACTCGCAATGACGTTTACAACGCCAACGCAAGTTTGTACGACATCCGCGAGTACTTCCAAGGTAGAAACGAAAAAGGCAGAATGAATTCCAAAAGCGATGATGCTACGTATATGGAATTAATCGGCAACTTGCGTTCACAACTCGCCATCCTCGCGGATGACATTAAACCGAAAGTGTATGAGTATGGGTTTTTGAAGGAGTAGCTTCGAGAGCCTCAGCTACCCTCGAGAGTTGATGATGGCTTCGAGAGCCTCAGCCATCATCGAGAGCCTCAGCCATCATCGAGAGCAAGTTATTGTTGCCTGAGGTTCTCGAAGGCAACAAGTAAGAAATACTCGAAGGCAACAATATAAATATATTAGAAAAGCAGATGATGGCTTCGAGAGCTCAGCCATCATCGAGAGCAAGTTATTGTTGCCTGAGGTTCTCGAAGGCAACAAGTAAGAAATACTCGAAGGCAACAATATAAACGAACTACAAGACAACAATTATTATGTTAACGTTGTTACCTGAGGTTCTCGAAGGCAACGCTATTAATATCTAAGTTATGAAAGGATATATGTACATTTTACTTTGTGCTAACGGAAGTTATTATACTGGAAGTACAATAGATTTAGAACGCAGATTGAAACAACATCAAAATGGTGAAGGTGCAAATCATACTAAAAAGAATTTACCTGTTACTTTAGTTTATTATGAAGAATACCCAAGAATAGACACTGCTTTTTATCGTGAAAAACAAGTACAAGGTTGGAGTAGAAAAAAGAAAGAGGCTCTAATTGAAGGTAAAATGGATTCATTACCCGAATTAGCAAAAGCGTACAGAGATTTAGGGAAGTAAGATGGTGGCTTCGAGAGCCTCAGCCACCATCGAGTGCCTCAGCTCAGTCAACGTGTTATTGTTGCCTGAGGTTCTCGAAGGCAACAATTAATAAACACTCGAAGGCAACAATATAAACTGAACTCGAAGGCAACAATAAAAAATGCACCCCAATCGGGTGCATTTATATAATTATGTAACTATAAATTACGAAATACTTGGTACTTGTACCATCTCGTTAGCATCAGCAAGATAATCTACTCCTTCAAAACCAAAACCAAATAAGTTCAAGAAATCTTGTTTGTATCCAGCTAAATCACCAATTTCTGGTAACGATTCTGTAGTAGATTCTTTCCACAATGCAGCTACACGAGCTTGAACATCTTCACGCATTTCCCAATCGTCAATACGAATTCTTCCTTGATCGTCTGTTGGAACGGCTTGTCCTGAGTACAAACGTTGTTGGTACAAACGTTGGATTTGTTCGATACACCCTTCGTGAATGCCTTCGGCTTTCATGATTTTGTATAATAATGAAATATACAATGGAATCACTGGAATAGCTGAACTCGCTTGGGTAACCAACGCTTTGTTAACAGAAACATACGCTTTACCATTCAAAGAAGCTAAGTCTTTTGTAATTTCAAAAGCAGTTGCCTCCAAATGATCTTTGGCACGACCAATAGTTCCTTTTCTGTAAACCGCTTCAGTAACTTCAGGTCCAATATACGAATAGGCAACTGTTGTAGCGCCTTCCGCCAAAACATTAGCCCCTTTCAAAGCGTCCATCCACATCGCCCAATCTTCACCACCCATAACCACAACCGTGTTATCGATATCTTCTTGAACCGCTGGTTCGATAGAAACTTGTGTTACATTTCCGGTATGGAAATCAACCGTTTTGTTCGTAAACGTCCCTCCGATTGGTTTCAAACTAGAACGGTGCAATACTCCTGTTGATGGGTGCATACGGACTGGCGAAGCCAAACTATAGATCACTAAATCTATCTGACCCATATCCGCTTTGATTACATCAATCGCTTGTTGTTTTACTTCGTTAGAAAAAGCATCTCCATTGATACTTTTAGCATACAAACCTGCTTTGGTTGCTTCTTTTTCAAAAGCAGCAGAATTGTACCAACCTGGTGAAGCTGTTTTCCCTTCTGAAGGTGCTTTTTCAAAGAAAACACCTAATGTTGCTGCATTAGAACCAAACGCACTTGTAATTCTTGATGCTAATCCAAATCCTGTAGAAGCACCAATAACCAATACGCGTCTTGGACCATCAATAGCGCCTTTAGATTGTACGTAAGCAATTTGATTTTTTACATTTTGCTCGCATCCAGCTGGGTGCGCTGTCAAGCAAATAAATCCTCTCATTCTAGGTTCTATAATCATATCTTTAATTCTAATTAATATTCTTGTTTAGTAGTGTGCAAATATAAACCAAATCTTTAGTTCAACAAGGATTTGGCGTGATTTAGAGCCGAATCAGAAACAACTGCACCGGATAACATTTGGGCAATTTCTAAAACTCTTTCATCCTCATTTAATAACTTCAATTCCGATAGTGTAGCGTCTCCAATTGTCGATTTAAACACTTTGAAATGTGCATTTCCTTTAGCCGCAATTTGTGGCAAATGCGTAATGGCAAAAATTTGCATCGTCTGACTCATTTCTTTCATAATCTCACCCATTCTAATGGCGATTTCTCCAGAAACTCCGGTATCTATTTCGTCAAAAATTAATGTAGGTAATTTGGAATACTGCGCCAAAATCGCCTTAACAGCCAACATAATACGTGACATCTCGCCTCCTGAAGCTACCTTTTTAAGCAAACCAAAATCAGTTCCTTTATTCGCCGAAAACAATAACTGAATTTCGTCTTTACCGTTTTGGAAATAGGTTTCAGTAGCTTTAATTTCAATATTAAAACGAACGTTTGGCATTCCCAAAGTAGCTAAAATGGTAATCAATTTGTCTGATAAAACCGGAACGGCTTTGGTTCTTTTTTGATGAATAGCCAAAGCTAAAGTATCCAATTGAATCGTTTTTTCTTGAATTGTTTGGGTTAAAGAAGCAATGTCACTTTCTAGATTTCCTAGTTCAAAAAGAGTCGTTTCTAAAGTCTTTTGTATCTCCAATAATTCGTCTACAGTGGTGACTTGATGTTTCTTTTGCAGATTGAATAGCAATTGTAGTTTCTCACTAATCAAGTCCAATTGAATTGGATCATTAATTAGTTTTTCGGAACAATTGGTCAATTCATCTGAAATATCGTCTAATTCAATAGCTAAACTACTGATACGTTCTAACAGCAAAGCATATTCTGGCGCAAAAGAGGCAATTTTTTGCAAGGCAATTTTAATCTCTTTCAAAGTAGACAAGGCTCCTATTTGCTCTTCATTGGCTAGAGCCAGCGATTTATCTACCGCTTCTTTAATGGTTTCTACATTATTCAGCTTTTCAAAATCAGCTTCTAATTGTTCTTGTTCACCGGATTTTAATTGAGCAGCAACTAATTCGTTCAATAAAAAGGTGTTGTATTCTTGTTCCTTAATGGATTCTGCTTGCTTTTTTAAGAGCAAATTCAAATTGGACTTATCTTCTTTGTAGCTTTTTAAAAGTGTTTGATAACTACTAATTTCAACTTGATTATCAGCTAGAGCGTCAACAATTTTGAATTGCACCGTTTCATCGGATAATTCTTGGGTTTGCTGTTGCGAATGAATATCAATTAAAAACAAACTCAAATCCTGCAACTCTTGTAAATTCACCGGACTATCATTAATAAAAGCTCTTGATTTTCCTGAAGGAAGTATTTCTCGACGAATAATTGTCTCGTCTTCGTAATCCAAGTCATTTGCTTCAAAAAACGCTTTTAAATTGTATTTCGAAACATCAAAATAGGCTTCAATAACACACTTTTCTTCTTTATTTTTAAGCGACGTTAAATCGGCTCGTTTTCCTAAAACCAATCCCATCGCCCCCAAAATTATCGATTTACCTGCACCTGTTTCTCCAGTAATAATAGAGAATCCTTTTGAGAAATCGATAGCCAATTTCTCAATCAATGCATAGTTTTTTATCGAAAGTGATGTAATCATAGTAGCAATTGAACTTAGGGTTAATTTTAGTACTTAATACTACTCCATTTACTAGAGTTCATAGGAGAAACTCGGTTCAAAGTAGTCACCAAATCGGTGATAGATATACTAGGTCCGCCAGAAAAAATTGAAACAATTTCATCTGATTTGGCATCAAAAAATACTCTAGTTAAAAAAGCATTGGGACGAACCGAATGCACTTTACTCAATCCCATAAGAGCCGATTTCACATTTTCCTTTGCTGATTTCAAATCCTTACTCATTCCGTCTAAGGCAGTAGCATAGTTGTAATTTGCAATACGAATATCATTAAATGTGGGCGAAACCAAATCATTGATTAAAAAATACCTATTTTGATTGCCATCTCCTTGCGTCCAACCTTTATAACCACTTAGCTGACCCAAGTTAGCAATGTTTAATGCGGCATCGTAGTAGGATGTACCTCCTAGTTCTTGAAAAGAATCCGCATCCAATCCTAAAATCAGATTGCAGTAAAATGCGATTACGCCAACTAAATTGGAATCAAAAGAATTGGGGTTGTACACTAAATTTTCAAATTCAGTATAGGAAAAATTAAAATCCTTATCGTTAAAATTGAAAATCGGACTAGAATAAGAGGAGTCAAAAATCGGTCGGGATGATAGAACTTGAATTGTTCCTGAAAATTGATTAGTAGTTCCACTTTGAAGCGTAATAAACATAGAACAATTAATGCGTTCATTTTGATTCAAAAGTTGACCATTCCAATCGGTTTTATTCACTAAATCAGTTAATGCGGTTTGAAGATTAGTGAAAATTTGAGGATTGATATTTGCCAATTTTTGAGCATTCACAGTAACCGTACAATTCAGCTGTTGTGAATGCACGAATACGCTACAAACTAAAGAAAGAAAAACTAGTAGTTTACGCATTAAAATGGCTTATTATTTTGTTTACAATATCGGTTGCAACTGCCTCTTTTGACTTTAATTCCATTGGTTCAACACTGAAATTTTTATCAATAAAAGTAACTTTATTGGTTGCTTTTTTGAACCCCGCTCCCTCATCTTGAAGCGAATTCAAAACAATCAAATCTAAGTTTTTTTTCTGAATTTTCAACTTGGCATTTTCAATTTCATTTTCAGTTTCTAAAGCAAAGCCAATTAAGAATTGATTCTTTTTGGCTGCACCTAATGAAGCCAAAACATCTTGCGTTTTTTCTAACTCAATAGAAAACTCAGCCTCTGATTTTTTTATTTTTTGAGAAGCAATTGTTTTAGGCTTATAATCAGCAACAGCTGCAGCTGCAATTGCAACATCAACTTTAGCATAATGTAAATGACAAGCGTCAAACATTTCTTGAGCAGAAACAACAGGAATTAGTTCGATAGCAGAATGTGTTACTTTGCAATGTGAAGGTCCGGAAACCAATACAACAGAAGCTCCTTGTTCTGCCGCAGACTGCGCAATATCATAGCCCATTTTACCCGAAGAATGATTCCCAATAAATCGAACTGGATCAATTGCTTCGTAAGTAGGGCCTGCAGTAATCAATATTTTTTTACCTTTAAGTGGCAGTTTACTTTCTAAATCGGCCTCAATAAAAGCCAGGATATTTTCTGGTTCTGCCATTCTGCCTTCGCCAGACAAACCACTTGCTAATTCACCGCTTTCAGCAGGAATTATAGTATTTCCAAAACTGTGTAATGCTTTAAAATTAGTCAAGGTAGTTGGGTGTTTGTACATATCTAGATCCATTGCTGGCGCAAAATAGACAGGACATTTTGCCGACAAATAAGTGGCTAAAAGTAGGTTATCACAAGTTCCAGATGCCATTTTAGAAAGAGTATTGGCAGTAGCAGGAGCAATTACCATAAAATCAGCCCATAGCGCTAATTCAACATGATTGTTCCAAACGCCTTCCCCTTTCACTTCCGTTAATTTGGAAGATACATCGTCAGGTGTCTCGTAAAAAGTAGAATAAACAGGATTTTTGGATAAGGTTGCCAAGGTAAGTGGCGTAACAAAAACCTTAGAAGCAGGTGTCATGATCACTTGGACATGTGCACCTGCTTTTATAAAGAGTCGGACCAATGAGGCAGTTTTATAACCTGCAATTCCGCCAGAAACTCCTAGCAAAATTTTCTTACCGTTTAAAACTGACATGGAACGGATTTTATTTATTAGATTCTCTGTGGTAGATTTTATCGTCTAACCACTCTTGAACTGCTAAAGCATGTGGCTTAGGCAATTTTTCATAGAATTTTGATACCTCGATTTGTTCTTTGTTTTCAAAAACCTCTTCAAGACTATCATTGTAAGTAGCAAATTCTTCTAACTTTTCTGTCAATTCTTTTTTGATTTCAGAGTTGATTTGATTGGCTCTTTTAGCCATAATAGTAATCGCTTCATACACGTTACCAGTAGGTTGTTCAATAACAGTTTTGTTGTAAGTTATTGTGTTTACTGGAGCATTCGTCTTTTTTAAATCCATGACTTTATTTATTTAGTAAATTTTGTAAATCTTTTTCAATGCGAACCAACATCTCGTCCGCTTTTTGTTTGTATTGAGTATCTGGTTTGAACTTGATCAAATTAGCATAAGCAACTTTTGCCACATTCAACCGTTCTTCCATTTTAGATGGAATACTGTTAACTCCTAATTTGTATGCCGAATCTAATCGGTAATACAACGCCTCTTCTTTGTAGGAAGTTCCAGGAAAATCAGCAATAAAATTATCTAAAGCAATTAAAGCTGATTTATAATCGGATATTGTGTTGTATCCTTTGGCATTTTCAAAAACTTTCTTTTCTAGCTTTCCGTTAAGGGTTTTCGTAATTGTATTAGCTTCTGCAATAAATTCTGAATTAGGATAATTATCGATGAACAACTGTAATTTTTCAATTGCTTTTGTTGTATCCGTTTGATCTAGAGAATAAACTGGAGATAACATAGAATAACTTTTAGCCCCTAAAAAAGCAGCTTCAATCACTTTATCACTCTTTGGATAAGCCGACACAAAACTTTCAAATTGATAGCCAGCTAAATAATATTGTCTTGTTTTATAATACGATTGAGCATACATATAAAACAACTGCTCAGCATCAGGTCTACCTCTATACACACCAGCAATTTGCTCTATTAATCGCAATGATTGATTGAACTTACCTAATTCATACATCTTAGTAGCCATATCCAATTTTACCGTTGGATCTTCATTCTTAAGCGCCTTTTGATACTCGCTGCACGAACTAAATAAAACAATAACAATAAGAAAATAGAGTAAATTTTTCATTTATAAATTTTAATTACATCCCTTATAAAAGCCAACTTGCTACACAAGTAAAGGCAAAATAAGAGCACAAATTTAGGTATTAATTTAGCGAATACAAAATATATTTTTGGAGCACTAAAAATACCAATAAAAGACGACTTATTTTTTGCTCATTTGAACAAAAGAATGAATTCGACTAGCTAAATTTTGATCCACATGTACCAATGGTAATCGAACCGTATTTTCAGCAATACCCATGGATTCAAATACTTGCTTAATTCCGGCAGGATTGCCTTGCTCAAAAATCATATCTATAATTGGTGCTAACTCATATTGAATAGAAAAAGCCTGATCTACTTTTCTATTCAATCCCAAACGAATCATTTCAGAAAAAGTAGTCGGGAATCCTTGACCAATTACAGAAATAACTCCTGAACCACCAGCAAGAACTAAAGATAAAGCGGTCATATCATCCCCTGAAATTACTAGAAAATCTTTGGGTTTGTTTTTGATAATTTCAAAACATTGCACTAAATCACCGGTTGCTTCTTTAATGGCAACAATATTTTTAAATTCAGTCGCCAAACGAACCACTGTTGAAGGCAACATATTGCTAGAAGTTCTACCCGGAACGTTGTACAAAATTATTGGCAAAGGAGAAGCCTCTGCAATAGCTTTAAAATGTTGATAAATGCCTTCCTGTGTTGGTTTAACATAATAAGGAGAAACCGAAAGAATAGCAGTAAAATGAGACAAATCTCTGGTCTTTAATTCAGATACCACTTCCATAGTATTGTTACCACCTACTCCTAAAACTAAAGGCAATCGACCTTTGTTAGCTTCTACCACAGTGGCAATTACTACTTCTTTTTCTGTAGCAGATAATGTTGCATTCTCAGCTGTTGTTCCTAAAACAACAAGATACTCAATTCCACCATCAATTGAAAAATTAACTATTCTAGCTAAGGCTTCTTTATCAACAGTACAATCCTTTTTAAAAGGAGTTACCAGAGCAACACCTGTTCCTATTAATGATTCCATACTACTACTTGATTTTATTTAATATTTTTAAATATTTGATTAACTCATTAACAAACACCCTATACTCTTCAATTGCAGTAGTAATCATAAAATGATTAAAACGTTTATTAACTGATGAAAAACCTACTTTAAATTTTGCTTTAGAACTTTCGGTTACAAGCAATAAAGCTGACTTTTCCTGTTTGTAATAACTAATCAACATATCAAACTCTTGATTAACAAATTGAGTGACCACTGGGTCTTTAAAATTTCCGTTCCAATCAATGCTTTCCAATGAATACGAAGCAAAAGGATAGGGTATTTTAGGATTAATTGTTTCTCTATGAACTAAGATACTAATTGCATTTGCCTGAAAACCTTTAGCCATTAAATCTTCAATTAAAGCTGCCTTCTCTTTGAATGCTACTTCGTCTATTAGTATTCCAATAGACGTAATGGTTAAGCCACTAGAGAATGGAACAACTTCTCGCCATTTATTTTTTAGTGTATATTTTAGAAAATAATTCTTTAAATAATTTAAAAACATAGTACTTTTACCTTGTTACAAAACTAATTAATAAAGTGGCTTTAGAAATGGTAAAACTAAAAAAGTATAATCAATTTTTCAAACTTTTTGTTATAATTATAACAACATTAACAATTTACTCTTGCGGAAGTTCTCGCTTCCAATTGACCACAATTGAAGGAAAAAAAATACCAATTACCGCTTCTGCGGGTACTAATGAAACTATTGAAAAATTTGTACAACCTTACAGAGAAACTATCGATACAGATCTAAGTGCAGTATTGGCTTACAATCCAGTAACATTGGATAAAAACAATGGAAAATGGCAATCACCTCTTGGTAATTTAATGGCCGATGTAACGCTTAAAGCGGGAGATAAAATTTTTAAATCAAGAGAAAATAAATCTATCGCCATCTGTATTTTAAATAGTGGCGGGATTCGTTCTACACTTGCCAAAGGTAATGTAACTGCTCGAACTGCTTATGGAATTATGCCTTTTGAAAATAGTCTAGTGGTAATTGCTTTGAAAGGAGAACAGATTCAAGAATTGGTAGATTATTTTATCGCAACAAAAAAATCACACCCATTGTCTGGATTGACATTTACAATTGCTAAGGATAAATCAGCTAAAAACATCCTAGTACAAGGACAAGCTTTAGATAAAAATGCGATTTATTATGTGGCGACTAACGATTATTTAGCCAATGGAGGTGATAATATGAACTTTTTCAAAAAAGGAATTCAGCAATACGATTTAGATTATAAATTACGTAATATACTTATTGACTACTTTAAAGAAGTGGACACCATTCCGGTGATTAATGACATCCGAATTACAGAAGAATAAATTCCAAAAAACAGAAAAATGAAAAGAAGAGATTTTATAGAAAAGACAGCAGCAGGTTCTGCTTTTGTAGGTTTGGGATTGTCATTAAGCAGTTTTAAATCCGATGCCATTAAGAAGATTACTGTTTTGCATACAAACGATGTACACAGTCATATTGATTCATTCCCTTTGGACGATCCAAGGAATGCTGGAATGGGTGGAGTGAGCCGAAGAGCTGCATTAATTGAAAGCATCCGACAAGAAAATCCAAATGTCTTACTTTTAGATGCTGGTGATATTTTTCAAGGAACGCCTTACTTTAATTATTATGGCGGTGAATTGGAATTCAAATTAATGAGTATGATGAAATACGATGCATCAGCTATTGGAAATCACGATTTTGACAATGGTATTGAAGGCTTGCACGCACAAATGCCTCACGCTACTTTTGAATTCATTTCAGCCAATTACGATTTCAAAAACACAGTAATGGATGGTTTGGTTAAACCGTATAAAATTTTCATCAAAGACGGAATTAAAATTGGTGTGTTTGGATTAGGGATTGAATTTGAAGGTTTGGTAGATAAAAAGCTTTACAAAGAAACTGTTTACAATGACCCTGTCGAAATTAGCCAAGATATGGTTCGCATCTTGAAAAAAGAACAACAATGTGATTTGGTGATTTGTTTGTCACACCTGGGTTACAAATACAGTAAAGAAGACGCTGATAAAATCAGCGATTTGAAACTGGCTGCTTTAACCGAAGACATAGATTTAATTATTGGTGGTCACACCCATACTTTCTTGGACAAACCAACTATAGTCAAAAACAAAGCAGGAAAGGAGGTCTTAGTCAACCAAGTCGGTTGTTATGGAATAAACCTTGGTAGAATTGATTTTTACTTTGATAACAACAAACAGAACATCGCAAAAGGCAAATCGATTGTTGTATAAAAATTAGTTTACTAATTGTTGAAAATCTTCCTCTGAGATAATTGGAATATTAAGTTTGTTGGCTTTATCTAGTTTGGCTGGTCCCATATTGTCGCCTGCTACAACATAATCAGTTTTAGCTGAGATAGAACTTCCTACCTTTCCTCCATTATCTTCAATGGCTTGTTTCAATTCATCCCTTGAATACAGTGAAAAAACTCCCGAAACTACAAAGGTTTTACCTTCTAATTTATCGGTAGCATTTGGGTTTATTTTTTCTACGATTTCAAGCTGAATACCGTAGTTTTTTAATCTTTCAATGATAATCTGATTCTCTTGATTGTCAAAAAAGTCAATGACACTTTGAGCAATACGCTCTCCAATTTCGTCAACCAAAATTAAATCCATCAAACTAGCTTGACGTAAAGCGTCTATATTCTTATAATGTTTGGCTAATTTCTTCGCTACGGTTTCTCCCACATACCGAATGCCTAAAGCAAACAATACACGCTCAAAAGGAATAGTTTTAGAAAGTGCTACACCATTAACTAAATTCTCCGCTGATTTCTGTGCCATTCGTTCCAATGGCAAGATTTGTTCCACTTTAAGTTCGTATAAATCAGCATAATTATGAACCAGACCATTATTGAATAACAAAGCCACTGTTTCTCCACCAAGACCTTCAATATCCATTGCTTTTCTGGAAATAAAATGCTGAATTCGGCCAATAATTTGTGGAGGACAGCCATAAAAATTAGGACAATAATGATTGGCTTCACCCTCAATACGCACCAATTCAGCTTGACATTCTGGGCAATGTGTTATATACTGCGTTGGATCTGTAAACAATGGGCGTTGCGCTAAATCTACAGCGATAATTTTTGGAATTATCTCTCCGCCTTTTTCAACAAAAACGGTATCTCCCACTCGAATATCTAATTTTTCAATTTGGTCCGCATTGTGTAACGAAGCACGCTTCACAATAGTTCCTGCCAATTGCACAGGTTCCAAATTAGCGACAGGTGTTATTGCTCCTGTACGTCCTACTTGATAAGATATTGAATTCAAACGAGTAGCAACTTGCTCCGACTTAAATTTATAAGCTATAGCCCAACGAGGCGATTTCGCAGTATAGCCTAATTCTTCTTGGTGCTGAAATGAATTTACCTTTACCACTACGCCATCCGTTTCATAAGGTAAATTATGACGGTGCGTATCCCAATAGGCTATAAATTCAAACACTTCTTCTAAATTACTAGCCAACCTTGCTTCTTTAGGCGCTTTAAACCCCCAAGCTCTTGCCGACTCTAAACTTTCAAATTGAGAATTGAAAGGCAATTGATTGCCAATTAAATAATACAACAAGCAATCCAATGGACGCTTTGCCACTTCTTTGCTATCTTGTAATTTTAAACTTCCAGAAGCGGTATTTCTTGGATTGGAATAGGGTGTTTCACCTATTTCAATCAACTCTTGATTCATTTTTTCAAAACCGGCAAATGGCAAAATAATTTCACCGCGTATGTCAAACTTTGGAGGATAGTTCCCTTTTAGTTGTAACGGAACTGATTTAATGGTTTTGATATTATTCGTCACATCATCTCCCTGAAAACCATCTCCACGAGTGACAGCCCGATCTAGTTTTCCGTTTACATAGGTAATACTAATCGAAGCTCCGTCGTACTTCAACTCACACGTATATTCCAAAGGTACTTCTCCCAGTACTTTTTGAATTCGTTTTTCCCATTCGATTAGATCTCCTTTGGAATACGAATTATCCAAAGAATACATTCGATGTTCGTGAACAACCGTTTCGAAATTCTTAGTAATTGCTCCTCCAACACGTTGTGTAGGCGAACTTTCGTCGTAAAATTCAGGGTGTAGCGTTTCTAATTCTTGTAATTGGGCCAATTTCAAATCAAACTCATAATCCGAAATAGTTGGATTGTCCAACACATAGTAATTATGATTGTGTTGGTGTAATTCCTCTCGTAAGTTTTGAATTGTAATATGAATGTCCATAGAAAAAAGAATTGGCTATTTTAGTTTTGAAATAGTGTACTAAAATAGCCAATTTAATAGAAATACCAATACTATTGCGATTCAATAATAGAATTTATTTGTTGGTACAATTGTCCGTCGCTTAAAATAGCTCCTTGCTGAATTAAAGCAAAAATAGAAGTATTTCGTTCTTCGGTAAAGACTTTTTTACCGATTTTCATTTCGATAGTTTCGGTAAACATATTATCACTCAACCATTGCAAACCCTCTTTGGTTAAAAAATCTACTTCTGGAACCAATGATTTTAAAACAATTGAATTCACATAAGTGTCAAAACACTGAAAAAGAAAAATGTGATTTTTAGAAAAATGTTCTAAAAATTCAGCTCTAGTTAAAACCCCTTCCCAAATCAAATCAGAAAACACGTCCAGTTCTTGTTCAGCTACTTCAGGTTTGTTTTCTTTAATAGAATCCCATTCCGCTTTATCAATTGATTGGCTTGCCAAAAAATTAATAAATTCTGGATGCAATTCTTCAAACTGTTCTTTAGTTAATCTTGTGTATTTCATTTATAATAAAAATTAATTGCTTTTTTCTGAAATAAAAAAGCCCTCTAAAAGAGGGCTAATTTACTATATATTTTATTTATATTAGAAAATATATCGAATACCAAATTGTGCTTGCCATCTTGAAGCTAAACTAGAATCATAGTTAAATGTTCTTGTCTGTTGTCCATTGAAAGTATAAGTTGGAACTTTTGTAACAGCATCTACAGCAACACCAATTGGCTGAACGCTAGTTGGTAATTGAACTAATCCCCAATTTGAATTAATCATATTACCAAAGTTTAAGATGTCGATACTAAATTGAATAGTATTTGTTTTAGCAGAAGATGAAACTTTAAAATTATAATCTTGAATCAATTTCATATCCCATTTACCTCTCCAAGGAGATAATGCTCCATATCGTTCTGCATATTGACCTCTTCTAGAGTTCAAGTAATCATCTTGTTTGATAAAGTTATCATACGCTGCACCTTGTCCTGGTCCAGAAAAAGTCATAGAACTAATTTCAGTAGTTGTTGGAACATAAATTAAATCATTTCCAAAAGCACCATCATTATTAATATCTCCTCCATAAGTATAAGAGAAACGACCCCCTTGAGCATATTCAAAAAATGTAGAAACAGTAGTCGACCATTTATCATTTGTACCATAAGTCCATTTTTTAGAACCTACTCCAATAAATCGATGTGTATCACCATATTTAGAGTTAGACAAAACAGCATCATTAACATTTCCTAATGCAGGATTAAATACGAAAGCATCTCCAGTAATTTCTGCTTCAATTGAGTTAACATCTCTAGCTACTAAATAGTTATAAGCTAAGCTTGTATAAAAACCATTGTCAAATGTTTTTTGCACTTTTACAGAAGAATTAAAAGCACTTCCTTTATTGGTGTTAGTCATAACATAAGCATGAGAATCTGCTGGAAAACCAAAATCAGTCCAAACACCTTTATCAGATGCCCCATAAATTGCTCTTTGATCTACACCAGCTAATCTGCTTGTTGGAGTTTTCAATCCCCAATCTTGAACATGTACTCCATTTATGTCTTTGTTGTAAGACATGTCAACAGTTAAGATATAGTTATTTTCAAATTTGTGATCAAGACCTAAACTAGTTCTAAATACTTGAGGGAATTTAAAGTCATTGTCAACTACTTGGTAAAAGAAAGGATCAATTCCACTTACTTGGTTACCAATCCAAACGAAAGGTAGTCTACCAGTAAAAATACCAGAACCTCCTCTAATTTGAGTAGTTTTCAAACCTTTCACATCCCAGTTGAAGCCAATACGTGGTGACCACAAAATAGCATTTCCTGGTAATTTAGTTGAATCAAAATTTACAGTATTACCATTTTTTGGATCATAATAATTGATACCAGGTAAATAACCTTCTGAATTATCTGTATCGATAAATTTCTGAATCAAATCAGATGTATTAAAATACATCGGTTTATCAGCTCTTAATCCATATGTTAATTTAAAATTGTCATTAACACTCCATTCGTCTTGAACATAAAAAGCCAATTGACCTACAGTAGTTTCTGATAAATTCCAACCACCATCGGTTCCAGCAGCATTTTGGTTTCTTAAGTTAAAAGTGGATTGAGCATCTGCAAAAGCTTTTGCATAATAACCGTTGGTTAAGTTAGCTCTGAAACCATTCATATCAACACTTCCAAAAACATCAAATCCATATCCTTTTAAGTTGAAAGAATTTTGAAATTGAAACTTTTCAAATGAAAATCCAAGAGTGAATGTATGATCACCTTTAATAATGTTTAAATTATTAGTTAATTGAAACACTTTTTGATCTAATTTATTGTTGATTGAAAATGGCTCATGACCAGCAATAATATAAGGTGAACCGTCTTTAGTAATACTAATTACTGGCGCAGGAGATGAAAATGGATTTCTAAAATCATCAAAGTGAGAATATCCTGCTTGTAATTTATTAGTTACAGTTTCAGAAAACTTAGAATTCAATTCGATTAAAACAGAATTCAATTCATTGTTTATTTGATATCCAGAATTAGCAAACTGCATTGTATTAAAATCAGGACCTCTTCTTCTAATTGCAGTTGGGTGAGCTGGTTTATCTTTAGATGCATCTAGAAAATTATAAATGAAAGCAAATTTATGATTGTCATTAATATTCCAATCCAATTTGATAATTCCTTTATTCGATTTTGAATAATGGGTAAAACCTTGATAAGCTCCAGTATTATATCCTAATTTTCCAAGTTCAGATGATACGAAATTTAAATCTGAAGCTAAAACTCTTGATTCATTTACACCTGCAATTCCATCACCGTCATTTGCAACTACATTTGAACCAGCATCATTTCTATCATCAACCTCAAAATTGGCGAAGAAAAATAATTTGTCTTTTACTAATGGACCTCCAATACTAAAACCTGCTTGAGTTTGTTCTAAGTTTGGAACTACAATTTTTTCTCCATTAACTTTATTTCCAGTCATAGCATCGTTTCTGAAGAAACCATATGTAGTACCGTGAAATTCATTTGTACCTGATTTTGTAACAGCATTAACAGAAGCACCTGTAAATCCAGACAAGGTAACATCAAAAGGTGCTGTTGCAACCTGAATTTGGTCAATTGCATCCAAAGAAATTGGCTGTGCTCCAGTTTGTCCACCAGGTGTAGCAGCATCTAATCCAAATGGGTTATTGAAAATAGAACCGTTTAATGAATAATTATTAAACTTATTGTTTCTACCTCCAAAAGAACCCCCGCTTGCAGATGGCTCTAAACGAGTAAAATCATCAGCTGAACGTGAAATTGTTGGCAAAGTAATTAACTCTCTTCTACCAATAGTGGTTTCAGCTCCAGTACGGTTACTTGAAAAAACTTTGTTTTTAGCTACAACTTTCACTTCATTTAATTGCTGACTTTCGTCTTCTAAAACAAAATCTAAATTAGAAGCTTTACCTAGTTCCAAATAAACATCGCTTATTTTTTGACTTTGGCTACCAACAAAACTAACTGTAACTACATAAGGTCCACCGACTCTCATGTTTAATAAATTAAATCTACCGTCTCCATTGGAAATAGCGGTATATTTAGTTCCTGAAGGAGTGTGAATTGCTAAAACAGAAGCTGCAGGAAGCGCCTCCAATTTTCCATTTTTCACAACACCTTTAATGCTTGAAGTCGTAGTTTGACCAACAATTTGTTGCAAGCCAAGTACGAAAAACAATAAAATAATGATTTTTTTCATTTGAAATGGTTTAGGGTTTTTTAAAAGGTTGCGCAAAATTAGACAAAAAAAAATCACCCCAAAGGGTGATTTTAAAAAATTATTAACAAAAAATATTAAATAAACGAAAATTATGCTTTTTCAGCAACAATTTCGTAATCTAATTCTACGATAACATCTCTGTGTAAACGAACAGAAGCAGTATATTTTCCTGTACGTTTAACAATTCCGCTAGTAACGAATTTTCTATCAATTACTTGACCAGCTTTAGCTAACGCTTCAACAATGTCAATGTTAGTAATAGATCCGAATAATTTTTCGCCACCTGCTTTTGCAGTAATTTTAATTTCGATAGCTTTTAAAGTTTCAGCTAATGCTTTTGCATCTGCTACTACTTTAGCTTCTTTGTGCGCTCTTTGTTTCAAGTTTTCAGCTAATACTTTCTTTGCAGAAGGTGTAGCTAATTGTGCGAAACCTTGTGGGATTAAATAATTACGACCGTAACCGTTTTTTACAGTAACTACGTCATCTTTAAAACCTAAATTTTGAACGTCTTGTTTTAGAATCAATTCCATGTTGTTGTCCTTGTTATAGAAGTTAGGTTCTCTTGGAGGAGAAACCAACAACTGAGTTTAAATTATTTTAATAAATCGGCCACGTATGGCATTAAAGCTAAGTGACGTGCTCTTTTCACAGCAACAGATACTTTTCTTTGGTATTTCAATGAAGTTCCTGTTAAACGACGAGGAAGAATTTTTCCTTGTTCATTTACAAATTTCAATAAGAAATCAGCATCTTTATAATCAATATATTTGATACCTGATTTTTTGAAACGACAGTACTTTTTAGTTTTGTTAGTTTCTATGTTTAAAGGAGTAAGATATCTGATATCTCCGTCTTTTTTTCCTGAAGCAGATTGTTGTAATGTAGCCATGATAATTACGCTTTTTGAGATTTAAGTTTAGTTCTTCTTCTTTCAGCCCAAGAAATAGCGTGTTTGTCCATACTTACAGTAAGAAAACGCATTACTCTCTCGTCACGTCTAAATTCAGTTTCAAAAGCTATTAGTACTTCACCAGCAACTTTGAATTCGAATAAATGGTAAAAACCACTTTTCTTGTTTTGAATTTCGTAAGCCATTTTTTTAAGACCCCAGTCTTCTTTCGATACCATTTCAGCTCCACGACTAGTAAGAAATTCTTCAAATTTGCTTACTGTTTCCTTTACCTGAACATCAGATAAAACGGGATTTAAAATGAAAACAGTTTCATAATGATTCATAAATAATGTATTTATTTGTTAAATTGGGTGCAAAAATAGTCATTATTTTCAAATATCCAAACACTTATTAACAAGACTCGTTATTTTTAAGCAGCTCATTCCCTATTATAGCTATTTTTGTAGTTATTTATCACTATATTTATGATAAATCAACACTTAATCAGATGAAGTTAAATTGTTTAGTAATCGAAGATAGCGCTGTTCAACGAATGATTGTGGTAAAATTAGTCAACAATAACCCACAATTGCTCTTAGTAGGAGATTTTTCAAATGCGATTGAAGCTCGGAATTGTTTGAACATTCATAGTATTGATTTGATATTCTTGGATATTGAAATGCCGGTCATTAATGGTTTTTCCTTTTTAGAAGGTTTGAAAACTAAACCTCAGATTATATTTGTTACCGCCAAAGCAGAACACGCCTTGCGTGCTTTTGATTATGCACCAACAGATTATATCAAAAAACCTGTGACTTTAAACCGATTTGAAATAGCCGTTCATCGTGCACTGCATTTGCATCAATTGGAACACGAAACAAAAGAAGAAACAGGCGAACACATTTACATTAAAAGTAATCTCAAAAAAATCAAAATATTCACTTCCAAAATAAAATGGATTGAAGCCTTTGGTGATTATGTAAAAGTAGTCACTGACGAAAGTAGTAATCTTGTTTTATCCACAATGAAATCCTTTGAAACCAATTTAAATCCAACCCAATTTGTTCGTGTTCACAAATCCTTCATTATCAATACTGACAAAATTGAGCGCTACAATAGTAAGTTTGCAGAAATTGGAACTTCAAAAATTCCATTGAGTCGCAACAAAAAAGATGCTTTGGTAAAAGTATTAGCTAAAGCCTAATTAATAATAATCAACGTTAACAGCTACTTTAATAGATCGGTATTGAGGAACCGCTTCAAAACTCATTAACATTTTTTGAATTGTTTTTTTGGTGCTTCCAATAGGCACGGTTTGCGGAATCTTTATCAATATCGTTCGAATGTACTCGTTTCGGATTCGGCTAATTGGCGGTTCTTCTGGACCTAAGACTGGCATAGTCAAATTCTGACTCATTACTTGATACAACCACATAGAACCCTCTTTGACTTTGTCAAAATCACGATGCTTTAACGTTAGCCTTATTATTCTAAAATAAGGTGGGTATTTATAAATTTGTCGGTCATACAATTGTTCTTTGTACATCCCAACATAATCATTTCGAGTCACTTGTTGAATCGTATTTTGCTCTGGATTATAAGTCTGAATAACTACTTTTCCTTGCTTTTCTGAACGACCTGCTCTACCAGCCACTTGAGTCATCATTTGGAAACTTCTTTCAAAAGCCCTAAAGTCTGGATGATACAACATAGTATCGGCATTCATAATTCCAACTAAACTCACATTATTAAAATCCAATCCTTTAGCTAACATTTGGGTACCAACCAAAATCTGAATTTCTTGATTCTTAAAACTATCAATGATTTTTTCAAAACCAAACTTTCCACGAGTGGTATCTTGATCCATTCGCCCAGTTTTAGCATCGGGAAAAATGGCTTGTAATTCTTGTTCAATTTGTTCCGTACCAAAACCTTTTGTAGCCAAATCAATACTCGAACAACTATGACATTGCGTAGGCTTTGCCATAGCATAACCACAATAATGACAACGCAACTGGTTTTTATGTTGGTGATAGGTCAAACTCACATCACATTGCTGGCATTGCGGAACATTTCCACAAGTTAAACACTCAATTATTGGCGAATAGCCTCTCCTATTTTGAAACAAAATAACTTGTTCTCCTAAAGACAAAGCCGCAGTTATTGCTTCGATCAAAGTAGTGCTAAAATGCCCCGTCATTTTCTTGCGGAAATAACTATCTTTCAAATCAACCAATTCAATTTCAGGCAACTGCACATTACCATAACGCTCTGTTATTTCGACTAAACCGTACTTATTGGATTGAGCATTAAAATAGGATTCAATACTTGGTGTCGCCGAACCTAGAAGTACTTTGGCTTTATGGTAGTTTGCTAAAACAATAGCTGCATCACGAGCGTGATATCGTGGGGCAGGATCTACTTGTTTGAATGTTTGTTCGTGTTCTTCGTCAACAACAATTAAACTTAAATTAGAAAAAGGTAAAAACAAAGCTGACCTTGCTCCTATTACTATTTGCGCTTTTGGAGATTGTTCCAAAACTTGTTTCCACAATTCAACACGTTCATTAGTACTATATTTGGAATGATACACGCCAACTTTGTCACCAAAGTAAGTTCGCAAACGTCCTACCAATTGAGTTGTTAGAGCAATTTCTGGCAACAAATACAACACCTGTTTTCCAGATGCTAATTGTTCTTCAATAAGCTTGATATAAATTTCTGTCTTTCCGCTTGAAGTAAGTCCGTGCAATAAACATACTTCTTGAGTTGTAAAACTAGTTTGGATTTGATGAAATGCTTCTTGTTGAGCAACACTTAACTCCAAAGTGTTTTCTTGAGGATTTCCAATAAAATTAACTCGGTCTTCTTGAATAAAATAGTCTTCGAAAATTTGCTTTTCGATCAATGCTTTCAGAATGGCAGAACTTGAATTAGCGGTTTCAACTAATTGTTTGACTGATATGGGTTGTTTATCCTTGGCGCTTAATTGAAAATACGCTAGGACAATTTCTCTTTGTTTAGTAGCGCTTTTCAAGCTTTCCAATAAATCACCTAAACCTGAATTCAAGTCATATTTTGAATGCAATCGGACGTAACGCACCAATTTTGGCTTATACAATTCTTGAACTTCTTCGTGTAGAACCAAAACTTGTTTATTAATCAATTTCTGGATTACTGGAAATACATTTTTTTTATTTAGTATGGCGATAATATCTTGAATTCGAAGTGAACTTTGATGTTGTAAAGCCTGATATACCAAAAATTCATCATCTGTAAGCTCAGCCTCTTCAATAGTTACCGATTGTTTTTGAGAAATTATTGTTTCGCTTTCTAACAACAATGCACTGGGCATAGCACCGCGATAGACATCTCCAATAGCGCACATATAGTAGCTTGCAATCCATTGCCAATGCGTAATTTGAAATTGAGTTACAATTGGTTTTTCGTCTAGAATTTGATCAATTTCTTTGGCTTCATATAGAGTTGGCTCATTTTGATGCTTATCAATAATCAATGCCGTGTACATTTTACTTTTGCCAAAAGGCACTACTACCCTCATTCCATTTTTCACAAAATGAAATTCGGCTTCTGTAACCCTATACGTAAAGGTTTTAGCCAATGAAAGCGGTAAAATTACTTCGACAAAAAACATCTAATGATTGGAATTAATTAACTCGATGCCAATATTGCGTTCTTCCTAATAAAGAAAAACCAATATAACCGCGAATCTTTAGTTTGTCTTTGGATTCCAAAGAAAGTGCACATTTGTATAGTTTACCGTTTTTTGGATCTAGAATTTCGCCTGAATTGTATTCGGAGCCGTCTTTAGATAATCCTTTGATAATGGTAAGACCAAGGATAGATTTGTTTTTATCTTCACCTGAACATTTTTTGCATACACTATTTTTATGTTCTAGATCTAAAATCTCGACCACTTTAGCATAAATTTTTCCTGATTTTGAATACACTTCTACGATAGATTTTGCTTCACCAGTCTCATCATCAATCGTTTTCCATTTTCCAATAACCGATTGAGAATGCATTGATACAGTTGCTAAAACACAAATAAGTAATGTAATAAATTGTTTCATTTTAATTCATTTAAAGAATTTTGTTTTTTAAGTTTTAGTATCGTGGCATTCAATTCAAAGCCTAACAATAAAATCATACAGTTAATCCAAATATAAAACATCAAAATTAACAAGGTTCCAATAGAACCGTACAATTCATTGTATTGTGAAAAAGAAACCACCCATATTCCGAAAAAAAAGGAAGAAATAATAATTAAAATCGTTGTAAATACAGAACCTATACTTATAAATTTAGGTTTATGAAATTGTTTGGTTCCAAAGCGCAACAAAATAGAACTTGTAATTAAAATCATCAGTATTACAAATGCATAACGTCCTAATTCAATTAATGGAATTCGGTCGGTTAGAACATCTTGTATAATAGTTTGCTGAATGATTACCTCAAAAATTACTACTGCAGCAACGGTTACTAAAAGTAAAACCGATAAAAGCATTGAAATCCCTAAAGCTACAAGATATTGATTGAGAAAACCTCTTTTGATATGCACATGTTTTGAAGATTCAAATCCTCCCAAAATACCTAAGATACCGTTAGCCATCAAAAAAATAGAAAGTAAAAAACCGTAGGACAATAAACTAGATTGACTATTATTCAAAATATCACTAATTATTTTATAAATAGCGTCATAGGTATTGGGTGGAACACCATCTTTGACAAATTCTAAAAAATCAGCTTGAAACCCTTCAATTGGAATATAAGGAATCAAATTCAGTATAAATAAAGCAAAAGGAAACAAAGCCATAAAAAAACTAAACGCTACTGCACTGGCATGATAAGTAAGACCACCTTCGACAATACCTGAAATATACAATTCTATTAAATCGTACAAAGACAAACCTTCTAACCAAGGTAATTTTATGCGTTGTAAAACTTGCACTACAGTGCGAAGAACAGGAATTTTTAAAAGCTTGTTTTCTATTGCTGATGCCATATTACAATGCTTTTAAACTCAAATCCATATTGAAAACTGAATGTGTTAAGGCTCCCGATGAAATATAGTTAACACCACACTCAGCATACTGACGAATGGTCGTCTCGTTAATATTACCTGACGATTCTGTCTGGCATTGGTTACCAATTAAAGTAACTGCTTTGCGAGTATCTTCGAAATTAAAATTATCTATTAAGATACGATGAACTCCATCACTCTTCAAAATTTCTTTGATTTCTTCCAGATCACGCGCTTCCACAATAATCTTTAAATCCAGATTATTTGCTTTCAAAAAATCTTTTGTTTTGGCAATAGCCAAAGTAATTCCGCCCGCAAAATCAATATGATTGTCTTTCAACATAATCATATCGTACAAAGCAAAACGATGATTCTCGCCACCGCCAATTTTTACAGCCCATTTCTCTGGAGCACGAAAGCCTGGAGTAGTTTTTCTAGTGTCTAGAATCTTTGTTGAAGTGCCATCCAACAATTGAACATACTGATTCGTTTTAGTTGCTATAGCCGACATCCGTTGCATTGAATTCAATACTACACGTTCTGCTTTCAATATGGATTGCGAACTTCCCGAAACATGAAAAACGACATCTCCTTTCTTTACTTTAGCACCATCTTCAATAAAAGTGTCTATTTGCAAATCGGCATCAACATAATCAAAAATCATTTTAGCAAAAGCCACTCCGGCAATAATGCCATCTTCTTTCACCAATAGTTGTGCTTTTCCTGAAGCAGAATCAGGAATACAAGCTAACGAACTATAATCGCCAGGGCCTACATCTTCACGTATAGCATTGGCAATTACTATTTCTAATTCTTTTTTGAATTGGGATTCGCTTATCATTTCCAAATAATTTTAAGAATGGCTAAAGTAGCATATATTTTGTGTAAAAAAAAGGAGAAAAAGTATTTATCAAAGCAGCCAAAGACTAAAATAGTAAACAATAGAGAATCACTATAAAAATAAAATCTTATTTTTGAAATTCATACCAATCAGAATACAAATGAAAAATTATATTGGACTACTACTACTTGCAGGATTGGCATTAAACTCCTGTAAAAACGAGCAAGAGACAAAAGAAAGCACCCCAACTGCTGTAATTCCTTTTACTGAAGTTGGCAATCAAATGCGTAATGAAGCAGCTGCAAAAGGGGCTTCACCATCTAACACCACTGCAACTAATGCACCAATCGTAGCAACAGCTAAAGGAATGAATCCGCCGCATGGACAAGCTGGACATCGTTGTGATATTCCTGTTGGAGCGCCTTTAAATTCCCCAGCTGCTCCTGCACAACCCAATTCAAAAGTCACAACAACACCGCAGATGAAAGTTACACCAACTACTACATCGACTACAGCAACTGCTACACCAACTCCTGCTACACCCACTCCAGAAGGTATGAATCCGCCCCATGGACAAGAAGGTCATCGATGCGATATTGCTGTAGGTGCTGCTTTACCAAAAGAATAATCTAATGAGTTTATTTACTTTTCAACTTATCTAAAAATGAATATCAAACTCATTGCCATTGGAAAAACTGACAACAAAGCATTACAAACACTTATAGACGATTACACCAAACGCTTGTCATTCTATATCAAGTTTGAGGTGGATATTATTCCCGATATCAAAAATGTAAAAAACTTGTCCGAAAACCAGCAAAAAGAAAAAGAAGGCGAATTAATTTTGGCTAAAATTACACCTACCGACCAACTGATTTTATTAGATGAAAATGGCAAGAATTTTTCAAGCGTTGGTTTCTCAGAAGAATTACAAAAGAAAATGAATTCCGGAATAAAAACTCTAGTATTTGTAATTGGTGGACCTTACGGATTTTCGGATGCGGTTTATGCCAAATCGCAAGGGAAAGTATCGCTTTCACTTATGACATTTTCACATCAAATGGTGCGCTTATTTTTTATCGAACAATTGTATCGCGGATTTACGATTTTGAAAAACGAACCCTATCATCATCAATAATATTCGATTTACGACGTGTGATATACGATTTACAATATACGTTTTTCAAAAATTACACATTCCCCTCTTGAGAGGGGCTGGGGGTGTGTTTTTGATTTACGAAGTGGGATTTAGGACCACGCATTAATAAACGAATTCTTCTTTTGAAACGTTGGATAAATTTAATTTTTGAATTACTATTTTATACTGAAGATACTTTTCAAAACTTAAATTTTTATCAAATTTCAAACTAGTATTAGCTTTTGTTTTCTTCAATGTTTCAAGCGAAAAACCATTCTTTGAAATAAATACAAGCTCTCCTCCCTTTGGACTTGTCAATTGGTAATTGACTTTAGTAAAAGGCAAAAAAGCTAAATTCTTGCGAATACTATCTGAATACGAAAAATAATTTTCAGAGGTTTCGGATTTATGTGCACTTCCCTCCTTTTTGGCTTGTAACTTGATTATTTCAGGAATAACCAAACGTAATGGCAAACGTTTATCAATATGAAAAATCCAATTGGTTGAACTAATAGCATTTTTCCTATTCACTTCTACTAAAGTATCTTTCCCATTGGTTTTAAAAAACAAATAAACAGGAGAATAATCTTGAACGTCTTTAACACTAGTTATATTTGACTGGGGCAACGAAACCGATTCTTTTTTTCCACAAGAAAACAGAACCAACAACAAAAATACACATACATTTTTCATGAGTTCATCGCATTAAATAAAGTGACACATTCTACGGCTTCTTTTACATCATGCACTCGGAGAATTGAAGCTCCTTTAACCAATGAAATAGTATTTAAAGCGGTGGTTCCGTTAAGGGATTCAGATGCATTTGTGTTCAAGACTTTATATATCATTGATTTTCTAGAAACTCCAGCTAAAATTGGCAATTCTAATTGTTGCAATAACTCCATTTTTTGAAGTACTTCATAATTCTGTTCTAGCGTTTTGGCAAAGCCAAATCCAGGATCTACAATCAAATCATGAATACCTAAACTTCGAGCAGCGGCGATTCGTTCGGAGAAATACAATAGCATTTCTTTAATTAAATCTTCATATTCGGTTAGGGTTTGCATAGTTTGAGGAGTACCACGCATGTGCATCATAATGTAGGGCACTTTATATTTTGCAACAACGCCTAACATAAGATCGTCTAATTTTCCTGCTGAAATATCATTGATTAATGCCGCACCTTTTAGAATACAAGCCTCGGCAACTTCAGATCGGAAAGTATCAATTGATATCAAAATGTTCGGAAATTGTTGAACGAGCAATTCAACAATAGGAACTATTCTGGCGATTTCTTCTTCTACTGATACAAATTCAGCATTCGGTTTGCTAGAATAGGCGCCAATATCAATAAAAGTAGCCCCTTCAGACAGCATTTTTTGAACCTGTGCTACTATTTCGTCAGCATATTTATACTTCCCACCATCAAAAAAAGAATTCGGAGTTACATTCAAAATTCCCATTACTTTAGGCTTTGATAAATCGATGAGCAGTCCTTTGCAATTAATCGTCATTTCATTCTGGTTTTAAAGAGCTTGTTTTTCTTCTTTCAGAAAAATTATTCTTATTTTTGAAAAATTTTGAATACAAATATACATCAATAATGAAGAATACTTCACAAGAATATGATGCCGTTATTGCGGTATGTCGCTCTTTATTCAACAATAAAATGAAAGATTACGGAAGTGCTTGGCGCATATTACGTTTGCCATCACTAACCGACCAAATATTTATTAAAGCACAACGCATCCGAAGTTTACAAGAAAACGAGGTTCGTAAAGTAAACGAAGATGAATCAGGCGAATTTATTGGCATCATCAACTACTCGATTATGGCTTTAATTCAATTGGAATTAGGAATTGCTGATCAGCCCGATTTGGATGTTGCTAGAGCTACTGAATTATACGACGCCAAAATCAAGGAAACCAAAGAATTAATGGAAAATAAAAACCATGATTATGGCGAGGCTTGGCGCGATATGCGAGTAAGTTCTTTGACGGATTTAATTCTGCAAAAATTACTTCGCGTAAAGCAAATTGAAGACAACAAAGGAAAAACATTAGTTTCTGAAGGCATAGATGCCAATTACCAAGACATGATTAATTATGCTGTTTTTGCATTGATTTTAATGAAATAAATTAAATTATATCTCAAATACTAAACTATGATCAATCTTAAAAATATCCTTACCCAGTTTTCAAGAATTTTTGTTGGGATTCTATTTATTATTTCAGGTTTAATCAAACTGAACGACCCTGTAGGTTTTTCTTATAAGTTAGCCGAATATTTTGGTGAGCCTGTATTTAACCTACCTTTTCTTGTTCCATTCTCACTAGCATTAGCGCTATTTATAGTCATCCTTGAAGTGGTTTTAGGAGTTATGCTTTTGTTAGGATACCAATCGAAACTAACGGTTTGGTTATTATTATTGCTAATCATCAAGTTTACTTTCTTGACATTTTACTCTGCTTATTTTAATGTGGTCAAAGATTGTGGTTGTTTTGGAGATGCTTTGCATTTAACCCCATGGGAATCCTTTACAAAAGATGTTGTTTTGTTGTTCTTTATTTTGATTTTGTTTGTCAATGTAAAATTGGTTCAGCCTTTATTTACGGCTAAAATCCAACATTCATTGGTAGGAATCAGTTTGGTTTTATGTGGAATCATGGGATATTGGGTTTTAAATCATCTACCAATTATTGATTTTAGACCTTTCAAAGTGGGTAATAATATCCAAAAAGGAATGGAAATTCCAGAGGGAGCGCCGCAATCAGTAGTTGAAATGGTATTTATTTATAAAGTAAATGGAGTGGATACTGAATTTACCGAAAAGGATTTGATGAATATTCCAGCCGGAGCAACTTTTGTGGATCGAAAAGACAAAATACTAGTAGAAGGTTACGTACCTCCTATCCATGATTTTACAATGGAAAAAGATGGTTTTGATCAAAAAGAAAGATTATTGCACCATTATAAATTACTCGTTTTTGTTGCTTACGATTTGGCAATTGCAAATAAAGATGGAATGCTCCTTTTGAAAAACGTACAAAAAGAAGCCGAAGCTAAAGGATATAAAGTTATTGGGATGACAGGTTCAACTCAAGAACAAATTGAAAAAACAAAAAAAGAGTTCGGATTTACATTTGACTTCTATTTTTGCGATGCGATTGCTTTAAAAACAATTGAAAGAGCCAATCCAAGTATTGTCATTTTAGAAAAAGGTACTGTAAAGCAAAAAGTACATTATAATGACATTGAGGATTTAAAATTATAACTGGTTAATAGTTGACAAGTAGAGAAGTTATTAACTATAACGATGGTAAATCAGCTTAACGTTTGAATTCTACCATTTTTAATTTGACTTTACCTTAAATTTGATAAATATTTACGCATTATGAAAAAATTATTCGCTTTAGTAATTGCTTTCGCTACATTCTCTTGTACTAGCAATGCACAGAAAACATCATTTTCAGAAACCGCTTTATCTGAAACGCTTATGACTACCAATGGAGGTCAAATAGCATTTAAAGACATACTTAAAAATCACAAAGGGAAAACAACCGTTATTGAGGTATGGGCTTCTTGGTGTGGCGATTGTGTAAAAGCAATGCCTAAAGTAAAAGAATTACAGGCCAATCATCCAGAAGTAGCTTTTACTTTTATTTCAATGGACAAAACAGCGGATAAATGGCTGGTAGGAATAGAAAAACACGAATTGAAAGGTGACCATTACATGGCCAACGATCAAATGAAAGGTGTTTTTGGACAAGCCATTGATTTAGATTGGATTCCAAGATACATTATCATTGACAAAACGGGAAAAATAGTATTGTACAGAGCTATTGAAAAAGATTTTGATCTTATCAATGAAACGCTAAACAAGTTAAAATAAAAAAACACAATAAAATTAATAACACTATAATGAGAAAAAAGATTGTTGCAGGAAACTGGAAAATGCATAAAAATGCTGAGCAAACAGAAGATTTATTGAATGATTTAATTGCAAAAGTACCAACTGATTGTGATGCACAAGTTATCGTTGCTCCTACTTTTGTAAACTTAGCATCTGCTGTTGATCATTTAGAATTCACTAATATTGATGTTGCTGCACAAAACGTTCACCAAGCAGAAAGCGGTGCTTTCACTGGAGAAATCTCAGCTGATATGTTGAAAAGCGTTGGTGTAAACACAGTAATCCTTGGACACTCTGAGCGTAGAGCAATTTTCAATGAAACAGATGCTTTGATAGCTAGTAAAGTAGATACAGCATTAGCTCACGAAATGACCGTAATTTTCTGTTTTGGTGAAGAATTAAAAGACCGTCAATCCAACAATCATTTCAATGTGGTAGAAAATCAATTGAAAGATGGTTTGTTCCATATTAAAGCAGCTAGTTGGGAAAATGTAGTATTAGCTTACGAACCCGTTTGGGCTATTGGTACAGGAGAAACTGCTTCTCCAGAACAAGCACAAGAAATGCACGAATTCATTAGAGAAACAGTACGTAAATCTTTTGGTAGTGATGTAGCTGAAGACGTTTCAATTCTTTATGGAGGAAGTGTAAAGCCTGAAAATGCAAAAGAAATTTTCTCTAAACCAGATGTCGACGGAGGTCTTATTGGTGGAGCTGCTTTAAAAGCAGATGATTTCGTAGCTATTATCAACGCGATCTAAATTTTAGAATTCGAAAATACAGAAAGAGGTTTGTTCAATCAAACCTCTTTTTTTTGTTTTGATAGGTCACAATAAATAAAGAGAAACTGTACCTTTGCAAAAAAATAAAACATGTCAAATAGTTATATCGGATACCATTTTACTATTGAACCAAAAGAACTAGGTTCAGAAATTCTAATTGCCGAATTAGGAGAAAAAGCATTTGAAAGTTTCACTGAAACTGAAACAGGCATTGATGCTTTTGTGCAAAAAGACTTATGGGACGAAACTATTCTTGATGATGTTTACATTCTTCAATCAGAGGAGTTCAAAATCGACTATACCTTTGAGGAAATTGAACAAGTCAATTGGAATGAAGAGTGGGAGAAAAATTTTGAACCTATTGAAGTGGATGGAAAATGCCATGTTCGCGCTCCTTTCCACCCAAAAACAGACGCTGAGTTTGATATTGTTATTGAACCAAAAATGAGTTTTGGAACAGGACATCACGAAACTACTCACATGATGATTCAGCATTTGCTAGAAATGGATATGAAAGGCTTAAAAACCTTAGACATGGGATGTGGAACTGCAATCTTAGCTATTTTAGCTGAAATGAAAGGCGCTCAACCGATTGATGCTATTGACATTGACAATTGGTGTTATTTAAATTCAATTGAAAATGCCGAACGTAACCATTGCCAACACATTAGTGTTTATGAAGGTGACGCTGCTTTACTAAAAGACAAAAAATACGACTTGATCATAGCTAATATCAACCGTAATATCTTATTAAACGATATGCAATCGTATGTCGATTGTTTGAATCCTGGGGGAACTATTTTGTTTAGTGGTTTCTACGAAGAAGACATTCCGTTTATTGATGATTCATGTACCGAAAAAGGCTTAACTTTTGTCAAAAAATTCCAAAGAAACAATTGGGTTTCGTTAAAATATGTAAATTAGTATTGTAATTACCAAAGTACAAAAACCTACCCTCAAATGAGTACTAAAGAAAAAGTAAGAGAACGAGTTCGTACCCAAGAAACGACACCTGCCAATAATGAAATTGTAGTGTACAATGACGATGTCAATACTTTTGATCACGTAATTGAAACCTTGGTACGCGTATGTGATCATACTCCAGAACAAGCCGAACAATGTTCGCTAATTATTCATTACAACGGTAAATGTACAGTCAAGACAGATATCTATGATAAACTAAAGCCACAATGCATTCAATTATTGGCAGCAGGGCTTAGTGCCGAAATCATCTAAGCTTATATTTTTTTTCCTTTATTAAAAAAACAAGCGGTTTTATTTTATATTTGATAAAATAATTGACTTGTATGAAAGAATATGCTGCTATTTTAGTTTACGCAATGCCGATATTTTTGGTATTGATTATCATTGAAAAATTGTATGGATATTACAAAGGAGAAGATACAGCTCCCTTAATGGATTCCGTATCAAGCATTAGTTCCGGTATGGTAAATTCATTAAAAGATGTATTGGGATTAAGCATTACTTTACTATCTTATGAATGGATGTCAATTCATTTAGCATTATTCCAACAAGAGGTTTCAATTGTTTCTATATTAATTGCGTTTATTGTAATTGATTTTTATGGCTATTGGTCGCACCGTTTATCGCATCAAATCAATTTCTTATGGAACAAACACGCTATTCACCACAGCAGTGAAGAGTTTAATCTATCTTGTGCTTTACGCCAAAGCATTTCAAGTTTTGTCAATCTTTTTACTTTCCTTTTATTACCAGCAGCTATCGTAGGAGTTCCTGCCAAAGTGATTGCTATTACTTTGCCTATTCATTTGTTTTTACAGTTTTGGTACCATACCAAACACATTAAGAAAATGGGGATTTTAGAAAAAATAATTGTGACACCATCACACCATCGTGTTCATCATGCCATAAATCCAGAATACATGGATAAAAATCACGGACAGATTTTCATTTTTTGGGATAAACTATTCGGAACATTCCAAGAAGAGTTAGACGATGTACCAGCTGTTTTTGGAATCACAAGACCCGCTCAAACTTGGAACCCATTCCGTATTAACTTTCAACATCTTTGGTTATTAATTTCGGATGCTTGGCGCGCTGAGAATTGGAAAGACAAACTGACTATTTGGTTTCAACCAACTGGTTGGCGTCCGGCTAATTTTGAAGAAAAATATCCGGTAATTAAAATCACTAATGTATATCAATTTACAAAATACGGTTCGCAACATTCAAAGCTATTAATGTATTGGTCTTTATTTCAACTATTTCTAACCTTAGGATTAGTGAGTATTCTATATCTTTCAATTGCTAATCTAAGCTTAGAAAATATTTTTATCTATGCTTTTTTCATCTTTATCAGTGTGTATAGTTATACCGAATTAATGGATACAAATAAATATGCCATGCTATGGGAAACCATTCGTTTTACTTATGGTATAGGTGTAGTTGTTGCGTTAGGAGATTGGTTTCAAATTGATCAACTCATTCCATACGGAACCTATTTAGTAATGGCATTCATTAGTCTTTCCTTTTTTGGAACTTTGTATTTTGTAAGTACCGATTTCAAGTCAGAAAAATTAGCGATAGCATAACTATTTGAAACATGAAAAATAAAACTGTACTATTTATTTATTTAGGATTTAGTTTCCTCTATTTGGCTATAACTGCACTAGAGCAAGAAGAAATGGCACGTTTAATGAAACCCTTTTTACTTCCCTTTTTACTAATTGCGGTATATGTATCAGAAAAGTTCAAAACTAAGTCTACTCTTTTAATTGCGTTGACTTTTTCATGGATTGGTGATATTGTTTTATTATTTGCTAATCAAGGCGAACTCTATTTTATAATTGGTTTAGTAGCATTCTTGATTTCTCATGTATTTTATATCGTGCTTTTTAACCAACAAGCGGTAACTACATCCATTTCTAACAAAATTAGTTTTGGAGCCGGAATAGGACTTATTTTACTTTATTTCTTTGGAATGATAACTACATTAGGTCCGAAGTTAGGACCGCTTACTTTGCCTGTTATAGTGTATGCTGTTGTAATTAGCAGTATGTTGTATTTTGCATTAAAAGGAAGTTATCAATGGGCTAAAATACCCTATCAATCCGTATTAATTGGTGCAATTCTATTTATTGCTTCTGATAGTATTTTAGCATTTAACAAATTTTACCAAGCCATTCCATTTGCTTCCTTTTTAATTATGGTTACTTATTTGGCTGCTCAATATGGTATTGTTTGGGGAATTTTAAATTTAAACCAAAAAAAATAGCATTTTCTAATTCAAGAAAATGCTACTCAATAGTAAATGGATTGTTATTTAGTGCGGTAATTTTTTCTTCAAAATTCCATACAAAGTAGTTCCAATCAAAGCACCTATAAATACTACAATTACAGGTAGAAATCCAGCTCCTAATAAAATAAAGATCGGTCCTGGACAAGAACCTACTAATCCCCAACCTAATCCAAAAAAGATACCACCAAAAATATATCGAGCGGTGCTGTTGTCTTTATCCTTAATTACAATGGCAGAACCATCTAATGCTTTTATATTATTCCTTTTAATAAGTTGAATGCCAATAATTCCTGTTGCAATGGCAACTGAAATAATTCCATACATATGAAATGATTGAAATTGGAACATTTCATAAATACGGTACCATGATACCGCCTCTGATTTGGTTAAAACAATTCCGAAAACAAAACCTACAAGTAAAAATTTAAAGTATTTCATAATCAAAAAATTAAAGGTAAAATGAAATGCGCCATAATCAATCCGCCAATAAAAAACCCAATCACGGCTTTCAATGAAGGAAGTTGTAAATTACTCAATCCTGAAATAGCATGTCCAGAAGTACAGCCTCCAGCATAGCGCGTTCCGAAACCAATTAAAATTCCACCAATTAATAAAATGAAAATACTTTTAGGTGATTCAAATATTTGATTTCCAAAAAGAGCATCGGGTGCTAACTTTCCATCAGGAGCATCAATTCCAAGTGTAGACAATTGATAAACCGTAGCTGGATTTATCGTAACATTAGTTGGATCACTCATAAAGTTAACGGCAACAAATCCGCCAAGCATAGCGCCTAAAACTACCATCAAATTCCATTTATTGGTTTTCCAATCAAAATTGAAATAAGAAACTTTTTTACCTAATCCTGACATGGAACAAAGTGTTTCTAGATTGGATGACATACCGAATTGTTTTCCGAAAAAAATCAAACTTAACATAATCAAACCAATTAGAAAACCTGAAACATACCAAGGCCAAGTTTGAAAAAATACATTCATAATTATTTAATTAATTTCTGTAAAAATAAGAATTCTTATTGGCAATAAAAACAATTAATTTGGGCATAATTATTGTTATTTTTAACAAGCCTACAAAGTTCTATTTATATTTGTTGGAGTTTTGTAAACAGTTTTGGCATTTAAAACTTTATCAATTATGAAAAAAATTATATCTATTTTAAGTATTTCAATTCTACTAAGTTCCTGCATAAGCACTCGATCTACCTTAAAAAATGTCGATGATTCAGCTCCTGACCTAGTAGTAAATAAAGACAATACATTTGAAATACGAGAATTCAGTACGGATAAAAAATACGGATACGACAAAGATTACCCTATCAATATTTTTTATAAAACTAGCGCTACCGATGCCAACCAAGAGCGTTTTTTAAATGCTTTGGCGGGGCCAAGAGGAGAAAAAATAACCTACACTAAACTGGAAAGTTGCTGTCCCTTCCCTACCAAAAGAAGTGATATGGGTGCTGGTTTCTTAGATGTTTACGAACTAAAATGGGAAGGGCAAACGAAACCAATTGTATTGTATATTAACATTTACGAAAAAGGAATTGTAAAGGTACCCCTAGGACTAAGGCTTAGAAATAAATAATGGAATTATATCAAAACAAAAAGAGCACCAATTTGGTGCTCTTTTTTATTCATTACAAATGCTTTACTGTACTTGAAACAAAGCATTACTAAAAAGTAGGATTCCATTTTCCCAAAATCCTCTAAACATAAGGATTGTCTATCATATAAATCAAAGTTCCTTTGTTCTTTTTCTCTACTGCAAACGTAACCGTTTCAGCTAATTGCTTCTTCAATTCATGTCCAATAAAACCATAACTTCTGTAATTTTTAGGAACATAAATCACATTAGAGGCATTCGTCAATAAGGAATATTTTCTTGCATCCGTTTTTAAACTAAAATAATTGGAACCTAATCCAAATGCCAATGGATGAGAAGCATCTATGGAATTTTCGATAATTGCACCTGGAATAGAAGATGATATTAATCTTCTTTCATGATTGTGGTAATCTAGCAAACGACTCTTAAGTTCTTTTTCTTTAGCAGCATTTTCAGATTTTGTTTTCTCTTCATCCGAAGCAAACTCACGTAAAGCATAACTTTCTGTTTTCTCAAATTGGCTCAATGCCTCATTCATTGCAATTACCTTTCCTCCTTTTGCAATCCAATTTTCTAATTGCTTGCTAAAATCTTCAGAGAAGTTATAATTCCCATCCGCCAGAATTAACGTATTGTATTCTGACCAATCTATTCTTCCTAAATTACTTACATCTACAATACTCGTTGGATATTGAATAACTTCATCTAAATAATGCCAAACCGCTCCAAACTCTGTTGGATTTACTCCTTTTCCTGATAACAAAAGAATTTTTGGCATCTTAATTAAAGAGAAGTTTTCTCCACCTAAATCACGTGCATTCACTGAAAAACCTGAAGTTAAGTAATTATAATCCGCTTTTGATTGAATTAAATCACCAACAGTTTTTTCAAAGTTAGTTATGGTTGGATTGTCCCCTTTACTAACAATCAATCCGCCAGACTCAACAATAACATCTCCGAAAACGGCTTTCTGTGCTGCTGTTCTCACTTTTATTCCGTTTTGAAGCAATTGAGAAACTATCTTTGCGGAAGTTCTATTATTCCAAGGAATATGAAAGGCGTATACTTTTTCTGGTGCATTTAATTGCTTTTTCTCAATCGCAGCTTTGGTGCTTAAAGCCACACTATTTTTTAACGCATATCCTTCTAATCCATAAGCCAATGGCAAATCCCAAGCCGTGATATCATAAGACAAACTATCATTCAATTTTTGGTTGGGTTCAAATAAAACTTGGGTCATTACACCTCTTGGTTGATCTGCCTTGATGATTAAATCATTTGGCTCGATAGAAAATGTATTGTCTTTTTTGGTTTTATAATTGTATCCAATGGTTTTTTGACTAGCATTGGCGTACGAATATTCAATTCCATTTTTCTTTAATAATTCAACTAATTGTTCCGACTTCGGATTGTTCTTCATCACATAAGTGGCATATACTCCTTTGGCTTTTTTTCTGGAATTAGTCATAAAACCTCTAAAACCTTTTAACAATTGATCCGACTGATTCGATGCTGTTTCAATTATGGTCAAAACTGCTTTTGCATGATGAGTTAATCGGTCTTTAGTAGTTAAATGAGTTCCGTTAGCCAATTTAATTTCGCGACCAGCTCCAATCCCACCTTGCTCCAAAGTCATACCAACCGCTCCATTATAGGTTGGATATGTATCTCCATAACTTGGATAAAACAAATCAAAACGTTCACGCGTGTTGTATAGCCAATTTTCTTTATCAAACTTAGCTGCGATATTTTTTCCAAGAGAAAAATGAAAGTCTTTTTGGTATTGGTCAATAAATTCATGCAACGGCTCCGCAGATGGTGGAAAAAAATACGGAGATTCATACCCCATTTCGTGAATATCTGCGTGAACTTGTGGCATCCATTGGTTGTATAACGCAATACGCTTTTGAGATTCAACTTGTGTTTGCCATGCCCAGTCTCTATTCAAATCAAATACATAATGATTGTATCTTCCGCCTGGCCAAACTTCCATATGTTCTCTATCAGACAAACCTGGATGGGTTTTCTTTCCTGAAATTTCACGTAACCAATTAGCATAACGAGATTGACCATCAGGATTTTCACAAGGATCTAAAATTACAATTGTATTTTTTAACCATTCTTTGGTTTCTTTATTTGAAGGATTTAATAATTCATAAGCCACAGTCATAGCACTTTCCATTCCAGCATATTCATTTCCATGCACACTAAAACTAATCCAAACAATCAGCTTATCGCCAATTTTCTGATTTTGTTGATTAGAAAGGCCAATAGCGCTCAAATTGTTATTCCTAATTTGATCCAAATTAGCCAAGTTTTCAGGAGTGGAAACAAAATAAACATTCAGGTTTCGCTCTTCATTGGTTTGACCATAGACCTGGTGTTTAATCAACGATGACTCTTTAACTAAATGACTAAAGTAGGCTTCAGCTTGATGGTGAAATGTAATTTGTTTGCCATAATTAGGCAAAAATTCAGAAGGAGATTTAATTTGAGCTTGTGTGTATAAACCATACAAAAACAAAAAAGAAATCAAAAAAATAGATTTTTTCATAGGAATAGTAAAACTAATTTATAGAATATCAAATGTAGATATATTTAGAATATATACACACAAAAGTTAAAATTTGAAACACAATAATTACGATTAATTAAAAATATCATTGTTAAATCAAATTAATTATCAAAATATTTCTAATTATTTTTATAATTTTGAGAAAAGTTTAATTTTATGGAAGAATGTATTTCTGTTTTCGATATGTTGAAAATCGGTGTTGGACCATCGAGCTCCCACACTTTAGGTCCGTGGAGAGCTGCTGAACGTTTTTTAGCAGAACTTCGAAAAGAAAATAGACTAATTCAAGTTACATCCATACGAGTAGATTTATACGGTTCGCTTTCGCTTACAGGCAAAGGACACGCAACTGATTTAGCAGTAATGCTAGGACTTAGTAATCAAAATCCAGAAACAATTCCAGTTGAAGACATCAAAGGAATTACAGATCAAATTATAAAAGAGAAAACAATTAATTTAGGTGGAGAAAATACAATTGAATTTGATCCAAAAACTGCAATTGTTTTCAACAAAAACTTTCTTCCTTTTCATTCTAACGGTATTAAATTTTCCGCTTTTTTCAACGAAAATGATCATTATGAAACCACCTACTATTCTATTGGAGGAGGTTTTGTTGTCGTTGAAGAACGAGTGAATGCGAAAAAGAAACAAGCCATCAAATGTGCTTTTCCTTATATTATAAATAATGCAGCCGACTTACTACAGTTTGCTACATCAGAAGAAAAATCAATTTCAGAAATCGTTTATGAAAATGAAAAATCAATGCGTTCTGAAAATGAAATTCATGATGAACTGCTACGTATATGGAACACAATGCTAGAATGCATGTATTTAGGTTGTCATTCTGAAGGCGTTTTACCAGGCGGACTCAATGTTCGAAGAAGAGCTTTTGATATGCACCAAGATTTGATTGGACTATCGAACTATGATTCGCCACAAACTTGGTTAGAACAAATCAGAAAAACAGAAGTGAAATTCCGCCAAATCTTAAAATGGGTGAGCTGTTTTGCATTAGCTGTAAACGAAGTAAACGCTTCATTGGGCCGAGTGGTAACTGCACCAACAAATGGAAGTGCAGGTGTTATTCCTGCTGTTCTGATGTATTATATGGTGATTGAAAACCACCATGCAGGAGAAAAAGAAGTCAAACAATTTTTATTAGTTGCTGGAGAAATTGGCAGTATTTTTAAACAAGGTGCCACTATATCAGCTGCTATGGGTGGTTGTCAAGCAGAAATTGGCGTGTCATCCGCTATGGCTGCGGCAGCTTTGTGCGAACTCATGGGCGGAACCCCGAGCCAGGTTTTAATCGCAGCTGAAATTGCGATGGAACACCATTTGGGATTAACTTGTGATCCAATAGAAGGCTTGGTACAAATTCCGTGTATTGAGAGAAATACAATGGGTGCAATTAAAGCGATTAATGCTGCCGAATTAGCATTGGCTACTGATCCAAAGAATGTAAAAGTTCCTCTAGATAAAGTAGTAGATACCATGTGGCAAACTGCCAAGGACATGAATTCTAAATACAAAGAGACTTCCCAAGGAGGATTAGCAGTAGCTGTAAATATGTCGGATTGTTAGAATTCGAAACACAAGCTGGAGGTAAAAAATAAATTGGATGTAGTGTTCATTGTACTGGTAGTAAACAAATTGTTTTCACTACTAAAATGACGTAATTCGGTTCTAAATTTAGTTTTGTCATTCAATAGATAATCCAAGTTCATTGAAAAACCAACAGTTTTAAATTCATCTAAAGTGGCGATGAGTACATTGTGTTTGTCTTGATAATACTCTGCTCTTATTGCGGTTTGCCATTTCGGGCTAATGGTATATTGAGAAATTACAACTGGGCTATACCACATCTGTGTTGAATTACCGGGTTGACTTTTATTTTGCAAACCAAAATCAAACCCTACAATAGTTCGCCATCGCGAATCCCATTTTTTATCCCAATACAAATTACTAAAATAGCGAGCGGAAAAATCAATCCCATTAAATTCTTCTCCTACAAATGTACTCCAATTGAACAAAGAGTTATTTGTTGTAGTATATACCAATTGAGTACCTATTGAAGGAGTCTGTTTACTATCAGCACGACTAATTCTTTGCCATCCGTTAGTTATAAAAATTGAAAATTTTAATCGCTCACTAAGCGTATTATTGTACTTTATACCAGTCATAAAATAAGGAGAATTTTCGGCTAAAATAGATCGTGTAAGTGTCAAGTTGGTGGCAGAAGCTGCAGACTCAAATCCAATATAACTTGGCATTATTCCTACCTCAATTGATTGTTTTTTAAGATTATCTAAATACAAGCCTACGAAGGCTTCGTTGATGTATTTCATTTTTTCATTAGCATAATTATCATCTACATAGGTTCCAGAATGAAAAGCAATACTGGCATAAGTATTATCGTAATCTACTTTAGCACGAAGCAATCCAAGATTCAGATTAACTTCGTTATGCCTATTGTAATTGTACATAAACGGCAATTTTGATTCAGGACCACTAGAATTAAAATCATAAGCATAGTAGGTTTCTACAAACCCTGATAAAGTAATTGTTAATTTCTTATTGTCTTGAGAAAATAAATTTATAAAAGACAATGTCAAACAAATAGTAAATACTTTTTTCATCTAAAATTTATTTTCTGTTTAATTCAATTTTGATTGCTGGAGAATAGACCATTGGATATTCTTCAATTTTAATGTCGCTTTTATCCAACCCAAATGCTTTTTCATCGGATAAAGATAATTTTTTTAACCAAAAATAGGAAGTAAGCATCCAACCTTCCTTAAATGCGAACTCATTTTCAACTGAAATGAATTTTTCAATTATAACAAACTTAAAATCAGGTTCATTATTATATTTAGTTGATCCATCAGGTCGAATATGAAGATTCAATTCCTTTCTTTCCACCAATTCTTGGACTATCTTTTTGAAATATAATTCTACTTTCGGCTGAATTCTAAATCCAACATTCAATATAACTTTGATTACTTTATCATCTAATAATTCTTCAACTTCATAATTCAGAGTAAAGGGTTCATTTACTCTATTTATGTGTAAAAACCAATAAACATCAGCTCTCTTAGGTTTCTTAGCAAAGATTGATTTAATGATTTTTTCTTCAATTTCATAGGTTTTATCGGCTTTAGATAAATATATTAAATGGGTTGCATATTTTGGAATATCATCGTCTTGACTCAATTCATTCAATAAAATGGTTTGTTCTTTTAAATTGGTAAACTTCAAAAACTTATTATTAATTTTTCTGGAATAATACCATACATACATCACCATAAATATGAATAATTCGAAAAATAAAAACATCCAACGTTCTTTGATTTTAACCACGTTAGCAATAAAAAAAGAGATTTCTATAATTGAAAAAATTACAAGTACTATTGCAACCCATGTCATTTTAACTTTCTTTATAAAAACTAAATAATAGGATAACAAAACTGTTGTCATTAACATTGCAACAGTAATCGAAAAACCATATGCTGCTTCCATATTTGATGAGCTTTTAAAATATAAAATCATCAATACACAACCTATCCATAAAATTGTATTTACTGAAGGTATATATATTTGACCTTTCAAATTTGTTGGGTTTTTCAAGGCAACTCTTGGCCAAAAATTAAGCGAAATAGCTTCATTTATTAGGGTAAACGAACCACTAATCAAGGCTTGAGAAGCAATTATAGTTGCTAAAGTTGCTATAATAATACCAATAATTAAAAACCATTGTGGCATAATTGCATAAAATGGATTCTGACCATTTAAATATTCATTTCCTTGACTCATCAACCACGCACCCTGTCCTAAATAGTTAATAACCAAGGCTATTTTTACAAAAACCCAAGTGATTCTTATGTTTGTTTTTCCACAATGACCTAAATCAGAATATAAGGCTTCTGCTCCTGTTGTACACAAAAAAACGGCTCCCAAAAGCCAAAAACCATTTGGATATTGAGTTAGTAATTCATAACCATAAATAGGATTTAATGCTTTTACTATTTCAACATGCTGAACAATTTGAGAAAAACCCAAAACTAATAACATGGTAAACCAAATTATCATTATTGGTCCAAAAACGCTTCCCACTTTTTGAGTACCAAAGCGCTGAAAGATAAAAATTCCTGATAAAATGGTAATTACAATTGGAATCGTAGGCAAATTGGGTACTATTGCTTCTAAACCTTCAACAGCTGATGCCACAGAAATAGGTGGCGTTATTATTCCGTCAGCAAGTAAACATGTTGCGCCCAGAATAGTTGGAATTACTAATTTTCCTTTTCCAAAACGTTTTACTAAAGCATAGAGCGAGAAAACACCACCTTCGCCATGGTTATCGGCTGAAAGTGTGAGTAAAATATACTTAAAAGTAGTTTGAAAAGTTAATGTCCAGAACACACACGAAATCGCGCCATAAACTAACAACTCGTTAATTGGTCTATCACCAATTATGGCTTTCATTACATACAAAGGCGATGTTCCAATATCACCATAAATTATTCCTAATGCTACCAATAATGTAGCGGCTGTCACTTTTTGTTTTACTGATATATTCATTTTTTTTAAGTTTAAAAGGTATTTAAAATAAGACGTACGAATCCCGAATTGCTATGTTTCTACTTGCAACTTTCAATTCTTAACTTTAAATTCTTGGAGTATAATTAACTAGTATTAAATCTATAACCAACACCTGATTCGGTAATGATATATTTTGGTCGGTTTGGATCTTCTTCTATTTTTTTCCGCAATTGAGCCACAAATACTCGTAAATATTGAGTTTGATCAGAATAACTTTGTCCCCAAATTTCTTTAAGAATGTATTGATGGGTTAAAACTCTACCATCATTTTTAAATAACAAAATGAGTAGGGCAAATTCCGTTGCTGTTAGTTTTACTATTTCATTTTTAACTTTAACTATCCTTGAAAATAAATCGATAGAAACATTCCCAAATGAAGTGATTGGTTCAATATTTTGAACACTATTTTTGCGCAAAGCAGTACGCATTCTAGCTAATAATTCTTGTGTTCTAAAAGGTTTAGTTAAATAATCATTGGCGCCATTATCTAAAGCATTTACAATTTCTTCTTCGGCACTTTTTACTGACAAAATGATTATCGGATTTTGAAACCATTCGCGTAATTTGACCAAAATATCTTGTCCGTTTTCATCAGGCAAACCTAAATCTAAAAGGATCAAATCAGGTTGATGACTTGCCGCCATTGTAATACCTTCTTTCCCGTTGACCGCAAAATTTACTTTATAAGCATTAGCTTCTAATGAAATTTCTAATAATTTTCTTATTTGGATTTCATCATCAATAACTAATATGGAATATTTGTTATTCATTTTTTAAAGAATTAATTGGCAAACAATCTACATTAAAACTCAACTTAAAAGTTGCTCCTCCATTTTCATTGTTTGTCAAATTTATTGTTCCGTTTTGAGCCTCTACAAATCCTTTAACGATAGATAAGCCTAAACCTGTCCCACCTGTTTTTGAGTTTTTAAATCTATAGAACTTATCAAAAGCTCTGTCAATTTCATCTACAGGAAAGCCATAACCATCATCTGAAATTGTGATGAGACATTTTTTAATTAAATAAATATGTGAATCTATATCAACATCATATTTAACTTGAATTTCTATTGTTGCTCCTTTAGGTGTATGCTGCGAACAATTATAAACCAAATTATAAATAACTTGTTCAAACAAACCATAATCTAGTTTGAAAAGAGGTAAGTTATCCTCAATAAAAAACTTAATTCTATGTTCGCTTGTTTCTTCTGAAAGTCGATGACAAACATTGTGAATAATTTCTGTGATGTCACACCAGTCGAATTTTGGTTGCATATATCCAGATTCCAAACGTGACATGTTTAAGAGATTCTCAACTTGATAATTTAATTTCATCGTTGCCTTTTCTATTTCACTATGCAATTTAAATTGAGTTTCTGTTGATAAATTCACCTCTTTTTGTTGTAATATATCAATAGAACCAAGTATAGCAGCTATGGGTGTTCTTAACTCATGAGACAATGAATCAAGTAAAGTATTATATAATTTCAATGTTTTAGCTCGAGTTTCTTCCTCCTGAATTTTTCTTTGCATTATTCTTAACTTGTTAGTTAAAACAGCATTGATTAATGCTATAATAAAAAACATTACAAGCAAAAAAGCATCTTCTGCATTATCTATATGTAGTGTATAATATGGATTAATAAATAAAAAATCTAACGCCAATGAACTTAAAACTGCTGCTAATAATACCGGCTTTATTTTAAAAAAAATAGCAAGTATAGATACTAAAACCAAAAGAATATAACCAACAATTCTATAATCAATAGAATTTCTTATAAAAAGACATAATATTGAAACTATCGATACCGATAAGAAGCTAACTAAATAAGGACTAAACAATTTTTTTTTGAATAACTTATCCATTGTTATTTTTTTACAAATTTACAGAGACAGTTATAAGTAAAAAATAGTATTTATTAATTAAAATATAAAGATTTTATTAAAATTTTCGCCTGGTATCTATTAAATACACAATCTTCCATAGTCCATTATCCTTGAATAAAGTAAATGCATTTACTCCTTTGTGGCTCAACTTATTGTTCACATAAAATTCGTAAGGTGTCCAGACGTGAGCCATGGCACCATCTACTTGGATAGAACATTCCAATACTCTTTCTTCAAAAAGCATCGTGCTAGGAATTGTAGCAATCGAACGATAAAAGTCTTGAGGAATTAGATTTTTTATTTGAGACCCTTTAGAAGATTCAGCAATAGATTGTAAAATCATATTCTCAGCACAAACCGATTTGATGATTGTAGAGTCTTTGGCATGAAAGCCTTTAAAAAAAGTAACGATTACGTCTTTCAATTCCTCGTTTTGAGAATATAAAGAACTCGAAAATACAAGTAATAAAACAAATACAATTCTTTGCATAGCACTAAATAATTAAATAAATATCAAATTAAACAATAATTCTACAATGTAGAGCTAAAAAAAATTGATTTTATTACCTTTACCGCAATTAAACACATTACTATGTCTGTCGCAAAAAAAGATTACAAAAGAATTACTACAAAGTCATTAATTGAAATGAAAGCCAATGGCGAAAAAATTTCAATGCTTACTGCCTATGATTTTACTATGGCGAAAATAGTAGATTCGGCCGGAGTTGATGTAATTCTCGTGGGAGACTCTGCTTCCAATGTTATGGCGGGACACGAAACTACCTTACCAATTACTTTGGACCAAATGATTTATCATGCTTCATCTGTAGTTCGTGCCATTGAACGTTCATTAGTAGTGGTTGATTTGCCTTTTGGAAGCTACCAATCAGACTCGAAAGAAGCACTTCGTTCTGCTATTCGAATTATGAAAGAAAGTGGCGGACACGCAGTGAAATTAGAAGGTGGAAGCGAAATTAAAGATTCTATCAAAAAAATATTAAACGCCGGAATTCCGGTGATGGGTCATCTAGGTTTGACTCCTCAATCCATTTATAAATTTGGAACCTACACTGTTCGTGCCAAAGAAGATGCTGAAGCTGAACAATTAATGGAAGACGCTAAAATGTTAGAAAACCTAGGTTGTTTTGCAATAGTAGTAGAAAAAATTCCTGCCCATTTAGCTGAAAAAGTAGCCAAAAGCATTTCTATTCCTGTCATCGGAATTGGTGCTGGTGGTGGCGTTGACGGACAAGTATTAGTTATCCATGATATGTTAGGGATGAATAACGAATTCAGTCCGCGTTTCTTGAGACGCTATATGAATTTATACGAAGGAATGACTTCGGCTATAAGTCAATATGTAGACGATGTTAAATCATCTGATTTTCCAAATGCTAATGAGCAATATTAGTTTAGATTGTTAGATTCTTAGATTATAAGAAAATTGATTTTTTAATTTATAGGTAATTAGGGTTTTATGCATCGATTTAAAGATCTAGAGATTTGGAAAAGAAGTAGAATTTTTTGTTCCAAAATATATGCTGAAACCGCCAAATTTCCAGAGAATGAAAAATTTGGAATAACTAATCAATTGCGAAGAGCCTTTGTTTCAATACCATCCAATATTGCAGAAGGTTCATCAAGAGCATCAAACAAAGAATTGTCTAGATTTCTCGAAATTGCAATTGGTTCGGCCTATGAAATTGAAACTCAATTATTAATTTCGAATGATTTAAAATTTTTAGAATTTGAATCATTGGAATCACTATTAAATGAGTTAGAGGAAATTATCAAAATGATTTCGAAATTTAGGTCTACTCTAAAAATCTAATCCTCTAAAAATCTAAATTATCTCAATGAAAATCGTTTCTAATAAATCTAACCTACAAGTGCTTCACGAAGACAATCATCTTATCGTAGTGAATAAACGCGTGGGAGATATTGTGCAAGGCGATAAAACCGGAGATAAACCGTTAAGCGAAATTGTCAAAGAATACATCAAAGAAAAATACAACAAACCCGGTGAAGTTTTTTTAGGAGTAGTACATCGTTTGGACAGGCCTACAACTGGTATCGTAGTTTTTGCACGAACAAGCAAAGCGCTATCACGAATGAACGAACTTTTCAGCAACAGAGAAACTCAAAAAACCTATTGGGCAGTTGTCAAAAACAAACCTGAGAAATCTAAAGATAAGTTAGTTCATTATCTTAAAAGGAACGAAAAAAACAATACTTCTAAAGCACATCTTAAAGAAGTTCCTGATAGTAAATTGGCTAGTTTAGAGTATCAAATTATCAAAGAGCTCAACAATTATACCGCTTTAGAAATTGAACTGCATACGGGAAGACATCACCAAATTAGAGCTCAATTATCAGCTATTGGTGCGCCAATTAAAGGAGACTTAAAATACGGATTTGACCGAAGTAATCCCGATGGAGGCATTCATTTACATGCAAGAAAGCTTTCTTTTATTCACCCTGTTTCCAAAGATTCAATAACTATAGTAGCTCCTACTCCAGATGATGTGATTTGGAATGCTATCTAATTTTATTTAGAGAATTAGTTTATAATTCAATTTTATAAATTAAATTGCATATTAATTTTAAGTAGCTTTAATTATGAATTACAAATCGGATATTGGTTACCGCAAACAAATTTTAACTCGCATATTGAACACAATAATCGTTCACGAAAACGAAATTGTTAGTGCTTTAAAAGCTGATTTCAATAAACCTGAATTTGAAACCGTCGTAACTGAAACTAGTTATGTTATATCTGATTTAAAAAACACTATTAAAAATATCTCTACTTGGGCTAAACCTAAAAGTGTTTTTCCTTTCGTATTAAATATTCCTTCCTCAGATACCATTTATAAAGAACCTTATGGTAAAGTACTTGTGATTTCACCTTGGAATTATCCATTTCAATTAGCACTTTGTCCGGTAATTGCAGCTGTTGCAGCGGGGAATCAAGTGGTTTTAAAACCCTCTGAATTGACTCCCAATACGGCAGCTATTATTCATAAGATAATTAGTGAAGTTTTTCCTGAAGATCATGTGTCAGTGATCCAAGGTAATGCCGAAGTAGCAACCCAATTGCTTGAACAACGTTGGGATTACATTTTTTTCACTGGAAGTGTGGCAGTTGGTAAAATTGTAGCCCAAGCTGCAGCAAAAAACTTAACTCCAGTTACTTTAGAATTAGGCGGCAAAAACCCATGTATCGTTGATGAAACTGCCAATTTACAATTGGCTGCCAAACGAATTGTTTGGGGAAAGTTCGTCAATTGCGGGCAAACTTGTATTGCACCTGATTATATTTTGGTTCATCAAAAAAGTAAATCACAATTCATTAATTATTTGAAAGCAGAGATTACAAACGCATATGGAGAAAACCCTGAAATTTCTCCTGACTTTGCTCGAATCATTAATACTAAAAACTGGACTCGATTAGTAAAGATGATTGAACCTGATAAAGTAATTTTTGGCGGACAATACAATAACGAAACGAACTACCTTGCTCCTACACTAATTGAAGAGAATAATCTTGATAGTTTGATTATGCAGGATGAAATTTTTGGACCAATACTTCCAATAGTTACCTATACTGAAGAATCAGAAATTGATAGTATTATTGCTCGATACGAAAAGCCTTTAGGATTGTATATTTTTAGTGAGAGAAAGAAATTCTGTGATACAATAATTGCTAAACATTCTTTTGGAGGTGGTTGTATTAATGACACCATGATTCATTTTTCGAATAAAAAATTACCTTTTGGAGGCGTAGGACACAGTGGAATTGGAGCTTATCATGGTAAATTAAGTTTTGATATCTTTTCGCATCATAAAGGAGTAGTGAAAAAAGCAACTTGGATTGATTTACCTTTACGCTATGCGCCTTACAAAGGAAAATTAGCTACTGTAAAGAAAATATTAAATTGGCTATAATACTAACTAATCATTTAATCCCAAACTAACCTAAAAATGAAAACAATTTCTGAAAAAATAACAGACCTAAAGAAAAACGGATACGAATTACAATTTGAAACGGTATTCAACAAAGCATTCGAAAACTATAAAAAAATTGCCATCTATGCAGGACTTGCTATTCTTGTATTTGGATTTCTTATAATTCTTATTGCTGGAGTGGGTATCGTTGGTTTTATAGGTGCCGAAAATATCAATCCCAATGCGATGAAACAATTGGAAGCTAAAATACTCCAACCAGAATATATAGGGTATCAATTAATTGGCGCATTACTTTTCAGTACACTATTTAGCCCAATAAGTGCAGGGTTTTTAAAAATGTGTCAAGCGGGAGATAATGATACCGAATTCAAAATGCGTCATTTCTTCTCCTTTTATAATTGGTCTTTTTTTAAAGAATTAATTATAGCTACTTTCATCATCACATTAGTAAGTACAGGGATTAATAGCCTATTCACCTATTATAAAATACCATTTATAGGGAATCTTTTATCCTTTGTTATTGGACTCTATACTACACTTGCCATTCCATTAATCATTTTTGGTAAACAAAAAGCAATAGAAGCAATACAAGCTAGTATTAGTATATCTAGCAAACAGTTTTTCACAATCTTCCTTCTTTTGTTAGTTGCCTTTTTTGGTTCTTTAGTGGGTTTAATTGGGTTCTGTATCGGAGTTTTATTTACCGTTCCGTTCAATATATCCATGCAATACGCCATTTATGATGTGATTATTGGTACAGAAGCAATAGATGTTATAGAATCAAAAGAAAACTAACCTAACCAACCGTCACGATCTAAACTTCGGTATTGAATTGCTTCAGCAATATGATGAGATACGACTCTTTCGGCAGCTTCTAAATCGGCAATAGTTCGAGCTACTTTTAAAATTCGGTCATAGGCCCTTGCTGAAAGATTCAATCGCTCCATAGCGTTTTTTAATAATTCTTTTGAGGTTTCGTCCAAAGCACAAAATTCCCGAATGTGTTTGGTACTCATTTGGGCATTATAATGTATTGTTGGCATCAATTCAAAACGAGCCGATTGAATTTCTCTAGCGTTTGTAACTCTTTTACGGATTTCGACACTACTTTCTGCTTTTCTATCGTCGGATAATTTTTCAAAGGGAACAGGAGTTACTTCTATATGAATATCAATTCGGTCTAATAATGGTCCCGAGATTTTATTCATATAGCGTTGCATTTCGTGAGGAGAAGAAGTTTGTGGCGCATCAGGATCGTTAAAAAAACCACTCGGACTCGGATTCATACTCGCTACCAACATGAATGATGACGGATAGGTAACTGTAAATTTCGCTCTTGAAATAGTCACTTCTCTGTCCTCTAAAGGTTGGCGCATCACTTCAAGAACGTCTCGCTTGAACTCTGGCAATTCATCCAAGAACAAAACCCCATTGTGTGCCATCGAAATTTCACCAGGTTGCGGATAACTTCCACCTCCAACAAGCGCCACGTTGGAAATCGTGTGGTGCGGACTTCTAAACGGACGTTGGTTCATTAACCCTACTTCTTTCAATTTACCTGCAACACTATGAATCTTAGTCGTCTCCAAAGCTTCACGCAAAGTCATGGGAGGCAAAATACTTGGTAATCGTTTGGCTAACATGGTCTTTCCTGCTCCAGGTGGACCTATCAAAATAATATTATGACCTCCTGCAGCGGCTATTTCCATACACCTTTTAATACTCTCTTGCCCTTTGACATCAGAAAAGTCAAATTCAGGAAAATCTAAGGTTTTGTAAAACTCCAATCTTGTATCAATAGTTGTAGGTTCTATAGTTCCCTTGCCTTCAAAAAAGTCAATTACCTCTTGCAAATTTTCTACACCATACACCTCTAAATCTGAAACAATGGCAGCTTCTTTCACATTTTGTTTTGGTAAAAAGAATCCTTTAAATCCTTCTTCTTTTGCTTTAATTGCAATTGGTAAGGCACCACGAATGGGCTGTAAACTGCCATCCAAAGACAATTCACCCATAATTATATAACGATCTATTTCATCTCCTTTAATTTGGGACGAAGCAATTAGAATTCCAATAGCCAAAGTCAAATCGTAGGCAGAACCTTCTTTTCGTAAATCAGCCGGTGCCATATTGATGGTGATTTTTTTACCTGGCAAAGTGTAGCCGTTATTCTTTAAAGCAGCAGCAATTCGATAACTACTTTCTTTAATAGCGTTGTCTGGCAAACCCACTAAATGATAACCAATTCCTTTATCGATATTCACTTCAACAGTTATTGTTGTAGCTTCTACACCAAAAACTGCGCTACCAAAAATTTTTGTCAACATAATTCACTAAGTTTTAACCAAAATTAAACCTTAAATATAGTTTATTTTAAATAAAATAAACATATAAATTAAAATTTTACTGATAATTTAAATTAAAAACATAAAATATACTTATGCAACAAATGTTAAATTTTTATAATAAGTGTAATGAATTTTAAATAGTATTATATTTATAAAATATTTAAACTAGTAATTATGAAAAAAATTATTCTATTTCTTCTTTTGGTTACTTCTGTAACACCATCAATCTCACAAAATTATTTCCCAAATAATGAGAGTGTGCAGAACAAAAACCAAAATTTTACTGCATTAATTAATGCTAAAATTTATGTTACACCTAGACAAGTTATTGAAAAGGGAACCTTACTTATTCAAAATGGAAAAGTAATTAGTACAGGAAAAGACATTGTAATTCCAAAAAATTCGATTATCGTCAATCTAGAGGGTAAGACAATTTATCCCTCTTTTATAGACATGTACACGAATTTTGGGGTTGAAAAACCAAGAAGTTCTGGACCTATGGCAAGAGGTGCGCTTTATGACACTAAAAAATCGGGCTACTATTGGAACGAACATTTAAGAGCTGAAGTAAATGCATTTGACAGTTTCAAATACGACGAGACAAAAGCCGAAGAGTTTTTAAAAGCAGGATTTGGAGTTGTTGTTACTCACGTACCAGATGGAATTGCTAGAGGAACTGGAACTCTAATTGCTTTGAATAACTTTGCTAAAGGAGGTCGTTTAATTGCTCCAAAAATCACCAATCATTTTGGATTCACACGAAGTGCAATTTCTGGTCAATCATATCCAAGTTCATTGATGGGTATGATGGCGCTATTGCGTCAAATGTACCATGATATGGATTGGTATAAAAAAGGAAACTCAGATACTAAAGATGTTTCTTTAGAAGCAATGATAGAAAATCAAAAACTAGTTCAATTATTTTCTACAGAAGACAAGTTGAATAGCTTGAGAGCGAGTAAAATTGCTAAAGAATTTGGTATTACATACGTAATGAAAGGAAGCGGAAATGAATTTGAGCGTATTGAAGAAATTAAAAATACCAATTCAAAGTTTATTATTCCAATTAATTTCCCTGAAGCCTATGATGTTTCAGATCCAAATCAAGCCAATCAAATGGAGTTGAAAGATTTCCGTTTTTGGAATCAGGCACCTTCAAATTTAAAAGTATTGGCAGATAATGGAATTACATTTGCATTAACTACTGAAAATATCAAGAAAATGGATCAGTTCAAAACCAACTTATTGAAAGCTATTCAATATGGTTTTGACACTACAAAAGCATTGGAAGCATTAACTACTGTTCCTGCGTCAATTTTAGGAAAGAGTAATGAAATCGGTTCATTAAATAATGGAAGCCAAGCTAATTTTATCATTACCTCTGGTGATTATTTTGATAAAAAGACCGTTTTGCATGAAAACTGGGTACAAGGAAATCGATACGTAGTTAACGATATGAATTCACAAGATATCCGTGGAAACTATGACTTAGTTATTGATAATGAAACCTATAAATGGAAAATTTCAGGAGAAATTGGAAGTCCTAAATCAGACTTAACTAAAGCTGATGCTAAAAAAATGAATTCAAAAATTACGATTGCTAACGAATGGATGTCGGCTGTAATTAAGCCAGCTGATTCGTTAAGTACTAATTTTATTCGTTTGAGTTCTTATTTAAACAAGACTACTAATTTAAATGGTAAAGCTATTTTTAGCGACGGAAAAGAAGTAAGCTGGAAAGCTACTAAAACTGCTGATTTTAAAGCTGAAGCCGACAGTAAAAAAGAAACTAAAATAAACCCAGTTCAGCCAGTAACTTATCCAAACGTTGCTTTTGGAAATCTACAAAAACCAACTGTTCAAAATATGTTGTTCAAAAATGCTACTGTTTGGACGAATGAAAAAGAAGGGATTTTACAAAGTGCAGATGTTTTAATCAAAAATGGTAAAATTGCTGCAGTAGGAAAAAATTTATCTGATCCAACTGCAACAGTAATTAATGCTGAAGGAAAACATTTAACAGCTGGAATTATTGATGAGCATTCTCATATAGCAATTTCAAAAGGAGTAAATGAAGGTGGTCACAATTCAAGTGCTGAAGTTACTATTCAAGATGTAGTAAACTCAGAAGATCCTAACATTTATAGAGATTTAGCGGGAGGTGTTACTGTTTCACAATTACTTCACGGATCTGCAAATCCTATCGGAGGTCGATCTGCCATTGTTAAATGGAAATGGGGTATGTCTCCTGACGAAATGTTATACAAAAACCAACCTAAATTCATCAAATTTGCTTTGGGTGAAAATGTAAAACAATCCAATTGGGGTAATGTAAATCCAACTCGTTTTCCACAAACCAGAATGGGTGTAGAACAAGTTTTTACAGATTATTTCCAACGTGCAAAAGAATACGACCTAGCCTGGAAAAGTTACAACAGCTCTAAAAAAGGTAAGGCTCCAAGAGTAGATCTTGATTTACAAACCATAGCAGAAATTTTAAACAAGGATCGATTCATTTCTTGTCACTCTTATGTACAATCTGAAATATTGATGTTAATGAATGTTGCCGAAAAATTCAATTTTAGAGTAAATACTTATACTCATATTCTTGAAGGTTACAAAGTCGCTGATAAAATGAAAGATCATGGTGTTGGAGCATCTACTTTTTCTGATTGGTGGGCGTATAAATTTGAAGTAAATGATGCCATTCCTTTTAACGGGCCAATTATGCACAATAAAGGAATTGTAGTGGCTTACAATTCAGATGATGCAGAAATGTCAAGAAGATTGAATCAAGAAGCGGCAAAAGCAGTAAAATATGGTAATGTATCAGAAGAAGATGCATGGAAGTTTGTAACACTAAACCCTGCTAAATTATTACATATCGATGATAAAGTAGGTAGTATCAAAGTGGGTAAAGATGCAGATGTAGTTTTGTGGAATACTAATCCACTTTCGATTTATGCTAAAGCTGAGAAAACTATTATAGAAGGAGTTGTTTATTTTGACATCCAAAAAGATGAAGAACAAAGAAAAGCAATTGTTAAAGAACGTACTACATTAATAGGACAACTTCTTGAAGAAAAAAACAAAGGAATGATTACGCAAGAACCTAAAAAAGCAGAGCGTACCGAGTACCACTGTGATTCTATGGAATATTAGTATTAGATCCTTTTAATTTAAAAAATATTTTAGTTATGATACATAAAAAAATAGCGCTACTAGCATTTGCATTCACCATTACATTTAATTGTGTTGCACAACAAACACCCGCAGCTAAACAACAAAAATCAATTTTGATTATTAATTCTACCACCCATGTTGGAGACGGAACTATATTATCAAATTGTGCTGTTGGATTTAAGAACGGAAAAATTGATCTGGTTTCTAATGCAACAACTGTCAATAAATCAAACTATGAAATAGTGATTGATGCAAAAGGTAAAGACTTGTATCCTGGATTTATAGCTCCTAACTCTACATTAGGTTTAGTTGAGATTGATGCGGTCAAATCCTCTGATGACGAGTCTGAAATTGGAACTTATAATCCTCATGTACGAAGCTTAATTGCTTATACTGCAGATTCAAAAGTAGTAGAAACTGTTAGACCGAATGGGATTTTAATGGCACAAATAACACCTAGAGGAGGTCTTATATCTGGGACTTCATCTATTGTACAATTAGATGCTTGGCATTGGAGTGATGCCGTTGTAAAAGAAAATGACGGAATTCACATGGATTTTCCTTCTAGCTTTAGAAGAAGTGGATCTTGGTTTGAGCCAGGCACTATCGAAGCAAATAAGGACTATAGTAATCAAATTAAAGATTTAAATTCTTTTTTGGCTAATGCCAAAGTGTATAATGCTACAACTTCTAAAGAGAGAAATATCGTTTTAGAGGCAACTAAAGGTCTTTTTACTGGTGAACAAACACTTTTCATTCATGCTAATGAAGAAAAGCAAATGATTGATGCTATTGAACTTGCAAAAAGTAATGGAATTAACAAGATTGCTATTGTTGGTGGTTATGAAGCTTATAAAATTGGTGCCTACTTAAAAGAAAACAAAGTAGGTGTTTTGTTAAGAAGAGTTCATGACATGCCAGAAAACGATGATGACGATATTGATTTACCTTATAAATTGGCTTATTTACTTACTGAACAAGGAGTAGTAGTTGGGTTGGAAAATAGTGGTTCTCATGAAAGAATGGCAACTCGTAATTTACCATTTCTAGCAGGTACTTGTGTAGCTTATGGTTTAGACAAAGAGAAAGCTTTGCAATTAATCACTTCTAATACTGCTAAAATTTTAGGAATAGACTCTTTTTGCGGAACTATAACTGTAGGTAAAGATGCTACTTTATTTTTATCTGAAGGCGATGCTTTGGATATGCGAACAAATAAATTAACCGAAGCCTACATACAAGGGAGATCAATAAGTTTAGAAACACACCAAACTAGATTAAATGATCGTTATAAAGCAAAATTCAATCAGAAGTAATTAGTTTTATTTTAAACCATTACCAAAGGGTCAATTTTTATTAATTGACCCTTTTTTTATTCTCTAATATCCTCAAAACTAGAATTATTTCAATAATTAAAATTGCCAAATCCAAAAAATATAGTATTATATTAGTTAAACCCTAAAAATTTATGGGTATAAATTTATTATTTAATAAAAATTTAAAATATACCCCTACAAAAAATAGAGTGTAATAATAAAATACATACTTTTATTGAAATTTAAAAATAAAAGTTATGCGTAAAATTGTTTTAAGTGTGATTCTAATCACTGTTTTGGGACTTACTTTTTTCTCAAATTATTTTGTTGTGGAATCAACACAACTAGGAGCTCATATTGTTGAGTTAAAATTAGACACTGGAGATACAGCTTGGATGATTGTTGCCTCTGCATTAGTATTAATTATGACACCTGGTCTTGGATTCTTCTATGGCGGAATGGTTGGAAAGAAAAATGTAATTAGTACTATGCTACAAAGTTTTATGGCAATGGTGATTGTTACTGTATTATGGGTAGTCATTGGCTTCGGTTTGTGTTTTGGTCCATCTATCGGAGGAATCATCGGAGATCCATCTTATAATTTATTATTCAATGGAGTAAGCGCTAATACTGCTTGGGAATTAGCTCCAACCATTCCATTACTTTTATTCGCATTCTTTCAAGCTAAATTTGCCATCATTACACCTGCATTAATTACTGGTGCTTTTGCAGAGCGTGTTCGTTTCTGGGCGTATTTGCTATTTATGGTACTATTCATATTAATTATATACGCACCACTTTGCCATATGACATGGCACCCTGATGGATTATTCTTTAAAATGGGCGTTCTTGACTTTGCTGGTGGTACTGTTGTTCACATGAGTGCTGGTTGGGCTGCTCTAGCAGGTGCTATTTTCTTAGGAAAAAGAAAAGTTCAAAAAGTAAATCCTGCTCGTATTACTTATGTATTATTAGGTACTGGTTTACTTTGGTTTGGATGGTTCGGATTTAATGCAGGTTCTGCTGTAGGATCTAGTGGTCTTGCTGCACAAGCATTAGGAACAACCACTGTTGCTGCCGCTGCTGCTGCGATGGCCTGGGTATTCCTAGACAAAATTATGGGACATAAATTATCTGCAATGGGTGCTTGTATTGGAGCCGTTGTTGGTTTAGTTGCCATTACTCCTGCTGCTGGTTTTGTAAGTATTCCGCATGCTATTACAATAGGGATTATTGCAAGTATCATTAGTAACTTCATGGTAATGAAATTTCCTAAAGGAAAAATTGATGATGCTTTAGATGTATTTGCTTGCCACGGTGTGGGTGGTATGACAGGAATGCTACTAACTGGTATTTTTGCATCTAACACTGTTAATCCAATTGTAGGTGACAACCAAGGTTTAATCTTTGGTGATACAACTTTGTTTTTAATACAATTAAAAGCATTAGTATTAGTGTCTATTTTTGCTTTTTCAGCATCTTATGCTTTGTTCTTCATCGTAAACAAAATCACACCATTACGTGTGAGCGAAGACAAAGAAGAATTAGGATTAGATATTACGCAACACGGAGAGTTCTTATAACCTAATCTCATTTTAATAAATAAAAAACCGCAACTATTGTTGCGGTTTTTTTTATGAGGAAAATTGCTATTATTTTTTGAAGTTCGAGATTCCTATTTTTAACCAAGCTTCATATTCTTCTATTCCAACAAAACTAATAGTAGGTTGTTTTGAATTCAAACTAGTACCTTCTAAATCTGTTAAAACATACAAAGGCTGTGTATTCGTTTTGTATTTCGAAATCATAAAGTCAGTCCATTTATCACCAATAGTTTCAATACTAGATCCCGAAGTTGAAGAAACAGTTTGTTCATTTTTAGGCAACTCTCTTTTATCATCTACATACAAAGAAATTAAAACCACTTCATTTTTCAATAGGGTTAGTATTCGTTCATCTGACCAAACTGTATTTTCCATTTTTCTGCAATTAACACAAGCATGCCCCGTGAAGTCTAATAAGATGGGTTTATTTACCGTTTTGGCGTAAGCTAATCCTGTTTCATAATCGTCAAAAACTACAATTTGATGCGGACCTAATTTGGCACCTTCCGGCAAAACTGTTTCAGAAGTACTTGAGACAGAATTAGTACCAATACCTAATGGACTTTCGCTAAACTCCATTGGTGGTGGAAAAGCACTGATTAATTGCAACGGAGCTCCCCATAATCCGGGTATCATATAAATGGTAAAGGATAGTACAACTAATCCAAAAGATAATCTTCCCACCGAAATATGTGACATCGGGCTATCGTGAGGCAAGCTGATTTTTCCAAATAAATACAACGCCAAAGTTCCAAAAATAGCAATCCATATAGCTAAGAATACTTCTCTCTCCAATAGATGCAATTGCAAAACTAAATCGGCATTAGATAAAAATTTAAATGCCAAAGCCAATTCCAAAAATCCCAATACTACTTTTACAGTATTCAACCAACCACCTGATTTTGGCAATGAATTCAACCAACCTGGAAACATCGCAAAAAGCATAAATGGAAGGGCTAAAGCCAATGAGAATCCAAACATTCCAACAATTGGCGCTATTCCGCCCTTAGAAGCTGCTTGTACCAATAACGTTCCTACAATTGGTCCAGTACATGAAAAAGACACAATTGCTAGGGCCAATGCCATGAACAAAATTCCGATTACTCCTCCTCTATCCGCTTGACTATCTACTTTATTTGCCCAAGAATTAGGCAACATAATTTCAAAAGCTCCCAAAAACGAAACTGCAAAAACTACCAATAAAGCAAAGAAAAATAAGTTAAACCAAACATTAGTCGAAAGCGCATTCAAGGCATCAGCACCAAAAATCCAAGTCACTAAAACACCTAATAGTACATAAATTACAATAATTGAAATTCCGTAAAACAATGCATTTCGAACTCCAGCACTTTTAGACTTACTCTGTTTTGTAAAAAAGCTAACCGTCATTGGTATCATTGGAAACACACATGGAGTTAACAAAGCTGCAAATCCCGAAAAGAAAGCAATAATAAATATTGACCATAACCCCATTTCTTCTTCAGTCGATTCCGTTGCTGATGTTGTCTCAACAGTTGTAGCGGCATCGGTTTGATTCACAACTGCGGCGGTGTCTACAACAGTATTTGTTGTATCTGAAATGGGTTCCGCTGCAACTAAATCCGCTTCTGGAGATGGGATATTAAATGTAAAACTCTTCTCTAAATTGATACAAGCCTCTTTACAAACTTGATAATTCAGAGCCACCTCTACTTTAGCAAGCTTTGAATTTGTCAATTTGATTTCTTGTATCAACTGCGCTTTCTTCTCGAAAAAAGTTTCGTTAACCTCAAATATATCATTGTAAGCCGTTTTTGTTTTGCTCTCTTTGGTTTTACCAATCAATTCAAAATTACCTTTTTGATTTTTAAAAAGGATTTCCAAAGGCAACGAACCTCCTTCAGCTGTAAATTGCGAATACAAATGCCAATCCTTCTCTATCACTCCATTAAAAGTGAGCAGATAATTGCCATTCGCTTTTTTCTCAATTTGTGTAGTCCATTTAACAGGATCTAAAATTTGAGCATTTCCTTTGGCGAAAGCCAATACTATCAATATTAATACGACTAATTTTTTCATTCTATACATTCAATTTTTAATAGGTTTTTTGAATTAGGATCTATTTTAAAACGTTCGTCTTGTCGGATTCCAACCACCCAAACTACTTGATTATTGGAACACAAAAGCCAAACTTTTTCTTTAGCTATCAACGATAATTTCTCATCTTTGAATAACTTACTTACTTTTTTTGATTTGCCTTCCATACCAAAAGGCTGAAAAACATCTCCCTCATTCCAATGACGCAAAGTCAATGGAAATACTAATTTGTCTTGATCTACAAATATAGTTGAATTGGAAGCGACTCCTATCTTCGAAACAGTCGAAAAAACAAGATTTAAGGGAAATTTAACTTTGGATTCGACCGATTCAATTTCGAATTCTTGTTGATTCTCTTGAGATGGTAACGGACTTAAAATCAAACAATCTCGATCTTTTATCAATCTAAAATACGGAGCTACCACTTGTTTACCTGACTGACTAGTAACTAATTCATAAATATCATCCCATGCTGTAAAACCAAATTCCTTAAGCCATTGGTACAAATACGAACTGTAGTTTGGCAATTGCAATAAGCGAACCAAATCAAAATAAATATCCTCCCCTTCTTCCCGCGCAACTTGTTGATACACCATAATGGCAGCATCGTCAACTAATTCTTGAGCTTCAGATAGAAATGATTGCGTTTTTTCAAATGAACTAATGAAATTAGGATTTAACTCTTTCAACAATGGAACCAAGTGATGACGAATTTTATTTCGCAAGTACTTATCAGAGGCATTACTACTATCTTCCCGCCATTTCAATTTATTCACAGAAGCATATTCTTCCATTTGTTGTCGAGAAAAAGACAATAACGGTCGGATTACTTTTTCGTTTTGAGCGGGTATTCCTGTTAAGCCTTCTAAACCAGTCCCTCTTGAAAGATTAATCAAAAAAGTTTCTAGATTATCATCAGCATGATGAGCAGTCAAAATAAAATCTCCTTTTTGAATCGCTAATTGCTCGTAAAACCAACTATAGCGTAACTCACGTGCGGCGACTTGGATAGAAACCTTACAATCAGCAGCGAATGCCTCAGTATCAAATTGAGTAAACACAAACGGAATAGCATTCGTATTTGAATACTCTTGTATGAATTGTTGGTCTTCAAAACTTTCTAAACCACGCAATTGAAAGTTACAATGCAACACTACAATTTCATAGTTCAATTGTTGGAAAAGATGTACTAAAACCATACTATCCAATCCCCCGCTAACAGCCAGCAAGAGTTTTTTCCCTTGTAAAAAAGGAAAATGATTAGATATATGATTTTCGAATTGCCCCAACATATTCAAATGTAATTAATTCATAGCAATTTAGCGCAATACTTCGTGCATCGCCTTTGCCTTTAGCAAACATTCCTCGTATTCTTTTTCGGAATCAGAAAGTGCCGTAATAGCACTTCCAACCGAAAAAGAAAGGTATTTTTTTTCTTGATTGTACAAGATACTTCGAATCACCACATTAAAATCAAAATCGCCATTGGGACTAAAATAACCAATAGCACCACTGTACAAACCTCTTTTGGTTTCCTCCAATTCTTCAATGATTTTCATTGCCGAAATTTTAGGAGCACCAGTCATACTTCCCATAGGAAAAGTTAACTTCAACACATCAATTAATGAATGTTTAGTGTCTAATTTTGAGGTGATTGTGGAAATCATTTGATGTACTTGTTGAAATGAATAAATCCCACACAACTCCTTAACTTCAACTGTTCCTTTTTGTGCTGTACGCGATAAATCGTTCCGAACTAAATCGGTGATCATTATATTTTCAGATCGTTCTTTTGGATCAGAAGCCAAATTTATTTTTGCTAGTTCGTCTTCTTTTGGGTCTGAAAATCGTTTTGCAGTTCCTTTAATAGGTTGCGAGATTAATGTCTCTCCTTCCTTTCTCAAATACCGTTCAGGTGTAGCAGAAAGCAAAAAATGATGGTTATTTTTATAGTAAACGGCAAAAGGAGTTTGAGAAATTGCGTTCAATTTATTGAACTTCTCCAATGGATTAATCGTAGCATTCTCAGCATAAAATTCCATACAAAAATTAGCTTCATAGATATCTCCTCGGTGTATGTGTTCTAAAAATGTAGTTGCCTTTTGAATGTATTCGTTTTTGGAAAAACGAGCCTTAACCTCAGTACTTTGACTCTTTTCGAATTCAATAGTGGCTAATTCTGTGATTTCATTATAGTCAATTTCCACCTCATCATCACACAAATTCAAATACTGAATAGTGAGTTGATTTCCTTTCAAAAAAAACAATTTCTTAGGTTGGAAGAAAAACAAATCGGGAAACGCCAATCCGTCAAAATTATCGGATTCTAAATCCTCGCTATCATTCTTTAAATCATAAGACAAATACCCAAACAGCCAATCTTTAGTCGTTTGCTGGTATTGCTGTAAATCCTCAAACGCATTGTGATAATCGGTCTGAATTAATGTAAAAGCATCTACTGCTAGAACGGCATCATAGCTTGAAAAATCTTGTGGATAATCATTACTATCCATAAAAACAACCTCCCTAAACTGCTGCGACCAATCCAATAATTGCTTTTTAAAAGCTAATGGGTTGGTTATCGATTTATGAATTTCTGTTCGCAATGTGTTTCCTTTTTGAATGCCAAAAATACAACAAAATTCATTGGTAGAAACGGAAAAATAAAGCTGAATAATAGCTCATTGAAATAAATATATTAGACAAGAATTTTGTATTTATAAAATAAGTATTTTTGAAATACTAACCTTAAAACCAAAAAATAATGAAAATTGCAACATTGATTATTCGAATTTTACTAGGAGCATTTATGGTATTTGCTTCTGTAGCCTATTTCTTTGAATTGTTTGAAGCAGAAGCGCCTACAGGAAACTTATTGACTTTCATGAACGGTATCATGGCTTCAAAATACCTATTACCGTTAGCAAAAGCCGTTGAATTAATTGTTGGTCTAAGTTTGTTAAGCGGTAAATTTATGAAGGTGACTTTATTAGCCTTATTGCCAATTTCAATTAATATCTTTTTAATTCACACTGTAACCCAAGTATCAGAAGTACCTGTTGCTATTTTTGTACTGGGTGCCAATTTATTTTTAATATACGCACATTGGGATTCCTATAAAGGATTATTCAAAGATTAAATATTCTTCCATAAAAAAGCCCGTTCAAATGAACGGGCTTTTTTTATTTAAATAGTACAGTCTTAAACGTGTAACGCTCTATTATCAGTGGCAGCTAAAGCGGCTTCTTTGATTGCTTCTGCAAATGTTGGATGTGCATGCGACATTCTTGAAATATCTTCAGCAGAAGCTCTGAATTCCATAGCAGTAACCGCTTCTGCAATTAAATCAGCTGTTCTAGCTCCAATCATGTGAACTCCAAGAACCTCATCAGTTTTAGCATCTGCTAAGATTTTTACAAATCCATCTAAATCACCACTTGCTCTAGCTCTACCTAATGCTTTAAATGGAAAACTTCCTGATTTGAATTCTACTCCAGATGCTTTTAATTGCTCTTCTGTTTGCCCAACTGCCGCCACTTCTGGCCAAGTGTATACCACGCCAGGAATCAAATTATAATTAATATGTGGTTTTTGACCCGCAATAATTTCGGCAACCATAGTTCCTTCTTCTTCCGCTTTGTGAGCCAACATAGCTCCACGAACCACATCACCAATAGCATAAATATTAGAAGCCGAAGTTTGTAAATGATCATTAACTTCTACTTGCCCTCTATCTGTAATTTTTACACCTGCCTTGTCAGCATTCAATCCGTCAGTGTATGGACGACGTCCTACAGAAACTAATGAATAATCCCCTTCTAATGTGATGATTTCTCCTTTTGCATTTTCTGCTTTTACAGTCACAACATCTCCAGCTCTTTCTACTGATTGCACTTTGTGAGACGTATAAAATTTCATTCCTTGTTTCTTCAATACTTTTGTCAATTCTTTAGATAATGAACTGTCCATTCCTGGAATGATTCGGTCCATGAATTCTACTACAGAAACTTGCGCTCCTAAACGAAGATATACTTGTCCTAATTCAATTCCGATAACTCCACCACCGATAATAACTAGGTGTTTTGGCACTTCTTTCAAAGCCAAAGCCTCAGTTGAAGTGATAATTCTTTCTTTGTCAATTTTGATAAATGGTAAAGAAGATGGTTTTGAACCTGTAGCAATAATGATATTTTTTCCTTCAATAGTTTCTGAAGTCCCATCCGCTTTCGCAATAGCGACATGAGTTGCATCTACGAAAGATCCTAAACCATTAAAAACAGTTATTTTATTTTTTTCCATCAAGTAGTTGATTCCTCCAGATGTTTGATCAACAATAGCTTGTTTGCGCGCTACCATTTTTTCTAAATTCACTTTTACATCACCCAATAGTTCAATACCATGTTCAGCAAAATGAGCAATTTCAGAAAAATGATGTGAAGAAGATAGCATAGCCTTAGATGGAATACAACCTACATTCAAACAAGTTCCACCTAAAGTGTTGTATTTTTCAATAATAGCCGTTTTAAAACCTAGTTGTGCACAACGAATGGCCGAAACATATCCGCCTGGGCCAGAACCTATAACAATTACATCAAATTGACTCATGTTTATATAAATAATTTATAGTTTAACTTCAATTAAGACACAAAAGTAAGGCTTTTTGAATTAATTATTTGAAGATAAATTGGTAATTTACTATAGCTCGATTACAAACTAAATGCAGTGGTGTTTTTAACTTCTCCAATCATAAAGGAGCTATGTGTACTTCCAATATGTTGGAGACTCGTCAACTTTGTTACCATAAAAGCCCTGTACTCATCCATGTCTTTCACATTCACTTTCAAAATATAGTCATAATCTCCACTTACATGAAAACATTCTGAAACTTCCGAAAGTTGTACCACTTCACTCTCAAAAGTATGAATAACATCTTTAGTATGTTGAATTAGCTTGATATGACAAAACACCACAAAAGCCTTCTCTATTTTGTTACGATCTAATAGTGCAACATATTTATGAATTATTTTTTCTCGTTCGAGTTTTTTAATTCGCTCATATACTGCTGTTACAGAAAGATTCAAAACCAACGACAGTTCTTTAGTTGTCTTTTTAGTGTCTTTTTGTAAAAACATCAATAACTTTTTATCGATTGCATCCATGTTTTATATTTTTTGATGACGATTGGTGAATAGCTGAACTAAAAAAGGCTATTATTTGAAACAAATTTAGATTAAAAATCTACAAATAAATTGAAATACCAATTTAAAATCTATATTTTGACTAATGTATTGAAAAATAAATTAAATATAATGAATTTTGATTACATAATTAACTAAAACTATATTGCTATGGAATCTTTTAATCCTGCAGATTGCATTCAAGACTTACAATTTTTTGGCGAATATGGAGATGTTAACCCTTCCATTTCGGACAGCTCAACCTATACTTTTCTTTCAGCAAAAAAAATGTTTGATACATTTGAAAGTAATGTAGAAGGTTGCTATTTGTATTCAAGACATACCTCTCCTAGTAATTTATATTTAGATAGCGCTTTAGCAGCTATGGAGGGTACCGAGTCAGCAAGCGTTACAGCTTCTGGAATGGGAGCCATTACTTCTACTCTATTACAACTTTGTGGTAATGGCGATCATATTGTATCCAGTAGAACTGTGTATGGAGGAACCTATGCTTTTTTGAAAAATTTTGCCCCTCGAATGGGAATCAAAACTAGTTTTGTAGATATAACAAAATTAGATTTAGTAGAGGCAGCCATCAATTCGGATACCAAAATTTTATATTGCGAAACGGTAAGTAACCCGCTTTTAGAAGTAGCCGATATTGCTTCTCTATCAAAAATTGCAAAAAAACACAATCTTAAACTTGTTGTAGATAATACCTTCTCTCCTTTATCTGTTGCTCCAGCACGATTAGGAGCGGATATTGTGTTGCATTCACTAACTAAATACATCAATGGAACTAGCGATACGATAGGAGGAGTTGTTTGTTCGTCTGTTGAATTCATCAATAGTCTAAAAAATGTGAATGATGGAGCTACCATGTTATTGGGTCCAACAATGGATAGTTTACGTTCTGCAAGTATATTAAAGAACTTAAGAACGCTACACATCCGAATGAAACAACACAGTCACAATGCAATGTACTTGTCGGCTAAATTGGAAGCAGACGGAATTAAAACCGTATATCCCGGTTTACCAAGCCATCCAAGTCATGAATTATACAGAACAATGATTCATCCGGATTATGGTTATGGTGGGATGATGACTATTGATGTAGGTAGTTTTGATAAAGCCAACGCATTGATGGAATTAATGCAAGAGAGAAATGTAGGATATCTAGCCGTTAGTTTAGGATTTTATAAAACTTTGTTTACTGCTCCTGGAAATTCAACCTCATCTGAAATTCCTTTAGACGAGCAAGAAGCTATGGGCTTAACAAATAGCTTGGTTCGCTTTTCAATAGGCCTTGATAATGATATAGAAAGAACGTATCAAATGATAAAAAAGTGCATGCAAGAATTGCATATCCTTTAAACTGAGTTAAAAAAAACACCCTCAAAAAAGTAAAATCTTTTGAGGGTGTTCAATTTATAAAAGCTTGCTACTTACTTCAATTCTATTTGATTCATTTTACTGTTTTTTCGGCTGTAACCAAAATAAATCAATAATCCTAGAAGCAACCAAATGGAGAAATAAATCCAATTCCAAACACTCAATTCAGCCATCATATACAAGCAAGAAACCAAACCTAATAACGGAATTAAAGATAAATTTTCTTTATACGCCCAAAAAGCAAGTCCAATTAAAGAAATTAAAAATATCCACATTGGGATTTTGTGTTTGAACAAATCAAATCCACTTTCGTATTTAACAGCATCCGCAATTGGTAATTGAGCCACAATGGCAGCGTATTTAACCTCGTCGTCTTGGTACTGACTTAATAGCTCTTCAACATCATTAGTTGTTGGTTTTGATTCTAAGGAAACTAAATAATGATATACTTTATCTGTATCTGATTTATCTATAGAGGTAATTATAACTTCTGGAGAATTTACTTGAGTCTCATTATTTAGAAAACCCATAGTAGCATCATTGTTATACAAAAAAGCATAGGCTAAACCAACAACTAAAGCGATTGGAAAAATGAATTTCGAATTCACATAAGGCGTTTTGAATTTTCCTCTCGGAATATCTTTCTTATTCTGTAATACCAAAACTCCAGCACAAACCAACACAAAGGCAAATAAAGTACCAATACTACATAAGTCGGTTACCATAGTTAAATTCATAAACAAAGCTGGAATCCCAACTACAAAACCTGTAACTATTGTAGCGTAAGAAGGTGTTTTAAACTTTGGGTGTACTCTTGAGAATTTTTTGGGTAACAAACCATCTCTACTCATACTCATCCAAATACGAGGTTGACCCATTTGGAAAACCAATAAAACACTTGCCATAGCAATTACTGCACTTACAGCAATAATTCCCGACATCCATTTTAAATCTAACTTTTCAAATACAAAAGCCAATGGATCTCCTACATTCAATTCATTGTAACTAACCATTCCTGTTAACACCAAAGCAATGACAATATACAAAACAGTACAAATGATAATTGCCCACATCATTCCGCGTGGTAAATCACGTTGTGGATCTTTGCATTCTTCAGCAGTGGTAGAAATAGCATCAAACCCAATATAAGCAAAAAATACTGCTGAAACACCTTTCAAAACACCGCTAACTCCATTAGGTGCAAACGGATCCCAATTTGTTGTATCTACATAAAAAGCACCAACAGCAATAACTAGTAAAATGATGAATAATTTAACAATTACCATCAAATTACTTGCATTACGGGATTCTTTCATTCCTCTATACACCAATGCAGTTATCACTATAATGATCAACATAGCCGGAATATCGGCCACAAAATGAAAACCTCCAATAACAGGACTTGTAGTCCAAGCCGTATAGGCATCTTGCAAATTAGAACTTAAATTATCAAATGATTTCCCTCCTTGCATTAAAGCCGTTGCATCTTTGAATCCATTAGAAGCCGATAAATAATCCATTTGAATCCATTGGGGCAGTTCTAGCCCTCCTGTACGAAGTAATCCCGTAAAATAATCACTCCACGAAATTGCTACAGTAATATTACCTACGGCGTATTCCATAATCAAAGCCCAACCAATAATCCAAGCAATAATTTCGCCAAAAGCAACATAAGAATAGGTATAAGCAGATCCAGAAACAGGAACCATAGAAGCAAACTCTGCATAGGCAAAAGCAGCAAAACTACAAGCTAAAGCGGTAAATAAAAAAAGAAAAATTACTGCAGGACCACCATCAGCACTTGCTTTACCAATAGTACTAAAAATCCCTGCACCTACAATAGCTGCAATTCCAAAAGCCGTTAAATCTCTTGCGGTCAGATGTTTTCCTAAGGCATTATGTCCATCACTTTCATTTTGCTTGACCTGTTTCAAAATATCTTGAACCGTCTTTTTTCTAAACAAACCTTTAATTGCCATAGTGTTGTATTATTCAGATAATTTAATCAGTGACAAACTTAAAACATCATTTTAATCTTTCAGAATTAAATTTCAATTATTTTAAACAAGTTTTTAAAATTGTAACCGGATGTTGTGCTTCTCTCGATGTTCCGTCAAATATTTGATGACGACAACTCGTTCCAGCTGCAGCAATAGCAACAGCAGCATCCGTAGCTCTAATTTTTGGAAACAAGGTATCTTCCCCCATTTGCATACTTATCTCATAATGCTCTTCTTCATATCCAAAAGAACCGGCCATTCCGCAACAGCCCGAGTTATAAATAGTAACTGTGGTATTTTTTGGAATATTAAGCATTGCAAAAGTTGCCTGTACTGAACTCAATGATTTTTGATGACAATGTCCGTGGATTTTTATTTCTTTTGATTCCTCTGAAAATTGATTCGAATGAATTGCTCCTTTCTCTATTTCATTTTTGAAAAATTCTTCAATAGTATAAACGTTCTTAGCCAATTGCTCTGCTCCAAGCTTATCTTCTGCCAAACGAATGTATTCATCTCTAAATGTCAATATCGCTGAAGGTTCAATTCCAACTAAAGGAATTTCATCAGTAACCAATTCTTTGAAAATATCCACATTAATTGTAGCAATAGCTTTGGCTTGTTCCAAAAATCCTTTAGAAATAAACGCACGTCCGCTTTCTTGATGATCTACAACAATAACTTGGTAGCCTAAGTTTGTTAAAAGTTCATAAGTATCAATTCCTACTGAAACATCATAAAAATTAGTAAATTCATCACAGAACAAAATAACTTTCCCATTAGGAAAACTTCCTTCTTCAAGTTCTTTATGATGTTTATCCAACCATTTACGGAAAGTCTTTGGTGCCAAATGCGGCACTACACGTTTAGGCGCAATTCCCATTTTCTTTTTCACAAAGGAAAGATTGGCAAACCAATTGGTTAATTTGGGTGTTAAACTGCCTAGATTGTTCAATTTGGCATTGTAAGCAAAAGTTTTGTTTCGTTTAGAAAATCCGTTCGCTTTTTGGTATTGGTATAAAAATTCCGACTTCAAAGCTGCAACATCAACATTGCTTGGACATTCACTCGCACAAGCTTTACAACTCACACACAAATCAAAAACTTGGTACAATTCTTCTTGATCAAACTTATTCTGTTTAGTGGAATCCGTCAAATACTGTCTCAAAGCGTTGGCTCTAGCACGAGTCGTATCTTTTTCATTGCGAGTAGCTCTGTAGCTTGGACATAACGTACCTCCTGCCGAAGGTAATTTCCTGCAGTCGCCAGAACCGTTGCATTTCTCAGCTAAACGCAAAATACCTAAACTGTCTGAAAAATCTTGAATTGTTTGGATCTCAGGTTCTTCTCGACCCGCTTCCATTCGTAAATTTTCATCCATTTTTGGCGTATCCGTAATACGTCCTTTATTGAAAATCGCATTCGGATCAAACGCTTTTTTGATTCGTTTAAGCAATTCATAATTAGATTCACCAATCATGAATGGTAAAAATTCACCGCGAACGATTCCGTCACCATGTTCGCCACTTAAAGAGCCTCTATATTTTTTTACTAAAACGGCTACTTCAGTAGCAATCGTTCTAAATAATTGTACATCTTCTTTCTTCTTTAAATTCAATACGGGACGCAAATGCAATTCACCAGCACCTGCATGGGCATAATAGATTGCTTCTTGTCCATATTTTTTCATCATAGCAGCAAATTCTGCAATGTAATTAGGCAAGTCGCTGAGTTCAACAGCGGTATCTTCAATAGAATCGGCCGCTTTATCATCGCCCACAATACTTCCTAAAAGCCCTAAACCTGCTTTTCTAAGTTCGTTTATCTTGTCAATATCTTGTCCGTACAACTTTGGTAAAGCATAGCCAAAATTGTTTTGTTCTAAATCAGCAATCAAAGCATTCGCTTGGCGTTCAGCATCCTCTAAAGAATCAGAAGCTACTTCCAACATAATTACTGCCTTGGGTTCGCCTTGAATAAAGAAACGATTTTTAGCTTGTTCCCTGTTGGTTTTCGTACAATTCAAAATGGTATCGTCCATCATTTCGCAAGTATACAAATGATGTTTCATCGCAATCATAACCGCTTCCAAACTTTCTTGAATAGTATGGAAATGGGCTGCCACCATAATATTATGCGTAGGAGGCAAATCATCTACTTTCAGCGTAACTTCAGTTGTAAAAGCTAATGTTCCTTCGCTACCACAAAGCAGTTTCCCAAGATTTATAGTCGGCTCGTTTCCTGAAAACAAATCTGATTTCAACAACAAATCGACCGCATAACCCGTATTTCGTCTATGAATTTCAGGTTTTGGAAACTCTTTTATAATTTCATTTTGTGTTTCAGCATTCGAAAGTTCCTCATAAACCGTTTTGTAAATCTGATTTTCTAAAGTATTTCCTTTCGTTTTTTCGACAAACTCAGCCGAACTAAGTGAGGTAAATACTGTTTCCGAACCATCACTCAAAATGGCTTTTAATTCAACTATTTTATCTCGTGTCACTCCATACCGAATAGAAGTCGTTCCTGAGGAATTATTTCCAACCATTCCTCCAATCATACATCGGTTAGATGTTGAAGTATTGGGACCAAAAAATAATCCGTAGGGTTTTAAAAACAAATTCAATTCATCTCGGATAACTCCTGGCTGAACTGTTACAGTTTTATTTTCTTGATCTAAAGCAACTATTTTTGTGAAATATTTGGACACATCCACTATAATTCCGCTACCTACTGTTTGTCCTGCTAAGGAAGTTCCTGCTGTCCTTGGAGTTAATGGAATTTGATGTTCATTTGCAAAATGAACAAGCGTTTGTATATCTGTAACCGACTTTGGTCTTGCAATAGCAATGGGTTTAATTTGGTAAACGGAGGCATCCGTAGAATAAATTACCTTATGCAATTCGTCATAAAATAAATCGCCTTCTAAAGAGGACGCTAATTGTTGTAAAGGTAAAATATGCGACATGGTATTACTTTATGAGTACTATAAATTCAGTAGTGAATGACAAATATAAAAATTCTAGCGCTCTAAACTGAAATAAATCAATTTATAAAGCGCTAGAGGGTGGTAAACAAACCTTTACCAAAATTCTCTCAATTAACTGTTGTATATTTAAAAATGATAGCGTTTAAATGCTTCCATAGCAGCATAACTAGCCAAGCCAAGGTCTTTGAATTTCTCTGCAGTATCTTTATTGCGTTCTTCCACTCGTACCCAAAATTCTCTAGAATCATCTCCCTGAAACATAACACCATCTTTTTGAGATTGGTGATAAAAGATAGCGGTTCGTTTTCGCAATACTTGATTAGGACTCATTGGGACAGCCATTTCAATTTCGTGAATATCCCATTCGTGCCAAGCGCCTCTGTACAACCATACCCAACAATCATCCATAAATGGTTTGTGCTTGATTTCTTCTAATGCCATAAATAATGAATCGAGACATACTTTATGCGTTCCGTGAGGATCAGCTAAATCTCCTGCAGCATAAATTTGATGCGGCTGTATGGATTCAATAATAGCAATCATTAAATCGATATCTTTTTTTGATAACGGACTCTTTTTAATGGTGCCTGTTTCATAAAAAGGAAGATTTAAAAAATGCACTTGGTGATCAGGTAAGCCTAAAAAACGAGTGGCACCTAAGGATTCTTTTTGACGAATTTGCGCTTTTAAATTGCGTAATGGTATGCTATCTGAAATCGAACTGTTTTTTTGATTGATAAATTCGACAATATCAGAATAGGTTTTATTTTGGGGATCAAACACCAATCCGATTTCAGCAAATTTCAATGCTTCATCATTGGAAACCGCAATATTTCCTGAGGTTTGATATACAACATGAACTTCGTGTCCTTGAGTAATCAAGCGATCAAATGTACCTCCCATAGAGATTACATCATCATCTGGGTGTGGACTAAAAATAATCACTCTCTTCTTTTCTGGAGTTGAGCGTTCGGGACGTTGCTGATGATCCGAATTGGGTTTTCCGCCAGGCCAACCCGTAATAGCATGTTGTAGCTGATTGAACATCTTTATGTTTAAATCATAAGCGGTTCCTTCGATAGCCAATAAACTTTCCATACCGTGTTCAAAGTAGTCTTTATCGGTAAGATGCAATATCGACTTCCCTGTCTTTTTACAAAGCCAAACTATAGCTTTACGTATTAAGTCGGAGTTCCATTCACAGCCATCTACGACCCATGGGGTATTGATTCGAGTAAGTAATGAAGCCGCTTCTACATCTAAGACAAAAGTTACATTCGGATGATTTTGCAAATAGGTTGCAGGTTTTTTCGAAGTTACCTTTCCTTCAATCGTTTCATAAATCACCTCCGCTTTATTTTGACCCCATGCCAACAATACAATCCTTCGCGCCTCTAAAACTGTCGCTACTCCCATCGTAATCGCTTTTTTAGGAACATTGTCCATCCCTAAGAAAGACGATGCTGCATCTGAACGCGTAAGATGATCAAGCGTAACCATTCGAGTGGTTGAATTTTGATGCGAACCAGGTTCATTAAAACCAATATGTGCAGTTCGACCAATCCCTAATAACTGAAAATCTAAGCCGCCATAATTACGGATTTTCTCTTCGTATTGTGAACATAAAAGGAGACTTTCTTCAACTGTACAATCCCCATTTGGAATGTTGATGTTTTCAGGTGCTATATCGATATGCTTGAATAAATACTCTTGCATGAAAAAGTAATAACTTTGAATATTATCCGTTTTCATTGGAAAATATTCATCCAAATTAAATGTGATAACATTTTTAAAACTCAGCCCCTCCTCTCGGTGAAGACGAATTAACTCTTCATACACTTTTATTGGAGAAGATCCTGTAGCTAAACCAAGTACACAATAGGAATTTGTCTCTTGTTTTGCCTTAATTAATTCAGCAATTTCATGAGCTACAGCAATAGAACCCGAAACAGAATTATCAAAAATTACATTGTGGATTTTTTCAAAACGGGACGATTCGTATTTTCCGGGTTTTTCGAATGATATAGAGGTTGTTGTATTCATAAATAATTTGATTTGGAGGTTGTTGTGATCATAAATGTATCAAAGAAAATTTTATTCCTAAATTAATTTAGCATATTTGTCAATTATTTAACTAAACCTGTTAACGAATACAAAATGACTCCAAGTATTATTTTACTTTTAATTGTGACCTACTTCGGTATGTTATTTTACATATCCCATACTGTGAGTAAAAAAGATAGTGGCAATACTGTATTTTTTACCGCAAACAAAAACTCCAAATGGTACTTAGTTGCTTTCGGAATGATTGGTACGGCACTTTCTGGTGTCACTTTCATATCCGTACCAGGAGAAGTAGGTTCACCTAACGGCGAACAATTCAAATATTTCCAGTTCATCATTGGAAATGCCATAGGATTCATTATTGTAGCCAAGTTACTTCTACCCTTGTATTATAGAATGAATTTAACTTCCATATATAGTTATATTGAACAACGTATGGGTTTTTATAGTTACAGATCTGCTGCTTCTATATTTTTAATAAGTAGAACTATTTCATCGGCTTTTAGATTGTATTTGGTGGTAATCGTATTACAACGTTATGTGTTTGATTACTATACTATACCATTTGCAGTTACCGTATTAATTTCACTTTTACTCATTTTTCTATATACCTACAAAGGGGGGTTGAAAACAATTATTATTACCGATACACTGCAAACTTTCTTCTTAGTTAGTTCGGTATTTTTGACCATTTATTTCATTTGCAGTAGCCTTGATCTAGGCGTAATTGGCGCTTTTGAAGAAGTTAAAAACAGCAACTATTCTCAAATCTTTTTCTTCGATGATTTCATTGGAAGTAAATTCCATTTTATTAAACAAATCCTGGGTGGAATATTTGTTACTATTGCTATGGTAGGGCTAGATCAAGATTTAATGCAGAAAAACCTGAGTTGTAAGAACATTGGCGAAGCCCAAAAAAACATGTTCAGTTTCACCGCAATTTTTGTAATCATCAATTTATTTTTCTTAAGCGTTGGAGCTTTATTGTATATTTTTGCTGCCAAAAATAATATTGCCGTACCCTTAGATTTGATTACAAATAAACCAAGAACTGATTTGCTTTTTCCTGAAATCGCATTAAATCATTTAACATTATTACCTGGTATTGTATTCCTTTTAGGGTTAATTGCAGCCACTTTTGCTACCACTGATTCAGCTTTGACTGCTTTAACTACTTCTTTTTGTGTTGACTTTTTAGGAATGGATAAAGCCGAAAATCAACATAAAGCGAATCTTGTTAGAACCAGACATATGGTACATTTTGCTTTTTCAGCTTGTATGTTTTTAGTAATACTAGTTTTTAATACTATCAATGATAGTTCGGTTGTTGGAATGATTTTCAGGGTAGCGTCTTATACTTATGGACCGCTATTAGGATTGTACGCTTTTGGCTTGTTTATGAAATCTAAAAAGGTAACAGATAGATTGGTACCGTTCATCTGTATACTATCTCCTGCTCTAACTTTTTTAATTAATGATTACTCAAAAGTCCTTTTGGGCGGTTATGTTTTTGACAACGAATTGATTATTGTGAACACCTTAATTACATTTATTGGATTATGGCTTACTAGCAAAACTGTAACTGAAAAATACCATTTTTAAATCCATACAATGAATACGAATATCGAATCTTTACATCAGTTAGCGATAAAACCAACACGAACGATTATTGGATTAATGTCGGGTACTTCTTTAGATGGTTTAGATGTGGCGCTTTGTGCCATTTCTGGTTCGGGAACAAATACGGTAGTCCAACTGAAAGAATTTGAAACCATAGGTTATTCAGAAGAAGTTAAAACAGAAATACGAAAGGTATTTGCAAAAAAAACAATCGACTTCCAACACCTTGCTTTATTAAACGAATGGATTGGAAATTTACATGCTGATTTAGTTTTAGATTGTTTGAAAAAATGGAATATTAAGGCTAAAGAGGTAGATCTGATTGCCTCACACGGACAAACAGTAATGCACGCTCCAAAAATAAAACACCAACAATCACGATTCACAAATGCTACTTTGCAAATCGGTGACGGGGATCATATTGCGGTAAGAACCGGAATTACGACTATTTCCGATTTTAGACAAAAACACCTGGCTGCGGGTGGCGAAGGCGCTCCTTTAGCAGTATATGGCGATTATTTTCTTTTTGGAAGTGATCAAGAAAACAGAATCATGTTGAATATCGGTGGTATTGGTAACTTTACTTTTCTACCTCAAAATCAAAATCCAGAAGAGGTTTTCGTTACTGATACAGGTGCCGGAAACACATTAATTGATGCTTATACAAAATTTCATTTTCCTGAATTGAGTTATGATAAAGATGCACAAATTGCTATGAAAGGAATAGTCAATCAAGACTTATTAAAAGAACTTAAAAATGATCCTTTTTTTGAGGGTACTTTTCCAAAAACAACAGGACCAGAACTCTTTAATTTAGATTATGTTCAAAAAGCAATCAACAAAAGTAATAGTCAACTCATTTCTGTAGAAGATGTTTTAGCAACACTAACTCGTTTTAGTGCCGAAACGATAGCTGAGGCGATACTATATATAATATATCAATCTGAAACTACTCAAGATGAGCTATCACTTTATGTTTCGGGTGGAGGTTTGCACAATCCATTATTGATGACTTATTTACAAGAACTCCTTGCTTTTCCTTTCAAAAACACTAGCGAATTAGGCATTTTAGGAGACGCAAAGGAAGCGGTTCTTTTTGCAGTATTGGCTAATGAAACTGTAGCAGGTGGAAAGACTGTTTTTGGAACAAAAAAAGGCGTTCCCTCTGTAACAATGGGTAAAATTTCGTTTCCTGATTAGAATTATTTTTATACCTATTTAATCACAACAACTGCACTAAAAAGTCTATTTTTGTATTGTTTAAAATAATCATCAAAATGACACATAGTAAATCCTTTATTCTGACTCTTCTATTTTCGCTATTTTTCATGGCTAATAGTAGTGCTCAGGCTAAAATCATGTACCCCAAGAACGAATTTAGAGCCGTTTGGATTGCTACTGTGGCCAACATCGATTGGCCTAAAAATAGTACTGACCCAGTAGAGAAGCAAAAAAGTGATTTCATTGAAATTTTAGATGCTTACAAAAAGTTACGCTATAATGCTGTAATTGTGCAAATACGAAGTAATGGTGATGCATTTTATCCTACTGATTTAGCACCTTGGTCACGAAATCTAACCGGGAAAGAAGGAAAAGCCCCTTCGCCTTATTACGATACATTGGAGTGGATGATTCATGAAGCTCACCAACGCGGATTTGAATTTCATGCTTGGCTAAATCCTTATCGAGCCACTTCAAGTGCCAATTTAGAAATCGTAAGCAAAAAACACGACCTGATTCAACATCCTGAATGGATGATTAAATATGCCGGTAAGTACTATTACAATCCTGGTTTGCCAGAAGTTCAAAACCATTTGACTAGAGTGGTTGAAGAAGTAGTCAAAAAATACGATATCGATGCCATACACTTTGATGATTATTTTTACCCATATACCGTTGATGGAGAAAAATTCAATGATACTGATTCGTTTAATAAATACTCTAATGGATTAGAATTAGCCGATTGGAGACGTAATAATGTGAATGTTTTTGTTCAACAAATTGCAACCAGTATCAAAAAAATTAAGCCGTGGGTGCAATTTGGCATAAGCCCTTTTGGAGTCTGGAGAAATCAATCTGTTGATCTAAGAGGTTCAGATACACAAGCGGGTCAAACTAATTATGACGATCTATTTGCAGATCCATTACATTGGATGGAAAATAATTGGATTGACTATATCCTACCTCAGTTATATTGGAGTTTGGACCACCCAAAAGCTTCTTATACTAAATTGCTGAAATGGTGGTCGGAAAACTCAAAAAATGCAGCAATATATGTTGGAAATGGTTCTTATAAAATTAAATCCGATGCCGATAAAAAATGGGATTCCCCATTTGAAATTCCCAATCAAATCGATTATTCTCGTAGTTTTAATAATGTACAAGGCAATGCTTTTTTTAGCGCCAAATGGTTCCTCAATAAAAATCAGGAAGTAACGCAGTTACTAGCCGAAAATCAATACAAATACCACGCTATACCTGCAGCTGTTCCCAATTTTAAAAAATTAGTTTTTGATGTTCCTAGAGTAACTAGTGTCATAAAAGATAAAAATGAATTGGTCATTTCTTTACAACCTACTCGAAATCCTATGCGCTATGTTGTGTTTTATGGAACCGATACTAATGGTGATATAAATAGTGATGACCCAAGTCAGATAGTCGATAAGTTCTTGGTACAGAAAAACAACAATCGATTAGCTATTCGTGTACCTATTTCCGTACTAGAAAACAAGTCTAAATTTGCTTTATCATTCATTGACTTGTATGGTAACGAAAGTAAAGAAATCCTAACACAACTGCCACAAACAGTCGTGAAAACTAATTAATACACTACGAATGAAAGCAGAGAAAAACCCTTGGTATTGGATTCCTATTTTAAACTTTGCATCTGGTTTCCCCTATGCGATCATTATTTCGGTGTCTGTAATCATGTATAAGAATTTAGGTATTAGCAATGAAGATATTGGGATTTATACCAGTTTACTTTATTTACCTTGGGTAATTAAACCATTATGGAGTCCGTTTATTGACTTGCACAGTACCAAAAGAAAGTGGTTTTTAAGCATGCAATTGCTCATCTCTATCGCTTTTTTAATAGTTGGATTTACCATTCCGATGAACCATTTCTTTTTTCTGAGTTTGGCTATTTTTTGGGTGGCGGCATTTGCTTCTGCTTCCAATGACGTGGCTACAGATGGTTTTTATTTATTGTCGCTTTCCAAAGACCAACAATCCTTTTTCCTCGGAATTAGGAGTACTTTTTATCGCCTTTCTATGCTCACCGGTAACGGATTGATTGTCATTATTGGGGGCTATTTAGAGACTGAATTTGGAGATAAAACTAAAGCGTGGTCGTATACCATGATTATTGTCGGTTTGCTTATGGCAACAATTACTGTTTACAATCTATTGACCACACCAGTATCAGAAAATGAAACATCGGAGGATGCAGTAGCACAGCAAAAAGACTTTATTACCGTTTTTGCCAGTTTTTTCAAAAAGAAACAAATTGGAATTGTATTGGCTTTTATCCTTTTATTTCGTTTAGGTGAATCGCAATTAATGAAAATGTTAACTCCTTTTTTAATTGATCTTAAAGACGCTGGAGGAATGGGACTCACTACCGAAGATGTTGGGATTATATACGGAACTTTTGGGGTGATTGCCTTGCTTGTGGGAGGAACATTAGGAGGAATAGCAATCTCTAAGCATGGATTAGGCAAATGGATGTTGCCCATGATTTTAATTATGCACTTACCTATTGTCGGGTTTATTTTACTCTCTCATTTTCATCCAGAAAATACTATTTATATCTATTTAGTGGTCATTGTAGAGCAATTTGGTTATGGTTTTGGATTCGCTGCCTTTTTAATGTTCTTAATTTTTGTAGCAGAAGGCGAATCAAAAACTTCTCACTATTCTTTAGCAACTGGTTTTATGGCTTTGGGAATGATGTTGCCTGGGATGATCAGCGGTTATATTCAAGAATATTTAGGGTATGGCAATTTCTTTATTTGGGTACTAATAGCAACTGTACCAGGTGTACTTATTTCTCGATTTTTAGTGTTTCCAGCTGATTTTGGAAAAAAAACAACTCCAAATTGAATATCATGACTTTAGAGCAAAAAATAGGACAGTTTTTCTTTCCTGCCGTTTTTATTAACGATACCGAAGAAAACATTCAAGCGACCGAAGCTTTAATTCGGGATCACAACATCGGCGGACTTACTTTTTTTCATAGTAGAGCGAGTGCGGCGACCAATTATGAAAGCAAACAAAAAGTGGTTTCGTATGATGATAGTTATGCCAAGTTAAAACAACTGATAACACGTTATCAAAAATGTGCCACTACCCCACTATTAATGAGTATTGATGCAGAATGGGGTTTGGCTATGCGAATTGAAAAAACACCGCAATATCCGTATGCAATTACCTTAGGCGCTTTGCCAGAATCGCAAATTGATTTGGTTTACGAGGTGGGCAAACAAATTGGATTGGATTTGAAAGCAGCTGGCATTCAGTACAACTTAGCGCCTTTGGCTGACATCAATAACAATCCAAACAATCCTGTCATTGGCTACCGCTCCTTTGGTGAAAACAAGGAAAAAGTGGCTCTATTTGCCAATGCTTATCTAAAAGGGATGACGAATGCTGGTATTTTAGGCTGTTTAAAACATTTTCCAGGTCACGGAAATACCAATGTAGATTCGCATTTAGGCTTGCCTATTTTAGAAGAAAATCTAGAACAATTACTTAATAATGAATTGTATCCTTTTATCAAAGGAATTGAAAATAAGGTCGATTCGATTATGATTGGTCACTTAGCCGTTCCTGCTTTAAACGATGGCAAAAATACTTCGGCTACTTTGTCGAAGAACATCATTGAAAATCTACTTCGCAAGCAACTTGGATTTGAAGGATTGGTTATATCCGATGCCTTGAATATGAAAAGTGTTTCCGATTTGTTTGAACAAAAAGGGCAATTAGAATGGGAAGCATTCCAAGCAGGCAATGATATTTTATGTTTTACAGATGAAGTAGCTGCTGGAATTGAAGCCATTCTAAAAAATGCTACTGAAGAACGTATTAATGAAAGTTACAACAGAATTCTGCTCTACAAAAAAAAAGCGGGTCTATTTGAAAACGGTTCCATTTATCCTGATATAAGTCAGTCCAAAATTGATTTTTCAATAAGCGAAAATTTAAATCGTAGGATCGCTGAGCAGATTTTGACTAAAGTAAAAACAGATACCAATACCAACCGAATTCAAGAGGCTATTGCTAACAACTCTCTGGCTCAAGTAAGCATTTACAAGGATGGTTTTGCTACTAAGGTAACGCAAAATAGTACTACTCCTATTTTTTCTTTAACTGTTGAAAATCCAATGCTCAACCAGGAAGATCTAGCGCAGTACGATACCATTGTGATTTCATTATTTGTTCCCAAAGCGAAACCTTTAAATCAATTTGATATACAACCGCAAGTGATAGAAAGTATTAGTACACTTCTACACAATAAAAATTGCATCCTGTATGTTTTTGGAAATCCATACGCACTTCAAGTGATTCCTAATTTGGCTTTAGCCAAAGAAATTATAATGGTATACCAAGATTTTGAAGTTTTTCAAGAAGTCGCAGTCCAACAATTTTTCAATAAATTAGCCTGTCCTGGACTGCTTCCCGTTTCGATTAATAATATCTAAATCAATTGAATAGATGTAATTTAGTCTGCTTTAATAGTAAATACTTATTACTTAATAAATATTTATAATTAAAACTTATTTAACTATCTTTACATCTAACGTATATTTGCACCATACAATTTAACTTAAAAACAAAAAATATGTCATTAGTAGGAAAAAAATTCCCAAACATCACTGTAGACGCTATCTCTGAAATGGGAGATAACTTAAGAATCAACATTTTTGAAGAAGCTACAAAAAACAACAAAAAAGTACTTTTGTTTTGGTATCCAAAAGATTTCACATTTGTTTGCCCAACTGAATTGCACGCTTTTCAAGCTGCTTTGCCAGAATTTGCAAAAAGAAACACTATCGTAATTGGAGCTTCTTGTGACACTAACGAAGTTCACTTTGCTTGGTTGAACACTCCAAAAAATAACGGTGGTATTGAAGGGGTAACTTACCCACTTTTAGCAGATACAACTAGAAACTTATCTAACATCTTAGGAATTCTTGATGTAGAAAGTGCTGAGTACAACGAAGAATTAGATACTGTATTAGTAGAAGGTTCTAACGTAACCTACAGAGCTACTTACTTAATCGATGAAACTGGAAAAATTTTCCACGAAAGTGTTAACGATATGCCATTAGGTCGTAACGTAAACGAATACTTACGTTTGGTTGACGCTTACACTCACGTGCAAGAAAAAGGAGAAGTTTGTCCTGCTAACTGGGAAGCTGGTAAAGATGCAATGACTGCTGACAGAAACAGTACAGCTGCTTACTTAGGATCTCACTAATAACAAAAATCAATAACAATGGCACTATCAATTTAAGATTGCCATTGTTATTGTAATTAAAAAATAAAGCTATGTTAATTGAATTAAACGAAGACACATTACAGGATTTAGTTTCCAAAAACGAAAAAGTAGTAGTTCAATTTTCTGCCTCTTGGTGTGGAAATTGTCGTATTATGAAACCAAAATTCAAAAAATTGGCTTCAGAAAATGAATCACTTACTTTTGTTTTAGTAGATGCCGAAAACAATCCTGAATCAAGAAAATTAGCTAACGTAAGCAACTTGCCTACTTTTGCTACTTTCGTTAACGGAAAATTAGTGAACGAAACACAAACTAATAAACAAGAAGTATTGACTGATTTAGTAAACGAAATCGCTTAATAATTCAACAACAAACACCTGAAATATGAAATTACCTGTTATCAAACATTTGACCCAATTCATCGAAGAAAATGATCAAGATTATATCATTGAAACTATTGAAGTATTAGAAGCAATGACGGAAATATCTTCTCTAAAAGATGAAGAATTGGATGTAATTGGCGAATTAATTTCAAATATGTATGGTGCTTTAGAAGTACAAAAATTAGTTAAAGACGGAGTTGACAAGAAAGAAGCCTTGAACACCTTTATGAAACGCGTTTTAGGGGCTATCGATAAATAACACTTCGCTTACTAAGTAAATAAATCAAGACGTACTCGGATAGGGTACGTTTTTTTTATGCCTTATAGCGAAATAGTATTCAAAGGAAAACCAACTAAAAAAAGCGGCTTCAAACTAAAATCTGAATTAATTTTCATACTTTTGAAGCTCACTAAAAAACGCATATTATGTCAACGATAACTTTAGGCGGTAATCCCGTTCATACTTCAGGCGAATTGCCAAAAATAGGTTCACAACTAGCTGATTTTAAATTAGTAAAGACAGATCTTTCTATCGCTACTCTGGCAGATTATGCTGGTAAAAAAGTAGTTTTCAATATTTTTCCAAGTATCGATACAGGAACTTGTGCAGCTTCGGTTAGAAAATTCAATGAAACTGCTGCTGGATTAAACAATACTGTTGTGATTTGCGTTTCAAGAGATTTACCATTTGCACAAAAACGTTTTTGCGGTGCTGAAGGAATTGAGAACGTAGAAAATCTATCGGATTTTAAAGACGGAAGTTTTGGAAAAGCCAATGGTTTAGAAATTACGGATAGTGTTTTAGCAGGTTTACACTCAAGAGTGGTACTTGTTATTGACGAAAAAGGAACTATTGTTCACGCCGAACAAGTAGCTGAAATTGCAGATGAACCGAATTACGATGCTGCCTTAGCAGTACTTTAATACCTATTGAATGGAATTTCAAAAAGACAATCGATTTGTTTCAGGACGATTAAAAAGTGTCACCTTTGCTTATAAAGGGGCTTACAAATTAATTACAACTGAACACAGCGTAATGACTCAATTTTTTATTGGGATCATAATGACTATCGCTGGGTTTTATTTTAACATTACTACTACTGAATGGATTTTCCAAATCTTTGCTATCGGATTAGTAATGAGTGTTGAAGGATTGAATACTGCTGTTGAAAAAGTGGCCGATTTTATTCATCCAGAATACCACGAGAGAATTGGGTTTATCAAAGATATTGCTGCTGGAGCTGTGTTTTTCTCGGCATTAACCGCAGTGGCAGTGGGTTTACTGATTTACCTCCCTAAATTCTAAATTTACTAGTTTACAAAGAGAATGGCAAAGAAAATAAAAAGCGAGTCCGATTTTAGCGGAAAAAGATCTTGGAAATTATCAAAAGAATATAAAATTGTAATTGGTAGCCTATTGGTGCTATTTTCAGTTGCTTTGTTAGTTGCATTTGTTTCGTTTTACTTGCACGGTCAAGCCGATCAAAGCGCTGTAGATCAATTAGCCAATAGAAATACTGAAGTAGCGAATTGGTTAGGCAAAATTGGCGCTTACATTGCGGATTTGATGGTGTACCAAGGATTTGGTATAGCTGCCTTCCTATTTGTACGCTTGTTTTTCTTAACAGGTTTGTATTTGTTCTTGGGTTTACCACTTGCCAAACTACGATCGACTTGGTTTTGGGATTTATTTGCTATGATTGTCGTTTCGATCATCTTTGGTTTCTTTGCAACAAATGCACCTGAATTAGGCGGTGTCATTGGTTACGAACTCAACTTACTTTCACAAGACTATTTAGGTAAGACAGGTACTTTATTACTTTTAGTATTCGGTTTAATAATTTACCTAATTTTCAAAATCAATTTATCGCCTGATTCTATTTTAAATTTCATTGAAGGTTCCAAAAAAGAAATGGAAGCAAAGATGAACTCCATTGTTGAAAAAGCAGCTGATAAAGGCTACAATCTTGAAGAATATGCAGTTCCTACTGCAGATCAAGAAGCAGATGAAGAAGTAGAAGGCATTCATTTGAAATCAACTACTTCTCAGTTTGAAATCAACAAAGAAGCCTTAAAACCAACTATTAGCTCGTCTTCTGAAATCAATTTAGATACATTGCCTAAACCAGTGGTACCGCCTACCTATACCCCTGCTCCACCAGCACCAAAAGAGCCAACCATCATTACTACAAACGATGAAGCTTTTGTAATTGAAAAGGCTGAGGAAGAAGATATCGTAGAAGAAAACTTAGCGTCTCGATTAGTGGCTGATTTCGGTTTGTTTGACCCCACTTTGGAATTATCCAACTACAAATTCCCAACCATTGATTTATTAAAAGAATACTCAAGCGGCGGAATTACGATTAACCAAGAAGAATTAGAAGAAAACAAAAACAAGATTGTAGATACCCTTCGTAACTACAAAATTGAAATTGCTCAAATTAAAGCCACCGTTGGTCCATCGGTAACCTTATATGAAATCGTTCCTGAAGCAGGAATTCGTATTTCAAAAATCAAAAGTTTAGAAGACGATATTGCTTTGTCTCTTTCGGCACTTGGAATTCGTATTATTGCGCCAATTCCTGGAAAAGGAACTATTGGTATTGAAGTACCTAACAAGAATCCAACTATGGTTTCTATGAAAAGTGCTATTGGCTCAGCCAAATTTCAAGAAGCTGAAATGGAATTGCCGATCGCATTGGGTAAAACCATCTCTAATGAAACCTTTGTAGTCGATTTAGCTAAAATGCCTCACTTGTTGATGGCGGGAGCTACTGGTCAAGGAAAATCGGTAGGATTGAATGCGGTATTAACTTCGCTTTTATACAAAAAACATCCTGCTGAAGTTAAATTTGTTTTGGTTGACCCAAAGAAAGTAGAATTAACGCTTTTTAATAAAATTGAAAGACATTATTTAGCCAAATTACCCGATTGTGACGATGCTATTATTACTGATAATGCGAAAGTAGTCAATACCTTGAATTCCCTTTGTGTGGAAATGGACAACCGTTATTCTTTATTGAAAGACGCTATGGTGCGTAACATTAAAGAATACAACGACAAATTCAAGTCAAGAAAATTAAATCCTGAAAACGGTCACCGCTTTTTGCCATACATCGTTTTGGTAGTGGATGAGTTTGCTGATTTGATTATGACCGCTGGTAAAGAAGTCGAAGTACCTATTGCGCGTTTGGCTCAATTAGCGCGTGCGATTGGAATCCACTTGATTATTGCTACCCAACGTCCGTCGGTAAATGTAATCACCGGTTTAATCAAAGCCAACTTCCCGGCTCGAATTGCCTTTAGAGTAACGTCTAAAATTGATTCGAGAACTATTTTAGATACCCAAGGGGCTGATCAATTAATTGGTCGTGGTGATTTATTGTACTCTAACGGCAATGATGTGGTGCGTGTACAATGTGCTTTTATCGATACGCCTGAAGTAGAAAAAATAACCGAATTTATTGGTTCGCAAAAAGCTTATGCTACTGCTTACCTCCTACCTGAATTTGTGGGAGAAGAATCAGGTATCAATTTAGACATTGATATTTCAGAACGCGATTCCTTATTTAGAGAAGCCGCCGAAATTATTGTCAATGCACAACAAGGTTCGGCATCGTTATTGCAACGTAAATTAAAATTGGGCTACAACAGAGCCGGTCGTTTAATTGATCAATTAGAAGCCGCTGGAATTGTAGGTCCTTTTGAAGGAAGTAAAGCGCGTAACGTAAACATCTCGGATATGGTGGCGCTTGATGAATTTTTCAATAACGAACAAAATTAATACCGCAATGCAATTCACACTTCAAAACAAAACTAGATTCAGCAGATTATTGTTGATCGCAGCTTTTATCCTAAGCAGTTCGCTACAAGCGCAAGATAAAAAAGCAAAAGCACTTTTGGATCAAGTTTCAGCTAAAGTAAAAAGTTATAGTTCTATCATCATCGATTTTAAGTATTCGCTTTCTAACGCCAAAGAGAATATCAATCAAGACAGTAAAGGGAATGTGGTTTTAAAAGGCAACCAATATGTGTTGAATTTTATGGGGGTAACTAAACTGTACGACGGTAAAAAAACCTACACCATTGTTCCAGAAGACGAAGAAATTACGATTTCTAAACTAGACGAAAACGACAATACAGCAGTAACGCCATCTAAAATGTTGACCTTTTTCAATTCGGGTTATAAATACACTTTAGATGCAACTACTACCATCAAAGGGAGAAAAATACAGTATGTAAAATTGGTACCTATGAGTTCCAAAGACCAACGCAAAGAAATTTTGTTGGGCATTGATACCCAAACCAAAAACATCTATAATTTGATTGAAATTGGTAAAAAAGGAACGAAAACTACGCTAACTGTTAATTCTTTTAAAACCAACCAACCTTTATCAAAAAATCAATTTACCTTTGTCAAAAGTAAATATCCCAATTACTACATCAATTCATTAGACTAAATCCTAGGTGAAAATAATTGACAAATACATTTTAAAAACCTTCTTGATTACATTTACTGTGGTATTTGTAATCCTTTTTTTTATATTCATTTTGCAATCCGTTTGGTTGCTTATTGGGGAGTTGGCAGGTAAAGATTTAGATGCCATAATGATATTGAAATTTTTATTATTCTCAATGCCCCGCCTCGTACCACTTGTTTTGCCTCTGTCCATACTCTTGGCTTCGATTATGTCTTTTGGCGATTTATCTGAAAACTATGAGTTGGCGGCAATGAAATCGGCAGGAATTTCGTTACGACGTACTTTACAGCCCTTGTTCTATTTGATCACTATTTTTAGTATAGCAGCTTTTATTTTTGCCAATAGTGTCATTCCGTATGCCGAATACAAATTCATCAATTTTAGAAAAAATATTGCGCAATCTAAACCTGCATTGGCAATTGCTGAAGGCCAATTTAGCGATGTAGGAATTTACAATATTAAGGTGGATAAAAAATCAGGCGAAAACGGTGAAAATCTCACTGGCATTACTATTCATAAGAAATCAGATGTGGGCGATGGCAGCCGCATTATTATCAAAGCCAAAAAAGGAAAGTTAGTCAGTAGCGAAGGTTCGAACACCCTCCAAATGATATTGAACGACGGTAATTATTATGAAGATATTTTACCAAAAAACTACGAGGACCGTCCTAAAATGCCTTTTGTAAAATCGGCCTTTAAAAAGAACATCATTACCATTGATATTTCGGAGTTCAATAAAATTGATGTGGACAATGAAAATATTACCAACACCAATTCTATGTTGACCACAAGTGAATTGCAGTACACTATAGATTCCTTACAAAAGAATTATAAAGTAGATGTTACAGCTTTTACAGAAAATATGAATCAGCGTGTTGGAATTCAAAAATCGACACAAGCTGCGGTAAAAATCAAAAAAAACAAGAAAAAATTCAATCCTAACTTGTTGGATTATTTCAATACCAAACAGCAATTGGATATTTTAAATTTATCCCATAGCAATTTAGAAAGTGTGAAATATTCGATAGAAAGCTCTGCCACAGAATTCAAATTAAAAGAAGTCAATATCAACGGGCATTTAAGTTCGCTTAACGATAAGTTTGTCATTGCCTTTGCTTGCTTTCTGATGTTTTTCATTGGAGCACCCTTAGGCGCCATCATTCGAAAAGGCGGATTGGGATTACCGGTGGTTTTTGCTATGCTTATTTTCATTTCGTTCCATTTTGCCAATACCTTTGGTAAAAAACTAGCTGAAGAAGGCGGATTAACCCCATTTTTAGGCGCTTGGATGTCCTCATTAGTATTAACACCACTAGCCATTTTATTAACCTATCGTGCGACCAATGATATCGGTTTAATTAATATGGATGTCATCTTGGCTCCCCTTCAACAATTTATTAAAAAAATAGTTCCCCAAAAATAATCGTCATGAGCACTACCAAAATACAACTCAACACTATCGAAGAAGCCATCGAAGACATTCGTCAAGGCAAAGTAATTATCGTTGTAGATGATGAAAACCGCGAAAACGAAGGCGATTTCTTGGCTGCAGCCGAAAAAGTAACACCCGAAATGATCAATTTTATGGCAACACACGGTCGTGGATTGATTTGTGCGCCTTTGACCGAAAGCCGATGCAAAGAATTAGGATTGCACGTGATGGTGAATAACAATACCGATCCAATGGAGACTGCCTTTACCGTTTCGGTAGATTTAAGAGGCAACGGAGTCACCACAGGAATTTCAGCAGCGGATAGAGCCAAAACGATTTTGTCTTTAGTCAATCCAGATACCAAACCACACGATTTAGCACGTCCAGGACATATTTTTCCTTTAATTGCGAAGCAAGGTGGTGTTTTACGAAGAACAGGTCATACAGAAGCTGCCATTGACTTTGCAAGATTAGCCGGTTTTAAATCAGCGGGAGTGATTGTAGAAATCATGAACGAAGATGGTAGCATGGCGCGCCTACCCCAACTGGTAAAAGTGGCTAAAAAATTCAACTTGAAACTCGTTTCTATTGAAGATTTAGTGGCCTACCGTGTACAACACGACAGTTTGATTGTGAAAAAAGACGACTTTGATATCGAAACCCGTTTTGGTACTTTTAGATTGCGTGCTTACGAACAAACGACTAACAAACAAGTCCATATTGCTTTAACCAAAGGCACATGGAACTTGGGCGATGCCGTTTTAACGCGTATCAACTCTTCGCAAGTCAATAATGACTTATTGGGCACTTTAACCCACAATGCCGATCATCAATTGGATAAAATGTTCCAAACGATTAATGACCATGGCAAAGGCGCTGTGATTTTTATCAACCAAGACATGCAGTCTGTGAATTTATTGAGTCGTATTGCCGAATTGAAACAATTGCAAACCGAAGGCGAAATGAAAGCCCCACGTATTATAATTGATACCAAAGATTTTGGTATTGGCGCACAAATTCTACACGACTTGGATATTTCTAAAATCAGATTAGTGACTAATACCAGCTTAAGCAAGCGTGTAGGTATGATTGGCTACGGTTTAGAAATTGTAGGACACGTGAATTATTAATCGCGCAGTTAAAAAATAACTGTTTTTTTATTTTCTAAATCAAAGAAAATGAAACAATTAAAAAAGCCCGTTCAAAATTGCAGTGTTTTTTATACAAATAGATTTGCATAACCAAAAAAAGCACTTATATTTGCACTCGCAACCAGAAAATGGTAGCAGCTTACTGGAGAAATGGCAGAGCGGTCGAATGCGGCAGTCTTGAAAACTGTTGACTGTAACAGGTCCGGGGGTTCGAATCCCTCTTTCTCCGCGAAAGACATGTTTCAAAAGAAACATAAAACTTCAAAAACCCTTTAAACATAAGTGTTTAGAGGGTTTTTTCATTTTCTGACAATCGTCAAAAATCACATTAAAACGCATGTTTTAGTTACCCTATAGGTTACCCTATGACTTTTTGCCCTCCAATAGGGTAACTAAATTGCAAATATCTCCTGGAGATCTCCAGTAACAACAAGGGTTTACAAAGTTTTTAAGTCAATTTGTACTGTTAATTTTAATACTAAAAGTAATGGTAAAAACAATTATTTACATCAAAAAAGACAAGGCAAAACAAAACGGAGATTGCCCTTTGTACCTAAAGGTTACTTACAACCGAAAATCCATCACCATAGCCACTGGTAAATACATATCAGAAGAAAGATGGAAACAAACCGATAATTTAAGACGGATACTCCGTCAGGACAAAGAAAAAGTACTCAAAGACTACTTAGACTTATTGGAACTCAAAATTGAAAAAATAGCCAATCATTTAGAGCGCCATCAAGAGGAATTAACTATCGAAGAATTCAAACTCAAAATCTTAGGTAAAGAAATCGAAGAGGTAAAACCTAGTATTCTAGACATCATCCAAATCCACAATACTCATTTTGCCAAATTGGTCAATATTGGCGAGCGAAGTAGTGCGTCGCTTCAGAAATACGAGCGCGTAAAAGAATTGGTTCGGCTATTCAACCTAAAAACTTTTGGAACCGAGAATGTACTTCTTGATAAAGTCAATAATGCGTATATCTACAATTTAGAATCGTATCTGAAATTTGAAAGTGAATATAAGGGTAAATTAGGGATTAAAAACAATTCGCTAGTTAAGTACTTCAAAAATCTAAAAACCATCTGCAATTATGCCGTAAAGATGGAAATCATTGAAAAGAATCCTTTTAATAGCTATTCAGGTAAAATAAAAGTAACTGATGCCACTTTCTTGACTCAAGAAGAATTGGAACGAATTGAAAATAAAACTTTTTCTGTAGATCGATTAGAACTCGTAAAAGACATTTTCCTATTTAGTTGCTACACTGGATATGCACCTGTAGATGCATTACAACTCACCAGAAAAAACATCATCCAAGATGGCGATAAAAATCTCTGGATAAAAACCAATCGTCAAAAAACAGGTACAAAAGCCAATGTACCTATCCTCCCTCCTGTTTTAAAAATATTAAGTAAATACCAATTTGAAGGAGAAGCTTTACTACCTAAAATATCCAACCAAAAAATGAACGCCTATTTAAAAGAGATAGCCGATATCATTGGGCTTGATAAGAACTTAACTTGGTATGTTGCAAGACATACCTTTGCTACAACGGTAACACTTGGAAACGGAATCAAAATTGAAAATGTATCAGCTATGTTGGGTCATACTACCATCAGACAAACCCAACACTATGCCAAAGTGTTAGATTCTAGTGTTTCAGATGACATGCATAAATTAATGGAGAAATTCAAAGACAAGTAGATTTTTTTATAAATTTGATATAACTAAATGACAAACAATATGCTACTCCCATTAGAATACTTAAAGGAATTCGCTGATTTTTCAAATGAAAAGATAGATTTTCATACTCATTACAAAAAATATCGCATCAACAATATGTGGTTAGATGAAATCAATGAAAATTTTTTTCATGAAAGAATAAACGAATTCATTGAAGGACTAAAGGTAATTTTAATTAGCAACAACAATAACCTTTTAATTGTAGATCAATTACTTAAAAATATACAAAGTAAACTTTATCGCTATAGAAATGATAAAATTCAATATTTTGAATCTTTTTTAAGTCATATTAGTAATATTGAACAAGTGAATTTTGCGATTGAATATGATGTGCCTGAAACTTACACTATTCAAAAAGTATTAGATTATAATTTTGATGGAAATGTTGAAGAAGACAATATTATTTATTGTTTATTCGCGCACAAAGATCAAAACAATAATTACGTAGAAAACGATGATTTTGAAAAGGTTAAATTATATTTTTTTATAAACCAATTCTATAAATCCCTATTCTACTTTGAAGAAAAAATTAATTACCTGAAAAATGCTATTCAGGTATACGGAGTTACAGATTTAAGTCATTTTTATTCAGAGAATAAAACCCCTGAGAATAAGTGTAACATAAAATTAGATAAAATTTCCTCAGCTGCATTGTTTAAAATTCTAATCAAAGCTAAATTAATTTATATGGATAGTGATGAATTAAAAAGTGAAAGTAAAATTAAAAAGTTTGTGGAAACCCATTTTAACTATACAGACACAAAACTAGGAATTAAACCATTAACTGATTTTAGTAAAGAATATTCTAAAGTAAAAGATAAGGCAAGAAGTAACAAGCAATTAGATGTTTTAAATCTACTTTCTAAATATATTAGAACTGAAACTGCTAAATTGAATTAATTTTTTTATTATCGCTTGGAGATCTCCATAAATACATGAACAATTTATAATACTACCCTTTCTTTGTGGTTTAATATATAAACCGCTAATAAATGGAAAAATTTGAAATTAACATTCCTTCGGTTCGCAACATACAAATGTTGCTCGAACCAATTTATGAAAGATTGTCTAACATTGAGGCAAGTCTTAAGCAACAAAAAGACAAAGGTAAAACAAAAGGATATTACCGAAATGAAGACCTAAAAGAACTTTTCGGTTTGTCTCCTAACACTATTGCTAAGTACAGAGATAAAGGCATCCTCCCATTTACTAAATTAGGAGGGGTCCATCTGTATGAGGTAAGTCTTATCGAAGCCATTTTACGTAACAATTCAATTTTTGACTAAGATGGAACAGCTAATTAAAATAGACCCACTAACGGATGAAAAATTTATTGCAAAAAGGGCAAACCAACGATTTGCCACCGCAGAAAATAAAATCAGGTATCACAACAGAAAGAATGCTGAAATCAATAAAGAACGTGCATTTATTGATAGGCCTTGTAAACAAAGTCATCTTATTTTAAAAGCGCTTTATAATCCTAAATCAGACAACATTTATAATAGGTATTTTCTTGAGGGTAAAGGACTTCGATTTGATGCTTTTAATCGAATTGTAGATACTAAATATGGTAAACTTCATGCCTATTATGAGTATGCAATTAGAATGATACCTAATTCCGATAACGTTCAAATAATTAAGTTATGATTAGTATGTATGACTACAAAATGGTAGATCTGGATTTCAATTTGGAAAACACTATCAATGAAAATGAAGTACTTAAAAAAAACAATCGTGCATTAGGAATCATTTTGGTAGTAGCAGTTGTTGCTTTATTTGGCGTTGTAGTTGCTAATAGTGTAGTCAAAAGACTAGAAGAAGAAACAAAACAACGAGTGTAGCTCGTTGTTTTGTTCAATTTATATTAAATATTTATCAATACGCTCTCCTCCAATTAAACTTTCTATCACTTTTTGCAACCTGCTTTGTTGCTAAATTCACAATTAATTGTTGACCTGGAATGGAAATATTATCATCACTAGGAACATACCAAGTTACTAAAATAGCATAACGATTTTTATCGATATACATAACACGTGTAGTACTATTTTCTTTGCTCACATGAAATTTCTTTTGAATCGCTACTACCTCTTGACTCTTGTAGACTAAATCAATAACTGAATATCGATTGAGTATCTCTTCTTCTACCGACATTTGAAAAACTTGCTGCCAATATTTTCCATGGCGTTTTTTTAAAATTTTGGCTACTTTTTTATTATTCTTCACACCTTCAATAGAACCCGAACAACCATCTAAAAAAATATTTATCCCCCATCGATTATAAATAATTCTCGAATTACTTAAATAAAACCAATTGGGTAAGCCTGCAATATGCCAAACTATAGGTTTTGGAGTTGGCTTCACTAATTTAGGTTTTTTGTTTTGGGTACAACCGAAGGTAAAAACTAGTAGGAATCCAAGTATGATTTTTGGTACATTTTTCATAATTCGATTTTAGATAATTAAGGCATCAAAATGCTGTATTTAATCGTAGTCAAATAAACCAATCTAGGTTGATCGAAAGTCAAAGGTGTATTACAAATTTTTAGTGAAACGAAGTTATTTCCTTTAGTAATTGCATACGAATTATGTGGAACTAATGATAATTCTTTACCAACAGCTTTGTTTACCTTTTTTAAGGTTGAGTTTGCAATTCTATGCTCGTCAGTATTAAGTTTTAGATTGTAAATCGTGGTTACCACTACCCCATTTTTAAGACAAATAAGAATTTCACCTACTCTTCTATCAAACAAATACTTTTCTTTAATTTTATCTACATACAGGTAAGTATGAACTTTCATGGAAGGCGAATAATCCAACAACTTAAATTGTTTGGATTTAGGATTCACTCGATCACCAATTTGAAATTGTTGCCCAATTGAATACGTTGAAAATAAAAGAAAAAGGATAAAGTATAAAATGTTATTTTTCATGATAATAAAAAACTAAAATGGACATTCATGATTAGTAGTATTTAATCCTTCCTCATTGAAAAATATTTGTTCCTTTTTATTCGGCAGCGCAATTTCGTTTATCAAATTCACACATTCTGTATAATCAATAGTACCCTCCTCGTTTACTTCAATTACGAAATCAACATAAAATCCACTCACCTCATCCAGAAAAGTATAACCTGAACATCCCTTTTTACATCCTGAACAGACACCAGCAATTGATTTCAAATAATGAATGTCATTTCTTTTGAAACTTTCAAATTGCTTTTCAAAAAGAGCTATCCAATCACCTTTAGTAATCTCAACATATAAAATATCATCTTTTAATAAAGAGGCCAAACCTATACTGTTTAAATTTGAAAAATAATGAGCAAAATCGGATTTTACAGTACTATTTTGAGAGGTATTAGATAATTTATTCATCCTTTATTTTTGTAAGACATCACATATGTTACTAATAACCGAAGAAAATAAAAATTATTATATATAAATAAATTATTCTAAATAATATTTTTTAAAAAAACACCATTCTAAAACACCTAAATTTCTAAACCAACTTTATAACCATCAAAAAATGAACCGGTTAAAAACGTATAAATCCGAATTGAATTCGGATTTATACGCATAGTAAACAAATGTAATTCGTTTTAATTTACTAATGTTATTTAGTGTTTTGACTAATAAAACTATAAAATGAATTACTTAATGTTATAGTTTGCCATAAAATACTATGTCATTTTATAATTAAATTGCTCAAAATACAATAATATTAGAATGCTATTTATATCCTAAATTTATCTGGAAATCTAAAAAGTTTATTTAAAAAATATCAATTACAAAATCACTAAATTTTGGTATTGTTAAATTGCAAAAAAAAATAGAAATTGTAGAACTTTTAAATTGTTCAAAAATTAAGCCCCCCCCAGGAGACAAATTTGCAAAACAATAAATAAAAGGTTTATTAGTTATTAAGATAAGAATCAAAAAAAAACAAATCGATTTTGTTTTCAAATTACCCAACATATTTAATTAATCAATTACATTTTTTAAAAATTGTAACTACTCGATTTTTGAAAATCGTTTTTAAATCCAATAGAGCTATTAAGTTAGTTTATCTAAACCACAATGCAGACCTATTATTTGAATCTTCTTTTCTAGTTATAAAGTACAATTTTCAAAATGCTTTGTTTTACAAAATTAATAATCAAACTACTCCTTCAGAAACCCCCAAAGTTTTCAATCTGAGTGTAATTACAAATCCGATTGAATTTGTTGTTTATGGATTTTTCGAAAAGCAAACCTATTATATTCAATTTGAACCTGCATTAACATTGAATAGCAAATCCTTCAATACTTCTATTTCAAATTTGAATATTGAACAAAATAATCCAAGTAAATTAAATCTAAGTATAAAAACTATTCAAAATAAGATAAATACTCCAAAAATTAAAAATCAAACAATTATACTTAATAATCAAAAAATTAAAATACTAACCCAACCTTTTAATCAAAAAGAATTTATATGAAAAGAGATTACTACGAATTACCTGAATCAAGTAAAATAATGCGTTTTCTATGGAAAGCAGCGGGTGGAGATCGGTACATTTTAGAAAGAGCAACTTACAGTGACCAAATCAAATATATGTGTTTGGGAGGTATTGTATTTGCCACGGGCGCAATGGCAGGTCTAGCTGGAGGATATGCTTTTTATACTATTTTTTCTCCAAAAGGATCTGCACTTGAAAATGAATTAGATTATACTACTATGATTTCTTCTATAGTTTTTGGAATAATTTGGGGGTTAATCATCTTTAATATTGACCGATTTATTGTTACAAGTACAGGTAAAGGAGATGGGACTGAAAAAATTACTTGGGACGAATTTAAAAGCGCTATACCTAGAATAATAATGGGTGCGATTATAGCTATTACAATTTCTAAACCGATTGAAATAAGAATGTTTCAAACGGAGATTAACAATAAACTCTATGAAAAACAATTAATCCTACAAAAAGAGTTTGAAAAAAGAACAACGGCAAATTTTGAAGAAAGATTAAAAGTTGTTGAAAATGAACTGGGCGATGTTGGAAAACAAAAACAAGATTTAATTGAAAGAATAAAAGTTGCAGAACAAGCATATACGGATAATTTAATGGGGAAAGCAAATGGCATTGTGGCAGGTGACGGACCTTTATCAAAAGCATTAAAATCTCAAATAGATAATTTGAATAAGGAATTAGACAGATTTAATGAAATGAATAAAACCAAAATTGAGACAGCAGATAAAAAAAGAAAAGAAATTTTAGAAGAAAAAGAAAAAGCTTTAGCAACAAATGTTCAAGTAGCTAAAGGTTTGGACGGTTTACTCGAGCGTATAAAATTAGCTCATGAAGTAGCTGGATTTTGGATTACTCTTTTTATTACTTTGCTTTTTATGGCTATAGAACTCACACCAATTTTTTTCAAACTAATGCTTAATAAAACCCCGTATGATTATTTAAGTGAAAATAGGGATGACTTAATTCGAGCAGAGAACGGAATTGAAGTACGTTATGATTATTATAAAGATAAAAAGGGTATAGAACGTCATTTGATTATAAACCATGAAGCAGAAAAAATAATTTTTGAAAAAATGAAAGTAACTGAAATTCAGAAGGAATTAACTGAATATGCTATTGCTAAATATAAAGAAAAGGAAAAAGAAAAGATTGATGCTAATTTAGATGAATATATCAAAAAGATAAATCCTGATGAATTTAATGCCTGAAAATATTAAAAAAAGCTTATTTAAATTATCTGGTGAAGATTATTCTATAATTTCTGTTGGAAGTAAAAAAATACAATTTTACTTTTCTACAATAGGATTATTAGTATTGCTTATTTTGTTATTCAGTTTTGTAAGTGCATTGTATTTTACCGAACATTTATTCCATAATTTTTTTGCAGATATAGGCGTAGGATTGGTATGGGGGTATGTTGTTACTAATATGTATGTTTTATTACTTTATACAATAACACCAGAAATACTTCCAATACGTATTCGAAAGAAAGACAAATACATAGCAAAATCAATCACATTTAATATCTCAATGGTTTATAGAATTTTTGTTGTAATTCTTTTGGCTTTAATCATTGCTCAACCATTAAATGTTTTAATTCTTAAGCCAGGCTCTAAAGCCTTGGCATATGATATTAAATATTTGTTAGCAACAAATCCAATTGCTTCAATTAATTCATTTATTGTAATTGCTATTTTTCTCTTGCCTATATATTTCAAATATTCAATAAGAAATTTAGGCGAGTTTTATGAAAAGAAAGCAGTAATTGAAAAAAGAATTATTGAAGATGACTACAAAGATTTTAAAATAAAATACTCCATTCAATTAGAAAACAATATTTTAAAATTTAATAATCATGTTTGGGAAAATTTAACACCTTTTTTGGAGAAATTGGAAAAAAGAAATCCATCAGTTTATAAAAAATATTTTGACGAAATTAAAGAGGAATTGATAAATGAAAAAACTGAGAAGTATGAATATTGGGCAGATCCACCGTTTAGAACAATAAAAAGGGTGAATTCAACTGTAAATAATAATGAAGCTGATTTACTTGAACTTATATATCAAGATAATACCTTAGTTGAAAAATAGGCCGTCTCAACATGGATAAAAAAAGTAAAATAGTTAATCAAGAATCCTTCGTTGGTGAAGATGGCAAAGAGTATGTGAAAATTACTAAGGAAATTTCGCACCCAAGAAAAACCTATATCAAAGGTACAATTTCAGGTAAATACCGTGGAGATAAAATCGAAATCGAGGAATTTAATAATTCTGCTTTTTTTGATTTTGAAATTTACGATGCAGAAGTTCAATGCAATTCATTAAAGGATTTCAGAAAAGACGAACCTTTTTTATTCCCTCGCGATTTCGAAATCGACGCAACAGATATTGAATCTATTTCTAAATTCCCAAAAGATAAACTACCTTCTACTTTACCGGTTACTATAAAAGCAAATGAAAAATCGTTCGGAATTAATCTTTTAGAACCGCAGATTTACGACTTTAAATCGGTTCGAAAATATCATCAAAGAGAAGGAGATACCGTTTATGGTACTTTTAATGCTTATGTTTCTGGTTATGTATTTGATTACGTAAAGGAAACTATTCAAGAAATAAAAGAGATTAAATCAACAAACGACGACGACGATGATGATGATGGTGATGGTCGTCGACTTCCTTGTTTTAATAGTGGGATTGAAACTGGTAAAACAGAAACACAGGGTGATTATTATAGAAAAGAATATATCTGTAAAAATCATGATGATACCGTATGGGGAAATTGGATTTACAAAGAGAAAAAAGGTTTGGGTTGCTTGGGATGTTTAAGCCAACTATTTACAATAATTGTATTTATTATAGGAATCTTTTTCTTAATCCATTTATTGCCATTTCTTTTAATTTTTGTTGGATACTATTTACTTTTATTCCTAATTGGATACTTTCCTAGATTTTTTGCTTGGGTATTCAGAATTCTTGGTATCCTATTTTTAATTTCATTTATAGGTGTGCTTTTTAGAACGTGCTCCAATACAGATTCTAATTATATTCCAAATCCAACTGTTGTGGATAGCCCTAGAGAGACTAACCCTCCTATTTATGATCCAGAAGCAAATGATAATACAATTCCTGAAAAAGACAGTTTAATTACGCGATTTAGAATTTGGAAAGATTATTCTGGAAATAAATACGAAGGTAAATATCAGATTAGATTGAGTGATTACAGAAACGCACATTCGTTTAAAAATAGTTTAAATTCGGGACAAAATACTATTCAAGATTATGATAAAATTGTGCACAGTTTGAAAGAAAATGATAAAACTAAAATCAATAGTGTTTATCGTCTTTTCGACAGTATTAGAAAGGCAAATAAACTAAATCGAGTGAGATTTGCCGAAATGATAGTTACATTTGTTCAAGATATGCCATATGCCATTGTATTGGATAATGGTTGTGATGCTAGTCTATACACAGACCGATTTACTCGAAGCTATTTACTTAAAAATCCGAATCAGTGTGATGGTTATGAACGTTTTGGGATCAACACTCCTGTTGAGTTTTTAGTAAGCTTGAAAGGAGATTGCGATTCAAGAACATTATTATTATATACTATTTTTTCTCATTATGACTATGATGTGGCATTATTAAGTAGTGAATTTTATGGTCATTCTATTTTAGGAATTAATCTTCCTATTAGTGGAACTGCATATAATTATAAAAACCAACGGTACGTAATGTGGGAAACTACCGCGCCAAATTGTAAACCTGGTGTAATACCAAATGAAATTTCAAATACTAACAACTGGAGAATATCCTTAAAATCAAAGTAACATGGACGAGCAAAGTTTATTTTTTACCTCAATCGTAGCAATATCAGCTACTGGATTAATGCTTTTAGCCTTGCAATTTTTGGCGAAAAAGCAAAATATTCAATTACAAAATGAAAATAAAATCAATTTATCCTTCTCGATCTGGGCTTCTTCTATTATGGTAGCCTTTTTTATATTTTTAAAGATTGCACTTGGCCAAATTGAAAATTCCATTGAAATAATTATCTATTCAAAAACTATCGACAATACTTTTTGGGCAGTAATGCAAAAAATAATTATTTTCCTTGGCTTCACTTTTATTTTTACTTTCTTAAGCTATTTTGTCATAGATAATTTATTAAATTTTTTAATTGGCAAACGTTCATCTAAAATTGAAAATGACAATGAAAATATTGGTTATTTCTTTCTAAAAGGAATCGTCTTGCTTTTCTTAGTATATTCAGTTAGTACACTATTTGAACATTTCTTAGGGTGGTTTATGCCAGTAGTAGAAACACCTTTTTATCATTAATTTTTAAAGAGAATGAATAAAAAATTCCTTTTATTACTGCTTTTAATAATGAGTAATTCGGTTTACTCCAATTATTCAAATATAAAAGACACATTAAAAGTTGGAGTTTATGTTGACAATATCTATGAAATCAATTATTTGAATTCCAACTTTAAAACTACTTTTTATGTTTGGTTTATTTCAAATAAGGAGTTGAAAACTGAGAATTTAAACAATGATATTACCAATTTTCTGGATATAGATAGAATAGTAGACTATAAATCATTATTAGTTGAATCATACAAACAAAACCATAATAATAAAACAAAGTACTATTATATAAACAAGGTAAACGCAACTATATTAAACAATATGGATGTGTCAAAATTTCCATTTGATATACAAAAACTAAAGATTTATCTTGAATTAAACACACATTATAAGGGAGAATATGTTGTAATTCTAGATAGAAAAAATTCAAAATTAAAACCTAATTTTATTGACAAATGGCATGTAGGAAATGTTGATTTTAAACTAGACTCTAAAAATTGGGACTCGAATTTTGGAGATTTAAAAAACGACACTTACCAATTGGATGCAATAAACATAAATATCCCACTGATTAGAGCTTCTTGGACAATATACTGGAAACTATTTGTAGTACTTTATATATCCTTCTTTTTAACCTCCTTAAGTGTATTTCTGCCGAATAAACAAAGTGAAGAAAAATTAGCATTAATTGTTGGTTCACTATTTACGGCTATTGGTAATAAATATATTACAGAGTCATATTTACCTATTTCAGATACATTCAATCTATCTGATAAATTGCATGTAATTACATTTATGTTCATAGCATTTTTTACTATCTATGCTATATTTGAACAAAGAGCAAAACTAAAGGATAATCTTAAAAAGGATTATATTGTTTTCTTTTTCTCCATACTAATTTATGTAATTATTATATCCGCTATCACATTGTCTTATATATACTAAATTAATTAAAATGATACGAATAATTAAAATTGTACTGGCCTCTCTTCTATTATTATGTTTATTAGATATGCCTTACAGCTTCTTTCAATTAGTCCGATTTGTGAGTATGGCAGGATTTGTATTTTTAGCCTATACTGCAAATGAAAACAATTCTAAAAACGAAATGCTATTATATGTATTGCTGGCAATATTATTTCAACCTTTTGAAAAGATTGCTTTAGGTCGAGAATTATGGAATATAGTTGATGTGATAGTTGCTTTATTTTTACTGATAACCCTTAAAAGGAAATAACATTTAAATTGCAAGTAAACTCAGATTTGCAAATTAATGATTACAAAAATTCTTTCAATAATATATTCCTTATCCAAGAAGATTTAATGAAAGAAATAAACCATAAACTATCTATTTTTTCAATATATTAGCAAAACAATATTAACTCAAATCTAAAATCCTATAATGTCGAAGACCCCAATTAAGGCTGACATCAATTTCGAACAGGAATTATGGAAAGTCGCCAACGAATTACGTGGTGCTGTAGCTGAAAATCAATACAAAGACTTTGTATTATCAATGATTTTCTTAAAACACATGTCTGAGCGCTATGAAATGCGCAAAGAAGAATTATCAGCTCTATTACACGATAAGAACTCCAATTATTTTACCGCAGACGAAGCAGAAATCAACTATGTATTAGAAGATGCGGATGAATATTTATCTAAGAATGTATATATTATTCCTAAGGAAGCCACTTGGGAATACTTAAAATCAAATGCCGAACAAGACAACATCAAAGTAATTGTAGATGATGCTTTTGATGTTTTGGATGCTACTTTGTCGAAGTTTAGACCCGATTTAAAAGGGATTTTACCACGTATTTTTGTAAAAAGCCAATTAACGGCACGTCAAGTGGGTGGACTAATTAATTTACTTTCTAATCCTAAGTTATCGCAAAAGGAAAACCCTGAAAGCGATATTTTAGGACGTGTATATGAATACTACATTGGTAAGTTTGCTTTGGCAGAAGGTTCTGGTGCAGGGCAGTTTTTTACACCTGGTAGTATCGTGCGTTTGATGGTAGAAATGATTGAACCCTATGAAGGTAAAATCTTTGATGCAGCTTGTGGAAGTGGCGGTATGTTTGTGCAATCGTTGAAGTTTTTAGAAAGCCACGGAGGCGACAAACGTAACATTGCTATTTACGGACAAGAACGTTACGATGGCACGCTGCGTTTGTGCAAAATGAACTTGGCGTTACGTGATTTATCGTTTGATGTACGCTTAGGCGACTCTTTATTAAACGACCAATTTCCTGATTTAAAAGCCGATTACATTATTGTAAATCCTCCGTTTAATGTGAGCCAATGGCATCCAGAAGATTTACCTGAAAACGACCCTCGCTTGTTTGGGCCGAAAGAAGAATTTGCTACTGATGGTAATGCTAACTTTATGTGGATGCAAACCTTTTGGAGCCATTTAAGTAACAAAGGTACCGCAAGTGTAGTAATGGCAAACGGCGCCATGACCTCCAATAACAAAGGGGAGAAAAACGTGCGTGAGTTTATGGTAAACAACAGTATGATTGATTGTATTGTACGTTTACCTGATAAATTGTTTTTAACTACAGGAATACCCGCATGTATTTTTATATTAAGTAAAAACCGAGACGGAAAAGACGGCAAACACCGCGAACGTAAAAACGAAATTCTTTTCATAGATACCAGTAAAATGGGAACTATGGAGAGCCGAAAACTACGTGTGTTTACGGATGCCGATATTGATAAAGTCGCTCAAACATACCACGCATGGCGCAACATTGGTGGTACTTATGAGAATACAGATGGTTACAGTTACAACGCCACATTAGAAGAAGTACAAAAACAAGACTACAAACTAACTCCAGGTATTTATGTAGGTACCGAAGAAGTAGAAAATGATGGTATTTTGTTCGAAGATAAAATGGCCAATTTACAAGCTACTTTGCAAGAGCAGTTTGCTAAAGGGAATGAGTTGCAACAAAAGATTTTGGAGAATTTTGAGAAAATCTAAAATATGAACATCGTAGAGAAAGAAGCAATTCGTTTTAGTACTTATTTTTTTGAAGGTCAATCATTTTGTGATATTGATTATTTAAAAAGTACTTTATCGTCTAAATTATATAATTTCAATAGAGATAAAGACAAGTTATATTTTCTTAATGTTCTTAGAAAAGAAGTTGAATTAGAAAAATTAGAGCACGAAAAAAAATGTACTACAATAGATTGTGATATATCTACAGAAAAAAAAACAGGATTTTTTGTGATTGACCAAGAAATTGATAATGTTAATAGAAATTATGAATTTGAACCATATATAGAAGATAAATTTAAAATTGAAGAGCAAGTTGATTTGCATAATAAGTTGAATCAAATTGAAGAACAATTAAAGAATTTAGGATATGGTCAAGAAGTCATCTATAATGAAATTGATGAATTAAAAGAAAATTTTAATTTGGGAAAGAAAAACTGGTTTCAACTTGCCAAAGGAAAATTTTTGGACTTAACAGTGTCAAAATTAGTAGAGGAAACGGTAATAAAAGAAATATATTCTGAACTATCTAAAGGATTTAAACACTTGCCAAAATTGATTGATAACTTACAATAAACCAAATGCCAAACAACTGGAAAACATATAAACTTTCTGAAGTAACTGAATATATTGGAAGGGGTATATCACCAAAGTACACAGATAATTTAAATATTAGAGTGGTAAATCAAAGGTGTATTAGAGATAATAAAATTATTTACGAAACTTGTAGATATCACGAAATCGAGAAGAAAAGTATTTCTGATGTAAAATATTTAATAAAACATGATGTGTTAGTTAATTCAACTGGAGTTGGAACTTTGGGTAGAGTTGCGCAATTTAAATCTGATTTTAAAGATATTACTGTTGATTCACATGTTTCAATTGTTAGACCGGTTGAAGATTATGCTGATGAATTTTTTGGTTATGCAATTATAGAAAAACAAGCCCTTATTGAATCTTTAGGTGAGGGATCTACTGGGCAGACAGAACTTTCAAGAACAAGGCTTGGTGAAGATGTTAATATATGTTTGCCTGAATCAAAAAAAGAAAGAGAAGAAATTGCCTCAATCCTATCAGCCATAGACGACAAAATCGAAAACAACTTAGCCATCAACAAAACCTTAGAAGAAATAGCTATGGCGTTATACAAACACTGGTTTGTAGATTTTGGTCCGTTTCAAGATGGTGAATTTGTAGATAGCGAGTTAGGAAGGATTCCTAAGGGTTGGGAGGTGAAAAACTTGGGTAGTATAGTTTCTGTTTTAGGTGGTTATGCTTTTAAATCAGCTTGTTTTCAAGATTCTGGCGTTAAAGTTTTAAAAATTAAAAATATCAATAATAACATTGTAGATATTAATAATTGTACTTGTATTTCAGAAGAAATATCTAAAACTATAAACCCAAAATTTAGAGTTACTAAAGGAGATTTCTTAATTGCTATGACTGGTGCAGAAGTCGGAAAAGTAGGAGCTGTACCTGATTATAATCAAGAATTGTGGTTAAACCAACGTGTGGGGAAATTAGTTGATAAAGAATTAAAAAATGCTTCCATATTAATTGGTAAACTATTACAGACTAATGATTTTTACAAAGTAATGCAAGGTTTAGCTTATGGAAGTGCACAGCCTAATATTAGTACATCTGATATAGAAAGTATTAAAATAGCTTTACCAATTGATAAATCTATTTTAAATGAAATTATTGATGAGTTTGTTAATTATCATGAGATAATAATTCAAAATCTTACAGAAAACCAAACCTTAACCCAATTGCGCGATACCTTATTGCCTAAGTTAATTAGCGGTGAGATGCGGTTGAAAGAGTTTGTTTCTAGTGATAAGTAGTTAGTGAAAATTATCATGTAATTTAGCTGGGCTGAACTACAGTTTTTCCAGCGTAGGTATGACTCATATAAAAAGGGCTAGAAGCCCTTTTTATATTTCTAAAGTTTGTAAATAATCTGAGAATTTGATATTATTAGAATTAGCAATTTTTTCAGTTTCCTTTTCTAATACATCAGGGGTTATAAAATTAAAATTATCTTTTAAATTTTTATAGGTAATATCAAAAAGCACATGATTTTCAGAGTCTTTTAAAGGTTCTTCAAAAACTATTTGAATTGGTTTTACTTTAGTTCCTGTATCTTTTGCAAAATGTTGTAAAGCAACTTGTATAGATTGTGTTTCAAAAACATTATTGACAATAGTTTGTTCCGTTAAATTAAAATCAATTGTTTGAATGGCGCTAATATCACCATTTTTTGTGATTAACGATATATCGGTTTCTTTAAAAATACCATGAAAATGTAATGGATCAAAATAAAATTTTAAGTCGGCTTTTTCCACTAATCCTTTTTTATCAAAAGCAGGTTTTATTTTTTGTGCAAACGATAGTGTTTTCTTTTCAACAAGTTCTGTTGGTTCTCCAATAAAATTAAGATAGTAACTTTCAAACTTTTCGGTTGTAAAATCAAAAGGTATCAAAGCAGGTTCAGAGAAATTCAAAATACCATTGTTGTATTTATTCAAATAGGAAAAGTATTCTTTAGAAAAAATAGACTTTTCAAATACTATAGTCGTTTGGGTTTTCTGTAAAGTCTTGTTAGTTTCGTTTACCGTATTTTTTATTAGTTGCAAACTCTTTTTAGCTAAACCGCCAATCCCAATTTTAGAAGGTGCTAATTTATCTAGTAAATTCAGTTTGTTTTTAGAATAATGAAAAAAAACATGGCTTTCAGTAACTGCCAATAGCGCCACCACCACTTTCTCTAAGGAGACTGGATTAGTTTGAATACTGATGGTACTAAAGAATGTTTTCATTTTAAAAATAATTATGGTTTGCCATAACGGCTTCTTTAACTTGATTTATTCGAGTTTCATCGTGCAAGTAATCCTGAATACGTTGAGATAAATTGTGACTAAGATTCCATATATCAGTCAATTGACCAATAACCGATTCTATAACAACTTGATGTGAAACTTGCAACAAAGGTATAAAATTATCTACAATTTTTACAAAATCATCATAGTTCATATACTGAATACAACTTTTATAAAATTCAGATTGAAGCAATTTATCTTGACGTTCTACACCCATTAATGGATTAAAAACACCTATTTGATTGACACCTCCAAAGATAAAAGCATGGTCAAAAGCCATAATTTCTCTTCCTTTTATATGTGAAACAGATAGTAAATTATAATTAAAACCAGGATTTATAAATTTACCTCTATCTACATTATTAATCCATAAATCAAATAAAGCTATTTTTACAATATCCTCTGGATTAACTATGGATTTATAATCTCTTTTAGTAGTACAAACTTCAAATTCAGAAATCTCCGTAGATGGTTCAACACTTTTTGAGCCAAAACAAATAAATCCTTCTTCTAACCTACGATTTGCTTTTATTTTAGACTTATCCAAAGTTCCTTTTGAAATTTCAACCAAAGCAATACTCGGTGTTGGAATATTTAATTGGTTCAATAAATAATGTGCGATAATTTCGTATGCTAAACAATTAATTTCTAAAGGGCTGTAATCAACTAGATATTTACAATAATAAGTACTACCATCATCACAAATAAATTTAAGCGGAGAATGACCAGTCGTTTTTATTTCTTCAATTAATAACTCAGTATTGACTTTGGGAATCACAATCATAATATTAAAATTCTATTTGTAGTAAATATAATATTTAAATCAAAAAAACACTATTTTAGACATTATTTTTATGTCATGACAACAGAAGCCAAAATAGAACAAGCTACCATTGATTGGTTAACCGATTTAGGGTATAGCCACATACACGGCACTACGTTTACGTTTCCAGAAAACGAAGTGGTAAATAAAGCTACGTTATTAGCGTTTATACAACAACAGCACCCTGATTTACCAGCGGAGTTATATCCGTTAATTGTGGCGGAGTTTGTAAACAATAAAGGCGCTGATTTGTTGTACCGCAATCGAGATTTTCATTTAAAACTCACCAAAGGGTTAGACTACGAATACCAAGATGCGAATGGTAATGAAAAAGCCGTTCACGTCTATCCTATAGATTTTCAAAATCCTGAAAACAATACGTTTTGGGTAGTGAATCAATTGAGCATTAAAGGCAAAAACAAACGCCGTCCCGATGTGATTGTGTATGTAAATGGTTTTCCGTTAATCGTTTTTGAATTGAAAAACTGGTTTGATGAAAACACCAATTTACAAGAAGCATTCAATCAAATTCAACATTACACCAAAGATATTCCGCTATTGTTTGAATACAACGTAGCCACCATAGTAAGTGACGGTAACGAAGCCCAACACGGTATGTTCAACGCTTCTAACGAATGGTATGCCACTTGGAAAAGTAATGATGGTATTACTACCATAGATGATGATTTTCAAATGCATACCTTGTTATTCGGTTTATTTCCAAAAGAACGCTTACTGAATTACATTAAGAACTTTGTATTCTTTGAAGATCATAACGGTACATTGATTAAGAAAGGTGCGAAATACCACCAATTCTTTGGGGTAAACTTTGCAGTAGAAGCCGCTAAAAAAGCCATTCGTCCTTATGGTGATGGGCGTATTGGTGTCATTTGGCACACGCAAGGAAGCGGAAAAAGTATTTCGATGGCGATTTATGCAGGTATCTTACGCAGCTTACCCGAATTAAAAAATCCTACCATCGTAGTACAAGTCGATAGAAGTGATTTGGATTTTCAATTGTATGAAAATTTTGTATTAGCTAAAGACTTAGTGGGCGATGTTCAACATGCCGATTCTACCGATGATTTAAGACGTTTACTTTCTACAGGAAGTGGTGGAGTAGTTTTTACCACGATAGAAAAATTCCGTTTGAAATCAGGAAATGAAGATTCTTTAGGAGAATTAGAACATCCTATTTTATCGGAAAGAGAAAACATTATTGTCATGGCTGACGAAGCCCATCGAACGCAATATGGTTTGTTAGATGGTTTTGCCTCTAATTTGCGTAAAGCCTTGCCTAATGCTTCGTTTATAGGATTCACAGGAACGCCAGTAGATAGCAAAGATGCCGATACTCAAGAAGTGTTTGGAGAAACCATTCACGTATACGACATAAAACAAGCGGTAGATGATAAAGCAACAGTTCCTATTTATTATGAACCCCGTTTAGCCAAGTTGCATTTAGCCAATGAAAATTTAGATTCGGATGTAGATTCGCTAACTTGGGAACAAGAAGATAGTGGCAACTTAAAATGGGCAGCTTTAGAAGATGCCGCAGGTTCACAAGAGCGTGTAGATAAGATTGCCAAAGACATTTTAAATCATTTTACCAATCGCACCGAAACTTTACCAGGAAAGGCAATGATTGTGTGTATGAGCCGAAGAAATAGCGTTAAAATGTATGAAGCTTTAACGCAATTAAAAGATTGCCCTGAAATTGCGGTTGTGATGACAGGAAATATTTCTAAAGACCCAATAACATGGAATCCGCACATTAGAACACAAGAAGCTACCGAAGCATTAAAAAAACGTTTTAGAAATCCGAAAGACCCGTTGCAAATTGTTATTGTTCGCGATATGTGGTTAACTGGATTTGATGCACCTTGTGTACATACGATGTATGTAGATAAGATTATGAGAGGACATAATCTTATGCAAGCCATTACCAGAACCAACCGAGTATTTAAAGACAAACCTTCGGGAGTTATAGTAGATTATATAGGTATTGGCGACCAATTGAGAAAAGCAACCGATAAATATACTGGTGGTGGAGGAAATGGACAACCAACTATTGATATGGAACAGGCTATAAATATGTTCTTCAATCAAGTTGACATTTGCAAAGCCATGCTACCAGAAACGATTGATTATAGCCAGTGGAAAGCCTTACGCGAAAGTGATAAAATGTTATTAGTAAAACAGGCTTTAAACGCATTAATTAAATACGATGAAGTTGCAGACCAATTTATGATGGAAGAAAAGAAACTGACAGGTTTGTTATCCATTGTAAAATCACAACCAGAAATTCAGGAATTTGCTATTGATATCTTGTTTTCGCAACACGTTTCAAAAGCGATACGAAATGCTAAAACAGTAAAAGGAAATGGTAGAGCCACTCAAAATGAAATTAAAGAGTTGATAAGTAGAAGTATCGAATCGGATGATATTATTGATGTATTTGCGATGGCAGGTATTGAAAAAGCCGATATTTCCATTTTAGATGAGCAGTTCTTATTAGGCGTTAAAAAAGATAAAGACAGTATTGCTATCAAGATTGAGCTTTTAAAGAATATTTTAAAAGATGAAATCAGAATGCGTTTGCCTCAGAATATTAAAAAATACACATCGCTAAAAGAAGAATTAGAAAAAGTAATTGACCGTTACCACGCCAACGCTATTGATTCGTATACTACAATTGCAGAATTAGTAGAACGTGCCAAAGAAATGCAAGACGAAGACAAACGTAAATCGGAATTAGGTTTGTCGGATGAAGAGTTAGCATTTTATGATATTCTAGCGGCTAAAAAAGACATCATCAACGAAGCGGGTCCTATTCAAGACGTGGTTCACAACGTAGTTAAAGCTGTAAAAAGCAACCTCCAAATCGACTGGACAAATAAAGAAGATGCGAAAGCAGCTATTCGTTTAGCAGTCAAAAAAGAGTTGCGTGGGAAAGTAAGCATTTTAGAACTAAATGCTATTCTTCAAGAAATTATGGAACAGGCAGAAGGACAGTATAAAGAATGGAGGGCTTAATATTATAAATTAACATGAACGAAAACTTACATCAATTAAAAGCATCTTTTATACAAGAATGGCCTTTAGGTCGTATCCAAAATATGACATTAGAGGAGTATACCAATTTAGAGAAAACTTCATTTTGCTATTGGGTAGAGGCTTTAACAACCGACGTAGGGAGTATATGGGGTGGTTCTGCTTATAAATTCGGAATATTTAAAAGACGAAATTTAGAATCTACAACTTTAAAGGAAAATCTACTCACAGATGGTGAATATGGTTGGGCAAAAAAATATGGAACTACTAAAGAAATTGCCTTTCAGAATATAAAAAACATTCTACTAGCTATTATCGAAAATACGCAAAATAATACAATTGAAAACATTGATGAAATTGATTTAGGAGATGCGTATAAATGGAAAATAGCCTTTTTATATGGTGATTTTAATATTATAAATATTTTTAAGAACGAATCACTAGTAGAAGCGGCACAGTCATTAGGTTACACTGGCACTTCTAAAAAGTTTACTGACTTATACCGATTTATGCTGCCATTAAAGCAACCAGAACAAGATTTTTTTGATTTCACCCAAGAATTATGGCAACAAACTACATTAGCAAATCCTCAACGATATTGGTTATATGCTCCTGGAGAAAATGCCAGTAAATGGGAAGAGTTTTACAGCGAGGGCATAATGGCTTTGGGTTGGGGTGAAGTAGGCGATTTAAAACAATATAAATCACGAAATGAGATAAAAAATGCTTTAGTAGCTGCTTATGGTGGTGAAGGAGACAAAAAGAATGATGTTTCTGCAAATGATGATTTTTTAAACCGTATTAATATTGGTGATATCATTATTGTTAAAAAAGGACGTAGTCAAATACTTGGTTATGGACAGGTAACTTCTGATTATTATTTTGAAGAAAATAATTCGGACTATAATAGCCGGAGAAATGTTGATTGGAAATTAAAAGGCATTTGGAAAGTTGATCATAGCTTGGTACTAAAAACGCTTACAGACATAACTAAGTATGCAGCAGAAGATCCAAATTATTCTAAATATTATGAGAAGTTATTAGCTATTATGGAAGGTGAAACTAATAAAGTAAATTATAAACTAGACTATTCAAATTATTTAAGCTCTATTTACAGTGAAAATAGCGGTACAAAAACTTCCTATATAAAAGCAATTGAAATACTTTCGAATTTACTTGACTACACTGTTTTTGAAGTAAATGATGTCTTACAATTGAAGCAGTTATATACCGAATTAATCAAGGAACAAAGAAATAAAGAAGGAAAATATTTCCATCCTGAAGCACCTTCATATGGTCAAAACGGATTTTATTCAGCTTCAATTAAAACCTATATCGATTTTCATATAAAACAAAAAGGTAATTTTATGAATAATTCAACTTTTAAAGCCCCGCTAAATCAAATTTTATATGGTCCTCCAGGTACAGGGAAAACGTACAATTCTATAAATAAAGCTATAGAAATAGTAAATCCTGCTTTTGATTTATCTCAAGATAGAATCTTAATAAAAAAAGAGTATGATAGGTTAGTCGCTGAGAATCAAATTCTATTTACAACTTTCCATCAAAGTATGAGCTATGAAGATTTTATTGAAGGAATAAAACCCGAAACTAAGGACAAGAACGTAATATATGATGTGGTTCCTGGATTATTTTTAGAAATTTGTACCACTGCCGAAAATAACTGGGAAGATGCCAAAGAGGGCAATAGTAAAAAGCTATCTTTTGAACAAGCATTTTTGTTATTAAAAGAAGAATGGTTTGAAAATGAAGAAATCAAATTTCCTTTGAAAAGAGAAGGAAATGATTTTACCATTATTGGTTTTACAAAAAAGTCAATACAATTTAAAAAAGCTAGTGGAGGAACTGGACATACACTTAGTATTGGTACGTTAAAGGATTATTATTATAATAAAAAAGAGATTAAACCTACTGGTGTTGGAATATATTATCCGTCAATTCTTGAAAAATTAAACAAATATCAACCAAAAATAATTTCTGAAAAAGCAGTAAAAAATTATGTAATTATCATAGACGAAATCAATCGTGGTAACGTTTCTCAAATATTTGGAGAATTAATAACATTAATTGAAGACAGTAAACGATTAGGAAATGATGAAGCGCTGGAAGTGATTTTGCCATACAGTAAAGAAAAATTTGGAGTACCTCCTAATCTATATATCATAGGTACCATGAACACTGCTGACCGAAGTGTGGAAGCATTAGATACCGCATTAAGAAGACGTTTCAGTTTTGAAGAAATGCCGCCACGATATGATTTAAAGGAATTAGAAAATGAAGTCTTCGGATATCAATTAAAAGACATTCTAAAAACTATCAACAAGCGAATTGTATGTTTATTAAATAATGACCATGCCATAGGTCACTCCTATTTTTTAAACAAGAATGAAGAAACTTTAATGGAATCCTTTTACAAAAATATAATTCCATTATTACAAGAATATTTCTTTGGCGATTATGGCAAAATGAGGTTAGTTCTTGGTGACGGTTTTATTCAATTCGATGAATGGAATGAGGATGATAATTTCTTTGCGTCAGTTGCTGATTCAAAAACAGATTATGATATAAAAGATTTATATTCAATTATTGAGTATAAACAAGATAATAAAGTTGGTTTTTCTGAGGCGCTATCAAAATTAATGAATCGTTAAATTGATTAAATCAAAAGAAAATATTGTCGTTTTTGAACATGAAATTATTCGTTTTGATAGAGGTGATAACAAAATCACCAAAGATCAATTCGAGGCGTTAGTTCATTATCATGGGAATGGTATACCCTACTTTAAATTAGTATACAATGGCATTCAGTTTAATGAACATGTAGGTGTTATTCAAGTAGGAAATATTCTGATTGAAGTACTCCCAAAAGCAGATAAAAATCCAAGTTCCAACGAGGAATACAGTAAGTGGAGAAATTTATTAATTGAGATGTTGCAAACAGTTGGTAGTTTTGACATCAAATCTACCAGTTCCAGTAATTTAAAAGTCAAACCTAATTCAATTTTAGATTTATATTTTGAAATGTATGTCAAAGAAGTAGAATACCTGCTTCATACTGGACTAATTAAAAAATACAGCAAAAAAGAGGGCAATGTTACTGCTTTAAAAGGTCAATTAAAATTTAGTAAACATATTCAACACAATCTTACCCATAAAGAACGATTTTATGTAAATCACACCGCCTATAATGTAGATCATCAATTACATTATATCCTTTATAAGGCCTTGCTTTTGTTGAAACAAATCAATACAAATAAGTCATTAATTGGGCGAATTGGAGCACTCCTTTTAAATTTCCCAGAAATGCCTAACATAAAGGTAAACGAGGCAACTTTTGATAAACTAATTTATAATAGAAAAAATCAACATTATCAAAAAGGAATTGAAATTGCCAAATTACTTTTATTACAATATCATCCAGATCTTAGCCAAGGAAACAATCACGTTTTGGCTTTAATGTTTGATATGAATTTACTTTGGGAACAATTTATTTATGTAAGTTTAAAGAAAAATAAAAATGATTTTTCAAAAGTAAAACCCCAAACTTCTAAATACTTCTGGAAGCCTACGAATGGCAGAAGAACATCGATGAAACCAGATATCTATATTGAAACCCATGATGCAAGAAAGATTGTATTAGATACAAAATGGAAAAATTTAAATGGATATAACCCAAGTCCTGATGATTTAAGGCAAATGTATGTCTATCATGAATTTTATGAAGCAGAAAAGGTTGCTCTAGTTTATCCAGGTGATAATGCAAAAAGTAAAAAAGGGAACTATTTTGATAGAAATGGTATTCACGATGAAACCAAACAATGTAGTATTGTTTTACTCGATGTAAAAAATAATATCAAAGAATGGCAAAGAGAAATCAATACTCAAATATGTGAGTTTGTTACGACATAATTAAACTCTCATATTTAATTTAAACTACTCTATTTCTTCTTCACCATTACCACTACCCCATATTGGGCCTGAATTAATTCCAACATTTGAAGTTACATGATAACCATTATCTTTAGCAATCGCAATGGTTCCCTTTTCGATGTATGCATTTCCGCAATTTAAAAAGTCAACACCCATTGTAAGGTTGAAATTATCTCTCAAGGTCATCAACAATATATCTTCAGAACCTTTGGCACCTAACCTAATGTAAAATGGATAATTTTCAGCAATCATACTCAAATCTTCGTCTTTCAATGCATTAGTTAAACTTTCAACTGCTTCGGGATGGAGCTTTATCATTTTGATTAAAACTTCAGCAGCGGCGTAACGTGTTTCAGAGCTAGAATTTTGCATCATTATTTTTAAATCATCTACCACAGATTCACCATAATGAGCCACTAAATCTCTAGCCTTTTCTTCAGAAACTATAAATTGAAGAAAATAATTCGAAGAATAATCTTCAAAATACAAAATTGAATTCAAGATAATTTCACTTTCAATACTACTTATAGTTTCAAATTCACTAACATCATTCGACCACTTTTCAAATAATTTATCCAACACACTATGATCCGAATTACCATTTTCAAAATCAATAATAATTTTATTCAATTCTTTATTAAAATAAATTGATTTAGAATTTTCTAAACCAGATAAATAAATATTTACTATAGCCTCATTCGTTAGAATTGATTTTCTATCATTTCCAAGCATTTTATTAATAAAATTGAAAGCTAAAACTCGATTATTATCATCAAATTTATCAAAATTACTCGCATAATAATTCAAAATATTAGAATAGGTTTCTTCAATTAATGGTGTAAAATTAGCATACTTACTTTCTATTAAATCAACAGCATTTATATCATAGGTAGCAGCGATTTCGTCTGCTATTTTTTTACTTTCTTCAATACTATCAGAATTTTTTAATTCTGAAACCAATTCTTATGTAGTTTTAGGTTGACAAGAAAATAGAAAAAATGAAATAGTTAATAAAAAAAACAATTTTGAAGTTTTAATTTTTGAAAAATATTGATTTGACATAGTGATGTTTAATTTAAATTTAAATCTGTGTTTAATTATTTATTTCATTAATTCCATTAATAATTTTCCGTCCTTTATAGCAGGGATAGTATCTCTATGAAAAAATCCATTTGGAACTTTGTCGGATGTTTTAAGTGAATAGCAGTTAATATAAATCTTCGCCAACTTTTCGCCGCCCATTGAATAAATAGAATAGACATCTATAAGTCCCTCAATGTTTGTTGCAGTTGTAGAAGAAGCAAATGGTTCCTCTGAAGGCTTTTGAGAACCTATTGGACTATTGTCATTCTCCGTTGTTCTAAGAAAAGTAACTGGGTTGTATGTTTTGGTTCCAGAACCAGACTTAGATGTATATTCATATCTAAGTTTATCCATATAAGCAGGAATATTATCTATACCATAAACAGGAATTGGATTTGTTTTATCAAATCCAAACTCCCCTATTCCATTAGGATTTTCATCCTGCTTTGAATAATCATGTTCACCTTCAAGTATCATATCATGCATTAAACTCCTCTGCTCTTTGATAGAAGTAAGTAATCTAATTTTGTTTAATTTTTCGTCTCTTTTTTGTTCAGGTGTTTTACCTCTTAAAAAGTCAAATAGTCCCATATTATATGTTCAAAATATATTTAAATTATTTTATATTGAAATTTAAAAATCAAATTAGTTATTCAATCGAATTAGCATCTATATCAATTAAATTAAAAGGTGGAAGTTCAATTTCTTCCAAATACTGTTTAGTTAACTTATCAAAATAAGAATCCGTAATAATATCTTCCTCTAAAAATAGTTCAATGTCATTATAATTTTCTAAAATTATTTCATTACTAACTTTCAGTCTTCGCCTTATATTTTTAAAAAATTTGATTTCTGAATACTCAATTTGCTCGTCCGCTTTAATTGTTTGAATTGCAAAATCAATCAAAATCAATTCCTCTTCCTCTGTTAATGAAGAATTTTCTAATTCATCAAAGTAAAAAGAAATAAATTCTTTACTTCTAGTAATCAAATCCTTGACAAGGAGATTGATTTCTTCTTTAAAATTAAAATTTTTGAAAAACAATGATTTTTTACACATAGAATTAACTAAGGTAATTTCTCTTTTGTCAATATTACCATCTGAAGCCATACAACAGAAGGCCGTTTTAAGTAAAAGTTTGTCGAATGAAATTATTTCCATTTTATAATTAAATTTAGAGATTAAAAACCGATTCTATTACGTTCATTACTTTGCTGCGTATTTTCTGAATTCATTTTTTTTCTTAAAAGTTCAAATTTTTGTAGTTCTTGAAGTGGAACAGAAGGTTTAGTTTTTTTGATAATAATTTCCAAAATCTGCATTGAAATTCTTGTTTTTTCTTTTAAAGCTTGACGGGATGCTTCATTTATCAAAAATTCAATATCAGATGAAACATAGTTTTCTGTCAATTTTGAAAGTTTGTCATAATCTATTCCAAAGTCAAGAGGTCGATTTTTTAAATACATTTCAAACATTGCTTTTCTTGCTTCAAAATCAGGCGGAGACAGATAAAACTTCTTATCTAAACGACCAGCTCTTAACATTGCAGGATCAATTAAATCTGGGTAATTCGTAGCTCCAATTATGAATATCCCTTTTTCACCCGTTCTATCCATTTGTGCTAACATTTCATTTACAGCACTTTTTGACATTTCATGAGAATCACTACTTCGGTTAGGCAATAACTCATTTATTTCATCAATAAAAATAATAGTTGGTGCATTTTTTTCAGCTTCTTCGAACATTTTCGCAATGTTTTCTTGAGTAGCATTTACATACCTACTTTTTAATGAAGATGGGGTTGCTAATATAAAATTGAATCCTACTTCTTCGGCAAAATGTTTAGCAAAAAATGTTTTTCCACAACCTGGAGGCCCATACAAAAGCATTCCATTAGGGAGTGTAATGCCATATTTTGCATATTCTTCTGGTTTGTGTAAGGCGTCAATTACATCTAGTTGCAATTGTGATTTTAATTCGCTCATACCGGCGATTGCATCAAAACCTTTGCCTTTGACTTTCTGTATTTTAATTTTATTATCATTCTTATCATCCGACTTTACTTTCTGAATGTTGTCTAGATCTACAATTTCTATTTCACCATTTATAGCTTGAATAAATTCGTTTGCAGATTGAAAACGGTTTTCAGGGTCAAGTTGTAGGGATTTTTTAAGAACTTTTAAAATAGTTTCATCAAAATCAACTACATCTTCAGAAACTTTCGGGAAAGAAATAGGTTTTTTACGTTCCTCAATCAATACATCTTCAAGCTTTATTCTATCTTGTTTAAATTTTGAAATATCCTTGAACCAAGGCGGAATACCAAAAAGCATATGATACATAATAGCACCAACTGAAAATAAATCTGATTGGGGAGAATAAAAACTATTGAAACATTCAGATGCAACAAAATTTAGATTCAAACCTTCTTTGTTATACAATTTTGATGATTGATGAAATTTACGTGCATATCCAAAATCGATGATTTTTGCTTGTGGAATATTTCCCGATAGATCAAGCATAATGTTTTGGGGGGTAATTTCATTATGAATAATAGGGTCAGTCAAACTGTGCAAGTAATTCAAACCATTTAAAACGGCCGAAGCAATATGTTTCAAATCATAAACAGATTCAATTTTTTCACGGCTTATTTTTTCAGCCAAGGTTTCGCCTGCTATGAAGTCGAGAACCAAATAACCAAACTTTCTTCCTTCATGAATCAATTCTCCACTATCTTTATAGGAAACAATATTGGGATGTTTAATTGATTTTAAAAATTCTATTTCCAGCAAATTATTTTCACTGTCAAATGCAGAACGGTGAAGCTTTGCATAATTGAATAATTTAAGAAAATACAGTTTACCTTCCTTTCCTTTTACTCTATATGTTTCCGCATTACTCCCTTGCTTAATAAAAAGCATGACAGAATACTTTTCGTCTACTGAAAAATTTTTGGGTAATATGCCTTTGTATTGTATCTCCATTTTAAGTTATAAATGTTAACCTAATGTATCTCTATCTCCATCATCGTCAATTCTTAAATCCCATATTTGATGAAGCAATGGGCGTAATTGACTAGTTTTTCCTTCCTGAATTAATTTTAAACCCTGATTAATAAGTTGACGTGCTTTATTTTTATCTTTCCATTGCAAAGTACTAAACTCTTGGTCATGATATTCTAATCGACCTTTATCAATTAACCCTCCTGATAGTGAATTTCTCAATTCTCTGTCGAGTCCTTCAATTTCTTCAATCAACTCTTTTGCTGCTTTAGAATCTTTGTTCTTAATAATATGTTCAATACCCACTTTATATTCTTTAATATGGGCTTCAACTTTATTCATATTCAAATCTTCATCATCGCTATTTTCTTTTATCTTTCGAATCAATTCTTCAAACTCAAAGTATGCATCTTTTAGATCCTTTTCAACCTTTGGCCATTCAGCAACTTTTTCAGCATTATCTAACTTCAAAAGTTCTTTACGCAAGCCGTCAAGTATTTTCATTTTTCCGTCGGCACTACCTTTTTCATTCTCTAACTGTACTTCAAGTTCTTCTAATTTTTCAGAAACATCATTAGCATTAACATTGATAGCTGTATGTTTGGCTTTAGAAATCTCATTAGTCAATAAATCTTCAGTTGGAGGTTCTGTCTGTTTTATCTCAATTTCTAATTCTTCTGTATGATTCAATAAAGGGAAATAAGCTGAAAACTTCATTAATTGAGACCTATCAACTTTAATTGTTATGTCTACATCACTTCCCTCAGGAAGTAATGCCGGTAAACTTTCACCAGTAATTATCACTTCATTAATAAAGTTGTTTAATACTGGATTTGTTCCTTCCGCATTATAATCCCCTTGATAAATTGGGATACGGATTATATCATTTATCATACCAGGTCTTATAGCACTTCTTGTCTTTAAACCATTAATAACACCTGTTGCAGGAACTTTTTTACTCTTTTCTAAACCTTTAACAGGAAGGAATAAGTCTTTACTCTCAGTATTAAAAAACTTTGCAATACCAATGTGATACGGTAATACCTGCATACCATCTAGTCCGCCAATACCTTGTAAAATGCTAAATTGATGTGGTTGGCATTCTAATTTATTTCCTTCTTCATCATAGACATTTATTTCAAATGAATTAGAACGACCCTCAACTAATAGAACGTCTAGAATTGTCGCTTTTTCACCGATTAGTTTTTTACCACTTGACCAAGCGCCATCGAAACGAACCACATCTGCATAAATTTTTTCAGGAAATGTTCCCGTAGTTTTTTCCTTTAAAACTTTAAAGTTTACCATTTCATCTAATTCAACTGTAGTAGCTTCATATTTAATATCGAGTTGAAGTTTAGTTTTATCTCTAGTAGTTTCTTTTACTTCATCTGATACTGAAATGGTTGAAGCAAACAATGCCGCACCTTTAGCAACCACAGTCATTGGGTCAACAGAAGTATCAACTTTATCTGTAATTTGCTCTTTAAGCATTCTTCGTAAAATTGGGGAATAAGTCGGACCACCAACCAAAATCAATGCACCAAGGTCAGCACCTTTTAAATTGTTACGTTTCAATAACTCTTTGGTAATGTCAATTGCCTTTTGAAAAATTGGTGATACTGCATTTTCCATATCTTTTTGAGTTACTAATACGTCAACTTCTAATTCGTTACCATTTTCATCCTCAAATGGTAAATCACCTAATTGTGACAATATATTATGAGAATCTTTAAATGAGAGTTGAATTTTTGTTTCCTCTGCATAAAACTTTACTGCATTTCTTAAAATTTCCTTTTGCTCTGAATCTTCTAGAACGCTTTCGATAGCAAAGTTTTCAGCAAGATTTGGAATGATAATTTGGTCAACAATGGCTTCGTCTAAATTTTTACCCCCAAGCCAGTTGTCCCCATCCGTGTCTTTTACAGCTAAAATTCCTTCATCTGCTTTAATCAAAGCGGCATCAAAAGTTCCACCTCCAAAGTCGAACACCAACCAAAAGCCGTCTTTACTATTTGAACCTAGACCATAAGCAGTGGCAGCAGCCACTGGTTCTTGTAATAGTTCAATATGTTTGAAGCCTGCAAGTTTTGCGGCTTGCATTGTGGCCTCGTTTTGTGGATTCAAAAATTTTGCAGGAACTGTGATTACAATTGAAGAAATATTTTCATCCTGAACAAATGACTTTAATTTTTTTAGAATTTCAGAAGATAATTCTTCTGATGAAAAGCTCTTACTCATATTTGAACATTCATAGGAATGGGTTGTTCCCATTGTTCGCTTGAACTCTATAAATGTATTGGTTTTCCCTTTTTCTAAGGTTTTTAATGCCCTTGCATTATCATTCTTCATTACATTAAAAGCCGTATCACCTACAAGAATATCTTGTCTTTTATTGAAGTGGATACAAGAAGGCACTGTATCTTTTAACGTGTCCGATTTTTTAATAGTTGGAACTCCATTTTCTATTCTTGCAATTGCTGAATTAGTGGTTCCTAAGTCAATGCCGTAATCAATTTTATTTCTCATTTTCTAAATAAATTGTTATTTTTAATAGCCTTTTGATGTCTCAATTTGGGCCGTTTGAATCATTTTGTCGTTATAGTTAACCTGTGGGATAAGGACTTTGGAAATTATCTCAGAGTCTTTTTCAAGATTTTCGTCCGGAATTGAACTAGTTACAATTACTTTCATTCCTTGATGGAACTGTTTGCCTAACAGTTCAGGCATTTCGTATCCGTTAGCTGAAAGGTTGTCTTTTAGTTTTCCAACCGATGCTTGTAACTGCTTCAAGCCTTTTGTTTTTGAATCCATCAAATTGATGTTTCTTTCAATTAGATTGATTTCACTTGCAACTTTCAAAGCTAAAGAATGGTCTGGTTCTGCGTTTGGAGTTACTTGTAAAGTTGTTTTCTGTTGTTCAATTAACTGCAATTGTGAATCCATCAATTCAGTTTGTTTTCCAAACTCTTTTACCAAACTTTCTTCAATGGAAGATTTGGTTTTGCTCAACTGATCAATAAAATCTGTTTTGTCGGTTTGTTGCCTTTTGCTCAATAACCAATACAAAAGTCCTGAGAGCAATATTGTTGAAAGCACTCCAATAATTCCGAAAAGAGAATTTTTGCTAAGTGATTCAGAAACTTCAGAGATTTTAACTTCGTTTATGTCTCCTGTTTCTTTAATTTTTACACCAAGTTCATTTGCTGTTTGAGAAATTACATTACTGTTATGCTGCGTTTGGTTTCTCAAACTATCAATGATCTTGTTTGCAGATGAAAATTTTGAATTTAAAGTTCCTATCTCCAATTTTAGTTGAATGTTTTCTGATTGGAGCAAATTAACCTTTTGTGTCAAAGGCTTAATCTCTTTATCAAAATCTTCTTTGGTTATACCTTGAGAAAATACTCCAAATGAAGAAAATAGAATTATTGCGAATGTTATTTGTTTTTTCATTATTTAATGAGTTTAATAAATTGGTTTAGTGTTTTCCGAATTATTATGTTTATTGTCCTTTGATTTTTTAGTCTTTCGACAAGTTTAGGAGAATAGTGATAGTATGTTTTTATAAACCATTTACCGTATGCTGATTTGTTCAATACATCATCTCTGAATTGTCTTAGAATCATTACTTGTGGATGATCATAATCTCCATAAGCCATAGTTGCTATATAACATCCACTACTTCCACCTCCTGTATTAACTTGATTTAATTGCCTTTTCAAATCAATAAGAGTAGATCTGTTTCTCTCATAACGAATTCTAAAATCTTGCTTTAAATGCATTGAGCCAATAGTTGCACTTACATCCAAAGATTCATTAATTTTATCTTTTAGTAATCTAATTAATGCAACTTTAGTTGAGCTATCAAATGCAGAAGAAAATTTATCTTGTAAATTGTTTATTTCCGAGACACACATTCCTTGGGCCTCTGATGCAATTCTTGTAGACAAACCAATAAACAAATCATCTCTTTCACCTAAAACATCTTTAACATTTGATAAGTAAATTAAAGCAGATGCTAATAATTGTTTTCCATTTAAGACAGTCTCTTTGTATCCTTCATACTCGTCAATTAAATCTGTAATACTTTTAAAATCGTCAAATATTTTTGCTTGCTTATCTCTTTCCGGTTTATTGTCAATCCATTCTTGCAAGTTTTCAGTATTCTCTTCACATCTTTGTATAGCAATATCTCCTATAGCTAATAATTTTGCTTTGTGAAACAAATCCATTGAAGCTCTACCAGGGTCTGTGCTTGAATCTTTATAAAATTTAAAATAGTCAATTCCACATTGGAGTATTTCATCAGAAAGCTTGTCAGATATTGATGAGAATTTTAAATTCGAAATTCCTAAAATTGATTTAAGTAGTTTTAAATTTTCTGATGTCTTTTTAAAAAGCTCTTTCCCAACGACTAACGAATTCGAATTATCAGCTTTTCTTTTTATTCTCGCTTCTTCAATATTTTTTTCAATTTCTTCAATTGGCTTCTGCACAAATCCTTTCAAAAAATCTTCTTTTGCAGAAAACTCTTGTTGTGTAATAATATCAAGAAAGTTGGTTGAACTTATAAATTCACTTTTTTCAATTTCAGATTGTAATTGATTAAGGAAAATTAATTGGAGTTCTTTTTTTGTTGTCTTGTAAGTTTCGTCTGTAGCTAATGATTTAAATTCTTTAATATATTCACTTTCTAGAAATTTAAGTTTTAAAGAAATACCATTTTCCAAAAGAGCCTCATTTGAATTAGTTCCTTCCAAAACTCCACTTAAATAAAGCGTTCCTAAATTACTGAAGGCCGAAGCATTACGCTTAGATATTTCTCCATTTAATGTTAGTTTTTTCCAAATAACTAATACTTGATTTAAATCAGAGTCATTAATTGCATCAAATGCAGGTTCATCAGTAATTGGGTTACCTTTATAAAACCAAAAAAGGGCTGCAACTATTTTATCTTTATCAAGATTAAGTTTTGAAGCTGCAACATCTACTTTTTCTATATTTCTTTGAACGTTTCCTAGAGATGGGAAACTAAAATCTTCTTCTGGGGCTATATCTGCGGCAATAAATTGCTTTAATCTTTTTATTTGTCGGTCTTGTTCTCTTGCAGATGCTCCAACAAGTAAGCCAACTATTCGATAGGGATTATTTAATACTAAATTCATTTTTATTTATTTCTCATATTCAAAAATTCATTATAATTTTCTGATTTTATAATTTTCTTCTTAAGTTTTCTGTAATAATTTGATTTATCCGAAATATAACCTAAATAGGAAAACATTGATGGTACAAAACTAAATAATGAACCAAAAGCTAAAAATGCTGGAATACCTCCTACCCAATTTAACCAATCTGCCAAATCTAATGAAGCTATATAAAATCCTATTAATCCAATTCCTAGAAATATTAACTCTACTTTAAAAGTTTCTATAAAACTTGATGAAGGGTTTATGCTATAATTAGGATTTTCTGTAAGGATATCTTTTAATATTTTAAAATCACTATCCGATATAAGCGGGGGAGTATTAAAATTGTAGGTTGTATATTGTACTGTTGCCATTATCTTCGTCTAGTTGATATATAAAATTGCCAAGAATATCTTCTATTTCCATCTAAATACTCAGTACCTATATTAGGTATTACTCCTGGAGCTGAAGCTCGAAAATCACACTCACCAGGTTCCAAAGAAATCTTTTTGGTTTCTTTTGGACTAAAATAATACGTTTCTGAATTTAATTTCAAAGTCAGTGTTTTACTGGTATTATTAAACACACTTATTTCAGGTTTATATACTTCAGAATCTCCTTCCGGATTAAACATACCTCCAGAACTTCTAGAAACTATTTTACCTACTTTTACATATGATTTATGAACATAACCCTCTAAATCAGAATCTATATCAACAATGTTATAAAAATCATCATCTGTATCTAAAGAAGATATAAAAATCTGCGCGCCTGGTTTTAAAGACTTTATTATACCATAATCACTACCTGGTCCTTGTCTAAAATTAACTTGTTTAGTAATATTACCAAGATACGATTGTGAAAATCCTGAAATACTTAGTAAAAAGAAAAAAAATAAAATAAAAATTTTTTTCATATCATAGATTGGGTTAGTAAGTGAAATTAAATTGTTAATTGTAAATATAACTTAATTTTTAGTAGGTTATTATCTACAATAGAGAAAAAATAATTATTAAGTAAAAAATCAATTATTGTTGAGATTGAATATTTAACAAATTAAAAATTTAATACTATTATTTCATATACCGGGATTTAGTGATATTTTAATCTTTATTTATTCTAACAAAATATAAATAGTAAATTTGCAAAGTATTCCGAACCCTTTAATGGGTACCAACCGAGTGATGTCACCGCGGTGGTAAATCAATGCGGACATTATGTCAAAATAAACGTACTTATTAGCTACTTTTATTGCACGGAATACAAATAAGAATTATAAACATAAACACTTATTTGTATGAAACAATTAATCTTACACATTCCCCATTCATCAACTATAATTCCATTTCAAGACGGATACGTATCATCTCATGACAATATCCAACAAGAAATTATCAAACTAACTGACTGGTATACAGATGATTTATTTGACTCTGATTTGGACGTTAAAATTGTCACACCTTTTTCAAGAGTTTTTTGTGATGTAGAAAGGTTTGCTGATGATGAACTAGAGATTATGTCAAAAGTAGGTATGGGTGTTCTGTATGAAAAATTAGATTCCGATGAATTACTTCGAAAAGTCAAACCAGAATTAAGAGAAAAAATACTTACTGACTATTATTGGAAACATCATGATAGTTTAACAATAGTAGTTGAAGAACAATTAATAAGAAATGGTGAATGTCTTATAATTGACTGTCACTCCTTCCCTTCTACCCCATTACAAAAAGCAATCAACCAAAATTCAAATACACCTGATTTCAATATTGGTACAGACCCATTTCATACACCTAAGAAATACATTGAAGCAAGTATAACCTATTTTGAAAACTTAGGTTACTCTTTGGGGGTTGATTGGCCTTATAGTGGTTCAATCGTCCCAATGAAATATTATCAAAAAGAAAAAAGAGTTAGCTCAATTATGCTAGAAATTAATAGAAAGTTATACTTAAACGAGCCGACTAATGAAAAATCAACTGAATACAATAAAACTAAAGAAGTAGTCCAGGGTTATTTAAACTTATTAAAAAGAATTTAATTATCAATGTAATAAAATTCTCATCTATGAGTTAGTATAGAAAACGATTAATTTACCCCACCAATGACTCCTACTCTATTTCAAAAAAGTGTTCTCACATTCCTCTTAATTTTAATCACCAATTTAAGTTGTGCTCAAAGCGAAAATTATAAAATAGCTTACAAAGCCTATAGTGGCGGCGATAGTGAAACTGCCTTAGAATACTTTGAAAAAGATATTGCCGAAAACCCGAAGTCGGCTTATAGCTATTTCTATCTCGCTGTTTTGTATATCATTCAAGATAAACTAGAGGTTGCAGAGAATCATATTGACAAAGCACTATTATACTTTCAAGAGTCAAGTAGTACAATGCGTTCCAAAGCTTATGTAGTCAAGGGCGATATCGCGTACAAACTTAAAAACATTGATAATACTTTTAAATACTATGCCTTAGCCATTCAACTCAGACCCAAGGAAATCAATTTGTATCTCGATAGAGGACAATACTATTTTGAACTCGGGCAACTCGATAAAGCCGAGGCCGATTTTAAACATATTCTAACTATTGATGCTGCTAACATTTATGCTTATGGAGGATTAGGAAGAAATTATTTAAAAGAGAAACGCTATGACTTGGCTGAGAAAAATTTAACCAAAGCCATACAACTTAACGATTTGTATTTTCTGGCATTTCAATTGAGAGCGCAAACTTATTTCGAACAAAAAAAATACAAAGAAGCTATTTTGGATATGCTAGAAGTCATATCAATCGAACCAGATGATTCCGATAGTCGAGACCAATTTTTAACCTATTCATTAAATGATTATGAATTGGCTTTGACCGAACTAAACGAAAAATCAAAAAACGCTCCTTTCAATGAATTTTGGAATACGACAAGAGCACGATTATATGCTAAGCATGGAAAATTCAAACTAGCTATCAAAGAATTCGATCAACTCATTAAGTATGTTGGAGCTGAAAATAATATGGATTATTTAATCTATGAAAGAGCCACAACTTATGAGAATGCAGGATTATATGATAAAGCAATTGAAGATTATAATTATTTAATTGCAAATGACCCTACTGATGCCGTTGTATTTAGTCAAAGAGCCAATGCCTATCGCCATGCTGGCGAGTACCAAAAAGCCATTCAAGATTTAAATACATCTATGGAACTTGACCCAAAAGACTATTGGAATTACTATATGAGAGGCTGGATTTACGTTGAAATGCTAAAAGAAAATGACAAAGCCCTTGAGGATTTTAACATTGCAGTAAAACTTAATCCTGAAGATACCTATACTCGTTTAATGAGAGGAAGATTATTATTGGAAAAACGAAATGAAAAAGAAAAAGCAATAGAAGATTTTAACGTCATCACATCATTAGAAAAAGAAATTAAAGAAGAGGGGAATTGTAAACAATATGCCTTATTTCATCTAGATAAAAAGTCAGAAGCACTTCAATGGATGAAAGATATCCTAGAAAAATATCCTTCTGAAGGTAACTATTACGAAGCAGCCTGTCTCTTCGCATTAATGAATAAAAAAGAAGAAGCACTAAATGCATTGAAAACTTCTTTTGAAAAAGGCAATAACAATTTTAAACACATCAGTATTGATGACGATTTAGACAATATCAAACAAACACCAGAATACATTTCATTGTATAATAAATGGTTTGAAAAATTTAAGGTTGAGAATAATTTATAGAATCATGGATGGGAAATAAGGCTATTTCAATTATTGTAAGTTAATATATTATTTATATGCTTTTACATATAAAATATATCATTTACAGTAATTTATATGCTTTTGCATATAAAATCTACTTATAAAATGATAATTAACCTACTTTAAATCTTCAAAAACAATTAACTTAGTGTTTATACAGAGTTACTCGAGCATTTTTGCCAGAAATTTTGAATCTAAATCAGTACATTTTTTACTGACGATTTACACTTATTAAAATTCCAGATGAAAATAATAATGAAAACGAAGATTTAGATTTTTTAGTTTTATAACGGCTAAAATAATTCTTTAATACTAGCAAAAACCAACACTAAATACAATTTACTACACTAACGATGGTATTTACCAACCAAATATATTTGTTACAATTATGTTTTAACTATTAATTTTTAATATATTTGTTTGTAAATACCAACACTAAGTACAATTTAAAGCAATAAAAATGGTAAATACCAACATAAACTGGACAGCAATGAGCGATACAGCTATCGTAAGTAAAATTGGAGAGTTCATTAAAAACGAGCGATTAAAAATCAATAAAACGCAAGCGCAATTGGCGGATGAAGCAGGTATAAACCGATGGACACTTAGCCAAATTGAAAATGGTGAAGCTATAACGATGATTTCGCTAATTCAAATCATGAGGGCTTTAGAAATTTTACAGCTATTAGATGTCTTTTCCGTAAAACAAGAAATTAGCCCTATAAAACTAGCAAAGCAGGAGCAACAAAAAAGACAACGCGCTAGAAAAAATGATAATGATAACGCTAAACAATCTGATTGGTAATGATAACAACAGCATTTTTAAAAATATGGGGAGAAAGAGTCGGTGCCGTAGCATGGAACAAGGAAACAGGTGTGGCTAGTTTTGAATACGAACCGAAATTTATTGCAACTAAATCGGATTTGGCTCCATTAAAAATGCCAATTGCAAATAGCAATAAACGTATTTTTTCATTCCCGGAACTACGGGATGTAAAAACATTCAAAGGATTACCCGGTTTATTAGCCGATGTATTACCCGATGATTATGGAAACCAATTAATAAACAATTGGTTAGCACAAAATGGTCGGCCAGAAAACAGCATGAATCCAGTTGAACTACTATGTTTTATTGGAACACGAGGTATGGGCGCATTAGAGTTCGAACCTTCTCAATTCAAAAGCACCAAAAAAGCATTTGATATTGAAGTGGATAGTTTGGTCAATATTACTCAAAAAATGCTTACCAAAAGAGAAGGGTTTCAAACCAACCTAAACGAAGACGAGCAACAAGCCATGTTAGACATTCTTAAAATAGGAACCTCAGCAGGTGGAGCGCGTCCCAAAGCAATTATTGCCTATAATGAAAAAACAGGTCAAGTAAAATCCGGACAAACTAATGCTCCTAGAGATTTTGAACATTGGTTAATTAAATTAGATACAGTGAGTGATATCCAATTTGGTGAAAGTACTGGCTATGGTAGAATTGAAATGGCGTATTACCTAATGGCAAAAGCTTGTGAAATAGAAATGATGGAATGTCGATTAATGGAAGAAAATGGTAGAGCCCATTTCATGACCAAACGTTTTGATCGTGAAGGGGCTGAACAAAAACACCACATCCAAACATTATGTGCCATGCAGCATTATGATTTCAACCAAATTACAAGTTTTAGCTACGAACAAGTATTCCAAACCATGCGATTACTTAAACTACCTTATAAACAAGCCGAACAGTTGTTTAGAAGAATGGCTTTTAATGTAATAGCCAGAAATTGTGATGACCACACCAAAAACTTTGCATTTCGATTAAAAAAAGAGGGAAATTGGGAATTAGCCCCAGCTTATGATATTTGTTTTGCTTATCGCCCTGATAGTAATTGGGTTAGCCAACACAATCTAAGCATCAATGGAAAAAGAACCAATATTACTAAAGAAGATTTATTGACAGTAGCAAAATCAATGAATATAAAAAAAGCAAATACAATCATTCAGCAAATTAGTGAAACGGTTACTAAATGGTATGAATTTGCTGAAATAGCCAAAGTAGAAAAGAATTTTAAAGAAACAATTGGCAACTCACATTTAATTTTATAAAAATATTTACGAATAAAGTAATACAAACAATAACTAAAAGCGAAAAAAAATAAAACACTCTGAGACTAAATAATTATGTTAAAGTTGAACCAAAACTTCATCATTTAAATTATTTTTTGTTCATTTACGTCAGTACTATTGATACATGTAAAAAATCAGTTACCCTATGAGTTACCCCGTGTGATTTCGAAAATGGTAAGCCTTGATTTCACTGATACTATTTAAAGGGTTCGAATACCTCTTTCTCCTAAAAAAGCACCTCATTGAGGTGCTTTTTTTATTTAAATCTAACGTCCCAAACAATTATTTAATTCTTAGATCAAAAACTACAATCCATTTAAATAAAAATAAATTTTACACTTTAAAATAAATTTTATTTATATTTGAATTTAGAATTTTAACCCATCAACTTAATTTTTTATTCTATGAAATCTACGTTTATCGCTTTTAAAAAATCGGCCTTTACTTTACTTACGACTTTAACCGTTCTTTTTGGAACCACAGCAATGGGGTTGCCTGTTGAAGAGCCTAATGCTATCGTAGGAATCTGGAAAACAGGAGATGGAAATGCAGTGGTGCGCATTTATAAAAACGGAGATAAATTCCAAGGAAAAATTGTATGGCTTAAAGAACCTAATGATCCCGAAACAGGAAAAGCTAAATTAGACAAAAACAACCCAACTCAATCATCACAAAACAGACCCATACTAGGTCTAATCAATATTTGGGGATTTAGCCAAACATCGAAAAACCTTTGGGAAGAGGGAAATATTTATGACCCAAAAAGTGGGAATACCTATTCTTGTACCATAAAAATGATCAATGCCAACTCTCTAGAAGTAAGAGGTTATATTGGGGTGTCATTAATTGGTCGCACCGATGTTTGGACCCGTCAAGTCGCTAAAAATTAAGGCGAAACAAAATTCAAACTTAAATTGAAATAAAACGGATTGCCAAGTGGGCTAGTAAAATACTGCTGGTTCACTTCTTTGGCATCGTGTTGAGTTACCACGTCAAAACGCCAGTTGTAGCGCAATCCTGCTTGTGCACTTAACCAAACAAATCCGCTCAATTTTTTATCCCACATAACTCTTGGTTTGAATTCGCCTCGCTGGATAAAAACTTTTCCAGTTGGACTATCCGGTAAATTCATGAAAAATTGATTTCCCTCTAATTCAAAACCTACTTGAAGAATATTGGAGGTAGAGAAATTGTATTTCAGATGGCCACGAGCTGGCAATAAAAGTTCCATACCCCAGCGGTCATTAAATGCTTTGTTCCAAAAAAGCACAGGGATGTGTAACAGTTGCCCTGCACGGTAGGTACGCGAGATACCTGCTCCAATCATATTTTTATCTGAGGTTTTCCATCCATAAATCAAAGCACCACTAAAGGTAAATGCGTCACTAGTTAGATCGCTTAAACGCTGATAAAAACCATTCATATCACCGCTAGCTTGGAAAATCATAAAATTCTTTTCGTTCAAGGGCTTGAAAATAGTGGTAGTAATTCCCGTTGTAGTCATCGCTCTTGCATCAAGTCGTTGAGCAAATGAATTCCTGCCTGGATTATCAATTGAAAATTGACTTGACCAGTAGTTGGCTCCTAATTGCCAAATGATCTTGGTATTTGAAATTACAGGAATATTGGCCTGCGCTTTTATAGCTGACACTTGATTAACGCGTATATCTTGATTCATTAAAGACATTCCATCTCTAACTCCAGGCATCATAAAACTACCTTGTTGTTCGAATCCCAAACTCAAGATTCGTTGGGGAACTTGATTGAGTACTTTTTGATTACAATATCTTTTTACCCCTTCAGCATCACCAAAATTGCTATAATCTAAAACCTCTGTGCTATCTACTTGAGCAATTGCATTTGTAGAAAAAAATACCAAACAAACTAATACTATTTTGTACATAAACTTATTTTTACGGATTATTTTACCTACAAATATAAGTTACCAAATGCTTGAATTACAATATTTTTTTGAAAAAATTAAGTACAATTTGAATGCTATACCAATACCTATTCGACCAATCCTAGAAAAAATTAGTTGATAACTTTAATCGGTGAATTACTTTTTAATTAGCTCCTTCTGAGTTAATTTTGGGAAGAATGAAACTGAAAAAATTACATACCACAACAACCTTAGAATTCTACACTCCTGTTTATGCAACAGCGATGGAACTACCTTATGTTGATGCGGGTATTAGAGCGGGATTCCCCTCGCCTGCTGATGATTTTATCGAGTTATCTATTGACCTAAACACCCATTTAATCAAGCACAAAGACACCACTTTCTTTGCAACAGTAAGAGGGCATTCGATGAAAAATGCGGGTATTTATGACGGTGATTTACTCATTATTGATAAAAGTTTAGAACCGCAAAATGATAAAATTGCGATCTGTCAAATTGATGGTGAGTTTACAGTAAAACGAATCAAGATTGAAAAAAATATCGTTTGGCTCATCGCCGAAAATGAGGACTTCGAACCAATTAAAGTGACTCCTGAAAATGAATTAATTATTTGGGGTATTGTAACCGCATCCATAAAAAAATTCTAATGTTTGCACTAGTTGATTGTAATAATTTTTATGCCTCTTGTCAAAGAGTATTCGAACCGCATTTAATAGGAAAACCTGTTGTTATCCTATCTAACAATGACGGTTGCGTTATTGCACGATCCAACGAAGCAAAAGCATTAGGTGTGCCAATGGGAGCGCCAGCATTTCAATTTAAAAGTATCTTTAAAGAGCATAATGTCCATGTTTTTTCATCCAACTATGCCTTGTATGGAGACATGAGCAATAGAGTCATGAACTTACTCGCTACTTTTACTCCCGAAATAGAAGTGTATAGTATTGACGAAGCTTTTTTAAAATTCCAAGGATTTGAGCAATTTAATCTGGAAGAATACGGTCTTACTATTCAGCGTACAGTTACTAAAGGTACCGGAATTCCAATCAGTGTGGGATTTGCTCCAACTAAAGCTTTGGCCAAAGTAGCCAATAAAATAGCAAAAAAATTTCCTGATCGAACTAAAAGTGTCTATGTAATCGATACCGAAGAGAAACGAATAAAAGCATTAAAGTGGACTAAAATTGACGATGTTTGGGGTATTGGACACCAACATGCAAAACGATTGAAAGCGCTTCAAATAAAGAATGCCTATCAATTCACCAAACTGCACGATGACTGGGTTAGAAAAGAAATGTCAGTGGTAGGATTACGACTAAAGCACGAACTAGAAGGGAAACCCCGATTGGATTTAGAAACTCCAACCAGTAAAAAAGCCATTGCAACTACTCGGTCATTCGAAAAACCATATCAAACTATTGAAGAAGTAGCCGAAAGAGTAGCAACATTTACAGCCCATTGCGCAGAAAAACTCAGAAAGCAAAAAAGTCAATGCAATATGGTAATGGTATTTGTTAAAACCAATCGGTTCAGTCAGGATGCCCCTCAATATTCTAGAAGTATTGTAATAAAAACAGACTACCCTACTGATTCGACTATTGACTTAAATAAGTATGCACAAATAGGATTAAAAGCGATTTTTAAAGAAGGATACCAATACAAAAAAGCGGGTGTAATCGTGATGGGCTTAACGCCAAATAACGAAACGCAACTGTCCTTATTCAACTTTTCAAATCCAAAACACCAACCTGTAATGCGTGTCGTTGATAAACTAAACGCAGCCATGGGGAAAACTACCGTTCGATTTGCCTCACAATCTATTGGTAGACAATGGAAGATGAAACAAGAAAGATTATCGCCTTGCTATACCACTCGAATTAAGGAAATTGTGACAATTAAAGTGTAATACAAGTAGGCTATCCAAATCAATACAACAAATGACGCTTAGAAGAGTTGCGCCAGCCGGCTTGATTTTGATACGAAACAAAAAATATCTTTAAATCGGCTTGATTTTCATAATCTACAAAATAAACCTTCTTTTTAGCTTGATTCTGATAGTCTGTAAAAAACCATTTGCCATCATTATCTCCCGCTTGATTGGGATAATTGACTTTAAATACTTTTAAATCAGCTTGATTTTCATATTTGACTACAAATACTTTAACATCAGCCTGATTAGGATAGTTGACCGAAAAAACTTTTTGAGCAGTCGCCGATAGACCAAAAGTCAAGCTAAGAATAACAGCATAACAAAACGATTTCATAATCCAATACTTTATAATTGAAATTTAAAAGTACTGAAAAATAGCTTTCAAAATCCGTTTCGCATATTTTTTGCCACTCCATAAAAAAGCGATAAATTAGCGCCATCAAAAAAATTACTTCAATCAAATGAAAAATACAGCTTTAACCCACATTCACGAAAGTTTAGGAGCTAAAATGCTTCCGTTTGCAGGATACAATATGCCCATTCTTTACGAAGGGGTCAATGCTGAACACGAAATTGTTCGAACAGGCGTGGGCGTTTTTGACGTTTCGCATATGGGAGAATTTCTACTATCAGGTCCGAATGCCTTAGCTTTAATACAAAAAGTAACCTCAAATGACGCGGCTACCTTAACTATTGGAAGAGCACAATATTCTTGTTTGCCTAATGCAGAAGGTGGAATTGTAGACGATTTATTGGTTTACAAAATGAAAGAAGACGAATACCTATTAGTGGTAAATGCTTCTAATATTGAGAAAGACTGGAACTGGATTAGCAGTCATAATGATTTGGGTGTAGTAATGCAAAATCTTTCTGATGACTACTCTTTATTAGCTATTCAAGGGCCAAAAGCGGTGGATGCGATGCAAAGTTTGTCTTCATTGGATTTAGCACAAATAGCATACTATCATTTTGAAGTAGGTGATTTTGCTGGAATCAATGACGTAATCATCTCAGCAACGGGTTATACAGGATCAGGAGGATTTGAAATTTATTGTAAAAATGCCGATGTAGAGCACATTTGGAATGCCGTTTTTGAAGCTGGAAAAGCATTCAAAATCCAACCTATCGGATTAGCTGCTCGTGATACTTTACGTTTAGAAATGGGATTCTGTTTGTACGGAAACGATATTAACGATACTACTTCGCCATTAGAAGCAGGATTGGGTTGGATTACCAAATTCAATAAAGAATTCACTAATTCAGCTGCGCTTAAAAAGCAAAAAGAAAATGGTGTAACCAAAAAATTGGTTGGGTTTGAAATGCAAGAGCGTGCCGTGCCAAGACACGATTACGAAATTGTAGATGCTGCTGGAAACGCCATCGGAATTGTAACTTCTGGAACCATGTCGCCTTCCATGAATAAAGGCATTGGCTTAGGCTATGTGAATGCAGAATTTAGTGGTACTGGTAGCGATATCTACATCCGAATTCGCAAAAATGATGTTCCTGCCAAAGTGGTTCAATTACCTTTTTATAAAAAATAACAGCAATTGTAAAACTGCAAAATAATAGTATTTTTGCATCGTTAAAAAATATCAGAAATGGGAAGAGCGTTTGAATTTAGAAAAGGAAGAAAAATGAAACGTTGGTCAGCAATGGCCAAAGCCTTTACTAGAATTGGTAAAGATATTGTAATGGCAGTAAAAGAGGGAGGTCCAAATCCGGATGCCAACTCTCGATTAAGAGCTGTAATACAAAATGCAAAGGCAGCTAATATGCCTAAAGATAATGTGGAGCGTGCCATTAAAAAAGCAACCGACAAAGATACGGCGAACTACAAAGAAGTATTGTTTGAAGGTTATGCGCCTCACGGAATTGCACTTTTGATTGAAACGGCTACCGATAATAATAATAGAACTGTAGCTAACATTCGTTCTTATTTCAACAAATGTAATGGTACTATGGGAACACAAGGATCAGTTGAATTTATGTTTGACCATACTTGTAATTTCCGTGTTCCAAAAGAAGGCTTAGATCCTGAAGAATTGGAATTAGAATTCATTGATTTTGGTGCTGAAGAAGTTTTTGAAGATGAAGACGGTATTTTAATCTACGCGCCTTTTGGAAGTTTTGGTACTATTCAAAAAGAATTAGAAAACAGAGGTTTAGAAATTTTATCTTCTGGATTTGAAAGAATTCCTCAAATTACTAAAAAACTTACTGAAGAACAGGTTGCAGACGTAGAAAAGCTAATTGAGAAAATTGAAGAAGATGATGATGTGATGAACGTCTATCATACTATGGAAGAATAATTTCCCTTTTATTGGTTAAGCCCCAATTAATTCAGATACAAACTCTCGATTCGTCGGGAGTTTTTTCGTTTATAAGGGTAGAAATAAAAAAACTCCAGATTGCTCTGGAGTTTTATTTAGTATTTGCAAAGCAAACTATTTTATGAATTCTATTTTTTGAGCTTCTTCTTCGTTAATACTATCAAAAAATCCTTGTTCGTTCATCCAATCATCGCTAAAGACTTTACTCATGTATCGGGAACCATGATCTGGAAATATCGCAATTACATTACTATCTGGAGTGAACTCCCCTTCCTCAGCATATTGCTTAATTGCCTGAAGTACGGCACCTGAAGTATAGCCTACGAACAAACCTTCTGTTTTAGCTAAATCACGTGTAGCGTGGGCACTTTCTTCATCCGTTACCTTCATGAATTTATCAATAATATCAAAATCAGTAACCGATGGGATTAAGTTTTTACCCAAACCTTCGATTCGGTACGGATAAATTTCCTCTTTATCAAATTCTCTAGTCTCGTGGTATTTTTTTAATACCGAACCAAAAGCATCTACACCTAAAATTTTAATATTTGGATTTTGCTCTTTCAAATACTTAGCAGTACCCGATAAAGTTCCTCCAGTTCCACTACAAGCTACAAGGTGCGTGATTTTTCCGTTGGTTTGTTTCCAAATCTCAGGCCCTGTACTCAGATAGTGAGCATCAAAATTCAATTGATTAAAATATTGATTGATATAAATAGATCCTTTAGTTTCTTCATGCAAACGTTTCGCTACACTGTAATACGAACGTTCGTCATCAGCTGATACGTGTGCAGGGCAAACATATACTTTGGCACCCATAGCACGAAGCATATCGATTTTATCTTTGGATGATTTTGAACTTACCGCTAGAATACAATTGTATCCTTTAATGATACTGACCATCGCCAAACTAAAACCGGTATTACCAGAAGTAGTCTCCACAATGGTATCCCCTGGAGAAAGAATCCCCTGCTTCTCAGCTTGTTCAATAATATAAAGTGCTATTCTGTCTTTGGAGGAGTGACCTGGGTTAAATGCCTCTACCTTAGCATAGAAATTACCTTCTATTCCTTCGGTTACTTTTTTTAGCTTGATAAGTGGTGTATTACCTATCAAATCTAAAACCGAATTATGAGCATTTATTTCTTCTTTCATAAAAAAAAATAGTTTATTCAGGTCTTATTAAAGCAACCCTAATAAGTGACAAATTTAAGAATAAATTTCTAATTATTTTTTAATTTCTTCTAAATCCAATAAAAATGCAAACTCTTTGGCCAACTCTTTAAGGGCTTCAAATCGACCTGACGCCCCGCCATGACCTGCATCCATATTAGTATGAAGGTATAAATTAGTATTTCCTTTTTTATGAGTACGCAATTTAGCAACCCATTTAGCTGGTTCCCAATACTGTACCTGAGAATCGTGTAAACCTGTAGATACAAATAGATTTGGATAAACTTGTTCTTTCACATTATCATAAGGAGAATAGGATAACATATAGTCGTAATATTTTTTATTATTTGGATTGCCCCATTCGTCATATTCTCCTGTTGTCAACGGAATACTATCATCTAACATAGTTGTAATCACATCTACAAATGGAACCTGCGCAATGACACCATGGTATAACTCGGGTGCCATATTAACCACTGCTCCCATTAACAATCCGCCTGCCGAACCCCCTTCAGCATATAAATGTGCTGGTGACGTATATTTTTCTTGTATTAAAAATTGAGAACAATCGATGAAATCTGTAAATGTATTTTTCTTTTTCAATAATTTTCCGTCTTCATACCATTGTCTTCCTAAATCTTCACCACCACGAATGTGCGCAATAGCATAAATAAAACCACGATCTAATAATGATAAACGGGTAGTTGAAAAGTAGGGCTCCATAGTTACACCATAAGACCCATAAGCGTATTGTAATAAAGGATTCGTTCCGTCTTTTTTCAAATCCTTGCGATACACTAATGAAATAGGTACTTTAACTCCGTCTTTGGCGGTAGCCCAAACGCGCTCTTCTACGTAATTATTTTTGTCAAATTGACCCCCTAAAACGGCTTGCTCTTTTTTGATTTCTTTCTCTTTGGTCTTCATATTGAAATCAATCACCGAAGATGGTGTTGCCAATGATTGGTAACTGTAACGCAAAATATCAGTATCAAAATCAACATTAGTTGTGGTGTAGGCATTGTACGTTTCGCTTCCAAAAGGCAGGTAATACTCCCCTTCTCCACTCCAAGGCATAATGCGAATGTGGTTCAAACCATTGGAACGTTCTTCGACTACCAAATAGTTGCTGAAGATTTCAATGTCTTCAATTAAAACGTCTTCTCGATGCGCAAGGACTTCTTTCCAATGTTTCTTTTCAGTCGCATTTTCAGGAGTTTTCATCAATTTAAAATTGGTCGCTTTGTCTTTATTGGTTAAAATATAAAACGAATCGCCAAAATGAGAAATACTGTATTCTAGTCCGCGAACTCTTGGCTGAAACACTTTGAATTCCGCGTCTGGTGTATCCGAATTCAAAATACGATATTCTGTTGTCAAGGTACTTTCAGCACCAATGACAATGTATTTTTTGGATTTTTCTTTGCCAACCGAAACATTGAAGGTATCGTCTTTTTCTTCATAAACCAATACATCTTTATCGGCTGTAGTTCCCAATTTGTGTTTGAAAATCTGATTGGCACGCAAGGTTACTTTGTCTTGTCGTGTGTAAAAAAGGGTGTGGTTATCATTGGCCCAAACCGAACCTCCTGTTGCATTTTCAATAACATCTGATAGTATTTCATTGGTCTCCAAATTCTTAATTTGAATGGTATAAATACGTCTGCCAACAGTATCAACTCCAAAGGAAGCAAATCGATTGTCTGGACTTACACTCAATCCGCCCAATTGAAAAAAAGTATGTCCTTTAGCCAATTCGTTGCAATCAAATAAAATTTCTTCTTTGGCATCCAGACTTCCTTTTTTACGAGAGTAAATTGGATAATCTTGTCCTTTTTCATATCGTGTGATATAAAAATAGCCATTGTATAAATACGGAACTGATTGATCGTCTTCTTTGATACGCCCTTTCATTTCTTCAAAAAGCGCCTTTTGAAAATCTTTGGTATGCGCCGTCATGGCATCATAATAGGCATTTTCTTGATTCAAATAATCAATCACTTCAGGATTCTCCCTATCATTTAACCAAAAATAATTATCAGTTCGAACCTGATTGTGTTTCTTTAATTGCTTTGGAAGTATTTTAGCTACAGGAGCTGCAATAGTATGTGACATAGACTGTGCTTTAATCGTTGTAAATGAAGACGCAAAAATAACACAAACAAAGTGGAACACTAGTGTATTTTTCATGATTATTTAATTTAAAATAAACATCTAATGTACTAATTTTACACCAAATACTAATCAACAAATAAAGCAATATGGATTTAATGGGAATGATGGGTAAATTAAGAGAAACCCAACAAAAAATAGAAGACACTAAAAAACGTTTGGATTCGGTACTAATTGATGAGCAAAGTAGCGACGGAACACTTAAAGTTACTTTAACTGCCAATAGAACTATCAAATCAATTGCAATTGATGATGCCTTATTAGAAGACAAAGAGCAACTGGAAGATTATTTGATCTTGGTACTCAATAAAGCCATCGAAAAAGCGACTAAAGTAAATGAAGCGGAATTAGATGCGGTAGCCAAAATGGACATGCCCATGATTCCAGGAATGGATAATTTGTTTAAATAATTTAAACTATTCGTTTGGCAGGATATCCTGAGACAAAATCAACCACATTCTGTTTCAGGAAATCTTGTAAATGATTGGATTGCAAATGCAATTGAAAATCAGATTCCGAATAAAATCCCTCCCAAACAATAATTTGTTTCGCATCAGTTGTATTCGAATGTAGTTCAAATAAAAAATTCCCTACTTCTAACTTAGTTTCTGCTTGTAATTTTTTCAATGCTTCGATTGCAGTATCAAAATCAACCTCGGGTTTAATAGCTAAGATTGCAGTAGAAAAATAATGCGAATTGTTTTTTGCAATAGGTTCAATCAAATCCCATAAATTTCCATACAAGTCCTCAAAAACTAACACCTTTCCGTAATTTTCTTGCTTGGATTCGCGAACAATATTGACTTTTTTGTCTATTAAATTTTGACGTTCTCTTTCTAAATTATCCGTATTTAAAAATAAGAAAACACGTCCTCCCGTTTGATTTCCTATAGATTTTAATTGTTCTTCATTGGCCGCTTTCGCTAATAACAATCGGCATTGCGAATTCTTTGGAGCAACAACCACCCAACGTTTAGTTTCACTTAAGACGGTATCTTCAATTAAATCAAAATGTAATTTCTGCGTATAAAAAGCAATTGCTTCGTCGTAGTCTTTAACTACTAAAGTAGTTTGGTTGATGTGATTCTCCATTATTAAAGAGTTAACTTTTCTAAAGTTTCTAAAACATAGGTATGCATCACTTCGCGGTAGTCCAAATGCGTTACAATTCGCAATTTGCCTTGACCCATCGAACTAATTAAAATGTTCTTCTGTTTTAGGATTTCCATGAACTGACTTTCATTGACTTGTGGCGCCAACGAAAATATTAATATATTAGTTTCTACAGGCTCAACCGAAGCTACCCAATCTTTACGCTCTAAAACGGCTGCCAATTCTTTGGCACGACGATGATCATCCGCTAAACGTTCTATATTATGATCCAAGGCATAGATTCCAGCAGCAGCCAAATAGCCTACTTGACGCATTCCGCCACCAAAAATTTTACGAACACGCAAGGCACGATGAATCGTTTTCTTGTCCGCCAATAAAACAGAACCTATTGGTGCGCCTAGTCCTTTGGATAAACAAACCGAAATCGTATCAAATAGTTTTCCGAATTCTTTTGGATCTTGGTTTTTGGTTACCAAAGCATTCCAAATTCGGGCACCATCCAAATGAAATTTTAAATTGTAATCCACACAAACTTGTTTGATTTGGCGCAAATCCTCTAATTCATAACAAGCTCCTCCTCCTTTGTTAGTGGTGTTTTCTACACAAACCAAACTCGTCAACGGACTGTGGTAAAATTCCGGATCGTTAATTGCTGATTTCACTTGAGCAGCCGTAATCATTCCGCGATTGCCATTCAACAAACAACAGGAAACACCGCTATTGAAAGAAACGCCACCACCTTCGTAGTTGTAAACGTGCGCATATTTATCTGCAATTAATTGTTCGCCCGGTTGGGTATGCAATTTGATTGCCGTTTGATTTGCCATCGTTCCTGAAGGGAAAAACAATCCCGCTTCCATTCCGAATAGTGCTGCTACTTTAGCCTCTAATTCAATTACTGTTGGGTCTTGTTTGTACACATCGTCGCCTACAACTGCATTGAACATGTATTGTAACATTTCGTGTGTAGGCTTTGTAATCGTATCGCTAACTAGGTTTATTTCCATTTTTATGTTGTTATAGTGAAGGACAAACAATAGTCGAATTGTCTTTCCTTAAAAAAGTCTTATTTTTGCCTCACAAAATTACATAATTTATGACAACTACCGAACAAATAAAAGGTATTGTAGAACGCCTTGGTGCGTTGAGGAGGTATCTTTGACGTTGATGCCAAATTAATTGAAATTACAAACGAGGAAGAAAAGACCTTTGCACCTGACTTTTGGAACAATGCCAAAGAAGCTGAAATCGTTGTCAAAAACCTTCGAAACAAGAAAAAGTGGATTGAAGATTACAACAAAGCTGTTGAGCTGAGTGATGAATTGCAGTTAGCGTATGAATTTTACAAAGAAGGCGAACTTTCGGTAGAAGAATTAGACGAACAATATCGTGCCACCGAGTTGCATATAGAAAGCATTGAATTCAAAAATATGCTTTCGGAAGAAGGAGATACTTTGAGCGCCGTGCTACAAATTACGGCTGGTGCCGGAGGTACAGAAAGTTGTGATTGGGCCTCTATGTTGATGCGAATGTACTTGATGTGGGCTGAAAAACAAGGCTACAAAGTCAAAGAATTGAACTTCCAGGAAGGTGATGTAGCGGGAATCAAAACTGTGACTTTGGAAATTGAAGGCGATTATGCTTTTGGTTATTTGAAAGGAGAAAATGGTGTGCATCGATTAGTACGAATTTCGCCTTTTGATAGCAATGCCAAAAGACATACGTCGTTTGTTTCTGTTTATGTGTATCCGTTAGTAGATGATACCATCGAAATAGACATTAATCCAGCAGATATCGAAATTACTACTGCTCGTTCCAGTGGTGCTGGTGGACAAAATGTAAATAAGGTAGAGACTAAAGTACAATTGGTACACAAACCAACAGGCATTCAGATTCAATGTTCGGAAACGCGTTCGCAACACGATAATAGAAACCGTGCGATGCAAATGCTTCGTTCGCAATTGTACGAAATTGAGTTGAAAAAACAACTTGCCCAACGTGCCGATATTGAAGCAGGTAAGATGAAAATTGAATGGGGATCGCAAATTAGAAATTACGTAATGCACCCCTACAAATTAGTCAAAGACGTTCGTAGCGGATTCGAATCAACCGATGTAGATGGCGTGATGAATGGAGAAATTGACCATTTCTTGAAAGCTTATCTGATGATGATGGGACAAAAAGAAGAAGAATAAACTTCATTTTAAACTCAAAATACAACTCCTCAGCTTTCTAATTAAGAATAGTTTGAGGAGCTTTTTATTTTCAAAAAAGTTGTGATTTCATCTTTAATTGATTTTATTTGAATTAAATACTGTTATTAACCAACCTAAAACTATGAAATCGTATTCTATTCAAGAGATCAACGAAGTACTCAAAGGTACTATTGTTGGATCAATTAACCCCACAATTACCGCTCCTGAACAACTAGACGAAGCATCTGCAACTGAAATTACTTTTATTGGTCACCGAAAATATGAAAAAAATTGGGCTACTTCAAAAGCCTGTGCTGCTGTAGTCAACGAAGATATTAGCATCGAACCTGGAGACAATCGGATATTTATCAAAGTAAAAAATGCCGATTTAGCGATGTCACAGGTATTGGAACTTTTTGCACCGCCAAGTCCCGTATTTCATGTCGAAATTCATCCAACTGCCGTAATTGATGCTTCAGCTACAATTGGAAAAGGGAGTAAAATTGGAGCCAATGTGTATGTTGGTCCCAAAACAACCATCGGAGAAAATACCATCCTCTACCCTAACGTAACCGTTTTGGACGAATGTTCCATTGGAAATAATACTGTAATTTGGTCAGGAACTGTAGTTCGTGAACGTTGTCATATTGGTCATCATTGTATCATCCATCCTAATGCGACTATTGGCGCTGATGGTTTTGGTTTCAGACCTGATCCTGAAAAAGGCTTGGTGAAGATTCCGCAAATTGGGAATGTCGTGATTGGAAATGGCGTTGAAATTGGGGCTAACTCTTGCGTAGACCGAGGGAAATTTAGTTCTACCGTTTTAGGCGACGGCTGTAAAATTGACAATTTAGTTCAAATTGGTCACAACAGTAAACTAGGTCGTTTTTGTATTATGGCTGGAAACTCTGGATTGGCAGGTTCTGTTACTTTAGGAACAGGTGTTATCATTGGCGGAAGCGCTTCTATTAAAGACCACACAACTCTTGGCGACGGCGCTATTGTAGGTGCGGGTTCAGGAGTTGTAAGTAATGTAGAGGCGGGAAAAACCGTTTTAGGTTACCCAGCCGTTGATGCTAGAGATGCATTAAAACAATGGGCGATTTTAAAACGTCTTGTAGAAGATTCTAAAAAATAGTCCTACAATTTTATCAAAAATATAACATCTACAACCATACAAAATGGTTGTATGATTTCGTATTTTCGCTTTCTAATTTGACAAAAAAGCATTTCAATGGATTTGAATTTCAATAAAAACGAAGATCACAACAAATTATTACTTTCGGAACTCCGCAGAAAGTTGGGAGAAGTAAAACTGGGAGGCGGAGAAAAACGCATTCAAAAATTACATGCTGAAGGAAAAATGACAGCACGTGAACGTATTGATTATTTACTTGATGCTAACGAAAAAAGTATTGAAATTGGAGCCTTTGTGGGCGAAGGAATGTACAAAGAACACGGCGGCTGTCCATCGGGCGGGGTCGTAGTTAAACTAGGATACATCAAAGGAAAACAATGTATTGTCGTTGCCAATGATGCGACTGTAAAAGCGGGTGCTTGGTTTCCAATAACCGCTAAGAAAAACCTTCGTGCGCAAGAAATTGCCATGGAAAATCGCATTCCTATTATCTATTTAGTGGATAGTGCTGGGGTGTATTTGCCTTTACAAGATGAAATTTTTCCTGACAAAGAACACTTTGGTCGCATATTCAGAAACAATGCCTTAATGAGCAGTATGGGAATTACTCAAATTTCGGCAGTGATGGGAAGTTGTGTGGCTGGCGGGGCGTACTTACCCATTATGAGTGACGAAGCTTTAATTGTAGACAAAACCGGAAGTATCTTTTTAGCCGGAAGTTATTTAGTGAAAGCCGCTATTGGCGAAAGCATTGACAACGAGACATTAGGTGGTGCAACAACGCATTGCGAAATCTCAGGAGTGACTGATTATAAAGCCAAAGACGACAAAGACGCTTTGGACAAAATAAAAAATATCGTTGATAAAATTGGCGATTATAACAAAGCCGGTTTCAACCGAATCAAATCAGAAAAACCTGCTCAAGACGAAAACGAATTGTATGGCGTGTTACCAAAAGCACGCACCGATCAATACGATATGATGGAAATCATCAAGCGAATGGTGGATAATTCCGAATTTGAAGCCTACAAAGAAGGCTACGGTCAAACTATTATCACGGGTTATGCTCGAATTGACGGTTGGGCTGTGGGAATTGTAGCCAATCAACGAAAAGTAGTCAAAACTAAAAACGGCGAAATGCAATTTGGTGGGGTGATTTACACCGATTCAGCAGACAAAGCAACACGATTTATAGCCAATTGCAACCAAAAGAAAATTCCGTTAGTGTTTTTACAAGATGTAACTGGATTTATGGTAGGTAGTAAATCGGAGCATGGCGGTATTATAAAAGACGGAGCTAAAATGGTGAATGCAGTTTCCAATTCGGTAGTGCCAAAATTCACTGTCATTGTTGGCAACTCTTATGGAGCAGGAAACTATGCCATGTGTGGCAAAGCCTACGATCCCCGTTTGATTGTGGCTTGGCCGAGTGCTGAGTTAGCTGTAATGGGTGGTACACAAGCTGCCAAAGTATTGGCGCAAATTGAAGCCAATTCACTTAAAGCAAAAGGAGAACAAGTTGATGAAGCCAAAGAAGCTGAATTGTTTGCCAAAATAAAAGCGCGTTATGACGAACAAGTGTCGCCTTACTATTCCGCATCTCGATTATGGACTGATGCCATTATTGATCCTATAGAAACGCGAACATGGATTTCGATGGGAATTGAAGCGGCCAACCACGCTCCTATTGAGAAACCATTTAATTTAGGGGTGATTCAAACATAAAATAAAAAGAGAGGTAATTACCTCTCTTTTTTTATTCTCTAAATTAATTAACCAATACTTTGGTCTCGTATTACTTTACCGGTAGCAGTTCGCTTAAATTCTGAAATAAATACAATCTCTTTTGGTTTTTCGTATTTGTCTAAAACTTCAAAAATAGATTCGTCAATTGGCATTAATTCCCCTTCCACATACAAGACTAATTTTTCTCCTAAAAGTTCATCTGCTTGTCCGTACACAAAAAAGCAGTTTGAAATTGAGGATGCTAGTTTTTCTTCTATTTGCTCCGGAATTAATTTGATCCCGCCGCTATTAATCACGTTATCAATACGGCCTTTCCAAACAAACTGAGTATCTGAAATTAATTCGGCCAAATCATTAGTCTTGATAGTTTCAGTACTAATTTTATGCGCATCAATCACTAAACACTGTCTGTCATCAATTGTGATTTTTACATTAGGCAAGACCGAAAAAGCACTCTCTCCTATTCGCTTTGCTGCAATATGCGTAATCGTTTCGGTCATTCCGTAAGTTTCATAAATCTGAGACGGAACCTTAACTAACTCTTGTTCTAAAGTTTTATTTACTTTGGCACCTCCAATAATTAACGTTTTAATTCGGCCTAAGTCTTTCATAGAATTTTTAGCTTGTAAAGGCACCATTCCACAAAAATCAAAAGATCCTTTTACTCCTTCTAATGGATGCGAACTTGGTGCTACAAATTCCATGTCTAAACCTAAAATAAAGGCTCTTACAAACATCATTTTACCCGCAACATAATCCGTTGGCAAACAATGTAATACTTTTTGCCCTGGTTGTAAATCAAAAAAATCACCTGTTGCTAAAGCCGAATTGACCATCGCTTGTTTGTCTACACGAATATTTTTTGGTACTCCTGTAGAACCCGAGGTATTCATTTCCAAATAGGGTTTTGCATCAAACCAATCCAGAATAAATATTCCCAGTGGTTTCTCATAATTTTCGCCTTCTTTAATAAACGAATAGGCAACACGAAGTAAATCGTCTTTGGTAAAACTAAAGCCATTTAATTTGAACTTGTTGTGAACGTTTTGATAAGTTACTGTACTCATTAGTATTTATTTAAGTAATATTTAAAATCTTCCTGTTAATTTTTCACCCCAATTAGACCAATGGTATTTTTTTGCAAAAACCAAAATTAGCATTGGAAAAATAATACTCACCGGTAAAATGATATCAAAGAAAACACTTGGATCTGAGGTACTTTTTAAAATGGAATGGGTTTGAAATGCAGTCCAATCCGAAGTGACCAATAAAGCTGCGATAAAATTATTGGCAAAATGAAAACCCAAGGCTAATTCTATTCCGTCATCCATCAAAGTGATAATTCCTAGAAATAAACCTGTACCGATATAATAGATTAAAACAGAATATCCCATTTTATCTACTTCGGGATTATAAATATGAAGCAATCCAAAAATAACTGACGTCATCAATAATGGAAACCATTTGTTTTTTGCCAAATTTCCAAAACCTTGCATCAAGTATCCTCTAAATATTAATTCTTCACAACCTATTTGGAAAGGAAAAAGTAATAATCCAATACCAAATAAAATCAAAAATGGAATCCAATTCAACTGAACTATGAAATCCTCTGGATACAAAATGTAAACAACAACTGTGGAAACGCTTGAGATTCCAGCCCAAATAGAAAATGAAAATAAGACGCGTTGCCAATCTATCTTAGTTCGAGATGTAATGATTTGTATAAATGATTGTTTGTGAAAAAACCGAACTAAAGCATATAATTGAAAGAACACAAAAAGAAATGAGACTAACATCAAAAACAAGCTCAGATTGGAATCAAAAAAATTCATAGTTGCTTCATACGAACTTGGATAAGGAGTCTTTTCAATATAAGACTTGAGAAGTACTCCCAAGGTAAAAGGCAATTGCCCAACTATAGAAGCACAAAACAAAATAAAAGAACCCACTAAATATTTCCAAAATACTGATTCTTTTGTGCTAACTTGTTCTAAAAACATAGTTTGATTTGTAAAATTATGTCTCTAAAATACAGTTTTAATTTCAATTTTCATTACTTCGCAAAAAATTAATACTATGATTGAAATATACCACAACCCGCGTTGCGGAAAATCAAGAAACTGTTTGGCATTAGTTTCTGAAAAAGAAGAAGCAATTACTATTATCAAATACCTGGAAAATCCTTTGTCAACTCAAAATCTTAAAGAGTTACTTCAAAAACTCAACTTTAAACCAATTCAATTGGTTCGAGTAAAAGAAAAAATTTGGATTGAAAATTTTAAAAACAAACAACTTACCGACGAAGCGATTATTCAAGCAATGGTTGATCACCCTATTCTAATTGAAAGACCAATTGTGGTAAAAGGAAACAAAGCTATTATAGGAAGAGTAATCGATGAGTTGAATCAATTTATTTTGTAAATAACGTATTTAACTTTTATTTATGAACTGACTAATGTAACCTTTTCCAGTTTATAGAGTCTAAACACCGTAATTAAAAATCATAATTGATGAAAAAATTAAATGCAATTGCATTAATCCTACTGTTTTTAAGCAGTATTATAAGCTTTGGTCAACAAGCACCAATTAAAGCAAAATTAAAAGTAACAGGTAAAGTTGTTGAAAAAACAACCAACCAACCTCTTGAATATGCAACAATAACATTACGCCTACCAGACAATCCTAAAGCAGTTGCGGGTGGAATTACCAACAACAAAGGGGAATTTGCTGTAGAAGTCAACCCAGGCACTTATGCAATTTCTATAGAATTTATTTCATTTAAACCTACCGAAATAAAATCGAAATCAATACAGAGCAATACGAATTTAGGAACAATTGCACTCTTAGAAGATGCAGCGCAATTAAACGAAGTTGTTGTCCGCGCTGAAAAAACAACAGTTGAGATAAAATTAGATAAAAAAGTTTTTAATGTAGGTACCGATTTAATGGTAAAAGGAGGTACAGTAAGTGATGTGCTTTCGAATATTCCATCTGTGTCAGTTGACGTAGAGGGAAATGTTAGTTTGCGTGGTAATGAAAATGTCAGAATCTTAATTGATGGGAGACCATCGAATGCAATCAATATAGTCGAAGCACTGCGAATTATTCCTGCTGATGCCATTGACAAAGTGGAAGTAATTACCAATCCATCTGCAAGATATGACGCAGAAGGCGGTGGCGGAATCTTGAATATTATCTTGAAAAAGGGAAAGAATCAAGGGTTTAATGGAACATTCATCGCTAGTGGTGGGATTCCAGAAAATACTGGTTTGACAGGAACTGTAAACTACAAAACTAAAAATGTTAGTTTGTTTACTACACAAGGCTATAGTTTAAGAAGTAGCCCTGGAAATATGATTAATGAAACTGCCTATCTTAATCCAGATAATTCAGTTAAAAATTATATTATTGAACCTAGAACCAATGATCGATATGGTAAAGGGTATAATGCCAACTTGGGGATGGATTTAAATATCAATAAATCTACCACTTGGACCAATACTGTAAATTACAGAAATAATAAAGGGATCAATAACGATTTGGTTTTTCAAAATTACCGAACTGCTTTAAATGAATTTGACAATACAAGAACTCGTTTGAATAGAGAGGACAGTGACAGTGAAAATTTTGAATACACTTCTAATTTTGTAAAAAACTTTAAAAAACCAGGTCATAAATTTAGCATTGATGGTTCGATTTCGTCAAATAATGATGACAATACAGCATTTATTACCGAAACTGCTACGAACACGACCGCAATCAAAATAGACAATACAATCAATAATCAGAAACAAGACAGAATTTTAATTCAAAGTGATTATGTGCTGCCATTGAAGAATGGAAGTCAATTTGAAGCGGGTTATAGAGGTGATTTTTCTGAACTGTTTACTGATTATGAAGTAATGATTAACGGTGTCATTAATCCGAATTTTACCAATATCCTTCAATATAAAGAAAAGGTAAATGCTTTGTATTCTCAGTACGGTTTCAAAAAAAATAAAGCCTCATTCCTTTTAGGTCTGCGCTATGAGGATTCTAATATTGAAATCAATCAGTTGGCTACATCAGATTTTAACACCAAGAAGTACGGTAATTTCTTCCCATCTGCATTTTTTACATACGAGTTATCAGATAAGGCAAGTACATCTATAAGCTATAGCCGAAGAATTCAGAGACCTCGCGGAAGATTATTAAACCCATTCAGCAATTTATCTAGTAATATTAACATCTTTGTTGGTAATCCTGATTTAGATCCATCCATGACAGATGCAATAGATTTTGGTTATATAAAACGTTGGTCTAAATTGACATTAAGCACTTCTTTGTATGTAAACAAAACGATTGACGCATTTCAATTTGCTAGAAGAGAATCGGGTAGTTTTGTAAACGGAACTCCAATAATTATTAGTTCACCGATCAATTTAGCAACAGAATATCGTTCAGGATTTGAATTTACCTTAAATTATTCTCCATACAAATGGTGGAAGTTGAATTCTAACTTCAACTTTTTTAGAAGTGAAACTGATGGCGATTTTACTTATACTAATTTTAATAACGTAAAGATTGTTCAAAATTTTGACAATGTAGCGACATCTTGGTTTAGCCGATTGACATCAAAAATTACACTTCCAAACAAAATTGATTGGCAAACCAATTTAATGTATATGGGTGGTCAAACTAATGCGCAAGGTAGAGTGATTGGTAATTTTAGTGCTAATCTTGCCTTCAGTAAAGATGTGATGAAAGATAAAGGAACATTTACTCTAAATGTAAGTGATGTTTTTAATGGTCGAAAAAGAATTATGGAGACTTTCTTACCTGGTGTAATTAGTTCAAGATCTGAAATGCAATGGCGAGTAAGACAAGTCACTCTTTCCTTCACGTACCGCTTTAATAAAGCTAAAAACGAAAGAGAAAGACAACCAAAGAGATTAAACGATGGTGGTGGTGATATGGAATTTCAAGGTTAAAAGTATAGGTTAGGTTAATTCATAAAAAAAGCTCCATAAATGGAGCTTTTTTTTTGTAAAACAAACTATTTAATTAGATTGCTCTTCTTTCTTTTTTGCTTTCTTTTCTTTGTAAGCTTCCCAAGAAGCTCCACCTACCCAATACGACACGAATCCAACTAAAAAAAACATTAGCCAAAAACCCATTGTCAAAATAGTTAAGAAAAGTAAAAAGCCTAAGTACTGTGAAAAAGTAAACATATTTTCCGGAATTAAGTGTATACAAGTACAAATGTAAGTTTAATATTTTGTCCCGACAACAAAAAAATAAAAAACAAATCGTTAAAATTTCAAGATAGACCTTACTAGTGCCTATCCTAAATCTACATAATCTTGCAAGTATTTAAATCTATCGGTTAATCTACCGCTATCTGTAATTTTAGCTCGATGCAAAAGTCCGTCTACATCGCCGCTCATTAGTGCTGGAAACACATGCTTAATGAACTGTTCTCCAAAGCCATCACTAGCGTCTTTAGGCAACTCACAAGGTAAATTATCAACAGCCATTACAACAATTGCTGCTGGATGAAAAACATCTACTTCGGTTCCCTCAGAAGGTAAATAACCGTAAAAAGGTTCAGCGATTGTAGAAGCGCGAACTGTACACGCAATTGGACCATCTACATCACAGGAAATATCAGCTATAACTTTGATCTTGCAATCTTGTGATTTTAGCATCTCACGAGAAAGAATTTGAGGCGCTCCATTGCCATAAAAATGTCCAAAAATTGCAATATCTGCTACATTAGCAAATCTGGCAAAATCAGATTCATACTCTTCTGGATGGTGATAAAAATCATTGTTATCGGTTGATCCTCCATCTTTTCTTTTGTTATACTCCAATACATCTATTTGTACATAAACCGCTTGAGTATATTTTTTCGATAAAAAATCAGCCACACCAACACGCTTAATTTTCATTGCATCCAACATTTCGATACAACCAGAACCTACTTTTCCTGTACCTGTTACTACAATTTTTAAGGGAGGTAAGACCTGACGTTTCAAATATGAAATTAACATGGCTTGATCCGATAAGGTTTCAGCTTTGGGTAACTTAAACAATTCAAATTTTACTCCAAAAGCCCTGAACGCATTATACGTTCCTACTATTCCTGCATATTTACCGAAACCGATAAGTCGCTTTTCATCGGCATCAACTATGGTTTCATGATCGTATAATGTAATATTGTTTTCCAAAATTTCCCTCAAAAGCGCTTGATTATGAGGCTGCTTTTTAATTGTATGAGAAAAAAAGAAATAGGATTTATTTGGAATTAAATTAACTAAAGGCACTTCCTTAACTCCAATTAAAACATCACAATCAGCAACATTATCAGTCACTTCTATCCCTAAAGATTGATAGTCTTCGTCTTTATATACACGATTTTCTGAACTTTCTACTACAAATTGAGCAGTAGGATACAGCTGTTGTAGCTGAACTATAGCAGTTGGCGACAAAACCACTCTTCGATCAGGGGGATTTTTACGTTCTCGAATAATTCCAAATCTAAGAGCGCTTTTACTCATAATTTACTAATTTTATTAGGTATGTAACCTCACAAATTTAATAATTAAAAAATCAACTTAAAACTATTTTAAGAATTCAATAGCAATCTATTTTTAAAAAAGATTGAAATACAATAAATTAGAAATTTAATAACAAAATATGTGAATAAAAAGTGATTGATAATTTAAAAAAAGTATTCTAAAATAGATGTATTCAATATATTTGTGCATCAAGTGCCACAAAAATGAAATATATTAATACATCCTATTCTCTGTCAATTGTACTATTACTTTTTCTAGTAAGTTCATGTAAAAAAGTAGAATTCGAAAACACTATAAAAGATTCTGAACTTCCTAAAAATGTTTTGCCAAAAATGAAGCCTTTGGTAGAAGAACCTTCATTAGATGGCAACTTTATTTCAAATACTCGTAAAAAAATTGCTCATTTTTACAATAAGAATTGGCCTAAAAAAAGAGCTAATGGTGCTTTTTTAGTTGCAAAAAACGGTCAAATTGTTTTTGAAAAATACGATGGATTAGCCAACTTCAATAAAAAAGATACAATTACCGCATCTACTCCATTACACATAGCCTCAGTAAGTAAAGTAATTACAGCGGCTGCAGTTTTAAAACTTGCGAATGCCAAACGTTTGAGTTTAGATCAAAAAGTGAAATCCATTTTAAAAGAATTTCCTTTTGAAGATATAACAGTAAGAATGTTACTCAACCACCGAAGTGGACTGCGTAATTACGCCTATTTTACAGATAGAAATGACGGCGTTTGGGACAGACGTAACAGATTGAAAAATCAAGACATATTAAACATTTTAGCTACCAAAAATATAGGTGTAGAATCCAAAGCCAATACCCGATTTGCTTATTGCAATACTAATTATGCATTGTTAGCATTAATCATAGAAAAAATAACAGGCACTAGTTATAAAGACGCTATGGCTGAAATGATTTTCAAACCTCTAGGAATGACTAATACATTCGTATTCGACTATGAGAAAGATAAAAATCGGATTGTTCCTTCCTACAAAGCCAATGGAATAGAAATCGGTAAAGATTATCTCGATGAGGTTTATGGAGACAAAAATATATTTTCAACCGCTAGAGATTTGTTAAAATTCGACCGAGCTAGAAATAGAAAAGATTTTTTAGAGCCAGAATTAGCTAAACAAGTCTATGTTGGCTACAGCAAAGAAAAGGAAGGTGAGAAAAATTATGGTCTAGGCATACGAATGATTAATTGGAAAACAGGTCAGAATTTTTATTTTCATAACGGTTGGTGGCACGGAAATACTTCATCTTACATAACACTTCCAAAAGAACAAGTAACTATTATTGCTTTGTCCAATAAGATGAATAAAAGTACTTATAATGTAAAAAAAGTAGCTCCTTTATTTGGCGATTACCCATTTGAAATGGATACTGAAGAATAATTCGATATATGATATTCGATATACAATCCCGACGCTTCGGGACGATATACGATATTCGATCCCGACGCTTCGGGACTATTATATGATTTATGATTTGGAATTTGAATTACCAAAATCAATTCGTTTTTATCATTAAAAAAGATTTACCTTTGCAACTCCATTTTCGGAACAGTTTTTGACTATTCCAGGTCATTATGGGGTCGACTGGTTTTGACAGCAAGTCGAATTGAAAAGTAAGCAGGTCGAGAACTGAAGTAATTCTCGTTAATAAAAGGCTTCACACTTTTTACACGGCGAAGGAAACTACGCTCTTGCTGCATAATCTGAATCATAGTAAGATTAGCCTCGTCCTACCAGGTAGGAAAGCAGGATTCTCCTCAAAGGCTTTGGTTTATAGCATTTGATCTAGGGGAATCGTAAATATAAACCTAGAGTATCGTAAGTTTTGGGCGGTACTTGAAAATAAAAAAACTAAGTGTTTTGTGGCTGTTTCTGGCCTAGCAAAACATCGAAAATTCAATCAGGAAACAAGCCTGTAGAAAGCTCTTTAGTTGCTTGTTTGGACCCGGGTTCGATTCCCGGCGACTCCACAAAAAAACCTGATAATCAATTGATTATCAGGTTTTTTTTTTAAAAAACTATAATTTCATTTATAAGTCAATTACATATTTCGTCTGTATTGTCCACCCACTTCAAACAACGCATTGGTAATTTGTCCTAACGAACATACTTTGGTAGCCTCCATTAACTTTTCAAAAATATTTTGATTATTAATCGCTGCGTCTTGAATACTGTTCAATTGTTCAGTTACTTTTTCGGCGCCCGAATGATGTAGATTATGCAACATATCAATTTGATATTGTTTTTCTTCTTCCGTTGCACGGATAACCTCTGCAGGAATAACAGTTGGTGAACCTTTTGAACTTAAGAAGGTATTTACACCAATAATCGGAAATTCACCTGTATGTTTCAAGGTTTCGTAATACAAACTTTCTTCCTGAATTTTGGAACGTTGGTACATGGTTTCCATTGCACCCAATACTCCGCCACGTTCTGTAATTCGGTCGAATTCTTGTAAAACAGCCTCTTCGACTAAATCGGTTAATTCTTCAATAATAAACGAACCTTGAATTGGATTTTCGTTTTTCGCCAAACCTAATTCTTTATTAATAATCAACTGAATTGCCATAGCTCTACGAACTGATTCTTCTGTTGGAGTAGTAATGGCTTCGTCATACGCATTCGTATGTAAGGAATTACAATTGTCGTAAATCGCATACAAAGCTTGTAGTGTAGTACGAATATCATTAAAATCAATTTCTTGCGCATGTAACGAACGCCCAGAAGTTTGAATGTGGTATTTCAACATTTGCGCTCTTTCGTTGGCTCCGTATTTGTTTTTCATGGCTTTCGCCCAAATTTTACGAGCTACACGACCAATAACCGCATATTCTGGATCCACTCCGTTAGAGAAAAAGAATGATAAATTCGGACCGAAATCGTTGATGTTCATTCCGCGACTCAAATAGTATTCTACATAAGTGAAACCATTGGCTAAAGTGAATGCCAATTGCGTAATTGGGTTCGCTCCTGCTTCAGCAATGTGATAACCTGAAATAGAAACCGAATAAAAATTACGAACGTTTTGTTTGATGAAATACTCCTGTACATCACCCATTAATCGTAAAGCAAATTCAGTAGAGAAAATACAAGTATTTTGTGCTTGATCTTCTTTTAAAATATCCGCTTGAACCGTACCACGTACTTGTGCTAAAGTTTTGATTTTTATATCTTGATACACCTCAAAAGGTAAAACTTGATCTCCCGTTACGCCTAAAAGCATCAACCCTAATCCATTATTCCCTTCTGGTAAATCGCCTTGATACGAAGGACGTGTTACCCCTTTTTGCTTATAAATTTCGTTGATTTTAGCTTCAACTTCAGCCTGCAAACCATTTTCAATAATGTATTTTTCACAGTTTTGATCGATGGCCGCATTCATAAAGAAGCCCAACAACATTGGTGCTGGTCCATTAATTGTCATGGAAACAGAAGTCATTGGATGACTCAAATCGAAACCAGAATACAATTTTTTTGCATCGTCTAAACAACAAATTGAAACTCCAGCATTACCAATTTTTCCATAAATATCAGGACGAATGTGAGGGTCATTTCCGTACAAAGTCACCGAATCAAAAGCCGTTGATAATCGTTTTGCTGGCAATCCTGCAGAAACATAGTGAAAACGCTTGTTAGTTCGTTCTGGTCCTCCTTCACCTGCAAACATTCTACTTGGATCTTCGCCTTCTCTTTTAAATGGATACAATCCAGAAGCAAAAGGGAATTCTCCAGGAACATTTTCTTGTAAATTCCATTTTAAAATATCGCCCCAAGCTTGGTATTTTGGCAAAGCTACCTTTGGAATTTGCAAATGCGAAAGCGATTCGGTATGTGTTGCAATTTTAATTTCTTTATCTCGAACTTTAAAACTATACACTGGATTTTTATATTTATTCACTTTTTCGTCCCAAGTTAAAATGATTTCCCAGTTGTAAGGGTCAAGGTTCATTTTTACTCGGTCGAATTCTTTAGTCAATAACGAAACGAAATCTTTGTTATCGGCATTGATTTTTAAAGAATCTTCAACTATTCCTGCTTTATCTAATTGTGGTAAATTACCGTTAACCGATTCCACAGTTTTAAAAATTCCGTATAATTTTTGAGCTACTTCTACTTGAGAAAGTACCGTTTCATCGTATTTTCTATTGTTTTCTGCAATTTCAGATAAATAACGGGTTCTATGAGGTGGAATTACGAAAATCTTCTCGCTCATTTCACGCGTAATTTCAAAAGTCGATTGTAAATCAGCTCCTGTTTTTTCTACAATCTTATCCATTATGGATTTGTACAGCGTATTCATTCCTGGATCGTTGAATTGTGAAGCGATAGTTCCAAAAATTGGCATCTTATCTGTATCTACATCCCATAAATTATGATTGCGTTGGTATTGTTTTTTTACATCACGAATGGCATCTAAAGCACCACGTTTGTCGAATTTATTCAGCGCCACTAAATCGGCAAAATCCAACATATCGATTTTTTCTAACTGTGTTGCAGCTCCAAACTCGGGAGTCATTACGTATAACGAAACATCTGAATGTTCTAAAATTTCGGTATCCGATTGTCCAATTCCAGACGTTTCTAAAATTATGATATCGTATTTAGCCGCTTTCAGAACTTCAATTGCTTCAGCTACATATTTTGATAAGGCCAAATTGGATTGACGAGTAGCCAACGAACGCATATAAACTCTTGAATTGTTAATCGCATTCATACGAATTCTATCGCCCAATAAAGCGCCACCAGTCTTACGTTTTGAGGGGTCAACCGAAATCAATCCGATTGTTTTTTCTGGGAAATCGATTAAAAAACGACGAACCAATTCATCTACTAAAGATGATTTTCCTGCGCCACCTGTACCGGTAATGCCCAAAACAGGAATTTTAGAGGTTTCATTCTTTTGGTGAATTTCGTCAAAAACCGATTTAGCAATTTCTGGAAAATTCTCAGCAGCCGAAATTAATCGTGCAATAGCTGTTGGATTTTTTTCTTCTATGTGCGATAATTCACCCGTTAATTTATCTCCAATTGGATAATCGGAACGTTTGACCAAATCATTAATCATACCTTGTAATCCCATAGCACGGCCATCATCTGGAGAATAAATTCTTTCGATGCCGTACTCGTGTAATTCTGAAATTTCTGAAGGTAAGATAACGCCTCCGCCTCCGCCAAATATTTTGATATGACCAGCTCCTTTTTCCTTAAGTAAATCGTACATGTATTTGAAATACTCGTTGTGACCTCCTTGATAAGACGTCATTGCAATTGCATTCGCATCTTCTTGAATGGCAGTATTTACAACTTCTTCAACGCTTCTGTCATGTCCAAGATGAATTACCTCTACACCAGTGGCTTGTATGATTCTTCGCATGATGTTAATGGCTGCATCGTGTCCGTCAAAAAGCGACGCTGCGGTTACAATTCTTACTTTATTGATAGGAATATAAGGAGTTTGTGAATCCATTTAACAATACAATTTAAATTAAATTACGAATTTATAAATTATCGAATAAAAAATGCTTCAAAAATATTTAAAATTTAAAAAAACATTATAAAAATTGAGAATACAACTAATTTTATTGTGATTCCAATTCATTTAGGTTTAAATTCGACCAAGGAGAACTCTTCCTGTACCATAATTGTCCTTGATCAACAGTCAAAGGACAATCAAAATTATTAGTATATAAGGCTCCAGTTCCTAATCCTTGAGGCATTTGATTGTTCTGTAAAAAAGTCCATTGAGCTATAGCATTCAATCCAATATTACTTTCTAAAGCCGAAGTAATCCACCAACCTATTTGGTGCTTTTCAGCTAATGAAATCCACTCTTGCGTGCCTCTAAATCCACCTACGAAACTAGGCTTCAAAATAATATATTGAGGTTTGATTTTTCGCAATAAGGCCTCTTTTTCTTCCAGTCCAAAAACACCAATCAACTCCTCGTCTAAAGCAATTGGAAATGGCGTGGTTTTACATAGCTCTGACATACTGTCAGTATTGTTTTTTTCAATAGGTTGTTCAATACTATGTAAATCAAATCCAGATAATTGAATTAATTTATCTAAAGCTTTATTTTTATCAAAAGCACCGTTAGCATCTACTCGTATTTCAACTTCTTCAGCAGTAAAATTAGCTCGGATAAATCGCAATAATTGCAATTCTTTTTCAAAATCAATTGCGCCTATTTTCAATTTTACACATCGAAATCCATCTGCTAATTTTTCTTCAATTTGTTCCTTCATAAACGCTTCCTCTCCCATCCAAATCAGCCCGTTAATTGGAATCGATTTTTGACCTTCAGTAAAGTCAGAAGGAAAGAGTAAAAAAGGTGTTTCGCTCTCCAAAGATTGGAATGCCATCTCTACTCCAAATTGAATCGAAGGAAATTCCATCAAGGTTTCCCAAAGCAAGTCTTTACCCAAATGAATATTAGCACAAGTCCAGGCCAATTTTTCTTCGTAATCCGGACGATCATCACAACTAAGCCCACGAAGTATTCCACACTCGCCTATTCCCTTTTTGCCGTCTTGTTCCAAAACGATAAACCAGGTTTCCTTATCCGTCATAACTCCTCTGGAAGTTCCCGAAGGACGTTTAAAATGCAGTAAATACTTGTGATAGGTTGCTTTCAAAAGGAATTATTCTAAAATTTTTAAAACAGCATTGAAGTTTTCATCTTGAATTCCTACTTTTTGAAAAGCATCGAAATCCAATTTTGTTTTTTGCGTCCAACTTAAACTATCCGTAACATTTTGATTGGAATAGGTTTTATGAATTGCTTTAGCTGACTTATAATTCCCATTCAGCAAATAAGCATGCGCTAAATTCAATTGAATCAACAGCTCTGTAGTATCTAATTTTTCGCCTTCTTGAAGTATTTTAAGCGCTTTACTGTATTGCTTTGTAATCAAATAGTAATAACCAAGTGTATTGTAGTCGGTTACTTTAGCCTTACCGTTGTTGATTATAGTGTTCATTTTAGCAATTGCAGCGCCATAACTGCCCTTTTTTGCCAAAACTGCGGCTTGTGTGCGTAAATCTGAATTGAATGCGTCAGAAGCGCCCGTTTCGTTAAAACAAATTGTCCCAAAATCTTTAAAAGCTTTATTGCGTTCTTCAATTAATAATTTTTGAAACTCTTTGAACGAGTATTTTGATTGGATTTTATCTGAAACACAAACACAAAAATCACCTGAATTGGTCATTTTTTGAGCTAAATTAGAGGTTTTACATTGATCAATAATCGCTTTGCGATTTTCTTTGGTCCAACCACGACTCAATTTGTAATCTACCCAAGGCACTACTTCAAGAACAATCTTTTGATTCATGATCCAGTTTTTACTTTCGAAACCAAACCACAATAGATTATTTGATTTTAAACAAGTAGATTTATCCATAGACAGGCGTTTTGCGTCTTTACTGACAGGTTCATCTTGAATAAAACAAGCTTCTTCTGTATTTCCAGTAGTCACATAATTATTTGCCGCATCATCCTTAGAAAAAATAGCATATTTGCATTTGTCGTCTCCCGATATTTTCGAAACCAAAAATACAGCTCCAGCAGAACCCTGACTGATTCCTGTCGGGTCTGGAATCGCTTTTAAAACCGAAACCAGGCTATTCGCCATTTGTTGGTTTTTGTCCAAAAGCGTAATACGGTAAATTACTTCAGTAGTCCCTGTTGGTAAATCGTCAATCTTAATTAATATGCGATCGCGAGCTGAAACCACCACTTCTTTTGTAGTTGAACGTTCTTTGTCCCAATACCCTTCTTTCTGCGCAAACAGCATTGGAATAGTAATAAAAAAGAAAATGAACGAACTTATAATTTTTAACATAGCTGATTAATCTCTGTATTGTATTTTACTCCTAGTTGATTTGAAAATTGATATTGATATTGTGTTACGAATTGTTTACAATTAAGTCCGAAAAGAAAAAAATCATACACAACGCTAACAATACCGAAAGCGCAAATGTGCTCAATGCTACTTTTTTTAATTCGGGATCTAATAACTTGTTATTTTGATTTTTACGAACAGTTATTAGATGTTTTACTAAAGGTAAATAAGCAATTAAAAACAAATACTGATCAAAGTGAAAATCATTCAAAACAGCAAAAATCAAAACCAAAAACATGGCTCCTATAATCAAGAAGTAATGGTATTTTTTAGCATTTTCAATTCCCATTTTTACGACCAACGTATTCTTTCCTGATTTTCTATCCGAGGCCTCATCACGCATATTGTTCAAATTCAGCACCGCTACGCTTAAGAAACCAATCGCTGTTGCTGGCAAAATCAAAATCGCATCCAATTGTTTGGAATACAAAAAATTAACTCCGAGCGTACTTACTAATCCGAAAAAAACAAATACAAATACATCTCCAAAACCACGGTAACCGTAGGCTGAATTACCCACTGTATAACGAATAGCTGAAGCGATGGCTGCAATACCTAAAATCAAGTAAAATAACGAATAGCCTAAATTTTGCGCTCCAAAAGCCAGATAAATTAAATAAATAGCCGAAAATAAAGTCAATCCTGAAGTCAGGATAATAGCGCTTTTCATAGCCTTAGGAGTAATTACCCCTGACTGAATAGTTCGCTTTGGACCCACTCTGTCTTCGTTATCCGTACCTTTAATTCCGTCGCCATAATCATTGGCAAAATTCGAAAGGATTTGCAATCCTAAAGTAGTTAGAATAGCAAAAGCAAAAAGTTTCCAGTTGAAAACTTCGGTTGGAGTAAGCACATCATCCGTTGGATTGGCCAAGGCATACATACTTCCCACTATAATTCCAGAAACTGATAAGGGCAAGGTTCTCAATCGAGCGGCTTCTATCCAGTGTTTCATTTTTTAGGTTATGAGTTTAATTAATAGGTTTATAAAGTTTAAATATTTAACGCTTTACTTAAAACCCAATTATGGCAACCATTTTTTCTCGAAATTCGGCTTTCTTTTTTCCAAAAAGGCATTTCTACCTTCTGTAGCTTCTTCTGTCATATAGGCCAAACGAGTGGCTTCGCCTGCAAAAACTTGTTGTCCTACCATACCATCATCGGTTAGATTCATAGCGAATTTCAACATTTTGATAGATGTTGGCGATTTAGCTAAAATTTCTTGCGCCCATTCATAAGCGGTATCTTCTAATTCGTCATGCGGAATAACAGCATTCACCATCCCCATTTCATAGGCTTCTTGAGCCGAATAATTACGACCTAAGAAAAAGATTTCACGTGCTTTTTTCTGGCCGACCATTTTGGCTAAATATGCCGAACCATAGCCTCCATCAAAACTAGTGACATCTGCATCTGTTTGTTTAAAAATAGCGTGTTCTTTACTCGCTAAAGTCAAATCACACACTACGTGTAAACTATGACCTCCACCTACAGCCCAACCTGGAACTACACAGATTACTGCTTTTGGCATAAAACGAATCAATCGTTGTACATCTAAAATATTCAATCTATGATAACCGTCTTCACCCACGTATCCTTGGTGACCGCGTGCTTTTTGATCTCCACCACTGCAAAAAGACCAAATTCCGTCTTTGGACGAAGGTCCTTCCGCCGATAATAAGACCACTCCTATCGAAGTATCTTCTTGTGCATCATGAAAGGCTTGTAATAATTCAGAAGTTGTTTTAGGACGAAACGCATTACGCACATCAGGGCGATTAAAGGCGATTCGTGCTACTCCATTGCATTTTTTATAGGTGATATCTTCAAATTCTCGGACTGTTTTCCAATCTATCTTGCTCATAATTCTTTGATTTGAGTGTAAAAATAAGTCATTTTTTAGATTCTCTGCTAAAAAGAAAACTTAAAGTTAGCGGTGCAACATAAAAAAAGGCAACTCAATAAAATGAATTGCCTTTTGCTTCTGTTATAAATTTCAAATTACTCTTTAATCAAGTAAATTCCGTCGTCTTTTATTTCAATTAATTTCTCTTTATACAAAGCGCCGATTGCTTTCTTAAAGGTCTTTTTACTCATTTTTAAGACTGTTTTAATATCTTCTGGATGCGAATTATCATTTAAACGTAAAAACCCACGATTCGCACGCAATTCATCCAAAATTTTCTCCGCATTAGGTTCGATACTTTGATATCCCTGAACTTGCAGCGCCACATCAATTTTATTGTCAGGACGAATGTTTTTAATGTAACCTCTCATTCTGTCACCGGTTCGAATAGCATCGTCGTAGACCTCATCTTTGTACAACAACCCTTTGTGTTGTTCATTGATTATGACATTAATACCTATTTCCGTGATATGCGAAACAATCAAATCTACTTCTTCTCCTTTTTCAACCGTCAAATGATCGTTACTCAAAAATTGATTGGTTTTGCTTGAAGCCACCAAACGATTGGTTTTTTCGTCCATATACAAATACACCAAATAGCGTTTCCCTTTTTCCATTGGTCGCGCTTGCTCTTTGAACGGGACTAAAATATCTTTTTCCATTCCCCAATCCATAAACGCACCAATCTGGTTGATGTAATTCACACGCAAAAGCGCAAATTCATTCAACAAAATATAAGGCGCTAAGGTGGTGGCTACCGGACGTTCTTCGTGATCTAAATACACAAAAACTATTAACTCTTCCCCTATTTCAAATTCGTTTGGAACGTATTTGTTGGGTAAGAGCACATCGTGAATTCCTTCAGGATCTTTTTCTGGGTTTCCCAAAAATAAGCCTACTTTAGTATCCCGTAATATGGTGAGCGTATTGTATTTTCCTATTGCTAACATTTCTTCAATTCTAGAGTGCAAAGGTACAGCACAATGTTTGCAATTCCTAAATAATTATTGAAGCGTTTAGGAAATAAAAAACTAAGAAAGTGTATTCAAAATGGATTTAATTTGAATTTTAAAAGTGGGTATTGTTTCAAATATTGTTTCCCAAACAAAACTATTATCTACCGAAAAGTACTCATGAACAATAAAATTACGCATTGATTTTGCACCTCGCCAATCTACTTCAGGGAAATTTTGTTTAATTTCTTCATCTATTTGAGAAATAGCTTCTCCAATTACAATAAAATTTTTCAAGACAGCATCTTGCTTTAACCAATCCGCCAGAAATTCTTCCTTAGTAGTTGTGTCAGCAATTAATTCTAACTTTTCAATTGCTTCAATAATATGAAAAAAGTAAATTTTATAGTGCTCAGTTTTCATAAATATAGCGCACTTCGTTTAGTACCTTTTCTTTAATGAATTTATTCAATCCACCTTCTGAAACTAAATCTACTTTTTTATGTAATTTTTCTTCTAATTCAAAATGAATTTTAGACAAGGTAAACAATCCAATAGGTTCATATAATGAGAATAAAATATCAATATCACTATTGCTGTTTTCCTCATTTCGAGCAACAGATCCAAACAAACCAATACTTTTTGGGTGATATGGTTTTAATGTTTCTATAATGATATGTAATTGACTTTGAGATAACATAGTACAAATGTAAATAAAAATTAGTTAGTTTAGTTAATAGTTCAGTAAAGAAAAGAAACTCTTTAATTTTTCTGAATTCCTTTTCGTGTACTCTTTATAAAAATAACTATTTTTGCGGTCTAATTTTTTTAGCTATGCCAAATAAAAAATACAAAATCGCAGTTATTCAATTGAATCTGAATGATATTGCCGAAAACAACTTAAAGAAATGTTTGAGTTGGGTTCGTGATGCAGCTAGTCAGGGTGCCGAAGTAATTTCGCTACCCGAATTGTACAGCAGTCATTATTTTTGTCAAAGTGAAGATGTCGATAATTTTGCGTTAGCAGAACCATTGTATAGTACTTCTTTTATTGCTTTTAGTGCATTAGCCAAAGAATTAGGCGTTGTGATTATTGTTCCTTTCTTCGAAAAAAGAATGGCAGGAATTTACCACAACAGTGCTTACATCATTGACACGGATGGTTCAGAAGCTGGTTTGTACCGCAAAATGCACATTCCAGACGACCCCCATTTCTATGAAAAATTCTATTTCACACCAGGTGATATAGGCTTTAAAGCATTCCCTACCAATAAAGGAAAAATTGGAACGCTGATTTGTTGGGACCAATGGTATCCTGAAGGAGCGCGTTTGACGGCTTTGCAAGGTGCTGAGGTTTTATTTTACCCAACTGCTATAGGTTGGCATCCTTTAGAAAAAGAAGAATACGGAGTCAATCAACACGGCGCTTGGATGAATGTAATGAAAGGTCACGCGGTTGCGAACGGCGTTTATGTTGCCGCTGCTAACCGTATTGGTTTAGAAAAATATTTACCAAATACCTCTGGAATTGAGTTTTGGGGTTCGTCTTTCATTGCTGGACCACAAGGCGAAATTTTGGCGCAAGCCTCCCACGACAAAGAAGAAATCTTGATTGCAGAAGTCGATTTAGATTTGCAAGAAAATGTACGTCAAAACTGGCCGTTCTTTAGAGATCGCCGTATTGATGCTTTTGGAGATATCACAAAAAGAGCAATAGACTAATAATGAGTACTCCAAACAGACGTTTCCCTGCCGAATGGGAAAAACAAGAAGGTATTTTACTATGTTTTCCGCATAATGGAAACGATTGGCCTGGCAAATACGAAGCCGTTCAATGGGCTTTTGTCGAATTCATTAAAAAAGTAGCTGCTGTTGAAAAAGTATTCTTGGTAGTGGCTGATGAAAAATTGAAAACTAAAGTAGCTGAAATGCTAGAGAGAGCTCACGTTCAGCTTACTAATATTTCCTATATCATTCATAAAACGAATCGTTCTTGGATGCGCGATTCGGGTCCTATCATTGTGAAAAATGGTTCTCAAAGAGAAGCCTTGAATTTCAACTTTAATGGTTGGGCAAAATATTCCAATTTCCAATTAGACAAACACGTTCCGAACAAAGTAGCTGATTTCTTGAAGTTGCCTTTAACTCAGGTAACTTTCAACGGAAAACCTGTTATTGTTGAAGGTGGCGCTATCGATGTGAATGGAAAAGGAACTTTATTAACTTCAGAAGAATGTTTGATGCATCCGTCGATTCAAGTGCGCAATGCTCATTTTACCAAGGCGGATTACGAAGCGGTTTTTAAAGAATATTTAGGTGTTACTAATGTGATTTGGGTGGGTGATGGAATCGAAGGAGACGATACCCATGGGCATATCGATGATTTATGTCGTTTTGTTAACGAAGACACCATTGTAACTATTGTTGAGGAAGATAAAACCGATGCGAATTACCAACCGCTTCAAGACAATCTAAAGCGTTTGCAAAATGCTAAATTGGAAAACGGACAATCTCCAAAAATTGTTTGCTTGCCGATGCCAAAACGTTTGGATTTTGAAGATTTGCGTTTGCCTGCTAGTTATGCTAATTTCTTAATTTTAAATCATTGTGTTTTAGTTCCCACTTTCAATGATAGTAAAGATCGAATTGCATTAAATATCTTAGCAGATTGTTTTCCTGATAGAGAAATAATTGGAATCAGTGCTACTGACTTTATATGGGGATTTGGAACGTTACATTGTTTGAGCCAACAAATTCCAGCATAAAAACCAAACTTTATAACATAAAAAAAACGACTGATTACTCAGTCGTTTTTTTTATAGAACTAAATCTATTTATTGTTTTGTAAATGGTATTTTTCTACCATCGGCCAAAATCATTTCAAAACCAGATTTGGCATCATTGAATTGTAATTCCATTCCGGCACGTTTAGATTCAAATTTATTTTTACCGGTTGGTGTTAAATTAAACTTTGGATAACCCGTAATCTCTACATTTAACGCACCATTTTTTTCAGCAAGTGTAAATTTAATTGGTGCTTGCGGATTGGTATAAACTCCAAGGTAACCATCTAAAATTAGATCTTCCTCTACTTTTCCTTTTTCAGCAGTCCAAACATTATTAGCTTCATTTACATCTGGAAATACATGATCTGGATCTAGAGTGATACTTTCGATTGGTTCGGTAGAATTATGTTTGAATGACCATTCTATATTTCTTTGCCAAATTTCAACAGGTAATTTAACACGCGTTACTTTACCACTCTTAGTTTTTACATCTAAAACGATTGGCATTGCCATTTTTTCAAAATTCTCAATATTAATTATAATTCCTTTAGCGGGATCATTTTTAATGTATTTAATAGAATTAATTCCTTGGTCTAAACGCCAATTGTATTGGAACCAACCTCTCCAGAACCAACTCAAATCCTCACCAGCTACGTTTTCAATAGTTCTAAAGAAATCATCAGGTGTTGGGTGTTTATATGCCCAGCGCTCAACATAGGTGCGTAAGGCTAAATCAAATCGCTCTGGTCCTAGTACTTGCTCTCTTAATATTACTAAACCAACACTTGGTTTAGAATAACACAAAGTACCAATATTAGCCTCTTTCATATTATCAGGAGAACTCATGATTGTTTCTAATGCTACATTCGTATATAACTCTGCATCTTGGTGTAAATCAGCTTTTTCTTCTTTGTACTCTCCATAGTTGAAATCAACTGAACTTAATGAATTAATAAAAGTATTAAAACCTTCATCCATCCATGCAAATAATCGTTCGTTAGACCCAACAATCATAGGAAACCAAATGTGTCCAAATTCATGGTCCGTTACTCCCCACAAACCTGCTCCTTTAGACTCCCAACTACAAAATACAATTCCAGGATATTCCATTCCGCCTTCGTTACCTGCAACATTAACTGCAACAGGATAAGGATATTCCATCCAACGTTTTGAATAATTTTCAATTGAAGTTTTAGTATATTCTGTTGATCTTCCCCAAGCTTCATTTCCATCACTTTCCACTGGATAAACAGATAATGCTAGCGCTTTTTTCCCACTAGGCAAATTGATTTTAGCACCATCTAAAATAAAGGCTGCTGAAGAAGCCCAAGACACGTCTCTAGCATTCTTAATTTTAAAATGCCAAGTTTTGGTTGAAGTAGTTGTTTTGGGTAAATTATTTACCTCTGCGGCGGTTCTGATCAAAACTGTTTTATCGCTCAATTTAGCTTGGGCCAAACGTTTTTGTTCCTCTGAAGAGTACACTTCAGTAGGATTTAACAATTCTCCTGAACACACAACAACATGATTCGATGGCGTTGTAATTTTTACGTCAAAATCTCCGTATTCCAAATAAAACTCTGACGCTCCCAAATACGGATTGGTGTTCCAACCTCTTACATCATCATACACACACATTCTTGGATACCATTGTGCCATGGTGAAAATTTTACCGTTTTTGGTTTCCAATACTCCCATTCGATCTGATCCTTCAAATGGAGCAATAAAAGAAAAATCAATTTTGATTTTTACTACTCCTCCTTTTGGATTCAATCCTTGCGGAAGAAACACTTGCATTCTAGTATCTGAAATCACGTACTTCGCATCTACTTCAGTTGTCTTTCCTTTTAAAGTAGAAACTATTTTAACTGACTTTATTTTATGACCTCCGTCAAAAACTTGTCCTTGAGCTCCGTTACGACTCCCAGAGATAGGCACAACAGCATTTCCACGAGAATCAGCTTGAAATAAATTTTGATCTATATTCATCCAAACAAAATTCATTTTATCTGGACTATTATTCGTGTAGGTTATGATATCTGTTCCAGTAACCTCATTCTTTATTTCATCTAGTCGAGCTGTAATTTGGTAATCAGCTCTATTTTGCCAATATTCATGACCAGGCATTCCGCTAGCTGAACGCGTATTTGTTCCATTTTTAGAATAGAAAAAAGGAGCAAAAGCATCATGATAATTGTAATTTGATTTTTGTTTTACTTCGGGTGCTTGCTCTTGAGACCAAATAGTCGAAATACTAAATAATAAAGTCAATCCTAAAATGACTTTGGTACGTATGTTTTTCATGTTTTTAAATTTTATATCACAAATAAATGAAAAAAAAGCAGATTTTAAACCAAACTAATTTATTTATGTTTGAAAAATAAAAATAGAACTCTTGAATTTTAATTTATCATTCTATATTTACCAATAAAAATTAATTTAATGTCCGTTATAACCTTATCAAACTCGCAAATAAGTGTCGCAATCAAAACCTTAGGAGCTGAATTATGTTCTATCAAGAATAAATTAAATAGAGAATTCATGTGGGAAGGAAATCCTGATTTTTGGGGTAAACACTCTCCTGTTTTATTTCCAATTGTTGGCACATTGAAAAACAATACGTTTTATCATAACGATACAAAATATACACTTACAAGACATGGATTTGCAAGAGATATGGAATTTGAATTAATCGAAAAAACAGAGGACAGCGCCACTTTTTCGATCCAATCCAATTCAGCAACCTTGCTAAATTATCCATTCGAGTTTGAATTGCAAATTCAATATAAGCTAATCAATACTACTGTAGAGATTGATTACAAAGTTGTTAATAAGGATAATTCTGAGATTCCATTTTCAATTGGAGCACATCCTGCATTTGCATTACCAAGCAATTTTGAAGATTACAGCCTTGATTTTGAAAAAGTAGAACCTTTAGAATATACTTTACTTGAAAATGATTTGGTTTCACAACAAACCGAAAAAATACATACCAACACTAATAGAGTTCCTTTAACCTATGAATTGTTTAAAAGAGATGCTTTAATTTTTAAAAAATTACAATCTAATTCACTCACTATTATTGAAGAGGATAAACCTATTTTAAAAGTTCATTTTCAAGACTTCCCTAGCTTAGGTATTTGGACAAAAGTAGGGGCGCCATTTATTTGCATAGAACCTTGGTTTGGTTACTCTGATACCACCAAAAGCAATGGCAATCTTTTTGAAAAAGAAGGCGTTATTGTTTTAGAAGCAAACGCAAATTTTCAAGCAAAATTTAGTATAGAAATCCTTTAACCACTACTATGTTGGAATTCAACTTTACACCATTTCCAAACCTCGAAACTCATCGTTTGAATTTAAGACGTCTTACTTCTACCGATGTTAATGAAGTACTTGCGTTGCGTTCGAATCCGGAAATCATGAAGTTCATTCCGAGACCTTTAATTACTAACCAAGAGGAAGCACTTGAATTCATAATAACAATGGATACAACTATTGATTCAAATACAGTAATCAATTGGGCAATTACAACCAAAGAAAACGATAAAGTAATTGGAATGATCGGTTATTACCGAATGAAACCAGAAAACTATAGAGCAGAAGTTGGTTATCTTTTAGCAACGGAACATCATGGAAAAGGCATCATTTCAGAAGCTTTGCAACGAGTTGTGAAATTTGGGTTTGAAGAAATGGGACTAAACTCAATCGAAGCAGTGATTGATCCAGAGAATATTGCTTCAGAAAAGGTATTATTAAAGACCAATTTTGAAAAAGAAGCCTATTTTAAAGAGTATCAATTTTTTGATGGAATTTTTTTTGACAGCGTTTTTTACTCACTACTTAAGAAAAATTTTGAGAAATATTAATTTTTGGAAGTGTTTTGATATATAGCTCTTCTACTTTTTTTCGAGCCCAGTCCGTTTTTCGTAAAAAAGTTAAACTTGATTTCACACTTGGATTTTCATTAAAACACTTAATTTTGATTAATTCGCCTAGAGTATCAAATCCATAGTATTGAACTAATTGTTCTACTATATGTTGAAGTGTTATTCCGTGAAGCGGATCTTTTGAAGATTTGTTTTCCATTTGGCAAAGATATATATTCGAAGATTAATTTATAAAATAGTTTATAATGAAAAAGCTACTTGTATTCTTATTCCTTTTTGGTTTCCAAATTCATTTTGGCCAAAATAAAACAACCCAATATTACTTCATTAGACATGCTGAAAAAGCGGATAGTTCTAAAAATCCAGATTTATCTGAAAAAGGTTTAGAAAGAGCGCAAGAATGGAAAGCATTATTTTCAGAAATTAATTTTGATGCTGTCTATTCGACTGATTTTAAAAGAACAATGCAAACAATTAATCCAATTGTATCAGAAAATGGTAAACTACTTAAAATATACAATCCCCAATTAGTAGACATAGAAACATTTAAAAAGGAGACTATGGGTAAAACAATTTTAATTGTTGGTCACAGTAATACTATACCTAAAATGGTAAACCAAATAATTAAAGAAAACAAGTACGGCGATATAGCGGAAAATCAATTTGGCAACTTATACATTGTTACTTTAATTGAAAATCAAATACTATCACAACTCTTACATTTAAAATAATAAAGTTCTTTTGCCTTTACATTTTTTCTTTTTTGTACTACTTTTGCCTTGCTATGCAAAAAACAGTTAACATACTTAATAAGAGAGCTCGTTTTGATTATGAAATAATCGAAACCTACACTGCTGGAATTGTATTAGCCGGTACCGAAATCAAATCCATTCGTTTAGGAAAAGCAAATATCACCGAGAGCTTTTGTGAATTTAGCAATAACGAACTTTTTGCCATCAATACTTATATTGAAGAATACGCTTTTGGTAATCAATTCAATCACAAATCTAGAAGCGAGCGTAAACTATTGTTAAACAAGAGGGAATTGAAAGGATTAGCAAGAAGTGTGCAAGCAAAAGGACTTACAATTGTTCCCTTAAAAATGTTTACCAATGAAAAAGGAATGGCAAAACTTGAAATTGGTCTTTGCCGTGGAAAAAAAACATATGATAAACGAGAATCCTTGAAAGAACAAGATACGAAAAGAGATTTGGACAGAATTAAGAAAGCTTTTTGATAGAAAAGTTTTTTTTACAAAAAATTATGACTAAATTTGTCTTGACAAATAAAAACATTTAAATAAGATGAAATCACTAATCAAAAACGCTAGAGAAAAAAAAGGGCTCAAAACAAGAGAACTAGCACATTTATTGGGAATTGACCAAGCTTTGATTAGTAAGTTCGAATCAGGTACAAGAAAACCAACAAAAGATCAAGTAGTTAAACTTGCTTCCCTATTGGAGATTGACTACGAAACACTAATGGTGGCGTGGTTAAAAGAAAAAATATTATACGAAATTGGTCAAGATGAATTCGCTCTAAAAGCTTTACAGGTTGCCGAAGAAGAAATACGATATGTTGCAAAAAACAACACTAATACACTTTCAAAATCTTTAACAACACTTTTAACTCAAATTGATGTTTTAAAAGCAAAATTAGACAGTTTTCGTCAATTTGATAGTTATAGAATTTCACAGACTTTAGAATTGGAATACACCTTTGAAAGCAATAGAATTGAAGGCAACACCATGACCCTTCGTGAAACTGATTTAGTTATTAATGAAGGTTTGACAATTTCAGGAAAAAGTATGCGAGAGCATTTAGAGGCTATCAACCATCAGGAAGCAATAGCTTTTATAAAAGAGTTAATGAAGAAAAACACTTCTTTGATTGAAAGAGAAGTTTTATCTATTCATAATCTTATTTTGAGAGGGATTCATCCTGAAGATGCAGGAAGATATAGAAAAGTACAAGTAATGATTAAAGGAAGTGGACATACGCCTCCTCAACCTTTTTTAGTAGCGAAGGAAATGGAAGATTATTTTATTTGGTATGAAACCAATAAAAATAAATTACATCCTGTAGTTCTTGCTGCTGAAATGCATGAGCGTTTGGTTACTATACATCCCTTCATTGATGGAAATGGCAGAACATCTCGTTTAGTAATGAACTTGATTTTATTGCAACATGGCTATGTAATTGCTAATATAAAAGGAGATTATGACAGTAGAATGAGCTATTATAAAGCCTTAGAAACTGCTCAAACTCAAAATAACAAAGAAGATTTTATCTTGTTTGTAGCTCAAATAGAAAAAGAGAGTTTGGAGCGCTATTTAGCGATTATCGGTCAATAAAAAACCCGCAAATAGCGGGTTTTTTATTTAGTTAGTATCTTCTAACAAAGGAACGAATCGAAATTCTCCAAATTCATGTTTTTCAAATTGAGTCTCATTTTTACGAATGAGCATGGTCATAATTTGTACCTCTTCTCCCAATGGAATAACTAAACGCCCACCTATTTTTAATTGAGCCATCAAAGGTTTAGGAATTATTGGAGCGCCAGCAGTAACAATTATGCTGTCAAAGGGTGCGTGAATTTCCAATCCTTTGTATCCATCACCAGACGAAAAGTATTTGGGACGAATTCCTAATTTTGGTAGTAAAACTGATGTCTTTTTAAACAATTCAATTTGGCGTTCTATAGTGTACACTTTAGCTCCCATAGTACATAAAACAGCCGTTTGATATCCTGATCCTGTACCAATTTCTAATATTTTTTGTCCTTTTTGGACTTCTAATAATTGGGATTGAAATGCAACTGTATAAGGTTGAGAGATCGTCTGACCAGCACCAATTGGAAAAGCTTTATCTTGATAGGCATAGTCTTCAAAACTAGAGTTTAGAAATAGATGTCTAGGCACTTTTTTAATTGCCTCAAGCACATTTTTATCTGTAATCTCTTTTTGTTCTAAAATGCTTACTAATTGATTACGAAGTCCTTGATGTTTGGCAGTATCTTTCAAAATTTGGGTTTTTATTTTGGTAAAAGTAACAAAGAATTTTGAATTTTAAATGCCATTTTTCAAATAGAAATCATTCAAATAATTGTCTTTATGTCCTCACTATTTAAGCAATTTATTCCTATTTTTGTGCAAACTACATAATTATGCTGAAAATTGGAGTATTAGGTGCAGGTCACTTAGGTAAAATACATTTACGTTTATTACAACAGTCTGAGAAATACGAGTTAGTTGGATTCTACGATGAAAATCAAGAAAACGGAGCTAAAATTGCTGCAGAATTTGGTTACAAACAATTTGACACTATTGCTAAATTAATTCATGCTGTGGATGTTATTGATATTGTAACTCCTACACTTTCTCATTATAAATGTGCCAAAGTTTCTATCAAATCTGGAAAGCATGTATTTATTGAAAAACCAATTGCAACCACTGTTGAAGAGGCAGAAGAAATTATAGCTTTAGCTAACGAATACAAAGTCAAAGGTCAAGTAGGTCATGTAGAACGATTCAATCCCGCTTTTATTGCTACTAAAAACATGATCGAAAATCCGATGTTTATTGAAACTCATCGTTTGGCCGAATTCAATCCAAGAGGTACTGACGTTCCTGTAGTTTTAGATTTAATGATTCACGATATTGACGCTATCTTGAGTGTAGTCAATTCAAAAGTTAAAAATATTAATGCTAGCGGTGTTTCAGTTATTAGCGAAACACCGGATATTGCCAACGCCCGTATTGAATTTGAAAATGGTTGCGTAGCCAATTTGACCTCAAGCCGAATTTCGATGAAGAATATGCGTAAAACACGTTTCTTCCAAAAGGATGCGTATATCTCTGTAGATTTCCTTGAAAAAAAATGTGAAGTCGTTAAAATGAAAGATGCTCCTGAAGTTCCAGGTGACTTTGATATGATTTTACAAAATGCAGAAGGAATAAAAAAACAAATCTATTTTTCTAATCCTGATGTTCAACAAAACAACGCCATCCTTGACGAATTAGAATCTTTTGCTGATGCTATTATAAATGATACAACTCCTGTTGTGACTTTGGAGCAAGCTACCAATGCCTTACGTGTAGCGTATCAGATTATTGAATCAATGGAAAAATAATACAATACAAAATGAAAACAATCGCTGTAATTGGAGCCGGAACAATGGGTAACGGAATTGCTCATACATTTGCTCAAAAAGGTTTTACTGTAAAATTAATTGATGTTTCTGAAAAGGCATTAGACAAAGGTATGGCTACCATTTCTAATAATTTGGATAGAATGTTAGCTAAAGGAACTATCAACCAAGAAGATGTAGCTAAAACTATCACGAATATCATTACCTATACCGACATAAAAGATGGTGTGGTTGGCGTTGATTTAGTTATCGAAGCTGCTACCGAAAATGTGGATTTAAAACTAGCTATTTTCAAGCAATTGAATGAGGCTTGTACCCATAATACAATATTGGCAACCAATACCTCGTCTATTTCAATTACTCAAATTGGAGCTGTTGTAGCGCATCCGGAACGTGTTATTGGAATGCACTTTATGAATCCTGTGCCGATTATGCAATTAGTCGAAGTTATTAGAGGTTACAATACCAGTGACGAAGTGACTCAAATTATCATGCAGCTTTCGGAAAAACTAGGAAAAACGCCCGTTGAAGTAAATGATTATCCAGGATTTGTAGCCAATCGAATTTTGATGCCTATGATAAATGAGGCCATAGAAACTTTGTACAATAAAGTTGCAGGTGTTTATGAGATTGACACCGTAATGAAATTAGGGATGGCACACCCGATGGGGCCGCTACAATTAGCTGATTTTATTGGACTAGACGTTTGTCTATCTATTCTAAATGTGATGTATGACGGTTTTAAAAATCCAAAATATGCACCATGCCCATTATTGGTCAATATGGTTCGCGCAGGAAAATTAGGAGTAAAATCGGGAGAAGGTTTTTACAATTACGCAGAAAGCAAAAAAGCAGAAAAAGTAGCTGCTCAATTTATTTAAACTAAAGGCTCCCCATGTCAATTCAAAATAATTTACGTTCTATTCAAGCTTCAATTCCTAAGAATGTAACTCTTGTAGCGGTTTCTAAAACCAAACCTGTTTCCGATTTAATGGAAGCGTATGAGGCGGGTCAACGTATTTTTGGTGAAAACAAAATCCAAGAAATGACCGATAAATGGGAGGCGATGCCTAAAGACATTCAATGGCATATGATTGGACACGTTCAAACTAACAAAGTCAAGTATATGGCACCTTATGTGAGTTTGATTCATGGAGTGGACAGTTTGAAATTACTACAAGAAATCAACAAACAGGCACAAAAAAACAACCGAGTTATTGATTGTTTATTACAAGTGTATATAGCTGAAGAAGAATCCAAATTTGGCTTAGACGAAGAGGAATTAAGTGAGGTACTGAAACAAGTTCAGCATGACAAAAATGAATTAAACCACATTCGAATCGTCGGTTTAATGGGAATGGCAACCTTTACCAATAATCAAATTCAAGTGAAAAAAGAGTTCAGCCGTTTGAAAACGATTTTTGATCACTATTCAACTCTAAATTCTAAAAACTGTCAACTAAACATACTATCAATGGGAATGTCAGGCGATTACACTCTTGCTATTGAATATGGGAGTACGATGGTTCGAATTGGAAGTAGTATCTTTGGAGGACGATAAATACTAATTTTAGAGGAGATTGCTTTGTACCTCGCAATGACAAAATACTAAATCTAAACACCAATTTGTACGCAATTCTCGACATAGAAACCACTGGAGGTCAATTCAACGAAGAAGGAATTACCGAAATCGCCATTTACAAATTTGATGGTCACGAAGTGGTAGATCAGTTTATCAGTTTAGTCAATCCCGAAATTCCTATTCAACCCTTTGTGGTTAAATTGACAGGGATTAATAATGCTATGTTGCGCTCAGCACCCAAGTTTTTTGAAGTCGCCAAACGCATAATCGAAATCACTTCGGATTGTGTAATTGTAGCGCACAATGCGTCATTTGACTACCGAATACTACGAACAGAATTTAAGCGTTTAGGCTATGATTTTGAATCCAAAACCTTGTGTACAGTAGAATTGTCTAAAAAATTAATTCCTGAACAACCGTCATATAGTTTAGGAAAATTAGTTCGCGCTTTAGGAATTCCGATGTCTGACCGACACCGAGCTAGTGGCGATGCTATCGCGACTACCAAATTATTCAAAATGCTTTTAGAAAAAGATATAGAAAAGCAAATTTTGAATGACCATATCAAGCAAGAAATCCAAAAAGGGATTTCGCCGAAATTATTAGATATTATTAATGATTTACCCAATAAAACTGGAGTATATTACATTCATAACGAAAAAGGGGATTTGATTTATATTGGCAAAAGCCGAAACATAAAAAAACGAATTAATCAACATTTTACAGGTACTTCAACCAAATCCAAAAAGATTCAAAAAGAGGTATTTACGGTTACTTATGAAGAAACAGGTAGCGAATTGATTGCCCTTTTGAAAGAAAGTGAGGAAATTAAAATCAACAAGCCTATTTTCAATCGAGCGCAACGCAAAAGTATCTTTGAATGGGCTTTGTATGCAGAAAAAGATACAAACAGTTATTTGAATTTACGACTTCAAAAAGCTGATGGTCGCAAAAAAGAAATCACTTCTTTTACAACACTCCAAGAAGGCAAAAATGCGCTTTTCCGCATTACAGAAAAGTATCGATTGTGTCAAAAACTAACTGGTTTATATCAAACCAATTCAGACTGCTTTCAATATAAAATTAAAGAATGCGACGGCGCTTGTATTGGAAAAGTTACCCTGGAAGAATACAACAACCGAGTACAAAAATTCATCGCCGAAAATAGTTTTGAAAATCAAAATAAAATTTTGATAGATCGTGGTCGCAATGTTAATGAGCGCTCAGCAGTTTTGATAGAAAACGGAATTTACAAAGGCTATGCTTTTTATGATTTGAATTACCAAGTGACCCATATCGACATACTTAAAAATATATTGATTCCGATGCAACACAACCGCGATGCAAAAACAATTATCCAAGGACAAATTAGAAGAAGTAAAACACTAAAAACAATTTCGTTTTAATTTTAAGTCTTCAAGCCTTAAAACTATGTTTAGAATTCACAATATATGAAATACCTCATAACAATCATTGGTCCAACAGCAATAGGAAAAACTTCCTTAAGCATTGCTTTGGCTCAACATTTTCAATGTGAGATTATTTCGTGTGACAGTCGACAATTTTTCAAAGAAATGCGCATTGGAACTGCCGTTCCAAGTCAAGAGGAATTGGCTGGAGCTCCACATCACTTCATTCAAAATAAATCCATTTTTGAGAACTATACCGTTGGCGATTTTGAAAAAAAAGCCATTGCAAAACTTAACGAATTGTACCAAACCAATGAATATGTCATTTTAGTAGGAGGTTCTGGCTTGTATGTAAACGCTGTTTTAAAAGGTTTTGATTCCTTTCCAGATATTGAAGCTTCAGTTCGTGAAAAAGTAAATGCAGATTATGAGCAACATGGAATTTCGTATTTACAAGATCAATTAGCGCTTTTGGATTTAACCTATTATCAAAAAATAAGTATGGAAAATCCGCAAACACTTCAAAACCCGCAACGTATGATGCGATTTGTAGAAGTTTGTATTGGAACAGGACAACCCTACTCTTCTTTTTTAAATCAGAATAAAAACAATCGTGATTTTACTCCTGTCATCATTGGTTTGGAAGCTGAACGCAGCGTGATGTACGACCGCATCAATCTGCGAGTGGACATCATGCTCAACGAAGGTCTTTTGGCGGAAGCCAAAGAATTATATCCGCACAAAGAATTAAACGCATTACAAACCGTGGGCTATCGCGAATTATTCCGTTATTTTGATGGTGACGATAGTTTAGAATTCGCCATTGAAGAAATCAAAAAGAACACTCGCCGTTTTTCTAAACGACAAATAACTTGGTTTAAAAGAACCGAAAATACGAAGTGGTTTGATTATTTATGTGATAGAAAAGAAATTATAGACTACATCAATCAATTTACAACACATCAACCTTAATTATTTATATGCCAATTTCTCCTAATTTCACTTCTATTTTAAGCAAAGAATGGGAAATCAATTTTACCCAATGTGCACCCAATGGCTATTTAAAATACACCGAATTGTGTAATATATTGCAAATGACCGCTGCGGCACATTCTGAAGTAGGTGGCATTAGTTTTACTGATATGCAGGAGTACAACCAAGCTTGGGTATTGAGCCGAATGCGTGTGGAAGTTAGTAAATTACCTCAATGGCGTGATGTAGTTACTGTTAAAACTTGGATTAATTCATTAGAAAATTCCCGTTCCGTTCGTGCTTTAGAAATGTATGTTAATGGGAAAAAGATTGTAGGTTCTGAAACATTCTGGGCGGTTTTTAATACGGAAATTCGTCGTCCCGAAGCCTTGGCTTTGCCTTACGAACATTTTGAATTGTTTCCTAACAACAAAGCCACAAAAGAAACTTTTTCTAAAATCAGCCTCAACCACGATAAAGAAATGGTGTTTGAAAAGACGGTTCGCTTATCCGATTTGGATATTGTCAATCACGCCAATAATGTCAAGTATTTAGAATGGTGTTTGGATCTAGTCGATGAAACCAAAATTCTGAACCAAGAAATTGAAAGTTTTGAAATGAATTTTATGAAGGAACTATCGTTAAAAGACGAAGTGGTTATTCACGAAAATAGCGAACAAAACACTACTGTTTTTAGTATTTCCAAAGAAGATAAAAGCTGTTTTGCCCTGCAATTGAATTGGAAATAATAATTGTTCATTTTTTATTTTAACAAAAAAATAACATAAATTTGTATATACAAATAAAAAATACACTACATTTGTACCTACAAATTACGTAGAGACAAATATGAAAATCGAAGAGATCTTAAAATCAACTGTACCTATGGATAATTCTAAAAAAATTATCATGAACATTATGTATACCCAAAACATAATTGCAGAAAATTTTAATGAAATTTTAAAACCCTTTGATATTTCTTCTGAACAATTCAATGTATTGCGTATTTTAAGAGGGCAAAAAGGAAATCCTACTAATATGTTTGTGATTCAAGAGCGTATGTTAGCTAAAACGAGTAATACCACTCGTTTAGTAGATAAACTCTTGTTGAAAGAATTAGTAACTCGTGAAGTTTGTCCTGATAATCGTAGAAAAATTGAAGTTACTATTACTGAAAAAGGTTTGGCTATTCTAGCTGAGTTAGAACCTAAAGTTAAAATGCATGAAGACTCTTATTCTCAAAAATTAACTGAAGAAGAGCGCATTCAATTGAATGAATTATTAGAAAAATTTAGAAATTAATTAAACACTTATAATGAGTACATTTTTAGAAAACCAGAATTGGAGATATGCTACAAAGAAATTTGATGCTACAAAAAAAATTACAGATGCTGATTTAGCATTTCTGAAAGAAGCAATTCGCTTGAGTACATCATCGTATGGTTTACAACCTTACAAAGTTTTCATCATAGAAAATCCTGAACTAAGAGCTAAATTAGTAGCTGCATCTTATGGTCAAGCGCAAGTTGCTGATGCTTCTCACCTCTTGGTTTTTGCCAATGAATTGAATTTTGGCGAAGCAGGAATTAATCAATTAGCAGCAACAATCTGCAAAACAAGAGAATTACCATTAGAAGCTATACAAGGATATGTCGATTTTATGAAAGGTAGTATCACAGGATTACCAGAAGAAACAAGAAACATCTGGACAGCAAAACAAACCTATTTAGCTTTAGGAAATTTATTGAATGCTGCTGCTGAACTTCATATTGATGTTACCCCAATGGAAGGTTTTGTTCCTGCTCAAGTCAATGAAATCTTAGGTTTAGATAAACTTGGATTGAATGCAAGTCTATTAGCTCCAATTGGTTACAGACACGCTGAAGATGACACACAACATTACAAAAAAGTAAGAAAATCAAACGACGAATTATTTATCACTCTTTAATTATTAATAAACCTTAAATTTAAAACAAATGAAAAATTTAAAATTAATTGCATTCGCATTAGTTGTAGCATTCGCTACAGTATCGGTATCTGCTCAAACCAAAAAAATTGACGCTGCAAAAAGTTCTATTAACTGGTTAGGAAAAAAAGTTACAGGACAACACAACGGAACAGTAAACTTTAAAGATGGTGCTTTAGTTTTCAACGGGAAAAAAGTAGCTGGTGGAAACTTCACAGTAGACATGACATCTTTAACTGCTACTGATTTACAAGGTGAATACCAAGGTAAATTAAATGGTCACTTGAAAGCAGATGATTTCTTTGGAACTGAAAAATTCCCAACAGCTAAACTAGTTTTCAAAAAAGTAGTTGCAAAATCAGCAAATGTATTTTCGGTAACTGGAGATTTGACTATCAAAGGAATTACTAAACCAATTACATTTGATTTAACTACAACAGCTAACTCAGCTACTACTAAATTTATGGTAGACAGAACAAAATATGACATCAAATATGGTTCAGGAACTTTCTTTACTTCAATTGGAGACAAAGCGATTGCTGACGAATTTGAATTAGATGTAACCTTGAAATTCTAATATTTCAACTTCAAATTATAAAAAGCTCTAACAAATGTTAGGGCTTTTTTTGTTCCAAAACGAAAATAGTTACAAAATAGAATTCCTAATTCCCAATTCCTAACTACCTTTGCACTTTCAATAAATTCATTATTATGAACCTACAACAAATTCCACAAATTAAACATACTGATAGTGACAACTTCTTTTTATTGGCAGGTCCTTGCGCTATTGAAGGCGAAGAAATGGCTTTGCGAATTGCCGAAAAGTTAGTTGGTATAACTGACAAATTAGAAATTCCTTTTGTTTTTAAAGGATCGTTTAAAAAAGCCAATCGTTCTAGAATTGATAGCTTCTCTGGAATTGGAGACGAAAAAGCATTAAAAATTCTTCGCAAAGTATCCGAAACTTTTGGTGTTCCTACCGTTACTGATATTCACACGAATGAGGATGCAGATAAAGCAGCCCAATATGTTGATGTATTGCAAATTCCTGCGTTTTTAGTTCGCCAAACCGATTTAGTGGTGGCTGCGGCCAATACTGGAAAAACAGTCAACTTGAAAAAAGGACAATTTATGAGTCCAGAAAGTATGAAACATGCCGTTCAAAAAGTATTGGATTGCAACAACCAAAACGTAATGGTTACTGATAGAGGAACTATGTTTGGTTACCAAGATATGATTGTGGACTACCGAGGAATTCCTACGATGCAACAATATGCTACGACTGTTCTTGATGTAACCCATTCATTACAACAACCCAACCAAACTGTTGGTGTTACAGGAGGAAGACCTGATATGATTGAAACAGTTGCTAAAGCTGGAATTGCAGTTGGTGTAGATGGAATTTTCATCGAAACCCATTTTGATCCTGCTAATGCGAAAAGTGATGGTGCTAATATGTTGCATTTGGATTATTTTGAAGACTTAATGACCAAATTAGTTGCCATTAGAAAAACCATAAATCAATTTTAAATTACACAAATCGTTGAAAAATATAATTTTTACTACTTCTTTATTTTTAATTACACTTTCTTTATTTTCTCAAGAAACTATTCAAAATCAAGACAAATACACCGCCCATAAAAAAGGTAAAATCTTTATATCATGGGGAGGAAATCGTGAAACCTATTCAAAATCGGATATTCAATTTAAAGGAACTGATTATGATTTCACTATTTTTGATGTATCCGCGCATGACAAACCAAAAGGATGGCATATAGACTATATTAATCCGGGACGTATGACGATTCCCCAAACTAATTTAAGAGTTGGATATTTTGTTAATGATCATTATAGTGTCGCACTTGGAGTTGATCATATGAAGTATGTAATGAATCAGGGGATTACCGTAAATTACACTGGTAACTATCCTAACAGAAACTCTTATGGCGAGGCAGTTGGAAACAACCAAGTGTTACTGACAGAGGATTTTTTAACTTTTGAACATACAGATGGTTTGAACTATGTCAATACAGAAGTCTCTCGACATGATGATATTTCAAAATTATTTAAAATTATTGATACCGATAAAATTCAAGTTAATGTAACAGAAGGAATTGGTTTAGGTGTACTGTATCCAAAAACAAATGCAAAAGTATTCAACAAGCAAAGACATGATGATTTCCATCTGTCTGGATATGGAGCATCAATCAAAGCAGGTTTAAATCTAACTTTTTTCAAACATTTTTATATTCAAACTGAAGTGAAAGGAGGCTATATCAATATGCCTGATATTCAAACTACTTTTAGCAATAGTGATTCGGCTTCACAAAAATTCTTTTTCTTCCAAAAAATTATTGCTTTTGGAGGTATATTCAGAGTTTAATACAAAATCTATAAATACAAAAAAGGCTTCTTACGAAGCCTTTTTTATTATTCCATAATTCCGTTTTGATCTATTAAATATAGTAATGAGGTCATTGTTGCAGCACCTAATTCTAACTCTCTTTTGTTGATTGCATCAAAATTATCATTTAATGCGTGATGGTAATCAAAATAGCGTTGTGAATCGGGTTTTAATCCCGCTTTGACAATTTTACCAGAACTAAGCGGATTAATATCTGCACCAGCACCTCCTTTTACAAAGCTATGAATCAGATACGGCTCAAATAGATTTTTCCAAGAGGAAATACGTTGAAAATTAGCATCATCAGCTTCTATAGAAAATCCTCTAGGGCTAAATCCACCCGAATCACTTTCTAATGCAAAAATATGGTTTTCGTTATTTGTTTTCGCTAATTCAGCATACTTTTTTCCTCCTCTACCTCCATTCTCTTCATTCATAAACAATACTACACGTATCGTGTTTTTTGGTTTATAACCTAACCTTTTAAAAATATGAAGTGCTTCCATACTTTGCACCACTCCTGCACCATCATCGTGGGAACCATCGGCTAAATCCCAAGAATCCAAATGACCTCCAACAACCATTATGTTATCCGGATGCTCTGTTCCCTTAATTTCGCCAACGACATTATACGACAAAACATCTTCCATTTGCTCACAGGATTGCTTAAAGTAGAATTTTAACCCAGGATTAGCTTTTAATTTTTGACTTAATAATTCAGCTCCATTAGTACTAATAGCTGCAGTTGGAATGTATTCAGAAGGTTGTAAATCACCATAACTTTGGGTTCCCGTATGCGGATAATCATCTAATCGCAAATTCATAGAACGTACAATTGTTCCTACTGCACCAAATTTAGCCGCTTCTTTAGCTCCAGCATAGCGTTGATCCACGCAACCTCCATACGACTTAAATGTTTCAATAAAAGTAGGATCCATAGGTCGGTTATAAAAAACGATTTTTCCTTTGATTTTGTCTCCCCATTTTTTTAGATCCTCAATTCCTTGCACTTCAATAACCTCAGCTGTCAAACCATTTTTAGGAGTGGCAACAGATCCACCTAATGCAGCAATTGGAACAGTAATTTTTGTCTTATTATCCAAAATATAAGCAGTCTCTTTTTCACCACGAACCCATTTTGGCACCATCACTTCTTGCAAATAAACTTTGTCTAAACCTAAAGCTTCAAGTTGTGCTTTGGTATATTGAACTGCTTTTTCCGCATTTTCAGAACCCGATAATCTTGACCCTATTTTATTGGATAAATGCTCTAACCAAGAGTAACATTTTCCATTAGTTAAACTTGAATTATAAATATCTTTCAACATTTTTTCGTCTGAAGTTTGAGCCAAAACACTCATTCCACTCAAGAAAAAAGCTCCTATAATTACTATTTTTTTCATTTTGAATTGATTTATTGATTGGGCAATTTCGGAATTCTTTTTTAAACTTGGTTAAACAAAGGGTATAAAAAAACCTGCTTATTCAGAAAGCAGGTTTTAAATTTTATTGAATTGGCTCAAAACTAATAGCGGTTCCTCCGCCAGGTGCTAAATTCAATTGTATTTTTGAAGCATTCGAAACTTCTATTGAACGAATTTTATAGGCTTTTGGATTGTTTTTCCAATCAGCGCCTTTTGCATCTTCATAAATCGTCGCTTTGTATTTTTTCCCTTTGGTTAAAAAGTCCAATTTGATTTGAGTTTTTCTTGCATTTTCATCTGTAATAGCGCCTAAAAACCAAGATTGTTTTCCTTTTGTTTTTCTTGCAACAGTTAAATAATCGCCAGGTTCAGCTTCTAAATACTTAGTTTCGTCCCAATCTACGGCAACATCTTTAATAAACTGAAAAGCGTCCGAATATTTCTCATAATTTTCAGGTAAGTCAGCTGCCATTTGAATTGGAGAATACATTGTCACATACAAAGCCAATTGTTTTGCCAAAGTAGTATGCACTTGCTCCGTTTTATTTTTGTCGTAATAACTCATTTTTATTTCAAAAATTCCTGGTGTGTAATCCATTGGTCCGCCTAACTGACGAGTAAAAGGCAAAATAGTTTCGTGCATTGGCGGATTACCAATACTCCAAGCGTTGAACTCGTTACCACGAGCAGCCTCTGCAGCCACGTAATTAGGATACGTTCTTCCAAGACCTGTCGGATGAGAGGATTCATGAGAATTGACCATCAATTTATAATCAGCAGCACGTTTAACTACATGTGCAAAATGATTCACCATGGTTTGTCCATCGTGCATTTCTCCACGCGGAATAATCTTCCCAACATAGCCTGTTTTCACAGCAGGATAATTGTATTTCACCATGTTTTCAAATGCACGATCCAAACGTCTTTCATAATTCGCCACCGATCCCGAAGTTTCGTGGTGCATAATCATTTTTACATTCTTCGCTTTGGCGTAGGCCGAAATTCCAGCAATATCAAAATCAGGATAAGGAGTAACAAAGTCAAATACTTCTTCTTTCCAATTGCCCGACCAGTCTTCCCAACCTTCGTTCCAACCTTCTACTAAAACGCCATCAAAACCATGTTTTGCAGCAAAATCAATATAACGCTTGGTGTTCTCAGTAGTCGCTCCGTGTCCCACGGATTTCTTCAATTCGGTTCCGAAATTAGTTGCATTTTGAGAACCTGCATAATCCCAAGTCGAATTTCCTACGTGCATTTCCCACCAAATTCCAACATATTTCATTGGTTTTATCCACGAAGTATCTTCTATTTTCGAAGGCTCATTCAAATTCAAAATCATTTTAGACCCCACGATATCACGAGCATCATCACTAATCATAATCGTTCTCCAAGGCGTCACGCAAGGTGTTTGCAAATAGGCTTTGTCTCCAATAGCATTTGGCACTAATTCTGATTTCAGTTTATAATTCGTCACATCTGCTTTTAAGTGCATCACTGGATAATTAATAACTGCCGCTTCAAAAATATTTACATACAAACCGGATGGAGACTTCATCATCAAAGGCGTTTGAATAGTATATTTTCCAGGAATGGACTTCACTCCAATTCCATTGTTCATATTGATTTTTGAATTGTCAATTTCAGAAAATTGGGTTTCGTTGTATTCGTATTCATTGCTATCAAAATCGCCTGGTAACCAGAATACTTTATTGTTTTCGTTCAAATTGAATTCTGTCAATTCATCCGAAATAATAAAATAATTTAGCTCTTTTTGCTTTGGGAAATCATATCGTAAAGCAACTCCTTCATCAAACGCTCTAAACACTAGATTCAGTTTTATATTCGTTCCTTTTTGAACTAAACTAACAACTAGTTCATTATAGTGATTTACAATCGAAGCTTGTTCACCTAAAACGGGATTCCACGATTCATTGAATGTGCTATTCTTTGAAGATTGGATTTCAAAATTGGCATCCAATCCAGGTTTGTCCTTTAGTTTAATTCCTAAATTACTTGTCGTTACCACTGTTTTTGCCTTATAATTGACTGCATAAGTTGGCTGTCCAGTTGAAGATAATGTAAATGTTAAAGCGATTTTTCCAGAAGGAGAATTGACTGTTTGCGCTTGTGTAAATCCAAAAGTAAACAAGGCAAAAAGAGAAAATAAATGTTTCATTATACTAAATTTAAGAATGCGAATATACTTGAATTTTTACTTACATTATACAATCAAAACCACCTTCTTTTTTTGAAATAAATCACCATAGCGATTCCTAAGAAAACCATACCTCCTATAACAGTATGATAACCATAAGGATATTTCAATTCAGGCATATTCTGAAAATTCATTCCATATACACCTGCAATAAACGTAAGCGGAATAAAAATGGAAGACACTATCGTTAGAGTTTTCATAATCTCATTCATTTTTTGAGTTTGAGCCGAAAAAAAGAAATTAGAAGCGCTATCTAAAGCAATCCTATCCGATTCAATTTGTTCCAATAATTCCAAACTTTTTTGGTATAATCTTGAAAAAAAACTAAAATTATCGTTTTCAATTAAATTAAACACATTGTCGTCTTTAATGGTTTTAATGTCATACAATGAATCACGTAAAGGAATGATGGAACGTTTTAAGAAATTATAATTATCACGATGTTTTTCAATTCGTTCTAAAATGATAGGATTATCACTATTCTTGGATAAATTAATCAATTCTTCTACTTTATGTTCCTCATGTTCTAAAGTAATGTAGAAGTTTTCCATAATTGCATCTAACAAAACGTACAATAAAAAATCGGCTTTTTTAGTTCTCACAATTCCAGAATGAGATCGAATTCGTTCTCTAATATGAGTAAAAAAATCACTTCGTTTTTCTTGGAAGGAAATTAAAACTCCTTCTTTAATTAAAAAACTGATTTGTTCCGTTTGAATATTATCTGAATTGTCTTTCGGTAAAAGCGATTTAATATTAAAAAACAAGACATCTTGTTGTTCTTCTAATTTAGTTCTTTTGGTAGTATTTAAAATATCGGCCAACATATAGGTATCTATTTCAAAATAATTACCTACTGATTGAAGTAATTCAATATTGTTCAAACCGTGAATATTTATCCAGTTCGTTTTTTGACGTATTAAAGATTGATCAAAATCAGCCACTTCAATTTTTTCATATTCTGTCAAATCAGTATCATTATAAACAAACAATTGCATTTCTGAATCGTTATTCTTATGTATACCAGTATACTCAAAATGCAAGGGTTGTACTTTTCTACCCTTCTTATAAACTATTTTTCTCATTTGCATAAACTAAAAATAAAAACTTGAAAATCCGTCTCGGCAATAAATGGAGAGAAGATTACTTTTCCAGTTAATTCAATTTAGTATAAAGATAAAAGAAAAAGTAGTTGTTGAATTTAAAAAAAATAAAATTCGCATTTGTATATAAATTAATATGTATAGATTTGATTTTCGTTTCCTAAACGAAAACTATTGCCTTATTCTATACTAACAATTATTAATTAAAAAGAGGAATGAAATGGTACAACTTAAATCAAGTTTAATTTTAGCAAGTTTGTTTTTGTGTTTTAGCCAAGGAGCTATAGGCCAAAACAAAAAAAAGAAAGATGCAGCAAAACCTGCTGTTACAGCTTCAGAGACCCCAAAACCTGATGCGAAAAAAGGTCCTAAACCCTACAATAAAGTAATTGATACCACAGCGGTTACACAAAAAGGATTGATAGATATTCATAAAATGGATGCTAAATACCTTTTTGAAATTCCAGCAACACTATTAGATACTGAAATCATGACCATTACCCGATTTTCTAAAACTCCTGCTGGAGGTGGAATTTTTGGTGGTGAAGAAGTTAACCGACAAGTGATTCAATTTGAAAAAGGATTGAACAACACGATGTTATTGCGATCTATCAGTTATGTTATCATGTCTCCAGATGGGGATAAGCCATTGGCTCAAGCTGTAAAAAACTCTTCAGCGAATCCAATTATTGGTAACTATGATATTCTAGCAATCAAGAAGGACAAGGATGGCAAAGAAGTAGCTTATGTTATTGACATGACACCAACCTTTGATGCGGATGTACAAACATTTTCACTGGATCCTGTAAAAAAACAAACATTGAGTATTCAGGCGTTTCAAAAGGAAAAATCATTTATTCAAAAAATAAGCAGTTTCCCTATCAATACTGAAATTAGAACGGTAAAAACCTATTCTACTGTTCCAGCTTTATTATCATTAAATCCTACGCCAAAAATTGGCACTAATTTACCTGCAGGATTGGATTCAGGATTTTTAACTGTGGAATTGAATACATCGATGATTGCTTTACCAAAAAATCCGATGCGCAAAAGAACATTTGATGCGCGTGTAGGTTATTTTGCTAATCAATATGGTGTTTTTGAAGAAGAATCACACAAATCTGACACAGAGGTTTTTGCTGTAAGATGGCGTTTAGAACCAAAATCAAAAGAAGATGCTGCAAAGCAAAAAAGAGGTGAATTGATCGAACCAGCTAAGCCTATTGTATATTACATTGACCCTGCAACACCAGACAAATGGAAAAAATACATCAAACAAGGTATTGACGATTGGCAAGTAGCTTTTGAACATGCAGGGTGGAAAAATGCCATTCGTGGAGAATATTGGCCAGAAAATGATCCAACAATGAGTTTGGAAGACGCTCGTTTTTCAGTATTGCGTTATTTTGCTGCTGAAATCCAAAATGCATACGGACCAAACGTTCACGATCCAAGAACAGGTGAGATTTTAGAAAGTCACATTGGTTGGTACCACAACATTATGAGTTTGTTGCGCAATTGGTACTTAATACAAACGGCTGCTGTAGATCCTGCTGCTAGAAAAAAACAATTTGATGACAATTTAATGGGCGAATTAATTCGTTTTGTATCTTCTCATGAAGTAGGTCATACTTTAGGATTGCGTCATAATATGGGAGCTAGTTCAGCTACTCCTGTGGAGAAATTGAGAGATCCTGCCTTCCAAGAGAAAAACGGACATACTTCTTCTATCATGGACTATGCTCGTTTCAATTATGTGGCACAACCTGAAGACGGTGTAAAACATTTGTTCCCAAAAATTGGGGATTATGACAAATGGGCAATCAAATGGGGGTATTCTTATTTTGATGATGCCAAAACTGACAAAGAAGAGAAAGCGATTCTGAACGAGATGACCAAAGAAGCTTACAAAAATCGTCGTCTTTGGTTTGGAACAGAAACCAGTCCGTATGATCCAAGATATCAGACTGAAGATATTGGAGACAATGCTATGAAAGCATCGGCTTACGGAATTAAAAACTTACAACGTATTCTTCCTAAATTAGTAGAATGGAGTGCTGAAAAAGGAGAAAGTTATGCTGAATTAGATGAATTATATTCAGCACTAACGGGTCAATTCAGACGTTATTTAGGACACGTAACCAAAAATGTTGGTGGTATTTATGATACACCAAAAACCTACGATATGGGTGGAAATCAATTTGAAGTAGTCCCAAGAAGTATCCAAAAAGAAGCTGTTAGTTTTTTAAATAGCCAATTATTTGCTACGCCAAAATGGTTAATGAATCAAAGCGTTTTAGCTAAAATCAATCCAGATAATGGCGTAGAGGCAATCAAAGCGATGCAAGAATCTACATTGAGTAATTTATTGGCTGGAGACAGAATGGTTCGTTTGTTTGAAGGTTCTTCTATCAACAAAAACAACTACACAGTAGATGAATTAATGACAGATGTTCGCAACGGAATTTTTGCTGAATTAAAATCCAATACACCTATCGATATACACAGAAGAAATCTTCAAAAAGTATTTATCGATAAAGTAACTGGATTATTAAAACCAGGAAATGCAACTGTTCGTTCAGTACCTGTTGGAGTGACTTATGGTTTCAATACAAGAACAGTTAATTTGAATCAAACTGATTTACCTTCTATCGCTAGAGGACAATTAGTAGGATTAAAAGCTAGTGTAAAAGCAGCTGCGGCTCGTTCAACTGATAGATTAAGTAAGTTACACTTATTAGATTTAGCAGCTCGAATTGAGAATGCATTAGATCCTAAATAATACAATTCGACTTGTAAGAGTCGGATAGAATACTATAAAAAAACCGAGCTATTTCTAGCTCGGTTTTTTGTTGATATAAATGAAATTATTATTTCACTTCTTCGAAGTCAACGTCTTCTACATTGTCACCTGATTGCGCATCCCCTTGAGGTTGTGCATCTGCTTGACCTTGTTCTCCCTGAGCATACATCGCTTCAGTAGCCTTTTTCCAAGCTGCATTGATGTTGTCCAAAGCAGTTTGAATAGCTGGAATGTCTTGAGATTGGTGTGCTATTCTCAATTCAGTTAAAGCATACTCGATAGCCACTTTGTTGTCATCAGATAATTTATCACCCAATTCTTTCAATTGACTTTCAGTTTGGAAGATCATTCCGTCTGCTTCGTTCAATTTTTCTGCTTTTTCTCTTGCTATTTTATCAGATTCAGCATTCGCTTCAGCATCTTTTTTCATTTTCTCGATTTCTTCAGCTGTTAATCCAGAAGAAGCTTCGATACGAATGTCGTGCGATTTTCCAGTTCCTTTATCAGTAGCCGAAACTTTTATGATACCATTAGCATCAATATCAAAAGTTACTTCAATTTGAGGAACTCCTCTTGGTGCTGGTGGAATACCATCTAAATGGAAACGACCGATAGTTTTGTTATCTGCAGCCATTGCTCTAGCTCCTTGCAATACGTGAATTTCAACAGATGGTTGAGAATCAGCAGCTGTAGAGAATACTTGCGATTTTTTAGTTGGAATCGTTGTGTTAGACTCAATTAATGTAGTCATTACACCACCCATAGTTTCGATACCTAAAGAAAGAGGAGTTACGTCAAGTAACAATACATCTTTTACATCTCCAGATAAAACTCCACCTTGAATAGCAGCTCCAATAGCAACTACTTCATCAGGATTAACTCCTTTAGACGCTTTTTTACCAAAGAATTTTTCTACTTCGTCAGCAATTCTTGGCATACGAGTAGAACCTCCTACTAAGATTACTTCGTCAATATCAGATGTAGATAAACCTGCATCTTTTAATGCTTTAGCAACTGGCTCCATAGAACGTTTTACTAAAGTATCAGACAATTTTTCGAATTGTGCTCTAGTTAATTTTTTCACTAAGTGTTTAGGTCCTGAAGCCGTAGCAGTAACATATGGTAAGTTGATTTCAGTTTCAGCTGAAGATGACAACTCAATTTTAGCTTTCTCAGCAGCTTCTTTGATACGTTGTAATGACATTGGGTCTAAACGCAAGTCAATTCCTTCTTCTGCTTTAAATTCGTCTGCCAACCAGTCAATGATTGTTTGGTCAAAGTCATCTCCACCTAAGTGCGTATCTCCATTTGTAGACAATACTTCAAAAACTCCGTCTCCTAATTCTAGGATAGAAATATCAAAAGTACCACCACCTAAATCGTAAACAGCAATTTTTTGATCTTTACCTTTTTTATCCAAACCATAAGCTAAAGCAGCAGCAGTTGGTTCGTTGATAATACGCATTACTTTCAAACCAGCGATTTCACCCGCTTCTTTTGTAGCTTGACGTTGTGCATCGTTAAAATAAGCTGGAACAGTAATAACTGCTTCAGTAACTGTTTGACCTAAATAGTCTTCGGCAGTTTTTTTCATTTTTTGAAGTGTCATAGCTGACAATTCTTGAGCAGTGTATAAACGACCGTCAATATCCACACGTGGCGTATTGTTGTCACCTTTTACAACTGAATAAGGAACACGTTTTGCTTCTGAAGTGGTTTCGCTGAAAGATTGTCCCATGAAACGTTTAATAGAAGCAATAGTTTTGGTAGGATTTGTTACCGCTTGTCTTTTTGCAGGATCTCCTACTTTAATTTCTCCGCCTTCAACAAAAGCGATAATAGAAGGTGTTGTTCTTTTTCCTTCCGCATTAGGTATTACAACTGCCTCGTTACCTTCCATTACAGAAACACAAGAGTTGGTTGTACCTAAATCAATTCCGATGATTTTACCCATTTTGATTATATTTAATTTATTTGATATTCATTAATCACTCGAACTCGACAAGTCAATCTTTGTGCCAAGTCCCTGACAGCATAGAAATTGTCAGTTTTTGGTCTGTTTGACGTAAAAATGGCTGACAAGATGACATTTTAAAGTTTTTTTTACGTTACTTATTAATATTGAAAATATAGAGCAATTGATATAATAGTAAATTGATAGAATTGAAAAGAAAAACGAATTGGAACAATTTAAATATTAAAATACAATTATGAATGGAGTTTCAATTGCAAAAATAAAAAATAGTAAAGTGATTATTATTTTTTAACAAAAAAAATTGTTCAATAGTAATTACTTCTTACCTTTAACTTAGCAATGGATACTATAGAACTGAATTGAATTCCATTATCAATAAGCTTATAAACAATTACATTATCATGAATACACCTTGGGTAGAATCGCCTTTTTTTAAAGAACTATTAGACAGTAAAAATCTCTCAGAAAAAAATAAACAATTAGCCATTGATTATAACGAAAATGGATTTATTGTCATTCCTAATTTAATCCCTGAATCATTAATTGATGAAATTAAATCAGATATGGATAACAAAGGGTATAATCCTGAATTCAAGATGGAGAATCAACGAGATCATGTCCGAATTCAAGATTTATGGATGTATTCAGAAAGCACCAAAAATGTGGCTTGTAATACTGAAATCGCCTCGATTTTGGAAATGCTATACGAACGTGAGCCTATCCCTTTTCAAACCTTGAATTTTAGAGTAGGTTCCCAACAAAGAGCGCACTCAGATACCATTCACTTTAGTTCTATTCCAGCCAAGTTCATGTGCGGGGTTTGGGTGGCATTAGAAGACATCACCCCAGAAAACGGAGCAGTTTTTTATTATCCAAAATCACAAAACCTACCTGAATATAATTTTTCCCATTTTAAATCCACTCCAGTAGATACCGCCTATTCTGATTATATTGAGTATGAGGATTTTATTGAAAAAATTGTGGAAGTGCACCAATTCGAGAAGAAACCGTTTTATGCAAAAAAAGGGGATGTTTTAATTTGGTCTTCCAATATTATCCATGGAGGTTCCAAAGTATTGAATGAACAAGCATCTCGATATTCTATGGTAACCCATTACTATTTCAAAGATTGTATTTATTATACACCTATGTTATCCAATATGGTGACCAATGAACTATTTCTTAGAAATAATTTAGTAGATATTAAAACTGGAGAAAAAGTGGTTCAATCGTTTAACGGCACTATTATTAATTCCTATAAAACAGGGCCAGACAAGTATATTTTAAATGATCGTTTACAAACTAGCCCTCAATTCAATCCACCTACAAAAAAATCAAAAATACATCAGTTATTAAACCAATTAGGTTTAGTTGAATGACATTAATTATTCAATCCTTTAGTTTTTTTTAAAGCTGAATTAAGTTCAAAAACAAACCTCAAAAACGAATTCGCTTTTGGGGTTTGCTTTTTTATCTAAACTCATTCAACGAACGTTCAATTATTCCGAGACATTCGTGAATTTGGCTTTCGGTAATGACCAATGGTGGCGCCAATCGGATTTTATTACCATGAGTTGGTTTAGCCAGCAATCCATTGTCTCTGAATTTCAAGCAAATATCCCAAGCTAAATCGGAATCTTCCTCGCTATCAATCACAATTGCATTCAGTAATCCTTTTCCTCTAACCAATTGAATTAACGGATTTCGAGAAGCGATTTCGTTCAGTCCATGACGGAATACTTCGCCTAAATAAGCGGCATTTTGAGCTAAATTTTCGTCTTTAATGACTTCCAAAGCCGCTACCGCAACTGCTGCTGCAATTGGGTTGCCACCAAAAGTAGATCCGTGCTGTCCAGGATGAATTACATTCATAATCGCATCATTCGCCAAAACCGCCGATACTGGAAAAACGCCACCTGAAAGGGCTTTTCCTAAAATCAAAATATCGGGTTTTACTTCCGGTTTGTTTTCGCAACCTTTTTTACATTCGCAATTGCCACAAGTGGCTAATAAGCGTCCTGTACGCGCAATTCCTGTTTGTACCTCGTCGGCAATAAACAAAACATTGTTAGCTGCACACAAAGCTTTGGCTTGTGCCAAATACCCTTCTGATGGCACATATACTCCAGCCTCGCCTTGAATAGGTTCGACCAAGAAGCCAGCAATGTTTTTAGAAGAATCCAAGGCTTTCGCCAAAGCATCAACATCATCATAAGGTATTTTGATAAATCCATTGGTAAACGGTCCAAAATTTTTACGTGCCGATTCGTCATTGGAAAAAGAAATAATAGTAGTCGTTCTTCCGTGGAAATTATTTTCACACACAATAATTTGCGCTTCATTTTCAGGAATTCCTTTCACTTCATACGCCCATTTTCTACACAATTTCAAAGCGGTTTCTACTGCCTCTGCCCCAGTATTCATAGGTAATACTTTGTCAAAACCAAAATAGTTCGTCACATACTCCTCATACGGACCTAGTTGATCATTGAAAAAAGCTCTAGATGTCAAGGTTAATTTTTGAGCTTGTTGCACCATAGCGTTGACAATCTTTGGATGACAATGCCCTTGATTCACTGCTGAATAGGCCGACAAAAAGTCGAAATATTGTTTTCCATCTACGTCCCAAACATAGACTCCTTCTCCTCTTTCTAAAACGACTGGCAACGGATGGTAATTGTGTGCTCCGTATTGATTTTCTTTAGCTATTAGTGCTTCTGATATAGCAGATAAAGTAGAAGTATCGTAACTCATAGTAATTGGTTTTAATGTAAAATTTAACAAAACAAATTTAGTCAATACAACCAATAAATTATAGTATAATGTAATTTTTGACTTATAAATTTACAATAAAAGTCAATTATTAAATTTTAAAACAAAATTAAAGTCAATTATATTAAATTAATACTGAAAAATACAATTCGAAATGAAAAATAACTTACTTTTATTGGCCGCAAAAAAGTAAATTTAACTTTTAAAATACCTTTCAATGGAAAAATTAGATGAATTCGACATCAAAATAATCAAGGAATTAGAAAAAGATGGACGCATTGCCTACTCCACCATTGCGGCTAATTTGAAAATATCCAATACAATGGTGCACCAACGCATCCATAAATTAACGGAGCAAGGAATTTTAGCAGGTATTCAACCCATAATCAATGAGAAAAAAGTGGGGTATGATTGGGGGGCATTTACCGGAATCACACTCAACAAAGACCACGATTCTGATCGAGTGATTGAAGAACTCAAAAGGATTCCTGAAATCACGGAATGCTACTATATAACAGGATCTTATACTTTATACGTCAAAATGATTGCTAAAAATCACGAACACATGCGTAAAATTCTGTACGAACAAATTGACTCCATTCCTGGAATTGCCAAAACCGATTCGATTATAGAATTGGGTTGTGCTTTCAAACGAAATATTTCACTTTAATTCAACAACCATGAAACTTACTATCCAAAATCAATTGCAAAAAGGAATTCAAATTGCGCTTACTCTATTTTTTATTCTTTGTTTTTCTTTGGCGAATGCCCAAAAACCAAAAGGAAAATTATTTATCATAGGTGGCGGAAATCGCTCGGATCAATTAATGCAACATGTGGTAGACCTAGCTCAATTTAAAAAAACAGATTACATCGTGGTTTTACCCATGTCGAGTGAAGAACCCGATAGCGCATACATTTATTTTAGAGATCAGTTTCAAAAATTGGCGCCCAATCCTATTGTGATGCTGAATTTTGACAAAACAACAGTTCAAAATCCTAAATTAAACGACTCTTTACAAAAAGCAAAATTGATTTTTATTAGTGGTGGAGACCAAACGCGTTTTATGAATGTAGTCGCCAATACTCCTGTATATAATTCCATTCACAAAGCATTTCAAAATGGAAGTATTATTGCCGGAACTAGTGCAGGTGCGGCTGTTATGTCGGAAAAAATGATTACCGGAAATCAAAAATTAGAAAAAGAATATTCTGGAACTTTTGACAATATTCGATTTGATAATTTAGAAACTAGTCCGGGTTTAGGATTGGTGACTACCGCGATTATTGACCAACATTTTTTGAGAAGAAGTCGCTATAACCGTTTAATTTCAGCCATGGTAGAATTTCCTCATCTCACCGGAATTGGCATCGACGAAAGCACTGCTATTATTGTTGATGACAACACGATTAGTGTCGTTGGCGAAAGCGAAGTTATTGTGATGAAAAATCCAAAAGGAATTCAAAAACTGAAACAGAATAAATTGATTTCAATGGAAAAAATGGAAATGAGTATTTATGTGGCAGGGCAACAATTTAAAATAGGAAACGAATGAAAAAAGCAAACGTAATTGTTATTCTATTACTACTAATTGGAACTAGCTTTTCAGGATGGTCACAAATCAGAAATAAAGAAATTATTCGATTAGCAGAATTAGCAAAACGAGTAAGCATAATTAGAGATAATTGGGGAATTGCACACGTATATGGAAAAACGGATGCCGATGCCGTTTTTGGGATGTTGTACGCCCAATGCGAAGACGATTTCCAACGCGTTGAAATGAATTACATCGAAAAATTAGGACGTTTGTCTGAAATTAAAGGTTCGGCTTCATTGTACAATGATTTAGAAACTCGTTTATTGATTGATCGCGAAGAAGCTAAAGCTGATTATAAAAAAGCAGCGCCTTGGCTGAAAAAACTACTCAACAGCTATGCCGATGGAATCAATTATTACTTGTACAAAAACCCAAAAGTGAAACCTCTGATGCTAACGCATTTTGAACCTTGGTTTCCTTTGCTTTGGACAGATGGAAGTATTGGCGCGATAAGTACTGCCGATTTAACCACACAAGAATTAAAAGATTTTTACGGAAAACCGGATGACAAAATCGCTTTTGTAGCCAAAGAAAAGGATATGCAAACGGGTTCGAACGGTTTTGCGTTAGCACCAAATAAAACAGCATCTGGAAATGCTATTTTGTACATCAATCCGCATACTACTTTTTATTTCAGACCTGAAATCCAAATCAGTAGTGAGGAAGGATTGCAAGCTTACGGTGCAGTCACTTGGGGACAATTTTTTATCTATCAAGGATTTAACGAAAATTGTGGTTGGATGCATACCTCGTGTAATGTGGATGTGGCCGACACTTATATCGAAAAAATAGTGCGTCAAAAAGAGGGATTATTTTACGAATACGAGAATAAATTACTTCCTCTAAAAGAGAAAAAAATCACTATCAATTATCTTGACAACGGAAAATTAGTTCCTAAATCATTCACCACTTATTTCACCCATCACGGACCCATTATGGCAAAACGCGACGGAAAATGGATTAGTTTAAAATCAAACAATCGCTCTATGAATAGTTTGATTCAGAGTTGGGAACGCACCAAATCGAAAAATTTTGCCGACTATCAAAAAGCCATGGATCGGAAAGCCAATACCTCTAACAATACCGTTTATGCTGACAATAAAGGTAATATTGCCTATTGGCATGGTAATTTTGTACCCAAGCGCGATCCAAAATTTAATTGGGCAAAACCCGTTGATGGTACAACTGCTGTAACAGAATGGAAAGGGCTACACCAAGTTTCAGAAACGGTGCATCTCTTTAACCCAAAAAATGGCTGGTTGCAAAACTGTAATTCTACTCCGTTCTCCGTTTCAGGAAATGAAAGTCCGAAAGAAGAAAATTATCCACTATACATGGCGCCAGACGGAGAATCTTTTAGAGGAATTAATGCCGTTCGTACTTTAGAAAAAGGGAAACAATACACTTTAGACCAAATTATTTCAGACGGCTACAACGATCAATTGCCGTTCTTTGAAGAACTTATTCCAGCATTGGTAAAACAATTTGAAAAAAGTATACAATCTGGAGAAACGCGATACGCAAACTTAGCTGAACCTATTCAGGTTTTAAAAGCATGGGATTATAGAAGTAGTGAGAATTCAGTTGCTTTGACTTTGGCAAACGAGTGGGGATTTAAATTGGATCCTTTGGTGCGTAAAACGTATATTGATCAAGGCGAATTGGATCAGGTAGAAAATACAAGAAACTTTATACAAAATATGCAAGCCGAACAAGTTCTCCCACAATTGCAAGAAGTCATTTCGGAATTGACAACCAAATTTGGCACATGGAAAATGCCTTGGGGGGAAATCAACCGTTTTCAACGACTTTCAGGAGACATTGACAATCGCTTTGATGATACAGCTGCGAGTTTACCAATTGGCTACACATCAGTACTTTGGGGCGCTTTGCCTGCTTTCAAAAGCGCGTACCAAAAAGACACTATAAAACGCTATGGTTTCAGTGGAAACAGTTTTGTTTGTGCGGTGGAATTTGGTGCCAAAGTAAAAGCCAAGTCGTTATTAGCAGGAGGAAATAGTGGCGATTCAACTTCCAAACACTTCAATGATCAAGCTGAAATGTACCAAAAAGCAAGGTTTAAAGACGTACTTTTTTACAGAGAAGATGTAGAAAAAAATATGGAACGTAAATACCATCCAGGAGAATAGCAATCGTTTCAATTATTAATTCGATATTTGTTGTAAACAAACCAAAAATGAAAAAAATACAATACTTTTTAATTGGACTCACATTTTTTACTGCTAATGTATTTGCTCAACTAAAAGCAGTTCAGTACAAAGATGCAGCACAAGTGCTTAATGGTATGGCTATTCAGCCCACCAAAGCTAGCGCTCAAAAACCAGGAATCTTAGTATTACCTGCTTGGAAAGGAATCGATGTCCATGCCAAAGCAACTGCTGAAAAGTTATCCCAATTAGGTTATCATGCATTTGTGGCTGATATTTATGGAGAAGGAAATTACCCTCAAACCACTGCTGATGCAGCAAAGATGTCAGGTTTTTATAAAAAAAATACCAATCTGTATCAAAAGCGTATTGAATTGGCTTTGGAACAATTAATTCAATCAGGAGCTAATCCAGATAACATAGCCGTAATTGGTTTCTGCTTTGGAGGAACTGGCGCTTTGGAAGCCGCAAGAAAAAATTTAAAAGTAAAAGGAGTTGTTTCTTTTCATGGAGGTTTAGGTAGAGACATTGCACTTCCAATAACTCCAATTAACGCTAAAATATTAGCTTGTCACGGTGCTGATGATCCATTTGTATCGAAAGAAGAAATTGCAGGTTTCCAACAAGAAATGCGAGATGCAAAAGCGGATTGGGAAATGGTGTATTATGCCAATGCAGTACATTCATTTACAGATATTGATGCTGGAAATGACAATTCTAAAGGAGCAGCTTATAATGAAAAAGCAGCCAAACGTTCATTTGAACACATGCAATTATTCTTAAACGAAGTATTAAATAAATAGATTAACCTACACTTAAATTAAAATGAAAAAACTACTTTTCCTTTCCCTAATTGCTTTGGGAACTTCATGTAAAAATGGAGCTTTAGTAAGCTCTAACAGCAAGAGTGACCCTACTAAATACATGAAAACTATTACTGCAGAAGATTTAAAAAAACACCTTTACATCATTGCTGCTGATTCAATGGAAGGCCGCGAAACTGGTTCGGCAGGCCAAAAAAAAGCAGGTCGTTACCTAATTAGTGAATACCAAAAAAACAATGTGTCGTTTCCAAAAGGAGCTTCAGATTTTTACCAAGCTGTTCCTGCATCTTTTTTAAATGGCAAACGAAATAGAAATTTACCCAATTCTGAAAACATTTGGGCTTTTATTGAAGGTACCGAAAAGCCTGAGGAAGTAATCGTAATCTCAGCGCATTACGATCATGTGGGTATTGAAAATGGAGAGATTTACAATGGTGCAGATGATGACGGATCGGGAACTTCTGCTTTATTAGAAATAGCTCAAGCTTTTCAATTGGCAAAAAAAGAGGGTAACGGACCAAAACGTTCTATTTTGTTTTTACATGTTACCGGTGAAGAACACGGCTTGTTGGGTTCACGTTATTATTCAGAAAATCCTTTATTTCCTTTAGCTAATACTGTTGCAGATGTGAATATTGATATGATAGGTCGTCGCGACGAACTACATGCAAATACAAACAATTATGTATATATCATTGGAGCCAATCGTTTGTCTGCAGAATTAGATCATATTAGCGCTATAATGAACCAAAAATATGTAGGTCTTGATTTGGATTATCGCTTTAACGACCCTAAAGATCCGAATCGTTTTTACGAGCGTTCTGACCATTATAATTTTGCAAAACACGGTATTCCATCTGTATTTTTCTTTAATGGAGTACACGCAGATTACCACAAAAAATCAGATGAAGCTCATAAAATTGAATACGATGCTTTAGAAAAAAGAACACAATTGGCTTTTGTTGTGGCTTGGGAATTAGCCAACAGAAAAAATCGAATTCTAGTGGATGCGGATAAAAAATAACTTATTTGTTAAGTAGTACAAAAAAGCGCTTTGAAAATTCAAAGCGCTTTTTTTATGAACCATTAAGATATTAAGTTTCATTAAGCCTTAATTCTCTTACTATCTTAATGCTTTTGAGTTAAATACACTAGTTGAGTATAATCATTATATTTTTTAACCACATAGAAACATAGACTTGATAGTTATTACAAAGATGAGGATAGACGTTTTACTATTCACATAGCTATGTGAAAAACAGTGCTGTTTCTATCCATTCTTTAGGTTTAATGAATAACCTATGTTTCTATGTGGTTAAATTTTATTTACAATTTCGAAAAATAGTAGAACTTAAACTTAAAAATTATTTTTAGTTTTCAGCAGACCTTAGTTTTCAACATCAATTTCTCTGTTGTTCCTAGACCATTCGCTCCAAGAACCCACATACAATTTAGGTAGTGGTAAATCAGCGACAGCTAGTGCTAAAAGTGTATGACAAGCCGTAACTCCCGAACCACAATGTACGACTCTATGTTCTTGTGGAATATTTTCAAATGCTTTTTCATACTTCGTTTTCAATGCTTCAGGAGACAAAAAGAAACCTTTGGCGTCTAAGTTAGCCGTAAACGGAATATTAGTCGCACCTGGAATATGTCCCGCAACCAAATCAATTGGTTCTGTTGCTCCTTTAAAGCGGGCTGACTCGCGCACATCAATCACTACAAAATGTTCTTTTTGTATCATTTCATCCATTCCTTGCAAATCAATAGTAGGCCATTGCCAATGTGAGATAGGATACGATTCAACTTGAGTTGGAACTTCAACGGCTGAACTAGTTGGAAACCCCGCTTGAATCGCCGCTTGAATACCACCACTCAATACTTGTACTTTTTGATGTCCAGTAGAACGTAACATCCACCAAAAACGGGCTGCTGCATTCGCTCCATTTTTATCATCATACACCACCACCCAAGTTTCGAGTGTGATGCCTAAATGACTTAGTGTTTTAGAAAACTGTTCGAGCGTTGGTAACGGATGGCGACCACCTATGGAAACATCTTCTTTGATGTCTGCTAGTTGAGTATTGACATCCACAAATAAAGCGCCCTGTAAATGGTATTGTTGGTAATTCTGATAAGCAGTCGGACTATTAGTGGCGTCAACCAAAACTATCGAGTTGGTTTGTACAGTTTCAAGTAATTGATTTGGAGTAATTATTGGAGTCATATTGATGTCGAATTGATGAATATAAACTTAGCTATTTTATTTCAATTATTTCCACAAAAAAAGCCCCGAATTGCTTCGAGGCTTTTGCTTTTTGGGTGGATGACCGGGTTCGAACCGGCGACCCTCGGCACCACAAACCGATGCTCTAACCAGCTGAGCTACAACCACCATTTGTATAACGGGTGCAAATATAGCACAATTGTTCACTTTCGCAAAGAAAATTTTAAAAAAATATCCCGATTTTATATCAAATCTCCTAAGCTATTGACAGCCAAACACCTTTCTACTGTAAAACCTTCTGCATGCTCTACTCCTACTAAACGTCCTAAATCTCTAGAACGGTAATTTAAGCTTTCCAAAAAGTTTTTACTCGTTATTGGAGATTCTGGCTCATTGGAATTTGGGTCGTAAAATTGAGAACTATAGGCTAAAATAGCTGCTACTTTTTTATCAGTAAAACCAGTAATATCCACTACAAAATCAGGTTTGATATCGTTCCATTGGATGTAATGATAGACTAATTTAGGTCGCCACGCTTTTTGATTTTCTCCATCCAGCTGCGTTTCAATCTTCATTAAACCCGATAAAAAACAAGCATCCGAAACCAATTGACTTCCTTTGCCATGATCAATATGTCGGTCCTCAATAGCATTGCACAAAACAATTTCAGGTTGGTATTTTCGAATCATTTTGATTACTTCCAATTGGTGCGCCTCATCATTCGCAAAAAAACCATCTCTAAAACGAAGATTCTCACGTACTGCAACACCCAAAATTTGAGCCGAAGCTGCTGCTTCTTGGTCTCGCAAATCTGCCGAACCACGCGTACCCAATTCGCCACGAGTCAAATCGACAATACCCACTGTTTTGCCCAAAGAAATTTCTTTTAAAATTGTCCCCGCGCAACCCAATTCAACATCGTCAGGATGTGCTCCAAAAGCTAGTATATCTAATTTCATCTTAGTTTTATTTTGATATTGTTAATGTAATTGTATTTCTACAATATTCGTTTCATAATCATGGACTTATTCACGCTTTCCTTCCATTCTTTTTCAGGATCACTGTCTTTCGTAATGCCGCAACCCATATACAAATGCGCTTGATTATTTTCAATTTGCATACAACGCAAATTTACAAACAAATCCGATGCAAAATTCCGATTCAATTCACCTAAAAAACCCGTATAAAAACTACGATTGTAATTTTCATTGGCTACAATAAAAGCTTTCGAAATAGCCTTAGGTACACCACAAACCGCCGGAGTGGGATGCAATAACTGAATCGCTTTTTTTAAATTCAGCTCTTGTCCAAACACACCTGAAATATCCGTTTTAATATGCCAAAGAGTACCAGCTTTTACACTATATGCCTCCGAAACTTGAATTTCGGCACTCGCCTCCTTTAATTTTGAGACAATATAATCCGTTACAAATTGTTGTTCTTCTTGTTCTTTTTGTTGCCAAATAACAGTCTCGCCTCCTGCAACTTTTTGCGTTCCCGCTAACGCCATCGTTTCAAATGAATCAACATTTGCTTTAAGCAATTGTTCCGGACTAGCGCCTAACCAAATACCAATTTTTGGATGGTGAAAACAATACACAAATGCCGAACGATACTGCTGCACCAATTTTTGAAAAGTAGCAACCAAATCAAAGTGAGTTACAGACACAATTTCCTTTCTTGACAAAACTACTTTTTGAAATTCATTATTCTGTATGGCTTGAATACCTTTACCCACTAAATCCTGAAAATTAGTTTTTGCTGATTCATCCTCTTTTACATCAAAATCGTTTAGCAAAATACTTTCATAATTGCTCATCCAATCTTCGCTCCATTGTTCCGATTCATTCTCTGGAATAATGTAATTATGACTTCCGTCAAAAGAAGCAAAAACAAAGCCTTTTTCGATAAAATCGTTTACTTTAAACAGCTTATCATTTTGCTGAAACAAACCCAAAACGGTATCCGAATTAGGCTTACAATACACCACAAAAGGAAAATTTTGCTGATGATGAAGAGCAATTTTATCGACTAATGAAATCATAGGAATGTTTTCTTATTATTGGGTTTTTCGTTTTGGCAACACCATATTTGTCAATTTGCAAATCGAAATTAGATTGTCATTCTCATCAACTATTCGGATTTCCCAAAGATGAATGCTTTTCCCTTTGTGGATAATTTTGGCAGTAGCAGTAACTATTCCGTTGCGTTTTGACTTCAAATGATTGGCAGCGATTTCTATTCCGCGAACTTCAAACAAATCCGAATTAACAAACAACATCGAAGCCGCACTACCCACACTTTCTGCCAAAGCAACTGTCGCTCCGCCGTGCAACAATCCCATAGGTTGATGAACTGAAGGGTTTACAGGCATGGTGGCTACTAAAAAATCTTCTCCTGCGTCTACGTATTCAATATTTAAAGTTCCCATCAATGTGGTCGCAGCAAACTCATTGCAATATGCTAATATCTTTTGTTTATCAAATGTCATAGTCTTGTGTTTGAAGATGTAAAAATAGCCAATTTTATCGAAATCAAACAATACAAATATCGCCCCTATGGGGGCTACCAAAATACAACTCCTACGGAGTTAATGATATTTGATATCGTCCTTACGGGACTAATTGGTTGGGCGATAATCAATTTCCTACCGAAATTTAACTCCTACGGAGTTTATTATGATATAATTAGATATCCCGTTAGGGATTTTATTTCGGTAACATTAAGCAATAATAAGAGAAAATCCCGTTAGGGATGACATTTTACCCAAATGTAACACCTACGGAGTTATCAATAATAAAATTGAATATCTCTGTTTTTAATCCCGTTAGGGATTTAATATTGGTAACAAAAAATAGTAACGAGAGAAAAATCCCGTTAGGGATGACATTTAAATTAGATCTTTAAAAACATATCTTTCATCATAATCAATTTCAAAAGCATTCAAAAAATCTAAATATTCTTCGTTAAACGATTTTACTTTATGTTTTTCTTCTTGATTCTGAATGTAATGAATAACATTTTGAACGTGTGATTTAGAATACGAGAAAGCACCATAGCCTTCTTGCCATTCAAACTTTACCTTTAAAAACTTTTTCTCATTGATCCATTTTGATGAATTCGCTTTAATATCTTGCATCAAATCAGAAACCGATTGGGAGGGTCACATACCTACCAAAATATGAAGATGATCCGGCATTCCATTTATAGCTAATAATTTATGATTATTCGCTTTAATTATTCCTGAAATGTATTGATACAGTTCTTGTTTAAAGGAAGAATGAATAAGTCCGTTTCTGTATTTTACTGCAAATACAAATTGGAGGTGAATTTGGGTATAGGTATTCGCCATAGATTTGGATTCAATTGGGATTGGACATAAAGTTAAAAAATATGTTGTTATGGCATATGAAATTATTCGTTATTTTTACCAAAAAACTAAACCCATGCAATTGAATCGGTTGTTCTTTCTTATCGGAATCCTAGTTACGGTTTGTGCCTGCCGTTCCGATTTTGAGACGGTTGCCAGCAAAGGAGATTTAGTTTTTTCTCAAGACACCATTTATTTAGATACTGTTTTCAGTACCATAGGTTCCAGTACATTCCAACTCAAAGTGTACAACAAAAGTAACGAAGATATCTCGATTCCTTCGATTCAATTAGGCAAAGGACTGAATTCCAAATACCGAATGACGGTGGATGGTATATCTGGAAATCAAGGAAAACTTTTTCAAAATGTGACACTTTTAGCCAAAGACAGTCTGTATATTTTCATTGAAACTACCGTCAATGCAGCAGATGCTAATTCAACCGACTTTTTATACACTGACCAAATTGAATTTGACAGCGGTGTAAACCTTCAAAAAGTAGCATTGGTAACTTTAGTCAAAGATGCTATTTTCCTTTTTCCAAAGCGCTTACCCAACGGAAGTAAAGAAACGATATCTGTTGGAAACAAAACCGTAGAAGGTTTTTATTTAGACGATTCTCAATTGCGCTTTACCAATCAAAAAGCTTATGTTGTTTATGGATATGCTGGCGTTCCTTCAGGAAAAACAGCTATTTTTGACGCGGGTGCTAGAGTCTATTTTCATGCCAATTCAGGATTGATTGTGGGTAACAATGCTTCGCTTCAAATTAACGGAAGTAAATCTTCAACTAGCCAACTCGAAAATGAAGTTGTTTTTCAAGGTGACCGACTCCAATCTGACTATGACAATGTGCCTGGACAATGGGAAACTGTTTGGATCAATGAAGGAGCTATCAATAACAATATCAATCACCTAACAATTAAAAACGCATCCATCGGCTTGTTAATACAAAACAATAATGGAAGTAATACAAGCATCAAAAACTCACAGATTTACAATTCTACTCACTATGGAGTATTAGCCCAAAACGCAAAAATAACCGCAGAAAATTTGGTAATTAATAATGCAGGACAAGCTGCGTTAGCTTGTATTTATGGCGGAAATTATACCTTTACCCATTGTACGTTTAATAACAATTGGAATAATCCCAATCAAATGGCAGTTACCTTGAGCAATTTCAAATTAGGTAGCGTTCCAGAAACGAATGCGCTTAGTAAAGCGACTTTCAACAATTGCATTATTTATGGTGCCTACTCTAACGAATTGGAACTGAATAAAAAAACAGGTACCGCTTTTGAATACCAATTTAATAATTGCTTGATTAAATTTGATTCGAAATCAGCAGCTGCAAATCCGTTATATCAATTTACAACAGATGCGACGCATTATAATGCCATTATCTTAAACCAGGATCCTAAATTTCAAAGTATTACTAAAAACAAACTCAATATCGATGGAAGTTCATCGGCTGTTGCCAAAGGAAATGCTACTTATTTAATTCCGCTAGACATTAAGGGAAATACTAGAACATTACCACCTGATTTAGGAGCCTACCAAAACAAACCTTTTGTTAACTAATTTTTAATAAGTCTTTCTATTTGGTGTTTGTCTGAACTGTTTATTTACATTAAATTTGCAGTACAATACAACAAACTTATATAATGATTCATTTCTTTGAAAACCAAAGCAAAACTGTTTTTGCCGTTCAAACAAACAATACTGTAGCTTCAGGAGAAATTTCGGCTGAAGACATTTCAAAACTAAACTGGCTTTTTGCCGACGCGCATAAAATTGAAAAATCCGTTCTAGCGGATTTTTTTGTTGGGCCACGCGCCACAATGATTACGCCTTGGAGTACCAATGCTGTTGAGATTACCCAGAATATGGGAATTACAGGAATCATTCGAATTGAAGAATTTCATTACGCTACAGAAGATTTTACGGATTTCGACCCGATGCTTTCGCAAAAATACACTGAATTACACCAAGATATATTTACCATCAATGTTACGCCAGAACCTATTTTGGATATTGACGATATTGATGCGTATAACAAAACAGAAGGTTTGGCTTTAAGCCCAGAAGAAGTAGAATACTTGGATAATTTATCGACTAAATTAGGTCGTAAATTAACCGATTCAGAAATTTTTGCCTTTTCTCAAGCCAATTCAGAACACTGTCGTCATAAAATTTTCAATGGAACTTTCGTAATTGATGGGGAAGAAAAAGAAACTTCTTTATTCAAATTAATCAAGAAAACGTCTCAAGAAAATCCAAATGATATTGTTTCGGCTTACAAGGACAATGTGGCATTTATAAAAGGACCAAAAGTGACACAATTTGCACCAAAAAGTGCTGATAAACCTGATTTTTATCAAGAAAAAGAATTTAATTCGGTGCTTTCATTAAAAGCAGAAACACATAATTTTCCAACAACCGTAGAGCCTTTTAACGGAGCTGCAACGGGTTCAGGAGGAGAAATTCGAGACCGTTTGGCAGGTGGTCAAGGTTCATTGCCTTTAGCAGGAACTGCAGTATATATGACTTCCTACTCTCGATTGGAAAATAATAGAAATTGGGAAAATGGTGTTGCCGAGAGAAAATGGTTGTACCAAACTCCAATGGATATTTTAATTAAAGCCTCGAATGGTGCTTCTGATTTTGGAAATAAATTTGGGCAACCCCTAATTACAGGTTCGGTTTTAACTTTTGAACACCAAGAAAATAACCGCAAAATTGGTTACGATAAAGTAATCATGCAAGCGGGCGGAATTGGCTACGGAAAGTTAGATCAAGCAATAAAACACAAACCTTCAGCAGGCGACAAAATCGTTATTTTGGGTGGTGAAAATTATAGAATTGGTATGGGTGGTGCTGCCGTTTCTTCTGCAGATACAGGAGCTTTTGGTTCAGGAATTGAATTGAATGCCATTCAACGTTCGAATCCAGAAATGCAAAAACGTGCTGCCAATGCCATTCGTGGTTTAGTGGAAAGCGACTCAAACCCTATCGTATCGATTCATGATCACGGTGCGGGTGGACACTTGAATTGCCTTTCAGAATTAGTAGAAGAAACGGGAGGTCTGATTGATTTAGACCAATTACCTGTAGGAGATCCAACGCTTTCGGCTAAAGAAATTATTGGAAACGAATCGCAAGAAAGAATGGGATTGGTTATTGGTCAAAAAGACATCGATACCTTACAACGCATTGCCGACAGAGAACGTTCTCCTATGTACCAAGTGGGTGATGTAACTGCTGATCATCGTTTTACTTTCGAATCAAAATCGACTGGGTTGAAACCAATGGATTATGCTTTGGAAGATTTCTTCGGTAGTTCACCAAAAACCATAATGAACGATAAAACCGTTACTTATAATTATAAAGACGTTCAATACGACGCAACTCAATTCACTTCCTATTTAAAAGAAGTATTGCAGTTAGAAGCAGTAGCTTGTAAAGACTGGTTGACCAATAAAGTTGATCGTTGTGTAGGCGGAAAAGTAGCCAAACAACAATGTGCAGGTCCGTTACAATTGCCTTTAAACAATTGTGGTGTAATGGCTTTGGATTACAATGGTAAAGAAGGAATTGCAACCTCTATTGGTCACGCACCAATTGCTGCCTTGATTGATCCTGTAGCCGGAAGTAGAAATGCTATTGCCGAATCCTTATCCAATATTATCTGGGCGCCAATCAAAGACGGATTAAAAGGAATTTCATTGTCAGCCAACTGGATGTGGGCCTGTAAAAACGAAGGAGAAGATGCCCGTTTGTATGCTGCTGTAGAAGGCTGTTCGGATTTTGCTATCCAATTAGGAATCAATATCCCAACAGGGAAAGATTCACTTTCGATGAAGCAAAAATACCCTAACGACGAAGTAATCGCGCCAGGAACAGTGATCATTTCAGCAGGTGGAAATTGTACAGATATTAGAAAAGTAGTAGAACCAGTATTCAGATTCCCTGGCGAGGGAATTACAGCTGGTTCTATTTATTATATCAATTTGTCACAAGATGAATTTAAATTAGGTGGTTCTTCTTTTGCACAGATTTTAAATACCATTGGTACTGAAACTTCAACTATTAAAGATGCCGCTTTCTTCAAAAAAGCATTCAATACCATTCAGGAATTAATTGGCGACAACCAAATTGTAGCTGGACATGATATTGGAAGTGGTGGATTAATCACTACGCTTTTAGAACTATGTTTTGCTGATGTGAATTTAGGAGCACAATTGGATTTTAGTGCTTTCGCAGAAAAAGACCTAGTTAAAATTCTTTTTGCTGAAAATATCGGATTGGTGTTGCAAGCGAAATCTGATGCAGAAGTTGAAGCAAAATTAAATGCCAATCAAATTGAATTTTTCAAAATTGGTAATGTAACCAATACCCCTACTTTAGAAATCGCTAATTGGAAATTAGACATTGCTGAATATAGAGATGTTTGGTTCAAAACTTCCTATTTATTAGATCAAAAACAAGCTAAAAACGGAACGGCAAAAGAACGTTTCGACAATTATAAAAACCATGCGTTACAATTTAGTTTTCCAACTCATTTTACAGGGAAAAAACCAGTTATTGACGCAAGTAAACCACGTCCAAAAGCAGCTATTATTCGTGAAAAAGGAAGTAATTCGGAACGCGAAATGGCGAATGCGATGTACCTAGCTGGATTTGACGTGAAAGACGTTCACATGACCGATTTGATTTCGGGCCGTGAGAATTTGGAAGACATTCAATTCATTGGAGCCGTTGGTGGTTTTTCTAATTCAGATGTTTTAGGATCAGCCAAAGGTTGGGCTGGAGCCTTTTTATACAATGAAAAAGCAAAAACGGCATTAACCAATTTCTACAAAAGAGAAGATACTTTATCTGTTGGGATTTGTAATGGATGCCAGTTGTTGATGGAATTGGAATTAATCAATCCAGAGCACGAAGTACACGGAAAAATGCTTCACAACAACAGCCACAAACACGAAAGCATTTTTACTTCAGTGAAAGTGCAAGAAAACAATTCGGTGATGCTATCTAGTTTGGCCGGAAGTACTTTAGGAGTTTGGGTATCGCATGGTGAAGGAAAATTCAACTTACCAATGGGAGAAGAAAATTACAACATAGTAGCCAAATACGGTTACGAAGGCTACCCCGCTAATCCAAATGGTTCTGATTACAATACTGCCATGTTATGTGATACCACAGGTCGTCACTTAGTGATGATGCCTCATATTGAACGTTCTACATTCCCGTGGAACTGGGCTAATTATCCAAAAGATAGAAACGACGAAGTTTCGCCTTGGGAAGAAGCCTTTGTTAATGCCAGAAAATGGATTGAAAACAAAAAATAATCTTTAAAATCAGCCTTATTTGGCTGATTTTTTTTTATTATTGTAAACCAAATTTTAATTTATGAGCCTTCCTAATAAATGTTTAAATTGTAATTTTGAAACTAATGGTAATTTCTGTAGTAATTGTGGACAAAAAACAAACATCCACAGAATAACCTTTAAGCATTTTATTTTTCATGATGTACTTCATGGATTATTTCATTTTGATAAAGGGATGCTGTTTACTGCAAAAGAATCCTTAATTAGACCTGGAAAAGCTGCGATTGATTATATTGAAGGGAAAAGAATTCGTTACTATAATGTATTTTATCTAATTCTACTTCTCATAGGGCTTAATATTTTTCTATCCTCTTACTATGATAATCTTTCTGAAATTTATAATCCAAAAATTAATGAGAGAGTAAGTAATGCTTTAGGAGAAAAAATAGAGCAGTTTTTCAGTGATTATGCCAAAATAATTATTTTTTCATTTGTGCCTTTGTTTGCTATCAATGGATATGTTTTGTTTAGAAAACGTAAATTGAATTTAAGTGAACATTTTATTATTGCAGGTATTACTTTTTTAGGAATTCTATTGGTAAATACTTTTAGCTCTATAATTTCATTTTTAGATTTTACAATCTACTTTGATTTTTTAAGTGATATAATGTCTTTCGCAAGTTTTATAGTCATTTTATCCCTTCCGATTTACAGTTACTATCAAACATTCAAAGGCTTCTATAACAAAAAATACTTCACAATTCGAATGTTAATTTTTTCTTTATTATTACTGTTTGAACTTGTACTTATTGTAATCTTTATTGTTGGAATTGTCAGTAATTGGAAATTTAAATAATTAAGAATTCTAATGCTGCGCTAATTTTTTATCCATTATTCTCGCCATATAATCTTGTATATAAGCTTTACATTTTAATTCAATTAGATCCATTTCGGCATTTCTTTTAGCAATTAAATTGTATTTTAAGTCTTTATCTTTTTTATCATAAAAGCCAACCACTTTAGTACCGTCAAATGTGCAGATGTAATTACCACTCATGAATTGGTACAAATTAGAAGAATAACGAATTACAAAGGGTTGTATTTTCTTATCTCCTACCAAACTTCTGCCCCAACTTCTAAATGGCTTATTGTAACCCATCAAGTCTAAAATAGTAGGATACAAATCGATTTGCTGAGCATATTCTTTACTCTCCCCTACCAAATCAGAATTAGGTTTATATATCATCATAGCTACCGCATTCTTATTCATTTCTTTCTTGTATTCGTCGTAATAAATAGTATTACCATGATCACCTACAAAAACAAAAATTGTATTCTTAAACCATGCTTCTTTTTTAGCAGAAGCAAAAAATTGTTTCAAAGCATAATCGGTGTAGCCAATACATTGATGAATATTAACATCCCCTTTGGGAAATTTCCCTTTGTATTTATCTGGAACTTGATACGGTTCGTGAGAACTAACTGAAAATAGTGTAGCCATAAAGGGCTGTTTTTCTTTGCTAATAGTAGTATTAAAGTATTGGAAAAAGGGTTCGTCCCAAATTCCCCAAACGCCATCAAAATCTGCATCATTATTATATTCGTTTTTACCATAATAATGATCAAATCCTAAAATGTTGGCATAGCCTAAAAATCCCATCGAACCATTAGGTGCACCATGAAAAAAAGAAGTAGCGTATCCTTCACTTTTTAATGTAGAAACTAAGGACTCTGTTTTTTGTTTTGGATACGGAGATGATGTGAATGCATCTTTAAATGAAGGAATCCCAGCTAAAACAGAAGACATTGCATGTATGGATTTATAACCATTGGCATACGCATTTGTATATATCATACTATGTTGTGCCAAAGAATCTACAAAAGGCGTATAGCCCTTGAAATTAGGAATTTTCATATCTTTATTAAAAGAACCAAAATACTCTTTAGCATTACTTTCCAAAATAAATATAACCACGTTGGGTTTTGATTTTGGATTGTTTTTGTATTGTTTTATGGGCTGAACCAATGAGTCAATTGTAATTGAATTAACAAAATTCACTTTCTTGAAATTATTACTAAACATAGTTCTAATTAATGCGAATGGGGTGTTTAGCACAACATCTGCCTGAGAAGAATTTTTAACATTACGACTGGCATCAATCATATTGATTGGACGTGTACTTTTTTTGAAATCACCACGAATACCTCCAATTATTAATGTACTAGTTAGTAAGAAACTGATAAGAGAACTTCCGAAATAAACCTTTCCTGAATGATGCTGAACTTCAGAAATTGTTACTTTCCTATACAAATACACCCAAAAAAATGAAATCAATACAAACAATACAAAAACATGCCAGTAATTCATTAAAAAATTAACAAATAATATAGTCTTATTACTTTCGTTTTTTAAAGAATCTAGTGCTGCAATAGTAGAACGCCCAAAATTAAATCGATAATAAATGAAATCAATGAAGTTAGTAGCGTAGCCAAATAAATTGGGTATGAAATACAAATAAAATAAAAACGATTGGTACTTTTTGGTGTGATTAATTCGGAGTGGAAGTATTGAAAATACAATAAAAAGCATATTTAAATATAGGATGGCAGCAGTATCAAAAGCCAATCCATAAAAACACATTGATGCGACATCACCAATTCCATCAATTTGAATTAAATTTTTATTGTAGAAGTAAAATAAAAGTCGAGATAAAAAATAAAAAAAATAGATTAGCACAATTCTGTATGCTACTACTTTATATTCGCTATATCTTGGTAATCGTTTCATTTTAACTCTAAAAATTAAGTAAGTGCCAAAAATAATCATTTCCTATTTACCAATACAGCTAAAAATAAATTTTGATATTACATTATAAATTAATTAAATTGCATAAAAATTTTTAATATGATAACAATTACTAGGCTTTTTGATTTTCCGTATTACCAAAAAGAAAATTTTAATATTTCAGATTCTTTGGTAACCAAACAAGGTGGAGAATGGATAAAGACATCTACTGAAGAGTATATTAGTAAAGCTAACGCTATCTCTCGCGCTTTGTTGAAAATTGGAGTTCAAAAAAACGATAAAATTGCTATCATATCAACCAACAATAGAACCGAATGGAATGTAATGGATATTGGCATACTCCAAACTGGTGCCCAAACCATTCCAATCTATCCAACAATTTCTGAAGAAGATTATGAATACATTTTAAATCATTCAGAATCAATATATTGTTTTGTTTCTGATGAGGAGGTATTAAAAAAAGTCAATGCTATTAAAAAGAATGTAAGTTCTTTAAAAGAAGTTTATTCTTTTAATAGTATAGAAGGTTGTAAAAACTGGACTGAATTATTGGAATTAGGAAAAGATGAAAGTAATCAAAGTGATGTAGAAAATTGCAAAAATAAGGTTAAGCCAGGAGATTTAGCGACTATAATTTACACTTCTGGAACAACTGGAAAGCCTAAAGGGGTGATGCTTTCTCATAAAAATATTGTTTCAAACGTAATCAGCAGTGCACCTAGAATTCCTTTTGAAAAAGGAAATAGTCGCGCATTAAGCTTTTTACCGGTTTGTCATATTTTTGAAAGAATGATTTTATATTTATACCAATATTATGGTGTATCTATTTATTTTGGAGAGTCTATAGAAAAAATCAGTGATAATATCAAAGAAGTACAACCTAACGTAATGTCGGCTGTTCCTAGACTTTTAGAAAAAGTGTATGACAGTATATATGCAAAAGGAACTCAATTAACTGGAATTAAAAAGAAATTATTCTTTTGGGCAATTGAACTTGGCTTACGATATGAGCCATACGGAGCAAACGGTTGGTGGTACGAATTCCAACTTAAAATAGCTCGTAAATTGATTTTCAGCAAATGGAAAGAAGGATTAGGTGGTAATCTAGATCTAATGGTTTCTGGAAGTGCAGCATTACAACCTAGATTAGCAAGAGTATTTGCTGCGGCTCAAATACCTGTTATGGAAGGTTATGGTTTAACAGAAACATCTCCTGTTATTACCGTAAACGATATGAGGAATTTTGGGTTTAAAGTAGGTACAGTTGGTAAAGTAATTGAAGGAGTAAAAATCAAAATTGCTAAAGATGGCGAAGTTCTTTGCAAAGGCCCGAATGTAATGATGGGGTACTACAAAAACGAAGAACTTACAGCTGAAGTTATTAGTAAAAATTATTTTCATACAGGAGACATCGGGGAAATTGATGCTGAAGGATTCTTAAAAATCACAGACAGAAAAAAGGAAATGTTCAAAACTTCTGGAGGTAAATATATTGCTCCTCAGATTATAGAGAATACGATGAAACAGTCCCGATTTATTGAACAAATAATGGTTGTTGGTGAAGGTCAAAAAATGCCAGGAGCAATAATTCAACCAAGTTTTGATTTCATTAAAGAATGGGCTAAAATGCATCAAATAAGTATTGGAAACTCAAATGAAGAAATTGTTACTAATGAAAAAGTAATTGAGCGCATTCAAGAAGAAGTCGATAAATTGAATGAGAAATTTGGAAATTGGGAAAAAATCAAACGTTTTGAACTTACACCAGATGTTTGGTCAATAGATGGAGGACATTTAACTCCAACGCTAAAACTTAAACGAAAAATTGTGATGGAAAAGTATTCCGATTTATTTCAAAAAATATACAATTAAGAATCTATTTTTTATTATTCAATCCCCTGTTCAAAACGACAGGGGATTTTTTTTTGAAAAAAAATAATAAATTTATTATGCACGCATAGTATTTTTATTTATATTTGAAATCGATATAGTTTAAAATGAAAGATAAAACAATTGATTACTTATTAAGAGCCACTTGGCAAGCGGTTTCTAGAATGTATAATGAAGAAGCTTCAAAATATGAAGCAACAATGGCAACAGGATTTGTATTGTTAAGTATAGATAAAGATAAAGGAACACCATCAACCACTCTTGGTCCAAAAATGGGAATGGAGGCCACGAGCTTAACAAGAACTTTAAAGTCTATGGAGGATAAGGGTTTGTTAATTCGGAAAAAAAATCCTGATGATGGAAGAGGTGTTTTAATATACCTTACTAAACTTGGAAAGGAAAAAAGAGAACTTTCTAAAAGTACAGTATTAAAATTTAATGAAGCAGTAAAAGAATATGTAACTGAAGAGAAATTAAATCATTTTAAAGAGGTTACAGAAATTATTAATGAGTTAATTCAAAACAAAAGAATTTTTAATCAAACGGATACAATAAACAATGAAACGAATCATTAAAAAAGTAGCAGTAGTAGGTTCTGGAATAATGGGTTCTGGGATTGCATGTCATTTGGCTAACATTGGATTAGAAGTCCTTCTTCTAGACATTGTCCCAAATACATTAACAGAAGCTGAAGAAAAAAAGGGACTTACTTTAGAAAATAAAGTTGTTCGTAATCGAATAGTAAATGACCATTTAGCGAATGCTTTAAAATCAAAGCCCTCTCCTATTTATCATACAAAATTTGCGAACCGAATCACGACTGGAAATACTTCAGACGACATGTCTAAAATTGCTTCTTATGATTGGATTATTGAAGTGGTTGTTGAACGTTTAGATATTAAAAAACTAGTCTTTGAACAAATTGATAAGTACAGAAAACCAGGTACTTTGGTAACCTCTAACACTTCTGGAATTCCAATTCATTTTATGAGCGAAGGACGTTCTGAAGATTTTCAAGTACATTTCTGTGGAACGCACTTTTTTAATCCGGCACGTTACTTAAAATTATTCGAAATCATTCCTGGTCCAAAAACCAATCCTGAAGTATTGGATTTCTTGACTGAATATGGTTCTAAGTTTTTAGGAAAAACTTCGGTTGTTGCTAAAGATACTCCAGCTTTTATTGGAAACCGAATCGGAATTTTTGGAATCCAAAGTCTATTTCATTTAGTAAAAGAAATGGGATTGACTATTGAAGAAGTAGATAAATTAACTGGCCCTGTTATTGGACGACCAAAATCAGCAACTTTTAGAACAGTAGATGTGGTTGGATTAGATACATTAGTTCATGTAGCAAATGGTATCTATGAAAACTGTCCAAACGACGAAGCTCACCACTTATTTCAACTTCCCGATTTTATTTCCAAAATGATGAAAAACAAATGGTTAGGGAGTAAAACAGGTCAAGGTTTTTACAAAAAAGAAGGTAAAGAGATTTTATCTTTAGACTTAAATACATTAGAGTACAGAGCTTCGAAAAGAGCATCTTTTGCTACTTTAGAATTAACCAAAACGATTGATAAACCAATCGACCGTTTCAAGGTTTTAGTTAAAGGAAAAGATAAAGCTGGTGAATTTTACAGAAAAAATTTCGCTGCCATGTTCGCCTATTGTTCCAATAGAATTCCGGAGATTTCAGATGATTTCTATAAAATTGATGATGCTATGAAAGCTGGTTTTGGATGGGAAAATGGACCATTCGAAATTTGGGATGCGATTGGCGTTGCAAAAGGAATCGAATTGATGAAGGCAGAAGGATATGAACCAGCAGCATGGGTTAACGAAATGATTGCGTCAGGAAATACAAGTTTTTATACTGTAAAAGAAGGGGCTACTTATTATTACAACATTCCATCAAAATCAGCAACAAAAGTTCCTGGACAAGATGCTTTCATTATTTTAGATAATATAAGAGAAAGTAAAAAAGTTTGGAGTAATAGTGGTGCTGTAATTCAGCATTTGGGTGACGGAATTTTGAATCTTGAATTCCAATCTAAAATGAATACCATTGGTGGTGATGTGCTACAAGCTATCAACAAAGCCATTGATTTAGCCGAAAAAGAATACAACGGTTTGGTTATTGGAAATCAAGGCGCGAATTTCTCTGTAGGTGCCAATATCGGAATGATTTTTATGATGGCAGTAGAGCAAGAATACGACGAGTTGAACATGGCTATTAAAATGTTTCAAGATACTATGATGCGTGTACGTTACTCTGCAGCTCCTGTAATTGTCGCTCCACACGGAATGACATTAGGAGGTGGATGTGAAATGACTATGCACGCCGACCGAGTAGTTGCTGCGGCAGAAACTTATATTGGTTTAGTAGAATTCGGAGTAGGTGTTATTCCTGGTGGAGGTGGTTCTAAAGAAATGGCATTGCGTGCTTCGGATTTATTTCACAAAAATGATGTTGAATTGAATGTATTGCAAGAATATTTCTTAACAGTCGGAATGGCAAAAGTAGCAACATCTGCTTATGAAGCCTTTGATATGGGTGTATTACAAAAAGGAAAAGATATAGTTGTAGTCAATAAAGACCGACAAATTGCAGTGGCTAAACAAGTGGCACTTCAAATGGCAGAACAAGGCTATACGCAACCAATGCAACGAAAAGACGTAAAAGTACTTGGAAAGCAAGCGTTAGGAATGTTTTTAGTAGGAACAGATCAAATGCAAGCAGGTAAATACATTTCAGAACATGATAGAAAAATTGCCAATAAATTAGCTTATGTGATGGCTGGTGGTGATTTATCAGAACCAACCTTGGTAAGCGAGCAATACTTATTGGATATTGAACGTGAGGCTTTCTTAAGTTTATGTACTGAGAGAAAAACATTGGAAAGAATCCAATTTATGTTAACTAAAGGGAAACCATTACGTAATTAATTTTCTTAATCCACACTGATTGAAATTCTATCTGTGTACCAAAAAAATAAAAGATGAAAACAGCATATATTGTAAAAGCATACAGAACCGCAGTGGGCAAGGCTCCAAAAGGCGTGTTTAGATTTAAAAGACCTGATGAATTGGCTGCAGAAACCATCCAATTTATGATGAATGAGTTGCCTGATTTTGACAAAACTCGTATTGACGACGTGATGGTAGGTAATGCCATGCCGGAAGCAGAACAAGGATTAAACGTAGGTAGATTAATTTCGTTAATGGGATTGAAAGTTACTGATGTTCCTGGTGTAACTGTAAATAGATATTGTGCCTCAGGATTAGAAACAATCGGAATGGCAACTGCTAAAATTCAAAGTGGAATGGCGCATTGCATTATTGCAGGTGGAGCAGAAAGTATGTCCTTTATTCCAATGGGAGGTTACAAACCTACTCCTGATTACGGTGTCGCTGCGGCAGGAAACGAGGATTACTATTGGGGAATGGGTTTGACCGCTGAAGCTGTTGCAAAACAATACAATGTATCTCGTGAGGACCAAGATGAATTTGCTTTCAACTCTCACCAAAAAGCTTTGAAAGCTCAAGCTGAAGGTAAATTTGATAAACAAATAGTTCCTATTACTGTAGAACAAACATTTATAAACGAAAACGGTAAAAAAGAAACTAAAACCTATACCGTATCGAAAGATGAAGGGCCAAGAGCCGACACCAACATTGCTGCTTTAGGTAAATTAAAACCTGTTTTTTCTGCTGATGGAAGTGTAACTGCTGGAAACTCATCTCAAATGAGTGATGGTGCTGCCTTTGTTTTGGTAATGAGTGAAGAAATGGTTAAAGAATTAGGCATTACTCCAATTGCACGATTAGTCAATTATGCCTCAGCTGGTGTAGAACCAAGAATTATGGGTATTGGACCTGTAAAAGCAATCCCGAAAGCGTTGAAACAAGCAGGATTGACATTAAACGATATTGACTTAATCGAGCTAAACGAAGCTTTTGCATCTCAATCATTAGCAGTTGTTCGCGAATTAGGTTTGAACCCAGACATCGTAAACGTGAATGGTGGCGCTATTGCTTTAGGTCACCCACTAGGTTGTACTGGAGCTAAATTATCGGTGCAATTATTTGATGAAATGAAAAATCGAGGTAGCAAATACGGTATTGTAAGTATGTGTGTTGGAACTGGTCAAGGTTCAGCAGGTATCTACGAAATTTTATAATTAAACAATATTGATTTATCAAACAACAGTAAAAAAATAAATTATGGAAGATATTACTAGAGGAGGACAATTCCTTGTAAAAGAAACTAAATGTGAAAATATATTCACACCAGAAGATTTTTCTGAGGAGCAAATCATGATGCGTGATTCGGTTAAAGAATTTGTAGACAAAGAAATTTGGCCGTTCAAAGATCGTTTTGAAAAGAAAGATTATGCTTTAACCGAAGAAACTATGCGTAAAGCAGGGGAAATGGGTTTCTTAAGTATTGCAGTTCCTGAATCGTATGGCGGAATGGGAATGGGATTTGTAGATACTTGTTTAGTTTGCGATTATATTTCGGGAGCAACGGGTTCGTTTTCAACAGCTTTTGGTGCGCATACAGGAATTGGAACTATGCCAATTACTTTATATGGAACAGAAGAACAAAAGCAAAAATACGTTCCGAAATTAGCTTCTGGCGAATGGTTTGGAGCCTATTGTTTAACTGAACCAGGAGCAGGAAGTGACGCCAATTCAGGTAAAACAAAAGCGGTTTTGTCTGAAGATGGAACACATTACAAAATCACAGGACAAAAAATGTGGATTTCTAATGCTGGTTTTTGTTCACTTTTTATCGTTTTTGCAAGAATTGAAGACGATAAAAACATTACTGGTTTCATCCTAGAAAACACAGCTGACAATGGAATTTCTTTTGGAGAAGAAGAACATAAATTAGGAATTCGTGCTTCATCAACTCGTCAGGTATTCTTTAACGAAACGAAAGTGCCAGTTGAAAACATGTTATCTGAAAGAGGAAACGGGTTTAAAATTGCTATGAACGCTTTGAATGTTGGTCGTATTAAATTAGCGGCTGCATGTTTGGATGCACAACGCCGAGTAGTTTCAAATGCAGTAAACTATGCTAATGAAAGAGTTCAATTTAACACTCCGATTTCAAGTTTTGGTGCTATTCGTGCTAAATTAGCTGAAATGGCTACCTCTACTTATGCGGGAGAAAGTGCAACTTATCGTGCAGCGCAAGATATTGAAACTCGAATCAAACTTCGTGAAGCGGAAGGTATTTCACACCAAGAAGCTGAATTAAAAGGAGTTGAAGAGTTTGCCATTGAATGTTCTATCTTAAAAGTAGCCGTTTCAGAAGACGTACAAAATTGTGCTGATGAAGGTATTCAAGTATATGGCGGAATGGGATTCTCTGAAGATACTCCAATGGAATCGGCTTGGAGAGATGCTCGTATTGCACGTATTTATGAAGGAACTAACGAAATCAACAGAATGCTTGCTGTGGGTATGCTAATCAAAAAAGCCATGAAAGGTCAGGTAGATTTATTAGGCCCTGCAATGAAAGTGCAAGAAGAGTTAATGGGTATTCCTTCTTTTGACACACCAGATTATTCTGAATTATTTTCAGAAGAAAAAGAAATGATTGGTAAATTGAAAAAAGCATTCTTAATGGTTGCGGGTGGTGCTATTCAGAAATTTGGAACTGATTTAGAAGCACACCAACAATTATTGATGGCTGCCGCTGATATGCTAATTGAAATTTACATGGCTGAAAGTACAGTTTTGAGAACTGAAAAATTAGCAAAAAAACAAGGCGAAGCTAATGTTCAAGAACAAATAGCAATGGCTAGATTATACTTATATCAAGCTGTTGATATTGTAACTCAAAAAGGAAAAGAAGGTATTGTATCTTTTGCTGAAGGAGATGAACAACGAATGATGTTAATGGGGCTACGTCGTTTTACTAAATATACTAATATGCCAAATGTAGTAGCGCTAAGAGAAGTAATTACTTCAAAATTAGTTTCAGAAAACACTTACTGTTACTAAGCATAAAGATAGTTTTTAGTTTGAATTTAATTTGTTTTGAAAACCGCTTCTGATTTAATTCAGAGCGGTTTTTGATTTTTAAATTATTTAACTTAAATTATAATTTTATGTGTAACTTTATGCAATAAATAAAAATCATGAAAAAAATAATCTTTTCAATTGTCTTAATTATCGTTGTAATTATTGGTTGCAAAACAGTGTCGAAAAACACCAAACAATTGCGATTAAATTTTGAAGCTAAAAGCAATAGTAATGTAACGGGAACTGCAACTTTTATTGAAAATAAAGGTAAAGTTACTTTTGAAGCTAAACTTTCAGGATTACAGCCAGGTGTTCATGCAATACACATCCATGAAAAATCAGATTGTTCAGCAGCAGATGGTAGTTCGGCAGGTGGACATTGGAATCCTACTTTTAAAAAGCATGGAAAATGGGCCGAAGGAGAATACCACAAAGGAGATATAGGTAACTTTACAGCTGATGAAAATGGAAATGGAACAATAACTTTAACTACTGATGAGTGGTGTATTGGTTGTGATGATCCAACTAAAGATGTTACAGGCAAGAGTCTTATTGTTCATAAAGACAAAGATGATTTTGTATCACAACCTACAGGAAATTCTGGAGCACGAATAGCTTGCTCAGCTATAATAAAATAGTTGCATTTGTAAATCGTATATAAAACCGTTTTGTGAATTGATACAAAACGGTTTTTTATTTTTTATTTCATCTTTGGAACAAGAAAAAAACATAGCTTTGTATTTTAATTTGCATTAATGATTAACCCTTCAGTTCCAGGATGGATTGCTAAATTTTATAGCGAACAAAAAATTTCAGAAATGGAATTGGTTTCCGATAGTAGTTCATTTTATGAATCCCTACAAACATCGGGTTTTATCTACGGTCATATCATTGCACTTCATACCAACACTCCTATTCCAATTCAAGGTTGGTTTAAAGAAGAGGTTTCAAAAGTAGCGTTATTCAACTCGCTTTTGGAAGTATATTTATTAACTAATGATACGTTAAACTGGTCTGAATTCATTGAGAAAACTGTATCATATTACAACGAAATGCATCCTGAAGGTTTTAACTTATTCAAAAAGTTACTTCCGAAAAATAGTCCTTCGCTAACACTTGAAAAATTCATTGATGAAAGAGTGCAAACTAATGAGAATAGTATCATCAAAAATTTCTCTCACTTAGTTACAAATGCACTTTTATTTATTGATGTTTTAGGATTTCGTCAATTTTTAATTCACGGCAATATACCTGAAAAATATCTCAAAAGAATTGAAGAAACCATTGTGAATATTGTGACTTTGGCATTAAAGGTGAAATCAGATAAATCTCAATATGATGACTTGCTGATCAAACTTTTTGAAGCATCAATTCGCTACAGCAAATTTTCTGCTCCAACCAAATTAAATCTAGATAGTTTTCAACTAGAGTACTTTACCGATGAACTTGAAAAAAAATATTTAATTGATATTGCGGGTATGGCAATGTGGAATGACGGCGTATTAGATTCCAATGAGTTATTCTTTTTAAAGGAATTAGCTGCAAAACTCTCAATATCAGAAGAATTTGTAGATCAAAGTGTTCTCAAAACAAATCAATTCATTTCTAAGCACAAGAAAAATATCCCATACTTTAATTATTCTAATCCTGTAAAGCATTTTTACGAGCATACTACTCAAAGTGTCCTCACATTACTTGCTAGAAACAAAACTAGATTGGTAAAAGAAATTGTTCAAAGTAAAGAATTAATGATGCTTATAGCTATTTCAACCACAAGAGATTTAGACGAAAAGGAGAAAAAGAAGATAAAAAAACAAATTCTTGATGTTTGTAAAACTATTCCATCGCTAACTATATTTCTTTTACCAGGAGGAAGTTTACTATTGCCATTGCTGATTAAATTTATTCCAACAATGCTTCCTTCGTCATTTAATGAAAATTTAGAGGACTAGTAATTATTAATCCAAGAAAAAACACTTTCATTAATTCTTAATTTTTCTGCTTGTAAATAAGTTAGATAAGCTTGTGCTACAGGGCTCATTTTTTTATCCTTTAGCCATATTAATTTCCAATTAGAAATCATAGGTAAATCTTCAAACTGAATTATTTTTATGTCACCTCTTTCTAGCTCATTCTTCAACCCAATCAAAGGCATAATGGAAACTCCTAAACCGGATATTACTGCTTGTTTTACAGCTTCATTTGATGTGAGTTGGAGTTTGCTTTTTACAACTAACCCTTTATTTTTAATGTATTCTTCCATATACAATCTAGTAGCCGAACCCTCTTCTCTAAAAATTAATGGAATGTCTTGAAGAAGAGTTTTCATCTTAAACTCATCACTATATCGTATTTGCTTTCCCCCAACAAGAAATAATTTATTTTCCATTAAGGATTCAAATTCTAAATTGATATCATCTGGAATGCTAGACACTAATGCAAAATCGATTTCATTATTCTTTAGAGCTGTAATTACTTTTGTTTTATTTGTTACATCCATTTCTAATTCAATCCCTTTATTGGCATTCATAAAATCAGATAAATAAAATGGCATTACGTACTTACCGGTAGAAACAACTGAAATTTTTAAAACACCAGACATAATCCCTTTATATGCCAGTGACTTATAATTAATTTTATTAACCTCATTTACGATTTGCTCAACAGCAATTGCAATTTCTTTTCCAAAATCAGTTATATAAAGCTGTCTACCAATAACTTCTGTTAAAGGTATCTCAAATTGATCTTGTAAATTTTTTAATTGAATGGATACCGCCGGTTGAGAAAGATTTAACTCCTCTGCAGCCTTAGTAATACTTCTAGTTTTTGAAACTTTCAAAAAAACTTTTAATTGATGTAGAGTATAATTCATAAGATTAATTTATAAGTTTTATAACAAATATAAATAAAAATATATACATAAAAAAAAGGAAATTTGTCAAAAATAGGAATTGATGAAAAATATTGTTTCAAAAATTAAAAAAATTATTTTAAACTATTTGATAACAAACTCAAAATTTACCTATTTATTAATCCTTTTCGTTTTAATAATTGGGTTAATTACAAACATTCTGTTTGAATTTTCTTTATGGTCAATTAGTATTCTTGGAACATCCTTGCTTATTGCAACCTACTTATTAAAAATCTTAAAAATTAAACTTTAACTAATGGAAAATGAATTTGAATTTGAATTAGTAAATGGAAATTTCAATCCTGAAGAAGCCAAAACAGTAATTAATTCATTGATAAATAGTAAAATTAACTTTCACAATTTAGAAGATTTTAGTAATAGTATTCGATTCAATTCTGATAGTTCACATTCTAAAATTAGAATTGAACAATTGAATGAAATTAAGACTAAAATAAATCAATTATTGACTGAAGCGAATTCAAAAAACTTAAGTGTTGAACTCAATTGTCATTTCGAAGTAAAATTTAAATAAGAATGTTTCAAGGTCGTAAACTACTTATTGCAACAAAACATAAAAAAGAGAAAGTAATTTCTCCTATAATTGAAAGTGAGTTAGGAGTAATTAGTGAAATCAACACACTTTTCGATACCGATAGTTTGGGGACTTTTAGTGGGGAAATCGATAGAAAGGATGACGTAATCACTACTCTCAAAAAAAAATGTTTACAAGCTATGGATCTTCATAATGTTGATCTAGCTATAGCAAGTGAAGGCTCTTTTGGAGCTCATCCTTCAGTATTTTTTTTACCTGGCAATGAGGAGTTTTTAATATTAATTGATTTAAAAAACAATTTAGAAATTACGGCTAGTGAATTAGTAACAGATACTAATTTCAATGCTCAATTTGTTTCAGAAAAAGACGAATTACTAGAATTTGCCAAACGGGTTCATTTTCCATCGCATGGATTAATTTTAAAATCTGATAAGGAAAAATGGGAAAAAATATACAAAGGAATTACAAACGAGGATGAACTTATTGAAACATTTGAAAATCTAAAACAAGAATTTGGCAAGGCTTATGTTGAAACTGATATGAGAGCCAATTACAATCCAACTAGAATGAATGTAATTGAAAAAACTACTCGAAAACTGGTTGATAAAATTAAGAATGAATGTCCTCAATGCGCTTGTCCGGGATTTGATGTTGCTAGTGTAAAAAGAGGGTTAGCTTGTAGCCAATGTAATTCTGCAACTCAATCCATACTTAGTCTATTGTATTGCTGCAAAAAATGCAACTACTCATTAGAAAAAATGTACCCAAATAATAAAAAATCAGAAGATCCAATGTATTGTGACTATTGCAATCCTTAACTATTTATGACACTAATCACTAAAGATATTCAAAAAGCTGTAGCCGCTTTAAACAAAGGGCAAGTAATTGCTATACCGACTGAAACTGTATATGGATTAGCGGCCAATATTTATGATGACAATGCCGTAAATTCTATTTTTGAAATTAAAAAAAGACCGAATAATAACCCATTAATTGTACACATTAAGTCAATAGATCAGTTAGCTAGTGTTGCAAGAGAAGTCCCTCCTATTGCAGAAAAACTCGCAAGTCACTTTTGGCCAGGACCTTTAACACTTGTTTTAAAAAAACAAAAAACAATTTCCAATCTTATCAGTTCTGGGAAAGATACCGTAGCAGTAAGAGTTCCAAACCATAAAGTGACACTCAATTTACTTGAAAATTTAAATTATCCACTTGCTGCTCCAAGCGCAAATCCATTTGGTTCAATTAGTCCAACAAATACTAACCATGTATTTCAATATTTTAACGATCAAATTGATATCATTTTAGAGGGGGGAAGTTGTAGTAATGGAATTGAATCTACTATTATTGGTTTTGATAACAATGAAGCTATACTTTACCGACATGGTTCAATCGCCATAGAAGAAATTGAAAAAATCACTGGACCTCTTACAATTGTGACTAAAGATAATACTGCCCCAAGTGCTCCTGGAATGTTCACAAGACACTACGCACCGTCAACCAAATCATTTCTGGTAGACGATAGTCGCAAAGAATTGGAATCATTTGGTACTGAAAAAATAGGTGTGCTTCAATTTCAACATAAAATAGAAACAGATAGACCTATAACTCAATATGTTTTATCCCCAACTGGAGATTTTATGGAAGCTTCAAAAAACTTATATGCGTATTTACATGAAATGGATTCTCTTCAATTAGACATCCTTTTGATTGAAAAATTACCAAACATCAATTTAGGGAAATCAATTAACGATCGATTAAACAGAGCAGTTGCAGAATCATGAGACTAATTATTAGAAACGCCAAAATTGTAAATGAAGGTACAATTGTAACAAAGGATATCTTAATCAACAATGAAAGAATAGAGAAAATTGACCATTCGATTTCTTTAGATGCTGGACATTTATATGAAGAAATTAACGCAGAAGGTCTGTATGTACTTCCAGGTTTTATTGACGACCAAGTTCATTTTAGAGAACCTGGATTAACACATAAAGCAACCATTTTCTCAGAATCTAGGGCAGCTGTAGCGGGAGGAATTACATCCTTTATGGATATGCCTAATACGGTGCCAAATACACTCACCAATGAACTACTTGAAGAAAAATATGCGTTAGCTTCTAAAAGCTCATTGGCAAACTATTCTTTTTTTATGGGATTAACCAAAGACAATTGGGAAAAAACTTTAAAAACTGATACAGAAAATGTTTGTGGAGTTACTGATGACGGTTTATATTTTTCTAAAGAGGATGGAATAATAGCAAATTACCCTGACTATATTGAGAAAATATTTGCTAATTCAAATACATTAATTGCTTTGCACAGTGAAAATGATGCCATTATTAAAAACAACACAGCGCTTTACAGACAACAATTTAACAATGACATTCCTTTTAAATACCATTCCTTAATTCGAAGTGAAGAAGCTTGTTATGAAACAACAAAAAATGTAATTGATATAGCAAAAAAGTACGATAATCGATTGCATCTTTTTCACATTTCGACAAGTGCAGAAACTGAGTTGTTTGAAAATTCAATACCATTACATAAAAAACGAATTACTGCAGAAGCTTGTGTCCATCATTTATGGTTTTCAGATAAAGATTACGATAATCTTGGCGCAAAAATTAAATGGAATCCATCAATTAAGTCCGAAAGCAATCAAATTGGGTTATTCAATGCATTACATAGTGGAAAGATAGATATAATTGCTACCGATCATGCGCCACATACTTTGGAAGAAAAAAGTGGAAATTATTTTGAAGCGATGTCGGGCGGACCACTAGTTCAGCACGCCTTACCTGCTTTACTTGAATTTTACCATGAAAACAAAATGTCGTTAGAGATGATAGCGGCTAAAACAGCTCACAATGTAGCCGAAATATATAAAGTAAAAGAGCGAGGCTATATTAGAGAAGGCTACTACGCTGACTTAGTGTTAGTCGATTTGAATAATCCATGGCAGGTTACACCAAATTCTATTTTGTACAAGTGTGATTGGTCGCCATTTGAAAATCAAATATTCAAGAGCAAAATAATATCTACAATTGTCAATGGTCAGGTTGTCTATTCCAATGGAAAATTCAATGAGATCAAAAACGGAATCAGATTAAAATTCGATAAAATTCGATAACATATTAAACTAATTAAAATAATGAACACAAATTTACTGATTGAAAACCTCACAAATCCAGCCCTTCTTTTCTTTGTACTAGGAATTATTGCCGTTTACTTAAAAAGTGATTTGGAAATTCCAGAGAACTCATCAAAATTTATATCACTCTACTTACTTTTTGCAATTGGATTTAAAGGGGGGCAAGAACTTTCGCATGAAGAATTTACTAGTGAAATTATTTGGTCCATGCTTTTTGGAATCGGAATTTCAGCTTTCATACCGTGTTACACCTTTTTTATATTAAAACGTAAATTAAATGTATTTGACGCAGGAGCTATTGCGGCGGCTTACGGTTCGGTTAGTGCAGTGACTTTTGTAACTGCAGTGTCATATCTTGAGGCACATCAATTGGAGCTACACGGCCATATGGTTGCAATAATGGCTTTAATGGAATCCCCAGCAATAATCATTGGACTATTGCTAATATCAAATTATGACAATTCAGAAAAGAAAAAAATTAATCAGAAGTCAATTTTAAAGCATTCACTTACTAATGGAAGTGTGCTATTAATTTTAGGAAGTTTAATTATTGGCTTCTTTGCTGATGCTAAACAAGCTGAGGGAATAAAGCCTTTTACTAATGATTTGTTTAAAGGATTTTTAGCTATTTTTCTTCTAGATATGGGAATTTCTAGCGGTAAAAAATTAAAATCATTCTTTAACTGTGGATGGTTTCCATTCGTTTTTGCAATTGTGATTCCAATCCTCAATGGATGCCTTTTTGCTGTGCTAAGTTCCTTTGTCACTGATGAAATTACCAATCGATTTATTTTTGCAATACTTGCTGCGAGTGCTTCTTACATAGCTGTTCCAGCAACAATGAAAATTACTGTTCCTAAAGCTAATCCTGGTTTGTATTTACCAATGGCTTTAGCAGTAACATTTCCAGTAAATATTACTATAGGAATGCCTATCTATTTGTCCGTCATCTATAATACTATGTAAAATAGAACGCAACTTTTTGGTTGACTTTTAAAAATTCATTTTCATTAGATAACAATTCTACATTTTTTTAAAATTATTAGAAAACGTTATATAAGACAAACTTATTGTTTTTATATTTGCATAAATAAATACTATTATAATGACAATCACTCAATTGAAATACGTACTGGCTGTTGCCGAATACAAGAATTTTACAGTAGCAGCAGATAAATGTTTTGTAACTCAGCCAACACTAAGTATGCAAATTCAAAAAATTGAAGAAGAACTTAGCATTCAAATTTTTGACCGTACAAAAAAACCGATTCAATTGACAGATATTGGTCTTAAAATAGTATCACAAGCTAAGAATATTGTGAATGAGGCTGACAGAATTCAAGATATCGTTGAACAACAAAAAGGATTTATTGGGGGTGAATTTAGATTAGGAATAATTCCAACGATTATGCCTACGTTGTTACCTATGTTCTTAAATAATTTTATCAAAAAATATCCCAAAGTTAAATTAATAATTGAGGAATTAAATACTGACGAAATTATCACTAAATTAAATAACGGACATTTAGATGCCGCTATTGCTGCTACACCTCTACAAGAAGAAAAAATTAAAGAAATTGTGTTGTACTTTGAGCCATTTGTGGCTTATATCCCTGAACAACATCATCATTTTAATAAACAAGAAATTGAAGTTGCAGATTTGAATATAGATGAAATTCTTTTACTACAAGACGGACATTGTTTTAGAGATGGGATACTTAATCTATGTAAAAATAACAGCAAAAATGACATTAATCATTTTCAAATCGAAAGTGGAAGTTTTGAAACTTTAATAAAATTAGCAGACGAAGGATTAGGTACTACTCTATTACCATACTTACATACCTTGGATTTAAAAGATGCAGACAAGTTAAAATTACGTCATTTTAAAGAGCCCAAACCAGCTAGAGAAGTGAGTTTAATTTATCCAAAAAGTGAATTAAAAATACACATCATCGATGCATTACGTACAACCATCTCTGGAGTCATAAAAGGAGCTATTACATTTCAAAATGTTGAAATAATTAGTCCGCTACAAAAAAAATAAAAAGGCAGAAATTCTCCTTTTTTTTATTTGATTACCTCTAAACAAGGTTTTAATTCTGGTTTTTCTTTTGTGAAATTTAACAACCATACTTTAAGTTGCTCCATTTCATAAGGAAGTAAGGAGCGAATAGCTTTTTGCAATTCTTTATAAAAAAGTGCTGGGTCAAAACTCACTCTTTCTAAAATTGATTTTGTGTAGTCAAGCATAACTTTGGTCATAATGAATTCAATTTGGGTTAAACATTCATTTTAGTATAGTGTAAATATAAATCACAACTTTCAATTTCAAATGAGTTTTAACTTTGTTTTAAGTCATTATTAACTATCACTTATACTTAGTAGCCCTGAACATTTCTCTCTTCCCTGGAGGTCCCGGAAGTTTTTCTACAGTAAAACCTACTTCTATCATACTTCTTTTTACTACACCTCGTGCTGCATAGGTTACTAATTTTCCTCCCGGTCGCAATGCTGTATGCATTTTTTTAAATATAGAAGTACTCCATAAGTCGGGTTGAACTCTGTAACCAAAAGCGTCAAAATAAATTAAATCGTATTGTTCACAATCAGTAATTTCTTCAAAAAACTGTTGTCTTTTAGTAATGGTAAAAAAAGGATCAATCACTACCTTTTCCTCCCAGTTTGATTCATGAAATAAATTAAAAATCGCATTCTTATCATCCGCATTCAATTCTGAAACATAATTCATAGCACTTAATTCAGAAATACTTACAGGATATGCCTCTACTCCGACATAGTTAATTTCCAAATCTAACTTTTTAGATTCGAGATAGGTAATAAATGCATTCAGACCTGTCCCAAAGCCAATTTCAAGAATTGAAACTGATTGATTTTGATATAAAGCAAGTCCATTCTTAATAAATACATGTTGTGCTTCTTGAATAGCACCATGTTTGGAATGATAACATTCATCCCAATCTTTAATATGTATGGTAGTTGAGCCGTCTTTAGTTCTAATTATTTCTCTCTCCAAAAGGTACTATTTAAATTTAAATTCATTATTTCACGAATTTAAGTTAAAAACTTAAGGTGTACGCATTAGAAATCGGAATTTTGTTAGTGTATAATTAACAAATCGTCTGAAAATATAGGATTAAATTTAAAAATGTATAAATCTCAGTTATTTGACACTATTTCTGTTTATTTCATAAGTTTCGTGATGATTTTTTTTTAATTTTGCAACAGTTTATTTTGCTTAAAAACATTTAATTACATAAAACTAATCAAGCCTAAAATGGAAATAATAAAAGCAACTAGCACAAAAATTAAAGATGTTGATTTTGAAAATTTAAGCTTCGGCGCAATTTTTACAGATCATTTATTTGAATGTGACTTTATAAATGGCGAATGGCAAACTCCAACAATCAAGCCCTATGCCCCTTTCTTAGTTGATCCTTCGTTAAAAGTATTTCATTACGGACAAGCCATTTTTGAAGGTATGAAAGGATACAAAGATGAAAACAATGACATTTGGTTATTTCGTCCAGAAGAAAACTTCAAACGATTTAATAAATCTGCAGAAAGAATGGCTATGCCAGAAGTTCCTGAAGAAGTGTATATGAACGGTTTAGTTGAGCTATTACGCATTGATAGAGATTGGCTTCAAAAAGGAAAAAACCACTCTATGTACATTAGACCTTTTATGATAGGAACAGGTACCGGGGTTATTGCTAACCCGTCGAATAATTATAAATTCATGATTATAATGTCTCCAGTAAAATCCTATTATGCAGGAGAGGTTAAAGTTATAATTGCAGAACATTTCAGTAGAGCTGCGAATGGTGGTATTGGTTATGCTAAAGCTGCAGGAAATTATGCCGGACAGTTTTACCCTACCAATTTAGCTAACAAAGAAGGATTTCAACAAATTATTTGGACGGATGATGCTACACATACTAAGTTAGAAGAAGCCGGAACGATGAATGTTTTTTTCCGAATTAACAATACATTAATAACTGCTCCCGTAAGTGAACGAATTTTAGATGGTGTAACTAGAAAATCTTTGTTGGATTTAGCTAAAAGAAATGGAATGGATGTAGAAATTAGATCTGTTTTAGTGGACGAACTAGTTGAAGCAGCCAAAAACGGATCTCTTCAAGAAATATTTGGCGCAGGAACTGCGGCTGTTATTAGTCCAATTAGCGGTTTTTCATACAAAGACACCTATTATGAATTGCCAAAAAATGAAAATCCTTGGTCGTTACAACTAAAAGAAGAGTTAACCAATATTCAACACAAAGTAAGTGAAGATCATTTTGGTTGGACTTTCAAAGTATAATTTTTTAAAAAGCGATTTTCATCAGAAAATCGCTTTTTTTTAATCAAAATTTCAATTATTCCATTATGATTTTAGAAAAGTCCGGTTTAAAATAATTGGGACCTTTCATTACTTTTCCATCTTCGCGATAAATTGGATTTCCATCTTCTCCTAACTTACTCATATTGGAGCGCTGAATTTCATCAAAAACAGCTTCTATTTTATGCTGCAACCCGTGTTCAATGATGGTGCCACAAAGAATATACAACATGTCTCCTAGGGCATCGGCAATTTCAACCAAATCGTTATTTAATACCGCTTCAAGATATTCCTCATTTTCTTCTTTCATTAAATTATATCGAAGCTGTTTTTTGGTTTCACCCAAATCAGCAATTGGAAATTCACTATGACCTATTCTAAAAGCCGTATGGAATTCTTTGACTGCGTTAATTTGTTTTTGCATGATTTTAATCTTTAAATGATTTCGAAAATTAATAACTATTCCTGAACAATTGACTAAATTTGCTTTAAAATTTTACACTATGTTTAGCACCGGACAATTAATCTTTGGAATTATTTTCTTTTTTGCCTTTTTAATTGCAATGTTTTTTGCCTATAAAAAAGATGCAAAACTACACCAGTTATTCTATAAAGGAAATTATAAGATACTTTTAGGATTTGCTCTTTTCATCGTTTTACTGTTTGTAATTAAGATTTTCTTCAAGCGCTAGTTTATCAGTATTCCTGCTTATAATTAGATTTAAATAGCTAACTTTACGTTAGTAACCCATTAGTATTCCCAAAATGAAAATCTTAAAATACATATTCCTATTACTAATTCTAAGCTTTATCTCTTTTTCTGTATTTATTGCTACCCAAAAAGGAACGTTTAAAGTAGAAAAAAGTAAATTAATTAAAACTACAAGGGCAAATGCGTTTGGTTATGTCAATGACTTTCAAAACTGGGAAGATTTTATGGTATTTATTGACGGAGAAAAAAGTGTTCAGTCCCGTTTTTCAAAAAAGTCAATCAGTCAAAATGCTCAATATTCATGGATTGGAACTGAAAATAGTGGATGGGTCGAAACCAATTCATTCCAAGAAAACTCCCGTATTGATCAAAAAATGAATATTGAAGGTTCTGAATTTTATATTACTTGGGTATTCAAAGACACTTTAGGTGGAACTAAAGTAACTTTAAAATCAGAAGGTGAAATGAGCTTTTCATACAAGATTTACAATGCACTTAATGGAGGTGCTGGAAAAATTATTGGGAATCTATTTGAAAAAAGCTTAGTTAATCTAGATAAAAATCTAGACTATGAAATCAATACCTACAAGATCAATATTAAAGGAGTAGTACAAAAGAAAGGTACTCCCTATTTGAAACAAACATTTACTTGTAAAATCAATACCGTTTTAAAAAACTCAAAAATTGTTTTTCCAAAATTAATTGCTTTTTGCGATCAAAATCAGATAGAGCGAAATGGAAAACCATTTATTATCTACCACACCTACGATACAAAAAATGGTCTAGCTAAAATCTCTCTATGCGTTCCAATCAAACAAGCTATAATGACAAGCGATGGAAGCGATATTTTGGCCGATGAGTTAGCTCCATTTAAAGCTATTAAAACTACTTTATACGGTGACTACTCGCATATTAAAGAAGCGTTGAAAAAAACCAATGCGTACATAAACCAAAAAATAATTACCATAGATTCCGATTTTTCTCATTTAGAAGTATTTAGTATTGGTAAATCTGAAAGTAAATACCCGTCCCAATGGAAAACAGAAATCTACTTTCCTATTCGCTCTAAAAAAACTAGTCCAAAAGTGGAAGTTAAAACTGAAGATACAAATCCAATCGAATCTGAAATTAATCCCACAACAATTTAATTGTTCATTTAAACCTTTTGATTGAATCAAAATCTAATTAGTTAAACCAAAGTTTTGGAAGAAGAAAAGGATTTTATTAAACTACTGTTGGATCCCAAAACGCAAAATGAAGCGTTTCAAAAACTCTTGAATACCTACCAAAAGCCTTTATATTTTCATATTAGAAACATTGTGTTAAATCATGACGATGCAGATGATGTATTGCAAAACACGTTTTTAAAAATATATCAATACTTAAAAAACTTCAAAGGAGATAGCAAACTCTTTTCTTGGATGTATCGAATTGCAACTAATGAAGCATTGACGTTTCTCAAACAAAAAGCACAACGCAATAAAGTTTCAGTCGAGGAGCTAAATTCCAAAATAATTGATAATCTTAGTGCAGATAGCTATTTTGATGGTGATGAAATCCAAATTAAATTACACAAAGCGATTGCGCTTCTTCCTACAAAACAACAATTGGTTTTTAAAATGAAATATTTTGAGGAATTGAAATATGAAGAAATTGCAAGTATTTTAGATACGTCTGTAGGAGCATTAAAAGCGTCTTACCATCACGCATCAAAAAAAATAGAAGCTTATATGCATCACAATTAAACCTTTACATCATTACAAAGTCTAATTAACGTTATGGAAAAAGATAAATTAAATACAAAATCAAAAATCACTTCTGGATTTTCTACTCCAGAAAATTATTTTGTTGATTTTTCAGATAAGATACTTTCAAAATTACCTCAGGAGGAAAGTAAAATAATCTCTTTGAAGACTGACAAAAAGTATTGGCTATTTGCAGCCGCTGCTGCAGTTTTAATTCTGCTTTCAATACCTGTTTTCAATTTAATTCAATCAAACTCAGCAGAATTAGATTCTGCCACTTATGAAGATCATTTTGTATACCACTCAGAAATTGATGCTTATGAACTTATCAATGATTTGGATGGAAAAGATCTAGACACACTTAAGTCTCAATTAATTGTTCAAGACGAAACATTAGAAACCATTTTAGCAACAAGTCCTTCTATAGAAATCTTACTATCAGAATAACCATTTAAAAATACCACCATGAAAATATCCTCTATTATAGCGCTGCTTTTTTTATTGATTTCTTTCAATTCTCAAGCTCAATCAGACAAAATGAAAGAAAAAAGAGAGCAAATTAAATCCATGAAAATTGAATTTCTAACTACTGAATTGGACTTAAGTCAAAGCGAGGCTGATAAATTTTGGCCTATCTACACTGCTTTTGAAGATAAAGAGTTTGAATTGAAACACTCTAAATCAAGAACATTGATCAAAAAATACAATGAGAGTAAAGATAAAATGACAGAAAAAGAGGCAAGTCTTTTATTGAACCAAATGGACAAAAACGAAGAAGAATTATTTTTGCTTAGAAAAAAATTTGCAGCTAATTTGAAAGGAGTTATCCCTCCATCAAAAATAATTCTCCTAAAAAAGTTAGAAGAAGATTTTAATAGAAAATTATTAGCCCAATACCGAAATAAAGGGCAACAACGAAAAGATTAAATGCAAAAAAAATAATGAAAAACTAATGTTCACTACTTCTTAAAATGAATTAGAATAATTTTATTTTTTCCAGTAGCAACAGCAGTAACGTCATTTATCATTCTAATAGTATACAATGTTTTATCTGAACTGAATTGTTTCCAAGTATGTCCGCGATCTCCAGAATAAAAAATTCCTGATGCGCCAACAGATACCAATTCGTTTCCTTTACTTCTTGGAACATACTGCACACAAGACGCATAACCAAACCCTAAATTTTGAGCTACTAAATTCCAAGTTTTACCGCCATCTAATGTGAGTGCTTTATTATCGTAATTTTGCTCTAAATTCTCATAGTTACCTCCAGAAATAAAACCAATTTTATCATTGTAAAAATCGGCAGTAAATATTCCTGTCATGGATTTACCTTGAACTATAGGAGTGGAATATACTTCCCAATTTTTTCCTTTATTATTTGAAAAAAACACCCTTGATTGTTTTCCTCCAGATACCACCCAAGTTTTTTCTTTTTTGGTAATAATACTCGTATTACTCGCAGCAAAAAAAGCTTCTCCTTCTTCTAATTTTGGCAATTGACTAGCTGGTATCTTTTGCCAAGTTTTACCGCTATCTTTGGTAACAATCAAAGAAAAACTTGATGCAATGGGATCGCCAATTGCAATTCCTTCTTTATCATTCCAAAATTGCATACTATCATAAAAGACTTTTTCATGCTGTTCATGATATACTAATTCATAACTTAAGTCTTGTTTATCAATTCGATACAATAATGCTGGATTGGCAACGCTTAACACAAAAATAAAGTGTTTTGTTTGAGCAATACTTCTAAACTCTGTTTGCTTATTGGAACCTATTTCGATTTCTTTTTTTTGTAACGATACTAAATCTATACAGCCAAATCGAGACTTATCAGCAGAATACCAAACTTTATCATTAGCGATTGTGATTGCTCTAATACTAATTTTATCCATTAACAATGTATCTACTCTTTCTATACCTGAAAGCGCAATAGATTGATTCTCTGAATGCCTTAGTCCTATAGAAGAACAGGAAGAAAGTGTTAGAAACACTAAAAAATAAACCAAAAATTGTTTCATAAAATGGAATTAAAATAAAAAAACAGTAGCTGGTTAAAACTACTGTTTTTAAATGAATTAGAATACATTAATTTTTTATTACAAATTTCCTCTTAATTCTTGTTCTCGTTCTAGAGACTCAAATAATGCTTTGAAATTTCCAGCACCAAATGATTGTGCTCCTTTTCTTTGAATAATCTCAAAAAATAAAGTAGGTCTATCCTCAACAGGTTTTGTAAAAATTTGCAACAAATACCCTTCCTCGTCACAATCAACTAAAATCCCAAGACTTTTTAAAACTGATACTTCTTCATCTATTGATCCTACTCTGTTAGATAACATTTCATAATAGGCATTGGGTGGAGCGCTTAAAAATTCGACTCCATTAGCTTTCAATTGTGTTACTGTAGAAATTATGTCATTAGTAGCCACTGCGATATGCTGTACTCCTTCCCCTTCATAGAAATCTAGATATTCCTCTATTTGAGATTTCTTTTTGCCAATAGCAGGTTCGTTAATTGGAAATTTTGAATAACCGTTTCCGTTACTCATTACTTTACTCATCAATGCAGAGTATTCAGTATTAATTTGTTTATCGTCAAAAGTTAGGATATTGACAAATCCCATTACCTCTTCGTACCACTTAACGGTTTCATTCATACGGTTCCAACCCACGTTTCCAACACAGTGATCAATATATAATAGACCTGCATCTTTTGGATTATAGTCTGATTTCCACTCTTGGTAACCTGGCATAAATAAACCTTTGTAATTTTTTCTTTCAATAAAAAGATGCACTGTCTCTCCGTAGGTGTAAATTCCTGACATGCGAATTTCTCCATTCTCATCTTTCAAAGTAGTAGGCTCTAAATAGGTCTTACCTCCTCTTTTTGTAGTTTCTTCAAAAGCTAAATAAGCATCATCCACCCATAAGGCAAGTACTTTAACACCATCGCCATGTTTTTTAGCATGTTCAGCAATAGGACTATCGGATTTTAAAGCTGTAGTTAATACCAAACGGATTTTCCCTTGTTGTAAAACATACGATGCTCTATCTCTAACTCCGGTTTCAGGACCCGCATAGGCAAGCGATTGAAACCCAAAAGCAGTCTTATAATAATGCGCTGCTTGTTTAGCATTTCCAACATATAATTCAATAAAATCAGTTCCATTGATAGGAAGAAAGTTTGGCGCTTTAGCGATCTTTTCAGCAAAAGTTTCAGTATTCATATATAGTATAAAAATTTAATTGTACATAATTTTAAGACTGCCAACTAGCAAAATAGTCTTCGTCTTCTATGGCTAAAGCCTCTTCAGTAATCATTAATGGCTTGAATGGGTCTATCATCACAGCGAGTTCTTCTGTACTTTCTTTTCCAATCGATTTCTCAACAGTTCCAGGATGAGGTCCGTGCGGAATTCCAGCAGGATGCAAAGTGATTTGACCTTTTTCTACACTTTTACGGCTCATGAAATCGCCATCAACATAGTACAATACTTCGTCACTATCTACATTACTATGATGGTAGGGCGCTGGAATTGACAAAGGGTGATAATCGTATTTTCTTGGAACAAATGAACAAATGACAAAATTATGCGCTTCAAAAGTTTGATGCACAGGAGGCGGTTGATGTAATCTACCAGTAATAGGTTCAAAATCATGTATTGATAAAGCCCAAGGATAATGAAAACCATCCCAACCCACAAAATCAAAAGGATGTGTTCCGTAAGTATAGGGATACATCATTCCTTGTTTTTTTATTAAGACTTTAAAATCTCCGATCTGATCTATCGTTTCTAAATCTTTAGGTTTTCTTATATCTCGCTCACAATAAGGAGAATGTTCTTGCAATTGACCAAATGCATTTCTATAACGCTTTGGAGTTTGAATGGAACTAAAACTTTCGACAATAAAAAGTCGGTTTTTTTCATCGTCAAATTCAATTTGATAAATAGTTCCTCTTGGAATAACTATATAATCGCCATAACCAAAACTAAGTTTACCAAAACCAGTTTTTAATACACCTGAACCTTCATGAATAAATAGGACCTCATCAGCTTGACTGTTCTTATAAAAATAGTCTGTCATCGATTTTTTTGGGGCAGCTAGAGAAATATGCAAATCATTATTTGCCAATATCACTTTTCTACTCTCTAAATAATCATCTACAGGCTGAATTTTAAATCCTTTTAAACTGGTATGCTTCAAATGTTTCTCACGCGCTATTTTAGGCTCTACAGAATAAGGAGTTCCCATAGATTTAACTATTGTAGGCGGATGGCAATGATACACTAAAGAATACAAACTCGAAAAACCCTCTGTAGAAACTAGCTCTTCTGCATAAAGTTCCCCGTCAGGTTTGCGAAAAACGGTATGTCTTTTTAAAGGAATTTTTCCTAAAGAATGATATATTGGCATACTTCAAATATTTAAAAGTCAACTTAGTTAAAATAAATAAAAAAGAATCTAATTGCAATTACCAAAAGCAGATTTAGTAATATAAAATATTCAATTTAATTACGACATATCAATTTTTTTAATGATTTTCTGATGATATGACATATTCTCAAAAAGAAATCCAAATTTAATTAAAATATTCTTAATTTTACGTCGCTTTGATTTATTTTTACACATCACTAAATAATACCCATTTCAATATGAAATTAGTAAGTTACTCACAAGACAAAAAAATACATTTAGGAATTATGGTTCATAATTCTATTTATAATTTAAATGCTATTAATGAATTGATTCCAAATGATATGGCAACTTTTCTTGAAGGTGGCCAATCAATGATGGATAAAGCCAAATTAGTTGAAACATCAATTCTTAATGATAGTAGTATTGCAACACCAATTTCTAATTTCAATCTCCTAGCGCCAGTTCCAAAGCCTAGCTCTTGTAGAGATGGATATGCTTTTAGACAGCACGTTGCTTCGGCAAGAAAGAATCGTAAATTAGATATGATTCCGGAGTTTGATCAATATCCAATATTCTATTTCACAAACCACAATGCGATCCAGGGGCCAGGAGATATAGAATGTATGCCCGATCACTTTGAAAAATTAGATTTCGAATTGGAAGTAGCAGTAGTAATTGGTAAAAAAGGTAGAAATATCTCTGCCAAGGATGCTGATTCTTATATAGCTGGCTATATGATAATGAACGATATGAGCGCAAGAACGCTTCAAATGGAAGAAATGATTTTGAATTTAGGACCTGCAAAAGGGAAGGATTTTAGCACAGTGATTGGACCTTGGTTAGTAACTCCTGACGAGTTAGAACCCTATAAAGTTCCAGCCAAACCAAATCACGTTGGAAATAATTATAATCTAACGATGAGTTGTAAAGTCAATGGTATAGAAGTATCTCGTGGTAATATGGCTGATATGGATTGGACTTTTGCAGAAATTATAGAGCGATGTGCCTATGGAGTAGATATATATCCTGGAGATGTAATTGGATCCGGAACAGTGGGTACTGGATGCTTTTTAGAACTTAATGGAACCGGATTACTAAATGACCCTAGTTTTAAACCACAATGGCTACAAGACGGAGATACTGTAGACATGGAGATTACTGGTCTTGGTGTATTGAACAATACAATTAAAAAAGTGGATACCAATTTTTCTATTTTAGCATTAAAAAAAATATAACCAATTAGTACTATACTACTAAAAAAGTAAACATATGATTACGCTTAAATGTGAAGACCTTTCAACGGTAGAGCTGCAAAATTATTTACAGTACGCTATAGCTCCTAGACCAATTTGCTTTGCCTCAACAATTGATTTAGAGGACAATATCAATCTTAGTCCATTTAGCTTTTTCAATATGTTTAGCACAAACCCACCCGTTTGTATTTTTTCGCCTGCAAGAAGAGTTCGTGACAACACGATAAAACATACGCTTGAAAACGTAATGGAGGTCAAAGAGTGTGTGATCAATATTGTCAATTACGATATGGTACAACAAATGAGTTTAGCAAGTTCTGAGTATGCCAAAGGCATAAATGAATTTGAAAAATCGGGATTCACAATGTTACCTTCGGAAGTTGTTCGTCCGCCAAGAGTAGCAGAAGCTCCTGTACAATTTGAATGTGTTGTTAATCAGATAATTCCTCTTGGAGATCAAAATGGAGCAGGTAATTTAATTTTAGCTGAAATAAAATTAATTCACATTTCTGAAGCTGTACTTGGTGACGATGGAAAAATTGATCAAAACAAAATGGATTTAGTAGCACGTCTTGGAGGCGACTGGTATTGCAGAATAACAGAAGACAATTTATTCAAAATTCCAAAACCAATAACCACTAACGGCATTGGTGTTGATTCGTTGCCAGAATCAATTCGAAATTCTAAAATTTTAACCGGAAATGAATTAGGTTTACTAGGCAATATGCCCAATATTCCAAATCCAGTTGCAATTGAAAACAAAAGAGAATGGCCTCAACTAAAAGCCATTTTAAATACTTCAGATACTGATGTAGATGCAAAACAACTTCAAATTCACCAATTAATTAGTTCACTTTTGAAAAATTCTGAATTTGAAGCTGCTTTAGAAATTGCTTTTTTAACTATTTAGAAAAGCAATTTCTATTTCTTAACTTAAAGTTTCGATTACCATTAATCCATCAGAAATTAACTTACTAAAGTTAGGATTTTCTTTGATTTTTGTATTTAAATGATTTCGCAAATCAGTACTAAATGAGTGATCGAAATTAGCCGTTTTAGCAATTTCATATATTTCGAACAAGCTCAACCAATCTTGCGGATAATCTTCCTTAATTTCCTGAACCAACTCAGGTAGTTTTGTAAATTCTTCTTGTTTCTCTCTAATCTGACGAATTGTTGCATAAATAGCTTGTAATCTTAGCTCTTCAGCAGAGAAGCAAAGATTCTTGCTTTTTTGAGTGGCAACAGATTCTTGAATAATGCATTTTGACTTATCTGCAACTCCATTAAATACAGATACAATCTTCTCCCCCACTGCCATATCATATATCCCCCATTCTGGTAAAAACAATACTTTCAAATCTTGATCAAGGACAGTACAATTTTCAAAACTAATGAGAATAATTTTATCACCATTCTTAAGAATATTAAGCACGGTTCCACTAACTTGAATCCCACTTTCAAAAACCAATTGGGTAAAACTACCCATTGCAATATGGAGCTTTTCTAAATCTTCCGGAGAGGCGTCTTCTAATGAAACCTCTAAAGAATTCAACTTACCAACAGGAGACGAAAATCCAGCAGCATGATAATCACTTCCTTGATTGGGTAATTCTGTATCATTACACGCTAAAGAAGTAGGACCCTCTGTTTTAATAAAAGACAAATTATTGTTATGATCTGTATAGAACAAACTAAATACTCCCGTAACTTGAAGTCCTGAACTATATACTGCAGTGCAAGTATTTTGGCACTCAATAGCCTTTGAAATTCCCGACCAACCACCTGTTCTAAAAGCCATACTATTAGCAAAATCTTCCAGAACATCCATCAAATTTTGAAAATTAGGGGTCACAAATAATTGAGGTTGCGGTTTTGTAATATCGTATGAATAATGAATTGCATTAGAATCATATAGCAATTTTGGAACATCTTTGCTCATACAAGTAGCACTTTCGCCAATAGAGGACAACAAACCTGCTCCGTAAATTTTAGGATCGTCTAAAGTCCCAATTAAACCATATTCTACTGTCCACCAATGCAAACGACTTAACAATGCCATTTCTGAGGGTTCACCCATATTCTGTGAAATGGCCTTAAGTTTATTTTCTACAAGCTCAATTTCTTCTGGAGTAGAATCTAAAGCTTCTTTCAAAATAGACAACTCTCTAATTGCTTCATACAATTCAAAATCTTTTTTGGAAAACATAGCCTTGGAACCAATAGAACCAAAATAACTTAAATATGAACTGTATTCTGCATCAGCAATAATTGGAGCATGTCCAGCGCTTTCGTGAATAATATCGGGTGCTGGAGTATATTCAATATGATTAATCTGTCTAATATCTGCAGCAATAACTAAAACATGATAAGCTTGAAATTCCATAAAGGCCGCTGGAGGAATAAATCCGTCAACAGTAACAGCACCCCATCCAATCTTGCCCAAATTGTCATTCATTTTTTGCAAATCAGGAATAGACTCTATACTTAATCCAGCAATTTCAAGACCTTTAATGTATGGATAATAAGCAACATTTTTTAAATAACTGTAGTTTTGACGCATTACATAACGCCATACAGCATGATCTATCGAAGTATACGTATCGTAATTTTGATCAACAATAAATTGCTTCAAATGTGAGGGCAAACCCGCCACCTGAATATTATTAAAATCATTAAAGCTTTTCATATTTCAAAAATTAGCATTGCTAAATTAGTAATTTGAACTGATTTTTAATTGCTTTTTTTAAATAATCAATTAAATAATATGTTAAAAAATAATTATAATACAATTACTTCATAACAAAATTAAATTGGCACAGTAATTGGAAATATTTAAAAGCAATTTAAAACTAACGAATTATGAAAACGAAACTATTTTTTTGGAGCTTAGTTGGAATCTTAACTTTTCAAAATATTGAGGCTCAAAATAGAGCGAATATAAACGCTGTAAACTCTCAAATCAGTGCTGATTTAGATTTAAAATCAATTGCTAGAATTTTTGGAGAAGCACAAAATTTAGAAGATTTTGAAATACGATTGAATGATCCAGAATACCAAATATCCAATTTAGATTTAAATGAGGATAACGAAGTAGACTATCTTAGAGTTGTTGAATCTATAGAAAACAGATCTCATTCAATCGTAATCCAAGCTGTTTTAGACCATACACTTTTCCAAGATGTGGCAACTATTACTTTAGAAAAGAATAATTTGAATTCAGCACCAATTACTATTATCGGAAATCAAAGTTTGTTTGGTTCTAACTACTATTACAGACCTGTTCTTCATAGGAATCCAATTATTTTAAATCTAATATGGAAATCGAATTACAGACCCTATTATTCAAATTGGAGATGGAAGAAGTATCCAAATAGTTTTTGTTCAAGAAAACCTTTTGGCGCTATTAAATTCAGACACAACAAGAGGGCACCCTTCAATTTATATCATTATAGATCTATTCCAAAACAAAATAGAAACTACTATCCTGTAAGCAATCAGAGCAATTTCAACAAACGAATTGAAAAAACAAAACAGAACAATCGCAGAGCAAACTATCACACCAATTCGAGACCGATAGTACCTATACCGGAGCAAGAAAACAAGGTAGCATTAGAACTAAATGAAATAGAAATACATAAAAGAAGAACACAGTATGTAGACATCCCGAAAAACTCTGAAAACTCTAGACAAATTAGTCGACGAAATTAAAAATAACATCGCATCAATAAAAACACGATAAATCAATCGTGTTTTTTTTATATTTTTTGAACTCATATATGTAAAAAGAGTAAATTTGCCCTCTTTATAATTGAATATCATGAGCGTAGCGCACAAAGATCTGCACAGTAAATTAACACTTGGCGGATTATTAGTTTCATTGGGAATTATTTATGGTGACATTGGAACTTCCCCATTATATGTAATGAAAGCCATTCTTGGAAATCATATTATTGATGCCAACATTGTTTTAGGTGGAATATCTTGTGTTTTCTGGACACTTACCTTACAAACTACAATCAAATACGTACTAATCACTTTAAGCGCTGATAATCATGGCGAGGGTGGAATTTTTGCTTTGTACGCTTTGGTCAAAAAAACAAAAATCAGATGGCTCATAGTCCCTGCTATAATTGGGGGAAGCGCATTATTAGCTGATGGAATTATCACACCTCCTATCTCGGTATCATCTGCAGTTGAAGGAGTTAGAACATTTTACCCAGAAATCAATACAATCCCAATTGTTATTGGAATTTTATTTATTCTTTTTACCATACAACAATTTGGAACTAAATTAGTTGGAAAGTTTTTTGCACCAATGATGTTAATTTGGTTTAGCATGTTAGCTATTTTGGGAGGAATTCAAATTTTCAAGCACGTTGAAGTTCTTCAAGCCATTAATCCTTACTATGCTTATAAGTTATTATCCATTCACCCAGACGGTTTTTTTGTTCTTGGGTTTGTATTTCTATGTACAACTGGAGCTGAAGCATTGTATTCAGACATGGGGCATTGCGGAAGAAAGAATATCCGAATCAGTTGGATTTTTGTTAAAACTGCTTTAGTTCTTAATTATTTTGGTCAAGGGGCTTATTTAATTCATCACGAAGGAGAAACTCTTCAAAGTCTGGGTGGAAAAAATGGAAATCCTTTCTACTTAATTATGGCTGATTGGTTCCAACCCATAGGAATTGTAGTTGCTACATTGGCAGCTGTAATTGCATCACAAGCTTTAATTAGTGGTTCGTTTACCTTAATTAACGAAGCCATGCGTTTGAACTTCTGGCCTAAAGTGAAGATCAAATACCCTACAGAATTGAAAGGACAACTCTACATTCCTTCTATCAACTGGTTGTTGTTTGTAGGTTGTGTTGGAATTGTGTTGCATTTTGAGGAATCAAGTAATATGGAACATGCCTATGGATTAGCTATTATTTTATGCATGATAATGACGACATTACTTTTAAATTATTTCTTAATAATGAAAAGGGTGAAATGGTATTTATATGTTCCATTAATTGCGATTTATTTAGCAATTGAATTCAGTTTTCTATCGGCTAACATAACAAAATTTGCAGAAGGAGGTTATGTAACACTATTAATTGCAATTACTCTTATTTCAATTATGACGATCTGGTATGTGGCTAAAAAAATTAATAAAGCCTATACTAAAATTGTGAAAATTGAAGATTATAAAAAAGTGCTTAGTGAGTTAAGTGCTGATTTATCTATCCCGAAATACGCAACTCATTTAGTATATATGACTAATGCGGGAAGAATCGATGAAATAGAAGAAAAAGTAATGTATTCTATTCTTCAAAAAAGACCAAAAAGAGCTGATTTGTATTGGTTTGTTCATGTCAATATACTTACAGAACCGTACAAAACTGAATACAAGGTAACCGAAATTTTAAAAGATGATATCTATCGAGTTGATTTCAACTTAGGTTTTAGAGAACCAACTAAGATCAATTTAATGTTCCGAGAGGTTTTGAAGGATATGGTTAAAAATGGAGAAGTAGATATTACTAGCCGTTACGAATCATTGAATAAAAACAATATCCTCGGAGACTTTAAGTTTGTATTGTCTGAGAAATTCTTATCTAATGATAGCGATTTATTGTGGCATGAAAAATTAGTAATGAATTCCTATTTCTTTATCAAAAAACTAAGTTTATCTGAAGAAAGAGCATTTGGATTAGATAGTAGTTCTGTGAAAATTGAAAAATTCCCATTAGTACTTCATGCACCAGAAAATATAGGATTAACAAGACTAAAATAAAAACACTCTATTTATAGTAAACTTAAGACACTGTTTCACCACAGTGTCTTTTTATTTAAAGGATTAAATTTAGCTTTCCAATCAATAAATAGTACCTTTGCATTTCAATTTTTTACAATGAGATTACACAGAAATTTAGTTTATACTACCATTGACGCTTTAAATGCTATCTTCAATGAAGGAGAATATGCAGACAAAGTGGTAGCACGTTCCTTAAAAAAAGACAAACGTTGGGGAAGTTCCGACAGAAAGTTTGTTGCCGAAACCATATACGAAATAGTCCGCTGGAAGCGATTGTATTCTGAAATTGCCGAAGTTAAAGAACCTTTTGACAGAGACAATTTATGGAGAATTTTTGCGGTTTGGGCAGTTTTAAGAGGATATCCAATTCCTGATTGGCGCCAATTAGATGGCACTCCTGAACGAAAAATTAAAGGTCGTTTTGATGAATTGTCTAAAATTAGAACCTTCAAAGAGTCTATTCCTGATTGGATGGACGAAATCGGCGTGAAAGAATTAGGAGAAAAAGTTTGGTCAAAAGAAATTGCAGCTCAAAATCAACCAGCAAAAGTTATTCTTCGTGTCAATACCCTTAAAACTACCAAAGAGAAGTTAAAAGCTATCTTGATGGATTTGAATATTGAAACCGACTATTTGAAAGACCAGCCTGATGCTTTGGTTTTAAAAGAAAGAGCCAATGTCTTTTTAACAGACGCTTTTAAGCAAGGTTTCTTTGAAGTGCAAGATGCCAACTCACAATTAGTGGCTGCTTTCCTTGATGTAAAACCTGGAATGCGTGTAGTGGACACTTGTGCTGGTGCGGGAGGAAAAACATTACACATTGCCTCCTTAATGGAAAATAAAGGACAATTGATTGCTATGGATTTATACGAAAGTAAACTAAAGCAATTAAAACTGAGAGCGAAAAGAAATAGCGCTTTCAATATCGAATACCGTATAATTGACTCAACTAAAGTCATTAAAAAATTACACGAAAAAGCAGATCGCGTATTGATCGATGCTCCCTGTAGCGGTTTGGGAGTTTTAAAAAGAAATCCTGACGCTAAGTGGAAATTGCAACCTGAGTTTATTGATAACATTCGTAAAGTGCAATCTGAAGTTTTAGAAAACTATTCTAAAATTGTAAAACCAGGCGGCAAATTAGTCTACGCTACTTGCTCTATTTTACCTTCGGAAAACCAAGAACAAGTACAACGTTTCTTGACAACCGAAATCGGAAAACAATTTCAGTTTATTGAAGATCGAAAAATATTGGCTTCAGAATCAGGTTTTGATGGATTTTATATGGCGTTGTTAGAACGTAAAAACGCATAACCAATTTATATTAATCATAAAAAAAGTCCCAATTGGGACTTTTTTTATGCAATTATAGTTCAGAATTAATCATTCATTGAAATCAAAAATTCCTCGTTATTCTTAGTTTTTTTGAATCGGTCATTGATGAAATCCATTGCTTCCACAGGATTCATATCCGAAAGGTATTTACGCATAATCCACATACGTTGTAAGGTTTGTGGATCCAACAATAAATCATCTCTTCTCGTACTAGAAGATGTTAAATCAATTGCAGGGAAGATACGCTTGTTAGCAATTTTTCTATCCAATTGTAATTCCATATTTCCAGTTCCTTTGAATTCTTCAAAAATCACCTCATCCATTTTAGAACCCGTTTCGGTTAACGCTGTAGCAATAATACTCAACGAACCTCCATTTTCTACATTACGAGCTGCTCCAAAGAAACGTTTTGGTTTTTGTAAAGCATTGGCATCTACACCACCACTTAATACTTTACCAGAAGCGGGTTGAACTGTATTGTAGGCTCTTGCTAAACGAGTAATCGAATCCAAAAGGATTACTACATCGTGACCACACTCTACTAATCTTTTGGCTTTCTCTAAAACAATGTTGGCAATTTTAACGTGTTCTTGTGGTTCTCTATCAAAAGTAGAAGCGATAACTTCTCCACGAACACTGCGTTGCATATCCGTAACCTCTTCTGGACGTTCGTCAATCAAAAGAACAATTAAATAAACCTCAGGATGATTAGCAGCAATAGCATTAGCAATGTCTTTTAACAACATTGTTTTACCTGTTTTAGGTTGTGCTACAATCATACCACGTTGTCCTTTTCCTATTGGAGAAAACAAATCAATAATTCGCGTGGAAATAGTACTTTGCTTTTCAGCTAATTTGAATTTTTCTTTTGGAAAAACAGGCGTTAAATGTTCAAATGAAACTCTATCGCGAACCACTTGTGGATCATGACCATTAATTTTTAATACGCGTACTAATGGAAAGAATTTCTCTCCTTCTTTTGGAGGGCGTACCACTCCTTTTACAGTATCTCCAGTTTTTAAACCAAATAGACGAATTTGAGAAGTTGATAAATAAATATCATCTGGCGAAGCCAAATAATTATAATCAGAGGAACGCAAGAAACCGTAACCATCAGGCATCATTTCTAATACACCTTCACTTTCAATGATTCCATCAAACTCATAATCCGAGTGACCAAAATTACTTTTCTTGTTCTTTTGGTTCGGATTCTGATTCTGGTTTCCGTTTTGATTTGGATTCTGGTTTTGTTTATTTAATTGATTTGGATTTACTTTTTTAACAACCGCTGGAGTTTCTCCAGATTCATTAGTAGCAGTTTCCAATGGCAATTCAGGTGCTCCTGTAGTAACTTTTGTGGTTACTTTTTCTTTTTTTGCTATCTTTTGTTCGTAAGCCAATTTATTGAACTTAACTATTTTAGGAGCCTCACTTTCTGAAGTCTCAGAGGCAATTTCAGCTCCATTAGATGTTGTATTGAAAACCTCTTCGGTATCCTGAGTCGCTTGAATTGATTCTTTTTTTGAAGGAAGTATTCTTGCTCTTTTAGGTTTTTCAGTACCTACTTCAACTGATGTATTGTCTTCTTTTGAAGTTGCAAGTTGTTGCTCTACAATTTGAGCAATTAAATCTTCTTTTTTAACCCCAGCAAACTTTATGGTTTTAGCTAATTTAGCAATGTCTTGAAGCTCAGAAAGCTTCATGTTTTTTAATGCAGAAATATCAAACATGAATGTTCTTGTTTTAATTTATTTTTTTTTAGGAAAACTGTTGTGAAAGATAAGCAGTAAAGTTTATTGGATTGTCCGCAAGATGAAGTGCTTACGATATAACTATGCAATAATACGAATATTTTTTAATCATACAATAGTATTTATAAAAAAGAAAACTTTATTTTTGTTGTTCATTTAATTACAATGATACAAAGAATACAAACCTTATATCTTTTAATAGCTTTTATAGTTACAGGCGTACTCCCATTTGTTTTTCCATTATGGACATTAGCAAATGGCAATGACTTTTTATTTATGCAAAATCAGTTGTACGTTATCCTTTTTGGTTTGAGTACCACTATGAGTTTGTTAAGTATTATTTCGTATAAAAAAAGACAACATCAGTTTGTTATTGGCAGACTGAATATCATATTAAATTTAATTTTATTAGGATTATTTGTTTATCATTCACTAAATCTATCCGGAGAGACTCCAGCAGTTTCAGAGAAGGGTATTGGGATGTTTCTACCTATCTTGGCTATCGTATTATTAGGTTTTGCTAATAAGGCCATCAAGAAGGATGAAGATCTTGTAAAATCTGTGGATCGATTGAGATAAACCTATAAACTTAGTTTATTAGTGCGAGAAAAACCCGAATGTAACAATTCGGGTTTTTTATTTTTATTAAATTTCGAGCCAAAGAAGTTATATTCGTCAAATTTTCTTACATTTGAAATTGAGACACCCCCAGAACGAATGGAAAACAAAATAAAAATCTATCTCGCTGATGATCATCAAGTCCTTCTTGATGGACTTCTTATTTTGCTTAAAACAGTCGCTAATTTTGAAGTAGTAGGATTTTCTCTTAATGGATACAATCTGTATGAAGAAGTAGAAAAAACAAATGCAGATGTATTAATTCTTGATTTAAATATGCCAGAAAAAGATGGTATTGAAGTAATTAAAGAATTTGCCCAAAAAGGAATTCCCTGTAAAGTGATCATTTTATCTAGTTACGACGATTTAAAATTAATCAAGGAGGTGATGCGATTAGGAGCTAATGGTTATCTAACAAAACAATGTGCTGGAGAAAATATAGTTGAAGCCATACAAGCCGTTAGTAATGGAGAGGACTATTTTTGTAGATCTGTTAGAGAAAAAATATTTAATCTAGTTACTAAAGACAATCAAAAAGTAAACCCCAATTTTACTCTTGCCAATACAATTTTAACAGAAAGGGAATTGGAAGTAATCACCCTTATTTCACTTGAATTAAGCGGGAAAGAAATTAGTAATAAATTATTCATAAGTACTAATACCGTAGAAACCCATCGGAAAAATATTATGAAAAAAATTGGTGCTAAAAACACGATTGGATTGGTCAAATATGCCATTAAAAATAACCTTATTAAAGATTAATTTTTTTCTAAAATTTATGGCTTTTAATCGTATTTCATACCTTTTTATTCTTGTTTTACTTTTATGGAACTGTTCTGTTATATCTCAGAACAAAATAGTTTCTAAAAAAGAAACAGAGAAAGAATTGAAAGAGGCTATTCGATTAATGCGTAAAGGGAGCTATGATAAATCCCTTGTAAAATGCCGAACCATTCTTCGTAATGCAATAACACTAAAAGACAATGATATTATTGCGTCCACTTATAATACTATTGGAGGTAATTTTGATTTATTCTCAAATCCAGAAAAAGCCTTTTTTTACTATAAAAAAGGACTAATTTATGCAGATCGCACTAATAATTTAAAATTAAAAAATTTACTACATAACAATCTAGGAAATATCTACTGTTTCGATAAAAAGGAATATCAAAAAGGTATTGAACATTATAAACAATCTCTCGAATACAGTGAACAAATTAAAGATTCTGCTCGACTTGTTTTAACCAATTTAAATGTTGCGTGGGCTTACTTTGATATCAACGAGTTTGACAAAGGTATTCCCCATTTACAGTTTACTAAACTTCATCATGAAAAGCATGGAAGCGACTTAACTATTGTTGCTCTAAAAATGCTTAACGGTATCTACTATGGAGTAAAAAAAGAGCATTCTAAAGCTGAAAGTAATTTTAACGAAGCGATTCAGCTTGGCAATGCAGGTGATGAAAAATTTGACTTAGCTCTAACACATCAAGAGTATGCTAAATATCTAAATTCAGTTCAAAAACACAAAGAGGCTTTTGACCATCTAGCTACTTACAATACAATTACTGATGAGTTAAATGCAGAGGACAAATTAAACAAAGCAAAAAATGAAGGTCTTAATTTAGAAATTGAAGAATACAAGAGAGAGGTCGAAAAAATTGAATCTGAATTTAAAACACAACAAGACGTTTTAAATCAGGAAAAATTGATGACAAGACGAAAACTTATTGCTATAATTACGCTTTTCTTAATAAGTATAGTATTGTTTTATTTTTACTTACAAAATTCAAGACTTATCCAGAAAAATAGATTAAGTGGTTTGCGAAATAAAATCCAACAAAACATTATAAACGCAACTATTTCTGGCCAAGAAACGGAACGAAAAAAAATCGCATCCTTTTTACACGACAATATTAGTGCCCTGTTATCCTCAGCAGGATTGCATCTTAGTGTTATTAAAAAAAATAACAGTAACTCTAATGAAGATGAAATCACAAAAACGATTCATCTTTTAGAAGAAGCTCACAATAAAGTGAGAGATTTGTCTCACGAATTAATTCCTGCTCTCTTAGTTCGATTTGGACTTCTTTTTGCTTTAGAAGATTTATGCGAAAAGAATTCTAACTCTACTTTACAATTTCAGTTTGAATGTAATATCAATAATAGCCAGCGGTATACAGAAGATTTTGAAATTAAAGTTTACTTTATAATTTCTGAACTTATCAATAATATTGTCAAACATAGTAAAGCGACTACAGCTAAAATCATAATTAAAGAAAACGCAAATTACTTTAAAATTCAAGTTATTGATAATGGAATCGGTTTTGATACCAATCAATTTCAAATAATTGAGGGATTTGGTCTCAACCAGATTAGAGCTAGAATTAATGTGATGAGGGGAAATTTAAATATCGACTCAAAAATAGAAAAAGGAACAACAATTAAGATTGATATTCCAAATTCCAAAGCGTAATAGATTTACCGCTTGTCTATTTCGATAATTTCTAATTCTTTAATTGCATCCCCGTCAATTATAAATCGTAGCATCGTTCTCACTTGATGGAAACCACTTTTGCCCGCTGCACCCGGATTCATAAATAACAAATTATTCTTCTTATCAAATTGTACTTTTAGAATGTGCGAATGTCCGCAAATAAATAATTGAGGTGGATTTTGTTCTAATTCGGAACGAACAGCTTGATTGTATTTTCCAGGATAACCACCAATGTGGGTAATCCAAACCGAGACTCCTTCACAAAAAAACCGATGATGCAATGGAAATTCTAAACGAGCTTGTGCATCATCAATATTACCATAAACAGCGCGAAGTGATTTTAATTTTTTAATTGTATCCGTTACAACAAGGTCCCCAATATCTCCTGCATGCCAAACCTCGTCTGCTTGAGCGACATATTTAAGAATCGTATCGTCAATATGACTATGAGTATCTGAGAGTAAAAGAATTTTTTTCATTGTAAGCGAACTTAGTTCGTCAAAGTTACAAACTAAAAAGACGAAATAAAAAGCCAAGAATAACTTACATATTTGGCTTTGCCCAACCTAAAAACTTTGTACATTTGAAGCTTGAACTTTTTGACGAATCAACTTGAGATATTTCATACATTTAGCCTATAACGGTACCCGTTTTCATGGCTGGCAAATACAGCCAAATGCAACTTCTGTTCAGGAAAACCTGAACAAAGCATTTTCTGTTTTATTGCAAACTGAAATCAATTTGATGGGGGCCGGACGAACCGATACTGGAGTTCATGCAAGAGAAATGTATGCCCATTTTGATTCGGATACCTCTTTTGACATACCGACCTTAGTTCACAAACTCAATTCTTTTTTACCAAAAGACATTGTGATTTATGATATCATTCCAGTTCATGATGACGCACATTCTCGATTTGACGCCTTAAAAAGAACCTATGAATACCACATTCATCAATTCAAGAATCCATTTATAGACGAACTGAGTTGGTATTTTCATCAGCCTTTGGACATCGACTTGATGAACCAAGCTTCGCAATTATTATTTAATTATACCGATTTCGAATGTTTTTCTAAAGTCAATACCGATGTAAATACATTTGATTGTACTATTTTTGAAGCGTATTGGAAACGAGGTAAGAACGATCAACTTGTTTTTACAATTTCAGCAAATCGTTTTTTGAGAAATATGGTGCGTTCCATTGTCGGGACGCTTATCAATGTAGGGTTGCATAAGATTACATTAGATGATTTTACTAAAATTATTGAAAGTAAAAGCAGGGAAAAAGCAGGATTCTCTGTTCCAGCACATGGTTTATATTTAACGAAAATAGAATACGATTACATCAACCCATAGCCCTGATAGAAGCGGCATCCTTTTTATAGGAGGACTGAGGCTCTCGAAGTCCACACATAAAAAGATACAGCGGATAGCAGGAAATAGCTCCAAATAAAATGAAGGCAAAAGCATTCGATACACGATTATTCAAACGAATATTAAAATACACTAAACCCTATCAATTACGATTTAGAGGAGTGATTGTATTTGCCATATCATTATCTGTTTTTGCGGCTTTGCGTCCTTATTTGTTAAAACAAACTGTTGATGGTTACATCAAAACTCATGATCAACAAGGTTTATTATTCTATATAACTTTAATGGGAATTGTTCTTTTAGCCGAGGTTTTTTCACAATATTATTTTGTGTTTTGGGCCAATTGGCTAGGACAAGATATAGTAAAAGATATTCGAACTAAATTATTCAAGCATATTTTAAGTTTCAGAATGAAGTATTTTGACCACGTACCTGTTGGACAATTAGTCACACGTTCTGTTTCGGATATTGAAGCTATTGCCCGAATCTTCAGTCAAGGCCTTTTTATGATCATCAGTGATTTGATGAAGATGGTGGTAGTACTATTTTTCATGTTTTACATGAACTGGAAACTAACATGGATTGTCATTGTAGCTATGCCTGTTTTAGTATTTTTTACTCGTATTTTTCAACGCAAAATGCAAATTGCTTTTGAAGAAGTGCGAACAGAAATTGCCAACATGAATTCCTTTGTTCAGGAACGTGTTACTGGGATGAAAATTGTGCAATTGTTCAATCGTGAAGATATTGAATTGGACAAGTTTAAAAACATCAACGAAAAACATAGAAAAGCATGGATTAAAACAATCTTGTACAACTCCATCTTCTTTCCTATTGCTGATATAATTTCGTCGTTAACCCTAGGTTTTATTGTCTTATATGGCGGATTTAAAATTCTGAATGGTGATATGTTTACCACTTTTGGGGATTTATTTTCGTATACTATGTTTATTGGAATGTTATTCAATCCACTGCGCCAAATTGCGGATAAATTCAACGAAATGCAATTAGGGATGATTGCTGCCAATCGTGTTTTTGATATTTTAGATACCCAAGACCAAATTCAAGATACTGGAACTATTGAGGCTCCCGTTTTTAAAGGTGATATTGAATTTAAGGGTGTGCGATTTGGATATATACCTGATGAAGAAGTGATCAAAGGAATTGATTTAGAAGTTAAAGCAGGACAAACCATAGCTATTGTGGGTTCTACAGGTGCTGGAAAGTCAACGATTATTAATTTGTTAAATCGTTTTTATGAGATCAATAGCGGAACCATTTGTATAGACCACAATTCAATTGAAAATTACACATTGGACTCGTTACGAAAGCAAATTGCGGTGGTTTTACAAGACGTTTTCTTATTTGCAGATACCATTTACAACAACATAACCTTGAATAATCCAGCTATTTCTCGTGAAGAAGTTTTGGCTGCAGCACAAAAGATTGGCGTACATGATTTTATTATGAGTTTGCCTGATAATTATGACTTTGATGTAAAAGAACGAGGCGTAATGCTATCGTCTGGGCAACGCCAATTGATTGCTTTTTTACGTGCCTTTGTAAGTAATCCGAGTATTTTGATTCTAGATGAAGCTACTTCTTCTATAGATACCTATTCAGAAGAATTAATTCAACGAGCAACAGAAACAATCACACAAGGGCGAACTTCTATTGTAATTGCGCACCGTTTGGCTACAATTGTTAATGCAGATAAAATTGTAGTTATGGATAAAGGTTTGGTTGTGGAAGAAGGAACCCATCAAGAGTTAATTAATAAAGAAAGTGGTTATTATAAAAATTTATACGATTCCCAATTTTCGGTGGCCAATTAATAAATCAAATCATCCTTACATTTATAAGCTTATTTTGATATTTTGTTAGTTTTTTACTTTATGCAAATGAAAATTTCACAAAACAGAATAAATCCTTAAATTCGCACCATCAATTAATTTAGATAAAATTATACACATGAAATACGATATTATTGTTTTAGGAAGTGGACCTGGAGGATATGTAACTGCTATTAGAGCTTCGCAATTAGGTTTTAAAGTAGCCGTTATCGAAAAAGAAAATTTAGGTGGAGTATGTTTGAACTGGGGATGTATTCCAACAAAAGCTTTGTTGAAATCTGCACAAGTTTTTGACTACTTAAAACACGCTTCTGACTACGGATTGACTGTTTCATCATTTGATAAAGATTTCTCTGCGGTAGTAAACCGTTCAAGAGGAGTCGCTGACGGAATGAGCAAAGGCGTTCAATTCTTGATGAAAAAGAATAAAATCGACGTTATTGATGGTTTTGGTAAAATTAAACCAGGAAAAAAAGTAGATGTAACTGATAAAGACGGTAAAGTAACTGAATACAGTGCTGACCATATCATTTTAGCTACTGGAGCACGTTCTCGTGAATTGCCTAACTTACCTCAAGATGGTGTAAAAGTTATTGGATACCGTCAAGCAATGACCTTACCAAAACAACCAAAATCGATGATCATTGTGGGTTCTGGTGCTATTGGTATTGAATTTGCCCATTTTTACAACTCAATGGGAACGGAAGTTACTATTGTAGAATTTATGCCTAATATAGTTCCAGTTGAAGACGAAGATATTTCGAAACAAATGGAACGTTCTATGAAAAAAGCAGGTGTCAATATTATGACTAACGCTTCAGTGGAAAAAATTGATACTTCAGGAAAAGGAGTAAAAGCATTTGTTAAAACGGCAAAAGGAGAAGAAGTTTTAGAAGCTGATATGTTACTTTCTGCTGTTGGGATCAAAACCAACATTGAAAACATCGGATTAGAAGAAGTAGGAATCGCTACTGATAAAGATAAAATCTTAGTAAACGCATACAACCAAACGAATATCCCAGGTTATTACGCAATTGGAGATATTACTCCAGGACAAGCTTTGGCTCACGTAGCTTCTGCTGAAGGAATTAATTGTGTGGAAAAAATCGCTGGATTACATGTAGAACCTATTGATTACGGAAACGTACCAGGTTGTACCTATGCTACTCCTGAAATTGCTTCAGTTGGATTAACTGAAAAAGCAGCGAAAGAAAAAGGATACGAATTGAAAATTGGTAAATTCCCATTCTCAGCTTCAGGAAAAGCAAAAGCTTCAGGAGCTTCTGATGGTTTCGTAAAAGTAATTTTTGATGCTAAATACGGAGAATGGTTAGGATGCCACATGATTGGTGCTGGTGTAACCGATATGATTGCTGAAGCAGTTGTAGCGCGTAAACTAGAAACTACTGGACACGAAATCTTAAAGGCAATCCACCCACACCCTACTATGAGTGAGGCAGTAATGGAAGCGGTAGCAGATGCATACGGGGAAGTAATTCACTTGTAAAATAGCAATTGCATATTCAATTGCAAAGACAAAATTCAAAAATCCGATTGGCCAATGCTAATCGGATTTTTTTGTGCCAATTCTTAATTTTAATAAGCAAGTAGCATAATTTCAGTATCTTTATTTCAATTACCAATTAAATCACACAATTATGAAATGGAAAGCTACTTTGATATTGTTTATTTGTATTGTCTCTTTTGCTCATTGCCAGAAAATGGATGAAGAAACAGCCATAAAAAAACTATTAGAAAAAGAATCCGCTACCTGGAGAGCCAAAGATGTCAAAGGTCATGCAGATTGTTGGCACATTCAACCCTATAGTAGAATCTTAGTTTCTTTACCCGATGGACAAACCATAGACGTACCTCCTACTGTAATGAAGAATCAAAAACCAGAAACCATGGGCAATGGTGGATTTGCAGTGAATTCGAATTATAAAATGAGTATTGCTAAAAACAATGCTTGGGTAAGCCATGACGAATTATCTACAGATGTTGAAGGGAAACGCACTTGGTCTTATGAAATTCGATTATTAGTAAAAGTGAACGAACAATGGAAATTAGTAGGACAATCACTCCACATTTACAAACGAGAAAATTAAATATACAATAGCGTTTCAAAAGAAAAATTCAACCTAACTGTTGGATTTTTCCATTTTTATACGGTCTTAAAATGTTTATCTTTGTTTAAAATAAAATATCATGCAACATATTATAGATAGATTCATTAGTTATGTCACAATAGACACCGAATCTGATCCCAATTCAACAACAACCCCAAGTACTAAAAAACAATGGAATTTGGCAAACAAACTTGTCGAAGAATTAAAAACAATTGGACTTCAAGACGTAAGTATTGATGACAAAGCCTACATCATGGCAACACTTCCAAGTAATGTGGAACATAAAGTTCCTACTATAGGATTCATTTCGCATTTTGATACTTCTCCTGATTTTACGGGTGCCAATGTTAAGCCTCAAGTAATTCCAGATTACGATGGTGGTGATATTGTATTGAATGCTGATAAAAATATTGTTTTGTCTCCAAAATACTTTAAGGATTTATTGCAATACAAAGGACAAACGCTAATTACTACAGACGGAACTACATTATTAGGAGCCGATGACAAAGCTGGAATTACCGAAATTGTTACGGCCATGGAATACCTTATACAACATCCAGAAATCAAACACGGCAAGATTCGAATCGGATTCACTCCCGATGAAGAAATTGGACGTGGAGCGCATCATTTTGACGTTGCTAAATTTGGAGCCGATTGGGCGTACACTATGGACGGAAGTCAAGTAGGTGAATTGGAATATGAAAACTTTAATGCAGCTGGCGCCAAAATTACGTTCAAAGGAAAAAGTGTGCATCCAGGCTATGCTAAAGGTAAAATGATAAATTCAATGCTGATTGCTAATGAATTTATCAATGCCTTACCAAAAGGAGAAACTCCAGAGGAAACGAAAGGTTATGAAGGTTTTTTCCATGTACATCATGTCAACGGAAGTATTGAAGAAAGCGTAGTCGAGTTGATTATTCGCGATCATAACAAAAAGAAGTTTGAAAAACGCAAGGCCTTAATTCATAAGATTACTCAAAAAATCAATAAAAAGTTTGCCAAACAATTTGGAGAAGATATTGCTATTGCTGAAATCAATGACCAGTACTACAATATGAAAGAAAAAGTATTACCTGTCAAACACATTGTCGACATAGCTGAGAAAGCAATGAAAGAAGTAGGCATTAAACCTTTGATAAAACCTATTCGCGGGGGAACAGATGGTTCTCAATTGTCTTATATGGGATTGCCTTGTCCTAATATTTTTGCTGGCGGACATAACTTTCATGGAAAATATGAATATGTACCGGTTGAAAGTATTCAAAAAGCAATTGAAGTAATCATCAAGATTGCAGAATTAACTGCTGTTAAATAGTGGTTACAAAAAAAGCTCCCAATTGGGAGCTTTTTTTGTAAGTATCTATCTTTTATTTTTTGTTCAAAGCGGCACTCATTTCCATTGAAATAGCAGAACGCTCCATTTTCAATTTACCTGACATCGTTTCAACAACTACTGTAGTCTCAGCTAATTCAGCAATTTTACCGTGTAGCCCACTTTTAGTAATGATTTTATCACTTACTTTCAAGTTACTTTCGAATTCTTTTTCAGCTTTAGCTCTTTTTTGTTGCGGTCTAATCATAAAGAAATAGATCACTACAAACATTAATAAGAACGGCGCAAATTGACTTAATTGTTCCATAATTGTATTATATTATTAATTTAACATTACATCAAGCCTCTACCAGCTTTGATCATTTTTTTATTGGTTTGAAATTCCTTCACTAAGTTATCTAAAATTCCGTTGATAAAAATACTACTTTTTGGAGTAGAATATTCCTTAGCTAATTCTAAATATTCGTTAAGAGTTACTTTAACAGGAATTGATGGAAATTTCAATAATTCACAAATTGCCATTTTTAAAATAATCGTATCCATTTCTGCAATACGATCCATGTCCCAATTGGGTGTTTTCGAATCAAATTCTTTGGCTAATTCTTTTTCGTTCAAAACAGTTTTTCGGAACAAATCTTTTGCAAAATCTTTGTCGTCAGCATCTTTAAATAGTTTAGGAACTCTAAAACTGTCATCTTCAGCCGACTTCAGACTTTTTAATTGTTTAACAATGTTCGTGTTTACCACCGGAATATCGTCAATCCAAGTTAATTTATCATCTTCCAAATATTCGTATAGTTTCTCATTTGGAACAATTATCTCTGTAAAAAGATCGATTACAAACTGTTTGTCTTCTTCAAAAGATACAGTTGGATTACTCATGTATTTATCATACAATTTACTCTCTTTCAATGATGTTAGCAGCAATTGAATATAATCATCATGAATATTCCAATTATTAATTTTTCTATTCTCTAAAGCAATGCTCAAAGAATTATTATCTTCTAATAATTTGAAAATTGAATTGTTGATAAATTTAGTATTGGGATTTCGCTCTTCAGAAGTAGCTAAATGTTTCTGACTTGATAAATGCAAAAAAACTTTTTCTTTCTTGGCTAACTCAATTAAGGAAGAAACCATAACTAAGTATAAATCTTGTATCGAATCGATACTGTAAAATAGAAATTTCTCTTGACCTTCTAAATTATCCGAACCGTTTTGATGCATAGCATAAATCGTTTGCATGACCTTAACGCGAATGTGTCTTCTATTTACCACTGGGAAAGAACTTTTAATGAATTAGGCTGCAAAAATAGGTATTTCATACCTTAAAAGAAAATTTAAACCTCTTTTTTAATTCAAAAAAAACAGAGTCGGAATTAAAGTCCGCTTACTTTTACATTCAATTATTCCTTTTATTACTTTATATTTGCGAAGCTAAAAGTGCAGCGAAACAATGAGAGAATTAAGTTATTTAAATAAGTACTTCGTCAAATACAAATTCAGTTTTTTACTAGGAATAGTAATTACCATTGTAGCACAAATCTTTTCATTGTTCACACCAAAACTGATTAGTCAATCATTAGAAGCCATTGAAAAATTTGATCGCTTATCCATTCAAGAAAAATCCTCTGAATCTGTTCTATCGCATTTCAAAAGCGATTTGGTTGACAATATACTACTTATCATTGGAACCACTATTATTGCCGGTTTTTTGACCTTTTTAATGCGACAAACATTAATCGTAATGTCACGTCATATTGAATTTGATTTGAAAAATGAAGTCTTTAGACAATATGAAAACCTTTCCCAACAATTCTACAAACAAAATAGAACTGGTGATTTAATGAACCGAATTAGCGAGGACGTTTCCAAAGTCAGAATGTATGTTGGTCCCGCCGTAATGTACACTATCAACACTTTTATTCGCTTTGCAATTGTAATTGCTTACATGTACAATGTATCGCCAAGATTGACTTTATATACTATTTTACCCTTACCTATTTTATCTTATACAATTTTTAAATTAAGTACTGAAATCAACAAACGAAGTACGGTATTCCAACAATATTTATCGAAAGTCTCTAGTTTTTCTCAAGAAATTTTTTCTGGAATTCGAGTTATCAAAGCCTATTCCTTAGAAAATCAGCATCAAGATAATATGATTGCTTTAGCCAATGAAAGTAAAAGCAAAAGCTTGGATTTAGCACGAGTACAATCTTTGTTTGGGCCGTTAATGTTAGCGTTAATTGGTATTAGTAACCTTGTAGTGATTTATTTTGGCGGACTGATGTACATGGACGGAACTATTAAGAGTATTGGTACCATTGCAGAATTTATCTTATATGTAAATATGTTGACATGGCCAGTGGCTTCTTTAGGTTGGGTTTCTTCTATGGTGCAGGAGGCAGAAGCTTCTCAAAAACGTTTGAATGAATTTTTAAAAATCGAACCTGAAATTAAAAATGCAAATCCAAATCGTTCATCTATTGAAGGAAGCATTGTGTTTAATAACGTAAGCTTCACCTATGAAGATACCAATATCAATGCCATTCAAAATATTTCGTTTACTGTAAATAAAGGAGAGACTTTAGCTATTTTAGGAAAGACTGGTTCAGGAAAATCAACTATTTTATCTTTAATTTCCAGATTATATGATGTTAACGAAGGTGAAATTAATATTGACAACAGACCAATTGACACCCTTAACTTATTTGATTTACGAAATAGTATCGGAATTGTTCCACAAGATGCTTTTTTGTTTTCAGACAGTATAAAAAACAACATTAAATTTGGGAAAGAAGATGCCGCCGATGAAGAAATTGAATTAGCAGCAAAAAATGCGGTTGTTCATGACAACATCATGGGATTCAATAAAAAATACGATACTGTTTTAGGCGAAAGAGGAATTACACTATCTGGAGGCCAAAAACAACGTGTGTCAATAGCTAGAGCTATTATTAAAAATCCGCCTATCTTACTTTTTGACGATTGTTTATCTGCGGTTGACACCGAAACAGAAGAAACCATTTTAAACAATTTGTACGAAATTTGTAAAGATAAAACTACCATCATCGTCAGTCATCGTGTTTCCTCTGCAAAAAATGCAGACCAAATTATTATCATTGATGAAGGAAAAATCATCCAACAAGGTTCTCATAATCAATTACTAAATGAGAAAGGGTACTATGCCGACTTGTATTTGAAACAATTATCGGAAAAAGAATTAACATAATTTTTGGTTAATCAATTTTTTTTTATCATTTTTGAATGTCAATAAACCAATAAATGAAGAACGGATTATGAGAGAAAATGATATGTTAGAAAAAGAGGAAATATTTTCTAAAATTTTAAGAGCCGGAAGAAGAACGTATTTTTTTGATGTAAGGGCTACTAAAGCAGATGATTATTACATCACAATAACCGAAAGTAAGAAGTTTACTGAAGAGGATGGTTCTTTCCACTTTAAAAAGCATAAAATCTATTTGTACAAAGAAGATTTTGCAGCCTTTACTGAAATTCTTGGAGATATGACGTCTTACGTTTTAAATCATAAAGGAGAAGAAGTAATTTCAGAAAGACACCAAAAAGACTTTAAGAAAGAATACACATCTGAAAATACAGAAGACGAGGTTACTCCTCAAGTATCAAGCTTTACAGATATTGATTTTGATGATATTTAATCAAAATTGGAATTAATAAAAAAGCCCAAAATCAAAATGATTTTGGGCTTTTTTATTTCTAGTATTTAGCGGGAACACCTGGCTTTGGTAATGATTTTTGAATAAATATTCTTAAGTCTTCATTTCCTTTAATTAAATCTTCTTTACGAAGGTACATCATATGACCGCTTCGGTATCCTTCAAATGACATTCTATCTTTCAGTTTACCACTTGGATCCATTTGCCACATATTGTATTTGGCATTAAAATAATCACAAGCACCATCATAATATCCAGATTGAACTAAAACGTGTAAATAAGGATTCTGCGCCATAGCTTGTCTCAAATTCTCTCCAGTTTTGTCTCCTGAATTATCCCAAGGATAAACTGGTCCAAACATATTGTACTTTAAATCAGTTTTGTATCCTAAATTATTTCGTAAGTAAATATTAATTGCTGGCGTAAACGAATGCAACCAAGACGTCAACTCTGAATTAAAGTCAGGATTATCACCAGCATCTTTGCGATCAATTCCTTTATAACGAGAATCCAAACGACCTACAGTATATCCTTGATCTCTCAATAATTCTTTCCAAAAATAATCCAAAGGAACATCTAGGTTGTTTTGCAAAATCACTTTTTCTGACATTCCTGAATAACGGGCTATTTTAGCCGCTATAGCATTTCTTTGAGATGCTTCTAGAGAACCTCCTTTACTCAATGCCGGTATCAATTCGTTTAATGTGAAATTTTCTACTTCAGGCAACATAGCTGTTAAATCTTTGGATTGTAAGTCAGATGGCAGCATTTTGTGAAACCAAGCTGTAGCAGCATAATAAGGCAAACGTAAAGCGGCTTTAGAAACCACACCTCTCTCTATTCCTAAAGTAGTTGGTGATACCAAAACAACCCCATTCAAATACATCCATTGACTATTTTGTAATTCCAGAGCCAAGCCAGAAACTCTTGTTGTTCCATAACTTTCGCCAATAAGATATTTGGGAGAAGCCCAACGATTAGAACGCGTAACAAATGTTTTGATCCATTCAGCTAAATATTTCACATCTGCATTCACACCAAAGAAAGTAGATTTAGGAGTTTCTTTATTGGTAATTCTTGAATACGCTGTGTTTACCGGATTAACAAAAACAATATCTGCTACATCCAAAATAGAATACGGGTTTTCTTTAATTCCGTACGGTTGAACAGGATATCCTTCGTCATCTATATTCAATAAAGTAGGACCAGTATACGCTATTTGCATCCAAACAGAAGCTGAACCCGGACCTCCGTTAAAGGAGATTACCAAAGGACGACTAGCGCGATCTTTTACATCAGAACGCTCATAATAGGTATAAAAAATTCCTGCAATAGTTTTTCCATCTTCATCCCAAACAGGCATAGTTCCTGTTGTGGCTTGGTAAGGCACTTTTTGCCCTTTAATAGTCGTTAGATGTTGGGTAATTACTTTTTCGTCTGGATTGAATTTTATATTGGAAACTAAATTTTCTACTTTTTCAGCTGGAGTAGCAGCTGAACCCTCTGATTTTTTAGAAGGTGATTGTGCAGTAACAAATAAGAAAGAACCTGTTAACGCAAAAGAAAACAACATTTTTTTCATAATAATAGTATTTGTGTGGTTACATATATTTGATTAGATAAACAAATGTAAAATAAATTGAGAATAAATCACGCTACACAAACAAGTTAAATACAAACACAAAAAAATCCCAAAGCAAGGCTTTGGGATTCTAGTACATACTATAAAGATGGATTATTTTACATCCATTAATTCTACATCAAAGATTAAAGTAGCATTTGGCGGAATAACCCCTCCAGCACCACGAGAACCATATCCTAAGTGAGACGGAATTACAAAACGCGCTTTATCTCCTACTTGTAACAACGCAATCCCTTCGTCCCAACCTTCGATCACATTACCTCTTCCTAATGGAAATTCAATTGGTTTTTTACGTGCATACGAACTATCAAAAACTTTTCCGTCAGGTAATTGACCTGAATAATGAACAGAAACTGTCTTACCATCTTCTGCTTTTTTACCAGAACCTCTTTGGATAAATTGGTAACGCAAACCGCTTTCTGTTTTTTCAAAACCAGCTGCTAATTTTTCCATTTCAGCTTCAGCAGCAGCGCGTTCTGCCTCAATACGTTTTGCACGTGAACCTTCAAAAGTTCTAAACGCTTCTACCGCATTCCATTGCTCAGCCTCTGCACCCACTCTTAAAATTTCTAAAGTTTCCAAAACATCCCCTTGAGCAACAGCATCTACAACATCCTGTCCTTCAACTACATGTCCAAAAACTGTATGTTTCCCATCTAACCAAGATGTAGGAACGTGAGTAATGTAAAATTGAGAACCATTAGTTCCAGGACCCGCATTAGCCATAGCCAAAACTCCTGGACGATCGTGCTTTAAATTGGGATGAAATTCATCGTCAAATTTATATCCAGCGTCTCCAGTTCCAGTTCCTTGAGGACAACCTCCTTGTATCATAAAATCAGGAATCACACGGTGAAATGTTAATCCGTCATAATATTTTGTTCCTTGTGGTTTTACCTTGTTCTCTAAGTTTCCTTCAGCCAAAGCCACAAAGTTCCCAACCGTTCCAGGTGTTAAATCGTGTGTTAATTTTACTGTAATTGAACCCTTAGCGGTGTTGAATTTAGCGTATATTCCGTTTTCCATTTTTGTTGATTTTTATTGAAGTGCAAAATTACAACAATAATATAGAAATGACAAAAACTTCTTGGGCGTGCCCTCCGCAAACGCTTCGGTCGGGCTGTACGTTCTATCTTTTTAGGCGGTCTCGAATGCCTAGACCACCTAAAAAGGATGCCACTTCCATCCCTCACGCTAATGCAGACTTCGTAAAACAAATTCGTTATTAAAAGTACTTTAAACTTTGTACCTTTGTCGCTTTACAACTTTGCACACTTCACAATGCGTATAGATATTATTACTGTTCTTCCTGAATTATTACGAAGCCCTTTTGAAGCCTCTATTATGAAACGAGCTATCGACAAAGGCTTGGTAGAAGTTCACTTCCATAATTTACGTGATTATACAACAAACAAACAAAAAAGTGTCGATGATTATCCTTTTGGAGGTGGCGCTGGAATGGTGATGACTGTACAACCTATTGACGCTTGCATTACGCATTTAAAAAGTGAGCGAGAATACGACGAAATCATTTATATGTCGCCAGATGGTGAAACGCTGAATCAAAAAATGGCGAATACCATGTCCATGTACGAAAACATTATTATTTTGTGCGGGCATTATAAAGGAGTCGATCAACGAGTGCGTGATCATTTTATTACCAAAGAAATTTCCATTGGCGATTATGTTTTAAGTGGAGGAGAATTAGGCGCATTAGTTTTATCAGATGCTTTAATACGTTTAATTCCTGGGGTCTTAAGTGATGAAACCTCTGCCCTTACCGACAGTTTTCAAGATGGATTATTGTCAGGACCTATTTATACTCGTCCCGCAGATTACAAAGGATGGAAAGTTCCCGAAGTATTAACTAGCGGTAACTTTGCTAAGATTGATCAATGGAGAGAGGATAAAGCCTACGAGCATACAAAAAACCGTCGTCCCGATTTATTAGAAGAGTAATTGAATATTTTTTACTTTTTTTCTTTAATATTCAAAATTTATAATTAATTTCGCAGCCGCATTAGACCAACCTCTGGCGAGAACCGTGAATGTTGCTCTATATTAAACCATAATTAAAATTATCATGGCAGATTTAATGAAATTCGTTAAAGACGAATTTGTAACAAGAAAAGATTTCCCTGAATTCGGAGCTGGAGATACAATCACAGTTTTCTACGAAATTAAAGAGGGTGAAAAAACAAGAACTCAGTTCTTTAAAGGAGTAGTGATTCAAAGAAGAGGTTCTGGTAACACAGAAACTTTCACTATCCGTAAAATGTCTGGAGCTATTGGAGTAGAGCGTATCTTCCCAGTTAATTTACCAGCTTTACAAAAAATTGAAATCAACAAGAAGGGTGCTGTACGTAGAGCTAGAATTTTCTACTTCAGAGAACTTACTGGTAAAAAAGCGAAAATTAAAGATAAGAGAAGATTCTAAAATAATTTTCAAAATAGTTAAAGTCCCACAATGTTGGGACTTTTTTTTGTCAATAATTTAACTTAAAATTTTCAAATTAGGAATTTTACCCCTCTAAAAATAGCAATTAAGTAATTAGGTGTTAAAACCTCTAAAATATTCATTTTTAACAACTAACTCGAATCATTTTTACATCTGATTTTCCTATATTTGCCGCACTAAAAAAATTAACGCAAACGTTTTAGTTAATTATACATTAATTAAAGATTTATTTAATCATTATACAATGGCACAGAAATCCAAAATTTTTTACACGCTTACAGATGAAGCCCCTTTGTTAGCAACTTATTCTTTTTTACCTATCGTTCAAGCCTTCACTGGCACCTCTGACATTGAAATTGAAACAAGAGATATTTCATTGGCTGGTAGAATTTTAGCAAATTTCTCAGAGTATTTGACAGATAGTCAGAAAACAGGAGATGCATTAGCAGAATTAGGTCAGTTAGCAACAACTCCTGAAGCGAATATTATAAAACTACCTAACGTTTCTGCTTCTGTGCCGCAATTAAAAGCTGCCATTGCTGAACTGCAATCTCATGGATATGCATTACCTAGCTTTCCAGAAGATCCTCAGAATGAAGAAGAAAAAAACGTAAAAGCAAAATACGCTAAAATATTAGGATCAGCTGTAAATCCAGTTTTACGTGAAGGTAACTCGGATCGTAGAGCGCCAAAAGCAGTAAAAAATTACGCCAAAGCCAATCCACATTCTATGGGAGCTTGGTCGCCAACATCAAAAACCTATGTTGCCTCAATGGAATCGGGTGATTTTTACGGAAGTGAACAATCGGTTACCATTGCTGAAGCAACCGATGTAAAAATAGAATTTGTAGCTAAAGACGGAACAACTACCGTTTTAAAAGCTAGTACTCCATTAAAAGCTGGCGAAATTATCGATTCGTCAGTAATGAATGTAAACGCTTTAAAATCTTTTGTAAACAAAACAATAAACGAAGCTAAAGAACAAGGTCTATTACTTTCAGTTCACTTGAAAGCAACTATGATGAAAGTTTCTGACCCAATCATTTTTGGTGCTATAGTTGAAGTGTATTTCAAAGATGTTTTTGAAAAATATGCCGCTTTATTTGCTGAATTAAATATCGATACCAGAAATGGTCTTGGGGATGTTTATGCTAAAATTGCTGGTCATGCGAAACAAGCTGAAGTAGAAACTGCAATCAATAATGCTATTGCAAATGGCCCTGCTATTGCTATGGTAAATTCTGAAAAAGGAATCACAAATCTTCATGTTCCATCGGATGTAATTGTAGATGCTTCGATGCCAGCTATGATTCGTACTTCAGGCCAAATGTGGAACGCAGCAGGCAAACAACAAGATACTGTAGCCATTATTCCAGACCGTTGTTATGCTGGTGTATACACTGCTACAATTGATTTTTGTAAACAAAATGGTGCTTTTGATCCAACTACAATGGGAAGTGTTCCGAACGTAGGTTTAATGGCTCAAAAAGCAGAAGAATATGGGTCTCATGATAAAACATTCCAAATGCAAGCAGATGGGGTGGTACGTGTTGTGGATACTAATGGAAATGTTTTGATGGAACAAGCTGTTGAAGCGAAAGATATTTTTAGAATGTGTCAAGCAAAAGATGCTCCAATTCAAGACTGGGTTAAACTAGCTGTAAATAGAGCTCGTTTGTCTAACACACCAGCTATATTCTGGCTAGATGAAAATAGAGCTCACGATAGAGAATTAATTGTGAAAGTTCAAAAATATTTGAAAGACCACGATACAACTGGTTTAGATATTCAAATCCTTTCTCCAATTGCAGCTACTAAAGCAACTTTGGAAAGAATTATTAAAGGACTAGATACTATCTCTGTAACTGGAAACGTATTACGTGATTACTTAACTGATTTGTTTCCAATTTTAGAAGTGGGAACTTCAGCTAAAATGTTATCTATTGTTCCTTTGATGAATGGTGGAGGCTTATTTGAAACAGGTGCTGGTGGATCAGCTCCAAAACACGTGGAGCAATTTACTGAAGAAAGTTATTTACGTTGGGATTCACTTGGTGAGTTTTTAGCTTTAGGTGCTTCTTTAGAACATTTGAGCCAAACATTAAACAATCCTAAAGCTATGGTTTTAGCTGAAACATTAGACGTTGCAACTGAAAAATTCTTAGCGAATGATAAATCTCCAGCGCGTAAAGTAGGTCAAATTGACAACCGTGGTTCTCATTTCTACTTAACAATGTATTGGGCAGAAGCATTAGCAGCACAAGATAAAGACGCAGAATTAAAAGCAACTTTTACTCCTGTTGCGAAAGCATTTATTGATAATGAAGCTACTATTAATTTAGAATTAATTGGCGCGCAAGGAAAATCACAAAATATTGGTGGGTATTACCAACCAAATCCAGATTTAACATCAAAGGCTATGCGACCAAGCGCAACTTTTAATGCAATTCTAGCCACAATAAAGTAAAACTTGTAACTTATTTAAAAAAGGCAACTAACACAGTTGCCTTTTTTTATGTAACTTTATGTCTTCAATAATTAAATTGGGTTGATACAAAATAGTAACTATGAAATTGGAAAAATTGAAAAGAATTATTAAAAGTAAGCTAGTAATTTTTTTATTTTTATTTAGCTGTTTTTACACATCGGCTCAAGAAAAATATACTTTGAGTGGAACTATTAGCGATAGTAATAGTAATGAAACCCTAATTGGCGTTACTGTATTTATCCCTGAATTAAAAACAGGAGTTCTAACAAATGAATATGGATTTTATTCCATTACACTTCCTAAAGGAAAGTATTCTATTCGAATCAACTATTCTGATTATCAAAATCTTGATGAAGTACTAGAACTAAATCAAAATCTAAAAATAAATTACAAACTTATTCCGAAAGAAAACGTTTTACGAGAAGTAATCGTAACCAGTAGTAAAAACATTACTGATATTCGAAAGCCCGAAATGAGTGTAAACAAGCTTTCAATATCAACAATAAAAAAAATGCCTGTTGTATTGGGCGAAGTGGATATACTAAAATCAATCTTATTACTTCCTGGTGTAACCAATGCAGGCGAAGGTGCTTCGGGATTTAATGTTCGTGGTGGTGGAGCTGATCAAAATTTAATCCTTTTAGACGAAGCAATGATTTTTAATTCGTCTCATGTATTCGGTTTTTTCTCAGTCTTTAATCCAGATGCAATCAAAGATTTAAAATTATATAAAGGGGGGATTCCTGCTCGATATGGCGGAAGAGCCTCTTCTGTTTTAGATATTTATCAAAAAGACGGAAGTAGTAAAGGTTTTCATGCCAATGGCGGAATTGGTCTAATCTCCAGTCGTTTACTTCTTGAAGGACCAATTATAAAAGACAAAGGTTCGTTTTTAATAGGAGGTCGAAGTTCGTACGCACATCTTTTTCTTAAATTATCAGAAGACCAAAAAGATAACGCAGCTTATTTTTATGATTTAAATACAAAATTGAGTTACAAAATCAATCCTAACAATAATATTTTCTTATCCGGTTATTTTGGTCGTGATGTATTTAGTTTAGCAAATAGTTTTACTAATATTTACGGAAATTCAACACTAAACCTGAGATGGAACCATTTATTTTCTGACAAACTTTTTTCTAATTTGTCATTGATTTATTCCGATTACTATTATGGATTAGATTTGGATTTCGTAGGATTTAAATGGGATTCTGGAATAAAGAATTACAATATCAAGTACGATTTAAAAAATTATATTTCTGATAAATTCAAATTGAATTATGGAATAAACGCCATTTATTATGATTTTAATCCTGGAATTATTAGACCTTCAGATCCAAATTCAGGCATCAACTTTGCTCAACTTGACAAAAAATATGCTTTTGAACCAGCCGCTTATTTAGATGCTGAGCAAGAAATATCTGATAAAATTGCTATTTCTTATGGTTTACGATACAGTTTATTTTATCGTTTAGGTAATTCAAAAATAAATATTTATGAAAATAACAACCCTGTTTTATTTAATTCTGAAATGCAGATTTATGAAAAAGCAACTCCAATAGGGGTTCAGAATTATAGAAAAAATGAAACCATCACAAATTTCGGAAATCTAGAACCTCGTTTTTCACTAGCTTACCAAGTAAATGACTCTCAATCTATTAAAACGAGTTACAATAGAATGGTTCAATATCTTCAGTTAGTTTCCAATACCGCTTCTCCTACTCCATTAGATGTATGGACTCCAAGTGACTCATTCATAAAACCTCAAATTGCAGACCAAGTAGCGGTTGGATATTTTACGAATTTTTCAGAGAACAAGTATTCCTTAGAAATTGAAAGTTATTATAAAAAAATCCAAAACCGTATCGATTATATTGATGGAGCTGATTTAATTGCAAATAACGCATTAGAGCAAGTAATTTTAAACGGAAGAATGAGGGCTTATGGTTTAGAAATCATGTTAAAGAAAAATGAAGGGAAATTCAACGGTTGGATTTCATACACATTATCTAGATCTGAACAACAAACCCCTGGAAGAACAATTTTAGAAACAGGTATTAATAATGGAGAATGGTACAAATCAGCTTTCGATAAAACCCATAACTTAGCCATTACAAGTGCCTATGAGTTAAATAAAAAATGGTCTTTTGGTGCGAATTTCGCATTACAATCTGGACAACCTGTGACCTTTCCTAATGGACAATATCAATATTTAGGAATCACTGTACCAAGTTATGGATTACGAAATGAAAACAGGTTACCGGCATACCACCATTTAGATATATCTGCTACATTATCACCAAGTAAAAATAGTTCGCGAAGTACAAAAAGTGAATGGGTGTTTAGTATTTATAATTTGTACAACAGAAAAAATGCAGCTGCTATCAATTTTAGACAAAATAGTGACACAGGAAACAATGAGGCCATAAAAACCTCAATTTTCGGAATAGTTCCAGCTGTCAGTTATAATTTTAAATTTTAGAAAGTATGAAAAACATATATTATTTATCGTTCATAATATGGAGCTTCTTACTTGTTAGTTGCGAAGAAGTAATTCAGTTAGATTTAGACACTGCAGCCCCAAAATTAGTTATTGAAGCGGCTATCACATGGAAAAAAGGAAGTGCTGGAAATGTTCAAAAAATTAAACTTAGTACTACAACTAGCTTTTATAGCACTTCGCCTAATATAGCAAAGGGTGCAATTGTAAGTGTTGAAAATAGTAAAAATCAAAAATTTAATTTTGTTGAAGCTCCTAACACTGGTGAATACAGATGTTCGAATTTTGTTCCTGTAATTGGTGAAACTTATCGTTTGACAATACAATACAACGGGGATACATATACAGCAGAAGAAATAATGCAGCCAGTGGCAGAAATTACTAAAGTGGTACAAAATAATAACGGTGGCTTTGGAGGGAATAGTATAGAGCTTAAAGCACATTATATAGATCCCGCAGTTGTAAAAAATTTCTACCTCTACAGATTTACCTATGCGACTCAAGTTACTTCTAACTTTTATACAGATGAAGATGTGTTTTTTAATGGTAATGAATTCTTTAGCATTTCCCAAAATGACGACATTAAACCTGGAGACAAAGTAGAAATCAATCACTATGGAATTTCCAGAACCTATTTTAATTATATGTCTGTTTTGGTAAGTATTGCAGGTAATAGCGGAGGCGGCCCTTTTCAATCTCCACCAGCAACAGTTCGTGGTAATGTTATAAATACTACAAAAAAAGAGAATTTCCCATTAGGCTATTTTTCATTAAGTGAATACGATTCTGTTAATTATATTGTAAAATAATTTAATAGTAATTATTTTTTTAAATTCGCATTATTATTATCAACCCTAAATCTTTACAAAATGAAATTACAAATTTTGTCAATTGCCCTATATACATCAATTGTTTTTTACTCATGTGATTCTTCATTGATACAAAGTAGTAATGCTAAAAATGTAACCGAACAATCCATTACTAACAAAAAATGGAAAATTACACTTTTAAATTCCGAGAAAATTCAAGGAGACGAAAAAGACTTTTATCTTAAACTCAATTCTAATTCAAATCAATTAGAAGCCAAAGCAGGATGTAATCAACTATTTGGTGAGTTTCAAATAAAAGACAATTTTATCTCATTTTCAAAAATTGGATCAACAAAAATGTATTGCGGAGATACCATGGCTATTGAAAATTCTTTTATTGCAATTTTATCTCAAACTAGTAAAGTGGTAGTCATAGATTCATCCAAGTTCATATTACTTAAAGATGATATAGTTATTGCACAATTTGAACTAGTTAAATAAATTATCTTATTTAAATCCTGTAAGTTAAAATCTTACAGGATTTAATTCTTATTTAGTACTTTAAAAACAGATAATTTAATACATTTACGGTACTAAAAAACATCCAATGTCTTCACATCATATCGTTAGAGACGACCAAGAACCGGCTTTAATTATTGCTAATGGCGCCTCGTGCCAACCTGAATTAATAGGGCAATTACTAGAGTGGTCTCCGCTCGTAGTGGTATTAGATTCAGCTATGGAACGCGTTATGGAATTGGATATCAAAGTAGATGTTTTAATAGGTGATTTTGATCGTAATTTTGATCCAGAAAAGTACCAAGAAGAACAATTTCCAATTGAAATCATTCATACACCCGATCAAAACAAAACCGATTTAGAAAAGGCATTTGATTATTTGATAGCGCGAAATATCCCTGCAGTAAATGTCGTTTGGGCAACTGGTAAAAGAGCCGATCATACTATAACTAATATAACGACTATTTCTAAATACCGTAATGTTTTAAAAATTGTCCTTCTAGATGACCATTCCAAAATATTTTTATTACCCAAAAAGTTTGAAAAATGGTACACCGCTAACACTCCCATTTCTTTAATACCGATAGGAAATGTGACAGGAATTCGTTCTTCCAATTTATTTTACCCACTTCAAAATGATACCCTCACTTTAGGTTATCGAACTGGAAGTAGCAATCATGTAACTCAAGACGGCATTGTAACGATAGAGCATGAAGATGGTGATTTACTCTTGATGGAATGTATTGATTAATATAATACCGTCGAGATTGCTTACTTTTGTAACGAAATGGAAAAACAACAAGTACTAGCACCGATACTAAAACAAAAATTACACCCTCGAAATCTTGATAATTCAGGTTATCATTTTGACCAATTAATTAATTCCTGTTCTGAACTTGCTAATTTTGTTTTTACCAATCCGCATAACATTCAAACCATTGATTTTGCTAATCCTGAAGCTGTAAAAACTCTAAACAAGGCGTTATTAGCTTTCCATTATGGAATTCAAAATTGGAATATCCCTAAAAACTACCTCTGCCCTCCTATTCCAGGTCGTGCTGATTATATTCATTACATAGCTGATTTATTAGCTGCAAGTAACAACGGTAGTATTCCACAAGGTGAAACAGTTCAAGGTTTAGATATTGGAATTGGAGCCAATTGTATCTATCCAATTATAGGAAATGGATCTTACGGATGGAGTTTTGTTGGGACAGATATCGATGAAAATGCCATTCAAAATTGCAAAAAAATCATTCAAAATAACTCTAAACTAATTGATGCAATTAGTTTGCAACTACAAACCGAGTCTCGTTTTATTTTTAAAAACATCATTACTCCTGAAGATAAATTTGCCTTTACGATTTGTAATCCGCCCTTTCATAAATCGGAAGAAGAAGCAAACAAAGGAACGCTTCGGAAAATATCAAATTTAAAACAGCAAAAGACCAAAAAAGTGGCACTCAACTTTGGTGGTCAAAATGGGGAGTTGTGGTGTGATGGTGGCGAACTGCGATTCATCACTCAAATGATTTACGAAAGTGTAAAATATACTATGAATTGTATGTGGTTTACTACTTTGGTATCCAAAAAAGAAAATCTTGCTAGCATTTATAAAACTTTAAATATAGTAAATGCCGTCGAAATAAAAACTATCGATATGGCTCAAGGCCAAAAAACAAGTCGTTTTGTAGCATGGACTTTTATGACTTTGGAACAACGAAAAAATTGGCAATTTTAGATTGAGATAAACACTAATTTCACAAATTACACTAATAAATTGGATGAGTTGTAATTACAATTAGGTGATTACACCTCTTTTGTCTCTTGATTTGAATTAAGTATCTTTACCAAATGAATTTCCAAGTAGTATCTGATTACCAACCTAAAGGCGACCAACCACAAGCGATTGAAAAATTAGCTCGTGGCATCATTGAGGGCGAACAATTTCAAACATTATTAGGAGTAACGGGATCCGGAAAAACATTTACAGTAGCCAATGTCATTCAGGAAGTACAACGACCTACTTTGGTTTTGGCACACAATAAAACTTTGGCAGCGCAATTGTATTCTGAATTCAAACAATTTTTCCCCAACAATGCTGTAGAGTACTTTGTTTCCTACTACGATTACTATCAGCCTGAAGCTTTTATGCCAGTTACAGGAGTTTTTATTGAAAAGGATTTATCCATCAATGAAGAACTAGAAAAAATGCGTTTAAGCACGACCTCTTCCCTTCTTTCAGGCCGAAGAGATATTCTAGTAGTAGCTTCAGTTTCCTGTTTGTACGGTATTGGAAATCCGGTAGAATTTCAAAAAAATGTAATTGCCCTGGAACGCGACCAGGTGATTTCGAGAACCAAATTATTGCATAGTTTAGTTCAAAGTTTATACGCGCGTACCGAAGCTGATTTTAATCCAGGAACTTTCCGAATTAAAGGCGACACAGTCGAAGTTTTTCCAAGTTATGCCGATGATGCTTTTCGCATTCACTTCTTTGGTGACGAAATTGAAGAAATAGAAAGTTTCGATGTCAAAAATGCGCAGGTGCTAGAAAAGTTTGAAAAACTGACCATCTACCCCGCCAATATGTTTGTGACTTCGCCAGATGTATTGCAAAATGCTATTTGGGAAATCCAACAAGATTTAGTCAAGCAAGTTGATTATTTCAAAGAAATAGGCAAACATTTGGAAGCCAAGCGTCTTGAAGAGCGCACTAATTTCGATCTAGAAATGATTCGGGAATTAGGGTATTGTTCGGGTATCGAAAATTATTCCCGTTACCTTGACGGACGAGCAGCTGGAACACGACCGTTCTGTTTATTGGATTATTTTCCAAAAGATTTTTTAATGGTGGTCGACGAAAGTCACGTAACCCTATCTCAAGTTCACGCTATGTATGGCGGTGACCGAAGCCGAAAAGAAAACTTAGTCGAATACGGTTTTCGATTACCAGCAGCTATGGACAACCGTCCGTTGAAATTTGAAGAGTTTGAAGCAATGCAAAATCAAGTCATTTATGTCTCAGCAACACCTGCCGACTATGAATTGCAAAAAACTGATGGAGTTGTTGTAGAACAAGTTATTCGCCCTACGGGTCTTTTGGATCCAATTATAGAAGTGCGACCAAGCTTAAACCAGATTGACGATTTGATTGAAGAAATTCAGCAACGTTGTGAACTGGACGAAAGAGTTTTGGTGACCACCTTGACCAAAAGAATGGCAGAAGAATTGGCCAAATACTTGACCAAAGTGTCTATTCGTTGTCGTTATATTCACTCCGATGTCGATACTTTAGAGCGCATTGAAATTATGCAAGATTTACGAAAAGGCCTATTTGATGTGTTGATTGGCGTCAACTTATTACGAGAAGGATTGGATTTACCCGAAGTTTCTTTGGTGGCCATTTTGGATGCCGACAAAGAAGGTTTTTTGAGAAGTCATCGTTCGTTAACACAAACTATTGGACGTGCTGCCCGAAACCTGAATGGAAAAGCCATTATGTATGCTGACAAAATCACGGATAGTATGCAAAAAACGATTGATGAAACCAATTACCGAAGAACAAAGCAGATTAATTTCAATATCGAAAATAATCAAGTTCCTCAAGCTTTGAATAAGAAAATAGATTCGGCATTCACTAAAAATCCTTTGGTCGAATACGAATTAGGACATACTTTAAATGTAGCGGCTGAAGCTGAAACTGCTTATTTATCTAAATCAGAAATTGACAAATTAATTCGCGAAAAGCGCAAATCAATGGAAAAAGCTGCCAAAGAACTGGACTTTATGCAAGCCGCAAAATTGCGTGATGAAATCAAAAAATTACAAGAACAAGCCGACTAATAGTATTGCTGATGGAACTGATTTTAAAAGCCTACGACCTCAAATTGAAACATACTTTTACCATTTCCAGAAAGTCAATTGATGTACAACCTTGTGTAATTGTAACTTTAAGAGACGGTAAATTTGCCGGATTTGGCGAAGCTTCTTCCAATCCCTATTATAATATTACGGTACCTATGATGATAGCTGATTTAGAAAAAATCAGATCGATTATTGAATCCTCAGGAACTGAAACCCCAGAAGTATTTTGGACCAAAATATTTCCCTATTTAAAAGACAACTTATTTGCTTTGTGCGCTTTAGACAATGCATACAACGATTTATACGCGCGCAAAAAAGGAAAGAAGTTATATGAATTATGGGGATATACCACTGAAAAAAATCCATTGACAGATTATACTATCGGCATAGCACCTATTGAAAAAATGGTAGCCAAAATGGAAGAATTGCCTTGGCCGATTTATAAAATTAAATTAGGAACACAAGAAGACATAGCCATTGTAAAAGCACTTCGACAACACAGCAACGCCATTTTTAGAATTGATGCCAATTGCGGTTGGGGAATCGATGAAACAATTCGTAATTCAATTGAATTGAAAAAGCTTGGTGTAGAATTTTTAGAGCAACCCTTAAAAGCTGATGATTGGGACGGACATAAAAAAGTTTTTAAACATTCCGCTTTACCTATTATAGCAGATGAAAGTTGTATCAAAGAAGAAGATGTAGCGAAATGCTTTCAGCATTTTCATGGAGTCAATATTAAATTAGCCAAATGTGGTGGAATTACTCCTGGAAGACGCATGATTCAAGAAGCTAAACACTTAGGATTACGAACCATGGCAGGTTGTATGACCGAATCTACCGTTGGTATTTCTGCTATTGCGCATATATTACCTGAATTGGATTATGTTGATATGGATGGTCCTTTACTATTGAGTGAAGATATTGCTAGTGGAGTTACTATGGAATTCGGAAAAATTAGTTATGCAGAAGGTAACGGAACCGGAGTGCATTTATTCTAAATTAAATACTATTTAAATGTACCTTTGTAAAAAATAAAAACATGACCAATAACGATATCTTTAAAAAATTACGTGTCGCTTTGATGCTTCGTGATGACCAAATAGTTGAGATTTTAGAATTAGTTGATTTTAGAATTTCGAAATCAGAGTTAGGCGCTTTCTTCCGTGATGAAAAACACGAAAACTATATGGAATGTGGCGATCAAGTGTTGCGTAATTTCTTGAATGGTTTAGTGATTCATTTGAGAGGAACCAAAGAAAACCCAAAAAATCCTAATGAGGTTTTAGCCAAACACAAAGCTGAAATTCCAAAGAAAGAAAATTCAAAAGATCGACCTGAATTTAAAGCCAGTACTAAAGATCCAGAAAAAGCAAGAGGAGATCAAAAACCTAAATCATTTACTGGAGCAAAAAAACCGTTTAAAAAGAACAACAGTAAAGCTACTCCCAAAGGACAAGTGGTAGAAAAAGTACAATTCAAAAACGGTAAGAAAAATTCATAAAACAAAAAAATCCTGAGCTTTCACTCAGGATTTTTTTTTATAAATTGGTTTTCTAATTAAGAAAGTGCCGCTTGAACTTGGTCAGCTGCTTCTTGGAATTCAACAGCAGATAAGATTGGCATTCCTGAATTATCAATTAATTCTTTTGCAATGGCAGCATTAGTCCCTTGTAAACGAACAATGATTGGCACTTTAATTGCATCACCCATATTTTTGTATGCATCAACTACTCCTTGTGCCACACGGTCACAACGAACAATTCCGCCAAAAATATTGATTAAGATAGCTTTTACGTTAGGATCTTTTAATATAATACGGAAAGCAGTCTCAACACGTTTTGCATCAGCAGTACCACCTACGTCAAGGAAGTTAGCTGGTTCAAAACCTGCATATTTAATTAAATCCATAGTAGCCATCGCTAATCCAGCTCCGTTTACCATACATCCTACTGTTCCGTCAAGATCAACATAGTTTAATCCAACTTCTTTTGCTTCTACTTCAATTGGATTTTCCTCACGGATATCACGCATGTCAGCATATGCTTTTTGTCTGTATAAAGCGTTATCATCAATATTTACTTTAGCATCAACTGCTAAAATTTTATCATCAGATGTTTTTAATACAGGGTTGATTTCAAACATAGACGCATCTGAACCGATATATGCATTGTATAAAGAATCAATGAATTTTACCATTTCTTTAAACGCATTTCCAGAAAGACCTAAATTAAAAGCAATTCGTCGCGCTTGGAATCCTTGTAATCCAACAGCTGGATCAATTTCTTCTGTAAAGATTAAATGTGGAGTGTGTTCAGCCACTTCTTCGATATCCATTCCTCCTTCAGTAGAATACATTATCATATTGCGTCCCGTAGCTCTGTTCAATAAAACAGAAACATAAAACTCAGAAGTTTCACTTTCACCAGGATAATACACATCCTCAGCAATTAAAACTTTATGTACTTTTTTTCCTTCAGCAGAAGTTTGAGGAGTGATTAATTGCATTCCGATGATTTGCTCAGAAATCTCTTCTACTTGTTGTAAGTTTTTAGCCAACTTAACTCCACCACCTTTTCCACGACCACCTGCGTGGACTTGTGCTTTAACAACGTACCAACCTGTTCCGGTCTCAGCTGTTAATTGTTTTGCTGCAGCAACAGCTTCTACTGGACTATTAGCTACAATACCGCGTTGAATGCGAACTCCGTAACTAGATAAAATTTCTTTTCCTTGATATTCGTGTATGTTCATAATTAAGAATTTGTCTGCTTCACTGAAATTATTTTCAGAGTAAAAGTGGTACAAAAATAACAAAATAATACACAAACAATAAATTTTTTTTAATAAAAAAGGGCAATACACAAATAATCATCAATACAATTATAAAATGAGGTCAGTTCATTCTAAATTTAAATTTTTCAGACAAATTTGTTAGAAAAAAATAAATCTGAAAGAAACCTATCCTCTAATGCATAAAACCTAAAATAAAACACTAAAAATTATTACTTCAATTTGTCAAAAGCGTAATTCGAACTAGGTAAAAAAACAAAATCGTCATTTAAAGATGTCTTTTTTAGCATTATGGTAAAAATGAATAGAAACAAGGCTAGTAAGGCATTAACTACCCATAAATCTTTAATTTTGTAAAAAAATAATAAGCATGAGAGTTAAAGAACAAGGCCTTTATTTACCAGAATTTGAGCACGACAATTGTGGCGCTGGATTTATATGTAATTTGAATGGAATTAAGTCGAATGATATCATTCACAAAGCACTTGATATCCTAATTAAATTAGAACATCGTGGTGCTGTAAGTGCTGATGGAAGAACTGGTGATGGAGCTGGAATTCTATTTGATATCCCAGATGCTTTTTTTAAGAAAGTATGTGATTTCGATTTGCCAGAAGTTCGTGAATATGCTGTAGGTATGCTTTTTTTACCAAAAAGTCAAAATCAAGTAGATTTTTGTATCACTACTTTTGAAAGATGTGTTCAAGATCAAAATTTACAAATATTAGGTTGGAGAGATGTTCCTGTAGATGTTTCTAATTTAGGTCAAATTGCAGCAGAAAAAGAACCAACAATCAAACAAGTTTTTGTGGGTAAAAATGGTTTGCAATTGACTGAGCAAGAATTCAATGCCAAGTTATTTGCTGCGAGAAAAATTTCGGAGCATACTATTCGAAACTCCAAAACTTCAGAAAGTCACAGGTATTACTTCACTAGTTTATCGACTACAGTAATCATATATAAAGGTTTGTTGATGCCAGAGGACATTAGTAGATACTATACTGACTTAACAGATACAGATGTAGTTACCCGACTAGCTTTGGTTCACCAACGTTTCTCTACTAACACTTTCCCATCATGGGATTTAGCGCAACCATTTAGATACATGTGTCATAATGGTGAAATTAATACATTAAGAGGAAACGTGAGTCGTATGCGTTCTCGTGAAGAATTAATGGAAAGTCCAGTTTTTGGTGACGATATTAAAAAATTATTCCCAATTATATTAGAAGGAAAATCAGATTCGGCTTCCATGGATATGGTAGTTGAGTTATTGATTATGACAGGGCGTTCTTTACCAGAAGCTATGATGATGGTCGTTCCAGAAGCATGGGAGAAACACCAAACCATGTCGAAAGAAAAGAAAGCGTTCTATGAGTACAATTCTTGTATCATGGAGCCTTGGGATGGTCCTGCTTCAATTCCTTTTACAGATGGAAATGTAATTGGGGCATTATTGGATAGAAATGGATTACGACCTTCTCGTTATACGTTGACAAAAAGCGGATTTGTAATCATGTCATCTGAAATTGGCGTTTTGGATATTGATCCAGAAGATGTAATTCAGCACGGTCGATTAGAACCTGGAAAAATGTTCTTGGTTGACATGAACGAAGGACGAATTATTGAAGACGAAGAAGTTAAAAATGCCGTTGTAACTAAACGTCCATATCAAAAATGGTTGGACGAAAACTTGGTTCAATTAGCAAAAATACCATACACCAATAACCCAATTCCCACAGAAAGTATTGATTTTCATACTAGACAACGTTTGTTTGGTTACACTATTGAAGATTTAAAAACAATCATTAACCCTATGGGGGCCAAAGGAGCTGAGGCCATAAGTTCTATGGGTAATGACACACCGCTTGCTGTTTTATCTGAACAACCCCAACTATTATACAATTATTTCAAGCAATTATTTGCTCAAGTTACCAATCCCCCGTTAGATGGTATCCGTGAAGAGATTATTACAGATATCAGTTTAGCTATTGGCGGTGACTACAATATTTTTGACATTAGTGCTAAACACAGTAAAAAAATAAAAATTCAAAATCCAGTTATTTCTAATGAAGATTTAGATAAATTACGAAATATTGAACATTCTGATTTCAAATCTGTTACTATTTCTACATTATACAAAATAGAAAAAGGAGTTAATGGATTAGAACGTTCTTTGGAAAAATGTGTCCAGGCTACATTCAAAGCAGTAGCTGAAGGCTGTAATATAGTTATTCTCTCCGATAGAGGTGTTACCGAAAAACTTGCTCCAATACCGATGTTATTGGCTTGTTCATACATACACCACACTTTAAACAAATTAGGAGTACGTTCTAAATTCGGCATTATTATTGAATCGGCAGAACCACGTGAACCCCACCATTTTGCTTTATTATTTGGATACGGTGCCAGCGCCATCAACCCTTATATGGTGAATGAGATTATTCATGACCAAGTAAATGAAGGTCATATAACAGGAGTTAAAGCAGATTATGCTATTTCAAATTATAACAAAGCCATCGCAAAAGGAATTGTTAAGATTATGAATAAAATTGGTATTTCTACCTTACATTCCTACAGAGCTGCACAAATTTTTGAAATTCTAGGCTTAAACAAAACGTTTAGTACTAAATATTTCCCTTTCACTCCTTCACGAATTGAAGGTATTGGATTAATGGAAGTTGAAAAAGAAATCAAGAAAAGACATCAAAAAGCGTTTCCTAATTCTAAAATTGCCAACTTATTACCTTTAGAAATCGGTGGTATTTACAGATGGAGAAGATCAGGTGAAAAGCATATGTTCAATCCTACCACTATTGCTAAATTGCAGCAAGCGGTTCGTTTGAACAGCCCTGAAGCCTACCAACAATATTCTGATATGGTTAATAATCAAAGTCAAAACTTGATGACAATTAGAGGATTATTTGAATTCAATAATTTAGACCCTATTTCTATTGACGAAGTAGAACCTTGGACAGAAATCGTTAAAAAATTCAAAACCGGTGCCATGTCCTATGGATCGATCAGTTCGGAAGCACACGAGAATTTAGCCATTGCCATGAATCGAATTGGTGGAAAAAGTAATTCTGGAGAAGGTGGTGAAGATCCAAAACGTTTCCAAAAAGAATTAAACGGTGACTCAAGAAATAGTGCCATCAAACAAGTTGCATCAGGTCGTTTTGGGGTATCAATTAATTATTTGACAAACGCCAAAGAAATCCAAATTAAAATGGCTCAAGGAGCAAAACCTGGAGAAGGTGGTCAACTCCCTGGAGAAAAAGTAGTGCCTTGGATTGCAGAAACAAGAAATTCAACACCTTATGTTGGATTAATTTCACCTCCTCCACACCACGATATTTACTCAATTGAAGATTTATCACAATTGATCTTTGATTTGAAAAATGCCAACCGTGAAGCACGTGTAAACGTAAAATTAGTTTCTGAAGTTGGTGTTGGAACAATTGCTGCGGGTGTTGCCAAAGCAAAAGCTGACGTCATCTTAATTTCAGGATACGATGGAGGAACAGGTGCTGCACCATTGACTTCATTACAACATACCGGTATTCCATGGGAATTAGGATTAGCCGAAGCACAACAAACTTTGATTCTAAATGACTTAAGAAGTCGTGTCGTTTTAGAGTGTGACGGACAATTAAAAACTGGTCGTGACGTTGCTATTGCTGCTTTATTAGGAGCTGAAGAATTCGGATTTGCAACCGCTCCCTTAGTAGCTTCAGGTTGTATCATGATGAGAGCTTGTCACTTAAATACGTGTCCGGTTGGAATCGCTACACAGGATCCAGAATTGAGAAAGAATTTCAAAGGAACTCCAGAACATGTCATTAACTTCATGTATTTCATTGCTGAAGAGTTACGACAAATTATGGCGCAATTAGGATTTAGAACCTTGAAAGAAATGGTAGGTCAATCACAAAAATTAAATGTAAATAAAGCAATTGATCATTACAAAGCCAATGGTTTGGATTTATCAACTATTCTTTACAAACCAGAAAAAGCGAGTGTAGTTCCAAATCACAATACTACAACCCAAGATCACGCTCTAGAAAACGTATTGGATTTTGATATTATCAAAGCTGCTATTCCTTCTATTTATAGAAAAGAAAAAACAAGAGTTACTTTCAATATCAAAAATACGGATCGTTCAGTTGGTGCAATTTTAAGTAACGAAATTTCTAAAATATACGGTGCACAAGGCCTTCCAGACGATACGATCTTAGTAGACTTTACAGGTTCTGCAGGACAAAGTTTTGGAGCTTTTGCTACGAATGGATTGTCATTCAAAATCCACGGTAACTGTAATGATTACTTAGGAAAAGGACTTTCTGGTGGTAAATTAATTATCAAAGTGCCACCAACAGCAACTTTCAAACCAGAAGAAAACATCATCATTGGTAACGTTGCCCTTTACGGTGCGATTACAGGTGAAGCCTACATCAACGGTATGGCAGGAGAACGTTTTGCGGTTCGTAATTCGGGTGCAACAGCAGTTGTAGAAGGAATTGGAGATCACGGTTGTGAATACATGACGGGTGGAAACGTAGTCATTTTAGGCAAAACAGGTAGAAACTTTGCAGCGGGTATGAGTGGTGGTATTGCTTACATATACGACCCTGAAAGAAAATTCGATGCAACCGTTTGTAATATGGAAATGGTCGCTTTCGAAGAAAACGAAGCAGAAGATATTACAAAATTGAGACGTTTGATTAAAAATCATTCTATGTATACCAATAGCCCATTAGCAAAACGAATTTTAGCGGATTGGGAGAATCAACAAAAACACTTTATCAAAGTGATGCCAACAGATTACAAAAAAGCATTACAAAGATTGGCAGAAGAAAATAAAGTGGAAGAATTAATAGCGCAATAGTCATGGGAAAGATAGGTGGATTTAAAGAATACAGTAGAGCGGACGAAAGTAATATCGCTGTAGCAGAACGTGTTTCTAATTACAACGAATTTACAGTTCCGTTATCGAAAGAAAAAATAAAAGAACAAGGTTCAAGATGTATGGATTGCGGCATTCCGTTCTGTCACAGTTCCTGTCCGTTAGGAAATTTAATTCCTGATTTTAACGACATGGTGCACCAAGAAGAATGGGAAAGTGCTTTAGCTATCTTGCAATCAACTAATAACTTCCCTGAATTTACTGGAAGATTATGCCCTGCACCTTGTGAAAAATCATGTGTATTAGGCCTTATCAAAGAACCAGTTGCTATTGAAAATATTGAGAAAAATATTGTCGAAAGAGGCTTCGCTGAAGGTTGGATCAAACCACAAATTCCTACACAACGTACTGGTAAAACAGTTGCAGTTGTAGGTTCTGGACCAGCAGGTTTGGCTGCAGCACAACAATTGAACCGTGCGGGTCATACCGTAACCGTTTTTGAAAGAGACAATGCTATTGGAGGTTTATTGCGTTACGGAATTCCTAATTTCAAATTAGAAAAAGCAATCATTGACAGACGTGTTGCTATTTTAGAAGCAGAAGGTATTACTTTCAAAACAAATGTTCACGTAGGTGTAAACTTCAGCGTTGAAGATTTGAATGCGTTTGATTCTGTTGTACTTTGTGGTGGAGCTACTGAAAGAAGAGGATTACCGACCAAAGGAGCTGATGCTAAAGGAGTCGTTCAAGCAATGACCTTCTTAACTCAACAAACTAAAGTGGTAATGGGAGAATCAATTCAAGACCAAATTGTAGCTACTGGTAAAGATGTAATCGTTATTGGTGGTGGAGATACAGGTTCTGACTGTGTGGGTACTTCTAACAGACAAGGAGCTAAATCAGTAACTAACTTTGAGATTATGCCAAAACCACCAGTGGGAAGAAGCGAATCTACTCCTTGGCCTTACTGGCCGTTACAATTAAAAACATCATCTTCTCATGAAGAAGGTTGTAACAGAAACTGGTTGATTAACACCAAAGAATTTATTACCAATGATAAAGGCGAATTAACTGCTTTAAAAACAGTGGAAGTAGAATGGAAAATTGTTCCAGGACAACGCCCTGAGTTAATTGAAAAAGAAGGTTCAGAAAAAATCTGGCCTTGCGATTTAGCCTTATTAGCACTAGGATTTACTGGTCCTGAAAAAACATTGAGCGAGCAATTAGGCATTGAAACTGATTTAAGAACGAACTATAAAGCTACCAACTACAAAACTAATGTACCTCACATTTTCACTGCGGGTGATATGAGAAGAGGACAATCATTAATTGTTTGGGCTATCTCTGAAGGGCGAGAAGCTGCAAGAGAAGTAGATTTGTTCTTAATGGGTTCAACCAACTTACCTACAAAAGGAAACGGAGATTTACCAACACTATAACTAAACCAACAACACAACTCTCCGATAATCCCTTGATTCATTTCAAGGGATTTTTTTTGTAAAAAAAGGACTTAATGTTGTAAATTAAACATTTTGTTATATTTTGTTAAACAATCTTAATTTACTTGTATGAAGAAAATAAGTACTCTAAATTTGTACAAAATTTATATCCAATGCAAGGAAAAGACTTATTACAATTAGCAGAGCAATTTGGTAGCCCCTTATATGTTTATGATGCCGAAAAGATAGAATCACAGTACAACAGATTGACTAAAGCGTTTTCCAAAGTTGATACACTTCGTATTAACTATGCTATGAAAGCTTTGTCAAATGTTGCAATTCTTCAATTATTGAGAGATAAAGGAGCCGGATTAGATACGGTTTCTATTCAAGAAGTATTATTGGGATTACATGCAGGTTATTCACCTGAAAAAATATTCTTTACCCCAAATGGTGTTTCATTAGAAGAAATTGAAGAAGTGGCAGCAATGGGAGTCCAAATCAACATTGACAACTTGTCCATTTTGGAACAATTTGGAACAAAATATCCAGAAACTCCAGTTTGTATTCGTATCAATCCTCACGTAATGGCAGGTGGCAACACGAATATTTCTGTAGGGCATATTGATAGTAAATTTGGAATTTCAATTCATCAATTGCCACACTTAATTCGGATTGTAGAGAATACAAAGATGAATATTGTTGGCGTTCATATGCATACTGGATCTGATATTTTAGATATCGAGGTGTTTTTGTATGCAGCTGAAATCTTATTTGATGTAGCTAAAAATTTCAAAAAATTAGAATTCTTAGATTTTGGTAGCGGTTTCAAAGTACCTTACAAGAAAGACGATATTGAAACAGACATTGAAGAATTAGGTAAAAAATTATCCAAACGATTCAATGATTTCTGTGTAGAGTATGGTAAAGATTTAACATTAATCTTTGAACCTGGAAAATTTCTAGTAAGTGAAGCAGGCTATTTCTTAGCTAAAGTAAACGTAGTAAAACAAACTACCTCTACTATTTTTGCAGGAGTTGATAGTGGATTCAACCATTTGATTCGTCCAATGTTGTATGGATCACAGCACCACATCGAGAATATTTCTAATCCAAAAGGCAAAGAGCGTTTCTACTCTGTTGTCGGTTATATCTGTGAAACAGATACATTTGCCAATAACAGAAGAATCGCCGAAATCAATGAAGGAGATATTCTTTGTTTCAAAAACGCAGGAGCTTATTGTTTCTCCATGTCATCGAATTATAATTCAAGATACAAACCCGCAGAGGTTTTATGGATGAATGGTGAAGGACATTTAATTCGAGCGAAAGAAACCTTTGAAGATTTATTACGCAATCAAATACCGTTGCCAGTCGCTGCAACTGTTTAATAAAAAAATCCCGTTCTGAACTAGAACGGGATTTTTTGTTCAAGACTGTTTTTCTTTTATTTTCCCAACAATTCTTCTAAAACTTCTGAATCCGTTCCATTAGGAAATGGGATTTTCAACATTTGAGAAAGCGTAGGTGCAATTTGGGTAATCTGTTTTTTAGAATACGAATTCCCTTTTGGCACGTGCCAACCATAAAAAAGCATGGGTACATGAGTATCGTAACTATTCGGCGAACCATGAGTTGTTCCAGTTTCAATGTACTGCATATAACCTGCTTTATCTAAAAGAACTAGATCTCCATTTTGTTTTGGATCATAGCCTTTAGCGATAAAACTCAAAAAATAGTCATCTCCAGTCGAAGCTAAAATTTCTTCTTCGGTATAAACTCTTTTCACATGCTCTTGAGTCATTATGAAATCTTTAAAAATTTGTTTCACTTTAACTAACTCTAAGCTCTTATCTTTCAATATGTTTCTATCAAAATACAAATTGAAATTAGAATAATTCAACACTACATCGGTACCAAAAGTAGCAACTGAAAATTTTCTTAAAGCACTTTCAATTCCTCTTGATGGCACATTTTTGACGTTGTATTTATTATCTTTCAAATAATTAGAATTTTCTGCACCAGCATGGTCCGCTGTTAAAAAAACCAAATAATTATCTTTCCCAACTGTCTGATCCAAGTAAACCAACATTTTTTCAAGCGTTTGATCTAATCGTAAATACGTATCCTGCAACTCCATAGAACGAGGTCCAAAAGTATGTCCTACATAATCTGTAGAAGAAAAACTTACGGCTAAAAAATCGGTAAAATTGTCTTTACCCAAACTTTCTTTTTCAATAGCTTTAATTGCTAAATCCGCCAAGATATCATTCCCAAAAGGAGTAGAACGCAATACATCGGCTCCTTTTTCATCGTATATTTTCTTTAAATTATAAGGAAAAATAGGTTGGCTTGACTTGTCAATTTTTCCTTCGTATGGATTATCATCTACTAAACTTTCATCATAAGTAGCGATAGGTTTTAATAAATTCCAACCACCATTAATGTAGTTCATATAACGCTTTTCATTATTAAATTGAGTAACCCAATCTGGTAAATTAGCGCCGTAAAATGTACTAGAAATAAAATCCCCAGTTTTACTATACCAATAGGCATTATTAGCAAAATGACCTGCAGGCAAAATAGCGCCACGATCTTTTATGCTCATTCCGATGACTTTCCCTCTAAAATTAGTAGCCATTCGCAATTCATCTGTAATTGTTGTGGTCAATAAATTTCTTGGAGACATAGCACCCTCTTTATCCGTCCCTCCTCCTATTGTTGTAACAGATGCATCATCAGTGCAATATAATTCTTTTCCAGTGGCACGATTAAACCATTCATTCGCAACAATACCGTGACTTGAAGGTGTTGTCCCAGTATAAATTGACGCATGCCCTGGAGCAGTATAGGTTGGCGCATAATTGTAATGCATATTGTGAAAAGTATAACCTCCGTTCATGATTCGTTTGAATCCATTTGCAGAAAAGTCGTCTGAAAAACGGTACAAATATTCCATTTTCATTTGGTCCACTACAATTCCAACTACCAATTTAGGACGCTGCTGCGCTTGAACATTCAAAACAAAACTAAAAGTTAAAAACAAAACTAATTTCTTCATACTTAATAAATTTATTACACAAATTATATTACCAAAAATACGGTTTAAATTGGACAACTATTTTCAAAAAGAGAGTTTCTGACTAAATTTAATTAAAAAATAACATCAAATTAAGAATCTATCTTGGATTTTCCTCAAAATAACGTTGTTCAATGCGTTTGATGTCTTTGATGGAATTTTTGGCCCAAGCCAATCGTTTCTCCAAAATTTCGTCTTCAGATAATTGCCAATTAATATCCGAATTACGTAGTCTGTTGGTCAAATTCTGAATGATAATCGCAGCCGATACAGAGATATTCAAACTCTCTGTAAATCCGACCATCGGAATCTTTAAAAAACCATCGGCTTCGCGCATAATTTCTTCTGACAAACCGTCGATTTCGGTTCCGAAAAACAAAGCGCTAGGTTTCGAAATATCAAAATTTTCTAATAAACAATCGTTCTCGTGTGGTGTAGTCGCAATGATTTGGTATCCTTTATTTCGTAAAGTGTGAACGCAAGCAGAAGGCGATTCATAAGTATTGATGTCTACCCATTTTTGAGCACCCATTGCAATTTGTTTGTCGATACTTTTTCCGTAACGTTGTTCGATTACGTTCAATTCTTGGATTCCAAAAACTTCGCAGCTTCGCATTACCGCACTGGTATTGTGCATTTGAAAAACATCCTCCACTGCTATTGTAAAATGATTGGTTCTATTTTTCAAGACATTCAAAAAGCGCTCTTTTCGATTGTCTGTCAAAATATTTTCAAGAAAATTAAGGTAATCGATATCAATCATTGTCTCATTTTTTGGAGGCAAAAATACTAAAAAGGTTTATATTTGCACTTTCGAAAAAACAACACAAAAATGACTACTTTAAACGAATTGAATGCCATCTCACCTATTGATGGAAGATACAGAAATAAAACCCTTTCTTTAGCTCCTTTTTTCTCGGAAGAAGCTTTAATTAAATACCGTGTTTTAATTGAGGTTGAATACTTTATCGCTTTGTGTGAAGTACCTTTACCTCAACTTAAAAATGTAAATCCAAATGTATTCGAAAATTTGCGTGCTATTTACAAAAACTTTTCTACCGAAGATGCACTTTGGATCAAAGAAACAGAGAAAGTGACCAATCATGATGTGAAAGCGGTAGAATATTTCATCAAAGATGCCTTTGAAAAATTAGGTTTGTCTGAATACAAAGAGTTCATTCACTTTGGGTTGACTTCTCAAGATATCAATAACACTGCAATTCCTCTTTCGACCAAAGAAGCGTTTGAAAAAGTATACCTACCTTCTTTAATTGGATTAATTTCAAAATTAAAAGAATTAAGCACCGAGTGGCGTGACATTCCATTGTTAGCTCGTACTCACGGACAACCGGCTTCTCCTACTCGTTTAGGAAAAGAAATTGGTGTTTTTGTAGAACGTTTGGAAGAGCAAATGCGTTTGTTATTCAATATTCCGTTTGCAGCTAAATTTGGCGGTGCCACTGGAAATTACAATGCCCACCACGTAGCCTATCCACAAATCGATTGGAAACAATTTGGAAATACTTTTGTAGAGACTAATTTAGGGTTACACCACTCCTTCCCAACTACACAAATTGAACATTACGATCACTTTGCAGCATTTTTTGATGCCTTAAAGCGAATCAACACCATTATCATTGACTTAGATCGCGATATCTGGACTTATGTATCTATGGAATATTTCAAGCAAAAAATCAAAGCAGGAGAAATTGGTTCCTCGGCTATGCCACATAAAGTAAATCCTATTGATTTTGAAAATTCAGAAGGAAATTTAGGCATTGCTAATGCTATATTCGAACATTTATCTGCTAAATTACCTATCTCAAGATTACAACGTGACTTGACTGACAGTACCGTTTTACGAAATATTGGTGTACCCATGGGACATACTATTATTGCTTTTGAAGCTACCTTAAAAGGATTGAACAAATTATTGCTTAACGAACCAAAATTCCACGAAGATTTAGAGAAAAACTGGGCGGTTGTAGCTGAGGCTATCCAAACGATTTTACGTCGTGAAGCCTATCCAAATCCGTATGAGGCCTTGAAAGGTTTAACAAGAACCAACGAAGCAATTACAAAAGAATCGATTCATAGTTTCATTGCTACTTTAGACGTTAGTGAGGCTATTAAAACAGAATTATTGCAAATTACACCAAGTAACTTTGTGGGAATTTAAATTCAGTTATCAGCTATCAGCATAACAGTTATCAGCTAATCCTACTAATTTAGTTTAGTAGGATTTTTTTATTTAATAAACTGAAACTTTAGCATAAAAAAACCTGATACGGAATACATATCAGGTTTATAAATTAATGAACACTACTCAATGAGCACTGAACACTTATGTTATCTTGAATAATTAGGAGCTTCTTTAGTAATTGTCACATTGTGTGGGTGACTTTCTGTAATTCCACTTGAAGTAATACGAACAAAACGTCCTGTTTCTTGTAATGTTGGAATGTCTTTAGCGCCACAGTATCCCATTCCGGCACGAAGACCTCCAATGAATTGCAACATACTTTCGTTCAATTCTCCTTTATAAGGCACACGACCTACAATTCCTTCTGGAACTAATTTCTTCACATCATCTTCTACATCTTGGAAATAACGGTCTTTTGAACCACCTTGCATGGCTTCAACAGAACCCATTCCTCGGTATGATTTGAATTTTCTTCCTTCAAAAATAATCGTTTCTCCTGGAGATTCTTTTGTTCCTGCCAAAAGTGACCCTAACATCACACAGTCGGCACCTGCAGCAATCGCTTTAGGAATATCTCCCGTATAACGAATACCTCCATCAGCAATAACTGGAACACCAGTTCCTTTGATAGCAGCTGCTACTTCTAAAACCGCTGAAAATTGAGGAAAACCAACACCCGCTACGATACGAGTAGTACAAATCGAACCTGGTCCAATTCCTACTTTTACTCCATCAGCACCATTTTCAACCAAATATTTGGCAGCTTCTGGCGTAGCAATATTTCCAACAATTACATCAATTTTTGGAAATTTAGTTTTTACTTCTTTCAACACATTCACCACACCTTGAGTGTGTCCGTGAGCTGTATCAATAATAATAGCATCAACTCCAGCATTCACTAAAGCTTCTGCTCTTTGAACTGCATCTCCAGTAACTCCAATAGCAGCAGCTACACGCAAACGTCCGTAAACGTCTTTGTTGGCAATAGGTTTCTGTGTTAATTTAGTTATATCTCTAAAAGTGATTAATCCTACTAATTCGTTTTTATCGTTAACCACCGGTAATTTTTCGATTTTGTTTCCTTGTAAAACTACTTCTGCTTGCTCTAACGAAGTTCCTTCAGCAACAGTGATTAAGTTTTGAGAAGTCATTACCTCTACAATAGGACGTGCCCCATTTTTTTCAAAACGTAAATCACGATTGGTTACAATCCCTTTCAATATTCTATGTTCGTCTACAATTGGGATTCCACCAATTCCGAATTCTTTCATTGCATTTTTAGCATCTGCAATAGTTGAAGTCAAAGGTAAAGTTACTGGATCTATAATCATTCCAGACTCAGCACGTTTCACTTTTCGCACTTTAGCAGCTTGTTGCTCAATAGTCATATTCTTGTGTAGCACCCCAATTCCGCCCTCTTGCGCCATAGCAATTGCCATTGCACTTTCTGTAACCGTATCCATAGCTGCAGCTACAATTGGAACATTTAACGTAATGTTTCTTGAAAATTTGGATTGAATACTTACTTCTCGTGGAAGTACGTCAGAATAGTTAGGAACTAATAGAACGTCGTCGTACGTTAATCCTTCGCCGATAATCTTTGAATTGTGTGCGATCATTGCAATTTGTTGTAGTTGTTAAATTGCATGCAAATGTACAAAAATTTAATCAATAATATACAACCAACAAATTGGTAAATTTAATACTGATTATTAATGAAACTCCCCAAATACTTTTGATGCTTCATTATAAGCACTTTCAAAACTCATTGGACTTAAATTGGTATTTGCTTTTTTTGCAGTAAAGTAAGAAAGTAATTTTTCTGTAGGCATATTTCCAGTCAAATGATTGGTCGCCATTGGACAACCACCAAAACCTTGAATAGCTCCATCAAAACGAAAACACCCAGCTTGGTATGCTGAATCTACTTTTTCATACCAAGAATCAGGTGTGGTATGCAAATGCGCCCCAAATTCAATCGATGGATAAGCTGAAATCAAATTAGAAAATAAATATGAAATAGTTTCAGGAGTAGAACTTCCAATAGTGTCTGAGAGTGAGACAATTTTGACTCCCATAGCAGCTAATTTTTCAGTCCACTCTCCTACAATTTCAGTATTCCAAGGATCTCCATACGGATTACCAAATCCCATTGAAAGATAAGCGACAACTTCTTTATTATTGGCATCAGCCAAATTCAAAATTTCTTCTAAACTGATCATAGATTGCGCAATCGTTTTGTGAGTATTACGCATTTGGAAATTCTCCGAAATAGAAAATGGAAAACCTAAATACTGAATTTCAGAAAAATTACAAGCCGCTTCTGCGCCTAGTGTATTGGCGATGATTGCCAATAACTTACTTCGGGTTTTCGACAAATCCAATTGGGCCAATACCTCGGCGGTATCTTGCATTTGAGGAATGGCTTTTGACGAAACAAAACTTCCGAAATCTATGGTGTCAAAACCAACACGTAGTAAAGACTGAATATAAGCCACCTTAGTTGCAGTAGGAATAAAAGATTTTATTCCTTGCATAGCATCACGTGGACATTCGATAATTTTTACTGTTTCCATAGAAATTCAAAGGTAGGAAAAATCAATAGTTCGAATGTAAAGAAAAAATTATTTGTTTCGCAAAATGGCTTTGTTGATTGCTTTTACTAAAGCAGGCCCTTCATAAATAAATCCTGTGTACAATTGAACCAAACTGGCTCCGGCTTCCAACTTTTCTATAGCGTCTTCGGCAGTGTGAATTCCACCAACACCAATAATTGGAAACGATTTGTTGCTTTTCTCAGATAGAAATCGAATGACTTCAGTTGAACGTTTTGCCAAAGGTTTCCCTGACAATCCACCTGTTTCTATTTTATTTTCAGAAGCCAAGCCTTCACGAGACAAAGTGGTATTAGTCGCTATAACTCCGGCTATTTTGGTATCATTAATAATATCAATAATATCCAATAATTGTTCATCTGTTAAATCAGGTGCGATTTTTAACAAAATTGGTTTCTGCTTTGGCTTAGCCAAATTCTTATTTTGTAAAGTTTGCAACAAGTCAGTTAAAGGTTCTTTATCTTGTAAAGCACGTAAATTAGGGGTGTTTGGCGAACTCACATTGACCACAAAATAGTCCACATAATCAAACAGCGCCTCAAAACAAATTTCATAATCCGAAGTAGCTTCTTCGTTTGGAGTGACTTTATTTTTTCCAATATTTCCTCCTATTAAAACTCCGTTATTTTGCTTCAAACGCAATACTGCCTCATCCACTCCGCCGTTATTAAAACCCATTCGGTTAATAATGGCGCTATCTTCTTTTAAACGAAACAAGCGTTTTTTTGGATTTCCATCTTGTGCTTTTGGAGTAATAGTACCTATTTCGATAAATCCAAAGCCGAAATCAGACAATTCTTTGTACAAAACGGCATTTTTATCAAAACCTGCTGCTAAACCCACTGGATTTTTAAATTTCAATCCAAAAACTTCCGTTTCTAATCGGCTATCTTTGACTTCATATAAAGCACGAAAAAGTAATGAAAAACCAGGAATTTTAGCAAGTCTTCGAATTAAAGAAAAGGTAAAATAATGTACTTTTTCGGGATCAAAACAGAAAAGTATCGGACGAATTAGTAGTTTGTACATAGTGTTGTAATTGTGTGATGCAAAAGTAAAGAATAGTTTTCAGTATCGAAACTTCTCGAGTCAATTTTAGAATAAGCTTGTGTTTTTATAATTATATGGGATTTATTTGCCGAAAACCACGAAAAACCGCTCACAAACCCTGCTTATATTTTGTAAGTGTTTTTTCAATAGTCTATATTTGCATTCCTAAAAATAGTTAAAAATGATTAAGATTACTTTACCCGATGGGTCTGTGAAAGAATTTGCAGCTGGGATTACCCCAATGGACGTTGCAAAAAGCATTAGCGAAGGATTAGCTAGAAATGTAATTTCTGCTTCATTCAATGGTACTACCGTTGAAACCGTTACGCCTTTGACCACAGATGGTAGTCTTGTTCTTTTTACTTGGAATGACGAAGGAGGAAAAAAAGCGTTTTGGCACTCTACTTCGCACGTTATGGCTCAAGTTTTAGAGGAAATGTACCCAGGTATCAAATTAACCCTTGGACCTGCAATTGCCAACGGATTTTATTATGATGTTGATTTTGAAGATCATAAAATTACCGATGCCGATTTCAAAAAAATTGAAGACCGCGTATTAGAAATTTCAAGAGACAAACACGAATTCAAATTGCGCCCTGTTTCAAAAGCAGAAGCACTTGAAGTCTACAAAGACAATGTTTATAAAACTGAATTGATTTCGAACCTAGAAGACGGAACTATTACGTTTTGTGACCACTCGACTTTCACCGATTTATGTCGTGGAGGTCATATTCCAAATACTGGAATTATTAAGGCAATGAAAGTGATGAGCGTAGCCGGTGCTTACTGGCGAGGAGACGAAAAAAACAAACAGTTAACTCGTGTCTACGGAATATCATTCCCAAAACAAAAAGACTTAACTGAATACCTAGAATTGTTAGAAGAGGCGAAACGTCGCGACCACAGAAAACTAGGAAAAGAATTGGAATTATTTGCTTTTTCAACTAAAGTTGGACAAGGTTTGCCTTTGTGGTTGCCAAAAGGAGCTGCTTTGCGTGATCGTTTGGAGCAATTCTTGAAAAGAGCACAGAAAAAAGCAGGATACGAACAAGTGGTTACACCACATATTGGTCAAAAAGAATTGTATGTAACTTCTGGTCACTATGCTAAATATGGTGCCGATAGTTTTCAACCCATCAATACACCAGCTGAAGGTGAAGAGTTCTTGTTAAAACCAATGAACTGTCCTCATCACTGTGAGATTTATAATGTTCGTCCTTGGTCATACAAAGATTTACCAAAGCGTTATGCGGAATTTGGAACGGTGTATCGTTACGAACAAAGTGGTGAGTTGCACGGATTGACTCGCGTTAGAGGATTTACTCAAGATGATGCGCATATTTTCTGTACACCAGAACAATTGGACGAAGAATTCAAAAAAGTAATTGATTTGGTATTGTATGTTTTCGGTTCATTAGGATTTGAAAACTTTACCGCCCAAATTTCATTACGCGACCAAGAAAACAGAGAAAAGTATATTGGTACTGATGAAAATTGGGAAAAAGCAGAAAATGCGATTATCAATGCTGCTAGAGATAAAGGATTAAATACTGTTGTGGAATATGGTGAAGCGGCTTTCTATGGTCCAAAACTGGATTTTATGGTGAAAGATGCTTTAGGAAGACAATGGCAATTAGGAACTATTCAGGTAGATTATAACTTACCGGAACGTTTCGATTTGACTTACAAAGGATCTGACGATCAATTACACAGACCGGTAATGATTCACCGCGCTCCATTTGGTTCAATGGAACGTTTCATAGCTATTTTATTAGAGCATACTGCTGGTAATTTCCCATTATGGTTAATGCCAGAACAAGCTATTATCTTGTCATTGAGCGAGAAATACGAAATATATGCTAAAAAAGTTTTAGATTTGCTAGAAAATCACGAAATTCGCGCCCTAATTGACAACCGAAACGAAACAATCGGGAAGAAAATTAGAGATGCTGAAATGCAAAAAACGCCTTTCATGCTGATTGTGGGTGAAGAAGAAGAAAAAAACGGTACAATTTCTATTCGACGTCACGGTCAAGAAGGAAAAGGAAATATAACAGTTACCATAGAGGAATTTGCCGCTATTGTTACTGAAGAAATCAACAAAACATTAAAAGTATTTACAGTTTAACTTAAATTTTAAAGCCATAGCAATAAGAAGCAACAGAGGTTACCAACCTCGAGTAGAAAAGAAAGATGCACACCGAATTAATAATTTTATTCGTGTACCAGAAGTACGTCTTGTAGGTGAAAATATTGAGCCTGGAGTTTTTAAAACTGCAGATGCTTTGAAATTAGCTGACGAATTTGAATTGGATTTGGTTGAAATTTCGCCAAATGCAGATCCACCCGTTTGTAAAATCATGGACTACAAAAAGTTTGTCTATGAGCAAAAGAAACGCGAAAAGGTTTTGAAAGCTAAATCAACACAAGTGGTGATTAAAGAAATTCGTTTTGGTCCTCAAACCGATGAGCATGATTACGAATTCAAAAGAAAGAATGCTGAAAAATTCTTGAAAGAAGGTTCTAAATTGAAAGCTTTTGTTTTCTTTAAAGGACGTTCTATCATTTATAAAGATCAAGGTCAAATCTTATTATTGCGTTTGGCAACTGATTTAGAAGAATTTGGTAAAGTAGAAGCAATGCCCGTTCTAGAGGGTAAAAGAATGATTATGTTCATTGCTCCTAAGAAAAAGAAATAGTTACTAGTCAATAGCTAATAGGCAAAAGTTTTAAAACTAATTGCCATTGGCTTGTGGCTAATGACTCAAAAATAAGTAAGTAAGATAAATTAAAAACACTAGGAAAAAATGCCTAAAATGAAAACCAAATCTAGCGCCAAGAAACGTTTTAAAGTTACTGGTTCTGGAAAGATTAAAAGAAAGCATGCTTTTAAAAGTCATATCTTGACTAAAAAATCTAAAAAACGTAAATTAGCTTTGACTCACTCAGCGTTAGTTCACCAATCAGATGAAAAAAGCATCAAACAACAATTAAGAATTATCTAATCGACGATTTATTGTCAATTACAAAAATAATTCTTTAGGTTAAAAACAATTTAATAACCTTGGAGTATGGCCTTAAGTTCTCTTGATTAAATTCGGGACGCCTGCTACAAAAAAAACAGTAAAATTATGCCAAGATCGGTAAATTCAGTTGCTAAAAGAGCAAGAAGAAAAAAAATAATGAAGCAAGCCAAAGGTTTCTTTGGTAGACGTAAAAACGTTTGGACAGTTGCTAAGAACGCGGTAGAGAAAGCAATGTGCTACGCTTACCGTGACAGAAAAGTGAATAAAAGAAATTTCCGTGCTTTATGGATTCAACGTATCAACGCTGGAGCTCGTTTGGAAGGAATGTCTTATTCTCAATTCATGGGAAAAGTTAAAGCTAATAATATCGAATTGAACCGTAAAGTTCTTGCAGATTTAGCTATGAACCACCCAGAAGCTTTCAAAGCAATAATTAATAAAGTAAAATAAACGTTTTATCAACTCAATTTAGATTACTTACTTATAGAAAAACCTCAATCGAAAGATTGGGGTTTTTTGTTGGAAAAATATAAAATTCAACCGCAGATTCGCAGATATAAATATTTTTTTGAAATCCTTTTTAATCTGTGGCAAAATAATATTATTAATTTCATCCCAAAGGCTAAAATTCTTAATCAACCTATCTCCCAATATTTAGCTGCTAAAGATGCTTATTTAGTTTTAAATAAATTTAAATCTTAATGCCTTTGTGTCTTTATATCAAATAAACTATTTTTGAAGTAACCCAAATTCAGTCTTATGAAAAAACTAATTATTCTATTATTCCTTTTCCTATATTCTTCTGGCTTTAGTCAAGTTAAAATGATCTCTTGGAATATTGAAAACTTTGGCAAATCAAAATCTAATGAAGAAATAGCCTATATCGCCACTCAATTAAATAAATACGATGTAGTTGCAGTACAAGAAGTCGTAGCGGGTTACGGAGGCGCACAAGCTGTTGCACGGCTCGCTGACGAACTCAATAGAAAAGGAAACAAATGGGAGTATACCATCAGTGATCCAACTACAAGTACGCCTAGCAAAACCGAACGCTATGCTTTTCTTTGGAAATCAGCAATAATTAAGAAAATAGGAAAAGCTTGGCTCGAAAAAAAATACGCTTCGGTTATGGAACGCGAACCCTATTTATGCACTTTTGAATACAACAAAAAGCAATTTACAGTTGTATCCTTTCACGCCATCACTAAAAGTAAGCAACCTGATAGAGAAATTAAATATTTCAAATATTTTCCTTCAGCATATCCTAAACTTAATCTAATTTTTGCGGGAGATTTCAATTGTCCACAATCACATTTTGTATTTGATCCTTTACGAAAAATGGGATATTCTTCGGCTTTAGTGAACCAAAAAACTTCGTTAAAACGCAGTTGCAAAAATGGAGTTTGCCTCGCCTCTGAATATGACAATCTATTTTTTTCAAAATCAAAAATCAGAAAGTTAAATTCAGGTGTAATTCCGTTTTACCAAAACTTTCAATCGTTAAAAGAGGCTAGAACTATATCTGACCACTGCCCTATTTGGATGGAGTTTAGTTTGAATTGATTACGTTTTCTGTTTTTTCTTCTTGGCCGCAGGAAATAAAACATTGTTTAAAATTAATCTGTAGCCTGGCGAATTCGGATGTAAATCCAAAACTGTTGGTGGATCACCTACTTGGTGCTGAAAATCTTCTGGATCATGTCCAGAATAAAAACTGAACATTCCTTTACCTTTTTGCCCATGCAAATAACGCACTTCACTATTCAACTCACAACTTCCTAAAACCAAGACATTAGACTTTACAAAATTTGTATCAAAAGCCGTAGTTTGTCCCATAAAACCTTTGATTAATTGCGTATGATTTTGACATAACATACTTGGAATAGGATCCCATTTAGCTGAAAATTCCATTAAAGTAAAGTAATCCTTGTCTGGTGGGATTTGTCTTTTAGAAGTCATGTCAATATCGGAAAACTCATATTGCTCAGGTTTTCGTTCCAAAGTAAAATTTTTAAACGCAAACGTATTGTCGTAATTCAATTTGGACTGATAACTAGGTTCACTTGGATCTCCATCAAACATAGCTTCACATATATCAATTCCGTCAGCAGCCAAAGCAATATCAAAACTATCTGTAGCAGAACACATCGCAAACATAAAGCCCCCACCAATGACAAAATCGCGAATTTTTTTGGCCACCGCACCTTTTTCTTGCGAAACCTTAGAAAACCCTAATTGCTCTGCCAACTTTTCTGCTGCTACCTTTTGCTCTATATACCAAGGAACGTTCCGATAGGCTGCATAAAATTTTCCGTATTGTCCTGTAAAATCTTCATGATGCAAGTGCAACCAATCGTATAATAGCAGTTGGTCAGATAATACTTCTTGATCATAAATGGGAGTAAATGGAATCTCAGCATAGGTCAGCACTAAAGTTACTGCATCGTCCCAAGGTTGTTTACCTTTGGGAGTATAAACCGCAATTTTGGGGGCTTTTTCTAATAAAACCGACTCCATATTTTGTGAGGGACTCGAAATTTCATTCAAAATAGCTTCTTGTTCTCCATCCGAAAGGATTTCAAAACTTACTCCACGAATCTGGCATTCTTTTCGGATTTCGTCAGCATCAGGTAATAAAAAGGAACCACCTCTATAGTTTAGTAACCAATTAACCTTATAACTTTTATCCAAACACCAATAGGTAATTCCGTAGGCCTTTAAATGATTTTGTTGAGTCGTTTCATCCATTGGCAACAAAATATAAGAGGCCTTTCCTGAAAAAGAAATCAGGAACAGCAATACCAAAATTATTTTTTTGAAGCACATGGTGTTTTTATTTCAAAGATAAATAGTCAAGTTAATGAACTTATTTACACCTAATTTACATAATTTAATCCAAGATAACTTAATCCATTAATCTTAAATTCTAACTATCTAATATTCTTAAAACGGAACATCACTGTCCTCATCATCGTCATTTAGATTACTACCAAAGGCTTCATTTGCCGATGGCAAGTTTTTAGTAATAAAAGGATTATCGTCACTATTCATACTAGAAGGTAAGTCATCAAAACTACCTGAATAATCATCTAAATTGTCGAATTTCCCTAAGTGACCAATAAATTTCAAACGAACATTTTCGATACTACCATTACGGTGCTTGGCGATCATAATCTCGGCTTGACCAGCAGTTGGCGAAGCTTCATCATCATCCCATTCGTCAATTTTATAATATTCCGGACGGTATAAGAACGAAACAATATCGGCATCTTGCTCAATCGCTCCCGATTCACGCAAGTCAGACAACAAAGGTCTCTTACTTGAACCACGAGTTTCCACAGCACGAGATAATTGAGAAAGTGCAATAACTGGAACATTTAATTCTTTTGCTAATGCTTTTAAATTTCGAGAAATAGTTGAGATTTCTTGCTCTCTATTTCCACCACCTTTTCCGTTCCCTCCAGCAGTCATCAATTGTAAATAATCGACAATGATGATTCTAATGCCGTGCTGAGAAACTAAACGTCTCGCTTTGGCCCTTAAATCAAAAATAGAAAGCGATGGTGTATCGTCAATATATAATGGTGCTTTTTCAAGATTCTTTACTTTGGTACTCAATTGCTCCCATTCGTGTTTTTCTAATTTTCCTGTACGTAATTTTTCAGATGACAAACCTGTTTCCGAAGAAATCAAACGTGTAATCAATTGTACAGACGCCATCTCTAAAGAAAATAGCGCAACAGGCATTCCGAAATCAATAGCCATATTTCGCGCCATAGACAAAACAAAGGCGGTTTTTCCCATTGCAGGTCTAGCTGCAATAATAATCAAATCGCTTGGTTGCCAACCAGAAGTAATCTTGTCCAATTTTTCAAAACCAGTCGCCACTCCACTTAATCCTTCTTGACCGGCTATTTCTTCAATTCTTTTCTTGGCTTGTAGAACTAAACTTTGTGCAGTTTCAGAACTACGTTTAATGTTTCCTTGCGTTACTTCATACAATTTAGATTCAGCTCGATCCAACAAATCGAATACATCTGTAGTTTCGTCATACGAATCTTCTATAATTTCAGAGGATATTCGGATCAAGCTTCGCTGGATGAATTTTTGTAAAATAATTCTTGAGTGAAATTCGATATGTGCCGAAGAGGAAATTTTTTGAGTCAACTGAATCAAATAATAATCACCACCGGCTAAGTCTAATTTTCCATTCTTTTTAAGCTGAGCCGAAACTGTTAATAAGTCAATAGGTTGGGTTTCTGTAAACAATTGAACAATTGCTTCAAAAATATGTTTGTGAGCATCTTTATAAAAGGCATCGGCTTGTAAAATATCAATTACCTCATCCACTCCTTTTTTATCAATCATCATTGCCCCCAATACAGCCTCTTCAAGATCTAAAACCTGTGGAGGTAATTTCCCTTTTTCGAGATTAATGATAGTTGTATTATCTACCTTAACTGGCGCTATATTCCTAAAATTTTCCATGTAGCGAAAATAAGAAAAATTAAAAAAAAGTAGACAAGGACTTATTACAAAAGAATGTTGATAACTAACTATTTTTTGTTTATAAGTCAAAAAAAATCCGAAACTGTAAGGTTTCGGATAAACTGAATTTTTGTAAGATTATTAGTCTTTAAAATGCCCCATTGCAAGGTATTTCTCGTATCGTTGGGCTAATAAATCTTCTGTTGATAAGTCTTTCAACTCGTTGTAGCCTTTCATGATATATTGCTCTACAGTTTTAAATGTACTCTCTCTATCAAAATGCGCTCCTCCTAAAGGCTCTGGAATAATATCGTCAATTAATTTTTGCTTTTTCATGTCAGAAGAAGTCAATTTCAAAGCTTCGGCAGCTTGCTCTTTGTACTCCCAACTTTTCCAAAGGATAGACGAACATGATTCTGGTGAAATTACAGAATACCAAGTATTTTCTAACATATACACTCGGTCTCCCACACCAATTCCTAAAGCACCACCAGAAGCACCTTCTCCTACAATAATAGTAATTACAGGAACTTTTAAGCGAACCATTTCGAAAATGTTTCTAGCAATCGCTTCCCCTTGTCCGCGTTCTTCAGCTTCTAAACCTGGATAAGCTCCCGGTGTGTCCACTAAAGTCACCACAGGAATACCAAATTTCTCTGCCATTTTCATTAAACGTAATGCTTTTCTATATCCTTCTGGATTAGCCATCCCGAAGTTACGGTATTGACGAGTTTTAGTATTGTATCCTTTTTGTTGACCAATAATCATAAACGATTGACCCGCAATTTTACCTAATCCTCCCACCATTGCTTTATCATCTTTGAACCCACGATCTCCATGCAATTCTAAAAAAGTATCACCACAAAGCGCATGAATATGGTCTAAAGTATAAGGTCTATTTGGGTGTCTTGACAATTGAACGCGTTGCCAAGCTGTTAGGTTTTTGTATATGTTACGTTTTGTTTCTTCTAACTTTTTATTGATTTGTTTGCACGTATTGGTAACATCTACATCAGATTCTTTACCAATTACAACACATTTTTCTAACTGATCTTCTAGTTCTTTTATTGGAAGTTCAAAATCTAAATATTCCATGGAGTTACTGTGTTATTTATTTTTTCGATTAGAGATGCAAATATAAAATTTAAAATCGTTTGATAGTTGTTATTTACCATTTAAGTATAAAAACTAGTTCGATTTTGACTACTTTTTTGGTTTGTAATAATGTTTAATTATCCCATTTAAAATCACGGTGATTACAATTATTAAAGCTCCGATATAAAATTCTGTACTCATTTTTTCTTTTCCGCCAATGATAAAATACGCAAGTACAATTCCGTAAACCGGCTCTAAATTAGTGGTTAGCATAACCGTGTAAGGAGTTAATTTACGCATTACTTTTACCGAAGCTGTAAAAGCATATGCCGTACAAACGGAAGCCAAAATAAAAAGGAAAAACCAATTATTGAGAGACAAAACAAAAAAATCAAGTGTAAACTTTCCTTGAAAAACAAAATAAAAAGATATGAAAAATACGCCCGAGAGGAATTCATAAAATGTAATTACTGATGGGTCGTGTTTCGCTATCAACTTTCCATTGATTAATGTAAATAAAACCCCTAAAATAATCGATACCAAAGCATAATAAAACCCATATATATAGCCGCTTTCTACTTGAAGAATCAAAAATAATCCTGCTATTATTATTAAACCAAAAAACACTTCGTACCACAAAACCTTTCTCCCGTAAAAAATGGGTTCTAATAATGATGCAAAAAAAGCACCTAAGGAAAAAACAGAAAGTGTTATAGATACATTAGAAATATGTATGGCTTGAAAAAAGAAAATCCAATGCAAGGCGATCAATAACCCTACGAAAACCAATTGCATCAACTCTTTAATTGGAATACGAAATGATTTTTTCTTTACAATTAAAAACAAACCCAAGAATCCACTTGCTAACACCATTCGATACCAAACTAAATTATCAGCAGGAATAGTAATTAAAGCACCTAAAATAGCAGTAAAACCCCATATAAAAACAATTAAATGAAGGTTAAGGTAACTTGTTAAATTATCGTTTCGCATTTCGTAATAAATAAAAAGCTAGGATTCCAAAAAATAAATTGGGTGTCCAGACAGCTATAAAAGGTGAAAAACTTGTTTTCTCAGCCAAAACACCAAAAATTTTATCGAAAAACACATATGAAAATGCCACTGCAATTCCGATAGCTAAATTCATACCCATTCCCCCTCTTCGTTTCATTGCTGAAACTGAGACTGCAATTATTGTTAGAATGAACGCAGAAATAGGAATGCTAAATTTTTTATAGTAAACAACCAAATACATATTGATATTAGAAGATCCTCTTTTCTTTTCTTTATTGATGAACTCGTTTAATTTTCCCAAAGGAAGAGTCTCTGCTATATAAACTACAGGAGCTAAATCTTCTAGATCAAATTTAAATTTCATTTTTTTCTCGGGCGCTTTTTCAATCTTATCACCTAATGGACCTACTGTTCTTTTAGTATATTCAAAAAGGGTGTAGTTTTTCTCTTTTGGATTCCATTGAATTCGTGAGGCAGTAATTTTGTATACCAATTTTTCATTATTGCAGTTTTCCAATGAAAAATTATACGCAGTTTTAGTTTCGGTATTGAAGCTATTAACATAGATGAATTCCGTGTCACTAATTTGTCGATATACATCAGTATTATCGCCCTGCATTAATTGTTGACCGCCTGTTTTTAAATACGTATATCTAAAATTATTAAATCCTTCACTGGCAATGGGAACCAAATAAAAGCCCATAATTAAAACCACGAATGAAACTATAGAAGCGCCAATAATAAAAGGTCTTAAAAAACGTGTAAAAGATATTCCTGAACTTAAAATAGCAATAATTTCAGTGTTGTTTGCTAACTTTGATGTAAACCAAATTACCGATAAAAACAAAAATATCGGAAATAACATATTCGCCCAATAAATGGTAAAATGAAAATAGTAGATAGCAATTTTATTGAAAGGGACTTGATTTTTGATCATCATGTTAACCTTCTCCGATACATCAACAACAATTCCAATTGGAATAAACAACAATAGCATCACAGAAAAAGTGGCTAAATACCGCTTTAAAATATATTGATCTAGAATTGTTAATTTATTCATGAGAAAATTATAATCGTTGGCTCATATTTTTAACCATCATTTCTTTCCATGGTCTAAAATCTCCTGCTAAGATATGCTTTCTTGCTTCGCGAACCAACCACATATAAAATCCTAAGTTGTGAATGGTTGCAATTTGTTTTCCAAGAAATTCATTAGCAGCGAATAGATGACGTAAGTAAGCTTTTGTATATTCAGTATCTACAAAAGTGATTCCCATTTCATCAATGGGAGAAAAATCTGCTTCCCATTTTTTATTTTTGATATTGATTGTTCCATTAGCAGTAAATAACATCCCGTTTCTAGCATTACGTGTTGGCATTACGCAATCAAACATATCGATTCCCAAAGCAATATTTTCCAAAATGTTAATAGGAGTTCCTACGCCCATCAAATAACGTGGTTTGTCTTCAGGCAAGATTTCGCAAACTACTTCCGTCATGGCATACATTTCTTCTGCAGGTTCTCCTACTGAAAGTCCGCCAATCGCATTTCCTTGCTGACCAGAATTAGCAATATATTCTGCTGATTGTCTTCTTAAATCTTTATAGGTACTTCCTTGAACTATTGGAAAGAAAGTTTGTTCGTAACCGTATTTGAAAGGTAAATTATCCAAATGATTGATACAACGATCCAACCAACGGTGCGTCATGTGCATTGAGCGTTTGGCATAATTATAATCGCAAGGATATGGCGTACATTCGTCAAAAGCCATAATAATATCGGCCCCAATTGTACGTTGAATTTCCATTACATTTTCAGGTGTAAAAAAGTGGTACGAACCGTCAATATGCGATTTGAATTTCACCCCTTCTTCTTTAATTTTTCGGTTTGCCGAAAGCGAATATACTTGGTAACCACCCGAATCAGTCAAAATATTACGATCCCAATTCATAAATTTATGCAAGCCACCTGCTTTTTCTAAAATTTCAGTTTGAGGGCGCAAATACAAATGATAGGTATTCCCTAAAATAATATCAGGATTGATATCATTTTTTAATTCGCGTTGGTGCACTCCTTTAACAGAAGCAACTGTCCCAACAGGCATAAAAATAGGAGTTTCAATCACCCCGTGATCAGTAGTGATACTTCCAGCTCTAGCTTTCGATTGTGGATCTTTTTGTAATAAATCAAACTTCATAATGGCTTTTTTCAGTCGGCAAAGATAGGCTAATTTGAATCCTTTTTAAAAAATTTTGCCAAATTGAATTTATAAAACCATTCAAACACTTATTTTTGCGCTATGGCAAGAAAAAATACAGACAAAGTTGTCTTTCATCAAATAAAAGTCCTTGATGCTGGTGCAAAAGGCGTATCGGTAGCAAAAGCGCCCGACGGAAAAGTAATTTTTATCCCTAATGTAGTTCCTGGAGACGTTGTAGATGTGCAAACATTCAAGAAACGTAAGGCTTTTTACGAAGGAAAAGCAGTAAAGTTTCACGAACTTTCAGAACATCGAATAGAACCTATTTGTGAACATTTTGGAGTTTGTGGTGGTTGTAAATGGCAAAATATGAACTACAGCCAACAATTGTTTTACAAACAAAATGAGGTAAAAAACCATTTGCAACGTATTGGAAAAATTGAACTTCCAGAATTTGATCCCATTTTAGGTTCAGAGAAACAATTCTTTTACAGAAACAAAATGGAATTTTCATTCTCGAATAGCCGTTGGTTAACCGAAAAAGAAATCGAAAGTACCGAAGACTTAGGCAATCGAAATGCGTTAGGATTTCACATTCCAAAAATGTGGGACAAAATCTTAGACATCAACAAATGCCATTTACAAGAAGATCCTTCTAATGCAATTCGTAATGAGATTAGGGCTTTTGCTAATGAAAACGGATTGACTTTCTTCAACCCAAGAGCGCACGAAGGTTTGTTGCGTACGTTAATGTTACGAACTGCTTCAACCGGAGAAATCATGGTTTTGATTCAGTTTTTTGAAGATGATAAAGCCAATAGAGAATTAATTTTAGATCATATTTACAAAAAATTCCCTCAAATTACTTCGCTTCAATTTGTGGTGAATAATAAAGCAAACGATACTTTATACGATACCAATATCCAACTATATAAAGGTCGTGATTACATTTTGGAAGAAATGGAAGGTTTGAAATTTAGCATAAATGCGAAATCTTTTTACCAAACCAATTCCGATCAAGCCTACGAATTGTACAAGATAACACGCGATTTTGCTGGACTTACAGGAAATGAAACCGTATATGATTTATATACAGGTACAGGAACTATTGCACAATTTGTATCTAAAAAAGCCAAAAAAGTTATTGGTGTAGAAAGCGTTCCGGAAGCGATTAGCGATGCGAAAGCCAATGCCAAACGTAATGAAATTACCAATTGTGAGTTTTTCGTGGGAGACATGAAAGTGGTTTTTAACGAAAGTTTTATTGCTCAACACGGTAAACCAGATGTGATTATTACTGACCCACCTAGAGACGGAATGCACAAAGATGTTATTGAGCAAATTCTTAAAATTGAACCTCAAAAAGTGGTGTATGTGAGCTGTAACTCGGCTACACAAGCACGTGACTTGGCATTAATGGACGAAAAATACAAAGTAACCCGTGTGCGCCCTGTGGATATGTTCCCGCAAACGCATCACGTAGAAAATGTTGTACTTTTGGAGAAACGATAATCAAATGAAAAAGCGAATTCTTGTTGTAGTTGTGCTACTTTCGGTGTTTTTCTCAGGATGTGAGAAAGACGACATTTGCGATGCTGCTACAATTACCACTCCCCGATTAGTTTTAACTTTTTATGATATCAATAACCCAAGCGTTGTAAAGAATGTATCGCAATTAAAAGTGGTTGGAGAAGGAATGACCGAAGGGATTATCTTTAGTCCAAATGCGATAGGTGATTCAAAATACGTTACCAATGGAAGTAGCATTTCTATTCCGTTGAAAGTAGATCAAGATGTAACTACTTATAATTTGATTTTTAATTCGGGTAACACAAACCCTGCTTTGGTATTTACTGACAAAATTCAAATCAATTATACCCGAACTAATACATTTGTCTCTAGAGCATGTGGCTACAAAACTACGTTTACTTTACGACCAACAAATCCAATAATTCACTCTGCATTATCTTCAAATAAGTGGATCCGATTCATATCAGTAGATAAAACAACAATAGTAAATGAAAATGAAACACATATTAAACTATTTTTCTAGTGTTTGTTTTTTGGTTGCGTTCACTTTAGTGCAGGCACAAGAAAAATCTACTGTAAAAACAAATTTTGAGACTAAGACCCTAGAACAAACTGAAGATAGCATTCCAGTAAAAAAAGATCGTTATGGACTACGATTAGGAATAGATCTATTTAAATTCTCAAGAGGTTTTTATGATAAAAATTATAAAGGAATAGAACTTACAGGTGATTTTAGATGGAATAAAAAATACTTTTTAGCAGCCGAACTCGGAAATGAAAATAAAACTACTGAAGACGACCGATTAACATCAACGAGCAAAGGTTCGTACCTAAAAGTGGGTTTCGATTACAATTTATATGAAAATTGGTTGGATATGGAAAATATCATTTCAATTGGTTTGCGTTATGGATTCAGTACGTTTAGTCAAGAATTAAATGGATATAAAATTTATAACCCGCATCCCTATTGGGGAGAATTACCACTAATTCCTGCCAATCAAGAATTCAATGGCTTAAGTGCGAGTTGGATTGAAGTAGTAACCGGAATGAAGGCTAAAATGTTTAACAATGTCTTTGTTGGATTTAGTGTTCAATTAAAAACATTAGTTACCAATAAAAAACCAGACGGTTTTGATAATTTATACATTCCGGGATTTAACAGGACCTATAATGGAAATTTCGGAATTGGTTTTAACTACACTGTTAGTTATTTTCTCCCGTTGTATAAAAAGAAAGTAATCTCTAAATAATAGTGCTGCCTTTTGGCAAAAGCCAAAGATTACAACTCCTTTATACCTTTAATAAAAAGCCAAGACATAAAGAGTTTCTCTCCATCTTTAGTTTTAACGGATTGAAATTTTGGAGAAAGAATTGTCCCTACTACAAAAGCGGTAAACGGAATAAATAACCCTGTCAAATTAGTGTAGTTATGAATCAAATATCGAAAAGCAATAAACAAAATAGCAAAACTTCCCAACTGATACATAAAGGCTCTTAATTGTAATTTAGTCATATCATTTATTTTTTATTCTTTATCGGCTACTTGAAATTTAGTTCTTTTGCTGCCTTCGTACATTTCGTATTTCACTAAACGGGCTTCTAAACTTGCATTGAACAATTTAATTTTACGTGAAGGTTTCAATCCTACAAATTTCAATGCTTCCAGATTGGCGGTAATAAACCATGCGTTAGTTCCTGGATAACTCTTTTTCAACGTATCTCCAATATTCTTGTAAAACTCTTCCATATGAATGTCCAATCGTTCATCATACGGCGGATTGAAAACCATGTGTAATTTTACTTGAGAGTTCTTTTCAGTATCAAAAAAGTTATCTTCGGCAATGCTGATGTAATCTTCTAAGTTCGCATTTCGAATATTGTCTTTGGCTTTACTCACGGCACTTGGCGCCTTGTCATATCCTTTTATGGTATAATGAAACTCTTTTACTTTTTTCATTAAACTGTTGACAATTTGGTCAAACAAATCATTGTCCCAATCGTTCCATTTTTCGAAAGCAAACTCTTTACGATTGATATTGGCCGGAATGTTGCACGCAATCATAGCGGCTTCCGCCAAAAAAGTTCCTGAACCACACATTGGGTCAAGAAAATCGCTTTGTCCTTCCCAACCTGAAAGGATTAAAATTCCTGCTGCCAAAACTTCATTAATAGGGGCAATATTCGTTGCAGTTCGGTAACCACGTTGGTGCAATGAATTTCCAGAAGTGTCCAAAGCTACCGAGACTTGATCTTTACCAATGTGAATATTGATTCGTAAATCTGGAAAAGCTTTGTCGATACTCGGACGCTGCCCTGTTCTTTCTCTAAATTGATCTACGATCGCATCTTTACATTTTTGAGAAACAAATTCAGAATGGTTAAAATGATCCGAATGTACCGTCGCATCAATTACAAAAGTCTGATTGGCATTCAAATACTTCGACCAATTAATTCCTGAAATTCCTTTGTATAAGGCGTTTTCATTATTGGCTCTAAAAGTATAAATCGGTTTTAAAATTTTCAAAGCAGTTCGTAATGACAAATTGGCTTTGTACATAAAACCTTTGTCTCCTTTGAAACTAACCATTCTAATTCCTTGTTCTACATCTTGTGCGCCTAATGCTTTTAATTCATTGGCTAATATTTCTTCAAAACCAAAAAAGGTTTTGGCAATCATTTTAAAATTATCTTCCATTTTTTTCTGTTCAATTCAACTACTTCTGTTTTATTTTAAAAAAAGCAGCGGCAAAAACCTATTTATTGAACTTTGAATTCAAATAATAGGGTTTATTTGTGCAAAAATACACTAAATTTGCGGACTTGATTTAATTGAAAAAGAATAAATGTCTGAAGATTTGATACCAACAGTTTTAGATAGTCAAAAGCCAACACAAAACTGGTTTGCTTCTTGGTTTGATACCCCGTATTACCATATCCTATATAAAGAACGCAATTACCGTGAAGCGCAAATTTTCATGGATAACTTGACGCACTATCTTAATCTTCCAGAAAAAGCCAAAGTATTGGACTTAGCTTGTGGAAAAGGACGTCATGCTATCTATTTAAACCAATTGGGGTTTGAAGTTATTGGTGCTGATTTATCAGAAAACAGTATTGCAGAAGCTAGTAAAAATAGCAATAGTAGTTTGCATTTTCAGGTACATGATATGCGCGAAAAATTCGAGGATCAATTTGATGCTATTTTCAATTTGTTTACGAGTTTTGGTTATTTTGAAAATGATGCCGATAACTTGAAAACGCTTATTGCCATTAAAGAGAGCTTAACCGAACACGGATTTGCAGTCATTGATTTCATGAATGTGAATCAAGTAATCGCTAATCTAGTCCCTGAAGAAACCAAAACAGTAGAAGGCATTGATTTCTATATAAAACGCTATGTGAAAGACGGACATATTTACAAAGAAATTGCCTTTGAAGATCAAGGTGAATCGTTTCATTTCACAGAAAAAGTACAAGCTTTGACTTTACAAGATTTTCAAACGATGATGGATGAAGCTGGTATCTATTTATTAGATATCTTTGGGGATTATAAACTGAAGAAATTCCATAAAACTGAAAGCGAACGATTAATCATGATTTTTAAATAATGAATTATCTTTTACCCTTACTTTCTGTATTAATTGGCTATTTATTTGCTTTGGTTTTCCAACCAAAAGACAAAGCGAAACTCAAATTGCTTTTAGCGTTCAGCGGTTCTTTTTTATTGTCACTAACAGTAAGCCATTTGTTACCGGAAATCTATGAAAGTAATAATAATCGAATTGGATTATTTATTATGGTAGGGATTTTGTTCCAAATTATTTTAGAATATTTTTCGCAAGGTGCAGAACACGGACATGTTCATGGACATGACAAGATGAATCATATTCCATGGTTGTTGTTTATCAGTCTTTGTATTCATGCTTTGGCAGAAGGTTTTCCTGTAGCTCATAATCATGATTTAGCAATTGGTATTGCCATTCATCATTTACCCATCGCTATCATTTTAACTACCTTTTTCATCAATGCTAATTTGAATAAAAAAGCTATTTTTATATTTATGATTAGCTTTGCTATAATGACCCCTTTAGGCACTATTCTGTCAGATTATTTACCGATACTTAATACATATTACACCGAAATAACAGCAATAGTTATTGGGATTTTATTTCATATTTCTTCGACTATCATTTTTGAAAGTAGTGAGGGACATAAATTCAATATTGCTAAAATATCGATGATAGTATTAGGATTTGGATTGGCCTATTTAATTTAACTTAAAACAAACCATTATGGGAATTTTTTCTGCTTTACTAGGAAATGCTGGAGCTGTAGATCAAGAAAGTTTAATGAATGACTACGGAAAATTACTAATCGAAGGGGAATCGATAGAACTTGGTTTCAAATTAATTAGAGATACATTTATCTTTACATCCAAACGATTGATATTAATTGAAAAACAAGGAATTACAGGAAGTAAAATTGAATATAAATCAATTGTTTACAAAAGTATTTCAAGATTTAGCATAGAAACTGCCGGAACATTCGATTTAGAGGCTGAACTAAAGATTTGGGTTTCTAGTGAAGTAAATCCTAGTATAGTGAAACAATTTAACAAATCTGTTAATGTTTACGATGTTCAAAATATCTTAGCATTTCATGTTTTAAAATAAATTCAATAATTTATTTATGACTTTTACTAAAACTACAGAACAATCCTCAAAATACGACCATTTAGAAAAAATGTCGGTGCAGGAATTGCTGTTCAATATCAATCAAGAAGACCAAACGGTGCCATTGGCTGTTGCCAAAGCAATGCCATCTATCGAGGCTTTAGTAACTCAAATTGTGGCTAAAATGAAATTAGGAGGTAGATTGTTTTACATTGGAGCCGGTACTTCTGGACGATTGGGAATTGTTGATGCTTCTGAGTGTCCGCCTACTTTTGGAGTTCCTTTTGACTTGGTTAATGGAATTATTGCAGGTGGGGACAAAGCCATTCGTCGTGCGGTTGAAAATGCTGAAGACAATACTACACAAGCTTGGATAGATTTACAAGAATACAACATTAACTCCGATGATGTGGTAGTTGGAATAGCGGCTTCTGGAACAACTCCATATGTTATTGGCGGTTTACAAGCTTGCAACGAAAATAATATCATCACTGGAAGCATTTCGTGCAATGCCGAAAGTCCACTTTCACAAACGGCTACATTCCCAATTGAAGTAATTGTTGGCCCGGAATTTGTTACTGGAAGTTCGCGAATGAAAGCCGGAACAGCACAGAAATTAGTGTTGAATATGATTTCTACAGCAACTATGATTCAGCTAGGGAAGGTCAAAGGAAACAAAATGGTAGACATGCAATTGAGCAACACCAAATTAGTAGATCGCGGAGTAAAAATGATTATGAGTGAAATTCCTGTTTCCTATGAAGAAGGAAGCCAATTACTATCTCAATTAGGCAGCGTTAGAAAAGCGGTTGATTTTTACCAGCAGCAAAAAAACTAAATAATGGCAACCAACAAAGCTCTTTTGGCGAAAGCCTTAAAATATTTATCTGGCGCTTTACCTTTATTATTCATTGGTCCTGCGATAATTCATAATGCGTTTATGAACCAAGGAAATAATTGGCATTACCTTGTATTAGGAATTGGAATTGCTTTATGTATTTATGGAGTATATTGCCTGTATGTTGGATTAAAAACTATTATGAACAGTTTATTCAACGATTAATGGAAAACCTCATCAACATTCAAAAAACATTTGAAAAAGTCATAGCTATTGATAGCCGAATCAATCATCGTGAATTTGAAGACTGCATCTTTAAAAACTGTGATTTTTCCAATTCTGATTTAAGTAACAATACCTTTATGGATTGCGAATTTATTGATTGTAATTTATCCATGATTAGCCTTGTTGGAACCAGTTTAAAAACTGTTCATTTCAAGAATTGTAAGTTATTAGGAATTCATTTCAATACTTGTACTGATTTTTTATTCCAAGTCAGTTTTCAAGATTGTGTTTTGGATTATGCCTCGTTTGCCAATAAAAAAATGCCTAAAACAAACTTTATAGCTTGTTCAATGAAAGAGACAGGTTTCATAAATACTCAATTATCCAATGCAATTTTTGATAATTGTAATTTAGATAACGCTATATTTAATGATAGCCAATTAGCAGGGGCTGACTTTAGAACTGCTTTTAACTACAAAATTGATCCAGAGTTCAACCCAATGAAGAAAGCGAAATTTTCAGCTCAAGGTATTGTGGGACTTTTAGATAAATACGATATAAAAATAGAATAATCATGAAGAATATAATCGCTTTATTTGGTTTGCTATTACTAGCCTCTTGTTACAGTACCGAGAACAATTGTAAAGATTTCAAAACAGGGAAATTCAAATTCGAACATGAAGTAGACGGTGTGAAAAAAGTTACATTTTTTGAACGCAAGGACAGTATTGAGATCGAAACTTTTGAAGGAAAAACAGACACTGCAATTGTACGTTGGATTAGTGATTGTGAATATGTCCTAAGAAAAAAACATCCTAAAAATAATCAAGAAAAAAGGGCAATAAGCATGAAGATTTTGACCACCTCAAAAAATTCATATACCTTTGAATTCGGAATGGTTGGTGTAGATAGTAAACAGCGAGGTACGGTTATCAAAATTGGAGAAACTAACCTAAAATAAACAGAACATTTAATTCACTATAATGGAAGTATTTTTAAATCCAGATGCTTGGATAGCCCTTTTAACCTTAACATTTTTAGAGATTGTATTAGGAATAGATAATATTATTTTTATTTCTATCGCTACCGGAAAACTTCCTGAAGAAAAACGAAAAAGAGCGACCAAAATTGGTATGTTCCTAGCTATGTTTATGCGTATAGCGTTGTTGTTTGGAATTAATCTACTAATTCAAATGAAAGAACCTTGGTTCCATATTGACTTAAGTTGGTTCTCCGCAAATATTACTGGTCAAAGTATTATTCTTTTGCTAGGAGGCTTATTTTTAATTTATAAAAGCACCAATGAAATTCGTGAAAAAGTAGAAGAAAAAGGACAAGAAGAAAAAGAAATAAAAAAATCAGCTACAAAATCATTTAGAAATGTAATTTTCCAAATCATATTGATAGATATGGTGTTTTCTTTTGATAGTATTTTAACGGCTGTAGGTATGACTAATGGTGTTGAAGGTGCTATATACATTATGATTACAGCTGTTATCATTTCTGTATTTATAATGATGCAATTTGCAGTTCCAGTTGGTAATTTTGTAAATAAACATCCTTCTATACAAGTATTAGGTTTAGCATTTCTAATTTTAATTGGAATGATGTTACTTACCGAAAGCGCGCATTTAGCCGACGCACTTATATTTGGTAATCATGTTACCCCAATTCCAAAAGGATATTTATATTTTGCCATATCATTTTCATTAGTTATTGAAATGCTAAATATGAAAATGACTAAAAAGTAAACCTAAAAAAAGCTCCTGAAATAGGAGCTTTTTTTATTTTAATCTAAACTTAAAGTAATTTGACCGTCATCATTTGTGTCTGTAGGAATGTCTTCTAACTCAGTTGATTCTTCTGTGCTTGTCTCCTCGACTTCTTTTTCAGGTTCTTCGTATGGCAATGACTCTAACAAATTCACTTGTTTTAACTTATCTGTTGTCAATTGATTACCAATAGCTTTTATTCCTTTAACCGCTATGAATTGTTCCAAATCAATCGTTTGATTTTCTTTTTGAACACCTTTCACTTTCGCAAATACAATTTCTGCCATTGGACGCCAATCAGTTGAAACAATTTCTAACTGTGATTTTTCGTGTTCAGTAATAAAAATTTCTTCTTTATTTTCATTTTCTACTAAGAAACGTTTTACAAAATAACGCTCTTTTTCTCCATCATAATAAATGGTAGCAATTGGTTTCTTAGGATTCCATTTTTCTAACACAATCATATCCTCGTCAAAATGCGTAGTCAATTCAGGAATAATCGTTTTAAGCTTACCTGATTGATTGATAATCAACAAACGATCATTAGGTCTAAACTCTCCTAACAACTCCCCTCTTCCGTCTACGTTCAATCTTTGGACCGTATCATCAAACCAAACTTTTCTTGGACGCAAAGTTGATATTCCTTTTTCTTTCAACTCAATTTTCTTAATTGGGTATTTAGAAACGGTATTACCTCTCGAAGCACGTCCTTTTATGGCAATATCAGAAAAATCGACATCCCATTTTAATTTCTTAACACTTCCAACCTGACGCAATAAAATAGTCACGACTTCAGCTTCTCCATTTGGATTGGCTGAAAAATACAAGACCATAGATCCAGCATTCTCTTGAGTCAAATCGTAGAACTTATCACGTGTCACTCCAGAAACATTGAAACGTTTGATAAAGGTTGATCCATTTTTACCATCTCGGTAGATCATATTGTAAATGGTACGTTTGTCGTTTTTGTCAAACACCGCAATATGTATAATGTCTTTGCCAATGAATTTCTTTTCATCCACTTTGGTAATCATCATTTTCCCATCGCGAAGGAAAACAATCACATCATCAATATCGGAACAATCGGCAACGTATTCGTCCTTTTTAAGTCCAGTTCCCAAGAAACCTTCCTCTCTGTTGACATATAATTTGGTATTACGCAACACCACTTTGGTAGCTTCAATAGTATCAAAACTTCGCAACTCCGTTTGGCGTTCTCGTCCTTTTCCGTATTTGTCTTTTAATTTTTGGAAAAAGTCAATGGTAAAATCAATGATGTTATCCAAATGATGTTTCACTTCTTCCATTTCGGCTTCCAACTTAGCAATTGCATCATCCGCTTTATCCGAGTCGAAACGCGTAATACGAATCATTGGAATTTGCGTTAATTTTTGCAAATCATCATCATTGGTTTCACGCACAAATGATTTTTTGAAAGGTTCAAATCGGTCGTACATATATTTGTACAATGATTCTCTATCTCCATACAATTTGAAATCAATATACATTTCTTCACGAATGAAAATTTTCTCCAAAGTAGAAAAATGCCATTTGTTTTCCAGTTCGTCCAATTGGATTTCTAGTTCCCGTTTCAACAAATCTACCGTGCGATGTGTGGAGATTTTCAACATTTCAGAAACACCAATAAACAAAGGCTTATTATTTTCAATAACACAACCTAACGGCGCCACAGAAGTTTCACAAGCAGTAAATGCATATAGGGCATCTATCATTTTATCAGGCGAAACACCTGGCGGGAGGTGAATCAAGATTTCTACCTCAGCAGCTGTGTTGTCCTCAATTTTCTTGATTTTGATTTTCCCTTTTTCATTCGCCTTCAAAATACTATCAATCAAGGTAGAAGTATTAGTTGAAAACGGAATTTGAGTAATCACCAAGGTTTGTTTATCCAATTGTGCAATTTTGGCACGAACACGAACACGCCCGCCTCGCAAACCATCATTATAATTAGAAACATCAGCAATACCTGCTGTTGGAAAATCAGGATATAAGGTAAATGATTTGCCCTTCAATACTTTGATAGAACAATCAATTAATTCATTAAAATTATGAGGTAAAATTTTAGTTGAAAGACCCACCGCAATTCCCTCAGCACCTTGTGCTAACAATAAAGGAAATTTAACAGGAAGATTGATAGGCTCAGCTCTACGTCCGTCATACGACATTCCCCATTGCGTGATTTTAGGCGAATATAAAATATCGTGTCCTAACTTACTGATTCGAGCTTCAATATAACGGGAAGCTGCAGCACTATCTCCAGTGAGAATGTTACCCCAGTTTCCTTGCATATCAATAATCAAATCTTTTTGACCAATTTGCACCATAGCGTCTCCGATACTCGCATCTCCGTGTGGGTGATACTGCATAGTGTGTCCTACGATATTAGCTACTTTATTGTAACGACCATCATCCAACTCTTTCATAGAGTGCATAATACGACGTTGCACAGGCTTAAAACCGTCTTCAATAGCCGGCACAGCACGCTCCAAAATTACATACGAAGCATAGTCCAAAAACCAGTCTTTGTACATTCCGGTTACTTTGGTAATCGTATCTTCGGGATTTTCATTATTTTCATAAAAATGATTCCCACCAAAAGCAACGATGTCGTCAAAACCTTCCTCGTTTTCGTTTGCCGTTGTATCCAAAGAATCGTTGGTTTCGTCTTCGTTTGGAATGATGTTATCTTCTTCTTCGTCTTTCATTTTTTTGTAGCACTAAGTTTCACAAAGTTTTACACTAAGTTTCACAAAGTTTATAATTATAATTTTACTTTATGCTATTTTTTACACAATGTTATTCAAAGTATTTCACTAAGTTCCACAATGTTTAAAATTCCTTCGAGAGACTTTACGCTATACTTGGTGTTACTTTGTGCTCCAATTAACTATTTCTCCACAACGTCTAATTCCACCTTCAAATTATTGATGATGAACGTTTGACGGTCGGGTGTATTTTTACCCATATAAAACTCCAATAACGTTTCGATTGAAGTCGCTTTATCCAGCATTACTGGATCCAAACGAATATCGGCTCCAATAAAGTGTTTGAACTCGTCAGGCGAAATTTCTCCCAATCCTTTAAATCGGGTAATTTCTGGTTTTGGTTTCAATTTTTCAATAGCGTTAACACGCTCTTCTTCACTGTAACAATAAATAGTTTCTTTCTTGTTTCGCACACGAAATAAAGGAGTTTGCAAAATATACAAATGGCCGTCTTTAATTAACTCTGGGAAAAATTGCAAGAAGAACGTAATCAATAACAACCGAATGTGCATTCCATCGACATCGGCATCGGTTGCGATAACAATATTATTGTAACGCAAATCTTCCATAGATTCTTCAATATCCAAAGCGGCTTGCAATAAATTAAACTCTTCGTTTTCGTACACAATTTTCTTGGTCATTCCATAGGAATTCAATGGCTTACCACGCAAACTGAAAACTGCTTGTGTATTCACATCGCGCGATTTAGTAATCGAACCCGAAGCCGAATCTCCCTCAGTAATAAACAAGGTACTTTCTAAATAACGTGGATTTTTAATGTCGGGTAAATGCACGCGACAATCACGTAGTTTTTTATTGTGTAAACTCGATTTTTTAGCACGATCTTTGGCTAATTTTCGAATACCTGATAATTCTTTACGCTCTCTTTCGGCTTGTAAAATCTTACGCAACAACAAATCGGCAACTTCTGGATTTTTGTGTAAGAAGTTATCTAATTTGGTGGTAATAAAATCGTGGACAAAAGTACGCACTGTTGGGCCATTCGGACCAATATCTGTTGAACCTAATTTGGTTTTGGTTTGACTTTCAAAAACAGGTTCTTCTACTTTGATCGACACAGCCGAAACAATTGATTTTCGGATATCCGAAGCCTCAAAACCTTTGTTGTAATAATCACGAATGGTTTTCACGACTGCTTCTCTGAAGGCATTCAAATGCGTTCCTCCTTGAGTTGTGTTTTGTCCGTTAACAAACGAATGGTATTCTTCTGAATATTGCGATTTACTGTGCGTTAACGCAATTTCAATATCTTCTCCAATCAAATGAATAATTGGATATACTGAATCTTCTTCGGTAATGGTTTCTTCTAACAAATCTTTCAATCCGTTATCCGAATAGTATTTTTCGCCGTTATAGTAAATGGTCAATCCAGTGTTGAGGTAACAATAGTTCTTCAACATTTTTACCACATACTCGTTACGGTATTTATAGTTTTTAAAAATCTGCTCATCCGCAATAAAAGCAACTTTTGTTCCTTTACGTTTGGTTGATTCTTGTACTTCTTCTTCCAAAACCAAATTCCCTGCCGAGAATTCTGCTGCTTTTTGTTGGTTGTCACGAACCGATTCAACACGGAAATAATTCGATAAGGCATTCACTGCTTTGGTACCTACCCCATTCAAACCAACTGATTTTTTGAAGGCTTTAGAATCGTACTTCCCTCCTGTGTTCATTTTGGAAACTACATCAACTACTTTACCTAATGGAATTCCACGACCGTAATCGCGCACTGTCACCATTTTGTCTTTGATAGTAACTTCAATGGTTTTTCCTGCTCCCATTACAAATTCATCGATACAATTATCTAATACTTCCTTGAGCAAGATATAAATACCATCGTCTGGCGAAGAACCGTCACCGAGTTTTCCAATATACATACCAGGACGCATACGAATATGTTCCTTCCAGTCGAGTGATCGAATATTATCTTCGTTGTATTGATTTTGTTCAGACATTTTAAAAAGTATCGATTTTGTGCTAATTTAAGATAATTTGATACATTCTTAAACAAGCGAAAGCCAAAGTTATTAAGAATTATATTGACAATAAAAAGTGTGATTTACGAGGTGCGATATACGAAGTACGATTTATGGAGTACGAAGTACGATTTTCGAATTGGAGATAAAAAAACCGCTAAATTACTTTAGCGGTTTTTTGTTATTATTACTATTATTAAATGGCGGACTACACATTAAATCTAAAGTGCATTACGTCTCCGTCTTTAACTATATATTCTTTTCCTTCTACTTTAAATTTACCTGCTTCCTTACATTTTGCTTCTGAGCCGTAGTGAGTAAAATCCTCATACGAAATAACTTCAGCACGAATAAACCCTTTCTCAAAATCAGTATGAATAACACCCGCCGCTTGTGGTGCAGTAGCTCCAATATTAATTGTCCAAGCGCGCACTTCTTTTACACCTGCTGTGAAATAGGTTTGTTGTTTCAATAATTTGTATGCTGCACGAATCAAAACAGAAGCTCCTGGTTCAGTCAATCCCATATCTTCTAAGAATACTTGACGCTCTTCGTAGCTCTCCAATTCGTTAATATCAGCTTCAGCACCTACAGAAAGAATAATAACTTCGGCATCCTCGTCTTTTACCAATTCGCGAACTTGATCTACATATTTATTTCCGTTTACTGCCGAATTTTCATCCACATTACACACATACAAAACCGGTTTATTGGTGATTAATTGGAAACTTTCCATTAATTCTTCTTCATCTTGATTTGCAGGCGAAACTGTTCTTGCAGATTTAGCCTGTAATAAAGCTTCGCGAATTCTATTCAACAACGATTGCTCGGCTTGTGCTTCTTTATTACCTGTTTTAGCTGCACGATTTACTTTTTCCAAACGTTTTTCAACCGTTTCTAAATCTTTCAGTTGCAACTCGATATCAATAGTTTCTTTGTCACGAATAGGATTTACATTCCCATCTACGTGAACAATATTATCATTATCAAAACAACGCAACACATGAATAATCGCGTTACACTCTCTAATATTTCCTAAGAATTGGTTTCCTAAACCTTCCCCTTTACTTGCACCTTTAACTAAACCAGCAATATCTACAATATCTACAGTTGCCATTTGAACACGCTCTGGTTTTACCAATTCTTCCAATCGATTGATTCTTGGATCAGGTACATTAACCACCCCAATATTAGGTTCAATTGTACAAAATGGAAAATTCGCACTTTGTGCTTTGGCATTAGACAAACAATTAAATAAAGTTGATTTTCCTACATTAGGCAATCCTACAATTCCTGCTTTCATGATAATTTATTTTCGAAAAGTGGTAATAACCACAAATATTAGCAATTCTATTAATAAAGGATGCAAATATAGGATTAAAAAAAGGTTCGTTAAACAAAAACATGGAATTCTTGCATTCTTTGTAAAATTACTGTCTTCAATGAAAAAATGTTAATTTATTCTTAAATAAACAGTAAATTGCGACTTCATTAAACCAATTAAAAACCAAACCAATTATTTATGAAAAAGTACAGTCTTTTTTTGTTGTTAATCAACATCACTTATCTTTTTGCGCAAGAAAAAACCAATACTGATGCAAAGGAACTAAAAGAAGTTCAAATTGTTGGATCAAGAAACACAAAACGAACAGTTGTTAATTCTGCAGTACCTATCGATATCATAAACGTTAAAGATGTTACAACCCAAAGTGGAAAATTAGAAATTAACGAGTTGTTACAATATGTAGCGCCTTCATTTAATGCAAGTAAACAATCCGGATCTGATGGAGCCGATCACGTAGATCCAGCCTCATTGAGAGGAATGGGACCTGATCAGACATTGGTTTTGATTAACGGTAAAAGAAGACATCAATCTTCATTAATCAATTTATTTGGAACAAGAGGTAGAGGAAATACAGGAACTGATTTAAATGCAATCCCAGCAACTGCTATTAAACGAATTGAAATCTTAAGAGATGGAGCTGCAGCACAATATGGTTCTGATGCTATTGCAGGAGTAATTAATATTGTATTGAATGACAATGTAAATGAACTAACAGGAGCTGTAACTTATGGTGCTTTCAATACCAATGCTCAAGGAAATTTTTTACCTGGAACTGCTAACACAAAAAACAATTTTCTTGATGAAAATAGTTTTGGGAACACATTAGGGCAACAAAGAAATTTTGATGGACAGTCATTGAAAGTTGGGGCAAATTATGGTGTTACCGTTGGTAAAAAAGGAGGTACAGCAAATTTCACTGCAGAATATTTAAATAAAGAAAAAACCTTACGTCCTGGATATGATTTCAGAAAAGGGTTTGGTGAAGCAGCAATTCAAGGACTTAACCTTTTTGGAAATTTAAATTTACCAATATCTGACAGGACTGAGTTTTATGCTTTTGGAGGTAGAAATTTCAGAGATACTGATGCCTATGCTTTCACAAGAAATGGAGGAGAGAGAGTTGTTGAATCTATATTCCCAGGGGGGTATACGCCAAGAATAACTTCAGAAATTGTTGATAATTCTATAGCCGCTGGTATTAGAACAAAAACAGCATCAGGATGGAAAATAGATTTAAGTAATACATTCGGAAGAAATCTTTTTCATTACTACATTAAAGGTACACTTAACGCATCTTTGGCTGGAAATTCTCCAACAGAATTTGATGCTGGAGGACATAGTTTAAATCAAAACACTACTAATTTAGATTTTTCTAAAAACTATGAATCGGTTTTAAATGGGATGAACCTGGCTTTTGGTGCAGAATTTAGAACAGAGCAGTTTAGCATTTTTGCTGGAGAAGAAGGTTCTTATTCGACTTACGATGTTGCTGGAAGACCAATTACCAATCCAGCTACTCAAACTGCACCAATTGATCCAATAAGTGGAGAGTTACGACCAGGTGGTTCTCAAGGGTTTCCAGGATACAGTCCTGCAAACGAAGTAAAGAAAAACCGAAGTAACGTATCTTTATATACAGATGCAGAATTTGACGTTACTAAAAGCTTATTAGTAAGTACTGCTGTCCGTTTTGAAAATTATAGTGATTTTGGAAGCACATTGAATGGTAAATTGGCAGCTCGATTGAAAGCGACAGACAATATCAACTTCAGAGGTTCTTTGAGTACAGGATTTAGAGCGCCATCATTGGCTCAGGTATATTATAACTTGCGATTTACAAACTTTAATTCTGGTGGTGCAACAGAAGTACTTCTTTCTCCAAACAATAGTCCAGTTACACAAGCATTCGGAATAAATAAATTAAATGAAGAGAAAGCCGTTAACGGTTCTTTAGGAGTAACTGCTAGTTTCGGAGCTTTCACAGCAACTGTAGATGGATACTTTATAAATGTTCAAGATCGTATCGTACTAACAGGCTATTTTGATGCATCAGCTTTAAATTTAGGAGTATCTGAAGCTCAATTCTTTTCAAATGGTGTGGATACTAAAACTGCTGGTGTTGATTTAGTTTTTGCATGGAAAAAAACAATTGGAGATGCAAAATTTGGAGCAACTTTAGTCGGAAACATTAATAACATGGAGATTAGTAATGTTAAAAATGGTAGTTTAGATGAAGGTACTTTCTTTGGAAAAAGAGAAAAAGCTTTCTTATTGGCTTCAGCTCCTCAAAGTAAATTTGGTTTGAATTTAAATTATTCAAAAAATAAATTTGACGCAGGTTTAGCTTTTACCAACTTTAGTAAAATAGTTCTAGTTGATTACGCTGATGAAGATGATGTATATACTGCTAAAACAGTAACTGACTTAACTTTCGGTTATAAACTATCTAAACAATTAAAGTTGAGTGTTGGAAGTAATAACTTATTCAATATTTATCCAGACCAACAAGATGAGCAAGGTAACACAGAAGCAGGTGGATACTGGGACTCAGTACAAATGGGATTCAGTGGAGCCTATTACTATGCTAGATTAGGATTTACTTTCTAATTCAAATTCTCTTAAACGAAAAAATCCTGAGCAATTGCTCAGGATTTTTTTTTATTTTTTATTTAATAAGGAATATAATCAATAGGCAACATATCACCCACTCTTTTTTCGCTTATATCTCCAGAAAATTCGATTTTATCCACCGGAAAAAAATTCCCGAATTCGTCAACTTGAAATTCGTTTATTTTAAAATTGATTTTAGATTGTTCTCGATTGTTATATAATATGTTGAAACTATTAAAGAATCCAATTTTTGAATTCTGAATTGCTTTCAATTTATTATTTAAAACCGTGATCGTATACAAATTAGCTATTTTATCTACCTTAAATTGAAGGTTAGGATCAGTTACAAAACTCCCTTCAAAAAGTAGAAAGCTTTTTTTATCCCATTTTTTTTCCACCAAGTTTTTAAATAAATGATTGTAGGATCCTAAATAAGACTTTATCCTATTCTTGTTTGTAATTTCAGCTTTATTATTAGTAAGATCGGTAAAAAAAGAAGTCCCAGCAAAGAAACTTGATTTCACATATTGATTGGAAATTGATTTTTTTGAAAACTTTAAATTAAAATCTTGTAATTCAAAAACCAATTTATAACCAAGATGTTTATTGATAATTACTAATTTAGAATCAGAATGTGCATTAAGTTGATTTTTAGAACCATCATAATCCAATTGAATCGCAGATTCATTTTCAATAAAACAACTTCTTCCCGCCTTTGTTTTACCTAGAAAATGGTCTTTAAAGGCTGACATCATTTGCTTTCTGGTAAAATACGGTTTAGATACTATTACTTCCCTTAATTGTGTAATACTGGGAGAAAGTTTAATCGATAGGAATGAAGAGCTATAGTTTTGAATACGTTGTGTTTCATAGCCTAAATAACCTACAACAAGAACAGATTGAGGCAAAACACTTTTTTCAAAATAAAAATTACCAGTCTCATCTGTCAAAAAACCAATTGTAGTTCCATCTAAAAAAAGAGAAACACCTACCATCGGGTTATTATTTTCGTCAACCACTTTTCCTTGAATCTTATTTTGAGAAAAAAGTAAAATAGAAACGCAGAAAAAAGAGATTGAAAAAAATAACTTCATAGGTTCATTTTAATACTATTCGTTATGTAAAAAAGCTTGTCGGTTTAACAATGTTTCTTCTGACTCTACATGATTATCGTCGGGAATACAACAATCAACTGGACAAACTGCAGCACATTGTGGTTCATCATGAAAACCTTTACATTCTGTACATTTTCCTGGAACAATGTAATACACATCGTCAGAAATAGGTGTTTGAGGCGCATCAGAATCTACTTCAGTACCATCAGGCAAAATTACTTTACCCGTAAGTTTAGTTCCGTCTTTATATCTCCAGTCATCAGCTCCTTCGTAAATTGCAGTATTTGGACATTCTGGTTCACAAGCCCCACAATTAATGCATTCATCTGTAATTATTATTGCCATATTTTCTTGTCTTTTATTTGGGTATAGAAAGTATCAAAATTGTCTTTTTGACTTTCGTCTATTTTATGCTTAATTTTGCACAAAATTACAATCAAAACCATTCATAAACAAACATTCATGGACTTAGAAACAAAAAAAAATGTTTTTGTTACATTAGGACGATTTTTAGAACAATTTAAAGAAGATAAATCTTCTAAAGACCTTAGCGTTCCTTTAAACGATTTGTTTTATGATGACTTTTTAAATTTGATTCATTTATCACAATCACATAATGGATGGTATACTCCTGAACAAGTCTATTTTTCTATCCAATCTTGGGCTAAAGCATTGACAGAAGAGAACCTCAACAAATGGCTATCCAACTATGATTTCACCCATGTAGAACCAAAAAAAATAGCATTAATTCTAGCTGGAAATATTCCGTTAGTTGGGTTTCATGATTTTATTTCAGTATTAGTTTCCGGACATAATACCTTGGTAAAAACATCCTCTGACGACCAACATTTATTACCTTTTTTAGCAAAATACATTATCGCTATCCAACCCGAATTCGCTCATAGAATCGAATTTGTATCCGGAAAATTAGAAAATTTTGATGCTGTTATTGCTACAGGAAGTAATAATACAGCACGCTATTTTGACTATTATTTCAAAGACAAACCTTCCATTATTAGAAAAAACAGAAACTCTATTGCTGTTTTGGATGGAAATGAATCCAAAGAACAACTAATAGCTTTGGGTGAAGATATTTTTAGGTACTTTGGTCTAGGTTGTCGCAATGTGTCTAAACTTTTTGTGCCAAAAGGCTATTCATTTGATGCTTTTTTTGAAGCCATTTTTGAATACCAAGATGTAATACATTATGAAAAATACGCAAATAATTACGACTATAATAAAGCGGTATTTTTGATGAGTAATTTTAAATTATTAGATAATGGTTTTTTAACATTGAAAGAAGACGAAAGTTTTGGCTCTCCTATTTCAAGTGTGTTTTATGAATTCTATGACACTATTGAATCTGTAAAAGAAAAGATCAGCAGTCAAGCCGACGCTATTCAGTGTATAGTAAGTTCAAATTTAGTTCCAAATAGCATTCCTTTTGGCCAAACGCAACGGCCTGAATTATGGGATTATGCGGATAATATCGATACTATTTCGTTTTCGTTAACAATAAACTAGTAAATTGTTTAAATGTTTCCATTATTTTAATTGATTTTAAGAAATGAATGTCGAAATTTGTAATCTTTAAATTTGGAACAAACAACTACCATGAAAAAACACAACTACAGCGCAGGTCCCTGCATTTTACCACAAGAAGTTTTTGAAAAATCATCACAAGCCATTTTAGATTTTAATAATTCAGGTTTATCCATTTTAGAAATTTCCCACCGAAGCAAAGATTTCGTTGCAGTAATGGATGAAGCTAGATCCTTAGCGCTTGAATTACTAGGACTAGAAGGCAAAGGATACCAAGCACTTTTCCTTGCAGGAGGAGCTAGTTTGGAGTTTTTAATGGTTCCGTATAACTTAATGAAAGTGAATGGAAAAGCGGCTTATTTAGATTCAGGAACTTGGGCTTCGGCTGCTATCAAAGAAGCTAAATTTTTTGGAGAAACCGTTGTTGTCGCTTCATCAAAAGATCAAAACTACAATAATGTACCTAAAGGATATTCTATACCTGCAGACGCAGATTATTTCCATTGTACAAGTAACAATACTATTTTTGGAACTCAAATGAAAGAAATTCCAACTACTAACATTCCAGTAGTTTGCGATATGAGTTCTGATATTTTTTCACGTCAATTGGACTTTACTAAATTTGACATTATCTACGCTGGAGCTCAAAAAAATATGGGGCCTGCTGGAACCACTTTAGTAGTAGTTAAAGAAGAAATTCTAGGTAAAAACGGTAGAGAAATCCCTAGTATTTTAGATTATGCAAAACATATTAAAGCAGAGAGTATGTACAACACGCCTGCCGTTTTCCCTGTATATGCTTCGCTGCTAACACTACAATGGTTGAAAAATTTAGGCGGAATAGCTGCAGTAGAAAAACTCAACAATGCTAAAGCTAATTTACTTTACACAGAAATTGACAGAAATCCATTATTCAAAGGAGCGGCGGCTGTTGAAGATCGTTCGGTTATGAATGCTACTTTCTTATTGAACAACCCAGAACACGCAACTGTTTTTGATGCTATGTGGAAAGAAGCGGGTATATCTGGATTGCCAGGACACCGTTCAGTGGGGGGTTACAGAGCCTCTATGTATAATGCGATGCCAATTGAAAGCGTTCAAGTATTAGTTGACGTAATGCAAGCTTTAGAAAAAGCAGTTTAATAAATAATTTATCAATTTGAGGATAAAATTACTTCCTTCCTCGCAATGAAATAAACACAATGAAAGTATTAGCAAATGACGGAATTTCTAAAAGTGGAATTCAAGCATTAGAAAAAGGCGGATTTGAAGTGATTACTACTAAAGTAGCACAAGAACAAGTAGCTAACTTTATTAACGAAAATAACGTAAGCGTTATCTTGGTTCGAAGTGCAACTAAAGTTCGTAAAGATATTATCGATGCTTGTCCTGGTATCAAAATCATCGGACGTGGTGGTGTTGGAATGGATAACATTGATGTGGATTATGCAAAAAGCAAAGGAATCAATGTAATCAACACACCTGCTTCTTCATCTGAATCAGTTGCGGAATTGGTTTTTGGACATTTATTTAATGGAGTTCGTTTTTTACACGACTCTAACAGAAATATGCCTTTGGAAGGGGATTCTAACTTTGAAGGTTTGAAAAAAGCATACGCTAACGGAACTGAATTAAGAGGTAAAACTTTAGGAATTGTAGGTATCGGTCGTATTGGCCAAGCTACTGCAAAAATGGCTCTTGGTTTAGGAATGAAAGTTATCGCTGCGGATAGTTTCATTGACAAAGTAGACGTAAAAGTAGAATTTTTTGACGGACAATCTGTAACGACAACAATTGTTTCACAATCTTTAGAATCTTTATTCAAAGAAGCTGATTTCATTTCGTTACACGTTCCTGCTCAAAACGGATACATTATCTCAAAAGCGGAATTGGCAATAATGAAAGATGGCGTAGGAATTGTAAACTGTGCTCGTGGTGGCGTAATTGACGAAATCGCTTTAATCGATGCTTTAGATAGTGGTAAAGTAGGTTTTGCTGGATTGGACGTTTTTGAAAGCGAACCAAAACCAGAAATTAGAATACTTATGCACCCAAAAATCTCTTTAACTCCTCACATTGGAGCTGCCACAGGAGAGGCTCAAGATAGAATTGGAACGGAATTAGCCCAACAAATCATCAGTATTTTAGGTTAATTTATTCAACTATACTCACAAAAAGGATGTCAAAAAAAGACATCCTTTTTTTATGCTTTACTTCGTTCGAAAATCATAACTTTGTATTGCTTTATTCCATAATAATGAAAAAATTAAAAGAGCGTTGGGGAGTGCAATCCAATTTCCAACTGACAATTATTTTTATCGTTTTTGCAATCACCGGTTCAGCTTCAGCAATAGCGTCGAAACCTGTTTGTGTATGGCTTGGAATTACTAAAGATGATTTTGGATTTTTCTTCACTCCCATCCGACTACTATTGCTATTTCCCTTATACCAAGTGTTGTTAGTTTCTATTGGATTTCTTTTTGGGCAGTTTGCCTTTTTTTGGGAGTTTGAAAAGAAAATGCTTCGTAGTATAGGTTTAGGATTTTTATTTAAAGAAAAATAAATCCAATCGACAATTACAATTCGAATAACTTTCTACTCTCATTTACCACATAGAAACATAGTTTTTTATCATTTCAAAAGAAATAGATAGACGTTTCACTCTTCACATAACCGCTATGTGGAAATAGTACTATTCTATACAATCTTATATTTATAACTCAATTTCTATGTTTCTATGTGGTTATAAAATTAAAACCTTTATATAATCCATTGCAAAAAATCTTTTCATTATCTCCATAATCTTTGTTTCTTTGTAAAAACTAGTTTCAGATGATACAAGCGAAAAACCTACATAAATTCTACGACCAATTAGAAGTACTAAAAGGAGTAGATTTACACATTAAAAAAGGTGAAATTGTATCTATTGTTGGAGCTTCAGGAGCAGGAAAAACCACTTTGTTGCAATTATTAGGTACTTTAGATCAACCTTCTTTACAAGAAGGAACAGAGTTGTTCATCAATGGAGAAAATGTGTTGACGATGAACGACAAAGCCTTATCCAAATTCAGAAACCTAAATCTGGGTTTTATCTTTCAATTTCATCAATTACTACCGGAATTTACGGCTTTAGAAAACGTATGTATTCCGGCTTTTATTGCCAATAAAAACAAAGGAGAAACGGAGACTGAAGCGAAACGATTATTGGAGTATTTAGGTCTTTCGCATCGAATGGATCATAAACCCAATGCGCTTTCAGGCGGAGAACAACAACGTGTAGCTGTAGCGCGTGCTTTAATCAACAAACCCGATGTGATTTTTGCTGACGAACCTTCTGGAAATCTGGATACGACTTCGGCAGAGAACTTACACCAATTGTTTTTTAAATTGCGTGATGAGTTCGGGCAAACTTTTGTGATTGTCACTCATAATGAAGAACTCGCTAATATGGCGGATAGAAAATTAATCATGGTAGACGGACAGATTAGCAATCCTTAATTACAAAATCTTTTCTTTTTTTTCACCACATAGAAACATAGAAAAAATTGTATTAAAAGATTAAGATAGACGTTTCACTCTTCACATAATAACTATGTGAAAAATAGAACTATTTCTATACTTTCTTTTTTTATTTACCTTATCTATGTCTCTATGTGGTTGAATATTTTACACCTCACTGTATTATTTGATGCTTTAGCACACCTTCAAAATTATATAAATAACCTATCTTTGAAATCCCTTTATTTTCGATAACCATATGAATTCCGATGAACTAAAATCTTTTCTAGACGAAAAAGTTATCCAATACAATACCCGAGATTTTATCGATAGCGACCCCGTTCAAATTCCGCATTTATTTTCTCAAAAAGAAGACATTGAAATAGCTGGATTTTTAGCAGCAACTATTGCTTGGGGTAACCGCAAGATGATTATCAAAAATGCACATCGCATGATGGAATTGATGGGCAACTCACCTTATGACTTTGTGCATTCGCATCAAGAAAAAGACTTAAAAGATTTAGAATCATTTGTACACCGAACTTTTAACGGTCAGGATTTTATTGTATTCATCAAAGGGTTGCAACACATTTATCAAAATCACAACGGACTAGAAGCCGTTTTTGCCAAAAATCAAGAAACGTTGTCTATGCAAAAGAGCATTCATGAATTCAAGAAAGTCTTTTTTAATGTTCCGCATGCAACACGTACTCAAAAACACATTTCAGATCCACTTAATAATTCGGCAGCCAAAAGAATTAATATGTATTTGCGCTGGATGGTGCGCCAAGATACTAAAGGAGTCGATTTAGGTATTTGGAAAAGCATCTCACCCGCTGCGCTCTCTTGTCCACTTGATGTACATTCGGGAAATGTGGCTCGAAAACTAGGTTTATTGCATCGCAAACAAAATGATGGTAAAGCTTTAGCTGAACTTGATGCTCAGTTACGTATTCTTGACGCAAATGATCCCGTGAAATATGATTTTGCGTTATTTGGTTTAGGCGTATTTGAAGGGTTTTGATTTGACACGAACAACTTAATACACCAAAAATCCCCCTTTTTAATGTACCTTTGCACAAAATAGCAATTTATGAGCACTTTTGAGCAATTCAATCTTCCTAAATCGGTACAAAAAGCCATTGACGAGTTAGGCTTTACTACGCCTACTCCTATTCAAGAAAAATCATTTTCTGTGATTATGTCGGGTCGTGATATGATGGGAATTGCACAAACGGGAACGGGTAAAACCTTTGCTTATTTATTGCCGTTGTTAAAACTATACAAGTTTACCAATACCAACACACCAAAAATTGTGATTTTAGTACCTACCCGAGAGTTAGTCGTTCAAGTGGTGGAAGAAGTTGAAAAATTGACCAAATACATGTCGGTTAGCACTCTCGGAATTTACGGGGGTGTAAACATCAATACTCAGAAAAAAGCCGTTTACGAAGGAGTTGATATTTTAGTTGGGACGCCGGGTAGAACGATGGATTTGGCATTAGATGCTGTAGTTCGATTTGACGAAACTCAAAAGTTAGTCATTGACGAATTTGATGAAATGCTGAATTTAGGGTTTAGAACCCAATTGACTGCCTTATTGGCAATGATGAAAACCAAACGTCAAAATATTCTATTCTCGGCTACAATGACCGAAGAAGTAGATGCTGTTTTGAATGACTTTTTTGATTATCCAGAAGAAGTAACACTTTCGGCTTCGGGTACACCATTAGAAAAAATAACTCAAATTACTTACCAAGTTCCTAATTTCAATACCAAAGTCAATTTATTAATACATTTATTGACTACGGATGAAAGCATGAGTCGAGTTTTGGTTTTTGTAAACAATAAAAAAATATCAGATTTACTTTTTGAAAGCATCGACGAAGAGTTTGAAGGACAGTTTGGAGTAATTCACTCCAACAAATCACAAAACTACCGTTTGAGTACGATGGCCGAATTTCAAGAAGGCAATTTGCGTGGTTTAATCACAACCGATATAATGGCGAGAGGTTTGGATATTTCCAATATCACCCACGTTATCAATTTCGAAATGCCTGAACTTCCTGAGTTATATATGCACCGTATTGGTCGTACCGGTCGTGCTGATGCCGAAGGAACTTCCATTAGTTTTGTTACTCCTCGTGAAGAAGAATCTTTTGTAGAAGTAGAAGTATTAATGAACAAAGAACTTGAAATCACTCCTTTTCCAGAAGAAGTGGAAATTTCAATTAAGTTGATTGGCCCTGAAAAAGACCGCCAACCGGTGAAGTTTTTAATGAAAAAGGTGAAATTAGAGGGTGATGGTGCGTATCACGAAAAAGCCAAAAAGAACACCAAAGTCAATTTGGGCGGACCATCAAAAACTAAAAAGAAAACCCACGGTTCTGTCAACCGAAATATGCTCAAAACTAGAGCTCAAAAGAAGAAGAAAAAGTAAATTTTATCTTCTAATTTCCAAAAACCATACAAACCGGAGAACATAATTCTAGGCGTTTACCTGAATCAATTATAGCTCCTGAAACAGTATCTCTTTTAAAAACAACCACTTCATTAGAGTATTGGTGCGCTACTAAAAGAAATTTCCCTGTTGGATCAATGACAAAATTACGAGGTCCTTTCCCCAAAGAAGAAACCACTGATTGCGTTTGCAATTGACCATTTTTCAGGATTTTAAAAATAGAAATCGTATTCGCTTCTCCTCTATTCGAAGCATATAAAAATTTTCCGTCAGGCGAAATATGAATATCTGCTCCGGTAAAATTCCCTTTAAAGTCTTTTGCTAAAATTGTAGTTTCTTGAATTTTATGTAACTGCCCATTCGCAAAACTAAAAACCGACAAAGCGCCGTTTAATTCTTGCAACAGATATACAAACTTGCCGTCTTTACTAAAAGTTAAGTGACGTGGCCCACTTCCTGATTCAACTGTAACTGTACTTTTAAATTTCATTATTTCAGAAGCTGCATTGGGATGATATTCATAGATATAAACAGCATCCGTTCCTAAATCGTTACTCAGAATGTATTTTTTATCTGGCGAAAAATAGACCATGTGCACATGTGCGCCTCCTTGGCGAGGATGGATTCCTTTTCCTTTATGTTGCAGTACTTGTTTCGCTTCGGTCAAACTACCTTTGGTATTTTTGCCAAAAACAGCGATGTTTCCACCCGAATAATTGGCAACAATCACATTATTGTCATCGTTGATTATATAACATGGATCAGCACCTTCGGCTTTTTGCTTATTCAACTCTGTTAATTTTCCGCTACCAGAGTCAAACTGAAACGAACTCACGGTACTTTCGGCTCCATTTTCATTAACCGAGTATACTATTTTTTGGTCTTTAGAAAGTGCTAAATAACTTGGATTAATTACTTTTTCGGTTGCGTTTTTGTATACAAAATCTCCTGTATTAGTGTCAAAATCGTATACATAAATCCCTTTGCTATCGCAACTATTAGTATACGTACCAATTAATAAAGGAAGTTTTTGAGTTTGAGCCTGTACAAAAGAAAAAAGGAAGAATACTACGATTGCTATACAATATTTCATTTTCTTGTGAATTGAATTGCTAAAATTAACAATAAATGAACACGAATTAAGATTAAATTGTAATCATTCTAGCTACTTAACTAATTTCAAATTTGTAATTTTGAATGCTATGCAATTTTAATACAAAAAACCAATGCAATTCAAACATCCCGAAATCCTGTACTTTCTTTTTCTTTTGGTAGTACCCTTTTTGGTTCATTTGTTTCAATTGCGTCGTTTTAAAAAAGAATATTTTACTAATGTTCGCTTTCTAAAAGCTCTTACCATTCAAAGTCGGAAAAGTTCTCAAATTAAAAAATGGTTGTTGTTAGTTACACGATTACTCTTTTTAACTGCATTGGTTTTGGCCTTTGCCCAACCTTTTTCATCCACAAATGAAAGTTCCAAATCACAAAAGGAATTGTACATCATTCTTGACAATTCGTATAGCATGCAAGCTAAAGGAAAGAAAGGGGAACTATTACAAAGAGCTATTCAAGAGTTACTTGAAAATCTCCCACAAGAGCAAAATTTTTCTTTATTAACTGCTAATGAATCCTTTTGGAATACCGATATTCAATCCATACAGAAAGAAGTTCAAAATCTAGATTATTGCGCAACAGCTTTTGAATTAGAGCCAATTTTAACTCAGATACAAGCGCGACCATCATTAAACAAAAAAGAAATTTTGATTATTACCGATGGTAAAGGTGTAACAAGTAAAACACTGAAAACTATCAAAGATAAAGAAAACATCACATTTCATATTCCAAAAGTAGAACAACAATATAACGTGTCTATTGACAGTGTTTTTATACGTCAAACTTTAGATGACTTTTATGAAATTGGAGTTCAAATTAGCAATTATGGGGAGAATAGCAAAGCTGTTTCGTTAGGAATATATGACCAACAAAAATTGGTAGCTAAATCAATGATTAAATTAAACAAACAAAAACAAGTCTTCCCTTTTACAATTCCTAAAAAGGCGTTTCATGGATATATTTCAATAATCGACAATGGTTTAGCTTTTGATAACACTTACTATTTTAGTATTGGCGAAAGTCAAAAAACTAAAGTAATCAGTATTGGTGAAGCTTCAAAAAGCACTTATTTATCTCGAATTTATACCAACGATGAGTTTGAATATCAAAACAGTAATCTATCACAATTAGACTTTACTAGATTAGAAGTACAAGATGTCATAATTGTTAATGAAATTGATGAAATTTCGCAAGCTCTTCAAACTACGTTACAGTCTTTTGCTGAGAAAGGCGGGACTGTGATAGTAATTCCATCTGCAAAAACAACAATTTCAAATCTAAATTCATTGTTGAATCCAACAAAAACTATCCAATATAAATCCTTAAATAAAACAGAGAAATTAATTACCAAAATTCACTTTTCAAATCCTGTTTTCAAAAATGTTTTTGACAAACAAATAAGTAATTTTCAATACCCAAAAACTAAAGTAAATTTTGATTTCAATTACTTTGGCGCATCGATTTTATCCTACCAAGATCAAAGTCCATTTTTACAATCTGCTAACTTGGGAACAGGAAAAGTATTTGTTTTCTCAGCACCTTTGAATTCTGACAATTCTAATTTCCAACAATCTCCTTTAATTGTCCCTGTCTTTTATAAATTAGCGCAAAACGAAGAAAAAAATGGGATTATAGCAAGAACTATTGGAAATTCCGAACCTTATTTTGTACATACCAATAGCAGTAAAGATGGGGTATTACGAATTAAAAATAAAAAGGAACAATTCATTCCTGTACAACAAATTTTGAATACTAAAGTCAAAATGGACTTGGGTAATTATCCTAAAAAAGATGGTAATTTTGAGATTTTTAACAATGATATAAAAATTGAAAATTGTAGTTTCAACTATAATAGAGTCGAAAGCAATCCCTTTGAAGCAGATCAAAAATGGCTTTCAGAATACCAGCAAATCGATTCAATAAATACTTTTTTTGATAGTATTCAAACCGAAAATAACGATAGTCAAATATGGAAATGGTTTCTTATATTTGCAGTGTTATTTCTACTTACAGAAACTGCAATTATCCGATTTGTAAAATAAATTTATATGAAAACAATCATCCGAAGTGCAAAAATTATAGATCCAAAAAGTCCTTATCATAACAAGACTGTAGATATTTTAATTGCCGATGGATGTATTTCAAAAATTGATTCAACACTATCAAATTCTGAAAATTACAACGAAATAAAGCGAGATAACTTACATATATCCGTTGGATGGTTTGACAGTAGTGTATCTCTAGGGGAACCTGGTTATGAAGATAGAGAAACCATAAAAAACGGATTAGAGGTTGCTGCAAAAAGTGGTTTCAGCGGAATTGCTTTACAACCAAACTCCCACCCTATTATTGACAATCAATCGCAAGTTCTTTTCGTAAAAAGTAAAGCTCAAGAAGCAGCAACCGAATTGTTCCCAATTGGTGCCTTAACCAAAGAGAGCGAAGGAAAAGATATGGCCGAACTATACGATATGAAAAATGCAGGAGCGATAGCTTTTGGAGATTACAATCGTAGTTTGTCAAATGCCAATTTATTAAAAATTGCCATGCAATACACCCAAGACTTTGATGGTTTAGTTATAGCATTTGCCCAAGATGATAAAATCAAAGGGAATGGAGTGGCTAACGAAGGAATAGTATCAACACGGTTGGGGCTTAAAGGAATTCCGAATTTAGCCGAAGAAATAGAGGTTGCAAGAAACTTATTCTTGTTAGAATACACTGGAGGAAAATTACATATTCCAACCATCTCTACAGCAAAATCAGTTACTTTAATTCAAGAAGCAAAAGCAAAAGGATTACAAGTAAGTTGTAGTGTTGCGGTGCATAATTTAGTTTTGAATGATGAAAAATTGGAAGAATTTGATACTCGCTATAAAGTGACACCTCCATTACGTTCTGAAGCAGACCGATTGGCTTTGATTGAAGGTGTTAAAAATGGAATTATCGATACCATAACATCAGACCACAACCCAATTGATATCGAACATAAAAAAATGGATTTTGATACAGCAAAAAACGGAACCATTGGACTTGAAAGCGCATTTGGGGCATTACTTACTGTTCTTCCTGTAGAGACCGTTGTTGAAAAACTAACTTCTGGAAGAGCATTATTCGGGTTAAAAACACCATCTATAATCGAAGGTACTCCAGCTAATTTATGCTTATTCAATCCTGATGGAAAAAGTACATTTACTTCGGATAAAATCCTTTCAAAATCAAAGAACTCAGCTTTTATTGGTTCCGAAATTAAAGGAGAAGTATATGGAATTCTGAATCAAAATCAACTGATTCTAAATCAATAAATCATGAATAAAGAGACCATTGAAGCAGGTAAAGCAACTGCCATAACGAGTTATATTTTAGGAATTGGGGTATTCATAGCTATGTCAATGAATGCGGATACTAAAAATCCATTTGCTTCATTTCATATTCGTCAAGGATTAGGATTAACTTTGACTTTTATTTCTTTAGGTTTAATTATCAGCAATTTTGATAGCTTGTTAATTTCATTTCCCATGTGGATTTTCATTTCTGTTTTATGGACTTATGGTATTTTTACAGCTATAAAAGGAGAAACTAAACCAATTCCTCTTCTAGGAAACTATTTCCAAAAGGGGCTATCAAATATTTCATAAACCATGAATTTATCTTTAGAATACCTCATCAGAGAACCAAAAATAAAAAAAGATTTCAATCCACTTTTACTTTTATTGCACGGATACGGCAGTAATGAAGCAGATTTATTTTCTTTTGCATCTGAACTTCCTGAAGAGTATTATGTGATAGCAGCTCGTGCTCCTTACGACTTACAATACGGAAGCTATGCTTGGTATGCGATTAATTTTGATGCCGACGAAAATAAATTCTCCGACTACGAACAAGCTAAAGTTTCAAGAGATTTGATAGGAACGTTTATCGATGAACTAATTGAGAACTATCCAATCAACCCGAAAAATATAAACTTACTTGGCTTTAGCCAAGGAGCAATCTTAAGTTATGGTGTAGCCCTTTCAAATCCAAGCAAAATCAAAAATGTAATTGGACTGAGTGGCTATGTAAGCGAACCCATTTTAAAAGAAGGTTTTGAAAACAATGATTTTTCCGATTTAGGAATTTTTGCCTCACATGGTACAGTTGACCAAGTAATCCCTATTGATTGGGCGAGAAAATCCGATGCTTTTTTAACACAAAAAGGAATAGTACATACCTACAAAGAATATCCAATTGGACACGGTATCTCTCCTCAGGTATTTTTTGATTTCAAGAATTGGCTACAAGAGCATTCGTAAAGAACCTAATTATTTTTGATACAAAAGAGATTGATTTACTTCAAACGAAATGGTTTCATCATCATTAACAAAATACTTCAATAAAACTTCACCCCATATTTCGCCATCACTAAAATCTGCGATAATCCATCTGTGATTTAGTATTTTTACTTTATTGATGATGAATTTATTCGCACCAATTTGATCTTGACCTGTGTATGGGTTTCCTTTAGGATTGGAATTGTAATCCAATAACTTTTCTGTAACTACTGGAATTAGCTTCTCGTATTGAATCGTCTTATTTGAGTTTTGAGAATCAAAATAATTTTGAGCATTTTCATTTTTTTCTAAAGAAAAATAGTTGGCATCAGCTAATTTATTTGAAACAGCTGTCAAACTATCTCTCAACTTTGTAGTGGTTTTCTCAAAACGCTTTTGTTCAAATTGTACTTCACTATTTAAAAATGCATAGGTAAACAAGGTTGTCAAAGCAAAAAGTATTGTTAAATAAAGTAATAAAGATCGTTTCATAGTAGGTATTATATAGTAATTTCTAAATTATCGTAAGCCAGAAAAACATTTTCAGGAAGCTTTTTTTGAACTTCTTCGTGAAAACCTAAAAGATGACTAATGTGCGTCAAATAGGTTTTTTCAGGTTGAATCAAAGTTATGAAATCCAAAGCTTCTTTCAAATTAAAATGAGTTTGATGTGGCTCCTCACGTAATGCATTTATTACAAGCACTTTGAGTCCTCTTAATTTTTCAATCTCTGATTCTTGAATGGTTTTCACATCAGTTAAATAAGCAAAATCCTCCACGCGATAACCAAACACCTGTAAATCTCCGTGCAAAACATCAATTGGAGTAACCATTTTATTTCCAATAGCAAAAGGGACATTATTAACAACCTCCTGAGTAGTTACCGATGGAGCGCCAGGATACTTATTGACTGTTTCAAATACATAGTCAAAGCGTTTCTTTAAATTTTGAATTACTCGAGAATGAGCAAAAAAAGGTAGGGGTCCTTGACGAAAATTAAATGGCCTGATGTCATCAATTCCTGCAGTATGATCAGCATGTTCGTGGGTGAATAAAATTCCGTCAACTTTTTGGCAATTCGAAGCCAACATTTGTTGCCTAAAATCAGGTCCACAATCCAAAACAAAGGAATAATCCTCCCAAGACAGCCAAACCGATACTCGCAAACGTTTGTCTTTTGAATCAGTACTTTTGCACACAGGATGATCACTCCCTATAACAGGAATGCCTTGAGATGTTCCAGTGCCTAAAAAATAAACTTTCAAAAAATAGAAGGTGTTGAAATTAAAATACTAACAAAAATAAAAAAAACCATATCGAAAACTAGTGATTCTACATTTCATTCCAAGAAAATTGTTGTTTTCATAATTTTATCGACAAAATGTTATTTTTTTACAAAAATAAGGTTAATATTCTTTACACAAACTGCTAATTTATTAACTTTGTAACTAATAAGCATTCATATACTAAAGATGTACAGCAAAAAGATAAAATTAAAAGGCGATAAAGCTATAGAGCAAATTCCTTCAATAAAGGACAAAGCGCTTCGTATCAACTTAAATGAAAATATTTATGGAACATTTGCTGAAATTGGAGCTGGACAAGAAACAGTAAGACACTTTTTTAGAGCTGGTGGATCGTCTGGAACTATAGCAAAAGCAATGTCGGCCTATGATAAAGACTTTAGTGATGCTGTCTATGGAATAGAAGAAGATGGCCGTTATGTTACCGAAAGTCGATTAAAAAAGATGCTTTCTCATGAGGTTAATTTGATCGAAAAAAGGTTGAGCAGAGACAAACATCCTAACAAAATGTTTTTTAGTTATGCGAATACTGTAGCAACAATCGATTTTGCAAAACAATTTAAGGGGCATGGATGGGTTGGAATTAGTTTCCAAATTGAACCTGACGAAGCTTACAACGAAATCATTCTTCACATTCGTTTCAAGGAAACTGATTCAAGATTACAACAAGAAACCTTAGGTATTCTTGGTGTTAATTTAATTTATGGAGCCTATTACAAATACAATGATCCTAAAAAATTATTGCGCTATTTGTATGATCATTTAGATAAAGACCAATTAGAGATTGACACCATCAACTTCTCAGGACCTCGTTTTGCAGATGTAGATAACCGTCTAATGAGTTTACAATTGGTTAAAAATGGCATGACAGATGCCGTAATGTTCAATCCTGAAGGAAAAAACATTTTACCTGCCTCCATATTATACAAGAAAAACATACTAGCTTTTAGAGGAAGTTTTCGTCCAGTAACTAAGGTAAACATGGACATGTATGAGAAATCTCTAAAAATGTTTTTAGATGAAAATAAAGTCGAAAAAGACAATACGTTAGTCATTTTTGAAATTACTTTATCGAATCTTCGCTCAGACGGAGAAATTGACGAAAGAGATTTCATGGATCGTGCTGAATTACTATGTTCTCTGGGACAAACTGTAATGATTTCAAATTTTCAAGAATATTATAAAGTAGTAGAATATTTTGCTAACTATACCAAAGCCCGTATGGGATTAGCTATGGGAGTAAATAACTTAGTAGATATTTTTGATGAAAAATACTATCGCCACTTAAGTGGTGGAATTCTTGAGGCATTTGGAAAATTATTCTATCGAGACATGAAAGTCTTCTTGTATCCAATGATAGGTGAAAATGGAGAAATCATAACTTCAGAAAACTTAAAAGTACATCCTCGAATGAAAGAATTGTACAAATTCTTTAAATTCAATGGAAAAGTAATTGACATTGAAGATTACAATCCAGATATATTAGAAGTGTTCTCACGAGAAGTTCTAAAAATGATCAGTCAAGGAAAAGAAGGCTGGGAAGAAATGCTACCAAAAGGAGTATCTGAAATTATTAAAGAACACCGTTTATTTGGCTTTGAACCTAACAAATATTTAAAAGAAGTTTAAAAAAAAATCCCAATGAAAATTGGGATTTTTTTTAAACAATATATTATTTACAATTTTTATCTAAGTGCTTCTTAATTCGCTGACTGTTAGTGGTGTTTCCGCTACAATCAGGGATGTTATCAAAAGTATACAATTGATTCAGCCCATTAGAATCTTTATAAGTTAATTCCAAACGAGTTGTGAAATTATCTCCGTCATCATCAACATCTAAATGATTTGGGAATCCATCACCATCTGTATCATCAGGATTAACGGTTGGTGTAATTGGATAACTAACTTTATTTCTAAAATCGTACATATATCCGTCTCCATTCAGATCTTCTAAATAAGAAGGAATTCCATCGCCATCTTGATCTGCTCTTTGAATTTCGTATAATTTAAAGCTAAACACTAATGGAGAATAAGAAGGTATACTTCCGCTTCCTGATGCAAAATAGGCTAAGCCTGAAGGAAGAAACATTACTCCAGCTCCAAAATTAGAATAGGATATAGTTCCGTCTGCATTCGTAGTATAAGTACCTTTTCTAAATTGTGGGAATATTTCACCCCAACCTGTAATGGTATTTAACAAGCTGAAAAAACTCTGAGGAAATTTAGACTCTTCAAATTGAGTAACTCTTAATTCAGCAGCTGTTGTGGTTGTTGCCGCAACTTGCGTTAAATAGTCACCCCTGTATGCAGCTAAAACTCCATCTACATTAGATGGTTTTTCACCCGTACCTTCTCTTAAAACTAGGTAGTAAATTTTATAAGTAATGCCATGAAAATTTACATCTCTAGATAATAACTTTGGAAAAGAAGTTGCATTTAAATAAGACCACATGGATCGTTGATTACCTCCGGTTGGTATCTTAGTAAAAACCACATCTTGATCATCATTAAAACCAGGTCTGTTAGTAACTGTAATGTAATACGATTTAAGATACTCTTCAATTGTAGCTATATCTGTAGTATATTGAATCGAATATTCTCTAAGTGGAACAATTTCAGCAGGATTGTCTTTAGAACATGAAAAAAATGAAATGGTTGTAACTAATACAATAAAATAATACTTAAATTTGTTCATTATGGCGAATTTTTAGATGCGCAAGATACAATATTGATTTATTTTTGTAAACTATTTAACTCCGATTTTAGAAAATTTATGCGAATAGATAAATATTTATGGTGTGTGCGTTATTACAAGACCAGAAACATGGTTACTGAGGCTTGTAAAAAAAACCATGTAACTGTAAATGGCCAAATTGCCAAGCCTTCAAGAGAGGTTTTCCCTACCGATAAAATTACATTTAGAAAAGACCAAATAACTCAAATAATCACTGTTTTGGATATTCCAGAAAGCCGAATCGGAGCAAAATTAGTCGATTTGTATCGAAGAAATGACACTCCTCCAGAAGCTTTCGCCCATTTAGAATTATTAAAATTATCCAAAGAGCATTATAGAAAATCAGGGACTGGAAGACCTACAAAAAAAGATCGTAGAGATATTGATGAATACGGAAACGAAATTCCAGAAGATTTATACGATACCACTTTATAATATTTGACATATTAAATTTATACCATGAGCAAGAATACTATTTTAACGCATCAAGAAATTGAACATAAAATTAAACGAATAGCCTACCAGATCTACGAAACATTTGTTGATGAAGAAGAAATTGTAATTGCAGGAATAGCAAGTAATGGTTTTATTTTTGCCGAAAAAATTGCGGCTTCCTTAAAAGATATTGCCAACTTGAATATTCTACTTTGTGAGGTTATTATAGACAAACAACATCCCGAATCTGATGTACAAACATCTATTCCTAAAGAACAATATGAAAACAAAGGATTAATCTTGGTAGATGATGTACTCAACTCAGGTACTACTCTAATTTATGCGGTAAGACATTTTCTGGATGTACCGCTAACTAAATTTAAAACGGCTGTTTTAGTAGATCGAAATCATAAAAAATATCCTGTAAAAGCAGACTTTAAGGGAATATCATTATCTACATCACTTTTAGAACATGTGAATGTAGTTTTTGATGACAATGGTCAAGATTCAGCTTATTTAAGCTAATATTGATTTAATATCTTCAACTGTTTCATCGATAGTTTTACCATCAACGTTTACTTTGAATTGAGCCTGGTGGTAATAATAATTGCGGTCAAACAAATGTTTAGCGATAAATTCTTTCAATTCTTCATCTGATTTGTTAGCAATAATTGGACGCTTAGTTTTATTATTTACTAATCTTTGAAAAAGAGTATCAACCGAAGCTTTTAAATATATAGAAGTAACCCCATCTCCATTCAATAATTCATGATTATTTGCATAACAGGGAGTTCCTCCTCCTAAACCGATAATCTGTTTTTCAGACGAAGCCAAAAGTTCGACAAAAACTTCGTGTTCTAACTTCCTGAAATAAATTTCTCCATACATTTCAAAGATTTGATTGATGGTTAAATTGGTTTTATTCTCGATGCTCTCGTCAAGATCGATATAGGGAACCTTCATCAAACTGGAAAGTTTTTTGGCAATAGTAGATTTGCCACACCCCATATATCCTAATATAATTATTTTTTTCATTGGAATAAAACCTTACTAATTAAGGCGTTAAAGACTTTTGTTTAAAAAAGACAAATTTAAAATAAAATAGCTTTGAAATATCAAAAATAAGGCCTTATATTTGCACCCGCATTCAAGAAATGAAAATGACTCGATAGCTCAGTTGGTAGAGCACATCACTTTTAATGATGGGGTCCTGGGTTCGAGCCCCAGTCGGGTCACAAATAGTAATACATTTCATTTCTTGAGTCAACGACTCGATAGCTCAGTTGGTAGAGCACATCACTTTTAATGATGGGGTCCTGGGTTCGAGCCCCAGTCGGGTCACAAAAGGTTGTTCGATTATCGAATGACCTTTTTTCATTTTTTGGCCACGTGGAGAAACGGTAGACTTGCCATCTTGAGGGGGTGGTGCTCGTAAGGGCGTGTGGGTTCAAATCCCACCGTGGTCACGAATAAAACAAAACGCATAAAAAATAATCAAGCTTGCTTGAAATTATTTTTTATGCGTTTTGTTTTTCAAAGCGGAGCTTTATTGGGAAAGACGTAGTCAATCCCATGTGAATGCTTAAAATTATTTTTATTCTTTTTGTTTTTCAAAGCGGAGCTTTGTTGGGAAAGACGTAGTCAATCCCTATTGATTACTTGAATTATTTTTTACCCGCCTTTCTCAATTCGGCACTTCCGGGAATTTTCATTTTATCGGTTAAAGCAGGCACTTCATTCAAATCAAAATCACCAATTATTGACATTAAAACCGTTTCTTTCGTTTTTGGATCTTCAATAAATAGTAATAACTCTTTTAATTGAGTTTCACTACTACCCTGCTTAGAGTGGATTCGAACCAATTTACCTCCGTCATTTATTGCCATTAGCTCACTCAATCCTATTGCTTTAGTATATTTTTCAGAAGTAAGTCTCATTTGCATAGCAATTCGTTCATTTTGTGTTCGATATACCTTAAGATTATCTATCTTTTTAATTAAGCTCATGTATTGTAAAGTTTCTTTATCAGATGTATCTAATTTAACTTTACTCATTAGCTCAAACATTTTCTTATTAATATTGATTGCGCTAACACTTTCAATTCCTTCAAATTGATCAAAAACGGATTGCGAAAAAACTGGGCTTGCCAATACCAAAAGAATTATTGAAACAATATATTTTTTCATAATTTACTTACTTTTATAATAGTCGCATAAATGTATTGATAAAAGTTATTTTAATAAACATAATACGCTACTTTTTTGTTCTAACTAAAACAAAAGTTTGTATTTTTACTTGACAAACCCAAATTACACGAGCATACTATGAAAAAAATTATTCAGCTTTCGATTTTAGTATTTATTTCATTCTTTGTATTTCAAAGTTGTCAAAAAGATGCAGATGACGAAATAATTAGTACCCCAGAAGATGTTTCTATTCAAAATTTTATTTGGAAAGGATTAAATCAATACTATCTATGGCAACCAGATGTACCTAATTTAGCTGACAACCGATTCAGAACTCAATCGGAGCGTGATGCATTTTTAAGCAATTACAAAGTACCCGAAGAATTGTTTGATGCACTGCGAGTGAGCCCTACTATTGATCGATTTAGTTGGATGGTAGATGATTATGTTACTTTAGAACAATCGCTTCAAGGAACATCAAAAAACAATGGTGTAGAATTTGGCTTGAGTTATAAACCTAATAGTACTACAGAGTTATTTGGCTTTGTTCGATATATCATTCAAGGTTCAGATGCTTCAAATAAAGATATAAAAAGAGGTGATATGTTTACTGCCGTTAATGGTACTCCATTAACGACAGCTAATTACCAAAGTTTGTTATTTGGTTCAAATGAGAATTATGTTTTAAATATGGCTGAATTTAACGGAACAACTGTTGTTTCAAATGGCAAAACTATATCACTAACAAAAACTACATTAACTGAAAATCCGATTTTAGTCAAAAAAGTAATTTCGGTAGGAACTAAAAAAATTGGTTATTTAATGTACAATGGGTTCTATGCTGATTTTGATTCACAATTGAATACTGTATTCGGAGAATTCAAATCCCAAGGAATTACAGATTTAGTACTGGATTTACGCTACAATAGTGGAGGATCTGTTCGTACTGCAACCTATTTAGCCAGTATGATTACAGGGCAATTTACAGGTAAAGTATTTGCAAAACAACAGTGGAATCCTAAAATTAACGACTATTTTGAAAAAAATGACCCAGATGGATTAAGTAATTTCTTTACAGATAAAATTGGCTCTACTCCTATTAACAGTGTGAATATGACAAAAGTATATATTCTAACTACTAAATCGTCCGCTTCTGCGAGTGAACTTGTAATTAATGGTTTAAAACCTCATATAAATGTCGTACAAATTGGAGATGCAACTACAGGTAAAAATGTTGGATCGGTAACTTTATATGATTCTCCAGATTTTACAGAAAAAAATAAAAACCCAAAACACAAATACGCCATGCAACCTATAGTATTAAAAATTGTTAACTCAGCAGGTTTTGGCGATTATTTTAATGGCTTAGCACCAACACATGAGTTAAAAGAAACCATTAGTACATTTGGCATTCTTGGAAATGAAAATGAACCTTTACTAAAACTAGCAATTGCAAAAATTACAGGTACAGGAAAATTAACCCCACAAAGTTCAGGTAAAGAATTTGAGTTTTTTAAAGATTCTAAATCTAGCAATCCATTTGGAAACCAAATGTATTTGGACAAAGCACCTAGAGGTCTTCAAAAAGCATTAGACTAGCAAGGTATACAGTACAAAAGAGGCTTTCTAAAAAATAGAAAGCCTCTTTTTTTTATTAATTAAAATTAATCCCTAAAAATTAAATACGAAACCTACTTTGAAATTTCTTCCCAAAGTGCTGTATCCAATATTTTCTACAAAATTTACATTAAATACATTATTCACTGAACCAAAAACAGACAAGCTATTTTTCACTAATTCGTATCGAGCTAAAGTATGTAGCAATTGATATGAACCTAGATTAACATTTGCTAAAGCAAAAGTATTTCCATCAAAAAAAGCATCTTTTCTAGCATCCACATATTGGTAATTCATGTTCCAATAAAAACGATCTGAGATTTTAAAATCCAATGATGAATTGATTTTGTTTTTAGGAATTAATCGATTTAAGGCTTCGTCTACATAAGTAAATGTATAATTCCAATTCCATGTGATGGAGTTGCTTACAATAAATTGGAATTCAGATTCAATTCCTTTGGCTCTATTCAGCCCAACAATATTTACATAATTGGAATCAAAAGTACTCGGATTAAAATAAAACCCAATGGAATTAGTTTGTTCGCGGTAAAATCCAATCACATTCCATCGTATTTTTTTGTTTACTAAATGCGTTTCAAACCCCGCTTCAACTGTGCTGTTTTTTTCGGGTGTCAAATTTCTATTTCCAAATTGAGAATACAATTGGTATAAACTTGGAGTTACAAAAGCAGTACTAAAGGAACTTACTAACTTAAACGGAAAAGACTTAAAATCAAATGAAGGATTGATATTATAGACTAATTGATTACCATACTCACTATGACTATTCCATCGAGCCCCAATATTCAAATTAAATCCAGATGCGGTTGTCAAAACTCCTGTGAGGTAGGGATCAATCATATTAAATTTGGTATTCTCTCTAGCACTGTTTCCAAATGGAGTACTACTATTAGCATCATGAAACTGGTATTGAACACCCGAAACTAGATAGAAAGTTGGAGTAAATTTGTATTTATTATATCCATCAACTACTACAGTTCGAGATTCATATTCAGAAAAACCTACTGTATTGGAATACGGATCAAACTCGTTATAAGAACGAATAATTCTATTTAAACTAGAATTCAAAATGAATTCGCCCTTATCATATTGGAACTTTGGCATAAATCCAAAACGAAATTGCTTTGAACTAGTTTTATTTAGTTCTGTATCGCTCATTCCTGTATTATCATAACCGCCATCATAATCATTTTTGATTTGATCGTAATTTCCAAAAAAATCAAATGACAATTTATCGGTTACGGCATAACCCACTTTGGCTAAATAATTCAAACGCGAAAAAGGATCATCTTCATACAAATCATCCGAATTAGTTGGAGCAATTTGAGACTTTCCTTTTGTTTCTGTACTATTTAAAGAAGTGAAATAGGTAAGTTTTTTACTTGATCCGTGTAAAGAAAAACCTTGATTAAAATCAGCTAATTTTTGACTTTGATAGGATGCTGTTGCGTTAGTTCCAGTATTTAGATAGGCATTTCCTGCAATAGACTTCTTACTCCCTTTCTTCAATTTAATAGAAATTACTCCTGTAGCAGCACCAGAACCATAAAGCGTGCTTGCTGCCCCTTTCATAATCTCAATGCTTTCTACTTGCTCCACTGGCAACAAACGCAAGTCATATTCCATATTTATTCCTGACGCATCGTTTACAGGGATTCCATCAATTAAAATCAAAACTTGATTGTTTTTTCCTCCCCTAATGTAATAGCCTAAATTTTTCCCAGCAACACTTTGATTGCCATTAATTTCTAGTCCCGCAACGGTGTTTAAAACGGCAGCGATACTTTGACCCGGTCTGTTCTTTAAATCATCCGCTGTAATTTTTGAAATTACCTTTCCTGATTTTTCTTTGGCTAAAGCAAATTTAGAATCAGATACCACTACTTCTTGTAACTCGTTTTGAGAGTTAGCATTTTCTTTTTCTTGCGCAAAAGCACAAGCAGATACTAGCGCAAACAATGCGCTAATCCGAACGTTTTTCTTGTTCATTATACATTAAACATTTTGCAACAGCTGAACTGTTACTTTACTAATAATGGGGAGAAAAGCATAGAATTACCCATACCCAAACCTTTTTTCCCGAAAGTTTGATACTCGATGTAATAGGCAGGTCTCCTGGCTTGCGTCTTGTTGTTCACCTTCTCATTCGCAAAGCGAACAATGGTTTTGTAGATAACAACAAGCTTTTTAGCTTACAGTTGCGGGTACAGCGTAAGATTTTTGAATTTTGATTGTTGAATTCTAAATTTCAGATGTTGTTGATTCTATCTAAAATCGTTAATCAGCGATCTTCAATCACTCACTTCCCTTTTAATGCTATTTTGAAAAACAAAAAGCAACCTCAATACGATTGCAAAGATACCACTAAGATTGGGATAAAAAATTAAATTTGATTTTTAAATCCGTTTACACCTACCTTTGCATATCTTGTAATCAAAGCGATGAAATCATTTTTTTTAAAATTTATTTTCCTTTTGTATATTCTGCTTCTTGGCGGATGCAAACAAAATAGCGCCAATTCAGTAGTTTCAAAAAGTACTGCCAAAAATGAAATTCAGCACGCTAAAGGATTAGAAATATACCATTACCAAGGCTATTCTATTCTTAAGATTACACGTCCTTGGCCTGATGCCAAAACACCATTTACTTATATTTTACAAGAAAAAAATGGCAGTATTCCCGATAGTTTACAACAATACACACGAATTTCAGTTCCCATCCAATCCATAGTAGTTACCTCTACAACACACATTCCAGCATTGGAATTATTAGGCGTTGAGAATACCTTGTTAGGTTTTCCCAGTACTGATTTTATTTCGTCGGCAAAAACCAGAAAGCGAATTGACGCTGGACTTTTGAAAGAAGTAGGAACCAATGAAACCTTAAACACCGAAATACTGATTGATATGGCTCCGGAGGTTATTGTGAGTTTCGGTTTGAATAACAGCAATCCAACTTTGGATAACTTACAAAAGAGTGGTTTGAAAGTACTTTTAAATGGAGATTGGAATGAACAATCTCCGCTAGGTAAAGCAGAATGGATCAAGTTTTTTGGTACTTTGTATGGTTTGGATGCCAAAGCCAAGGCAATTTTTTCATCCATCGAAAAAGAATACCAAACCACTTTGGCTTTGGCCCAAAAAGCAAAGCAAAAACCTACAGTTTTGAGTGGTGCTATGTATCAAGATCAATGGTTTGTTCCCCAAGGCGAAAGTTGGATGGCTTTATTTCTCAAAGAAGCGCAATCCAATTATTTATGGGCTAATACAACTGGGACTGGAAGTTTGACTTTACCTTTTGAAACGATTCTCGAAAAAGCACAAAAAGCAGAATTTTGGATTGCTCCAGGTGATTTTACTTCTCTAAAAGAGATGAATAACAGCAATCCGCATTATGCGAAATTTGACGCGTTTAAAAATAAAAAAGTATATTCGTACGCTTTACACAAAGGCGCTAAAGGTGGAATTTTGTTTTTCGAATGGTCTTCTACCCGACCGGATTGGGTATTGAAAGATTTGATTGCTATTTTTCATCCTGAACTGCTACCAAAACATCATCCGTATTTTTTTGAGAAATTAAATTAATTTGAATACAACTAAACGAAATACGTTACTCTTTATTTTCCTGAGCATAGGATTGGTTTTTCTATTTCTAATTGATATTAGTGTAGGTGCCGTTGCCATTCCCATAAAAGAGGTGTGTAATAGTTTAATTGGTTCGGGTGCAAGTAAATCTTCTTGGGAATACATCATTATGGATTACCGCTTACCCAAAGCGATTGTAGCAATCCTTGTTGGTATGGGATTATCGATTAGCGGCCTTTTAATGCAAACTTTGTTTCGCAATCCGCTAGCAGGGCCTTATGTTCTCGGACTGAGCTCGGGAGCTAGTTTAGGTGTAGCATTAGTGATATTAGGTTCGGCATTTTTACCTTCTTTTGCAAGTGAATTGGTACTTTCTTCTTACGGAATAGTTATCGCTTCAAGCTTAGGTAGTTTCCTAGTTTTGTTAGCCGTTTTGGCTGTTGCCCAACGTTTGCGAGACACTATGGCAATTCTAATTGTCGGATTAATGTTTGGCAGTTTAACCAACGCTTTGGTGGGTACACTCACCTATTTTAGTACGGCTGAGCAATTGCAAAAATTCACTTTCTGGTCTTTAGGAACTTTAGGCAATTTATCTTGGACGTCAATTGCTATTTTATCTATTTGTGTATTGATTGGATTACTATTGAGTTTGATTAGTATCAAACCTTTAAACACTTTGCTTTTAGGAGAAAATTATGCAAAAAGTTTAGGATTGAATTATGCTAAAGCACGCTTTATAATCATCTTAGCTACCAGTATTTTGGCAGGAAGTATCACTGCTTTTGCTGGACCAATAGCTTTCGTTGGTTTGGCTGTACCACATATCGCTAAACTAGTTTTTCAAACGAGTAATCATCTAATTCTATTTTGGAGTACCGTCCTATTTGGCGCTATGATTATGTTGATTTGTGATACTCTTTCACAATTACCTAACTCAGCAATTGTAATTCCTATCAATGCAATAACTTCTATTTTAGGTGCGCCAATTGTAATTTGGTTACTCATCCGCAAACGTAAAATGATGAACTAATGGAGAATGCTAAAATAATTTCTCAAAAATATTTGGACGAACTTACTTATGAAGTTTTAGGTGCTGCAATTGAAGTTCATAAAACTATGGGAAGAGGGTTGCTCGAAAATATTTATCATCACTGCTTAATTGAAGAATTATCAACAAGAAATATACGTTTTTCTACAGAAATGAATATTCCGGTAGTCTATAAAAATAAATCGTTGAATATCGATTATAAATGTGATTTATATGTAGAAAATTGCTTGGTGGTAGAACTAAAATCAGTAAATGAAATAAATGCAGTACATAAGGCGCAGTTATTAACTTATATGAAGTTGTTACATTCACCCAAAGGCATATTAATTAATTTTAATTGTTTTAACCTTTTTAAAGAGGGACAAATTACTTTTGTTAACGAACATTTTAAAACATTGCCTAAATTTTAAAAATGTGAAATTAAATTTAACCACATAGAAACATAGGTAATTAAATAAAAGAAAAGAATGGATAGAAATAGTACTATTTCTCACATAGCTATGTGAAGAGTGAAACGTCTAACTCCATCTTCATAAAACTATCAAGTCTATGTCTCTATGTGGTAAAAAACTTTCTGATGATAATTAAAAAAAGTAAATGAGCATTAATTAAATTTTACCACATAGAAACATAAGTAATTAAATAAAAGAAAAAATGGATAGAAATAGTACTATTTTCTACAAAGCTATGTGAAGAGTGAAACGTCTAACTCCATCTATATAAAACTATCAAGTCTATGTCTCTATGTGGTAAAAAACTTTCTAAAACTAATGAAAAATATTATTTTAAGCGCTTCTAACATCAGCATAGGCTATTCCAACAAAAAGGAAACTACGACAGTAGCATCAGAAGTTTCTGTTTCCCTAGAAAAAGGAAAATTAACCGCTTTGATTGGGGCTAATGGTATTGGAAAATCAACCCTTTTGCGAACCTTAATTGGTATTCAATCACCTCTTTCTGGGAAAGTCCTTTTAGAAAATAAAGACATTCATTCCATTGATAATTTGACTTTAGCCCAACACTTAAGTGTGGTACTAACCGACAAATTACCTCCAAGTAATTTAACAGTTTTTGAACTGGTTGCTCTAGGTAGACAACCGTATACGAATTGGATTGGCAAACTTACTTCAGAAGATATTGAAAAAGTAAAGGAAGCTTTAGAACTAACACAAATTACTCATCTTGCTGACAAAAAACATGATGAAATTAGCGATGGGCAATTGCAAATTGTACTTATTGCAAGAGCATTGGCACAAGATACTCCGCTTATTGTTTTAGACGAACCCACTACTCACTTGGATTTATTACATAAAGTAACACTTTTGAAGCTCTTGAAAAAATTGACTCAAGAAACTGGAAAGTCCATCTTGTTTTCTACTCACGATATTGATATGGCTATCCAATTGAGCGATGAAATGATTATTATGACTCCTGAATCAGTGGTACAAGACCAACCTTGTAATTTGATAATGAAAGGAAGTTTCAATACCTTATTTCAGGATGAACATATTCTTTTTGACGCCGAAAAAGGAAAATTCGTTATCAAAGGATAATAATTTTAAGACTTCAAACCGATTTGTCTTTTGGCTTCGCCAATAACAAAAGCCACCGAATTAGCGACGTTAAAACTTCGAATTAATGATGACATTGGAATGGTTAAATGATTATCAAACAGATTTAAAACTTCTTCGCTTAAACCCACACTTTCTTTACCAAACACTAACCAATCTCCATCTTGAAATTGAGTTTCCAAATATGATTTTGAAGCACGAGCACTCATCAAAAATACTCGAGAACGATCTGGAATTTGATTCAGCCATTCGTCTACATTTTGATATTCAGTGACATCCAAATGGACCCAATAATCCAAACCCGAACGTTTTAAATTCTTGTCATTGATTACAAATCCAAAGGGATGAATCAAATGTAATTTACTTTCTGTTCCAACACAAAGTCGGCCAATATTGCCAGTATTATTTGGTATTTCTGGTTCTACCAATACGATGTTTAACATATCTTTATTTATTTTCTATTTGAAAATCAGCTACTTCAATAACTTCGCCTGCTTGTAAATCATTCAAATGTACATTTCCCACACGAACACGTATTAAACGCAAAGTAGGAAAACCTACACAAGCAGTCATTTTACGAACCTGTCTGAACTTCCCTTCATTAATTGTAATGGAAACCCAAGAAGTAGGTCCGTGACGTTCATCTCGAATTTTTTTTCCTCTTACGCCAAAAGCAGGAACTTCATCAATTAAATAGGCTTTGCAGGGTTTAGTGATGTATTTTTTACCGTTAAATCCTATTTCAACACCTTTTTGCAATTGTTCCACCGCTTCTTGATGAATTACACCATCTACTTGCACATAATATTCTTTTTCCACTTTCTTGCTACGAACGATTTCGCTCATCATGCCGTCCGTAGTCAACAATAATAAACCTTCCGAATCTTCATCCAAACGACCGATAGCCATTGTGCCTTTTGGAAATGGGTATAACTCTCCCAAAAGTCGTTTCTTTCTTTTTAATTCATACACAAACTGGCTCAAATAGCCGTAGGGTTTATGAATAATAAAATGCTGATGCGACATATGGTTTCAATTTGTAGCAAAAGTACATTATTATTGAAGAAAAAATAATTATTTTAAAGCAGCAAATTCAGAGAATTCCCTACTTTTACTACTTACTAAATTCATCCTTTTTATGACAGCTATACTTCCTGTTTTATTCAGTTTTATAATCGCATTAGCCATTGGTATTTACATTGGCAAACTCATTTTCTCTGCCAAAATGCAGGCTGAAAAAATCAGTTTAGAAGAAAAAGTATTGGCAAGTCAAGCTCAAATTCAGAACTTGAAAGAAATCCTAGAAAAAGAAAGAAGCGAGAAAGAAGTGATTCGGAAAGAGAAGGACAGTTTGGCTATTCAATTGTCCAAAAAAGAAGTTGATTTTGAAAATCTATGGGAACGCAATAAAGAACAAAAACAAGAAGTAGAACAGCTTCAGGAAAAATTCACCAAAGAATTCGAGAATTTAGCTAATAAAATATTAGACGAAAAATCGAATAAGTTCACTGAGCAGAACAAAGAGAATATGCAAAATATCTTGACACCGCTACAAGATAAAATTCAATTATTCGAAAAGAAAGTCGAAGACACTCACAAGGAAAGTATCGATTACCACGCGGCGCTTCGTCAACAAATTTTGGGGTTACGTGAAATGAATCTTCAAATGAGCAAGGAAACCATTAACTTGACCAAAGCATTAAAAGGCGACAGCAAAATGCAAGGGAATTGGGGTGAATTGGTATTGGAGCGTGTTTTAGAAAAATCAGGTTTAGAAAAAGGTCGTGAATACGAGGTGCAACAAGCATTTACAACAGAGGAAGGTAATCGTGTATTTCCAGACGTAGTGATTAATTTGCCCGATGGCAAAAAAATGATTGTCGATTCAAAAGTATCGTTGACCGCTTACGAAAAATACATCAATGAGGAAGACGAAGAATTGAAATCCAACTACCTCAAAGAGCACGTCAACTCGATCAAACGTCACGTAGAACAATTGGGGAACAAAAACTACCAAGACTTGTACCAAATTGAAAGTCCTGATTTTGTGTTGTTATTTATTCCAATCGAACCGGCATTTGCTATGGCATTAAACGAAGACACTTCATTGTACAACAAGGCTTTTGAAAAAAATATTGTCATCGTAACTCCAGCTACTTTATTAGCTACCTTACGAACTATTGATAGTATGTGGACCAATCAAAAACAACAAGAAAATGCGTTAGAAATTGCGCGCCAAGCAGGAGCTTTGTATGATAAATTTGAAGGTTTCGTAGCCGATTTAATTAAAATTGGAAAGAAAATTGACGAAAGTAAAGTCGAATATGCTGGCGCAATGAATAAACTAGTAGAAGGTAAAGGAAACTTAATAAGCAGTGTGGAACGTTTGAAAAAAATGGGAGCCAAAGCTAAAAAAGCATTACCAGACAATATCATCAATCGTGCTGAGACAGATGAAAATCAATTGGAATCGTAAAAAAATAGTTGTATAATTCTGAAAGAGTAACTACCATGCTTTAATACAAACCAAAACCCTACTTTTTTTATTCAACTATTTATTGTAAATTGTATTTTAAATTTTTGAATTATGAGAAAAATAATTCTAATAGTAATACTATTCAATTGCATCTATGTATTGGCACAAAAGAAGTTAGAAACAACTTCAGGAAAAGTATTTTTTGAAGCTTCAGTGCCTTTATTTGAGGAAATCAGTGCTGTAAACAATGCTGTAAACTGTACACTGAATCTAAAAGATAACTCTATTGTATTTTTCTTAAAAATAAAAGATTTTAAATTCAAAAGAGATTTGATGCATACTCACTTCAATGAAATTTATTTGGAAAGTGATAAATATCCTAGGGCTAGTTTTAAAGGGGTAGTACCCAATTTTGATCTCGACAAAATTTCGCCGGAGGGGACTTTTTTAAAGATAAATGGCACCATTAAAATTCACGGAGTTTCAAAACCAATCACTGTTTCTGGAATCTTCAAAAAAACAAAAAATCAACTACAGGTTACAGCTGATTTTATACTTAATACTGATGATTTTGAAATCAAAATTCCTAGTATGATTTTACCTAAAATATCCAAAAAAGTCCAAACACATCTTGAATGTTCCTTGCAATAAATTATTTATCCAAACAATTTTTTAAAGCGAGATTCAATTGTGTAAATTCAAACTTAAAACCAATAGCCTCAATTTTGTTTGATGTTACTCTACGTCCTGTAAGCACTAATTGTGCCATTTCTCCTAAAACAATTTGCAGTAAAAATGCAGGAACATTTGGCAACCAAATACTATAACCCAAAATTGAAGCTAAAGTCTTTGAGAAAATCGAATTCGTAGTACTATCATTAATGGCTGCATTGTAGGGTCCTTGAACTTCAGGATTGATTACAGCCTCCAAATAAATTCGGCATAAATCATCAATATGTATCCATGGCATAAATTGTTTTCCTGAACCAATAGCACTACCCAATCTCAATTTGAAAAGTGGAACTAATTGCTGTAAAACACCATCGCCTTTTCCTAAAACCAAACCCGTACGAATGTATACTGTACGAATACCTAAATCACGTATAGGTTGAGCAGCCGATTCCCATTTCTGGCATACCGTTCCCAAAAAGTCATTGGCAGCAGGAGTAGTTTCTGAACACAAAACATCATCAGTAATAGCTCCATAAATTCCAACACCCGAAGCTGAAATAAAAGCATCCAGTTGTTTGTTGTATTTTTGTAAAGTAGCCAACAGTAATTGAGTAGATTGTTCTCTACTGTCTAGAATTGCTTTCTTCCGATTCCTTGTCCAACGTTTAGCGCCTATATTTTCTCCAGCTAAGTGTATAATATAATTGGCGCCTAAAATAGCTTGTTCGTCAATTGTTCCATCTTCAACATTCCATTGAGCATAGGAAACTCCAGCTGAATATTCTTTAGCAGTACGACTTAGAATCGTTACTGAATATCCGTTATCTAACAGTAATTGGGTTAATTTTTTACCAACAAAACCTGTACCACCCGTAACTACAACATTTTTTCTCTCTTCTAACATAATGTGGTTTGAATTATTTTAACACAAATATATGAAAATATTTTTGTTTAACTTTATTACAATATTGTTAAACATTTTGTATCTTTATGCTCTAATTTGAAAAGCAATCAAAATGGCTACTAAAAAATCTACTCTAACTAAAGAAAAAGTAATTTCATTCTATATGCAAAGTACTTTAGAGCACAATTCAAAACCTAAATCAGTATTTCATTTTGCAAAAGAAAATGGATTTACAGAAGCTGAATTTTATACATTCTTTGGCGGTATGGAAGGAATTGAGAAGGAAGTGTTCAATCAATTTCTATCTAAGACAATTGAATTATTAGAAAAAGATAAAGATTACGAATACTACGATATGAAAAGTAAAATGCTTAGTTTTTACTTCACCTTCTTTGAATTACTGACGGCAAACAGAAGTTATGTAGTCCTTAGCTTAAAAGAAAATAGCACTATGCTAAAAGGATTAATGCAACTAAGCGGTTTGAGAAATGGTTTCAAAGACTTTGTTAGTTCTATTATTTCGGATGAATACCGATTGAAACAAGAACGTTTTCAAGACATCCAGGAAAAGGCGTTGCAAGAATCAGCTTGGATTCAGTTGTTAATGACATTAAAGTTTTGGCTGGACGACACTTCAGCTGCATTTGAAAAAACAGACATCTATATTGAAAAATCCGTGAAGGCGTCGTTTGAATTAATGAATACTGCTCCGTTAGAAAGTCTAATTGATTTCGGGAAATTTCTTTTTAAAGAAAAAATACAACACAACTAAATGAAAACTATTGATTATATTCCTACTTCTAAAATCCAACGTGCTAGTAAATTAGTACAAACAGGTGCCAAAGTAGGTGTTAATTATTTAAAATATTATGGCGAAAAAGTAGTGAATCCTTCACTCAATCGTGATAAATTAAATGAAGATAACGCTGAGGATATTTATGATGGACTGAAAAGTTTGAAAGGAAGCGCCTTGAAAGTAGCACAGATGTTGAGTATGGATAAAAGTTTCCTTCCTCAAGCCTATGTGGAAAAATTTTCATTGTCTCAATTTTCAGTTCCGCCACTTTCAGCACCTTTAGTGTTAAAAACATTCAAATCGAATTTAGGCAAAACACCTTATGAAATCTTTGACGAGTTCAATCCAAACTCAGTCAATGCAGCGAGTATTGGTCAAGTCCATTTGGCAATTAAAGATGGTAAAAAATTGGCCGTGAAAATTCAATATCCAGGAGTGGCAAATAGTATTTCTTCTGATTTGGCTTTGGTGAAACCAATTGCTATTCGAATGTTTAATTTACAAGGCAAAGATTCAGATAAATATTTCAAAGAAGTTGAAGACAAGTTAATTGAAGAAACCAACTATTTATTAGAACTAAAACAAAGTCAAGAAGTCGTAGCGGCTTGTTCTAAAATAAATCACTTGGTTTTTCCAAACTATTACAGTGACTATTCTTCTGAGAAAATAATTACTATGGATTGGATGACAGGATCACACTTGTCTGAGTTTACGAAGGAAAATACCAATGGTGAAATTGGAAATCAGTTAGGACAAGCATTATGGGATTTTTATATGTATCAAATACATGTCTTGCGCAAAGTGCATGCCGACCCTCATCCAGGAAATTTCTTAGTTAACGAAAATAATGAGCTAGTTGCTCTAGATTTTGGATGTATGAAAGCAATTCCAAAAGAGTTTTACACGCCTTATTTTGAGTTAATTAAAAAAGAGGTCATTGATAATCAAGTACTTTTTAACGAAAAATTATTCGAATTAGAAATTTTACGTATTGATGATACTCCTGAAGAAGTAGCTTATTTTACTTCCATGTTCTATGACTTGCTAACATTATTTACTCAGCCTTTTCAATCAGAAACTTTTGATTTTTCAGACGAAATGTTTTTTGAAAAAATAGCACAATTAGGAGAGCGTTTTGCCAATGATACCAATCTAAGAAAAATGAATGGAAATCGTGGTTCCAAACATTTTATCTACATGAACAGAACCTTCTTTGGTTTGTACAACTTACTATTTGATTTAAAAGCTGAGATTGTAGTACATAACTATCAGAAATATAGCTAATGAAAAGAGAATTAACTGATATCGATAAAGACCGCATCATTGAAATGGCTTGGGAAGACAGAACCACTTTTGATGCCATTTTACTGCAGTTTGGTTTAAAAGAACAAGATGTTATTGACTTGATGCGTGCCGAGATGAAACCTTCAAGTTTTAGAATGTGGCGAGCAAGAGTTCAGGGTAGAAAAACCAAACATGAAAAATTACGCGATTTTAGAGAAGGCCGTTTTAAATGTTCGCGCCAAAGACAAATAAACAACAACAAAATAGCAAAACGATAAATAATTAATTAATGAAAAATATACTCATAGTTGGAGGAAGTAAAGGAATTGGTAATGCCATTTTGTTACAACAATTGGAAAAAAATAAGGTGTATACAATCAGTCGTACTGCTCCTGAAATGAGCCATCCAAATCTAGAACATTACAGTTTAGATGTATTGCAAGATGCATTACCAGAAATCGAAAGTTTGGACACTTTAATTTACTGTCCAGGATCAATTACTTTAAAACCAATTGGTAGCTTAAGTATTGATGATTTTAGAAATGACTTTGAAATCAATGTAATTGGAGCAGTAAAAGTGATTCAAAAATACTTAGCTGCTTTGAAAAAGGGAAACCAACCTTCTGTCCTATTGTTTAGTACCGTGGCAGCTAAATTAGGAATGCCTTTTCATGCCAGTATTGCAACAGCAAAAGCGGGTGTAGAAGGATTAGTTAAATCTCTTGGTGCAGAATTAGCATCTAGTATTCGTATCAATGCTATCGCACCAACGATTACCGAAACTACCTTGGCGGCAGGGATTTTAAGAAACGACCGAATGAAAGAAAATATGGTAGAACGCCATCCTATGAAAGGCTATTTACAGCCACAAGAAGTAGCTGAAATGGCAGATTTCTTGATTTCAGAAAAAGCAAAATCAATTTCCGGACAAATTTTTGAAATGGATTACGGTATTGTCAGTTTTAAAATATAATTAAATATCCCCACATCAATTTACATGAAAAATTACGAAAAAATAGAACAATACAATACTGAGGTTACTGAATTACTTTCTAATAATTATAAAACGATTATTGAAAATTTAGGAGAAGATGTTACGCGCGAAGGATTAGAGAAAACTCCTGAACGAGTAGCAAAAGCGATGCAATATTTAACTCATGGTTACGAATTAGATCCATTAGAAATATTAAAATCAGCTTTGTTTACTGAAGACCATCAACAAATGATTGTGGTGAAAGACATTGAAGTGTATTCTATGTGTGAGCACCATATGTTGCCTTTCTTTGGGAAAGCACATGTAGCCTATATTCCCAACGGGAAAATTGTTGGCTTAAGTAAAATCCCTAGAATCGTTGATGCATTTGCAAGAAGAATGCAAGTTCAAGAACGTTTGACAGATCAAATTAAATGTTGTATTCAAGAGGCATTAGAACCCCTTGGTGTAGCGGTAGTTATAGAAGCACAACACATGTGTATGCAAATGCGTGGCATTCAAAAACAGAATTCAGTTACAACCACTTCATCGTTTACTGGAGCTTTTGAAAAAGACAAAACGCGTAAAGAGTTTATTAGCTTAATTACAAGTAAATTGAGTTAATATATTAGTTGTTTTTTAGGTTAGAGTTAGGTTGGAACTCCCGAATTACTATAAACAGTTTTCGGGAGTTTTTTTTATAAAGCTATTTTAGAATCCCTGCTTTATAAGTCGCAATAGCGCGATCTCTAGCCATAGCATGATCTACCATAGGTTGGTCATAACCCAAATCAAATTCTTTAACCCACTGTCGAATATAAATTCCCTTTTCGTCAAATTTTTTCTGCTGAATTTCAGGATTAAAAACTCTAAAATAAGGAGCTGCATCACAACCAGTTCCAGCTGCCCACTGCCAATTTCCAACATTAGATGCCATTTCGTAATCTAATAACTTTTCAGCAAAATAGGCTTCGCCCCACTGCCATTCGATTAATAAATGCTTGCATAGAAAACTTGCGACTACCATACGAACTCGATTGTGCATATAACCCGTTTCGTTGAGCTGACGCATTCCAGCATCTACCATTGGATATCCTGTTCTACCCTCGCACCAACGCTTGAAATCAGATTCGTCATTGCGCCATTGAATACCATCGTAAGCCGACTTAAAATTCTTATTTTGAACTTTAGGAAAATGATATAAAATTTGCATGAAAAATTCTCTCCATATCAATTCACTCAAAAAAACATCATTTTTACGTACCGCCCAATTGACTAATTTACGAACACTAACGGTTCCAAAACGCAAATGAGGTGACAAATAAGATGTACTATCTAAAGCTGGAAAATCTCTTGTTTCGTGATAGGTAGCAACCAATTTTAAATTGTGAGGTTTTACTTTAATCGAACTTGGAACAAAACCAATTTCTTCCAAAGAAAGAAGATCAAATTTACTTTTGAAAAAATTAGAAAAATACGGACTAGCATCGTATTCAATAACTGGTGCTATAGTTTTGTATTTTTCCAACCATTTATTTTTAAAGGGAGTGTATACAGTATAGGGTAACCCATCTGATTTGACAATTTCTTCTTTTTCAAAAATGACTTGATCTTTATAGGTCGCTACTCCTACTCCATTTGATTGAAGAATATCAGTTACCGCTGCATCACGTTGCATGGCATTGGGTTCGTAATCTTTATTCCAAACTACTTCTTGAATGGCATACTCTTGAAGTAATGCTTCCCAAACTAATTCAGGCTTTCCTTTAAGAACCAAAAGAGAACTAGCTGTTTCTTGTAATTTAAGATGAATTTTAGAAAGTGATTCATGAATAAAACCAACTCTTGGATCATTTTTTGGTAAACGTTCCAAAATAGTTTCGTCAAAAATAAATAATGGAATTACTGGATATTTTGATTGTAAAGCATGGAACAAACCTACATTATCTTCCAAACGTAAATCACGTCGAAACCAAAAAAAAACAACTTCTTGTTTAGTCATTATTTTGTATTAAATAATTCGTCTACTTTGATTGTTCGGTAGTTAAAAATGGATTTTAGTTTGTTTTTCACTATCAAAGCATTCATGATTCTACCCAAAAAACCTAATGGTAAGGCATAATGAATCAAGTCTGTCATAAGGACTCCATTGTCTTTTTCTTCAAAAAAATGCTTGTGATGCCAAAGTGTATAAGGCCCGAAACGCTGTTCGTCTACAAAATAACTTTCCTCCTTTACCACAGTTATAACAGTCATCCAACTTAATTTAATTCCAAAAAGTGGAGAAACTTTATATTGTATAATTTGTCCTGCATACATACTTTTTTCATCAAAATCAGTGATTTCAAATCCCATATCAGTTGGTGTGATTTTTTGTAAATTTCTTGGATTTGAAAAAAAAGCCCAACATTCTTGAATACTGGCATTAACAAACTGTTCCGCTTTTAATGAATATACTTTCATATGATTATATTTTATAATATTTGAAAGGCACAAACAACATTCCAAAACATTCACCGTGCTCCTTACCTAAATGCTTGTGATGCACTTTATGCGCTTTTCTCAATCCAATCAAATATTTGTTATTGGTATTTTTAAACCATTTAAATCGTTGATGAATTAATACATCATGAATCATGAAATAGCACAATCCGTAAAACATAATCCCTAAGCCAATAAAGAATTTATAATTCAATCCACCCTCTACACCATAGTAAAAAAGAGCAATACTTGGAATAGCAAAAATGACAAAAAACACATCGTTACGTTCAAAAACATTGGCATATTTTGGTTGATGATGGTCTTCATGAAAATACCACATAAATCCATGCATTACAAATTTATGTGTACACCAAGTTACACACTCCATAATCAAAAAAGTCCCAAGGAAAATCAGAAAAAACTGGATTTCGTTCATTGTAATAATAATTTAATTTTAAACTAATTTTAATTTATAGGTAACAAAAGATTGGGCTAGTAAGCCCGCTTTTGTATAATTAGAAACTCGAATTCTTGCAGTGCCAATTTTGTCACTAGGAGTTTTCTCTAACTTTTTTAATAATTTTTTATAATACACATAGGCTGTATAAACTCCAAATTTAGCTTCAATTGGCAACTTGGTAATTCCTTGAAAAGCAACTTTAAAATCCTCTTCAATTTCATTAATAATTGCTTTTTTAGACTGCTCATCAAAAGAGTTTAAATCCACACCTGGAAAATAAGTTCTGTTAAGAACCAAGTTATCGTCTTTTAAATCGCGAAGGAAATTGACTTTTTGGAATGCCGACCCTAATCGCATCGCTTCATCTTTAAGTAGATTGTATTGATTAGTATCGCCGTCAACAAAAACTTTCAAACACATTAAGCCTACCACATCAGCAGAACCGTATATGTATTCTTCATATTCTTCTTTAGTTTGGTAGTCTGATTTAACCAAATCCAACTTCATGCTTTTCAAGAATGCTTGAATCAAATCATCTGAAATATTATAGCGTTTTACAGTCAATTGAAATGAATTTAAAATTGGATTTAAACTAATTCCAGAATGATACGCTTTATAATACTCTTTTTCAAAATCGTGAATAAGAGTTTCTTTTTCAAAGCCATGAAATGAATCTACAATCTCGTCGGCAAAACGAACAAATCCGTAGACACTATAAATGGCTTCTCTTATGCTTGGAGAAAGCATGTAGACTGCTAATGAAAATGAAGTGCTGTAATTTTTAGTTACTAGCTTACTACATTTAAAAGATACGTCATCAAATAACTGCTTCATGTTATGCTTTTGAAAATTGTTTATCAATTAATTCGGACACCAGTTTTCCAGAAATTAATGCTGGAGGTACACCTGGCCCTGGTACGGTTAGTTGACCTGAAAAATACAGGTTTCCAACTTTATTACTTTTCAATTTGGGTCTTAAAAAAGCGGTTTGCAATAAAGTGTTAGCCATCCCGTATGCATTGCCTTTGTACGAATTGTATTCGCTTACAAAATCATTTTTGCAAAAAGATTGTTTAACTATAATGCTAGATCGAACTTCTTGTTGTGTTAACGACTCAAAACGATCCATAATTTTGTCAAAATATTCATTACGCAACGCTTCAGTATCTTCAATTCCTGGGGCTAAGGGAACTAAAAAGAAAGCAGATTCCATTCCTTCGGGTGCTGCTGAAGCATCTGTCAAAGATGGGAAATTAGCATAAAACAATGGTTCATCAGGCCATCTCGGTTCGTCATAAATATCTTTAGCATGTTGGTAAAAATCAGTATCAAAAAACAAAGCGTGATGCGAAATGTTTTGAATTTTTTTATTGAAACCTACATAAAATAATAATGAAGAAGGAGCAAATACACGGCTATCCCAATATTTTTCAGAATAAGCACGGTGTTGTTCTTCTAGTAATGTTTCTGTATGATGGTAATCCGCACCACTCAAAACTACATCGGAATAGATTTCGGTTCCATTAACTACGATTCCTTTGGCTGTTTTATTTTCAACAATAATTTTTTCAATAGCAGCATTAGTTACAAATTTCACCCCTAATTCGACAGCTAAACTTTCCATACCACGAACCACATCAAACATTCCTGTTTTTGGATGCCAAGTACCTAAACCAAAGTCGGCAAAATTCATAAAACTATAAAACGAAGGGGTATCCGATGGTTTAGCACCAAGAAAAAGAACTGGAAACTCTAAAATTTGAATCAATTTTTCGTTTTTAAATTTATTACGAACATCTCGACTGATGTTACTAAAAAATTGGCCTACTTTTTTAGCCGTTTCCACTGTGATTAATTCCAATGGAGAAACTCCAGGGCGATATACTAAATCTTTAATTGCTATATCATAATTCGATTGCGCTTCCAACATGAACTTTTCTAAAACCGCACCACTCCCTTTTTCAATAGATTCAAAAGTAGCAACAATTTCAGGTAAATTATCTGCAATTGCGATGAATTCATCAACTCCAAAATATACTCGATATGCAGGTGAAAGTTTAATTAATTCATAATAATCAGTCGTTTTTTTGCCAAAATCAGCAAAGAAACGTTCAAATACATCAGGCATCCAGTACCAACTTGGCCCCATATCAAAGGTAAATCCATCGATTTTGAGTTGGCGAGCTCTACCGCCAATACTGTCATTTTTTTCATAAACAGTTACTTTATGACCACTTTGCGCCAAATAACTTGCTGCCGCTAAAGAAGAAAAACCAGAACCTATTATTGTGATTGTTTTTTGTTGTATCATTAAACGTAAAGACTATTTTTTATTAAATACTACTTACTAACGCCTCAATAGATTGAAATACTTGCATCTTTTCATCAACGATTGCTGGATCGATATGAGCCACCATTCGTCCTATAAACCAAAGCGAAGTAGTGTCAGATTCTAACACCTGTTTCATTTCAGTTATATACTCATTTACATTGTCTTTATCTGGCTGCACTGTCAAGTACGAAACAAAAACAATAGACTCAAAATGATTTTTTAAATATTTCAAACTATCAATTGGAACACTTTCACCTAGATAAATGGTTTTATATCCTTTGGTAAGAATTTCATAATTAAGATACATCAATCCTAATTCATGAATTTCGTTCATTGGTAAAGATAATACAAAAACTTTATCTGTTTTGGTAGGTTTGCGTATTTGTAATTGTTCTGTTTGAATGAGTAATTTTTGCTTGATCAAAAAAGTAATAAAATGCTCGTGTGATGGGGTTATAGTATCTGTTTGCCACAACATACCGATCTCATTCATCAGTGGCAAGAAAACATCATAAAATATTTCTTGAAATGATTTCTCTTTGGTTAACCAATCGTAAGTGTTGAAAAATAACTCTTGATCAAAATTCATCATGGCTATCTTAAACTCACTTATCGCATGACTTTTGGCTGTTTTATTAGTAACAATTTCACGAACTAAAGCAGGAATTGTTTCCGGTGGATATTTGGAAATTTTAGATATTTTATATCCAAAGTCATGAAGTAAAGTAATGTTAAGCAACTTTTGCAAACTAGCTAAATCGTACAATCTAATATTAGTATCAGTACGCATAGGCTCCAAAACGTTGTATCGTTTTTCCCAAATACGAATAGTATGCGCTTTAATTCCAGATAAATTCTCTAGATCTTTGATACTGAATACGTTTTTAACGTTGTTCATCCTTTCTTTGTTTTAATTAAACAAATGTAAAATAAAAAATGGTATTACGCTAATTAATATTACTATTGAAAATTCATTTTTTTCTTTCAGAAGTAATCATAAAAAAAGCCTCCGCATAGAGGCTTTTTAATTCTAAATCTGTTTTTTTATTTACTCAAATACATTTTTCTTCGAGAATACAATTCATAGAATTGGTCGTCTTTCAAGTCGTCAATAAACAAAATACTTTCTCCTGTTGATTTCATCTCTGGTCCCAATGCTTTGTTGACATTTTGGAATTTACTGAAAGAAAAAACAGGTTGCTTAATAGCATATCCTTTCAACTGTGGATTGTATGTAAAATCAGTGACTTTGTTAGCTCCTAACATAACTTTGGTAGCATAATTCACATAAGGTTCCCCATACGCTTTAGCAATAAAAGGAACGGTTCTAGACGCTCTTGGATTGGCTTCAATAATATAAACAACATCATTTTTGATAGCAAACTGAATGTTGATTAAACCAACGGTTTTAAGCGCAATTGCTATTTTATGGGTATGATCTTTAATTTGTTGCATCACAAATTCACCCAAGTTAAATGGAGGTAAAGTCGCATTACTATCGCCTGAGTGTACGCCACAAGGCTCAATGTGTTCCATAATTCCGATGATGTAAACATTGCCATCCGCATCACAAATCGCATCAGCTTCAGCTTCAATAGCGCCATCTAAATAATGATCTAATAACAATTTATTTCCTGGAATCGATTTCAATAAATTGATTACGTGTTCTTCTAATTCTTGTTTGTTGATGACAATTTTCATTCCTTGTCCACCTAACACATACGAAGGACGAATCAATAATGGAAAATCTAATGTATCTGCTAGTGCGGCTGCTTCATCAGCTGTTTCAGCAATTCCGAATTTAGGGAACGGAATATTTAATTCGGTCAATAAATCAGAGAAACGTCCTCTATCTTCGGCTAAATCCAAAGCATCAAAACTAGTTCCTAAAATTTTCACTCCGTATTTAGATAATTTCTCTGCTAATTTCAAGGCAGTTTGACCTCCTAATTGCACGATAACACCTTCTGGTTTTTCGTGTTGAATAATGTCATAAATATGCTCCCAAAAAACTGGCTCAAAATACAATTTATCCGCCGTATCAAAATCAGTCGAAACCGTTTCAGGATTACAGTTAATCATAATCGTTTCGTATCCACATTCTTTAGCTGCAAGTACCCCGTGCACACAAGAATAATCAAACTCAATTCCTTGCCCAATTCTATTTGGTCCTGAACCTAGAACAATGATTTTCTTTTTATCAGTAACAATACTTTCATTATGAACATAACGTTCTCCATTTGGCTTTTCAATTTCAGCCTCGAAAGTGGAATAATAATACGGAGTTTGTGCCTTAAACTCGGCAGCACAAGTATCCACTAATTTGTAAACACGCTTGATTTTAGACTCCATACGTAAACTATGCACCTGACTTTCTAAACAACCCATCATATGGGCAATTTGTCTATCTGAAAATCCTTTTTGCTTAGCTTCCAACAATAATTCTCTCGGTAAAGAATCTACTTTATATGTAGTAATTTCTTTCTCTAAAGTGAATAATTCCTCATATTGTTTCAAGAACCACATATCAATTTTTGTGATTTCGTGAATACGACTCAACGGAATTCCCATTGCGATAGCATCATAAATCACAAAAACACGATCCCAACTCGCATAAGTTAGTTTTTCGATAATTTGTTCGTAATTGGTATATCCTTTTCCGTCAGCTCCTAAACCATTTCTTTTGATTTCCAATGATTGTGTGGCTTTGTGTAAAGCTTCTTGGAACGAACGTCCAATTCCCATCACCTCACCTACTGATTTCATTTGAAGTCCTAAAGTTTTATCAGCACCTTCAAATTTGTCGAAGTTCCAACGTGGTATTTTTACAATTACATAATCCAATGTTGGCTCAAATAAAGCCGAAGTTGATTTTGTAATTTGATTTTGTAATTCGTCTAAGTTGTATCCTAAAGCTAATTTTGAAGCAATTTTAGCAATTGGATAACCCGTTGCTTTGGATGCCAATGCCGAAGAACGAGAAACACGAGGATTGATCTCAATCGCCACAATATCTTCTTTTTCATCTGGCGAAACCGCAAATTGTACATTACAACCTCCAGCAAAATTTCCGATGCTTCGCATCATCAAAATTGCCATATCACGCATTTTTTGGAATGTCGTATCCGACAATGTCATCGCTGGTGCAACTGTAATAGAATCTCCCGTGTGGATTCCCATTGGATCCATATTTTCAATAGAACAGATAATAACAACATTGTCATTTTTATCTCTCAATAACTCTAATTCGTATTCTTTCCAACCTAACAAAGCCTTGTCAATCAAAACTTCGTGAATTGGCGACATTTCTAAACCGTAAGTTAGTTTTTCGTCAAATTCTTCTTTGCTATGTACAAAAGCAGCTCCAGTTCCACCCAAGGTAAACGATGGACGAATTACTAATGGAAAACCAAATTCTTGTGCGATTTCTTTTCCTTGTAAGAACGAAGTAGCTGTTTTTGCTGGTGCCGCAGGGATACCAATTTTTTCTAATAATTGTTTGAACTGCTCTCTATCTTCGGTAATATTAATGGCGTTCACATCAACCCCAATCAAACGAACCCCAAAATCTTCCCAAATTCCTTTTTCTTCTGCTTCTAAACACAAGTTCAACGCCGTTTGCCCACCCATTGTTGGCAAAACCGCATCAATTTGCGGATGTGCTTTTAAGATTTCAATAATCGACTTAGTTGTCAATGGTTTCAAGTAAACGTGATCGGCCATCGAAGGATCTGTCATAATTGTAGCCGGATTCGAGTTGATTAATATCACTTCGATTCCTTCCTCACGAATAGAACGTGCTGATTGAGAACCTGCATAATCAAATTCGCAAGCTTGACCAATTACGATAGGACCTGAACCTATTATTAAAACGGATTTTATGGATGTGTCTTTTGGCATTTTGGTAGTATTAGTGTGTTGTTGTAAACTTTATTTTATGATTGTATCGTATGTAGTGGAAACTCTTTTATGGTCAACCAACCCAAAGTTAGTTTAAATATTCAAAAAAAAGCCGTTACTAAAAAATAGTAACGGCTTTATATTGATTATAGAATAACCATTATTTTTTGTGTCTAGGTTCGCTAGAAACAGTCAATTTATGTCTTCCTTTAGCTCTTCTTCTTGCAAGAACTTTTCTTCCATTAGCAGAAGCCATTCTGTCCATAAATCCGTGTTTATTTCTTCTTTTTCTTTTCGATGGTTGAAACGTTCTTTTGCTCATTGGTTTGTATCTTTAAAATCTTTATTTATATGTCTTGTAGTTTTTGAATAACCGTTACCCGAAAACCGAGTGCAAATATACAAAGACTTTTTTTTCTAGCAAGTAGTTTTATAAAAATATTTTTAATTCCTTTTACTATCTTTGCAATCATAAATTCAAACCTATTATGTTTCACAAAAATATCAAACTTATTCTTGCCGGACTTATTGTAGCTGCTGGCATTTGGCAATTTACTGAAAGTAACATCGGAAATGGAATATTCCTTTTATTACTATCAATCATACCAGTTTTTTTATATTTCAAAAACGAATTCATTTTATTGGCCTTTCTAAAGTTAAGAAAGCAAGATTTTGAAGGCGCTAGAAAATGGTTGGATAAAATAAAAAATCCAGAAGGCGCTTTAATTCAAAAACAGCAAGGGTACTTTAATTACTTGCATGGAATTATGCTTTCGCAAACCAACATTAACCAATCAGAGAAATTTTTCAAAAAAGCTATCGAATTAGGATTGTCTATGGATATGGATTTGGCTGTTGCCAAATTAAACCTAGCTGGTATTGCTATGTCTAGAAGACGTAAACTAGAAGCAACTTCATTATTGAATGAAGCTAAAAAGCTGGACAAACAAAACATGCTGAAAGAACAAATCAGTATGATGAAAGAGCAAATGAAGAAAATATAGATTTTCTAGAACCTAAAACAAGTTCAGGTTGACAGATAATATAGTATATATAATACGTCTGTCATTCTGAACTTGTTTCAGAATCTAATTGTTCCCATAAATTAATCCAGTTAGGATTAGATTCCTCAATTAAATTTATCTTCCACTTTCTGTGCCAATTTTTTAATTGTTTTTCTCTAGAAATTGCATCATTAACATATTGAAATTCTTCAAAATAGACTAAAGTTTTCAACTTGTACTTTGAGGTAAATTTTGATCCTTCTCCGCTAACATGCCTCTCCATTCTATCATCTAAACCTCCTGTGACTCCAATATAAAGAAGTCCATTAGGTTTATTCGTTATAATATACACCCAATAATTATGGTATACCCTATTAGCCATTTTAAATTCAATTAATTTAGAACCTGAAACAAGTTCAGGTTGACAGTTGTCCTGCTTATGTTCTCGTCTTTAATTCTTAACTCGTTTACCTCACCTATTCATTACTTCCCAAGACATATTTTCAATTAGTTAATACCCTTCCAAAGGAATTTCTAGTTGGTATTTTTTATTGGTCGGATTGACCAACTTAGTGGCTCGCAACCAAGGATTGTGAATTTTTAGAATTTTATAATTTATCCCTTGTTGTATTGCCAAACTAGCTAAATCGTTAACTGTGGTATCAATAGTAATTTTCTTTGTTGGCACTATTCGATATTTTTCTTCTTCGCCAATAGGAAAACCATACTGTTCTGGATTTTGCATAATTTGTTTTAAAGCTAAGGTTCTAAAAACATAACGAGAAGTTTCGTCATTCAACAATAAATCGTAATAATTAGTTACTTTTTGAATATCCATTTGTTTTTTGATGCCACTTCCACCGGCATTGTAGGATGCTGCTACTAAAGTCCAATTGCCAAATCTCTCTTTAGCTTTCAAGAAATAAGCACAAGCTGCTTCTGTTGCTTTTTCTAAATGATAACGCTCATCTACATTTTCGTTCACTTCTAAACCAATTTCTTTAGCCGTTTCAGGCATAAATTGCCAAACTCCTTTGGCTCCAGCCGGAGAAACAGCATTAACCAAACCACTCTCAATCACAGCAACGTATTTAAAATCATCCGGAATTCCGTTTTTCTTTAAAATAGGTTCAATTACCGAAAATGCTCGGCGCGCTCTTTTTAAAATTAATAAAGTCGAAGCGTTCAAATGTTTATTCACTAATAACTCTCTATCCAAACGCTCTTGTACATCAGCAATTTGCAAAGGCACTGCTTCTCCAGCAAAATCAATTTTAGCAGGAAAATAATTAGGATTGAATTGGGCAATCCATATAGAAGGTAATTCTAATTTGGATGCAAAAATAAAAAGACCACTAATTAGCATTACGCCAATAACAAGAACTGATTTACGAAAAATATTTGTTGATTTAATCATTGGATATTGAATTGAATTGAATTTAGTACTTCTAATTCCCTTGAATTAACAAAGGAAGATTTTCGTTGAGCCATTTGTATTTACTTAAAATCATGACATGTGTACCGCCTTTAACTACAATACACTTTTTTATATTTTCAATGGGAAACACTTCATCGGCATCACCATGAATATGAATTACATTTTGGTTTAGTTGTTTTGGCTCCCATAAAATTACATTCTCGATTGCCCAATCCAAATAATGTACCTCGCGAACCAACAAATAGCGTTCATATAATTTTAATCGCTGAGTGATGGACTTTCCAAAAGAAAATGTACTTAATTTTTCAATATTTGCAAATATAGAAGTGGGAATTAATTTGTATGCTTTAGTAGTCTTTGCTATCTTCATTCGAAGAGGAAACTCAGCATTAGATTTGACACTTGAGATAATGATTACTTTTAAAGGATTCAAAAATGCAGCCATTTCCTGAACCAGAATACCCCCAAAAGAGACACCTATCAATACCGGATTAGGAGCTGTAACCTTCTCTGACATTCGTTTAGCATAATCCGTTAAAGGTTCGTTACCTAAAGGCAATTCCCAATCTAAAAGATGCACTTCAAAAACAGATTCAGGCAATGCAATACGCTCAAATATTAACGAACTAGCCGCTAAACCAGGCATGCAATACACCGAAATCTTATTAGTATCCATAGTTAAAGCCATTACTTACAGGTAAAAATAAGGATATTTTTCAGAAGAATAGATTTGAATAGAAATAAAGAAAGTCGGTTCCGATAAAAACTACTTCTCGATTTCTCGAAGGTTTTCCATTTTTTTATGTGCCAAGAAACCCGCAATATCTTCAAAGTGTTCCACCACTCTTTTGTTTCCGAATTCAAAAACTTTAGTAGCTAATCCATCTAAGAAATCTCGATCGTGAGATACTAAAATCAAAGTACCATCAAAATCTTTTAAGGCGTCTTTAATTATATCTTTGGTTTTCATATCCAGATGATTGGAAGGCTCATCCAAAATCAATAAGTTAACAGGTTCTAACAACAATTTAATCATCGCTAAACGTGTTTTCTCTCCTCCTGAAAGGACTTTTACTTTCTTGGTCACATCGTCACCATGAAACATAAACGCTCCTAAAATATCTTTGATTTTGGTACGAACATCACCCACAGCAATATCATCGATAGTTTCAAAAATAGAGGCATTTCCATCCAATAAAGCCGCTTGATTTTGAGCAAAATAGCCAATTTGAGCATTGTGACCAATTTCGACACTTCCGCTATCAATGCCAATTTCTTTCATAATGGCTTTAATCATAGTCGATTTACCTTCTCCATTTTTTCCAACAAAAGCGACTTTCTGTCCACGCTCAATAACCAAATTAGCGTCTTTAAAAACGACATGGTCACCATACGATTTCGATAATTCTTTTACAATTACAGGATATTGTCCTGAACGTGCAGCCGGAGGAAATTTCAGTTTCAATGCAGATGTATCCACCTCATCAACTTGAACTATTTCTAGTTTTTCCAACATCTTAACTCGCGATTGTACAGCATCTGTTTTTGAAAAAGTACCTTTGAATCGGTCAATAAACGCTCTATTATCAGCAATCATTTTTTGTTGCTCATCATACGCTTTTTGCTGGTGCATACGTCGGTCTTTTCTCAATTCCAAATAATGAGAATATTTGGCTTTATAATCATAAATACGTCCCATAGTAACTTCTATAGTACGATTAGTAATATTATCAACAAAAGCCCTATCGTGCGAAATCACCACTACAGCTTTAGCTTGGTTTACCAAAAAATCCTCTAGCCATTGAATACTTTCGATATCCATATGGTTTGTTGGCTCATCCAACAAAATCAGGTCGGGTTTTTGCAATAAAATTTTAGCCAATTCAATTCGCATTCGCCAACCGCCAGAAAATTCAGATGTTTGTCGCGTAAAATCAGTACGCTCAAATCCTAAACCGATTAATATTTTTTCTACCTCAGCTTCGTAATTTACTTCTTCTATAGCATAGTATTTCTCACTCAAATCAGAAACACGCTCAATCAACTTCATGTAGTCATCACTTTCATAATCCGTACGAACGGTCAATTGCTCATTTATTTCGTCAATTTCAGCTTTCATTTTAAATATTTCGCCAAAAGCCTTAGACGCTTCTTCAATTACAGTTGCGCCATCCGTTGTCAATAAATGTTGAGGCAAATAAGCCACTACTGCTTCTTTTGGGGCCGAAATCGAACCCGTAGTAGGTTTACTTTGTCCTGCAATAATTTTTAAAAGCGTCGATTTTCCGGCGCCATTTTTACCCATAAGGGCAATTTTATCATTTTCATTTATTGCAAAAGAAACTTCACTAAAAAGTGTTGTTCCGCTAAACTGGACAGAAATATCATTAACTGTAATCATTACCTATTGGTTTTAGTGGATTGAGAAATCGATAATCCGACCTCTATTTTTAGAAGGCGCAAATATAATTCAATTCTCCTCTTTATTAATCATAGACAAAAAAATTAATTTCAAACCCATTTGGAATTTCAGATACTGCTTAAAAAAAGTACTCTAGTTGAATCAAAATAAGACATCAAATAGCTAGAAGAAGCCATTAAAAACAGACTTTCTATAGTCCAAAAAGTAAAAAAAATGGACAAAACCTATTATTGGAGTTAAATTAAATAAATAATCCTATTTGATTAACAACTGTTTAGTCACGGAAAATAGCAGAAAATATTGTTTCGTGCATTTTTTTGAAGAGTACAGAATCTTTTGCTGAATTTTACATCTAAGAAAGTATCCCTACTATTTTCTTCATTAACCAAAACCCCACATGTTATGATTTCAAAAGAAACCACAGCCATAATAAGCATATCAAACAATGGCATTATTTTGAATCCTAGATCTAATAATAAAGAACAAATTCCATATTCTGATGTATCAAAAATTCACATTAGTGTACATCAGCGTCAATTCGTTTTGAAAATATTTCTTATCAGTTATTTTATTTTCACTCTTTTTTGTTTGAATTACTTGAACTTAGAATTATCTGTTTTTTCAATTGTAATTTTTACAATCAACTTTTTGGTAATGAATTCTCTTGATTTCAAAAGTTACCGCCTTCAAATTGTGTTGAAAAATAATATGATTATTGAAAAGCGAATTCCTAAAAAATTGAAATACGAATTCATCAGTATAGTGAACGAAGTTAGGGGAAATCTTAATTTAGAACCAACGGTGGTTTTGTAGTGTACTATTTTTTTGTATTTTAGAAAAAAATTAAACAATTCGGGATTTATGAATAGGCTTTTAATTATTTTCTATCTAGTACTTTTACATACCTCTCCAAAAGGATTTTCTCAAACTGACAAATACAAAGGGGAAAGTTTTCTTTTTAAAGATGCAAAAACCAATGACGCAATTGTCATTGAACATGATTCCATTTTTTACAGAAACAACCCTGAGCAAATTCAGCGATTAAAGCATTCTAATTATCCTGAAATAATTTCTAGATACAACGCTTTTCAAATTAAAGGCAAGAATTATTTTGCACACAATGGTTGCGGACCAGTGTTAGAATGGCGTAATGATTCTATTGTGCGCATTGATAAATCGTTTTTACATCAAAATCAATTTGGATCTTCTAATTTCGTATACAAGAACGAGATATACTACTTTGGAGGTTATGGGTTATTTACTTACAAAAACATTCTAACTAAATATATTTTTAAATCAAGAGAATGGATGTCTATTCAAACTTTTGGCAATGAATTTCCGTCTCCAAGACGCGATGCTAATATTGTTTTGATGGGAGATGCTTTATACGTTTTTGGTGGCTGGTCAGAAGACCCTGATAGTTTCTATTTTGGACAAAAATTTGCCGACGATTTAGTTTGGAAACTCAATCTTAAATCCATGAAATGGAGCAAAGAAGGCGTATATGATACCAAGTACAACTCAATAGAAAACCACATCAACTTTCAAGTTGGTTCAAAAATGTACATGCTGAGCCGTGGTTCTGATAATAAACTTTTAGAGATTGATATTGAGAATAACACCATTAAAAAGTATTTACTTCCTTCACTTATTCTACCTAAATTCATTTATTTTGATGAAAAATCTCAAGAATTAGTAGCATTACATTTCTTAAGCACGAATGCTTCTAGTAAAATTATTCGATTAAAATTAAAAACAATTTTAGTAAATCCAATATACACAGAAACGTTTATAACTACACCATATTCAACCTGGATGTATTCGTTTCTATTAATTGGTCTCGTATTGTTTCTTTTCTATCTGTTTTATAAATTAAAAATAAAAGGCACCATTAATTCTAATAATAGCTTGCTATTTGACAGTGCTTCACAACAATTACTCTTTAAGGGTAAAATTATCGACGCCTTTGATGCCAATGAATTAAAAATCATTTTACATTTAATTAAAAACCAAGCTGACTATATTCCGCTTAACTCATTAAACAATTTATTTGAACAAGAAGAAATTACAGAAAATTATTCAAGTACAACTAAACGCAGAGAAACCACTTTAAACAACATCATCACTAAATTAAGTTTAATTTCGGGAAATAAAGAAAGTGAGATTGTATTGTATCGAAAAAATCCTGACGATAAGAGAATGAAGGAAGTAAAGTTAAAAGATCAATTTATAAGACTTAAATAAATAAAAAAACTCGCATACTATTATGCGAGTTTTTTTTATTACAATTTATGTATACTTATTTACTCTTTTCTCCACTTTTTTGTTTGTTCGAAAACCTGTTCTAAAATGGCTTGCTCTTTCTCATCGAATTCAAGATTTCTTCTACTCATAACTAACTTAGCTGTAGCAAAAGCTTTGTTAGTTGTATAGGTAGTAAATCCTGCAGCACCTCCCCATGAAAAACTCGGTACGAAATTACGCGGAAAACCACTACCAAAAATATTGGCACTTACACCCACAACAGTTCCTGTATTGAACATAGTGTTTATTGCGCATTTACTATGATCTCCCATAATCAAACCACAAAATTGCAAACCTGTTTTTGCAAAACCTTCGGTTTCATAACTCCATAATTTTACTTCCTCGTAATTGTTTTTAAGATTGGAATTATTACTATCAGCGCCAATATTACACCATTCTCCTAAAACCGAATTGCCTAAAAATCCATCATGCCCTTTATTAGAATAGCCAAATAAAACCGAGTTGTTCACTTCGCCTCCAATTTTAGAAAAAGGTCCTACAGTAGTTGCTCCGTAAATTTTGGCAGCCATTTTAACCCCTGCTCCTTCGCATAAAGCAAACGGACCACGAATTACAGCGCCTTCCATAATTTCGGCATTTTTACCAATGTAAATTGGACCTGTGGAAGCATTTAATGTAACAAACTCCAATTTGGCTCCTTCTTCGATAAAAATATTTTCAGGAGCAATTGTATTCACTGTTTTTGGAATGGGTTGCGATTTTCTATCCTGAGTTACCAACTCAAAATCGGCACGAAGAGCCGCATCATTTTTAGAAAAAATATCCCAGGTATTTTGAACCGTCAAACAGTCACCTGAAAATTCGACTATTTCATACGTATCAAAATCAACCTCTTCTTGCTCTTCATTCGTAAAGAAAGCAATAACCTCATCTCCTTTAAAAATAGCTTGATTCGATTTTAAATTTTGAATCAATTCAACTAAAGAAGCGTTAGGCAAAAAAGAAGCATTAATCATTACGTTCTGCTCCATTTCCACCATTGGAAATTTATCTAAAAGATATTCTTCGGTCAAAGTGGTGGTAGTAGATCCTAAGTAAGCTTCCCATTTTTGACGAATTGTCAAAATTCCAATTAAAATATCGGCAACGGGACGTGTGAAAGTAAAAGGCAAAAGGGCATTTCTAGAGGGACCGTCGAAAAGAATATAATTCATTTTAAATTTTTACAAAGTTATAAAGGCTCAAAGTTACAAAGATTTACATAAAAAAAGCCTCACAAATTGTGAGGCTTAGTATAGTAAAAAAACAAATTAAAATTATTTAACGTGTTTCGCGTATTTCGTTTTGAATTTATCGATACGTCCTGCAGTATCAATTAATTTAGATTTACCTGTGTAAAAAGGGTGAGAAGTTCTAGAAATCTCCATTTTAACAACTGGATATTCTACACCATCAACAGTGATTGTTTCTTTAGCATCAGCAGTAGATTTAGTAATAAAAACGTCATCATTTGACATGTCTTTAAAAGCAACTAATCTGTAATTTTCTGGGTGTACACCTTTTTTCATCGTAATTCTTTTTTATTAAATTCAATTATAATCTTGCTTTGAAGCTTTTCTTCTAACAGAAAAGGTATAAACCGATTATAACTTTTTGTTTTACATTATTATTTTGAGACTGCAAATTTACACTTATTTTTCAATAAACAAATCTTTAACTTACTTTTTTTAACTATGGCTTAATACTGATTTTTAGCAGCAAATAAACTCGGAATTACTATATTTGTAGATTAATTTAAAACTACAAAGTCATGATAAACGAAATTATAAAAAGAAATGGTATCACATTTGGTGTTTTAGTAGGTATACTTTCTTCATTAATCACTGCTTCTATTTATGCAATAGATTTGAACTTTTTTGTTTCTTGGTGGGTTGGTGTTCTAAGTATTATGATTTATTTAGTTTTAGGAATTGTATTGCTTTCTAAAACTAAAAAAGAATTAAAAGGTGTTTTTCCATTTAAAGAAGCCTTTACCACCTACTTTATATGTGCTGTAATTGCTATATTAATAGGAACTGCTTTTAATATTTTACTATTTAATGTTATCGATCCGTCTGCTCAAGACACACTTAAAGAAATTACTTTAAAAAACACAATCGCCATGATGGAAAAATTCAATTCTCCTCCTGCGGCTATTAATGATGTAATTTCAAAAATGAAAGATAGTAATCCTTTTTCAACTATTGAATTACTAAAAGGATCTGTTTCAAGCATCGTTTTTAGTTCAATTTTTGGTTTAATTATGGCCGCATTTTTTAAAAGTAAGTCACAAGAATAATACTACATGAATCTATCCATACTTATCCCGCTTCTTAACGAAGAGGAATCATTGAACGAATTGTACACTTGGATTGTCAAAGTGATGCAAACCAATAATTACACTTACGAAATCATCTTCCTTGATGATGGTAGTACAGATAATTCTTGGCAGTGTATCGAACAATTTGCTCAGGAAAATTCGAATGTAAAAGGAATTCGTTTCATGAAGAATTTTGGCAAGTCGCAAGCCTTACATGCAGGTTTTGCCAAAGCCAAAGGAGATGTTATCATTACTATGGATGCTGATTTGCAAGATAGCCCGGAAGAAATTCCTGGATTATATGACATGATTACCAATGGAAACTTTGACTTGGTTTCGGGATGGAAAAAGAAACGCTACGATTCTGTTGTTGCTAAAAATTTGCCTTCCAAATTATTCAACTGGGCTGCTCGAAAAACTTCGGGTGTGTATTTGAATGATTTCAATTGCGGTCTAAAAGCATACAAAAATGCGGTAGTGAAAAACGTAGAAGTTTCAGGAGAAATGCACCGTTATATACCTGTATTAGCAAAAAATGCAGGTTTTAATAAAATTGGCGAAAAAGTAGTACAACATCAAGCCAGAAAATACGGTGAATCCAAATTTGGCATGAACCGATTTATCAATGGGTTTTTAGATTTAATTACCATTTGGTTTTTATCACGTTATGGGAAACGACCTATGCACTTTTTTGGAGCTGTGGGCGTGTTAATGTTTATCATTGGTTTTGTATCTACAGGTTTGATTATTGGTGTCAAATTATTCCGTTTGTACTCGGGTTACGATACCATATTGGTAACAAATAATCCACTGTTTTATATCGCGTTAACCGCTATGATCATTGGTTCGCAATTATTCCTAGCTGGATTTTTAGGCGAAATAATCCTTCGCACAAAAAATAATGAAGAACGTTATAAAATTGCTAATGAACTGAATTGAAAACTAATTTGAATTAAATGCCCAACTCCCAAATCATTACCCAAAAAATTATCGAAATTAGAGGTCACAAAGTGCTACTCGATTTTGATTTAGCTGAATTGTACGAAACAAGCACTAAAGTTTTAAAACAAGCGGTACGAAGAAATATCAATAGGTTTCCTGAAGACTTTATGTTTGAATTAACCGAAGAAGAATTTCAATGTTTGAGGTCACAAATTGTGACCTCAAACAGAGGAGGAATAAGATACATGCCCTTTGCGTTTACAGAACAGGGCGTAGCAATGCTTTCAAGTGTATTGAACAATGAAAGAGCCATTGAAATTAATATTGCCATCATGCGGAGTTTTGTTTCGCTTCGAAAATTCGCACTGACGTATGAAGAATTAACAAAACGAGTAACGGAAATTGAGCAACAATTTGCTGCGCCTGTTCGCCTTAAGGCTCGGGTCCAGAGATTTATAAAGCACTTAATCATTTGATGGATTCCAAACAACAACATCAAATGCAACAAGAACGAAAAAAGATTGGTTATACCAAATAATAGACATAAATGGAAATCAAACAAACTATTTTAGACAAAGTAAACGAATGGCTCTCGCCTAATTTTGACTCAGCAACTCAAAATACAATTAAAGAAATGATGACTTCAGCTCCACAAGAGCTAGAAGAAAGTTTTTATAAGAATTTAGAATTTGGAACGGGCGGAATGCGCGGTATTATGGGAGTTGGAACTAACCGTATTAACCAATACACCTTAGGAAAAAATACCCAAGGTTTGTCTAACTATTTGAAAAAAGTATTTCCTGGAGAAAATTTACGCGTAGCGATTGCTTACGATTGCCGACACAATAGCGATACTTTAGCTAAAGTAGTTGCTGATGTATTTTCTGCCAATGGAATTCAAGTTTTCTTATTTTCAGAATTACGTACAACTCCCGAATTGTCATTCACCGTAAAACATTTGAATTGTCACGCAGGAATTGTGTTGACTGCTTCTCATAATCCACCAGAATACAATGGATACAAAGTATATTGGCAAGATGGAGGTCAATTAGTTCCGCCACAAGATGGCGAAATTATTGAGTTAATCGAAGCCTTGAATTATGACGAAATCAAGTTTGAAGCCAACGCTGATCTAATTCAATATATTGGAGCAGAAGTCGATGCTGCTTTTCATCAATCTACAATTGAGAACGCCAGTTTCAAAACAACACCGGCAGCAGCCAAAGAAAACTTAAAAATCGTATACACTTCGCTACACGGAACTTCGATTAAATCGATTCCAACCGTTTTGGCGCAAGCGGGATACTCACAAGTTCATATTGTTAAAGAACAAGCAGAACCAAACGGAGATTTTCCGACTGTTAAATCCCCTAATCCAGAAGAACCAGAAGCTTTAAGTATGGCAATGCAATTAGCGGAAGAAACAGATGCTGATATTGTAATTGGTACTGATCCCGATTCAGATCGTTTAGGCGTAGCTGTAAGAAATACTGAAGGTAAAATGATATTATTGAATGGTAATCAGACAATGATTATCATGACGGCATTTTTATTAGAACAATGGAAACGTGCCGATAAAATTACTGGAACTGAATTCGTAGGTTCGACAATTGTATCGACTCCGATGATGCTCGAATTAGCCTCTGCTTATGGAGTGGAATGCAAAGTTGGTTTGACTGGTTTCAAATGGATTGCCAAAATGATTAAAGATTTCCCTAACCAAAAATTCATTGGCGGTGGAGAAGAAAGTTTTGGGTTTATGGTAGGCGATGCGGTTCGTGACAAAGATGCGGTGGGCGCTTCGCTTTTGGTTTGCGAAATTGCCGCTTTGGCGAAAGCCTCAGGAAGTTCGTTATACCAAGAATTATTGAATTTGTATGTTGATTTTGGTTGTTACAAAGAGCATTTGATTTCGTTAACCAAAAAAGGTATTGACGGGCTAGCCGAAATCAATCAAATGATGATTGACTTGCGTGAAAATCCCGTTGATGAAATCAATGGTCAACGTGTGGTATGTATTGATGATTACCAAAATTCAACTTCATTGAATAGAATAACAAACGAAATTGAGCCAATTGCTATTCCAAAATCGAATGTGTTAATCTACTATTTGGAAGACGGTTCTAAAATTTGTGCGCGTCCTAGTGGAACGGAACCAAAAATAAAATTCTATTTTAGTGTAAACACTACTTTGGATAAAGTCGAAAATTTCAGAGCAGTTGAAACTGAATTGGATCAAAAAATTAAAAACATAATCGCAGCAATGCAATTGAATTAAATTAATGGAAAAAAACTTAATTAAACTATTACCATATACGAAACCGTATAAGACAAACATTGTTCTCAACATTGTATATAATGTTTTGTACGCTTTATTTAGCACTCTTTCCATGATTACATTATTTCCATTACTGGAAGTTTTATTCAAAAAAAGTAATGAAGTAATCAAAGAACCAGTGTTTAACGGAATTGAAAATATTGGGAAATTTGGAAAAGAATGGCTTTTCTATAATATCTCTCATTTAAATAAAACACAGGGGCCTGAGTCTGCTTTATTGTTAGTGGTTGTATTAGTAATTATTACCTTTTTATTGAAAAATGTATTTAATTTTTTAGCTTCTTATCACATTACCCATCTAAAAAACGGTGTTTTGCGTGATTTAAGAAAAACGATGTATGATAAGATTGTAGAATTACCTATCCCTTATTATTCAGAAAAAAGAAAAGGAGATATGATGGCGAGAATGCTAGGCGATGTGAATGAAGTTCAAAATTCATTTTTCTCTATTCTTGAACTCATCGTTAAAGAACCTTTAACAATACTTTTTACCATAATTGCGATGTTAAACATTAGTGTTAATTTAACATTATTTGTATTTATTTTTATACCAATCTCAGGATTTGTAATTTCAAAAGTAGGTAAAAGTTTAAAAGCAAAATCCACTCGAGCACAAGAGGAAAGTGGTTATTTTATTTCTTTAGTTGAAGAAAGTTTATCTGGACTTAAAGTAATCAAAAGTTACAATGCTGAAGGAATATTCAAAACTATGTTTGGAGATTCCATCAACAGACTTTTTGTTTTTTCAAATTTAATTGGAAACAAAAATAATTTAGCTTCTCCCTTAAGCGAATTTATGGGAATTGTGACCATAGCAACCTTACTTTGGTATGGGGGCAATCTAGTATTAGTCGACAAAACATTGGATGGCTCGCTATTTCTTGTATATATGTTACTTGCTTACAACATATTGACACCTGCCAAAAACATCTCTAAAGCTTCTTATGCTGTTAAAAATGGATTAGCTGCCGCCGAACGTGTTTTTGAAGTTTTAGAAATTGAAAACACCATTCCAAATGATAAAAATGCCATAATTAAAAAATCATTTGATTCAAATATTACCATCTCAAATATCAACTTTAAATACAAAGATGATAATGTACTGAAAGAGTTTTCATTAGAGGTAAACAAAGGGCAAACAGTTGCGTTAGTAGGTCAATCTGGTAGTGGAAAAAGTACAATTGCCAATTTATTGACTCGCTTTTATGATGTGAACGAAGGTACCATTCAAATTGATGGTATTGATATTAAAAAATTAGATATTCATTGCTTGCGAGGTTTAATAGGCCTAGTTACTCAAGACAGTATATTATTTAATGACACAATAAAAGCTAATATTGCTTTAGGAAAAGAGGATGCTACTGATGAAGAAATTATCGAAGCCCTAAAAATTGCCAATGCTTTTGAATTTGTGAACGAATTGCCTCATGGAATTCACACTAATATAGGTGATAGCGGTAATAAATTATCAGGAGGTCAAAAACAACGTCTATCGATTGCACGTGCAGTTTTAAAAAATCCACCAATTATGATTTTAGACGAGGCGACTTCAGCATTGGATACTGAAAGTGAAAAATTTGTGCAAGTTGCCCTCGAAAATATGATGCAAAACCGAACTTCTATTGTTATTGCACACCGCCTTTCTACTATTCAAAAAGCAAACAAAATTGTGGTAATGCAAAAAGGCCGAATTGTAGAACAAGGCACTCATGAAGAATTAATTGCATTGAACGGAACCTACAACAAATTGGTAAGTATGCAATCACTCGAATAAAAATGTATTTATCAAGTCCAAATATTAAACTCCCTAAAGATCCAGACACCATTGTTTGGAAATATTTGGATTTGTCTAAATTTTTGGATTTGTTACTTTCTCAAAAGTTATTCATGTCGCGTTCTGACAAATTTGAAGACCAATACGAAGGTACTTTTAGCGAGCCCACTTTTGAAGAGATTAAAAAGTTAGCTGTTAACAATCCTGAATTTTTAAATTATTACAAAACCCACCGCGAAAAAGTAGCTATTAGTAGTTGGCACATCAATGAATACGAATCTTTCGCTATGTGGCAAATTTTTACTCAAAACAGTGAAGGATTGGCTATCCAATCTACTATTGGGCGATTGCAAAAAGCATTGGAACCTGAAAAAAACTTAAAGCAATACATCGGACAAGTAAATTATATTGATTACAAAAAGGAATATATCCCTTTCGACGATTTGTTTTTTCCATTCTTATTTAAGCGAAAAAGTTTTCAATACGAACGTGAGGTCCGCATTATATCTGATACTTCTGATACTAAAATCAACATTAATGACGGAATTAAAATCAATGTGGACATCAGCCAATTGATTGATAAAATTTACATCCATCCAAAATCAGAAAACTGGTATAAAAATCTAGTTATCGAATTAGTATCTAAATTAGGTTTTGATATAGAAATTGAAAAATCAGATTTAGAAAGTGATATCTTAATTTAGACTATAATTTAGCCGACAATTTGATATTAAAAACTCGTGTAGTCATGTAATTCGGAATAGCGTATTGATTTTTAGAATACACATCCCGAACCCAAGTATTGGTAATCGCATTTTGATTATTAAATAGATTAAATATCTCTGCTCCTATAGCTAATTCTTTAAAATTACCTAGCCAATTCTTCTTCTTTGAATTACTATAATTATCAATCAATACTTTAGAAAAACCAACATCCGCTCGACGGTAATCCCGCAGTCTATTTTGATATTGATACGGATCTGCATACGAAGGAGAGCCGCCTGGTAATCCCGTATTATAGACTAAATTTAAATACACTTTCATACTCGGAATAGTGGGCATATAATCTTGAAATAAAATACCAAACTTTAATAACTGGTCCGTTGGTCGCGCAATATATCCTCTGTTTTCACTATTTTCCTCTGTTTTCAAATACCCAAAACTAAACCAAGACTCCGTTCCGGGAACAAATTCCCCATTCAATCGGAAGTCAAGACCTTGTGCATAGGCCTTCGCCAAATTGTTGGCTGCATAACGAATACGAACATTATCAATTGTATAGGTATTAACATCCGACATGGATTTATAATAGAGTTCAGAAACCAATTTAAACGGACGATTCCACATCTTAAAATTGTAGTCATTCGCAACCACTAAATGAACAGATTGCTGGGCTTTGACATTAGTTTGTACTATGCCATCGGCGTCACGTAATTCTCTATAAAAAGGAGGTTGGTAATACAGTCCGCCGGATAGTCTGAATAGCATATCCTTTTCCCAATTGGGTTGAATGGCTATTTGTGCGCGCGGACTCCAAACAAATTGTGAATTTCCTAAAGCATTAGTTCCAGCTACCTCCCAATGCTGAAAACGCAAACCTGCATTGTACCAAAGCTTAGCAGACCCTAAATTAGACTTTGAATTCCATTGGGCAAAACCTGAGAATCTATTGATGGTGTTAAAATTTGTAGCACGCACATTTTGATAGGGAACAAGTGGTCCAGAATAGATGGTATTTGGCTCATCACGTTGAGGTAAAATAGTAGGAGGTGGAATCGAAAAACTAAGCGAATCAATGACTTCCCACTCCACTACTCGATCACGAATAGACTCTCGAGTATATTTTACTCCCCAGTCCAATTGGCTTTTCTTCCAATCATGAAATCCTTTCAATTCGATAGTAGCAATTAAAGCGTCTAGATTATTTCGGGCGTGATTTAACTGTGATCCAATACCACGCGAATAGGAAACTTTTCCGTAATTTTCAGAAGCAACATTATTATCTACTTCCCCTAAACGATATTGAGCCAAAATATCAAAGTGCTCTTGTTCAACAGTATGATAGAGTGAACTTATCAACTTTAAACTAAATGTCTCAATCGGCTTAAAAGTAGTTTTAATTGCTCCAAAATAAGTACCGTAGCTATTTTTTTCCCGTCCTTCATAAAAGACTAAAAGTGCCATAGGCTGGTCTAGAGTTCCAAAATTAGTTTGGCGCGTCAAAGGTTGGTATTCGTAGTTATTTCTAGAAATAGTACCCAAAAAACTCCACTGCCATTTGGCGGAAGCCTGATAATTTATATTGGTTTGGACATCAACAAAGGAAGGCGTAAAATTAGTTTGTGTTTCTTGACTATTCACCAAAAGACTATTGTTGCGGTACCGAACTCCTGTAACAGCAGACCACTTTTTATTTCTAGAAACAGCGTCAACAGACAGACTCCCTCCTAAGAAACTAGCTTCAAAATTAGCTCCGAATGCGGTTGGTTTTCGATACGTAATGTCTAAAACAGAAGACAATTTATCTCCGTATTTAGCCTGAAACCCACCAGCAGAAAAGTCAATATTCTGGACTAAATCTGAATTAATAAAACTCAATCCTTCTTGCTGACCTGATCGAATTAAGAAAGGACGATACACTTCAACTTCGTTAACATAGACTAAATTTTCATCATAATTTCCACCACGAACAGCATACTGACTACTTAATTCATTATTAGAATTGACCCCTGCCAAAGTCTTTAACACATTCTCAACACCTGCATTCGCTCCAGGAGTTTTTCGCAAAATCTCTGGAGTAATTGATGTAATACCTTGAATTCGATTCTTATTTTTTGAAGACACAATTACTTCTCCCATTTGTTCTATCCTAGTATTCAAAATAGGATTGAATTCGAAAATTGCATTGGGTTGCAAAGAAATTATTGCACTTACTGATTTAAATGCCAGATGAGAAAAAACAATAGTCGTTTTCTTTTGGGCGGGAATAGGCAGCTCATAAAAGCCATTACTATTGGATCGGGTGGAATTAGTTTCGCTAGAAATAGCAACATTCGCTATAGGAACCTTATTCTCATCTAAAACGACACCTTTAACTCTAGCATTTTGTGCCAAAGAGATAAAAGATACCCCTAAAAAGAAAAAATAAATGCTAAATGTTAGACTGTTTTTCAAACGATTATTTTTTTACACTCCGATTAAATCGAGTTTCAAAGGTAGCAGAATTTCCCATAGCATCTGACACAATTAGTTTCAACTCATTAGACCCATTCAAAAGAAATTCGTCATTAAAAACATGAGTAATTGTATTGGTCTTATTGTCGTACTCAAACAAAACCCAACGTCCGTTCAGAAACCCATCATACTTTTTAATGCCAGAACCCGTATCTGAAATTTGCAATTGGATTGCGTCTTGACTTATCCATTTTCCTTCAATTGGCTTTGCTATTGTTATCTTAGGGGCTAACGTATCTGTAACTAATTTGTATTTCCCTAAAATCTTAACCTTAGCTGAAAAAGTAGTGTCTCTTCTGAAAGTTGGATTGTAAATTAATCTATCTCCTTCAATTCGTGCAATATAGGTTTTATCCTGTTTTTCTTTTGGAATTAAACCATCTGAAATGGTAATAGTGAAATTTGTATGCGCAGGTACACTGTCATCATGAAGATATAAAATACTGTTTCGTACATCAAAATTCATTGTAAAATCGTCATAAAAAGTACCAGCGGGAAAAAATACCGAAGCATTGTCTTTTTCAAAAATATTATCTTTTATAGCTTTTACAAAATACTTAGAAATTGTGGGCTCAGCAGGAACTAGTACAGGAGTAGTATCATATTGAATGGGTACAGAAATAATTGTTTTGTTTCCAAAAAAATCACCCACTTCAATTCGGTATATCCCATCTAAATTGGGTACCGGGGAAATTTGACCTTTCGCTTCATCCGTCTTGATAAAAGACAAATTATATTTAGAATTCATAAATAATTTTTGCACCCGCTGTTTCGTCTTTTTGTATTTGGAATAATCGATTAAGGCATTAATATAACGCATATCATCAAATGAATACGTATCGAATTGATAACCAAAAGTTACTTGTCCATTCAGAATTGAATGCACACTATACACTCCATTTTTATTGAATGAAATGTCATCGTAATCATCTGCAACAATTCCAAAACCAATAGGTCCACTGGCCAACACTTTATCGGCAATAAATCCTCCTTCCTTTTGCATAGAAAAATTGATTAAAATAGGACGTCTAGATTTATTTACTGTTGTCGAGGGACTTAACGGGTAAACATACAAAGCAGAAACTATTGGTTTTTTAGTGTCTTTAATTAAATTATCATAACCAAAAAGCATTGGGTTAATGATAAACTCTGTTTTTGAATCGCGAATTTCAAAATGCAAATGAGGCCCTTCTGAAGCTCCTGAATTACCCGATAAAGCAATCCACTCCCCTTTTTGTATCGGAATTTCTCCCGGTTTGAGATACATTTCAATTTCAAAAGCTTGTTCTTTATAATGCGTTTTTGTTATAAAATCCTGAATGGAACCAACTGCCTTTTGCAGATGAGCATAAACTGATGTATACCCATTTGGATGCGTAATATAGATTGTTTTTCCATTACCAAAAGTCGAAATTTTAATTCGAGAGACATAGCCTTCAGCCACAGCAAAAACCTTCAATCCTTCTTTTTGTTGGGTTTTAAAATCAAATCCAGCATGAAAATGATTCGGACGTAATTCTCCAAAATTCCCCGATAACTGCATAGGAATATCCAAAGGAGAACCAAAATAATCTTTAGGAAAATTATTTTGTGCAACTAATGAAATAGAAAAAAGAAAATAAAAAATAATGAGGCGCATATCAATTTATTTTGGCTAAGATAAAAAAACAAAATCACAAATAAAATCCGATTGAAGTCAAATCCGTAACCCTTTGTATCCTAATAATTTAGTTGTTTTTCAATAAAAAAGCAAATAAACTATTGTATTAATAAAAAGGAATACTAACTTTGTAAGATTAAGTAATGAATTGGAATACTAATGAGTGTGATTGCTGAAATAATTGATACTCTTGAAAATAAGATTGAAAAACTCTTCGCTAGGAATACTAGTTTAGAGCAACTCAATCTAGAATTAAAGACCGAATTATCCAACACAAATGCTATCATACAAAACCAATCTCGTGAGATTGATTCTTTGAAAAAAGAGTATGAAGCACTCAAAATAGCCAACTCATTGCTCGGCAGTGAAGAAAACAAAAGAGATACTAAGCTTAAAATAAATTCGTTAATTCGCGAAATTGATTACTGCATAGCACAGCTATCAGATTAAAATTATGGACGAAAAGCTTAAAATAAAAATATCAATTGCAGATCGAGTTTACCCGTTAACGGTAGACCCATCTCAAGAAGAAGGACTTCGAAGTGCTTCTAAAAAGATTGATACCATGATTAAGCAATTTGAAGAAAATTATGCTGTTCGAGACAAGCAAGATGTATTGGCCATGTGTGCCCTACAATTTGCTTCTCAAGTAGAACAAAAGCAAATCGATAACGCAATTGACGGAGAAGAAACTATCGAAAGATTGAATAAAATCAATACGATATTAGACAACTATCTCAATAAATAATACGTTCTTACATAGACTAAGATACTGCCTACATTAGTTCAATTTGGTAAACTCAACACTAACAATTTAGAATGAGCAAATCATCACTACTATAGCATGCCCTACTTTGGTAAGGAAGCTTGAACAGTGAGTTAGCTCAAAACTTGTCTTTTCGAGTTTATACAAGCACCTAATGTAGGCTTTTTTTATACATCAATTTTTAATTAACATGGACAACATAGTAACAATCATTATTACCGGAATAGTAGGAGTAGTAGCTGGTTTTGCAATTGCAAAAATCTTAGAAAAAAGCAACATTTCGAACCTAATAAAGACAGCGAAAAAAGAAGCAGCATCTATTATCAAAGACGCTAATTTTGAAGCAGAAAACATCAAAAAAGATAAAATTCTTCAAGCTAAAGAAAAGTTTATCGAATTGAAATCTGAACACGAACAAGTAATTTTGGCTCGTGATAAAAAAGTAGCTGAAGTAGAAAAAAGAGTTCGCGATAAAGAATCTCTAATTTCAAATGAATTGGCTAAAGCCAAAAGAGTAAACGACGATTACGAAGCTAAAACACTTGAGTATACTTCTAAATTGGAAATCTTAGAAAAGAAGCAAGCCGAAGTAGAAAGAATGCATAAAAGTCAACTGCAACAGTTGGAAGTGATTTCAGGATTATCAGCAGAAGACGCAAAAGAGCAATTAATTGAAGGTTTAAAAGCTGAAGCTAAAACACAAGCGATGTCTCAAATTCAAGATACTATTGAAGAGGCGAAATTAACTGCACAGCAAGAAGCAAAAAAAATTATTATCAACACAATTCAACGTGTAGGTACAGAAGAAGCAGTTGAAAATTGCGTTTCTGTTTTCAACATTGAATCAGATGATGTAAAAGGTAGAATCATTGGACGAGAAGGACGAAACATTAGAGCGTTAGAAGCTGCTACAGGAGTGGAAATTATAGTAGATGATACTCCTGAAGCAATTATCCTTTCTTGTTTTGATCCAGTACGTAGAGAAATTGCCCGTTTGTCATTACATAAATTAGTAACCGACGGACGAATTCACCCTGCGCGTATCGAAGAAGTAGTTGCTAAAACTGCTAAACAAATCGATGACGAAATCATTGAAGTAGGTAAACGTACTGTAATTGATTTGGGTATTCACGGATTACACCCTGAATTAATTAAAGTGGTAGGTAGAATGAAATACCGTTCATCTTACGGACAAAACTTATTGCAACACTCACGAGAAGTATCTAAGCTTTGTGGTATTATGGCTGCCGAATTAGGATTGAATGTAAAATTGGCGAAGAGAGCTGGTTTATTACACGATATTGGTAAAGTGCCAGATACAGAAAGTGATTTACCACACGCTTTATTAGGGATGCAATGGGCTGAGAAATACGGTGAGAAAGAAGAAGTATGTAATGCTATTGGAGCGCACCACGACGAGATTGAGATGAAATCATTATTGTCTCCAATCATTCAAGTGTGTGATGCTATTTCAGGAGCAAGACCAGGAGCAAGAAGACAAGTATTGGATTCATACATTCAACGTTTGAAAGATCTTGAAGAAGTAGCTTACGGATTTGGCGGAGTAAAAAGTGCTTACGCGATTCAAGCAGGTAGAGAATTACGTGTAATTGTAGAAAGCGAAAAAGTTTCTGATGATAAAGCATCTAACTTATCATTCGAAATTTCACAAAAAATTCAAACTGAAATGACCTATCCAGGTCAAGTTAAAGTAACAGTAATTAGAGAGACTAGAGCGGTAAATATCGCTAAATAAAGTACTCTATCCCCATAAATAAAAAAGGTCAAATTTCAACTTTGAAATTTGGCCTTTTTATTTAATCCTTTCTGGGATGATAAGTATTCATTACTACGGTTAAGAACCTTCTATCTAAATGCACATATATTTCAGTAGTCGTAATGGACTCATGTCCCAACATTAATTGAATAGATCGCAAATCGGCTCCATTTTCTAATAAATGGGTTGCAAAGGAATGGCGTAATGTATGCGGACTGATCGTTTTGTTTAAATTGATTTTGGTTGCCAAATCTTTAATTATAGTAAAAATCATAGCACGGGTAAGCTGACTCCCTCTTCTATTAAGAAAGAGCGTATCTTCAAATCCTTTTTTTACAGCAATATGCGTTCTTATGGTCTCTTTGTATAACTGAATGTATTTTTGAGTCAAATGACCAATGGGCACAAATCGTTGTTTATTTCCCTTACCTGTTACTTTCAAGAATCCTTCATCAAAGAATAAATCGGATATTTTTAAATTGACCAATTCCGAAACACGAAGACCGCAACCGTATAAAGTTTCTAACATTGCTCGATTTCGCTCTCCTTCATTAGAAGACAAATCAATGGCGTTGATTAAAGTATCGATTTCTGCTACAGATAGTGTATCGGGTAGTTTTCTTCCCGTCTTTGGAGTTTCTATTAGCTCTAAAGGATTATCTGAACGATAATCTTCAAAAACCAAATAATTAAAAAAACTTTTTAATCCTGAAATAATTCGAGCTTGCGAACGGGCGTTCACTTGTTTTGAAACACTGTAAATAAATTGCTGAATCGTTTCCTCTGTAATTTTTAATGGCGAAACTTGAATTTGATTTTGCTCTAAAAAAAGACACAAACGATCTACATCAAAAGAATAATTGTCAATAGTATTCTTTGACAATCCCCTTTCGATTCTCAAATACGATTGGTAGTTTTTTATAAAAGTAGTCCAGTTCACTTAACAAAGAAACGCATTTTTTGGACATAAAAAAACCACGTCATACAACGTGGTTTTGATTTAAATAAATTCTAATTTAATTTTTCTAATTCAATATTTGAACCCGAATTTACCCAAATAATTTTCGTGGTAGATACCTTTTTAAATTTTAAAGTTACCGATTGAATACCGTCAACTGCAATTAATTTTATCTCATAAGAATCACTAGAAGAGTTTTCAGAACCGGAATAGATTTTGGGAGATACTTCAGTCATTTCTTTCCAACAAGTCGTGATAATATCACCAAATGTTAATTGACATAAATTATTAGAAGTAAACTTAAAATAAGATTCATCTTGACCTGTACCTGTTGTAGTTGCTTTAAAACCCCAGGTACCTTGTATCCATGCTGGTGGGTTATAAACTGAAGAATTGACTGACTCATCTGAAGAAGAACATCCAAAAAATATGAACGATATAATAAACAATAAAATATTTTTTTTCATTATGAAAAATTATTGATTAAAAAGCATAACCTAAAGCAAAACCAAAGTTTGGTAAAACTCCACTAGCTTTTAATGTGGAAAAAGAAGAACTAGAATCTTTATAACTAAAATTATTATAAGCAAGACCTAAATTTAGATCTAATGAGAATCCACTTCCCCAAACCCATTGATAACCACCTTTAGCACCTATTTTTAAGGCTCCAAAATTAGTTTCACTGCTAATAATTGAGCCGAATTCTGTTTTTACTTTTCCTGCGGAATAACCCGCTTGACCACCTGCATAGAACCCTTTTAAAGCTTCGTCAAAATAATATCTATATTGAATCTCTCCCCCTAAATTAGAATATTTAGATTCTCCTATTTTAAAACCTCCAACTCCCACTCCAAATAAAAGAGATGTATTATCTCCAATTTTGTGTTCAAAACTAACTAAGTCTGTTCCTCCAAGCAGGGACAAAGGATTAGCTTTGATAATGTTCTCTTGTGCATTAGTAAAACCAAACACCAATACAGCAAATGCTGACAAAATAATTTTTTTCATTTTTTTTTAATTTTAAGATTTGAGATGGTAAAATTAGAGGTAATTAAAATTAAAATCAAAAGGTCAAAAATGAAAAAAATGATTTTTACAATTCAAGGAAACTTTTAAAAATAGAATAATTAATGACAAGGCATTGTTTTTCAAAAAACTAACAATACAAGCTCACTAAAAATAGTGATATTTAAAAAAATAAATTTTTAACTTTAATTTAATAAATAAAATCTTATAAAAACATTTTTTTTATTAAATATTAAGTAAATAATTTTAAATTATCAGTAATTAATAAAATAAATTAACATAAATAAAACCATAAATTAGAAAATACATTCGCTATTATTTTACAAATAATTCTTACATTTGGAGTCTCAACCCAAACTTTAAAATTTTAATCATGAAAAAAAATCTTATTACAATTTGTATCATCCTAATTACAACACTATCTGCTCATGCACAAATAGTTAAATTAGGTATTAAAACTGGTGTCAATTACGCTAATCAAAATGGTTCTGATATTACAGTAAACAATGTAAATTATAAATCAGAAGCGATTACCAATTATCACTTTGGTCTTGTTGCAGAACTTCCTCTTGGAGAATCATTTGCCTTTCAACCTGAGGTTTTATATTCCTCTGTAGGAGCCAACTACAAAGCAGCTGGAGTACTAGCTGATATAAACAATGAATTAGGCTATATCACAATTCCAGTTTTGGCAAAAATTAATTTAAGCAAGACATTTAGTTTAGACCTTGGTCCCCAAGCTTCTTTTTTAGTAAGCAATAAGGAAAATGTTTTACTAGATGATCCTAAGTCATTTGATTTTGGTGCAGCAGCTGGATTAGGAATCAAAGTTACTAAAAGCATTTTTTTACAAGGTAGATATGTAGTTGGATTGAGTGAGGCATCTACGAATGCTGAAATTAAAAATTCAGTAGTACAAGTATCCGCTGGATTTTACTTTTAAAACTAAATCAAACTAATTTACATAACCGTTCTATTTATTGGAACGGTTTTTTTATTTTTACAGAAATATCATTGTATGAAAATTTGTATCATTAACGGACCCAACTTAAATCTACTTGGAAAACGCGAACCTGAAGTATATGGAAACCAAACTTTTGAAGCGTATTTTGATACTTTAAAATCAAAATTTCCTTCGATTGAATTCCACTATTTCCAAAGCAATATTGAAGGTGAGTTAATCAGTAAAATTCAAGAAGTTGGTTTTACGTATGATGGAATCATCCTAAATGCTGGAGCATACACTCACACTTCTATTGGTATTGGCGATGCTGTAAAAGCAATTACTTCACCCGTTATTGAAGTCCACATTTCGAATACTTTTGGAAGAGAAGAATTCCGTCATCAATCCTACATTTCAGGAAATGCCAAAGGTGTGATTTTAGGATTTGGTCTTAAAAGTTATGAATTAGCGATTGAATCGTTTTTATAGTTTTTAAAATTAGTTTAACATAATTTTAGTAGCCTCTTTTTAACATAGGTTTAATTTTGTTAAAAAAAACTATGATTAAATGCTTCGCCCCCCTGCTATTTTTTATTTCTTTTCTCAATTTCTCTCAAGTTAAAGGAACTATTACTGATGAAAAAGGAAATCCTATCCCTTTTGCAATTGTATTTGAAGAAAATACTTATAATAGTACAACTGCAAATGAAAAAGGGGAATACGAACTTCAGCTTAAAAAGTCTCAAAACCCTACTTTAGTATTTAAGTATTTAGGTTTCAAAACCAAAAGAGAAACTCTAACAATTAAAGAGACGCCATTTATTCTTAATATAGTTCTAGTAGAAGAAAATTATACTTTGAACGAAGTAATCATTAATACGAAAGTAAATCCTGCGATAGCTATAATTAAGAAAGCCATTGCATCTAGAAAAGAAAATACAGAAAAAGTCAATCGATATACAGCTGATTTTTATTCAAGAGGAATTTTTAAACTTAAAAACTTACCCAAAAAAATTATGGGAATGAAAGTTGACCTTGGAGATAAAATGTCCTCTTATCTAGATTCTACTGGAAGTGGAATAATTTACCTTTCTGAAACTGTTTCGAAAATATCCTTTGAAAAACCGAAACAATTTAAAGAAAAAATAATAGCTTCTAAAATAGCCGGAGATAACAAAGGGTATAGCTACAACACTGCACTTTCTACAGATTATAATTTTTATGAGAATACTGTTAATATCCAAACAAATCTAATTTCGCCAATTGCTAATAATGCTTTTAACTACTACAAATACAAATTAGAAGGTACTTTTTTTGATCAAAATAACCAACAGATTAACAAAATTAAGGTCATCCCAAAACGAGACAAAGAACCTGTTTTTGAGGGTTATATTTACATTGTGGAAGACAGTTGGGCAATCTATGCAATTGATCTAACTGTGAAGGGATACAGAATGAACGATGAGTTCACAGAATCTCTTCAATTGAAACAAAATTTTGACTACAATGCAACAAACAAATTATGGGCAAAAAGTAATCAATCTATAGCTTTTGTTGCAGGTGCTTTTGGTATCCAATTTTTTGGAAACTTCAATCATGTTTTTTCAAATTATAATTTTGTTGAATCCTTTGACAAAAAAACATTTACCAAGGAAATCATCAAAATAGAAAATGATGCCAATAAAAAAGATGATTTATATTGGAATACAGTTCGTCCAATTCCATTGACTCAAGAGGAAGTTCAAGATTACTCTAAAAAAGATTCTATTGAAACTGTTAGAGAATCCAAAAAATACTTGGATTCCATTGATGCTAAAAACAATAAGTTTAAAATAGTAGATTTACTTTCAGGATATAGTTTTAAAAATACTTTTAAAAAATACCTATTGCAATACTATGGTTTAAACTCACTAACATTTAATACGGTTCAAGGCTACAGTTTATCAACTGGAATTTCTTATTCTAAATGGAATGATGAAACTGGAAAAAGAACTAAATTTAAAACTACATTTAATTATGGTTTTGCAGAAGATAGGTTAAGAGTCAGTGGTGAATACAGCCACCGTTTTAACAATATTAATTATGCTAATATAATAATATCAGGAGGGACAAAAGTCAATCAATTTAATGACAATGAACCAATTAGTAATTTCATTAACTCGATCAGCTCTATCTTTTTTAAAAATAACTTTATGAAGTTATACAACAAAGAGTTTTTAAGAGTGCAATACAATCAAGATATCGCGAATGGTGTTAATTTGAGAGGAAAATTAGAATTTTCCCAAAGAAAACCCCTGTTCAATAATTCTGATTACTCATTATTTAATAAGGATCAATTATACACTTCAAACAATCCAATTGCACCAAATGATTTTATAAACCCGGGATTTGAAACACATCGTTTAACTAGCTTTAATTTAGGTGCCAAAATTAATTTTGGAAATAAAATTATTTCCCGTCCAGATGGAAAATACAACATTAAAAATGACAGATATCCTACGCTCTTTTTAAATTATGAAAAAGCTTTTGCAGCTAGTGATAAAAAATATGAATTCTCAAAAATAGATGCTAAAATTTCACATAGTATAACTTTAGGAAATAAAGGAGAATTAGCTGCTACTATTAATGCTGGACAATTCTTTAATGCAGAAAATATTTCCTTTATTGATTTTAAACATTTCAATGGAAATCAAACCCATATTGGATTAGAAGCCAAATATTTGAATAACTTTTTACTACTTCCTTATTATTCTAACAGCACTAATAAAAGTTACTTTCAATTGCATTCTGAATACAACGACAATGGGTTTATTATGAATAAAATGCCATTGATTAGAGCTTTAAAATCAAAATTAGTTATGGGTTATCATGCGTTGAGAACAACCAATGCAAAGCCTTATAATGAATTCAATATTGGTTTAGATAATTTAGGTTTTGGAAAATTTAAGATGTTCCGAATCGACTATGTTCAATCCTATAATGGTGGAATTAGGAATGATGGCATTCTATTTGGATTGAAATTTTTGAATGATTAAGAAAAAAGGCGTTGCAATTGCAACGCCTTTTTTTATTCCGAATCATCTGGTTCGACATGAATTAGAACATGACCCAACTCAGGTATTTCGTCACGTAATGTGTCTTTCAATTGATGCGCCAAATCATGTCCTTCTTTTACTGTAATAGTTGCCTTCACTGTAGCGTGTAAATCGACATGGAATTTCATACCCGACTTACGAATAAAACACTTTTCAGTATCAATAATACCATCTACACTGCTTGCCACTTTTCTTATATTTTCAATTACATCATCGTAGACATGCTCATCCATAATTTCGCTTAATGCAGGTCTAAAAATGAGATAACTATTGTACACAATGAAACCTGAAGCAAATAAAGCTGCCCAATCATCTGCTGATTCATACCCTTTACCTAAAAACAATGCAACAGAAATACCAATAAATGCCGCAACAGAAGTAATTGCATCACTTCTATGATGCCAAGCATCTGCCCTCAAAGAAGAACTATTTGTTTCTTTACTTCTTTTCATCACTAATTGAAAAGAGTATTCTTTCCAAATGATGATTAGACCTAAAACATACAATGTCCATGACTTTGGTAAATCATGCGGTGTTCCAATATTCAAGATACTTTCATACGCTATAATCGTAGCCGAAGTAATCAAAAATCCAACTACCAAGAAGGTAATCAATGGTTCCGCCTTTCCATGTCCATACGGATGATTTTCATCTGCAGGTTTGTTAGAATACTTAATTCCAAATAAAACCAAAAAAGAGGCAAATATATCTGTAGTAGATTCTATTGCATCTGCGATAAGCGCATATGAATTACCAAAAAAACCAGCTAATCCTTTTATGATAGCAAGAGCTGTATTTCCGATAATACTAAAATAAGTAGCTTGTATGGCCGTTTCTACTTTTGGCATTGTATGAGGTGTATAAATTAAAATATCGTTTAGAGATTATAAAAAATGACTCTAAACGATATTTACTATTTGATGTCTATTGTAATTAAGCGCGTACAATTTTAGCACCGATAGCTCTTAAACGCTCATCGATACGCTCATAGCCTCTATCAATCTGATCGATATTTTGAATGGTACTGGTTCCTTTTGCCGAAAGCGCTGCAATCAACAAAGAGATTCCCGCACGAATATCTGGTGATGACATTGTAGTAGCCTTTAATTGTGATTTAAAATCATGACCTATAACCACAGCTCTATGTGGATCACACAACATAATTTTGGCTCCCATATCTATCAATTTATCTACGAAGAACAAACGGCTTTCAAACATTTTTTGATGAATCAAAACATCACCTTTAGCCTGAGTAGCTACAACTAATACAATACTCAATAAATCAGGAGTAAATCCTGGCCATGGCGCATCAGCAATAGTTAATATAGAACCATCAATATCTGTTTTTACTTCATAACCATCCACGTGAGATGGGATATAAATATCATCACCACGTCTTTCCAAAGTGATTCCCAACTTTCTAAATACATTTGGAATAACACCTAAATTATCCCAACTTACATCTTTAATTGTAATTTCTGATTTAGTCATTGCTGCTAATCCAATCCAACTTCCAATTTCGATCATATCGGGAAGAATTCTATGCTCACAACCACCCAAACTTGCAACACCTTCGATAGTCAATAAGTTGGATCCTATTCCTGTAATTTTAGCTCCCATAGAATTTAACATTTTACACAACTGTTGCAAATACGGTTCGCAAGCTGCATTGTAAATAGTAGTAATTCCATTTGCTAAAACAGCCGCCATAACAATATTAGCTGTTCCGGTTACAGATGCTTCATCTAAAAGCATATGTGCTCCCTGCAAACCTTCTGCTGGAGTTTCTACACCATAAAAATGGTCTTCTTTATTGTATCTGAATTTGGCACCCAAATTAATAAATCCTTCAAAGTGAGTGTCTAAACGTCGTCTTCCAATTTTATCTCCACCTGGTTTTGGAATGTATCCTTTTCCAAAACGAGCCAAAAGCGGTCCAACAATCATAATAGAACCACGAAGTGCTCCACCTTCTTTTTTGAAAGCTTCAGTCTCAAGGTAATTTACATTCACCTCATCAGCTTGAAATGTATACGAATTAGGTCCGTTTTTTTTGATTTTAACTCCTAAATTACCTAATAAAGTAATTAATTTATTAATATCAATAATGTCTGGAACATTAGTAATTGTAACTTTTTCTGGAGTTAATAATATAGCACAAAGTATTTGTAAAGCTTCATTTTTTGCTCCTTGTGGTGTGATTTCTCCTTTTAGACGAACGCCACCTTCAATTTTGAAAATTCCCATTTAATTCGATTTATTTTTTTGAAATGTTTTTGATTTTCCTTGCTTATTATTTTTGTTTCCTTGGATCTTTGGCTGACCTGAAGGAGAGATTTTATTAGATACGCGTTTATTAGTTCGTAATAAATCAGTAGTATTAATTAACTCTTCCGTGCTTTGAAGTAAGTTTAATTTGCCATCTGATAATTCATATAAGTGTTCAAAAATCACATCATCTTTCACTGTATCTTTATTCCAACTCAGGTATGATTTTTTCATGTGATTGGCAATTACTTTAACCAACGCATTTTTCATTTCTCCGTCTTCCCATTTATTGGCCACATCAATCATGTATTTGATATTGTTTCCATAATAACGGTATTTTGGAAAATTCTGTGGGTATTGAAGTACATCTGGACGAAGTTGCAATACTTCTCGAGATGGAATTGGGTACGGAGATACTACATCTAATTTAAAATCAGACATAATAAATAATTGATCCCACAGTTTGTGCTGAAAATCAGGTACATCACGCAAGTGAGGATTCAATGTACCCATGACTTGGATAATGTATTTTGCTGCTTTATTTCGCTCCTCAGCATCTTCAATAAGCGTAGCTTGATCAATTAATTTCTGCAAATGACGCCCATACTCTGGAATAATTAAATGCGATCTTTCTGCATTATATTCCAAGTGGTGCACTACTTCATTTGCTATTTCTTTGGTGTATTTTAAACTCATATTTTATAAGGAAACGATTCCTTCTATTACAGATACTTCAATGTATTTATCAATTATTTCTTGCGCGTCTTTCATTTGGACATCCACCGAAACACTAGTGAACTTACCTGTTTTAGATTTTGTAGTTTTAATCACAGCACCCATACAATCAAAAGCATTTTCTACGCGCTGCACATTATCATCAACAGAGGGAACAATAAATTTGAATAAGTATTCAGCTGGCCAAGAGTTACTCCTGTCCAACTCTGCCTTTAATCTCTCGTAAAATTCCGCCGTCGTTTTTTCTTTTTCTTGATCCATTACTGTACTAAAAATTAACGCAAATATAAGGTATTGATTTTAGAATTTAGAATTTCAACTCGTTTTTTGAGCCTAATAAGTCTGTTGCATCAGAATATTTTTTTAATTACCATTTTGATTCGGTAAATTTGCGACTTATTTATTTTAAAGTGCAAAAAGAAATCATTGTAATTATTGGCGGACCTGGAACAGGAAAAACAACTATCATAGATGAGTTAGTTCGATTAGGGCATTGTTGCTATCCAGAAATTTCCAGACAAGTAACTGCCGAAGCACAAAAACAAGGAATTGAACAATTGTTTTTAGAAAAGCCATTACTTTTTAGCGAACTTTTGTTAGAAGGAAGAAAAAAACAGTTTCTAGACGCACACAAAGAACCACACAATATTGTATTTTTAGATCGAGGCATTCCAGACGTTTTAGCTTATATGCATTACATTGGCGACAGCTATCCTGCTTTTTTTGATGCAGCTTGCAAAGAACATATTTACTCAAAAATATTTATTTTACCTCCTTGGGAAGACATTTATGTGAGCGACCAAGAACGCTATGAGAATTTTGAACAAGCACAATTAATCCATAATCATTTGGTAGAAACCTACCAAAAATATGGGTACGAATTAATTGAGGTTCCGAAAGATAGCGTAGATAAAAGAATTCTTTTTATCTTAGATAAAATTTCAAACTAAATAACACAATGTAGCAGTGATTCACTATTGCATTGAAAACCTAAAGTAGCGCCCTGAAATCGATGCAAACAGCACTAGCTATTCTTCAGAAATATTGGAAACACGATCAGTTCCGATCGCTACAAAATGAAATTATAGATTCTGTGGTTGGCGGTAAGGACACTTTGGCTATACTGCCAACAGGTGGTGGTAAATCCATTTGCTTTCAAGTTCCTGCTCTAATGCAAGAAGGAATTTGTTTGGTAATTTCTCCATTAGTGGCTTTAATGAAAGACCAAGTCGCTAATTTGCAAGCACGCAACATCAAAGCCATTGCTTTAACTGGCGGAATCCGTTCCGAAGAAATGATTGATTTGTTAGACAATTGTCAGTTTGGAAACTACAAATTTCTGTATTTGTCTCCTGAACGTTTACAGTCGGATTGGATTTTGGACCGCATCAAAAACCTACCCATCAACCTTATTGCTATTGACGAAGCGCATTGTGTTTCGCAATGGGGACATGATTTTAGACCTGCTTATTTAAAAATATCCGATTTAAAGAAACACTTTCAAAAAATTCCTTTTTTGGCTTTAACTGCCACAGCAACGCCTAGAGTTAAAGAGGATATAATTACGGAAACCGGATTACAAAATCCGTCTGTCTTTCAAAAATCATTTGCAAGAGACAACATTGCCTATATGGTAATTGAAGCTGAGGACAAATTGTACAAAATAGAGCAAATTCTCAAAAAGAATCCGGAACCTTCTATTATATATGTGCGCAATCGGAGGTCATGTATTGACATTGCAAATCAACTTAAAGCTATAGGCTTTCGGGCAACTTATTATCACGGTGGGCTTTCGCCAAAGGAAAAAGAGACCAATATGTCCATTTGGATGCAGGAAGAAGCTCAAGTTATGGTGGCGACCAATGCCTTTGGAATGGGAATTGATAAAGCGAATGTTAAAACAGTAATGCATATTCAACTACCCGACAATATTGAGAATTATTACCAAGAATCAGGACGAGCAGGACGCGATGGCGAAAAAGCCTTTGCTATTTTATTGACTAATCCGTCGGATAATTTACAAGCTGAAAACCAATTCTTATTGAATTTACCCGACAAGACATTTTTAAACTCCGTCTTTATCAAACTTTGCAATTACTTTCAGATTGCGTATGGAGAGGGTTTCAATGAGCAATTTGCTTTCAACCTGAATCATTTTTGTTTGAAATACAATTTCCCTACTCTTAAAACCTATAATGCAATTCAGTTTCTAGATAGACAGGGGATTATCAATTTGTCTCAAGAATTTTCTGAAAAGATAAGTTTACAATTTTTGATTCCTTCAAAAGAAGTAATTCGCTACAATAGTTTACATCCCAATGATGAAGAAATCATACTCACTATTTTGCGAACATATCCTGGAATTTATGAAATGCAAACCGCTTTCAATTTGGATTTTATTGCTAAAAAATCCAATCATAAACCAAATGAAGTTCAGGCTGTATTGCACAAGCTAAAAGAAAAAGGCATTGTAAGTTATAATGCAAAAAATAATGACGCTTCCATTTTATTTAATGAAATTCGCGAAGACGAACGAACCATTAATCGAGTAGCTAAATATTTAGAACGCCAAAACCAACTCAAGAAGGATCAATTGCATTCGGTTCTTAATTATGTAAATGAAAAGAAACGATGTAAGAACCAAATTATCCTGAGCTATTTTGGAGAAGAAACAAAAAGCGAATGCGGAATTTGCTCTTATTGTATTGGAAAGAAGAAAACGGTTCCTAAATTACAATCCGTAACGACTCAACTATTAGAGTTGTTACAAAAAGAGTCCCTCAATTCAAGAGAAATTCAAGAGCGAACACAATTAGATTCTGAAACCGTAATCAAAGGACTTCAGAAGCTATTAGAAGAAGAAAAAATCGTCCTTAAGGCGAATAACAACTATACTATACATATATAATGGAAAAACTACGAATAGTTTTTATGGGTACACCCGAGTTTGCCGTTGGCATTTTAGATACTATTTTACAGAATAAGTACGAAGTAGTTGGCGTAATTACCGCAGCAGACAAACCCGCTGGGCGCGGACAAAAAATAAAATATTCTGCAGTGAAAGAATATGCTTTGGACAACAACTTAAGTTTACTGCAACCTACTAATTTAAAAGACGAAAGTTTTTTAACTGAATTGAAAGCGTTAAATGCTAACCTACAAATTGTGGTGGCCTTTAGAATGCTACCCAAAGTGGTTTGGGAAATGCCTTCGTTAGGTACTTTCAATTTACACGCTTCCCTCTTGCCTAATTATAGAGGTGCAGCGCCTATTAACTGGGCGATTATCAATGGAGAAAATAAAACGGGTGTAACTACCTTCTTTATTGATGATAAGATAGATACTGGCGCTATGATTTTGAAAGCTGAAACTCCTATTGCTCAAAATGAATCAGCGGGAGAATTACACGACCGATTGATGTTACTAGGTAGTGAAACTGTTATCAATACTTTAGCCTTGATAGAAAAAGGGAATGTAGTCACCACTGTTCAACAAGACGATAGCGAAATTAAAACCGCTTATAAACTCAATAAGGAAAACTGCAAAATAGATTGGACTAAACCAGCCGCTGAAATACATAATCTCATAAGAGGTTTAAGTCCATATCCAGCCGCTTGGTGTTATATAAGTGACAAAGGAGAAGAATGGAATGTTAAAATATATGAAGCTATTCCGATTCTTGAATTACACGCATTACCCATTGGACAACTACTATGCAGCAAGAAAGAAATGAAAATTGCTGTTGCAAATGGGTTTATTCAGATAGAAAGCATTCAATTTCCAGGTAAAAAGAAGATGAAAACTGCCGAATTACTCAATGGAATTCAATTTTCTGGGGAGGCAAAAGCGCATTAAAACCTAAAAAAGTGAGCATTTATAACGTTTTCGCGGCAAAAAACCGATGCTTTATGAACAAATAACTCAAGTTATTAACAAATTAGCCATAAAATGGGCTTAGCCTTTGCACAGAAAGGATTTCCTGCTAAATTTGTTTAACAATTTTTTTTTAACCAACAATTAATAACTAATTATTATGAACAAATCAGAATTAATCGACGCTATCGCTGCTGACGCAGGAATTACTAAAGCAGCTGCTAAATTGGCTTTAGAATCATTTTTAGGAAATGTAAGTGGTACTTTGAAAAAAGGTGGAAGAGTATCATTAGTAGGTTTCGGATCTTGGTCAGTTTCTAAAAGAGCTGCAAGAGATGGTAGAAACCCACAAACTGGAAAAACTATCAAAATCGCTGCTAAGAATGTTGTAAAATTCAAAGCTGGAGCTGATTTAGAAGGAGCTGTAAACTAATTAAAGCTTTTCTGATATACTAAAACCTTCCCTTCGGAAGGTTTTTTTATGTTATTATATTTCAAATTGTCCTATTGATTTTAAAATAATTGTTAATTTTAATCCAAAATAAGGAAGTATGTTATCAGTAAAATTAGAAAAAGGGCAACTTCTTGTTGCTGATCCAGACTTGATTGGTGATGTTTCTTTCAATAAAGCAGTAATTCTATTGACAGATCATCATGAACAAGGGTCGGTAGGGTTTATAATAAATAAACCTTTGAAATTTACTATCCAAGATATAGTACCTGATATTATTGGAAATTTCAAAATATACAATGGTGGTCCGGTAGAGCAAGATAATTTATACTTTTTACACAATGTGCCCGACGTAATCCCAAATAGTATCGAAATCTCAAATGGAATTTATTGGGGAGGCTGCTTTGACACCGTCAAAGAATTACTAAATAAACAAGAGATTAATAAAGACAATATACGATTTTTCTTAGGATATACTGGTTGGGGTGAAACACAACTTGAAACAGAGATGGAACAAAAATCATGGATAGTTACTCCTAATAATTATAAAAATAAAATTATCGGAAAAACTACATCTCAAATTTGGAAAGAAAAAATTATTGAAATAGGTGGCGACTATCTTATCTGGTCCAATGCACCTGAAAATCCTTACCTGAATTAATTCAAAATTAGTTCGTTTAATTTTTCAACCAAACTACTGGCTAAATCCGTTTTAAATTCTTTTTTTCTATATTTTGTAATGGATTGAATTCCTTTTATAACATTAGTGTAGAACAATTCATCTGCTTTTTGCAAATCAAAAGGTGAAATTATTTCTTCAACAACTTCTAATCCCTCCATTTTTTTAGCCAAAGCAATAAGCTGTTTTCTCAAAATACCATTACAACAACCTTCAGAAATTGGAGGTGTGATCAATTTAGTTCCCTGAAGCATAAAAATATTCCCTTGGAGTACTTCAACTACGTTTTTGCTTTCATTAAGTAAAATACAGTTGTCCAAATCATTTTCATTGGCATAAATACTAGCGGTAACATGAAGTACTTTATTTGTAGTTTTCAAAGTAGATAGTAACTGCTTACTGATGTAAAAATCTTTATACAAATCCACTTCACAGGATTTAGATTCCAAAACGTAAACTTGGCTTTGTAAAGGAGTCGCATGAATTAAATACGAAATTGTGTTGGTTAGAGGTAAATAATACCCTCCATCATTGCGATACACTGTAATCCTAACCCTAGCAGAATCCAGACAACCCTCATTTTTTACAGTTGAAAGTAGTTGCTCTTCAAAAAATTCCATAGTAAAATCCATCGGGATTTCCATTCGCAAAATCCGCATCGAAGCCATCAGTCTAAAATAATGGTCTTCAAGAAAAAGAATTTTACCTTGTACAATTTTTAAAGTTTCGAATACCGCGTCACCATATAAAAAACTACGATTGTGCGTTAACTTATTCTCAAGTGCAGTAGTATCTCCGTTACAATTATCCATAAAAAAAGCCCTGAATTTATTCAGGGCAAATATAAGTCAAAAATAAATTTACTACACTGATCCGATAAGATGTTTTAAATCGGACACTTGATTTTCCCATAGCTGTTTAGCCTCATCCAACTCGTCTTTGGGTGCAAAATCAATAATAAGTAAGGATACATCTTTGGTTAACTCATCTTCTAAAATATGAATTTCAAAAAAATACTCGGTATCTTTAGCGTTATCATCTACCCATTTGAACTTTACCTTTTCACCCGATTTTTTAGACGCTAATCTTGCTTTCTCTTCAGAGTCATTCCAAATGAAAGTAAAAAATTCGCCACGAGAATTTACATTATCTGCAAACCATTCTGATAAGCCAGAAGGAGTAGCAATATATTGATACAATAATTGAGGGGAAGAATTAATGGGAAACTCTATCTCATAGCGTACTTTTGGTTCCATGTATACTGTTTAATTTTTTTGAAATATAAGAATATAAAGTCAAAAAAAAAGTGTTTTTAAAAATATTTTTTTGTTAAATATTACTTGGAAACGATATTATTATTTCTATATTTGCACCCGCATTGCAAGATGCTTAACCCATAGAATTGGCGAGATAGCTCAGTTGGTTAGAGCGCAGGATTCATAACCCTGAGGTCCCGAGTTCAAATCTCGGTCTCGCTACAAAAGTAAAACCCCTAATACCAAAGTGTTAGGGGTTTTAAATTTTCAACTTACTAGTTATTTCATTCTGAAATAAAACCGAGTGATAAAAATTCCATCACCATCACCTTTTCCAGCATCACTTTCTACACCGCTCACAATATTAAATAATTCCCATCCATCCTTACTATATTTGTTCAACATAGAAGTAATCATAGCGTCATTGGAAGCAATATTCTGAAAATTAATTCCAACCAAACTATAAAAATTGACCAAAGTGGATTCCTTCAAATTGTCAATTTTGACATCGCTACGGTCTTTATCAGTTTTCTCTTTTCCTTCTTTAGTTCTGGTTGTTGTGAATTGTGTGTAGTCAACTTCAGTTCCGTTTTCAATAATTCGGGAGCGACCTATACCACCTGGAACAACAGATTCGATAGTAGTTACAATTTTGTATTGAAAACCTTGTGCGTTTACAAACAAACCTGCCATGAGTAAAGCAGTAATAATAATTTTTTTCATTTCAATAGATTTTGGGATTTATAATGACAAATATGCTAAAAAAAAAATGAAAACAATAAATTAATTAATTCTAATAAATTTGAAAACATTAGAGCATAAATTTTTCTAGTGTATCAACCATATTTTTACTGCCGCAGAAAAAAGGAATTCGCTGGTGCAACTCTGTTGGCTGTAATTCCATAATTCTATTCTTACCATCAGACGCTTTACCTCCAGCTTGCTCCACTACAAAAGCTAAAGGATTACACTCATACAACAAACGAAGTTTCCCTTTAGGAGATTTTGAACTAGTCGGATATAAATAAATCCCACCTTTAATCATGTTGCGATGGATATCTGAAACTAAACTACCGATGTATCTTGAAGTATATGGTCTATCCTCTTCCTCCATTTGACAATACTTAATATAATCTTTAACCCCTTGTGGAAACTGACGATAATTACCCTCATTGACAGAATAAATAGAACCGTTCTCTGGAAATCTCATATTAGGGTGAGACAAATAAAAAGTTCCTATTGCTGGATTTAAAGTAAAACCATTAACACCATGTCCGGTTGTATAAACTAACATGGTAGAAGTGCCATAAATTACATAACCCGCAGCTACTTGATTTACTCCTGGCTGTAAAAAATCGGCTAAAGTAACTGGAGTTCCCAAGGGAGTAATTCGTCTGTAAACCGAAAAAATAGTCCCCACAGAAACATTGACATCAATATTAGAAGAGCCATCTAGGGGATCCATCAACACAACATACTTATTAGAATTACTCTTATCTGAACCTTCAATCGTGATAAAATCATCATTCTCTTCAGAAGCAATTCCGCATACAATTTCTCTATTGATTAGTGTTTGAATAAAAACCTCATTGGCATAAACATCTAATTTTTGTTGGTCTTCACCTTGAATATTTTGTTCTCCAACCGCACCTACAATATCCACTAAACCCGCTTTATTCACTTTGTAGTTAACCACTTTTGCAGCCAAACGAATCGAATTAATTATACGTGATAATTCTCCAGATGAATATTGAAAATCATTTTGGTTTTCGATTATAAACTCGCCTAAGGTTTTGTTTTTATTACTCATGATAATCTATTAAATGGGTTAGAATTCCAATAAATTTAGGATTACGAAAATTAAATATATCTCCTGTAAAATTAGTAAAAATTTACATTATTTAAGAAATAGATGCGTTTTGTTTATCAAAACATTTAAATCAAATGAAAAAGATGTCATATTCTCAATTCAATTCGTAGAAGTAAATAAAATAATGTTTGGTAATTATATTTATCGTAATATTGCAATATAAAAATATAGCAAAATGGGAATTACAAAAACAGAACATTTTACAACTACACAAAATGAATTAGCCATCTTAGCTAAAGCAATGGGACATCCTGCTCGAATTGCTATTATTGAATACTTATTAAAAACGGAATCCTGTATTTGTGGTGACATCGTTAATGAATTACCTCTCGCCCAACCTACCGTTTCACAACACCTGAAAGAATTAAAAAATGCAGGTCTAATTAAAGGGAATATAGAAGGAAACGCTATTTGTTATTGTTTGAACGAAGAAGGATTTAACAAATTAAAAGGCTTTTTTGAGACTATTACTTCCTACCTTACTACTAAAGAATGTTGTTAACTAAAATCAAAATTCATGACACTATCAGCAATTAAATCCGAATTACAAAGAGCAACTACGATCGCTTTTCAACTGCCTAATGGCGAACTCGTAGCACCTCACTTTCATGTAACAGAAGTAGGTAAAATAACCAAACACTTTATTGATTGTGGGGGAACCATTCGAAGCGAAGAAGTAGCCAATTTTCAATTGTGGGAAGCGCAAGATTACGACCATCGTTTGCATCCAGAAAAGCTTTTGAACATCATCGAATTATCAGAACAAAAGTTAGGTTTAACAGATTTAGAAATCGAAGTAGAGTATCAAATGAAAGATAGTATTGGAAAATTTGGGTTGGAATTCGATGGAACCCACTTTCAACTGACTTCAAAAATAACCAACTGTCTAGCACCTGACCACTGCGGTATTCCAGAAAGTAAAATGCCTAATGTAGGCCAATGGAAAGCTAAAGCAACTTCTTGTTGTACCCCTGATTCAGGTTGTTGTTAAACAAAATAATTTAAATATGCACCCACAATTAAGTACCACATTAGAAAATAGTTCAAAACTCATAATTTCAGAGGAAAGAATCGCAGTTTTACAACCTTTAGTTGAATACATTCAAACCAAAATTAACAACCTTGAAACCATTCAGTTGAATTTTATTTGTACTCACAATTCGCGCCGAAGTCATTTGTCTCAAATTTGGGCGCAAACTATGGCGTATCATTTCGGAATCAAAAATGTATTTTGCTATTCGGGCGGAACCGAAGCAACGGCTATGTTTTCAAAAGTAGGCGAAACACTGACTAATCAAGGGTTTCAAATACAACAATTAAGCAGCGATAACAATCCGGTGTATGCCGTGAAATTTGATAAAAAAGAAGCAGCAATTATCTGTTTTTCTAAAACCTTTGATAATGCCTTCAATCCAACTAGTGGTTTCGCAGCCATTATGACTTGTTCCTCTGCTGATGAAGAATGTCCTTTCATTGCAGGTGCCGAAAAACGCTTTCCCATTCGCTACGACGATCCTAAAGCATTTGACGGAACCGATTTAATGGATGCGAAATATGCTGAGCGAAGCTTGGAGATTGCTTCAGAACTGTATTTTGTTTTTTCACAAATAAAATCTCCTGCAAGGTTTTAAAAATCTTGCAGGTATTATAATTAACAAATATGAAAAAAAGACTTAATTTTTTAGACCGATTTTTAACCCTTTGGATATTCTTAGCTATGGCAATTGGGGTGTCAATTGGATACTTTATACCCAACACGGTTAGTTTCATCAACTCCTTTTCTTCAGGAACAACCAATATTCCTTTAGCTATTGGACTGATTTTAATGATGTACCCGCCTTTGACCAAAATTGATTTTTCAAAAGTCCCACAGATGTTTGAAAAACCAAAATTGCTTACTGCTTCCTTTTTTATCACTTGGATCGTTGGCCCTTTTTTGATGTTTACTTTGGCAGTTTTATTCTTACGAGACTATCCTGAATATATGACTGGATTGATTGTAATTGGTTTGGCGCCATGTATTGCGATGGTTATTGTTTGGAACGAACTCGCCGAAGGCAATCGCGAACTCACCGCAGGACTAATAGGTATCAATAGTTTGCTACAAGTGTTCTTTTTTAGTTTGTATGCGTATTTCTATCTCGAAATTATGTTGCCGCTTTTTGGCATTAAAGGATTAGCGTTGAACATTACTGTTGCTGAAATTGCGCAAACCGTTGGAATCTATTTGGGCATTCCTTTTGCATTAGCCGTAACTAGTCGGTATGCTATTAAGAAATACATCGGTGAGAAATGGTTCAATCAGCGATTTATTCCTTTTGTTTCTCCCATTACTTTGATAGCCTTATTGTTTACTATTGTAGTTATGTTTAGTTTGAAAGGTGAAATGATAGTTGATTTACCACTTGATGTACTTCGAATTGCCTTACCTCTTGTTATTTTCTTCGCTATCATGTTTACATTGATGTTTTTTGTCAGTAAAAAAATTGGCGCCAATTACCGTGATGCCGTTGCACTTTCTTTCACTGCTTCTGGAAATAATTTTGAACTAGCAATCGCTGTTTCTATTGGAGTTTTCGGAATCAATAGCGGACAAGCCTTCGCGGGTGTAATTGGTCCGCTAGTAGAAGTCCCAGCGTTGATCGCATTAGTAAATGTGGCATTTTGGTGGAGGAAAAAGTATTATAAGATAAAGCAATAATAACCAGTCAATTAAGGTATACTTTTAAGCAAAATTTAACTTATCCTAAAAATCTACTTAAAAAAAATTTCTATATTTGTTAAAGTAAAAACCAAATCCAATAAAATGAAAGATATGAAAAAAGTAATTGCAATAGTGGCCGTAGCTTTGTTTACAGTAAGCATGAATGCTCAAGAGCCAAAACAAGAAAAAAAAGAAATGGCATGTTGTTCAAAAAATGCTAAAAAGTCAAGTGACGAAGTAGCGAAATGCCAAGCTAAATGTAAAGCTGAAGGAAAAAAATGTGATGCTAAAGCACATAAAGCATCAGGAAAAAAATGCTAATCTAAAGTATAATCATTTTTTATTTACAACAAAAAAGCCTCTTGATAGAGGCTTTTTTGTTATTTAACACGAACACTCCATTCAAAATCCATTTCAGAAACTTGAACGCCTTGTTCATTTATTCCAATGGATTTCATCCAAAAGGTTTGTCCCTCGCCTGTTGCAATTGTTTTTTGAATTGCTTCTTCAATCAGATGTCCGTCATTACATGTAAATGTAATTCGGCCAGTAGCCTTTTTAGTAAAGTTCCCTTTATTATTGGCTACTAACATGGATATTTTTCTTCCACTTTTTTGAATGTGATACATGACTAAAGCGCCTGTACTCAACTCAGCTCCCATCGCTTGGACTGCAAAATACATCGACTGAAAAGGATTTTGATTGATCCAACGGTGTTTTACTGAAACTATACATTCAGTTGCATCAATAGTTTTTACACGGACCCCACAAATAAAAGCAGACGGTAATTTGAAAAATAAAAATTGATTCAGTTTTGAAGCTGTAATTGTCATAATTGCTAATTTTTGTAAAAATAGTAAATTGAGTTAAATAAGTAACAATTAATACTATTCGAAAAAAACTCAACAAACACTAAGGTTAAACCATATACAATCATTTTGAAATGTTAATATTATGTTAATATTTACTACTATGTAAAGCAAGATACTGTTTTTAAGATATATATTTGCATAAGAAATTACTATATACAAATTATGATGCTAACAAATACAGAAAAAAATTGGGCTACAGTGACCCATATTGGAGCTTTTGGTCAATATCTTTTCCCATTTGGGAATTTTGTCATTCCTATAATTATTTGGAGTTCCAAAAAAAACGAGTCGGAATTTATTGATAACAATGGAAAACAATGTATTAATTTTCAATTGAGTGTGATTTTGTACTCGTTGATTTTAGGTGCTATTTTTGTTCCTGCCTTTTTTATCACTTTTCTAAGTCATGTAACTTTTAATGAATTGATTCACGACAGAAATTTTATTGTTCAGGATTTGAACTTTTCAGATAATATTGGATTAATTACCACTGGAGCAATTGCTATATTCTTTTTAGTTTGTCTTAAAATAGCTGAATTTTTCTTAATCATTCAAGCGGCAGTTAAAACAGCTAACGGAGAAAACTATAGCTATCCTTTAACTATAAAATTCATGAAATAACAGACACCCCTAGCCCTGATTGTAATGAAAATCCTTTTTATGTAGCGCAGCAAAATAAAAAGATTGCAATGGAAAGCGAGAAATAGCTCTTAAAAAAAAAATAAAAAAAATGAATATAGAAAATACAAAAGCCCAAATGCGCAAAGGGGTTCTCGAGTTTTGCATACTCTCGGTTTTAAAAGAGAAATATGCCTACACCTCAGAGATTTTAGACACCTTAAAAAACGCAAAATTATTAGTGGTAGAGGGTACGATTTATCCGTTGTTGACTCGATTGAAAAACGATGGATTATTAGATTATCGTTGGGAAGAATCGACGTCCGGACCACCTAGAAAATATTATGGTTTGACTGAAGACGGACAAACTTTTTTAACTGAATTACACGGCACTTGGATGGAATTATCGAATGCCGTAAACTTAATTACCAATCAAAACGAATAGTCATGAATAAAACTGTAACCATAAATTTAGGCGGAATTGTATTCCATATAGACGAAGATGCATACCAAAAATTATCCCGCTATTTTGATGCAATCAAACGCTCTTTAACCAATTCGTCTGGACAAGATGAAATAATTAAAGACATTGAAATGCGTATCTCGGAACTACTTTCTGAGAAACTAATTTCTGAAAAACATGTAATTGGTTTAAAAGAAATTGACGAGGTGATTGCGGTAATGGGACAGCCTGAAGATTACATAATTGAAGATGACTCAAAAAATGAATCGACTTATCAAGCATACAAAAAGTCTAAAAAATTATACCGTGACAAGGACAAAGGAATGATTGGAGGAGTTGCTGCTGGTTTAAGTCATTATTTGGGTATCGATGTAGTTTGGATACGAGTAATTTTATTACTGTTTTTCTTTGGTTTTGGAACAGGAATTTTAGCCTACATCATTTTGTGGATTGCTACTCCTGAAGCAGTTACCACTTCAGAAAAATTGGAGATGACTGGAGAACCAGTAACTATCTCAAGCATTGAGAAAAAAGTACGTGAGGAATTTGATTCGGTTTCTGAAAAATTTAAAAATGTGGATTATGACAAATATGGCAATCAAATCAAAACGGGTGCAGAGAAATTTGGCAATTCATTAAGTGAAATTATCACGACTATTTTTAAAGTGTTTGCTAAATTTTTAGGGGTAATTCTTATTATTACTGGACTTACCGTATTGTTCTTTTTATTCATCGGTATCTTTACCGTAAGCAGTGGAACTTTTATCGAATTACCTTGGCAAGAATTTGTAAATGCTGGTAATTTTACAGATTATCCTATTTGGATTTTCGGACTAATTATGTTTCTATCTGTTGGAATTCCGTTCTTTTTCTTGACATTACTTGGATTTAGATTGTTATCACCTACAATAAAATCGATTGGTAGTATTGCTAAATATACCCTTTTAGCAATATGGATACTTTCAATTGCAATTTTAATTTCTATTGGTATTCAACAAGCATCTGAGGTTGCCTATGAAGGTAAGACCATTCAAAAAGATTATTTAAACATCAAACCTACCGATACGCTGCAAATAAAGTTCAGATATAACGAAAATTTCACCAATGATATTGATGACAATGAAAATTTCAGATTGGTTCAAGATGCCAATAATAATCAACTGATTTATTCCAATAACATTAGTCTTGAGCTTTTAAAAACCGACGAAAAAGTCCCATACATACAAATTGAACGAATTGCACGAGGTAAATCATTTCAAGAAGCGAAAAAACGTGCTGAAAGAATTCAATTTGGGTACAAATTAGAAGGAAATCAATTAATTTTAGACAATTATTTATTATCTACGTTAAACGATAAATTCAGAGATCAAGAAGTTACAATTACTATTTACCTTCCTAAAGGTACTTTATTTAAAATATATGAGTCAGCCCAACATTATGAAATATCTGATAATGATTTTTTCGACCCTGAATATAGTAATGATGATTATATTTACAAAGTAAATAGCAATCAAGTTAAATGTTTGAATTGTCCTGAATACGAAAATGAATACAATGACGTTGATATGAATGTCACCGAAGATATTTCCGATAATGATACGGTAGTTACAACAACCGTAAAGGTAAATGGTGAGGTAGTTACAGTGAAACAAAGCTCAAAAAAAGGATTGAAAGTAAACGAAAACGGTATAATTATAAAAGAATAACGCCATGATAAAAATCATCACTTGGATTACCAAAATTATTATTACAGTTATTACAGCGCTTTTTTTTAGCTCTTGTCATTTAGATTACAATACCATAAAAGGCAGCGGTACGATAACGACTGAAAATAGAACTATTTCAGAAAAGTTTACTGGAGTTGATGTCAGCAGTGCTATTGAAGTAACTATTGAACAAGGAGATACAACCGAAGTAGTTGTGGAGGCAGATGATAATTTACTTAACACCATCAAAACGGAAGTAAAAAATGGGAAGTTAGTTATTTCAAATGAGTCGTATGTTAGCATTAGAAACGGTGTTCGAAAAGTAAGTGTTACAATGCCAATTATTGACAATTTGGAAGCTTCTAGTGCTTCTTCCATAACAAGTAAGAATACCTTGAAAGGTAACCAAATTTTCATCAAAACTTCTAGCGCAGGTTCGGCAAAACTAGACATAGAAATGGAAGCCGTGACTAGCAAATCTAGTAGCGGAAGCACGATTGAATTGAAAGGTTTGGCCATGCAGTTAGACAGTCAGGCGTCAAGTGGTAGTACAACAAAATGCTTTAATTTATTAACTAATTCAGTAGTTGCTGATGCCTCTAGTGGTGCCTCAATAAATGTACATCCCATTGTGAGTTTAAAAGCAGAGGCGTCTAGCGGTGCATCCATCAAATACAATAAAATGCCAAAAACATTTCAAAAAAATTCCAGTTCAGGCGGAAGTGTAGAACAAGATTAGTTTTTGAAAATGAATAAATAAATAAGAAAAATCATTCATATCTGAATGATTTTTCTTATTTTTGTTATAAACTGATTCATTATGAAGCTTAAGATCTTTGGTACTTTAGTACTACTACTTTTTTCAACGACCTTTCTTTTTGCACAAAAAACTGAAAAGATAAAAGGTTCAGGTGTTATTAAAATTGCGTCAAAAGAAATTGAATCGTTCAATTCTGTAGAAGTTGAAGATAATATTGTAATTGATTTAGAAAAAGGAGAAACTTCCGGACTTAAAATTGAAGCAGATGATAACTTACACGATGTAATTACTACTGTTGTTAAAAATAATGTTTTAGTTATTGCTACATCAAAAGAAGCACATGGGTTTAAAAAACTTTCCGTGAGGATTACTTACACTAATGATTTAAATTTAGTTACTTCAAAAGATGAGGCAATTGTTAACGCAATTCAAGAAATTAGTGTTGAAAATATCACCTTCAAATCAATGAATAAATCAAAATTATTTTTGAATGCAAATGTGACTAATTTTAACTTGCAAGCAGATGATAAATCTAAAGTTGAACTCAATCTTAAAAGCGAAAACGCTTTTATTGAATTAAGTAAGTATTCCAACTTAAAAGCATTAATTAATAGTGCTGAATTGAAATGCGATTTGTATCAAAAAGCAACAGCTAGTATTGAAGGAGATTCAGATAACACTATTGCTCGATTGGATAATTCATCGGAATTAAATGCACGTAACTTTAATTCGAAAAACATAGATGCCACAGTTGAAGACACCGCAAACTGTAGTATTTTTGCAGAAACTAGCTGTACTTTAGAAGCTACTGACAAAGCAGAAATTAATTTATATGGAAATCCTACAATTACTATCCGCAAATTGTCTGGAGAAGCGAAATTATTTAAAAAACTCCCTCCGAAAAAATAAATTATGGCATAAAAAAAGTCCCAAAAGGGACTTTTTTTATATTAAACCATAGCCTATAATTAATGTCCTTTTGCAGCCAAATAACGCTCTGCATCTAAAGCGGCCATACATCCCGTTCCAGCAGCTGTAATGGCTTGACGGTATACATGATCGGCTGCATCACCTGCAACAAAAACACCTTCAACATTGGTTTTAGATGTACCTGGAGTATTCACTATATAACCCGTTTCGTCTAAACTGATGTAGTCTTTAAAAATTCCAGTATTCGGTTGGTGACCAATCGCAACAAAGAAACCAGTAGCCGGAATATCAAAAATTTCGTCTGTAGTTTTGTTCTTTACTTTTACTCCTGTTACTACTTGCTCATCTCCCAAAACCTCTACTGTATCGTGGTTCATTAAGATTGTGATATTTTCTGTTGCGCGAACACGTGCTTCCATAATTTTAGAAGCTCTAAACTTTTCACTACGAACCAACATGGTTACTTTTTTACACAATTTAGATAAATAATGTGCTTCTTCACATGCTGAATCTCCTGCTCCTACAATTACCACTTCTTGATTTCTGTAGAAAAATCCATCACAAACCGCACAGGCAGAAACCCCTCCACCCATTTTTAAATAATGTTGTTCTGAAGGCAATCCTAAATATTTAGCAGTAGCTCCAGTAGAAATAATTACGGTTTCGCAATGCAACTCGATAGAATCATTAATCCAAACCTTGTGAATTGGACCAGAAAAATCAACCTTAGTAGCCCATCCATCACGAATATTCGCACCAAAGCGTTGCGCTTGTGCTTGTAATTGAATCATCATTTCTGGACCAGTAACACCATCTACATAACCAGGAAAATTCTCCACTTCATTAGTAGTTGTTAACTGACCTCCAGGTTGCATTCCTTGATATAAAACAGGATTCATATTCGCTCTAGCTGCATAAATTGCAGCCGTATAACCCGCTGGACCTGAACCTATAATTAGGCATTTTATTTTTTCGATAGTATCTGACATGATAAAAGTATTTTGTAATTTATAGTATTACTGCAAAGGTAGTTTTTAAATAAAAAAACCAAGCTAAAAAACATCATTTTTAGTTATACAAAAATAATCTTCCCCTATTTATGCATTTGACTTGCTCGAATAAAAAATAATTCTATCTTTGCACTCGCGTTACGGGGTGTAGCGTAGCCCGGTTATCGCGCCTGCTTTGGGAGCAGGAGGCCGCAGGTTCGAATCCTGCCACCCCGACAAAATCCTTTTAGCTCAGCTGAAAGGATTTTTTTTGTGAAAATCCCAAAATTTAAATTGAAGACCGAATTGATTATTAATTAGTTTTTAATTTCTAAAAATTAAAATGCTACAGTTTTCCAACAATAATAATTCTAGATCTAACAAATGTTAACAAAATAGATTTTCAGAAACCATAAATAATTGTATTTTTACCGTTCTAAATCTGAAAAAATAAATGGGTAAAATCATTGCAATTGCTAATCAAAAAGGAGGTGTTGGAAAAACAACTACATCAGTAAATCTTGCTGCATCTCTTGGTGTTCTTGAAAAAAAAGTATTATTAATTGATGCTGACCCCCAAGCCAACGCAACATCGGGATTGGGAATTGATGTAGAATCAGTAGAAATTGGTACCTACCAAATTTTAGAACACAGTCACTTACCCAAAGAAGCTATCATTAGCTGTACTGCTCCCAATGTTGATGTAATTCCAGCTCATATTGACCTTGTTGCCATCGAAATCGAATTGGTAGACAAAGAGAACAGAGAATACATGCTGAAACAAGCATTGCAGGAAATCAAAGACGATTATGACTTTATCATTATTGACTGCGCGCCATCTTTAGGGTTACTAACCTTGAATGCGCTCACTGCAGCAGATTCTGTAATTATCCCTATACAATGTGAATATTTTGCATTGGAAGGTTTGGGTAAATTACTTAATACAATAAAAAGTATTCAGAAAATTCACAATACCGAACTGGACATTGAAGGATTGCTTTTAACGATGTACGATTCCCGTTTGCGATTATCGAATCAAGTAGTCGAAGAAGTTCAAAAACACTTTAATGAAATGGTTTTTGAAACCATTATCCAAAGAAATATTAAACTAAGTGAAGCGCCAAGTTTTGGCGAAAGCATCATCAATTATGACGCTACAAGTAAAGGGGCAACCAACTACTTGCATTTAGCTCAAGAAGTAATACAAAAAAACAGCAACTAACTGTATGGCAAAAGCAATTAAAAAACAAGCTCTTGGAAGAGGATTGTCAGCCTTATTAAAGGATCCTGAAAACGATATTAAATCTGTACATGATAAGAATGCAGATAAGGTTGTTGGAAATATTATTGAATTGGAAATTGATGCTATAGAAATCAATCCTTTTCAACCAAGAAGTAATTTTAACGAAGAATCCTTAAAAGAACTAGCTACTTCTATCAAGGAATTAGGCGTTATTCAACCTATAACTGTTCGTAAATTAGACTTTAATAAATACCAATTAATTTCTGGAGAGCGTCGTTTACGTGCTTCTACTCTAGTAGGTTTAAAAACAGTTCCTGCTTACATTCGTATTGCTAATGACAATGAATCGTTAGTTATGGCTTTGGTAGAAAACATCCAACGTCATGATTTAGATCCTATTGAAATCGCATTATCGTACCAGCGTTTGATGGACGAAATTGAATTAACTCAAGAGCAAATGAGTGAACGTGTAGGCAAAAAACGTTCTACAATTGCTAATTACTTGCGTTTATTAAAATTAGACCCAATTATTCAAACTGGGATTCGCGATGGGTTCATTAGTATGGGACACGGCCGTGCAATTATAAATATTGAAGATTTAGACGTTCAAACGACTATTTACCAAAAAATAGTAAGTCAAAACTTATCCGTTCGTGAAACGGAAGCATTGGTTAAAAACCATCAAGATAGCTTGAAACCGAAAGCCGCCACTAAAGCAAAATCTACCTCTTTTGATGTAGCTCCTAGTGAGCAAAAGAAATTTGTAGACTATTTTGGCACTAAGGTAGATATTAAAGTTGCGGGAAATGGTAAAGGTAAAATCACCATTCCATTCCACTCTGAAGAAGACTTCAATAGAATTGTCAAACTAATCAAAGGATAGTGCAAAGATTTCTATTCATAGTTATTCTTTTTTTGCTTTTGGGAAACAATCTAGTTTTGGCACAAGACAAAACGGTTACTCAAAAAGCACAAAAAGACAGCTTGAAACCGAATGATATTGATCCATTAACACCTGCAAAAGCCGCCTTTTATTCGGCAGTTTTACCTGGATTAGGTCAGGCTTACAATAAAAAATATTGGAAAATTCCTATTGTTTACGGAGCTATTGGGACGAGCTTGTACTTTTATTTGGACAGCAATACCAAATACAACGAAGTGAGAGACGCTTATAAAAGAAGACTAGAGGGTTATAACGACGATAAATTCAATTATCTGGATACCAACCGATTAATTACTGCACAGAAATTTTACCAACGTAATAGAGATCTATCTACATTGTTTGTGCTTGGTTTTTATGCGCTCAACATTATAGATGCTAATGTGGACGCAGCATTAAAACAATTTAATATCGATGAAAATTTATCATTACGCCCTTCATTATCTGCTGATTATGTAACATTAAGAGCTAATGTTGGACTAACACTTAATTATAATTTTTAGAATTGAATTATTTCTAAATACATCATAAATAGAATTAAATGAAAATTGCACTCTTAGGATACGGAAAAATGGGTAAGGTAATCGAACGAATTGCCATAAAAAGAGGTCATGAAATCGTTTTAAAGAAAGACGAAAACAATACCTACGACGGACTATCCAATGCAGATGTTGCTATTGATTTTAGCGTACCAACAGCTGCAGTTGAAAACATTTCCAATTGTTTTCATACTCATGTCCCTGTGGTTTCTGGAACAACTGGTTGGTTGGAACGCTATGACGAAATTATAGCGCTTTGCAACGAAAAAAAGGGAGGTTTTATTTCTAGTTCTAATTTCAGTTTAGGGGTGAATTTATTCTTTGAAGTAAACGATTACCTAGCTAAAATAATGGCACCATACACTTCTTATTCTGTTGCCATGGAAGAAATTCATCACACTCAAAAATTAGACGCTCCAAGCGGAACTGCAATATCTCTAGCAAATGGAGTTATTGAAAATAGTAATTATACTAAATGGACTATAGACAAGCCCGCTGCTAATGAAATTCAAATTGAAGCATTACGAGTTGAAGATGTTCCCGGAACTCATACCGTGACGTATAATTCTAATGTAGATAGCATCGAAATCAAACATACTGCACATAACCGTGAGGGCTTTGCACTAGGTGCTGTTATTGCAGCAGAATGGTTAGCTGGAAAACAAGGAGTATTTACAATGAAAGATGTATTGAATCTAGAACGTTAGATTTTTTTGACTTCTTAGATCATTAGAAAAATTAATAATAAGCATATTTATAAAAAATAAAAAAATAGATTTTTAAAACTTCCAAAACATCTAAGGAATCTAAAAATCTAATAATCTAACAATCTTAATTATGACACTATCACAATGGTTTATATTTTTCTTATCAATACAAGTAATTCACTTTATTGGAACATGGAAATTGTATGTAGCAGCAGGAAGAAAAAGTTGGGAAGCAGCTATTCCCGTATACAATGCTATTGTCTTGATGAAAATTATAAACAAACCAAGTTGGTGGACTCTTTTACTTTTTATTCCGGTAATCAACCTTATTGTATTTCCAGCAGTTTGGGTGGAAACATTAAGTAGTTTTGGTAAAAACGCAACCAAAGATAAAGTGATTGGTATTGCTACTTTCGGTTTGTATATCGCTTACATCAATTATTCACAGCAATTGAATTATATCGCTGACAAAAGTTCCCAACCAATCAATAAAACGACAGATACAATTAGCTCTTTACTTTTTGCAATAGTAGTTGCTACTTTTGTTCACACCTATTTCATCCAACCTTTTACCATACCGACTTCGTCTCTAGAGAAGTCATTACTAGTAGGCGACTTTTTGTTTGTAAGTAAGGTAAACTATGGAGCACGAACTCCGATGACTACAGTAGCCCTACCTATGGTTCACGATACCATTCCGTTGACAAAAAAGAAGTCTTACCTTAGTTGGCCTCAATTACCTTATTTCAGAATTCCTGGTTTTCAAACTGTCGAACGAAATGATATTGTGGTATTCAACTGGCCTGTAGACACTGTGTATAAGTTTAGAGATAACTCAGGATTGAGAGCAGACAAGCCTATCGATAAGAAATCAAACTATGTTAAACGTTGTGTGGGTATTCCTGGTGACCAATTGGAAATCAAAGAAGGAATCGTTTTTGTAAACGGAAAAGAATTGATTTTACCAGAAAGAGCTAGACCTCAATTTTCCTATAAAGTAGCTTTGGATGGAAAGACACCTATCGATTTTGAATATCTCCTAAAAGACATGGATATTACAGATGGTGCAGGATTTATGGATGCGGAGAAAAGAGATACCTTGTTTATCGCAGCATTAACTGATTCAAATGCAGAAAGACTAAAACAAATTCCCGGAATTACTGGAGTTGAAAAAATCATTTCAAAAGAAATTGAACCAGGCATTTTCCCTCACATCAACAAATGGAATCGAGATAATTTTGGACCCATTTATATCCCACAACAAGGAAAAACAGTTCCTCTAAATTTAGAGACCTTACCATTTTATAAAACGATCATTACTGATTACGAAAAAAATGAATTGAAAGTAACTGGTTCAGAAATCAGAATTAACGGAAAAATTGCAACTTCATATACCTTTCAACAAGATTACTATTGGATGATGGGAGACAATCGTCATAATTCGGAAGACAGTCGTTATTGGGGGTATGTACCCGAAAATCATATCGTTGGAAAACCAACATTTATCTGGATGAGTTATGATTCCAATGCAAAAGGAATGAAAAAAATTCGTTGGGAACGATTATTCACTACAGTTAGTGGTGAAGGTGAACCCCAATCCTATTTTAAATTTTTCCTGCTGGCATTAGTGGCCTATTTTATTGGAGAATATTTTTGGAAGAAAAAGAAATCAGTATAACCAATTGATCAGTGTGAAAATGTAACGATGAATCCATTATTACATTTTCACATTGTTACATTAAAAAATTGCTACATTTTTCATGAACATTCTTATTCTCCCCACTTACTTCCCTTCTATTAGTCATTTAGCAGCTATTGTTCAGGCCGAAAAAGTAACTTTTGAAATGGAAGATAATTTCCAAAAACAAACGAATCGCAACCGAACCTATATCTATAGCCCTAACGGAATTCAACTACTGAATATACCTATAAAACATTCTAAAACTGCTCATCAGAAAACAAAAGACATTCAGATTGAAAATGAGTTTGATTGGCAAAAACAACATTTCAAATCCTTAGAAGCAGCCTATAGAAGTTCGCCTTTCTTTGAATATTTTGAAGACGATTTACTTCCAATTTTTGAAAAGAAACATCAGTATTTAATGGACTTGAATTTGGAAGTTTTTGATTTGATTACTAGATGCCTTCGAATGAAAATAGAATATACAAAGACAACTGAATATTTTCACGAAATCAATTCAGATGAAATTACTGATTTCCGCTTTTTGGCAAACGGAAAAAAAGACAGTTCGCAATTTGAAAGCTATACACAAGTATTTGATGATAAATTTGGTTTTATCAACAATCTTAGCGTATTAGACTTAGTTTTTAATGAAGGAAAATTTGCGTTGGATTATTTGAAATCACAACCCCTTGTATTGAAATAATTAATCAAAAGAGAGTTTTGCCATTATAGGATAGTGATCTGAATTTTCGAAATCAGAAAAGCTCTCAAACTGTTTTACTTTCATTCTTTCGTCAGCAAAAATATAATCAATGCGCGCTGGATAATAACGGAACTTATAGGTCGCGCCAAAACCTTTACCTGCTTCTTCAAAAGTATCTCTTAGTTTGCCTTTAATATTGCGATATACGTATGAAAAAGCGCTATTATTCATATCGCCGCAGATAATTAAAGGATAATCACAATCCGTTTTGTGTTTTTTGAACAACTCGGCTTGTTGCTGTTGCTGTTTGAACGCTTTACTAATACGTCTCAATAACTTTTGCGATTTACTTTGATTCATCACATTAATATCATCATTAATTTCAGTTACATCGGGAGATATTTTAATGGATTGCAAGTGCATATTGTACACTCTAATAATTTCTTTTCCTTTCTTGATATCCGCAAAAATTACATTATTGTTTGAATTTGGAAAAACTATATTTCCTTCATTAATAATTGGGAATTTAGAAAAAATGGCTTGACCTGTTTTAATTTGGTCACCCGCCATAACGATATATTTGTGTGGATACACTTTTAAATCTATATCCGCTGAATACGAAAACTCTTGGATACAAAGTATATCTGGATTCTTTTCATTAATAAAAGTAAGGATTTGCGCAGGAACATCATCTCGATCAATCCACTTAAAAAGATTTAACAAACGAACATTGTAACTCATTACGCTAAAATTCTTTTCGCTTTCAGGAAATTCTTTGGTAGAGAACTTGTAAAATTTATTGATAAAGGTAATTCCCATCAATAAAACTAAACCCGATAATATCATTCGTTTCTTAAACTGGAAACCCCAATAAAAAAAGAACAAAGCGTTAAATATAAAAAACAGGGGCATAAATAAGGTCAAAACCGATAGTAAAGGAAAAGCTTTTGGCGCAAGAAAAGGCAACAAATACGCACTGAAAGTAACTACAGTCAGAACTATATTTAAAAGAAACATCCCTTTATTGAACCACGAAAGATTTTTCATCTCTTTGCTAACTAATTTATTTACCTGCTTTAAACAAGAATTCTTTTTCTTCTTGTGTTAAGGAATCATATCCAGATTGACTGATTTTATCTAAAATTTCATCTATTTGTTGTTGGGTTTTGTCCTTAACCACAATTCTAGAACTTGGTTTTGGTGCCGATTTGGGATAATTTTTATGTACTTTTTTAAAAGGCGCGCGCTTTGATTTTTTAAATGGGTTATTTAAAATGCGACTTAAATCAATTCCATTTTGGAGCAATTTAATAAAAATAAATCCAAAAAAAGCACCTGCAAGATGCGCAATATGTCCACCTGTGTTTGCAATTCGGAATTGCATAAAATCCAACACTAAAATTACCGCGGTAATATGCCATAATTTAACATTGCCAATAAGTAGTAATCGGACATTCATCAACGGACGATAAGTAGTTGTAGCCACTAAGATTGCCATAATAGCACCCGAAGCTCCTACCATAGCCGAACTCAAATTCAAAAAGTAATACGCAATTACAAAGGCTAATCCAGAAAAGAACGCACTCAACAAATACAATCCTAAAAACTGTTTAGTATTGAAAAAAGTTAAAAATAATGTACTGAAAAAATGCAACACCATCATGTTGAAAAACAAATGTCCAAACCCATAATGAAAAAAAGCATAGCTAATCAAGGTCCATGGTTTGGTCACCAAAACCGAAGGCTCTGAAGATAAGGCAACCCAATTAGGATAATTAAAAATACCTAATTGAAATTGGTAGAAAAAGACTAACGAAATAAGAAAGCACAACAAATTCCAAAAAATTACTTGAACAGCAATTCCTCCCATTTTGTATTGCATCTTTAAATCGTCTATAATACCCATTTGTAAAAATTTCTTCTAAAATAAACTCTATTTTTAATTAATTATTGCGGCTTAATTCCAGCGGTTAGAATTGAATTGATTTTTTTTCCAATACCAAACAATTAAAAAACCAAATAAAGCACCTCCTACGTGAGCAAAATGAGCCACTCCACCACCACCAAAAATTGATTTCCCCGAGATTCCTAAATACAAATCAACCAGAACTAAGCCTGGTACAAAATACTTTGCTTTGATTGGTATAGGGATGAACATCAAACCCAGTTCAGCATTAGGAAACATAAAAGCAAAAGCTACAATAATTCCGTAAATCGCTCCTGATGCCCCAACAGCGGTTCCTACATAGGCACTGGTGAAATTTTGAAACTGTGTTACAGTAATCACTTCTTGCCAACGAGTATCAATTCTTCCTTCGTTTAAAAGTGTTAGAATTTCAGATTTTGAAAATCCGTTGGAAATTAATGCGTCTAAGCCTTCTTGAAAATGATAATAATTCACGCCTGTATGAACTAGAGCCGAACCCAAGCCGCAGGAAATATAGAAAAACAAAAACTTCTTACTTCCCCAAAATTGTTCTAAAGCAGATCCAAAGGAAAATAAAGCAAACATATTAAATAAGATATGCATAAATCCACCATGCATAAACATATAGGTAATGGGCTGCCAAGCTTTAAAATCTGGGTTTTCCGGAAAAAACAAAGCTAAATATTGATAGGCTGGGCCCGAAACTAAAAGTGTCCCAACAAAAAATAAAATATTAATAATAATTAACTGTTTGACAGTTTCCGTTACATTTCTCATAGGGCAAATTTTTTATCTATATCTTCTACACGCATCGTGATGAAAGTAGGTTTTTGAAAAGGGGAAACATTGGGTTCCTTACAAGCAAACAATCCGTTGACCAAGTTTTCTTGTTCTTTTTCGGTCAAATAACTTCCTGTTTTAACCGCCAAACTTTTTGCCATTGATTTGGCAATCGTATCGTTTTGACTGAAACTACTTTCTGGAATTCCGTCCTGCAAATCACTTAGCAATTGTTCTAAAACCAAGGAAACTTCGCTTTCGGTAATATTCACTGGAATACCCGAAATAACTACATGATCTTCTTTAGTTGCCTCAAATACAAATCCGGTATTCATTAAAGACAACTGCAATTCGGCAATCAATTCCATCTCATTCTTTGAAAAATACAAATTCAACGGAAACAACAATTGCTGACTAGAAGCTTGCTTTACGGTCATATTAACCAAAAATTGTTCGTACAACACTCGTTGATGTGCGCGTTGCTGATCTACAATCACCATCCCTGATTTAATTGGAGAAACGATGTATTTTTTATGAATTTGATAGGTTCTGTGAATGGTGGTCTCCGCATCTTCTAAATCAAATAATGAAGCTGTTACTTCTTCTTGTTCAAAATTAAAATTACTAGAGGCTGAAAACGTTTCGGTTTCTTGCTTCAATCCCACATACAAGCCTTCCCAACTCGAAGCAATTTCTGTTTTTTTATAACTCCCTCCAGAACCTGAATAGGATTTTGTAGGTTGCACTTCTGAAAAAGGATTAAAATTAGCATCAACTTGAACCGTTGGCATAGCTCCTTCCAAATCTTTATAATGGTAGGGTGTATCTAAGTTAGCATCGCGATCAAAATCCAACACAGGAGCAACATTAAATTGTCCTAAACTGTGTTTGATAGCGGCTCTTAAAATAGCATATAAGGCTTGTTCATCATCAAACTTGATCTCAGTCTTCGTTGGATGAATGTTGATATCTATGGAATGCGGTGGAACGGTTAAATATAAAAAATAACTCGGCTGCGCACCGTCTTTTAAAATTCCGTCATAAGCCGCCATTACAGCATGGTGCAAATACCCGCTTTTAATATATCTGTCGTTCACAAAGAAGAATTGCTCTCCCCTATTTTTTTTGGCAAATTCAGGTTTGCTCACAAATCCTTGAATTTGGACAATCTCTGTTTCTTCTTGAACCGGAACTAATTTCTCATTGGTTTTACCCGAAAAAATACCAACAATTCGCTGTCTAAAATTTAACTGAGGCAAATTGAACATTTCACTTCCATTGTGGTAAAACGTAAAATGAATGTTGGGATGTGCCAATGCCACTCGTTGAAATTCGTCAATAACATGACGGTATTCCACAATATCCGATTTTAAGAAATTGCGTCGAGCTGGAATATTATAAAATAAATTTTTAACTGCAAACGAAGTTCCTTTAGGCAAAACCGCTACTTCTTGAGAAACAAATTTACTCCCCTCAATAATGAGATGTGTTCCTAATTCTTCCTGGTCTTGCTTGGTCTTCATCTCCACATGAGCAATCGCCGCAATGGAAGCCAAGGCTTCTCCACGAAATCCTTTGGTATGCAATGAAAATAAATCTTCCGCCTGGCGAATTTTAGAAGTAGCATGTCGTTCAAAACACAAACGCGCATCAGTTACACTCATACCCACACCATTATCAATCACTTGTATCAATGATTTTCCAGCATCTTTAATGATTAACTTAATGTCTGTTGCTTTCGCATCAACTGCATTTTCAAGCAATTCCTTTACTACAGATGCAGGCCGTTGCACCACTTCACCAGCGGCAATTTGATTGGCAACATGATCAGGAAGCAATTGAATAATACTCGACATCAAAAAGGTTTTAATTGTTGGGGGTTGTTTGTGGTTGCACCATAAAGTACAAATTTAGGGAATTTATACTTGGTTTTAAAACATCCGTAATTACAAAAAATAGACAAACCTATACTATTTACTTGTAGTATAGGTTTGTTAGAGTATTTTACTTTTAACTATTCTTCTATTTGCAAGGGTTTGTTCTCGATTTGCAATGCGCTAGCACCTAATAAGTGTTGATTATCTATTTGATGAGACAAAGAAGCTTGTTGACGGATAAAAGCCATTTTGATAGCTGCTATAGCCGCTTCAGTTCCTTTATTGCCATGGATTCCACCACTTCTATCAATAGATTGTTGCATAGTATTATCTGTTAGCACACAAAAAATAACCGGAATATCGGTTTGTACATTCAAATCCTTAATTCCTTGTGTTACCCCTTCGCAAACAAAATCAAAATGTTTTGTTTGTCCTTGAATGACACAACCAATTGCAATCACCGCATCTACATTTTGTGTTTGCAGCATTTTCTTGGCACCATATACTAATTCAAAACTTCCAGGTACGTTCCAACGAATAATCTGTTGGGGAGGAACTTGGTTTTCTAATAACGCTGTAAAAGCACCATTATATAGTCCTTCGGTAATCGTTTCATTCCATTCTGCCACTACAATTCCAAAACGAAAATTGCGAGCATCAGGAACACTATTTTTATCGTAATCTGATAAATTTTTATTTTCGGTAGCCATAATCAGTTCGTATTAGTTTACTGTTAAAGATAAAAATAAAGGTTAGAAATTACAACTAATTAGATACAATCTAATTGCATTATAATTGCTAACCTACTACTTTATTGGAGTGTTTAACTATTGTGCCAATCCAATCAATACATCAACTGAAGCTGCTTCAGGAGTTGCATCATAAAAATCTTTGATTTCAGTGAAATATTTCAACGCTTCTTCTTTGTTTCCAAGAGCTAAAGCTGTCTTTCCTGCTTTCAATAAAAAACGTGGTGTAGTAAAATCATTTTTACTAGACTCAGCAGCTTTAATGTAATTTTCTAAAGCTTCTTTTTGTTGGTTTTTTTGAGCGTATGCATCTCCAATAGCTCCTTTTGCTAAAGCACCTAAAATCATATCTTTAGATTCGAATTTGCTTAAAAAATCAATTGCTTCAGCATATTTACCTGTATTCAAGTATGCAATACCTGCATAATAGTTAGCCAAGTTACCTGCATCAGTTCCTGAGTATTCTTCAGCAATTTTAATAAAACCAAATTTACCTTCAGAACCATTCAATGATAATTTGTACAAAGAGTCGCTTGCAACTCCATCAGTAGCTTTTTGAAAATTTTGTTGTGCAACAAACATTTCATTAGCTGCTTCTTCTTCCTTAGGTGTTGCAATAAATTTTTCAAATGCTAAATACCCAACAGTTACTAATGCTATTGCAGCAACAAAACCAATAATTACTTTTTGATTTTTAGCAACGAAATCTTCTGTTTTAGAAGCAGTTTCGTCTAATTTAGAGAAAACACCAGCAGTTGTACTGTCTTTTTCGTCTACTTGAATATCTTCAACAACTTCTTTAACTTCTTTTTCTTTAGGTGTTTTATATCCTCTCTTATTATAAGTGGCCATTTGTATTTAATTTAGTGAGTGGCAAAAATAAAATTTTTATTCAAATCTAAAAGGCATTTTATGGATATTTTTCAATAATTTGCGCACAGTTAGTAAAAGGATGCTAATAAAACGCTATTCTTCATTCCAGCGAGACAAAATGTATTTAAAAAAGATTTCATTATTCAATTATAAAAACTTTGCTGAAGCTAATTTCGAGTTTGACTCCAAAATCAATTGTTTTGTGGGAAAAAACGGAATTGGTAAAACCAATGTACTCGATGCAATTTACCATTTATCCTATGGAAAGAGTTATTTTAACCCTCTTGCAGTGCAGAATATCAAACACGGAGAAGAGTTTTTTGTAATCGATGCTGAGCTAGAAAAAGAAAATAGAGCCGAACAAATTGTTTGCAGTCTAAAAAAAGGACAAAAAAAAATCCTAAAACGCAACGGCAAAGTTTACGATAAATTTTCAGACCATATTGGCTTTGTTCCGTTAGTAATTATTTCGCCAGCCGACAGAGATTTAATTATTGAAGGAAGCGAAACGCGTCGCAAATTTATGGATAGCGTCATTTCGCAACTGGATTCTCATTATTTACAGCAACTCATTCAGTATCAAAAAGTACTCAGTCAGCGAAATGCATTATTGAAGTATTTTGCTTTAAATCAAGTTTTCGAAAAGGATACCTTGTCAATTTACAACGAACAATTGAATGGATTTGCTCAGTCGCTTTTTGAAAAAAGAAAATCGTTTATTCAGGAATTTATCCCGATTTTTAATAAGCACCACCAAGCGATAACTGATTCTCAAGAAACCGTTCAATTGGTGTATGAAAGTCATTTATTCGAAAATGATTTGGAAACACTTTTACAAGAGAACATTAACAAAGATAGAGCTTTACAATACACTAGTGTCGGAATTCACAAAGACGATTTATCGTTTGAAATCGACTCGTATCCTATAAAGAAATTTGGTTCACAAGGCCAACAAAAATCATTTCTTATTGCTTTAAAATTAGCCCAGTTTGAATTCTTAAAAAAACAAAGTGGCGTAAAACCATTACTACTTTTCGATGATATCTTTGACAAATTGGACGAAAGTCGCGTAGCCAAAATAGTTGAAATGGTCAATAGCGATACTTTTGGACAGCTTTTTATTTCTGATACGCATTCAGAACGAACAGAAACCATTGTAAAATCAACACATCAATCTTATAAAATTTTTAGTTTGTAAATGGTGTTGAATTAAAGATACAATTTAAAAAAACAGTACTTTTGTAATCTAATTTATACCCTATTAAACAATGAAATCATTCACCTCTTATTTATTGATTGTATTATCTTTTGTTATTGTTTCTTGTAACGGACAATCTTCAAAAAATATTAAAAATGTAGATGCGATGGCTTTTTCTAAATTGATCCAGACTACTACAAATCCTCAAATACTTGATGTAAGAACTCCAGAAGAATTTGCCGCTGATCATATTGATAATGCTCAAAACATCAACTGGCTAGGTTCTGATTTTACTTCAAAAACTACCAGCTTAGACAAATCAAAACCCGTTTATGTATACTGTAAAATTGGTGGAAGAAGTCAGCAAGCTGTAGAAAAATTATCCGAACTTGGTTTTACGGAAATTGTTCAACTAGAAGGTGGATTCTTAAAATGGGAAGCAGCTGGATTATCAAAACCTGCTTCAAAGAAAATTGGAATTTCTCAAAAAGAATATGCTGATTTACTAAACTCTGACAAAAAAGTATTAATAGATTTTTATGCCGAATGGTGTGCGCCTTGCAAAAAAATGACCCCTTATTTGTTGAAAATGGAAAAAGAAATGGCAGATCAAGTGGTTATTATTCGTTTGGATGCTGATAAAAACAAAAGTTTACTTTCAGAAATGAAAATTAGTGAATTACCTACACTTTTATTGTACGAAAATAAACAAATCAAATGGCAGCATTCTGGATACATTAGTGAAGCTGATTTGAAAAAACAATTATAAACGACAGTATGATTACTAAAGACAGTTTGCAATTTCTAGCTGATTTAAAAGCGAATAATAATCGGGATTGGTTCTTGAATAACAAAAAGCGTTACGAGCTTTTTAAGAAAGATTACCACCAACTCGTTGGGTCATTTTTGGACGCGATGAAACCACTTGATCCGTCGTTAGAATTACTTGAAATTAAAAATTGCACTTTTAGAATCAATCGTGATATTCGTTTTTCAAAAGACAAAACGCCATACAAAACCCACTTAAGTGTTTGGATGTCATCCGGAGCTAAGGGAAACAACCGTTCCGGTTATTACATTCATATTGAAAAAGATAAAAGCTTTATCGCTGGCGGATTGTATTGTCCTGAAGCCGAAGATTTGAAGAAAATCCGAAAAGAAATTGCTTTTTTCTATGATGATTTGGAAGCCATCCTACAAGAGAAAAACTTCAAAAAAGAGTTTAAAGATTTCGATCGAAACGAAACGAATGTTTTGAAAAATCCGCCTCGAGGTTATGAAAAAGACCATCCCGCTATTGATTTTTTAAAATTGAAAAGTTTTGAAAGCACTCAACATTTTGATTTCTCCGAAGTCTTGAAAAAAGATTTCGTACAAAATATGTCTCAAAAATTAATTGCCTTACGACCTTTAAACGAATTTATCAATCGAGCGCTAACTACCGACGAATTTTAATTCTTACTTTTGAGCTTTAAAAAGCATTTTATTCTATGACGCTACACTCTAATTTTTCTCTAAAAAACTACAATACTTTTGGCATTGAAGCCAAAGCAAAGCAATTCATCGCGGTACATTCGTTAGATGAATTGAAAACTGTTTTAGTTGAAAATCCAACGGAGAAAAAATTTATTTTAGGTGGTGGAAGCAATATGCTTCTCACTCAAGATATAAATGCTTTGGTGATTCATATTGATTTAAAGGGCAAAAAAATCATTGATGAAAATGACGATTTTGTATGGGTAGAAAGTCAGGCAGGTGAAAACTGGCACGAATTTGTACTTTGGACCATTGATCAAAATTTTGGTGGCTTAGAAAATATGTCCCTAATTCCGGGTAATGTAGGAACTACACCAGTGCAAAATATTGGCGCTTATGGTGCCGAAATCAAAGATCACTTTATTTCTTGTCAAGCCATTTCAATAGCCAATCAAGAACTAAGAACGTTTCAAAATGAGGAATGTCGTTTTGGTTACCGAGAAAGCATTTTCAAAAACGAAGTCAAAGACCAATACATCATCACTTCAGTAGTTTTTAAATTAACCAAACGCAATCATAAAATAAACACTTCCTATGGTGATATTTTAGGCGAATTAGAGAAAAACAACATACAAAATCCAAGTCTGAAAGACGTAAGTAATGCTGTTATTGCAATTCGTCAAAGTAAATTACCCGATCCTAAAGAATTAGGAAATAGTGGCAGTTTCTTTAAAAATCCTATTGTACCCAAATCAGATTTTGAGAAAATTCACCAACGATTTCCTGAAATGAAATACTTTGAAGTTTCTACTACCGAAGTGAAAGTTCCTGCAGGTTGGTTAATTGAACAAGCAGGTTTCAAAGGCAAACGTTTTGGCGATGCCGGAGTACACAAAAATCAAGCTTTGGTCTTGGTGAATTATGGAAATGCTACTGGTCAAGAAATATTGGCCGTTTCAAAAGATATTCAAGAAACTGTTTTTAAAACTTTCGGAATTCGCATTGAGGCTGAAGTAAATGTGATTTAATACAATTACTCCCTCTTATCTTGTAATTTAAAATGAATGAAAGGCATAAAAAATTGCCTCCTATTCATTTCAAATTCGTTTTTGTATTCCTACATTTGCACACGATTTAAAAAGACAATTTCCCCATGCTTATACTTTTATACATTTTTATTGGACTAGCCGTAATTCAATTGGCATACTATCTAGGTGTTTTTGGGCAATTTGCTTTTGCAAAAGCACAACAAATTACACCCAAAAGAATTCCTATTTCGGTAATTGTATGTGCTAAAAATGAAGAAGAAAATGTAGTGAAGTACATTCCGCTTTTAGCCGAACAAAATTATCCTGATTTTGAAATCGTTTTGATAGACGATGCATCAGGCGATAATACATTGGAGATTTTCGAACAATTTGAAAAACAATATCCTAATGTTCGATTAGTAAAAGTAGAGAACAACGAAGCCTTTTGGGGGAATAAAAAATACGCCTTGACATTAGGAATCAAAGCAGCTAAAAAGGAATACCTTCTTTTTACTGATGCCGATTGTTACCCAACATCAAAAGATTGGATTACGGCTATGAGTTCGCAATTCACCATGCAAAAAACGATTGTTTTAGGTTATGGTAAATATGAAAAAATTGCTAACTCATTCTTAAATAAAATTATTCGTTTTGAAAATGTATTGAACACCATTCAATATTTTTCTTGGGCAAAATTAGGATTCCCTTATATGGGACTAGGTCGAAATATGGCGTACAAAAGAGAAGAATTTTTCAATGTAAATGGTTTTATCGACCATATGCAAATTCGCACAGGAGACGATGAATTATTCATTAATCAAGCTGCTAACGGTAAAAACACAACCATTGCTTTTACTCCTGAAAGTTTTTCTGTTTCTAAACCAAAAACTACCTTTTCGGCTTTTTTCAACCAAAAGAGAAGACAAATTGCTACCGCAGACTACTTTAAGTCAGCTGATCAATTTAAACTAGGATTATTTTATGGCTCACAATTATTATTTATAATAACGGCGGCTATTTTATTTGCATTTCAGTTTGAATGGATTATTGTTTTAAGTATTTTCTTGGGACGCTATTTGATTGCTTGGATCGTTGTCGGATTTTCAGCTGGAAAACTAAAAGAGAATGATATTAAATGGTGGTTCCCTATTGTTGAAATTGTACTTATCTTTACACAAGTGAATGCGTATTTTACCAATTTATTCTCAAAACCAATCCAGTGGAAATAAACCAACAAATAGAAAAAGCAAAACTAGGCGATCAAACTGCCTTCACTTTTCTATTGGATTATTATTGGAATGAAGTCTATGGTTTTATGTTGGTGCGTACCGAAAACGAAACGGATGCCGAGGACATCACCATCGAAACCTTCTCTAAGGCATTTAACAAAATTAGCTCCTACAATAACGAATTTAAGTTCAATACCTGGCTGATAGCCATTGCTAAAAACGGTCATGTCGATTTATTGCGTAAACGAAAATCAAGTCTGTTTATCGAAATTACGGATGACGAAGACCAGAAAGCTCACAATGTAGCCGACATGACGCCTTCTGTAGAGGACAAAATAATCACAGAACAAAACCTTTCACAATTATTGAAATTCATTAAAGAATTGAAACCACACTATCAGGAAGTCATTCAAATGCGGTATTTTCAAGAAATGAGTTATCAAGAAATAGCCCTCAAAATTGACGAACCGTTGAGCAATGTGAAAATCAAAATTTTGAGAGCTAAAAAATTATTAGCCGAAATCATTCAAAAAGGATCCAAAGGTTAGTTTGATTTTATTTAACTATTGTTAATCCAAAATTTTCGTCTATCTACTTCAATACATTACTTATATTTGCAAAAGAAATTTGATGTTATGGAAACTGTTTTAGAAAATAAATTACCAACAGCTAAGCCAAAATGGTTGCGTGTAAAATTGCCTATTGGTAAAAAATACACGGAGTTAAGAGGATTAGTTGACAAATACAGCTTGAACACAATTTGTACTTCTGGAAGTTGCCCTAATATGGGCGAATGCTGGGGAGAAGGTACTGCAACCTTTATGATTTTAGGGAATATTTGTACCCGTTCTTGTGGTTTTTGTGGAGTAAAAACAGGCCGTCCAGAAACAGTTGATTGGGACGAACCCGAAAAAGTTGCGCGTTCTATCAAAATCATGAACATCAAACATGCCGTGATTACCAGTGTAGACCGTGATGATTTAAAAGATGGCGGATCTATCATTTGGATAGAAACTGTAAAAGCAATTCGCAGAATGAATCCGAACACAACCTTAGAAACCTTAATTCCAGATTTTCAAGGTATCGAAAGAAATATAGATCGTATCGTAGAAGCCAATCCTGAAGTAGTTTCGCATAATATTGAAACCGTACGTCGACTAACTCGTGAAGTGCGCATACAAGCCAAATACGATCGTAGTATGGAAGTATTGCGTTATTTAAAAGAAAAAGGAATCAACAGAACCAAATCGGGTATAATGCTAGGTTTAGGCGAAGAAGAGGAAGAAGTGATGCAAACACTTCGTGATTTACGCGCTGCCAATGTAGATGTAGTAACTATCGGTCAATATTTACAGCCTAGTAAAAAACACTTACCTGTTAAAGAATACATCACACCAGAGCAATTCGAGAAATACGAAAAATACGGATTGGAATTGGGTTTCCGTCACGTAGAAAGCGGGGCTCTAGTGCGTTCGTCTTACAAGGCACAAAAACACATTCTTTAATTTTCCTATTTTGAAAATACGAATTGCCATCAATGGTTTTGGAAGAATTGGTCGAAATCTTTTTCGATTGCTCCTCAACCATCCCCAAATAGAAGTGGTTGCTATTAATGACATTGCCGATACAAAGACCATGGCGCATCTGGTAAAATACGATAGTATTCATGGCGTATTACCCTTTGAAGTCAGCTCTGATACAAACGGGATTATAGTAGATGGGAAGCACATTCCTTTCTTCCACGAAAAAAGCATTACTAATTTGGATTGGAAAAGTCTTCACATTGACTATGTCATTGAATCGACTGGAAAATATAAAACTTTCGAAGAACTGAATTCGCATATTTTGGCTGGAGCCAAAAAAGTAATTCTATCGGCACCTTCTGAAGTGGATAGTATCAAAACAGTAGTATTAGGAGTAAATGAATCAATACTAGACGGAAGCGAAACTATCATTTCTAACGCGAGCTGTACGACTAACAATGCGGCACCAATGATTCAAATCATTGACCAATTGTGTGGCATTGAACAAGCCTACATCACCACCATTCACTCGTTTACTACCGACCAAAGCTTACACGACCAACCTCATAAAGATTTAAGACGTGCAAGAGGTGCAAGTCAATCTATAGTTCCTACAACAACTGGAGCAGCCAAAGCACTGACAAAAATCTTTACGCATTTAGAAAATAAAATGGGAGGTTGTGGCATTCGAGTTCCCGTTCCTGACGGATCTTTAACGGATATTACTTTCAATGTCAAACGAGCAGTTACGATTGAAGAAATCAATACCGCTTTTAAAACAGCTGCCGAAACCAATCTAAATGGAATTTTAGCGTACACCGAAGACTCAATCGTTTCAGTGGATGTAATTGGCAATACACATTCCTGTATTTTTGACGCTCAATTGACCTCTGTAATTGACAAAATGGTAAAAGTAGTGGGTTGGTATGACAATGAAATTGGCTACTCGTCTCGATTGATTGATTTGATTTTATACTCCAACAATCTGAAAGCTTAATCTATTGCTTCAAATAGTCCAATACCGAGGCATCAAATTCGTTTGAACCAACTAGTAACGAAGTTCGAATAGGCAAATAATACAATTGCTCTTTTAGGATAGAGTCTTTCAAACGAATATAATCTTTTTCGGTAGTTACAATCATCTTCTCTCCTGCTTGTTGTTTAATTTGTTGGATATCAGTTTCCGTAAAATGATGATGATCTGGATAGGTCAAACAAATAGATGCTGAGTTTGTCAAATAATTAAAAAACGAAGCTGGTTTTGCAATTCCTGCCAGAAGTACACAAGCCGATTGCTGAATAGTTGCCACTGGAACAGATGCAATACTAGATTGTACATTTTCATCAAAAGCAATCGTGCTAAAATAAACCGGAGCATCCGAATATGATTTTATTCTTTGCTTAATTTGACTTTGTTCTGTCTCAGAAAGTGTTGTAGGACATTTGGTTACTACAATCATATCTGCTCTTTGAGCGCCACTTCTTGATTCTCTTAAATTACCGGTTGGCAATAGAAAGTCATCCACAAATACATCATCATAAGCCGTCAACAAAATATAAAAACCCGCCTTGACTTTGCGGTGTTGAAAAGCATCATCCAATAAAATAACTTGAGGCTTCTTCTCTTGAGTCAATAATTGTTCAATCCCATTCTTTCTATCGGCGTCTACCGCTACTTGGATCGATGGGAATTTTTGGTAAAATTGATAGGGTTCGTCTCCTAAATTTTCAGCGGTAGCATTGGCATTCGCCAAAACAAAACCTTTCGACTTTCTTTTATACCCTCGGCTTAAAGTCGCTACAGCGTAACGTTCAGAAAGTAAACGAATCAGATACTCTATCTGCGGTGTTTTGCCTGTTCCACCCACGCTCAAATTCCCTACAACGATAACAGGAAGGTCAAACGAATAGGAAGCAAAGATGCCTTTGTCAAACAAAAAATTGCGAATACTTGTAATGAAACCATACAGAATAGCGAAAGGGAATAGTATTTTTCGGAGAAGATTCATAGCATTTATTTATCAGAATAATGACCCATTGCAGAAATAACATCTACAACAACCAAATCATCATTAACAGTATAAATTAATCGGTCTTTTGGGTTGATTTGTCTTGACCAAAAGCCAGATAAATTGGATTTTAAAGCTTCGGGTTTACCAACTCCCGAATAAGGAGTTTCAGATAATTCATTTAAAATTATTGCTATTTTTTTGATACTAGACTGATTGCCAGACTTTAAATGTTTAGCAATTTGCTTCTTTGCTAAATCTGTTATTTCAACCCTAAACTTCCCCATATATCATTCGGATCTACTATTGTTCTATTTTTACTTTTTTGAGCTTTTTTTACCATTGCAACAAATTCAGGATCATAGGGACTTTCCTCAATTTTATTAGAATCCGTTTCAATAATTTCAATTCCTTTTACCCCTTTAAAAAAAGATTCAGACATCGCCATAAAGGCTTTACCTGCCTTAGTGCGTTCGTTGATTTTAATGGTTAATGTAGTCATAAGTATTGATTTTTTGAATTACAAATATACAAAAATAGCCGTACCTTTTAATTTCATAAAAAACAGAAAAATAAGCACACTACAGCCAACTTATATTTTTTTAAACTCATCTCTCTTTTGATGCAAAAAGTCCAAAAGCATTAATTGATTATTACTTTTCTCTAGCAATCTAGCTTTGGGATCGACATCGCAAAATTCAAGAAAAAGAGCGACTTCATCCTCTTTCAAATGCAAGGTTTTAGTATAAAAATCAGGTTTAAAATTATTTTTTATTAGGTCTTTAAATACTATTGGAGGTGATTCTACTTTAACAATTTCTTTCTCCTTGGAAAACAGTTTACCAATCATATTGGCAATTTTAAAAAAATCTATCCCTGCAGTTTGTCCGTCATAAACCCCAGGATTTTTAAGCGTTTTTTGTAGCTTATCCATAGCTATATCATCCAGTTTATCCTGCTCAAATTTTTTATCTTTACTCAAGTGAATGGAGGGCGTTTTGACAATCAGAACTTCTTGCAACTCTTCCGGCTTCTTTACTAAAACTACTAAATTATCTTGCTTTAGCATCATATCCGCATCAATTACAACACGTTTTAAATCGTATCCCTTAGCAATAAAAATTAGAATTTCCCCAAGTTTACCAGTTAGAACAAACTTGCCTTCAGTATCAGTAAGGGTACTTTTTTTGGAATTAAAATTTACGACATCTACTTTTGCCATTGGGAAATTATCCGATAAAACTGTACCTTTAATCGTTTTTTCGGATTGCGAAAAACCAATTTGAAAAAACAAGAACAAAAAAGCTATTTTTAATTTCATTTTTTTGGTTTATAGGTAGTCAAAAATACCATTCGACGAAAATAAAACTCACAATAAAAAGATAAGCTATTGTTAAATTACGTTAAGATGAATTAAATGAAAATAAAAGAAATATTCCCTGTACTCGAAGCAATGGCCCCTTTAGCCTATGCCGAAGACTTTGATAATGTGGGGCTCTTAGTAGGCAATCCAGAAAATGACGCTACTGGAATTTTAGTATGTCACGATGCTTTAGAAAGTGTAATTGACGAAGCCATTACCAAAAATTGCAATTTGGTGGTTTGCTTTCACCCGATTCTATTTTCAGGTTTGAAGAAAATTACCGGAACAACTTATGTAGAGCGCGCAATTCTTAAAGCCATCAAAAACGACATTGCCATTTATGCTGTTCATACCGCTTTGGACAATCATCCTGAAGGAGTCAACAAAATATTTTGTGATGCTTTAGGGCTAAAAAACACCAAAATCCTCATCCCAAAAGAGAATTTCATCCGCAAATTAGTCACCTACACTGTTCCTGAAAATGCAGAAGCAGTTCGCAATGCCTTATTCCATGCAGGAGCTGGAAGTATTGGTAATTATGACAACTGCAGCTTTAACTCGAAAGGGACTGGAACCTATAAAGGCAACGAACATAGCAATCCTGAAATTGGAGAACGCTTTGAATTCGTTCAAGCTGACGAAATCAAAATCGAAGTTACGTTTGAAAAGCACCTAGAAAGTAGAATTTTGAAAACCTTGTTTCAAACGCATATCTACGAAGAAGTAGCTTACGAGATTTACGATCTCAAAAACCAACATCAAAATATTGGCTTAGGAATGATTGGCGAATTGCAAACACCAATGTGCGAAAAAGAATTCTTGGGAATGGTAAAAGAAAAAATGCAAGCAGGCGGCATCCGCCATTCGCAGTTTCTTGATAAACCCATACAAAAAGTAGCTGTTTTAGGAGGCGCTGGAAGTTTTGCCATCAAAAATGCAATCCGAGCTGGAGCCGATGCTTTTTTAACCGCTGATTTGAAATACCATCAGTTCTATGAGGCAGAAAACCAATTACTTTTGGCAGATATTGGACATTTTGAAAGCGAACGGTATACAAAAAATTATATTGTTGACTTTCTTAGAAAAAAAATCCTTAATTTTGCCATCATTTTTTCAGAAGAAAATACAAATCCAGTTAAGTACTTATAAAATATGGCGACTAAAAAAGAATTAAGTGTCGAAGACAAGTTAAGAGCAATATACGATTTACAACTTATTGACTCAAGAATTGACGAAATCAGAAACGTAAGAGGGGAACTTCCTTTAGAGGTAGAAGATTTAGAAGATGAAGTAGCTGGTTTAAGCACTCGTTCAGAAAAATTAAAAAGCGAACTTGAAGTTATCGAAGAGCAAATCAAAGTAAAGAAAAATGCTATTGACGAGCACAAAGAGGCTATCAAAAAATATACAAAACAACAAGAGAGTGTTCGTAACAACAGAGAATACAACTCTTTGACTAAAGAAGTTGAATTTCAAGAATTAGAAATTCAATTGGCTGAAAAGCAAATCAAAGAAATGAAAGCTTCTATTGAACACAAAAAAGAGGTGATTGCAAATTCTAAAGAAAAATTAGAATCAAAATCAACTCACTTGAAACATAAAAAATCAGAATTGGATGCTATTATGGCTGAAACTCAGAAAGAAGAAGAATTTCTTTCTCAAAAATCAGCAGAGTATGAAGCACAAATCGAAGAGCGTTTGTTAACTGCTTACAAAAGAATCAGAAGCAGCGTTCGTAATGGATTAGCTGTAGTTTCTATCGAAAGAGGAGCATCTGCAGGATCTTTCTTTACAATTCCACCACAAACACAAGTGGAAATTGCTGCTAGAAAGAAAATCATCACTGATGAGCACTCTGGAAGAATTTTGGTTGACAGTACGTTAGCCGAGGAGGAAAGAGAAAAAATGGAAAAATTATTTTCTAAATTTTAACTACTTGAAGTCCCGATGCAAATCGGGACTTTTTTATTATGAAGCAATTTCTTTTCTTCATTACTACCAAATCCTACGGAGCTTATATTAACCTATTGTGTTTTATTGCTCCCAAAAAAGCAACACTGCTGGCTTTCTCTCTTTTTAGTCATCCTCGAAAAGGAAAACTAAATAGCAACCAACTTCCACCCTTTTTGGCCGAAGCCAAAAAAGAAACTTTTGACAATCACGGTTTGCAGTTCCAAACCTACCGTTGGGACGGAGATGAAAAAATCATTTTTCTTTTACACGGTTGGGAAAGCAATACTATGCGTTGGAAAAAATTACTACCGCATCTCATTGAAACGGGACACACCATTATTGCAATAGACGCACCCGCTCACGGATTATCAGAAGGAAAAGAATTTAATGTGATACGCTATGCAGCCAGTATTGATTGTGTAGCCAAAAAATACAGCCCTAATTATATCATTGGACACTCTATTGGCGGAAAAGCAAGTTTGTATTACCAAGCGACCTACAATAATCCAACTGTAGAAAAAATGGTGCTTTTAGGTGCTCCATCCGATTATGCCATTATTTTTAAAAATTATGTACGCTTATTGCGATTGAATAGCCGAATGGAAAAATTGATTCACCAACATTATTGGGAGCGTTTCCAAGTTAAAGTCGCAGATTTTTCAGCACAGCATTACGCCCATTCCGTGACAGCTAAAGGACTTTTATTTCATGACTTAGACGATACCGTAGTATTGTATGAAGAAAGTAAAAAAACGAATCAGTATTGGAAAACGTCTGTTCTAGAAACCACAAAAGGATTGGGACATAGTTTACAAAACAAAGAAGTCTACAAAAAAATATCCGCCTACCTCTTACAATAAACCCGTACTTTTTTTCAATATTTTTACTTTTTAAAATAAAAATAGTGGATCGCATACAACCTTTTCTCATCCACACTCGTCTATTACTATAACAACTAATTTATAAATCGAATTATAATTTAGAAAATTGTAAATGAAAGTAATTCCAATACATCAAGAAGAAAAACAAATCATTGATTTAGCCATTGCTAACAATCGGCAGGCTCAAAAACAGATCTATGATCAATTTTCTCCAAAGATGTTAGGCGTTTGCAGAAATTACATCAGTGACATTCACCATGCAGAAGACATTCTATTAACTGGCTTCATGAAAGTGTTTTCCAATTTGAAAAAATTTGAACACAAAGGAAGTTTTGAAGGTTGGATTCGACGCATTATGATTTATGAATGCATTGATTTTATAAGAGCAAAAAAAAACCATATCGTTCATCAAAATAATGAAGACTTTATAGTAAGCGAAAAGGAATCTTCATATGAAATGGAAGATTTTGCAATAGATGATATTCAATATTTAATTGACAATTTACCTGATGGTTATAAAATGGTATTCAATTTATACGCTATTGAAGGATTTAAACATCATGAAATAGCAACAATGCTCAAAATAAGCGAAGGAACATCAAAGTCACAATTATCGCACGCACGAAAGTTGTTACAACACCAACTATTTGAATTAAAAAAGAGACTCAATGGAACAAAATAAAATCGAGAATCAAATCAAAAAGAAATTGAATGACAGAACCATTCAGCCGTCTGCAGCTAGCTGGGATCGATTAGACGCGATGCTAAACAGTACAGAGAATGAAAAGGCAAAACCAAATTATAACTGGCTGGCTATAGCCGCTGCAGTAGTAGTATTTTTTGGATTAGGAATTCTCTACACTACAACCTCAACATCCACCACTCAAATTGATGATTCAATTGCTGTTGCAACCGTAGCGGAATCAAAAAATGATTCGGTGACAGCAACACCTATTGCAACAATTGCAGTCGAAAAAACATTCCCGATTTTGACTCAAAATGAGTCAAACAAAATCAATACTAAAACTATCATTTCTGAGGAAAAGAGTAACCAAGAATTGGAACCCATTCAAAAAATAGTTACTCAAGAAATAGTCACTAATTCAAAAGCCACTTCGCCAACAACATACAAATACATGAGTCCTGAGGCACTTTTAAATGAAATAGAGACCGGTCAAAAAACAACCAATCCTACCAGAAATACTGTTTCAAAAAATAAAATAAAAATAAATGCCGCAACACTGCTTACCGGCGTTGAAAAAGAATTAGACAGTGTGTATCGCGAAACTACACTAGACAAATTAAACAAAAACTATAACCGAATTAAGTCAGTCATTGCCAACAGAAATTTCGAATAAATCAAAATCGTACACTAATTAAAAATTAAATCACCATGCAAAAAATTATAATTTACACTGTTATACTTATTGTGAGCTTATTAAGTAAAGTAGTAGCGCAAGAAAAAACATTTGAAAAACAAGTAAAAGAAATTGCTTCAAATATTGAATTAATTACCAATAAGGAAAAAAATAACTTAAAAGTTGAAGTCGAAGCCATTGACCTACAAGTTAAAGAAGGAAAAATCACAGCAGAAAAAGGAAAAGAACTTAAACAGAAAATTGCAGAAGAATTCGCTAAAAATATTGAAAATAAAGTAGCAATGGAAGAGGCTAAATTAGCACAATTGGTACAAGATAAAGTAGATGGTAAATTTACAGTTTCGGAAGAAAAACTAAAAAAAGGAGGGACTACAATTATTCTAGGTAGTAGTCGAAATGATTCAATAGGAAAAAATAGAACAGAAATTAATCTCACTACAATGAAGGTTTACAAAGGTGAGCAAGATAAAATCGAACGCAAATCCAAAAGGACTACCTCACAATTTGTTTTTGCTATGGGATTAAACAATGCTATTCCGGAACTAAAAGATATAGAAAATTCAGATTTTAGAGTTTGGGGATCTCATTTTTATGAATGGGGAGTTACCTATAACAGTAGACTAATCAAAAATCATAATTTAGTTCATGCAAAATATGGTTTCTCTGTCATGTATAATAATTTGCGTCCTACAGACAATCGTTATTTTGTAAAGAGTGGAAATCAAACCTATTTAGCAACTTCAAATTTTGATTTAGAAGAGTCGCGATTAAGAAATGTGTATTTGGTTGCACCATTTCATTTAGAATTCGATTTTACACCAAAAAAATATTCGAAAGACGGCACTACATCCTATTTTAGAACACACGAATCAATTCGTTTGGGAATTGGTGGATATGCTGGGGTTCGAATTAAATCCAAACAATTACTTCACATTGAGGTGGATGGAGATACAGAAAAAACCAAACAAAAAGGAGATTTCAATGTGTCTGATTTCAATTATGGATTGAGTACTTACATTGGTTATCGCGCGACAAGTTTGTATTTCAAATACGATCTGAATCCAGTGTTTAAAAAGAATTCCGATATCAATCATGTACCATTAAATAATGTCTCATTTGGTATTCGTTGGGATTTTAATTAAACCAAACTTTAAAGGTGCTTGAATAAAGCACCTTTTTTATTTTGACCTACAATCCTAGTTTAAAAACATTTCTAGTTTGTATCTTTGACCACGCTTAAAATTAGTATACGTAATTTATAGATTCAACTGATCCTTTGGAAAATACAAACGAAAATCTAAAACGCCTTAATAAATTCATTGGAGAAACCGGCTATTGCTCGCGCAGAGAAGCCGATAAGCTCATTGAAGAAGGAAGAGTGACCATTAACGGAATTGTTCCTGAAATGGGTACCAAAGTGTCTCCTGATGACGAAGTGCGTATAGACGGCAAACTGATTGTAGAGAAAAATGAGAAATCCATTTATTTGGCTTTCAATAAACCGGTTGGTATTGAATGTACGACTAATTTGGACGTTCGCGATAATATTGTCGATTACATCAACTATCCCAAACGTATTTTTCCTATTGGTCGTTTAGACAAAGCCAGTGAAGGATTGATTTTTATGACCAATGACGGTGATATTGTCAACAAAATATTGCGTGCCAGAAACAATCACGAAAAAGAATATACAGTAACTGTAAATAGACCCATAACCGATCGTTTTATAGAGCGTATGGGTAATGGTGTTCCTATTTTGGAAACCGTAACCCGAAAATGTAAGGTGGAACAAATTAGCAAATACACCTTCAAAATTATTTTAACTCAAGGTTTAAATCGCCAAATTCGTAGAATGTGTGAATATTTAGGCTACGAAGTAACCGCTTTGAAACGCATCCGAATTATCAATATCTCGCTAGATGTTCCTGTGGGGCGCTACCGCGAATTGACCGATGCTGAGATCAAAGAATTAAACCAACTGATTGCACCTTCCAGTAAAACCGAAGAAGCCAGTTTGCCCAAAGCAGAACCTAGCCGACGAAAAATAGAATTTCCAAGAAGGGATGATTCTAAATTCAGAAGAAACTAATACTAAAAAAGAGGTTGTCATAAAAGTTTTATACTTGTCAAACTGAACTTGTTTCAGTTTCTATAAATATTTGATTTCAATATTTAAAGATTCCGAAATAAATTCGGAATGACAAAAATGTAGCTTTTAAGACAACCTCTTTTGCTTATTCTATATTCTTTTATTTTCTAGCTCTAATTTGTCTTGCCAAAAGCGTGTTTTTCAACAACATCGCAATAGTCATAGGTCCTACTCCACCAGGAACTGGCGTAATAAAAGAAGATTTTTTACTTACCTCATCAAAATCAACGTCACCAGTAATTACATAGCCTTTTGGGTGCGAAGCATCTTCTACTCTAGTAATACCCACGTCAATAACTACAACACCGTCTTTCACCATATTCGCTTTTAAATAATTAGGCACGCCTAAAGCAGTGATAATAATATCGGCATTCTTAGTATATTCTTCAATGTTTTTGGTTCTACTGTGAGTTAAGGTTACCGTTGAATCTCCAGGATAGCCTTTGCGACTCATCAAAATACTCATTGGACGTCCTACAATATGACTTCTTCCAATAACGACAGTATGTTTTCCTGCGGTTTCCACTTTGTAACGTTCTAACAACTGCATGATTCCAAACGGAGTAGCTGGCAAAAAGGTTTCCATTTCCAAAGCCATTTTACCAAAATTCGTTGGGTGAAAACCATCCACATCTTTATCCGGGTGAATCGCCATCAATATCTTTTCTTCGTTGATGTGTTTTGGCAAAGGCAACTGAACAATAAAGCCGTCCAAATTGTCGTCTTCGTTCAAATCAGCAATCTTAGCTAACAATTCGCTTTCGGTAATCGTTTCTGGCAAAGACACCAAAGTCGATTCGAAACCAATTTGTTCACAAGAACGCACTTTGCTGCCCACATAAGTCAAGCTAGCGCCGTTATTCCCAACCAAAACTGCGGCTAAGTGAGGTACTTTCTCGCCTTTGGCTTTCATTATTTGAACCTCAGCTGCAATTTCTTGCTTGATTTCTTCCGAAGTCTTTTTTCCGTCTAGTAGTTGCATTATATATAGTTTAGTTGTTTAGGAGTTTATATGTTTAAACTTAAAAAAATAAACCCTGAATAGTGTGTTGTAATTTTAACCTTTTAATCTCTTAACCTTATAACCTTATAACCTTTTAACCTTATAACCTTATAACCTTTTAACCTTTAATTATCTCATCCCCGGCATACCACCTGGCATTCCTTTCATTCCGCCCATCATTTTCATTAGGTTTTTACCTCCAGGGCCTTGCATCATTTTCATCATTTTACTCATTTGCTCAAACTGTTTCATCAATTGATTCACCTGTTCGATTTTGGTACCAGAACCTTTAGCAATTCTCGTTTTACGTTTCATATCAATCAAAGCGGGTTTGCTTCTTTCAATAGGCGTCATCGAATGGATAATCGCTTCAATATGTTTGAAAGCATCGTCTTCAATCTCTACATCTTTCATGGCTTTAGAAGCACCTGGTATCATTCCCACCAAGTCTTTCATATTACCCATTTTCTTTACTTGTTGAATTTGTGACAAGAAATCGTCAAAACCAAATTCGTTCTTCGCAATTTTCTTCTGTAATTTTCGAGCTTCTTCTTCGTTGTATTGCTCTTGCGCTCTTTCTACCAAAGACACAACGTCTCCCATTCCAAGGATACGTTCTGCCATACGATCTGGATAGAACACATCAATCGCTTCCATTTTTTCGCCAGTACCCACAAACTTAATCGGCTTGTTCACTACTGATTTAATAGAAAGCGCGGCTCCACCACGAGTATCTCCATCTAATTTGGTTAAGATAACTCCGTCAAAATTCAATCTGTCGTTGAAAGTTTTAGCTGTATTTACCGCATCTTGTCCAGTCATCGAATCGACAACAAACAAAGTTTCTTGCGGTTGAATCGCTTTATGAACGCGTTCAATTTCGTTCATCATTTCCTCATCTACTGCTAGACGACCAGCGGTATCGACAATCACTACGTTAAAACCATTGGCTTTAGCGTGTTTGATAGCGTTTTGTGCAATCTCAACAGGATTTTTATTTTCTGGTTCTGAGTACACCTCAACACCAATCGAATCTCCTACCACATACAATTGCTGAATCGCAGCTGGACGGTAAATATCACAAGCCACCAAAAGTGGTTTCTTTCCTTTTTTAGTTTGTAAATAATTAGCTAATTTTCCAGAGAAAGTCGTTTTTCCCGAACCTTGTAAACCCGACATCAAGATCACCGTTGGCGCTCCCGAAAGATTAATTCCAGCCACATCGCCACCCATCAATTCAGTCAATTCGTCTTTGACCAACTTCACTAACAATTGCCCTGGTTGCAATGTCGTCAATACATCTTGACCCATCGCTTTGTCTTTTACTTTGGCAGTAAAATCTTTGGCAATTTTAAAGTTCACATCGGCATCCAATAACGCACGACGCACTTCTTTCAAAGTTTCCGCAACATTAATCTCAGTGATTTTTCCGTGTCCTTTTAATACGTGAAAGGCTTTATCTAATTTTTCGCTTAAATTACTAAACATACTCTATACTTTTTTTGAAACGCAAAGATAAACTAATTCAATAATTAGGCAATTCAATACTAAAGATAAATACGTTAACTATTTGTTAGTATAAAAGCAAAAAAATAATTTTAATTATAGATTTAACTATTTTAAAATCATTCATTTAACTCCTTAAAAGCTTCATTTAGCAAAAATAAATAGTTAAAAAAAAATTAAATTTTTTTGAAAAATTATTTCAGGAATTGTATTGAGATATATTTGCACTCAAATATGAAAAACAAAGTTTCAAATACAGGCAAAATACTCTCCTTGATTGCATTTTCAATTTATGCAATTATGGTGGGTCTTACTACCTTTGAAATTTCTTTAGAGAAAGAGTCTGCGTTCAATTTAATTGCAATGCATGATGCTGACAACAACTCGGGCAACGACAATTCTACAGACAATAATCAGTTAACTAATATTGATATAGAAGACACCACTGATTACTGGATTTCAAAAATTTTCTTCGAATTTAAAGTTCCAAAACAACTTATATCTAATTCTTTATCTTTCAATTACAAAGAATCAGACCAATTGCAATTTCAAATTGACATTGTATCTCCACCGCCTCAGGTGTAGCATTTACTAAATAGTTATTTCGGTTGTACTTTGAACGTGTAACCCATTCTTCTTGTTATTTACATTAACAATACCTTTTAATTATTCTATAAATGAAAAAAATTACTATGTGTGTTAGTCTGACTTTATTGTTAGGCCTAACAGTTGCTTGCAATTCTAATAAAAACGAAAAAATTGGTTTTGAAAAATATCCCACAACAAAACCAATACTTGTAGATACTACCATAACGAATGAATATGTAGCTGATATTCAATCCATTCAAAATGTGGAAATTAGAACAAAAATTAATGGCTTTATCGAAAAAATTCATGTTGATGAAGGAAAACCGGTAAAAGCAGGTCAGCTCTTGTTTACAATCAATAGCCAAACTTTTCAAAAAGATCTTTTGAAAGCAAAGGCTATGGTAAAAAATGCTATTGCGGAGGCAAAAAACGCAGAGTTGGATTTACAGAATGTGAAATTATTAGCTGGTAAAAATGTAGTCTCAAAAACAGAATTGGAAAAAGCTCAGGCCAACTATTCTGCTGCTCTAGCACGTGTAGAAGAACACAAAGCCAATCAAGAGTCGGTCGAAATTCATTTGGCAATGACTAAAATACGCGCTCCGTTCAATGGGATAATCAATAGAATTCCGTTCAAAATTGGAAGTTTAATTAATGAAGGCACATTGCTAACCACCATTTCAAACAACAATCAGGTTTATGCCTATTTCAATGTATCGGAAAAAGAATATTTGCAGATTAAAGAACAGCGAAGCGAGAAATCTCATGATGATATTACGCTCCTTTTGGCAAACAACAAACCTCACGATTACAAAGGAACCATTGAAACCATAGAAGGTGAATTTGATCAAAACACGGGGAATATAGCCTTTAGAGCCAAATTCCCAAATCCGAATTTATTATTAAAACACGGATCGAGTGGGAAAATACAATTGACCAACTCCATTCAAAATGCGTTGATAATTCCTCAAAAAGCAACCTTCGAAATTCAAGACAAACAATATGTTTTTGTAATTGACAAAAAAAATGTTGTTCGTTCAAGAGCAATTGAAGTTCAGCAACGATTACAACATCTGTACATTATCAAAAACGGACTTTCAGTAGAAGATCAAGTACTCTATGAAGGAATCCAAAACCTTAAAGAAGGGGATACAATTAGCCCACAAGTTATTGCTATGAAAGCGCTAATGTCTAAACTGAAATAAGAAATAAATAAAACCAACTTATGTTTTCAAAATTCATACATAGACCCGTACTTTCAATTGTAATTTCGCTAATGATTGTACTTTTAGGAGTCGTGTCGCTGACACAATTGCCTATGACCCAATTTCCGGATATTGCTCCTCCTGAAGTAACTGTAACAACTAAATATACCGGTGCCAATGCCGAAGCCTGTGTAAAAGCCGTTGTAGTGACCCTAGAAAGAGCTGTAAATGGTGTGCCTGGAATGGCATATATGTCCTCTGTATCTGGTAACGACGGAACCAGTGTCATAAATATCATTTTCAAAGCAGGAACCGATCCTGAAATTGCTGCTGTAAATGTTCAAAACCGTGTTTCTTCCGTTTTGGATGAGCTCCCTGAAGAAGTAATCAAGTCAGGAGTAATTGTAGAAAAAGTACAAAACAGTATGTTGCTCTATTTGAACGTACTGAGTTCTGACCCCAACTTGGACGAAAAGTTTTTGTACAACTTTGCAGATATTAACATTCTACCCGAACTAAAACGAATTGAAGGAGTAGGATTTGCAGACATAATGGGACAACGTGAATACGCCATGCGTGTTTGGTTAAATCCTGTAAAAATGGCGGCTTACAAAATTTCGACTGAAGATGTAGTTCAAAGTTTGAAACAACAAAATATAGAAGCCGCACCGGGAAAAGTGGGTGAAAGTTCGGGCAAAAAAGAACAATCTTTACAATATGTTGTGAAGTATGCCGGGAAATACAACACCAAAGAGCAATATGAAAACGTGGTAATTAAGCGCAATTTTGAAGGGGAATTGCTGCGCTTAAAAGATGTAGCTGAGATTGAATTTGGTTCATTGGATTACGATGTGCTTTCTAAAGAAAACGGAAAACCTTCTGCAGCCATTGTATTGAAGCAACGACCTGGAAGTAATGCCAGCGATGTGATCCAAAACATCAAAAGCAAGATGGATGAGTTGCAAAAAACCTTTCCTTCTGGAATTTCTTATACGTATAGCTATGATGTTTCCAACTTTCTAAACGCATCCATCGAAGGCGTTTTGTATACCTTAATCGAAGCCTTTTTATTGGTTGCATTAGTGGTATTTGTTTTCTTAGGAGATTTTAGATCCACTTTAATTCCTGCTATTGCGGTACCCATTTCCTTGATTGGAACCTTCTTTTTTATGCAATTATTTGGTTTCTCCATTAACTTAATTACGCTATTCGCCTTGGTATTGGCAATTGGAATTGTAGTTGATAATGCCATCGTAGTTGTAGAAGCGGTACACGCCAAAATGGAAGAACTACATCTGGATCCAAAAGCGGCTACCGAAGAAGCGATGAAGGAAATTGGAGGTGCTATCATCGCCATTACACTTGTAATGTCGGCAGTATTTATCCCAGTTGCTTTTTTACCTGGACCAACAGGGGTATTTTACAGACAGTTTTCTTTGACTATGGCTATTGCAATTGTGCTATCCGGAATTAGTGCATTGACACTAACACCTGCCTTGTGTGCTTTGCTTTTAAAAAACACCCACGGACAAGAAAGAAAACCTACTTTAATCAACCGATTTATTGATGCGTTCAACTCCAAATACAATCGAGTTGCAGAACGCTACCGAAGACTATTGGAAATAATCGTTAATCGAAGAGTGGTGACTGTTGTTGCCTTGTTAGCCTTTTGTGTGGCTACCTTTGGATTGGGTAAAATTGTCCCTTCAGGGTTTATCCCAAATGAAGATCAAGGAACAATTTATGCTAGTATTACCACTCCATCTGGAGCAACATTAGAACGATCTGAAGATGTAGTAGATGCGATTCAAAAAGCCGCTTTGGAAAACCAAAATGTAGCCTCAGTTTCTACATTAGCGGGTTACAATTTTCTTACGGATGGAACAGGAGCTTCGTATGGAATGAACTTGATTAGTTTAAAAAGCTGGAAAGAACGCAATGGAATAACAGATCAAAACATTATTAGTGAATTAAAGGAGAAAACCCGTCACATTAAAGATGCTAAAATCGAATTTTTCACTCCGCCACCAGTGCCTGGTTATGGTAACTCTAGTGGATTTGAACTTAGAATTTTGGATAAAACCGGAAAAAGTGACTTGAAAAAATTAGAAACTGTAGCTACCGATTTTGCCAATGAACTGAATAAAAATGAAGCCATCAAAAACACGTTTTCTTCTTTTGATGCCAGTTTCCCTCAGTTTATGGTGAATATTGATAATGCTAAAGCCGCTCAGAAAGGAGTAAACATCAATGAAGTATTGGGTACTTTACAAACCTATCTAGGTAGTGATTATGCCACTAATTTCATTCGGTTCAACCAAATGTACAAAGTGATGGTGCAATCTTCGCCGGAGTTCAGATCGAAACCTGAAGATATTTTAAAATTGTACACCAAAAATTCAGAAGGAGAAATGGTAGCGATGTCTTCTTTCTTGACTATCGAAAAAGTATATGGTCCAGAACAAATTACCCGCTACAATATGTATCCTGCAGCTATGCTTAATGGAGAGCCAAAAGAAGGCTACAGTAGTGGTCAAGCCATTGATGCTATCAAAAAAGTAGCCGAAGAAAAACTCCCAAAAGGATATGGATTCGATTGGGGAGGTTCATCGAGAGAACAGGCCAATGCCGGAAACGAAGCGGTGTACATCTTCTTGATTTGTTTGTTGTTCATTTACTTATTGCTTTCGGCGCAATACGAAAGTTTTGTCCTTCCGCTTGCTGTGATTTTATCACTTCCAACGGGTGTTTTTGGGGCATTCTTTCTCTTGGCAACATTAGGTTTAGAAAACAATATTTATGCGCAAGTTGCTATGATTATGCTTATTGGTCTTTTGGGTAAAAATGCCGTTTTGATTATCGAATTTGCGGTTTTGAAAAACAAAGAAGGTCTTTCACCACTAAAAGCAGCTATAGAAGGAGCCGTTGCGCGTTTGCGACCAATCTTGATGACATCTTTTGCATTCATCGCTGGATTAATTCCGTTAGTAATCGCATCAGGAGCCGGAGCTATTGGAAACAGAACTATTGGAACTGCTGCTGCAGGAGGAATGCTTTTTGGAACCGTTTTTGGAATTCTTATTATTCCGGGATTGTATTTGATTTTTGCACTCATCGCTGAAAAACTATCCAAAAAAACTACGAATTAAATCAACTGATATTCATACACTATGTCACAATTCAAAAAAATAATAGGTTTGATGATTGTCTTGCTGGCTTTTATGGCGTGCAAAACAAAAGCAATACCAACTGATAAGGACCAAAAACCGTTGCCCGAAAGGTATACAAATCAATCAGACACTGTCAACTCGGGCAGCTTACAATGGCAGCTTTTTTACAAAGATGATAATCTGAAAAAACTGATTGAAACGGCGCTCAGCAATAATTTTGATCTTTTGGCTGCAGTTCAAAAAATAGAAATCGCTCAAAATCAATTCCGATTGAAGAAAAGCGAACTCTTGCCGCTGGTGAATGCAGGAGCAGGAATTGCGCAGCGAAAATTTGGTTTATTCACTATGGATGGAGCCGGAAACGCCTCTACCAATATTCGTCCGAATCAAATCGTACCAGAACACTTACCGGATTATCAGGTTGGATTGAATACTAGCTGGGAAGCCGATGTTTGGGGAAAATTGAAAAACAAAAAGAAAGCCGCTTTAGCGCGATACAGCGGAAGTATTGAAGCGAAGAATGCCATTCAGTCTATTTTAATTGCAGAAATCGCTGCTACTTATTATGAATTAATCGCTTTGGATAACGAATTGGATATTATCAAGGAAACTACTGCCCTGCAACAAGCTGCTTTGGATATTATTAAATTGAAAAAAGAAGCGGGCGTGTACAATGAATTAGCGGTAAAACAATTTGAAGGCCAAGTGTTTAACTCTAAATCTTTTGAGTTGAATATCCTTCAGTTGATTCAAATAACCGAGAACCATTTGAACTTTCTGTGTGGCCGATTTCCACAAGCAATTGCAAGAGATAAAACAACATTTAGCTCTTTTGATTTCAAAATCAGCACCGGAATTCCCTCACAGCTTTTGGCCTTGCGACCTGATATTCGCGAAGTTGAATTGGAATTGGCAGCAGCCAAATGCGATGTGAAAGCCGCCAAAGCTGCCTTTTACCCTTCCTTCACGATGACTGGGACGGTTGGTTTTCAGGCCTTTCAATCGGCTTTGCTGTTTCAAACGCCAGCCTCTTTTGCCTATACCATTTTAGGAGGCATCAGTGCGCCATTGCTCAACAGAAGAGCAATCAAAGTACAGTTCAATACTGCCAAAGCACTTCAAACGGAGAGTCTTCTCAAATACCAAAAAACAGTTTTGAATGGCTATATTGAAGTCGCTAATGAAATGGCAACTATTGAAACACTAGAAAAAACCCTTGACCTTAAAAATAAAGAAGTGTATTCCTATGAGAAATCTGTAGAAATTGCCAATGATTTATTCAAGTCAGGTAGAGCCAATTACTTAGAAGTCTTAACAGCACAGCGAACTGCTTTAGAATCAAAAATAGATTTGATCAACACCAAAAAATCGCAATACAAAGCATCCATCAATTTGTATAAAGCATTGGGTGGAGGTTGGCAATAATCCAATACTAGGGCAGCTCACCGCTGCCCTATTCTATTCCATTAAATGGGTAAAAAAGGGGAACCAAAAAATTCGCGTCAGCTGCTAAATAATTAAATAACAATAATTTTAAAACAAAAAAAACGACCTTTACAGGTCGTTTTTCAATTACAATAAGGTTTTGATTTTACATTCTCTCCGGAACATTGATTCCTAACAAGCTGAACGAAGAAGCTATCGTATCGGCTACTTTTTTAGAAAGTTGCACTCTGAATATTTTCTTTTCTTGGTTTTCTTCGCCTAAAATAGGAACGGCTTGGTAAAACGAATTGTATTCGCGCACCAATTCGTAGGTATAATTGGCAATCAAAGCAGGACTGTGATTTTGAGCCGCATTCTGTATCACTTCAGGATACAGTTCAATTTGTTTCAACAGTTCTTTTTCTTTTTCGTGCAAGTCGGTAGTTTTGGCTGTAGCCGAAAAATCAAAAGTCGCTTTACGAATAATCGACTGAATACGCGCATAAGTATATTGAATAAACGGCCCTGTATTTCCAGCAAAATCAACTGATTCTTCTGGATTGAACAAGATGCGTTTTTTAGGATCTACTTTTAAAATGTAGTATTTCAAAGCACCCAAACCAATCGTGTTGTATAATTTGGTTTTCTCTTCTTCTGAATAGCCTTCTAATTTCCCTAATTCTTCTGAAATGTTTTGAGCCGTACTCGTCATTTCTTGCATTAAATCATCGGCATCGACTACGGTTCCTTCACGGCTTTTCATCTTACCCGAAGGCAAGTCCACCATTCCATACGATAAGTGATACAAGCTTGAAGCCCAATCAAAACCTAGTTTTTGCAAAATCAAAAACAAGACTTTGAAATGGTAATCTTGTTCGTTACCCACCGTGTATACCATACCTCCCACATCGGGATGGTCTTTCACACGTTGGATCGCAGTACCAATATCTTGCGTCATATACACCGCTGTTCCATCAGAACGCAACACGATTTTTCGGTCCAAACCTTCGTCAGTCAAATCAATCCAAACCGAACCGTCTGGATCTTTTTCAAAAACGCCTTTTTCTAAACCAATTTGAACGACATCTTTTCCTAACAAATAGGTATTGCTTTCGTAGTAAAAGCTATCAAAATTCACCCCTAAATTGCTGTAAGTAGTCGCAAAACCATCGTACACCCATTGGTTCATCATTGCCCAAAGGGATTTCACTTCCTCATCTCCTGCTTCCCATTTCAGCAACATTTCTTGCGCTTCTACAATAATTGGCGCTTGTTTTTTGGCTTCTTCTTCGGTTCTACCCGCAGCCATTAATTGGTTGATTTCTTCTTTGTAGGCTTTATCAAAAGCTACATAGTAATTCCCAACTAATTTATCTCCTTTTAATCCTGTGGAAGCGGGCGTTTCGCCATTTCCAAATTTTTTCCAAGCCAACATCGACTTGCAAATATGAATACCACGGTCGTTGATAATTTGGGTTTTATAGACTTTTTTACCCGATGCTTTGATAATCTCAGCCACCGAATAGCCTAACAAATTGTTACGCACGTGACCTAAGTGTAACGGCTTGTTGGTATTGGGCGAAGAATACTCCACCATTACCGCCTTGTCAGAAGGATTTGGCGTTACAAAACCGTATTTTGCATCGTCTTTGATTCCGTTAAAGAAATTTAAATAATACGAATCCGAGATTACAATATTCAAAAATCCAGACACCACATTAAAACGGGCTACTTCTGGAACATTCTCCACCAAATAATTCCCAATTTTGTTTCCTAACTCCACCGGGTTGCTTTTTACCAATTTCAACAAAGGAAAAATAACCATGGTAATATCGCCTTCAAACTCCTTTCGGGTAGCCTGAAACTCTACTTTATCAACGGATACTTCAAATAAATCCTGAATCGCTTTTGCTATAGATGGGGTAAGAATGTGTTGTAATGACATTGAATCGGTTTTTTTAAGAGTGCAAATATAAGGATTTCAGAAGGAAATAGAATAGCCTTTTTTCTATCGGTTTTGGTAAACTAAAAAGTGCTTTTGTTTGTTTTTTTCGCCACGGATTATAATGATTCTAATGATTTCATTTGAATGAATCCATTTAATCTGTGAAATCTGTGGCTAATTTTCAAAATTTTTACCACATAGAAACATAGAAAAAAGTATTGAACAAAGAACTAGATAGACGTTACACTATTCACATAGCCATGTTCAACGAATTATTTCTCTGCCTTTTTTTGCCACGGATTCAAAGGATTTAATTTGTGGAATAAGTAGCTAATTTTTAAAGTTTTTAACCACATAGAGACATAGAAAAACAATATCAAGCAAAGAACTAGATAGACGTTACACTATTCTCATAGCTATGTTCAACCAATTATTTCTCTATCTTTTTTTGCCACGGATTAAATGGATTCAAAAGGATTCAATTATAATTAATCCCTATAATCTGTGAAATCTGTGGCTAATTTTCAAAGTTTTTTACCACATAGAGACATAGAAAAAAGTATTGAAAAAAGAACTAGATAGACGTTACACTATTCACATAGCTATGTGAAAAATAATAATATTTCTATATTTTCTTTATATCTATCAAACCTATGTTTCTATGTGGTTAAATTTAAAAAAAAGAAACCATTAAGATATTAAGTTTCATTAAGCGCTTAATGAAACTTAATATCTTAATGGTTTACAATTTAAAACCCTTGCTTATTATTGCTGTTTTAAGATTAAACAAAGAACTATTCTATTTTTTTTTCGCCACGGATTATAATGATTCTAATGATTTCATTTAATCTGTGTAATCTGTGGCTAACTTTCAAAATTTTTTACCAAATAGAGACATAGAAAAAAGTATTGAACAAAGAACTAGATAGACGTTACACTATTCACATAGCCATGTTCAACCAATTATTTCTCTATCTTTTTTTGCCACGGATTCAAAGGATTTAATTTGTGGAATAAGTAGCTAATTTTTAAAGTTTTTAACCACATAGAGACATAGAAAAACAATATCAAACAAAGAACTAGATAGACGTTACACTATTCTCATAGCTGTGAAAAATAATAATATTTCTATATTTTCTTTATATCTATCAAACCTATGTTTCTATGTGGTTAAATTTAAAAAAAGAAACCATTAAGAAATTATAACTTCTTAATGGTTTACAATTTGAATAGTAATCGTTACTCTACAACAACTACCATTTTATAATCGCACTTGCCCAAGTAAAGCCGCTACCAAAAGCCGCCAAAACTACAGTATCTCCCGACTTGATTTTACCCAATTCCCAAGCTTCAGTTAAAGCAATTGGAACAGAAGCAGCAGTAGTGTTACCGTATTTCATAATATTGTTATAGACTTGATCGTCATTCAATCCGAATTTCTTCTGAATGAATTGTGATATTCTCAAATTCGCTTGGTGCGGAATCAACATATCAATATCAGAAACCTGAAGATTGTTGGCTTCCAAACCTTCGTTAATTACCTCAGCAAAACGAACTACTGCATTTTTAAATACAAATTGACCGTTCATGTATGGGAAATAAGTTTCGTCGTCTGGATCATTGTCTTTCAAAATATCCGTTACCCAACGACCGCACATTCCTGGTGCTTTTACAATTAATTCTTCGGCATGAACTCCTTCTGAATGCAAATGCGTAGATAGAATTCCTTTGGTCAAATCTTCTTCACGGCTTACTATAGCAGCTCCAGCTCCATCGCCAAAAATAACCGAAACACCTCTACCACGCGTAGTCATGTCTAATCCCGCTGAATGCACTTCAGATCCAATTACTAATACGTTCTTGTACATTCCAGATTTAATATATTGATCAGCTACTGATAAGGCATAGATAAATCCAGAACATTGGTTTCTAACATCCAAAGCGCCCACAGTTCCTATACCCAAATCACGTTGTACTAAAACACCTGGACCTGGAAAATAGTAATCCGGACTTAATGTAGCAAATACAATAAAATCAATATCGTTTTTGTCTATTCCGGCGCGCTCAATTGCAATTTTTGCAGCTTTAACCCCCATAGAAGTAGTCGTGTCTTGACCCGGAATAATATGACGACGTTCTTGAATTCCTGTTCTCTCCTGAATCCATTCGTCATTAGTATCTATAACTTTCGATAAATCATCATTAGTTACAACATTGTCAGGAACATAAAATCCTAATCCTGTAATTTTTGAGTGGTACATATATTTATTTTTAGTCTTTAAATTGTATTATTTGATCTCAAAATGGAGCACTAAAGTAGTAAAATATTTGAAGTGCAATAGTAAATTTTAGAAAATGCTCTTTTTCAAGGCAATCGGCTGCCCTTTTTCTAAAGGAGATGACGATTCAAAAAAAACGCTTTGCTTGTCAATTGTAACTTCCACTAAATAATGACTGCCTCTAAAATAGCACTGTTGCACTATCCCTTTCAATGGACCTTTCGGGTCCAACTTGAGTTGGTGTGGATAGATTAAATGCACTTTACCATCCAATTCCAACTCATTGACTTCGCCAAAAAGTGAGGCCACATATTTATTTGTTGGATGAAGATAGAGTTGTTGAGGAGACTCTTCGGCAATGATTTTCCCGTGTTGCATCACTATCGATTTGTCGGAAAAAGACAACACATCCGTACTATCGTGTGTAGCAATGATACAAGTGATTTTCTTTTCTTTTAAATACTGAAATACATTTCTGCGCAAGGCATTTTTCCTGAAAGAATCGATTTGGCTAAAAGGTTCGTCCAGCAATAGAATTTGAGGTTCTAAGGCCAAAACACGAGCCAAAGCGACACGTTGTTGTTGACCGCCACTCAAGTATTTGGCTTTGACTTTGGCAAATTTGGTCATTTCGACCATTTCGAGTAATTCATGTACTCTGGCTTTCTTTATATCGCGATAGATATTGGAAAGGAACTTGCCTACATTTTCTTCGACAGTGATAAACGGCATCAAATCAAAATCTTGTGCCAAATATTTAATGTACTCTTCTCCCGGAATCAAATTGTATTTCGGACCTAAAATAGGATTTCCGTTATAACTGATACTACCCGAATCCAAATCATACAAACCATAAATTAACTTGAGCAAGGTACTTTTACCGCAACCGCTTTCGCCAATGACAGCAATATTTTGTCCTTGTTGCGCCACAAAACTAAGCTTGTTAATAACGGCTTGGTCAATGTAAGTAAACGAAATGTCCTGGAGTTCGAGCATAGTTGAGTTTAAAGAAGCCAAATTTACAATGTTTAATTTGAATCCTGGAAGGGTTGCGACAATTTGTCACATTTTAATAAAATGGTATTCTATTTGAAAACTAGCATTTCATCAATTTAAACTTAAAATTTATACACTATGACAACTGGAAAAATTAATGTTTCGGTAGAGAACATCTTCCCATTAATCAAGAAATTTTTATACAGCGATCACGAAATTTTCTTGCGCGAATTGATTTCAAATGGAACAGACGCTACCTTAAAATTAAAACACTTAACAAGTATTGGCGAAGCCAAAGTTGAGTACGGAAACCCAATTATTGAAGTAAAAATTGACAAAGAAGGCAAGAAACTGCACATCATTGATCAAGGTTTGGGGATGACTGCTGACGAAGTAGAAAAATACATCAACCAAGTGGCTTTTTCAGGAGCTGAAGAATTCTTGGACAAATACAAAGATTCGGCTAAAGATTCTGGAATTATTGGACACTTTGGTCTTGGATTCTACTCCGCTTTTATGGTGGCTGAAAAAGTAGAAATCATTACTAAATCATTCAAAGACGAACCAGCAGCGCATTGGACTTGCGATGGTAGTCCTGAATTTACTTTAGAACCAGCTGATAAAACCGACAGAGGTACCGAAATTATTTTGCATATCGCCGAAGATTCTGTAGAGTTTTTAGAAGAAGCTAAAATCAGAGAATTACTGAACCGTTACAATAAATTCATGCCGATTCCAATTAAATTTGGAACCAAAACGGAAACACTTCCATTACCAGAAGGTGCTGCCGAAGACGCAAAACCAGAAACTATCGAAGTGGATAATATCATCAACAATCCAAATCCTGCTTGGACTAAACAGCCTTCAGAATTAACCGAAGAAGACTACAAAAAGTTCTACCACGAGTTGTACCCAATGCAGTTTGAAGAGCCGTTATTCAACATTCACTTGAATGTAGATTATCCGTTCAACTTAACAGGGATTTTGTACTTCCCTAAATTAGGAGCTGATTTACAAATCCAAAAAGACAAAATTCAGTTGTACCAAAACCAAGTGTTTGTTACGGATAATGTAGAAGGAATTGTACCTGAATTCTTGACAATGTTAAAAGGAGTAATTGACTCACCGGATATTCCGTTGAACGTATCGCGTTCAGGTTTACAAGCAGATGCTGCGGTGAAAAAAATCTCGAATTACATCACTCGTAAAGTAGCCGATAAACTGAAAGCCTTATTCAATGACAATCGTGCCGATTTTGAACAAAAATGGAACGACATTAAAATTGTTTTGGAATACGGAATGTTGTCTGAAGATAAATTCTATGAAAAAGCAGGCGCTTTTGTTTTATACCCAACGGTAGATGACAAGTACTTCACTTTGGAGGAGTTGAAAGAACAACTGAAAGAAAAGCAAACCGATAAAGACAACAAATTAGTAGTGTTGTACGCAAGTAACAAAGAAGCACAACACTCTTACATTGAAATCGCCAAAGAAAAAGGATACGAAGTATTGTTGTTGGATTCGCCAATTATCTCTCACTTAATCCAAAAGATTGAAGGTGACAATAGCGAGATTCGTTTTGTACGTGTCGATTCAGACCATATTGATAATTTAATCAAGAAAGAAGACAATGCTATTTCTAAATTATCTGAAGACGAGCAAACGAGTTTGAAAACCGTAGTAGAAACGATTGTTCCAAAACAAAATTATACCGTTCAATTGGAAGCTTTAGACAGTCAGTCGGCGCCATTCATCATTACGCAACCAGAGTTCATGCGTAGAATGAAAGAAATGAGTCAAACTGGCGGTGGTATGTTTGGAATGGGCAATATGCCAGAAATGTACAATTTGGTAGTGAACACCAACTCCGATTTGGCGACTACTATTTTGAATACCGAAGACAAAACCACTCAAGAAAGCTTAGTTAAACAAGCCTTAGACTTGGCTAAATTGTCTCAAAACTTATTGAAAGGAGAAGCCTTAACCGCTTTTGTAAAACGTAGTTTTGAGTTGATTAAATAATTACGAACTTAGAATAAAATAAAAAACCCTGCTAGTCACTAGCAGGGTTTTTTGTTTTTAATATTTTTTAACCACATAGAAACATAGCAAAATCTATAATAAAAGATTAATCTAGACGTTTCACTATTCACATTAGTACTATGTTAAAAACAGTGTTTTTTTCTAAAACCTCTTTTTCTGTTTATCCCACTTCAAAAATTCAACAACTTTTAGTGATTATAAAAAACAATTACTTATCTTTGGCGTTAGTATTGTAACGCGTGAGTAGTGATAAAAAGTTTTAGCAATAAAGAGACAGAGAAAATTTGGAATGGCATACAGTCAAAAAAATTGCCTTCCGAAATCCAAAATGTAGCTAGACGAAAATTAAGAATGATAAATAATGCTCAAAACATAACTGATTTGAGAATTCTACCCGCTAATCATTTAGAAAAATTGAGTGGCAACTTCTCTGGCCTTTATAGCATTAGAATTAATAATCAGTGGCGAATTATTTTTAATTGGGAAAACGACAATGCATACGAAGTACAAATTATTGATTATCATTAATAAATAAGTGTTATGGAAAATTTGAAAAACATACATCCTGGAGAAGTCTTAAAAGAAGAATTTCTTGAACCGCTTGGAATATCTGCCTATCGTTTGTCCAAAGAAACATTTATTCCTCAAACAAGAGTTAGTGAAATAGTAAAAGGTAAACGTAGAATCACTGCTGATACAGCGCTAAGACTTTCTCTGTATTTTGGAACTAGTGCTAAATTTTGGCTTGGCCTTCAAGATGATTATGACCTAGAAGAGGAAAATAACTTAAAGAAAAATGATTTCAAAAACATAAAACCAATTGAAAATAACGTTGTGTAATTTACAGTCTTTCAGTTGTAAAAACCCTCTATAATAAGTCTATCATCTTTAAATAACTAGTCATAAATATTTTTTTACCACATAAAAACATAGCAAAATCTATAATTAAAGATTAATCTAGACGTTTCACTCTTCACATTAGCACTATGTGATAAAGAGAGCTTTTTCTAAAACCTCTTTATCTATTTAAACAATTCTATGTTTCTATGTGGTTGAGAATAAATCAATCAAATAATTAATTTCCGATTATTCCGGAATCTTCTTTTTTATCCTTGTTCAATAAAATTGGAGTTTCTCTCGCTAATTTATTCTTCGTTGGAATCTTGTAATTTATACTAAATCCAAAACGACGGGTATCTTGTTTATTATTCAAAAATAAAGGAGTATTTACCGAGTTGAAAACAATGCGATTCGTATTCAATAAATCATCCACATTGATTGAAACAGACAATCGATCGTTGAAAAACTTCTTTGAGAAGGAAAGATCCAGCGAGTTATTAAAAGGTTTTTCTGCAAGGAAATAATAGTAATTCCCATTAGCTGTGATATAACTAAAATTGGTAACAAACTTAATTTTACTTGGTAAAACCAATTGTGACATTAGATTATAAATCCAAAAACCACGAGTATCCAAGCTAGGAATTTGATGCAACTGATAGGCTGCATATACAAATAGAAAGTTCATCTCATCTGGATTGACATTCATTTTCATTGTTTCTGCAATTCCTTTGGTAAACAACATATAGGGAATTGGCATTCCTATATTAAAATTATGCACTTTAAGTTCCGGTACATTCTCAAAAGTGTTGATTACCACATTCGAGCGAGGATTCAAATTTACTCTTTGTACTACTTGATTTCTGGCATTACTAACAGAATACCCGATAAATGCATAATCGTAAGCACTTAACTTGACTTCATAATTATCAAAAATAGTAGGCTGTAAATTAGGGTTACCTGTATTATCAATATTTTGATTTTGATAACTGGTGTTGTTTGGATTCAAAGCAGAGGTACTTGGCAATGTAATTTTCTTATTGTAGTTCACATTAAAGAAAACATTCTTGTTCAAATTGTACTGCGCACTTGCGTTGGGGAAGAAACGAAATTGTTGGAACGGAACTAATTCAGTAGTCAATGTCTTTCCAGTAATAGCATAATCTTCAGCACGTCCACCTACAATAAAACTCAAGCTTTTAAACTTGGTCTGTAATTCAAAATATCCTGCGGTAGTGCTTCTTTGATAATCTAAATTCGTAATTCCTTTGCTTTGAGTTTGAAAAATCAAATCATCACGAAGTGCTCCAAAGCTAAGTTTACCTTCATCAGAAAAAGAAATAGGCTGTGAATAATCAAATTTAAGATTCAAGTATTTTTGAAACGAAGAATTGTCAAGTATTGGCGCAACAATTCCGGCAGTATTTAACAAAAATTCATTGGTATTCTGGTTGAAATTCAGGACAAAATCCAACTTTTTTGACTTGTCATCAAATCGTTTTTGATAAGTAGCTACAGCATCTTGTCGAACCGTTTTTGAATTCGTCGCATCTATTGACGAAAAACCTAAACCGGTTGCTTCCGTATTACTATTGTTGTTATTTAAATTCAAATCGTAATTCAATAATAACCGGTCTTTTTTCAAATCAAATGTCAAAGACGATTTCATAAAGTTAGACCTCCCAAGTCGATCTGAATTAACCTTAGAAAGTAAAGTACTAAGCTGGTTTTCATTTTTAGTAAATGAACCCCAAGTAGCACTCTCTCTATAATTTTGACCCATATTTAATTGCCACCCAAAATACTTGTTCTTAGCATTAAGCAAAATACTATTGTTGACTCTCCATCTTAGGCGATCATAATTAGTGGTATTAACACTATTAGAGTAGGTAGCACTTAAGAATTTTTTGGCGTTTTTATTGGTAATGATATTTAAAATAGCGCCACCAGATGTAGCTGGAAATTCGGCACCTGGTTGGGTAATAATTTCAATTTTTTCAATTGCATTGGCTGGCATTCCTTCTAAAAATCCGTTCAGTTCATTGGAAGAAATATTTAACGGACGTCCGTCCATAAACACCTCTAATTGTTTTCCTTGATACATCATTCCGGCAATATCTGAAGCAATTAATCCCGGCAATTTTTTCAATCCTTCTAAAACCGAACCTGAGTTCAAACTCGGCTGGCTAGCAAAATCAAAAATGGTACGATCGGCTTTTTGCTCAATGGCTTTTTTACTTTTTGTAATAGTAACTTCCTTGAGTTCTTCTGCTTTTTTTGTAGTTTCTTGAGCAGTAAGTTGGAAAACTGTACCAAATAATAAGGCTTGTAAAATAATTATCTTTTTCATTTTAAAATTATTGTTCGATGATTTAGTAGCAATTTCCCTTTTTTGTTACACAATTAAGCTGGAAAATTGAAAAAAAAGTAACAACAACTAAAAAAATTAAGACGAACTTGAATACAATCAATCATAAAAAAAGTCGCCTTTTCAAGAGAACTCGAAAAGGCGACTACTACTTAGCTTACTAATTCACTAAATAATCAAAAACAAACCATTCATTTATTGGTTAATTAAAAAAGGTGTTTTACCATCGGTAACAATTATTTTTGCATTCGGTGAGTTGGATAGTTCCTTGAACGCATCAATACTCCTTAATTTAATTATTTCGTTAGTTAATCCTTCTGAAAGAATTTTTTGAGCGTCTCTGGTTCCTTTTGCTTCAATAATTTTTCTTTCAGCTTCAAATTTTTCTTGTTGCAACACAAACTCCATTCGCATAGCATCTTGCTCTGCTTGTAATTTATTTTCAATTGACTGAGAAAGCCCCTGAGGCAATTGAATACTTTTCATTAAAACAGATTCGATAACAATTCCTTTGGCTAAAAGATTGCCAGCCATTTTCTTAAGAATATCTGTTTCAATTTCAGATCTTTTCCCAGAGTGCATGTCTTTGGCAAAATACTGTGAACAAACATCTGCTGAAGCTGATCTAAAAACGTTAGCAATGATACTCTCACTGTTTAAACCTAAATCATTGACGATTTTTACCACTTCATTTTTTTCCAATCGATACAAAATAGAAATTTGAGACATAATACTTAAACCTTCCTTACTTGGTAGGTTGAGCGTCAGTTCTAAATTTCTTGTTTGGATTGATGTTCTAACAATCTTAGAAGTAAATGGATTAAAAAAAACAGGCCCCTGAGGATAGATCTCATTAGAAAGTTTACCTAATCTTTGCTTTAACCCAACTTCTCCTGGCTTAATAGTTACACAACTACTAACAGCTAAACTAATTACTAAAATCAAACTAATTTTTTTCATGGTATTTTTTTTTATTTTCAAATTTCGTAAAAATTATTCATAAGTTTTTATTCATATTTACAATGTTATGTATAAATAATTTTTATTTATAAAATTAAGTTTGGAGTTCAATTCATTTAATAAAAAAGATTAGCGAACTTTGTCGTTCAATACAATTCAAAACGAAATGACACTAGAAATTGGAACTCCAGCATTACTTTTTTCTGCTACCTCATTAATTTTGCTAGCCTACACCAATCGTTTTTTAACAATAGCAAGCATCATTCGTGGTTTAAAGAAAGTCTATAAAGAAAAAGAAAACAGCATGATTTTATTGGAAATCAAGAACCTTAACTTGCGATTAACTCTAATTCGTTACATGCAAATGGCTGGTGTGCTGTGCTTGTTTTTATCCGTTTTTGCTATGCTTTTATTGTTTTTTGACGAACAAAATATTAGCATATACTTCTTCGGTATGAGTTTGTTAAGCTTATTAATTTCTTTAGGATTGTCGTTTTGGGAAATCAGTATTTCTGTGAATGCTTTGCGTTTGCATCTAAGCGATTTATCTGAAATGGAAAAAAAACAAATTCATTAAAATGACGCGTAAATCAAAACTAAAAGGCGTTTTACTTATTGCACTTGGAGCTTCAAGCTATGGCATGTTAGCTACTTTTGTGAAAATAGCCTATTCAGAAGGTTTTACCACTCCCGAAGTGACTATAGCGCAATTTACCTATGGAATTTTAGGAATCGTACTTATCAATACGATTCAAAAATCACAAAATAAAAATCAAGCGACTACAGCTTCAACCAAAACGATCATCCAACTCATGATAGCGGGAACTTCGCTTGGTATGACTAGTGTTTTTTACTATTTGGCTGTGAAATATATTCCCGTTTCTATTGCAATTGTACTGCTAATGCAAACGGTTTGGATGGGCGTACTATTTGAAATGCTGCTGGAAAAGAAAATGCCTTCTGCTCAAAAAATCATTTCGGTTTTTGTGGTACTTGTAGGAACTGCTTTGGCAACGAATATTATCGAAAATAAATTGGTAACAGATTGGCGTGGTATTGTACTTGGATTGCTATCTGCAGCTTCGTTCACTACTACCATGTTTACCGCAAACCGAGTAGGTATTGGTGTATCATCGGCACAACGCAGTTTGTTTATGTTGTTAGGTGGTGCCGTCATTGTATTCGGATTTGCCATCGCCAACCAAACGGGAGATTTCCAATTCGAAATCTTTGCCAAATGGGGAATTATTCTAGCGCTTTTTGGTACTATTATTCCGCCTTTATTATTCAATGCAGGCTTTCCGCTAACAGGAATTGGATTAGGCAGTATTGTTTCGGCTTTAGAACTACCTGTTTCCGTATTAATGGCTTATTTCCTTTTGAATGAAAACATCAACACTTGGCAATGGATCGGAATTGTGTTAATTATCTTGGCTATTGTCATTATGAATGTCAATTATAAAAAAGACTAGTATTTTGGAATCGCTATTTAATTTCAAATCAGAACCTCTTTTACTCGACTTGCCAGACGCTGAGATTATATATTATCCTCAGTTTTTTGACAAAGAACAAGCAGACAAAATATATACCGAATTACTCCAAGAAATAGCTTGGCAACAAGATACTATCACAATTTACGGAAAAACACATCCGCAACCGCGATTGACTGCTTTGTATGGGAATGAAGGAAAACCCTACTCCTATTCCAATATCACGATGCATCCGCAGCCTTGGAATTCACTTTTGCAAAAAATAAAATACTACATTGAGGCTACCACAGAATGCCAATTCACGAACGTTTTACTCAATCAATATAGAGATGGTAAAGACAGTAACGGTTGGCACGCCGATAACGAAAAAGAATTGGGTCACAACCCTATTATTGCCTCACTTAGTTTTGGTGCTGAACGGGTTTTTCAACTCAAACACAACACGATAGTTGATGCAAAAAAGAGCATTACATTAGAACACGGAAGCCTTTTATTGATGAAAGGAAGTACACAACATTTTTGGAAACACCAAATTCCAAAAACAGCTAAACCTGTTGGCACAAGAATTAATCTAACCTTTCGCTCAATTGAATAATTGTTTATATTTGAATTCAAATTATACAATTATGGACACTATTATATCTTACTTTTCGACCATTCCCTCTTCGCATCGAAGCTTAATTTTAGTGAGCGGAATTACTATTTTCTGGTTGATTGAAAACGCATTTCCGTTATTCAATTTTAAATACCGTAGATGGCATCATGCGGGAATTAATATATTCTTTACTTTAACCACCATCATCGTTAACTTTTGTTTGGCTTTCATTTTATTGCAAGTAGCCGATTGGTCGGTGAACAATAATTTTGGAATTTTACAATGGTTACCTGAAATGCCGATTGGAGTTTATGCCTTAGTTGGGCTGTTATTACTTGATTTAATTGGGGCTTATTTGGTGCATTTGGTTGAACACAAAGTAAAAATACTGTGGCGTTTTCATTTGATTCACCATACCGATACTTGGATAGATACGACTACAGCTAACCGTCACCATCCAGGCGAAAGTGTGATTCGATTTGTATTTACCACCTTAGGAGTACTTTTGGTTGGAACACCAATGTGGTTAGTTTTTTTATACCAAACACTTTCTGTAGTAGCCACTCAATTCAATCATGCCAATATTGCTTTACCTAAAAAAGTGGATTTGTATTTGAGTTACTTCATAGTATCTCCAGATATGCACAAAGTACACCACCATTATGTGATGCCGTATACAGATAGTAATTATGGTAATATTTTCTCTATTTGGGATCGCTTATTTGGCACTTTTAAGGTTTTACCAAGGGAAGAAATTGTCTTTGGTGTGGATACTCATATGCAACCTCATGAGCACAATGATTTGAAGAATTTATTAAAAATACCTTTTCAGAAAAAAAAGTAAACGGACAAGTTGAAGTAATTATTTTTTTTATTAATATTGATTTCTATTTAAAAACTAAACAACTAAATAAATTATAAATTAAATTGATCTGAATTATTTTCACCTCATGAAAAAGAGTAGCCGTAAAGAATTAAATTGGGAAGAGACGGAAAAACTGATGACTTTAGCCCTAGAAGAAAGAAACCCTTTTGAAATTATCAAAAAAGAATTTGGACTGGTAGAAAAAGAGGTTTTAGAAATTATGAAAAAGAAAATGCCCGCAGAAAAATTCGAAATGTGGAAAAAGAAAGCGGCTGCCAACAAACCAAAACCAAAACCTGTAAAAATTGATGATTTTGACGATGAATTGGATGGTAAATATTATATCAAAAATAAATTAGACTAAAATACAGAACTCCTGAATAACAGGAGTTTTTTTTATACGTCCAGCAAACCCATGAGAAAAATCGCTATTTCATTATTCCTTATAGTATCTACATCTTCTTTTTCACAAGTCACAGCAGCCTTTACTAAAGAGAATATAACAGTAAATTCCTTGTTGAACGGTAGTTTGTATACTCCAAACCAACAGAACAAAAAACTAAATTTAGTCATTCTCATAGCTGGTTCAGGTCCAACAGATCGCGATGGCAATCAAATGGGGCTATCCAATAATTCCTTGAAACTTTTAGCCGAAGCCCTAGCCAATAATGGTATTGCAGTGTACAGTTATGACAAACGAATATTTGCTCAAATGGCTAGTGGTAAACTAGACGAATCGAGTTTATCTTTCGATAACTTTATTGACGATGCTAAAGCTGTAATTCAACACTTCAAAAATCAAAAAAAATACAACAGCATTACCGTTGCAGGACATAGCGAAGGCGCTTTAATTGGTATGGTGGCTGCCAATGGCAATGCTGATGCCTATATCTCAATTGCTGGAGCAGGTCGCCCAATTGATGAAGTTCTCTTGGAACAAATTGAAAAGCAAGCCCCTTTCTTAAAAGAGGAAGTCCAGAAAAATTTAGAAACACTAAAAAACGGCACTACCTTCGAATTAAAAAATCAAATGCTAGCTTCTTTATTTAGAGCAAGTGTGCAACCCTATATGATTTCGTGGATCAAATACAATCCGCAAACTGAAATCAAAAAACTACAGATTCCAACCCTGCTAATCAACGGTGACAAAGACATTCAAGTAAGTGTGCAAGACGCTCAATTATTACAACAAGCCAAACTGAATGCTCAACTCCATATTATTCAGAATATGAATCATGTATTTAAAGAAATAAAAGGGGACGATGCAGAAAATAAAGCGGCTTACACGAATCCTGATTTACCTATTAGCATTGAATTATCTTCAATAATTACTACTTTTATTCGCTCGTTGTAAACTGTAACAATTACAGCAGACCTGATACTAATAACCCAATCTAAATTATTCAAAATGAAAAAATCAATTATTGCATTAGCTCTAGTGGCTTTTCTTTGGAACAACCAAGTGGCAAACGCCCAAAAAAAGGCTACTCCAAAACAAGATATTAAAGTAGGCATTGACCTTATCGATGTGAAAGACGATAAAGTAAAAGTGACTGTAAAATCTCCGAAATTTACTGCGGATAAAATTACCTATAGTATTCCTAAAATTGTTCCAGGAACGTATTCTGAGGATAATTACGGAAAATACATAGAAGATTTTAAAGCCTTTGATGCAAAAGGAACTGCACTAGCGGTAACAAAAACGGACGACAATACCTGGTCTATTTCCAATGCTAAAAATTTAGCGACTATTACCTATTTGGTAAATGACACTTTCGACACTGAAAAAGGCGGTGGATTTGGAACTGATATTTTTTCTCCTGCTGGAACCAATATCGATGCCGGAACTAATTTTGTAATCAACACACATGGATTTGTAGGGTACTTCCAAGACAAAAAAGACTTGCCTTATCAAGTTACTATCACGCATCCGGAGACACTTTGGGGAGCAACTTCTATGATTGATACTGACGCCAGTGCAACCAAAGATGTTTTCAATACGCCTCGTTATGCTGAATTAGTAGAAAATCCAATTATGTATGCCAAACCGGATTACACCTCATTTAATGTAAACGGAATGGAAATTCAAATTGCAGTTTATTCGCCTTCAGGAAAAGTAACAGCAGAAAGCATTACTCCTGAAATGAAAAAAATGATGACGGCTCAGAAAACATTTTTAGGCGATATCAATGCTACTAAAAAATACTCTGTTTTATTGTACTTATCGTCTATGAAACCAGAAGATGCAAAAGGATTTGGAGCATTAGAACATCCTACAGCTACTACTGTTGTACTACCTGAAATGATGCCTCTTGATGAGTTACAAAAATCGATGATTGATGTGGTATCTCATGAATTTTTCCATATTCTAACCCCATTAACAATCCATTCTAACGAAATTCAATACTTTGATTACAATGCACCTAAAATGTCACAACACTTGTGGATGTATGAAGGTGTAACGGAATATTTTGCTAATTTGTTCCAAATCAATCAAGGATTAATTGACGAAACTGACTTTCTAAATCGTATGGCAGAAAAAATCGAACAAGCAAAAAACTTAGACGATAAAATGCCATTCACCACTATGAGTGCCAATGTATTGAAGAGTCCATATAAGGACCAATACTTAAATGTCTACCAAAAAGGTGCTTTAATAGGAATGTGTATTGATATCATTATCCGTGAAAAAAGTAATGGAGAAAGAGGTATTTTGAGCTTAATGCAACAACTATCAAAAGAATATGGTGTAGAAAAAGCTTTCAATGACGACGAATTATTTGCAAAAATCACTGCACTAACCTATCCAGAAGTAGGAAACTTTTTAAGTACTTATGTATCGGGACCAACACCAATTCCCTATGAGATTTTCTTAGCCAAAGTGGGAGTAACTAAAACTAATGATAAAAAAGCGGGTAACGTATTCTTAAAAGGACAATCGCCTTACATTACCGTTAATCAAGCCACTAAAGAAATTTTAGTGCGACCTGATACAGAACTAATCGATTTCTATAAAAAATTGGATTTAAGAGTTAATGATATTATTTTAGCTATTAATGACAAAGCATACACATTAGATAACATTTATGAAATGATTGGGGAAAGCGAAAACTGGAAAGAAAACGATGCTATTACTGTAAAAATCAAAAGAGACGGTAAAGAACAAATCCTAACTGGAAAAGTAAGCTTGCCTTATGAAGAAGTAGAAGGTTTAAAAGCAACTGACAGTGCTAAAACCAATATGAAAAATGCTTGGTTAAAAGGATAAAAAAATAGTTTTTCCTACAATAATCCCAATTTAGAAATAGATTGGGATTTTTTTTATAATTCAAACTCGCTTTCCAACAATTTTCGTTATTTTGCGCCAAAATACAAATACCCATGAAAAAAATAAGTATCGCTTTAGTAGCCGCTTCACTATTATTTGCTTGTTCTGAAAAGAAATCAGAAAACAACCTCCACCTTACAGGAACTATTAAAGGATTAAAAAAAGGAACTTTATATGTTCAAAGAGAAAAAGACAACAAACTTGTTGCAATAGATACGATTAAAATTGAGGGAAACTCCAGTTTTGAAACTGATATAGAATTAAAATCTCCAGAGATGTTGTATCTTTTCTTAGATCGAGGAGTAACCAATTCAATGGATAATAACCTTTACTTTTTTGCTGAACCTGGCAATGTAAACATTGAAACTAATTTAGAGAACTATTTAGCCGATGCAAAAGTAACAGGTTCTAAAAACCAGGATTTATATTATGATTTCAAAAAGATAGATCGCCGCTTTCAAGAAGAAAATTTAACTCTAATTGAAAAAAAATTCAATGCTCAGAAGAATAATAATGCTAAAGAAGTGGACCGAATCATCAACTTACAGGAATCCAACATAAAAAGAAAGTACCTGCACGCAGCTAATTTTGCTATCAATAACAAAGAGAATGAAGTAGCTCCTTATATCGCACTTTCTGAAATTTATGACATCAATTTGAAATACTTAGATACGATTCAAAAATCAATGTCACCAAAAGTAGCCAAATCGCTATACGGGAAAAAATTGACGGATTATATTGCTACTATCAAAAAGCAACAATAAAAATCGAATCCATACAAAAACAAAAACCGACAATTAATTGTCGGTTTTTTTGTGGAATAGTATGAAATAAAAAAACCATAACTTTCGTTATGGTTTTTGGAGCCGGCGGAGGGACTCGAACCCACGACCTGCTGATTACAAATCAGCTGCTCTAGCCAACTGAGCTACGCTGGCAGCGTATTACGGGTGCAAATATAATTCTGAATTTCTATTTTCCAAAATAAATAAGCACTTTTTTACGGTTTTTTTCGACTATAATTCGTTGATTTTAGCAATCAATTGATTAGCAGTTTGTTCCAATTCTACATTGATTTGTTTGAAATGCGCTTTTTTGTTTTCAACGTTTTTAGCGTTAACTTTTGTGATCAATAAATCGAAAGCCGCAATAGCTTCATCGATTAAAGCATTAGTCTCAGGTGTAGGAACTCCTGAAGTAGAAATTTCAAATAAATATACTGCTTCAATAATATCTCCTAAAACGTAGTTGATGTCTTTCTTTAAATTCTTAACGTTTGCCATTTTACTTTTAATTTTAATTTGCGTGTGCAAAAGTACACATAATCTTTCTATTCCTTACTACGAAATGTAAATTTCTAAAATTGAAGCTTTTCCATTGAACCTACACTTAGTTAGCGCAGCTGGAATAGGTCTCAATCAAAATGTTATTGGTTTACTGAGCCACTATTTTTTTTACTGCGGCAAGTGCTTTGGGTAAATGCTGACCTGCTAACATACTATTAAAAACATATTGAACAACACCTTCCGTATCGATTACATAAGTAACTCTTCCAGGCAACATTCCGAAAAGAGAGGTGGGAACACCAAACAATCTTCGGAGTTTTCTATCTGAATCAGACAGCAGTAAAAAAGGCAACTTATATTGTTTAGTAAACTTTTGATGAGAAGCTAAACTGTCGCCACTTACACCAATTACCTCAGCACCAAGATCTAAAAAATCTTCGTATTGATCCCTAAAACTACAAGCTTGTGCAGTACATCCTGGCGTATTGTCTTTTGGATAAAAATAAAGTACCAAAGGCTTTTTACCAATGATAGTAGTGCTATCAAAGTTAGCTCCATTAGTATCTGTTGCAGTAAATTGAGGCACTTTATCGCCTATTGCTAATGCCATACTTATCCTTTAAAGGTTACAAAATTACGTGGTGTTTCATACAAAACCACTTCTAAGTCGTGAGCTGCAGGAATGCGTTTTCTAATTTTATTCCAAATTACGACAACAATATTTTCAGCCGTAGGATTTAAATCTTGAAACTCAGGAACATCTAAATTCAAATTTTTATGATCCATTTGGTTTTCGACTTCTTCCTTAATAATGTCTGAAAGAATCTTAACATCCATTACATAACCCGTTTCTGGATCAATCTCGCCAGTTACACTCACTATCAATTCGTAATTGTGACCGTGAAAATTCGGATTGTTACATTTCCCAAAAACGGCATTATTTTGTTCAAATGACCAATCTTTTCTGTACAATCGGTGTGCCGCATTAAAGTGGGCTTTTCTTGAAATCGTAACTCTCATTGGTAAGTGTTTTATAGGGTGTGTTCTTCTAAAAAATGATAAAATTCGTCAAAAATGATTTTGAACCAAATGGTATACAAATCAGGATTATTCTGAATATCGGATTTAACCGCCTCTATAGGCATCCATTTCCAATCCTCTACTTCCTCAGTATTTATATTGGGTGCGTCATTGTAATACCCAATCATCACATGGTCCAACTCATGTTCTGTTAAACCATTATCAAAAGGCGCTTTGTAAATAAAATGAAATAATTCTTTGAGCTCCGTTTTAAAACCCATTTCCTCAAAAAGGCGTCGACTACCCGCCTGAATATTTGTTTCGCCTTCACGTTGATGACTACAACAAGTATTCGTCCATAAAAGCGGAGAATGGTATTTGTGATGCGCACGTTGTTGCAACATAATTTCGTTTTTGCTATTCAATACAAAAACAGAAAAAGCACGATGCAAAACCGCTTTTTCATGGGCTTCCATTTTTGGCATTAAGCCAATGGGCTCATCTCTTTCGTTAACTAAAATTACATTCTCTTCAATCATACAAAACTATTGGTTCCCAAAAATACAAAAAAGAAGGGGTACAACCGCTGATTTTTTATTTTAAACAAAGTTTAACGAATGTCTAATCTACAAAAGTGTTAAATTTACATACCTATAAATCACCAACCAGTAAAAAAACAAACAATCAATACTATGAAATATTACTTTCTATTGCTCGTTCCCTTGCTATTTTTTTCTGCATGTGGTCAAACAACAAAACAAAAAAAATCCAAAACTACTGTTATGTCAAATACTATTTCTAAACCTGAAAATCCATACTATTCCAATACTGATACTGCAAAACTAACTGTTTCTAATGCCGAGTGGAAAAAAATCCTCTCTCCTGATTTGTACGCAGTTGCACGTGAGGCCGATACCGAAAGAGCTTTTACCGGAACGATGTGGAATGACGAAACCAAAGGAACTTATTATTGTGCTACTTGTGGGTACAAACTATTTCAGTCCAATCAAAAATTTACTAGCAGTTGTGGCTGGCCTAGTTTTTTTGAACAAGAAAATAAAGAAAGTATTGTCTTTAAATTAGACAAATCCTACGGAATGATTCGCACCGAAGCGCTATGTGGCAGATGCGACAGCCATTTAGGACATTTGTTTAATGACGGTCCAGAACCAACAGGAAAAAGATATTGTATGAATGCTATTTCACTTGATTTTGTTCCAGATTCGGCGCCCGTAGCAAAAAAAGGAGCCTTTAAAACGATTACTATTGGAGGAGGTTGTTATTGGTGTGTTGAAGCAGTATACGACAATCTAAAAGGGGTTCAATCGGTTGTTTCAGGATATGCTGGTGGTCGCACTGAAAATCCAACCTATGAGGAAGTTTGCTCAGGAACAACAGGACATGCAGAAGTTGTTCAAATTACCTATGATCCAACTCAAACCAATACGGATGAAATTTTCAAAGTATTTTTTACCGTTCACGATCCAACCACACTGAACCGTCAAGGTGCTGATGTAGGAACGCAATACCGTTCGGTTATTTTTTATACGAACGAAAAAGAAAAACAAGAGGCACACAACATCATTAACGCCTTAGAGACATCTAAAGTATACGACAGTCCTGTTGTAACTACGATTGAACCACTTACTCAATTCTATAAAGCCGAAGACTATCACCAAGACTATTACAATAACAACAAAAGTCAACCCTACTGCAAAATGGTAATTCAACCCAAAATTGAAAAATTTGAAAAATTATTTAAGAGTCGCTTGAAAAAACAATAAAAAGTAGTTGCAGTCTTTTTGCTTAAAGTACAACTAAAGATTAGTTTTTGTACATTTGGTTATTACACATTCTTATAATAACCCAAATGAAAAAACTAATCTTCTTTTTTTTCCTAGCAATAACCTCTATTGCTCAATCTCAAAATACGCTTCTTAAATCAAAAATAGCTCAAAAAGCAGCAGCTCTTGAGCAACAAGTTATTCAATGGAGACGAGACTTTCATCAACATCCTGAATTAGGCAATAGAGAATTTCAAACTGCCGAAAAAATTGCGACCTATTTAAAAAGTATTGGCATACAAGTGCAAACTGGTGTTGCAAAAACCGGTGTTGTCGGACTATTAAAAGGAGGCAAACCAGGTCCCGTTGTAGCACTTCGCGCAGATATGGATGCATTACCAGTAAAAGAAAGAGTAAACCTTCCTTTTGCATCTAAAGCAGAAGGCGAATATAACGATCAAAAGGTAGCAGTAATGCACGCTTGTGGACATGATACGCATGTTGCTATGTTGATGGGAACAGCGACTATTCTTGCTGAATTACGAAAAGAAATTAAAGGAACTGTCAAATTTATTTTTCAACCCGCTGAAGAAGGTGCTCCAGAAGGTGAAGAAGGTGGTGCCGAACTAATGGTGAAAGAAGGAGTCTTGGAAAATCCAAAAGTAGATGTGATTTTTGGACTTCATATCAACGCTCAAACTGAAGTAGGTAAGATAAAATACCGTCCAAAAGGCACCATGGCGTCTTCGGATTGGTTCAAAATAAAAGTGAGTGGTAAACAATCGCATGGCGCAACACCTTGGCAAGGGATTGACCCAATTGTAACTTCATCTCAAATTATTCTTGGTTTGCAAACCATAGTAAGCAGAAACATGGCGCTTACTGAAAATGCTGCTGTGGTAAGTGTGGGTCAAGTGAATGCAGGTATCCGAAGTAATATTATTCCTGAAGAACTAAACATGAGTGGTACCATTCGAACTCTTGACAGCAAAGCGCAAGACTATATACACTCCAGAGTGAAACAAATCGCCACTAACATTGCCGAAAGCGCTGGAGCAACCGCAGTAGTAGACATTACAAAGAAAACATTGATAACTTATAATGACCCTAGCTTAACTGAAAAAATGGTTCCAACATTAGAAAGTTCAGCAGGAAAAGAAAATGTAATTCTAACGGAAGCCGTAACTGGTGCTGAAGATTTTTCATTCTATCAGGATAAAATTCCAGGCTTGTTCTTTTTCCTTGGGGGAATGCCAAAAGGGAAAAAAGCCGAAGAAATGCCTTCGCATCATACCCCTGATTTTTATATCGATGAAAGTGGATTCGTTCTGGGCATGAAGTCTATGGCCAACCTTACCATAGATTATATGGATAAGGCCTCAAAATAATTGTTTTTATAAATTTAAACTTTCGGCAATTTTCAAAGCACATTTTTCGCCATCAATAGCAGCCGAAATAATGCCGCCTGCATAACCAGCTCCTTCACCGCAAGGATACAATCCTTTGATTTGTAAATGCTCTAAACTAATTCCATCTCTCGGAATTCGTACAGGCGAAGAGGTACGCGATTCAGGCGCATGCAAAATGGCATCATTAGTCAAATATCCTTTCATCGATTTTCCAAATTCGGTAAATCCTTCACGCAGTATTTGACTTAAAAATCCAGGAAACACCTGTCCCATTTCTACTGAAGTAGTTCCGGGTACATAAGACGTAGGAGGAATACTTGCAGACACTTTATTCTGAGTAAAATCAATCATTCGTTGGGCAGGAACACGCTGTGTTTGACCAGCTAAATGCCATGCTTTTTGTTCGATGCTTTTTTGAAATTCCATTCCGGCCAAAGCACCAAATTTTTCAAAAGGTTTAAAATCTTCTAACTTCAATTCGATGACAATTCCCGAATTAGCGGTAGCCTGATCTCTTTTAGAAGGCGACCATCCATTGGTTACCACCTCACCCGGACTTGTAGCACATGGTGCAATAACGCCACCCGGACACATACAAAAAGAATACATGCCTCGACCGCCCACTTGTTTAACAATCGAATAGGGCGCTGGTGGTAAATGTTCGCCACGGTAATCACAACTGTATTGAATGCTATCTATTAGCGATTGTGGATGTTCTGCTCGCACTCCTAAAGCAAATGGTTTGGCTTCAATCAGTACTTTTTTGCGATCCAACATTTCAAAAATGTCACGAGCCGAATGCCCTGTTGCTAAAATCATTTTATTGGCGGATATAGTATCGCCATTTTGAGTTACCACACCTTGGACTTCGTTATTTTTAATCAAAATATCCGTTACACGGGTTTCAAACATAACTTGTCCGCCACATTCGATTATCTTTTCACGGATATCCTGAATAATTTGAGGCAATTTGTTGGTTCCAATATGCGGATGTGCCTCCACTAAAATATCGGGTGTGGCACCAAAAGCGACTAACAATTCCAATATTCGGGTAACATCTCCACGCTTTTTAGAACGAGTATACAGCTTCCCATCTGAATAGGTTCCTGCTCCCCCTTCGCCAAAACAATAATTGGAATCTTCATTGACAATATGGTCCCGATTAATGGCTTTCAAATCACGACGACGACCGCGAACATCTTTTCCGCGTTCTACCACAATGGGTTTTAATCCCAATTCTATCAATTGCAAGGCTGCAAAAAGGCCAGCTGGTCCTGCGCCAATAACAATTACTTCTTGTTTATTTGTAACATTAGGATAATCCGGAAGCGCTATCGATGATTCTTGAAAAGTTTCGCCTTGCAAATAAATTACAACTTTTAAATTGACTTTGATGGCTTTTTGACGCGCATCTATAGAACGTTTTACTATAGCAATATGTTGAATATCATCTACTCCAACCTTTATTTGTTTGGACAAATGCTCTTGCAACAAGGCAGTATTTGCAGCTATTTCGGGACTAACTTGAAGTAAAAGTTCTTTAGGCATTGGGTATGGATTAATTATTGTAAAGCCTATTTAGCAAAACAATTGGCAAAAATAACATTTTGAAGTGAATTCGGTCAATCAAAATACCAACCATTTTACTTTAGAGTTTGTACCTTTGCAACTCAATTGCAAAAAATGGAAAGAAAAATTAAATTAATTTGGGATTTTAGAGGACCAGCTGCGGCTAAAACTGCAGAACATCATGAAATTCATTTAAAAGAATATAGTACTATTGAAAAGTTACCAATCAATATCACTGGGTATCAAATACTCAATGATATGTATGCAATTGCCTTTATGGTAGTAACAGACGACTATATGATCTCGGTTCGTGATGCCTTAAAACCTCATAGAGGCGAACTATATGAAGAAAAATAAATTAATTAGCCACTTCGCTAATGAATTTAATACGCATCAAACGCAGTTCATCAATATCGTATTCTCCATCAAATTCTTTCAGTGCATCTTCTATTTTATCCGAATCTGATTCCATAAAATAATCATGAATTTCTTCTTGCTGATCGTCATCTAACATGTCGTCAATCCAATATTTGATGTTCAATTTGGTTCCAGAATAAACAATCTGTTCCATCTCTTTTATCAAATCATCCATCGACATTCCTTTTGCGGAAGCAATATCATCAAGTGAAAGTTTACGATCAATATTTTGAATGATGTACAATTTATTGGCTGAATTCACACCCGTAGATTTAACGACTAAATCGTCAGGGCGAATGATATCATTATCCTCTACATAACGGCTAATTAAGGCTAAAAATGGTGCTCCATATTTTTTGGCTTTTCCTTCTCCAACACCGTGAATGTTTGTTAATTCATCAAGTGAGATTGGATATTTCAAAGCCATATCTTCTAGAGATGGATCTTGGAAAACTACAAAAGGAGGTACCCCTAGGTTTTTCGCTTCTTTTTTACGCAACTCCCGTAACATTGCCATCAAAGCCTCATCAGCAGTTCCAGAGGCACTAGCAGCACTTACAATAGCATCGTCCTCAGTTTCATTGTATTCGTGATCCTCAGACATCAGGAATGAAATCGGGTTGTTGATGAAATCCAAGCCTTTATCCGTAATTTTTACGATACCATAGGTTTCGATATCTTTGGCCAAATAGCCATCAACCAAAACTTGTCGTAGCAGAGCCATCCAGTATTTTTCATCATGATCTACACCACAACCAAAAAAGGATTGCGAATCGGTTTTGTGCGCTTTAATCACTGCATTTACTCGGCCAATCAAAGTAAACACTACTTCTTTAGACTTGTACAAATGCTTCGTATCTCTTACCACTTCAAGTAATTTAACTACTTGATTTTTGGCTTCTACTTTATTTTTCGGATTACGAACATTATCATCCATGTCGGCTCCTTCTCCTGTTTCGCTATCAAATTCTTCTCCGAAATAATGTAATAAAAATTTACGTCTGGACATCGAAGTTTCAGCATAAGCGACTACTTCTTGCAATAAAGCAAATCCAATTTCTTGTTCTGCAACGGGTTTACCCGACATAAACTTTTCTAATTTCTCTACATCTTTGTATGAATAGTAGGCTAAACAATGACCTTCGCCCCCATCGCGACCAGCACGACCTGTTTCTTGGTAATAACTTTCTAATGATTTTGGAATATCGTGGTGAATTACAAAACGTACATCCGGTTTATCAATTCCCATACCAAACGCAATAGTTGCCACTACTACTTCTACATCTTCCATCAAAAACATGTCTTGATGTTTGGCACGTGTTTTGGCATCCAATCCAGCATGGTACGGAACAGCACTAATGCCATTCACCTGCAACACCTCGGCAATCGCTTCTACTTTTTTACGGCTTAAGCAATAAATTATTCCTGATTTACCTTTATTTTGTTTGATAAAACGGATAATATCCGATTCAATATTTTTGGTTTTTGTTCGTACTTCATAGTACAAATTAGGTCTGTTAAAAGACGCTTTATAAGTAGTAGCATCAGACATATCTAAATTTTTCAATATGTCTTCCTGCACTTTTGGAGTTGCCGTAGCGGTCAACCCAATAATAGGCACATCACCTAACTGTTTTATTATATAACGTAAATTTCGGTATTCCGGTCTAAAATCATGTCCCCATTCCGAGATACAATGCGCTTCGTCAATGGCTACAAAAGAGACTTTAACCGATTGAAGAAATTGAACGTATTCGTCTTTAGTAAGAGATTCTGGAGCAACATACAATAATTTTGTAATACCCGCCGTAATATCGTTTTTAACTTGAGTAATTTCTGTTTTCGTTAATGAAGAATTTAATACGTGAGCAATGCCATTTTCAGAAGATAAACTCCGAATAGCATCTACCTGATTCTTCATTAAAGCAATTAATGGAGACACCACAATGGCTGTCCCTTCTTGAATCAAAGCAGGTAATTGGTAACAAAGTGATTTACCGCCTCCCGTGGGCATAATAACAAAAGTATTTTCTTTATTCAAAATACTTTTAATTACTGGTTCTTGCAGTCCCTTGAATTGTCCGAAGCCAAAATACTTCTTTAATTCTTTATGGATATCAATTTCGTTTGAATTCATTATTTACTGTGTGGTATTTTGTATAAATTTGCACCACATAAAGATACTATTTTCTTTTACAAACACAAATTTAACTATTCTGTTTTGACAACAACATCAAATATTTTGGCAAGTGCCAAAAAAACGATACTCTCTGAGAGCCTATCCATCTCAAAATTAGCCGATTTACTCGATGCTAATTTTGTTGCTGCGGTAGAAAAAATATACCAATCCAAAGGTCGATTAGTGGTTACGGGTATTGGCAAAAGCGCTATCATTGCTCAAAAAATGGTGGCTAGTTTCAATTCGACTGGTACACCATCACTTTTTTTACATGCTGCCGAAGCCATTCATGGCGATTTAGGTATGCTTCAAGAAGAAGACGTTGTTATTTGCATTTCTAAAAGCGGCAACAGTCCTGAAATTAAAGTTTTAGTTCCGTTATTAAAACGCTTTGACAATCTTTTGATTGCTATCACTGGAAATATGAGTTCGTTTTTAGCGCAAGGATCTGATATAGTTTTAAACACAACTGTAGACAGCGAGTCTTGTCCAAATAATTTAGCGCCTACCAATAGCACTACTGCTCAATTGGTTATGGGTGATGCTTTAGTAGTATGTTTGATGGAAATGCGCAACTTCAAAGCAGAAGATTTTGCCGTGTACCATCCAGGAGGCGCATTGGGTAAAAAATTATTACTTCGCGTAAAGGACATGCTCGAAAACTCCTTGAAACCTATGGTGGCTCCTGATGCTCCAATCAAAAAAGTAATTTTCGAAATTTCAGAAAAACGATTAGGAGTAACCGCCGTTGTAGAAAACAATAAAGTAATCGGAATCATAACTGATGGCGATATCCGACGTATGTTAAACGAAAGAGATAGCTTTTCCGATCTAACAGCAAAGGACATCATGACCCAAAATCCAAAAACTACTTCTTCTGAAGCGATGGTTATTGATGCTTTTCATTTGATGGAAAATTTTAAAATTACCCAATTGATTGTAGTAGACGATTCAGAATTCAAAGGCGTATTGCATTTACACGATATTTTAAAAGAAGGAATTATATAATGGCAAAGAAAGATTTGAACGAAATGTCGTTTTTAGATCATCTAGAAGAACTACGATGGTTGTTGGTTAAGAGTACTATTGGCATTTTGGTAATGGCTACAGTGACTTTCTTCGTGAGCGACTTTATCTTTAATGATGTCATTTTTGGGCCAACCAAAGCGGATTTTATTACTTACCGATTTTTTTGTGATTTATCACACCAATTGGGTTTTGCCGATAGTATTTGCGTAACTGAAATGGCTTTCATCATTCAAAATACGAATATGGAAGGTCAAATCAATATTTTAATTTGGACTTGTATCACCGCGGGTTTCATTTTAGCTTTTCCTTTTATTTTGTGGCAAATCTGGCAATTTATTAGCCCCGCTTTGTATGAAAAAGAAAAAAAGCATGCTAAATTGTTTGTGTTCACCTCATCCATTCTTTTCTTTTTAGGAGTATTATTTGGTTATTTTGTTATTGTACCCATGTCGGTCAACTTTTTTGCCACCTTTACTGTCAGTGATGTCATTAAAAATCAGTTTAGCGTCGACTCTTACATTGGAATGCTCAAAACAAGTGTAATTGCCTGTGGTTTGTTTTTTGAATTGCCTATCATTATTTACTTTTTAACCAAATTAGGTTTGGTCACCCCTACTTTTTTAAGAAAATACTGGAAGTACGCTGTAATTATCATTTTAATTGTAGCCGCGATTGTTACTCCGCCCGATGTGGTGAGTCAAATTATCGTTACCATCCCTATGTTAATTATATATGAAGCAAGTATTTTAATTTCTAAAATTGTAATCCGAAATAAAAACAAAGAAAATGGCTGATATTGTAGAAGAATTTAATGAGTACCGTTCTAAAATGAACGAGAAATTATTGGCAGACAATAACAAAATTGTCAAAAGAATCTTTAACTTGGACACAAATGCCTATGCCGAAGGCGCTTTGGATGTAAAAACAAAAGAACTTTTAGGCCTTGTTGCTTCAGCAGTATTGCGTTGTGACGACTGTGTTAAGTATCATTTGGAAACTAGTCACAAAGAAGGCGTAACCAAAGAAGAAATGATGGAAGCCATGGGAATTGCTACCCTTGTTGGCGGAACTATTGTGGTCCCTCATTTGCGTAGAGCATACGAATTTTGGGAAGCTTTAGAGAATAATCAATAATATACCAATGCATCGATGTAACAATAAACCAATTATTACATTTACTAATTGAATAATTTACACATTTAAAATGATATTAAGAGCAGACAATTTGGTAAAAACCTATAAAGGCCGTAGCGTTGTTAAGGGTATTTCGGTGGAAGTAAACCAAGGAGAAATCGTAGGTCTCTTAGGCCCTAATGGTGCAGGAAAAACGACTTCATTTTACATGATTGTAGGTTTAGTGAAACCCAATTCAGGCAGTATTCATTTAGACAATTTGGATATCACTGATTATCCCATGTACAAAAGAGCTCAGGCTGGAATTGGTTATTTAGCACAAGAAGCTTCTGTTTTTAGAAAACTAAGTATTGAAGATAATATTTTAAGCGTATTACAATTAACCAACCTTTCAAAAGCTGAACAAGAAGCCAAAATGGAAAGTTTAATTGCCGAATTCAGTCTGGAACACATACGCACCAATCGAGGTGATTTACTTTCTGGAGGAGAAAGACGACGTACTGAAATTGCCCGTTGTTTGGCCACCGACCCGAAGTTCATCTTACTAGACGAACCTTTTGCAGGTGTAGATCCAGTAGCTGTAGAAGATATTCAACGCATTGTAGCACAATTGAAAAATAAAAACATTGGTATCTTAATTACCGATCATAATGTTCAAGAAACCTTAGCTATTACTGACAAAACTTACTTAATGTTTGAAGGAGGTATTCTTAAAGCAGGAATTCCGGAAGAATTAGTAGAAGACGAAATGGTACGCCGAGTGTATTTGGGACAGAACTTCGAATTGAGAAAGAAAAAATTAGAATTCTAATTCGGCATTAAGAACAAATGGAGCAACCGGACAAAGAGACTTTAGAAAAATGGCAAAAAGATCCGAATAATTGGAAATGGGGTTGCTTGTATTACAACAAAGAAGACCAACGTTTATTACCTCCTAAACGTCAAGAATGGATGGGATTAACAATTAATTTTGCTAATCCAAAGTCGGTTTTGGTTTTGGTATTTATGCTTCTTTTCTTCCTACTCATTGTGCTGTTAGCAACAAAAAAAGGACATTCTAACTAAAAGATTTGTCATTTTGATGCTAGTACATTGGTAATTACCGATAGTAGAACATACAATACTATTACCAAAGGAATTCCGGCATATTGAAAACTAGCAATTAAAACTACCGAACTTAGCAAAAATCCAATCTGAAGGGCATTTTTCTTTATACTCATTTGCTTGATTTTCAATGAGAATAACGGAATTTCAGCATTCAGCATATACACGCTAAGCAAAGTGATTCCGATCAAAACGAAAGGATTCGTTAACAATTCCAATACAAAAAAAGAATCCAAATTACGTAACACCAAAGGTAAACTCAAAATAAATAGGGCATTGGCAGGGGTTGGCAAGCCAATAAATGAGTCGGTTTGACGGGTGTCAATATTGAAATTGGCCAAACGATAACAAGACCCTAAAGTAATAAAAAAACCTACAAATGGAAATGGCTCAACGATCCAACCTAATTTCGGATACCCACTCGAGCTTCCCATCAACTGATACATAACAATTCCTGGAACAACACCACTGGTCACCATATCGGCTAATGAATCCAATTGCAATCCTAAGGGACTAGATACATGAAACAAGCGCGCAAAAAAACCATCAAAAAAGTCCAAGAAAATACCTAAGCTTACAAAATAAAAAGCCATTTCGAACTCTTTGTTCAGCGCAAATACCATGGCAATACAACCACAGAAAAGATTGAGTAAGGTAATCGTATTAGGTACCTGTTTTTTTATCGTCATCATACTGTTTAATTAACTGTCTTGGGAGGCAAATTTAATACAATTAGTGAATGCTAAAACCTTTGACCTCTGTTTTTTCTCTTGAACTACTGGTTTATCAATATTTGTAGGCTATAAATAGTAACTCTTTGTAAAAAAGTTTAATTTTGAAAGCAATAGCAATATACCCAACTATGAAATTTCTTAACCTGCAAAAAATAATTCTATTCACACTCTTTTGGATGAGTATTCCGTTGAGTTTTTCACAAACAATTTCCCTTTCGAAAGAAGCCGAAATAAGTGTATTGACCTGCGGAACTAGTACTGAAGTGTATGCCTTGTTTGGTCATACTGCCATTCGGGTAAAGGACAAAGCAAATGGGATAGATGTAGTATATAATTATGGTGCCTTTGATTTTGGTACCCCAAATTTCGCCCTAAAATTTGCCAAAGGCAATCTCCAATATTTTGCAGTAGCCAATTCATATACTGACTTTATTACTAATTATAGCTACGAAAAACGTTCCGTATACGAACAAGTACTTCGCCTTTCGGCCACACAAAAACAACGATTATTTGACTTATTAAATAAATCATTATTACTGGAAAATCGCGAATACACCTATAAATTCATTGACCAAAACTGTACGTCAATGACAGTAGACGTAATTAACAAAGCGCTTACTAAAAATATAATTGTAAAAAAAGGAGATACAACTACAACTTATAGAAGCATCTTATTCCCTTATTTCAACAATCATTTTTATGAGCAATTAGGAACTAGTATTCTTTTCGGTACCAAAACAGATCAAGCTGGAACTGCTATTTTTCTGCCATTTGAATTAAAAGAAAGTTTGGATCAGATCCAATTAGGCCAAAGTCCTATTGCAAAAGAAAACAGAACCCTTTTGGAATTTGAACCAAAAACCAATTCCTCTTGGTGGAACAATCCGTATACTTACCTAATCGTATTAGCATTTGTACTTCTCATAAACAAAAGAACAACTGACACTATTTATTTGGCTAGTATAGGAGTGTTGGGAATTGCATTTATCATTTTAGGCCTCTACTCTACCCACTTAGAACTAGGCAACAATTACAACATCTTGTTATTCAATCCTTTTTTACTTGTTCTACTAGCATTTGCAAAAGCTAAAAATGTAAACGGAATACGATATACACTTTGGCTCAACTTGTTTGCACTAGTAATCTATTCGCTACTACTTATCAACAAAGCACATCTTTGGATAGTAACTCCTTTGATTATTACTAGTTGTGTTGTATTAGTAAGAGGTTTTTGGAAAAAAGAAATATAATTTACAAGGTACGATATACGATGTACGATCTGTGATCCCGAAGCTTTGGGACGATTTGGGAATGTAGCAATTTAAAAATGAAACAATTCCTAATGTTTAATTTGAGAGAGTGTTCAGGATTCAGCTCAAAGTGTTCAGGTTGTACTACTTAAATGAACTGTAACAGAGCAAAGCGACTTTCTTATATTGACTTATATTTCCTTATATGACTTATATGGTTCCAAATTAAACACAAAGAGCACAAAGAAGACTCAAAGACTCACTAAAATTAGAATAATTGAATAATTTAAAAATGTTACAATTCGTCTATCTAGCGCTAGACGTTCCCCTCTTCAAATCGAAGATTCAACGATTCCAAACAAAATCAATAAAAAAGAGAGTTATAGGGGCTAGGGGTGTGTTAGTGATTTCGGATATACGAGTTACGATTTGCGATATATGGAGTGTTCAGGATTCAGCTCTAAGTGTTCAGGTTGCACTAATTAAATGAACTGTAACAGAGCGAAGCGACTTTCTTATACTATCTTATATGACTTATATGGTTTAAAAATATTCCATTTACGAGGTACAATTCAGAATACCAAATATTGACTTCGAGTCCGGAAGAGTCGGGACAGTCAACAACAAGCAACAGAAAACTAACAACCGACAACCGAAAACAGATAACCGATCCTACTTCCCAAAGAAATCCTTCAATATAATCTCCGTAAACATTCGAGCGCCCTCATCATTCAAATGTCCGCAAGAAGAAAAATACTGGTCTCCTTCAACTGCATTCTCATAATTATGAATTTCAGGATATTTGGATTTCACTCTATCAAAATAATCCATGCCTTTAACATTGGAACACATGGGCGTCATTAAGGCAATCAATTGGATATTATTGGCTTTACAAATCGCTTTTATCTCTTTGTAATAGCGATTATCCAAAGGTTGCATCTTACGAATATCATTTTTCATATTCCCCTTTTTCTTACCGCCCAATGGATGATATCCCAAATTATCTAAATAATTCGTTGGCACTTGACGCCAACTACGGTTCATTTCGCGAAAACCAATTTTAGCATCAAAAGCCAAATAACGGTAAAACGGAATATAATACAACTTCCAGAAATCTTGCTCCACCGAAAAATGATCTTTTATAATTTCAGAATCGTGCAAATAAGGTAAAAATTGAGCGGATATTCCAGCATCGCGGGTTTCGTTAGCCAAATTCATATCGGTTTCCAAAATCAATTTTTTAATTACAAATTTTCGTTCTACCATCAACTTCAATAACAACGAAGCTTCAAACAAATGCGAAGCACTCATGCCATAATTAAAAGTCTTGATTCCTTTTTCTTCAAAGAGTGGCGCCACAAAATGATTATTGGCTCGAGACGAACCTAAAAAAACTACATCGTACTGTTGCGGACTAGCATGATAGACATATTCGATTTTTCCTCTAGTAGACGATTGCTGAAAAATGGTGGTATATCCCCAATCCAATACTACTGCCAAAAATAAGACAGCAATTAGTATAAAGGCGATTAAACGGATGAATTTTTGCATTAAAATTGAAAGTATATAAATTCTTTATAATCAGAAAAAGTACCCAAAGCCAAAATAGCTGCCAAACACAAGACTAATTTTATACCACTGTACTTTCCTGAAATAGGTTCTACTTGAATTCTAGAATTCCACTCTACCACAACAAAAGCAGCAATCAAAAAGAGCAACTCATAATTGTATCGCTGATTTTTAAGAAATTGGGAGGTGAAATGTTGGTCAGTAAAAATCTGCTGAATATACTGCAACGCTTGGCTAATAGAACTCGCTCTAAAAAAAATCCAAGCCAAACAACTCATTAAAAAAGTAGTAAGGATACTTCCAAAAACCCGAACGGAATCCCAATTGCGTTGCAAAACCACCGTCTCCATATTAGAACGGTTTTTATTCAAAAGCAATAAGGGTAAGAAATAAATGGCATTAATCAATCCCCAAGCGATGAAAGTCCAATTGGCACCATGCCAAAAACCACTGACTAAGAAAATTATAAAGGTATTGCGAATTTTCATCCCCATGCCTCCACTACTCCCTCCTAAGGGAATGTATAAATAGTCACGGAACCAAGACGAAAGCGAAATGTGCCAACGGCGCCAAAACTCAGCTATATCTCTTGAAAAATAGGGATAATTGAAATTACGCAAAAGGTCAATCCCGAACAACTTTGACATTCCTAAAGCCATATCCGAATAGCCTGAAAAATCACCATAAATCTGAAAAGCAAAATAGACCGCTCCCAATATCAGCGACAGCGAATTCATCGCCGAATAATTATCAAAAATAGCATTGGCGTAGGTAGCACAAGTATCGGCAATGACCACTTTTTTGACTAATCCCCACAAAAATTGATATACGCCTTCTTTGGCTTTTTCAAAATCAAAATGACGTTTGACTTTTACTTGAGGTAATAAATGAGTGGCTCGTTCAATAGGTCCAGCTACTAACAACGGAAAATAACTTACAAATAGTGAATAATCCACAAAATTCGTTTCGGCCTTGATGCGTTTCAAATAAATATCAATCACATAGGACAAACCGTGAAAGGTGTAAAACGAAATCCCAACAGGCAATACTATATTCAGTAACAATGGACTAGTAGACAACCCAATCCCATTCAACGCTTCGGATAGCGAACTAGCAAAGAAATTATAGTATTTAAATACGCCTAGAAAACCAAGATTAACTCCAATACTCAACCAAAACCAAAACTTTCGTCCCAATTCTGTTTTCCCCTTTTCGATTCGGAGCCCCGTATAATAATCCAGGAAGGTTGAAAATACCAACAAGAACAAAAAACGCCAGTCCCAACAGGAATAAAAATAATAACTCGCTACAATTAATACTGTATTCTGGCTGGCTTTGCTTTTGTTAAAAACAAACCAATACAGCACAAATACGATGGGTAAAAAAACCGCAAAGGACAACGAATTAAAAAACATAAATGTGGGGTGTCGAAATTAAAACCGCGAAATTAAGATATATTCTTTTTACAAACTAATAATATACGATTTACGATATATGAGGGACGATTTAGGAATGTAGCAATTTATAATGTTTGATTTAAGAGAGTGTTCAGGATTCAGCTGTAAGTGTTCAGGTTGTAGTACTTAAATGAACTGTAACAGAGCGAAGCAACTTCTTATACTATCTTATATGACTTATATGGTTTAAAAATATTCGAGGTACGAAGTACGAAGTACGATCCCGACGCTTCGGGACGATTTTCAAACTACAATGCGTTCCCCTCTCGAGAGGGGCTAGGGGTGTGTTATACGATTTATGATATACGAAGTACGATTAAGGGAAGGATCAATTTAAAAAAAAGTGTTCAGGTTGTAGTACTTAAATGTGCTGTAACAGAGCGAAGCGACTTCTTATACTATCTTATATGACTTATATGGTTTAAAATTAATCACAAAGAGCACAAAGTCCTTCGGCAAGCTCAGGATGACAGCTCAAAGACTCACTAAAATATAATAATTGAATAATTTGAAAATGTAACAATTCGTGTAAGTAGCAGTATAAATTCCCCTCTCGAAATCGAAGATTCAACGATTCAAATAAATCAATAAAATTTAGAGTTATAGGGGCTAGGGGTGTGTTTTTTGATTTACGATATATAAGTTACGATTTACGAAGTTGAATCTACACACTTTGGGACAACATTAGATTAATGAAAATGAAACAACGAATGTTGACTTCGACAGCCTCAGCCAACAAGAATAGGCGTTGACTGTCCCGAGTCTTTGGGACTCGAAGTCAACCAACAACAATCAACCAACAACTGACAACCGACTACAACCCTTTGCGTCTTAGCGCATTAGTGGCTATAAACAAAAAATCCCCAAAGAAATATTCTCTAGGGATTCGTATGTTAATAGTAAAATAAGTATTACTTATCTAACACTTCAAAAGTTGAATTCATACTCTTAAACTCAGGAACAATTTTCTTCATTTGAGCTACAATAGCCTCATTGTCATACACCACTGAACCAGAAATCAATTCGATTATATCTTGATGCAGCTCTTCAAACTCTTCTTGTTTTTCTTGAGCAATCATAATCTTATCGTGATGCGTTCGAATGGTTCTTGCTGAATCATTCAATAATTCTTCATATAATTTTTCGCCTGGACGCAATCCTACAATATCAATTTTTATATCTACATCAGGGGTAAATCCAGCAAGCTTAATCATTTTACGAGCTAAATCATAGATCTTAACAGGTTTACCCATATCAAAAATATAAATTTCACCACCATTACCCATAGCTCCAGCTTCTAAAACCAATTGACAAGCTTCTGGAATCGTCATGAAATAACGAATAATATCTTTATGTGTAATCGTAACTGGACCGCCTTCGGCAATTTGTTTGGTAAACAAAGGCACTACTGATCCGTTGGAACCCAATACATTTCCAAAACGTGTCGTTATAAATTTCGTCACAATACCAGTAGCATCTTTAGAGTGCTTCCATTGTAAAGACTGTACATATTTCTCAGCAATACGCTTGCTAGCACCCATTACATTGGATGGATTGACCGCTTTGTCAGTTGAAACCATTACAAATTTCACTACGCCATATTTACAAGATAAATCAGCTAAATTCTTAGTTCCTTTCACATTGGTAATGATAGCCTGAGCTGGATTTTCTTCCATCAAAGGAACATGCTTGTAGGCAGCAGCATGGTAGACAACCTGGGGTTGGTGAGCTGCAAAAACAGCTTCCATGGCTTTTTTACTTCTCACATCGGCAATGACACTGTGCAAAGTACATTTTGTATCTAAGGATTGGGTTTCTAATGTTAATTCATGCAAAGGAGTTTCTGCTTGATCTAACATGATTATGGCTTTAGGTTCAAAACTGAGTACTTGACGTACTATTTCGCTTCCAATGGAACCTGCAGCCCCAGTAATTAAAATTGTTTTATCTTTTAATTGCTTTGAAATGGATTTATCATCAAGAACGATCGGTTTACGCTCCAATAAATCTTCAATTTGGATATTTTTAATCTTTTGAGAAATTTCTTTTTGATTCTCCCAATTGGTAATCAATGGAACAGTAAATACTTTAAAATTATATTCCAAACATTGATCTACAATTACAATTTGTTCTTCTTTTGTTAATGCCTTATCAGCTATAATTATCCCTTCAGCACCAACAGATCGCATCAATGCAGGTAATTTTTTCTTTTGAGCCAAAATAGGCAAATCCAACATTCTTTTAGAAACGTTTTGATTCCGATGATCCACAAAACCAATTACTTTAAAGCGGGCTGGAGTTTCAAAATTTAAAGCATTGGCAACAGAAATGGCATTGGCATCAGTTCCGTAAATAATGGTGCGAACCAATTGATTTTTTGAGTTTTCAGAAAAGTACAATTCAAAAGTACGCTTGACAATAACTCGATATAAAAACAAGCCACAAAATGTAAAAACAGTATTTACAAATAAAGCAGTATTCAAGTAGGCTTTTTCATTAAAATTTAATTCGTAAACCAAATTGAATACTAAAAAGAATACTAAAATTGAAATCTGTGAAAACAATAATTTCACAGCATCTATATAAGAGGAATGACGAATAATTCCAGAATAGGTTCTAAACAACCAAAAAGAAAAGACATTCATTATGAGAAAGAAACTGACTAGTTCTCTCCAATAAGGGGTGAAAATAAATTTCAAACCAGTACCCCTAAAAAGCAAAAAATTAAAAACACAAGCAGCAACTAAAACGGTAAAATCAATTGCCAGGATAATCCATCTTGGTAAATAATTCAAACTGCTGATGCTAAATTTCAAATTTTCTTTAGAAAAATAAGAAACCGAATTATCTTTTTTATTTAACATATATTGGTAATCAAATGACTAGCTTATTCTAAATGTTTTTTTAACAAATACATTTTCATTTCACTCAAAATTAAACAAATAAATGGAATCTAAGACTACTAATTTCTAAATTATTTCAACCTAATCTTACAATTTATTTTTTATCACACCCATAAGGTAGTCACCATATCCAGATTTACGCAATGGCTCTGCTAAAGCCTTTAACTGTTCCGTAGAAATAAATCCTTGTCTCCAAGCGATTTCTTCTATACAACCTACTTTTAATCCCTGACGCTCTTCTAACACTTGTACAAACTGTCCAGCTTGCATCAAACTGGCAAAAGTTCCGGTATCCAACCAAGCAGTTCCACGACTTAATATACCTACTTTCAATTTGCCTTGTCTCAAATATTCCTTGTTAACATCGGTAATCTCATATTCTCCTCGGGCAGAAGGTTGAATATTCTTCGCAATCTCCACCACTGAATTGTCATAAAAATACAAGCCCGGCACGGCATAATTTGATTTGGGCTCCAATGGTTTTTCTTCTATTGAAAGTGCCTTTAAATCGGCATCAAATTCCACTACACCATAACGTTCTGGATCTGAAACATGATAGGCAAATACCACACCACCATCAGGCTTCGTATTGGATTGCAATAATTCTTGCATATGTGCACCAAAAAAGATATTATCTCCTAAAACTAATGCTACCGAATCATTCCCAATAAAATCAGCACCAATTACAAAAGCTTGTGCTAACCCGTTAGGAACAGCTTGTTCGGCATAACTAAATTGGCAACCAATTTGCGATCCATCACCTAATAATTTTTGAAAATTAGGCAAATCATGAGGCGTTGAAATAATCAAAATTTCATGGATTCCCGCCATCATCAAAGTAGATAAGGGGTAATAAATCATCGGCTTGTCATAGACAGGCATCATTTGCTTGCTCATTGCCAAGGTCAAGGGATGCAAACGTGTACCGGATCCTCCGGCGAGTATAATTCCTTTCATAGGTTCTAATTTTACGAATTTTCGCGAATTACGATAATATATCGAATTGCGCGAATTAGTCTAAATTTTTGAGTTAACTATTCTTTTATAGGTTAAGGACGGGGTGCCAAAATTAATCAACATTCCCAACTCCATATTCGTACATTTTAAATAATTTTGCAGTTGAGCATAAAATACCGAAGGTATCTGAGCTACTGCTTTCAATTCCACAATGATGCTATCATAACATACAAAATCAGCTCTATAGTGCTTTTTTAATTGTACCCCTTCATAATACAATTTCAATTGTACTTGTCTTTTGTAGGGAATGTTTTGAATGATAAACTCTTTTTCTAAAACTTCTTCATACACTGCTTCTAGGAATCCAGGACCTAATACCCGATGTACTTTCATACAAGCGCCTATGATAGCATAGCTTTCGTCTTTATAGAGTATTTTGGAGGGGGCATCCATTATAATTCGTGTTAATTCTTTTAATTTGCGTTAATTCGCATCAATTCGTGATCATTCGTTTTTAATTCGCGTATTGCTTTTCATAGTAACTCGCATACGCCCCCGAAGTCACGTTATCCAACCATGTCTGATTGTCCAAATACCAGTTCACAGTACGTTCTAAACCTTCCTCAAAAGTAACCGACGGTTTCCAACCCAACTCTTTATTGATTTTGGTCGCATCAATAGCATAACGTAAATCATGACCTGGACGGTCTTTCACATAAGTAATTAATTGTGCAGAAGTACCTGCTGGGCGTCCTAGTTTGTCGTCCATGATTTGGCATAGTAATTTCACTAAATCAATATTTTGCCATTCGTTAAAACCGCCAATATTATAGGTATCGTGATTCACTCCTTGGTGGAAAACCAAATCAATCGCTACCGCATGGTCTTCTACGAATAACCAATCGCGGGTGTATTTTCCATCACCATAGACTGGCAAAGGCTTGTTGTGAATAATATTATTAATAAACAGCGGAATCAATTTCTCTGGAAAATGAAACGGACCGTAGTTGTTCGAACAATTCGTCAACACATAAGGTAATCCATAGGTCTCACCATAAGCACGAACAAAATGATCCGAACTCGCTTTTGAAGCCGAATAAGGCGAATTGGGGTCATAGGCTGTGGTTTCAGTAAATAACCCTTCGGCACCCAAACTTCCATAAACCTCATCAGTACTAATATGGTAAAAGCGTTTGCCTTCCATCTTGTCTTTCCAAATGGTTTTAGCAGCATTCAATAAATTCATGGTTCCGATGACATTGGTTTTCACAAAGGCCAAAGGATCCGTAATAGAGCGATCTACGTGCGATTCGGCTGCTAGGTGCAAAACTCCTTCAAATTGGTGTTCAGCAAATAAAGCATCAATAAACGGAGCATCAACAATATCTCCTTTTACAAAAGTATAATTAGGCGCCTTTTCAATATCAGCTATGTTCTCTAAATTTCCTGCATAGGTCAAAGCATCCAAATTATAAATATCATAATTCGGATACTGATTCACAAATCGTCTCACTACATGAGATCCAATAAATCCGGCACCACCGGTGATAAGTATTTTTTTCATTCTATTTGTTTTATTGCCACTAAGTCGCTAGGGCACTAAGTTTATAAATACGATTAAGAAATTAGTAAAATTAAATTCTTCTAATTTGTATGAATTCGCATCAATTCGTGTCAATTCGAATCAATTCGTGTCAATTCGTGTTAATTCGTAACAATCCCATACATCTTTCCAAACTCTCTCGATACCCTGGCACCACCACCCCAAAGGTAGTTGCAATTTTGGATTTATCCAATAAGGAATAATGAGGTCGTTGTGCTGGAGTAGGATAATCCGAACTTGGTATACCCGAAATAGCGCAATTAAATCCTCCTAGTTCTTGAATGGCTAAAGCAAATTCATACCAACTAATTTCCCCTTCATTTGAATAATGGTAGATCCCCGCTTGCCAATGCGAATGCGTAATTATGGTTAGAATGGCTTGCGCCAAATCAGCCGCATAGGTGGGGCTTCCAATTTGATCATTCACGACATTCAAGCTATCGCGCTCTTGCATCAACCTACTCATAGTTTTAACAAAATTATTCCCGAAACGAGAATACACCCAGGACGTTCGGATGACTATCGCATTCGAGTTTTCTCGCATACAAGCTTGTTCTCCAGCTAATTTGGTTTGTCCATAGACGTTGATTGGTCCGGTTGGAGCATTTTCGGTCAACGCTGTACTCGAGTTACCATCAAAAACATAATCGGTAGAAACATGAACCAATCGACAATCATGAATTGAACTCCAGTTTGCTAAAACACCCACTGCTTGGTGATTCAATACTTCCGCCAATTCAGTTTCCGTTTCCGCTTGATCCACAGCTGTGTAAGCCGCGCAATTGATAATAATTTGCGGTTGAATTCGATCTAACACATTGGATATCGATGCCAAATCACTCAAGTCCAAAACCGAACGATCGGCAAACACCCATTCAAATTGCGAATAGTGAACTGACAATTCCCTCAATTCAGAACCCAATTGCCCGTTGGAACCTGTTACTAGTATTTTTTTCATTTTTTTTACAAATTGCTCTAATTACACGAATTAAAACGAATTAACCCCATACATTGCTACTTTTTGCTTCGCCTCGGGTCGTGAATAGTAATACGTAATTCACTTTGCTTAAGTCATATCAACTGAACACTTATAGCTGAACACTGAACACTTAGTCCTAAGCATCGAAATCCTAACTCCTAAATTGTATGCCTAAGCAATCAATACAATAACCCAAAATGCCATAAAGGAATTGTATTAAGAAAACCACTTTCTATATCATCTTTTACAACAAAGCCGTTAACTGCTGTTTTGATCTGCTTGTTACTTTTGTTTTTATCTCCAATTTCAAACTCGAATGTGTCAATCGTAAAATCAGCAATTTTAGAAGAGACAATAGGATAACCAACCCGTAGTTGATTCATAAAAAATGTTTCTCTGATATTCCCTTTATTTAGACTTTCTTGGGCTAAGCCAAAGACTAAATTTGTATTATCGAGATACACTTTATCTACTTTTCCTAAACATCTAATTCCGCTAGTTTCAAATCGCAATTGGGTTATCATTCCCGCTTCCTCCATATACAAAAGATAATCGGCAATATTATTTCTACTTATTGCCAACATTTCTGATATTTTACTCATATTTGGCTTAAATGGAACACTATCTGCTACTATTGCCATTAACTGTTTTAACTTTCTTCCTGTTGAAACATTCATAGACGCATAAACAGGAATATCGCTTTCTAGTGTTTGATTAACTACTTGCAATAGTTTCATATCAAAGTCGTGCTCTAATGCAAAAGGATAATAGCCTCTTTTGAGATAATCTAAAAATAAAGGTAATGGATGCGCTAATTGAGGAGTGGCTACCTTGTGAGTTAGAATTTCATCCAATGTAAACTTTGGAATGGCTATCTCATGAAACAATTGTAAATATTCACGAAATGACAACCCTTGCATAGAATAAAGCACCGCTCTTCTACTCAAATCCGAACTTCCTTTTTTAATATCTAATACTGATGATCCCGTAAATACAACCTGTAAATTTTGATGATAATCGTAAATTAGTTTCAATTCGGTAGACCAATCAGGGTATTTATGAATCTCATCAATAATTAAATGTGTACCACCTAATTTAACAAAATCGGAAGCAACATCCAAAAGTCGGTTTTTCGCAAAATAAAAATCTTCTGCAGTAACGTATAACGTATGTTTAAGACTTAGATTATTTTTAATGTGTTGTAAAACTAATGTAGTTTTCCCTATTCCACGTGGCCCGAACAAGCCAATGAGTCTGCTATCCCAATTGATTTGATCGTACATATAACGTGTAAATCCACTATTGATATTGGCAATTAGTCGATTTGAATATTCAAATAATGCTTCCATTTTTTATTTTATTTGAACAAAAATACTAAAATTTGCACTACGATAAATCAAAAAATATAAATATTTGCACTTATGTAGTGCATTTTTAAGAAATATATGAAAGTTTATTTGTTGTATTAATGAATATATACCTAATTTAACAATTAAGATCTACTGTTTTGCAATTGGTACATTGCTTCATTTTTAAATTAAAAAATTTCTTTGCGAACCTCCGTGCTGTCCTCCTGAGCTTAGCGAAGGACTTTTTGCTCTTTGTGGTTGAAACTTAATACTTAAATATCGTAGATCTAACATCGTACATCGTAAATTTCTAAACCATATAAGTCATATAAGAAAATCAAAGAAATCGCTTCGCTTATTTAAGAACAGATAAGTATCAGCTATTAAACTATGTGAATAATAGTGCTACTACTATCTCTTCTTCTTTTTTTTTAAATCTATGTTCCTATGTGGTTAAAAAAAATCAAAATTCATTGTTCCTTGTTGAAAATTCATTATTCTTAAACTGAATATTGAACTACGTTTATGGTAAATAATATAATAATGAATTGTTTCATTTTCAAATTGCTACATTTTCAAATCGTACTTAATATATCTTACTTCGTATATAACAAATCGTACATTTAAAAAACATATAAGTCATATAAGAAAATATAAGAAAAACACTTCGGTTAAGTTAAATCAACTGAACACTTTTAGCCGAACACTGAACACTTTCTATATCGTACCTCGTATATCGTAAATATTAAAACTCGCTATTACATTCCTCAATCCCCGGCAACACCAAATCCTTATCCGACACAATAGCGTCTTTTAAGTCCATGCCCCAGACGACGTTCAAACTGGGATCATCAAAACGAATACCGCCTTCACTGGCTTTATTATAAAACTGATCGCATTTATACATAACGACTGCAGTTTCACTAATCACCGAAAACCCATGGGCAAATCCATGCGGAATCAATAATTGTTTTTTATTCTCTGCCGATAATTTGATAGCAAAATGCTGCCCATAAGTAGGCGATTGCTTTCTAATGTCTACAGCAACATCAATAATTTCCCCTTGTAGTACTCTAACTAATTTGGTCTGAGCAAAAGGCGGATTTTGATAATGCAAACCTCTCAAAGTACCGCGTTTGGAAAACGATTGGTTGTCTTGCACAAAGTCGATGTTAATTCCTTGTGCTGCTAAAGTATTTTGATTGTAGGCCTCAAAAAAATACCCACGAGCATCTTCAAATACGGTGGGATTGATGATTACTAAATCTTGGATGGGTGTAGTTTCTATTGTCATTGTTTTCTGTTATCGGTTGTCTGTCATTGCGAACGTAGTGAAGCAATCTTTAATTTGTCACGAACCTGTCTGCCGCAGGCAGGGACGCTAGGGCGCTATGGCTAGTAATTGCGAACGTAGTGAAGCAATCTGTTCCTATCGCAAATTGTTACATTTTCAAATTTTCAAATTGCTACATTTTCAAATCGTACTTCGCATATCTAATATCGTATATTCCTAAACCATATAAGTCATATAAGTAAATATAAGAAATTCCTTTCGAATAAAATTCAACATTCCCTGTTCCTTGTTCAAAATTCGTTATTGATTTTTAGAGAATTATTGATCTTGAATTTGTAAATTTAAACTTTGTACTTCTAACTAAATAAGTCGTAGTTCGTAAATCGTCCCGAAGCGTCGGGATCGTATATCGAAAAACACACCCCTAGCCCCTCTCGAGAGGGGAACGTCTCGCACTAGATAGACGAATTGTTCCATTTTCAAATTTTCAAATTGCTACATTTTCAAATCCCAAATCGCACTTCTTATATCGTATATCGTAAATCTAACTTTGAACCATTCTATCCCCAGAACCTTTACCCAATACCGTAGCAATAATGTAATAAAAATACTTCACGACTGTCAATTGATTCGTCATTCTCGCATCGGTTTCGGCTAGTAGTTGTGGTGTAGACATGTCTATTTTATTGATTTGTGATAAACCCGTAATTCCAGGAACTACTTGATACACTCCCCTGTTATCACGCTCTTGAATCAATTCTTTTTGGTTGAATAAATTCGGTCTTGGTCCTACTAAACTCATATCGCCTAGTAATACATTCCACAATTGGGGTAACTCATCTAGTTTGGATTTGCGCAAAAAAGAACCGTATTTAGTTACCGCACTATAATTCGCTAAATGAGTCGCTACTGATTTCGTATTCACATGCATGGAACGAAATTTATAGAGGTTAAATGGCTGCTTATTTTTCCCCACACGTTCCTGACAAAAAATGGGAGAACCTGTATCAAAAAAACCAATAATTATCAATACTAAAATTATTGGACTTAACAGTACTAGCCCAATTAAAGAAAAAATAAAATCAAAAAATCGAATCATTTGTTTATGATGTTATGTGGTTATAAGGTTATGAGTTAATAAGATGTTCGATAACCTGTACTTTAGTCCAATCCGAATACTTACCGCTGAACACTGAAGACTTTCTATATCGTAAATCTTCCCGAAGCGTAGGGATCTAATATCTTAAATTTTTAAACCATATAAGTCATATAAGAAAATTGAAGAAGACGCTTCGCTCTATTATAGAAAAATTAAGTCAAATTAACTGATCACTTTCAGCTGAACACTGAACACTTCCTATATCGTATATCGTACTTCGTACTTTAAATAACACACCCCTAGCCCCTCTCCAGAGGGGAACGTCTCGCACCAGATAGACGAATTGTTACATTTTCAAATTGCTACATTATCAAATTGTACTTCGCATATCTAATATCGTATATCGTAAATTAAAAACACACCCCTAGCCCCTCTCGAGAGGGGAACGTGTAGTGTAACTTACACGAATTGTTACATTTTCAAATTCCTACATTTTTAGTGAATCTTAGTGCTCTCTTCCTGAGCTAGGCGAAGGACTTTGTGATCTTTGTGGTTAAAAATTTTAAACCATATAAGTCATATAAGAAAATCGAAGAAGTCGCTTCGCTTTATTAAAGAAAATTAAGTCCAATTATCTGATCACTTTCAGCTGAACACTGAACACTTCCTATATCGTAAATCGTTCCTCGTACTTTAAATAACACACCCCTAGCCCCTCTCGAGAGGGGAACGTCTAGCTCTAGTTAGACGAATTGTTATATTTTCAAATTGCTACATTTTTAGTGAAACTTTGAGCTATCATCCTGAGCTTAGCGAAGGACTTTGTGCTCTTTGTGGTTAAATAAATTTGAACCATATAAGTCATATAAGGAAATATAAGGAATCTGATCACTTTCAGATGATTCCCGAACACTCCCTATATCGCAACTCGTATATCCAATATCGTACCTCGTATATCAACTCATCTTCCAAAATCATCCTGCATCCGCACAATATCATCTTCATCAGAAGGATGATTAGCATCTGTATGTTGCCAAATCTCCGCAATTATAGCATAATCGTCCAACCCAATTAAACGGTGACGCTCTCCTTGTTGCAAAGTAATGGTGTCTCCAATGTTTAAAATTTCCAACTCCCCTTCTGTATCGGTAGCACTTCGTTTAACACCAGCTTGACCTTCAATGACACGCCATATCTCGGCTCTACGATGATGGTATTGCCATGACAATCTTTTATTAGGTGCTACCACTAGAATCTTTGGACTCAATGCCCCTCCTATTTTTAGGGTAGATACATCCAAGCCATCAAAATACTGATTCGCAAATTGTTGGGCTTGCTCTTCAGCAATAACAAAAAAACCACCCCAAGGACGATTATCTTTTGAAATGACCTTTAAGGAACACGAGTCTAACTCTTTTTGTATTTTTTCAAAAATCATTAATTAAAAGATTTAATCGTTTTGGTTAACCCTTCTTTTGCTGAAACGGGTAATTTTTCAATTCCCAAAGCGGCTTTTATTTTAGTGTTAGATACCACAAAATTTTCAGTCAATTTATCTAAGCGCTCAGTGTTTAAGGGCAAATGGAATACATCCCCAATTGTAGCAATTGTATTAATTATTTTTTTAGAAATAGATAGAATTCTTACCTTTTTATTTGTTGTAGCACCAATTATTTCAATCAATTCATTAGTTGATACAGTTTCATCATCTGCTAAATTGTAAACTCCAGAAGGAATATCTTCTCGTCCTAATATTTGATGAATTACATAGCAAACATTATCAATACTACAAAAAGAACGTTGATTTTGAAAAGCACCCAAAGGCCATGGAATACCTTTACGAACTAATTGATACAACAAATTTAGATTGCCTTTGTTACCTGGACCATGAATCATTGAAGGACGAATAATAAATACACGCTTTCCCTTTGGCAACGTTTTATTCAATATATATTGCTCTGCTAATTGTTTTGATTGACCATAAGCTGTTTTTGGAGTAGGAACTATTTCCTCTGAAACAACAGCTTCTGATTTATCTGTTACTGCTTTTACGCTACTGAAAAAAATAAAATCTCGACAGTTGCTTGCTAGAAAAAAATCAAACAATTCTTGAGTTAATTTTGTGTTTATCTTAAAATACTCCTCAGGATTAGAACTATTTTTAAGATCATGAGCTTTACCAGCAAGATGTATTATAGCGCTGGCTTCTGTATTTATTTCTGATTTCCAATTGAGATTTCTGAGATTAGATGCTGTAATTTCTATATTTGCATCTAAAAAATATTCAAATAGATTAGATCCTACAAAACCTGTAACTCCTGTGATGATTATATTTGATTTTTTTTTCATCAAATCTTTTCAAATAAATCTACATACTTTTCAATTACTTTCTCTTTAGTATAAAAATTTTGAATTTCATTATATCCATTCTGTCCTAATTCAAATTGTTTATTCTTGTCACTAGCTAATGAAATAATAGATTCAACAAAACTGTCATTACTATTATCGGAAATAAGGACTGAACAATTTTTACCTGAAAGAAAGTTAAAGAGAGGGGTGTTTTCACCAGTTAAAATAATCATTGGTTTTGCACAAGCCATAATTGTATACACTTTTGATGGAAATCCTTCTTGTTCCATTTCTTTACTAATGGAAATAAAATGAATATCCGCAAAAGAATTAATAGCAGGCATTAAATTTCTATTTTGGTATGGAAGTATTTTAATATTACTTAATTTTTCTTCTTTAACCCTATTCATTAAATACTCTTTTCTAACTCCTTCTCCTATTATCCAAAATTCAATATTAGCATTTAACAACTTTTTAGCAGCATAAAAAATAGGTTCCCAATCTTGAAAGAAACCAATATTTCCAGCATATAGTAACTTTAGCTTGGATAAATCATTTGTAAATACCAAAGGTAGAGTTTCTTTAGTTTCTGGTTTATATAATTCAGTGTCTACAAAATTTGGAATAATATTTAATTTTTGTATATTTTTAAATCGATTTTTTATTTGATTATAGAACAGCTGGTCTATTGTAATTACAGCATTCGAATTATTATAAACAAATTTCTCAAGCCATTTTAAAATGTTAATAATTAGTTTTGATTTTAGTCCACCTTGATTAATTAATAAGTCTGGATAAATTTCTTGTACATTGTATACAATTTTAGCTTTCTTAATTTTTGCAATTAAAATAGACACAAACCCAATACTTAATGGTGGAGAGGGACTTAAAATAAAGTCGATTTTATTTATTGACAATCCAATAAAGAATGAAAACAAATGCCAATATATAAACGATAGTATTCTAAGTGTTGTACTCTTATATTTTTTTAAGGGAACGTGAATAACTCTAATCTCATTAAAACTACTCTCATAAAAAAGCCCCATTAATTTGGGACGTAAAGGTTGCTTTGCAGAGTCTTCTATTACTATATTATAATGCGGCGTAGTGGTTAATACGACTACTTCATATCCATTTTTCTTAAATCCAAGCGCTATATCATTATATAGATAAGCCGTTGAGACACCATCGGGACTAAAAACAATAGAGTGTATTAGTATTTTTCTATTTATCATTCGCTCCAAACTGTCCTTTTGATATAATCGGTATAACTTAAAATGATACGTACCATTTTATCTGAAACATTGGGCATAGAATAATCGGCTACTGGTCTAAAATTGCGTTCAACACCTCTTTTTTGAGATTGTAATTGCACTAAACCTTGCATGATTCGTTCTGGGTTTAAACCTACCATCATTACCGAAGCTTCTTCCATTGCCTCTGGCCTTTCATGAGCTTCACGTATATTTAGTGCCGGAAAGTTTAGTGTAGAAGATTCTTCTGAAATAGTCCCGCTATCAGACAAGACCGCATAAGATTTCATTTGCAATGCATTATAGTCATTAAAGCCCATTGGTTTTAAAAACTGTACTTTTGGATGCATTTTAATCTGTTTTGAATCTATCATGTTACGCGTTCTTGGATGCGTACTGACAATAATTGGATAATCGTATTTTTCAGCGATTAGATTCAAACTGTCCATTAAACCTTTGAAATTTTTTTCGCTGTTGATATTTTCCTCTCTATGCGCCGAAACCACCAAGAATTTATTCTCTTCTAAATTTAATTTCGAAAGTATTTCTGACTTATTGATTTCAGGTAGATAATGATGTAATACTTCATACATTGGAGATCCCGTTTTAATGATTCGATCAGCTGGCAATCCCTCTCGCAACAAATATTCTCTGGCAATTGAACTATAGGTTAGGTTAATATCCGAAACATGATCTACAATTTTTCGATTAGTTTCTTCAGGTACTCGCTGATCAAAACAGCGGTTTCCTGCTTCCATATGAAAAATTGGAATATGACGTTTTTTAGCAGGTATCGCACACAAACAACTATTAGTATCACCTAAAACTAAAAAAGCATCTGGTTTTTCATTAGCTAACAATGGATCTATTTTTATCAAGATTTGACCAACAGTCTCAGTTGCTGTTGCACCTGCTGCATTTAAAAAGAAATCAGGTTTACGTATCCCTAAATCGTCAAAAAAAATTTGATTCAATTCGTAATCGTAGTTTTGACCGGTATGCACAATAATATGTTCAATAGCCTCAGACTCATCTAAAGCTGCCATTACTCTTGACAGGCGAATTATCTCGGGACGAGTCCCCACCACAGTCATTACTTTAAGTTTTTCTTTCATTATTTATATTTTTAGGAGCCAAGGTAAAAGTAAAAAGAACCAAGGCTTTAAAACTTATTTAGTATTATTTATTATTGCTGCAAGTATATTTTTAATTTCTTTACTTTCTTGTAACAAATTATCCAATTTACTATTCTCTATTTCACCGAGTGCTTTAATAACTCGTAACCAATAATTCAACTCACGTGCTTCTTTTAATGCAATTCTAACTTTGTTTTTAAAATCTGCTTTAGAAGACCCCGCTTGTGATTCTTCATAATTTGCACCAACAGATGTTGCTGATTTACCAAGTTGATATCTAATTATTGAATATTCAGAATCTTTGGGTAAATTTCGGATCAATTTTAATGTTTCAACCCCAAAATTAAAAGTTCTTTCTAATAAATTATTAGGCTTCATGTTTTTTACTTTTAACTTTCAACTTGGCTCTTAATTCTTTTGCCTTGGTGCTTGATTAAAACTAAACATTCTCAAAATAAGTATCTGGATCATTAGGATCGTAAAACTCATTGATCCAAAAATTGGTATACAATACCTCATCCCCTATATTTTTAATATTATGGGTGTACCAAATAGGCATATCCACATAGGAAGGATTTTCCCCATCTAAATAAAAATCTAAAACTTCATTAGTACCAATACGTCTTAACTGAATCAAGGCTTTTCCTTTGATTACCGCAAAGCGTTCAATTTTACGGGTATGATAATGATTCCCTCTGGTAATTCCTGGAACAGTTGTGGAAAAAGAAACCTGTCCTCCCACTCCTAAACGGATAATTTCTACAAATGAGCCTCTTTCATCTGTATGTTCTAAAAAAGATACGGGAAAATGGTTTTTGATGTCCATATAACAACGAAAGGTATTGAACAAATTTAATTCAAAAGTAGTATCAATAGAAGGAATAATTCCCTTTTCTTGATATTCTGATTTGTATTTTTCTAATAAACCCAATAATTGAGACACCTTCGCAGTAGCTGTATGCGGAACTACCTTTTCAGCTTGACTTTTAGCAGTCTTAATTTCAGACATTATTGCATCAACGAGTTCCCCTACGTAAATTAACTTCAATTCCCCATCAACTGCTATAGTTGGTGTTTCATTATGAGTTAATTGATGGCAAAAAGTAGCAATAACAGAATTGTAATTAGGATGTCCAAATGGCCCGAATACATTGGGAATAATTAAACCAGTAAATTTTCCGCCTGAATCTTGTGCCCAATTGAATAACAATTTTCTACCCTCTTTTTTTGATCTACCATATTCATTTTCCCTTTCCTCTTGAGTAGAGGAAGAAAAAATTACGTGTGCATTACTTTGAGTAGATACCAATGCATCTGCTAATTTTTGAGCTAATTCAATATTAGTATCAAAAATGACTTGTGGGTCATTATGCCTGTTCATGGCAGCCAAATGTACAATTACATCACATTGAGATACAAAATGTTCCATTTGTTTCGGATTTGAAAAAAAATCTCTATTAAATGGAACTCTTTCAAACTTCTCAGGATGCAATCCAAGGGTATTATACAAATGTGTCCCAACAAATCCCGCCTGTCCTGTTATTCCTATTTTTAACATTTATTCTATTGTAAAGTAGTCCGTTGGGTATCGAAATTCATCATTAAGTTTTCCTAAGTGATAATCCGACATAACTACTAATTTTGATTTTTCTTCTAATGCTTGTATACTGCTAATGTACCCTGCCGGAATATATAATATGTCTAGTTTTTCTGAATGTAAATGATATTCTATTCGTGGTAAGTTTTCGCTTGGTGTGTCCCAATTATCTATAGCAATCAATTGTATTTTGAAACGACCCTGAACAGCACTAAACCAGCGTTGTTCCGCTTTATGTCCTTGCCAAGCTCTTACAAAATCAACCGAATGATTTTCTATAACATACATTCTTTTTATACAAGTAGTATCGAAATCATTATTGTAAAACAATTGACCTCTTTCGTCTTGATGGCAATTACCAGAAATTAAAGTGGGCTTCATCCTGTTTTATCCTGGCATTTGGGCTACCTCTTCACCAAAAACTTCCTTACGGATTAAAGGTAATTTCGATAACAATTGTTTCATTCCTTCCACATCTTGTTGCACTGTATTGTGCGAATGATAATCCTCAATGACCGAAACATCTTTCTCTCCTTCTGAAAAATACTGTGCATAATTCAAATCGCGGTTATCTGCTGGAATTCGATAAAAATCACCCATATCTTCTGCCTTGACCATTTCTTCTCTTGTACACAAAGTTTCGTATAATTTTTCACCGTGTCGCGTTCCAATAATTTTGATCTCGGTATCGGCTTTACACAACTCTTTCAACGCTTGCGCCAAATCGCCAATAGTTCCTGCTGGTGCTTTATTAACGAATAAATCACCTGGATTACCATTTTCAAAAGCAAATAACACCAACTGAACTGCTTCGTCTAAAGACATCAAAAAACGTGTCATTTTTGGGTCGGTGATAGTAATTAGATTTCCTTCTTGAATTTGTTTTAAAAATAGAGGAATTACAGATCCCCTAGAGGCCATCACATTGCCATAACGAGTGAGACAAACTGTAGTATTGGTTAAATTTCTTGAGGCAGCTACCGCCACTTTTTCCATTAAGGCTTTGGAAATTCCCATAGCATTAATAGGATAAGCAGCTTTGTCTGTACTCAAACAAATTACTTTCTTAACCTTATTAACTCCAGCAGCATCAATCACATTTTGTGTACCAAAAACATTTGTTTTAGTAGCTTCTAATGGAAAAAACTCGCAGGATGGTACTTGTTTTAATGCCGCAGCATGAAATACATAATCTACCCCTCGCATGGCACGTTCTACACTATTATAGTCACGAACATCTCCAATATAAAATTTAAGTTTATCACTTTTCAATTGGTTGCGCATGTCGTCTTGTTTTTTTTCATCACGAGAAAAAATACGAATTTCGCTAAAGTGGTTGGTCTGTAAAAACCGATTTAAGACTGCATGGCCAAATGAACCGGTCCCTCCTGTAATAAGTAATGTCTTGTTTTCTATCTTCATTTTAAATGAATTTTAAATACTCTATTCTTTTCCGTTAGGGTTGGATAGTTAATTAATACTGCCTTATAGGGTCCTTTAAAAACAAATAAGCTACCTGCTGCAACTCCAATTACACCATGTCTCTCAATAACTTTTTCAACATCACGCATTGACCCGGCTCCGCCTAAAACGGTTAAAGGGATTGAAATGACTTCAGCAATTTTATCAATTAAATTGAGATCATACCCTTTCATTACCCCATCTTGGTCAATCGAATTAATTATAATTTCTCCAGCACCTAACTGCTCTAGTTCTTGGGCAAATTTAATCGGATTAATCCCAGTAGCTTTTTTACCATTATGAGTATACACTTCATAACCACCGAAGAGTTTCTTTTTAATATCTAGCACCACTATTACACTTTGAGACCCTACTCGATCTGCAATTTGAGTAACTAATTCTGGATTTTGAATTACTGCACTACTTAAAGCGATTTTTTCAATTCCTAAGCCAAATATCTTTTGGGCTTGCTCCACCGTCTTCACTCCACCACCATAACACAATGGCATACGGGACTGATTGGCTAATTTTTCAATTAGAACATAATCTGGCTCCCTATTTAATGTAGTGGCATCAATATCAAAAAAAGCCAATTCATCTACTTGTTTTTCATTAAATATGCGCACTGCATTTATTGGATCTCCTACATATTTAGGAGCTTTAAAGTTCACTGTCTTTACTAAGCCCTTGTCGTGAAGTAATAAACTGGGAATGATTCTAGGACGCAGCATACTTATAAATTTGCAAAGTTGTGTAATAATTTTTCTCCGTATTGATGGCTTTTCTCTGGATGAAATTGAATCCCAAACACATTATCCGCATTTACTGCTGAAGTAAATGAAATTCCATAATCAGAAATAGCAATACTATCCACGATATTATTACATTTAAAATAATAGGAATGTAAGAAATAGAAAATAGCTTCTTGTTCAAGCCCTTCAAATAAAGGATGCCCATCTATAGGGCTTACATCGTTCCATCCCATATGAGGTAACTTAGTTCGTTGTTGAATTAGGCTCTCATCAAATTTTAGAATATCAGCATCAATCCATTTTAACCCTTCAGAAGTTCCTTCATCACTTCTATTCCCCATCATCTGCATCCCCACACAAATCCCAATTATTGGGATTTTCTTTTCTAATACCAACTCATCTAATTTGTGACGCATCCCAGAATTATTTAATTGCAACATGGCATAATCAAAAGCGCCAACCCCTGGTAAAATTAACTTTTGAGCATCTTCTAAATCAGCAGCCGTTTTAGCAATTTTGGTTGGTATATCTAATCGCTTATACACATTTTGAAAAGCAAAAATATTACCTACACCATAATCAATTAATGTAATCATCTGAACAATCTTTTTTCTAATCCCATTTTTTGCATTACATCAGCTCCAAAATTGAGTAATTTAATTTTAGTCTTGTAATCGTAAAATGTTTTGTTTTCTCCATCAAAAATAGCTTGCAGTTCTGGTCGAGTTAAATCTAATTTATCCGCTACATAATCAAACTCTTTTTGCAAAAATTCTTCTGAAAGTTCTGGTTTTGCAATACGCTCTAACGCTTCTTCTCGTGTCATCTGCCCAGTCAAAATCAAACTGGAAAAATGCGCGCGTCTTTTTTCAAAGCCAAATTTTCTTGGCAACCAAAAATCTTCGTAAAAACGAGTAAAACGCGATTCATGATGTTTGTGTTGAAATGGTTCCCAGCCAAATTTACTTTGTAATAATTGTTCTGCGTCTTTTTTAATATAAGGGATTAAATTCAACGGTTTAAAAACCTGCATTCCTAAAATATATCTGTAAAATAATTTATAAGATAAAATATCTACCAATGGAAACGTTTTGAGCGGACGCTTTCCAAACTTTGAGTGAATATCTTTTACTAATAAAGTATCAATTCCAGGAAATCCACCCCATTCTTCAGGCTCACGACAACATTCGGTAGAATAATTACCTCCTGTAAGTACATATTTTATCTTATTTTTTCTAGCAAATTTGTATAAGCCTGAAAAAAAAGCATAATCTTGAGGTAAATCTTGATCAGCAATTTGAGATTTCAAAAAAGCGACTTGTAAATCTTTCATCTCTTCCCAATTGATTACTTCAGTATACAAATCCAATCCTAATCCATTGCACAGTTTTTCAATATTACCTACCGCTCTATCCGTATTCCAACCAGCATCTACATGGAATAACAACGGACGCAGCCCCATAATCTCTTTGGCTACATAAGCCACATAAGAGCTATCCAATCCTCCACTCAGACCAATGATACAATCAAAATTTCTGTTTTCACCATCGGCTTTGATTTTTTCTGCAGTACGCATTAATTCTTCATAACCTTTTTCATCCGTATGCCAATTGGGTACAATAGCCTCAATGTAATTAGCATAATAATCACTCTCTCCCTTTTCATTAAATACTATATTAGGATCAGAGGTATCCATTATGGTTTTTGCGCAGATTTGATAATTTCGGTTGGTATTCATTAAATAATTTATTTTTTTAGTATTTCTGTGTAAAGTTTAAAATAGTCATTAAACTTTATCCTCTTATCAAAATTTTCTATTGCACTTTTTCTACAATTGTCACCATAAAATTCTTTTCCATTTACCCTGATAGTATTTATTGCCTTCATTAATCCAGCAACATCACCCTGTTCAACGACTAAGCCCGTGTCTGTACTAACGGACTCAACGCTCCCTCCGGCCCTATAAGTTATAATAGGGGTGCCACAGGCAAGCGATTCTAAATTGGTTGTTGGAAAAGTGTCCTCAAACGTAGGATTTAAAAACACATCTGCAGCAGAATATAAATCTGCCAACTGCGCCACATTCTCAGTACGTTCTATTCCTATTATATTTTCCGGCAGTTTTTTCACCTGACTTTTAGACAGCCCAACCAGAACAATAGCGCATTGGTCATTATCTATAAACCCTGCTAATTTTAGAAACTCTTCCAGTCCCTTTCTTTTCTCCCAGGTACTGGCAACACCTAAAATAATAAATTTATCTTTTACTCCATATGTCTCTTCAATTGAAGCTTTGGAATCTTTCGGATAAAACACATCCAGGTCTATACCATTTTGAATCACCTTGCAAGGATAATCCTTCAAAAAAGACTCCTTTACTTTACCCTCTAGCCAATTAGAAACCGGGACAATTATCAGATTATCGACAGAATTGAAAATCCTCTTTTTATCTATGTAATTCTGACGGGAACGATCGAAAAAAAAACTTTTGGGATATTCATTTTTCTGTTCACAATCATAACATTGTGTTTTCCATTTATCGCACCCTACATATTCAAAATAAGCACAATGCCCTGTAAAAGTCCAGCAATCATGGAAAGTCCAAACAATAGGAATTTCGATCTCTTTTAGATATTGAAATAATATTTCTACATTGATAAAATAACCATGTAAATGGTGGAGATGAACAATGTCAGGTTTAATTTCTTTAATAATATTTATTAAATCTTTAGTTGCTGATTTAGAGCTGAAACAGTGATTATCAAAAATACGAGTCTCTAATCCATGCCAATATAAATCTAATTTGTTGCCGATCCTTATAACCTCTGACTTACTAGGATTATTGTTTCTGGCATAAGTGATATAACTTTGCCAACCGTTTTCAATTACTATTTCACCAATTTGCTCGGCAATTCTTCCAACTGATCCACTATTGACTTCTATACTAATTTGTAAAAGTGTTGGCATCTTAATTAACTAATTTTATCATATTAAAAAATTGATCAGCCATTACACTTGTATTATTTTTAAAATTTGCAATTTCAAAAATATTCTGTCTAATCTTTTTGACTTCCGTTTCATTATTAATCAAGAAAATTATTTTTGAAACTAAATCATTACAATTTCTATATTCAAACAAATATCCAGTTTTATTATCTTCAAACAAAGAAAATTCAGGACCATGATTATTGGTAGAATTATGTGTTATTACAGGTAATGAATAACCATATGCATTTAATAAACTCAGGCCTATAGGACCGGGATGTACAAATCCTTTAGAAATCAAAAACCAAGGGCATTTTTCTTCTTCTTCATAAACTTCACCTAAAAAACATATATTATTTTTTAAATTATATACTTTAGATTTTTTTTTCAATCTTTCTAACTCTGATCCATTACCAATAACTATCCATAAAATATCAGGAATAAAAATTTTTATAGATTTAACGGCTTCAATTGTCAAATCATGTTGATTTATAATATTAATTCTACCAGAAGATATAATAATATTATTACTATTTATTTTATGTTGTTGTTTAAATAAACTCAATTTTTCTTCATTCCAAAATTTAATTTGATTATTTATAAAATTTTGATTTAACCCATTGTTGATACTAATTATGTTTTTGTTTTTAAATCCCAACTTATCAAGTTCACACACATCTTTATCAGTATACATCAAAAAATTATCAAAAATTTTCCACCAAGTTAACCTTAATTTTTGCAATATTCTGTTCCCACCAAATGTTTGAACATTACTCCAAATTATTATTTTCTTTCCCAGTAATTTAAATATCATGCTTAAAAAAGCTTGAGATACATGTCTTAAATTTCCATCAACAACGAAAATATCGTAATTCTTGAATAAATCAAATATTGGTAAAAATTGCAAAACCAAACTGTTATCATTGAAAGGAGAATAACTTTTTAATAAATACACCCTATCTCCATATTTTTTGTGAATAGATTTTATATTTTCTCCAACTTGTTTATCTTGACAAAAAACTTTAATATCAAATCTAGAATCATTTAAAATGACATCGTAAAAGTGCTCTCTATATGTAGGTATAATATTCGTAATTATTGCTATTCTCATGTGGTTATTTTTAAAATATTAAGCAACTCATTTAACAACTTATAATTTACTTTTTATTTTAATTTTGAAATAATTTAATTCACACAATTTTTTTGTAAAAAACAAAATATAACCTAGAATAGATCTTAAAAAATAAACTTGAAGAAATCATAAATAAAAAACCTTCAATTTTATATTTCATTACACTAGATTTTTTTAAACAATAAAATAAGTTTTGATTTTTTTTTAAGTATTTAAAAAAAAATGTTTTTTCAGATTTATTCATAAAGAAAATCTCTGCTAATGATGAATTTAATACTAAGCCAATTAAATTATAAAATTTAATTTTTATTTCATTAGCTAGAATATTTTCTTCAATAAAATCAATATATGAATTAGCAATTAATATTAAATCAAATGCTTTTTTTTTATTAACACTTCTTGTAATTGATTGAGGATTTTTATAAACATAATAAAAAGATTTATTTATGCACATAACCCTTTTAGCATAAAAAAACATTCTAGGTGTAAATTCATTATCTTCATGAAAAATATTTTCATAAAAAAAAATTGAATTAGAAATTAAAAAATTACGTTTGAAAATTTTGAAACAAACTGGAAACACAATCTTACCGTAATCTAAATAATTTAATCCTATTTGAATTTCTCTGCTATTTGTTTGAATTGTATTTCGCTTTTTATAGTTGTTGTTATTACAATCATAAGCATCAAACAATAAAACATCTAAATTATTATCCTTACTAGTAATATATAATTCTAAAATACAATTATTTTCAATCCAATCATCCGAATCTACAAACCAAATATATTCACCCTTAGCAATTTTTAAGCCTTCATTTCTAGCTATACTTAATCCTTGATTAGGTTGTGTAATAATTTTTATGTTTTTGTGTGTTTTAGCAAAATTTAAAGCAAACTCTAAACTTCTGTCTAGTGAACCATCATTTACAATAATTATTTCAAAATCTGAAACATCTAAATTTTGATTTACACAGCTTTCCAAACACCTGTGTATATACTTTTCAACATTGTAGACTGGAATTATTATTGAAATTTTAATCATTTAGCAATTATTTTTTTTAATATGCGTCTAATTGGTAAAATTAACGGAATTAGTTTCTTATTACAAAATTTTTCTAATTGAACTATTAACTCTTCTTTTAATGAATATTTAACTTCCTTATTTACACAAGATTTGTACAAATTCTTAATTCTTTCAGTATGAAATTGATCAATTCCATAAACTCTTGAATACCATGAATGATAAATTATCTTTTGGTTTAAATGATTATAAACAATTGTTGTGAAACCGTCATCATGCTGATCAACATTAAGATATAAGACTTTAAAATTTGAATTTAACCAAAGAAAAAATGGATAAAAAGGTTCATAATCATTAGTTAAATTATATTTAAAATGTAAAAAATTAGGCAATAATTGTTCGTAATCAATTTCATGATTGAGGAACATCGAAATATTACTTAAAGAAAACTGTTTTCTTATAGATTTAACGTCAAAAATATTAAAAAAAGGATTTGTAACTAAAGGATTACCGTTACGAATTGGGAGTATTCCTCCGTCTCTTACTCCACAATTAACAACTTTATTATTTATACAATATACTAATAATTCAAGGAGGGCATCATTATCAATTACAAATGCATCCTCATCAATATTTATAGCGTAATCAATATTATATTTTAATATATCATATAAATAACCTTGAGCTGTAGTATATGTTAGACGATAATGTTTAAAAGGTAGTGTAATTGTATTATCTGATAATTTATACAAATAATAGTTCATTGACCTTGTAAAAATTGCTATTCTATATTTACTTAAATCCATAAAAAAATTAATTGGTAATCCGAAGAATGAAAAACAACTGTATAAATATTATAGGGAATAAAAACAACCAAAACTTATATGTTCTTAGAGTAATTAAATAAAAATAAAAAATCACAAAAGAAAAAAATAAAAAGAAATCAGTTACTCTCTCAATTAGTATTACAGAACGAAACAAAGCAAATAATAATAAACCTACTAAATAAACATTTAAAAGTTTATAATATATTTTAGATTGTAAACTGTGTAAAATTAGTACAAAAGCCATTATCCAGAAAAAGATGAATTTTGCTGCTATGCCATTACCCTCATTTACAACATTCCCTTCATAAGATGATATTTTAGATACAGTATTAGTTAAATTATTTATTGTGTTAATAAGAGAAAACGTAGTATCCCCAAGGTTAGATGCTAGGTTAGTAAAATAAACAACCCCAATAAAAAACCATGTATAAAGATACGTTTTCTTAGTAAATTTTTTATTGGATGACATAATTAAAATAACTAGAATGCCTATGAGTATCGTAACATGAAAAAAATAGCCTATTACAAACAATAGACAAATTGCAATATAATCTATAAAAGATTTAAAAGATTTCAACGCAAATGTTGATGTAAAAATAATTATCGAAACAGCAAAGCCAGCTCGCAAAACAATGGCATTTGTATAAATACCAAAAAAAGCTATGTATAAAGTTAAAGGTAGTACTGAAAAATTTGAATTTTTTAAAAATCTATTTTCTCCTACGAAAATAAAATTACTATTATTTTCAATATCTGCTTTAAATAATTTACCTATCCGATTAATTGAGAAATTAACAATTATAAGATTAATTAAAACGATAATCATAAAATATAAAATGAAATTATCATCTATAATAAATTTTATAATCTTTGTAAAAGCTTGAAACCCTATTTCAAAACTAAATTTATCAAAATCATCAAAAGTGCTAGGATCAGTAGCATTAAAAAATTCTAAATAAGCTTCAGTATCAGGCACTTTGGTGCTTCTGTTAGCAACTATTAAACTAAATGGTATAATGATTAGCCATTTAATATGAGGAATATATGTTTTTCTCTCAATCAGACATAAAAAAAAACAAAATATTATAAAAAAAAATAAAAAATATAAATTCACAGTTATATCTTTTTTATTATTGAGATTAACTTATTTATATCATTTATCTCTGTTTGAAAAATATCAAAATTTTCTATTTTATTTATTACAAAACGGTCATAAATATCTTGATTTTTATTTAGTTCATCAATCATTTCATCTGTAAATCGTTTTCGTATTAATTTTGCAGGAGAACCTCCTATTATTGAATAGGGTGGAAATGCTTTTGTCACCACAGAACCGGCTGCTACCACAGAACCGTTACCTATATCTACACCAGATAAAATTATTGAACCATTACCAATCCAACAATCATGACCAATAATTATTTTGCCTTTTGAATAAGAGCCTACATTTCCACTTTTATATAACATTGGTTCTATTGGATAAGTCAATAATCGATTTGTAAAATGATTACCTCCTAAAATAAACTTAACATCTAATGCTATTGAACAAAAATTCCCAATTTGTAACCCTGAATTTTCTTTTTCATAGTTATAAATATTTAAGGGACCGTAAGAATACTTCCCTATTGTCACTAAATTTATAGGAAAAACACTGTTTACGGTAGTGAAATTATGTCTATTAATTTTCCTCCATTTAATCTTAAAAAAAAATAATTTTATCTTATAGGATAGAATAAAGAGAATTTTATTAATCATTCTTAAATTTATTTAGCAAATAATAACTATACAAAAATTCAATTATAGCTGCAAAAGCAAAAGCCAGTGGTAATACAAGCCTATTAAAGAAAAAGATCAACCCTATAAATGAAAATAAAACAAACCCAACTAATGCAATAAATTGATTAATAGCTATATATCTATACAATCCTCTTGGGATAAAAATAAAATTAAAAATTGCTCCTACAGTCAAAATAGTAAAAACGCTAAAACTTAAGATTATTAAAATCGGGTAAGATTCCAGCATATCAGTTCCTCCCATAAATAGAATTATATATTTTCCAAAAACAACAAAAAAAGCAACAATAAATAATCCAATGATATTTTCTAATTTTATGACCATACTTATTTTCTTCCAACTAGACGAAATCATTTTTGGAAATAAAGCACTATTTATACTAGATATTAAAGTTGTAGGGACCAAATAAATTTTCATTGCTAAATCATACAATGCTACGTCCTTCATAGAAAAAAAAGAACCTAATAATACTGTAGCTGATTGTTGTTTTATTGTATTCATACTAGATGATAAGAAGAATGGAATGGCATCCTTAAATGTAATTATAAGATTCTTATAAGAAATCAATACTAATCTGATTGAATAATTATTCATTATAATAACCATTGCAATAACCCCACTCAAAAAACCTGTTAATACAGAAATAAAAGCAAAATAAATTATATCATCTGGTGTTGCTACAAATAAAAATATCAATGGCAATGAAATTATTTTTAATGTCAACTGAATAAATGTAACAACTCTCATTTTTTGAATAGCCTGAAAATACCAAGTTGGGAATAAAATATTTGAAAACACTTGAAAATAACAAATTATAAACAACCAATTATTCGATTTGAAAATTGGAACCACTTTCAATAAGACTACAAAAATAATTGAAGAAATTATTGATAAAATAATCTTACTAAAAAAAACTGATGAAAAAACTTCTGAGTGTATTTTTTTATCATTAGGATTTTGTGAAATTATTTTCAAAGCAGGTGTGTCAAATCCAAACTGAACAAAACTTACAAAAAAAACTGAAATTGAAAAAGCATAAACATAACTTCCGTAACTATTAGCTCCTAATGTTCCTATTAAAAAAGGATAAATAAGTAGGTAAAATATAGAATTAAGGATTTGTAGTAAAGTCATAAAAAAATAATTTTCAATTACTTTTTTATTATTTATTATTATTATTTTTAAATTATTATATATTTCTATCGTTTTTAACATTAATTATTTAGTAAATATTACAATCTCCAATAATTTTTATAATCCGCAGCATTTAATACTCCCTTGATATCAAACATGTATAACTCATCTTTTGATAATTTTTCGAAATCGGCGACAGACATTTGAATGTATTCTTTATGACCTACAGCCAATAAAATTACATCATAATCTCCTATGGGTTGATCAATTAGACTTATTCCATATTCATGTGCCAATTCATTTGGATTTCCATGTGGATCTACTACATGTACTTGTATAGAATAATCCATTAATTCACGAACTAAATCCACTACTTTTGAATTTCGGATATCTGAAACGTCTTCTTTGAAAGTTACTCCCATAACTAAAGCTCTCGATTTTCCAGGATTTTTATCTTGTTCAATCAAGGATTGCACAATGCGTTTAGCAATAAAAGTCGGAATAAAATCATTCACACGACGACCGGCGGCAATTACCTGAGGATCAATGCCTATTTTTTTAGCTTTATGAATCAAATAAAACGGATCTACACTAATGCAATGCCCTCCTACCAATCCAGGTTGATATTTATGGAAATTCCATTTGGTTCCTGCCGCTTCAATAACCGCCTTGGTATCAATATCCATCTTATCAAAAATAATAGCTAATTCATTAATAAGAGAAATGTTTATATCACGTTGGGTATTTTCAATAACTTTAGCTGCTTCCGCTACTTTTATTGATTCTGCTTTATGCAAACCAGCTTTAATTATTGTACCATAGACCGCTGCAATTAGTTCTAATGCCTCATTATCACTGCCTGATACAATTTTTAATATATTGGTTAAAGTACGAACCTTATCACCAGGCACAATACGTTCCGGACTATACCCATATTTAAAATCAATCCCACCTTGTAAACCAGAAATTGTTTCCAAAATAGGCAAACAATCCTCCTCAGTACAACCGGGATACACAGTCGATTCGTAAACTACCACATCTCCTTTTTTCAAGGCCGAAGCTACACTTTTAGTCGCTCCTAATAGCGGATTCAGATTCGGCACTTTGTTGGAATCAATATCAGTTGGAACACCTATAATATGAAAATGTGCTAGTTGTAAATCAGCTACATCAGCTGTAAAAGTGATATCACAACCCTCAAAAGCAGAACTCTCTAATTCTTTAGAAGGATCTATACCTTTTTGCATCAAAGCAATTCGTTCTTGATTGATATCAAAACCAATTACTTTGAAATGCTTAGCAAATTCTAGTGCTAAAGGTAAACCAACGTATCCTAAGCCAGTTACAGAAATGCATTTCTCTTTTTTTATTAATGAATCTAATAAATTTGACATTGAATCTATATTGAAATTAATCTAATTGTATTTTTTTAAAAACTGCCCTAAAAACTAATACGAATATGGTAAAAAATCCACCTAAAATTCCACCCAACAAGATTCCTTTCGCTTTACCAAATTTATCTTTAGGCAAAGGTAAAATAGGTCGGTCAATCACTTGAATTAATGGTGTTTCTTTTCTTAGAGTAACCTTGGCTAATTCTGATTGTTTGACTAATTCAGTTAAAATAGCGGTATTGGCTTGTACATCTATTTGGCGCCTCGCTGTTGGAGTTTTGTTTACATTCATAGCAGGATTCAACATGAAGGTATTGTCATTGGCAACCGCCACACCTGTAATCGCACCATTCAATTCGGCACGAATAGAATCCCGTTGCTTAATCAAAATAGCCATATTCATACGGGCTTTTTTACTTTTGGTATCCACATAAAAATCAGACACTTCCTGAACTAAAGCTTCTGTAAATGCCTTGGCAAAAGTTTCATCTTCTGATAGTACTTCAATTGTAGTGACAGCTACTTTTTTATCTTTCTGGGCAATTTTAAACCTATTCTTTAGTAAATCATCATGAATTTCACCCATAATACTGTCGTGTACCCGCGAAAAATACTTGCGCTTAGTCAAAGGCGGAAATTGTATGGATTTCATTTTTGGATTGTCGCTCCAACTCTCGCGTGAACCATTAATGCGCAAGTACATTTCAGCTAAGGAAATCGTATCATTTCCTGATACAACGGGCTGCATTAAAGTTTTCTCCACAATAGTTCTCGATTTGAATAATTCATTTAAATTGGATCCTGAAAAAGCACCTCCACCACTACCACCACCTAAATCCAAACCCAGAGAACTGGCTAATCCCAAGGCACTGCCTAATCCTCCACCTGCTGATTTATCATCTTCTAAGGCAAAAGACAAGCTTGCGGTATATACAGACTTAGTCGTTAAGGAATAGGCTAATCCAATACTAGCTCCTACTAGTCCTGCTAGTACAATTACTTTCCATTGCGATAGGAGATACTGGTACCATTCTTTGGCTTTGTCCAGTAGTTCTCTTAATGATATTTCGTCGTTTTCCATTGTAGTTGATGGTTTTTGGTTGTAGGTTGTAGGTTGACTGAGGCACTCGAAGTCAACATTTATTGTTTTTTGCTTGTCATTGCGAACGTAGTGAAGTAATCTTCTCACTATTTATTCGTAAATTATTTTTATTAGTTGTTGTCAGTTGTCGGTTGTAGGTTGACTGAGGCACTCGAAGTCAACATTTATTGTTTTTTGCTTGTCATTGCGAACGCAGTGAAGTAATCTTCTCACTATTTATTCGTAAATTATTTTTATTTGTTGTTGTCAGTTGTCGGTTGTAGGTTGACTGAGGCACTCGAAGTCAACATTTATTGTTTTTTGCTTGTCATTGCGAACGCAGTGAAGCTATCTTCTCACCGCACCCGAGCGTAGCGAACGGACGGAGTAGATTTGCAGATTATTATTATTTGTTGTTGTCTGTTGTCGGTTGTAGGTTGACTGAGGCACTCGAAGTCAACATTTATTGTTTTTTGCTTGTCATTGCGAACGAAGTGAAGCAATCTTTTCACCGCACCCGAGCGAAGCGAACGGACGGAGTAGATTCGCAGATTATTATTATTTGTTGTTGTCAGTTGTCGGTTGACTTCGGGAGCCTCAGTCAACGCTTATTTTTGTTGATTGTTTTCTGTCATTGCGAACGTAGTGAAGCAATCTCAAGTCAACATTCTTTATTCATTGTTCAACATTCGTTGTTCTAATGTTGTCCCGAAGCGTCGGGATTCAATATTGAATTTTGAATAATGAATGACTTAATTCGTAAATCGTACCTCGTAAATCGTATATCTAATATCGTACCTCGTAAATAGGTATCCTAGCCTACGCTAATATTCAAATTAGGCAATTCAATCTGCAATTTAACCGTTGCCTTTAATGCGGTAAAAACACGCAATAAGGTATCCATGGTAACATTACTAGCATTATTTTCAATCCTAGATATCTGAGCTTTCTGTACTCCAATTAACTTTCCAAGTTCTTCTTGAGTTAAATTTCTTTCTTTTCGAGTCTGTTTGATTGCTTTACCAATTAAGTCCATTTGAAGTTCATACTCAAAAATGTCACGCGAAACAGTACCTATCTGCCCGATAAGTTCGTCTTGTACTTGATCTAAAGTGTATGTTTTCATTTTTTCTTATTTACTAATTTTAGTTCTTCAAAATAATGAAGCTTCAATTGAATGGCCTTCTGGATTTCTTTGTCTGGGACTTTACTTTGTTTTTTTACGAACCCATGTGTCGCAATTACTACTGTTTCTGTTGTTGCTGTTTTATCCCAAAAAGCAAGTAGTCGATACTGTAATCCTTGATACAAAGTTCTAAACTCCCAAATATCATTTGATAATTTCTTAAATAAATCAGAATTGGTTTCATTTTGTGCGCGACGGATATTGTACAACACTTTTTCGTAATGCTTTCGATCCAATTGCTTCAAAAAATTAAATGCATCTTATAAAAAAAGGATTTCAAATTGGGGCTTCATCTTTTTTTATTATTGTGAGCAAATATAATTTAAGTTTCATTAAATAGAAACTTTTAATTGTAAAAGTTATTACAAATTGTGATAAGCTCTTTACACAAATTGATACATTTTCAAATTGTTAGATTATTAAATCGTATATCTAATATCGTAAATCGTAAATTTAAAACCATATAAGTCATATAAGAAAATATAAGAAAGTCGCTTTGCTCTATTAAAGTGCATGTAATTAGTACATCTTGAACACTTACAGCTGAATACTTTCTTTAAATTAACATCAGGAATTGTTACATTTTCAAATTTTCAAATTGGTACATTTCCAAGCTCGTATACCGAACTATCTAACTATCTAATTTCCCTAAAATAAAAACTGGATCGATATTTAACTTAGAAAAAGCAAACCATTTCTTTCCGAGATCTTTGAGTGAAGCTCCTAAATGATATATTGCTGTTTGATCTATAATTAGAAACCGATCGTGTGATTTATCAAATTCAATAACCTGAAGCGAACCATACTGTTTATTGAATTTTTCTACATCTAGTTGTAGCTGTCTGCTGATGTTTTTTATAAATATTTTTACTGTTACTCCTTTATTTTTCTTAGACAATTGTGTCAGTACTGTTTCGTCGATGTAATTATCAAAAAGAAAAATAGATTGATTCGCTGATTTGATAATTTTTGAAATTAATACATGAGCATCAAATAGTTCTCCCTCAAAAAAAACACCCTGTTGCGGTGGTAAATTAGAACTTAGTAATAATTGAAATTCAGTATTTTTTATTTCAATCGAACTGACTTTTTTCTCTAAAACTTCAATTCTATTATTAATAGCATATCCTTTAAGTAAAAAGTCTTTTAAAATTTTGTTTGCCCAAATTCTGAATTGTGTTCCTGTTGTAGACTTAACTCGATATCCTACTGAAATAATTACGTCAAGGTTGTAAAATTTAATTTTCCGCCTAACTTTTCGTTCTCCTTCATTTTGAACTGTCAAGTATTCCTTGACAGTTGAATTTTCTTCTAATTCTCTCTCTTTAAAAATAGTAGCAATATGCAAACTAATATTTTGTTTGGTGGATTGAAACAATTGTACCATTTGTAATTGTGTGAGCCAAACTGTGTCGTCTTCAATTAACACATCTATGGGTTGTGATTCAATTCCTGATGTATACGAAATTAGTATATTATTTTCCATAGGGGGCATTTTATGGTAATTATATTTTATATGTTTATTAATAAAAGACTAGCATTTCGAATAACTAAATTAATACATTTCAAACATCGTAAATCAAATATCGTAAATCGTAAATTATTACACACCCCTAGCCCCTCTCAAGAGGGGAACGTGTAGTGCAATTTAGACGAATTGCTACATTTTCAAATTATTCAATTGCTCTATTTTTAGTGAGACTTTGAGCTGTCATTCTGAGCTTGCCGAAGGACTTTGTGAGCTTCGTGGTTAAATTTAAACCATATAAGTCATATAAGGTCCTATAAGAAAGTCGCTTCGCTCTATTAAAGTGCATGTAATTAGAACATCCTGAACACTTACAGCTGAATACTGAAAACTTTATTTAATTTGTAACACGAATTGGTACATTCCTATATCGTACTTCGACCCGAGGCGAAGCCGAACGGAGCGAAGCTAATATCTAATATCGTACATCCTACAATCTCCAATAATTATCATAATCCGCTTTCTTCAACACACCTTTGATGTCAAAAAGATAAATCGGTCCGTTAGAGAGCTCTTCAAAATCAGACGGTTGCATAGTACGATAGACTTGATGTCCCACCGCCAAGACGATACTGTCGTATTTACCTTCAGGAACTGCTTTCAACTCAATATTGTATTCATGAGCTAATTCTAATGGGCTTCCAAAAGGGTCAATGACATCTACGGCAATCGAATAGTCTTCTAATTCTTTGATTAAATCGACTACTTTTGAATTGCGGATGTCCGACACTTCTTCTTTGAAAGTAATGCCCATTACTAATACTCTGGATTTTCCAGGATTTTTATCTTGTTCAATTAAGGATTGTACAATACGTTTGGCTATAAATGACGGAATGAAATCATTCACTCGCCGGCCAGCTGCAATGACTTGAGGCTCAATTCCAATCATTTTCGCTTTGTGCATCAAATAAAAGGGATCCACACTGATGCAGTGCCCTCCTACTAAACCCGGTTGATAGGGATGGAAATTCCATTTCGTTCCCGCTGCAGCTAGCACCGCTTGGGTATCAATACCCATTTTGTCAAAAATAATGGCCAATTCGTTCATTAACGAAATATTAATATCACGTTGGGTATTTTCAATCACCTTAGCTGCTTCGGCTACTTTAATCGATTCAGCACGATGCAAACCTGCTTTAATAATGCTACCATAAATGCCGGCAATCAGTTCCAAAGCTTCGGCATCATTACCCGAAACTATCTTGAGTATGTTGGTTAACGTTCGCACCTTATCGCCAGGAACAATGCGCTCCGGACTGTAACCGTATTTAAAATCTTTTCCGCCTTGTAATCCTGAAACGGATTCCAAAATAGGCAAACAATCGTCTTCTGTACATCCTGGATACACTGTCGATTCATAGACCACCACATCCCCTTTTTTCAAAGCGGAAGCCACGCTTTTGGTAGCTCCCAATAATGGTTTTAAATTGGGCACCTTATTGGAATCAATATCTGTGGGTACGCCGATGATGTGAAAATGCGCTTGTTGTAAATCAGCAACATTCGATGTAAATGTAATATCGCAACCTTCAAAAGCAGTAGGATCCAATTCCTTAGAAGGATCAATCCCTTTCTGCATTAAGGCAATGCGTTCTTGATTAATATCAAATCCAATGACCTTAAACTGCTTCGCCAACTCTAATGCCAAAGGCAGTCCTACATAACCTAATCCGGTTACAGAAATGCATTTTTCTTTGTCAATAAAAGGTTGAAGCTTGTAGGACATTTTGGTTGTCGGTTGTTGGTTGACTTCGAGTGCCTCAGTCAACGCTCATTGATGTTGACTGAGGCACTTGAAGTCAACACTTTTTGTTTTTTGTTCGTCATTGCTAACGCAGTGAAGCAATCTCAAGTCAACATTTGCAATTCGTCCCGAAGTGTCGGGATCTACTATCGTAACTCGTACTTCTTTCTTACTTAAACGCCGTTAAAAACAACAAGGTTAAACTAGACAATACACTGGCAACTGTAGCAAATTCTCCAATCGTAAACGGTTTTTTCAATGGTCGTTCTGGCACAACAATTTGAGAACCAGGAATCACTTTCGGATAGGATCTAATGAACATAAAAGAATGAGATACCGCTGCTTTACCATTAGGATAAATAATATACGCTTTGCGTTTCCATCCTTTGGCATCAGTGCCTCCTACTGCATTCAAATAGTATTTAAATCCACGTCCACCGTTGTACGGAATTTCGGAGTTCAACAAGACATTACCCGTTACTTTTACACCTTCATTGAAAGTCGCTACTTCAATTTCATCTCCAGGCAATAAACTAATGTTGGCGCTACGTTTTGGATTGCGCACCACCGCTTTCCAATCTACTGGAATTATGGTGTACTGTATTTCTTCTGTTAATTTTTTGGTCAATTTATCGCTGGTAGTTCCCTCTGCAGTATTGGCTACGCTAAAATCTGCCGCTGCTATTTCTTCTATTTGTTTGGACTGAATTGGTCGTTTCACTCGTACACCATAAACATTGGCTAGACTCGTTAATCCACCTGCTCTTTGGATCACCGAGAAAACACGCTCTCTTTTGGTAGCCAAAACATATTTTCCAGTATAATTCACCGCTCCTGTTACCGATACCATTTCTGGTTTTTCGTACAGAGCCATTCTTCTAATATTGATAACATCAAAAGGAGCCAAAATGAAGTTTTCAGCTTGTTCATTGTTCTCTGGTGTGATTTCTAAGGTAAACAACTCTACCTTATTCGGATTAGAATCATCAATGGTTTCAGCGGTAATCATTCTGGCAATTTCAACGCGTTTGGAAGCCGAACCAGTCAAACCACCAGCTTGTAATAATAAATCATTCAAACTCAAATTGTCCTGAAATTCATAGGTGCCTGGTTTTTTAACTTCCCCATCAATATTCACACTAAATTGTTCTTTGAACTCCAAAATAGAAAAAACAGTCAGTTGATCCTCTTTTTTCAATTCAATATTGTGCGCTAAGTCTCCCGCCAATGCTTTGCCTAGATTGACTGACACCGTTTCTTTAGTCAAATCCTCTTTAACACGAATGATAGTGGCTCTTGCGGTGTAAGCATCTTCTTTCAAGCCATCTGCTTTGGCTACTAAATCAGCCAATCGCATGCCTGGAGTATAGGAATATTGATTCGGTCTGAATACCGCTCCTTTGATTTGAATTCGATTTTCAAAACGATCTAAAATTTTAGTGATGGTAAACAAATCTCCCGAGCGCGGTTGGTAGGTCTTAAATTCTGATGCTTTGATGTCCTTGATTTTCATCTCTTTACCGTTTTTTTGAAGCACATTAACCGAACTGGTATAAGCGAATTCATTGAATCCAGAAGCAAAAGTCAACAAGTCATGAAAAGTTTCTCCAGCCTTCATTTCAAAAATACCCGGGCGTTTCACCTGACCTTCTACTGTTACTCGTTGGCTATAAGACGGAATACGAATTATATCCCCTTCTTTCAAACCTACATTATCCGATTGGTTTCCTTTAATTAAAAAATTATAAATATCAATTGTTCTGATTACTTTATCGTTTCGAACCAATTCAATATTACGGTAACTTCCGTTCTTAGCAGGTCCACCTCCCAAAAACAAAGCATTATAAACCGTTCCTAAAGAGGAAATAGAAAAATTACCTGGTAATTTACTGCCAATTAAAGTGATTTTAATCGTCCTAACACGACTCAAACTCACACTCACTTGCGACTGACCGGAACGCACCGTACTGTACACTCCTGCAATAGCATTTTTGATTTTTCTAGTAGCGGCTTCTACTGTCATCCCAATAACCGATAATTGCCCCACATACTTGATGATTACCTTACCTTCTACTGTTACTGGTAAATTGGCACTAAACTCCTGTACACCATACACACTGACTTGTAATTCATCGCCTGGCCCTAAAATATAATTCATAGGCGTAGCCATTTTTAAATTAGGCTCAAAGTTCAAGGTAGGTTTTTCAAACAAATCCGATCCAAATACCAAATTATTGATGGAGTCCTTTACTTTTTTAACATTGTCTATTTTTTCTTGTTCTCGTAAAGATTTACCACTTGACATTTCTTCTTTCGCATCCGATTCTACTCCAGCTGTAGTTGTTAATTTGGTAGCCGCTCCTAATCGCGCTTTTAATTTTTCAAACTCTGATGCAGGCATTCCCTTGGCTAAAGCAATGGGTTCGGCTTCTTCAATGGTTATTTTATTGGATGCCAATTGCGTTCTAATTTTTTGAATTTCAATATCCGATAGAAAATCAACATTAATAGCACTTAAATTAGCGCTATTCAACAAATCTTGAGCCGCAACTCCTGAACTTTGCACTAAGGCAAAAAATAAAAAAGTGATAGAGAGTAATTTTTTCATGTTGTAAAATGTATCAATGTGTAAATGAAACAATGTAGCAATTGTTCAATTGTTATTGTAGTAGTTGGGAATTTTCTTTTTCTAATTGGTTATAAACATATTTCACATCCTGTGATTGTTCTTTTTGCAAAATCAAATTGGCATCAGGCGTACTCACAAAAATAGTATTTTTCAACCCAATAAAAGTAGAAAAAACATTCGTACCAATAGCCATATTCCCTTGAGCATCAACTGGTTGACCATGCGCTAATAAATACTCATAGACGGACTCAAACGATCCCAAATCAGACCAAGCAAATTTTGAAGCCACTACTTTGATTCTTTTGGAACGTTCCATCACCGCATAGTCAATACTAATAGAAGGAATAGTCAAGGATAAATCCAAATCCAATTGTCCGTTTTGATTTGCTTCCCAAGCTACTTGAGCAGCCGCATACACTTCGGGTTCAAATTTTTGTAATTCGTCTAACAATACACTTGCTTTAAAGCAAAACATACCGCTATTCCACAAAAAATTACCTCTTGAGATAAAATCAATAGCGGTGGCTTTATTGGGTTTTTCTCGAAATGAAAGTACAGAATCATCTTTGTATTCAATATAACCAAAGCCCGTTTCGGGTTGAGTAGGTACAATACCAAAAGTAACGATTGAATTTTCTTTTGCTTTGGCAATAGCAGCTGTAATGGCGCTCTCGTAAGCTTCGGTATCGTCAATAATATGATCAGAGGGGGTTACAATTAAAACGTCTTCAGCTTGAGCAGCAAAGGCAGCAAAAGCAATCGCAGCAGCTGTATTTCTTGGCGTCGCTTCTACAATGTCAATATAGGGCGTCTGGGTTTTGTCCAAAACCTTGCGACTCAAATGACAATTGTCTACATTACCCACTACCATGACTTGATCTACCAAATGGGCATTGCGAGCCACAGTCATTTCAAACAAGGACTTGCCTTCAAACAATTCTAAATATTGTTTGGGTTGGCTTTTACGAGAGAGGGGCCACAAACGACTTCCCACTCCTCCAGTAAGAACAACATGTATAATGGATTGACTCATTTTTTTAATTTATATTATCTGTATTAATTCGAGATTGCTTCACTGTGTTCGCAATGACTGACAACTGACAACCGAAAACAGACAACTGATAACTACTTCTTAGCCTGTTTATCTGCTACTTCTTGACGCAAACTGCTACTTGAAAAGCGATGTTCCCGTATGTTAAAATACAGTTCTATTCCTTTTTCTTCACAATAGGATCTTCCTGTGAAATTTTTGTTTTGGTATTCTTCTCCTATGATTCTTACATCAACTTTAAACGAACGTAAAATATCTTCCAAGTCTTGCTCTGTAGCATAAGGAACAATTTCATCCACAAACTTACAACCCTTCAATTGGATGTATCTTTCTACCACAGATTGCACCGGACGATTTTTGTCAGGACGATCTATAGTTGGATCGGTTTGTAAACCACAAATCAAATAATCACATTGTCTTTTAGCTTCTTCTAACATGGTGATATGACCCGCATGCAACAAGTCAAATGCGCTAAAAGTAATTCCTATTTTGGGTTTGGCACTCATAAAAATTTAGTTTAAATGTAAGTACGGCTTCGCCATTTCCAGTCACAAGTGGCGCTGGAAAATAAGCGGGATGTAGAACCTGGCAAAAGTAATAAAAATAAGCGAATGATAGGATGCGTTTGTAAAATTCAACCCCTATTTAATCATCAACAATACCTTACAAAGTCCTAAAATACTAATAATCAAATGAAAATTGTATTGAAACTTCAGAAATTAATCTACAATATCACTAAATATAGTGAGAAGAAATGTTGGATTTACGATTCGCGATATACGATATAGTGATCAGTGTTCAAGGGGTAAGTATTCAGGGGTTACTACTTGAATGATCTTCAATAGAGCGAAGCGACTTTCTTATATTTTCTTATATGACTTATATGGTTCAAATTTATTTAACCACAAAGAGCACTAAGTCCTTCGGCAAGCTCAGGATAATAGCACAAAGTCTCACTAAAAATGTAGCAATTGAATAATTTGAAAATGTAACAATTCGCATAAATACCACTAAACGTTCCCCTCTTGAAATCGAAGATTCAACGATTCCAAAAAATCAATAAAAACGAGAGTTATAGGGGCTAGGGGTGTGTAATTTATATAAACCATAATAATATTGGATATATCACCAATAAATACAAAATATATTATTACACTAAACCATTCCCCTCTTGAGAGGGGCTAGGGGTGTGTGACTTTTATAATCTATAATAATAGTGGATATATCATCAATAAATACAAAATATATTTTCACACTAAACTATTCCCCTCTTGAGAGGGGCTAGGGGTGTGTACATTTAAAATAATAAACTAACTTTATAATCCCAAACCTAAACCCAAATGTCAAAACGAAAAATCATCCCCTACAACCCAAAGCTAACTCAATTAGCTAAAAAACTCCGAAACGAATCTACTCAAACAGAAATCTACCTTTGGTTAAAACTAAAAGGAAAGCAAATGTACGGTTACGATTTTCATAGACAAAAACCTATTGACAATTACATTTTAGATTTTTTCTGTTACGATTTAATGTTAGGTATTGAAGTAGATGGCTACTCCCACGAAATTCTAGAAGTGCATAACAAAGACATAGTCAAAGAAAAAAGAATGAACGAATTAGGAATAACTATTTTACGTTTCAGTGACTTTGAAGTTTTGAGGGAGATGGAAAATGTAATTCGTGCTATTGAATTCTATATTTTAGAATTTGAGAAGACGAATACATCTTTAGAAGAGTGAAAGTAAGTAGTAGAACAAAAAACACACCCCTAACCCCTCTCAAGAGGGGAATAGTTCTGAATAAACAAACATACCTAAAATAATAAAGTATCTATCAAATCTGTTCGTTACCCTATAATACTATTTGAAAAAACTGGTCACAAATTGTGACTAGTTCAAGAAACAAAATCGGAAAAAATACTTTAAATGGAAAAACACACCCCTAACCCCTCTGAAGAGGGGAATGTTCAGCTTACGTTCAGCGGATTACTTTTAAAATCTAAAATCGTTAATCAGCAATCTTAATTCGTACTTCGCACATCGTAAATCGTAAATTTTCAAAACAGATAAGTCATATAAGAGAATATACGGAAGTCGCTTCGCTCAATTAAAGAGCATTAATATAAATCATTCCTTGTTTTGAATTTTGAATAACGAATGTTCAATGTTGAAATAAAAACACACCCCTAACCCCTCTCCAGAGGGGAATAAAAAAGTAGTAAATTAGAAATAGTCAGTATATTACAATTACTGACAACCGATAACCGATAACAGACAACTGACAAGCCTTATTTATGTTTTATTTTCAAAACGTATCCCATAGATTCCAAAACGAGAATGTAATGGGAGTTGGTTACTTTTTGTACTACGGCTTTGTGATTCACAAAAGGACCTGAATCGACTTCAATAGTATCGCCCACTTGATACGAACTTACTTCAATTTCGGCAACATCTGGAGCATTGAGCCATTTTTTGATGGTTGCAATTTCATCTTCTCGCACAATAGCAGGTTTTTGTAACCAAAACAAATAGCGCACAGCACCAGGTGATTGAAATACCAAAGAACGGTCTTTCTCATCAAGGTGCACAAAAACATAGGAATTGAACAAAGGCATTTCGACCTTTTTCTTACGATCAGACCATTGACGTTCTTTGATCACTAAAGGACAGTAGCAATCAATTCCAATCGCTTGCAATTGCTCGGCCACTTTCTTTTCCCATTTGGGTTTAGTATAGAGTACGTACCAGTTCATGTTATTTTGCTGCAAAGACACTTAGGTGCTAAGGTTAGTAATAATTAAAAGTCAAAAAAAATTAAGCCCCAATACCTTGGTATACAAAGCCAATGGTTTCCAACTTGTTACGATCTAACAAATTACGACCATCGAATACAAAAGCTGGTTTTTGCATCCCATCGTATATTTTTAGCCAATCGTAAGTAGTAAATTCATCCCATTCGGTCAAGACTGCGATAGCGTGAGAACCTTGACAAGCTTCGTAGGGATTAGAGAAGGATTGTACTTGAGCCACATTCGCGTCATGCGAACGTGTTTCCAAATAATCCAAATCAGCCAACACTTTAACAGAAGAGACCTTAGGGTCATAAACTGCTATATGCGCTTGTTCGTTGATCAAATCATTTGCGACATAAATCGCAGCTGATTCGCGAGTATCATTGGTATCTTTTTTAAACGCCCAACCCAAAAAAGCAATCTTTTTGGATGCCACCGTATTATACAAAGTTTGTACAATTTTAGTAGAAAAACGTCTTTTTTGATGGTCATTCATGATAATCACTTGCTCCCAATAATCCGCCACTTCGTTTAATCCATAGGACTTAGCGATGTAGACCAAATTCAATATGTCTTTTTGAAAACAAGAACCTCCAAAACCAACGGACGATTTCAAAAATTTAGAGCCAATTCGACTATCCATTCCAATAGCACGAGCCACTTCATTGACATCAGCTCCCGTTTTTTCACACAATTCGGATAGCGCATTAATCGACGAAATACGTTGTGCCAAAAAAGCATTAGCTGTCAATTTTGACAATTCGGAAGACCAGACATTAGTCGTCAAGATTGTATCTGTTGGCACCCAATTAGCATAGACATCTACTAAGGCCTGAATCGCATTTTGCCCTTCGGGAGTAGTATCTCCACCAATTAAAATACGATCTGGATGTAATAAGTCTTGAACCGCTGTCCCTTCTGCTAAAAACTCTGGATTGGACAAAATTTGAAATTGCACTCCGTTTCCGGTATGGTCTAATATATTTTTAATCGCCTCGGCAGTACGCACCGGCAAAGTAGATTTCTCCACCACAATTTTGTTGTCTTTGGCCACTTGAGCAATTTGACGCGCACACAATTCGATGTACTTTAAATCGGCCGCCATTCCTTTTCCTTTTCCGTAAGTTTTGGTTGGCGTATTCACCGAAATAAAAATCAATTGCGCTTCATCAATCGCTTTTTCCACATCGGTAGAAAAAAAGAGGTTTCTACCTCTGGCTTCTGCTACAACAGCGCTCAAACCCGGTTCATAAATCGGAATATTGTCCACATTGTCATCATTCCAAGCGGCAATACGCTCTGCATTTAAATCGACAACCGTCACTTGAATGTGTGGGCATTTTTGAGCAATTACTGCCATAGTAGGTCCGCCTACATATCCCGCTCCAATGCAACAAATTTTTGTAATCTTCATTGATTCTATCTTTAGTCGTTCGACTTTAATTTAATTGTTCTTGATGGATTTTTCAAAAGGAACGCGTTGTAAAATACTACGTCCTAAGGTCACTTCATCCGCATACTCCAATTCATCTCCCACCGAAATTCCTCTGGCTATCGTGGATAATTCCACGGGATAATCCATGATTTGTTTGTAAATATAAAAATTAGTTGTATCACCTTCCATAGTGGAGCTCAACGCAAAAATGATTTCGCTTACGCCACCTTGCTTTACTTTATCAATCAAAGGACTAATATACAATTGACTAGGTCCTACCCCATCAATTGGTGAGATTTTACCTCCTAAAACGTGGTAAATACCTCTAAATTGTCCTGTGTTTTCTATCGCCATCACATCGCGAATGTCTTCTACCACACAAATCATTTGATGGTTCCGACTCGCATTGGCACAAATTTCACACAAATTAGTATCCGAAATATTATTACAGCTCGTGCAGTGTTTAATTTCTTCGCGCATGTTTGTCAAAGCTTGAGACAAATACTGCGTTTGTTCCTGTGGTTGTTTCAACAAATGCAAAACCAATCGCAAAGCAGTACGCTTACCAATTCCTGGTAATTGCGACATTTCGTTGACTGCTTTTTCTAATAGTTTTGAAGAAAATTCCATGGATACAAAAGTAGTGAATTGGAAAAACGGATTGGCTTAATATTGATTGGTAGCCAATAAAACCAAGGTACAAGCAACTTCTACCTGAATATCATTCAGCGCTAACAGTTGGTGAAATTCTGGATTCTCCGTTCCTGGATTAAAGATCACCCGTTTAGGATGAGCTTCAATTATATAATTGTAATATTCCCTTTGACGCGCTGGATTGAGATACAAACTTACTGTGTCTATGCTTTTTATAGGTAGTGCTTTGGTTTGGATTTTAACTCCAGCCACCTCACCTGCATTTTGCCCAATCGCCAATACAGAATGCCCTTTGCCCACCAAAGCGGTGATCGCTTTAAAAGCATAACGTTCCGGTTTAGTAGTAGCGCCAAGCACCAAAGTTTTTTTATTTTTCATCGATTTGAATTGTATGCTGCAAAAGTAATCAAAAAAGAAACGTTTGTGTCAAATAATTCCGACTAAACCGTTGCTTTAGGTAAGAAAATTTCAGCCATCATACAACGGGCACTTCCGCCTCCACAAGCTTCAATGGTATCTAAATTTGACTTCAAAATAGTTAAATGCTCCTCTAATTGCGCAATCTGTTTTTTGGTTAAAGATTGGTAAGCCGAAGCACTCATCACTAAATAGCGTCTCTCATTCGCACCAATCACCTCCAACATATTGCCTGCAAAATTGTTCAACTGCGCTTCTGTGATTAAGATGATTTCTTTTTCGTCTCCGCGAAGACTGTCCAAAACCATTTTGCGTTCTTTTTTATCATCAATACAATCGGCACAAATCACTGCAAAGGTGTCGCCAATACACATCATCACATTGGTATGATAAATTAGCTTTCGCTCATCTGCAACTGTTTGAAAGGCTTCAAAAATAACCGGTGTGTATTCAAAATCTTCGCAGAACTCAATGAATAATTCTTCATCAGCACGAGGAGATAAAGCACAATAGGCTTTGCCGTTTTCTCTATCCAAAACAATACTACCTGTTCCTTCTAGGTAATACCCTTCCGTTTCAGCTGAAGTATAATCCATTATTTCGTTGACCACAAAACCCTCGTCTTCCAATACATCTAAAATATCTTCACGACGCTCCAAACGACGGTTTTCAGCAAACATAGGATACAAAACCACATCGCCATTTTCGTGAAACGAAATCCAATTATTCGGAAAAATACTATCGGGCGTATCAGTATAAGTAGTATCCTCTACCACAATAACTTGAATCCCCACAGCACGCAATTGAGCAACGAAAGCATCAAATTCTTGTTGTGCCTTAGCATTAACCGTTGCAGGTAATAATCCGTCCAACACTTTTTGGTAGTAATTATTAACAGCAGTTTGTTCGTTCATTCGAAACGCCACTGGGCGAATCATTAGGATAGCGTTAGTAGTTTGGTTCATTTTTTTTATTGTTTAAAGTTTAAAGTTAGAAGTTTAAAGTTAGCAACAACCTTAAACTTTAAACTTTAAACACATTTATTCTCTAATCAAAGGCAATGTCGAACATCGCAATAATCCTTCTTGTTTGGCTATTTCAGCATAGGGTATTTCTTCTACTGTAAATCCGTTTTCTCTAAGCCAGTTATTCAAACGTGTAAATTTTCGTTCAGAAACGACCACATCAGGCGCAATCGAAAACACATTCGAATACATATGATACATTTCTTCTCTCTCGATATGAAATAGATTTTCTTTACCAAATAATTGTACTAAGAACATATAATCTGCTTCCTCTCGAAAGCCACGTTTGTAGATAATTCCCTTTGTTTCACCCACAGGTTGAAAACAACAATCCAAATGCAAGGCATTATCACGCGCTTCAATTTTGGATTTAACCAAATCAAATTCTTTTACTATTTTGTTTGGGAACAATTTTCTAAGGTATTCCACACCTTGCCAATTAGTGCGTGCCGTAATATACTCTTTGTAATCACTTCCTTTGTATGTGCCAACAAAAATATAATTCCCCCAAAGCATCACATCGCCTCCTTCAATATGTACTTCTTCGGGTGGGCGAACTACCTTAGCAGGATTCATTTGATCAATCACATATTGAATCGCATCCAATTCGCGCTCTCTATCAGGTAGAATATTAGACTTTACAAATACATCCTCAATAACAAAACCGATATCACGAGTAAAAATCTGATTGTAATTTTCAATTATTTCAGGACGGTACACGGTTACACCATACTTTTTGAAAACTGCTTCGAAAGCATCCATTTCAAGAACCATATCCGCTTCAATTGGGTAGGTCCCTGCTATAATATGTTCCAATGATTTTGGATCGTATGCCTCCTCAATTTTTGGAGTTGGCCCATTACTTTTTGCAGTCCCCAGCACTACAGCTCGAAGTCTTGACGACTCATCTTTCACATTTAATTGCAACATAAATTCGGGATTTAAGTGAGCTAAGATAACAAAAAAAGCTTCACTAGAAAGTGAAGCTTTAGAAATATTCGTATTCGAATTATCGTTTAAATTCTCTTAAAGGATGTCCAACATAAACTTGTCTTGGTCTACCAATAGGCTCTTTGTTTTCACGCATTTCTTTCCACTGTGCAATCCAACCTGGTAATCTTCCAATAGCAAACATTACGGTAAACATATCCGTAGGAATTCCTAAGGCTCTGTAAATAATTCCAGAATAGAAATCAACGTTTGGATATAAATTTCTTGATTTGAAGTATTCGTCTTCTAATGCAGACTCTTCTAATTTTTTAGCAATGGCTAAAATTGGATCTTCAACGCCAAGAGTTCCCAATACTTCATCAGCCGCTTTTTTAATAATTTTAGCTCTTGGATCGAAGTTTTTGTATACACGGTGACCAAATCCCATCAAACGGAATGGATCATTTTTATCTTTGGCTTTAGCCAAATATTTATCCGCATCACCACCTGTTTTGTAAATTTCTTCAAGCATTTCTAATACCGCTTGATTTGCTCCACCGTGAAGTGGTCCCCAAAGTGCAGAAACCCCTGCAGAAATAGAAGCAAACAAACCAGCATGTGAAGAACCTACCATACGTACAGTAGAAGTAGAACAGTTTTGCTCGTGATCAGCATGAAGAATGAATAATTTATCCAAAGCATTAATAACTACTGGATCAGCAGCATAAGGCCCTGTAGGTAATTCAAACATCAAATGCATGAAATTTTCTACATATCCTTTAGTATTATCATAATAATTTAACGGGAAGCCCATGCTCTTTCTGTAAGTCCAAGTCGCAATAACTAAGAATTTACCCATAGTCTTACAAACCGCTTCGTACATTTCTTTACTATTCTCAACATTGACTGACTTTGGATTAAACGCAGTCAAGGCACTTGTCAAAGCTGACAAAACACCCATTGGATGAGCTGTTTTTGGGAAACCGTCAATGATATTTTTCATTTCCTCGTTCACCAAAGTATATTTTCTAATGTCTTCCTCAAACTGATGCAATTGCTCTGCTGTAGGTAGTTCACCAAAAATAACTAAATAAGAAACCTCTAGAAAATTCGATTTTTCAGCCAAATCTTCAATAGAATAACCGCGGTAACGTAATATACCTAGTTCTCCATCAAGGAAAGTGATTTCACTTTTACATGATCCTGAATTTTTGTAGCCTGGATCTAATGTAATTAAACCCGAAGCGTCACGTAATTTACTTATATCAACAGCACCTTCATTTTCGCTTCCAACAATAAGTGGGAGTTCAAATTGATTGCCATCGATTTCTAATGTTGCTATTTTTGACATATTATTAATAGAAATAAAAATTTATAAAATATTTTTCTCAAATTTAGGGAATTCAATATTAATTTGAAAATTAATCCCGTATTGAAAGTGTTAATTTTTTTACAAAAAAAAACCATTCACTATAAGCGAATGGTTAATTACTATCAAATGAGTTGATTATTTAATTTTGAAAGCCTTTTTCCCAGGAAAATAAGCTGTATTTCCTAGTTCTTCTTCAATACGAATCAACTGATTGTATTTGGCCATACGATCAGAACGTGAAGCAGAACCTGTTTTAATTTGACCACAGTTCAATGCTACTGCTAAATCAGCAATAGTATTGTCCTCTGTTTCTCCTGAACGGTGCGACATTACTGATGTGTAACCCGCATTTTTTGCCATGTTTACTGCTGCGATCGTTTCAGTCAAGGTGCCAATTTGGTTTACTTTTACTAAAATCGAATTGGCAATTCCTTTTTCAATACCAGTAGACAAACGCTCTACATTAGTCACAAACAAATCGTCACCAACTAATTGTACTTTGTCGCCAATTTTCTCAGTTAATAATTTCCATCCATCCCAGTCGTTTTCATACATACCGTCTTCGATAGAAATAATTGGGTATTTAGCAGCTAATTCAGCTAGATAAGTAGCTTGTTCTTCTGAAGTTCTTACTTTTCCAGTAGGTCCTTCAAATTTAGAATAATCGTATTTTCCGTTTACATAAAATTCTGAAGCAGCACAGTCTAAAGCAATCATTATTTCGTCACCAAAAGTATATCCTGCATTCTCAACCGCTTTTTTAATTGTGTCCAAAGCATCTTCCGTTCCGCCAGCTAGATTTGGTGCAAAACCACCTTCATCACCTACTGCAGTCGAAAGACCTCTGTCGTGTAACACTTTTTTCAAACTATGGAAAATCTCAGTACCCATTTGCATAGAGTGTGAGAAAGAAGTTGCTTTTACAGGGAAAATCATAAACTCTTGAAAAGCAATAGGCGCATCAGAGTGAGATCCACCGTTGATGATATTCATCATTGGTACTGGCAAAGTGTTGGCTGATACACCACCTACGTAACGGTATAATGGCAATCCTAATTCATTAGCAGCCGCTTTTGCAGCCGCCAAAGACACTCCTAAAATAGCATTAGCTCCTAATTTAGATTTATTTGGCGTACCATCTAAATCAATCATCATTTGGTCCAATACGTTTTGTTCAAAAACTGAAGTACCAACTAACTCATCAGCGATAAGAGTATTAACATTTTTCACAGCATTTAAAACTCCTTTTCCTAAGAACGCTTTTCCACCATCACGTAACTCAACAGCTTCGTGTTCTCCTGTAGAAGCTCCAGATGGAACTGCTGCTCTACCTAAAACACCATTTTCTGTGATAACATCAACTTCAATAGTAGGATTTCCTCTAGAATCAAAAATTTGTCTTGCATGAATTTTGACAATAATACTCATAATTGGTTTATTTTAAATTGTTGAACTTTATTATTTTATGGCAAATATATTACATCTTTAGTTAATGAAAATATAAAAAAAATCAATCTTATTAACGAAAACGTTGTAATTCTTGCAAGAAAAATTAAGATCAATCAATAAGCTTGTATTTTGAAAATAAGCCAACAAAAAAAGCGAAGAGGTATCACTTCGCCTTTTATTTTATTTATTCATGTTCTCGATAAATTGATCAAATAGATAGGACGAATCATGTGGACCAGGACTTGCTTCAGGATGGTATTGTACTGAAAAACAGTTTTTATTTTTCATACGCATACCAGCAACAGTTGCATCATTCAAATGCAAATGGGTAATTTCTAAATCAGGATGTTGTTGTAATTGTTCTTTATTGACAGCAAAACCGTGGTTTTGAGAAGTAATCTCTCCTTTACCCGTAATAACGTTCTTTACAGGATGGTTGATCCCTCGATGCCCATTAAACATTTTATAAGTAGACACCCCATTTGCCAACGCGATTACTTGGTGTCCTAAACAAATTCCAAATAGAGGATGGTTGTTAGCAATAATTTCTTTCGCTACTCCAATAGCACTAGTCAAAGGATCGGGATCACCAGGACCGTTTGATAAGAAGTAACCATCAGGATTAAACGAAGCTAAGTCGGCATAGGTGGCATCATAAGGAAATACCTTGATGTAACAATCTCTTTTAGCAAAGTTGCGAAGTATGTTGGTTTTAATCCCTAAATCTAACGCAGCAATTTTATAACTAGCATTTTCATCTCCAAAGAAATAGGGCTCCTTAGTAGATACTTTAGAGGCCAACTCCAATCCTTTCATATCTGGAACTTGAGCTAAAGCGGCTTTTAATTCCTCAATTGGAGTGCCATCAGTACAGATAACAGAATTCATAGCGCCATTATCACGAATATAACTTACTAAAGCGCGAGTGTCTACATCCGAAATACAGATTAGATTTTGCTTGATAAAATACTCTTCTAAACTTTCAGTAGCATCTGGGCGAGAATAATTAAAACTGAAATTTTTACATACTAAGCCAGCAATCTTTATTCCTTGCGATTCTATTTCTTTGTCATTCACACCGTAGTTACCAATGTGAGCATTAGTAGCGACCATGATTTGGCCAAAATAAGAAGGATCTGTAAAAATTTCTTGGTATCCAGTCATTCCGGTATTGAAACAAACTTCACCAAAAGTAGTTCCGCTAATTCCAATAGATTTTCCGTGAAAAATAGTTCCATCACTTAATAATAGAATGGCACTTTGTCTAGTTGTGTATTTCATGTGTAGTTAAATATGCTGCAAATTTAAATTATAAAAGCAGCGATTGCAATTATTTTATAGAAGATTTTGAAAAGTTATGATTTTGAAAAAAATCAAAAAAAAAGGATAAACTAAAATTAGTTTATCCTTTTCTATTATTGAATGATTAACATCATAACTATTCAGCAGCTTCAGTAGTTGGTTCAGCATCAGCAACTGGAGTTTCTGCAACAGGAGCTGCTTCAACTTCATCCGCTTTTTTAGCTTTTCCACCACGACGGCTTTTTGCTTTTTTAACTTCTTTTTTACCTCCGTTGTAAAGTTCGTTGAAATCTACTAATTCGATCATCGCCATATCAGCATTATCTCCTAAACGATTTCCAACTTTAATGATACGAGTGTATCCACCTGGACGGTCACCTACTTTAGCAGCTACATCTCTGAACAAGTCAGTTACTGCATATTTACTACGTAAGTAAGAAAAAACAATACGACGATTATGAGTCGTATCTGCTTTTGATTTTGTTATTAATGGCTCAACAAATTGTTTAAGCGCTTTTGCTTTAGCAACAGTAGTGTTAATACGTTTGTGCTCAATAAGAGAACAAGCCATATTAGCCAACATAGATTTTCTATGTGCAGTCTGTCTACTTAAGTGATTGAATTTTTTTCCGTGTCTCATTGCTTTATGAAATGTAACCTACCCTAAGGGGGAGATTAGATTATTCTTTATCTAGTTTGTATTTTGCCAAGTCCATTCCGAAGGTCAAGTTTTTAACCGCTACTAACTCATCAAGTTCAGTTAACGATTTCTTACCGAAATTACGGAATTTCATTAGGTCATTTTTATTGAACGATACTAAATCACCAAGTGTATCAACTTCAGCCGCTTTCAAGCAGTTTAATGCTCTAACAGAAAGATCCATATCAACAAGCTTAGTTTTAAGCAATTGTCTCATGTGTAATGATTCCTCATCGTATGATTCTGTTTGTGCTATTTCGTCAGCCTCAAGAGTGATTCTTTCGTCTGAGAACAACATGAAATGGTGAATTAAAACTTTAGCGGCTTCAGTAAGTGCATCTTTAGGATTAATAGAACCATCAGTTTTAATTTCAAAAACTAATTTTTCATAATCTGTTTTTTGCTCTACACGGAAGTTTTCAATAGCATATTTTACATTTTTTACCGGAGTAAAAATAGAATCTGTAAAAATGGTTCCAATTGCAGCATTTTGTTTTTTGTTCTCTTCAGCAGGAACATATCCTCTACCTTTTTCAATTGTTAAATCGAAATTCAGTTTGACTTTACTATCAATGTTACAAATTACAAGTTCTGGATTCAAAACTTGAAAACCTGAAATAAATTTTTGAAAATCACCAGCTGTTAATTGCTCTTTACCAGAAACTGAAATAGTAACAGATTCATTATCGATATCTTCAATTTGACGTTTGAAACGTACTTGTTTAAGATTAAGGATAATTTCGGTAACGTCTTCAACAACTCCTGAAATAGTAGAAAACTCATGATCTACACCTTCGATGCGAACCGATGTGATTGCATAACCTTCCAATGCTGAAAGCAAAACTCTTCTAAGTGCATTACCAACAGTCAATCCGTAACCAGGTTCTAAAGGTCTAAATTCAAATTTACCTTCAAAATCGGTTGAATCGATCATGATAACTTTATCGGGCTTCTGAAAATTAAATATTGCCATAAATTTCGACTAAGTCAATTATTATTTGTTGTACAACTCTACGATTAATTGTTCTTTAATGTTTTCTGGAATTTGCAATCTTGCAGGAACAGAAACAAAAGTTCCTTGCTTAAGATCGTTATTCCATGTAATCCACTCATAAACATGACTTGAATTAGATAAAGAACGTTCGATAGCCTCTAATGATTTAGATTTTTCACGAACTGCAACTATATCACCAGGCTTAAGGTGGTAAGAAGGAATATTAACCACTTCACCATTTACAGTGATGTGTCTGTGAGAAACGATTTGACGAGCACCTCTTCTAGAAGGAGCAATACCCATTCTAAAAACAACATTGTCTAATCTTGCTTCACACAATTGTAATAAAACTTCACCAGTAACACCTTTAGTAGCTGATGCTTTTTCGAATAAATTTCTGAATTGTTTTTCTAAAATTCCATAAGAATATTTAGCTTTTTGCTTTTCCATCAACTGGACAGCATATTCAGATTTTTTTCCTCTTTTTTTAGCCATCCCGTGTTGACCAGGTGGGTAATTTCTTCTTTCGAAAGCTTTATCGTCTCCGAAAATTGCCTCGCCGAATTTACGTGCGATTCTTGTACTTGGACCAGTATATCTTGCCATTTTAAATTGTTTAAGATAGAGATTATGAATTCAGGTCGTATCCTTCGATAATCTATAACCTATCTAGTTATACTATAATTAATTTTTGAGTATTAAACTCTACGTCTTTTAGGAGGACGACATCCATTATGAGGCATTGGAGTTACATCAATGATTTCAGTAACCTCAATTCCACCGTTATGTAAAGAACGGATAGCAGACTCACGTCCGTTTCCTGGTCCTTTAACATACACTTTTACTTTTTTAAGTCCAGCTTCTAGAGCTACTTTAGTACAATCTTCTGCTGCCATTTGAGCTGCGTACGGAGTATTCTTTTTAGAACCTCTGAAACCCATCTTACCAGCTGAAGACCAAGAAATAACTTCACCTTTTTTGTTAGTCAAAGAAATGATGATGTTGTTAAAAGTAGCAGAAATATGAGCTTCTCCCGTTGATTCAACGATAACTTTACGTTTTTTTGCAGTTGCTTTAGCCATATTACTTATTATTTAGTTGCTTTTTTCTTGTTAGCAACAGTTTTTCTTTTACCTTTTCTTGTTCTAGAGTTGTTTTTAGTTCTTTGTCCTCTTAATGGAAGACCAGATCTATGACGGATACCTCTATAACAACCAATATCCATTAAACGTTTGATGTTCAAAGAAACTTCAGAACGTAATTCTCCTTCAATTTTGAAAGCTGAAACGGCTTCACGAATTGCTCCGATCTCGTCGTCATTCCAATCTTGAACTTTTTTATCTTGGCTAACTTGAGCTTTTTCTAAAATCTCAATTGCTCTACTTTTTCCTAATCCAAAGATATAGGTTAGTGCTATAACACCTCTCTTGTTTTTTGGGATATCTACCCCTGCTATTCTTGCCATAATTATCCTTGTCTTTGTTTAAATCTAGGATTCTTTTTGTTGATTACGTATAATCTTCCTTTTCTACGAACGATAATGCACTCGGCACTTCTCTTTTTCACTGATGCTCTTACTTTCATTGTTGAAATATCTTTTAATATCTATAAGTAATTCTTGCTTTTGACAAATCGTAAGGACTCATTTCTAGTTTCACTTTATCACCAGGTAATAATTTGATGTAATGCATACGCATTTTTCCAGAAATATGAGCAATTACAATGTGTCCATTTTCTAACTCCACACGGAACATTGCATTTGACAATGCTTCAATAATGGCTCCGTCTTGTTCTATTGCTGATTGCTTTGCCATAGGTTACGCTACTGCTTTTCTATTTTTACCTGTTTTCATTAAACCATCATAATGTTGGTTCAATAGGTAAGAATTAATTTGTTGCATCGTATCAATAGCAACACCAACCATAATAATTAAAGAGGTACCTCCAAAAAACATAGCCCAAGACTGTTGAACATCCATCACACTAACTACAATAGCTGGGAACACAGCAATCAAAGCTAGGAATAGAGATCCTGGGAAAGTAATTAAAGACATCACTTTATCAAGAAAATCAGAAGTTTCAACTCCTGGCTTAACACCTGGAATAAATCCACCACTTCTTTTCAAATCATCAGACATTTTGTTAGTAGGAACCGTAATTGCAGTGTAAAAGAATGTAAACACAACTATTAATGTTGCAAAAACAATATTATACCACAATCCGAACATATTACTAAAAGCACCAACAATAGATTGAGATGCATCTGATTTAGACAGACCTGCGACAGCAGCCGGAATAAACATAATCGCCTGAGCAAAGATAATTGGCATCACTCCAGCAGCATTAAGCTTCAAAGGTATCCATTGTCTGTTACCACCCATAACGTCTTGTTCATAGTCACCAGTTGATGTACGACGAGCATATTGAACAGGTATCTTTCTAACCGCCATAACAAGTAATACACAAGAAATAATTACCAACAACCAAACAATAATTTCGATTACCAATAACATTGGCCCACCATTATTATTAGTTACTCTAGTTGTAAATTCTTGAATAAAAGCTTGTGGTAAACGAGCTAAAATACCTACCATTATTAACAAAGAAATACCATTACCAATACCTTTATCAGTAATTTTTTCTCCTAACCACATAGCAAATATGGTTCCTGTAGTTAATATAACCACTGAAGAAAATAAGAATTCAAAAGAATTAAAACCTAATAAAAAAGCATTACCAGGTAAGGTTCTGTATAAATTGTAAATGTAAGTAGGCCCCTGAAGTAAAGTAATTCCAATTGTTAACCAACGAGTAATTTGATTGATCTTCTTTCTACCACTTTCACCATCGCTTTGTAGCTTCTGCAAATAAGGTATAGCCATGCCCATCAATTGTACTACAATAGATGCAGAAATGTAAGGCATAATACCTAAAGCAAAAACAGACGCCTGAGAAAAAGCTCCACCTGTAAACATATCCAAAATAGAACCTATTCCGTCTTTTGTTTGACCAGCTAAATTAGCCAATTGTGTAGCATCAATCCCTGGAAGCGTAACTTGAGCTCCAAATCGATAGATTAATAGCAAACCAAGAGTCATAAGAATACGATTCTTTAACTCTTCGATTTTCCAAACATTACTTATTGATTCAATAAATTTCTTCATCTTAATTGAAAATTATAATGTTACAGCTTCTCCACCTGCAGCTTCAATAGCCGCTTTTGCAGTAGCAGTAAATTTATGAGCAGTTACTTTTAATTTTGCTTTCAATTCACCTCTACCTAAAATCTTAACGATTTCATTTTTAGTAGCCAAACGATTAGCAACATATACTGTCATATCAACAGTATCAGTAATTACTCCATTATCAACTAATAATTGAAGAGTATCTAAATTAACACCTTCGTATTCTTTACGGTTGATGTTTGTGAAACCAAACTTAGGTACACGTCTTTGAAGTGGCATTTGACCACCTTCAAAACCAATCTTTTTAGAATAACCAGAACGAGACTTAGCTCCTTTGTGACCACGTGCAGCAGTACCACCTTTACCAGAACCTTCTCCTCTACCTAATCTTTTATTTTGATTGTGTGTAGCACCTTCAGCAGGTTGTAAGTTACTTAAATTCATAACTATAATTGTTATTTAACTTCCTCAACGGAAACTAAGTGTTTAACTTTATTTATCATACCAAGGATTGCAGGATTTGAATCATGCTCTACAACTTGTCCCATTTTACGTAGACCTAAAGCTTCTAAACCTCTCTTTTGAGAAAGAGGACAGTTAATTTTGCTTCGAACTTGTTTTACTACTAATTTAGCCATAATTTCCTTGAATATTAACCTTTAAAAACTTTTTCTAAAGATACTCCTCTTTGTTTTGCAACAGTGTGAGCACTTCTCATTTGTAACAAAGCATCAAAAGTTGCTTTAACTACGTTGTGAGGATTTGAAGATCCTTGAGATTTAGACAATACATCGTGAATACCTACTGATTCAAGAACTGAACGAACAGCTCCACCAGCAATAACTCCTGTACCATGAGAGGCTGGAATTAAGAACACACGTGCACCACCAAATTTACCTTTTTGTTCGTGAGGAACTGATTGCCCATTCAAAGGAATACGTACTAAATTTTTCTTAGCATCTTCCACTGCTTTCGCAATTGCTTCAGAAACATCTTTAGATTTTCCTAATCCGTGACCTACCACTCCATTTTCATCACCTACCACTACAATAGCAGAAAAACCAAATGCTCTACCACCTTTTGTAACTTTAGTAACACGATTTACACTCACCAAACGGTCTTTCAATTCAAGACCAGCTGATTTTACTAACTCTATATTTTTGTATTTATTAGACATACTATATTAGAATTTAAGTCCAGCAGCTCTCGCGCCTTCTGCTAATGATTTAATACGACCGTGATATAAATAACCTCCTCTATCGAAAGTTACTGCATCAATACCGGCTTTTAACGCTTTTTCGCCAACTAGTTTTCCAACTGCTGCAGCAACTTCTACGTTTGTACCTTTACCTATTTCTTTTTCTCTTGAAGAGGCAGCTATTAAAGTAACTCCATTTACATCATCAATTAATTGTGCGTAAATTTCTTTGTTACTTCTAAAAACAGAAAGTCTAGGTTTAGCAGCAGTACCGCTAACAATCTTTCTAATTCTGAATTTAATTCTCTGTCTTCTATCAGATTTTGTTAATGACATAATCTTATTTTTTAAGCTGATTTACCTGCTTTTCTTCTTAATACTTCACCTACGAATTTAACACCTTTTCCTTTGTATGGCTCAGGCTTACGGAAACCTCTGATTTTCGCAGCTACCTGACCTAAAAGTTGTTTGTCAAATGATGTTAATTTCACAATTGGGTTTTTCCCTTTTTCAGAAATCGTCTCCACATTTACTTCTGGAGCTACTTCTAAAATGATATTATGTGAATATCCAAGAGCTAAATCTAATTTTTGACCTTGGTTTGAAGCTCTATAACCAACTCCTACCAATTCCAATTCTTTAGTAAAACCTGTTGATACACCTTGAATCATGTTGTTGATTAAAGATCTGTATAAACCGTGTTTTGCTCTTTGGTCTTTCTGATCAGACGATCTTTCTACTAGAACTTGACCGTCTTCAACTTTTACAGTTACGTCCGAAAACTCCTGTGTTAGTTGACCATTCTTTCCTTTTACTGTAACGATACCTTCAGCAACTTCTACAGTTACACCAGCAGGGATTACAATTGGATTTTTACCTATTCTTGACATCTTATATAGTCTTTAATATTAGTATACGTAACAAATTACTTCACCACCTACATTCAATTGCTTAGCTTGTTTCCCAGTCATAAGACCTTTTGAAGTAGAAACAATCGCAATACCTAATCCGTTAAGGATTCTTGGAATTTTAGAAGCACCTGCATATTTACGTAAACCTGGTTTACTAATTCTTTGGATATCTTTGATAACAGGCTCTTTAGTATCTTTATCATACTTCAAAGCAATTTTAATAGAACCCTGAACGGTATTCTGCTCAAACTTGTAACTTAAGATATACCCTTGATCAAATAAGATCTTTGTAATCTCTTTTTTTAGATTAGATGCCGGAATTTCAACAACTTTGTGGTTTGCAGCCACAGCGTTACGAACTCGCGTCAAGTAATCTGCAATTGGATCTGTATACATATGTATCAATTTGCGGTTTTGGTTTTCGATGGCACTCTGCCACCGAACCTTAAACCAATTTATAATTCTTTATTCTTACCAGCTAGCTTTCTTAACTCCAGGAATTAACCCGTTGTTAGCCATTTCGCGGAATGTTACACGTGAAATACCAAATTGACGAATATATCCTCTTGGTCTTCCAGTTAATTTACAACGATTGTGTAAACGAACAGGTGAAGCATTTTTTGGTAATTTTTGCAAACCTACGAAATCTCCAGCTTCTAACAAAGCTTTTCTTTTCTCAGCATACTTTGCTACCGTTTTTTCTCTTTTCACCTCGCGGGCTTTCATTGATTCTTTAGCCATGTCTTAATTCTTTTTAAAAGGTAATCCTAGTTCAGCCAATAACGATTTTGCTTCCTTATCTGTTTGAGCAGTAGTAACAAATGTGATATCCATTCCAGATATTTTGTTTACTTTATCAATATCAATTTCTGGGAAAATGATTTGCTCTAACACTCCAAGGTTATAGTTACCTCTTCCGTCGAAACCAGTAGCTTTAATACCACTAAAATCTCTAACACGTGGTAAAGCAGAAGTAATAAGTCTGTCTAAAAACTCATACATTCTTTCTCCACGAAGAGTTACTTTTGCTCCAATTGGCATTCCTTTTCTCAATTTGAAAGACGCAACGTCTTTCTTAGAAATTGTAGAAACTGCTTTTTGTCCAGTGATCTTTGTCAATTCATCAACTGCATAGTCGATTAATTTTTTATCAGATACAGCTGCACCAACTCCACGGCTCAAAACGATTTTTTCCAATTTTGGAACTTGCATTACGTTTGTATATCCGAATTCCTCTTTAAGAGCAGCAATAACTCTGCTCTTGTATTCTTCTTTTAGTCTAGGTGTATATGCCATCACTATAGTACTTGATTAGATTTTTTTGAAAATCTCACTTTCTTATCTCCTTCTACTCTAATACCAACTCTAGTTGTTCCTTTAGTTTTAGGATCAATTAAAGCAATATTTGAAATTTGAATAGAAGCTTCTTTCTTAACGATACCACCTTGAGGGTTTTTAGCACTTGGTTTAGTATGTTTCGAAACCATGTTTACACCTTCAACGATCGCTTTGTTTTTCTCACGGTACACGCGTAAAACTTTACCTTCAGCACCTTTATGGTCACCTGCAATAACTCTTACTACGTCTCCTGATTTTATTTTTAGCTTTATCATCTTAAAACGAATTAAAGCACTTCTGGTGCTAATGATACAATTTTCATGAATTGTTTTTCACGAAGTTCTCTTGCTACCGGACCAAAAACACGAGTTCCTCTCATTTCACCAGCAGCATTCAATAACACACATGCGTTGTCATCAAATCTGATGTATGAACCATCGGCTCTTCTCACTTCTTTTTTGGTACGTACAACAACTGCAGTTGAAACAGCTCCTTTTTTAACGTTTCCGTTAGGAGTTGCATCTTTGATAGAAACTACAATCTTGTCACCAACAGAGGCATACCTTCTTTTGGTACCTCCTAAAACACGGATAGTTAAAACTTCTTTAGCTCCTGTGTTATCTGCTACTTTTAGTCTTGATTCTTGTTGTACCATAATTATTTAGCTCTTTCAATGATTTCAACTAACCTCCAACATTTTGTTTTACTCAAAGGACGAGTTTCACTTATCCTTACAGTATCTCCAATGTTACAGTCGTTCTTTTCGTCGTGTGCGTGATACTTTTTAGTTTTCAACACGAACTTACCGTATAAAGGGTGTTTTACTTTACGTACTTCAGCAACAACAATAGATTTCTCCATTTTGTTAGAAGTAACAACACCAATTCTCTCTTTTCTTAAATTTCTTTTTTCCATCTTTCAGCAGATTACAATTATTGTAACTCTCTTTTTGTAAGCTCAGTCGCCAATCTTGCAATTGTTCTTCTTACAGTTCTAATCTGTAATGGATTTTCAATTGGTGAGATAGCGTGAGCCAATTTTAGGTTAGCATAAGCTTTCTTAGTCTGGCTAAGTTTTTCTTGCAACTCCGCTGCAGAAAGATTTTTTATTTCTGATTGTTTCATAATATAATTAGATTATGCTTCGAAATCTCTCGCAACAACGAATTTAGTTTTTACTGGAAGTTTTTGTGCTGCAAGACGTAACGCCTCTTTTGCAACTGACAAAGGTACTCCTCCAACTTCAAACATGATTCTTCCGGGTTTAACAACGGCAGCCCAATATTCAACGGCTCCTTTACCTTTACCCATACGTACTTCAAGAGGTTTCTTAGTGATTGGTTTGTCTGGAAATATTTTGATCCATAATTGTCCTTCTCTCTTCATGTAACGAGTTGCAGCAATACGTGCAGCTTCGATTTGACGAGAGGTTAAGAACATTCCATCTTCATGTACAGATTTAATACCAAACATTCCATTAGAAAGTTCATGCCCTCTATGAGAGTTTCCTTTCATTTTACCTTTCTGTACCTTACGGTATTTTGTTCTTTTAGGCTGTAACATTTTTCTTTAGTTTAAAAATTTACTTTCTTTTACGAGCGTCTGGTTTTCCACCTTTATTAAAGTTAGATTTGCCTCTAGGAGCATCTCCACCTTTACCACCTGCACCAGATTGTTTTTTGTCCATTCCAGCAAGCGGAGAAAGATCTCTCTTTCCATAAACTTCACCTTTCATGATCCATACTTTAATACCCATTCTACCATAAGTAGTATGCGCTTCTGCTAAAGCATAATCAATATCGGCTCTGAAAGTTGATAGAGGAATTCTACCTTCTTTGAAACCTTCTGAACGCGCCATCTCTGCCCCATTCAAACGACCAGAAATCAAAACTTTGATACCTTCAGCGTTCATACGCATAGAAGCAGCAATAGCCATTTTGATTGCACGTCTGTAAGAAATACGACTCTCGATTTGACGACAGATACTTGTTGCAACTAAATAAGCGTCAAGTTCAGGTCTTTTGATTTCAAAGATGTTAATTTGAACCTCTTTGTCAGTAATTTTCTTAAGTTCTTCTTTCAACTTGTCTACCTCTTGTCCACCTTTTCCGATAATGATACCAGGTCTAGCAGTAGTGATAGTAACGGTTACAAGTTTCAAAGTTCTCTCGATGATTACTTTTGATACACTAGCTTTTGATAAACGAGCATGGATGTACTTTCTGATTTTGTGATCTTCGGCTAATTTATCGCCATAATCATTTCCACCATACCAGTTAGAGTCCCATCCTCTGATGATACCAAGTCTATTTCCAATTGGATTTGTCTTTTGTCCCATCTTTATTAATTGCTTTGTGTGTTATTAATAGCTCCTAACACGATTGTTACGTGGTTAGAACGTTTTCTAATTCTGTGTGCACGACCTTGTGGAGCTGGACGAAGTCTTTTCAACATCATTCCACCATCTACTCTGATCTCTTTTATAAATAAGCCTGCTTCAGTAACATTACCTTCACTATTTTTTTGCTCCCAGTTATTGATTGCAGATAATAATAGTTTCTCTAATTTTCTTGAAGCTTCTTTTGAGCTAAATCTTAATATATTAAGTGCTCTTTCCACTTTCTGACCTCTTACCAAGTCCGCAACTAAGCGCATTTTTCTAGGTGAAGTAGGGCAGTTATTCAATTTTGCAAAAGCTAGTGACTTATTAGCCTCTTTTCTTGCGTCTGCTGTTTCTCTTTTACGAACTCCCATTGCTTCTTATTTTTTACCTTTATTTTTTGCTCCAGCGTGACCTCTAAAAGATCGTGTTGGTGAAAATTCTCCTAATTTGTGACCTACCATGTTTTCTGTAACGTAAACTGGTACAAACTGACGACCGTTATGAACTGCGATTGTTTGTCCAACAAAGTCTGGAGTGATCATTGAAGCTCTAGACCATGTCTTAACAACTCCACTACCACCTTTTTCAATGTTTTCTTGAACTTTCTTGTCTAACTTATAATGAACGAAAGGTCCTTTTTTTAATGAACGTGCCATATCTTATTATTTCTTTCTACGTTCTACGATATACTTGTTACTCGGGTTTTTCTTAGAACGAGTTCTATAACCTTTAGCTGGTATTCCATTTCTTGAACGTGGATGTCCACCAGAAGAACGTCCTTCACCACCACCCATTGGGTGATCGACAGGGTTCATTGCAACAGGTCTTGTTCTAGGTCTTCTTCCTAACCATCTTGTTCTACCTGCTTTACCAGATACAACTAATTGATGATCAGAATTAGAAACTGCTCCAATTGTAGCTGAACAGGTTAACAAGATTAATCTTGTTTCTCCTGACGGCATTTTAATTGTAGCATATTTTCCGTCTCTTGCCATTAATTGAGCAAATGTTCCAGCTGAACGAGCAATAACTGCTCCTTGACCTGGACGTAACTCAATACATGAAATAACAGTTCCTAATGGAATTCTGCTTAATGGCAATGTATTACCAATTTCAGGTTGAGATTCTGGTCCAGAAACTAATTTCTGACCCACTTTCAATCCGTTTTGTGCAATAACATAAGTTTTCTCTCCATCAGCATAAGCTAATAAAGCGATAAACGCAGTACGATTTGGATCGTATTCGATTGATTTAACCGTAGCGGGAATTCCTTCTTTAGTACGTTTAAAATCAATAATACGATATCTCTGCTTGTGACCACCACCCGTATAACGCATGGTCATCTTTCCTTGACTATTTCTACCTCCAGAGTTTTTTATCGGCGCTATCAAAGAGCGTTCCGGCTTATCAGTTGTAATGGCGTCATAACCATTCACAACTCTAAATCGCTGACCTGGGGTAATAGGTTTTAATTTTCTAACTGACATTGTTCTCTATTAGATATTGTTGTAAAAATCAATTGATTCTCCTTCTTTTACTTGTACAAATGCTTTCTTTTCAGCATTTGTTTTTCCACTGATCAAACCACTTTTAGTGTATTTTGTAGTTCTATCCGGTCTTACGTTAATTGTGTTAACACTAACAACAGTTACTCCATAAGTAGCTTCAATAGCTTTCTTAATCTCAACTTTGTTTGCTTTTTTGTTAACAAAAAATCCGAAGCGGTTTAAAACTTCACTTTCTTTGGTTACTTTTTCAGTTACTATAGGTCTGATTATAATACTCATTTTCCTATTTATTTGCTTAAATTATCTTCAATTCCTTCCAAAGAACCTTCTAAAAGCACTACATTATTAGCGTTTAAGATGGCGTAAGTACTTAATTCTGAGCTACTTACTACGTTAGAAGCCTTTAAATTGCGTGACGACAAATATACATTTTTATTTGAATCACCCAACACGAACAAGGATTTTTTGTTTTCTAAGCCTAACGATTTCAAAACGTTAATGAAATTTTTAGTGCTTGGAGTTTCAAAATTGAAGTCTTCTAAAACGATGATATTGGACTCTTTTGCTTTGATTGAGAAAGCTGATTTTCTAGCTAAACGTTTCAAGTTTTTATTCAATTTGAATGAATAACTTCTTGGTCTAGGTCCGAAAACTGTTCCTCCACCTTTAAACAATGGATTCTTTGCACTACCCGCACGAGCAGTACCAGTTCCTTTTTGTTTCTTAATCTTACGTGTACTTCCCGCAACTTCAGCTCTTTCTTTTGCTTTGTGCGTTCCTTGTCTTTGATTAGCAAGATATTGCTTTACATCAAGGTATACTGCGTGATTATTTGGTTCAATTGCGAATACTGAATCAGAAAGTTGAACTTTTCTTCCAGTATCTTTTCCGTTGAAATCTAATACTTTTACTTCCATTACTTCTGAATGATTACATAAGAGTTGTTATGACCAGGAACACATCCTTTAATAACAAGTAGGTTCTTTTCAGCCACTACTTTTAAAACTCTAAGGTTTTGAACTTTTACATTATCTCCTCCCATTCTTCCAGCCATACGCATTCCTTTGAATACTCTAGATGGATAAGAAGAAGCTCCTACAGAACCTGGCGCTCTTAAACGGTTGTGCTGACCATGAGTAGCTTGTCCAACACCACCAAAACCGTGACGTTTAACAACCCCTTGGAAACCTTTACCTTTAGATACACCTTGTACATCTACAAATTCTCCTTCTTCAAAAATAGAAACATCAATAAGATCTCCTAATTTTTGTTCAGTTGCAAAATTTTGGAATTCAACGACTTTTTTCTTAGCAACAGTTCCCGCTTTTTTAAAGTGGCCTAAAGCCGCTTTTGTGGAATGTTTCTCGTTTTTGTCATCGAAACCAAGTTGCAACGCTTCGTACCCGTCAACACCTTTGGTTCTGACTTGGGTAACAACACATGGTCCAGCTTCGATTACTGTACAAGGAATATTCTTCCCGTTTTCGTCGAAAATGCTAGTCATGCCGATTTTTCTACCAATTAACCCAGACATAAATATTAATTATTAATTATTAAATATAAATATAGAACACCCATTTAAGCGGATTCTATTTTTTTAAAATGAGGTGCAAAAGTAGAACTTATTTGCAGATATTCCAAAAAATAGTTTTCGCTTAAACGGAATGCTCTTGTATTTCGAAAATACAGCTACCTAAACTTTGATTTCTACTTCAACTCCACTAGGCAATTCTAATTTCATTAAAGCATCAATAGTTTTAGATGAAGATGAATAAATGTCAATTAATCTCTTGTATGACATCACTTCAAATTGTTCTCTCGCTTTTTTGTTAACGTGTGGAGAACGTAATACCGTGAATAATTTTTTGTGAGTTGGCAATGGAATTGGTCCTGTTACAACTGCACCGGTAGTTTTCACCGTTTTTACAATCTTTTCAGCAGACTTGTCTACCAACATATGATCGTAAGATTTTAGTTTTATTCTGATTTTTTGACTCATTTTCTTAAAAATTAAGCGTTACCTTTTGCTTTTTTGATCACTTCTTCTGAAATATTAGAAGGAGTTTGTTCATAGTGTGAAAATTCCATAGTAGAAGTAGCTCTACCTGATGATAATGTTCTTAATGTTGTAACATATCCAAACATTTCAGATAAAGGAACATTTGCTTTAATAGTTTTAGCACCTGCTCTGTCTCCCATGTCATTTACTTGACCTCTTCTTCTATTCAAATCCCCAACGATATCCCCCATATTTTCTTCTGGAGTAATCACTTCGATTTTCATAATAGGCTCAAGGATAACTGCACCAGCTGCTTTTGCCACTTCTTTATAACCCATTCTTGCAGCTAATTCAAATGACAATGCATCAGAATCCACTGGGTGATAAGAACCGTCTAATAAAGTTACTTTTAAACTATCTACAGTATAACCAGCTAATGGTCCTGTCTTCATAGCTTCTCTGAAACCTTTCTCAACAGCAGGAATATATTCTTTAGGAACGTTTCCTCCTTTAACTTCATTCACAAATTGTAATCCAACTGGAGCTTTTCCATCAACAACATCTGCAGGCTCTAAACGGAAAACAATATCTCCAAATTTACCACGACCTCCAGATTGTTTTTTGTACACTTCTCTATGTTGAGCTTCTTTTGTAAACGCTTCTTTGTATTCTACTTGAGGCTCACCTTGGTTTACTTCAACTTTGAATTCACGTTTCATACGATCTACAAGAATGTCTAAGTGTAACTCACCCATACCTGAAATAATCGTTTGACCTGAAGCTTCATCAGTTCTTACAGTAAATGTTGGATCTTCCTCTGCCAATTTAGCCAAAGCCATACCCATTTTATCAACGTCAGCTTTAGTTTTAGGCTCAATAGCGATACCAATTACAGGATCTGGGAATTTCATAGACTCAAGGATAATTGGGTGTTTTTCATCACACATAGTATCCCCAGTTTTGATATCTTTAAATCCAACAGCCGCTCCAATATCTCCAGCCTCAATATATTCGATTGGATTTTGTTTGTTAGCGTGCATTTGGTAGATACGAGAAATTCTTTCTTTGTTTCCTGAACGCGTGTTCAAGATGTAAGAACCTGCATCCAAACGACCAGAATACGCACGGAAGAAAGCCAAACGACCAACATAAGGGTCAGTAGCAATCTTAAATGCCAAAGCAGCGAAAGGCTCTTTTACATCTGGACGACGTAATATTTTAGTTTGATCTTCTTCTAATAAATCAGCATCATCAGGATGAATTCCTTCAATACCTTCTTTGTCCAATGGAGATGGTAAATACTTACAAACTGCATCTAACATGAACTGAACTCCTTTATTTTTGAAAGAAGAACCTGCAATCATAGGAATAATCGCCATATCAATTGTAGCAGCTCTCAAAGCAGTGTTGATTTCATCCTCTGTAATAGAGTTTTCATCTTCCATGTACTTATCCAATAGATTTTCATCATAGTCAGCTACTGCTTCAATAAGAATAGATCTATATGCTTTTACATCATCTACCATATCAGCAGGAATATCAACAATATCAAAAGTCGCTCCTTGTGTAGCATCATGCCAAATAATAGCTTGATTTTTTACCAAGTCAACTACTCCTTTGAAATCATTCTCTTCACCAATAGGCAAAGTGATTGCAACAGCGTTAGATTTCAACATATCTCTAACTTGTTGACATACGTTTAAGAAGTTAGAACCTTGACGGTCCATTTTATTTACGAATCCCATACGTGGAACTCTATATTGATCGGCTAATCTCCAGTTAGTTTCTGATTGTGGCTCAACACCATCAACCGCACTAAATAAGAAAACTAAACCATCAAGCACACGTAATGAACGGTTTACCTCTACGGTAAAGTCAACGTGACCTGGGGTATCAATAATATTAAAATGGTAACCTGTAGTTTCAGGTAAAATTTTACCTTGTTCAGTTGGGAAATTCCATTCACAAGTTGTAGCAGCAGAAGTAATAGTAATACCTCTTTCTTGCTCTTGTGCCATCCAGTCCATTGTTGCAGCACCATCGTGCACCTCACCAATTTTGTGTGATTTCCCTGTATAGAATAAAATACGCTCTGTTGTTGTTGTTTTACCAGCATCAATATGAGCAGCAATACCTATGTTTCTTGTATATTTTAAATCTCTAGCCATTTCTTATGAATTAAAATCTAAAGTGAGAGAAAGCTTTGTTAGCTTCTGCCATTTTGTGAGTATCCATTCTTTTCTTAACAGCCGCTCCTTCTTCTTTAGCCGCAGCTAAACATTCAGAAGCTAGTCTTTGAGCCATCGATTTTTCATTTCTTCTTCTAGAATAAAGTATTAACCACTTCATTGCCATAGAAATTTTTCTGTCTGGTCTAATTTGCATTGGAATTTGGAATGTAGCTCCACCAACTCTACGACTACGTACTTCTACGTGAGGCATAACATTAGTTAACGCATCTTTCCAAATTTCTAATGATGATTTTTCTGCATCTTGCTTTTTTGTTTCAATGATATCAATTGCATCATAAAAAACTTTAAAAGCTGTTGATTTCTTACCGTCCCACATTAAGTTGTTCACAAAACGAGTTACCAATTGGTCATTAAACCTTGGATCTGGTAAAAGTGGTCTTTTCTTTGCCGCTCTTTTTCTCATGTCTTTTTTGTTTTTAGAATAAAAATTTATTCAGTTGTATTTATAGGTATAGTAATTACTAAACTTCTAAACATTGAAACTTATAAACTTTTAGTTCAAATTACTTTTTTGCTTCTTTTGGGCGTTTAGCACCGTACTTAGATCTTCTTTGCGTTCTTCCTGCTACACCTGATGTATCAAGTGCACCACGAACGATGTGGTATCTAACTCCTGGTAAATCTTTTACCCTTCCACCCCTAACTAATACTATCGAGTGCTCTTGTAAATTGTGTCCTTCTCCAGGGATGTAGGCATTTACCTCATTACCATTTGTCAAACGTACACGCGCAACTTTACGCATTGCAGAGTTTGGTTTTTTTGGTGTAGTAGTGTAAACACGCGTACAAACCCCTCTTCTTTGAGGACAAGAATCTAAAGCAACCGATTTACTCTTCTTAGTTATCTGAGTTCTTCCTGTTCTTACTAATTGTTGAATTGTTGGCATAATTAATACTAAAAATTTCTTATTATATTAAATTCCCGCTTTTTACGGGGTTGCAAATGTATAAATAATTTTGAACTCTGCAAACCATAATTAATTAATTTTCAAGTAGGTTCCACTTTTTTATGAAATTCATAAATTAACAACTACAACAATCCTATCGAAACAATCTCTATTTCAACTAGGATAATTTGAAAAAAAAGCAACAAAAACCTTAATTTGAAATAAAAACAACAAAATAAAGCAGAAATTAAATTGATAATCTGACAATAATTTAAAAAATATTGCTTTAAATAAATCAAATAATTGAAGAAAAATTAGCCAGATCAATTAAATATTAAGGAATAATTAGGATTATTAACAAATTATTAAGATTTTTGCGGTACTAATTCAAAATAATTAAAAATGAAACTAAAATTAAATGGATTCTTAGTGCTATTAGTAGCACTTGTGACGCAAATTACTTTTGCGCAAGAGAGAACCGTTTCAGGTACTGTTTCTGACAATGCAGGAATGCCTTTACCAGGCGTGAGTGTATTAGTTAAAGGCAGTAAAACTGGAACTCAAACAGATTTTGATGGTAAATTCTCTATCAAAGCGAGTACAAATCAAACCCTTGTATTAAGTTACATTGGAATGAAAACTCAAGAAGTAAAAGCTACTTCAACCACAATTAACGTTAAACTTGCTGATGATTCAATTGAATTAGAAGGAGTGGTTATTAACACATTGGGTATTGAAGTTAAAAAGAATGAAAAAGCGTCTTCTTTTTCAAAAGTTAAAGGTGATGTAATTACTAATTCTGGAGAAACTTCATTACTTAAAGGACTTTCTGCAAAAGCATCTGGAGTTGCAATTGTTTCAAATTCAGCAGATCCAGGTTCAGGAGCTTACATTCAAATTAGAGGGCAAAACTCAATTACTGGTTCTACGCAACCTTTATTCGTTATAGATGGTACACCAGTATCTAATGACGAAATTGGTAGTGGTACTGATGGTGTTGGACAACAAAGCCGTTTAAACGACATCAATCCTAATGATATTGCAAGTGTTCAAATTTTGAAAGGCGCATCTGCAGCAGCATTATGGGGATACAGAGCAGCTAACGGAGTGGTGCTTATTACTACCAAAAAAGGTAAAAAAGGGAAAATTTCAGTTGATGTAAATTCAAGTGTTTCTTTCGACCAAGTAAATGTGGAAATGCAATTACAAGATAAGTTTGGACAAGGTTCTAATGGACGTTTTGCTCGAAACAATGCTAATTCTTATGGAGATAAAATTTCTTCAAGATCAGGAGCTCCAGATGTTTTTAATACAACTGGTCAATATTTCCAAACTAATGACGGTAGAAAAATTTATCCGATTACTACTAAAAACAGTACAGAAAACTTCCAAAAATCAAATATGGATTCTGTAATTGGTGATGGGCTTTATATTGACAATCACATAGGAGTAAGTGGTGGTAGCGAAACTACAAACTTTTATCTAGGTCTTGGAAACACTGATCATGATGGTATAATTAGAAATTCTACTTACAAAAGAACTAGTGTGGATTTTACATCTGAATCAAAAATCGGAGAAAAAACATCTTTTAAAACTAAATTCGGTTATTCTTCTGTGAGTTCAAATAGAATTCAAACAGGATCTAACTTAAGCGGCCTTTACTTAGGATTGTATAGAACACCAGCTGATTTTGATCAACGCGATTTTATAGGGACAAATTTTCTAGCTAATGGAACAGCGCATTTAAATAGCCACAGAGCCTACAGACAAGACGTTGGAACTAATGCAGGTGATTTAAACCCAAGTTACAACAACCCATTATGGACAACAGATGTACAGAGAAATCCAAATAATGTTAATCGTTATATTGGAGGATTTGAATTAAAACATACTGTTGCGCCTTGGCTAGCAGTTTTAGCTAGATTAGGTCTTGATGGATACAGTGACAAAAGAATGTCTATATTCCCAATTAATTCATCAGAAAATGGAGGTAATGGAAGTGCTACTGAAAGTGTTACTGATTTTCAATCTTTCAATGCAGATTTAATTGCTTTAGGAGATACAAAGATTAATGACAATATTAGTTTATCATACCTAACAGGGATTAACTTCTCTGATACTAATTATGATCAAAGAGGTGGTTCTTACCGTAATTTTATACTTGACGTTAATAATTTTTCATACGACAATGCTTTAGTAGCTGACAAAACTACATTCTTAGACAGAACCTACTCAAAATTAAGTGGTGCTTATTTTTCTACCGCATTCGATTACAAAAATTATTTGTTTTTAACTATTGGAGGTCGTTTAGAAACAGCATCAAGTTACGATCCGAATTTAAAAACGTATTTCTACCCATCTGTAGAACTTGGTTATAAATTCACTAATAAATTAGAAAGCAAAATTTTAACTGACGGAAAGTTAAGAGCAACATTTGGTCAAATCGCATCTATTCCAGCTCCATACAGAGGAACAACTTATTTTGTTGCTGCTAGTGGTGCTGAAGGTTGGGGTGGTGCATACGATTCTGGTGCCTATGCTGGATCATTACAACAATCAGCATCTGGAGGAAATCTTAACTTAAAACCTGAAATCAAAACTGAATTTGAAATTGGTACTGATTTGCAGTTTTTCAAAAGAATTACACTTAATGCTACTTATTATTCTAATGAAACTAGCGACTTGTTAGTAAGCGTACCTTTGAATGGTAGTTCTACATTTAGTTCTTTATACGGGAATTATGCAACTATTCAAAATCGTGGATTTGAATTGGAATTTGACGGAAGCATACTATCAATGGATTCAAAATTGAAATGGAATGTATTTGGTAACTGGAGTACCAACCGTAACGAAGTTACAGCATTAGAAGGAACAGAATCTTTATTTTTAAATGGATTTACAGGATCTTCTTCTCGTGCAGTTCTAAATCAACCTCTAGGGGTACTATGGGGAGGTAAATTTGACAGAGATGCCTCAGGTGCGCTAATTCTTGATGCGAATGGATTCCCTACTGCAGCAGCATCTGAAGGTGTTATTGGAGATCCTAACCCTAAATGGAGAGGAGCTTTAGGTACCTCATTTTCTTATAAAAATTTCAAAATCAGCACTTTATTTGATGCTTCAATTGGAGGTCAATTATGGGATGGTACAAGTGGTGCTTTGAATAATTTTGGTAAAACTATTGAATCCGCAAATGAGGTGACTTTAACTAGTCCTACCTTAAACTATGCTGGAGCAACAATAGCACCAGGAACTGTTCGTGGTAATTTAAGAGATTTTGGAGCAGGTCCACGATTATTAGACCAATCATGGTATCAATCTTTAGGAGGTGGATTTGGACCAGTTGCTGAGCAATTTGTAAAATCAGCTTCATGGATAAAATGGAGAGAGTTATCATTATCTTATAATCTAGATTTAAGAAGTAAAAATATTGGAATTGAAAGTATCACATTCTCAGGTACAGGGAGAAACCTATGGTTATGGACTGAAGCTAAAGACCTAGGACAAGATCCAGAAACGAATTTAACTGGAGGATCTAACGGTCGTGGTTTACAATACTTTAATGCTCCAAACAGCAAATCGTTAATCTTCAGCGTTAACTTAAAATTTTAAAACATGAAAAATATATTTTTAAAAACAACAAGCTACTTCTTTTTAGCGATTACGCTATTTAGTTGTACTGATTATGTTTCGGAAACCAATGTGGATCCAGATTTAATTACAGAATCAGATGCGAAAAATTTATTTCAAGGGGTCCTTCTTGCAAATCAGTTTTTTCAAACAAGTTCAAACACTAGAGATGTAATGATTTGGCTGAACCAAGCAAATGGTGAAAACAGACAGTACGTTTCCCTAAATGACTGGAATTTATCAACTGCATCATCATTTGATGATAGTTGGAATCAAGCTTATGTAAACTGTATTACAAATGCTAAAATTACTGCCGCAAAAGCAACCAAAGAGTTAAATCCAAGACTTGTTGGAGCAGCTCAAGTAATTGAGGCACACTGTATGGGTACTATTACCTCTCTTTGGGGTGATGCTCCTTACAGCGAATTAGATATTACAGGAAAAAATTTAACTCCTAAATACGATTCTCAAACCGCTATTTACGCTAGTTTACAAGCATTGTTAGATAAAGCAATTGTAAATTTGAGTGCTACTACAGGTAAAGGAATTCCAGCAGATAAAGATTTATATTATTCTGGAAGTGCAGCTAAGTGGTTAAAATTGGCCTACTCATTGAAAGCGAGATATTATCTTCACGTTAAAGACTATACTAAAGCTAAGCAAAATGCTTTACTAGGAATTAACAATGCTAACGATGACTTCAAAGCGCAGTTCGGTTCAGGTTATCTTCAAAGTTTTAATCCTTTCTATTCATTCTTAATATATGATAGAGATGATTATATGTCTGGAGATAGTTACGCTGCTAGATTGTTAGACCCGTCAACTTCTATTTATAGAGGTAATGCTAAAACAGATGAGTCTGCAAGATTTGAATTCACTTATCATACAGGCTTATATTATTTTTCAAATTATGAACTTAATTTTCAATGTGATTTTGATTGGGGAGAAGGCCTAAATGGAAAATTTGGAGGAGACAGTGCTATGCCTATGGTAACTTATGGTGAAATGTTATTAATCATTGCTGAAGCAGATGCTAGAACTTCATTTAGTAATGGTCTTACATCATATAATGCCTATAGAGCATTGTTAAATACTGGTTATTCAATCGGTGTAGACAATTCAGGCTATGGTGTTGGAACATTTGCCTATTCAGCTTATGATGCAGCTGATTTTGCTGCAGGAGGTATGGAAAATAATTCTGGAACAGCTTTAAGCCAACAAAATGCATTGATTAGAGAAATTTTTGAAGAAAAATACATCTATTTAATGGGAAGTTATGAAAGCTTTACAGATTACAGAAGATCAAATAATGCAGCTCAAATTCAACTTAAAACAGGAAAAGCTGGGACACCACAACGTTTCCTTTACCCACAAGTAGAAATTAATGCTAACCCTAATACACCAAGTCCAGTTCCTTCAATAGTAACTAAGACAACAGTTCATAATTAGGAATTTGATAATTCATTTACTTAAAACCATCAGCCTTTGGCTGGTGGTTTTTTTTTGTATCTTTGCGCCATGGAAAAAGAAAACATAATATTCGGAATACGCGCCATTATTGAGGCCATACAAGCAGGAACTGCAGTAGACAAAGTCTTTATTCAAAAAGAAATTGCAGGCGAACTGATGAAGGATTTAATGAAGGTAATGAAACGTGCTAATGTTAATTTTTCTTATGTTCCAGTTGAAAAGCTAAACCGTTTAACACCTAACAATCATCAAGGAGCAGTGGCAAGTATTTCGCCTATTGGTTTCATTGAATTAGAACACTTAGTGGAATCCACTGTAGAATCGGGTAAAAAACCATTATTCTTGATATTGGATCAAATCTCTGATGCACGTAATTTCGGTGCGATTATTAGAACTGCTGAATGTACTGGAGTTAATGGTATAATTGTTCAAAAAGCAGGTTCCGCTCCTGTAAATGGAGACACAGTAAAAACTTCTGCCGGAGCTGTTTTCAATGTGCCTATTTGTAAAGTAGAACACATTAAAGATGCCATCTTTTACCTTCAAGGTTCAGGAATCAAAACAGTAGCCGCTACGGAAAAAACGGAGCAAAACATTTACGATATCACATTGAACGAACCGGTAGCCATCATCATGGGATCTGAAGATAGAGGAATCAATCCATCAGTGTTAAAAATTGTAGATGAGAAAGCCAAACTACCTATGTTTGGAACAATTGGTTCTCTAAATGTGTCTGTTGCTTGTGGTGCCTTTCTTTACGAAGCAGTAAGACAAAGAAGTTAGATATATAAACCCCTTATTACAAAAAAATAAATTTGTAATCCGGTTAAACAAATAACCGAATCAACAAATAAACTCATAACCAAATAAACAAATAACCCATTAATCCAATGGTAGCTCCTTTAGCAGAACGCATTCGTCCACAACAACTAGAAGACTATATTAGTCAACTACACCTTGTTGGACCAAATGGTTCGTTAACGCAACAAATTGCCAAAGGAATTATTCCTTCTTTGATTCTATGGGGACCTCCTGGTACTGGTAAAACTACTTTGGCTCAAATTATTTCGCAAGAATCAAAACGCCCTTTTTACACCCTTAGCGCCATTAATTCTGGAGTGAAAGATATTCGGGACGTTATCGAAAAAGCCAAACAAAGTGGCGGACTTTTTACCTCTAAAAATCCTATTTTGTTTATTGATGAGATTCATCGTTTTAGCAAATCGCAACAAGATTCCTTATTAGCAGCTGTAGAAAAAGGTTGGATCACCTTAATTGGTGCGACAACTGAAAATCCGAGTTTTGAAGTTATTCCGGCATTATTATCGCGCTGTCAAGTATATACTTTGAATGCTTTTAATAAAGAAGACTTAGAGACCTTGCTTCACAGAGCAATGCAAACGGATGTTATTTTACAAAGGAAAAAAATAAATTTAGCTGAAACAGAAGCATTGTTGCGACTTTCTGGCGGAGACGGACGCAAACTATTAAATCTTTTTGAACTAGTCGTAAACGCCTCTGATGAAGATGAAATTCTCTTTACTAACGACCGTGTACTCGAATTAGTACAACAAAACACGGTTTTGTACGATAAAACTGGAGAGCAACATTATGATATCGTTTCGGCCTTTATCAAATCCATACGCGGGAGTGACCCTAACGGAGCTGTGTATTGGCTTGCTAGAATGATTGAAGGCGGAGAAGATGTAAAGTTCATTGCAAGACGTATGCTCATTCTTTCTAGCGAAGACATTGGCAATGCCAATCCAACTGCCTTTATAATGGCAAACAATACCTTTCAAGCAGTCGCTACTATTGGCTATCCTGAAAGCCGAATTATTCTAAGCCAATGTGCTGTATATTTAGCGACATCTCCTAAAAGCAATGCCTCTTATCAAGCTATTGGCAAGGCGCAACAAATCGTAAAACAAACAGGTGATCTTTCCGTTCCAATTCATTTACGCAATGCCCCTACTCCATTGATGAAAGAATTAGGATATGGCGAAGAGTATAAATATTCGCATGATTATGCTAATAATTTTGCCGAACAAGAGTTTTTACCCGAAGCTATTGCAGGTTCAGCTATTTACGAGCCTGGAAATAATACACGAGAAAACTCGACTAGAGAATTCCTGAAAAACAGATGGAAGGACAAGTACGGTTACTAAAACTTAACTCGTACTAATTCCGAAAATAATTTTTCGTTTTCGTAATATTCAAAAAACCACTCATTATCTTTTTGAATAAAAACTCCTTGAATACTTCCTTTTGAAGCTGTGAAAAACGTTGGACTCGAGGTTTTATTCAATTTAAAAATTACTTTCGGACTCGCATCAACCAATTGATAACCTGTTGGAGTTGCTTGCGCATACAGTAATTCAGCGTTTGTATTAGGAGAATCTTGTACAACAGTTGCCGAACTTGAAATTGGAGAATTAACCACTGCTACAGGAATAACCTGAGTTACTTGTTGAATAGGCAATTGGCTCAATTCGTATTTATAATTCAAAGCATTTATTGATCTAAACGCATCATTTAAAGCCTCTGAATAAGCCGATTCATACTCTTTTAGTTTACTTTTACCCATCTCCGATTGGAATACCAATTTGCCAAAACAATCGTTAAAGACTACAGCTAATTTAGTCATCAAAAAACCACTTTCTTTTTTTACATCTACCGTCAATAAACTGCATCGATCTTTATACTCAGATGGAATATCTTCGTTGCTATAAAAAGCAACAAAACCTGCTTTCTGAAGATTAAGTTTAGTTAGGGTAGCCAAACGATATTGATTCTCTGATTTCAAAAAATCGTATTTCAGTGGAATAATAACAGCTTTATAGTTATTGATATTTTGCGAAAAGGCAACTGTTGAAAACAAGATGAATACAAATACTAATTTTTTCATAATTATAAATAGTTTTTTAGTTCTAATAAATGGTTAATTTCAATTATCCCTTCTGGGCTAGTTTCTTTATTTGGGTTAAAAAATAGCGCTTTGATTCCAAAATCTATTGCGCCTTGAACATCCGCTTCTAAACTATCCCCAATCATAATGCTGTTTTCTTTTTTGGCTTGAGCCAAATCTAAAGCATATTGAAAAATAATAGGATTGGGCTTCTTTACTCCTGCCATTTCAGAATTGGTAATCGTTTTAAAATACGTATCAATCTTTGAATTAGTAATTTTCTTATACTGAACATTAGCAAAGCCATTGGTAATTATATGCAAATGATATTTTGGATTCAAATAATTTAATAATTCAATTGTCCCATCAAACAAATGATTATTGTCTGGTAAAATCGAGATATAATCTTCCGCAATTTGATGAATTAAACTATCTGGAATAGCATAATTTAAAGCATCGAAAGAATCTTTCAAGCGTTTATAACGTAATTCCTCGTGAGAAATTAAATCGTACTGATACAATTTCCAACAGGCTTGATTAATAGGCGCATATACTTCAATAAAATCGTTTATTGCAATTTCAGGATGGTTTTTCTCAAATAGAGTAGCAAACGCCATTTCAGAATTTTTATCAAAATCCCAAAGTGTGTGATCCAAATCAAAAAAAACGTGCTGTATAGTATTATTTTTCATTCCCCTTTTTACAAAATTCCTTGATCAACAAAACTGAAATAACTGGTCTCAGTTACTATTACATGGTCTAAAATAGCTATTTCTAAACTCTCCCCTGCGCGTTTTAACTTTTGAGTAATTTGCTTGTCAGCCTCACTGGGTTTCAAACTCCCAGAAGGATGATTGTGACACAAAACTAAGGAAGTAGCTCCCATTTCCAATGCTACTTTAAAAACCAAACGCACATCCACTACCGTTCCAGTAATTCCACCTTTACTCAATTGTGTTTTGGAAATCACCTTATTGGAATTATTCAGATATACTATCCAAAATTCCTCGTGAGGTAATTCGCCAATAATCGGTTGCATTAACTCAAAAATAATTTTACTTGATGTAATTTTAAGCAATTCAACAGACTCTTCTGCTCTTCGTCTCCTACCTAACTCTAATGCAGCAATTATTGTAATAGCTTTGGCCTCACCTATTCCTTTGAACTGCATCAATTGCGATAAACTTTGTTTTCCTAAGGCATTCAAATTATTAGAAACGGCTGCTAAAATTCGTTTGCTTAAATCAACTGCAGTTTCGTTTCGGCTACCAGAACCGATTAAAATAGCAATTAATTCAGCATCGCTCAAAGCGCTTTTGCCTTTAAGCATGAGTTTCTCTCGAGGTTTATCATCTTCGGACCAACTACTAATGGGAAAGGGGGCGTTTTCCATATGCAATAATTTGGGTGTTTCTTATTCTATTAATTGTTTTACTTCATCAAAATTCAAACCTCCATAATTTCCAGAACTCATCAGTAACAGAGCAGAGTTTTCTAGATTTCGGTTAAATAAATAATTTTTAAACTCGGCTGGATTGGTATAGATAATTAAATCTTCTCTATTGAACGCTTTAGCAATTTGCTCATAGGTCACTTCTTCCAATTGTTTTATTTTTACCGCATCTGGCGAATAAAAAACAACCGCTTCATCAGCATATTCTAGGGCGCCTTCATATTCTTTCAAAAACTCAGCATTCAAACTGCTATAGGTGTGCAATTCTAAACAAGCTACCAAAGTACGATTAGGATATTGTTCTTTTACAGCTTTGGTTGTAGCGGCTACCTTACTTGGTGAATGTGCGAAATCTTTATATGCAACTCTCCCCTTTCCTTCGGCAATTTTTTCTAAACGTTTGGAAGCGCCTTTGAAACTTGCAATAGCTTCATAAAAATCAGCTTCGTCTACACCCATATTTTGACAAATCCATTTGGCTCCAGCTAAATTGTTTAAATTATGTGCGCCAAAAACTTCAATAGGCATTGGTCCTTCAGGAGTTTCCAAAAGTGTTACTCCATCACTTACCGAATACGCTGGCGTACTATAAGGTAGTTTCCGAATTGGATTCGTAGCGGCTTCTGAAACGCGTTTCACCTCAGCATCGTCTTCATTGTAGACTAAAATACCACCATTTGTAATTTTATCAATGAAAATTTCAAATTGCTCTACATAGTTATCATAGGTTGGAAACACATTAATATGATCCCAAGCAATACCGGAAATCAAGGCAATATTAGGTTGATACAAATGAAATTTAGGGCGTCTATCTATTGGCGATGACAAATATTCATCACCTTCTAAAACCATAAAATCATTTTCTTCGGTAAGATGTACCATAGTGTCAAATCCTTCCAATTGAGCACCTACCATATAATCGACCGCAATATTGTGATAATGCATGACATGCAAAATCATCGAAGTAATAGTAGTCTTTCCGTGAGAACCACCAATAACCACTCGGGTTTTATTTTTGGACTGTTCGTATAAGAACTCCGGATACGAATAAATTTTCAATCCTAATTTCTGCGCTTTCAACAACTCAGGATTGTCTGCCTTAGCATGCATCCCTAGAATTACCGCTTCAATATTAGTTGTTATTTTTTCCGGAAACCAACCCATTTCAGTAGGTAGAATTCCTTTCTTTTCTAATCGTGATTTTGAAGGTTCAAAAATAGCATCGTCACTACCTGTAACTTGATATCCTTTGTTATGTAGCGCTAAAGCTAAATTATGCATCGCGCTTCCGCCAATGGCGATAAAATGTGTTCTCATCTTTTTAGTTTATGAGTTTAGATGGTTATTCATTAATAAGTTCGAAAAATAAACTCATACACTATTAACCATCTAAACTATTTTTCAAATTGTGCTTTTAACTGTTGTGCTTTATCAGAATTTTTCATTCTATTTAAATACAAATTGTATAATTTCTGAAAAGCTACTTTAGAATTGGTCAACTCCAATGCCTTACTATAATTCAACTCCGCTTTTTTATTTCGACCAAAATACTCATCAATATATCCTTTAGACAGATATCCTTCTAAGGGCGACAATCGCATTAGTTCATTTGAATAAGCCATTGCTTTTGTTTCGCTACCGCCAATAATACCAGGCAATTCCAAATACAACATCACTAATGCCCAACGCGATTCAGTATGCTTAGGATCCAAAGCCGCAGCCTTTTCAAAGGAGGATTTAATTTCATCAATCATTCCTAAGGCTTTGAATTTATTCACGGCCTTAGCTTTCATCCCTAAAGCACCACCATACTTGTAATGGTAATCGGCATTATTGGGTTGAATTATCTTTATCTTTTTGTAATATAAAATTGCTTTGTCCCAATTTTTGTTTTGCCCTGCAATATCTCCCAAATACTCTAATGATTTACTATGCGATGGGTTTTCTTTGATCACACTCTCAAACGCTATTCGCGCTAACTCAGTTTTTCCAGAAGCCAATAACTGAACTCCTTTTTCAAAATTAGTTTGAGATAAAAGCATACTTGGAACAAACAATAAAAAAAACACCACTCGATTCATATTCCAAAAATAAGGAAATTTACACTTGCTTTTCACTCAAACTGAAAAGGTTTTTATAAAAAAATCCGTTTCAATTGAAACGGATTTGTATTATAAATAAGATAAAACTTAGTCATTCAACATAGTCCACAATTTATCTTTTAATTCTGTCAAACCTTGTTGTGCCACAGAAGAGATGAACATATACGGAACATCTTTAAATGCAACATCCAACTCTATCTTTAGTTCTGCCTTCAATTCTTCATCCAGCATATCAATCTTTGAAATAACTAACAAACGCTCTTTGTCTAACATTTCTGGATTGTATTTGGTCAATTCGTTAACCAAAATATCATATTCTGCTTTAATGTCTGGTGTGTCCACGGGTACCAAAAACAATAAGGTAGAGTTACGCTCAATATGCCTTAAGAAATAATGGCCTAAACCTTTTCCCTCAGCTGCACCTTCAATAATACCAGGAATATCAGCAATTACAAACGATTGAAAATCACGATAGGCTACAATTCCAAGATTAGGTTTTAAAGTCGTAAACGGATAATCAGCAATTTTTGGCTTAGCCGAAGTCAAAACGGATAATAAAGTAGATTTTCCAGCATTGGGAAACCCAACCAAACCTACATCAGCCAAGACTTTTAATTCTAGAATCACGTCCATTTCTATACCTAGTAATCCAGGTTGTGCATAACGTGGTGTTTGGTTCGTAGAACTTCTAAAGTGCCAGTTTCCTAAACCTCCTTTACCTCCTTGAGCTAAGATGCGTTTCTCTCCGTCTTCTGTAATTTCAAATAATACTTCTCCGGTTTCTTTGTCTTTAACCACTGTTCCTAATGGTACTTCAATGTATTTATCATCCCCATCAGCTCCTGTACTTCGGTCTCCACCTCCATCTCCTCCATGTCCAGCTTTGACGTGACGTGCAAACTTTAAGTGAAACAAAGTCCAGAGACTTTTATTTCCAACTAAGTATACGTGACCACCGCGACCACCATCTCCTCCATCAGGGCCACCTTTTTCAATAAATTTTTCTCTATGCAAATGCGTTGAACCTTTTCCTCCTTTTCCTGAAGAAACAAATATTTTAACGTAATCTACGAAGTTTCCTTCTGTCATTTTTTCTTTTTTATTAGTAACAATATCGCTATTGTTATCAAGTACAATCTAAAAAGTAATTACTCTTTAAGTGTTGTGATTAATACTTTATCGATGATAACACCATCCATTTTTTGAGCTTCAAACTCTAATTTATTCCAAATCAATTTATCTCCTTCTTTAGGAATCGCACCAAGTTCGGTTATAATAAATCCACTAACCGTGGTAACTTCATAATCTGTAGTTAACTCATCCATATCAAAATAGGTCAAGAAGTCATGTAATGAATATTGCCCATCTACCAACCACGATCCATCTTCATTAGCCACTAATTTATACTCGTCGTCATCAAAATCTGAAGCGTCTCCTACCAGCGCTTCTAAGATATCATTCAACGTAATTATTCCTTGAAAAACACCATACTCATCGGTTACGAAAGCATAATGAATTTTAGACTTTTTAAAATTCTCAAGAGCTTTATATGCCGAAGTATGCTCAATAAAATAAGCGGGCTCTTTAGCAATTGATTTCAGTTGAAAATTACCTTTTTCAAAATTGGCAAACAAATCTTTTAAATACACAACTCCAACCACTTCATCTAGATTTTCTTCGCACACTGGATAAACTGAATGCAATTCATCTAAGACTTTGGATTTAATTTCTTCTACCGTATCTTCAAGTGATAAATACACCATTGAACTACGATGCGTCATTAACGAATTTACTTTTCTGTCTCCAATGTGAAATACTCGTTCCACTATATCTTGCTCAATTTCTTGAACCTCACCTACCTCTGTACCTTCTTTAATAATTGCCTTGATTTCTTCTTCAGTAACTTTACCGTCAGCAGTTGGCTTAATTTGTAAAATGTCCAGTAAAAAATCGGTAGAACTAGTTAACAACCAAATAAATGGAGCCATTACGACTGAAACGAATTTCATTGGCATTGCTATCGCTTTGGCTATAGACTCTGGATGATTTAAACCAATACGTTTTGGAAGCAATTCACCTAAAACCAATGAGAAAAATGTCAAAATCACAACTACAATTCCTACTGCAATGGAATTTGCATAGGGTTGCAAGGCAGAAAATCCACTTACAAAAAATTCCACATCTTCGGTAATTTTATCTCCACTATAGATACCCGTCAATATTCCAATAAGAGTGATTCCTATTTGTACCGCCGAGAGAAATTTATTAGGAGAATTAGCTAAATCAAGTGCAGTTTTGGCCGTTTTACTTCCTTTTTTAGCAGCAGTTTCTAACCTACTTTTTCGTGAAGAAATCAACGCAATTTCCGACATAGAAAAGACGCCATTTAGTAGAATTAATAAAAATATAATAAGTAGTTCCAATTTTATTTTATTATGGTTGAAAAAATCAAGCTAAAAAAATTATTTAACTGATGTTCTGAACTGTTTTTGATTACAAATTATCGATTACAGTACTCAAACGTTCTGTTATTTCTGCAATAGAACCAATTCCGTCAACAGCATAAAACTTCTCTTGTTCTTTGTAATAATCCATTAATGGAGCAGTTTTTTCATTGTACTCGTCATAACGATTTCGGATTTTTTCTTCATCTTGATCATCCGGTCTTCCTGACGTTTTTCCTCTTTCTAACAAACGTTGCACCAAAATATCATCGTCTGCTTCTAAAGCTACTGTAGCCGTAATTTGTTGTCCTTTTGATTCTAAAAAACGATCCAATGCTCCTGCCTGTGCCAATGTTCTTGGAAAACCGTCAAATAAAAAACCAGCAGACTCAGGATTATTATCTACTTCTGATTGCAACATTTGAATCGTTACTTCATCCGGTACTAAATCGCCTTTGTCCATATAGGTTTTGGCTAACTTTCCTAATTCAGTTTCGTTTTTGATATTGAATCTAAAAATATCTCCTGTTGAAAGGTGTGTTAAATTGTATTTTCCTTTTAAAAATTCGGCTTGAGTTCCTTTTCCTGCACCTGGTTTCCCAAATAAAACAATGTTAATCATTTTCTAAATCTATTTTTGTGTGTTGTAAATATGGTTATTAATTAGTCTTTCAATTGATATACTTCGGGTAAATTACGACCCAATCCGTCATAATCCAACCCGTAGCCAACAATAAATTTATTCGGAATTCGAATACCAACATAATCTACAGGCAAGTCTTGTTTATAGGCTTCTGGTTTGAAAAATAAAGTAGCAATCTTAAACTCTTTCACATTCTCTTTTTCGAATAAAGCTTTCAAAGCCACCAAAGTGTTGCCAGTATCCACAATATCTTCAATTACAATTACGGATCTTCCTGACAAATCTTGATTCAAACCAAGTAATTGCTTCACCTCTTCGGTAGAAGAAGTACCTTCATAAGAAGCCATTTTGATAAAACTTACTTCACAAGGCGAAGGATAACGTTTCAATAAATCAGAAACCACCATAAAAGCCCCATTCAGCACTCCAATAAAAACAGGGGTTTCATTAGAAAAGTCGGCCGTTATCTGAGTCACCATTTTAGTGATAGCAAACTCAATCTCTTTCGCAGAAATAAACGGCACAAATTGCTTATCGTGTAATTGAATCATTATATTTAGTATAAAACAAAGAGCAAATATACTGAATTCGGATTGGACAATCTATATAATAAATGTGAATTTGTATTTTAAAAATGACGAATTATGCATTATCAATTGTTAATTATCAATGGACTAAGTATCTTTGCCTACCTAGGCAATAAAAGCCCAACAATTGAAGTAAAAGAGAAAACAAATGAATTATTTTTCTTCTGATTTTAAATTAGGAATTCTGGGAGGTGGTCAACTAGGTAAAATGCTGTTGTTTGACACCCGAAAATTTGACATTCAAACCTACGTATTAGACCCAAGTGATGAGGCGCCTTGCAAAATCGCTTGCAATCATTTCTTCCAAGGCGATTTGATGGATTTTGACACGGTGTACAACTTCGGAAAAAAAGTGGATGTATTGACTTTCGAAATCGAATTGGTGAACTTAGATGCTCTTTTGAAATTAGAAGATGAAGGATTGCCTGTTTATCCTTCACCAAAAACATTGAAATTAATTCAAAACAAAGGAATTCAAAAAGATTTTTACACCCAACATAACATTCCAACTGCGCCCTACACGCGATTTGAAAATCTTCAAGATCTAAAATCAGCAATCAACAATCAGCAATCAGTAATCCAAATGCCATTTGTATGGAAGTGTACCGAATATGGTTACGATGGAAATGGCGTAAAAGTAGTCAGAAAAGCTACTGATTTAGACGAATTACCTAACGTAGAATGTATCGCTGAGGCAATGATTCCGTTTAAAAATGAATTGGCGGTAATTGTATGCCGTAATCCTTCGGGCGAAATTAAAACCTACCCTGTGGTGGAAATGGAATTCCATCCCGAAGCCAATCAGGTAGAATATGTAATTTGTCCTGCTCGAATTGATGAGGAAGTAGCCAAAAAAGCCAGGGCTATTGCACTAAATGTTTCACAACAATTCAATCACGTAGGTCTATTGGCTGTAGAAATGTTCCAAACTGAAAATGACGAAATTTTAGTTAATGAAGTCGCTCCGAGACCACACAATTCAGGGCACTATTCAATTGAAGCGAGTTACACCTCACAATTTGAAAATCATTTACGTGCTATATTGAATTTACCTCTTGGGAATACCGATAGTAAAGCTGCCGGAATTATGGTTAATTTGGTTGGCTCAGAAGGGTATTCTGGTCAAGTAATTTACGAGAATATTGAAAAAATTCTAGAATGGGATGGAGTTACACCGCACATTTACGGTAAAAAGCAAACACGTCCATTTAGAAAAATGGGACACGTCACCATAGTGAATAAAGACGTAAACGAGGCACGGAAAATTGCCGAACAAGTAAAAAACACGATTAAAGTAATTTGTTAATTTGAAAATTTACTAATTTGAAAATGAAATCAATATCTTTAAACAACTAAACCATAAACACCTCTACCAAAATGAAAGTAGCCATCATCATGGGAAGCATTTCGGATATGCCAGTAATGCAAGAAGCCATCGATATTTTAAAAGAATTTGGAATAGAAACCGAAGTAGATATCGTATCAGCTCACAGAACTCCCGAAAAGTTATTTGATTTTAGCACAAAGGCACACGAAATAGGTATTTCAGTAATTATAGCAGGCGCCGGTGGCGCCGCACATTTACCTGGAATGGTAGCTTCTATGAGTCCGCTTCCTGTAATTGGCGTTCCAGTGAAATCAAGCAATTCAATTGATGGTTGGGATTCGGTTTTATCTATTTTACAAATGCCAGGCGGAGTTCCGGTAGCAACCGTAGCATTGAACGGAGCTAAAAACGCAGGCATCTTAGCCGCTCAAATCATCGGGAGTGCTGATGCCACTACTTTAAACCGAATTATCACTTACAAACAATCCTTAAAAGAAGCTGTAATCAAAGCGTCAGAAGGATTGAAAAATAAATAATTGCACAAAGTCACACGAAGTTTAACACCGAGTTGCACAAAATCCTCTGTGAAACTTTGTGAAAAAACTTTGATAAACTCTGTGAAACCAAAATGAAAATACTTACCTCAACTTACAATACCAAATACAACACGGCACCTTTCTCTCAAATTAAAATGAGCGATTACCAAGCTGCTTTTGAATCTACAATTGCAGCAGCGCGTGGCGAAATTGATGCTATTACCAACAATTCCGAAAAACCAACCTTTGAGAACACCATCGAAGCGTTGGATTTTTCAGGACAACCTTTAGATCGTTTATCATCTATTTTTTTCAATTTAAATTCGGCTGAGACTTCTGACGAAATGCAGAAAATTGCTCAAGAAGTATCGCCTATACTAACTGCTTTTAGTAATGATATTTCGTTGAATGAAATTTTGTTCAAAAGAGTTAAAACAGTATACGATCAAAAAGACGAATTGACTTTAACACCTGAGCAAGCCACTTTATTAGATAAAAAATACAAAAGTTTTGCCCGAAACGGCGCCTTACTTAGCGAAGATAAAAAGTCCCGCTTACGCGAAATTGATACTGAATTAGCCAAACTAAAATTAACTTTTGGTGAAAATGTTTTGGCTGAAACCAACAACTATGAATTACACATTACTAACGAAGACGATTTAAAAGGGTTGCCTGAAGGCGCTATTGAAATGGCTCGTTCTTTGGCTGAAACCAAAGAAAAAGAAGGGTGGATTTTTACTTTGGATTTTCCAAGTTACCTACCTTTTGTGACCTATGCTGAGAATCGTGAATTGCGAAAAGAGATCACCATTGCCGCAGGAAAAAAAGCCTTTCAAAATAACGAATTCGACAATCAAGCAATTACATTACAAATAGCTAAACTACGTTACAAACGCGCTAATTTATTAGGATATGAAACTCACGCACACTTCGTTTTAGAAGAGCGTATGGCACAAAACCCCAATCAAGTTATAACGTTTTTAAGTGATTTATTAGCCAAAGCGAAACCTGCAGCTGAAAAAGAGTTTGCGGAATTATCCGCTTTCGCCAAAGAATTGGACGGCATTGACCAATTAGAAAAATGGGACGGGCCTTATTTTTCAGAAAAATTGAAACAAAAATTATTCAATTTGGATGACGAATTATTAAAACCCTATTTCAAATTAGAAAATGTGTTGAATGGTGCTTTTACGATTGCTAACAAACTATTTGGATTGACGTTCAGAGAAATTTTTGACATCGACAAATACCATTCAGATGTACAAACTTTTGAAGTAGTCGACGAGAGAAATAAATTGGTTGCGATATTCTACGCCGATTTTTTTCCAAGAAAAGGAAAACGCAACGGCGCTTGGATGACATCGTTCAAACCGCAATACATTCAGAATGGCGTAAACGAAAGACCACATATTTCAAATATATGTAATTTTACACCGCCTACTCCAACTAAGCCTTCACTTTTAACATTTAACGAAGTAACTACGCTGTTTCATGAATTTGGACACGGTTTACACGGCATGTTGGCCAACACAACCTATCCAAGTTTATCAGGAACTTCTGTATTTTGGGATTTTGTGGAATTACCTTCACAAGTGATGGAAAATTGGTGTTACGAACCTGAAGCTTTGGCTTTGTTTGCCAAACATTATGAAACAGGCGAAATTATTCCGCAGGAATTTGTAGAAAAAATTAAAGAAAGCGCGAGCTTTTTAGAAGGGATGGCTACTTTACGCCAATTGAGTTTTGGCTTATTAGACATGGCTTTCCACAGTAATAATCCAACTGAAATTATGGATATCAAAGCGTTTGAAAAAGCTGCTTTTGAAGGCACCAGTCTGTATCCTGATGTAGCCGAAAACTGCATGAGTGTTTCCTTCTCGCATATTTTTCAAGGAGGCTATTCTTCAGGATATTACAGTTACAAATGGGCCGAAGTCCTGGACGCAGATGCCTTTGCTTATTTCCAAGAAAAAGGGATTTTCAACAAGGAGGTCGCTACAAAATTCAAAGATAACATCCTTTCAAAAGGCGGTACGGAACATCCAATGATTTTATACAAACGATTCAGAGGGCAAGAACCAAAACCAGAAGCATTATTGAAACGCGCTGGGTTGATTTAAACCGTTTTTTTTGCGTTAGGGATAAAGGCGGCATCCTTTTCATGGTGGACTGAGGCACTCGAAGTCCACCATGAAAAGATACAGCTGAAAGCCCGACACTGTCATTGCGAGGCACGAAGCAAACAGGAAACGCCCAAAAGCTAAATTTTCAAAATCTGTTGTAATAAATTGATTTGATTTTTAGCTCGATTTAGATTTTGTTCAGGATAATTACATTGGTAATAAATATCTCCATTCAAATAATCGGTTAAGAAACGTAAGGCTTGGATATATACAATAACCTGTGGCGCATAGGATAAATATTGCAATTCGATATCGGTTAAAAAAGAACCTGCTTCTGACAAAAAACCATTCGTTAATTCGTGATAAACATCTGCATTAAATACACCTTCCGGATCGGGGTCATCTTCTGATTTTGTATTAGTATAAGAACGAATCATATCACCGTAATCATATAAAATTGTCCCAAGCATTAAGGTGTCCCAATCAATAATCGCTTTGGGTTGGTTTGTGGCGGAATCAAAAAGAACATTACTAATTTTAGGGTCGGCATGAATGAGTCGGATTGGTAACTCTTTTTGTTGTTGTAATTGCATCCACTTTTGAGGCAAGTCTTGGTGTTTTACCATCCACTCTATTTGCTCTTGGGCTTTGATTAATCGGTCGGAATTTGCTGATTGCAAAGCAAGTTGAAAAGCATCAATTCTATTCTTTGTATCTAGAAAATGAGGCAAAACCTCTTGAATTGGGTTTAGTTCAATTCCGTTTAAAAAGGTATAGAATTGACCAAAAAAAGCGCCTACTGCAAACGCCTGTTCCGGATTTTGAATTACATTGATGGTATAACTATTTTCAATTTGTGCCATCATCCGCCAACTGTCTCCTTCAAAATTGATTTCATTTTCACCTTCAGAAGTCTCACACAATTCCAATACTGGGTGTGGGTAATTATTGCTTTTTAAAAATCGGCTAACCAATACAATATTAGACTGAATAGCTTTTGAATTTTGAAAAACCAGGGTGTTTATTTTTTGCAAAATGTACTTCTTTCTCTGTGTTTCTATGACTACCTCAACACTATAGGTCGAATTAATTAAACCGTCTGTAATAGGAAAAATAACAACTGCTTCTGCACGAGGCAAAAAATGAGAAATAATTTTATTTAGTGTTGGATTTATTTCCACAATTCGCTCGGATATAATTTATTAGTAACACATTCTGAAATAAAATCAACTAATTGTACTTTATCCTCGGGATAGGTAATTCCGTGCCAACAATCCGTCGTATCTAATACACTTACTTTAGCACTTTTAGAATCGATCATTTGTTGTACTTCAGTGGGAATATATAATTCTGAAGTTGGATCTGGAACCGATTCCAAAAAAGCATAAAATGCCTTTTCTAAATTTTCAAAAATGGCGGGGTGGAAACCCCAAAAATTCATTGAAACTAAAGTATCTGATTCAATAATTTCCTTTTTACCATTTTCTATAAACACAATATCTTTTTCTTCACGAGTAATTTTGGTTCTTTCGATTACCTTTTGCAAACTGCCATCTTCATTAAGTGTGCAAATTCCTCTAGAAACAGCTCCATTTTCGCTTAAAGTAGCCGAAACTGGAAAAGCAACCATTGCAAATTGTTGGTGCTGAATTTGGCCATTGTCAATACATGCAGCCATATTAACAAACGCTTGTTTTCCGTAATAATCATCTGCATTGATTACCACAAAAGGTTCGTGGATACACTCTTTGGCACACAAAATTGCATGTGCAGTTCCCCAAGGCTTTTGTCTGTCTTGCAACAAATGAGCAAACTCCTTTGGAATAAATTTTTCAATAGATTGTTCTACTAAATGAAGTTCAAATTGTTTTTTTACAGCAATTTTTTCTAACCTAATAAGATATGATTTTGGAAGATGTGAATTTATCACAACCACTATTTTGGTAAAGCCTGCCATTAACGCATCGTAGATGGAGAATTCCAAAACAGTCTCTCCGTTTGGAGTGATGCCATCCACTTGCTTTAATCCTTTGTAACGAGTCCCTAATCCACCTGCCATAATGAGCAGTGTTTTTGCCAGTCTAAAATGCCCCATCGAATCCAAATACTGGTTTTCTTGTTTGCCAAGCGCCTTTAGTAAAATCTGGGATATCCACTACTTGTCCGTTCTTTTTGATTGATTTTTCGCTTAAAGGAGTAATGGCGTACCAAGTCGCTAAATCATATACATCTAACGGAAATTCTATATTGCGTTTGATACACTCAATAAAAGTATTGTCCACAAAGAAATCCATACCGCCATGTCCTGAATTTTCGGCATCTTTAGAATAGCGCTGCCAAAGTGGATGGTCGTATTCTTGCAACCATTTTTCGGTATTGTCCCAACGATGAGAATGTTTCATCAATTTTTCAAAATAGATAAATCCTTGATTATTTTCGCCCCAACCAAAATCTTGCCATATTCCATCGGTACCTTGCACTCTAAATCCTAAATTATAAGGGCGCTGCAAAGAAGTGTCGTGTGTCAATAAAATGGTTTCTCCATTAGCGCACTGAATTTGAGTAGTTACAATATCGCCTTGTTGGAATTTTACTTTTGCATTGGGATGGTTCTTGCCTCCTTTTGGGTGTTCTTCAATATATTTAGTTAATCCTCTTGATTTAGAAGAAAAAGAAGAAAGTCGTAACAACCTATTTCCCCTATTGACGTCAAACATCACCGCTACTGGACCTAATCCATGTGTTGGATACAGTTCGCCATTTCTATTAACATAATGATTGGTTCGCCATTTGGCTTCGCTAAAACCTTTATCACCAAACTCTACTCCCGAATTATAAGCCGTTTGGCCGTCGTTAAATAACACCCCTCTTAAATCGTGTTCGTATCCTCCTTGACCATGAATCAATTCGCCAAACATTCCTTTTCGAACCATGTTTAATACTGCCATTACATCACGACGGTAACATACATTTTCCATCATCATAATAGGAACCTTCGTCTCTTCATAAGCCTTCACATACTCCCAACAATCTTCAACTGTCATGGCGCCACAAACTTCCATTCCGACAATTTTTTTTGCGTACATCGATTCAACACCCTGAATTTTATGCCACTCCCAAGGAGATGAAATAATCACAGCGTCAATTGTTGGATCTTTCAATAGATTTCTATAATCATAATCTCCGTTGCCAAACTCTTTTGCAGGTTGTTGTTTGTACTTCGCCATTAACTTTTGCCCCATAGCCATCATTCTTGGTTCTGGATCGGCAAAAGCTACTACTTCAACATCAGTTCGTTTAAGCATTTCTTCTAAATGCGCTTGTCCTCTATACCCCATGGCTATAAATCCTAAACGGACTTTTTTATCGCTTTGAAAATTAGCATTATAGGAAAATAAAGAATTAGGCAAAATAAGTGTTCCAAAACCGGCAGCAGCTGTTGTTGAAAGGAAGTTTCTTCGGGTAAAATTCGGATTCATAAATTAGGTATTTTTAGCTAATTTAATAAAATTCTGTTTTGAAAGTTGATAATTAGTCAAAAAGGGAAATAAGTAACCAAAAAACAGGCAAACTTTCGACCCATAATAACGTATAATACCAACTCCTGTTTACGGAAGAAAAATAAATAGCAACTACTGAAGATAAAGCATAGATAAAGCATGGATAAAGGCAGTCTAGTGCATGAAATGATACTACACAAAATAGAACTACTAATACATATCCCATTTGTTTTGTTCTTTGTATGCCAAACCAATGAGGGAGTGTTTTTAAAGCAACCGAATCAGTTGTGCTATCCGAAATTTCAAAAGGAATCATAACACTAGACAACAATAAAAACCGCTGTAAAGAAATTACAATTACTTCTTCATGATTCATTAACGGAATATATACCGTGATGAAGGTCACTACAAAAGCAACGAAAAATGGTTTTACCCACCCTATTTTCCTAAAACTTGGGTACAATACAACCAAAAGCAAAGCAATAAGTAGGTGAATCTGAATATAATATTCTTGTCTAAAGAATAACAAGAGACATACAATACTAGCTATTAAAGAAACACTTAGAATAACATTTACTTTTTTATCAAATACATTCTTAAATCCAAACCATTTCGAATACTTCAGAAAATTATATCCTACTATAGTTCCAAAAAAAACTAAAAAGGCATACGAGTTGAGTTGGGTAAAACTTAGTTGAACCAAAGAAAAAACTGCTAATCCAACATGTATAGAGGATTTAATATAAAAATCTAAATATATTTTAATTTTAGACATATTGCAATATTAATCAATCTGTTAATAAGAGTTGTTTTTGGTTAACAAATTCTTAAAATATTACCATTTGTTGAACCTCAAAATACAAGTTTAATAATTACTTTTGCTCATATTTTTTTAAAAAACAAACTAAACACAACTATTTATTCTTAAATATAGCGCTAAAATGAGAACAGACGCATTCGCTTTACGCCACATCGGACCAAGAGAAACCGATTTGAATTTGATGTTAAAAACCATTGGTGTAGATTCTTTGGACCAACTAATTCATGAAACAATTCCTTCAGATATTAGACTTAAATCGGAGCTACAACTTGACGAACCTATGACTGAATTTGAATACTTAAATCATATTCAAGAATTGGGAAGCAAAAATAAAGTTTTTAAATCGTATATCGGTTTAGGATATCACCCTGCAGCAATTCCTGCCGTAATTCAAAGAAATATTTTTGAAAATCCAGGTTGGTATACTGCTTATACCCCCTACCAAGCAGAAATTGCACAAGGTCGTTTAGAAGCTATTTTAAATTATCAAACTACTATCATTGAATTAACAGGAATGGAGATTGCCAATGCTTCATTACTTGATGAAGGTACCGCAGCGGCTGAAGCCATGGCTTTATTGTTTGATGTTCGTACTCGAGACCAAAAGAAAAATAATGTGAATAAATTATTCGTTTCTGAAGAAATTTTACCGCAAACCCTATCCGTATTACAAACGCGTGCTACTCCAAAAGGAATAGAAATAGTAGTTGGAAATCACGAAACATTTGATTTTTCGACTGACTTTTTTGCAGCTGTTTTACAATATCCAGGCAAATTTGGTCAAGTAACCGATTATACTGGATTTATAACCAAAGCACATGCTACCGAAATAAAAGTAGCCGTAGCAGCAGATCTTTTATCATTAGCCAAATTAACGCCTCCAGGAGAAATGGGAGCTGATGTAGTGGTCGGAACTTCACAACGTTTTGGTATTCCAATGGGCTACGGTGGCCCTCACGCTGCATTTTTTGCAACCAAAGAAGAACACAAACGTTCAATGCCAGGAAGAATCATTGGCGTAACAATTGACGCCAATGGAAATCGCGCTTTGAGAATGGCTTTAGGAACTCGTGAGCAACACATCAAACGTGAAAAAGCAACTTCAAATATCTGTACTGCACAAGTTTTACTGGCGGTTATGGCTGGAATGTATGCTGTTTATCACGGACCAAAAGGACTTAAATATATTGCCAATAAAGTACATGCTTCGGCAGTAACTTTGGCGGAAGCTCTAAATAAACTTGGTGTATACCAAACCAATTCTGCTTTCTTCGATACACTTTTAGTAAAAGCGGATGCTGCGAAGGTTAAAGCTATTGCAGAGAAAAACGAAGTAAACTTCTTCTACGTTGACAACGAAACGATTTCGATTTCATTAAACGAAACCACTTCACTAACAGACCTAAACCAAATTTTAAGCATTTTTGCGGAAGCGTTAGGGAAGTCAAATGTGCAAATTAATGAATTTGCAAATGAAACGATGGTTCCTAAAAACTTAGAAAGAACTTCATCTTTCTTACAACACGACGTATTCAATAACCATCATTCAGAAAGTCAGTTGATGCGTTATATCAAAAAATTAGAGCGTAAAGATTTATCATTGAATCACTCGATGATTTCTTTGGGTTCTTGTACCATGAAATTGAATGCTGCAGCCGAAATGTTGCCATTATCTATGGCTAATTGGAACAGTATTCACCCGTTTGCTCCAATTGAACAAGCCGAAGGATACCAAATCATGCTGAAAAAATTAGAACAGCAACTGAATGTGGTAACAGGTTTTGCAGGAACTACTTTGCAACCAAATTCGGGTGCACAAGGTGAATATGCTGGTTTAATGACCATTAGAGCCTATCATTTATCAAGAGGAGATCATCACAGAAATGTGTGTTTAATTCCTTCTTCGGCACACGGAACCAATCCAGCATCGGCAGCGATGGCAGGAATGGAAATTATTGTAACTAAAACAACTCCAGAAGGAAATATTGACGTTGAAGATTTACGTGCTAGAGCTATTGAATACAAAGACCGTTTGTCTGCTTTAATGGTAACCTATCCTTCAACTCACGGTGTTTTTGAAAGTTCGATTATCGAAATCACCAATCTAATTCACGAAAATGGAGGATTAGTATATATGGATGGTGCCAATATGAATGCGCAAGTTGGTTTAACTAATCCAGCTACGATTGGCGCTGACGTTTGTCACTTGAACTTACACAAAACCTTCGCTATTCCTCACGGTGGTGGTGGACCTGGTGTTGGACCAATTTGTGTGAACGAGAAATTAGTGCCGTTTTTACCAACCAATCCAATTATACCAACAGGAGGAAATCAAGCTATCTCAGCTATTTCAGCAGCACCTTACGGATCAGCCTTAGTATGTTTAATTTCGTATGGTTATATTTCAATGTTAGGATCAGAAGGCGTTACTAATGCAACTAAATATGCTATTTTGAATGCTAATTATATGAAAGCGCGTTTAGAAGCTCATTATCCAATATTGTATTCAGGAGAAATGGGAAGAGCGGCTCACGAAATGATATTAGATTGTCGTGCATTTAAACAACAAGGCATTGAAGTAACCGATATTGCAAAACGTTTAATGGATTATGGATTCCACGCGCCAACGGTTTCTTTCCCAGTTGCAGGAACTTTAATGATTGAACCGACTGAATCAGAAGATGTAGCAGAATTAGACCGTTTTTGCGATGCGATGATTGCTATTAGAAAAGAGATTGAAGTAGCTAATGCAGACGATCACAATACCGTTTTACACAATGCGCCACATACACTAGCAATGCTTACCACTGATGTTTGGAATTTTCCATACACTAGAGAACAAGCAGCTTTCCCACTAGAATACATTGCAGAAAATAAATTTTGGCCAAGTGTGCGTCGTGTAGATGATGCTTACGGAGATCGAAATTTAGTTTGCTCTTGTGCGCCAATTGAAGCGTATATGTAAATCAATATAAGAAGTACGAGCTTAGAAGTACGAAGAATAAGGTTTCAAGTGTCATTCTGAATTAAGTTCAGAATCCTTGAAACCTTTTTCATACATATAAATTCTGGGTTTAATCTTTATATTACAATTGAAATCACCTAACTTTAAAATTAAAATGTAACCAAAATGAAAGACATTCAAACTCCAGAAGAAATATATATTATAGTAGATGAATTCTACAAAAAATTATTGGCTGATGATACAATTAGTTACATCTTCACAGATGTTGTAAAGATAAAGCTAGAAGAACATTTACCCATTCTGGTTACTTTTTGGTCACAAGCCATTTTAGGAACGGGCGGTTATGTCAACAATTTAACTCAAATTCATTTAGATGTGAACGCAAAATCCTATTTGTCCAAAGAACTATTTGACATTTGGCTCAATCACTTTGAAGCAGCCATCAACGAAAACTTTGAAGGCTTCAATTGTGAACGAATGAAAAACCAAGCCCATAATTTATCCACCATTATGCAAATAAAAATTGCGCAACAAGATAAATAACTACTAAATTGTCATTTTTCAAATGTTTTTATTAAAATAATGATAATAAATTAACTTAGTTTCTGTTTTGCTATAGTTATTTCAGATAAAAAAGATAAATTCGTACTATAATATAGAATTTTATGAATATCAAAATAAGCGGAATAGGAAGTTATATTCCTGAAAAAAGCGTTAGTAACACTGATTTTTCCGATCATGTTTTTTTAAACGAAGATGGAAGTCCTTTTGGTTATCCAAATGAAGTAGTAGTCAACAAGTTCAAAAATATCACTGGAATTGAAAACAGACGTTATGCTAACGACCAATATACCTCATCTGATTTAGGTTTTTTTGCAGCCAAGAAAGCCATTGAAAACGCTAAAATAGATCCCGAAACAATAGATTATATCATTTTTGCACACAACTTTGGCGATGTAAAACACGGCACTGTACAATCGGATATGTTGCCAAGTTTAGCCACGAGAGTAAAACATAAATTGCAAATTCAGAATCCAAAATGCGTGGCATACGACCTTCTTTTTGGATGTCCAGGTTGGATAGAAGGCGTTTTGCAAGCTAATGCATTTATTAAGTCAGGAATGGCAAAACGTTGTTTGGTAATTGGAGGAGAAACCTTATCAAGAGTAGTAGATGATCACGACCGTGATTCAATGATATATTCTGACGGTGCAGGTGCTTCTATAATTGAGACTTCAGACGATGAAAGCGGACTTTTATCTTACGAAAGCGCTACTTTTGCCAATGACGAAGCAGGTTATTTATTCTTCGGTAAATCATACAATCCAGACTTAGATCCAGAAACCAAATACATTAAAATGTATGGTAGAAAGATCTATGAATTTGCGTTGAGTAATGTCCCATCAGCAATGAAAAGTTGTCTAGACAAAAGCGGTTTAGGTATTGATGATGTCAAAAAAATATTGATTCACCAAGCCAATGAAAAAATGGATGAAGCCATTGTTCATCGTTTCTACAAACTATATGAAAAAACGCCTCCTAAAGACGTTATGCCAATGAGCATTCACGATCTAGGAAATAGTAGTGTTGCAACTGTTCCTACGCTCTTTGATCAAGTACTTCAAGGTAAAATAGAAAATCAAGAAATCAAAAAAGGAGATGTTTTAATCTTTGCTTCGGTTGGAGCTGGAATGAATATCAATGCGTTTGTATACCGATATTAATTGCAATTAATAAGTATATAAAAATTCGCGGTTTACATTCAAAGCCGCGAATTTCTTATTGATATCCTGCTCCATAAAAGTTCAAAATTCAAAACTTTATTTATCTTTGTTACTTTAACAAAATTGGACGAAATTTCAAATTGTCCCACATCAATACTATGTACGAAAAAACATTTCCCAATAAAAGATTCAAACACACTTTAGAATTTTTACAAAAACACATTACTACTTCAGAAACCATTTTTGACTTAGGGGTTCCTAATCCATTCTCAAAAATTATGATTGAAAATGGATATACTGTAAAAAATACCAGTGGAGAGGATTTAGATAACAATCAAACTGCGCTACAAAACGAAGATTACACTGTTTTTACTGCGTTTGAAATTTTCGAACATTTATTAAATCCGTACACTATTTTACAAAATGTAAAATCAGATAAATTGTTGATTTCAATTCCGCTTCGATTGTGGTTTTCTCCCGCTTATCGTAGCAAAACAGATATGTGGGATAGGCATTATCACGAGTTTGAAGATTGGCAATTGGATTGGTTGTTAGAAAAAACGGGATGGAAAATCATCGCAAGGGAGAAATTTACTCATCCTGTGAAAAAGATTGGTTTTAGACCATTGTTGCGTTTCTTTACGCCAAGATATTACATCGTTTACGCCGAAAAAATTAAATAATGAAGTATTATATCGTTATTCCTACTTACAATGAAGAACAATTTATTGCTTTAACATTACAATCGTTGGCAGATCAAACCGTTCTTCCATCGAAAGTAATTGTAGTGAATGACAATTCAACAGATAGTACTCCAGAAATAGTTTTGGCTTTCGCCGAAAAATACCCCTGGATTTCATTGGTAACCAAAAACTCTAGTGCAGTTCATTTACCCGGAAGTAAAGTTATCCAAGCTTTTCAAAAAGGATTAGAATCTATTGACGAAGACTATGATTTAATTGTAAAAGTAGATTCCGATTTGATTTTTCCAACAAACTATTTCGAAACGATAATTCAGCATTTTAACTCTGATTCCTCTATTGGAATGGTAGGTGGTTTTTGTTACATCGAAAAAAATGGCGAATGGATTTTAGAAAATTTAACCGATAAAGATCATATTCGGGGTGCTTTAAAAGCCTATCGAAAAGCAACTTTTAAACAAATAGGTGGATTGAGAGCACAAATGGGTTGGGATACGGTAGATGAATTATTGTGTAAATTTTACAATTGGAAAGTAGTTACTAATGAAAGTTTACACGTAAAACACTTAAAACCAACGGGGGCTAATTACAATAAAACCGCACGATATAAACAAGGCGAGGCATTTTATACTTTGGGCTACGGCTTCATTATTACAGCAATTGCTTCACTAAAATTAGCCCTACGAAAGGGAAAACCGTTATTGTTTTTAGACTATTTACTTGGTTTTTGGAAAGCCAAATTAGCAAACAAACCTATGTTAGTTACTGATGAACAAGCGAAGTTCATTAGAAAATATCGACTTCAAAAAATGAAGAATAAACTTTTTCAATAATAGAAAGTTCAAACTCCTAAATCAATTAGACTAAAGCTATTTCATTTTTTGTAATTTAGCTTACAATTAAAAAAATATGATACTCATCAAATATTTAACCCAAATAGGAAGTTATTTTCTCATGTTGAAAGACATGTTCAACCGACCTGTAAAATGGAGCGTGATGAAACAGCTCATCCTAAAAGAAATTGACGACTTAATTATTGATTCATTGGGGATTGTATGTTTTATATCGTTTTTTGTGGGTGGAGTTGTAGCCATTCAAACGGCTTTAAACTTAACCAATCCGCTAATTCCAAGATATTTAATTGGATTTGCCACCAGACAATCCGTGATTTTAGAATTTGCTCCCACTTTTATTTCCATTATTATGGCAGGTAAAATGGGTTCATTTATTACATCCAGTATTGGAACGATGAGAGTTACAGAACAGATAGATGCTTTAGAAGTAATGGGGGTCAACTCATTAAATTATTTAGTATTCCCGAAAATTGTAGCTTTATTCCTGTATCCTTTTATTATTGGAATCGCCATGTTTTTAGGAATATTTGGAGGGTATTTAGCTGCCGTTTTTGGCGGATTTGCAACAGAAACGGAATTTATAAACGGACTCCAAGTAGAATTTATTCCTTTTCATATTACTTATGCGTTCATTAAGACATTGGCTTTTGCTTTTATATTAGCAACTATCCCTTCTTTTCATGGTTATTACATGAAGGGTGGCGCGTTAGAAGTTGGTAAGGCAAGTACAATTTCATTTGTTTGGACTTCTGTAGTCATCATTATTGTCAACTATTTACTCACTCAAATTTTATTAAGCTAATGATTGAAGTTACAAACGTTGAAAAGAAATTTGGTAGTCAAAAAGTACTTAAAGGAATTAGCACCAATTTTGAAGCTGGTCAGACAAGTTTAGTTATTGGACAAAGTGGATCAGGAAAAACTGTTTTTTTAAAATCGTTATTGGGTATTCATGAAATAGACAAAGGCACTATTGCTTTTAATGGAAGAGTTTATGGCGAAATGAATAAAGATGAAAAACGGGAACTGCGCAGTGAAATAGGAATGGTATTTCAAGGGAGTGCACTTTTTGATAGTATGACCGTTGAGGAAAATATTGGATTTCCATTAAAAATGTTTACCAATAAATCGCCAAAAGAAATTAAAGACCGTGTTGATTTTGTAATTGATCGTGTTAATCTTGTTGAGGCACATCACAAAAAGCCATCTGAAATTTCTGGTGGTATGCAAAAACGTGTTGCTATTGCGCGTGCCATTGTAAACAATCCAAAATACTTATTTTGTGACGAACCCAATTCTGGATTAGATCCAAAAACAGCTACGGTAATTGATAATTTAATCCAAGAAATCACAAAAGAATACAACATTACAACTGTAATCAACACCCACGATATGAACTCCGTTATGGAAATTGGAGAAAAAATTGTATTCTTAAAAAATGGATTAAAAGCTTGGGAAGGAACAAAAGAAGAAATTTTCAAAACCGATAATAAAGCAGTGGTTGATTTTGTGTATTCTTCTAATTTATTTAAAAAAGTTAGAGAAGCTGTTTTAAACGGGCATTAATTAATTTTCAATAACTCTACCTCTGCATTTGGATTAAACAAATAGGTTTTACCAGTACTAATTTCCAAACATTCGAATCGTTTGGTTCTCACCGATATTTTTTTGAAAATTTTGCCGTTTGAAATTCGAAATATACTTCCATATGGAATTTCAAAAACATAATTTTTATCATTTTGTTGGTCAAATTGTTTGAGTGCCAATGATAAAGTGGTGTCCGTATCACTACTTGCAGATGGGTTTCTGAAGTGTCTTGCTAATAAAGGTAATAAATGCTGAGGGAAAATTTCTGGACGAATGAAAGGAACCATCAAACGTTGAAAAGTAATTTTCCATTCATTGCCATGTGGTTTGATGTGTCTTCCAAATTTTTCAAAAGCTGCAAGATGAGCAATTTCATGAATTAACGTAATCAAAAACTTGTACTGATTCAAACTAGCATTGACCGTAATTTCGTGCTTACCATTTAATGATCTTCTATAATCGCCATGACGGGTTTGTCTTTCGTTAACAATTTTAAGATGCACTTGATTCGATACAATTAATTCAAAAACAGGTCGTACTGCATGCTCCGGAATATATCTTGCTAAAGTATCATTCAAAGTTAGACTAATTAAGGATTTGTAGATGAAACTTCCAACACTTTTCCATTGTAATATTGATTTCCATTAATTGTAAAATCCACAATGTATTGAGCCATATTAGCTGCAGAAATTGGAGCCGGATAGCCTGGAAACGCTTCTTCTAACATTTCGGTTTGAACTGCTCCAAGTGCCAAAACGTTAAATGCAATTCCTTGTTCTTTGTATTCTTCGGCTAACAATTCAGAAAGTGTGATGACAGCACCTTTACTCGAACTGTAAGCAGCTAAACCAGGGAATTTTAAACTTCCTTGTATTCCACCCATCGAACTAATCGTAACGACATGACTTCCTTTTTGTAAATAAGGCAATGCTACACGAGTCAAATTGGCTACGCCAAAAACATTTACTTTGTAAATACTTTCAAAATCAGCCTGTGAAGTTTCTGAAAAAGGTTTTAATAACAAACTCCCTGCGTTGTGTACAATAGCGTCTACCTGTTTCCATGTTGAGGAAATATAATCGGATACTTTTTGTAAGTCTGATTCAATGGCTAAATCAACTGATAAGCAACTGATGTTTTTATTACCTAAAAGAGTTTGAGGAATTGTTCTAGAAAGTGCTAAAACATGATGCCCTTTTGAAGCAAATTGTAATGCTAATTCTAAACCTATACCCCTACTCGTTCCGGTTACAATAATATTTTTCATAAAGCGAAAATAAACAAAATCAAACTCAAATAAATCTCTTTATTTAATAAAAATAAAAAAAGGTTTTTATTCTTTAAAAACAAGAATAAGAACCTTAGTAAATTTTGAATAAAAATTAATCTGCCAAAACGGCTCTTGAAATTACAATTTTCTGAATTTCAGAAGTCCCTTCATAAATTTGCGTAATTTTTGCATCACGCATCATTCGTTCTACGTGGTATTCTTTTACATATCCATTTCCGCCATGAATTTGAACCGCTTCTATTGCGGTATCCATAGCAACTTGTGAAGCATATAATTTAGCCATAGCACCACTTACATCGTAATTATGATGGTTATCTTTATCCCAAGCGGCTTTGATGCATAAGTGTCGAGCGGCTTCGATAGCAACTGCCATATCAGCAAGTTTAAATGCTATCGCTTGGTGATTGCAAATTTCAGTTCCGAAAGCCTTACGTTCTTTCGAATATTTTAAAGCTAATTCATAGGCACCTGAAGCAATTCCTAAAGCTTGTGCAGCAATTCCAATACGACCACCAGCCAATGTTTTCATAGCAAACTTAAATCCAAAACCATCTTCACCAATACGATTCGCTTTGGGTACTTTAACATCTGAGAACATCAATGAATGTGTATCTGATCCTCTGATTCCCATTTTTTGCTCTTTCGGCCCAATAGAAAACCCTGGCATATCTTTGGTCATAATTAAGGCATTGATTCCTCTACTCTTTTTGTCAATATCTGTTTGTGCAATTACGATATAAAATGAAGCGGAATTTCCATTAGTGATCCAATTTTTTGTACCGTTAACCAAATAATGATCTCCCATATCTATAGCAGTAGTTTTTTGCGAGGTTGCATCACTTCCTGCTTCTGGTTCACTCAAACAAAAAGCACCATGAATTTCTCCTGAAGCTAGTTTAGGTAACCATTCTCGTTTTTGTTCTTCAGTTCCATAAGTTTGCAAGCCCCAACAAACCAAAGAATTGTTGACAGACATCACCACTGAAGCTGAAGCATCAACTTTGGAAATTTCTTCCATAGCTAATACATAAGAAATAGTATCTAATCCGCTTCCACCGTATTCAGGATCTACCATCATTCCCATAAATCCCAACTCACCCATCTTCTTTATTTGATCCGCAGGGAAAATTTGATTTTCGTCACGCTCAATTACGCCAGCTAATAATTCATTTTGAGCAAAATCTCTTGCTGCTTGCTGAATCATTTTATGCTCTTCTGTTAAATTAAAATCCATATAAGGTTAAAATTAATAGTTTAAATTATTAAATAATCAGTCAAAGATACTTTTTAATACGTAATTATCATATTTTAGTTTAAAAAAATAGCAGTCAAAAGTGCAACTTTTCCTTTTCACTCTTGACAATTTTTAGTACATTTCGACGTTATTTGAATACCGTATTAAAAATAAGCAAAATACATGGGTTTTACTCCTTCGACAGATCAAAAAAAGTCATTAGCATTTTCGTTGCTAATTTATGCAGCCATGTTGTTGATTTTATTTTTTATCCGATTTTGGCCACCTTCTAATTTGGCAGAGCTTACTGGTGGTGGAGGCGGTGGTGTTTCTGTTAATTTTGGAGACAGTGATTTGGGTTCGGGTAGTAATTTTGAAAGTGAAGTACTAGAAGTTCAGAATCGAACAAAAGAAACTCCAACAACTACTAGTTCAGAGGAAGCAATTATTTCCCAAGAAAATAGTACTGAAGAAAGCGTTGTGATTCCGAAAAAAGAAAAAACGGAGAAAAAACCAACTGTCGTTAAAGACGAAGCAAAACCTGAAGTAGTAAAACCCAAAATCGCTAACACTACTAATGATGCCTTATCAAGTCTATTAAAAGGATCAAACAAGGGAGGTGACGGAGACGACAAAACTGCTGGTAATAAAGGAAAGTCTAATGGTAGTTTAACGGCCACTAGTTATTATGGCAATGGTGGTTCCGGTGGCGGAACTGGTGGTGGTAATGGAACTGGAAACGGAATAGGCAATGGAAGCGGATACGGAGCAGGTTCGGGCGGTGGTTCAGGCAATGGAATTGGCGGAGGTTATTCTTTAGGTAACCGAAAAGCAATATCAAAACCGGCACCTAAATACACCTGTAATGAGGAGGGGAAAGTAGTTGTAGAAGTTTCAGTTGATAGAACCGGAAGAACCATCAGCGCAATAGCAGGAATTAAGGGGACAACAAATACTGCCAAATGTTTGCTAGATCAAGCCAAATTGGCCGCAATGAATACCAAATGGGATGCTAGTAGTGATGCGCCTGAAAAACAAGTCGGAAAAATTGTTTACAATTTCAATTTGAATTGACGCTTTTAAAACCCTACTCTGTCAAACTGAACTTGATTCAGTTTCTTAAAATAATTGATTTATATTTTATTTTAGATTCCGAAATAAATTCGGAATGACAAAACTTCTACTTAGGACTCGTAGCAATTACAAATTTTAAATTGTTTCTAACTCCAATTTGTAATACATCCACTAAATCTTGTACTTGTAAATTAAATGGGATTCGCACCACAACCGTTTGGTCTTTTTGAGCATTCATCTTATACATAAGTGTACTCTCTAATGCCTCAAAAGTAACCAGCTCTTTATCGATGTAAAACTGCTTATCTTCTGTAACAGATAAACTAATGAATTGTTTGTTCGTCTTTTCGTTCGCTTGTGCTTTCGGCAACGTCATTTTAATTACATTAGGATTGGCTAGTGTAGAAATGATTAGAAAAAACAACAATAAAAAAAACATAATATCACTCAGTGACGAGGTCGCCACTTCAGCATGAAATCTTCTTTTGCGTTTAATAGACATACTTATGCTTTTTGAATAATATTGACAAATTCTAAAATTTGTTTCTGAATTTTCAAGGCAAAATTATCAATTTTACCATTCAATAAGTGATAGGCACTATAAGCAATGATACCAACAACTAATCCAGAACCACTACTAATCATTTTCTCATACAAACCTCCTGAAATATTTCCGATACTAATATTCTCAGTTACCGAAATACTATAAAAAATCTTAATTACACCCGAAATAGTTCCAATAAATCCCAATGTTGGGGCAATCCCAGCAATTAAACCTAAATGTCCTAATTTACTTTCCATTTGTGCAATTTCGATATCAGCAGCACGATCCATATTCGATTCAATTTCTGCAATAGGTCTTCCTATTACCAAAATTCCTTCTTTCAATATATTGCCAGATGCCGAATTACTTCTTTCGACAATGCTTCTCGCTAAATCTAAATTTCCTAAATGCAATTGATCACGAACATCAGCCATCAAACGACTATCAATAACAGATGCTCTACTAATATATAAGTAACGTTCAATTATTACATAAATAGTGTAAAACAATAAAATAGCGATTGGAATCAAAAAGAAACCTCCTTTAAATATAAACTCCAATACAGAGATTTCAGTATTGGTAGCGATTTTTTCAACCACCACATTAGTGGCAGTATTAGCGAGGGTGTCCGATTGTAATTGTAGTAAACTAAACATATATTATTCTTGTTTTTTGAGCTTTAATTCTAAAATTTGTTTGAAATTTGCAATAAAGATACTTTTCGATGCAATAGTAAACTAAAAAAATCGAAAAATATTTTTAACAAAGATAATTTTCTCAACAAATGACCTATCAAGAAACTTTAGATTGGCTCTTTAATCAACTCCCGATGTACCAATTGCAAGGAGCTTCTGCCTATAAAAAAGATCTAACCAACGTTCATATACTAATGGATTACTTGGGGCATCCTGAGAAAAAGTTACAATGCATTCACGTAGCCGGCACAAACGGCAAAGGCTCTTGTTCACATATGTTGGCTTCTGCTCTTCAAGAAGCAGGATACAAAGTAGGTTTGTACACCTCACCCCATTTAAAAGACTTTAGGGAACGCATCAAGATTAATGGTGTAATGATTCCTGAAGACTTTGTTTGTGATTTTGTGAACCAACATCAATCGTTTTTTGAAGCCAACGATATGAGTTTCTTTGAAATGAGCGTTGGATTGGCTTTCGATTATTTTGCCAAAGAAAAAATAGACATTGCTGTCATTGAAGTAGGTATGGGTGGGCGATTGGATGCTACTAATATTATAACGCCTCTCGTTTCAGTGATTACCAATATTGGTTTAGACCACACCCAATTCTTGGGAAACACTTTAGCAGCAATTGCATCTGAAAAAGCCGGAATTATTAAATCAAATATTCCTGTTGTTATTGGAGAATTTACAACTGAAACCCAGCCTGTTTTTTTGGCTAAAGCCAAAGAAAATAAAAGCAACCTTTACTTTGCATCCGATTTGATTACAACAGAGTACTTATCCGACTTGATTGGCGATTACCAAGTTCATAATAAAAAAACAGTAATTCAAACCCTTACCGTTTTAAATCAACACACAGCTTTCCAAACAAATGAAGCGCATTGGAAAACAGGATTATCTCAAGTAGTTAAAAACACTGGCCTACAAGGGAGATGGCAACAATTGAACGAATTGCCAAAAACAATTTGCGATACAGCACACAATACACAAGGGCTTACTATTGTTTTAAACCAAATTAAAAAGGAATCTTTTGATCAACTTCATTTTGTTTTAGGAGTAGTTAATGACAAAGATTTGGACGAAGTATTGCCTTTATTTCCAAAAAAAGCAGAATATTATTTTTGCAAGCCCAATATTCCACGCGGACTTGAAGCTACTATTTTAGCACAAAAAGCAGCTCAATTTGGACTCAACGGAAAAATATACAATTCTGTTTCAGCGGCTTACGCCAAAGCCAAGCAAAATGCACAACCTACCGATTTTATTTATGTGGGCGGAAGCACTTTTGTAGTTGCAGAAATTTTATAATTTTTTTACTTTTTTTCTTGCAAATACAAAAAACAGCTGTATATTTGCACTCGCAATAAGGGAATGAAAATTTACGAATTGCAATCGGGCGATTAGCTCAGCTGGTTCAGAGCACCTCGTTTACACCGAGGGGGTCGGGGGTTCGAACCCCTCATCGCCCACGACATTAAAACTCCTTAAGAAATTAAGGAGTTTTTTTATGAACTCTAATTACTCATTTTACAGTAAATCAAATTCACGACTTTAAGTTCGCACTTTTTATTATTAACTTTGACGTCGAACAGAGCAAATCATCAAAATTCTTAATGCTAAACAACACACAACTAATTTCACTAGACAATGTCATCAAACGCAACTCCTAAAAGCATCGCTAACGGCGTAATGTTAAATGCTTATCCTGATAGTATTGGAAAAAATCTAAAGGATATTGTCAGCATGCTGCAACTACCCGAATTCAAGGATACTTTTTCTCTTTTTTATGTGCTGCCCACTTTTTTTAATAGTGACTTAGATCGAGGGTTTTCTATTGTTAATTATAATATCAATGAAGAATTAGTTTCAAAACAAGATATTGAAGCTTTGAAAGCATTAAATATTCAACTGAAATTTGACATTGTTTTAAATCACTTATCAGTAGCCTCTCCCCAATTTAAAGATTTAATTGCCAAAGGAGATCAATCCAAATTCAAAGACTTCTTCATTGACTGGAATGAATTTTGGAAAGGCAACGGAACACTTGGAGAAGATGGCGTCATTATTCCAAACAAAGAGTATTTGGACAAATTGTTCATGCGAAAATCAGGATTGCCCATTTTAAATATTGTTTTCCCTGACGGCCAAGAACGCCCGTATTGGAACACTTTTTATCAAAAAGTAACCCTTCAAAAAATAACGGTATCCGATCTACAATCGCTAACTGAAATTACAACTGATCAAGCTAGTGTGATTAGTGAAACAATAAACCGTGCTATTGAGGAGAACCAGGATATTCAAACTATTGATTTAGGTTTAAATGTTCAACTAAATTCGGAAGTACTAAAAATTGTAAACAACAAAAGAGAATACTTAGGCCAGATGGACGTAAACGCTAATTCGCCTTTGGTTTGGGAGTTTTATGAAGATGTTTTGGCAAAAGTAGCGAGTTACGGCGGACAGATTTTGCGTTTGGATGCTTTTGCGTATTTGCACAAAGCTATTGGGGAAAGCAATTTCTTCAACAAGCCTGGAACTTGGGATTATCTGGCACGAATCAATGAAATTGCCAAAAGAAATAATTTAGAGTTATTACCGGAAATCCATGCTGAATACGGTTTGCATTTACACGAAGAAGTAGCCAAGGAAGGTTATGCTATTTATGATTTCTTCTTACCCGGTTTGTGTATTCATGCCATTGAAAAAGGATCAAACAAAGCAATTGTGACTTGGGCAAAGGATATAATTACCAAAGGTTTAAAAACAGTAAACATGTTGGGTTGCCACGATGGAATTCCTGTTCTAGATTTGAAAGGAAAAGAAGTGGATGGCGTGTACCAGAAAGGATTGTTGGAAGACGACGAAATCGAAGACTTGATGAACCTCATTATCGAACGCGGCGGATTGGTAAAAAACTTATATGGTGCGGATGGTAAAAAAATCTCATACTACCAAGTTAACGCGACTTACTTTAGTGCTTTGGGTGAAAGCGAACAAAAATTAGCCTTAGCTAGAGCAATCCAACTTTTTATGCCTGGAATTCCTCAAATCTGGTATTTGGATATTTTTGCGGGGAAGAATGATTATGATGGAGTTGAAAAAGCAGGAAAAGACGGTCATAAGGAAATCAACCGAACCACCTTAAGTATAGAAGCTATTCAAGAAGGATTAAAAAAAGAAGTAGTCCTAAAACAATTGGATATGTTGCGTTTGCGTAACACATGTAAAGCCTTCTCAGGAACTTTAGAATTTGGTCAAGCTGCTGAAAACGAATTGAACTTAATTTGGAGAAACGGAGACGAATTGGCACAATTGAAAGCAAATCTAACCACACACGAATTTTCGATTCAATATACAGAATCGGGTGAAGTGAAAACATTATAAATAAAAAAGGCTTGTCTTATTAGACAAGCCTTTTTTATTAAAAGATTTATTTTACCAACCTTGGTGCAAACCATTATTTAAAACCGTTTCGTATCGTTCTTTGTCAAAAGAATATAAGTTAGGTGCTTTGTGTGCAACATTACTTTTCTTTTCGTCTAACTTGTTTAAAATACCTATCGAAGTTATTTTCCTTAGAAAATTACGACGGTCTAGTTTTCTACCTAAAATAGTTTCGTATAATTTTTGTAATTGAGGAATCGTAAATTTTTCAGGTAATAAATTATAGCCCACAGGAACTAGATTCAATTCCATTCGAAGAGTTTCGAGCGCTTTGTCAAAAATTTCTTTGTGATCTAAAATCAAAGAAGGAATGGAATTAATATCAATCCATTCCACTACTTCACTATTTCCTTCCGGTTGCGGAACGGCTTGTAAAAAATCGACTAACGCATAATACCCTATAGTTACAAAACGTCTTTGATACCATAGCGCTTCTTCTTTGGGAATACCAAAAAAATTGACTACTTTTTGACTAAACGCTATCGGATTTCGATTCACTTTACCAAAAGTCGCAAACTGGCGTAGAAAAATTCCTTTTAAACCAGTTCTTCTTTGCAAGACATTTACCGCTCCTTCGTCAATACTTTCATCGACGCGAACAAACCCTCCAGGTAAAGCCCAATCCTCGGAGTATTTTGTTTTGATTAACAAGACTTTCAATTGGTTATCATGAAAACCAAAAATAACACAATCCGTAGATAAACCAGGTTGGTAATTTTCTTTGTTAGCTATAACCTCTTTTAACATGGAATTAATTTTAGTTTTGTTGTCTGTTTTTGGGTGCAACGAATATACTATATAAACCCAAACGGACAAAATTTATAAATAATCATAAAACACAAAGGGATGTTTAAAAATTAACATCCCTTTGTACACTATACAATAGTACTCTCTTTAAAAGTAGACTATTAAAATCATTTTACTAATTCAAAACCCGCTTTTAAACGAATATCGGATGATGAGGTTCCGATCATCAAATCAAAATCACCAGCTTCTGTATTCCACTCTAATTTTTCATTGTAGAATGCTAATTTTTCTTTGTCAATTGTAAACTGAATGGTTTTGGTTTCCCCTGTATTCAAATAAACTTTTTGAAAATCTTTCAACTCAATAATTGGTCTAACTACCGACCCTACTTTGTCTCTTAAATACAATTGTACCACCTCATTCCCTGCAAATTTCCCTCCATTGGTTAACTGAAAACTAACTTCTATAGTTTCCGTATCCTTAATTTTATTTTTTGACAATTTCAAATCAGAGTAATTAAAAGTAGTATAACTTAAACCGTGTCCAAAAGCAAACTTTGGACTATTCTTCAGGTCGGTATAAGCTGAAACATAATTGAAAGCTGTCTCATTTGGAGCAGGTCTTCCAGTGTTGAAGTGATTGTAATAAATTGGTAACTGTCCTTCCTCTCTTGGAAAAGTCATTGGCAATTTACCCGACGGATTATAATCTCCGAAAAGCACATCCGCTATAGCATTACCTGCCTCAGTTCCTAACCACCATGTGTACAAGATAGTTTGAGCAGTATCTGCAGTTTGATTAAATACAAGTGGGCGCCCAGCGTTAATTAAAACTACTACTGGTTTCCCAGTTGCTTGAAGCGCTTGCACCAATTCTTCCTGAACTCCAGGAATATGAATATTGCTTCGGCTTTTGGCTTCACCACTCATATTGCCTCTTTCTCCAATACTTACAATCACCACATCTGCTTGATTGGCAACAGCAACAGCTTCTGCAAAACCGTCTCTATTATTTCCTTCAATTTCACATCCTTTAGCATACAATAGCTGTGTGTTCTTCCCAACTTTATTTTGTAAACCTTGCCATTGCGAAACCACTTCTTTAGTATAATCTAATTCAGGTAATTCCACTGCCCAAAATCCCATATTTTCTTTATGCTCCTTTACTAATGGCCCAATAAAAGCAATCTTTTTTACGTCTTTAGACAAAGGCAAAAGCTGTTTTTCATTTTTCAACAAAACAATACTTTTTGCTGCCATATCACGTGCGATTTTTCGGTGCAACGGATTATTTAATTCTTTAGCCTCACGCTTTGGATTGGAATATTTATAAGGATCTTCAAATAACCCCAACTCAAATTTTTTACGAAGAATACGCTTTACTGCATCATCAATCAAAGCTACATCAACTTTACCTTCTTGAACTAATTGCGCCAAATTATAACGATACGCATTACTTTCCATATCCATATCGCTTCCAGCTGTAATAGCTAACTGTGCGGCTTCTTTATTGTCTTTTACATTCCCGTGATTGACCATTTCGCCAATTGAACCCCAGTCGGAAACCACAAATCCTTGAAAATTCCATTTGCCTTTTAAGATGTCGCGTTGCAAAAATTTATTCCCCGTAGCTGGCACACCATTCAAATCGTTAAATGAATTCATAAACGTTGCAGCACCCGCATCCAAAGCGGCTTTGAATGGAGGCAAATAAGTTTCCCACAACATTCTATCACTCATATCTACTGAATTATAATCTCTTCCTCCAACAGCAGCACCATAACCAACAAAATGTTTCACACAAGCCATCACCGAATTCACATCGCCTAAGTTTCCTTGAAATCCTTTCACTCTAGCAAAAGCAATTTTAGATCCTAAATAGGTATCCTCACCAGCACCTTCCATTACACGTCCCCATCTTGGATCACGAGAAATATCAACCATAGGTGCAAAAGTCCAGTGAATTCCACTAGCCGATGCTTCAACAGCTGCAATTCGCGCACCCAACTCAATAGCTTCTATATCCCAACTTGCCGCTTCGGCTAAAGGAATTGGAAACGTAGTTTTGTATCCATGTATTACGTCTTGACCAAACAACAATGGAATTTTCAATCGCGATTGCATGGCTAATTCTTGATATTGACGGGTATATTTTGTTCCAATCACATTTAGCATCGATCCAATCAAACCACCTTTGATTTCAGCTTCTTTATTAGGATTAATCGTAATTGGACCTGTAGCCTGATTGTTGCCTGTATATTGATTCAGCTGACCTATTTTTTCTTCCAAAGTCATTTGCTTAAGCAAAGCCTCTACTCTTTGGTCAATTGTTTTCTGTTGTGAAAAGCCTAGAAAGGATACTAATAATAATCCAAGAATAGTCGTTTTTTTCATTTGTGTTGAATTATATTTATGTTTTTGTTAGTGTATATTGCGTTAAGATTGTTTGGTATTTGATTTAGACGATAGCATAATTAATTCCAAATAAAAGTAGCTACAGACCCTCCATCAAGGGAAGTTGAAAATAATTTTTGATTGAATTCAATTGTGCATTTTTCATTGGCATCTCCATCATTTTCCAAAATTAGCACTTTTTTTCCTGCTGGTGTTTTAAATGCAATCGAATTTATATTGCCTTTTTGAGTAGATGCAATACGAACGGAACCCGGAGGAACAAATTTTGAAACATGTGCTATAATATAATAACTCACATTACGCTCATAACTATCTGAACTATTAATTGTAATTGCTCCTTTACAGGTTGTACATCCTCCAAGCGTATGTGGACCAAAATTAGCATCATTAGCTAAATTCCATTCCAAAGCCACTTTACTCCAATTGCGCATCGAGCCAATAATTACATTTTTCATATGCCATTTTAAATCACCTACAAAAGTTCCTGAAGTTCCTGTGTATTGCTCAGTGAAATATAAATTTTTATTAGGATAAGCATCATGAACAGTCGTTAAAGCACTTATATCACCAGCATATAAATGAAAAGCTGAACCGTCAATAAAAGCATTGGCAATAGGATCCTTTAAAATTGACATAGGATAATCAGGTCTATCACAATTGTGATCGTAAATAATTATTTTGGTAGATAGATTAGCGGTAACAAAAGCCGGACCTAGATATTCTTTAATAAAACTAGCTTGTTGTTCTGCTGACATAAACATACTTGGATTGTTTCCGGGATGTAAAGGTTCATTTTGTGGAGTAATTGCCGAAATAGAAATACCCTCATCTTTCATTTTTTGAATATACTTGACAAAATAAGCTGCATATACCCCGTAATACTCAGGCTTTAGACTTCCGCCAATGAAACTATTATTATTTTTCATCCAAGTTGGTGGGGACCATGGGGTGGCTAAAATCTTAATATGAGGATTAATTGCTATAATTTCTTTTAGCATTGGAATTAGATCATCCTTATCGGGCAATAAACTAAATTGACATAAACTAACGTCCGTTTGTCCAGCAGGTAAGTCATTATAAGTAAAAGGCGTAGCATTCAAATCAGATGCACCAATACTAATTCGCAAATAACTTATCTTGATGGAATTCTCATTATTACCGAATAATTCTTGAAGTAATTCTTTTCGCTTTTGAGAATTTAATTTGTTGATACTTTGTGCACTCCCTCCTGTTAATGTGTAACCAAATCCGTCTATAGTCTGGTAAGTATGAGAATCGTCAACTTGTATATTAGCGCTTTCTGATTTTCCACTTTGAAAGGTCAAAATACCATTTTGCTTTTGTAAATAAATACTTCTATTTCCATTTGTAACCCAAAAATCAACTTTATTTTCAATCACAGGATATTGAAATGAGCTATTCGAAAACGAAAAAGCATCAGTATATAGTGACCCATTAAAGAACATTACAATCCAACTGAATATTGAAAATAGAAACATATTTATTATTTTAATCAATGAATTAATTTACGCAATCCTATAAAGTTATTATACAGCAAAAAAACCTAATGACAACTCTAACCTGTTTAATTACCTAATCGCAAGTAGTTTTGCACTACGAAAAATAAATAAATTAGTTGTAAACTCTTATATAATCAATCTCAAAAGTAGACGATACAAAATTAGGGTCGATTGTTCCCCCAAAATTTCCTCCCATTGCACTATTAACAATCAAGAAAAAATTCTGATTAAATGGTAAAGAAGCACTATTATTAAATGTATGAAATAAAGTACCATCTACGTAGAATTTGATAGTATCCGCTCTCCAATCTAAAGTGTAAATATGAAATTCAGAGGAAGCGTTAGTAATATCAATAGTTCTAGAAACAGCGTTACCACAAGAAAAATTTGGATAATGAAAGGTTCCATGAATTTTATTAGGCACATTCCCTACATGTTCCATTATATCAATTTCTCCACAAGCTGGCCATCCCGCTGTAGTGATGTTATTACCTAACAACCATAAAGCTGGCCAAGTTCCAGCTCCTGATGGAAGTTTTGCTTTAATTTCGACTCTTCCGTATTTGAACGAAAATTTGCCTTGAGTTTTAATTCTTGCTGAAGTATAATTACTTCCGTTGAAAGTATCCTTTCTTGAGGTGATTTTTAAAACTCCGCCTTCAACTTTTACATTTTCGGCTCTATTGGTATAAAACTGTGATTCATTATTACCCCAACCCCAATCACCTGTTCCAATGTCATACGCCCATTTTGTTGCATCTGGAGCTCCATTCACATTAAACTCATCAGCCCAAATCAAATCCTTCAACTGATTAGTCTGTGCAAATAAACTTAATGAAACTAAACAAGCAAGAGTGACTAAAATGCTAAATTTCATAAATGAATTGTTGATTTGAAAAGTAAAAAATATTATAAATAATCTAAAGTACGTTCTAATGCCATGCCTCGTGACCCTTTAATTAAAATTGTGGATTTGTCTATTGGATGAATTTGCATGTAAGACACTAAATCTGTAAAATCTTTATGAAAAAATAAATTTTCTCCAGTTATAGAATTAGCAAAAAAATCAGGTCCAACAAAATGACAAATAATATCTTTTTGATTTGATAAAGAATTTACAAGTTGTTTGTGTTCCTGAAGGCTTTCGACACCTAATTCAAACATATCTCCTAAAATTGCGATTTTGTTTGACTTATCCAATTGTTTAAAATTATCTATTGCGACTGCCATACTACTTGGATTGGCATTGTAAGCATCTAATATGATTTGATTCGTCTCTTTAGTAACTAATTGTGATCGATTATTTTCAGGAATATATCCTTCTAATGCTATTTTAATTGCTTCTTTATCGATTTTAAAATAACTTCCAATAGCTATCGCTGCATTAATATTATTTGCATTATACAATCCAATTAAATGCGATACGATTTTTAAATTTTCAAATCCAACAGTTACAAATGGATTCGCAGTAACTTCTGAAATAGAAACATTAGCTTCCGATTTATTGATTCCAAAACTATAATGCTGTAAAGAATTTGTTTTCTCAACTTGAATCGGATCTTCTAAATTCACAAACGCTAACTTATTTTTATCTGATAAAAAGTGATACATTTCACTTTTACCTTCAATAACACCTTCAACACCGCCAAAACCTTCTAGATGAGCTTTGCCAAAATTAGTGACATAGCCATAATCAGGCTGAGCCAATTCACAAAGAAATTCAATTTCTTTCTTATGATTAGCCCCCATTTCTACAATTCCAATTTCAGTGTCTGTACTGAATGAGAGTAAAGTTAGCGGAACCCCAATGTGATTATTTAAATTACCAACAGTTGCTTTGGTCCTATATTTTGAAGAAAGAACGACGTGAATTAACTCTTTTGTAGTTGTTTTACCATTACTACCTGTCAAAGCAATTATTGGAAGTTTTAAAAAATTCCTATGATACTGTGCTAATTCCTGAAGTGTTTTTAGACTGTCGTTAACCAAAATAGTTCTTTGATCAATACAATAATCGGGGTTATCAATTACGACATAAGACGCTCCTTTTTCTAGCGCTTCTTTGGCAAAAGTATTTGCGTCAAAATTATCTCCTTTAATTGCCACAAAGAAAGAATTCTGCTGAATTTTTCGAGTATCAATTGAAACTGATGTACATTTTAAAAATAATTCATGAATTTTTGCAATATCCATAATGCTGAAAATTTTATAAACAAAAAGCCCTAAAAAGGGCTTTTTGTTAGAATGAAATAAAAACTAATTTCTAGGTCTTTTTTTATTTTGTGATTTTGAACCAACTCTTGACATAGCACATCTAAATCCAATATAATCTGTAGCCATATCCTGAGGAAAATAACGCCTTTGTGCTGGGTCTAACCAATAGGCTCTGTCTTTCCAAGACCCTCCCTTATAAACTCTAACATTGTCATTTACTAATGTGGTTCTTTTATTTGACTTGTCAAATTTTCTAACCATTTTGCCTAAACTATCAATGGTAACATTGTGTTTAGGAGAATTGTACATGTTTTTAATATCTTTATTTGATTCCGATGATCCAAATTTAAAATCTTTAGAAGACTGTTGATCACCATCTCTGTAGTTTAAATTATTACTTCTATCAAAATTTTGTCTAAGATAAGTTTCATTTTCGTCTACAGGAACTTGAACTAGTTGACCAGGAAAAGATCTTGCAATTAATTTACCATTACTTAAAGTATCATATTTCATTGTTGATTTAGTAACAATTTCAGCCTTCCCATCTTTACCTATTTTGTTTTTGGTATATTGATTTCCTCTAAAGTAATTAAAATCATTAAATTCATTATCAACTATCGGTCTGTATACATCAGCAACCCATTCTGCTACATTTCCAGCCATATCATACAATCCAAAATCATTTGCAGGGTATTTTTTAACTTCATTAGTAATATCCGCACCGTCGTCAGACCAACCTGCTAAACCTCCGTAATCACCATTACCTTGTTTAAAGTTGGCTAATTGATCTCCTCTAGTTGTACGTTTATTTGAACGCGTGTACTGTCCCGACCATGGGTATTTTTTTTGTCCTTTATAAATATTGTATTCTCTTTGACCAACATCAGCGGCAGCGGCATACTCCCACTCCGATTCAGTTGGTAGTCTATATTCTGGCAAAAGCAAGCCTGATGAACGTTGAACATAAATGTTTTTTGGCTCAATTACTTTTCCATCTTTTGTAGTTTTAGAACCTTTCGCTGCTGAACCTTTTCTACCTTTAAGAACGATTTTATCATCTCCTCCATAAGTTGCAGTTGGGGCATTAAGATAGGTTTCTGTGTTAAATGAGTTTTCAGCTGTAACATCTAAGGTCTTAGCATCTTTTTTTAAATATCCATTTCGCTCTAATAATGCCTCATTAACTCGATCAGTTCTCCATTTACTAAATTCGTTCGCTTGAATCCAATTAACTCCAACTACAGGGTAATTTGAATAGGCAGGATGTCTCAAATAATTATTAGACATGTTTTCACTATAGCCTAATCTATTTCTCCAAACCAAAGTATCTGGTAAAGCGCCCTCATATATTGCTCTATAATTTTCTTCTGTTGGAGGAAAAACATTTTTTAACCATTGTAAATACTCTAGATACATGAAGTTAGTAACCTCTGTTTCATCCATATAAAAAGATTGGACGTGTTGTTGATTAGGAGAATTATTCCAATCATGCATGACGTCATCTTGAACTTTTCCCATGGTAAAGGTACCTCCCTCAACAAAAACTAAGCCTGGCCCAGCTTCTTGTTCGCCAGCCTGCTTAAAACCACCTTTCTTATTATTTACATTCCAACCCGTGGCCTGTGAAGAACCTTTTCTTGAGCTTGAAGATTTTTTACTACAACTAGAAACACTAATGATAATCATCAAAGAAAGTACTAGTTGTAAAAAATTGCTTTTGTTCACTTTCATATTTATTTTATAAAATAACTTTGTCTTTGATCTCTCAAAACAAATAATTGCAACGTTTTTAATGTTGATTAAAGTTCAAAAATAGGTTTTAAGTACTTACTGACAAAAATAAAACGCAAATTTATAATTTTTATTATTAATATTTAACTTTCAATTGCATTTTTGCCCATAAATCCAACTAAATAAGATAAACTAAGACTAAAAAATATTTTAGCACAATAAAGTCAAAAAAAGATTGTTTTAACTATTTATCTCAAATAGTAAGTAGTAATTTTGATTTCAAATTGAAAAACTAACTTTTTGATGTTATTTAAGTTGAATAAATTAATACCTTGTATAAGAAACAATCGATTAATCTTTACTTTTGCATAACAAACAATGATAAAAATGCATAAAAATATTCTTTACACTATTTTATTTCTTTCAAGCATTCTGCTTCAAGGCCAGCAAAGAGTCATTACAACTGCCGTGCCTTTTTTAATGGTTGCAGCCGACGCAAGAGCCGCTGGAATGGCAGACATTGGTGTTGCAACTTCTCCAGATGCATTTTCCCAACAATGGAATCCCGCAAAATTTGCTTTTGCTAACGAACAAAAAGGATTCTCAGTTAGCTATACGCCTTATTTAACAGATTTGGTTAATGATATTTCATTAGGACAAATAACATATTACAATAAAATAACCGAACGAAGTGCTTGGGCTGGAAGTTTACGTTTCTTCGGTTTGGGTAATATTGAACTTCGAAACGATGCGAATGATCAACCAAGGATTGTAACACCAAATGAACTTGCTCTTGATGGTTCTTATTCATTACAACTCAGCAAAACTTTTTCTATGGCTGTAGCTGGAAGATACATTCGATCAAATCTTAGAATTCCAAATGAGAATACTGATGCCTCTGCAGCGAACTCATTTGCTGTTGATATCTCAGGATATTATCAGTCAGAAGAAAAAGCATATACCAATTTTAATGGAATATGGAGAGCAGGTTTTAATATTCAAAATTTAGGCCCTAAAATCAGCTATGATAATGATGAGTTTAATACTAATTTTTTACCTGCTAATTTAAAAATAGGTTCTGGTTTTGACTTTATTTTGGATGAAGACAATAAAATTGCGATAAATCTTGAACTTAATAAATTGTTGGTACCAACCCCTCAAAATGCAGACTTAAATAATGACGGCATTATAACGGGGCAAGAAAACAATCAAAATTTTAATAATTATAGAACCATAGGTTGGGTGTCCGGCTTATTTCAATCTTTTGGAGATGCACCAGATGGATTTAGCGAAGAAATTAAAGAAATCACATACGCTTTAGGTACTGAATATGTTTACAAAGATGCTTTCGCTATGCGTTTAGGCTATTTTAACGAAAGTCCGACCAAAGGAGCTCGTCGCTATTTTTCATTGGGTGCAGGATTCAAATATACTTCTGCTAAAATTGATGTTTCCTATTTGTTTTCGGCATCTAAAGTCAGAAACCCTTTAGAAAATACGCTGCGTTTTTCATTAACGTTTAATTTTGGTGATAATTACGGTTCCAATTAATTCGCTACATTTACTAAATGAATTATTATATTAGTTTGAATTTTTTCAACAAACAAAAATGAAAAAAATATCAATTACCACTGATTTCGATGTTTTTGAATCCATTCAAGAATTACCTGAAATTATTCAAAATTTGATGCAAGAAGCTATAGCTATTCGAAAAAAAGCATACGCACCCTACTCAAATTTCAAAGTTGGAACCGCATTGTTATTGGACAACGGTAAAATTATTTTAGGTTCAAATCAAGAAAATGCGGCTTATCCTTCAGGACTTTGCGCAGAAAGAGTAGCAATATACCAAGCAGGAACTCTTTATCCTGAAGCTAAAATTATAAAAATTGCCATTTCTGCAGCATCAGGAAATTCAACTACAAGCGCACCTATACCACCATGTGGATCATGTCGCCAATCAATTGCTGAATATGAAATAAAACAAAACACACCTATTGAAATATATTTTATGGGAGAAATTGGTTCTATTTATAAATCAGATTCATTAAAAAATTTACTTCCCCTGCTTTTTGACAAAAACTTCTTGTAAATTATTTAAAAAGTAGCCTATTAATTTTAGTGCTAAGTTGGAATGTCTTATTTTTGCATTTCGCAAATTTGTGTGAGGAAACTATTTTGCGTTAATAGATAGAATTGTTAACACAACATTATTAAAATGAAAGAAGTTACAAAAGAAGTTTATTTAAAGTGGTACGAAGACATGCTGCTTTGGAGAAAGTTTGAGGACAAACTTGCAGCACTTTACATTCAACAAAAAGTTAGAGGTTTTCTTCACTTGTACAATGGACAAGAAGCTGTTTTAGCCGGAGCACTTCATGCAATGGATTTATCCAAAGACAAGATGATTACAGCCTATCGAAACCACGTACAACCTATTGGAATGGGGGTTGATCCTAAAGCCGTTATGGCTGAACTTTTAGGGAAAGTAACAGGAACATCCAAAGGTATGGGCGGTTCGATGCACATTTTCTCAAAAGAGCATCGATTTTATGGTGGTCACGGAATTGTTGGTGGTCAAATCCCTGTAGGAGCAGGATTAGCTTTTGCAGATAAATATTTTGAAACAGGAGGAGTAACATTAACTTACTTCGGAGATGGAGCGGCTCGTCAAGGATCTCTTCATGAAGCTTTCAACATGGCTATGTTATGGAAATTGCCTGTAGTGTTCATCGTTGAAAATAACGGTTATGCTATGGGAACATCTGTTGAAAGAACAGCTAATCATACCGATATTTGGAAACTAGGTTTAGGATATGAAATGCCTTGCGGACCTGTTGACGGAATGAATCCAGTAAAAGTAGCCGAAGCAATGACTGAAGCTATTGAAAGAGCGCGTCGTGGAGATGGTCCAACGTTCTTAGAAATGAAAACGTACCGCTATAGAGGTCATTCAATGTCTGATGCACAATTATATCGTTCTAAAGATGAAGTAGAAGAATATAAAAAAATAGACCCTATTACTCAAATTCTTGACGTTATTAAAGCTGAAAAATATGCTTCTGACAAAGAAATTGAAACTATAGATCAGAGAGTGAAAGATTTAGTAGAAGAATGCGCAAAATTTGCAGAAGAATCTCCTTATCCGGAAATTCAACAACTGTACGATGTTGTGTACGAACAAGAAAATTATCCATTTTTACCTCACAAATTATAATCAATTATGGCTACATTAGTAACAATGCCGCGTTTGAGCGATACTATGACAGAAGGAACTGTGGCTACTTGGCTTAAAAAAGTAGGCGACAAAATTAATGAAGGGGATATTTTAGCCGAAATCGAAACTGATAAAGCTACAATGGAATTTGAATCATTTAATTCCGGAACGCTTTTACATATTGGTATTCAAGCAGGAGAAACTGCACCAGTAGATTCTTTATTAGCAATCATTGGTAATGAAGGAGAAGATATTACTGCTTTATTAGCTAGCGGCGCTACGCCGACAACTCCAGTAGTGGAAACAAAAGCAGAAGCTACAACAGCAAAACTACCTGAAGGGGTAATTGTAGTAACGATGCCGCGTTTAAGCGATACGATGACGGAAGGAACAGTTGCTACTTGGTTGAAGAAAGTGGGTGATAAAGTAAGTGAAGGAGATATTCTTGCCGAAATTGAAACAGACAAGGCTACTATGGAATTCGAGTCATTTAATGCTGGAACTCTATTATATATTGGAATACAAGAAGGAAATACTGCAGCTGTAGATAGTCTTTTAGCTATCATCGGCCCAGCTGGGACAGATATTAGCGGAGTGGCTGATAATTTTAAAGTTGGAGGAGCTACAACTCCTGCCGCGGTAGAGACTACTGTTGTACCAGCTGAAAAAGCAGCGCCAATTACGCAAGATGCAGTAACAGACGGACACCGTATTTTGGCTTCACCATTAGCAAAGAAAATTGCAAATGAGAAAGGAATACAACTATCACAAGTGAAAGGCTCAGGTGAAAACGGACGTATTGTAAAAAGTGATGTTGAAAACTTCACACCTTCTGCAAATAATTCAACAGTTAACAACGCTCATCCGCAAGAAACTGCTAAAACAGAAGCACCAAAAGTATACGTTCCTGCCGGAGAAGTTTTCACAGAAGAAATTAAAAATTCGCAAATGCGTAAAATCATTGCGAAACGTTTGGCTGAATCCTTATTTACAGCACCACACTACAATTTATCTATTGAAGTATCAATGGATGAAGCTATGAAATCAAGAGCTGCTATTAATAGTGTTCCTGATACCAAAGTTTCATTTAATGATATGGTTATTAAAGCGTGTGCAACTGCATTGAAAAAACACCCAATTATTAATTCGCAATGGAGAGAAGACGCTATTGTCATCAATCATCACGTAAATATTGGTGTAGCAGTAGCTGTTGAAGACGGATTAGTAGTTCCTGTATTGCGATTTACAGATGCTATGAGTTTATCTCAAATTGGAACAAGTGTAAGAGATTTAGCTGGAAGAGCTAAAAACAAAAAATTACTTCCTAACGAAATGGAAGGAAGTACATTTACAGTATCTAACCTAGGTATGTTTGGTATTACCGAATTTAATTCAATTATCAACCAACCTAACTCGGCTATTCTTTCTGTAGGAGCTATTGTAGAAAAACCAGTAGTTAAAAACGGACAGATTGTTGTAGGGAATACAATGATGTTATCGTTAGCTTGCGACCACCGTACTATTGACGGAGCTACAGGCGCTCAGTTTTTACAAACATTAAAACAATTCATTGAAAATCCAGTTACTATGCTGGCATAATTATGAGTTAAAATACTTTATCCCGTTTTGATTTCTCAAAACGGGATTTTTTTTGTTTTTAAAACAATAGATTTAGTAATTTTAAAGTCAAATTTAAAAAAATGAAACCAACTATTACGATTATTGGCGGGGGGATTTCAGGCTTAACAGCAGCCGTTTATTTACATCAAAAAAATTATAAAGTTCAAATTCTAGAAGCAACAGACCGTGTGGGCGGAAGAATTAAAACGGATTGTATTGAGGGTTTTAAACTCGATAGAGGGTTTCAAGTTTTATTAACCGATTATCCTGAAACAAAAGCACTTTTAGATTATAACAAATTGAATTTGAAGCGGTTTTTACCAGGAGCAACGATACTTTATGACGGAGGTCAATTCGATATTGCCGACCCATTTAGAAGACCAAGTGCATTATTCTCAACTTTATTTGCGCCAGTTGGATCGCTAAAAGATAAATTCAATACATTTCTACTAAAGAATAAATTAATACGAATTTCCAATTCGGATATATTTAAGCAAGCTGAAACAGATACTAATTCCCAGCTAAAAAAATATGGCTTCAGTCAAAAAATGATTGATCGTTTTTACAAACCCTTCTTCTCTGGAATTTTTTTAGAAAATGAGTTAAAGACATCTAGTAATATGTATGACTTTGTTATGAAATTATTTTCTACTGGCGATGCAGCGATTCCTGAACTTGGTATGGAAGAAATACCAAAACAACTTGCAGCAATGTTACCCGAAAACTCGATATATTGCCATCACAAAGTGACGTCAATTGTGGACAACACGATACACTGTGAAAATGGTGCTGTTTTCCAAACAGATAAAATTATAATTGCTACTGAGGCAATTAGTATAGCCGCAAACTATATCAAAAAACAAAAACAACAATTCCATCAAGTTACTAATGTGTATTTTGAAGCTAAAATTGCACCCAATTCAAAAGCAATTGTAGTCTTAAATGCTGCTTCAAATAAAAAATGGGCAAACAACCTAACAGTGATGTCTAATGTTTCAAATGAATACGCGCCTAAAGGCAAAGTACTTCTGTCTGTTTCTTACAATGGAATTCCTGAAATTGACGATGCAAGTTTAGCAGAAAATATGAAAGCTGAACTGAAGCAATGGTATGAAAAACAAGTGGATGATTGGAAGCTTTTAAAAACCTACCGAATTAATTACGCCTTGCCCAACCAAGATACAGTTAGCAATGAAATTTCTAATTCTGAACTACAAATCAATGAAAATTTATTTATTTGTGGTGATCACTTAATGAATGGTTCAATTAATGCAGCAATGAAATCTGGACGATTGGTAGCCGAATTAATTGCTAGCCAAACTAACATAAAAAATTAGACTACTTTTTTATTTTTTTCTTCAATCCAACGTGACATGTATTTTGTACTCTGCATGCTGTGATGATACAACATTTGACCTAAGAAATTATTTTTCCTGTGCTTATCCAAATTCGATTTCAAAAAAGACAATTTATCGGCAAACTCATCTTCAAACAACTCTCTCAAATACCTTTTCTTAAGTATTTCAAAACCATTTTGCTGACTTTGTTTCCAACTAATTTCATCTTGATACAATTGTACTGTTGCATTAGCAAATTGTTGCGGATCATCTTCAATACTTCCATTCCAATCTAAATCAGCACGCATCGATTCCGCACCAATAGAAGTTGTAACCGAAGGCGTTCCATATTCCATTGCATCCAATAATTTACCTTTAATTCCAGCTCCAAAGCGAAGTGGTGCCAATACTACTCGGGCATTTGAAATAACTTCTTTAGCACTTTCTGCTCTCCCTTTAATTAGAAAACCTTGCTTATCATTATGCAATTGGAAAACCTTCTGAGTAGGATACGCACCATAAATATCCAACACTGCAGTGGGAAGCTGTTTTCTAATTAGTGGCCAAATCGTTTCATTCAAATATTGAACGGAATTCCAGTTCGGTTCATGAAGAAAATTTCCAATAAATACAAAGTGTTGTCTTTCGCCAAAGGGTAAAGGATTCAAATCAACCGATTCAACCAATAAAGGTAAATAATACAAAAGCGATGGGTTAATTTTAAAAACGGTTTGCAAAACTTCCATTTCATATTCAGATACCATCAAAGATACATCCGAACGCAAAATGCTGGCAATTTCTCTTTTGGAAACTTCTTCCATTACTATATCTGACACTTCAAAAGTTCGTTTAGCTTTAAAAGCATTCTGGCGAGCCAAACGCAAACAATGTAAATCTTCGGTATCCAAAACCCGAATAGCATCAGGACAAATCTCGGCAACGCGCCAACCAAATTGTTCTTCAATCATAAAACGATCAAACAAAACTATATCAGGCTGCAACTCTTTCAAAAACAAATCAAAACTTGAATCATTCAATGCAATCGCCACCTTATCAACGTTAAAATCAGCAAGTGAAACCATAAAATCACTATACTTAGCTGGACTCACAAAAGTAATGGAAAAGCCCTGTTTCTTGAATAAGGAAATCAACTGCATCATTCTTCCACCCGCAGCAGAAGAATTAGGCTCAGGCCAAACAAAACCAATAATTAAGAGTCGTTTATTTGTAATCATGTTAATTTAAAAGTGAAATACAAAATAATACTAATTAAACGGGAAATCCATCCATATTTAATAAAAATTGAACATAAAAAGAGTAATTTTACATATCTAAATCAATAATTCATGTTAGGCCTAAAATTAGCTACCGATCCAAGATGGGTCAATATAGTAGAATCAAATATTGAAGAAATCTTAACCGACCATGCTTGGTGTGAACAAAAAGCGGCTTCTAATGCCATCTATATAATCGTAAATAATTCAGAAAAAGAAGAATTAGTTACCGAAATGACCCGAATTGCCTTAGAAGAAATGGAACATTTTCAAATGGTACATAATATCATTAAAGAAAAAGGATTAGTATTGGGTAGAGAAAGAAAAGACAATTACGTCAACGATCTAGTCAAATTTGCTAAAAAAGACGGAAGTAGAAACGATGCTTTGGTAGAAAGATTGCTATTTGCTGCCATGATTGAAGCTCGAAGTTGCGAACGTTTCAAAGTCCTTTCCGAAAATATTCAAGACCCTGAATTAGCAAAATTCTATAGAGACCTCATGATTTCTGAAGCAGGACATTATACCACCTTCTTAGGTTTTGCAAAACAATACCAAGAAAATATCAACGTCGATATACGTTGGAAAGAATGGATCGAATTTGAATCCTCTATCATAGCTAATTACGGCAAACAAGAAACCGTTCACGGTTAAAAAATTAGGTGGTTTCTTAATTTGTCATTCCGAACTCGTTTCGGAATCTCTTTTACTTACGACTTTTCACTTCATCAATTTGATATTCTATTTTTGCTGTTTTTTAGTAGCACCTATTTTTACTTCCTGAACACCACTTGTCCCGCTATCCGCGCTACAAGGTAGCTAGCTCCTATCGGGGCTACTAAAAAAGTTTGTACTCCTTTACAAAACACAATCATTATAAAACAAAAAACCCCGTTTCCAACGAAACAGGGTTTTTAAAAGACCCGAGGCTTTAGCCGAATTGGCGAAGTAAACCTGTCTGCCGACAGGCAGAGGCGACGACTCCCGATAACTATCGGGACTCCCTCATAACTGCTTCCGAAGTTTCGGAACCCGAAGCGTCGGGACGCAGGCGGGCTTAACTACTCTGTACGGGCTAAATTTTATCTTATTTTTTCTAAAAATATATAAAACAAAAAACCCCGTTTCGTTAGAAACAGGGTTTTTAAAAGATTTAAGGGCTATGCCCGACTGAGCGAAGCTAAAGGCGACATTTGAGATTAAGAGGAGGAAGCCCGGTGGGCTTCAGGTATAAAACAAAAAACCCCGTTTCGTTAGAAACAGGGTTTTCAAAAGAAAGGCGACGACATACTCTCCCACATAACTGCAGTACCATCTGCGCAGGCGGGCTTAACTACTCTGTTCGGGATGGGAAGAGGTGAGCCCCGCCGCAATAACCACCTTAAGATTATTGTTGGCGGTTGTTGGTTTTTGGTTGTTGGTGTTTCCATCAACTACCAACCATCAACTATCAACTGCAGCTTCGCTGCAAATATCTTAACATACTGAGATAAAGAAAAGTAATTAGAAAATTTCTCCCCTCCTTCCCCTGAGGTGACTCGAAGGGAGGAGGGAAAACGTACATAAGCTTACGGGTTATTAGTACTACTCGACTATGACATTACTGCCTTTACATCTATAGCCTATCAACGTGGTCATCTCCCACGACCCTTAAAAGAAATCTCATCTTGTGGTGGGTTTCGCGCTTATATGCTTTCAGCGCTTATCCCTTCCAAACGTAGCTACTCTGCGGTGCCCCTGGCGGGACAACAGATACACTAGAGGTTTGTCCAATTCGGTCCTCTCGTACTAGAATCAGATCCACTCAAATTTCTTGCGCCCACAGTAGATAGAGACCGAACTGTCTCACGACGTTCTGAACCCAGCTCGCGTGCCACTTTAATGGGCGAACAGCCCAACCCTTGGGACCTTCTCCAGCCCCAGGATGTGACGAGCCGACATCGAGGTGCCAAACCCCCCCGTCGATATGAGCTCTTGGGGGAGATCAGCCTGTTATCCCCGGCGTACCTTTTATCCTTTGAGCGATGGCCCTTCCATGCGGAACCACCGGATCACTATGCTCTACTTTCGTACCTGATCGACCTGTATGTCTCTCAGTCAAGCTCCCTTATGCCATTGCACTCTACGCACGGTTACCAAGCGTACTGAGGGAACCTTTAGAAGCCTCCGTTACTCTTTTGGAGGCGACCACCCCAGTCAAACTACCCACCAAGCAATGTCCCCCGCTTAAGCGGGGTTAGGCCTCAGATAAACAAAGGGTTGTATTTCAACAATGACTCCACAACGCCTGGCGACGCCACTTCATAGTCTCCAACCTATCCTACACATCATTTATCCAAGGTCAATACTAAGCTATAGTAAAGGTGCACAGGGTCTTTTCGTCCCACTGCGGGTAAACGGCATCTTCACCGTTACTACAATTTCACCGAGCTCATGGCTGAGACAGTGTCCAGATCGTTACACCATTCGTGCAGGTCGGAACTTACCCGACAAGGAATTTCGCTACCTTAGGACCGTTATAGTTACGGCCGCCGTTTACTGGGGCTTCAATTCAATGCTTCTCCGAAGATAACATCTCCTCTTAACCTTCCAGCACCGGGCAGGTGTCAGGCCCTATACTTCATCTTACGATTTTGCAGAGCCCTGTGTTTTTGATAAACAGTCGCCTGGACCTCTTCACTGCGGCCAGCTTGCGCTGGCGACCTTTCTCCCGAAGTTACAGGTCTATTTTGCCTAATTCCTTAGCCATGAATCTCTCGAGCACCTTAGGATTCTCTCCTCGACTACCTGTGTCGGTTTGCGGTACGGGTACTTATTACCTGAAGTTTAGAGGTTTTTCTTGGAAGCCCTTAGGCGCACTATCTCTTTGACCGAAGTCTCCGAGTACTATCGTATTTCCCCAAGATCTGTGGATTTGCCTGCAGATCTTATAGGTAGGTACTTCAACGAACTATTCCGTCAGTTCGCGGCGCTTTCATCACTCCGTCACCCCATCACAGTAATAAGTAGTACGGGAATATTAACCCGTTGTCCATCGACTGTCCCTTTCGGGTTCGCCTTAGGTCCCGACTAACCCACAGCTGATTAGCATAGCTGTGGAAACCTTAGTCTTTCGGTGTGCGGGTTTCTCGCCCGCATTATCGTTACTTATGCCTACATTTTCTTTTCTAACCAGTCCAGCATACCTTACGATACACCTTCAACCCTGTTAGAATGCTCCCCTACCACTTGTATATAATACAAATCCATAGCTTCGGTACTATACTTATGCCCGATTATTATCCATGCTCGTCCGCTCGACTAGTGAGCTGTTACGCACTCTTTAAATGAATGGCTGCTTCCAAGCCAACATCCTAGCTGTCTGGGCAGACAAACCTCGTTCTTTCAACTTAGTATAGATTTGGGGACCTTAGCTGATGGTCTGGGTTCTTTCCCTCTCGGACTTGGACCTTAGCACCCAAGCCCTCACTGCTGGTAAACATTATATAGCATTCGGAGTTTGTCAGGAATTGGTAGGCGGTGAAGCCCCCGCATCCAATCAGTAGCTCTACCTCTATATAACTTAAATCCAGCGCTGCACCTAAATGCATTTCGGGGAGTACGAGCTATTTCCGAGTTTGATTGGCCTTTCACCCCTACCCACAGGTCATCCGAAGACTTTTCAACGTCAACCGGTTCGGACCTCCACTATGTGTTACCACAGCTTCATCCTGCCCATGGGTAGATCACACGGTTTCGCGTCTAACACTACTGACTAAAGCGCCCTATTCAGACTCGCTTTCGCTACGGATCCGTGACTTAACCACTTATCCTTGCCAGCAACGTTAACTCGTAGGCTCATTATGCAAAAGGCACGCCGTCACCCCACTAAAGGGCTCCGACCGCTTGTAAGCGTATGGTTTCAGGATCTATTTCACTCCGTTATTCACGGTTCTTTTCACCTTTCCCTCACGGTACTGGTTCACTATCGGTCTCTCAGGAGTATTTAGCCTTAGCGGATGGTCCCGCCAAATTCAGACAGGGTTTCACGTGCCCCGCCCTACTCAGGATACCACTATCCTTTACACTCATTACCTATACGGGACTATCACCCTCTTTGGTCCTACTTTCCAGTAGATTCTAGTTCTTTGTGCAAGAAATCTCGTGGTCCTACAACCCCAACATTGCCGTAACAACATTGGTTTGGGCTAATCCGCGTTCGCTCGCCACTACTTACGGAATCACTTTTGTTTTCTTCTCCTCCGCCTACTTAGATGTTTCAGTTCAGCGGGTTTGCCCACCTATCGGTGTACTATGTCTTCAACATAGTGGGTTGCCCCATTCAGGTATTTACGGATCGTATCGTGTGTGCCAATCCCCGTAACTTTTCGCAGCTTATCACGCCTTTCATCGCCTCTGAGAGCCTAGGCATCCCCCATACGCCCTTATTTTGCTTATTGTACCAACTTATTACTTAAAATAAGCCGTTTCTTTTACTTGTCTAATGATAAACAAGTAAAAATGTTTTCTACTTTATTATTTTCTTATCTCAATATGTCAATGAACGTTAAACTAGTGTGCAGTATTCAGATTTTAGTATTCAGTTACTACTGATCACTAAGTCCTGTGGACTGTCCACTGTTTTTGTGGAGAATAACGGAGTCGAACCGTTGACCTCCTGCGTGCAAGGCAGGCGCTCTAGCCAGCTGAGCTAATCCCCCGTGTTTTAGTTGTCAGTTATCAGTCGTCTGTTGACAGTATAATGATAAAGACAACATCCATCGGATGACTCAACTTCTAAAATTTCCATAAGTTAAAAAATAGTAGTCCCGCCCAGACTCGAACTGGGGACCCCTACATTATCAGTGTAGTACTCTAACCAGCTGAGCTACGAGACTCTGTTTTTTACTTATTTGTATTATTTGAACTAACAGCAAGAGTAATATTATCATGAAATTCAATCCCATGTCGATCTATCGTCTTCTTTCTTGAAAGTGTTACCAAAGTAACTAACATTCAAGCTCTAGAAAGGAGGTGTTCCAGCCGCACCTTCCGGTACGGCTACCTTGTTACGACTTAGCCCTAGTTACCAGTTTTACCCTAGGCAGCTCCTTGCGGTCACCGACTTCAGGCACCCCCAGCTTCCATGGCTTGACGGGCGGTGTGTACAAGGCCCGGGAACGTATTCACCGGATCATGGCTGATATCCGATTACTAGCGATTCCAGCTTCACGGAGTCGAGTTGCAGACTCCGATCCGAACTGTGACCGGTTTTGTAGATTCGCTCCTGGTCGCCCAGTGGCTGCTCTCTGTACCGGCCATTGTAGCACGTGTGTAGCCCAAGGCGTAAGGGCCGTGATGATTTGACGTCATCCCCACCTTCCTCACAGTTTACACTGGCAGTCTTGTTAGAGTTCCCGACATGACTCGCTGGCAACTAACAACAGGGGTTGCGCTCGTTATAGGACTTAACCTGACACCTCACGGCACGAGCTGACGACAACCATGCAGCACCTTGTAATTTGTCTTGCGAAAGTTCTGTTTCCAAAACGGTCAAACTACATTTAAGCCTTGGTAAGGTTCCTCGCGTATCATCGAATTAAACCACATGCTCCACCGCTTGTGCGGGCCCCCGTCAATTCCTTTGAGTTTCATTCTTGCGAACGTACTCCCCAGGTGGGATACTTATCACTTTCGCTTAGCCACTGAGATTGCTCCCAACAGCTAGTATCCATCGTTTACGGCGTGGACTACCAGGGTATCTAATCCTGTTCGCTACCCACGCTTTCGTCCATCAGCGTCAATCCATTAGTAGTAACCTGCCTTCGCAATTGGTATTCCATGTAATCTCTAAGCATTTCACCGCTACACTACATATTCTAGTTACTTCCTAATAATTCAAGTTTAACAGTATCAATGGCCGTTCCACCGTTGAGCGATGGGCTTTCACCACTGACTTATTAAACCGCCTACGGACCCTTTAAACCCAATGATTCCGGATAACGCTTGGATCCTCCGTATTACCGCGGCTGCTGGCACGGAGTTAGCCGATCCTTATTCTTACAGTACCGTCAAGCTCCCTCACGAGGGAGTGTTTCTTCCTGTACAAAAGCAGTTTACAATCCATAGGACCGTCATCCTGCACGCGGCATGGCTGGATCAGGCTTGCGCCCATTGTCCAATATTCCTCACTGCTGCCTCCCGTAGGAGTCTGGTCCGTGTCTCAGTACCAGTGTGGGGGATCTCCCTCTCAGGACCCCTACCCATCGTCGCCATGGTAAGCCGTTACCTTACCATCTAGCTAATGGGACGCATGCTCATCTTTTACCGTTGGAACTTTAATGTGAAAACCATGCGATTCTCACATACTATGAGGTATTAATCCAAATTTCTCTGGGCTATCCCTCTGTAAAAGGTAGATTGCATACGCGTTACGCACCCGTGCGCCGGTCTCAAAGCAGCAAGCTGCTTCTACCCCTCGACTTGCATGTGTTAAGCCTGCCGCTAGCGTTCATCCTGAGCCAGGATCAAACTCTTCATCGTATATTATGCGAAGCAAATAAATTTACTTCTATGTATTATGACAATGATCTAATGGTCTTTTTCGAATCTTACGATTCTATTACTCTTTAATTTGTTTTGAGATCTCTCTCAAAACGGCTGTCAATTCAATATGTCTAGGAACGTGTCTTTTTTATTTGTCGCTTATCTCTCAAAGCGGGTGCAAAAGTACAACTTCTTTTTTATCTCGCAAGTATTATTAAAAGTTTTTTTAAGAAAAATTACTTTGGTTTTACTCACTCAATATATTCAAGAACTTGTCCCCTTTTCGGCCCCGAATTAATCGGGGGGCAAAGATAATTACTTTTTTATCTCTAGCAAATTTTTTAAAGTAAAATTTCTTTTATCTTATTTGGTTTGCTTTTCAATACTTAAGTAAGAACGTCTGCTTTATTGCGGGTGCAAAAGTACAACCTAAATCCGCTCTCACAAGCTTTTCTACACTTTATTTTTGTTCTTTTTCTTAACTCGCTGATAACCCGTTTTCTATAAGTGAAAGTTTTTTTGAATTCAATAGTTGTAAAGAGTATTTATTGAAATTTACCGCAGATTCGCAGATTTTTTAACCCTATAAGTCATTGAAGTTTTGTTGTAATTGAAATTGCATTTAACCGTATAAGAAATATAAGGGAATATAAGGAAATATAAGTTTTTGAACCATTAAGCAATAAAGAAACATGAAGGAGAATGAATGTTGAATAACGAATTTTCAATTTTGAACTTTGAAATTATTATTGAAGTTCAACCCGCGTTAGGGATAGCAGCGGCATCCTTTTTAAAAAGAGGCTGAGGAACTCGAAGTCAACTTTTAAAAAGATAGAGCGAATAGCCCGACCTTTTTGAGAGGCCACGAAGCAAAAAGGGAACGCCCGACATCGACAAGCTCAGTGTTTGCAATTATTTATTCGTAGCGAATGGCTTTGATAGGAGAAATTTTAGTGATAATATAGGACGGAATCAGCAAAACCAAGAAACAAACTCCCACTGTCAGCAGGTTTAATGCAGCTATATATCCTAAATTAAAATAAACTGGAGCTTGGTTGACATAGTAATTTTCGGGATTGAGTTGAATAATTCCAAAGTATTTTTGGATAAGCAGTACTCCTATTCCAATACAATTACCCCACAAGAGTCCTCGAACAATTAGATAAAAGGCATTGTACAAAAATATTTTTCGCACGGACCAATTGTTTGCACCAAGTGCTTTTAAAATTCCTATCATCTGGGTGCGTTCTAAAATAAGCACTAATAAAGCCACCACCATATTAATTGTCGCAACTAAAATCATAACTCCCGAAATAATAATAATATTGAAATCAAATAAAAGCAACCAGTCAAAGATGTAACTGTATTTTTCGATTATAGTCTTAGCATCCAAATTGGAAGGTGTTTGCTGATACACTTCCTCTCCTACAGATTGAATCTGATTGAAATCTTGTACGAAAATCTCAAACGCACCGATTTGATTTGTAGTCCATTTATTCATTCGTTGCACGTGCCGAATGTCTCCTATTATATAAGTAGCATCAAATTCTTGAAATCCCGAATTGAAGATTCCTGTGATTTTAAGTCGTCGAATGTTGGGAAGTTGATTTTGATTTTCTTTGATAAAAAAAGTATTGAAAGCGTCTCCAACTTTTAATTCTAATCTATCAGCTAAGAATTGAGAAATCACAACTTCTGAGTTAAGTTGGCTTGACAAATTAGGCAAATGTCCTGCTATCAAATATTCCTGAATATTATCCCATTTGTAATCTGTTCCTACTCCTTTGAAAATAATTCCTTCAAACGCTTTTTCTGTTCTAATAATTCCAGCTTTAGTAGCCACAGCTTGAATATGGCTAATACCAGCTACAGAATTGAACTTGGGATAAAATTTTTGATTTTTGGAAATAGGAGTTAGTGTTGCTTCCGATTGGTTATTATCATAATTTGAAATGATAATATGTCCATTAAAAGCTGATACTTTTTCGCGGATTTTTTGCTGCAAACCCATTCCGGTGGCTAACGAAATAATCATCATTACCATTCCAATAGCAATAGCAGCGATAGCAATTTTTATTATTGGAGCAGAAATACTACTTTTATATTCTTTAGCAGTAACTAGTCTTTTGGCTATGAAATATTCTAAATTCAAATGATTGGGTATTTACTTGAGCCAAAAATACAGCTAAAACACGAATTACACTAATTGACCATCTATTTATTCGATGCATTATGATTACAAAATTTAAAAAACATATTTTATTTTTCTGTTTCGTTCTTTTAGTCGCTTCTTGTTCAGTAAATAAGAATTTTACAGTTTCAAAAATCAATTCAGAATCAAGTAGTAAAGAAAATGGGATAATGTTCAACCGATCTCAGCCTTCAGGTTTTAAAACAGGGGCAGACAATTTTGAAAACTACCTACCTTTATTAAAGGACAAAAAAGTGGGAGTCGTTAGTAATCAAACTGGGGTTTTAACTAATAAAACACATCTGGTAGATTTTTTGGTAGCTAACACCATTACTATTCAAAAAATATTTGCACCAGAACACGGATTTCGAGGTACTGCTGATGCTGGCGAATTAATCGTAGATGGTAAAGATACCAAGACAGGATTGCCAATTATTTCTCTTTATGGCGCGAATAAAAAACCGAAACACGAACAATTAGAAGGGATTGATATTTTAGTTTTTGACATTCAAGATGTAGGTGCCCGATTTTACACCTATTTATCGAGTCTTCATTATGTTATGGAAGCTTGTGCCGAAAATAACATTCCGCTACTGGTTTTGGACCGTCCAAATCCTAATGGATTCATTATTGATGGTCCAATTTTAGAAAAAGAATTCACAAGCTTTGTTGGGATGCATCCTGTTCCGGTTTTGTATGGAATGACAATTGGGGAATATGCTCAAATGATCAATGGCGAAAACTGGTTGCATTCTTCTAAAGATTCAGGACAAGCGCTGCAATGCAATTTAATAGTGATTCCCTGTGTTCAATATGACCGCAATGCTTCGTATACTATTCTTGAAAAACCTTCGCCAAATCTTCCTAATGATCAATCGATAAATTTGTATGCAAGTTTGTGCTTTTTTGAAGGAACCAATGTCAGTAGTGGCCGCGGCACGGATAAACAATTTCAAATTTATGGTTCACCATTTTTACCCAATACTGGATTTAGTTTTACTCCTGAACCTAATATTGGTGCCAAAGAACCTATGCATAAAGGCATTTTGTGTTATGGAGAGGATTTGTCAACAGTTGAACCTGTCCACCAAATTGAATTGAAATGGCTAATTAAAGCCTACAAAACAACACAAGACACAAGTCAATTTTTCATTCCATTTTTTAGCAAGTTAGCCGGAACAAAAACCTTGCAACTTCAAATTGAAGCAGGACTATCTGAACGAAAAATCAAAAAAAGTTGGAAACCAGGTCTGGAGCAATTCAAAGAAATTAGAAAAAAATATTTACTTTACTAAAGCGGTATTTTCTTTTTCATTTCTTCTACAATATTGTAGACTGCAGGACAAATCGGAATGTTCTTTAAAGTCAAATCAGAAATTTGCTGAAACTTCTTTCGGTCAGTATGCGGAAATTCACGACATGCTTTGGGACGAACATCATATATAAAACAAGTGTTGTCATTATCCAAAAATGAACAAGGTACTGATTGCAATACATAATCATTGTCCTCGTCAATGCGAAGATACTGTTCAATGAATTGTTGTGGTTTTTGCCTGAGATGTTTAGCGATACGTTCAATATCTGCCGAAGTAAATAAAGGCCCAGTAGTTTTACAGCAATTCGCACAAGTCAAACAATCTGATTTTTTAAATTCGGCATCATGTAATTCTTGCATCACATAATCTAAATTCTTAGGTGATTTCTTTTTCAGCTTATCAAAATACTTTTTGTTTTCAATATGCTTATCTTTGGCAAGTTTCCCGAGTTCATTTAAATTTGGCTTTAACATCATATTGTATTTCTAACGCAAAGTTAAACAACTTGAAACTATAAACTATAAAAAGAGGAATGATTGTTTCGTTCCTCGCAATGACATTATGAAAGACCTTTTCGGAAAAGCCATACTCGATTATCAAACCAATTCTTTACCTGAAAATATCATTACCTCGACTTCTATTTCGGAAGAAGATGAGATGGAAGTGGCGTATTTATTCCGAAGCTTTGACGAAATGCCAACAATTGAACAAAAAGCTTTACAGTTAGCCAATGGAAAAACTTTAGATATAGGTTGTGGCGCAGGTAGTCATAGTTTGTATTTGCAAAACGAACGGAATATTAATGTTCATTCTATTGATATTTCAAAAAATGCTATTCAAGCATGCTCACTTCGTGGATTGAAAAATATACGAGCTATAGATGTGTTAGATTTAGAAAACGAAAAATACGACACGATTCTCTTATTAATGAACGGTACAGGTATTTTTGAAACTTTGGAAAAATCAACAATTTATCTGCAAAAGCTAAAAAGCTTACTGAATCAAAACGGACAAATTTTAATTGATTCCTCAGACATTATCTATATGTTTGATGAAGACGAAGATGGCGGAAAATGGATTCCGAGTGACAATTACTATGGAGAATTGACTTTTAGCCTTCAATATAAAAAAGAAAAAGAAGTTGATTTCCCTTGGCTATATTTAGATTACAATACGCTTCAAAATGCAGCTTTAGCTAATGGGCTACAATGCCAACTCCTTATGGAAGGTGATCATTTTGACTATTTAGCGCAACTTACTATTTTATAAATCAAAAAAAATGGAAGATAAATTACGTTATCCAATTGGAAAATTTACAGCTCCTGAAGTTTATACAAAAGAATATTTATCTAAGCGAATTCAGGAAATAGCCGAATTTCCCATATTACTAAAAAAAGAAGTTTCACAATTGAGTGATGAACAATTAGACACCCCTTATAGAGACGGCGGATGGACTATTCGACAAGTAGTACACCATTGTGCCGATAGTCATATGAATTGTTTCATCCGAATCAAATGGGCCTTAACAGAAGACAGTCCTACTATTAAGTTCTACTATGAAGACCGTTGGGGCGAAATGGCTGACAATACAAAAATGCCTATTGAATCTAGTCTAACTTTATTAGGAGGATTGCATTTCCGTTTGTCTTATTTAATGAATAGTCTATCAGTATCGGATTTAAACAAATCATTTATTCATCCTGAACATAATGCGTCGTTTCAAATCAAAGAAGTTATTGGAACTTATGCTTGGCATGGATTGCATCATTTGGCGCATATAACCGAATTGAAAAAAAGAAAAGGTTGGCAATAAAAAAACTCCAAACAGTTGTTTGGAGTTTTTTGTTTACGGAATATTCAAATATTTGTGCGTTTGTAAAGATACTCTCCATTTAGGATTGTTCATCACATAATCAACAATCAAAGGAGTCATTTCTTCTCTTTTACTCCATTCTGGCTGCAGAAACAAAATGGCATTATTATTTACTTTTTCAGCTTGCTCTTCTGCAAAAATAAAATCGTGTTTGTTGTAAATAATCACCTTCAACTCATCGGCATTGTCATATACCGTTTGTGTAGGTAATTTGTATTTTTTTGGCGAAAGACAAATCCAATCCCAAGTTCCTGAAAGCGGGTAAGCGCCGGAAGTTTCAATATGTACTTTTACCTTGTTATCTTTTAATTTTTGAGTTAGCAAGGTCATGTCCCATGTAAGCGGTTCTCCACCTGTTACTACAACAGTATCAGCATACTTAATGGCATTAGCCACAATTAAGTCCACATTAGTTGGTGGGTGCAATTCAGCATTCCAACTTTCTTTCACATCGCACCAGTGACAACCTACATCGCAACCTCCTATTCTTATAAAATAAGCTGCTGTTCCTGTATGTGACCCTTCGCCTTGAATGGTGTAGAATTCTTCCATCAACGGCAACATGGCTCCTTTATTAACTTCTAATTGTATTTCTTTTGATAACATCTAGTTCTTTTGAAGGGGCAAAGATAGTCATTTACAAAATTCATTTCCTATCTTCATTTGCCTAAAATTGAGCATAAAAAAACCGACAATTAATTGTCGGTTTTATATAATCTGAATAGCTAACTTATTTCAATTGTTTGATTGAACTTAATGCGTATGCATTTGTTGGATCAATTACTAATGTTTTATTGAAATATTCTACAGCTTTGACTTTATCCGTGTTTGCATAAGTTGCTCCAATCGTATTGTAACTTTCTGCAATTTTTTTAATTACAGCTGGCTTAGCAACTTCTTCAGCGCCTTTAGCAGTTACAGCAGCTACATAAGCCTCATAAAATTTAATGGTATTCTCATCGTTTTCCATTAAACTATTTGTTCTAGCTTTAAAAATATAAGCCTCGTAATAACTTGGCGAAGCAACTAAAACTTTATCAAAGGCAGCATCTGCTTTTTGAAGATCTGCAATCTCAGGCTTAACATCTTTTTTATTATTAGCATAATACAATGATAAACCTAAATATAAGTTGTCATCAAGATAACTTTTAGACTCTACATTAGCTGCACCTAATTCAAAAATTGCAGCAGCTTCTTTGTACAATTTTTGACTAAACATTTTCTTACCTACCTCATTTAAATCCTCAACCGCTAAAGGTTCCATTTCTATAGATTTGTTTATAGAGGCTAAACCCATTTCAAAAGCAGCTGGATCAATTGAAAGTCCATCAGCACTAGTTCCTTTTTTTATCTTAGCCAATCCTAAAACTTGATAATCTCTAGCAATAATTTTATTAGATGGATTAGAAGTAAATGTTTCCAACGATTGAATTGCTTTATCCGCATTTCCATTCTCAAAAGCAGCATAGCCTAAATAACGGAAAATTCTTGGATTTACTTTGTCCAATTCAATCATCTTATTAGCTTCTTCTTCTAAGGCTTTGTATTCTTTAGCTAAAATTAAAAAGTCAGCACGACGCATTCTTGAATGGATAGAATAATCAGTCAAGTCCATATACTTTTGGTAATAATCAATTGCGATTTTGAAATTCTCAGCCGCTTTAGACGGTTTGTTTCTTGCAATTTTATAATAAGTCTCCGCCAATTCTCTGTAAACTGGACCGTAATTTGGATTAATTGCAATTACTTCATTGTACGCTTTTGAGGCTTCATCGTATGACTTTGCACCTTTTAATAAAACTCCCAGTTGCATTTTTGCTCTTAATAAAGTATTGTCAGCAGTAAATGCATCTCTATACGATTTGTAAGCATCATTTTGATTACTTAAACCATAGTAAGCATCACCTAAAGCCAATTGAACTTGTGCATCCATAGGATTATTAACTAAGGCTCTTTTTAAAACAGCAAGAGCTGATTTGTAATTAGGCTTTTCAGCATTCATGTATGCTCTTGCAACATATATGTATTCTTCAAAATCTTTTTTACGCATGTCTTTTGTAGCTAAAATAAATTTAGCATTTGCAGCAATTGTATCATTTCGATCTAAATCCATTTGACCTAAACCAATGTTGTTAAAACGAGCAAACTCAGAAGCAGTTAAACCTTTTTCAAAAGATAATTTAGCTGAATCCTTAACACTTTGAGTTAAATATACATTGCCCAAAATAAAAGAGGCCATACCGTTAGACGGTTTTACCTGTAAAATTGATTTTAAAATAGTTTTGGCTTCCTCGTACTTTTCGGCATCTATAGCCTTTTTTGCTTGATTAATATCTTGAGCATTTGCTGTTGAAACAGTAGCTAAAAGAATTAGTCCGAAAATTTTAAATGTATTCATCTTTAGTTATATAATTAATTTATTTTTTATCATTCGTAATTTGATTTCTAATACTCAGTTTTCTTGGCGGTACTTTATAAGGCAATAATCCTGATTTCAAAATGATACGCTGTCCAATGTCTCCCGCTACAAATGAAGCAAAACCCATGCCTAAACCCGAAAATCCTTGACAATTCACAATATAAATCTCACGAGCTAATGCATATTTCCCTTCGGCAATATTATTTTGGTCTGGAGCAAAAAAATCAGATTGATTTTTACCCTTCACACTCATTATGATGATACCGTCAACAAACTTTTGCATTTCAGGTCTTGGCTGTGTTAACCAATTGAGACCAACCACTCCAATCATTCCATCATTATCATTTACAAATTTAATAACTTCATTGTTAGTTCCAAAAGAAAAGACTCCTTTTTGAGGAATTGATGAAATTCCAGCTAAATTGTTCATATATCGCACTGTACTAGAGTTAGGATTATCAAAAACCAACCCTTTAATGCCAGGTGTGTTTTTTCCATTCATAAAACTAATTACATCTTTAATATCAACAATTGTATCATTCGAATTCTTATTAATAATTAAGGCAACAGCATCTAGAGCAATTGGTGTAATTTTAGGAATAATCTTTCTATTAGAAAATATTTTAAGTTCATCTGGATTCAATTTCCTTGAAAGAACAGCAATACTTGAAGTATCTTTGACTAAAGTTTGTACAACTTCAACTTCAGACTTAACAATCATTTTAATCTTAGCATCATACCTATTCTCAAATATCTCGATTTGATCTTCCATAACGGGCATCAAAGTAGCATCAACAAGTAAAGTTGCATTCCCTTTAAGAATAGTTTCTTGGGATGTTTTGTTTGAATTGTTACAAGCATTAAAAGTAAAAACTAGGACAATCAAACTTACAGATTTGAAAAAGGTATTCATAAATTAATCTTTATTATCGTTAATGATTCTAAAAAATCGGATAACAGAATATACTATCAGTAGTGTTCCAAATGCAACTCGATAATTATATTCCATTTGTAATGGCAATTGTTTTAGAAAAATAATTAGCAATCCAAGGACTAAATAGGATACTAAAAACAAGATTCCCATAACGAGAAGAAATCGCTCTTTGAGCGATTTCTTCAAAAAACTAGTAACAAAGTTTTTAATCATTATTCAGCAGATTGAATAGTAATAGGTAGTGAGTATAAAACCCTAACTGGCTTACCATTTTGCTCTCCTGGAGTCCATTTTGGACATTTCTTTAAAACTCGGATAGCTTCTTTTCCAGTACCGTATCCGATATCTCTTAATACTTTGATATCAGTTAAAGAACCATCTTTTTCCACTACAAAGGTAACATAAACTTTACCTTTTAATCCTTCTTCTTCAGGTGTTTGATAATTGCTTCCTACAAACTTGTAAAACTTTTCCATTCCACCAGGAAAATCTGGCTTTACTTCAATTCCCGCAGTGTTATATACCGTATTATCTTCTTCTACTACTGCTGCAGTACCAGTACCAACAGGTTCAACAGTTAATTCAGCATCTGGATCACCTTTAATGGTTTCATTACCTAATTTTTTATCTTTAATTTCAGTAATTTTTGGTGGCTCTTCAGTTACTTCCTCTGCCTTTGCTACCACTGGTTTAACAAATTTCACTTGGTCAACCTTTGGAGGTGGTGGTGGAGGTGGCGGAAGATCTTTTTTAGGCTCTTCTTTCTTTGGTGGCAACTTCATAGTTACTATTTTAGTATCTAAACTATCGTCGTCTCCAGAAGAATCAGGTAGCAAACTCATAATTAATGGAGCGGCAACTGTAACAGAAAAAACAATTGCTCCAATAATTAAAGCTCTAACAGTGGTCTTAGTATTGTTTTTTCTAAGATCGTAAGCACCATAGGCTTTATTTCGACCTTCGAATACAATATCTAACCATTGATTTGTAAATATATCTAATTTCATATTTCTTAGTTATTAGGTTATTGAGTATTAAGACGAATCTTATTTACCTTCTAACAATTTTTTTTCTTCAGGAGTATACTCATTTACAATTGCGTAGGTAGGTACATCAGCAATAGCCATTTCATCCAGAATATCCACAAGATTTCTATATGTAGACTTTTTACTTGGTTTGATAATAACAATCATCCCCTTATCCTTATTTCCAGTATACTCTAAAACTAATTTTTTTCTTGATAGTAACTCCTTACGGATACCATCTTTTCCGTATGTAAAATCTTTAGGAGTTCCTCCACTAACCGGAGTTGCAAGTAAACCTACATACCTAACTAGTTTGTCATCATCACCCAATAAAATAGTCATAGTTCGGTTTTCGTCTACCTTAACTTGATTTTTAGGATCTGGTTTATCCTCTTTATCTGGCAATCCCAAACTCATCGATTGGGGTTTTGACAAGGTCGTAGTAAGCATAAAGAAAGTAATCAACAAGAACGCTAAATCCACCATCGCTGTTAAATCAACTTTAGAATTGGATTTCTTACTTCTTACTTTACCATCGCCTTTTTTACCACCACCGTCGCCGGTATTTAATTCAGCCATCTTAGTATCTTTTTATATTATTTATCTTTTGCTCTTAAACCCGTAACTAAATTAAAGCTATTGATTTTTTGATCTTGTAAAATATCCATTACTTTCTTAATAGCAGGATACTCTTCTTTAGCATCTCCTTTGATTGCAATTTGTAATTCTTTATCTTGAATTTCAATATTAGCAATTCTTGAGAATTGAATCCATTGAGACAATTGATTATCTAAAGAATCTTTAGGTATACCAGGTTGCAAACCAGTCTTACTTCTGTCTGAACTTTTCATTGCTATAATTTCTTTAAGATTGGTAATTGGAACACCAAAACCTTCCATCAAAGCAAATTTAGCAGTTTCTTCTTCAGTGAATGAAACACTATATTTTTGACCCATTAACTCTAAAGCTCTTTTTCTAACTTCTCTACCTTTAAGATCAAAGAAAACCTTTCCTTTTCCTACGGTAATTGTAGCTAAATCAGTGTCTGGCAATTTTGTTTGAACTGTTGATGCAGGCGTATCTACTGGTAACGGCTCAGGTATTTTGGCTGTAGCAGTCAAAATAAAGAAAGTTAACAATAGAAAGGCAACATCACACATAGCGGTCATATCAATTGACGCAGCTTTTTTGGACATTTTTACAGCCATTACTTTATTTTTTATAATTGAATACGATACAATTAGTAAAGTATTTAATTAATTAATTATTATTTTTTTGAACTTCTGAAATGTCTGTACGTGTTAACAATTGTATTACCTGCCTCATCAATAGAATAAGTCAAAGTATCAATTTTAGATGTAAACAAATTGTAAGTAATAATTGCTAAAGCAGATGTAGAGATTCCAGTAGCAGTATTGATCAAGGCTTCAGAAATACCATTTGCCAATGCAGCTTGGTCAGGAGTACCAGCAGATGCTAATGCACCAAACGCTTTAATCATACCAGTTACAGTCCCTAACAATCCAGCTAATGTTCCTAAAGAAACCATTGTAGACAAAATAGTCATGTGCTTCTCTAACATTGGCATTTCTAATGATGTAGCCTCTTCGATTTCTTTATGAATTGTCTCAGCAGCGGCTTCACTATCTAAACCTTCAGCTTTAACATCTTGATACTTCAATAATGCAGATTTGATTGCGTTAGCTACAGAACCTTGTTGTTTATCACAAGCTGCAATAGCTGAATCGATATCTCCTTTAGTAATACTAGATTGAATGTTTTTCATGAAAACATCTAAGTTACCTTTACCAGCAGCTTTAGAAATAACAGCAAAACGCTCAAATGAAAATACAATAACCATTAATAAACATCCTAATAATATTGGTACAATAGGTCCTCCTTTATAAACCATTGCTAAATAGTTTCCTGGAAGTGGGTGTCCTGTATTAACTCCTCCTTCGAAGTTTGCACCATTACCCATAATAAATTCCCAAATAATCCAACCTACAAAAATACAAGCTGCAATAATTATACCTGCAATTGCTCCTCCACCTTTTTGAGTTCCGTTTTCTTTTTTAACGTTTGCCATTTTTTTTAATTTTTAATAGTTTTAAATAATTTAATTTTTAGTGTTTAAATAAACTTGTAGTGGAGCAAATTTATATTTTTAGTTTAAATAAAAAAACTTTTTTTAATTTTATTGATGTTAATTTTTCACATACAATTAACACGTAGAACTCTTAACTTTGTATTTGCTAGAAAATAAACAGAGAAATCGAATATTTAATAGCAAAACCTCACTCAAGAAGGTTTAAAATAGGTAATTTGTTAATAAAACCGAAAATAAAATTTGAATACAAAATTTTCATTTTCTTTAAAAAAAACGATGTAGTTCATTTAAGTCTTGGAAATATTAGGATTTTAAGTACACATTTATGTATAAAATTAATCCCCCAAATTTCTTATTTTATTTATGTTTGTATTGTAAAGTTAAACACTATTATTGTCAATTAAAGATATTCCTAATTATGAAAAAGTATACCCTACAAAAATCTCCTTTTATTGTTCCAACAACTGATGGAAAACTAATTGAAGAACATCATGGTCTTGCAAGCACAAAAAACCCAGAACTGTCTGTAGCGCATATGATTGCTCCTGCCGGATGGAGCGAACCTTTTCAGACACCAGAGTTTGATGAATACACTTATATAATACGTGGAAAAAAACAATTTATTATTGAAGACGAAGTGGTAGTATTAGAAGCTGGACAATCTATACGTATTGATAAAAATACACGAGTTCAATATTCCAACCCATTTGAAGAAGAATGTGAATACATTGCTATTTGTACTCCTGCTTTTGATTTCACTAAAGTACACCGAGAAGAATAAAAATTATTGTTTTTGGAGTAATTCCAGAATTTTATTTTCTACTTCAACTGAATCCCAATTCGACTCAATATCATTCATTTTTAAAACGGATTCCATAATTTTATTTTGAGCATCTCCAATAGCTAATGCTTCTGAATAAGGGCGGTCGCTAAACGTTACTCTGCTATATAATGGAATCCATAAATCTGGATATTTGTCTGAAAAAAGTTTCTCTATTTTCTTTTGTAGTAAGAATTTTTCATCTGCAGTTTTACTACTCATCTCCATAAAATTGCGATAAGACAATTCTGCAATGGCATCAGCATTGGGTTTTCTTGATAGTTGATATTCGGAAAGAATTGTTTTCCAATCATTTCCGTATAACTGCATCATGTCGTTTAGTATCGAAATATCTTCAAAACCAGAGTTCATCCCTTGTCCATAAAACGGAACAATAGCATGGCATGCATCACCAATTAGAGCAATTTTATCCTCATAGGTCCAAGGAAAACATTTCATAGTAACCAAAGTACTAGTAGGATTCTTAAAAAAATCTTCTGTTAATTTAGGTATTACATCAATTGAATCTGGAAAGTTTTTAGCGAAAAAAGTTTCTACTAGCTGAATATCTTTCAGTTCCTCAAAAGAGTTTTTGCCTTCAAAAGGCATGAATAAAGTACAGGTAAAACTTCCGTCCAAATTAGCCAAAGCAATCAACATGTATTCGCCTCGTGGCCATATATGAAAGGAATTCGGATCTAATTTATGTGTTCCGTCTTCATTAGCCGGAATATTCAATTCTTTATAGCCGATTTTTAAAAACTCTTGTGAGTAATCGAACATGCTCTGGCGTTGCATTCGATGACGAATTCTAGAAAAAGCGCCATCAGCACCAAAAACCATATCGTATTTTTTCTCTTCCCAAGCTCCGCGTTCGCTTTCACCAATATGAAGCGTAGCATCTGCAAGGGTAACATCCCAAATTTTTTGTTCGAAAAAGAATTTAGCTCCCGCATCTTCAGCCAAATCAATCATTTTCCGATTTAAAAGACCTCTTGAAATGGAATAAATGGCCTCACCCTCTTGTCCATAAGCTTGAAAATTGAGTTTGTCTACCAAATGAATAGCGCGCTTGTCCATAGGGATGGCGATTTCGCGGACGGCATCACCTACTCCAACACCATCTAGGGCTTTCCAACCTCGATTTGACATCGCTAAGTTTATCGAGCGACCAGAAAATTCAATTTGGCGAATATCCGGACTTCTGTCGTAAACGTGAACGGTATGACCAGCTTTTCTTAAATAGATGGCCAATAATGAACCAACTAATCCGGAACCTACAACTGCAATTTTTTGGGGAGTCTGCATTACTATTTTTAAAAGTTGGGCAAAATTAATTATAAAAATGCACTAACCATTATCTATTTACTTTTTATTGGGAATAAAAACCAATTTTGTTGAAGTTTGAATAATTTCTGCTTTGTTCAATTTCATCTTTCTGAACTTTCCTGTATTGTACATTTCAGCCTGGTCTTTATAATGAGGACTCATTGGATTTCCAGATTGTCCTGTTGGCAAAACACTCCAACTGTTTTCAATATCCGAAAAGTCAATAATTCGTCTTGTTGACGGACCTCCTTTTACAACATAGTTTCCGTCTTCTGTAAAATCAAAAAACAAATTATTAATCACTTCCATAGAACCCGAAACCTCAAATGGACCAACATTGAAAAATGGTTTTAGCGCCTCAACTTTACTTAACGGATGTTGGTGTTCTGCAGTATGGACTTTATTCCAAGTCCAAGAAGTAACTGTTTTACCTAATTGTTTTTCTAAAGCGTTGATCGATTCTTTAAACGATTGAGTAATAATTTCATTTTTGGTCTCCTTTTTATTTTTAGTGGCACTATTATCCCACCAAAGCGAGTTGTTATTTGCTATTTGTCTTGCCACTACTTGTTTTGAAATATGAGTTCCTAAAAACTGCTTGAAATTGGCTTCACCCATTTCGTCTTTAAATGTGTTTTTTAAGGTACAATAAATCCATTTGTTATACACTGTAGGCGCAACGTCTTGCAAATTATTTGACCCCTTCCAACTTTTTAAAATTGCGATCGCTTCTTTTTCATTTTTAGAAAGAGTAGAAGCATCAATAGCTTGGATTAAATTTTGAACTACTGATGGCGCTACCGAAGAAGTATTATCAAAAATCATTTTACTTGCTGATTCTTTGTCCCAGTTGGATTTGGAATCTAACAATTGAACAATTCGTTTGGCTCTATCTTCGGGCAAATAATACCCAGGATATGAAAATCCGTCAACCGCTTCGGGTTGGTTATTGGCAGAATACACATAATTCCAACTCGGATTAACCGATGATGGGTTTTTGGCAAAATCCAAATATTCTTTGATATCGTCTTTGCCACTAGCGCCATCTAAAATGAAATTAGGATTTACGCCCTTATTGTGTTTGTATAATTTTCCAGTTGCCCACCAAGCTACATTCCCCTTAGTGTCTCCATACATTACGTTCAAACCAGGAGCAGCAATTAGTTGTACCCCTTTTTGAAAATCAGCGATGTTTTTAGCGTGTGAAAGTGTATAAACGGCATCCAAAATTAAAATAGGTTGTTGGGTATAAATCCAAGATAAGGCAACTGGTTTGTCTTTTTGCAATCCTTCAATCAAATCATTGACAATAGGTCCGTGACGACTTACCTTGACATTTACAATTACATCCGAACTGTCCTTAATTTTGATTGTTCTTGTTCTATTTTCATATTTACTAAAGCCAGTTGGTGTTCTGTATTGACTCTGATCTGCAGGACTATTCTCTTCTTGATACATATCAATATCATCATTCTCAAACATGGTTAAGCCATAGGCATATTGACGGTTGTGGCCTAACAAAGGAAACGGAGTTCCTGCTAAGTAATAGCCATAAATTTCATGGTCAGGCGTAACCAAATGAGCTTCATACCAAGTGCTCGGTTGCGAAAATCCAATATGCGGATCATTTGCAAAAATTACTTTGCCGTTCTTGGTCTTTTGAGGAGCAATTACCCAACTGTTACTTCCAATAAATGGAGGAATTGGTGATTGGTCTAATAAAGCTGCAACCGATTTTGCAATAGCAGAGTATTCTTGAACATTTTCTTTAGCATTTTTAATCTTAGTTGTGTTGAATTCACCTTCTAATCCAAATTCTTTTACATAATCTATTCCAAGTTTATTGCGTAAATCAGTCATCAAAGGATCTGATTTTTGAGCCATAGCAAAACTAAAAGCCATATAACCGAAAATATTATAGACATCTTTAACCTCAAATTTTTGCTTTTGGATGCCTAGCAATTGAAATTCGACTGGGGTTTTTCCTTCTTCTAAATATTGATTAATTCCATCCAAATAAGCTTGTGTCAACTGGTAGCTTGGACTGTTTTTATCCAATAGAGCTATGGCTTTTGCAGAAGCTTCTTCAATTCCTAAACCAGCAAAGAATTTATCATTCTTTAAAGCTGCCGATCCGAAAATTTCAGACAGACGTCCCGGTGCAATTCGGCGCATTAACTCCATTTGCCACAAACGGTCTTGAGCATGAACATAACCCAAAGCTTCCATTGCATCCAAATTATTTTCGGCATAAATATGAGGAACTCCAAATTCGTCAAAGTAAACGGTCGTTTCTTTCTGTAGGTTTTTTAGCGGTACTTCGCCTTCATATTTTGGCTTGGAATAAAATGCAAACCCTGCTAAACCTAGAACCAGAAGAGCAACGATTGAAACTAGAACGATAAGTACTTTTTTGAAAATTTTCATATTGATATCAATTAGTATAACAAATATAAAAGAATAATTTACAAATACTGTTGAAGAAAGCGCCTATTTAACTAAATTTTGTTTAACAAAAATGTAATTTTAATTAAACAAAATTTATCTTTGTGCAAAACACAGCCCACATGAAAAATATTTCGAAAGAAGACATAACAAAGATGGACAAAGTACCTCGCTTGAATTTAATTAATTCGTGCACGGGATACAAATCAACTAATTTGATTGCTACACAGTCTGTAAATGGCGGATCGAACGTCGCTATTTTTAGCAGCGTGACTCACCTTGGTAGCCATCCTGCCTTAATTGGTTTTATTATGCGACCAACTACTGTTCCACGTGATACGTACAAAAACATTAAGGAAACTGGTTATTTTACAATTAATCACGTAACGGTTGATATGATTGAAGATGCCCATCATAGTTCGGCTAATTATGATTTAGGCATTTCTGAGTTTGAGAAAACGAATCTGGAAGCAGAATACAAAGAAGGTATTGCAACACCATTTGTAAAAGGTAGTCCTGTGCAATTGTATTGCAAATATCTCAATGAATACCACATTAAAGAAAATGATACTATTCACATTATCGCTTCTATTGAAGAATTATTTTTTGATGAAGAATTACAACATGAAGACGGCTGGTTACAATTAGATAAAGGAAATGTTGTAACCGTAAATGGATTGGATGGTTATTGCTTGCCTAAACTAGTAGACCGTTTAAAATATGCAAGAAAAAATCAACCAACAGAATCTTTTTTGAAATAAACAATTTTTTATTTATTCAATATTCCCGTTTTCAAAATTTGTCCAAATCGATAAATATCTTCGTAAGAGGTGTATAAAGGAACTGGAGCAAATCGAATTACATTCGGTTCGCGCCAATCTACAATTACTCCATTTTTCATTAGGTAATCAAATAGACTTCGGCCTTCTCCATGTAAAAAAACCGAAAGTTGACAACCTCTTTCCTGTTGATTAGCAGGTGTAATAATTTCGAAATTACCCTTTACTTCTCGGTCAATTTCGTGTAAAACAAACTCTAAATAGGAGGTTATTGTATTTCTTTTTGCAATTAAAGCCGCCATACCTATTTCTGCAAAAAGTTCTACCGAAGCCAAATATGGCGCTAAAGACAAAATAGGTAAATTACTAATTTGCCAACCATCTGCGCCTTGAACTGGGTCAAAATTAGGTTCCATTTTGAATCGGCGTTCTTTATTGTGTCCCCACCAACCGGCTAATCTTGGCAATTCGATATTAGTGTGGTGTTTCTCGTGGATAAAACAGCCCGAAGCATTTCCGGGCCCTGAATTCATATATTTATAACTGCACCAAGACGCAAAATCCACTTGCCAATCGTGTAATTGCAATTCAATATTTCCAGCGGCATGTGCCAAATCCCATCCGACATAAGCGCCCACTTTATGTCCTGCCTCGGTAATGTTTTTCATATCAAAAACTTGTCCCGTATAATAATTAACCCCACCAATTAAAACCAGTGCCAACTCATCGCCCACTTCTTGAATTTTTGCTAATACATCTTCTAATCGAATATTATGTTCTCCTTCTCGACGCTTTATTTCTACTATAGCATCTTCTGGTTCATACCCATGAAAACGGACTTGGCTTTGGAACATGTATTGATCTGAAGGAAAGGCTTTTTCTTCGCAAATAATTTTATATCGTTTGGATGTTGGTTGATAAAACGAAACCATTAGTAAATGCAAGTTCACGGTCAACGTATTCATTACAGTAACTTCAGTAGGCAATGCTCCAACTATTTTACTCAACGGATTTGCAAAACGTTCGTGGTAATCCCACCATGGTTTTTCAGCATAAAAATGACCTTCAACAGCTAACGTTGCCCAATCGTTCATTACCTCATCTACATAGGTTTTGGCTCTTTTGGGTTGGAGTCCCAAAGAGTTTCCTGTAAAGTAAATCACTTTCTTTCCATTAACTTGTGGGAAAGAAAATTCATTCTGATAATGACCTAATGTATCTTGAGAATCTAGTTGCTGTGCAAAAGCAAGGTTGTTTTCGAATTTCATTTACACGTATTTTATGAAGTAAAAATAGCAAACTAATATGAAAAAACACGAATGACACGAATTTGCACGAAGAATTAAAACACGAATTAAACGAATTACACAAATTAAACGAATAAAATAAAGCATTGGGTTTGCGTGAGGGATAGCAACGAAAAGCCCACAGTGATGTGAAGCGAATGAGGAACAGCACGAGGACTTGAAGTGTATAGCCCGACCCAAGCATTGGCTCCAGGAAGGGAAAGGGTCACGCCAAAAAAAAATCTCGCCATAACTGACGAGATTTTATAGTATTTAAAATGATTTAGCTATAGAATTAACATAGCATCTCCATACGAATAGAATCTATATCCCTCTTTAACAGCTTCTTCATAAGCACGTTTCATTAAATCGTGACCACAGAAAGCAGAAATCATCATTAACAAAGTAGACTTTGGGGTATGAAAATTCGTAATCATACAATCTGCAATACTAAAATCATGAGGTGGAAAGATGAATTTATTTGTCCAACCGTCAAAAGGATTTAATGTTCTTTGTGAAGAAACAGCACTTTCAATTGCTCTCATAGAAGTAGTTCCAACTGCACAAACTCTTTTCTTGTTCAACTTTGCATTATTAACAACATCACAAGCTTCTTGAGTAATTTTTAACTCTTCTGAATCCATTTTGTGTTTCGATAAATCTTCTACCTCAACTGGGTTAAAAGTTCCTAAACCAACGTGAAGTGTCACCTCGGCAAAATTAACTCCTTTGATTTCTAATTTTTTCAATAAATGCTTAGAAAAATGTAATCCTGCAGTTGGTGCAGCAACTGAACCTTCTTCTTTGGCATAAATAGTTTGATAACGTTCTGCATCTTCTGGAGTTACGTCACGCGAAATGTATTTAGGTATTGGGGTTTCTCCCAATTCAGTTAATTTGTTTCTGAATTCTTCATACGAACCATCGTAAAGAAAACGCAATGTTCTTCCACGAGAAGTGGTATTATCAATAACCTCAGCTACTAGTGAATCATCGTCTCCAAAATACAATTTGTTTCCAATTCTGATTTTACGAGCTGGATCAACTAATACGTCCCAAAGGCGTTGTTCAGCATTCAACTCACGTAACAAAAACACTTCAATTCTTGCTCCAGTTTTTTCTTTGTTTCCGTACAAACGTGCTGGAAAAACTTTGGTGTTATTCAAAATCATTACATCTCCGTCATCAAAATAATCGATAACATCTTTGAACATTTTGTGCTCTATCGTTTGTTTTTTACGGTCAATAACCATTAAACGAGACTCGTCTCTGTTCTCTGCTGGAAACTCAGCTAAAAGTTCTTTCGGTAAATTGAATTGAAAGTGTGATAATTTCATTGAATAAAGTTTATTTGTTTAAAAGTTTAAATATTTATACACTATAAACATTTAAACTTGGAATGCAAATATACGACTGCGAAAGAGGCGTTGTCAAGTGTTTTGGTGTTTATTTTTACCAACCCAATGGTAGAAAGGGATTTCGACTATTCAAAAATAAAATTTAGACTGTTTCTTCTATTGCAAAACCAATTCTTTTTAAGTCTTCCCAAAAATCAGGGTAGGATTTTGAGACTACTTCGGCATTTTCAATGAAAATTGGCACTCGCAAAGCCAAAGGTGCAAATGCCATCGCCATTCGATGGTCATTATACGTGGCTATAGTTACATTAGAATTCATTTCTTTGGTTGCAACCAAAGTCAAACTATCATTGGTTACCGAAATATTGGCTCCCAACTTAGTAAGTTCAATTCGTAGTGCTTCTAAGCGATCTGTTTCTTTGATTTTTAAAGTATGCAAACCAGTTAGATGACAACCAATTCCTAAACCTAAACAGGTTACTACAATAGTTTGTGCAATATCAGGTGTGTTGTTCAAGTCGAAAGTTACGTCTTGGTAATTGAAATTAGCTTGTTTGGTTAAAGTCAACTGGTTTCCGTTAAATTGAGATTTCACTCCCATAGCTTTGTAAAGGTTTACCAAATCCGAATCGCCTTGTAAACTATTTTCTTTATAACTTGAAATGGTGATGGAAGCAGCATCTGCCAAAGCGGCAATACTAAAATAATACGAAGCCGAACTCCAATCGGACTCCACGGTCATTTCTTTAGTTTTGACTGCTGGTTTTGGCGCAACGGTAATGACATTTCCTTCAAAACTAGTTTGAATGTTTAAATCATTGAGTAACGCCAAAGTCATTTTAATATAAGGAATAGAGGTGATTTCTCCTTCCAATGTTAACTCTAAACCATTCTCTAATTTTGGCGCCACTAACAGTAAAGCCGAAATATACTGACTACTCACATTCGCAGCCAATTTCACTTTGGAAGCCGTAATTTTTTGTCCTTTGATTCGGATAGGTGGATAACCCACTTCTTTTTCGTAAGTTATGAAAGCACCTAATTGTTCCAAGGCGTCTACCAAAATTTTAATCGGACGCTCTTGCATTCGGCTAGAACCTGTCAACACTACTTCACGACCTTCATTTACAGCATAGTAAGCGGTAAGAAAACGCATTGCTGTTCCTGCGTGATGAATATCTACAATTGCATCTGATCCGGTCAATGCTTTTTCCATCACTTCGCTATCATCTGAATTGGAAGTATTAGCTAAAGTAATATTTGGAAACAAAGCTTTCAGCAACAACAAACGGTTGGTTTCGCTTTTGGAACCCGTAATTTTTATTGCAGCATTGATTTCAGATAGCGCAGATTGTAGTAGTAATTTCATTCTGTTGTGTGTAGTTCAGTAATTGGGTGCAAATTATTTCAATTTCTCATTATTCTTGTGACGGTCTTTATCGCGAACCGATTTCAAATCCATTTTCTTATCAAAAGCCGCTTGTAAGTCAATTCCGGTTTGGTTGGCCAAACACAGGACTACAAAAACCACGTCAGCCAGTTCTTCTCCTAGATCTTTGTTCTTGTCGGATACTTTCTCAGATTGTTCTCCATAACGGCGAGCAATAATTCGGGCTACTTCACCTACTTCTTCTGTCAATTGCGCCATATTGGTCAATTCGTTAAAGTAGCGAACTCCATGTTCTTTTATCCAAGTATCTACTTCTAATTGTGCATTTTTTAAATCCATTATTCCTTATTTTTACTATCCATAATTATAGTCACAGGGCCATCATTCAACAAAGCTACTTTCATATCGACACCAAAAATACCCGTTGGCACTTTCTTACCTAATTTATGTTCTAATGCAGTTACAAATTTTTCATAAAGTGGGATGGCAATTTCAGGTCTAGCTGCTTTGATATAGGAAGGTCGGTTGCCTTTTTTAGTAGCTGCATGCAGCGTAAACTGACTTACCACAAGCACATCGCCATTCACCTCTTCTACTGACAAATTCATTACTCCATTTTCATCTCCAAAAATACGGAGCTGTGTAATTTTGACAACCAACCAATCAATATCTTCTTGGGTATCGGTATCTTCAATTCCAACTAGAACTAATATCCCTTTTTGGATTTCTCCTACTATTTTTTCAGAAACAGAAACTGATGCCGAAGAAACTCTTTGTAAAACTACTCTCATTAATCACGTGTTTTATCGCTAGCTATCCGATCTTCATTATACACATCGGTGCGGTAATGTTCGTCATCGCCTTCTAAAATTTTTAAATAGCTGTTGTAACGCGACCAAGCAATTTCATCATTTTCTAAAGCGGCTTTTATAGCGCAATGTGGCTCTTCTTTGTGCAAACAATTATTGAATTTGCATTGGCCTTGTAATTTGAAAAATTCCGGAAAGTAACCTCCAACCTCTTCTTTTTCCATATCTACAATCCCAAATCCTTTAATTCCTGGTGTATCAATAATCTTGGCCCCAAAACTCAAATCATACATTTCGGCAAAAGTGGTCGTATGTTGTCCTTGTTTACTTTGCTCCGAAATGTTTTTTGTTTTCAAATGTAAGGAAGGTTCTAATGCATTAACCAAAGTCGATTTTCCTACACCAGAATGTCCCGAAAACATGCTCACTTTATCCAACATCAATTGTTTTAATTCTTCGACTCCTTTTCCTTCAGTTGACGAAACACGCAAACAACGATACCCAATTTCTTGATACACATGTTGCATGTACAATTGCTCGTCTAAAGAAGCATCCGTTAAGGTGTCAATTTTGTTAAAAACCAAAACCGTTTCAATACCGTAGGCTTCGGCTGTAACCAAAAAACGGTCAATAAAACTAGTTGTTGTAGGCGGGTTATCAATCGTAATCAATAAAAAAACCTGATCAATATTGGACGCGATAATATGGATTTGCTTGGATAAATTCACCGATTTTCGGACAATATAATTCTTTCTATCGTGAATGTTATAAATAGTTCCCGTCACAGTATCTGAACTTTCATCTAATTCATAATCTACTCCATCGCCTACAGCGATTGGATTGGTGCTTTTAATCCCTTTCATTCGGAACTTCCCTTTCATACGACATTCCATAAAATCCCCTGTTTCAGATTTTACAGTGTACCAACTTCCTGTAGATTTATAAACGATTCCTGTCATAAAGGATTTTTGAATGTAGATTAACGATATTAGACTTGTGATTTAAAAAACTAAAACTAGTTACAAAGATAAATGATACATTATGTTTATACAGACAGTTTATTATAAAATTTAAAAAAGATGATTTATTAATAAGCAAAAATCCCAAAAGTATAAGCCTTGGGATTTTAATAAATTTATAAATCAAGAAATCTAAAATATTAAATCGTTAATCCTCGATCATAAATCATTTTATGAATTCAATATTTTTTCTTGTTGTTCGATGCTTTCTTGGTGAATTCCTTTGAACAATTTAATGATAAATTCTTCTGACAATCCTTTTTTAGCGCCTTCAGCAGTCATTTTTGCTTGAATTTCATTCCAACGACTGTTTTGCAAAACCGCTACGTTAGCTTCTTTCTTCACTTGGCCAATTTCTGCCGCGACTTGCATACGTTTTCCAAGAACCTCTAATAAATTAGCATCTAAAACATCAATATTCGCTCTTAACTTAGTCATTTTATTGTCAAAATCAGCAGTATCTCCAGTTTGTTTTCTAATTTTCAAATCTTTAAAAATTTGTTTCAAAGTATCAGGAGTAACTTGTTGTGCTGCGTCACTCCAAGCGTTGTCAGGGTCTATATGCGTTTCGATAATCATACCGTCGTAATTCAAATCTAATGCCTCTTGAGTCACTTCTAAAATCATATTGCGATTTCCAGTAATATGTGATGGATCAATGATCAAAGGCAAATCAGGGAATTTGTTTTGCAATTCGATAGCTATTTGCCATTCTGGTATATTTCTGTATTTTGTTTTTTGGTAGGTAGAGAAACCTCTATGAATCACTCCTAATTTCTTAATTCCAGCAGCATGCAAACGTTCTACACCACCTAACCATAAAGCCATATCTGGGTTTACTGGATTTTTAATCAACACTATTTTATCAGTTCCCTTTAAGGTGTCTGCAATTTCCTGTACTGCAAATGGATTTGCTGTTGTACGCGCTCCCACCCATAAAACATCAATGTCATATTCCAAAGCTAATTTACAATGTGCTGCAGTAGCTACTTCAGTACCCATTAGTAAACCTGTTTCTTCTTTGGCTTTTTTTAACCATTTCAATCCAATTTCACCTACACCTTCAAATCCTCCTGGACGCGTTCTAGGTTTCCATATACCAGCTCTAAAAATACTTACGTCTGAATCTTTTAATTCGTGAGCAATTTTTAAAACTTGCTCTTCAGTCTCAGCACTACATGGACCAGCTATTACTAATGGATGATCCAATTTGAATGCCTCCAACCAACTTCTCATTTCTTTACTATTTTCCATCTTTACTAAAATTACTTTTTTATGTTTATTCCGTTTAATATTTCTTTAATTCGATTGACACTTTGCATCTCATTATAAATTGCATCATAATCACCATTTTCTAATAACTCTTTAAAATTAGTTAAATTAGAAATGTATTCTTCTAAGGTATTCACCACTTGTTCTTTATTCTGTTTGAAAATCGGTGTCCACATCGCTGGCGAACTTTTAGCTAAACGCACCGTACTTTCAAATCCACTGCCTGCCATATCAAAAATATCTTGTTCTTCTGTTTCTTTGTCAATTACTGTCCTTCCTAACATGAACGAACTAATGTGCGACAAATGAGACACATACGCAATATGTTTGTCATGCGCTTCGGGATCCATATAGCGGATGCGCATTCCTAAAGCCGTAAACAATTGCAAGGCTTTTTCTTGTAATTTAAAAGTTGTTTTTTCTACCTCACAAATGATATTCGTCTTACCTTGAAACAATCCTTTTATTGCTGCCGAAGGTCCTGAAAACTCCGTTCCTGCAATGGGGTGTGTTGCAATATAATTGCGACGCTTGGGATGATTAGCCACTGCTTCACAAATAGGTAACTTGGTGGAACCTACTTCAAAAACAATTGTATTCTCACCAACAGCATCCAATACTTGTGGCAAAACTACCAAGGCAATATCTACTGGAACCGAAACAATCACAAAATCAGCATCGGCTAGATCGTCGGTAGTTCCTTGTTTTTCAACAACGCCTAAATCAATGGCTTCTTGCAAATGGTTCTCATTCGTATCCATCCCTAAAATAGTCGCATCCGGATGCAGCGCTTTGATGTCTAAAACCATCGAACCACCTATTAAACCAATACCTATTACAACTACTTTCATTTTTTGTTTTTTTATTCCTACTCCAATTATAAATAATGATGTAGAAAAATCTGAAATCTAAAATCGTTATTCTTGAATCTAAAATCGATCAATCGCTTCTTGTACTAATTCTTCTTTTACACAAAGTGCAAATCGAATATATCCTTCTCCATTACTTCCAAAAATAGTTCCCGGGGTAATAAAAATATGTTTCTCGTATAAAATTTGGTCGATAAATGCTTCTGAAGAAGAAATTCCTGCTGGTAATTTTGCCCAAACAAATAAACCTACTCCTTCTTTATACACTTCGCAACCTAATTTTTTTGCCAATTGTTCGGTTAAAACACGACGCTTTCTATAAATGACGTTCATCGATTCGAACCAAGAAGCATCACTTTTCAACGCTGCAATGGCTCCTTTTTGGATACCGTAAAACATTCCGCTATCCATATTACTTTTCACTTTCAGCACGGCATCAATACAAACGGCATTTCCTAAAACCATTCCTACACGCCATCCTGCCATATTGAAAGTTTTACTCAACGAATTCAATTCTAAAGCTACTTCTTTAGCGCCTTCCACCTGTAATAAACTCATAGGATTGTCATTCAAAACAAAACTGTACGGATTGTCATTAACTAACAAAATACTGTGTTTTTTGGCGAAAGCCACTAATTTTTCAAACAAAGCCAAACTTCCTCTCGCTCCCGTTGGCATGTGCGGATAACCAACCCACATAATTTTCACTTTGGATAAATCCAATTGTTCCAACGCTTCAAAATCAGGTTCCCAATTGGTACTTTCTTTTAAATCATAATAAACAGGAACCGCTCCTACTAAATTCGTCACCGAAGTATAGGTTGGATAGCCTGGATTAGGAATCAATACTTGGTCTCCTTCATTCAAGAAAGCCAATGAAATATGCATAATCCCTTCTTTAGAACCCATCAAAGGCAAAATTTCAGTAGTAGGATTCATCACTACACCAAAGTTATTTTGATAAAAATCAGCCATACTTTGACGCAATTCGGGTAAGCCTTGATAACTTTGGTATTGGTGGGCATTTTCTTCTTGCATTGCCGAAATCACAGCTTCAATAACAGCTTGCGAAGGCTTCAAATCGGGACTTCCAATTCCCATATTAATGATGGGTTTCCCTTCTGCAGCCAATTGCCTTACTTCTCTCAATTTGGAGGAGAAATAATATTCTTCTACTATATCTAAACGTTTTGCCGTTGTAATCATCTCAGTTATTCTAATTTTATATCAACCTCTAGGTTTTGAATTCTTATATTCTCCCAAAACTTTGAAATACTCGGCCATAATATCGATTAAGGCTTTTACTTTGGCATAATCTTCATATTTCTCAAAGGTCACATCTACAAAAAACGAATATTTCCACGGCGTTTCAATTTTGGGTAACGACTGAATCTTAGTTAAATTCAATTTGCAATCGCTCATCACATTCAAAACTGCAGCCAAACTACCGCGTTTGTGATCCAATTCGAATTTGAGAGAAGCTCTGTTAATTTCATCTGTCGATAAAAGTGACTGTGTTTTACTAATAATTACAAAACGTGTCATGTTATTATTAATCGTTTGAATCTCTGGCGCCAAAATTTCCAAATCATACATTTCAGCAGCAACTTTACTAGCAATGGCGGCAATTCCTTTTAATTGTTTTTCGTGAATTCTTCGAGCTGTTTCTGCTGTATCCTTATCTTCAACAATTTTAATATGAGGATACTGTTTCAAAAACTCCATACATTGCAACAAGGCCATCGGGTGCGAATGCACTTCCTCAATATCTTCTATTTTCTGACCGTTTAACGCCATTAAATTTTGATGAATATCTAAATAATGTTCGCCAATTATGTGCAAATTATTCTTGTCAATCAACGCATAATTAGGAATAATCGGACCTGCAATCGAATTTTCAATCGCCATAACTGCCTGAGTTGACTTTTCAGTCAACAAACTTGCTATTAACTCTTCAAATGACAAACACTCGTCTACTTCAACTTCTTTCTCAAAATACTCTTGAGCCACTTGATGATGGAACGAGCCTTTAATACCTTGTATTGCAATTTTTGCTGCCATAAATTCAAAAAAAAATCCTGATTTTCATCAGGATTGTATATTGTTTTAATTTGCTTTTTAATTTTTCAAATAACCATATAACAATCCTTACTTCCTAAAAAAGAAGTAATAAGTATTGCTAAAATAAAAACGGTTACTACACATATGATGCTTTTTTTGCCTTGTTTAACATTGCAAATATTAGCATTAATTTTAACTCAACCAAGTAAAATAAAGGATATTATAAAACAAAAACAGAATTCTTTATCAAACTATAAAATAATTACAAATTGGCTAAAAAAGTAGTGTTTTAATAATCGATAATTGTGAATTTGAAAATAGTAACCAAATTGAAATCTAAAGAAATAATAAATAATTGCTTTTTCTGTTTACTTTTGTAGTAAATAATAAGCAATGTCAATAGAAATTAAGAACCTTTCTAAAAGTTACGGAACACAAAAAGCATTAGATGCTATTTCATTTGCTATCAAAAAAGGAGAAATTGTGGGTTTTTTAGGTCCCAACGGAGCTGGAAAATCGACTTTGATGAAAATTCTAACTACCTATCTGACAGCTGATGAAGGCAGTGCCAAAGTGAACGACTATGATGTCAATTCGCAACAAAAAGACGTCCAACTTTCTATTGGCTATTTGCCAGAACACAATCCGTTGTATTTGGATTTGTACGTTCGGGAATATTTAGCTTTTAATGCTGATGTATATAAAGTAGCCAAATCACGAATTGAAGAAGTGATTCAATTGACTGGATTAGCTAGTGAAAGTCATAAAAAAATTGGACAACTCTCTAAAGGATACCGCCAACGTGTGGGTTTAGCCAATGCATTATTGCACAACCCTGACGTTTTGATTTTGGACGAACCTACAACAGGTTTGGATCCCAATCAATTGATAGAGATTCGAAATGTGATTAAAAACGCAGGTAAAGACAAAACTGTTTTCCTTTCTACGCATATTATGCAAGAAGTAGAAGCGATTTGCGACCGTGTCATTATTATTGACAAAGGGAAAATTGTAGCCGATACAAAATTGGAAAAATTAATCTCAGAAACCTCTACTCAAATTATCGAAGTAGAGTTTGACCAAGAAGTAACCGAAACCCAAATTGCCACGATTGAAAACATTAGTTCGTATACCAATACCAATGGTACTATTTGGGAATTGACTTTTGCTGCCGATAAAGACATGCGCCCTGTAGTATTTGATTTTGCTACTGCCAACGGATTGAAAACATTACAACTCAACCAGAAAAATAAAAACCTAGAAACGGTGTTCAGAGAGGTTACAAAATAAAAAAGCTTCCAGCCTTTGAAAGATTAGAAGCTTTAAATATCTATAGGTTTCAATTAAAAAACTTTACTCGCTATTTGACGGATATTCTCTGATTTACCCATAGAATAATAATGTAAAAACGGCACTCCAGCAGCTTTTAATTCTAATGACTGTTGTATTGCCCATTCCACTCCTACTTGTCTAATATCAGCTGGTGTTTTACATTTTTCCACTGCATTGATTAAATCTTCTGGTAAGTCAATTCTAAAGATTTGAGGTAAGATTTGCAAATGCCTTTGTACTGCAATCGGTTTTATCCCCGGAATAATAGGAACGTTGATTCCAATTTCTCTTGCTTTGGCAACAAATTCAAAGAATTTTGAATTGTCAAAAAACATTTGAGTTACTACATAATCAGCTCCTGCATCTACTTTTTCTTTCAAACGTTTCAAGTCAGAAGTTAACGATGGTGCCTCCAAATGCTTTTCTGGATAACCCGCTACTCCAATACAAAAATCGGATTTATGTTCGATATCCTTCAAACCGTGTAAATAATTCCCTTGATTCAATTGGTGAATTTGGCTCACCAAATCAGCTGCATAATGGTTTCCGCCTTCTTTCGGAATAAAAGATTGTTCGTCTTTCATGGCATCGCCACGCAAGGCCATTACGTTATCAATACCCAAATAATGACAGTCTACTAAAAGGTACTCCGTTTCTTCTTTGGTAAATCCGCCACAAAGTACGTGAGGTACAGTATCCACATTATACTTGTGTTTAATAGACGCACAAATTCCCAAAGTTCCTGGACGCATTCTGGTTAATTTTTTTTCTAGTAAACCATTGCCTTTATTCACATAAACATATTCCTCACGAGAAGTGGTTACATCTATAAATGGCGGTTTGAATTCCATTAACGGATCTATATTATCATACAATTCCTGGATACTTGTTCCTTTGGTAGGCGGCACAATTTCAAATGAGAATAAAGTTTCTCCTTTGGCTGCTGCTATATGGTCTGTTACTTTCATAGTATCGGTTGTTGGTTGTTGGTTGTCGGTTGTTAGTTGTCGTTTTACTTTAAAACTGACAACAGTCAACCGAGAACTGAATTAATCTGCAATATTCGGAGCCAACCATTTTTGAGCTTGCTCCAGTGTTGTATTTCTTCGTTTCGAATAATCTTCTACTTGATCTTGTTTTATTTTACCCAAACCAAAATACTTACTTTCTGGGTTGGCAAAATAATACCCTGAGACCGATGAAGCCGGCCACATGGCCATACTTTCAGTCAAAGTTACTCCAATTTCTTGTTCCACATTTAAGAGTTTCCAAATCGTTGGTTTTTCTAAATGGTCTGGACAAGCTGGATATCCTGGTGCAGGACGAATTCCTTTATAATTTTCAGCGATCAAATCTTGATTTGATAAATTTTCCTCAGAGGCATAACCCCAAATTTCCTTACGAACTTGCAAATGCAAATATTCAGCAAAGGCTTCCGCCAAACGATCGCCTAAGGCTTTGACCAAAATCGAATTATAATCGTCTAGGTCTTTTTCAAATGCTTTGGCTTTTTCTTCTACTCCAAAACCAGTGGTTACACAAAAACAACCCATATAATCTTGAACTCCTGAATCTTTTGGCGCAATAAAATCAGCTAAGGCGATATTAGGCGCGCCAGCCGTTTTTTGGGATTGTTGACGTAGCGTTAAAAAAGTGAATTGTTGTCCATTATTAGTTGTCAACTGAATGTCATCATCATTAATCGTATTGGCAGGGTAAATTCCTAAAATACCTTTGGCAGTCAACCAATTTTCTTGAATTAACTGATGTAACATTTTTTGTGCATCCGCAAATAAAGACGTAGCTTGTTCTCCAACCACATCATCGGTTAAAATAGCTGGATACTTTCCGTACAATTCCCAAGAATTGAAAAATGGTGTCCAATCGATAAAATCTACTAAATCAGCAATCGCAACCTCAACGGTTTTTGTACCAATGAAATTAGGTTTTGTTGGCGTATAGGTACTCCAATCTAACTTTAATTTATTTACTCTTGCCTGCTCAATCGTTAGGAAATTTTTATCCCTACTACGATTCAAGTAGCCTTCACGAAGCGCATCGTATTCGGTACGAATGTCTTGTGTGTATTTTTCTTTAGTTTCTGAATTCAATAAGTTTCCAGCAACTGTTACTGCTCTAGAAGCATCGTTTACGTGAACTACTGTCGCTTTATATTGAGGTGCAATTTTCACGGCTGTATGCGCACGCGAAGTGGTTGCTCCACCAATCATAATTGGAATTTGAACATTCAATTTATCCAATTCTTTGGCTAAATATACCATTTCGTCCAGCGAAGGCGTAATCAAACCACTCAATCCAATAACATCTACATTATGCTCGATAGCTGCTGCAATAATTTTCTCAGGCGCTACCATTACACCTAAATCGACTATTTCGTAATTGTTACAAGCTAAAACAACTGAAACAATGTTTTTTCCAATATCGTGAACATCACCTTTCACAGTCGCCATCAATACTTTTCCAGCACTTGAGGAAGCCGAACCGTCTTTAGCCGCTTCAATGAAAGGCAATAAATACGCTACCGCTTTTTTCATTACACGTGCCGATTTAACTACCTGTGGCAAGAACATTTTTCCGCTTCCGAATAAATCGCCTACCACATTCATTCCTGCCATCAAATTGATTTCGATAACTTCAATGGGTTTCGAAGCCGCTTGTCTTGCTTCTTCTACATCTATTTCTATAAATTCGTCAATTCCTTTTACTAACGAATGAGTTAAACGTTCTTGTATTGTTCCTGAACGCCATTCTGCAATTGCTTTTTCATTGGCTTTGAAATCCCCTTTGAAACTTTCTGCTAAATCCAATAAACGCTCTGTAGCATCCTCTCTTCTGTTTAACAAAACATCTTCTACATGTTCTAACAAAACAGGATCAATTTCGTCGTAAATCTCTAACATTTCAGGATTCACGATACCCATTGTCATTCCATTCTTAATGGCGTGGTATAAAAATGCGGAGTGCATTGCCTCACGCACTTTGTCATTTCCTCTAAACGAAAAAGAAACATTACTTACTCCTCCCGAAATATGAGCATACGGCAAGTTTTCTCTAATCCATTTGGTCGCACGGAAAAAGTCCAAAGCATTTAATTTATGCTCTTCCATTCCTGTTGCCACTGGGAAAATATTCGGGTCGAAAATAATGTCTTGAGCAGGAAAACCAACTTTATCGACTAATACATCGTAACTTCTTTTACAAATTTCGATACGTCGCTCGTAATTATCAGCTTGACCCTTTTCGTCAAATGCCATTACAATTACCGCAGCACCGTAACGTTTGATTTTTTTAGCGTATTCAATGAATTTTTCTTCTCCTTCTTTAAGCGAAATAGAATTCACGACTCCTTTTCCTTGAACTACTTTCAATCCAGCTTCGATGATTTCCCACTTCGAACTATCAATCATTACGGGAACACGAGATATATCGGGTTCAGCAGCAATTAAGTTTAAGAATTTGGTCATGGCATACACCCCATCCAACATTCCTTCATCCATGTTGACATCAATGATTTGCGCACCACCTTCCACTTGATTTCTCGCAATATCTAAGGCTTCTTCGTATTGCTCTTCTTTGATTAATCGAAGGAACTTTCTGGAACCAGTTACATTAGTTCGTTCCCCCACATTCACAAAATTAGTTTCTGGGGTAATAATTAATGGCTCTAGACCGGACAACTTTAAATAGTTGTTGGTTGTTGGTTGTTGGTTGTTGGTAATATCAATACCCATAATTATAATTTTTTGTAATAATTGATAAATCCATTTAACAATTTCTTACTTGTTTGAATTTGATTAAAAATAACAGTAAAATTATTTTCATCAATATAATTTTGATCCAATGCTAAATAACATTGTGTTTCTAACTCATATAAAGAGCCTCTTGAAATATGCAAAAAATTAATCGTATCCTTAGCAGTTTGACGACCACAACCTTCTGCTATATTAGATAGAACTGAAACAGCACATCTTCTCATTTGATTCACCAAACCAAAAATTTCTTCTTTAGGAAAAACTTTAGTTGCATCATAAATCAAATTAGCTAGTTTCCTAGTTTCAACCCAAACATCTAATTTTATATATTCCATCTTTTTTGTTTTTGGTTGTTGGTTGATAGTTTTTAGTTTTCAATCTATCAACCAACAACTACCAACTATCAACCCTTACACTTTTCTCGGTTTAAACTCTCTCGCTACATCAGCGATTGCTTTGATGTGATCTGGAGTAGTTCCGCAACAACCTCCAATAATATTGATTAAATTATCTTGTAAATACTCTCTAATCAAAGCTTGCATTTCTTCTGGAGTTTGATCGTAATGTCCAAAGGCATTAGGCAAACCTGCATTCGGATGAGCTGAAATATTCAATTGCGTATTCATCGACAAACGTTTCAAATACGGCTTCAATTGGTCGGCTCCTAAAGCACAATTAAAACCAACGCTCAATAACGGAATGTGTGAAATCGAAATTAAAAAAGCCTCCACCGTTTGGCCCGAAAGTGTTCTTCCTGAAGCATCGGTAATCGTTCCTGAAACCATTACTGGCATATCTATTTTACGTTCTTCTTTTACTTCTTCAATGGCGAAAAGAGCAGCCTTAGCATTCAAAGTATCAAAAATAGTTTCCACTAATAACACATCGCAACCACCATCAATCAAGGCTTCTACTTGTTGCTTGTACGCCACACGCAAATCGTCAAAAGTAACTGCACGATAACCCGGATCGTTTACATCAGGCGACATCGAAGCCGTTCTGTTAGTTGGTCCGATAGAACCCGCTACAAATCGGGGACGGTCTGTGAATTCGTCAGCCACTTCTCGAGCAATTTTAGCCGATTGGTAATTCAACTCATATACTAAATCTTCCAAATGATAATCGGCCATACCGATAGTCGTTCCAGAAAATGTATTAGTTTCTACAATATCGGCGCCTGCTTGAAAATACAAACGGTGGACTTGTTTTACGGCTTCGGGTTGTGTAATCGAAAGTAAATCGTTGTTTCCTTTTAACGGATGTGGAAAATCTTTAAAGCGTTCGCCACGAAAATCTTCTTCAGAGAAATTGTTGCGTTGCAACATGGTTCCCATAGCACCGTCTAGGACTAAGATTCTTTCTTTTATGGCTTGTTGAATTTTTGACATATTTTTTATTTTGGCCTTGAAGGCACTTCATCAAACTATTATGTTGTTTACTTCTTGGCAAAAAAATCCCTTTCTGCCTTTTAGCCCTGATGGAAGCGGCATCCTTTTATTCTGGGTTTCAGAAAAAAGATACAGCGTACAGCAGGAAAAAATCTTGGCAAAAATACGCCATTCCTTTGCTTTAAAAAAATATTAGTAACGATCCTTTTAAAAATTTGGAATTGCGTCAGTTGCCAACAAACAAAAAGCGCTAAAACTCGAAAGTAATAGCGCTTTGTATTGTTATGCAAAAGTTTTTACACGATCGCTTTTACTACTGCTTTTGGCGCTTCTTTACGAGTTCCATCAAATCCGTCTACCCCAGAAACGGTAGTGTATTTCAACACATAACGTTTTCCTGGGTTGATGATTTGGTAGGCCGCCTGGCACATCAAAGTGGCTTCGTGGAAACCACAAAGAATCAATTTCAATTTACCCGGATAAGTATTAACGTCACCAATGGCGAAAATTCCGGGAATGTTCGTTTGGTAATCCAAAGCGTTGTTTACTTTGATCGCATTTTTCTCGATTTCCAATCCCCAATCAGCGATTGGACCTAATTTAGGTGTCAAACCAAAAAGCGGAATGAAATAATCTGTTTCGATCGTTCTTTGCACTCCATCTTCTTCAATTACAATCGATTCAATATGATTCGCACCGTTTATACCCACTACTTCTGCAGGCGTAATCATTCGGATTTTACCTTCGTTTTTCAACTCTTGTACTTTTTCTACTGAATCTAAAGCACCTCTAAACTCATTTCGTCTATGAATTAAAGTTACTTCTGAAGCTACATCAGCCAAGAAAATACTCCAATCCAAAGCCGAGTCTCCTCCACCAGCAATTACGACTCTTTTATTTCTGAACTCTTCTGGATTTTTAATGAAGTATTTTACTCCTTTATCTTCGTAGAATTCGATATTTTCAATTAAGGGTTTACGAGGTTCAAAACTTCCTAAACCACCTGCAATGGCAACTACTGGTGTGTGGAATTGTGTTCCTGCATTAGAGGTTACGATAAAGGTTCCGTCTTCTTGTTTTACAATGGTTTCAGCACGCTCCCCAAGCGTAAATCCTGGTTCGAATTGCTTGATTTGCTCCATCAAATTATCTACCAAGTCACCTGCCAATACTTCAGGAAAACCTGGAATATCATAGATGGGTTTTTTAGGATATAATTCGGAAAGCTGTCCACCCGGTTGTGGCAAAGCATCTAGAATATGACATTTTAATTTTAATAATCCCGCTTCGAATACGGCAAATAAACCTGTTGGGCCTGCTCCAATTATAAGTATGTCTGTTTTAATCATGCTATTAGGTTTTATCCTTTAATTATTCTTATCTAATTTTATGCAAATGAACGAATGATTTTAGTTTTTAAAGGTAACATTTATCACTTTTTCAATTCAATCACTATTTCTTATTTTTCAACGATTCGGTAATTTCATTCATTTTTTGGACTTTTTCTTCAAAATTTCCTTTTAAGGTTTTTCGGTATTCATTCAAATTTTCGACCATTGTATTGATGTCGTCTGGAATTATTTCTTCAAAAAATTCTCGCAATCGCTTAGCTGTTGTGGGTGATTTTCCGTTGGTTGAAATAGCAATTTTTACATTTCCTTTGGTTACAATTCCCCCCAAATAATAATCACACAACAGAGGTGTGTCGGCAATATTGCAAATCAAATGACGCTTGCGACACAAATCAAATACTCTTTTATTTACCTTCAAATCATCCGTACACGCAATTACCAAATGGCGTTTGCGAAGCATCCAACGATTGAATTTCTTTGCTGTTAGCTTAACCGAAGGATGTTGTGCAACCAAAGCTTCCAGTTCAGGAAGAAATCGTGGCGCTACTACTTCAACATTGGCATTCGGACTGGATTTCAACATAAAAGATAACTTCTCTAAACCTACATTTCCGCCACCCACAATCAACACATTCAATTGATGTAGTTTTAAAAACACAGGATATAGTTCGTTTCTTTCTTCCATATTTTTTTAGCTTTCGCCAAAGGAACGCTGTTTATCTTTTTTCTATCAAATAGTCGTGATAGAAATCTTTTAGTTTATTACTTTCTCTTACCACTTCGCCAATGACAATAATGGCTGGCGAACTTAATTTCTTTTCCGCCACTACATCTTGAATGCTGTCAATGGTTCCCACTCCTATTTTTTCTTTTGGAGTCGTTCCGTTTTGAATAATGGCTACCGGAGTTGTTCCTTTTGATTCGTTTTGGAACAAACTCACAATCTGCGCCAATTTACTCATTCCCATCAAAATCACCACCGTGGCTGATGATTGTGCAGCTAAAGCTACATCAGTTGACAATTTTCTATCCGAAGTAGTTCCTGTAATTACCCAAAAACTTTCTGAAACTCCGCGTTTAGTTAATGAAATTCCTTGATAAGCCGGCACTGCTACCGAAGAAGATATTCCAGGTACTACGGCTGTAGGAATTCCGAAGCTCTCTACAAAATCAATTTCTTCACTTCCACGACCAAAAATAAACGGGTCGCCTCCTTTTAAACGCACTACGTGTCCATAAGTCAGGGCATTGTCCACAATCAATTGATTGATTTCGTCTTGCGAATACGCGTGACATCCTTTTCTTTTTCCCACAAAAATCTTGATTGATTTTTTTGGTGCATAGGTTAGAATTTCTTCGTTTGCCAAGGCATCATACAAAACCACCTGAGCTTCTGCTAAAGCATTGGCTCCTTTGATAGTTAGCAAGTCTGGATCGCCTGGACCAGCACCAACTAAAGTTACTTTGGGTTGTATTGTTTTATGCATCAGCTAAATCTTTTTCTCTATATTTTTCAATCGTTTCGAAGAATGCTTTTGCTTGTTCTAAATACTCTTTCGCAAATACTTCTGAAGCTTCGTTCGCTTTAATTTGGTACACCAAATCTTTGAAAGCAGTTGCTAGTTGAATGGTATTGGTTTCCACAAAAACGGTGTCAAACAAATCGATGATTCCGGCGTGGTGGTTTGTTTTTTGATTTTCAGCAAGCAATAACGCTTTGGCAGCATTCACAAATCCTGCGTAAGTCAAATAAATGGAATCCGACCATTTTTGATCGTTCAAGGCTTCTTGAGAGAACGTCAATTTGTCTTTCGCTTCTACCAATAAAGTAGCCACTAAATCAATCACCACTCCTGCACATTCACCCACACCTACTGCTTTTACGTAGTTGTCTGCATTTCCCCAATCCACAAAATCAGCTTCTGTTAAGTTGGTTACATCGGCTAAAGGTTTCAAAAATTCGTAAAAATATTTTTCTCCTTTTGCTTCATAATAATTCAAGAACGATTGTCCATTGGCATTTGCTTCAAAATCATTTAAGATCAAACGCAAAGCATCAGGTCCTCTTCGACTTGGAATTTTAATTACTTTATCTGAAAAACGACCTTGACCGTTTCCTAAGTTACCACCTCCCAACAATACTTGAAGGGCTGGTGCTACTAATTTTCCAGAATTGATGGACATTCCTTGAAAACCAATTTCTGCCATATTATGTTGTCCACAAGCATTCATACAACCACTGATTTTAATCGTGATTTCTTGGTTATTGCTATATTGCGGATATTCGGTTGCTAAAACACGTTCTAATTCTACTGCAATTCCTGTACTACTGGCAATTCCTAAATTACAGGTATCAGTTCCAGGACAAGCCGTAACGTCATTGATGGTATTGTATCCTAAGGTAACAAAATCCAACTTGGCTAATTCTTGGTAAAAGAATGGCAAGTTTTCTTCATTAATGTTGCGAATCAAAATGTCTTGACGCAAGGTAAAACGCAATTCATTGGCTCCATAATTTTTAATCAAATCCGCCAAAGCTCTTGCTTTATCAGTGTAAAAATCACCTAAAGCCACTTTAATTCCGATGGCTACATAACCTGCTTGTTTTTGAGCGATGACATTCGATTTTTTCCAAGCTTCAAAACTTGCAGTATCTTCAATAGTCACTTTTGGCACTTCTAATGCAGGTGCTGGAATTGGACCATCAAAAGCAGTTGTGTCAATTTCTACTGTCTGAAAAGACAAGGCTTTTTTCTCTTCTTCTACCAATCGCAAGAATTCGTCTTTACCAATATCTTTAATTAAGAATTTCATACGGGCTTTCAAGCGTTTGGCTCTTTCGCCATAGCGATCAAAAATACGCAAGACCCCTTCTGTCATCGGAATAATTTGGTTTACCGGCACAAAATCTGAAAGTAATTCGGCGTGACTGGGTTGCGAACCTAATCCGCCACCTAACATTACTTTGAATCCGCGTTCTCCATTGATAATTTTTGGAATGAATCCTAAATCGTGCAAATAGCTCAAAGCCGTATCTTTATCAGAAGAAGAAAAAGACATTTTGAATTTACGTCCCATTTCTTGACACACTGGATTTCTTAAGAAAAACTGAAACAAAGCATGTGCATAAGGCGACACATCAAAAGGTTCTTCTGGATCAATTCCTGCATTTTCACTCGCTGTAATATTTCTAACCGTATTTCCGCAAGCTTCTCTCAGCGTGATATCGTCTTTTTCCAAATCAGCCCAAAGCTGCGGCGTTCTATCCAAACTTACGTAGTGGATTTGAATATCCTGACGCGTAGTAATGTGCAAACGTCCTGTCGAATATTCGTCAGACACTTTAGTAATACGCACTAATTGTTCGCTGCTCACTTTACCAAAAGGCAATTTGATACGAATCATTTGCACCCCTTCTTGACGCTGACCATACACTCCTCTGGCCAAACGAAGACTACGAAAACGTTCGTCATCAATTTTTCCTTCTTTGAATAATCGAATTTTTCTTTCTAAATCGATAATGTCTTTTTGGACAATCGGATTTTCTATTTCGGTTCTAAAACTTTCCATTTTTTTGGGCTTTGAGCCTTGAGCTTTGGGCTCTGGACTATTATTTTAATGATTTTGGTCTATTTCTAAACCCTGTCTTTTTATTCCTTTAGAAACTTTAGGCTCAAAGCCCAAAGCCGATAGCTTTTATTTAATTTATAAATCCAACTCCCGCTGTTGTGTTGGTATTGGCGTCAATTAAAATAAACGCTCCATTTGATTTGTTATCATTGTACTTATCAAAATACAATGCTTTGCTTAATTTGATCGTTACTTCTCCAATTTCGTTAATCGCTAATTGCGTAGCGGGAGTTGCTCCTGAATAATCTGTCGCAATCACATTTTTGATTGCATCAATTTTAGCCAAAACTCTATTCGTATTGTGTTGTACCAAATACTTGGTTCCCGGCATTAATTTCTTGCTGTCCATCCAGCAAATAGTCGCATTAATATCTTTTTCTACTTGCGGTAATTCTCCTGATTTCACAATCATATCGCCTCGAGTCACATTGATGTCGTTTTCCAATTCAACTACAATAGACGAACCTGCTTTAGCCTCATCAAATTGTTGGTCAAAGAAGTGTATTTTGGATACTTTTGATTCGGTTAACGAAGGTAAAACCGTAACGGCATCGCCCACTTTAATTGAGTTCCCGTATAATTTTCCAGCATATCCTCTAAAGTCGTGGTATTCTTCGGTTTTTGGACGAATAACCGTTTGCACAGGGAAACGCGTTTTACCGGTTTCAAAAACATCTTCAGGTTTCAAATCTTCTAAATGTTCCAATACTGTTTGCCCAGTGTACCAAGGCATATTTTCTGATTTATCAGCCACATTCCCTCCATTAATAGCACTCAACGGAATGTAACTTACGTTTTGTTCTTTGAACGAACTTTTGGCATTTAAGGCTTGGAAGTCGGCTTTGATTTTGTTAAAAACTTCTTCTGAATAATCGACTAAGTCCATTTTGTTTACTGCAACAATTACCTCTTTCACACGCAATAAATTATTGATAAAGAAGTGTCGGTAAGTTTGCTCAATCACTCCTTTACGAGCATCAATCAAAATGATCGACACTTGAGAAGTCGAAGCTCCTGTTACCATATTACGCGTATATTCTACGTGACCAGGAGTATCGGCAATAATGTAACTTTTCTTTGCAGTCGAAAAATAAATATGGGCTACATCAATCGTAATCCCCTGCTCTCTTTCGGCAACTAAACCATCCGTAGCCAAAGAAAAGTCAAGATAATCGTAGCCTTTTTGCTTGCTGCTTTTTTCTATTGCTTCAATTTTATCCGTAGTCAATGATTTGGTATCATACAATAACCTCCCGATTAAAGTACTCTTTCCGTCATCTACACTTCCTGCTGTTGCTATTTTTAAAACTTCCATGTTTTTAATTAGTTATTGGTTGTCGGTTGTTGGTTGTCGGATTCTCAACTTAAACAAAACCGCACAAAATAGTTAAAACTTACATTCTAAAAGGGGTTGGGTTATTTATAACCTATCAACTAATAACCATCAACCAAATCCTTTTTTCTAAAAGTACCCTTGTTGTTTTCTTTTCTCCATTGCAGCCTCTGAACGTTTGTCGTCAATTCTAGCCCCTCTTTCAGAAATGGTTGACGAGCGAATCTCTCCAACTACTTCTTGAATGGTTGCTGCATATGATTCAACAGCCGCCGTACAACTCATATCACCTACCGTTCTAAAACGAACAATTCTCTCTTCAATTTCTTCATCTTCCTCTTGGTAAACAAATGGCGAATGCGACCAAATCAATCCGTCTCTTAAGAATACTTTACGTTTATGTGAAAAATAAATCGACGGAATTTCGATTCCTTCTTGTTCGATATAACTCCAAACGTCTAATTCTGTCCAGTTGGAAATTGGGAAAACACGAACATTTTGACCCAACTCAATTTTACCGTTCAACAAATCGAATAATTCAGGGCGTTGGTTTTTCTCATCCCACTGACCAAAATCATCACGTACCGAAAAAATTCGTTCTTTCGCTCTTGCTTTTTCTTCATCTCTTCGCGCTCCTCCAATACAAGCATCAAATTTGAATTCTTCAATCGCATCCAAAAGCGTTGTAGTTTGTAAGCTATTTCTGCTCGAATATTTCCCAGATTCTTCTACTACTTTTCCTTGATCAATAGCATCTTGTACATTGCGAACAATTAATTCTAACCCTAATTCGGCTACCAATTTATCTCTAAATTCAATCGTCTCAGGAAAGTTGTGACCTGTATCCACGTGCAACAATGGAAAAGGAATTTTAGCTGGAAAAAAGGCTTTTTGTGCCAATCGTACCAAGGTAATTGAATCTTTTCCACCTGAAAAAAGCAATACGGGTTTTTCAAATTGAGCAATTACTTCTCTAAAAATGTATATCGCTTCGCTTTCTAAAGCATTTGTTTTTACTATTGAACTCATTTATCATTGTTTAAAAGTTTAAAGTTTAAAGTTTAAGGTTTGTTAACCTCTTATCATTAAACTTTCCACTACTCTTTAATTATTATATTCTAATCTCTAATTACTATTGACTAATAACTATTTTTGGTGTAACCCACATTCTTTATGACTTGATTCCCAAGACCATCTCCCTGCCCTAATATCTTCACCTGGAAGAATTGCACGAGTACAAGGCGCACAACCAATGCTTACAAAACCTTGTTTGTGCAAACTATTTTGAGGGACGTTATTCTTTTCTAAATATTCTTCTACTTGGGGTAAGGTCCATTTTAACAATGGATTGAATTTAATGATATCAAAATGAGCATCGTATTCAAAAAAGTTCAAATCACTTCTATTCTCTGATTGCTCTGCTCTTAAACCGGTTATCCAAATGGCATTGCCTTTCAAAGCTTTGGTTAAGGGCGCTACTTTTCGAATGAAACAACATTCTTTTCTATTTTCTACCGAAGCATAAAAACTATTTGGACCTTTTTGATTTAACAAACTTTCTACTGCAATTGTATCTGGAAAATAAGTTTTAATTTCGGTTTTGTATTTTTTCAATGTTTTATGAAACACATCGTATGTTTCTTGGAACAAACGCCCTGTATCCAATGTAAAAACCTTTATTGGCAACTGATTTTTACCAATCAAATCAGTAATTACCTGATCTTCTTGTCCAAAAGAAGTAGAGAAAACCACTTGATTTGGATATTCATTCGCCAAAAAAGCAAGCGTCTCCTCGATAGAGAAGTCTTTTGTTTTTTCCAATAAACTGGCTACGACTGATGTACTCATTATAGTAATTTAGATAAGGTTCGTAAACTTAAAATGACAATTAAAATTCCCACTGCAATCATCATCGGCTTTCTTTGAATTTTATTTACTAAAATGGCAGCAATAGGCGCTGCAATTACGCCTCCTAAAATCAAACCAATAATTACTTGCCAACCTTCAATTCCACCAAAAAGCATAAAAGTTAACCCACTGGCAAAAGAAACAGCAAACTCGGCAGCATTTACAGAACCTATCGTGTAGCGAGGATTTCTACCACGTCCTAACAAGGTAGAGGTTACAATTGGCCCCCAACCACCGCCGCCAACAGCATCCATAAAACCTCCAAAAGAAGCAAGAATACTTAATCGTTTGGTCTTCTTTTTGACAATGTTCTTTTGAGCTGCTTTTCTAATAATTATTATAGCCAATACAATCATATATACGGCAATAAAAGGCTTTATTACATCTCCGTCAATTACATCAGACAGTAAATAGGCTCCTGTAACAGAACCCAAAACTCCAGGAATTAACAAATGCCTTACTAGTTTTTTGTTGATATTTCCAAAACGATGGTGCGATATAGCCGAAACTCCTGTAGTAAACATCTCTGCAACGTGAACTCCTGTGCTGCTTATTGCAGGCGGAATACCATAAGCCAATAAAAAGGAAGTGGAAGTAGCTCCATATCCCATTCCTAAAGTGCCGTCTACTAACTGAGCAAAAATTCCAATTAAGAAAAAAACCAACAACTCTTGGTCAAAACCTGCTACCAAACTATCCCAAGAAAACTCAGCATGATGATTGTAAATCAAACTAGAAATCAAACCTGCCAATAAAACAACAGGGATAATTACCCAAAGACGCTGAAAAAAAGTAGTCTTGATTTTTGGTGAAGTTGTATCCTTGATTAACTGATTGCTCATTTCTATTAGTTATATTTTATTTAAAAACTATTATCCTATCGGATTAGTAGATTAAAATGCAAAAGTAATTCTTTTTTACTAATTACAAAAAGGAATTTAAAAAAGTTTAGATTTAAAAAGAGACGTCTGCGAGGGTGTTGTTTTCGAGTATCATCAGCGTGTTATCGCGGACTTCGGTCATTAATTTATGTACTGAACAACTCGCTTCGTCCACACAATCATCACATTTTTCATAAAAATTGTGACTTACGCAAGGTAGTAATGCAATGGGGCCTTCTAAAATACGGTACACATGCGCCATATTGATGTCTTTGGGATCTTTAATTAAATAATATCCGCCCCCTTTTCCTTTTTTGGCACCCAAAAAACCGGAATGACGTAACAATAATAAAATGCTTTCTAAAAACTTAATCGAAATATGTTCGCTCTTTGCTATTTCAGCAATTTGCACAGGCGTATGATTTTCTTGGCGCGCCAAGAAAGTCAATGCTTTTATTCCGTATTTTGTTTTCTTTGATAACATGTATTATAGGTACGATTTACAATGTGGGATTTACGATGTGCTAAATTATAACACTAAATCGTAAATTCAATATTCAAAATCGTAAATTTTAAGATAAGGCTTGTTCCAAATCAGCAATTACATCCGCAACGGTTTCTAAACCTACCGAAACACGAACTAAACCATCAGTAATGCTTACCGCTAAACGTTCTTCAACAGATAATTTACTATGCGTTGTAGAAGCGGGATGTGTTACAATTGTTCTAGTATCTCCAAGATTTGGCGACAAAGAGCATAATTTTATTTTATCCAAAAAGGCTCTTCCGGCTTCGATTCCGCCTTTGATTTCAAAAGCGACAATATTGCCTCCTAACTTCATTTGCTTTTGTGCAATGGCATATTGAGGATGCGATTTCAAAAACGGATATTTAACTTTATTTACTTGTGGATGGTTTTCTAAAAACTCGGCTACTTTCAATGCATTTTCACAATGTTTTTCCAAACGAACGGCTAATGTTTCCAAACTTTTTGACAAAACCCACGCATTAAAAGGAGATAAAGTAGGTCCTGTTAATCGAGAAAAAAGATAAATATCTTTAATCAAATCAGATCTACCCACTGTAATTCCACCTAAAACACGTCCTTGACCGTCCATTAATTTTGTAGCTGAATGTATCACCAAATCGGCTCCCCATTTGATAGGTTGTTGTAAATAAGGCGTTGCAAAACAGTTATCAATGATTAAAATCAAATTGTGTTTTTTAGCAATTTTTCCCAATAAATCCAAATCGATAATATCTACCGCAGGATTGGTTGGCGACTCCGCAAATAAAATTTTAGTATTGGGTTGAATACAACTTTCTATTGTTTCCGGAGCATTAATGTCAAAATAAGTCGTTTCAATGTTCCACTTTGGGAAATAATTCACAAACAACGAATGGGTTGCCCCAAAAACACTACTCGCCGAAACAATATGATCTCCCGATTTCAATAAAGCCGCAAAAGTAGAATACACCGCTGCCATACCTGAGGCAAAAGCAAAACCGGTTTCGGCACCTTCCATTTGGCATACCTTATTGATAAATTCAATTGTATTGGGGTTGCTATATCGGCTATAGATATTGCGCTCTTTTTCGTCTGCAAAAGAAGCACGCATATCTTCAGCATCTTCAAAAACAAAACTAGAGGTTAAGTACAAAGGCACTGAATGCTCCAAATATTGTGTTCTTTCTAATTGACCGCGTATCGCTTGGGTTTCAAAACCGAAATCTTCTTCGTTCATTGTAGTTGTATTTATTTTTTTAATTCGCTAATTCCACTCCATTCAATACTACTTTGTACAATATTGTTGCTGTAGGTTCTAAAGTTTTGGAAACAGAGCAATATTTTTCAAAGGATAATTGTGCCGCTCTAGCCGCTTTATCTTCGTTGATTGGGCCTTCTAAAAAGAAAACAACCTGAATCGTTTTAAATGGACTAGCGTCTCCTACTGGTACGCGCTCTCCTTCTACCTCAGCTTTAAAGGAAGTTATTTCTTGACGTTGTTTTTTCAAAATCGAAATCATATCGATTCCGCTACATCCTGCTACTCCCATCAATACCAATTCCATTGGACTTGGTCCCATATCATTTCCTCCATACTCTGGACGCGCATCCACATTGACAAGATGCCCTCTATCATTTTTCAATTGAAAATGAAAGTTATCATTTACTCTTTCTAATGTTATTTTCATATTAGCCCCTCCCCGACCCTCCCCATATGGGAGGGAGTTTAGACTGGAGGTAAGTCGTATTTTAAGTTAGTACTGTGTAAATTTAAAAATCTCTTTTATAATCATTAAATAAAAGACGAATCCTACTTAATTCTATTTTTAATATCTATTTTCTCCTTGTTCATTCCCCCTTTGGGGGTTAGGGGGCTTTACCCTTTGTCTGACAATCTCAAAATATCTCCAAAAACACCTCTTGCAGTTACTGCCGAGCCTGCTCCTGCTCCTTGAACTACAATCGGTCTATCGCCATACGATTCCGTGTATATTTCGAAGAATGAATCCGATCCTTTCAATCCGCCTAATGCCGTATCTGATGGAACTGAAACTAATTTTACTTCTAAATTTCCTTTGTCACTTTGCAAATCGCCTGACAATTCGCCAATGTAACGCAACACGTGATTCGGTTGTTGTTCTGCTTTTATTTTGGCGTAGACCGCATCAAATTCTTTCAATTTAGTCAAAAATTCAGATGCGCTTCCTTCACGCAAATGTTCTGGAATTAAATTCTGAATTTCAATTTCTTCAAATTCGTTTTGCAAATCCAATTCACGTGCTAAAATTAATAATTTTCTACCCACATCATTTCCACATAAATCTTCTCTTGGATCGGGTTCGGTATAACCGTTATCAATCGCCTCTTTCAAGATGTCGCTGAACGGAACATCTTTAGCTGAGAAATTATTGAACAAATAACTCAATGTGCCTGAAAACACTCCTTTAATTTTAGTGATATTTTCTCCTGAAAGGTGCAATAATTTAATCGTATCAATCAATGGCAAACCAGCACCAACATTGGTTTCATACAAATAGGTTTTTTGATTGTCTGCCAATACTTTGCGTAGTTTTTTGTAGAAACTATAACTCAAGGTATTCGCTACTTTATTAGACGAAATTAAGTCAAAACTACTTTCTATCAACGGAATGTAATTCTCAACAAATTCAGCACTAGCAGTATTATCTACTGCAATTAGGTTTTCCAAATGATGCTCATTAGCATAATCAATTACATCTTGAATAGTATATAAAGTTCCTTTGTTTTGGATTTCGTTTTTCCAATTGGGTGTTACTCCATTCTTATTTAAAAGTACATTTTGTGAATTGGCAATAGCAAAAATATTCAACTTCACATCTTTACGTTTTTCAATAGCAGTAGCCGATTCCAAAATTTGATTAATCAAAGTTCCGCCTACTAATCCGTGTCCAAAAATGGCAATGTTGATTTTTTTGGAAACCCCAAAAATCTCTCCGTGAATTACATTCAAGGCACGATTCAATTCGGATTTTTTTACTACCAAACTCACGTTTTTACCCGTAACCGTGTTGTTGAACAAAATCGGAACAATCTTGTTCTTAATCAAAGCGGTATATGGTTTGTGAAAAGTGCTTAAATCTTGTCCAATGATAGAAATCACCGACACATTATCCGTTACCGAAATTTTATTCACATCTTTCGAATAGAAATCATTTTCAAATTCTTTCTCTAACTGGATCATCGCTAAAGATGCTTTATCCGCATCAACTACTAAACCAATTCCTCGCTCTGAAGAACCTTGCGAAATAATACTTACACTGATGTCATTATCACCCATGACTTTAAAAATTCGGGCATCGACGCCTGTTTTTCCAAGCAATCCACGTCCTTCTAAATTTACCAAAGCCACATTTTCCAAAACAGAAAGTGTTTTGATTCCTTCTTTACTGGCTGTAGAACGAATTAAAGTTCCTTTATTTTCGTGATTGAAGGTATTTAAAATACGAAGCGGAATATTTTTTTCCAATAACGGAATAATCGTTTTAGCGTGTAAAATGGTAGCCCCAAAATTAGCCAACTCATTCGCCTCGTTAAACGTCAAATAATCAATTTTCTTGGCGTCAGGCACTAAATCAGGATTTGCAGTGTAGATTCCGTCTACGTGGGTGTAGTTCTGTAATTCTTCCGCATCCAAATAATTAGCAATCAAAGAAGCGGTATAATTACTTCCGTTTCTTCCTAAAGTAGTCGTTACGTTTTTAGCATTCGAAGCAATGAAGCCTGTTACAATATTCACTGCATCTTCATTTTCTTTGAAATACTGAATTACATTTTTCTTAGAAGCTTGTTCAATTGGTTGCGCATCGCCAAATTTCGAATCGGTTTTAATTAATTCTCTACTGTCTGCAAAACGCGCATTTACACCATTATTAACCAAAATAGCCGTCAGTAATTTTGCCGAAAGCAATTCGCCAATTGACAAAATTTGGTCTTTAATTTTGCTGCTATAGTCTCCAATTAAGCTTACACCTTCAAATAATTTTTCAAGAACAGTAAATTCCTCTGAAAAATCAACATCTATAAAACCATTTTGCTGTTCCAATTTGAATTGGTCCAACATTATCTTATAACTTTCATTTTTAGCAGCACTATCCAATATTCCCTCCAACTCATCAGTGGCATTGCCACGTGCTGAAACCACCACGGCTATTTTTTCGCCTTGGTTCACTTTGTCTAAAATAATTGCAACTACTTTATCTAATCCTTCTCCATTGGATAATGATTTCCCTCCAAATTTTAAAATCTTCATAGTATTTGATTTTTGGTTATACCACTAAAAAATGGTAGCCAATAAATTATGTAATTGTTGGTATTCTATCAAAAAAGCGTCGTGACCGTGAATGGAAACAATCTCTTGATAGGATACATTTTCTTTGTGTTTTTTTAATTCTTCATAAGTAGCACGGTTCTCATTTGCCGTAAAAAACAAATCAGAATCAATCCCAATAATATGAATATGCGCTTCTATTGTTGATGCTATTGATACAAATGAATCTCTTCCTCTTGTAATATCAATCGTCTTTAATAACTGGTTCATCATTTTGTATGCCGATAGCTGAAAACGCTTTTGCAACTTATTACCGTGATGCGCTAACCAACTTTCTACATTATACACTTGCAATTCTTCATTTAGTGTCCGTTGAAATTTAGCCGAAAAAGAGGCTGGCGTTCTATAACACAACATCGCGTGAATGCGGGCGTCTTCAATTGGTTTTGACGAATTGGCTAAAATTTGCTCTTGCAAAAAACAATTCGCAATCAACCAATCTGTCGATTTCCAATCGGTTGCAATCGGAATTAAATGTTGGGTAATTTTAGGTTCTAAAGCTGCCATTTCCCAAGCAATTCCGCCACCAACAGAACCTCCAATTATCGCAAACAACTGCTTAATTTGCAAGTTTTTAATTCCTTGGTTAAATAACCGTGCAACATCTCTTGCATTGAAATCTTTGTAATTTTCTATCAGGAAGCCATCATATCCGTTACCAGGAACATTGAATGCCAAAACGGTGTATTTCAATGTGTCAATGGTTTTGCTTTCGCCAATAAGATCATTCCACCAACCTTGTTCTCCAATAACTTGAGAATTTCCCGTCAAGGCGTGATTGACCAAAACAATGGGTGCTGTATTCAATTGAGGTCCAAAAACTTGGTAACTTAAATTGATTATAGGATAATGTTCACCACTTTCTGTGGTGAAATTATGTGTTTGTATTTGGTTGAATTTATTTTCCAATGTCAAATCGGTTGTAAATATTGATTTGTGCTGGAAATATTAGAAAGAAAATCTAGAAGTAAACTAGAAAAAATCTCGTGTTATCTTTCCACATTACTGTGGTAGAATGCAGCACCTTCTTCGATTTACCGAAGGGTTGCTAAGGCTTCACTGGGTCTAATCCCTCTACCTTTCTTTATAACATTTCAATACGTTTATTTGAACTTTGAATTGCAAATTAACGTCATAATTATTAAAAAAACAAATCTCGCCGACTTATATTCAACCTAAGATTGCTCTGATTGCAGTAATGTTTCTCCTGCCAACTGTGAAAATTTTAGTTATTTTTCATTTGTAAGAATCAATCTTACACCTATAACACAACTTTACAACAGAATCAAATCGTTTTATTATGAATTCATCAAAACGAAAGAAAATTGAAAATGAACTCATTTTTTTTATTTCATATTAGTTAAACCATATAAATTTTAAAAAAAAGACAAAGTTTAATTTGGAAATCAAAATCGTTTTATAACTTTGCACTCTAATTTCAGAGGAAAAATTTGAACTGATTGCAACCTCGTTAAAAAATGCTAAAGCAGGAACTTCCCTTTAGCATTTCGTGGCAACACCCTTTTTTCCTCGCTTAATTTTAAATAAAATTAAATTATTATGGCTTATTTATTTACGTCAGAATCTGTGAGTGAAGGACATCCAGATAAAATAGCTGATCAAATCTCCGATGCATTAATCGATAATTTTTTGGCATTTGATGCCGATTCAAAAGTAGCTTGTGAAACTTTGGTAACTACTGGTCAGGTGATCTTGGCTGGAGAAGTTAAATCCAATACCTACTTAGATGTACAACAAATTGCTCGTGATGTGATCAAGAAAATTGGTTACACTAAAAGTGAGTATATGTTTGAAGCAAATTCTTGCGGTATTCTTTCAGCTATTCACGAACAATCAGCTGATATCAATCAAGGAGTTGATAGAGCCAGTAAAGAAGAACAAGGAGCAGGTGACCAAGGAATGATGTTTGGTTATGCTACCAATGAGACTGAAAACTACATGCCTTTGGCATTGGATTTATCTCACGCAATTTTGATTGAGTTGGCTAACTTGAGAAGAGAAAACAACGAAATCAAATACTTGCGCCCTGATGCTAAATCTCAAGTAACTCTTGAATATTCAGATGACAACAAACCAGTTCGTATTGATGCGATTGTAATCTCTACACAGCACGACGATTTTGATGAAGAAGCTAAAATGTTAGCTAAAATCAAATCAGACTTGGTTAGTATTTTGATTCCACGTATTAAAGCGAAATACCCACAATATGCCCATTTATTCAATGATAATATTACCTATCATATCAACCCAACAGGAAAATTCGTTATAGGAGGACCTCACGGAGATACTGGTTTGACAGGAAGAAAAATCATTGTTGATACCTATGGTGGAAAAGGTGCTCACGGTGGTGGGGCATTCTCCGGAAAAGATCCATCTAAAGTTGACCGTTCTGCAGCCTATGCAACCCGTCATATTGCTAAAAATTTAGTAGCAGCAGGATTATGTGACGAAGTTTTGGTGCAAGTATCGTACGCTATTGGTGTGGCAAAACCAACATCAATCAACGTAAACACTTACGGAACTTCTAAAGTAAATTTGACTGACGGAGAAATTAGTAAAGTAGTGGAAGGTATTTTTGATATGCGTCCGTACTTTATTGAGCAACGTTTGAAATTAAGAAATCCTATCTATAGTGAAACAGCTGCTTACGGACACATGGGACGTACTCCTGAAACGGTTACTAAAACTTTCTCTGCTCCTGGCGGATTAACTAAAACTGTTACTGTAGATTTATTTACTTGGGAAAAATTAGATTTTGTAGATGCTGTAAAAACAGCTTTTAAATTGTAAATCTTTTTATCCAAAAATATAAAACGAGTTTTCTTAATATTAAGAAAACTCGTTTTTTTTTATATGTTGTATTTCAATACGAATGTAACAAACCTAGGGAGGATAATCGTCTCATTGGCATTGTATCCATTCACGCTAAACGAGTTATTCAACCTTGACTTGGTATTCAATAAATTATTCGCTTGAATTCTGTATTCCAATTTGGCATCTTTTTTAGCATAATTGATACTTGCTGCCATAATTTTAAAATCATTGGTTAACCCAGAAGTTTCATTTCTAAATCGGTTGAACGAATAATCCCAATTGATATTCATTCCTTCTAAGAAATAATAATTCAATTTCACATTTGGACTCTGAGTGGTAAATGCATTATTTGCTTGCTCAGAAAAATTGATTCTATACCCTAAATCAATATTTGGAAGCTTCTTGAATTGAGTCCCCAACGTTAGATTGTACCCGTGATTAATATTTTCAATTCCTTGGATAAATTCTTTAACGGCTCCGCCAATAATAGCTCTATTAAGGACAAAATTTCTATTCCAACTGGCATTTACTCCACCAGATATCTTGTAATATTTTTTAAAACTTTTAGAATAAAAAAGAGTACTATTCAAATTTTCATTTTCAGCATCTAAATTCAATCGATCAGAAGTAGAATAAATCCCTTGGAATAAAATTCCATTGACAACAGGATTTTTAGTAGTTGTATAGGATATATTTCCAAAAATTGTAGTGAAATTATACAAATTGTATTTAGAGTAATTCAATCGGTGTGAGGTAATTAATGAATTTTCTAATCCTGAATTTCCTCTTGCTATACTATTAAAATTAGTAAAAACATATCCTTCAACCAAAGAGTTAATATCGTTAAAGCCGTTTTTAACGCTGTAATTATAGGTAATGTTTTCTGATTTTTTCATATCCCATCTCGCAAATACATCTGGTAAAAATCGATTGAAATTCAATTGAAACGGTCTGTTAAATTGGGTGTTATTGGTACGGTATTGATGGTATGATATCCCAGGATTAAAGGTAAACTTTCCTAACATAAACTTGTAGTGAACTCCTAAGAATGCGTCGTTAAATGAATAACGAACTTGATTACTATATAATGCATTGTCTATTTCAACGACAGACTTGTCTTGTAATATTTGTAATAAACTAGAGTTATACGATTGGAAAGCATTGGTATTCCCCACCGTTAAGTTCAAAATACTTTTATTGGTAATTTGATAGAAGTAATCCAATTTAGCATCCAACTTATTCGTTTTAACGAATCTGGATTGCTCTATATTTAAGGTGCTTTCCCTAACAAAAATAGAACTAGGATCATTAGGGTTTGATGTATTTGAGTTTTGATATGGATTTACTGATAATTGAGGATTGTAAAATGGATCTTCATCCTCATACTGATGTTGCATCTCAACTACCCAAGTGCTTTTTGGATTTTGAGTATAAAACAAGTTTAAACTTTGATTGAATGAAATAGGGTCTTGTTCTTGAAAAGAAAAAATAGAATTCGAGCTATTAATTGGAATTGAATTAATAAATGACGTATAATTCGTTTGGTTAACGTTGTCTTCTTGTTGCCCATTTTTTCTTAAAAAGGCATCATAATCCAATTGAAAATTATCATTGGGTTTGAACTTGGATCCGAATTTAGAAATAAAGGCTATATTTTTTGAATCGGTTTGATTTTTTCTATTTTCAAGAGTTGCGATTTGAGTAGTATTGGGCTGAAATATACCGCGCTCTGAATTAGTAATGGACTGATTATAGGTTGAAGAATAGGCTCCGAATCCTGAAACCGACCATTTTTTTGAAAACGAATGATTCAAATTCAGTGCCCCGAATTTATCCGTCATTTTAGCCACATTATCTCCGCCAGATAAACCGAAGAAGTTTCGATTCAAATTCAATGAAGTCCCGTTTCTACCGATAGTATTTCTTGCTCCTCCTGTTATTCTGAAAAAATCAGCGGATGTTAAAGAAACTTCGCCAATATTATTCAAGTTAACAATAGTATTGACACTCGTTTTTGGAGAATAATAAAATAATTTTGGATTAACAATATATCCTCTATCATTAGCTGCACCAGCACTTATATCTCCAAACCAAAATTTATCTTTTTCTTTTTTCAGTTTAATATTAATTGCGATATCGTCATTATTATTTTCAATCCCTTTCATTTGAGAAACTTCATTGAAATTACGCATCACTTGTACTTTATCTACCGCATCAGAAGGGATGTTTTTAGAACCCAATTTTGTGTCGCCTTCCATAAATGGCTTTCCGTCAACAAAAAGTTTTCTTACTTGTTTCCCTTCTACTTGAATTTGTCCATCTGACGACACTTCAAATCCAGGCAGTTTTTTAAAGACGTCTTCTAATTTTCGTTCTTCCCCAGTTTTGAATGAATCTGTGTTGTACACAATAGTATCGCCTTTGATAGAAACAGGCATTTCACGAACAATTTCAACACCTGCCAATTCAATTCCGCCAGAATCCATTGTGATATTCTGAACTATATTTTCTGATTTTGTAGTCACTGAAATTTCTTTGTTTTGCATTCCAATATAACTCAGCTTTACAATGTAGGACGTATTCGATTTTAGATTCAAAACAAACTTCCCTTTATCACTAGTAATGGCATAGGCATCCATCGCTTTAGACGTTTGATTGACTGCCATAACATTAGCCATTTCGAGTGGCGCTTTTTCAGAATCGAGAACAATCCCTTCAAAACGCACATTCTGACCATAAACGAAAGGCATTACTAACAATATGATAAACAGAATTATTTTTTTCATTCCAATCAATTTATAATTAAAGTCTTTTATATTTTATTGCCCCATTCGTATTTGGAATCCGCCACCACCACTACGACCTTGGTTCATTTCTCTAAACTCTTCCATTTTTTTCACTACAATTTCATCATATTCATTTTGAGAGACTGTTTTGCCTTTTGAAGGCGCTTTAATTTCAGTTTTTTCTTTTGGATTCAAAACCACTTTAGAACAAAGAATAATTGTTTTACCATCGTTTACCTCTAAAATCAAACCAGGTAAACCCCAATATCCTTCAGGTCCTTGACTTACTGGAATTTCAGGAGTATACCAAGCTGTAATCGTAATTTCTTTTGGCAATTCCAGGGCGTCCATAAAACTAGTTTTAGGCGCTTCCTTTGGTTTTTCTTGTTGTGCAGTTTCTTCTTTTTTAGGCGAATCTTTTTGTGCTGCTTCTTCTTTTTTTGGACGGAAGTTTCTAAAATCTGTTTTGCTAGCGGCTTTCACTGCAGTAGCTTTGTAACAGGTGTATCCGCCTATTACTCTGGTTTCAGCTTCCATTTTCCAATTAAAACTGGCTAAGGAATCTTTTACTAAAAATTCCTTACCCATAAAATCTTTGTCAACACTATACGTTTTATCTTTTACATTTTTATAGTAAGTACCTCCGCCACCTGTCATTGAACTCATCATACGAAATCCTCCTCCTTGATTTGAAGCCTCTAATTTTTCTTCTTCTTTATAAATTGAAGCCGATTTGTCAAAATTTAAAACAAAGGTTTTTTCAAACATTTTTTTCATTCGCTCTTCCATCATTTTTTGCATATCCGGAGTTATGCTTTTATTTCCTTCAAAGCGCGCTTTAAAATCTGAGGTGCTGGTTTTCGATTCGTACACCGCCATCCCTTGGAAATCTTTTTGGGCGAAAGTATTAGTATAAACTAATGCAAAGAAAAATAGTAGTATTGTTTTTTTCATCGGGTATTGATTTATGGGTTATTTGTGCAAATATGTCGAATAAACTTCGATTTGTTACCAAAAAAATGTTAAATACTTTTTATAGACTAGTTGAAAATCAAATGGTTTAATGCCAATTCATATAATAAAGGCGAAATAAACAAACAACCAATGAATTCTTCAATTGTGAATAAATCATTCGATAAAATGTGTGGCAAACATTAATTTTTATCTATTTTTACCCCTTTAGAAATTTATCAATTATTAAATCACACTACCGTAATGCATATAGCAGTAGCAGGAAACATAGGTTCAGGAAAAACAACATTAACTAATTTATTGGCTAAACATTTCAAATGGGAACCTCATTTTGAAGACGTAGTTGATAATCCGTATTTGGATGATTTCTATCACCAAATGGAGCGTTGGTCATTCAACTTGCAAATTTATTTCTTAAACAGTCGTTTTCGTCAAGTAATGCAAATTCGCGAAAGCGGTAAAAAAATCATTCAAGACAGAACGATTTACGAAGATGCTCACATCTTTGCTCCCAACTTACACGCGATGGGTTTGATGACCAATCGTGATTACCAAAACTATTCTTCCCTTTTTGAGTTGATGGAATCTTTGGTAAAAGCACCTGATTTATTGATTTACTTGCGTAGTTCTATTCCTAATTTAGTAGGTCAAATTCACAAACGTGGTCGCGAGTACGAAAACTCGATTTCAATTGATTACTTAAGCCGTTTGAACGAACGTTATGAGGCTTGGATTCATACCTATGACCGAGGGAAATTGTTAATTATCGACGTAGACAATATTAATTTTGTTGACAATCCAGAAGATTTAGGAAACATCATTAACCGAATTGATGCTGAAATCAACGGTCTGTTTTAATCTAAATCAAAATTATAGTATAAAAAAATGCCTCAATTTCTTGAGGCATTTTTATTAGTTTAAAATTGAAATCTATTTAATAGCTTCAACTTTGGCTTTCACTTCAGCTTCTGTTCCTTCAAAAACTTGAACAGTTTGTTTTCCGTTTTCAGAAACAGTAACTGTTGCTTTTACTTTACCGTTTTCATTGGTCATTTGAACATTCACTTGTTTTTTAGCTTCTCCTTTTTTTGCACAACAGGCTTTTTCTTCTTTCGCTATGTATTTACCATTAGCATCATACTTAGATAAACACATTGCTTTTTGCTCTGGAGTACATTTCAGACTGTCGCACATTTTAGCACATTCGTCTTTAGTCATAGTAGCGCATTTGCTCATATCACAATTACCCATCATTTCTCCTTCTTCACACGATTTCATCTCAACATGGTAAGTCATTTCTTTGTGAGTCGTACTTCCTTCTCCTAAGATTGGTGCAATTACTAATCCAATCAAACACGTCAATTTAATTAAAATGTTCATTGATGGACCAGACGTATCTTTAAACGGATCTCCAACAGTATCTCCAGTTACAGCTGCTTTGTGTGCGTCTGAACCTTTGTAGGTCATTTCACCATTGATTTCAACTCCTGCTTCAAAAGATTTTTTAGCATTGTCCCAAGCTCCTCCAGCATTGTTTTGGAACACTGCCCAAAGCACACCTGAAACGGTAACTCCTGCCATATAACCGCCTAACATTTCTGCGATTAATTGGTTATTATCAGCATATACTAATTTACCTAAAAGAACAATCGCAATTGGGAAACCAATCGTTAAGATTCCTGGTAACATCATTTCGCGTAAAGCCGCTTTAGTAGAAATCTCCACGCATTTACCGTATTCTGGTTTGCCAGTTCCTTCCATAATTCCTGGAATTTCTTTGAACTGACGACGTACTTCGTACACCATATCCATTGCTGCTTTTCCTACAGAATTCATTGCCAAAGCAGAGAATACTACTGGAATCATTCCTCCAACAAACAACATGGCCAAAACAGGAGCTTTGAAAATATTGATTCCGTCAATACCTGTAAAGGTTACATAGGCCGCAAATAAAGCTAAAGAGGTTAAAGCCGCCGAAGCAATGGCGAAACCTTTTCCAGTTGCTGCAGTTGTGTTTCCAACAGAATCCAAAATATCGGTACGTGTACGCACTTCTTTTGGTAATTCACTCATTTCAGCAATACCTCCAGCGTTGTCAGAAATAGGTCCGAAAGCATCAATTGCCAATTGCATTGCTGTTGTAGCCATCATCGCCGAAGCTGCTAAAGCTACCCCATAGAATCCTGCAAAAGCATAGGAAGACCAAATAGCTGCAGCAAATAAAATTACGGTTGGGAAAGTAGAAATCATTCCTGTTGCCAAACCAGCAATTACGTTAGTTCCAGCACCTGTTGATGATTTTTGAACAATCGCCAAAACGGGTTTTGTACCTAATCCTGTATAATATTCTGTTACCGATGAAATCGCACCACCAACAATTAAACCTACAATAGTAGCATAGAATACACGCATAGATGAAATGTCTTTCAATCCTTCGCCATAGAATTCCATTTTCATAGTAGCAGGCAACATGTACTCAACTAAAAAGTAACAGGCTACTAAAGTCAATGCAATAGAAACCCAGTTTCCAATGTTCAATGCTTTTTGTACTTGTGCTTCTTTAGCATCGTCACTTGAAATTTTCACTAACATCGTTCCGATGATAGAAAATAAGATTCCAAAACCAGCAATCGCCATTGGCAACAAAATTGGTCCGATTCCGCCAAAAGCGTCTTCGATTGTACCACCCATATCTTTAATCACATAGTTTCCAAGCACCATCGCCGCTAAAACCGTTGCCACATACGAACCAAATAAATCGGCACCCATTCCGGCAACATCTCCTACGTTATCACCAACGTTATCAGCAATAGTAGCAGGGTTACGTGGATCATCTTCTGGAATACCTGCTTCTACTTTACCAACTAAGTCAGCCCCTACATCGGCAGCTTTAGTGTAAATACCTCCGCCCACACGTGCAAATAAAGCAATTGATTCAGCACCCAATGAGAATCCTGCTAAAGTTTCTAATACAATAGTCATTTTTTCAGTTCCATCAACTCCCCAAACTCCGTCCATAAAGAAATGAAAGAAGAAAATAAAGAAAGCTGTTAAACCTAAAACTGCTAAACCTGCAACGCCTAAGCCCATTACCGTTCCACCTCCAAAAGAAACTTTTAAAGCTTGTGGCAAACTCGTACGAGCCGCTTGAGTGGTTCTTACATTAGTTTTGGTTGCTATTTTCATTCCCATATTACCTGCTAAAGCAGAAAAGAAAGCCCCAAAAATGAAGGCTACTACAATTAATATATGTGTTGTAGGAACTATAAAAGAAATCCCCGCTAAAACGGCGCTAGCGCCAATAACGAAGAACGTCAATAATCTGTATTCTGCTTTAAGAAACGCCAAGGCACCCTCGTAAATGTAATCTGAAATCTCTTTCATCTTTCCATCTCCAGCGTCTTGTTTTAGTACCCAAGCTCTTTTAACCGCCATGAACAAAAGTCCAATAATTGCCATTACTATTGGCAAGTAAATCATAAATGCATTCATAAAAAATAATTTTGGTTTAATTAATAATTCATTGATAACGAACGAATTTAAACAAAAAAGCAATACTCTTTTCAGAATATTGCTTTTTTTATATGAATTAACTAAAAAAATTATTTAATACTAAATAAGTTTTTAGGTTTGTTTTCAATCGCATCGAAACGCTCTGTACATTCTTTAATGATCGCGTACGCTTCGTTCACATCTCCCCAACCTTCAACATCAACTTGCTTGTTTTCTAAGTCTTTGTAGACTTGGAAAAAATGCTCAATTTCTTTGATTAAGTGTGGGTTTACATCGCTTAAATCATTTAATGAATTCCAAATTGGATCAGAAACCGGAACACAAATTACTTTCTCATCTGGTCCTTTATCATCTGCCATGTGGAAAACACCAATTGGTTTTACTTCCATTACACAACCCGGAAAAGTAGGCTCATTAATCAATACCAAAACGTCTAGTGGATCTCCGTCTAAAGCTAAGGTTTCAGGAATAAATCCGTAATCAGCTGGGTACATCATAGAAGAGAATAACATTCTGTCAAAACGCATTCTTCTAATCTTAAAATCGTATTCGTATTTGTTTCTACTTCCTCTTGGTATTTCGATTAAAACATCGAAAGTTTTTAATTTGTCTGCAGTCATTGTATTTGTTGTATTTTTCTTTTAAAATTTGGTGCAAAAGTAAGGAAACTATACGTTTTTACAAGAGTAAATTGAAGATATCTCTAGAATATTTTAAAACCGTTGCATTTTAGCCAATAATTAGAAAAAACAACAACGCTTCCATTATTCAAAATAATAACAAAGCTTCCAGTCTTTGGTAGGCTGGAAGCTTTGTATATAAATAGTCTGTTTTAATTAAAAGTGAAATCCAAAAGCGCCTTTAATGGCAAATTTATTGGCATCTGGAGTATTTAAATAGCTGCCTCGCCATGAAAAATCAATACGAAATACTTTAAATATGTTGCCAATGCCCGCGCTGTATTCCCAATAGACATTTTCAGGAGCATTATAAGCCAATCCAGAAGCATTGATCAATCGGTTCTCCTCCGATATTGTTCCATAAACAGCTCGTATTCCTATGATTTCGCGCCAGTTTAATTTTCGCATAAAAGGAATGCGAGAAAAAATGCGTCCGTTAAAATTATGATCCCATTTTAAAGTAGCATACTGATCGCTTAAAAATTCATAAAAATTAAGATTATTAAAGGTGTTCTCAATTATAAAATAGGTTTGGTTCCCAGGAATCACGCTCATTAATCCAAGTGGAATAGTGCCAAAAGTTTTTCCTAACTCCATGGTAATATTCGTTCTACCCAATGGACCAATGATGAAAGGTTGTTTATAATACAATTGCAATTTATCATACTTGAAATCACTGTTCAACACTCCTTTGAATCCGTGACTGTAATTGACAAAAAAGCGACTGTAAGGATTGTCTACGACATCTCTTTCTACTCCGTAACCAATCGTCTTTCTTTTAGGCATGAACTCAATTTGAATATTAGCTTCCGATTGTTTTACCTCGCTCTGAGTAGCCATTCTAGAAGCATCTGTGTAATAATCCAAACTAAAAGTAGGCGATGCGGACGCCAAAGTACGATGAGAAATCCCTGCTTGGAAAATAAGGTTTTTCACTGGCTCAATTTCAACTGAAAAGGTCGTTAGATTGATATTGGTTAACTTCCCATTATTTCCAGTAGTAAATAAAGCGGATGAAGCAAAACTTCGCCCCATCACATCATTAGTAGTAGTTAAACTCGCTCCTATTTGCTCAATATCACGTCGATTACCTCCTGAGAGAATAAGTCGGTTTTTCTTATCCACCATCCATTTCCCTGAAAAGCCGTATTTTAATTGTTGGTCTTTCAATCCATAAGCGGTAAACGCTTGAATTCGCCATGGATCATTTGGGCCAAAATAGGTTCTTCCACCAACACGCAATCGAACTCCTTCTACTTCGTTAAAACCTAATGAAGAAAAGATAGGTCCGTAATCAAAGTTCTTAAACTCGACATAACCGCTACCCAAAATAGAAACCAAACTGTACATCTGTTTGAACTTTTTGACGGTTTGAAGCGTATCCAGCATTTTATAAACTCCGGCCTCATCTTTATTTAATTTTTCGAAACGGTTTTCATGCCAATATTCTTCTGACTTTTTGTACACATCGTTGTCAATGAAATTCACTTCCTCTTTATAAAAAGCGAGCGGTTTTTCTTTATTGAATTCATGATTGCGATACAAAGTAGTTCTTTTTCCATACACCCCTTTTGAGTCTTCTTTCTTATTCAAGGCAAAATCAGACATCATATAATCTTTTGTCAACAAGAAAACAGAATCGTTAACAACTTCAAATTCTTGTTCAATATAAATGTCTTTAATCCAGTTAATGTTAGCACTTTTAGTCACTGCCATATTAATTTTTTTAATGGCAAAAGTGGTGTCATTCACCCAAAAATCACCTTTGAATGTCAATTCGTTTTTGCGTCTTGGATAAAATAAAATATTGTAACATTTTTTATTGTCAATATAAGCGCTGTCTCTTAATACATAATTATAGACATCAATACCCGTTCGAGACAATGGGCTTGTAAAACTCTTGTCGAAAAAAGTCAAGTAATTGTTATAAATCGAATAATCGGTATATAAATCTTTGATAAAAGATAAAATCTGTTGATTTCCCTCAAAGCCTGAAGTTTTATTTGCTTTCAGTTTTTCTTTCACCTTTTTTTGGCGGTTATCCCCGAAAACATCAGATAAAGATTCGTTGATAAAGATAGGCAAGTAGGTTTTCCCCGTAACTTTAGAAGTATCCACATGTTTGAAAACAAACTCCATACCCTTGAAAATTTTATTTTTCATGAAAGCACTATCAATAGTGTTCATGTCAAACTCTACCTTCTCGTACTTTTCAAATTGGTATTGATTGAACTGATACAAGCCGTTCTTACGTTTTCGTTCCCAAATTTTTCGAAGAATATCCAAAGCCGGATTATTTTTTTTAGACGTTTTACCAGTAAATATAACTACCTCGTTTAAAGATTCAGCTTCATTTAAGATTGCTTTTAAATTGTAAACAACACTATTTTCTAGGATAATTTCTCTTTCTGAATATCCCGCTGACGAAATAATTAAAACGCTATGTTTTTGAGGAGACTCAATATAAAATCGCCCATCCTCATTGGCCACTACACCTATATTTGATTTTTTGAACACAACGTTGGCAAAAGGAATTGGCTGTTTTGATTTATCCAAAACAATTCCGCTGACTTTGGTCTGTGCTACAATCCACTGACTTAGAATCAGAAAAACAAATAGAATGATTTTAGAGAATTTGGCTGTCATAATTTAAAAAAAATCTCCATCAAATAGAACATCTGATGAAGATTCAAAGGTAATCTTTATATCATTGTTTAAAAAACAATAAATGAATTGTATTTATCTATTTAGCACTTTTTTTACTGCTTTGATAACATCATCAGCATTAGGCAACCATTCTTTCAATAATACAGGAGAGTATGGAGCAGGAGTATCTGCTGTTGTGATACGCTGAATCGGGGCATCTAAAAAGTCAAAAGCACGTTCTTGAACAATGTACGTAATTTCAGAAGCAACACTTGCAAACGGCCAAGCTTCTTCAAGAACAACCAATCTATTTGTTTTTCTAACCGAAGTTAAAATAGCATCATAATCCATTGGACGTACCGTTCTTAAATCAATTATCTCGCAAGATATTCCTTCTTTTGCTAATTCATCTGCAGCAATAAACGCTTCTTTGATAATTTTTCCAAAAGAAACTATTGTAACATCGGTTCCTTCACGTTTGATATCTGCAACTCCAAGTGGAATAGTATATTCTCCATCAGGCACTTCACCTTTATCACCATACATTTGTTCTGATTCCATAAAAATTACAGGATCGTTATCACGAATGGCTGCTTTTAATAAACCTTTTGCATCATAAGGAGTTGATGGTACTACCACTTTAAGTCCTGGTGTATTGGCAAACCAATTCTCTAAAGCTTGAGAGTGAGTTGCTCCTAACTGTCCTGCAGAAGCTGTTGGTCCTCTAAAAACAATTGGCACATTAAATTGACCACCAGACATTTGACGCATCTTAGCAGCATTACTTATAATTTGATCAATTCCCACTAAACAGAAATTGAATGTCATGTACTCTACAATTGGACGACAACCGTTCATGGCTGAACCTACTGCAATCCCAGAAAAACCAAGTTCTGCAATTGGAGTGTCTATAACTCTCTTTTCGCCAAACTCAGCTAGCATTCCTTTAGAAGCTTTATAAGCACCATTGTATTCAGCAACTTCTTCACCCATTAAATATATGGATTCATCGCGGCGCATTTCTTCACTCATCGCCTCACAAATAGCCTCTCTAAATTGAATCGTTCTCATAATTGTTTAGTTATATATGTAATTTCGAAAGCGCAAAAATAAATATTTTATATTACTTAAAAGCATAAAATCTACTAAAATATCAAAAGTTGTATTTCACTATTTATAGTATTTGTTCAACTAGTTTAATAGTTGAAATAAGGCAAATTAGGTAAAAAGTTAAAAAAATAATAAATTAAATAAAAATATTATGCGCGCATAGTAAATATTCATTTTTATTCTATAGATTTGTACAATACAAAAGATAAAAAAACGTATTCTTATGAAAATATTAGTTTGCATCAGCCATGTACCTGATACTACTTCGAAAATTAATTTTACTAATGGTGATACCGAATTTGACACTAATGGGGTTCAATTTGTGATCAATCCTAACGATGAATTTGGTTTAACAAGAGCTATTTGGTTTCAAGAGCAACAAGGCGCTCACGTTACTGTAATTAATGTTGGTGGACCAGAAACCGAACCTACATTGAGAAAAGCACTAGCTATTGGTGCAGATGAAGCAATTCGAATCAATGCTAATCCAACAGATGGTTTTTTTGTAGCTAAACAATTAGCGCAAGTTATTCAAACCGGAGGCTACGATTTAATTATTGCTGGAAAAGAATCTTTAGATTATAATGGTGGAATGGTTCCGGGGATGATAGCTTCATTACTAGACTATAACTTTATTAATTCTTGTGTTGGTTTAACTGTAGATGGCACTAGTGCTACTGCAAGTAGAGAAATTGACGGAGGTAAAGAAATTTTATCTTCTTCTTTACCATTAATTATTGGTGGTCAAAAAGGATTGGTAGAAGAAAAAGACTTAAAAATTCCAAACATGAGAGGAATTATGACGGCACGAACTAAAGCCTTAACTATTTTAGAACCTGTTCAGGCTGACGCAAAAACCAAATCAATCCAATTTGAAAAACCTGCAGCTAAATCTGCTGTAAAACTTGTTGATGCTGACAACCTTGATGAATTAATCAATTTGTTACACAATGAAGCTAAAGTAATTTAGTTCTCCAAACAATCAAATTAGTATAAAAAATTTAAAAATATAAACATGTCTGTATTACTATTCGCTGAATCATCAGATGGAAAATTTAAAAAAGTAGCTTTTGAGTTGGCTTCCTATGCTAAAAAAATAGCCGAAACAACTGGAACTACTGTGACTGCAGTCACTATCAATATGAATGACGTATCAGAATTATCAAAGTACGGTGTAAATAAAGTCCTTAAAGTAACAAACGAATCTTTATCAGGGTTTTCTGCAAAAGCTTATGCTAATGTAATTGCTCAAGCTGCTAAAAAAGAAAGTAGCACTATAGTTGTTGTATCATCAACAACGGATAGTATTTATCTTTCGTCCATTTTAGCAGTAAAATTAAATGCTGGTTTATCATCCAATGTAGTTGGGCTTCCAATAAGCATTTCGCCTTTTCAAGTAAAGAGAACTGCTTTTTCTAACAAAGCATTTACTGTTACTGAAATGACTTCTGAAACTAAAATAATCGGACTTGCGAAAAACTCTTTTGGTATTATCGAAAGTGCGGTAACTGGTTCTGAAGAAGATTTTAATCCTTCAATTGATGCTACTGATTTTAACGTGAAAATCAATTCTGTAGAAAAAAGTTCTGGAAAAATCTCAATTGCTGATGCTGATGTAGTTGTTTCAGGAGGTAGAGGATTAAAAGGACCAGAAAATTGGGGTATGATTGAGGAATTGGCAGGAGTTCTTGGTGCGGCAACAGCTTGTTCAAAACCGGTATCTGATTTAGGTTGGAGACCACACGGAGAACACGTTGGTCAAACAGGAAAACCTGTTGCAACTAACTTATATATTGCTATTGGTGTTTCTGGAGCAATTCAACATATTGCAGGAATCAATTCGTCTAAAATCAAAGTGGTAATCAATAGTGATCCTGAAGCGCCTTTCTTTAAGGTTGCTGACTACGGAGTTGTAGGTGATGCTTTTGAAATTGTACCAAAATTGATTGAGAAATTTAAAACATTCAAAGCGCAACAGTAATTTTAAATTATTGGTCAAAAGGCTACCTAAAAAGTTGGATATTTGTATATTTGCTTTTTAGGTAGTCTTTTTTTTTGAATACCTACAAATTACATTCAAATGTTATGAGTTTAGTAAAATTATCAATTAAAGGAATTTCGTATAGTCAAACACAAAATGGAGCCTATGCTCTAATCCTAAATGAAGTGGATGGCGATAAAAAATTACCAATTGTTATTGGTGCTTTTGAAGCCCAATCCATTGCTATAGCATTAGAAAAAGAAATCAAACCCCCACGCCCACTCACACACGATTTATTTAAAAATTTTGCAGATCGTTTTGACATCGCTGTAAAGCAAGTTATCATTCACAAACTAGTAGATGGTGTGTTTTATTCGAGCATAATTTGTGAGCGTGATAAAATTGAAGAAATAATTGACGCAAGAACTTCAGACGCAATTGCCTTGGCACTTCGATTTGGAGCTCCGATTTTTACTTATAAAAATATTTTAGACAAGGCTGGAATATTTCTAAACCCGAACGCAGCAGAAACCAACAATGAGCCTCAAACCGTAGATGATTTCCTTTCCCATTCAGAAAATTACGCTAACGAAATGGAATCAAATAGTTCTGGCGATACATATAGCAAATTGAGTTTAAATGATTTAAATGATTTATTAGATGGTGCTGTAGAAAATGAAGATTATGAAAAAGCAGCTAAAATCAGAGACGAAATTTCAAAAAGAGATTTATAAATTTTAAAAATACAAACTATGAAAGTCAAAAATGTTATTTCGTTGTTCTTTATTGGATTCATTTCATTTAGTTCGTTTTCTCAGGATTATTACCTACACTGTGGTTCTATTTTAGACACGCAAACAGGTCAATCAACTAAAAATGCTACTATTATTGTTAAAAACAATAAAATTAGTGCAATTAAAGAAGGGTTTGTTTCTAAAAGCAATGCATCCGATATTGAAATCAACTTAAAAAATAAACACGTACTTCCAGGTTTAATTGATTTGCACGTGCATTTGGAAAGTGAACAAAACCCAAAAAGCTATGCTGCAAAGTATACAAATAACGAAGCAGATGTGGCTTTTGAAGCAGCTCGCTTTGCCGAAATTACCTTACTTGCCGGATTCACAACTGTTCGTGATTTGGGAGGAACTGGAGTAAATATTGCATTACGAAATGCAATTAATAAAGGAATTGCTAAAGGGCCTAGAGTGTACACCGCAGGAAAATCTATAGCTTCAACTGGTGGACATGCTGATCCAACCAATGGAAGTAATCGTTCTTTGATGGGAGATCCGGGGCCTCATGAAGGTGTTGTAAATTCGCCAGAAGACGGAGTAAAAGCAGTACGCCAACGCTACAAAGAAGGTGCTGATGTCATTAAAATTACAGCAACAGGCGGTGTTTTAAGTGTAGCAAAAAATGGAAAAAATCCACAATTTTCAATTGAAGAGATAAAAGCAATAACTACAACTGCTAAAGATTACAACATGTTGACCGCTGCTCATGCTCATGGCGACGAAGGAATGCAAAGAGCGATTCTTGGCGGAATTAAAACTATAGAGCACGGAACTTTCATGAGTGAAGAGACTATGGAGTTAATGAAAAAGTACGACGCCTATTTAGTTCCCACAATTACTGCAGGAAAAGAAGTAGCTATAAAAGCGGAAGTTGAGGGATTTTATCCAGCTATTATTGTGCCTAAGGCTAAGGAAGTTGGGCCTCAAATACAGTCTACTTTTGCAAAAGCATATAAAAAAGGAGTTAAAATAGCTTTTGGCACCGATGCTGGAGTTTATGATCATGGAAAAAACGGTAAAGAGTTTGGCTATATGGTGGAAGCCGGAATGCCGACTTTGGCAGCGATTCAATCTGCTACTACAACTAATGCAATGCTTTTAGGAGTTTCAAACGAAATTGGTCAAATTAAACCGAATTTCTTTGCAGACATTATTGCAGTTGACGAAAATCCACTTAACAATATTAAAACATTAGAAAACGTTCAATTTGTAATGAAAAATGGGGTGGTATATAAAAACCTTTAATATATTCTATCCCAATTAAAAGACAATTAAATTTCCTCAGATGAAACAATATGTAGACTTAGTAAAGCATGTAATGGAAAATGGTTGCCAAAAAGGAGACCGAACTGGAACTGGAACCAAAAGTGTTTTTGGTTACCAAATGCGTTTTGATTTAAATGAGGGTTTTCCAATGGTGACAACAAAAAAACTGCATTTGAAATCCATAATACATGAATTACTATGGTTTTTAAAAGGCTACACCAACATTCAATACTTGCAAGAAAACGGAGTTAAAATTTGGGATGATTGGGCAGATGCAAATGGAAATCTTGGGCCAGTATATGGTCATCAATGGCGCAACTGGAATAGTGAAGAAATTGATCAAATTGAAGACCTAATCAAAGAATTAAAAACAAACCCGAATAGTAGACGTCTTTTAGTATCCGCATGGAATCCATCTGTGCTTCCAGATACCACTAAATCATTTACTGAAAATGTAGCAAATAATAAAGCCGCTTTACCACCATGTCATGCTTTTTTTCAATTTTATGTAGCAGATGGTAAGCTTTCGTGTCAATTATACCAGCGCTCAGCTGATATTTTCCTTGGAGTGCCATTCAACATTGCTTCCTATGCTTTACTGACGATGATGATTGCTCAAGTGTGTAATTTAGGAGTTGGAGAATTCATCCATACGTTTGGTGACGCCCATATTTACAATAATCATTTTGAACAATTGGAGCTTCAGCTTTCTAGAGAACCGAAGCCTTTACCTAAAATGATTTTAAATCCAGCAATTACAAATATTTTTGATTTCACCTTTGATGATTTCACATTAGAAGGATATGACCCGCATCCGGCAATTAAAGGAAGTGTGGCTGTATAAATAAACTTTTAAGAAATCCATCTATATATTTAGTAGCATGATTATAATGATTGCGGCTGTAGCCGAAAACAATGCTTTAGGAAAAGATAATGAACTAGTTTGGCATTTGCCAAATGACTTTAAAAGGTTTAAAGAACTTACGACTGGTCACTACATAATCATGGGGAGAAAAACATTTGAAAGTTTTCCTAAACCACTCCCAAATAGAACCCATGTAGTAATTACAAGACAAAAAGAGTATTCGCCTGATGGCTGTATAGTAGTCAATAGTATCGAAAATGCAATTAAAGTGTGTCCAAAAGATGCTCCCGTATTTATTATTGGTGGTGGAGAAATTTACCAACAAGGATTAGAATACACTGATAAAATAGAAATTACAAAAGTACACGGCCATTTTGATGCCGATACTTTTTTTCCAGAAATTGATTTATCTGTTTGGGAATTGGCAACATCGACTTTTAACGAAAAAGACGAAAAACACTTGTTTTCCTTCACTTATCAAACTTATCTCAGAAAATAATTACTTTCAATGTATCGGGAGAGTAAATGTCTTTTGGTTTGTACTGATTCCATTACCAAATACCACAAAGGCAATAGATCATAATAAATTAAAGTTTCCAAAAACAAATTAATTCTTAAGAACGTATTAGCGTTAAAAACCCCTTAAAAAGAATAGGAGTTTGTAAAACCTGAAGACACAAATAACAATAACACTAAATTATTATTTGCTTTCTTTTTCCTCTCCCAATAAATCATTGAAAATAATTTTCATTTTGTAAAATTCATAATAAATTTTAAAGGCTACAATACCAACATTTAGTGATATTTTAGAATTAAAAAAGCGAGTTAGAAATCCACTAAATCCTTTAATTTAAAGTAGTTTGCTTATATTTGCACAAACTTTAAAAATGGCCAGCAAAATTACCCCTTACAAAGACTCTTCTTTAAGTAAAAAAGAACAGGTTGCTCAAATGTTTGACACTATTTCGGGAAACTACGATAATTTAAATCGTGTCATTTCTTTCGGGATAGACGTAAAATGGCGCAAAAAAGTGCTAAAAATGATAGGGAAATCTCATCCAAAAACCATTTTAGACATCGCAACTGGTACCGGAGATTTAGCCATTTTGATGGCGCAAACCAAAGCAGACAAAATCATTGGTCTGGATATTTCTGCTGGAATGTTAGAAGTAGGTGTGCAAAAAATAGCCAACAAAAACTTATCCAAAACTATCGAGATGGTTTTAGGAGATTCAGAAAACATACCCTTTGAGGATGACTATTTTGATGCAATAACTGTTGCTTTTGGGGTTCGTAATTTTGAGAATCTAGAAAAAGGATTGTCTGAAATTTTACGCGTTTTAAAACCTAAAGGCACTTTCGTGATTTTAGAAACCTCTGTGCCTGACAAAACACCTTATAAACAAGGTTATGAATTTTACAGTAAAAATATTTTACCATTAATTGGAAAATTATTTTCAAAAGACAATGTGGCGTACGGATATTTGTCAGAATCTGCAGCAGCTTTCCCTTATGGTGAAAAGTTAAACAATATTTTACGAAAAATTGGGTTTATAGATGTTGTAGCTTTACCACAAACCTTTGGGGTAGCTACTATTTATTCAGCATCTAAAAAATAATATGAAAAAACGTTGTTCTCTTATTTTACTAGTTTGCTCTATGAGCATTCAGGCTCAATTTAGAGAGAGTATTTTTAGCAAAAACCCTGTTAGACACCTTGAGACTTGGCAACAACAGCCTTTGTATTTTGGGTTTTTCTTAGGTATAAACTCTTATGATTTTAAGTTTGATTACAAAAATGAAATCGAAGATATTCAAGTTCAAAAAACAACTGGATTCAATGTGGGTTTGGTAGCCGATTTGAGGTTGCAAGAATATATTAATTTACGTTTCGAACCCGGATTGTATTACACCAAGCGAATTTTAAATTACCCCACTACTCATTTTTCTTTTGTTCCAAAAGCATCTGACACAATTAGAGAGGTAAACAGTACCTATATTCATCTTCCGCTACTGTTGAAATTTTCAGCTTTACGAACCGGAAATATTCGTCCTTTCATACTAGGAGGCGTTTCCACAACATTGAATTTATCTAGTAATTCAAAATCCACCGACGATAATCTTAGCCAACGGTTTAGAGTAAAAGCTTGGAGTCCGAATTACGAATTAGGCTTTGGAATAGATATTTTTTCTGAGTATTTTATTTTTTCCCCCTCAATAAGAGGCGTATTTAGTCTAAAAGACGAATTAATCCGAGACAATGATCCTATGAGTCCGTGGACTGGAAATATAGAATCAATGAGGACAAGGGGACTCTTTATCAACTTTACTTTTCATTAACTTAAAGCGAAACCCTTCTAAATTCACTTAAAATTATAGCTGTGGCTGTGGCAACATTCAAACTTTCTGTTTTTTGAAGAGTTCCAAATCGAGGAATTGTTAATCGATGTTGAATGCTATTTTCTACTTCTTTTGAAATTCCATTTGCTTCGTTACCCATCACAATAATCCCTTCTTGAGGTAAGGTCGTAGAATAAATATTTTCGCCATTCATAAACGTTCCAAAAACAGGGAGTGAAGTTGTGGAAATAAAATCTTCTAAATTGATATAACTCACATTGACACGAGAAATTGAACCCATAGTCGCTTGGACTACTTTTGGATTATAAACATCAACCGTTTCTTTTGAACAAATCAATTGTTGTATGCCAAACCAATCGCATAAGCGAATTATAGTTCCTAAGTTGCCTGGATCTCTGATAGCGTCTAAGGCTACAATCAAACCCGACTGATATAATTCCTTTTGTTCAGGAATTTTAAAAACTGCTAAACAAGAACTAGCTGTTGTTAAGGCACTGATTTTTTTTAAATCCTCCGATGAAACAATTAGTTTTTTGCTGTCACTAACAGATTTGAAATCATCTTCTGTGGTGTATAACTGATGTAACTCAAAATCGGCATCTAGTAATTCTTGAACAACCTTTATCCCTTCTGCTACAAACATTTTATGAATTAAACGTTGTTTTTTTTGCTGAAGACCCGATATAAACTTTATTTGGTTTTTACTAACCATAAAAAAATGTACTTTTGAATTAAATTTTTATTCCACTTGAAAAGTAATACCGCAAAAGTAAGCGCATTTATCTTAATTGCAATAGCCATTGCCGCTTGTAATTCTGTAAAAAGAGTTCCAGATGGCAAATTATTATTGACCGAAAATAAGATATTTGAAAATAATAAAGTAATTAAGACCGAAATTACTTCAAATCAATTGTCTCAAAATCCGAATGCTAAACTATTTGGATTTCCCTTAGCGCTAACACTTTACAATTGGGCTAAACCAAATCCAGACTCTACCTACCTTTTAAAATTCAAGAATAATCCAAAAAAATTAGAGCGAATGACCAAATGGTTGTCTGCTAAACAAGTAGAGCAATTAGGAAATTCATTTTTTTATAAAGGGATTCACAACGTATTAAAAAAAATTGGAGATGCTCCTGAAATTATTGATAAAACTAGAGCAGACAAATCTTTACTTAGATTAAAATACTATTATTTCAACCAAGGTTTTTTTGACATAAAAGCAAATTATACCATTGATAGCTTGAAATATAAGAAAGGAAGGGTCAATTATTTTATCACCACAGGAAAGCCTTATGTATTAGACTCAATAACGCCTTTTATAACATCCCCTGCAATAGATTCGTTGTATCGTTTAACTGCTGAAAGTTCTATTATAAAATCAGGTAGCCAATATAAAACAGAGGATTTTGAGAATGAAAAAAATAGGCTAACTAGTTATTTTAGAAATAATGGAGCGTATCATTTTCAACCTAACAATATTACGTTCAATGTAGATACCATTAATAAAAATCACAAAGCAAATATCAATTTAAAAATAAGTGATTTTAGTTTCCAAGAAAATGATTCGTCTAAAACAGCTCCTTTTAAGTTGATGAAAATTAGTGAGGTAAAAATATATACTGATTACAAAGCCGCTGAAGCAAACTACAGTATAACTGATAGTACAAACTACAATAATTTTACATTGCTGAGTAAGCAAAAATTAAAATACAGACCAAAAGCAATTACAAATGCTATCTTTATTTATAAAGGAAGTCTTTTTTCAGATAACAACACATCATTAACCAGTAGGTACATAAGTAATCTTAAGATATTTAATTATCCATCCATTATTTATGAAAATGACAAAAGGGACTCAACCTCTCAATCATTGATTGCTAAAATTTATTTAACTCCTAAGAAAAAATACAGTTTTGGACAATCTATTGATATTACGCATTCTAACATTCAAAATTTAGGAATAGGATTTAGCCCTTCAATTTCGATACGAAATGTATTCAACGGAGCTGAAACGTTAGAATTTTCAGGCAGAGCCAATGTAGGTTCCTCTCAAGATTTTGCAAATCCTAACGATGTATTTTTCAATGCCTCCGAACTAGGATTGGACTTAAAATTAAATTTTCCAAGAATTGTTTTTCCTTTCAAAACAGAAAGAATCATACCTAAAAATATGTTTCCTTCTACTTTAATTTCAACAGGATATTCCATTCAAAAGAATATAGGTTTGGATAAAGAAAATTTAATTGGTGCCATTGCCTACAATTGGACACCAAAGAAAAATAATACAGCGCGCTTTGACTTATTCAACGTGCAATTTGTTAGAAACTTAAATCCTACGAATTATTTTAATGTGTATACTTCTTCGTATGATGCATTAAATGAAATAGCAAAGAAACCCGAATATAATGTTAACCCTAGTTATTTTGATCAAGAGCAAAATTTGATTGTTGAAAATGGGACGAATAGTTTTATTCAAGATGTACTAAGCGCTACTCCGTCGATAAACACAACTCCAACTGATTTTTCAGCAATTAAAAGTATTGAAGAAAGACGAATTAGATTAATTGAAAATGATTTTATTTTAGCAACAAGTTTTAGCTTTTCAAAAACCACAAAAAAAGACAACAGCGATAATAACTTCTATTTATTTAAAACAAAAATAGAATCTGCCGGTTCACTATTATCACTTTTTGCGAATGCAAGCAATATGGACAAATCCAGTAATGGTCGCTTTGAATTGTTCGATTTAGAATATTCAGAGTACATTAAAACAGAATTTGATTATATCAAACATTGGGGGTTTTCAAAAGAGACTGTTTTTGCCCTACGTAGTTTTTTTGGTATTGCGATTCCATTTGGGAACTCTAATAATATTCCTTTTTCTCGAAGTTATTATTCTGGAGGTTCTAACGATAACAGAGCTTGGAATCCTTTTCGTTTGGGTCCAGGAAGTACAGGAGGTGTAAATGACTTTAATGAGGCTAATATGAAATTAGCAGTTAGTGCTGAATTTCGTTTTCAATTGGTAGGCAATCTTAAAGGCGCTTTATTTGTTGATGCAGGAAATATTTGGAATGTTTTGGACAACACAGAAGATCGAAAAGCGCAGTTTACTGGCTTAAAGGATCTGGAAAATATAGCAATTGGTTCTGGTTTTGGTATGCGATATGATTTTGGTTTGTTTGTATTTCGATTGGATTTAGGATTTAAAACTTATAATCCAGCCAACGAAATAAATAGAAGATGGCTAAAGGACTTTGGTATTGGACGCTCTGTTTTAAATTTTGGGATAAATTATCCTTTCTAATGCTAATAAATTCTTATTTTTGCGGTCTAAAAACTAAAAACAACTAAAAACAATTACAATGTCACACAACATCAAACCAGGGGTTGCAACCGGAGACCAAGTGCAAGAAATTTTCAACTATGCAAAAGAAAAAGGGTTTGCGCTTCCTGCGGTTAACGTTACTGGATCAAGCTCAATTAATGGAGTTCTTGAAACGGCTGCAAAATTAAACGCACCTGTTATTATTCAATTTTCTAATGGCGGTGCACAATTTAATGCTGGAAAAGGATTATCTAATGCAGGAGAAAAAGCAGCTATCGCTGGCGGAATTGCCGGAGCTCTTCATATCCATACTTTAGCAGAAGCATACGGAGCTACTGTAATTTTACACACTGACCACTGCGCTAAAAAATTATTACCTTGGATTGACGGTTTATTAGACGCGTCTGAAAAACACTTTGCAGCTACAGGAAAACCTTTGTTTTCATCGCATATGATAGACTTGTCAGAAGAGCCAATTGAAGAAAATATCGAAATTTGTAAAGAATATTTGGCTCGTATGAGTAAAATGGGAATGACATTAGAAATCGAATTAGGAATTACTGGTGGTGAAGAAGATGGTGTAGATAACTCTGATGTTGACAGCTCAAAATTATACACTCAACCAGAAGAAGTAGCATATGCTTACGAAGAATTATCAAAAGTAAGTCCTAAATTTACTATTGCAGCTGCTTTTGGAAACGTTCACGGGGTTTACAAACCAGGTAACGTAAAATTAACTCCAAAAATCTTAAAAAATTCTCAAGATTTCGTTCAAAACAAATACAACACAGGTGCTAATCCAGTTGATTTCGTTTTCCACGGTGGATCAGGTTCTACTTTAGAAGAAATCAGAGAGGCGATTGGATATGGTGTAGTTAAAATGAACATTGATACTGATTTACAATTTGCTTATACAGAAGGAATTCGTGATTATATGGTTACCAATATTGATTATTTAAAAACTCAAATTGGTAATCCTGAAGGGGCAGATGTTCCAAATAAAAAATACTACGATCCAAGAAAATGGATTCGCGAAAGTGAAGTTACATTCAACACAAGATTAGAGCAAGCATTTGCTGACTTGAACAATGTAAATACTCTATAATTAACAATTAACCATTGACGATTTATTTAATTGTCAATGGTTCTTTATTTAGTACAACTATGGCTTGGTTTAAAAGACAGGAAAAAGGAATTACTACTCCTACTGAAGACAAAATGGATGTTCCAAAAGGTCTTTGGTACAAATCTCCAACGGGAAAAATTATTGACGCAGAGGAATTAGCACGCAACTTGTATGTGAGCCCTGAAGATGATTTTCACGTTCGAATTGGAAGTGAAACTTATTTCGAAATTTTATTCGACAATAATGAGTTTGTTGAATTAGATAAAAATATGACTTCTAAGGATTCACTTAATTTTGTGGATACCAAAAAATATTCAGATCGTCTTAAAGATGTTACGGCAAAAACAAAATTGAACGATGCAGTTCGAACTGCTGTTGGAAAATCCAAAGGAAAAGACATAGTGGTTTGCTGTATGGATTTTGCTTTTATTGGAGGATCAATGGGAGGAGTTGTAGGTGAAAAAATAGTTAGAGGAATTGAACACGCAATCCAACACAAAATGCCTTTTGTAATGATTTCGAAATCAGGTGGAGCGCGTATGATGGAAGCGGCATTTTCTTTAATGCAATTAGCCAAGACTTCTGTAAAATTGGTTCAATTGGCAGATGCTAAATTGCCTTATATTTCATTATGTACTGACCCAACAACTGGAGGAACTACTGCTTCTTATGCCATGCTTGGAGACATCAATATCTCTGAACCTGGTGCGCTAATTGGTTTTGCAGGACCTCGTGTAGTGAGAGATACTACTGGAAAAGATTTGCCTGAAGGATTTCAAACTGCAGAATTTCTTTTAGAACATGGTTTCCTTGATTTTATTACACCAAGAAAAGAATTAAAAGACAAGATCAACTTGTATATCGATTTAATTCAGAATAACGATATTCGCTAGTCGAAAAATAACAATAAGAAAAAACCCCAAAAGGCAAATTGCTTTTTGGGGTTTTTTATACTTTAAAATAGTCCTACATTCCAGTTCTAATGGCTTCTACGGGATCTAATTTAGATGCTGTAATTGCAGGCATAATTCCAGAAATCAAACCAATTATAGCTGCTAAGCTTGTCCCTAAAATTACATTACCCATACTTAACACAAATTCAAAATCCATAGCTTTACTTAGCACTATAGAAATAATCCAAACTAAAAACAATCCCACAACACCTCCAATTACTGAAAGAATTACCGCCTCAAATAAAAATTGAAATAAAATAAATCGATTTTTAGCCCCCAAAGATTTTTGTATTCCAATCAAATTGGTTCTCTCTTTTACCGAAACAAACATGATATTAGCAATGCCAAATCCTCCTACCAGTAATGAGAATCCACTTATAATCCAACCCACTACATTCATTTGCCCAACAATTCCATCAATTAAATCGGTAAAACCAGACAAAACGTTGATGAAAAAATTATCAATTTCATCTGTTTTCATACCGCGATAATTACGTAACTTCTGAGTAAGTTCTGCTTTAAAAGCATCCATGTCAACTCCTTTTTCAGGCTTTATTAAAATTACCGGAGTTAAGGCATCGTTATTATCACCATACATTCTTCTTAAAAAATTAACTGGGATAAATACAGAAGTATCATTACTATCCCCAAAAATTCCAGCACCCTGTTTTTTTAACACTCCAATTACCGTAAATCGTTGTCCATAAAGTCTAACATTTTTGCCAATAGGACTAGCCCCTTCAAAAAGACCCGATGCAATTTCATTTCCTAAAACGATGACCGCTGAACCTGAATTGGACTCGGATTCATTGTAAAACCGCCCTTCATCAAATTCTAATCCCTCAATTTCTATAAATTCATGAGAAACAGGAACTACATTAATATCACTCACTGTAGCCGACTGGTATTTTATTGTTTCTCTATTAACAAAAAATTGAAAAGCCATTTGATTGAGATCATTTAATGAACTTTTTAAATATTCATATTCATCATACTTTACATTTGGGAATTGCTCTCTTTTCCATTGAGGAATTTCAGAGGGTCCAAAAGAAAAGCGCATTAAATAAATGGTATTTTTATCTAAACTACTCAGGTCTTTTTTAATTTTTCTATCCAAAGAATCTACCGCAGCTAACACTGCTATAATTGAAAATATTCCAATAGTAACCCCCAGTAAAGAAAGTAAAGTCCTGAGTTTATTATTGCGTAAAGCATTCAATGCAAACCCAAAACTCTCTTTTAATAAACGAAGATATACTAACATACTATTTCACTTTTGTATTATTGTAAAATTGAACAAATTTTATTCAAAAACCTAATATAAATTAACCCTCCAATTTGTCTTCATAATTAGCAGAATGTTACAGCTCTTGATGGATATTTATAATCAAAAAAAAACTATTTTTGCACTTTATAATTTTAACTACAAAATGAACACAACTAAATCCATTCAATCTGCATTAATTTCAGTATTTTCTAAAGACGGTCTTGAACCAATTGTAAGAAAATTGCATTCTCAAAATGTAACACTTTATTCAACCGGTGGAACAGAAGATTTTATCAAAAATTTAGGCATTCCAGTAATTCCTGTTGAAGATGTAACTTCATATCCATCGATTCTAGGCGGAAGAGTTAAAACATTACATCCGAAAGTTTTTGGAGGTATCTTGAACCGTCAGGATAATGAAAGTGATGTGCAACAAATGAAAGAATTTGACATTCCTCAAATTGATTTAGTCATTGTTGATTTATACCCTTTTGAAAAAACAGTTGCTTCAGGAGCAAGTGAAGCAGATATTATTGAAAAAATTGATATTGGCGGAATTTCATTGATTCGTGCCGCTGCAAAAAACTTTAAAGACACTGTTATTGTAGCTTCGGTTGATGATTATAGCTTGTTTTTAGATATGATTACCAATCAAAATGGTGCAACTTCATTAGAAGATAGAAAACTTTTAGCAACCAAGGCATTTCACGTTTCTTCTCACTATGATGCTGCGATTTTTAATTATTTCAATACTGACGAAACAATTTATAAAGAAAGTATTGCCAATGGACAAGTATTGCGTTACGGAGAAAATCCTCATCAAAAAGGGTTTTTCTTTGGCGAATTTGAGAAAATGTTCAATAAAGTCCACGGAAAAGAACTATCCTACAACAACCTACTTGATGTAGACGCTGCTGTAAATTTAATTAATGAATTTCAAAATGACGGACCAACTTTCGCTATTCTAAAACACAACAATGCTTGTGGGTTAGCTTCAAGAAAAACAATTTGTGAAGCGTATTTAGCTGCTTTGGCTTGCGATCCAACATCAGCTTTTGGAGGTGTGCTAATTGCTAATACCAAAATTGATGTTGCAACAGCAACTGAAATTAATCATCTGTTTTGTGAAGTTGTTATTGCACCTGAATTTGATTCAGAAGCCATTACTATTTTAGAAGAAAAAAAGAACAGAATTATTTTGGTCCAAAATAAAGTTGCCTTGCCAGAAAGACAAGTTCGAACTTGTTTGAACGGAATTTTAGTTCAGGATAGAAATAATATTACCGATACAAAAGAAGATTTAAAAACAGTTACAATTACAGCACCAACAGCTCAAGAAGTAGAAGATTTAATTTTTGCATCAAAAGTGTGTAAAAACACTAAATCGAATACGATTGTTTTTGCTAAAAACGGAACGCTCATTTCCTCTGGAACAGGGCAAACTTCTCGAGTTGATGCGCTAATGCAAGCTATTGATAAAGCAAGTGCTTTTGGTTTTGACCTTAACGGAGCTTCCATGGCAAGTGATGCTTTTTTCCCTTTTCCTGACTGTGTGGAGTTGGCTAAAAAAGCTGGAATCACTGCTGTAATTCAACCTGGAGGTTCAATTAAAGACCAATTGAGTATCGACTATTGTAACGAAAATAAATTAGCAATGGTATTTACAGGAACACGTCATTTTAAACATTAATTTGTTTAACTTTGCTTGTTATTTAATTTTAAATTTAAAACCCAATTACGCTTATGGGATTTTTTGATTTCATGACCGAGGATATCGCAATCGACCTTGGTACCGCAAACACACTAATTATTCACAACGATAAAGTTGTTATAGATAGCCCTTCTATTGTTGCTAGAGATAGAATTTCTGGTAAAATAATTGCTGTTGGTAAAGAAGCCAACATGATGCAGGGTAAAACTCACGAAAACATTAAAACAATTCGCCCTCTAAAAGACGGAGTAATTGCTGATTTTGATGCGTCAGAGAAAATGATTAATATGTTTATTAAGAGCATTCCTGCATTGAAAAAAAGAATGTTTACTCCAGCATTACGAATGGTCGTTTGTATTCCATCAGGGATTACAGAAGTAGAAATGCGCGCGGTGAAAGAATCCTGTGAAAGAGTAAATGGAAAAGAAGTATATTTGATTCACGAACCAATGGCGGCTGCTATTGGTATTGGTATTGACATTATGCAACCTAAGGGAAATATGATTGTCGACATCGGTGGTGGTACTACTGAAATTGCAGTAATTGCACTTGGCGGAATTGTTTGTGACAAATCGGTTAAAATTGCTGGAGATGTATTTACCAATGACATCATTTATTATATGCGTACCCAACACAACTTGTTTGTTGGAGAAAGTACTGCCGAAAAAATTAAAATTCAAATTGGAGCTGCTTTAGACGATTTGGAAACTGCTCCAGAAGATATGTCAGTACAAGGACGAGATTTATTAACTGGAAAACCAAAACAAGTTGAAGTTTCTCACCGTGAAATTGCAAAAGCCTTGGATAAATCTATTCAACGTATCGAAGATGCGATCATGGAGACGCTATCTCAAACTCCACCTGAATTAGCCGCAGATATTTATAATACTGGAATTTACCTTGCTGGAGGTGGATCTATGTTACGTGGTCTTGACAAACGTATTTCGTTAAAAACTGATCTTCCTGTTTACATAGCCGAAGATCCGTTAAGAGCTGTAGTAAGAGGAACTGGAATGGCGTTAAAAAATATCAATCGATTCAAAAGTATCTTGATTAAATAATATTTTTTTAAAAGAAAATCATCAATTATACATTTAAAAAATGCAGCAAATAGTATCTTTTATATTTAAAAACAGTAATCGCTTACTGTTTTTGCTGCTTTTAGGTATTTCGTTATCACTAACTATTCAATCCCATTCTTTTCATAGAAGTAGAGTAATTAGTTCAGCTAATTTCTTAAGCGGAGGAGTATACGAACAACTTAGCGAATTTGATGAATACTTGAATTTAAAATCACAAAACGAGGCTTTAGCACAAGAAAACGCCACATTAAAAAGCCTACTATTTAAGACAGCTGATTCTTCTGTAGCAGCAAGATTAGATAGTATAAAAGGAGTACGCTCTCAAGACATAATTGTATCCAAAGTTATTCGTAACTCGTACAGTGTATATGAGAATTATCTAACCATCAATTCCGGAGAACGTCAAGGCATCAAACCTGACATGGGTGTTATTAATAGTTTGGGAATTGTTGGGATAATTGATAATACGTCTCCAAACTATGCAACAGTAATAAGTATTTTGAATAAAAAATCGCAAATAAATGCCAAAGTAAAAAAATCAAATCACTTTGGTTCTTTAATTTGGAATGGAAAAAGTACGGGATTTGTTCAATTAATTGACGTTCCAAGATTAGCTTCGGTAAGAAAAGGAGATACTATTGTAACAGGAGGACAATCTGTAATTTTTCCGGAAAATATTAATATTGGAACAATTGACAAAGTGTACATTGACAATGAAACCAATTATTATACTTTAGATATCAAATTATTCAATGACATGACCAATCTAGGACATGTATATATTATTAAAGGAAAAGACCGACAAGAAATTATCAATCTAGAAAAAAGTAAAGAAGATGAATAGCAGCTTTTTTTTAAATATTTTTAGATTTATCAGTTTGTTCTTATTGCAAATAATTATTTTCAATAACATTAATCTATTTGGCTTTGTAAGTCCGTTTCCTTATGTGCTTTTCATCATTTTATTTCCTGTAAACGGAAATAAATCAGCGCTTTTAATTAGTAGTTTTTTACTTGGTTTATTGCTAGATATTTTTAGTAATTCTGGAGGAATACATACAACTGCAAGTATACTATTAGCTTACTTCAGACCTAGTATTTTTAAATTTGCTTTTGGAGTGAGTTATGAATACCAAACCATTAAACTAAACGATACTCTAACTCCAGAGAGATTTTCATTTCTTTTTGTTGCAATTTTATTGCATCATTTGATTTTATTTATTTTAGAAGCTTTTCAATTCAGTCTATTTTTTGATATTCTATTGAGAAGTATTACTAGTACAGTCTTAACAATTATCATTTCAATTATTATAATCTATTTAATTAAGCCAAATAAGCGATGAGAAAAGTCTTGCTACCTACCTTAATTATTATTGGAGCTTCATTATTAGTTTTACGTATTTTTTTTCTACAAGTTGTCGATGATTCATTTAAATTGAAATCCGATAACAATGCCATCAAGATAAAATATGACTATCCTGAGAGAGGTTATATTTTTGATAGAAAAGGCAAACTTTTGGTTTCAAACCAAGCTTCTTATGATATTATGGTAATTCCAAGGGAGGTTAAAAAAATTGACACAACCGAATTTTGTGAACTTCTCAATATTACAAAAGAGGATTTTATCAAGAAAATCGAGAAAGCTACAATATACAGCCCAAGATTACCTTCGGTATTTTTAACTCAACTTAATAAAATTGAATTTGCTGCTTTCCAAGAAAAAATTAGAAAATTTGAAGGTTTTTATTTTCAAAAACGTTCTCTTCGAGATTATGAAGTAAATTATGGCGCAAATATTTTTGGCTTTATCACCCAGGTAAATGAAAACTTAATTGCAAAAAACCCCTATTATAATAGTGGTGATTTAATTGGTAAACAAGGGGTCGAAGAAAGTTATGAAGAAATTTTACGAGGAATTAAAGGGGTAAAATACATCCAAAAAGACAAATACAACAGAGAAATAGGTTCATTCAAAGAAGGAAAATACGACACTATTGCAGTACAAGGAAGCGACATCAACTTAACAATTGATGCAGAACTTCAAAAGTACGGCGAAGAGTTAATGATCAATAAACGCGGTGGTATTGTAGCAATCGAACCCAAAACAGGAGAAATACTATCATTAGTTACCGCTCCTTCTTATGATCCATCCATATTAGTAGGTAGACAACGTTCTAAAAATTATACCCAATTGTATCGAGATTCCATTGCCAAACCATTATATGATAGAGGGCTCCTTGCAGAATATCCGCCAGGATCACCTTTTAAAATTTTGACTGGTTTAGTTGCTTTACAAGAAGGCGTTATTAATGAGCAGACAGCTGTTGCCTGTAGTCATGGATTTAGTTATGCAAGAGGTCGTTTCATGAGATGTCACTGTCATGGTGGAATGTTGCAATTACACAGAGGTATTTATGAATCTTGTAATGCCTTTTTCGGAACTTCTTACATGAAAACGATCAATAAATATGTAATACCAGCTTACGCAGTTGATGTTTGGAGCAAACATATAAAAAGTTTTGGACTTGGACAATTTATGGGATATGACCTTCCAACTGGGAGAAAAGGCAACATTCCAGATTCTAAAACCTATAAAAGAATTTATCCAAATGGAGGTTGGAGAAGTACAGCTATTGTATCTAATGCAATTGGTCAAGGAGAAGTGCTAATGACACCTATTCAATTAGCGAATATGATGGCAACAGTAGCGAATCAAGGTTATTATTATACTCCACATATCATTAAATATATTAAAGGGAGAAAAATAGAAAAAAAATTCACAACGAAACATTATACAACAATTGATAGAAAATATTTTAAACCAATTATTGATGGTTTATTTGATGTATATAATTTAGGTACGGCCTATCATCTTAAAGTAGAAGGAATCGATATTTGTGGTAAAACAGGAACTGCGGAGAATTTTGCTAAGATTGGAGGAGTGCGAACTCAACTTGAAGATCATTCAATATTTGTTGCCTTTGCACCAAAAGATAATCCAAAAATTGCAATAGCTGTAATGGTAGAAAATGGTGGTTACGGTGCAACAATTGCAGGTCCAATCGCCAGTCTAATGATTGAAAAATACCTTAGAAATAAAATCACTAGAACTGATTTAGAAACTCGTATTCTAAATAAAAGTTTACAAGGTCAATATGCAAAACTGGGCGGGCTTTCGGAAACTGTTAAAAAAGAAATGAGAAAACAAGACTCAATTATAAAAAGTAAAACTAGTAATCCCAAATTGAAAAAAGACACAATACAATCCGTAAAAAAAGTGGCTCGTTAAGTAATGAAAACACTATTTACAATAAATTTGTGCAAGCAAACACCAATGTTAAAAAAGCGATATCATATGTTACCGCTAGGAAATAGAATTTAAACATATGAAAAACCAAAGTATAACCAATAATATTGATTGGAGTTGCGTAATTATATATACCATCCTTGTTCTTTTAGGATGGCTAAATATTTATTCCTCTTCTTTATCATCAATGGAAGGAACTTCTGAAAAGCAATTTTTATTTATTGTTTTATCTATACCATTAATATTTATTGTGCTTTTTGTAGACGGTAAATTTTATGAAAAATACGCCTCAATTATTTATGGTGTAGGTTTAATTTCTCTATTGGGTTTATTTGCTTTTGGAAAAACGATAGCTGGACAACGTTGTTGGTATGGTATCGGAAGTTTCACATTACAGCCTTCTGAATTTGCAAAAGCAGCGACCGCATTAGCGCTAGCTAAATACCTAAGTGACAGTCAAATTAATCTGTCTCATACCAATAGACAAATTCAAGCTTTAGCACTTGTTTTTTTACCTGTATTATTAATCCTACCTCAGCCAGATCCAGGTAGTGCGCTTATTTATAGCGCATTCTTCTTAGTATTGTACCGAGAGGGTTTACCTTCATGGTATATTTGGACAGGTTTTGCAGCAATACTTTTATTTGTATTAACATTACTTTTCCAACCCGTTTATGTTATTCTTTTAGCGTTAATTGTCATTGTATTTGTTCACTTTAAATCGCGTTTAGCAGATAGAAATATTGTTCTTAGCGGAATATTATTGGGTATAATTTCAGGTTTTGTACTATCTGTAAATTATGTATTTACAAGTATTTTTAAACAACATCACAGAGATCGTTTTAATATTTTACTTGGAAAAACAGTAGATATGAAGGGGATTGGATATAACACAAATCAATCTGAAATTGCGATCGGCTCAGGAGGCTTTTTTGGAAAAGGTTTCCTCGAAGGAACCCAAACTAAAGGAGGTTTTGTTCCAGAACAACATACCGATTATATTTTTACAACCGTTGGAGAAGAATGGGGATTTTTAGGTTCTTTAGTTGTAATTGGACTTTTTGTAACCTTACTATTGCGTATTATCTATTTAGCGGAGCGACAAAAAACTAAATTTAGTCGTGTATATGGATACTGTGTTGCGGGTATTTTGTTCATCCACTTTTTTGTGAATATAGCGATGGTAGTAGGTATTTTCCCAACTATAGGCGTACCATTACCGTTCTTTTCTTATGGAGGTTCAGGACTTTGGGGCTTTACAATTTTGCTCTTTATCTTCTTAAAAATGGACGCTAATAAAGTTAATGAATGGTAGTTTAAATAAAAAGCGCTTATAAAGCGCTTTTTATTTAAATCTTTTGGTTACGATTTTACTAATTTACCATCTTTCAATTTAGCATTCATTGGTTTTTTGACAATCGGTTTGCCTTGTAAATCGTCTAAAACATTTAGCGCTTCTTCTACATAAATATCTTTGGATAAAGATTCGTGCCAACGCTGTCTTTTTTCTTTCAAGGAATTATCCTTTGCCATAATTTCAATTTCATAAGGAAGCGAATTGAACTTTAACTTATTAGAATAATTCTTAAGCGGCTTGTACATTTTTGCGCGTTCTTCAATTTGCTTTTGTGCCAATTTAAATTTATCAATGTTCAAACTATATACATAATCCTCACTTCTGCTGTCTATCCATTTAGCATTATCCTCTACTAATTGAAATTGGGCATTTTTGGCGATTCTATTTTTACTATTCATAATTACTTGGTTGAAATTTTTATTGTTTAACCAAGTAGAATAAGACGCTGGATCAATTTTATCCCAAGGCATCGCATTTTTCATATCACGCTCTCCCATTTTAAGATAAGAATAACGATCTGGCATAACAATATCGCTACTCACACCTTCTAATTGTGTTGAACCACCATTTATTCTATAAAATTTTTGAGTAGTTGTTTTAAGTGCTCCTAAATCCCCTACAGAACTACTTCTAACAAATTGGTTTAAATCAATCACATTTTGAACTGTTCCTTTACCATATGTTTGTTTACTTCCAATGATGATTCCGCGTTTGTAGTCTTGAATCGCTGCTGCTAAAATCTCTGAAGCCGAGGCAGAAAAACTATTCACCATAATTACTAATGGACCATCCCACTCAATTTTTTTATCTCGATCATAAAGTACTTCTTTTCTTTTTCCTGCTGATTTAATTTGTACTATTGGACCTTCTTCAATAAAGAGTCCTGCAATATCAACTACAGTAGATAAGGAACCTCCTCCATCATCTCGGACATCCAAAACAATTCCGCTAACACCTTCCTTCTTTAATCTAGCTACTTCGAGTGCAATGTCTTTTCCAGCGTCTCTACCGTCTCTATCTTCAAAGTCAATATAAAATTTGGGCAAATAGATTACACCATACTTCTTTCCATTTTTTTCAACAATACTTGACTTGGCATAGGTTTCTTCTATTTCGACAATGTCTCTAATAATTGAAATTACTTTGATGGTTCCATCCACTTTTTTAACCGTAAGTCGTACTTCAGTTCCTTTGGTTCCTTTGATTTTCTTAACCACATCATCCAATCGCATTCCTACTACATCAATAGGCTCTTGATTACCCTGACCTACTTTTATAACAATGTCTCCAGCCTCCAATTGTTTTCCTCTCCAAGCAGGCCCTCCTGAAATCAACTCTGATATTTCAGTATAGTCATTTTTCTTTTGTAAACGAGCGCCAATTCCTTCTAGTTTACCACTCATACTCACATCAAATCGTTCTTTATCCTCTGGTGCCAAATAATTTGTATGTGGATCAAACTTTGAGGTAACTGAATTCAGATATACCGAAAAGTAATCCTTTCGAGTTAAATCTTTAATAAAGCCAAAATATTCATCTAACGATTTTAGAGAACTCTCTCTTGTTTCTTTTTCTAATTCATCAAAAGATTTTTTCTTGTCTTTAGTAACTGCAAGTTCTTTCTTATTTTCAGTTTCTGCTGCATCCTGAAAATCAGATTCCTCGTCTAAGGGAGCCGCAACTGCCTTTAAATCTTTATCAATTACACCATTGCTATCCTGAATTTCCTGACGATCAACAAGAGAAGACAATGTAGATAATTTGATTTGCTTGCGCCATCTTTCCTTTAACTCGGAAGTATTTTTAGCGTATGGCATTTTTTCATAATCTGTATTGAATGATTCGTCAATAGTATAGTCAAAAGGTTGATCCAAAATAGATTTGTATATTGACTTGCTTTCCTCAATACGTTGAATTAATCGCGTGTAGGTTAAGTCAAAAAACGTCAAGTCTTTATTCAATAATTGATCGTCAAGTTCCAATTCATATTTAGAAAACTCATCAATATCTGCTTGCAAAAAGAAACGTTTGGATGGATCCAAAGCTTCGATATAATCCTTGTACACTCCTTTAGAAAACTCATCATCCATAGTTGCGGGACTATAATGTCCTTTTTCCAAAACAAAGGTTAAAAGCTCTATCAATAACTTGTCTTTCTCAGGGTCTGAAGAAGAACTAAAATTAGATTTAAAAGCTAGTAAGGATAAAGAAACAAAGGTGACTACTAAGAGTAGTTTATAATTTTTTTTCATAAATTGTAAAATGGTATTCATCCGGTTTTTTGTCTAAATTACAGTAAAAGTTATTTTAACAATGATAAGGCGTGCATAATTTTTTGTTAAAGATATAAAATTGTTCTTTTTGGCAAGAATTTAATGAATGAAGTTGGTATTTTTTGTTTTTCTTTGTTCATTATTTTGATTAAAAAGTATTAAAAACCAACACAGATTTCTTTTGAAAAACAAAACCGACCTCCTACTTGGATTTACAATAGGAATAATAACTTCTGTTTTTGGATGTTTTTTATTCATTCAATTGTTTACAAAATTTACTTTTATCGCTGGAGTTGAATTACTGCAAGCTGACGGTAAATTAGGAAAAATAATTACCTTAGGTACTGTTTTAGATTTAGTGCTTTTTTGGGGACTATTAAAATTGAATAAAGAGTTTATGGCACGCGGCGTAATTTTAGCCGTAATTACACTCACCTTGATTACGCTGTTAGTTTAACCTTCCGCAAAAGAAGAAACAATGAGATATTATATCATAGCAGGAGAAGCCTCTGGAGATTTACACGGATCGAATTTAATGAAAGCCCTTTATCAAGAAGATCCACAAGCTGATATTAGGTTTTGGGGTGGCGATTTGATGCAATCTGTGGGCGGAACTTTAGTAAAACATTACAAAGAACTCGCTTTTATGGGTTTCATTGAAGTGATATTCAATTTAAAGACCATTTTAAACAATATTACCCTTGCCAAAAAAGACATTTTGGAGTTCCAACCTGATGTACTTGTATTTATAGATTACCCTGGATTTAACTTGCGTATTGCTAAATGGGCAAAAGCTTTGAACATTAAAACCCATTATTATATTTCGCCTCAAATTTGGGCTTGGAAAGAGAATAGAATTAAAGACATTAAGCGAGATGTAGATCAGATGTATGTGATTTTACCTTTCGAAAAAGAGTTTTATGAAAACAAACACAACTATCCAGTTCACTTTGTGGGGCATCCGTTGATTGATGCCATCCACAATCAACCTAAAGTTGACGATGCTGTTTTTAGAAAAGAAAATCAATTAAATGACCAACCCATAATCGCTATTTTACCGGGAAGTCGCCAACAAGAAATAACCAAAATGCTCTCCGTAATGTTGAGTGTTGCCAATGATTTTCCTGACTACCAATTCGTAATTGCAGGCGCGCCAAGTCAAGATTTTTCTTTCTACGAAAAGTTTATTACGAATAATAATATCAAATTCATCTCTAATAAAACCTATTCACTATTAGGAATCGCAACTGCTGCTTTGGTCACTTCTGGAACTGCTACTTTAGAAACCGCACTTTTTAAAGTGCCCGAAGTAGTATGCTACAAAGGAAGTTGGGCTTCGTACCAAATTGCTAAACGCATAATTACCTTAAAGTACATTTCATTAGTAAACCTCATTATGGATAAAGAAGTCGTAACTGAATTAATTCAAGACGACTGTACAACAGAACGCATTAAAGAGGAATTAACTAAAATTCTAGAAGGAGAGTGCCGTGCAAAACTTTTGGCTCAATACGACCAACTAGAAAAAAAATTAGGAGGTGTCGGAGCTAGTCAAAAAACAGCCCAATTAATTGTAAAAGATCTAAGCTAATTTTTAAAATATATACCTCAAAAGCTTCCTGACTTTAAAAGTGGGAAGCTTTTTTAATTTATTATCATTTCATTTTCATTTTTTTGTATTTTAGTACAATGAAAGTTTTGCAATTCCCCCTAGCAAGAGTTACATTGGTTTTTATTGTAGGCATTTTATTTGCTAATGCTATTCAGCCAAGTCCCAATCTTGTTTTCACATCCCTTTTCATTTCCTCACTTCTTTTGGGGATTTTTTATCATTTGTATTCCAAAAAATATCATTTTGTTCGTCCCTTTGGATGGACAGTATTAGTAGTGGCTTTCTGTATTGGTATGACCACTCAAACTATTCACACTGCTACCAACCAAAAAAATCATTATTCCAAAATTCCAAATGTGTATGAAGATCCACATACCATTACGGTAATTCTCCACGAAAAATTAAAAAGCAACGCCTTTAGCCAGCGCTATGTGGGATTAGTTCAACAAATTGACACAATAAATTGTTCAGGTAAACTACTCATCAATATCAGAAAAGATAGCTTGAATCATTCCTTTAGCATTGGCAACCGACTTCAAATCAAAAGCAATATAAACCCCAATAGTGCTCCAAAAAACCCCAACCAATTCAACTACAGTAACTACTTAGTAAACAAACAAATTTATGGTCAGCTTTATGCTGATGCTTCAGAAATTAAAATAAGTACGCTAATTGAAAAAGACATTTGGTATTATGCCGCCCAAATTCGAAATACGATCATTAACAATCTAAAAAAAGACGGCTTTACTACTACTGAGCTAAATGTAGCAATTGCACTCCTTTTGGGACAACAACAGGAAATTGACCCCCAAATTATCCAAGATTATCAATATGCAGGTGCGATACATATTTTATCAGTTTCAGGTTTGCATATTGGTTTCATCTTATTATTTGTCACTTTTATTCTTAAACCAGTGCCAAACAACAGAAAAGGATCTTTATTAAAACTATTTATTATTATAAGTTCGCTATGGTTATTTGGGATTCTGGCAGGTTTATCGCCATCAGTGGTAAGGTCTGTTACTATGTTCTCGTTTGTTGCTATTGGACAACATTTAAGACGTAGCGTAAATATTTACCACACTTTACTGGTTTCTATATTACTAATAGTAGTAGTGCAACCGGCTTTTTTATTTGATGTTGGGTTTCAATTAAGTTATTTGGCATTATTTTTCATTATTTGGTTGCAGCCATTACTCGCGCAACTTTGGGAACCTAAAAATAAATTCTTAAAATACGTTTGGGATATAATTAGTGTTTCCTTTGCTGCTCAAATCGGCACCTTACCATTAAGTTTGTATTATTTCCACCAATTTCCAGGACTATTTTTTATAACTAACTTGGTTATCATTCCGCTCACAGGCATCATTATGGGATTGGGATTAGTGGTTATGGTATTAGCTTTTTTTAATCTTTGTCCGTTAATTTTATCCAAGGCATTGGAATGGAGTTTGTATCTAGTTAATCAAATCATCCATAATATTGCTTCTTTCGAAGAATTTATTCTGAAGGATATTCCGTTTAATACATTGTTATTAATTGGAAGTTATTCATTGATATTAACTAGCATTCTTTGGTTCGAAAAACGAAATTTCTCTCGATTAGTTGCTCTTCTACTTTCCGTTATTGGCATCCAATGTTCGTATTTATGGAACGAGTGGAATGTTGAAAATCAAAATGAGTGGGTCGTTTTTAATATAAAAAAGAATACTTTAATTACTGAACGCAACGGCAAGAAAGTAACTCTATTTGCCAATGATAGTCTTCAAAAAATAGGTGCGAAAAACAATAACTTGAACGCCTACCTTGTTGGGAATTTTAGTCATTTGGCTGCAGCCAAAGAATTAAAAAACACTGCATTCTTCAATGGAAAAAGGATTCTTATTGTGGATAGCACAGGGGTTTATCCTAAAAAGTACCGCCCAGAGATTCTGCTATTAACACAATCTCCTAAAATAAATTTAGATCGGCTTATACAAACCATTCAGCCAAAAGTAATCATTGCCGATGCATCCAATTACAAAACAGTTCAAAAGCATTGGGAAACAAGCTGTGTAAAAGCAAAAATCCCTTTTCACTCAACAAGTGAAAAGGGATTTTATATCCTAAATTAACATTTTTACTTCTTCTTCAAAAATCCATTTGCAACACCTAACCAAGCTGTTGGGCCTCCTGCTAAATAACCAGTATTTCCTAAAGATTGAAAGTTAACTTTTCCTTTGGTTTCAGTAACGGTTGCAAAATGAACCGTTGGATATCCCTGAATACCAAATATTTGTTGCAATTGTGCATTCTGTTGTTTGATTTCATTGGTTTGAGCTTTTGCTCTAGGATAATCCAATTCAACTAAAACCACATTTTGTTTTGCCCAAGTGGCAAATTCAGGTGTTTTCAAGACTTCTTTTTGCAAACGAATGCACCATCCACACCAATCGCTCCCTGTAAAAAATAAGAGCATAGGTTTATTGGTCTTTTTAGAAACTTCGATAGCTTTAGTTACATTGGTTTCCCAATACAATTCTTGCGCCTGTAAAGAAACAGAACCAAAAACAAACAGTATAGTAATAATTATTTTTTTCATTTTATTGCTAATTTTATTTACAAAAATACTATAATTTTTTTATCGTACCCCGTGCATTAACTTTTTAATAATCGGTGACATAACTAAAGAAATAAAAGCTACTGCCAAAGATACAATTGCTAACATCCAAAAGAAATAACTCAATCCTTTTTCGTCTGCAATTTTATCAATATTTTCTCCAAATTTAGCTGCCCCTTTCATTCCAATCGCAACAGCTAAATACCAAATTCCAAACATCATTCCAATCATTCTAGCTGGCACTAATTTACTCACATACGACAAACCAACTGGCGAAATACACAACTCAGCCATAGTAATAAAAAGGTACACTAAAATTAGATAAATCATACTTACTGATGCCGTTTTTGCGCCTGGTACAATTCCGTCCGATCCAATAGCAACACATATCATTCCGATTGCTAAAAAAGACATTCCGATTGCATATTTCATATTTGCTGAAGGATTGTATTTACTCTCCCACCATTTAGAGAATAAGGGCGCCAAAGTGATAATGTAAAGCGAATTTAAAGAGGCGAACCATGAAGCAGGCACTTCTAATGTTTCTCCAGAAAACTGATCATTCAACATCCAAAATGCAATTCCCCAAATAATGACAAAACTTATAGCCAAAACAATGTTAGCCATTGCATACTTTGCAAAAGTTTGCTTAAATAATAGAAATAAAACCCAAGTGATAATTCCTAAAGGAACTAAAGTAATAGCTGCATTGACAATCATGAAAATAGTGCCTGCGTTGCCCTCTAAAATACGATTCGTGTAATCATTAGCAAAAATCGTTAACGTTCCCGGAGATTGCTCAAAAATAGCCCAGAAGAAAATAGTTAAGAAAGCAAAAAAAGTAACCGCAATCATTTTCTCTTTGGTAATCTGAGAATAGGTCAACAAACGATAGGTTAAAAGAAATAAAAATAAGACTACCGCTAGAAGAATGGTGAAATTATTTCCTGTTAAACCCATTACTTCAAAATTGAATAGATCCACTCCTCCTTCTGTAATAATTTTAGCAGGTTCAAAAATAATCCACACCAAACCTAATACGATCATGATGCCAATTAAAGCCAATTGCCAAATTGAAAAAGGATTAAGAGTGTCATTGTTTTCATCTGTCAATGCCACTTCTTTTTTCACTGGTTTCAAACCAATATCCCCAAAGATATTTCGAGAAAGCCAAAATTGAATTAATCCAAAGAGCATAAAAATTCCAGCCAAACCAAATCCCCAATTCCATCCTACTTGCTCTCCAAGATAACCACATAAAACGATACCGAAAAAGGCTCCCGAATTTACACCCATATAAAATATGGTATAAGCACCATCTTTTTTCTCAGGACGATCTTTATACATTTCTGAAACGATGGAAACCATATTAGGTTTAAAGAATCCATTACCAAAAACCAATAAAATTAATCCTAAATAGATGAAGAAAGGAGTTTCCAATGCCATAGAGCCGTGCCCTAAGGTCATTAATAAAGCACCTATAACTACTGCCCATCGATACCCAATTATTTTATCTGCAAAATAACCACCAAGCATTGTAGACAAATAAACTAAACCTACATATGATCCAAAGATTGCCATCGCTTGTTCCCTAGTCCAATCCCAACCACCATTAGCCACTGTTGATGTAAAAAACATGACAAGTAAAGCGCGCATTCCGTAAAACGAAAAACGTTCCCACATTTCGGTAAAAAATAGTACAAAAAGTCCCGCAGGATGTCCTAAAACGGTACTCTTAAAAAATTGATCAGTTGAATTTTCAGTCATAATATTAATTGTTTAATTCTTTATCTACCCCATGCATTAACTTTTTAATTACAGGAGATAATATCAATAAAAGTAATCCAAAACCAATTCCTGTATAGAAAAGGTATTCAAATAATTTCATATAACTCTGTTTAGCCAAATTCAAATCTGGAGCCAAACCATTTGAAGTATCGATAGAGGCAATATTTGCCAAAACAGAAGCAATAAACTCAGAACTCGCCGTAGCCAAAAACCAAACTCCCATCATAAATCCTACGATCTTCACTGGCGAAAGCTTCGTTACTGCTGATAAACCAACAGGAGACAAGCTTAACTCACCACAAGTATGTAATAAATAGGTTAATATTAACCAAAATGCAGCCACTTTTCCTGTATCTGACAAATTAATTCCTAAAACTAAGGAACCAAATCCTAATCCTACAAGAATTAATGCAATTGAAAACTTTACGGCAGTATTGGGATTGTATTTCCCTAATTTAACCCAAAGCCAAGCAAAAACTGGCGCTAAAAGAATAATAAACAAAGCATTAAAACTTAAGAATTGTCCAGCAGTAAGTTCAAAACCAAGTACATTTCTGTCCAAAATTCTGTCTGCAAATAAATTCAAAGAAGTATATGCCTGTTCAAATAAAGCCCAAAAAACAATGGTAAAAACGATTAAAATCGTCAATGCAATTAATTGATCTCTCTCTTTTCCTGAAAGTTGAGTTGCTGCAAAATACACGATATACAAAAAGGACAAGCCACCTGCGATTTTTAAAATCCACGAAACGGCTTCGTGACTTTGAACCATTTGCCAAAAAAAGAAAGCTGATAAAGCACTCGCGCCATAAATTAACCATTCGTTTTTAATGCCAAAAGAAGTTTTAGCTAGTAATTCAGGAACCAGAGATTCTCCTTTACCTTCTAAAAATCGTTTCCCCGAAATAAAAGTGATTAGTCCTAAAAACATTCCAACTCCAGCTGCGGCAAAACCATAACTCCAACCGTAATTCTCTCCTAACCAAGCACAAATAATTGTAGCAAAGAAAGAACCTAAATTAATTCCCATATAAAAAATGGTAAATCCAGAATCTCTTCGTGCATCTCCTTTAACATACAATTCTCCCACTAAAGAAGAAATATTGGCTTTCAAAAAGCCAACTCCTACAATAATTAAGGACAATGAAAAGTAAAAAACTTGTAAAGCAAAATTATCCCGAACAATTTCACCCGTCATGGACTGCGTAGCGGCATTCCCTTCATATGCCATTCCTAAATGACCTAAGACTAACATAATACCCCCAAAAATAATCGCCTTTCTAAACCCTAAATACTTATCAGCAATAAAACCGCCAATAACAGGAACAGCATACACTAAAGCAGCATAGCTTCCAATTAATAAATTTCCTGAATCATCTGAAAAAAGATGGTATTTTGTTAGATAAAATATTAATAAAGCCTTCATTCCATAGAAAGAAAACCGTTCCCACATTTCGGTGAAAAATAAAATAAACAACCCTTTTGGATGTCCAAAAATGGTTTCTTTTTGCAAACTTGTATTTGTCATATTATAAATTTTCTTTGATGAAATTAGTCATTTTAGTAAACAATTGAATTCTCGTTTTACCACCATAAATACCATGGTTTTTATCTGGATAAATTTCCGAATCAAACTGCTTGTTAGCTTGGATCAAAGCTTCCATCATTTGCATAGAATTTTGAACATGTACATTGTCATCTCCAGATCCGTGAATCAATAAATATTTTCCTTTTAACTTATTCACGTGATTGATAGGCGAGTTTTCATCATAACCACTTACATTTTCTTGTGGCGTTTGCATATAACGTTCTGTGTAAATACTATCATAAAAACGCCAGTTGGTTACTGGAGCCACTGCAATGGCCATTTTAAATACATCTGCACCTTTCAAAATACAATTGGACGCCATAAATCCTCCATAACTCCAACCCCAAATTCCGATTCGGCTTTTATCTACAAAAGGATAATTACCTATTACTTTAGCCGCATCAATTTGATCTTCCACTTCGTACTTACCCAATTCTTTTTGAGTTACTTTTTTGAAGGCAGCGCCTTTGAAACCTGTTCCGCGGCCGTCCACACAGGCTATGATATAACCTAGTTGCGCTAACATTTGGAACCAATAATCATCATTTGAATTCCAATCATTATTCACTTGCTGTGATCCTGGACCAGAATATTGGTACATAAAAACGGGATATTTTTTAGTTGGGTCAAAATCTTTTGGTTTCAAAATCCAAGCATTCAGTTCGTTCCCTTTTGCTGTTTTTAAAACAAAAAATTCTTTAGCTGGCAAATTGTAGCCTTTTAATTTAGATGCCAGTACTTCGTTGTTTTCAATCACTTGCACTTGAACTCCTTTTTTAGCTTCGTTCAAAGTATAGGTAGTAGGTTGAGTTGCACTTGAAAACGTATTGATAAAATACTGGAAATTCGGACTGAAAGTAGCCGCGTTTGTTCCAGTAGATTTCGATAAACGTACTTTGTTTTTCCCATTCAAGTTGATGCTATACACATCTCTATTAATAGAACCATTCTCAACAGATTGGTAGAAAACTGTATTATTTTTTTCGTCAAAACCATAATAATTGGTCACTTCCCAATTCCCTTTGGTTACTTGATTTTTTAATTTTCCTGTTTTATCATACAAGTAAATATGGTTGAAACCATCTTTTTCACTTGTCCAAATAAAACTATTGTCTTTCAAAAAAGTCAAGTTATCGGTTACATCCACATAGGCTTTATCTTTTTCATTCAACACTACTTTTGTAGCACCTGAATTTCCATCAACAAACAACAAATCCAAATTATCTTGATGACGATTCAAGACCTGAGCCGAAAGTACATTCGCCTCATTTGTCCATTGCATTCTAGCTATATAAAAATCAGAGTACTGAGATAAATTCACTTTTTGTGTTCCTTTTGAAGCTACATCATAAATATGTAATGACACTTCTGAATTTTTTTCTCCCGCCTTAGGATATTTGAAGGTTTCTACTGTTGGGTACAAATCCTTTTTGAAAATCGACATCGAAAATTCTGGAACCTGACTTTCATCAAAACGAATAAAAGCTACTTTTTTACTGTCTTTACTCCAATCAAAGGCACGAACAAAAGCAAATTCTTCTTCATACACCCAGTCAGTAATTCCGTTAATGATGCTATTCTTTTTACCATCATTGGTTAATGCAACTATTTCTTTAGTTGTAATATCATATACATACAAATTATTTTCTCTCGCAAAAGCTATCTTTTTCCCATCTGGCGAAAAAGTAGGCTCTTGCACTTGGAAATCAAACAATTTAGATACCTTTTTAGAATTGGTATCATACAAATAATAATCGGCTGTAAATGAATGACGGAAAATTTGATTCGTATTATTAGCTATCAAAACCAATTTCTCATCTGGTGAGAATGTATAGCTGTCAATTCCATCCGCTAATACGGAATGATTTTTTGTATCAATTAACGTACTTACTTTTTTTAATGTAGCAAAATCGAACAAATCAATTTGCATGCTTCTTGAAGCGGCGTCAAAATTTAAAACAGTATATTGATTGGTGTTTTTCATGGACTGTAATTCATCCATTCCCTTGGTTCTAAAAGCTCCAGAATAAATTTCTTCAACAGTGATTTTTTGTTGGCTATAAACAGATAGCGTGAGTACAAAAAATAAAATAGAGGATAAACTTAATTTCATAAAAAATCGGTTTTTAATAGACCCCAATTTTAGTGAAAATTTTACAATTATTTCACATTTGTGTTGTTAAATGTTAAAGCAATTATACTTGCTCATTTTATTTGAAGTTATCAAGTTATAACTGAAAAGGTTGAAAAGTGTATCTTTGCAACAAAATCATTTTAATCTACTGAGAATGAATCAAGCCGTAAGCGGATTTTCAAAATTATCCAAAGAAGAAAAAATAGTATGGATTGCCCAAACCTATTTTTCAACTCCTGAATCTGCCATTCAATTATTAAAAAATTATTGGAATTCAGACGAAAAAATCCAGAAACTGCATGACGAATTCATCGAAAATACGATTTCAAATTTCTATATCCCTTTAGGCGTTGCGCCTAATTTCCTAATTAACGGAAAGTACAAAACCATTCCAATGGCTATTGAAGAAAGTTCGGTAGTGGCAGCGGCTTCTAAAGCAGCTAAATTTTGGTCCACTCGTGGCGGATTTACGGCTACAGTAATTGACACCGAAAAAATTGGGCAAGTCCATTTCATTTTCAAAGGAGATACTGAAAAATTACATACTTTCTTTTCCAAAATCAAAGCTAATTTCTTTACAGAAACCGAAAGTATTACTAAAAACATGCAAGCTCGTGGCGGCGGAATCTTGGATATTATTTTAATAGACAAAACCGATTTAATTCCGAATTACTATCAACTTCACGTAAGTTTTGAGACTAAGGATAGTATGGGCGCCAATTTCATCAACTCGTGTTTGGAACAATTTGCTAAAACCTTAAAAGAAAAAGCAAGCCAATACGAATTGTTCTCTGAAACAGAAAAAGACATTAAAGTTGTCATGAGCATTTTGTCGAATTATGTTCCTAATTGTATTGTACGTGCCGAAGTTTTGTGTCCTATTGCCGACTTAGAAGAAAAACACATCCCAAATCCGCAGGAGTTTGCCGAGAAATTTGTGCAGGCTGTTCGCATCGCCGAAGTGGAACCTTTCCGAGCTGTTACGCATAACAAAGGGATTATGAATGGCGTTGATGCAGTGGTATTGGCAACTGGAAATGATTTTAGAGCCGTAGAAGCTGGAATTCACGCTTATGCTTCACGCAAAGGACAATATTCAAGTTTATCTCATGCTAAAATAGAAAATGGCATTTTTAGTTTTTGGCTGGAAATCCCATTGGCTTTAGGAACCGTTGGCGGACTAACCTCTTTACACCCTTTGGTAAAATTAGCTTTGGAAATGCTGGAAAAACCATCTGCTCAAGAATTGATGCAAATTGTTGCTGTTGCAGGTCTGGCTCAAAATTTTGCTGCTTTGCGTTCTTTAACCACAACAGGAATTCAAGACGGACATATGAAAATGCATTTGAATAATATTTTGAATCAATTCGACGCAACAGAAGAAGAGCGAATCGCTGTTCAAAAACACTTTAAACACCAAACCGTTTCGCACAGTGCAGTTGTTGAATTGATGAAACAATTGAGAAACTAATTAGAATGCAAAAGACCTTCTACAGTAACGGCAAATTATTAATTTCAGGAGAATACCTTATTTTGGATGGTGCCAAAGGATTAGCATTGCCTACCAAAATGGGACAAAACCTCATTGTAGAAGAAACACAAACAAAAAGTATTCATTGGAAAAGTTATGATGCCGATGGAAGTATTTGGTTTGAAGAAACCCTTTCATTTCAAGAAATTCAAGATAACACCACTACTACTGAATCAGTAAAAGCAACGCTCATCAAAATATTGCAAGTGGCTAATACTATGAATTCCAATGTGTTTTCTAATTCAGAAGGACTTGCAGTTATAACTCAATTAAGTTTTCCAAGAAATTGGGGATTAGGCACATCGTCCACCTTAATTAATAATATTGCGCAATGGTTTCAAATAGATGCTTTTGAATTGCTACATCAAAGTTTTGGCGGCAGCGGCTATGATATTGCTTGTGCGCAAAACAACACGCCTATTACCTACTCTATTGTAAATGGGAAACCCAAGATAACACAAGTGGTTTTTGAGCCTGAATTCGCTAAAAACCTCTATTTTGTGTATTTGAACAAAAAACGAAATAGTAAATCGGCAATAGCAGAATACCATTCTAATAAAACAAATCAATTAACGGACTTTATTGAAACGATTGACAAAATAACCCAGTCTATTATAGATGCTGACAACTTAGAAGTATTTACTCAGATAATTAACCAACACGAAACTCTTTTAAGTGCGCTTTTAAAGACCGAAACGGTTAAAAATGCTTTGTTTCCTGAATTTGATGGCGCTGTAAAAAGTTTAGGCGCTTGGGGTGGTGATTTTGTTTTAGTAGTCTCAAAAGAAAACCCAAAGTCTTATTTTGTTGCTAAAGGATATGAAACGGTGATTCCTTATCAAGAAATGATAGTATAATTTCTCAAAATAAAACCAACAAAAAAAGCCAAGACAATGTCTTGGCTTTTTTTATATATAATGTACAACTTAGTAATTAAACTTACTTCTATTGTCTTCAATTGTAGCATTCGCTTTCAACGCTGGAAGAATTCTTCCTGCATCACCAGCAGTTTGTTGTTTTAATTTAGCTACATAAGCTGAGTGGTTCTTTAAAGCAGGTGCTTTTAAAGTACTTACATTTTTAACAACATACACACCAGTTGCACCTTCAATTGGCGCAGAGACTTTATTAGCAGTTAAGGCAAAAGCAGTTCCAACCACTTTAGGCTCTGCTCCTACTAAACCGAATACTGGATTTTCCATTGTAATATTGGCTGCTTGTTCTACTTTAGTTTTATTTGCTTTTGCAATTGCCTCTAAAGAAGAACCTGTCATCTTCGCTTTGATTAACTCTGCTTTTTTCTTATTTTTAAGAATTGGCTCTACATAAGCTCTAGCCTGAGCAACCGGAACTAAACCTGAATCATCAATAGATTTTACTCTTGCAATTACGTGACCAATATTAGCCAACTCAAAACGCTTAATTGAACCCACTTTAGAACCTTCTTCAAACGCCCATCTCACGATAGCTCTTTGGTTTCCTAAAGAAGCAAAATTTTCTTCCATACCAGTTACTGTAACAGGAGAAGCAATCGTTAATTTCATGTCTTTCGCTAATTTAGCAAAGTCTTTGTTAGCCGCATCCATTTCAAATTGTGTAGCTTGAGTAAAGATTTTGTCTGAAGTTGCTTCAGAAGGCTGTATTTTCTGAGCTACTGTAGCTAAACGCACACCATCTTGTTTATCTGTAATTCTGATAATATGAAAACCGAAAGGAGTTTCAACTAAACCAACTTTTCCAATCGCATTTCCAAAAACGAAATCATTGAATGGTTTAACCATTTGGTTAGGACCAAAATATCCTAAATCACCACCTTGTTGTGCAGAAGAATCATCTGAGTTAGAAAATGCTAACATCATAAAACTATCTGGATTTGCATTTACTTGAGCTAAAACAGCTTGTGCTTTTGCCAAGGCTTGCTCTTTTGTTCTTTTCTCTCTCTTGTTTGGTACTTGAGTTCCTTCATAGCTAATCAAGATATGACTTGCTTTAGCATTTACACCGGCTCTTTTTCCAAAAGATTTAGAAAGACAATAGTAATTTCCAAATTTGTACGGTCCGTAAACAGATCCAGGAGCCAAGTTGAATAACTGATCTGCATCAACTGCAGGCAAGTCTTTCTTAGCTACATAAGTAGAATCGTAAGGTACATCTGAATTTGAATTTACAAAATCTATTGCATTAGCAGCAGTTCTAAAACCTGCTACTGTATCATTTTTTCCAGTTTTTGAGTTGTAAACTACGCTACCAGCCAATAATGCTGTTATTTTAGCTTTAACATCAGCTTCATCTTGCGCCGATGCTTTATCTTCTAACAAAACGTACTCAATCTCTCTTGATGGATCAGCTTTGTATTTTTTCTCATTTTTCTTCATGAAATCTACAATTTCAGCATCAGTTACTTTTACTTCACTGTCCTTAATAGTTGAATATAATCCTGCAACGTAAGCAAAATTTACTTTATTTGCTTCCATTTCGTATTTCAATTTCCCTTCAGCTTCAGTAGTATATAAACTAGCTTTCACCAAAGTGCTATACATTTGGAATTTAGCATTCAATTCAGCTGACTTTTCTCTCTCTTGTAAAAATTGAGCTTGCTCTGGATTTGCTTTAAAATATTCTTTAAATTTTGCCAAATCAAATAATCCTGCTGCATTTAAAAACAAAGGATTACCTCCAATATTTTGATCGGCCTTCAACACTTCAATTAAGTGTTTCTCTCCAGCTCTTAATCCTAATTTTTCAAACTCTGAAGTTAACAAAGCAATAGAGACTTCCTGATCCCAAACTTGGTTTGCTGCTTGAGTAGATGTGATTCCTTGACCACTTTTCTCAACATTACTTACTTTAACTCTAAAGTCTTCAAACGAAATATCTTTGTCATTAACAGTTCCTACATCTTTTGTATCTTGTCCGATACCACCTTTACCAATCAAATCTTGAATGATAAATGCAAATAAAGCAAGTGCTATTGCACCAATTAATAATGCGGAACGTTGTCTAATTTTTGCTAAAACTGCCATTTTATTCTAATTAATTTATATTCAGTTTGCGAAAATACAATTATCTAGTTAATATTTATAGTACAAGTAGTTTATTTTGAAAGTTTTTTTAAATTTTTTCAAATAAAAACAATAGACTATGAAAATACTTTATGATTGCTTTTCTACTATTCTTGATTTCTATTGTTTCTTCGCTCTTCAAAACGTTTCGCATAGCGTCTTCTAAATCCAAATAAGAAAATAGCAATTGCTGCGAAAATCAAAGTTAATTCGGCATTTTCAGCCGGATTATTCCAATTAATAACGGAATCAATAATAAGATAAATTCCTAAAATTAGATACAAATAAGGAGTATACTTAAGGTAGCTCATACTATATATGTTTAATCGGCGGAGTCAACTTCGCCTGTTATTCTTTGTGAATTAATTACTTTAAAATCTTTGCTGAAATCTATTCCTTGTCCATTAGACACTCCTCTTGGAGAGCTAAATTTGTATTTTCTTTCAGTAAAAAACCAAGAATTTTTTTGATCGAAATACAATTGTTCTGTTTCTAGAATTTGACCATCAGTTGAAACTATTTTAACTTTATCTTGCAAATCAATGATTCCTGTTTGTTTATACGATACCGCATAATTTGATGTAATCACCGTTTCTTTTGCATTTTTATCAAATAGAGTGACGCGAATCCCTTTAGGAAATTCAGTAAATGGAAAATCAACTACTGCATAATCCAACATTTTTTTACTGACTAAAATCCCTGTAATTCTTCCTGAATCAGTGTATTTTAAATTAACCTCATCAGCATTGTTACTTGGAACAAAATCTGAAAAATTGTCTTTTTGAATGTCTTTAAAATTACTCTCACAAGCAGTAAGCGAAATTAAAAAAAGACAAAATAAAAATTGACAGGTTTTATTCATAAGTACAAATTAAACAGTATAAGTGAGATTAAGTTTAGTCAAATTTTCTCTTCTGAAACCATCTATCATTTAACGACAAACTAAGACTCAAAATAGCATAGTTTTCTTGAATTAAACCTTGGGATGTAGTTCCCCTTTTACCAATTTCAAATCCTAAATTTATGTTCGAGAAAGATCCTGACACAGGAAAACCAATACCCATTGTAGCTCCTATATCATTAATCGACTTAGAGTTCACAATTAAGCCTGTTTGTTCGTATTTCAACCCTCCTCTATACACTATTCTTTTAGCATAACTCGTAAAGGAATTATAATTTGGAATGTAATACCCTCCAAGACTAACTTTTTGATACTTTCCATACGAAACTGCACTAAAGTCATTGTATGTATTAACAAAATTAGCCGCATCTCTAAAACTAATTTGTGTTCCTAACAACCATTTTTTAGAAGATCCAAAGCCAATACCTAAAGTCATTTTACTTGGAGTAGTTAAATTTGTGGTAGTTTCAATCTGGTCTGAAGTATCGACTAATGAATTATTAAATTCAGCGTCAATTAAAACTGTAGAAATTGAACTTAGATTAACTGATTTCAAACTACTCTCCAACGAATAATTGAAACTGCTATAAAAATTAGTTTTAGCGGTTAGCTTTGTTTGATACATTAAACCAACATTGAAGTTAAAACCCGTCAAGGTAACATTATTTATCTCTCGAGTTCCCACAGGAATTGTAGATAAAAATTCCAAACTGGATGTGTTTATTGTTCCAAAATTATAATGAGCATCTGCGCCCAAACTTAATTGTGGGAGCAATTTGTATCCGAAACCTAGAAACACTTTGTTAAGACCACCTTTACCGTCAAAACGACTACTGTTTTGCGTCGCATCTGTTGCAATTGATTCAATTTTGTATCCAACAGAAGAATACGGAATTAAACCAAAACCTAACCCTGCCTTAGTACCCAAAGGCAATCCAACTGCTAAATAATCTAACGCAACCCTTTGAACAGCTGCCGACTCCTTAGCTGATTTTAAATTAGTCTGATTAAAACCACCGCCCAACGCAAATGTGGTAAGTTTCAAATTAGCAAAACTTGAAGGGTTATCTAAGTTAATATGGATACTGTCTTGTTCTACACCTATTCCAGCCATAGCTCGCATTTCAACGGTTCCTTTAAAACGAACATCCCCGATTCCAAAAAAAGAATACGGTGAGGCTGTTCCTTCTTGAGCAACAGAATAAGCAGAAACTAGAAGACAAATACTAAATACAATTCTTTTAATCATTTTTCATTTTATATTGAAAGGTTTGATTCAAACTCTCCAACAGAAAATTTGAATTGGCAAATATGGTATTTTTTAATCGTTTAGCCAAAAATTCTGCGTCTCCACCCGTTAAAATTATAATAAAATTTGGGTAACGCATTCGGTATTCTTCAATAAAACCATCTATCTCATGAGCTAATCCGTTTACAACACCCGAGTGGATTGAATTAGCCGTTGAATTTCCGATAAAATAATCTGGACATTCTGACTCCAATAAAGGCAAAGCTGAAGTAAACCTATTTAAAGACTGATATCGTAAGCGTAAACCCGGAGAAATAGCACCGCCCAAATACACATCATCTTGACTTATGAAATCGTATGTCACACAAGTACCCGCATCAATTACTAATCTATTTTGATTCGGATATCGAATTGTTGCACCCGAGGCCAAAACCATTCTATCAATCCCCAAAGTATTTGGAGTAGCGTATGCATTCAGGAATGGGAAAGGGTCGTGATGTGATACAAAGTGAATTGAAATCCGATTTGAAAAGGATAAAAAGTCATTTTTATCAAAATTTCCGACACTTGCAACTACCAAATCGGAGGCGCTCAGATATTTATTTAAAATACTTTCAATACCATTTTGTAGTGCTTTTGGCTCAAATTGAAATTGCTCAACAAAGGTATCGTTCTCAAAAACAGCACCTTTAATTCGGGTATTCCCAACATCGATTGTTAGAATCATATAGTTTTAATTTACAAGGCGAAGGTACGAATTGATTTTTTTTAATATTTGTTTTGGATAAATTAAAAATGATTCTATATTTGCACCCGCATAAGCAAGGTACCTTAGCTCAGATGGTAGAGCAATGGACTGAAAATCCATGTGTCCCTGGTTCGATCCCTGGAGGTACCACAAAACCCGCTCAAACGAGTGGGTTTTTTGTTTTTTAAACTCCCAAACCATGCCCCATTTTCTTTACATACTACATTCAAAAACAAGCACAAAATATTATATAGGCGAAACTCATGATGTTAAAGAGAGAATTCTCAAACACAACCAACATGGATATACTAACGCTTTTTCTAAAATTGCCAATGACTGGACATTAGCTTTAAATTTTGAATGTATTGACCGAAACGAAGCGCTCTTTCTTGAACGTTTCATTAAAAAAATGAAAAGTAAAATTTTTATTGAAAAAATTATTCAAAACCCTGAAATACTTAAAGATATTTTATCGAAAAAATAAAAATACATATGTCCCTGGTTCTCCCGAAGCGTCGGGACTGGAGGTACCACAAAACCCGCTCTAACGAGTGGGTTTTTTGTTTTTTAAACTCCCAAACCATGCCCCATTTTCTTTACATACTACATTCAAAAACAAGCACAAAATATTATATAGGCGAAACTCATGATGTTAAAGAGAGAATTCTCAAACACAACCAACATGGATATACTAACGCTTTTTCTAAAATTGCCAATGACTGGACATTAGCTTTAAATTTTGAATGTATTGACCGAAGCGAATCACTCTTTCTTGAACGTTTCATTAAAAAAATGAAAAGTAAAATTTTTATTGAAAAAATTATTCAAAACCCTGAAATACTTAAAGATATTTTATCGAAAAAATAAAAATACATATGTCCATGGTTCTCCCGAAGCGTCCTCCCGAAGCGTCGGGAGGAGGTACCACAAAACCCACTCTAACGAGTGGGTTTTTTGTTTTTACAATTTATTAAACAACTCTGGCTTCTTCAATTAAAAATATCAGGTTATTACTCAAAGTCAAATTTACCTATTTTGAAAATCACCCGTTTTACTGTTAAAAGTTTACTGTTTTTCTAATAAAAATAAAGTCTCTCTAATTATTTATATGTTTTTTTATTGATTTATGATTTGTATATTTGCTAATTTACTATATTTATGCAAAATTTATATATATGGAAATTCTTGCCTGTCCAAAATGCCAAAACGATCATATCGTTAAAAGCGGCATAATTAACCATAAACAAAGGTATGCTTGTAAAAAATGCAACTATTTCTTTACCGTTAATAAAATAGGAAAAAAGATAGATGATTATTATGTTACTAAAGCTTTGCAACTCTACTTAGAAGGTCTTAGTTATCGAGAAATCGAACGGATTATAGGCGTTTCTCACGTTACCATCAGTAATTGGGTAAAAAGCTTCAATATAAAAAAACCAACCCATACTAACTACCACCCTACTTACAAGATATTTAATCATTTAGAACTTGTAGAATATTTAAAAAATAAAGATTTACTTTCTGGTGCCGGAATGATAATTACCGAACTTGGAGATAAATTTATGCTAATAAAATGGGAACGTTTTAAAGACTAACTATAGTAGTTTACAAAAAAATATATAGTAATTTTTTTTAATAGAAAAATAATTGAATTTGGCACTGTGAAAACTAACCATTTTATTATTTAACCAATTATTACTATGAAAAAAACACTTTTTATTGCTGCACTATTATGTACAGCTTTTGTTTTTTCGCAAGAGAAAACCCCTCCAAAACCATTTAAAACAGAGCTGTACGGTTTTGCTCGAGTAGACTATAGTATAGACACGAGACAATCTGCACAAGTAAGAGAATTCCATCTTAATCTTTGGCCACTTGATAAAAAAATTGATTCAAAAGGAGCAGATATCAATGCGAGCGGTGCTTCTAATTTTCTTTCTGTAGTGTCTCGACTTGGAGTTAAAGCGTCTGGCCCAGATGTATGGGGGGCAAAAGCTTCTGGTGTTTTAGAAGGCGATTTCTTTGGAAATACAGAACAATCTATTGCCCTTTTTAGATTACGTCATGCATACGCTAAATTAGACTGGGAAAAAACATCATTAACATTTGGTCAAACTTGGTACCCTCAATTTATACCTGAGGTATTCCCGGGGGTGGCTAACTTCTCTACGGGTATTCCTTTCAATCCTTTTGGATGGGCAACTCAATTTAGATTAGATCAAAAATTAAGCAATCAGTTTAAATTTTCGTTCATTGCTTATAAAGACAGAGAATTTGGAGCTTTCCCAATTGATGGAAAGCAAAACTCTCCTGTTTACAATAGCGTTATTCCAGCGATGCATGGAAAAATAGAATTCAGAAACAAATCGGTAATTGCTGGTTTAGGAGCTGAGCTTTACCCAAACAAACCATTAATTGAGAGTAATGGTGTTAAATCTAACGAGACTCTAAATTCAACTTCAGTTCTGGCTTATTTTAAATACAATGCAGAAAAATTTCATATTAAAGCATATGGAATATCTGGAGAAAATTTACATCATTTAGTTATGCTTGGCGGCTATGCAAGCTATGCAAATGGAACTAATCCGGTTACCTATGAAGGAATTCGAACTAACTCATTTTGGTTGGATATTGCAAGCAATAGTGCAACAACAGCACCTGGTTTTTTCTTTGGATTCACTAACCAAGATGGTACATCGGCGAACACATCAGCTCTTGGTATTTATGGCAGAGGGATTAATAGCACAAGAGGAGTTAAGGATATAGTAAGAGCATCAGCTCGAATTGATTTCAAACAGAACAAATTTAGACTTACTCCTGAAATCGAATATACAGCTGCTACACATGGAAACACTCAAAAAGACCTTTCTATTTCTGGAATAGAAAACAAAGTAGCAAATTTTAGAGCGACTGTTTCAGCAGTTTACAGTTTTTAAAAAATTATTAACAATCAACCCAAAAACAATTACATTATGAATGAAAACAAAAAAAGCTCCTTATGGACAGTTATTGGAGCGTCTTCAGTAGGTACCATGATCGAATGGTATGATTTTTACATCTTTGGTAGTTTAGCTACTATAATTTCAACTAAATTTTTCCCTTCAGACAATCCAACTGCTGCCTTCCTATCTACATTGGCAACTTTTGCTGCAGGTTTTGTTGTGCGCCCTTTTGGAGCATTGTTCTTTGGTCGTTTAGGCGATTTGATTGGACGTAAATATACGTTCATGGTTACTCTTTTATTAATGGGAGGAGCCACTTTTTTAATTGGATGTATTCCAAGTTATGAAACGATTGGTTTCTTAGCACCAACTTTAGTATTAATTTTACGTTTACTTCAAGGTTTAGCTCTTGGCGGGGAATACGGTGGTGCAGCAACTTATGTAGCTGAACACGCTGGTCCGGGACAAAGAGGTTATTGGACTTCATGGATTCAAACTACTGCTACAATTGGATTATTTGTATCATTACTTGTTATTATGGCTACTAAAAGCGCCATGAGTAAAGAGGCATTTGAAGATTGGGGATGGAGAGTTCCGTTTTGGGTTTCAATCCTTATGATTTTAGTTTCTTATTTGATTCGTAAAAACATGAGCGAATCTCCTGAATTTGCAAAAGTAAAAGCAGAAGGTAAAACTTCTAAAAATCCATTGAAAGAAAGCTTTGGTAATAAATTGAACTTTAAGTTTGTGTTGCTAGCTTTATTTGGATTAGTTATGGGTCAAGGTGTAGTTTGGTATACAGGACAATTCTATGCTATGAGTTTTATAGAAAAAGTAATGGGCTTAACTGACCAAGTAGGTGATATCATGATGTATGCTATTTTAATGGCAACTCCGTTCTTCGTATTCTTCGGATGGTTGTCTGATAAAATCGGTAGAAAATGGTTAATGCTTACAGGTATTTTAATTGCAGTGATCGCATATAGACCAATTTACAGTGCAATGTATGAAACTGCTAGTATCAAAAACAAAACTGAAATTGAGGCTAAAACAGTTGTAGTAGCTGAAACGAAAGAGAATAAAGCAAAAGCATTAGACTCTGTGTACACAACAACCAAAGAGTATACTGATGGTGCAACTTGGAAAGAAGTTAAAACCGTAACTTTAGAAAATGGAGTAGCTAAAATTGGTGACGACGGAAAACCTAAAGTAGAAGTTAAGAAAACTATGGTAGTGAATGAATCAGACAAATGGACTTTGATTTGGTTAGTATTTATTCAAATTTTCTTTGTAACTATTGTGTACGGACCAACAGCAGCTTTCTTAGTTGAGTTGTTCCCTGCAAAAATTCGCTATACTTCGATGTCATTACCATACCATATTGGTAATGGAATCTTTGGAGGATTGCTTCCTGCGGTAGCTACTTCGTTAGTGGCAGCAGCAACAAAAGCAAATGATGCCGCAGCAGCAGCTGGTGAAGCGGTAGCAGTAGCCGAACCTTATTTAGAAGGTCTTTGGTATCCAATCTTAATTGGTGGTATATGTTTTGTAATTGGTGCCATTTATGTTGACGGTAAAAGTACCTCACACAAAGAATAAACAGTAAATAGTGTAACTTTAAAAAAAATATTATGAACGCAATAAAAAAAATATTAGGATTGGTTTGGATTGGGATTGGAGTCGCAGCGGCTTATTTCCTAATAATCGATCAAGCGATACCAAAATTTGAATCTGGAAAACCAGAAGATATGATTCCAGCAATTATATACACATTTGTACTTGCTCCAATTATTGTTGGAGGCTTAGGAATCTTTGGTTATTACTCATTGACAGGAGAATACAGTGATAAATAATTAGTAATTTCTATTTAAAATTATGCAATCGCTGTCATTTATGGCAGCGTTTGTATATTTTAAGAAATACTACTGAAAATAAAATATACTAGACCAATAACTTTACTGAATACCTAGTAGTATACAATATGAAAAAAAGACATGAACAAAAATTGGTAATCCTTTCAATGCTATTACTCTTAGCATTGAACATGCCATTATTGTTATTGTTTGATAGTTCTGAACCATTTTTAGGCTTTCCTATTGTGTACATTTACGTGTTTTCTATATGGTTATTTTCTATAGGTATAACCTACTTAATTATTAAAAGATATTATGAGTAGTGTAGCCCTTTTATTAATTTTAGTATTGTATATGCTAATCCTTTTTTATATTGCCTATTGGGCAGAAAAAAGAGGACATTCTCGTTGGACAAACAATCCTTATATCTATTCGCTGTCCCTTGCCGTATATTGTACAGCATGGACCTATTACGGAAGTATTGGCGTTGCAGCCAATTCTGGTTTAAATTACTTACCTATTTACTTAGGCCCTATCATTATTATTCCTACTTGGATGATTATTTTAAAAAAAATAATTCGCATTTCAAGAGTGAATAAAATATCCAGTATTGCTGATTTTATTTCATTACGTTATGGTAATGACAGATTTTTAGGTGCTTTAGTTACCATCGTTTGTATCTTTGGTATTGTACCTTACATTGCTTTGCAACTCAAGTCCATCTCGGACACTTTTCATATCGTTACTAAAACGGAATCTAGTTCTAATATTTTTTACGACACCTCTACCTATGCGTGTATCGCACTCGCTTTATTTGCCTCTTATTACGGGACCCGTTATGTAGATGCATCAGAGAAAAGACGAGGTATTGTAACTGCGGTAGCCTTAGAGTCGGTATTGAAATTAGTATTCTTTTTGATCATTGGAATCTATGTCACCTACTTTGTATTTGACGGATTTGATGATATTTATACACAAGCTTCAGGACTAGAAAAATTTGCTGAGAAAAATTCTATTGGAGGTTTGACTGGAGCCATCAACTGGTTTTTTCTTTGCATACTCTCTATGTTTGCCATTTTTCTTTTACCAAGACAATTTCATACCGCAATTGTAGAGAATAACAAAGAAACTCATTTAAAAACCGCCATGTGGTTGTTTCCACTCTACCTGTTGCTATTCAATATTTTTGTTTTCCCAATTGCTTGGGGAGGAAATATTTTATTTGAAGGGAAAGGATTCAATTCGGATACTTATTCCTTATTGATTCCACAATTTTTCAATAACAACACACTAACCGTTCTAGTATTTTTAGGAGGGTTTTCTGCCGCCATTTCGATGATTATTGTTTCGTCTATTGCATTGGCAACCATGTTAAGTAATAACTTATTAATTCCGTATGGTTTTGTTGGCAGGCTGAGAAACAAATCTCAAGATAAAAACAATACAAGAATATTACGAAGCAGGAAAATAGGTATCTTTTTATTGATTATTTTGTCCTATGCGATTTACAAAATTTTCATTTTAGATTACTCCCTTGTTTCCATTGGACTTGTTTCTTTTGTAATTATAGCGCAACTAGCCCCTGCTTTTTTCGGCGCTATTTTTTGGAGAAGAGGATCTAATAAAGGAGCAATAACCGGAATTATTCTTGGCTTCATTATTTGTTGTTATACTTTATTAATTCCTTATGCATTGGGGATATCTAATTCTACTAGCCAATTCATAAAAGAAGGTCCTTGGGGATTTGATTTATTACAACCCTTACAACTTTTTGGATTGGATTATTTAGACCCTATCCCACATGCTTTATTTTGGAGTTTATTTTTTAATATAATTGGGTTTGCTTCGATTTCTGTTAGTTTTAAAGGAAATTACAGAGAACGAAATTATGCCGAAATGTTTGTTGATATTGACAAGTACATCACCAATCACGAAGATGCTTTTGTGTGGAAAGGAACAGCCTATGTCTCTGATATTGAAAAGGTTTTGCAGCGTTTTCTTGGTGAAGAAAGAACCAAACGAGCCTTATCCATATTTAATTTAAAGTACAACATTGACAAAAATGTTACCACTGCAGACCCACGATTTATAAAATTTGCCGAGAATTTATTAACGGGACATATTGGTACGGCTTCCGCCAAAATTTTAATAGCCAGTGTGGTGAAAGAAGACGAAATAAGTCTGCCAGAGGTGTTGCGAATCTTAGAAGAGTCCAAAGAAAATATCATCATTAATAAAAAACTGACCGATACTTCCAATGAATTGCAAAAAATATCAGAGCAATTGAAAGTGGCCAATGAAGAACTTGTTAAGAAAGACATTCAAAAAGATGAATTTTTAGATACCGTTACTCATGAATTACGCACACCAATAACAGCTATTAGAGCCGCTAGTGAAATTTTACATGATGACGAAGATGTACCGTTTGAAGTACGTAAACAATTTTTGCAAAATATCATCTCAGAATCCGATCGTTTGAATCGTTTGATTGATAAAATTTTGGATTTAGAAAAATTTGAAACAGGCAAACAAAAGATTTATCTCTCTAAAAATAACATTGTTTCAACAGTAGAGAAAACCTTAGAATCGGTTAAGCAACTAATTGCAAATAAAAAAATACAGGTTGTATTTGAAGATGCTGGCAAAGAAATTCGAGCTTTTTATGACGAAGAACGCATCATTCAAGTGATTCATAACTTATTATCGAATGCAATTAAATTTTCAGCTGAAACAGATGGTTTAATTCACATTCAAATTACTGAAAACGAATCCAATGTTGCCGTAACAATTCACAACAACGGCAAAGGAATCAAAAATGAAGATTTTGAAGCCATCTTCGACAAATTTTATCAATCTAGAAACCAAAATGTCAAAAAACCAATCGGTAGCGGATTAGGATTAGCCATTTGCAAACAAATAATTGAACATCATAAAGGCGCCATCTGGGCCGAAAATAACGTAATAGAAGGAGCCACTTTTGTCTTCACACTACCCAACTACAACACAACAGAAAACAACTAAGAGGATGAAAAAGATACTAATCGTAGACGACGAACCGAATATCGTAATGGCTTTAGAATACACCTTCAAAAAGAACAATTTTGAAGTATTTATTGCGCGCGATGGAAAAGAGGCACTGGAAATTTTAGAAAAACAACTTCCAGATGTAATCATTTTGGACGTAATGATGCCAATGGTTGACGGATATGCTACTATAGAAGAAATCAAAAAAGACGATCGATTAGCCCATTGTAAAGTCATTTTCCTTTCGGCAAAAAACAAAGAAAGTGATATTGAAAAAGGGATGATGTTAGGCGCTAATTTGTATGTCGTCAAGCCATTTTCTGCAAAAAAATTAGTTGAACAAGTACACGAATTATTAGAAAACTAGCCCCAATTTATATAAAAAAGTTACAATGAATTATAAAGATACCTACGCAGCAAGCACCGAAAATCCGGAAGCGTTTTGGAAAAAACAAGCCGGAAGTATAGATTGGTTTACACAACCTGAAAGCATTTTATCTTCTGATGAAAATGGTTATCCGCTTTGGTACAAAGACGGAGAATTAAACGTATGCTATTTAGCATTAGACAAACATATTGAAGAGGGTTTTGGTGATCAAGTAGCCATAATTTATGATTCACCTGTTACTCAAACCATAAAAAAATATACTTTTTTAGAAGTAAAAACCGAAGTAGCTAAACTTGCTGGAGGAATGCAATCTTTGGGATTAAAAAAAGGAGATACAGCCGTAATTTATATGCCTATGATTCCGCAAGCCGCATTTGCCATGTTAGCATGTGCGCGAATTGGAGTGACACATTCAGTAGTTTTTGGAGGATTTGCTCCTCACGAATTGGCTATTCGAATTGACGATTGCAAACCAAGAGCAATAATCACTGCCTCTTCAGGAATTGAAATTGACCGATTGATTGCTTACAAACCGTTAGTTGATGAAGCTATTCAATTGGCCGAACACAAACCTAAAAAAGTAATTATTCTGAACCGAAAATTAGGGGCAAAAGTGCCATTTAAAAAATACGATGTGGATTATGACGCATTGGTATATGGTTCGGAAGAAGCAGAATGTGTTCCGTTGAACTCCACACATCCTTTGTATGTTTTATACACATCAGGGACAACTGGGAAACCAAAAGGAATCGTTCGTGATTCAGGTGGTTATGCCACAGCTCTAAAATATTCAATGCAAAATGTGTATAATGCCAAAGAAGGTGAAGTGTTTTGGGCAGCTTCTGATGTGGGTTGGGTTGTAGGACATAGCTATATTGTTTATGGCCCACTAATCAATAGAAATACAACTATTATTTTTGAAGGAAAACCAATCAAAACTCCCGATGCAAGTACTTTTTGGAGAATGATTGAAGAACATAAAGTAAGCGTAATGTTTACGGCTCCAACAGCCATTCGTGCCATCAAAAAAGAAGATCCCAACGGAGAATTCATCAAAAAACACGATTTAAGTTCGCTAAAAATTCAGTTTTTAGCGGGTGAACGTTGTGATGTAGCTACTTTAGAATGGTACCAAGAACACATTCCGGTTCCAGCTATTGACCATTGGTGGCAAACAGAAACAGGTTGGCCAATTGTAGCTAATATGATGGGGATTGAATATTTACCAATCAAACCGGGATCTGTTGGAAAAGCAGTTCCAGGATTTGACATCCGAATTTTTAGTGAAAACGGTACAGAAGTAGGACCCAACGAAGAAGGATATGTAGTTATCAAATTGCCTTTGCCTCCAGGAACCTTATTGGATTTATGGAAAGACAACCCAAGATTCAAAGCAGGTTATTTAGAAAAATTTCCAGGTTACTATTTCTCAGGTGATGGCGGATTCAAGGATGACGATGATTATATTTTTATTACTGGTCGTGTGGATGATGTAATCAACGTAGCGGGTCACCGTCTTTCTACTGCCGAAATGGAAGAAATTGTAGCTTCACATTCGTCTGTAGCAGAATGTGCCGTTATTGGAATTCACGATGAACTAAAAGGGCAAACACCATTGGCTTTGGTAGTCATAAAGCACGGAGATGACATGGAGCATTTCCAATTGGAACAAGAAATTGTAAAACTGGTACGCCAACAAATTGGTGCGGTTGCTTCATTGCGAAATGTAGTTATTGTAAATCGTTTACCAAAAACCCGTTCGGGTAAAATTCTTCGTAAATTAATGCGAAGCATAACTGACGGTGAAGATTTCCAAATTCCGTCTACTATTGATGACGAAGCCATTGTAGGCGAAATTATCGAGGTATTGAAAAAATACAAAATTGGAAGTTACAGCAAATAAAAACAAACAGAATTAGAACATATAAAATAGAATACCATGAGTTATTATAAAATTGAAAATCTAGAAGAATACTTCAAACACTACAAAAAATCGATTCGTGAACCTAAAAAATTCTGGGACCGAATTGCCTCTGAAAATTTTACTTGGTACCAAGAATGGGACAACGTAATTGATTTTAATATGGCTGAAGCCGAAATTAAATGGTTTACCAATGCCAAAGTAAATATTACAAAGAACTGTATTGACAGACACCTTGCCAAAAGAGGAGAAAAAACAGCCATTATTTTTGAACCGAATGATCCTTCAGAGGCAGCGCAACACATTTCGTATAACGAATTGTACGAACGAGTCTCAAAAATGGCTAATGTTTTGCGTGAGCAAGGCGTCAAAAAAGGAGATCGTGTCTGTATTTATTTACCAATGATTCCAGAATTGGCCATTTCATTATTGGCTTGTGCTAGAATTGGAGCGATTCACTCGGTCGTTTTTGCAGGATTCTCTGCTTCGGCAGTGGCTTCAAGAATCAACGATTGCGAATGTAAAATGGTCATCACTTCTGACGGAAGTTACCGCGGTAACAAAGCGATTGACTTAAAAGGCATTGTGGACGAAGCCTTAGAAAAATGTCCTTGCGTTGAAACGGTTTTGGTTGCCAAAAGAACCAACACCAACGTGAATATGAAAGAAGGACGTGACCAATGGTTGCAACCACTTTTAGATGATGCAATGAATACTAACGTTGCTGAAATTATGGATGCTGAAGATCCTTTGTTTATTCTTTACACTTCAGGTTCTACAGGAAAACCTAAAGGAATGGTACACACTACAGCAGGTTATATGGTATATACTGCTTATACTTTCAAAAATGTATTTAGCTACGAAGAAAATGATGTTTTCTGGTGTACCGCAGATATTGGTTGGATTACAGGACATTCTTATATTCTTTACGGACCGTTGTTAAATGGAGCTACCACTGTAATTTTTGAAGGAGTTCCTTCGTATCCAGACTTCAGTCGTTTTTGGGAAGTAATTGAAAAACACCAAGTCACTCAATTCTATACAGCCCCAACAGCTATTCGTGCATTGGCTAAAGAAAGTGTAGAATACGTTCAAAAATATCCTTTACAATCTTTAAAAGTAATTGGATCTGTTGGTGAGCCAATCAATGAAGAGGCTTGGCACTGGTACAACGACCACGTAGGCGGAAAAAGATGTCCAGTTGTAGATACGTGGTGGCAAACCGAAACAGGAGGAATTATGATTTCGCCTTTGGCTTTTGTGACGCCTACAAAACCAACCTATGCTTCGCTTCCATTACCGGGTATTCAACCCGTTTTGATGGATGAAAAACGCAACGAAATTGAAGGCAATCAAGTAACCGGAAGTTTATGTATTAAATACCCTTGGCCGAGTATCGCAAGAACTATTTGGGGTGACCATCAACGTTATAAAGAAACTTATTTTAGTGCTTTCCCAGGGAAATATTTTACTGGCGACGGAGCTTTGCGTGACGAAGTAGGCTATTATAGAATTACAGGTCGTGTCGATGACGTAGTGATTGTTTCAGGACATAATTTAGGAACTGCACCTATTGAAGATGCTATCAACGAACATCCAGCGGTGGCCGAATCAGCTATTGTAGGTTTCCCACACGACATCAAAGGAAATGCTTTATACGGGTTTGTCATCTTAAAAGAATCAGGAGAAAACCGTGATAGAGATAACTTAAGCAAAGAGATTAATCAACATATTTCAGATCATATTGGACCTATTGCCAAATTGGATAAAATTCAGTTCGTTTCGGGTTTACCAAAAACACGATCTGGAAAAATTATGCGTAGAATCTTGCGTAAAATTGCAGAAGGCGACTTCTCAAACTTTGGAGACATCACCACTTTATTGAATCCAGAAATTGTGGATGAAATTAAAGATGGAAAAATTTAGTATTTAGTTTAGGTGTTAATTGTAGTTAAAAAAAGCTACTCCATTCAAGGAGTAGCTTTTTTGTTTGTTCTGAATAGTATTTTAATTGTGAAAATTAAATTTACCTTTATACGCAATTATTATTTCCGTTTATTTAAATCATGAAGAGAAAAGTAACGCTAAAACAGATTGCAAAAGACCTCAACGTCTCCATTTCGACCGTTTCAAAATCGATCAGAAATAGCTCTGAAATTGGAGAAGAAACCCGTCAAAAAGTTCAAGCTTACGCTAAATTGCACCATTATACACCTAATAATATTGCTTTAAGTTTAAAAAACAGAAAAACAAAAACTATAGGAATCATCATTCCTGAAATTGTCCATCATTTTTTCTCAACCGTAATTAATGGCATTGAGCATGTAGCCAATGAAAATGGTTACAATGTTATTATTTGCTTGTCTGACGAGTCTTTTGACAAAGAGGTTTTGAATATGGAAATGCTTGCTAAAGGTAGTATTGATGGATTTATAATGTCATTATCTAAAGAAACCCAATTTAAGGGCGATTTTAATCACATTACCGAAGTGATCAATCAAGGAATGCCTGTTGTAATGTTTGATAGAGTCACAGATGAAGTTTTGTGTGACAAAGTCATCATTAATGATAAAGCTGCTGCATATGAAGCAGTACAAAGTCTAATCGATAAAGGAAGAAAAAAAATAGCTCTTGTCACCACAATGGATTATGTAAGCGTTGGAAAACTGCGAACCGATGGTTACACCAAAGCATTACTTGACAACAACATCGCCTTTGATGAAAATTTAATACTCAAAATTGAGGACATAGCAAATAGCGAAATTACGATTAGTACATTTTTAAAGGATAAGGCAATAGACGCTGTTTTTGCTGTAAACGAACTTTTTGCAGTTACCATAATTAAAACAGCTACAAAAATGGGATTGAATGTTCCAAATGATATTGCAGTAATAGCATTTACAGACGGTATTATATCAAAATATTCTACCCCAACAATAACTACTGTCTCTCAAAGAGGGAAAAAAATGGGTGCAAAAGCTGCGAAAATTCTAATCAATAGACTAGAATCTGAAGAGGAAGAAGAAGGGGAAGAAAATTATAGAACAGAGGTTATTGCTACCCATTTAATTGAACGGGAATCTACAATTTAAATTAAAAATGTTACTTCTATCGCAACTACAACCTTGTAGTTAAAATTATTTATCCAAAATTCAATTTGGCTCTTTTTAGTTACAAATATATTTTTACTTTTACGATTCAATGGCTGTTTTTAAGTATAAAACAAACCCATTTTTTAAAGTAAATTACTATGGAAAAGCGTAAATTAAGTACCGCTGAAATCTGGACAATGAGTTTTGGATTTTTAGGCATACAAATGGGTTTTGCATTGCAAAATGCTAATGCTAGCCGAATTCTTCAAATCTTTGGTGCCGATGTGCACGAACTCTCTTGGTTTTGGATAATTGCTCCATTAATGGGATTAATTGTACAACCTATAATTGGGTATTACAGTGACAAAACATGGGGCCGCTTTGGAAGAAGAAAACCATTTTTCTTTGCGGGTGCGATTCTAGCTTCTATTGGTTTAATCTTGATGCCACAAGCCGAAATTTTCATCGCTATGCTTCCCGCTTTATGGGTTGGCGCAGGAATGTTAATGATTATGGATGCCTCTTTTAATATTGCAATGGAACCTTTCAGAGCATTAGTAGGTGATAATTTAAGAACTGACCAAAGAACTGCGGGATTTAGTGTACAAACCGCCTTAATTGGTTTTGGAGCGGTTATTGGATCATGGCTCCCATATGTTTTAACCAATTGGTTTGGAATTTCAAACAAAAATGAAGAGGGCGGAGTGCCTTACAATTTAATCTTATCTTTTATCATTGGTGCAATTGTCCTAGTAGGATCCGTATTGATTTCTATTTTCAGTACTAAAGAATATTCACCGGAAGAGTTAGCCCAATTTTCGGATGAAAAACCAGCTTCAGAAAAAGAATCTAGTCTTTTTGATGTAATTGATGATTTCAGACAAATGCCATCCACAATGAGACAATTGGCTTTTGTTCAATTTTTCTCTTGGTTTGGATTGTTTGGCATGTGGGTTTTTACAACTCCAGCTATTGCACATCACATTTACGGTTTACCAATTAGTGACAATTCAAGTGATGCCTATCAAACCGCAGGTGATTGGGTAGGCGTACTATTTGGAGTGTACAACTTAGTATCTGCCATCTATGCTTTTGCTTTGCCTTACATCGCTAAACAAATTGGACGAAAAGCGACTCATGCCATTTCATTAATTATAGGTGGACTAGGTCTAATCTCCATTTATTTTGCACCTAATGAGGATTTCTTAATTCTTTCGATGGTAGCCGTAGGGATTGCTTGGGCAAGTATTTTATCGATGCCATTTGCTATTCTTGCAGGTTCTATTTCTCCTTTCAAAATGGGAGTATACATGGGGATTTTTAACTTTTTTGTGGTATTGCCACAGATTGTGAATGCCTTAATTGGTGGTCCTCTTGTGAAATATGTGTATCAAGACAACGCCATCTATGCTATTGTAACCAGCGGAGTTAGTTTTATTATTGCTGCACTTTTGGTAACACGAGTTAAAGATGTCGATGACGTAGTAAAAAAATAAATAATGACAAAAAAAGGATTTATATTCGACCTTGACGGCGTAATTGTAGATACAGCCAAATACCATTATTTGGCTTGGAAAAAAATTGCAAACGAATTGGGTATCGATTTCACACACGAACACAACGAATTATTAAAAGGAGTTAGCCGCGTACGCTCACTTGATATTATTTTAGGTCTTGGAAACGTCGAAGCTTCTCAGGATCAAAAAGACCAATGGTTAGTTCAAAAAAACGAGGAGTATTTGACTTATCTAGTAGATATGGATCAAAGCGAAATACTTCCTGGCGTAATGTCGGTTTTAGAATTCTTGAAAGCCAATCAACAACCTATCGCTTTGGGTTCGGCAAGTAAAAATGCTCGACCCATTTTAGATAAAACAGGTATTCTATCTTACTTCGATGTGATTGTTGATGGAAATGACGTAAGCAACGCTAAACCAGACCCTGAAGTATTTCTTCAAGCAGCACAAAAATTGGGAATTAGCAATGAAAATTCCATAGTTTTTGAAGATTCGGTTGCCGGAATTCAAGCCGCAAATATTGCCACCATGACCAGTATTGGTATTGGAGAAGCAAGCATTTTAAACGAAGCTAAATACAATTTTAAAGACTTCACTTTTATTGACGAAGCCTTTTTAAATTCACTTATAAATAATTAAAAAATTGAACTTGGGAAGAATTAACCCATTTTCAAATTTTCAAATTTTCAAATTAAAAAAATGAACCAAGATTATATAAAACCAGACAACTGGTCGATTATTGAAGAAGGATTTGATGTAGAAAGAGTAAAATCATCCGAAAGTCTTTTTAGTATTGGAAACGGAGCCATGGGGCAACGTGCCAATTTTGAAGAAGCCTATTCTGGCGAAACTTTTCAAGGAAGTTATATTGCCGGAATCTACTATCCTGATAAAACCAAAGTGGGCTGGTGGAAAAATGGCTATCCAGAATATTTTGCCAAAGTATTGAACGCACCCAATTGGATTGGAATTGATATCGAAATCAATGGTGAAAATTTAGATTTACACGCATGTGCTTCAGTTCGTAATTTCCGTCGGGAATTGAATATGAAAGAAGGTTGGTACCAACGTTCTTTTGAAGCTACTTTGCAAAACGGAACCGAAATTGCAGTAAACGTAAAACGTTTCTTATCTATTAATCTGGACGAAGTGGGAATCATCAATTACGAAATTTCTCCATTGAACAAAGACGCTAAAATTGTCTACAAACCTTATATCGACGCTGGAGTAACTAACGAAGATGCGAATTGGGAAGAGAAATTTTGGGAACCATTAGAAGTTAAAAAAGGAAGTAATGAAGCTTTTGTAACGGCTCAAACGTTCAAAACACATTTCAAGGCAACTACTTTCATGCACAATAGTATTTGGGCCAATGGAAAAAATGAAAACATTTCGCCAGTTGCTATTGATGCCACTAACGAAAAAATCCAACACAGTTACGAAACCGTAATTGGACAAGGTCAAACTTCGGCGATTCAGAAAATTGGTGGCTACACCGTTTCCATGAATCATGCCAACACCCAAACGGCAGCAGAAAATGTCATTAAATTGGCTTTAGCCAAAGGATACGAAGCTCTTTTAGAAGAACAAAAAGTTGCTTGGGCTAAAATCTGGGAAATGTCAGATATCACTATCGAAGGCGATGTGAAAGCACAACAAGGAATCCGTTTCAACATTTTCCAATTGAACCAAACCTATTTAGGTAAAGATTCTCGTTTAAATATTGGACCGAAAGGTTTTACTGGAGAAAAATATGGTGGTTCAACGTATTGGGATACCGAAGCGTATTGTATTCCTTTTTACATGGCAACTAAAGACCAGAAAGTAGCTCGTAATTTATTGACGTATCGTTACAATCAATTGGATAAAGCGATTGAGAATGCAGCAAAATTAGGCTTTACCAATGGCGCTGCTTTGTACCCAATGGTAACCATGAACGGAGAAGAATGCCATAACGAATGGGAAATTACCTTCGAAGAAATCCACCGAAATGGTGCGATTGCCTTTGCTATTTTTAACTATTATCGTTTTACAGGAGATTACAGTTATATTCCTGAAAAAGGATTGGAAGTGTTGATTGGTATTGCTCGTTTTTGGCACCAAAGAGCGACTTTTTCTACTAACCAAAATAAATATGTGATTTTAGGGGTTACAGGTCCTAACGAATACGAAAACAACGTTAATAATAACTTCTACACCAATTATATTGCTAAATGGTGTATTGATTATGCAGCTGAACAAATTCAGAAAGTATCTTTAGAATACCAATCCGATCACAAACGCATTATTGAAAAAGTAAATTTATCGAATGCTGAGTTGCAAGAATGGAAAAAAGTAGCCGACAATATGTACTTTCCAGAATCGAAAGAATTGGGAGTCTACTTACAACAAGACGGTTTCTTGGATAAAGAATTAGTTCGCGTAGCCGATTTAGATAGAAGCCAACGCCCAATCAACCAAAAATGGTCTTGGGATAGAATTTTACGTTCGCCATACATCAAACAAGCCGATGTATTGCAATGTTTCTATTTCTTTGAAGATCATTTTTCAAAAGAACAATTGAAAAATAACTTTGAGTTTTACGAGTCATTTACGGTTCACGAAAGTTCACTTTCGCCTTGTGTTCACTCTATTCAAGCGGCTGTTTTGGATAAAATGGATATGGCATATACTTTCTATTTAAGAACGTCACGTTTGGACTTAGACGATTATAACAAAGAAGTGGAAGAAGGATGTCACATCACTTCTATGGCGGGTACTTGGATGAGCATTGTAGAAGGTTTTGGCGGAATGCGTGTGAAAGACAACACCTTACATTTTGCTCCAAAAATCCCGAAAGAGTGGGAAGGATATTCGTTTAAAATCAATTTCAGAAACCAAATTGTAAAAGTATCGGTTAGCCAATCTGAAACTCAAATTGCTTTAGAAGGTAACAACGCTATTACTGTTGTTGTGAATGGAAAAGAAGTGGTTGTGGAAGCTAATGGTTTAGTGAACATAGAACCAATAAGACTGGGTTAAAATCCAGCCTTTGAATATAGGTCGAACCTACGGCTCTCGGAAATATACCAAAGTTCCGTAGGAACGACTGATTATTTAACAACGGATTTTAATCCGTTGGTTGCCTGGGTAAAAAATAAAATTGCTATGAAGAAAGTCTTCTTTTTACTGCTTACTACAACATTTGCTTTCGCGCAAATTGATCGTGTTGAACCACCTTTTTGGTATGCCGACATGAATCTATCAGAAGTGCAAATTATGTTCTATGGGAAAAATATTGCTCAAAACGAAGTAACAGTTTCCAATGGAATTAGTATTAAAAATGTTCAAAAGACTGAAAATTCAAACTATCTTTTTGTAACTATTGATACCAAGAATGTAAGAGCACAAGACTTGCTTTTTTCGTTTTCGAAAAATAAAAAAGTAACATTTACTCAAAAATACAGTTTAAAATCAAGGAGAGAAAATTCACGTTTCCGCAAAGGATTTGATAGTTCGGATATGATTTATCTATTGATGCCCGATCGTTTTGCTAATGGCAATCCGAACAATGACAGCACCCAAGAAACGATTGAAAAAGCCAATCGTGCTAATAAAGACGGACGCCACGGGGGTGATATAGAAGGGATTATCAAAAACCTAGACTACATCAAATCATTGGGGGCTACCGCACTTTGGCCTACCCCACTTTGCGAAGACAATGACGAAAAAGGATCGTATCATACTTACGGTCAATCTGATGTATATAAAATTGATTCTCGTTTTGGAACCAATGAAGATTATGTTCGATTGAGTGCCGAATTGCACCAACGTGGTATGAAAAACATAATGGATTATGTGACCAACCATTGGGGATACCAACATTGGATGATGAATGATTTGCCTACTTATGATTGGATTCATCAATTTCCTGGTTTTAAACAAACCAATTACCGAATGACCTCTCAGTTTGATCAAAATGCTTCCAAAACAGATGCTCAAATCTGTATGGATGGATGGTTTGTCAAATCCATGCCTGATTTGAACCAATCGAATCCTTTGGTGTTAAATTATTTAATTCAAAATGCCATTTGGTGGATTGAATATGCCGACTTAGATGGGTTCCGAGTGGACACCTATTCGTATTGCGACAAAAAAGGAATTGCTGCTTGGACCAAAGCCATTACAGATGAATATCCACATTTCAATATCGTAGGAGAAGTTTGGATGCACGATCAAGCTCAAATGGCCTATTGGCAAAAGGACAGTAAAATTGGAGCTATTCAAAGCTATAATTCCAATCTGCCTTCGGTGATGGATTTTACGCTGCACGATGCTATTAACGGAGGTGTTTTTAACGAAAACAAAGCCAGTTGGGACAAAGGAATAATTAAAGTATATGAAAATTTTACCAATGATTTCTTGTATCCAAATACAAACAACATCTTAGTTTTTGCCGAAAATCATGATACCAACCGCTTCAACCAAATCTACCAAGGGGATTTGAAAAAATATCAAATGGCTATGAGTTTGGTGGCAACTGTTCGAGGTATTCCACAATTGTATTATGGTTCTGAAATTGGAATGAAAGGCGATAAAAATGTAGGCGATGGCGATATCCGTCGTGATTTTCCTGGTGGTTGGAAAGACGATTCTAAAAACGCTTTTTCTGCTGAAAGTCGCACTAAAGAACAACAACAATACTTCGATTTTACTTCCAAATTATTCAACTGGAGGAAAGGAAAATCGGTAATTCATAACGTAAAAACCACACATTATGTTCCTGAAAATAATGTCTACACTTATTTTAGATACAATGATGCTGAAAGTGTAATGGTAATCATCAACAATTCGGATGAAAAACAAGAAGTAAACGTTTCTCGTTTTAAAGAAAATACCCAACACTATTCAACAGGAAAAGATGTAATTTCGGGACAAAGTATTAATATTAAAAACAACATTACTATCGAGGCTAAATCAGCTTTGATATTAGAACTTAAATAATCAAGACCATGAAAAAAAATATTTTATTACTAACTCTTTTGACTGTTTTTATTTCGTCAAATGCAACTCAAGCTCAAAATAAAGAAACGACTACCACTCCTTTTGTTTGGGAAGGAGCTAATTTGTACTTCTTATTGACCGATCGTTTTAATAACGGAGATCCGAGCAATGACATCCATTACAATCGAAATAAAGAAACGGGTAAACTACGCGGATTTATGGGTGGCGATGTCAAAGGAATTACTCAAAAAATTGAGGAAGGCTATTTTGACCAATTGGGAATCAATGCCATTTGGATGACACCTTTAGTTGAACAAATTCACGATGGAACGAATGAAGGAACCGGATATAGTTATGGATTTCATGGCTATTGGACTAAAGATTGGACTGCTTTAGACCCCAACTTTGGAACAGCCGAAGATTTAAAAACCATGGTTGAAAAAGCACACCAACATGGAATTCGTATTGTTTTTGACGGAGTTATCAATCATACGGGGCCCATAACCCCTCAGGATGCGGTTTGGCCAGAAAGTTGGGTACGAACAAGCCCAGCTTGCGACTACAAAAACTACGCAAATACAACCGCTTGTACCTTGGTAGCCAATCTTCCTGACACACGTACTGAAAGCGAGCAAAATGTAGAACTACCAGCAGCTTTAGTAGAAAAATGGAAAAAAGAAGGTCGTTACGAACAAGAAGTAAAAGAATTAGATGCTTTCTTTGCCCGAACAGGCTACCCAAGAGCACCCAAATATTACATCATCAAATGGTTGACAGATTACATCACTGAATATGGAATTGATGGATACCGTGCTGATACAACAAAACATCTTGAAGAAGGTGTTTGGGCCGAATTTAGAAAACAATGCGATTATGCATTTACCAATTGGAAGAAAAACAATCCTGAAAAAGTTCTAGACAGCAATTCGTTTTACACCACAGGTGAAGTGTCTGGTTACAACATTAGCGGTGGTTTATACTATGATTTTGGTGACAAAAAAGTGAATTACTTTGCTAATGGATTCAATAGTTTAATCAATTTCGAATTTAAAAATGAAGCTAAAAAAGACTATGAAAGTTTGTTCTCATACTACTCAAATACATTGCAAAAAGAATTAAAAGGTTTTGGCGTACTGAATTATGTTTCATCACACGATGACTCAACACCTTTTGATGGTAAGAGAGAAAAAACCTTTGAGAGCGCGACAAAATTATTATTAACTCCAGGTACGGCACAAGTATATTATGGAGATGAATCGGCTAGAAACTTAGTAATTGAAGGCACAAAAGGTGATGCTACCTTGCGTTCATTTATGAATTGGGACGATATTAAAAATGACCCATCTACTCAAAAAACACTAGCACACTGGCAAAAATTAGGTCAGTTTAGAAAAAATCATCCATCAGTTGGTGCTGGAGTTCACCAAAAAATAACTGCTAAACCGTATGTATTTAGCCGTAGTTATTCTAAAGAAAATTACAGTGATCAAGTAGTTATTGGATTGGATTTAGCCAAAGGCAAAAAAACAATTTCAACTGGAACAATCTTCCAAAACGGAGCCAAAGTAAAAGATGCTTATTCTGGAAAAGAAACGGTTGTTGCCAATGGAAAAGTAACAATTGATTCGGAATTTGATTTGGTTCTTTTGGAATTGAAGAAATAATATCGAATTAAGTTATAAAAAGAGTCTCTCTAAAAAGCACAAAATTTGTCATTCCGAATTTATTTCGGAATCTATAAATAATAATTATTCTTTATTTATAGAAACTGAAACAAGTTCAGTTTGACAGAAAGAAGTCTTTTTAGATAGGCTCTTTTTTTATTCTTAACTTTGTCATTCAATAACAAAAAATGAATCAAGACTTTGACATACTAATTGTGGGAGGTGGTGCTGCTGGATTTTTTTCGGCTATCAACATTGTTGAGCGCAATCCAAAACTCAAAGTCGCGATTTTAGAGCGGGGAAAAGAAGTGCTTTCCAAAGTTCGTATCTCAGGAGGAGGACGTTGCAATGTTACCCACGCTTGTTTTGAACCCAACGAATTGGTCAAATTCTATCCTAGGGGCGAAAAAGAATTGCGTGGTCCATTTCATCAATTTAGCTCTGGGGACACTATTGAATGGTTTGAAAAACACGGAGTCGAACTGAAAATTGAGGACGATGGCAGAATGTTTCCTGTTTCCAATTCTTCTCAAACCATCATCGATTGTTTTTTAAATGCCAGTAAAAAATTAGGCATTTCTATCTTAACAGGACAAAGTGTCCAATCCATTTTCAATACCGAAGGCTCGGATGGAAATTATTGGAAAATTGAAACTCAAACTGAGACTTACTTAGCTGAAAAACTCATTTTAGCTACAGGAAGCAATCCGAAAATTTGGGATTTGTTACATACGTTTGGGCATGCCATTGTCACCCCTGTACCTTCCCTATTTACCTTTAACATCAAAGATTATAGAATTAAAGAATTGCCTGGCATTGCGACTCAAGCAACTGTCAAAGTCAAAGACACAAAACTAGAATCAACAGGTCCTTTATTAATTACCCACTGGGGAATGAGTGGGCCAGCTATATTAAAATTATCGGCTTGGGGAGCGCGAATCTTACACGATAAAAACTACCAATTTACAATAGAAGTCAATTGGCTTAATGATATAGAATCTGAAGAGGCAGAAATGCTTTTGAAAGAGCTCAAACAAGAACATGCTAAAAAAACAGTGGCCAAAAAATCTCCATTTGAAGTACAAAATAGATTATGGGAAAGTTTAGTTTTAGCCTCAGGAATTAGCAACGAAACCAAATGGGCTGATTTATCGAAAATCCAATTGCAAAACTTGGCAAACCAACTCACAAAAGGTCTTTTTCAAGTCAATGGAAAAAGCACTTTTAAAGAAGAATTTGTCACCGCCGGTGGAATTGATTTAAAAGAAATCAATTTCAAAACTATGGAAAGCAAATTACACCCTAACCTTTATTTTGCTGGTGAAATTGTCAATATTGATGCCATAACTGGCGGATTTAACTTCCAAAATGCGTGGACCAGTGGTTTTATAGTTGCAGATGCAATAACCAATTAAAATTACTGATAATTTAAAGTTTAAGACATATGTTTTAAATTTATTTTGTTTTGCAAAAAAAGGTTTGTAAATTTGGCTTACAAATTATTGATTACTGTCCCATTTAGCCCCTACACTTACCCAATGACTACCACCAGCTACCGTATCCAGCTCATAAACAATTTTAAACCATTTGTTTTTTCCAAAAAGAAACCTTTAAATCAAAAATTAAGCAACTGCACAATTTCATTAATAATTAGTAGTATTTCTTTAGTAGCACTAATTGGGTATGGTTACTTGACAATTATATTGGAATTAATTGGAATTCAAGATTTTTTTGGATGGAATAAGAGTGGACTGATAATGATTGCACTAATATTGAACAGTATTAGTTTTCAAAATAGCGTGTTTCAATACCTTTTACTAAAACACATTCGTTTTCTAAATCAAAGTTCAGATCAATTCATAGATCGAGAGGTCAATGAGAATTTACAAAAAATCATCAATGAATTAAATACACCTTTTACATCTAAAAATGTAGTGATAGGATTTTGTATGTTACTCATTTCTTTACTTCTTAATTGCATAACAAGTTCAACTTTTGAATATGGAAACTACTTCAAAATCCCATTTGTACTCTATTCCATATACTTTGTGAAGCTTTTTTGGAACAATTATAAAAATCTCTTAGAAAATTTAATTCAAGTAGAAATTAATTAACGATTCAACCACCAAATACTAGCCGTTAATACCGATGCAAAACTCACCCAAGCCAAATAAGGCAGCATTAAATAACTAGCCGTTTTGTTGATTTTAGCAAACTGTGAATAGGTTTCGAAAATCATAAGCCAAAGCAAAACTACTTCGATAGTAGCCAACATTGGATTGTGCAATCCAAAAAACAAATAAGACCAAAGCGCATTTAGGGCCAACTGCAAAGCAAAAAAACGTAACGCTTTAACGACCATTTCTTTATTTGAATCGATATGATTCCAAACTAAGCCTGCGGCAATTCCCATCATGACGTACAAAGATGTCCAAACAGGTGCAAAAATCCAATTGGGTGGATTAAAACTAGGTTTTACCAAAGTAGGATACCAAGTCGCTATGGAAGCACGGGTGACCATTCCAGAAACATAGCCTACTAGTAAACATATAACGACAACTATTGCAATACGAGAAACTTTATTCATCTTATTTTTTTATCAAAATTAATCAAAACTTTCCCTATTCTACAAATAAAGGAATTAGCATTGATTACCAATTTCATTTATATTACCGCAAATTCGCAAATTAAACGAAAAGTAGCACTTGGAATTTTTATCAAAAAATAAAAATTTGCGAATTTGCGGTTATAAAAACCTCATAAATTAGCAATAGAAATCAGTATATTTGCTAAAATTTTTATTTATGGTAACCGCAAATGATTTTATTCCAGCTCCCTATACAAAGTCTGTTGAACAAGGTGTTTTTCAATGGAGTACGCCAAGTAATATTGCCTTGGTAAAGTATTGGGGCAAAAAAGAAAATCAAGTTCCCGCTAATCCTTCGGTAAGTTTTACTCTGAATAATTGTAAAACAATTACCCAATTGGCTTTCGCCAAAAGACAAAATACCAATTCCAATTTTTCTTTTGACTTGCTTTTTGAAGGAAAACCAAAAGAAGATTTTAAACCAAAAATTCAGAAATTTTTAGAGCGAATTGAATCCTACTTGCCTTTCTTGAAAGACTACCATTTTACGATTGATACCCAAAATACTTTTCCGCACAGTTCGGGAATCGCTTCTTCTGCATCGGGGATGGCAGCTTTGGCTATGAACCTGATGAGCTTGGAAAAGGAATTAAATCCCGCAATGACCGAAGACTATTTTTACCAAAAAGCTTCTTTCTTAGCGCGTTTAGGTTCTGGAAGTGCTTGCCGAAGTGTACAAGGTCAAGTTGTCGTTTGGGGGAAACAAGCAAATATTCCTGGAAGTTCTGATTTTTTTGGAGTGGAATTCCCACACACAATTCACGATAATTTCAAAAATTACCAAGACACTATTTTACTAGTTGATAAAGGTGAAAAACAAGTATCGAGTACTTTGGGGCACGATTTAATGCACAACCACCCTTTTGCCGAAAGGCGATTTGCACAAGCACATGAAAATTTAGACCAATTGATTGCTATCTTTGAATCAGGAAATGTAGAGCAATTCATCGCGGTTGTGGAGAGTGAAGCCTTGACACTACATGCTATGATGATGACTTCAATGCCTTATTTCATACTTATGAAACCCAATACTTTGGAAATTATCAATCGTATTTGGCAATTTAGAAATGAAACTAAAATTCCTGTTTGCTTCACTTTAGATGCTGGTGCCAATGTTCATGTTCTTTATCCAAATCATGTGAAAGAAAAAGTATTGCAATTTATTCAGGACGAATTAGTTGGCTATTGTCAAAATGGTCAGTATATTTGTGATGAAATTGGAATTGGCAGTCAATTAATTGATTAAACAAAACTATGAAAGGACCTTTATTTTATTCAAAAATATTACTCTTTGGTGAATACGGAATTATCCAGGACTCCAAAGGACTTTCTATTCCTTATAATTTTTATAATGGTGCCCTAAAAAGCGATGAAAATCCTTCTGAAGAAGCTATTGCTTCTAACGGACATTTGAAGCGTTTTGTAAGTCATTTGAAAAATTTAGAAATCGAACAACCTGATTTAGTTCAGTTCGATTTAGTTACTTTAGAAGCAGATGTTACTAACGGCATGTACTTCGATTCCAGCATTCCGCAAGGATATGGTGTGGGAAGTAGCGGTGCTTTAGTCGCTGCGATTTACGACAAATATGCCCAAAATAAAATCACCGTTTTAGAAAACTTGACTCGTGAGAAATTATTGGAGTTAAAAACTATTTTCTCTCAAATGGAAAGTTTCTTTCACGGAAAAAGTTCAGGTTTAGATCCTTTAAATAGTTATTTAAGCATTCCTATCTTAATCAATTCCAAAGATAATATCGAAGCCACTGGCATCCCAACTCAAAGTTTGGATGGCAAAGGAGCCGTTTTCTTAATCGACTCTGGAATTGTAGGAGAAACTGCTCCGATGGTCAATATTTTCATGGAAAACTTAAAAGATCAAGGTTTCCGTAACATGCTAAAAACGCAGTTTGTAAAATATACCGATTCGTGTGTAGAGAACTTCTTGGGTGGCGACATGAAATCATTGTTTGCCAATACTAAAAAATTATCTAAGGTAGTTTTGAGTCATTTCAAACCAATGATACCTGAAGAATTTCATGCCATTTGGCAAAAAGGAATCGACACTAACGATTACTATTTGAAACTATGTGGTTCTGGCGGCGGTGGTTATATCTTAGGGTTTACCGAAGATTTAGAACGCGCCAAAACTTCTCTGAAAGACTACAAATTAGAAGTAGTGTACCAATTTTAGTCCAAAACATTTAACGCTAAACAAAACATAATGCTAAGCAGAGCGAACAAATTGGTGATTAAGAAAATTATCAGCTTGTTCTCTGTGGTAAGAGGCTATAATATTCCCATTATCATTCTGGCTCAGTATTTATCAGCTATATTTATTTTAGCTCCTGAGAAAAGAGCTTTAAATGTACTTTTCGATTTCCATTTATTTATTTTAGTATTTGCCTCTTCATTAGCTATTGCTTCGGGCTATATCATTAATAATTTTTACGACAGCCAAAAAGATTTAATTAATCGCCCCAACAAATCGATGTTGGATCGATTTGTAAGTCAAAAAACAAAATTAAGCGTCTATTTTTCACTCAATTTCATTGTAGCTTTAATGGCGTTGTTTGTTTCATGGCGAGCCTTTCTATTCTTTTCGGTGTATATTTTTTTGATTTGGTTGTATTCCCATAAAATCAAAAAACAACCTTTTATTGGCAATTTGATGTCGGCTTTTTTAGCGGTTTTGCCTTTTTTTGCCATCCTTTTGTATTATTACAACCAAATCCCTTTTGAAGAAATTGAAAACTACAGCAGTCAATTGGCGGTCATTTTTGCACACGCAAGCTTCCTGTTTTTGTTATTGCTTATTCGAGAAATGATCAAAGATTTAGAAAACCTTAAAGGCGATTTGGCTAACAATTACAAAACCATTCCGATTGTTTACGGAGAAAATACTGCTAAAAAAATCATTACAGCTTTGGCATTATGCACTGTGATTCCTGTCTATATTTTAATCGAAATTTATGATGTAGGTTATATGGATATTTACTTTTACGGTTGCTTAATCGTCTTGATTTTCTTTTTATTATCCTTACAAAAAGCAAGCAGTAAAGAAGCATTTCTAAAATTGCACAACCTACTTAAATTTTTAATTGTAGCAGGCGTTTTTTGTATTGTACTTATTAATCCTGAAGTGCTGTGGAACGGAAAACGATTGTTACAACTCCCATAAAAGTAGCATATCGTGTGATTTCAACTCTTTGATTCTATAATCGTTTCTGAAGAATTTAAATACTATCTTTGCAGTCTCAAGGGCAACTTAGTCCGAATGCAGCAATAAATTACAATTATTATGAGTACTACCAGAGGAGGCGGAAGAACCAATAGTTCTAGACCGAGTTCAAATAAGCCCACCCGAGCCAGAGGCGAACGGAGCGGAGCTAAACCAGCGATGCAAAAGCGTGCGCAGGGTCCTAAAAAGGCTAAAATCAATACCAAAGCAGCCGAAGTGGAAGCTAATAAAGTGGTTAAAAAACCAAATCAAGCGCCAAAAAGAGCCAAAGCAGCTGACGAAATTCGTTTGAATAAATACATTGCCAATTCAGGCGTTTGTTCGCGACGTGATGCGGATATTTACATTCAATCAGGAAACGTAAAAGTAAATGGCGTTCCTGTTACTGAAATGGGGTATTTAGTGAAAATTACTGATACAGTTAATTTTGACGGGGTGCTTTTGACTCCTGAGAAAAAAGAATACATCTTGTTGAACAAACCTAAAAATTTCACTACAGCTTTAGACGAAGGTCAAGAGTTTCGTAATGTGCTAGAATTAGTTCGCGGGGCAACGACTGCAAAAATTGGAGCAGTAGGTAGAATGGACAAAAATACAACCGGATTATTATTGTTTACTAATGATACCGATATGATTAGAAAGTTTACTTTACCTAATCAAAAGTCATCAAAAATATACCAAGTTTCCTTAGATAAAAACTTGAAATACGAAGATTTAGAAAAAATTAGCAAGGGTTTAGTTTTAGATGGACATCGCGTATTTGTTGAAGAAGTAAGCTATATCGACAACGAACCTAAAAGTGAAATCGGTCTAAAATTACGTTCTTCAAATGTAAAGGTGGTACGTTCTATTTTTGAGCACTTTGATTACAATGTATTGCGTATTGACCGTGTGGCTTTTGCGGGTTTAACCAAAAAGAATTTACCACGAGGTAATTGGAGAATGCTTACGGAACAAGAAATTATCAATTTGAAAAACGTTTAAGTTGCTCCAATCAAATTCATAAAAAAACCTGCAAATTAATTTGCAGGTTTTTTGTTTTTAGATACTATCAAAAAACGGACTCTCGAGTAGTCAAATTTTTAGTCACGGATTATTAAATATTGGTGACAATCTGTGCAATTCGTGTTTTGATTATTATCCTTTTATCTTTTTAACAGGCGTTTCCTCTTTCTGATCCAAACCTCTTTTTCTCAATAAAGGCGCTATACTTGGCTCAGCACCACGGAAACGTTTGTACAATACCATTGGGTCTTCTGTACCTCCTTTTTCCAAAACATTTCTACGGAAAGACTTCGCTTTTTCTGGATTGAAAAGTGAAGTGATTTTAAACGCTTCAAACGCATCTGTATCTAATACTCCAGACCAGATATAACTATAATATCCTGAAGAATATCCGCCTGAGAAAATATGACTGAAATAGGTACTTCTGTATCTTGGAATAATCGATTCAATCAAGCCAATTTTGTTCATCGCTTGTTTCTCGAAAGTATTCGCATCAATAGTAATATCTTTAGTTTGTGAATGGTATGCTAAATCCAATAAAGACGCTGCTAAATATTCAGTAGTGCCAAAACCTTGATCAAACGTACCTGCTTTTTTCAATTTCGCAATTAAAGCATCAGGAATGACTGCTCCCGTTTGATAATGTTTAGCAAACATTTTCAACACTTCATCTTCTGCAGCCCAGTTTTCCATAATTTGCGAAGGCAATTCCACAAAATCTCTTGGCACACTTGTTCCTGCTAAACTTTTGTAAGTTACATTAGACAACAATCCGTGTAGCGCATGTCCAAACTCATGAAAAAGCGTACTTACCTCGTCAAAAGTTAACAACGCAGGTTTTGTTTCTGTTGGTTTAGTAAAATTACATACGATAGAAATTACCGGTGCTTTACGTACTCCATTCTCGGTTTTTTGCGCTCTATATGACGTCATCCAAGCTCCACCTCTTTTCGATTCGCGTGGGTGGAAATCAGTATAAAGTACACCAACATGTGTTCCGTCAGCTTCAAGAACTTCAAAAGCAGTTACTGCTTCGTGGTACTTTGGAATGTCTTTTAATTCTTTAAATTGCAATCCGTATAATTTTTGAGCTACTTGGAAAGCACCATTTCTTACATTCTCCAAACTAAAATAGGGACTCAATTCTTGCTCGTCTAAATCGAATCGTTCTTTTCTGATTTTTTCGGTATAATACCTCCAATCGTATGGTTGTACTGCTTCTTTGATTCCGTCTTTAGCCATCATTTTTTGAATGTCGGCAGCTTCCACCTTCGCTTTTTCTAAAGCAGGTTTCCACAAATCATTCAATAATTTATTGACATTTTCTGGTGTTTTAGCCATCGATTCTTCCAAAACGTAATTAGAATGTGAAGCATAGCCTAACAAACGGGCTTTTTGTCCACGAAGATTGGCTAACTGAATAGCATTGGCTTTATTATCCATTTCATCATCGTGATTGGCACGAGTTTGATAGGCGTTCCAAATCTCTTGACGCAATTTTCTGTTAGCACTGTATTGCAAGAAAGGCATCACGCTTGAATTGGCTAGAGTAAACACCCAGCTTCCGGCTTTTCCTTTTGCTTTTGCATCTGCAGCAGCAGCATCAATGACACTTTGAGGAAGTCCTACTAAATCCTTTTTATCGGTAATTACTAATTGGTATTTATTGGTCTCTGCCAAAATATTTTGACCGTATTTCAAACTCAATAACGATAAATCGCCGTTAATTTTTCGAAGCGTTTCTTTCTCTGAAGAAGACAAATTAGCACCTGAACGAACAAAGTCTTTGTATGCATTCTCTAAAATTTTAGCTTGTTCCAAGTTCAATCCTAAGGTTTCTTTTTTGTCCCAAAGTGCTTTAACTCTTGCAAATAATTTTTCATTCAAATAAATGTTATCGCGGTGCGCTGATAAATTAGGCGAAACTTCTTTAGCAATGGTTTGAATTTCTTTATTGGTGTGAGCCGAATTCAAATTAGAGAAAACCGTATTTACATTAGACAGTAATTCTCCCGCATTTTCCATGGCTAAAATGGTGTTCTCAAAAGTAGGTGCGGCTGTATTGTTTGCAATCGCATCAATCTCGGCAGCATTTCTTTTAATTCCTTCTAAAATAGCAGGTTTAAAATGTTCGTTTTTAATTTGCTCAAAAGGAGGAACGTTAAATGGGGTGTTGTACGACTGAAAAAATGGATTCATAGTAGTCATTTCTTGTGCATTTGTAGTTAGCATACTCCCGATAGCCAAGCAAACAAATAAAGTTTTTTGTATCATGTGATGGGTTTTTAAAAAAGTAAATTTAAGGGAAAGATAGTATATAAAATAAAAAAAACCTTAAAAATGTTAATCACTTTTAAGGTTTTTTGTGCGGATAATAGGACTCGAACCTACACGCCTTGCGGCACCAGATCCTAAGTCTGGCATGTCTACCAATTTCACCATATCCGCGTAATTGTGGGTGCAAATATACACATAAGTTCTAATTTTCAAAGTAAATTAAACAAAAAATATTTCAGTCCTTTTTCGTATTTTTGATTCTATAATTTGAAACCTAATTATGGAAAATATAACTTCTTACGTTCAGGAAAATAAAGAACGTTTCATTAATGAATTAATTGAATTATTAAAAATACCATCTGTCAGTGCTGATACTGCTTACTCTCAAGATGTATTCGATACCGCCGATGCCGTAAAAGCAAGTTTAGAAAAGGCAGGTTGTGATCTAGTCGAAATTTGCGATACTCCCGGCTATCCAATTGTCTATGGCGAAAAAATAATCGATCCAAATTTACCGACCGTATTGGTGTATGGACATTATGATGTACAACCACCAGATCCAATGGAATTATGGACTTCTCCTCCATTTGAACCTGTAATCAAAACTACCGAAATTCATCCAGAGGGAGCTATTTTCGCTCGTGGTGCATGCGATGACAAAGGACAAATGTACATGCATGTTAAAGCATTCGAATACATGATTAACAACAATTGTTTGCCTTGTAATGTAAAATTCATGATTGAAGGCGAAGAAGAAATTGGGTCCAAAAGTTTGAGTTGGTTTGTAGAACGCAACCAGGAAAAACTAAAAAATGATGTGATTTTAATTTCGGATACTGGAATGATTTCCAACCAACAACCCTCTATTACGACAGGACTTCGTGGTTTGAGTTATGTAGAAGTGGAAGTTACAGGACCTAACAGGGATTTACATTCTGGACTGTATGGTGGCGCTGTAGCTAATCCAATTAATGTATTGAGCAAAATGATTGCTTCATTACATGACGAAAACAATCATATTACCATTCCTGGATTTTATGATAAAGTAGAAGAACTATCTGCTGCCGAAAGAGCTGAAATGGCCAAAGCGCCTTTTAGTTTAGAGAACTACAAAAAAGCCTTAGACATTGATGCTGTTTATGGTGAAACAGGCTATGTAACTAACGAAAGAAACTCGATTCGCCCTACACTAGACGTGAACGGAATTTGGGGTGGTTACACTGGCGAGGGTGCCAAAACCGTTATTGCAAGTAAGGCTTTCGCCAAAATTTCAATGCGTTTAGTTCCAAATCAAGATTGGGAGGAAATCACAAAATTGTTTACCCAACATTTCTTGAGTATTGCTCCAGCAGGAGTAACAGTAAAAGTTAAACCTCACCATGGCGGACAAGGCTACGTCACTCCAATTGACAGCATTGGTTATCGCGCTGCAAATAAAGCCTACACCGAAACTTTTGGCGTTCCAGCTATTCCAGTTCGTTCTGGCGGAAGTATTCCAATTGTAGCCTTATTCGAAAAAGAATTGAAAAGCAAAACCATCTTAATGGGATTTGGATTGGACAGCGATGCCATTCACTCGCCAAATGAACACTTTGGAATTTTCAACTACTTAAAAGGAATCGAGACTATTCCATTATTCTATAAATACTTTGTTGAAATGAGTAAATAAAACATAACCGCTTCAAGTTAAACGAAGCGGTTTTTTTAAATAATATTATACAGATTCTTGATCTATATTATATCCTAAATAAGGAACATTGTCTTCTTTAAATACAATACCATATTCCTCTAGTTCTTTTAGAATGGGTTGGTATACTTCTTTCATTATTGGGAGCTGCACTCCTTTACTATTAATCTTGCCGTTTAAAATTAACAGAGTAGTCATAGCTACTGGCAAACCGACTGTTTTTGACATGGCGGTATACGTTTGATTTTCGCCTATGCTCACCATTTTTGAATCAATTTGAGATTTAATTCCATTTAATTCAAACCCAAATTTGTGATACATCACAATCATATCTTTATCCTGCTCTTGTAGTGTCCAACTGTCCGAAAGGATTTTTTGTAGTATTTGAGCTGGGGTAGCTTCTTTTAATCCGACAATTTTATTGGGATTGAATAGATCTAACTCCACCAATTTATCCCACATGATATCATCTTGGTCAATTTTAAGAATCAAACGCGTTTTAATCTCTACTGAATCTGTTGGGTGATACGGTAAAAATGAATTGGTAAACTGACGGTAAGACATCGTTTCTGATCCATCCATAGTATAAGAGTCGTCTGTCATTCCTAATTGAACAAACATATTCCAAGCTTTTGAAAATCCAACTCTACGAATTGTCCCTCGATACAAAGTTAACACATCTTCTAATCCGTATACAGTTCTATATTTTAACGAATCTCTATTCGAATAGGCTTCAAATCTTCCGAATCCTTCTACCTCTAAAAACTCTGTTCTGCGAAACACATTACAATATGGAATGTACTTATAAGTTCCTTCCTGAATAAATTTAGCCGCACCACCTTGACCTGCAAGCACCACATTCCGGGGTGCCCAAGTGAATTTATAATTCCATAAATTAGTATCGTTTTCTGGCGCTACAAGACCACCACAAAAGGATTCAAACAACAACATCTTCCCACCTTTCTCCTTGATTTCGTCAATCACTTTCATCGCACTCATATGGTCAATCCCTGGATCTAATCCTACTTCATTCATGAATAGTAATCCATTTTCCTTTACTACAGTGTCCAATGCTTGCATTTCGTCACTGATGTACGAGGCTGTAACCATATTTTTTTTGTACAAAATACAATCTTTTGCAATCTCAATATGCAAATGCGCAGGCAACATCGAAATCACAATATCAGCCTGTTGAATTGCCTTTTGCCGTTCCAATTCATTTAAAATATCCAAAGCAATTGGAGTTGCATTAGGATGATTATTCGTTTTCTTTTGAGCCAACTCCATAGATAAATCAGCAATCACTAAATGCAATTGTTCTTCTGCTGATTTTGCTAAAAGGTATTGAATCAATGAAGAAGCAGATCTACCTGCGCCAAAAATTAAAACTGTTCTCATTTGTATATATTATAACACAAATATATGTTTTTGTTTGATTTATAACAATTATATTGCTAATTAATACCTCAACTTATTTGAAATTTAGTTTTTTAATCAATCCATTTAGAATATTTTTGTAAAAAAAGATATGGATAAAAAGATCTCAATCACCGCGGCTTGCATTGGAATGATTGCTATTATTTTAGGAGCATTTGGAGCACATGCTTTAAAAAAAGTACTCACTCCAGAACAATTGATTAGTTTTGAAACGGGAGTGCGTTACCAAATGTATCAAGCCTTTTTTTTGTTTTTTCTGGCAACACAAAATGATATTCAGGAGAAAACTAAAAAAATAATATACAGACTAAATCTATTTGGAATAGTTTATTTTTCAGGATCAATTTATCTGTTGTCCACGACTGGGATTACTGGGATTGATTTTAAACCTATCGGATTCATCACTCCTATAGGTGGATTATTGCTTATAGTAGCCTGGGGAATACTCGGATATTCGATTTTAAAAACAAGAAAATAAAAAATAAGTATGTCCAAAAGCAAGTGTTTTGTCATTCCGAATTTATTTCGGAATCTATAAAATAGCATAAAATTATTTATAGAAACTGAAACGAGTTCAGTTAGACAAGACTTTTATGACATACTTATCATTACATATAACTCAGAATTTCCTTTTTCAAGGCATCGTATTCCCCTTGGAGAATCAAGCCGTTATCGAGTAACTTTTTATAGTTCTGCAATTTTTCAAAAAGCTCGTCTGATGACAATTCGTTAAGTGGTTTATCTGCATCCATAGAGCTGAATTCAGAAAACGAAGTGGATTGTGTAGGCATAATCTCTGCAAATGAAGTAACTTCTTCCGTATCGACTTCTTCTACTGCCAAGTTGGTAGTAGACCCTGAAACTCCTTTTAACAAATCGATTTGTTCTTTTGCAAAAGCGTACATTTTTCTCGCTTGAACTTTTGGAATATATTCTATTGTAACCGAAAGAGATGTTTTGGTTACAAATGAAAAATCAGAACCCAAAATCCCTTCTTTAACAACCGTACTTTCGATTTCGTCCCAAGAATAATCAGTAAAGTTCATTGAAAGTCCTAAATTCTTTGGTTGGCAAATAATGATTCGCTTATTCGTCACTACGATACTATCTGGCAAAACGGTAATAGCTGGTTTTTTCTGTACGGCTATATAACCAATCTCTTCATTTTTCATCAATAAATCACTCAATTTTGACATGACTTTTTCGATGGCTTTAGGATCTTGTTCTTCGTTTAAAAACTTTTTAAGCTGCTCATTCATAATAACTTTGTTTGGGAATATTAATTTAAGTAAAGATACTACCTAATTTGTGTTGTTTATAAAATAACTTTGAAACTGTTCTATTATTGTATCGAGTACAAAATAGGCTTACTGGGACTCGCATCATTTTCGAAAGAAGCAATTTGTAAATTCAACATATAATTTCCGTCATGAACTTCATTGGGAACAAAAATCATCTCAGTTATTGTAGAATTTAGTCTTGCGTCCACGTTCAAATGGTTCACGTCAGTAACATTCCAAAACGCCTTGTGCGCTACTAATTTCCCTTCATCTCTCTCTTTATCGACACTAGGCAAATCAATTAATAAATGTTGTATTCCGCTTTCGCGAAAAAACAATGCCGCTTCTTCAGATAAAAAAGGCGGATTGGTATTCGAATACTTTAATGATTTTTTAGAAGCCTCATTGGGCAACGTCCGAATTACAATCGCTTCAGATTTAATTTCTGAATTTTGAACAGATTGCAACGCCTTCTCAATCTGCGATTTAGAAATGACTAAATCCTCTCCCACTTTTTCTGGTTGAACCGAAATTAGTGTCGCCCAAAAGAAAAACTGTTTCAAACATTGATTAATGCTATAGAATTCCTTCGTGATATGTCCCAAACACTCGGTATGTGTTCCGTGGGCATGTGGATTAAAAAACAGGTTATTGAAATTGGTTGACGATTTACCCTCTGATACTTTCCCAATCCAATCTCCCATAACGACAGGATTAATTTCTGGCGCATTTTGGTACCAAGCAATAGGATTTTGCTCGTCATTCGTTATAGGAATCGAGATATCAATGGGTTTTGATAAATCTATTTCGAAATTATGGATTTTTGTTATCATAATTATTTAACCGCAAAGGGCGCAAGGTTTTCACTAAGTTCACAAAGTTATGTGCTTCTTTGTGCCTTCTTCGTGTTCTTAATGGTTAAGAATTATTCCAAATTTAAGTAAAACAAATCACTTGCTATTCCATCCGTTAAAAATTTGCCTTTTAATGTTGGCTTCAAAATGTCGTCAGTGATAGAAAGCAACCCATCGTCAATGAATTTTCGCGATTGTTTTTCTAAATAATTTAAAAAATCTATGCCAAATTCCTGCTCAATTCGAACCAAAGAAACCCCCCAAATCGTTCGTAAACCTGTCATAATATATTCATTATACCGATCTTCCAAAGTTAATTTTTCGACTTCATTGGGTAATTCATCATTCTGGAGCGCTTTCAGATACAAGGCGTTATTTGCAACATTCCAACTCCTCGAAATACCATCATAACTATGTGCTGAAGGGCCAATTCCTATGTATTTTTTGCCCAACCAATAGGCCGAATTGTTTTGAGAAAAATAATTTTCTTTACCAAAGTTGGACAATTCATAATGAACAAATCCGTTTTTTTCAAGGGTTTCGACCAAAATCATAAAATGTTCTTGGGCAACTTCATCATTCGGTGAAGCTATTTTTCCGGTTTGAATCAGTTTGTTCAAAGCCGTTTTAGGTTCCACTGTCAAGGCATAACTGGAAATGTGCGGTATTCCAAAAGATAGTGCCGTTTCAATATTCTGCTGCCATCTTTCGTTCGACATTTGCTTCGTCTGTTCGCCATTCTGGCTCAGGTCAGGAATTCCGTAAATTAAATCCAATGAAATATTATCAAAATAACGGGTAGCTATTTCCAAACACTTTTTAGCTTCTACCGAATTATGTGCGCGGTTCATCAATTGCAAATCCTCCTCAAAAAAAGACTGAATTCCAATAGACAAGCGATTAACTCCAATAGTTTTAAGATCGGATAAATAGGATTCTGACAAGTCATCAGGATTGGCTTCGAGAGTAATTTCTGGTTTTTCTACAACCGTATACTGTTCATAAATCGTAGCAATCAACAATTTTAAATCCGCAATGGTCAATCTACTCGGCGTACCTCCTCCAAAATAGATGGTTGCAACTGATTCGTTTTCAAACTCACTCTTACGCAATTGTAGTTCCTTGGCCAAAGCTAAAACCATTTCCTCTTTTTTCTTCATTGAAGTCGAAAAATGAAAATCGCAGTAATGACAAGCTTGTTTGCAAAAGGGTATGTGGATGTAGATTCCGCTCATTTTTAAAGTGGTCAGTGGTCAGATTTTAGTGGTCAGACGAGATTAAGAAAATATTAGTTTTCAGATTTAGAACCAAATTTACCTGGATTTAATATCATAAAATTGATAAGCTTACCAACTTCTTTTGACTTTTCAAGAATAGAATCGTGAATTTCTTGTGAAATATATTTACAAGCTAAAGCGTATTCTAACCAACCCTGCGTCTCTGAATTTTCTGAATCAGCGTCAGTTAATTTACTATGAAAATATTTTGGATACTCTCTTTTTCTATATGCTTCAGCTATAGTTATTGTAACACTTCTAGAACTTCTACGAATTTGATCCGTTAAAGAATAGATTTCCTCTTTTGGGAAATTTTTCGTTAATTCAAAAATTTCCATCGCAACAATAAATCCTTTTTTGTAGGCTAATAAATCTTGAAATCTCATAGAATAAAATTAGTTTGACTGAACACTAAAACCTGCACACTGAACACTATTTCTTAATTCGTTCTTCGTTTTGTTTCACAAAAGCATCCCAACCCGAATAACTTTTTCCGATTTCTAGTCGGCCAGAATTAAAGAAGTGACAAACTGCGGCAGCTAAACCATCGGTTGAATCTAAGTTTTTCGGTAATGTTTTAAGACCTAACAGTTGTTGGAGCATTTTGGCTACCTGCTCTTTACTGGCATTACCGTTTCCAGTGATGGCCATTTTTATTTTTTTTGGTTCGTATTCTGTAATGGGAATTCCGCGAGAAAGTCCAGCTGCCATTGCTACTCCTTGAGCGCGACCTAGTTTCAACATCGATTGCACGTTCTTTCCAAAGAATGGCGCTTCAATTGCTATTTCATCTGGATGATGTGTTTCGATGAGCTCAATAGTGCGTTCAAAAATGATTTTTAGCTTTTGATAATGATTATCGTATTTGGATAATTGTAGTTCATTCAGTTGTAAGAATTCCATCTTTTTATTGACGACTTTTATCAATCCAAAACCCATAATAGTGGTTCCAGGGTCAATTCCTAATATGATGCGTTCGTTTGCCAATTGAGTTTTGTTTAAGGGTAGCAACTACTCGACTTTTAGTATAACAGGAAGTACAAATTGTGTTTTGACAGGAATGCCGCGTTTAATTGCTGGATTCACTTTTGGAAAATCCACTAGACGTGCTTTTAAAATACTGTCAATTTTGATCGTATCATACGCCACTGAATCTTTAGGAAATTGCGGTTCAAATTGCATCGTTGAATTAGGAAAAACAGTTACTTTCACCTCAATAGTATCTAATTCTGGGTAAAGAACTGATAAAGTATCAACACTCAATTTCTCTTGAATTAACTGGGTTAGTATTTCGAAAAAACATTGTTGTCGTTGAGTTTTATCATCGATTTTTTCGCAATCTGCAACCGAAGGAAATTCATCTACTTCTTTCCAGTTGATTTCTTTCAATTCTTTTGCCAATAATTCCTTTTCAGAAGGCACAAGCCTATCAAAATACTGACATGAATTGAACAATAGGACTACTAAAAAAAGAAAAAAATGTTTCAATGTAAAGGTTTTGAATAGAACTAATTTTTTATAAAAATACAATTATTTTTTTGAGTAGCTTTATTAAGCACCAAATCTTGATAGAAAGAATAAAAAAAAGGAAAGTAAAGTTGGTTTTCTTTTAGAATGGATTTCTGAAAAACTAATATTGAAGAGTAAAATAAAACCACTATATCGTTTTAGTACAGTCTTAAATCAAAAAAGCTATCCTTAGTTCTGAAAATCAGAATTTCTGGAAAGCTTTTCATCGGTCTAACTACTAAACCAGGTCAGCTTACAAGGCCGACCAAACAACACAACTAGCTTTAGATACCGTTTTTGGGCAAAAAAGCACTTCATTACGAAGTGCTTTTCCCAATTTAGCGGTCTGGACGGGACTCGAACCCGCGACCCCATGCGTGACAGGCATGTATTCTAACCAACTGAACTACCAAACCTCTGCTTAATTGCGGTTGCAAATATACAACAGATTTCCTTTTATACAAGTGTTTTGATAAAAAAATTAAATATTCTAAACTAGAATTAACCAAAGTTTTGTTTCTCAACGAAATAGGTAAGTAATATTTTTTTAAAATTTTGCCCTACTTCCACTGGAACATATTGAATTCTATTTTGAGCACATGATAATGCTAATTTTTTGAAATAGTTTGAAACTGAATTTTCATACTCTTTCTGAACTGAATCAGCAAAAACAGGAACTTCTTCACCTGTTTCAATATCCACAAACTTTCGGGGTCTATTATCAAAATCTAAATCCAACTCTGATTTAGCATCATAAACATGAAATATAACAACTTTGTGTTTGTTGTGCTTCAAATGTTGTAAGGCACTAAACAAAGCCGCTTCATTTTCTGATTGAAACATATCGGTAAACAAAATAATCATAGAACGGCGATGAATCTTCTCCGCAATTTGATGCAAATACGTAATCGTATCAGTAGTTTTGGTTACTTTGGGGCGTTCCAAAAGACTTTCTAATGTATTCAAAAGCATTCGATGGTGGCGATCACTCCCTTTCTCTGGCGCATAGTATTCGTATTGATCTGAAAAAACACTTAATCCCACTGCATCACGTTGCTTTTTTAAAACGTTCATCAATACAGCTGAAGCAAGTACTGAAAATCCAATTTTATTTTCATAAAAAAACTGCCCATCATTTAAATTAGGATAATGCATGGAAGAAGAATTATCTATAATTAAGTGGCAACGCAAATTAGTTTCTTCTTCATATTGCTTGGTATACAGCCTATCGGTTTTGGCAAATAATTTCCAGTCGATGTGTTTGGTACTTTCTCCAGAATTGTACAATTTATGCTCTGCAAATTCTGCAGAAAAACCATGAAAAGGACTCTTGTGCATCCCTGAAATAAATCCTTCCACCACTTGATGAGCCAATAACTCCAAATTCTGAAAACTAGAAACAATATCTCTTTGCGATTCAACTTTCATAATTCAAATATAGGAAAACGATTGGTACTTTATATACAATAAAAAAGGATTGACTTTCGCCAACCCTTTTTTAAAATAATGCAATCAGTTGATTACAACAATGCGTCTAAACTATCTGCATAGGTTTGTTTTGGAGCAACTCCAACTTGCTTACCTACTACTTCTCCATTTTTGAAAATCAAAACTGTAGGAATGTTTCTAACACCGTATTTTGCAGCAAATTCTTGGTTAGCATCTACATCCACTTTCCCAACAACTACTTTGCCTTCGTATTCATTACTCAATTCATCAACGATTGGTCCAACCATTCTACATGGTCCACACCAAGCCGCCCAAAAATCTACTAAAACCGGTTTGTCTGATTTTAAAACTACTTCGTCAAAAGTAGCATCTGTTATTGCTAATGCCATAATATCTATGTTTTTGTTTGTTTATTAATGTTCTGCAAATCTATTAATTAAAAATCATTTTCTTATCATTCCCAAATTAGTTTTGGTTATGAAAGTATTGCCATTGTTTATTTACTAATTCAATTTAAAATTAATTTGTCTTTTTTCCAATTCAAAAAGCAATTCATTGGATATTTTGACTTTCAATTTGCGACTTGGCATACTTAATTTAGTTACCACATTGATTTCTTCCACTTCAGTTGTTGAGCTGATTTTTTGCGCTTCCATTAATGGAACATCTACCTCATCGCCATCGGTTTCTTCTACAAAAATTTCTTCTTCAGTATCCGAAATTTCAGAGGTGGTTTCTACAATTTTTGTGATTTTTTCCAATTCCATTATTTCAAAAGTAACCGTGTTATCTCCTTTGTTCTCTTGAAAAAGTTGGTTCAATTGCTGGATAAAATCAGTTTGAATATCGTTGATGTTCAATAACAAAACTAATTTTTTAGCAAATGACGGTAAAACATCTTGTAAATATTGGATTAATGTAAATTGCAATCGAGGTTCTCCTTTTTTACCGGTTTCTTTATCTGCCCATCCTTCTTTTACCAAAACACGCATATAAGTAAAATTGTTCTGAATCAAAAAGTGACGAAATTTCAAATACTCTTCTCCAAAGATTCTAAACTCGTAGCTTTCGTCATAGCCTTCCAGAAAAAAAGAAGCCCAACCTTTACCGTTTTTAGCCACTCTGTGCTGCACGTTATTGATAATTCCTCCAAAAGAAAGCGTTTTCCCTACATAATGCTCTAAATGTTTCAGCGCTTCCAATTTGGCATTGCAAAAGTGTTTCATCTCAAATTTATAATCATCCAAAGGATGTCCAGAAATATAAATTCCAACGACTTCTTTCTCCTTGGCTAATTTTTCCATGGTACTCCAATCCTCACAGGGCGGCACCACAGGCTCGGCGATTTGCACATCGCTACTTTCTCCAAACAAACTCACTTGTGATGAATTTTCGTTTTCTTGGAACTTGGCCCCGTAACGCATTGCTTTTTCATAAAAAGTAATTCCGTCGCCATCATCATGAAAATATTGTGCACGAGTCGTACCTTCAAACGAATCAAATCCTCCGGCTAAAGCTAGATTCTCTAATGCTTTTTTATTCGCGGCACGCAAATCAATACGTTTAGTCAAATCAAAAATCGACTTGTATTTTCCGTCTTTTCTGTTCTCGACAATAGTTGCTACAGCACCAGACCCTACTCCTTTTATCGCTCCCATTCCAAAACGAACAGCATAATCATCGTTTACCGTAAATTTATAAAACGACTCATTTACGTCTGGACCTAAAACCTGCAATCCCATTCGCTTACATTCTTCCATAAAAAACGACACTTGTTTGATATCGCTCATATTGTTTGAAAGTACCGCAGCCATATATTCAGCAGGATAATTAGCTTTCAAATAAGCGGTTTGATAGGCAATCCAAGCGTAACAAGTAGAGTGCGATTTATTAAACGCATATTCGGCAAAAGCCTTCCAGTCGTTCCAAATTTTCTCTAATTTGTCTTTGGCGTGTCCTTTTGCCATGGCTTGCTCAATGAATTTCGGTTCCATTTTAGCCAAGACATCAATCATCTTTTTCCCCATTGCTTTTCGCAAAACGTCGGCATCCCCTTTTGAGAAATCAGCTAATTTTTGCGACAAAAGCATTACCTGCTCTTGGTAAACCGTAATTCCGTAGGTGTCTTTCAACAACTCTTCGCAATCATCTAAGTCATACACAATAGGCTCTTCTCCATTTTTACGTTTAATAAAACTCGGGATATAAGCAATTGGACCTGGACGATACAAGGCGTTCATGGCAATCAAATCAGGAAAAACCGTCGGCTTTAATTCCTTCATGTATTTCTGCATCCCAGGACTCTCATATTGGAAAATCCCTACTGTCTCACCACGTTGAAAAAGTTCATATGTTTTTAAATCGTCAATAGGAAATTCATCTGGATTTAAATCGATTCCAGATCTGTATTTCACTAATTTAACCGTATCTTTAATTAAGGTTAGGGTTTTCAACCCCAAGAAGTCCATCTTTAATAAACCGGCACTTTCTACCACCGAGTTATCAAATTGGGTCACGTACAAATCCGAATCTTTGGCAGTTGCAACCGGTACAAAATTTGTAATGTCATCAGGGGTAATAATCACACCGCAAGCGTGAATTCCTGTGTTTCGAAGATTTCCCTCTAAAACTTTAGCTTGTTGTATGGTTTGTCCTCCTAAATCTGTTCCACCAGCTAAGGCAATTAATTCTTTGATTTTATCGTATTCTTCTGGACGAACTGTTTTCTTGATCAAAGCATCGTCTTCGTTTAAAAAACGAGCCAAATTCCATTTCGAGGGCATCATGCCAGGAATTAACTTCGCAATTTTATCGGCCTCAAATAAGGGTAAATCCAATACACGTGCTGTATCACGAATAGCCGATTTCGTTGCCATTTTACCATAGGTAATAATCTGAGCTACTTGTTTGGAACCATATTTTCGAATCACATAGTCCATCACACTGCTTCGCCCTTCATCATCAAAATCAATATCAATATCGGGTAAAGACACACGATCGGGATTCAAGAAACGCTCAAAAAGCAAGTTGTATTTTAGTGGATCAATATTCGTAATTTTCAAACAATACGCCACTACTGATCCTGCTGCCGAACCCCTTCCTGGACCGACAGACACGCCCATATTTCTTGCTTCAGCAATGAAATCTTGCACAATCAAAAAGTAACCTGGATAACCTGAGTTTTCAATTGTCATCAACTCAAAGTCCAAACGCTCTTGTATTTCGGGAGTAATCTCAGGGTAGCGTTTTTTGGCTCCTTCAAAAGTAAGGTAACGCAAATACTTATTTTCACCTCGTTTTCCACCGTCTGCCTCATCTTCTGGAACTAAAAACTCCGATGGAATTTCGAACTTTGGCAATAAAACGTCACGGGCTAAATCATAAATTTCAATTTTATCTACAATTTCAGCAATATTGGAAATCGCTTCAGGCAAGTCGTTGAAAAGTTGTTTCATCTCATCGCCCGACTTGAAATAATATTCTTGATTAGGCAAACCGTAACGGTAACCACGACCTCGGCCTATTGGTGTAGTTTGTTTTTCACCATCGCGCACACACAATAAAATATCGTGGGCATTGGCATTTTCTTTATCGATATAAAAAATATTATTGGTCGCAACCAGCTTCACTTGGTGCTTTCTAGCCAAAGCAATCAAAGCGGTATTCACCCGATTTTCATCTTCTTGATTGTGGCGCATAACCTCAATATAAAAATCGTTTTGGAATTCATTTTTCCACCAAAGCAAGGCTTCTTCGGCTTGGTTTTCACCCAAGTTCAAAACTTTGTTTGGGATTTCGCCATAAAGATTACCTGATAAAACAATAATATCTTCTTTGTACTCTTGAATTACTTTTTTATCAATTCTAGGTACATAATAAAAGCCTTCGGTATGCGCAATCGAAGACATTTTAGCCAAATTATGATAGCCCTTTTTGGTTTTTGCCAAAAGAACAATTTGGTACCCATTGTCTTTACGAGACTTGTCTTTATGATTGTCGCAAACAAAAAACTCACAACCTACAATGGGTTTCATAGGAACCTCTGTTGGTTCTTCTCCTTTTTCAACCGCTTCTTTGTTTTTGGTTGCAACTGATTTATTATGGGCTAAAATATCGCGAACAAAATGAAACGCTCCCATTAAATTGGCGTGATCTGTCATTGCCACAGCAGGCATTTTATGTTTAGCTGCAGCTTTTACTAATGCAGCAACACTTATGGTAGATTGCAAAACCGAAAACTGAGTATGATTATGAAGGTGCACAAAATCAGCATCAATTAATACTTTTTTATTGTCTGAAAGTGTTTGTTTCGAAACCGTAGGTGCTTGTTTCTCTCCGAACTGTTGACGAATTCGATCCGAAGCTTCTTTTAAATTGATGTGTTGTAAACCAATTAGTTCAATCGTTCTCGGGTTTCTATTTTGGAAATCTTGGAAATAGGAAGCGGGTACATCTAATTCTTCCTTAGTAAATATTTCGCGTCGAATTAATTCTAAAAAACATCGTGTTGTAGCCTCCACATCGGCAGTGGCATTGTGGGCCTCTGCAAATGGCTGATTAAAAAGATAACTATGCAATTCGGTCAGGGTAGGTAATTTGAATTTCCCTCCACGACCGCCGGGTAATTTTAAAAGGGAAGCCGTTACTTCAGTACAGGTATCTAAAACCGGTAATGATGCCATTGGCGATTCCATGCTCATTCGATGGAATTCACATCCCATAATATTGACGTCAAAACCTAAATTCTGACCTACAATGAACTTGGCTTTCGCCAAAGAACTATTGAATTTTTCTAAAACCTCAGCCAAAGGAATTCCTTCCGCTTCTGCTAACTCCGTTGAAATACCGTGAATTCGTTCCGCATCATAAGGAATATTAAAGCCTTCTGGTTTGACCAAATAATCTTGATGCTCGATGAGTTTTCCCATATCATCGTGCAACTGCCAAGCAATTTGTATACAACGTGGCCAGTTGTTAGTATCGGTGATTGGTGCGTCCCAACGCTTTGGTAAACCTGTGGTTTCGGTATCAAATATTAAATACATATTTCATCGTTCCAGCCCGAAAACAGTATTCGGGAACCAAAATCACATCGATTTTGATAGTTTATTTAACTGGTTGTAAACATTTTAAAATTAGAAAAACTCACAAAAAATGAGTTTCAAATTTAGTTTTTTTTGGTCTAAAAAATGAGGGAAGTTATTAACAAAAAAGTAAAGTTGTGATTTTTTGGATGTCGTAAAATGAATTCATAAAATCAACTATTGTTTTTCAAGCAAGCTCATAAAAAAATAACCTTAAGCAAGGCATAAAATGTAAATTATAATTTGACCTTTTTTTGCCTTTTTTATTGTTTTTTACTGCATAATGGGGTGTTTTTGTTTAAAATTGACGAATTATTAGCGAAATTATTCTAAAATTTTCAAATCTTAAAAACAAAAAAGCGCTCCTGAAAAGAGGTAAATAAGAACCCCATTTTTTAAAATTTAAGAAAATAGTTTTCAATTAGCGTAAAGTAATATTTGATTTTAAAAGCAAAAGTTAATTTGGGTATCGTATATAGCATAAGTACTACTAAGTCTACTTAATTTCTTTTTCTAATTTTGCTACTATTATTACAATTGTTATCTAATAAACCAACTGTAATACAGAGAAATACATTAAAAAAAGTTACAATGAGTAAAACATTATTTGACAAAGTATGGGATTCGCACGTTGTGCGTAAAATTGAAGATGGACCGGACGTGTTTTTTATTGACCGTCATTTCATCCATGAAGTTACTAGTCCCGTAGCTTTTTTAGGTTTAAAATCAAGAGGTGTTTCGGTTTTGTATCCAGAACGCACTTTTGCAACTGCTGATCACAACACACCAACAATAAATCAACACCTACCTGTTGAAGACCCGCTTTCTGCTAATCAATTGAAAGCTTTAGAAGACAATGCCAAAGAATATGGGATTTCTCACTGGGGATTGGGTCACCAAAAAAATGGAATTGTTCACGTAGTAGGTCCCGAAAACGGGATTACTTTACCGGGTGCTACCATTGTTTGTGGAGATTCTCACACTTCTACTCACGGAGCATTTGGTGCCATTGCTTTTGGTATCGGAACATCTGAGGTAGAAATGGTATTGTCTACGCAATGTATTATGCAGCCCAAACCAAAGAAAATGCGTATTAACGTAAACGGTCAATTAAGCAAGGGTGTTGGTCCAAAAGACGTAGCACTTTATATTATTGCCCAATTAACTACTTCTGGTGGTACAGGATATTTTGTAGAATATGCTGGTGATGTTTTTGAAAACATGACTATGGAAGGCCGTATGACCGTGTGTAACTTAAGTATCGAAATGGGTGCTCGTGGCGGTATGATTGCTCCAGACCAAACTACTTTTGATTTCTTAGAAGGAAGATTACACGCTCCAAAAGGTGAAGCTTGGAACAAAGCGGTAGCCTATTGGAAAACATTAAAAACAGATGCGGATGCGGTTTTTGATGCTGAATTGAACATTAACGCAGCTGACATTGAACCAATGATTACCTATGGTACTAATCCTGGAATGGGAATTGGTATTTCTAAACATATTCCGAATGCTAACCAAGTAGAAGGTGGCGCGGAAACCTACAAAAAATCACTAGCCTACATGGGCTTCGAAGAAAATGATATGATGATTGGAAAACCCATCGATTACGTTTTCTTAGGAAGTTGTACAAATGGTCGCATTGAAGATTTTAGAGCTTTTACCGAAATTGTAAAAGGAAGAAAAAAAGCAGACAACGTTACGGCTTGGTTAGTTCCAGGTTCCCACGTTGTAGAAGCACAAATCAAAGAAGAAGGATTGTTAGATATTCTTACCGAAGCAGGATTTGTATTGCGTCAGCCAGGTTGTTCAGCTTGTTTGGCAATGAATGATGACAAAGTACCTGCTGGAAAATATGCAGTAAGCACATCCAACAGAAACTTTGAAGGTCGTCAAGGTCCTGGCTCAAGAACTTTATTGGCAAGTCCAATTATGGCTGCTGCAGCTGCAGTTACAGGTAAATTGACTGATCCTAGAGAGTTGTTATAAGCCCCCTAACCCCAAAAAGGGGGAACAAACGAAATAGAAAAAAATATAAAAACATACGTCCTCCTGCAACTCCCCCTTTGGGGGTTGGGGGGCTAATCAAAAATCAAATGGCATACGATAAATTTAATGTTCTAAGAAGTAGTGCGGTGCCACTACCTATAGAAAACGTAGATACTGATCAAATTATACCAGCACGTTTCTTGAAAGCAACCAAACGCGAAGGTTTTGGTGATAATCTTTTCAGAGACTGGAGATACAATGGGGATGATACTCCAAAAACAGATTTCGTTTTAAACAATCCAACGTACAGCGGGAAAATCCTTGTGGGTGGAAAAAACTTCGGTTCAGGTTCTTCAAGAGAACACGCTGCTTGGGCAGTTTACGATTACGGATTCAGAGCGGTAGTATCGAGTTTCTTTGCAGATATTTTCAAAGGAAATTGTTTGAATATCGGAGTACTTCCTGTTCAAGTAAGTCCAGAATTTGCCGCTACTATATTTAGTGCAATTGAAGCGGATCCCAACACGGAATTGGAAATCAATTTACCAGCACAAACAATTACGTTATTGGCTACAGGTCAAAGTGAGTCTTTTGATATCAATGGATACAAAAAGAACAATATGATCAATGGTTTTGATGATATTGATTACTTACAAAGTATGAAGGAAGAAATTGTTGAGTTTGCCAACCAATTGCCTTACTAAAAATAAATTCAGAATAAAATTTAGGTTTCTGGATGGCTCTTTAATTTGAAATAAATTGCTTTCCAATTCAAATGAAAAATGGGGAAAAGAAAAATTGAAATAATGGACACGACACTTCGCGATGGAGAACAAACATCGGGAGTATCATTTTCTGCTGCAGAAAAATTAACCATTGCACAATTGTTGCTTGAAGAACTTCATATTGATCGTATCGAAATTGCTTCGGCGCGCGTGAGCGAAGGAGAATTTCAAGGAGTGAAAGGCATCATGGAGTGGGCTGCTAATAAAGGATACACAGATAAAATTGAAGTTTTATCTTTTGTAGATAATGGCATTTCAATTGAATGGATGAAAAAAGCGGGAGCAAAAGTCCAAAATTTATTAACCAAAGGTTCGCTCAACCATTTGACATACCAATTAAAGAAAACACCCGAACAACATTTTAATGAAATTGCACAAGCAATCGCTTTGGCAAAAGAAAATAATATTGAAACCAACGTCTATTTAGAAGATTGGAGCAACGGAATGCGCAATTCTCCTGACTATGTTTTTCAATACTTGGATTTTTTGACACAACAACCAGTTAAAAGAATCCTGTTACCGGATACTTTAGGAGTATTGATTCCGTCAGAAGTATTTGATTTTGTTTCAACCATTACGGCAAAATACCCTAACACCCATTTTGATTTTCATGCTCACAACGATTACGATTTAAGTGTTGCTAACGCAATCGAAGCAGTTAAAGCGGGTATTCATGGCTTACATGTTACCGTAAACGGAATGGGAGAAAGAGCAGGAAATGCACCACTTGAAAGCACCGTTGCGGTAATCAATGATTTTATGCATGACGTGGATATCAATGTTAAAGAATCGTCTCTGTACTCCGTGAGCAAATTGGTTGAAACTTTTACAGGCTACAGAATTCCAGCCAATAAACCGATTGTAGGCGACAACGTTTTCACGCAAACCGCAGGAATTCACGCTGACGGTGACAATAAAAATAATTTATATTTCAACGATTTACTTCCAGAACGTTTTGGAAGGAAAAGAAAATATGCCCTAGGAAAAACTTCAGGAAAAGCCAACATCGAAAAGAATCTTCAAGAATTAGGGTTACAGCTCAATCAAGACGATTTAAAATTGGTTACCCAAAGAATTATTGAATTGGGCGACAAAAAACAAACCGTTACCAAAGAAGATTTACCCTATATTATATCGGATGTTTTGGATAGCCAAAGCTATGAAGAACGTATTACTGTGGAATCTTACGTATTAGTTCACGCGAAAGGTATTCGCCCTTCGACAACACTTTGTTTAAAAATTGACGGGGAAGTTATCGAAGAAAATGCACAAGGTGACGGACAGTTTGATGCTTTTATGAATGCGTTAGCTAAAATTTACAAAAGCAAAAAAATGAGTTTGCCCAAATTAGTAGACTACGCTGTGCGAATTCCTCCTGGAAGTAGCTCTGATGCATTGTGTGAAACCATCATCACTTGGACCAATAGCGGAAAAGAATTCAAAACCCGCGGATTGGATTCAGATCAAACTGTAGCCGCAATTGTAGCGACTCAAAAAATGCTGAATGTCGTAAGCGTATAAAGCAACAAATTAAAAATTATAACAAAAAAATACTCAATGAAATTCAATATTGCTCTTTTAGCCGGAGACGGAATAGGACCAGAAGTAATTAATGAAGCTGTAAAAGTTTCGGATGCTATTGCAAAAAAATTCAATCACGAAATTGACTGGACGCCAGCATTAACAGGTGCTTGCGCTATCGCTGCTGTTGGCGTTCCTTATCCAGATGAAACACACGAAATTTGTATGAAAGCCGATGCAGTTTTATTTGGTGCTATTGGACATCCAAAATACGATAACGATCCATCGGCAAAAGTACGTCCAGAACAAGGATTGTTGTTGATGCGTAAAAAATTAGGTTTGTTTGCTAATGTGCGACCAACCTTTACTTTCCCTTCTTTAATTGACAATTCTCCTTTAAAAAGAGAGCGTATTGAAGGCACTGATTTAGTTTTCTTAAGAGAATTAACGGGCGGAATTTACTTTGGTGAAAAAGGAAGAAAAGACAACGGAGACACTGCTTTTGACAACTGTGTTTACACTAGAGCCGAAGTACAACGTTTGGCTAAAAAAGGTTTTGAATTAGCTATGACGCGTTCTAAAAAATTATGTTGTGTGGACAAAGCCAACGTATTAGAAACGTCTCGTTTGTGGAGAGAAACCGTTCAAGCAATGGAAAAAGACTATCCAGAAGTAGAAGTATCGTATGAATTTGTAGATGCTGTTGCGATGCGATTAGTACAATGGCCTAATTCGTATGACGTATTAATTACTGAAAACTTATTTGGAGACATTTTAACGGATGAAGCATCTGTAATTTCAGGATCAATGGGATTAATGCCGTCGGCATCTGTGGGAGAACATACTTCTTTATATGAACCCATTCACGGATCGTATCCACAAGCTACCGGATTGAATATTGCTAATCCATTGGCTACTATTTTATCAGCAGCGATGATGTTTGAAGATGCTTTCGGATTAAAAGCGGAAGCAGAAGCGATCAGAAACGTAGTCAACAAATCATTAGAACAAGGAGTTGTAACGGAGGATTTAGCTTCAAAAGGATCAAAAGCATACAAAACAAGTGAAGTAGGTGATTGGTTAGTGTTGAATTTGTAATTCACAATCCGATTTAAAATAAAAAAGGTGTCAATTTTCATTGACACCTTTTTATATATAAAGAAAAAATATTAATATCCTCCTCTACCTCCACGGTCTCCACCGCCACGGTTATTTCCGTAACCTCCGCGTGAATCTCCACCACGGTTGTTGTTAAAACTTCTTCTTTCGCCTTCTGGTTTCGGCTCAGATTTGTTTACTACGATTGAACGTCCTTGAACAGTAGCACCATTCAATTCGTCAATTGCTTTTTGAGCTTCCTCATCGCTTGGCATTTCAACAAAACCAAAACCTTTACTTCTACCAGTAAACTTATCAGTAATAATTTTTACTGAATCTACTGCTCCGTAAGCCTCGAAAGACTCTCTTAAATCTGCTTCCTCAATACTGAATGGAAGACTTCCCACAAAAATGTTCATATAAACTTGTTTAATTAAGCGACAAATGTAGTCTTAATATATCCTAATCTACTATGATTGCACTTATTTATGATATAATTATCAAAAAACATCCTTAAGGTCAATGAATTAGACCTAAAAACAGCTACCACATTTATAAATTAATAAAATAGAATTCGAATTAGCATTTTTAAATAAAAAATGTATCTTTGCACCCTTAATTAACCGAGGTCGAGTACCTCAAAATTTAATCATAAGATTATGTCAGTAAAAATTAGATTACAAAGACACGGTAAAAAACAAAAACCGTTTTACTGGGTAGTAGCAGCTGATGCTCGCTCAAAAAGAGATGGTAAATACTTAGAGAAAATCGGTACTTACAATCCAAACACTAACCCTGCAACTATCGAATTAAACTTGGATAGCGCTGTAAAATGGTTGCACAATGGTGCACAACCAACAGATACTGCAAAAGCAATTCTTTCTTACAAAGGTGCTTTATTGAAACACCACCTTGATGGAGGTATTCGTAAAGGAGCTTTAACTCAAGAACAAGCTGATGCAAAATTAGCTGCTTGGTTAGAAGCAAAAGCTGGTAAAGTAAATGCTAAAAAAGATGGTTTATCAAAAGCGCAGGCGGATGCTAAAGCAAAAGCTTTGAAAGCAGAAAAAGAAGTAAATGCAAAACGTTTAGCTGCAGCGGCTCAAGCTGAAGCTGATGCTATTGCTGCTGCAACTCCTGCTGTTGAAGAAGAAGTTGTTGCTGAAGAGGAAGTAGCTGTTGAGGCTGCTGCTGAAGAAGTTGTTGAAGCTCCTGCTGAGGAAGTAGCTGTTGAAGCTGTTGCCGAAGAAGTTGTTGAAACTCCTGCTGTTGAAGAAGAAAATAACGAAACAACTGAAGCATAAATTCTCTAAGCGACAATGCGTAAAGAAGATTGTTTCTATTTAGGTAAAATCGCTAAAAAATTTAGTTTCAAGGGGGAAGTCTTAGCCTATTTAGACACAGACGAACCCGAGTTATACGAAAATCTGGAATCAGTGTTTGTTGAATGCAACAAACACTTGGTTCCTTTTTTTATTGAAACCTCCTCCCTACATAAAAACGACTTTCTTAGAGTTCGTTTTGAAGATGTAACTACAGAAGAAGAGGCCGAAGCCCTTTTAGGCAATGACCTATACCTCCCATTAAGTATGTTACCTAAATTAAGTGGTAATAAATTTTATTTTCACGAAGTAATAGGTTTTGAAGTAGAAGACCAACGCCTTGGTGTAGTTGGAAAAATTCAATCCGTTAACGATTCAACTGCACAACCTCTTTTTGAAGTACTCAACGGTGCTGTTGAAATTTTAATTCCAATGATTGACCATTTCTTGGTGAAAATTGATCGCGAAAATAAAAAAGTCGTAATGAATTTGCCAGAAGGTTTGATTGAGATGTACCTTTAGATAGGTTATTCGGAGATTTGTTTATTCGGTTATTCGAAAAAATCAGAAATCATCATTCGTTAATCTGTAATCCGCAATCTTTATGTCTAAATTCCAATTCAAACAATTCTCACTCGAGCAAGATCAATGCGCTATGAAAATTGGCACTGATGGTGTATTACTAGGCGCTTGGGCTCCGATTTTACACAACCCATATAGCATTTTAGACATTGGAACTGGAACTGGAATTATTGCTTTGATGCTAGCACAACGCTCTAATGCAGCCCAAATTGACGCTTTAGAAATAGAAGAAAATGCATACGAACAAGCCACAGATAATTTTGAAAATTCGCCTTGGAACGATCGCTTATTTTGTTTTCATGCAGGCTTAGACGAATTCATGGAAGAGCCGGAAGACGAGTATGATTTAATTGTATCTAATCCGCCGTTTTATGCTGAAGATTATAAAACAAATGACGAACAACGTGATTTAGCGCGCTTTCAAGACGCACTTCCTTTCGAGGATTTAATTGAAGTCGCTGATTTATTATTATCCGAAAACGGAATTTTGGCCGTTATTATACCTTATAAAGAAGAAGAACGATTTTTAGCTATCGCCAAGGAATTTGAATTGTATCCAATAAAAATCACACGCGTTAAAGGAACCCCAACTACTGAAATCAAACGTAGTTTATTGGCTTTTAAACGTTTTGAATTACCTACTTTACACTCAGACGAGTTAATCATCGAAACAGCCCGCCATCAATACACCCCAGAATACATCGAACTGACAAAAGAGTTTTATTTAAAAATGTAGTTTCGTGAAATTATAACATTTTATTTTTATTTTGTTATATTACTTTGTGTAAATTTGTTTTCATAAAAACCGAATATAATGAAGCCAGACTTATTTCAAGCACCTGATTATTACAATTTAGATGATTTATTGACTGAGGAACACAAATTAGTTCGTGACTCTGCTAGAGCATGGGTAAAACGAGAAGTTTCCCCAATTATTGAGGATTTTGCACAACGTGCAGAATTTCCAAAACAAATCATTAAAGGTCTAGGAGAAATTGGTGGATTTGGCCCTTATATTCCTGAAGAATATGGTGGAGCCGGTTTAGACCAAATCTCTTATGGACTCATCATGCAAGAAATAGAACGCGGTGACTCTGGAGTTCGTTCCACTTCATCAGTGCAGTCGTCATTAGTGATGTACCCTATTTGGAAATACGGAAACGAAGAACAACGTCAAAAATATTTACCAAAATTAGCCACTGGAGAATTAATGGGATGTTTTGGTTTGACTGAACCCGACCATGGTTCAAATCCTGGCGGAATGACTACTAATTTTAAAGACAATGGAGATCACTACCTACTAAATGGTGCCAAAATGTGGATTTCTAATGCTCCGTTTGCAGATATTGCGGTGGTTTGGGCTAAAAATGAAGAAGGTCGTATTCATGGGTTAATTGTTGAACGTGGTATGGAAGGTTTTACTACTCCTGAAACACACAACAAATGGTCTCTTCGTGCATCTTCTACTGGTGAATTGATTTTTGACAACGTAAAAGTTCCTAAAGAGAACCTACTGCCTAATAAATCAGGATTGGGAGCTCCGCTTGGCTGTTTAGATTCTGCTCGTTATGGAATCGCATGGGGAGCTATTGGAGCTGCAATGGATTGTTATGATACAGCTTTGCGATATGCTAAAGAAAGAATTCAGTTTGACAAACCAATTGCCGGAACTCAATTACAACAAAAAAAATTAGCCGAAATGATTACAGAAATCACTAAAGCTCAGTTGCTAACCTGGCGTTTAGGTGTCTTAAAAAACGAAGGAAAAGCTACTACCGCTCAGATTTCAATGGCAAAAAGGAATAATGTTGAAATGGCTATTCAAATTGCGCGCGATGCGCGACAAATGCTAGGTGGAATGGGAATCACAGGCGAATATTCTATAATGCGTCACATGATGAACTTGGAATCGGTTGTTACCTATGAAGGCACACACGATATTCATTTACTAATTACAGGAATGGATATTACAGGAATTTCAGCATTCAAATAAGAACAAACAGTTATTAAAGTATTCATAAAATCGATAGTTAAAGCTTCTTGTAAATAAGAAGCTTTCTTACTTTTACAAAAAATTAGAAAAATGAATATTGAAACTATAAACAATAGCATTCAGTCTCAAAAAGAAACTTTACTTCAACACTCTCTCTACAATAAAGTACAAACTCTAGAGGATTTACATCATTTTTTAGAAAATCATGTGTATGCCGTATGGGATTTTATGTCTTTATTGAAAGCCTTACAATCTAAGTTAACTTGCACAACAACTCCATGGTTTCCAACAGCCAACACCCAAATTCGTTATTTGATTAATGAAATTGTGGTAGCCGAAGAGAGTGATTTAACTTTAGATGGCCGTCGCCAAAGTCATTTTGAAATGTACTTAGAAGCTATGCAAGATTGCGGAGCGAATACTAAAGAAATTGAAGATTTTTTAACTAATCTCAGTTCCTTAAACAATATTTTTGTTGCCATTAAAACAAGTAATTTACATCCTAATATAAAAGCGTTTTTAGATTTTACATTCAGAGTTATTGAAGAAGGTAAAGCTCATGAAATCGCAGCAGCATTCACATTTGGAAGAGAAGATTTAATTCCGAGTATGTTTACTGCTATTTTGAAAAACTTTCAAGCGAATTTTCCTGAAACTGATTTGAAAAAACTAATTTACTATTTTGAACGACATATTGAATTAGATGCTGATGAACATGGACCTATGGCTATGGGAATGGTAACTGAATTGTGTGGCAATGATGCTAAAAAATGGGATGAAGTAGAAAAGATTTCCATATTAGCTCTAGAAAAACGCATCGGCCTTTGGGATGCTATTGAAGAAAGTTTATCACTAAAAACTGAAATGGCCTAATTTAGAAATTTTCAAAACACAAAAAAGCGAGAAAAAATTCTCGCTTTTTTTATTAATTTTCAGGAGCTAATTCTAATTCTAATCCATCTAAATCTTCGGTTATGGGTATTTGACATCCTAAACGACTATTTGACTTTACATAAAAAGCTTCTGATAACATAGCTTCTTCATCATCTCCTTTTTCTGGCAAAGACACATCGTTTAGCACATAACATTGACAAGAAGCACACATCGCCATTCCGCCACAAGTTCCTTCAACTGGAAGCTCATAGGCTTTACACAATTCCATGATATTCATAGCCATATCTGTTGGCGCCTGCAATTCATGGACCACTCCTTCTCTATCTTTAATTTTAATTAAAACGTCCATTTGTAATTTATTCTTTAATTGTATTTATTGTTATCATAAAAGCAAGCTAAAGTACATTTATGACTGTTTCAATTTGAGGCGCGTATTTTTTTATTGTAGTTTCAACACCCGCTTTTAAAGTCATCTGATTGACACTACAGCTTGTACACGCCCCTTCAAGACGAACTTTTACATGCTTATCATCTTTAATTTCTACCAATGAAATGTCTCCACCATCCGAATTCAAAAAAGGTCTAATTTCCTCTAGGGCTTTTAGCACATTCGACAATACTTCTTCTTTTGTCATATCTTTAAATTATTTTTTAACTGCTGAACAACCTGCCATAGTTGTAATTTTTATTGCTTCAGTCGCTGGTAAACTTTCGTTTCTAGCAACCGTTTGTTGCACAACATTGCGAGTAATTTCTTGGAAAACTGCTTCGATCACTGAACCCTCTTGCATCGCGGCAGGGCGACCATAGTCTCCTGCTTCACGAATAGATTGAACAATTGGCACTTCGCCAAGGAAAGGAACATTCAAGTCTGCAGCTAAGTTTTTAGCTCCTTCTTGTCCAAAAATATAATATTTATTATTAGGTAATTCCTCCGGTGTGAAATAGGCCATGTTTTCGATAATTCCTAAAACTGGAACATTGATTGCTTCTGATAAAAACATGGAAACTCCTTTTTTGGCATCCGCCAAAGCTACAGCTTGAGGCGTACTTACAACAACAGCACCTGTAATTGGAAGCGATTGCATGATGGAGAGGTGAATATCACCTGTTCCAGGAGGTAAATCAATTAAAAGGAAGTCTAATTCACCCCAATTAGCATCAAAAATCATTTGATTCAATGCTTTAGCTGCCATTGGCCCACGCCAAATAACTGCTTGACTTGGAGAGGTGAAAAATCCTATTGATAAGATTTTTACTTCATAACTCTCAATTGGTTTCATCTTAGATTTACCATCTACCTCAATAGAAATTGGTTTCTCATTTTCTACATCAAACATAATTGGCATAGATGGGCCATAAATATCGGCATCTAAAACCCCAACTGAAAATCCCATTCTAGCTAAAGAAACAGCTAAATTAGCTGTAGTTGTAGACTTTCCTACACCTCCTTTGCCAGAAGCGACTGCAATAATATTTTTAATTCCAGGAATCGCTTTGCCTTTTATTTCAGGTTTATCCGCTACTTCTACTTTACTATTCACCTTCACCTTAGCGTCAGGGGAAATCAAATCATGAATTGTTTTTTTGATATCGTCTTCAGCTCTTTTTTTAATGTGCATTGCTGGGGTGTGCAAAACTAAATCTACCACCACTTCATCGCCAAAAGTAATTACATTAGCTACTGCACCACTTTCCACCATATTTTTCCCTTCTCCAGCAATTGAAATAGTTTCTAATGCTTTTAGGATCTCTTTTCTATCTAATTTCATTTTCTTTTTTATTAAAAATACTTCGTCTTAGCAAATGGGTTATGTTCCTTTTATTTAAACTGAATATGAATTGCAAATATAGCAGATTCTATTCGTAATTCCGTGTTTTTAGATTGGATTTATTGATATGAAAATCAATACTTTTTATTTGATTTTAAATAGTAAAATCAGAAGAATTATCGGTTATTGGCTCCCAGAAATGACTTTCAAAATCAACAATTTGATTGTCTTTAATTTGAATTCCTTCATTTTCGAGTAATTGCTGCATTAAATTGGTTCCGTCAAAATGTAATTTACCTGTGAGCAATCCTTTTCTATTTACAACACGATGGGCTGGAACATCATCTAAATGGTGCGATGCATTCATAGCCCAACCAACCATACGAGCAGAACGGGCTGTGCCTAAAGCTTTAGCAATGGCTCCATAAGAAGTTACTTTCCCATAAGGGATTTGCCTTACAATATCGTAAACGCGTTGGAAAAAATTATCGTTTGACTTAGTCATACACTAGTTAAGTCCAATAATATTGAACAATATTGAATAATGCTATAATTGCAACTACAGCTGTTATACTTCCGATAATTTTATTCATGTTTTTCATGAAAAAATCAGTTTTTGTTTCAATTTTTACAAAAAACAAAATGTAGCTGTAAAAAACTAGAATAGATCCAAGAATTGCACCAAAAACAAAAATTAGTATGGAAAGAGGTTCAAAAATAAACCAATTTAAAGAAGCTAGCCAAAGACTTACTACAACATAATATGGGATTGGAAAAAAATTCAATGCCGATAGCAACATCCCTAAAAAAAAACGAGTAGAAGTTCGTTGTTTAATCACCTTACCTTTTATTTTTTTCGGTGGCGAAGCAATCCAAAGAAAGTAGACCGCTAAAATTGAAAAAATAACAGCGCCTATTTCTCTAAACAAAAGACCAACTTCTGGACGGGCTCCAATAAATTGAGCAAATAAAATTGCAAGTGAAACTTGGACAAAAATTACAATTACTGCTCCAAAAACAAACCAAAGAGCAGCATTCTTACCTTCTTTACTATTGACTTTAGCCACAGTCATATTGATTAATCCAGGTGGAAGAATCCCTATTACCGCACTAATAAACCCAAAAAATAAAGTGGAAATTATAGTCATATAGCCTTTGTTTCAGTACCAATGTGTTGCTTTTACTCCAAATCCTGAAACTGAAACGACACTATTTAATTTTAAATCTAATATACGTAATTGCTTTGTTAATTTCTAAATATTGTTTCTCATAAAATGTTTGAAAAGCAGTAACCTCTTCTGGACTTCCTTCATTTGTATACACGTTATGATTAGCGTATACCACTTCATGACCTTCTCCATGCAATAATCCAAGGGTGTATCCGTGCATGAATTCACTGTCAGTTTTTAAGTTCATCACACCGTCTTTCTTCAATATTTTTTTATACAACTTCAAAAACTCTGAATTAGTCATTCGGTGCTTCGTGCGTTTGTATTTTATTTGTGGATCAGGGAACGTAATCCAAATTTCATCTACTTCATTTTCAGCAAAAATATGATTAATCAGTTCGATTTGAGTTCGAATAAAAGCAACATTATGCATCCCCGTTTCAACAGCTGTTTTAGCCCCACGCCAAAAACGCGCGCCTTTAATGTCAATTCCAATAAAATTTTTATTTGGATATCTTTCGGCTAGACCTACAGAGTATTCTCCTTTTCCACAGCCCAACTCTAAAACGATCGGATTGTCATTTTTAAAAAAATCTGAATTCCATTTGCCCTTTAACGGAAATAAATCACCTACAACTTCTTCTCTTGTTGGCTGAAAAACATTGTTAAACGTCTCGTTTTCCTTGAACCTTTTTAATTTGTTTTTACTTCCCACTTTATTTAAAATATTTTGGCAAAATTAAGGAAATATATAGGATAAAAGTAGGCTTCATTAGAATTATCTTAGAGAAAAGATAGTTTAAAATGTTATGATTTAGATCGAAGACGTGTTATTATGGGCTGTTCAATAGGAGACTTAATTGTTATTACTGATTTACTAGTCTCATTTGGTATAGTCATTGATAAAACATAATGTTTAATTTTCCATCGCCCTCCTGTTTTAACAAGTACTCCTGAACCTCTACAAATTTTCATTTGTGTATCCAATAATTCATCAAACCAAGCGGTATTTCCTGTTGAATCAAAATAAATATGTCTCTCTAAAGCAGTAAAAGACCATGCCTTTCCTTTATCAAAATGAGGTTTGGCATAGTTTTCAAATTCTTGTTTATTCCAATATTCAGTAGCGTCAGTCCCAATAAAAATTGCATCATCTGCCATTACATCAAAGTATTGTTTGAAATTAGCTTCTGAAGCTGCTTTGTGCCATAAATCCACTAATTGGTTAACATCATTATTTTGTGATTCATTTTGAGCAAAAAAAGATAAAGAATAAAAATTCAATAATCCTAAGAATATATATTTCTTCATATTGGTATAAAATAATAGTTATTGTGGTTCTGTAAAACTATAAAAATGAGAGCAATAATTACTAAAATTAAGAGAGAAACATAAAAAAAGCCATTTACTTTCAATGAGTAAATGGCTTTTTAATAAATATAAATTATACTATACTAGTTTAGCTGCAATCAAATACTCTGCGATTTGAATGGTATTTGTAGCAGCTCCTTTTCTTAAATTATCTGCTACAACCCACATATTTATTGTGTTAGGTTGGCTTTCGTCACGACGAATTCTACCTACAAAAACTTCGTTTTTACCTTCGGCATAACGTGGCATTGGATAAGTAAACGTATCCAAATTATCTTGAACCACTACACCATCTGTTTGACTCAAAATAGTTCGCACTTCACTTACATCAAAATCGTTAGTAAACTCAACATTTAAAGCTTCACTGTGCCCCCCAACAACTGGAACACGAACAGCGGTTGCAGTCACAGCTATAGAATTATCACTTAAGATTTTCTTCGTTTCGTTCACTAATTTCATTTCCTCTTTAGTGTATCCATTGTTCTCAAAACTATCACACTGTGGAATACAATTTCGGTTGATTTTATATTTGTATACCATATCTCCCTCGATACCAGCACATTCATTTTCGAATTGTTGTACGGCTTTTACTCCCGTTCCTGTAATGGATTGATACGTTGAAACAATGATACGTTTGATATTGTATTTTTTATGTAAAGGTGCTAAAGCCAATACCATCTGGATTGTTGAACAATTGGGATTAGCAATAATTTTATCTTCAGCTGTTAATTCTCCTGCATTGATTTCAGGCACAACTAATTTCTTAGTAGGATCCATTCTCCAAGCCGATGAATTATCAATCACGGTAGTTCCTACAGCAGCAAATTTTGGAGCCCATTCTAACGACGTGCTTCCACCAGCAGAAAATAAAGCAATATCTGCTTTCATATCAACCGCTGTTTGTAAACCCACTACTTTGTACTTAGTTCCTTTGAAATCAATTTCTTTACCCACTGATTTTTCAGAAGCCACAGGAATTAACTCCGATACCGGAAAATTTCTTTCTGCTAAAACTTTTAACATTATTTCGCCAACCATTCCGGTAGCTCCTACTACTGCTATTCTCATTGTATATAATTAGAGTTGAATTGTAATTTTATTGGACAAAAATAACCAATAAAGAGTTTGGAACAAGTGTGTTCACAAAAAATAACAAATTGTTAAATTTATAACATTTTTATTTGTTTTTCAACAAATCGCGGATTTCAGTAAGTAATTGTTCTTGCGTAGGGCCGCTTGTCTCTTTAGGAACTTCATTTTTAATGATTTTTTGTTGGGCTTTTTCGTAGGTTTTTAAAACTATAAAAATACAAAAACCGATAATTACGAAATCAAAAACAGTTTGTATAAAAGCTCCGTAATTAAGAGTCACCTCAGCAATAGCAGCCGTTTTTTGAATACCATTCTCCGTTACCTCAGGAACACCGTCTTGAAGTACTAATTTTAAATTCTTGAAATCTACCTTTCCTAAAAGCAGCCCGATAGGAGGCATTAAAACATCATTTGTAAATGAGGTAACTATTTTCCCAAAAGCACCTCCAACAATTACCGCAGTGGCTAGATTAACTATTTCGCCTTTCATTAAAAAGGCTTTAAAATCTGTAAAAAATCCCATAAATAATTACTATAAAATCTTATTCTCTATAAAAAATACGTTTCACACGTTGAGAAATACTGGTTAAAATTTCATACGGAATCGTATGTGTTTTTTGTGCTATCTCAATTACCGTTGGAGAATCTCCAAAAATAATAACCGGATCACCTTCAACACAATTAATTCCAGTAACATTAACCATCAACATGTCCATACATATACTACCTATAATTGCTGCTTTTTGTTTGTTTATCGAAACATAGCCTACTTCATTTCCCCATAACCTGGAGATTCCATCAGCATATCCAATAGGGATCGTGGCTACATCTGTTGAGCACTTTGCAACAAATCTCCTTCCGTACCCTACACTTTCACCTTCTGAAATTGTTCTAATCTGTGAAATGACTGATTTTAAAGTACTAACATTTTCCAACTGTTTTTGTTCTTCCTGATCGTTAGAAATTCCGTACAATCCAATCCCTAACCGCACCATATCATATTGCCCGTGAGTAAAATTACTTATCCCAGAAGTGTTTAGAATATGACGAATAGGTTGAATATCTAATTCAACCATCAATTGTTGAGATAAGATTTCAAATAACTTAATTTGATGTAATGAAAAATCAAGGTGTTCGACTGCATCACTCGTGGCCATGTGCGATAAAATACTTTTGACAATTACATGTTGATTTCCTTTCAAGGCAGCAATTAACTCTTCTATAGTGTTGGATTCAAAGCCCAAACGATGCATGCCTGTATCCAACTTGATATGAATAGGAAAATGTCTTAAGTTTTTTTGTTCTGCAAGTTTAAGAAAAGCATTAAGCCCCTTCAAACTGTATATTTCTGGTTCTAATTGATATTGAATGATTGCCTCAAAACTGGTTGTTTCTGGATTCAAAACCATAATTGGCAATTGAATTCCTGCATTTTTTAATGCAATGCCCTCGTCTGCAAATGCAACTCCCAAATAATCAACACAATGATGCTCTAATAATTTAGCTATCTCTACTCCGCCATTGCCATAACTAAAAGCCTTTACCATTACCATCATTTTGGTTTCTGGCTTCAATTTTGATTTATAAAAACTTAAATTATTGCTAATCGCATTCAAATTCACTTCAAGTACCGTCTCATGCGTTTTTTCTTCAAAAGCAGTAACAATTTCTTCAAAATGGAAACTTCTAGCCCCTTTTATCAGAATCGTTTCATTTCGTAAATTATCACTATCAAATTGTTCAATAAACTCATGAGTGGTGGCATAAGTTGAGCAATTAACAAACTTGTGTTTAAACTCCGAAATCGTTTTGCCAATTCCGATTACCCTATTTATTTTGTTAGCAATAATTAATTGTGACACTTTAGAATACAACTCCTCATTTGACAATCCGCTCTGAAAAATATCGGAAAGTATAACTGTCTTTTTTTTGTGATGCTTTTGACTTTCTAAAAAATCTAAAGCTATTTTTAAAGACTGAAAATCGGAACTATAACTATCATCAATAAGGGTAGTTCCGTTAATTCCATTCTTCAGTTTAAGTCGCATTTCTACAGGATAAAGCAATCGTATTCTACTCTCAATAATTAAAGGATCATAGTTAAAATATAACAATACCATCACGCAGTGAATCGCATTCTCAATAGAAGCATTATCTTGAAAAGGTATGGTAAAGTCGAAACTGTTTAATTTATACTTTACCTGAAATTGGGTGTTTTCGATTCCACTAATTTTTTGGATAAAAACGTCTGCTTCTTTATCATTAAAACTCCAAGAAAAAGTATTCAACCTAGAATTTAAGAAAGCATCAATTGTTTTGTTTTTATTATATATTAATGTGTTACAATTACTAAACAATCTAAGCTTCTCTTTAATTTTTTCTCCTATGGAAGCAAATCCCTCATCATGTGCAGATCCTATATTAGTTAAGATACCAATCGTTGGACGAATAATATCTTGTAACTTTTCCATTTCCGCTACTGTGGAAATACCTGCTTCAAAAATCCCTAAATTGTGCTGGCTATTAATCCCTAAAATTGAGAGCGGAACTCCAATTTGAGAATTATAACTTTTGGGACTTCTTATGATATTAAAATCTGGGCTTAATAGAAAGTTAAGCCATTCTTTAACTATCGTTTTTCCGTTACTTCCAGTGATGCCAATTATTGGAAAATTATATTGACTTCGATAGCTAATTGCTAATTGTTGTAAGGCGATTAAAGTATCCTTGACTACTAAAAAGTTAGCTTTACCAAGGCAATTTTCAGGAATGTGATTGACTACAAAATAACGAACTCCTTGACGAATCAAATCCTCAATGTAATGATGAGCATCGTTATTTGGCCCTACAAGTGCAAAAAACAAACTTGTAGCGCTATTTTGCAATGACCGACTGTCTATCGATATAGAATCAATCGTGTAATCACTACAATCTCCAATGAATTGGGCATTGAGATTTGAAATGCTATTTTGGATGGATATTTTCATGTATCAAATTAAGAAACTCAGGTCTTAGTGAATCAAAAATAGTACTTCTTTTCGAATTCGAGCTTTATACTATAAAATATAAAAGACCAACCCTATATTTAATGACCTTGCATTAATTGGATTGCCTGCAATTTGAGCTGTTTTAAACAAAGAATTTAAACCGTAGTGAATGTATAAATTAGCACTACCGTATCCTGCTGCAGCAAATAATCCGTACTGGATTTTGTTGAAGTCAGGATTGTTATTAATGGCTACATCACCCAAATTACTAGTAAATACAGACCTGTCAAATACCAAATAACTTAGTTTTAGTCCTGCATGAATGCGAAAAAAAGTATGATTTTGAAAAGTAGAACCCCTCCATCTCAACTCTATAGGGACATCTAAAAATAATTGTGAAAACTTATTGTTAGAATATTTTGACGGATCACTCAATAAAGAATAAGAGGGTATACCGTTACTAGTTGATATGCCAATATTTTGATTGTAATTATTAAAAGTCAGTCCTAATCCTGGTGCAATCGCTAAATTTCTTTTTGTGTTTATTGGCATGTCTCTCAAAAATCCGGCAGTTAAACCGGCAGCAAATTTGTCATTTGAAAAACCAACAGGTGTTTTGTTAAAAAGATTATAAGTAACACCAATAAAAAACTGATCTTCTCGGTACAACGAATCGATTTTAGTTTCAGAGATGATTTCTGATTTTTGATTCTCCTGACCAAAAATAGGAATACAATACAGTATAAATAATTGGAAAACCAAAATCGATTTTACATAGCTATTCATTTCTTTCATAGGGATTGTATTAATTATTACTAATAACAAAGATACCGTTTTGAAGGTTGAAAATTATCTAAATTAAAACAAAAAAACCCAAGATCGCTCTTGAGTTTTAATTTTGCAGAGAGGATGGGATTCGAACCCACGATACAGTTACCCATATACAAACTTTCCAGGCTTGCTCCTTCAACCACTCGGACACCTCTCTAATTGGGATTGCAAATAACTTAAAAAAAAATGAGGTATAAAAATGAAACTAGACTATTCTTGAATTTCACCACGCAATGGTGTTTCAAATCTATTTCTGAAATTAGACGGTGGTGTATTTTGTCCTAATAAATACATCAATTTTGTAATAGCCGCTTCAGTAGTCATGTCTTTCCCTGAAATAACGCCAATTTCAAGTAAAGCGGCACTGGTTTCATATTGTCCCATTCTAACACTTCCTCCTGAACATTGCGTTATATTAATTATATGGATTCCATTCAGAATTGCTTTTTTCAAAACTAATAAAAACCATTCGTCAGTAGGAGCATTACCAGACCCATAGGTTTCCAAAACGATTCCTCTTAAATTAGGAATTGCCACCACAGCATCAATTAATTGTTCGCTGATTCCAGGAAACAATTTTAGAATAATAACATTGGTGTCTAATTCTTTATGAACCTGCAATCTCGTATCCACATTTAAAGGCAAAAACAAGTCCGAATTAATATTGAGATGCACACCTGATTCAATTAAAAAAGGATAATTGGGCGAAGTGAATGCTTTGAAATGTTCGGCATTAATTTTAGTAGTTCTATTGCCACGATACAATTTGTATTCAAAATACAAACATACCTCTTTCACTACTGCTTCACCATTTTCCCGCAAAGAGGCAATTTGAATAGCGGTAATTAAATTTTCTTTAGCGTCGGTTCGCAAATCTCCTATTGGCAATTGAGACCCAGTAAAAATAATTGGCTTGCCCAAATTTTCCATCATAAAACTTAAAGCCGAGGCGCTATAAGACATCGTATCTGATCCGTGTAGCACTACAAACCCATCAAATGAATTATAATTTTCTTCTATAATAGTAGCGAGTTTCACCCATTTCTCCGGATTCATATTGGAAGAATCAATTGGATTTTCAAAAGAAATAGTTTCGATTTCGCAGTCTAATAATTTAAGCTCAGGAATGCGTTGCAACAATTTACTAAAATTGAACGCTTTTAAAGAACCTGTTACAAAGTCCTTTTTCATACCGATAGTCCCTCCGGTATAAATCAATAGTATTTTTGCTTTAGAAAGCATTGGTATATTTTAATTTATTAACAACCGGATTCGCATACATTGCTAAAAATCCATCTATTGCAACTTGATTGTCGGTTCCAATTCGCATTTCTAAACGGCGCTCAAAAAGAGATTTCTCAGATTCCGTGTACAAATGAGAAAAGGCATTTGATTTATTGACAATATCGTAAGCAATAAAATTAGTGGGCCACAACTTATAATTACTCAAAATAGCATCATCAATTTCTTGTGCTAGTGCCTGAATTTGTTTGTTTGACGAATCATTTTCAGCTACAATTCGGTCAATTTCAGTATCCAATACTTTTCCAATATGCAAATGAATATGCTTCTTTTGGCCCATAACACCACTCATAATTGTATTAAAATCTTCGTTTTTAGATTTCACATAGACTTCATTATTGGCTTCCGCCAAAAGTTGAGGCATTTTTAAAACGTCTGTTGGGTCGTATTCGTAAGAAATAGAAACAGGAACAATTTTAATTTTTTTGAAGTACTGCATTACATCGGCTTCGTCTGATGCCATTCCAATCATTTTTAAAACTCCTGGGTTGGTTTCGTCATTTCCATCTTTTGTTCGACCTTCTCGCTGCGCAATCCAAACCGAACGATTTTCGTGCAATAACAACTGACCCATGTATTCTGACAATAATTTAGAACTCTGCAACATCTCTCTTGGCGACAAACCTCTTAAAACTAAAAAGTTGCGATTCAATCGCGCCAACGTTTTGATAAATGATTTCTTAACTAAATTATCTCCAATGGCTGAGGCCGTCATCAAATGTCCATTTTGAAACAAAGAGGCGTTTAACAGTGTAGTATCTAAAAGAATGTCTCGATGATTCGAAATAAACAAATAGGAATTGTTTTTTTCTAAATGCTCAAATCCAGAAGTAGTAAGTCCGTCAGAACTATTTTCAAGAATTTTTTGAACTGTTTGATAAATAAAATTACACTGAAAATCTCGTATGGAATGGGTTTTTTTCAATTGCTCTTTCCATACCTCATCCTCCACATCAGGGAAAGTAAAATTCATCAACGCCTTCATCATCGGATGGGGAATTACACTTTGTAATGCCTCATTTACTTCAGTTTCATAAAAAGGGCGTATTGCGTCAAACTTTTGCATTTTGAAATCATTTTATTGAGAACAAAAGAACAAAAAAAATATCAAACTAAGTCTGATTCTGAGTTAAATCCCAAAAATAGCTTTGGAATTTTCAGTCGTGATACGTGCAATTTCTGATAACGGCATGTTGTATAATTCTGCTAATTTTTGAGCGACCAAAACAGCATAACTACTTTCATTTCGTTTGCCTCGATGCGGTACAGGAGCTAAATAAGGTGAATCCGTTTCAAGTACTATGTGTTCTAATTCGATTTGATTTAAAAACTGATCAATTTTACCATTTTTGAATGTCGCAACGCCTCCAATTCCTAATTTTAATCCAAACGAAATGGCTCTTTTGGCTTGTTCCAAATCGCCCGAGAAACAATGAAAAATTCCAAATAATTCAGGAGATTTCTCTAATTCCAACACTTCGAAAACTTCGTCAAAAGCATCTCTACAATGAATATTAATGGCTAATTTATGTTGTTTTGCCAATTGGATTTGGCGTTGAAAAGCGGTTTTTTGAATAGCTAAAGTTGTTTTGTCCCAGTACAAGTCAATCCCAATTTCGCCAATAGCATAGAATTTATGAAGGGCTAATTGTGCTTCTACATGAGCCAATTCGTCCAAATAATTATCTTTTACATAACAAGGATGCAAACCAATCATCAGACGCACATTGTCTGGAAATTGCGCTTCCAAATCATACATTTTTTGCGTTCCAGAACTATCAATTGACGGTATAAAAAAACGAGAAACTCCAACAGCAATTGCTCGCTGAATCATCTCAGTTCTGTCTTGGTCAAATTCTTCTGAACACAAATGCGTATGCGTATCGGTAATAATCATGAATTGGAATTTATAAAATTTAGACGCGCTTTTTAAAAGATAAATAGGCAATAATTGTACTCAATAACATCAAAATACTTGCTAAAACAAATGGCGCTCCAGGAAATTTAAATGGAGCTTCATTATGAGTGAAGAAATAAAAAACAGTAGACATCATTGGGGGGCCAATAATTGCCGAAGCACTCATCAAACTCGACATTGTTCCTTGGATTTCGCCTTGCTCATTAGCAGGAACTTGTTCTGAAATAACGGCTTGCATAGCAGGCCCAGCAATTCCTCCTAAACAATACGGAATTAAAAAGACAAACATCATCCAGCTTTCTGTAGCAGTGGCAAATAAAAACATACCTATAGTATATAAAGCCATCCCTACATAAATACTCTTTTCATTTCCTAATTTTGGATTAATCCAGCGTATCAGACCACCTTGAACTAGCCCTACTAACAGTCCAATTACACCTAACGATATTCCTACCATTTTTTCGTCCCAATTGAATTGGTACATGGTAAAGAAACTCCAATTACTATGCACTGCGTGAGACGCTACATACAATAAGAAAGTAGCTATTACTAAACCAATTAACTTAGGGTATTTTTTTAAATGCAATAAAGCACCAATAGGATTGGCTCTTTTGATATCAAATTCTCTTCTATTTTCTTTAGCCAATGATTCAGGTAAAATAAAGTAACCGTACAAAAAGTTTAATAAACAAAGACCTGCTGCAGCATAAAACGGAACCCTGGCGCCAAATTGTCCTAACAAACCCCCAATAACAGGTCCAATAATAAATCCCAATCCAAATGCCGCACCTATCATCCCAAAGTTTTTAGCTCTGTTTTCAGGTGTGCTCACATCGGCAATATAAGCAGTTGCAGTTGAAATACTTGCTCCTGTTAGTCCGGCAATAATTCGCCCTACAAATAACCATTCAATTGTTGGCGCAAAAGCCAATAACAAATAATCCAATGAAAACGCAAACAGCGAAATCAAAATGATAGGTCTTCGCCCAAATTTATCACTCAAATTACCTACTAATGGCGCAAACAAAAACTGAGTTATCGCATAAGCAAATGTCAACCAACCTCCAATTTTGGCTGCTTCACTAATATCACCATGAATCAATTCTTTGATCAATTTAGGGATAACTGGGATAATGATTCCCCAACCCGTAATATCGATTAACATGGTAATGAAGATAAACTCTATTGCGGCCGACTTTTTATTGAATGACATAGTTTGATTTTTAGGTTTGGCAAATAAACGAAAAATCCTAAACTCTTTAGAGAGTTTAGGATTTAGATTCTGAAACAAGTTCAGAATGACAATTATTTAGACTGATCTTGTCGAAGTCTTACAATTCGAATGCTTTTTTAGGATTGTTATCGCAAAGCAATTCTACTGGATTTTCAAGCGCTTCTTTTACTGCTACTAAGAATCCAACAGACTCACGACCATCAATAATTCTGTGGTCATATGAAAGTGCCACATACATCATTGGGTGAATCTCTACTTTACCATTTACAGCAATTGGACGCTCAATAATGTTGTGCATTCCTAAAATTCCTGATTGTGGTGGGTTGATAATTGGCGTAGACAACATACTTCCAAAAACACCTCCATTAGTAATAGTGAATGTTCCTCCTGTCATATCGTCAACTGTAATTTGTCCGTCACGAGCTTTGATTGCCAAACGTTTGATTTCAGCTTCTACTCCACGGAAAGTCAAGTTTTCTGCATTACGAACTACCGGTACCATTAATCCTTTTGGTCCTGAAACTGCGATAGAAATATCACAGAAATCATAAGCCACTTTATAATCTCCATCCATCATAGAGTTTACATCTGGATACAATTGTAACGCTCTTGTAACTGCTTTTGTAAAGAAAGACATATATCCTAAACCAACACCAGCGTGTTTTGCTTTGAATTCATCTTTGTATTCGTTACGCAAATTATTTATTGGTGTCATGTTCACTTCATTGAAAGTAGTCAACATAGCCGTGTCATTTTTAGCAGCTACTAAACGTTCCGCTACTTTACGACGCAACATCGATAATTTAATTCTTTCAGTACCACGAGAACCTCCTGTTGGAGTTCCCATTGAAGGTACTGCGTTCACAGCATCTTCTTTAGTGATACGTCCATCTTTTCCTGTTCCAACAATGTCTGAAGGTTGGATGTTTTTTTCGTCTAATATTTTACGTGCCGCTGGCGAAGGCGCTTGAGCAGCATAGGTTGCTACTGGAGCTGGAGCTGCTTTTGGAGCTTCTACTTTCTTTTCTTCAGCCTTTGGAGCTTCTGTAACTGGAGCTGGAGCTGAACCAGATGGTTTTGCTGCAGCCGTATCAATCAAACAAACTACCGCACCTACAGCAACTGCATCACCTTCTTCCGCTTTAAGTGTAATGACACCACTAGCTTCTGCTGGCAATTCTAAAGTTGCTTTGTCTGAATCTACTTCAGCAATGGCTTGGTCTTTTTCTACATAATCGCCATCTTTTACTAACCAAGTTGCGATTTCTACTTCTTTGATTGATTCCCCAGGTGAAGGGACTTTCATTTCTAAAATCATCGTTTGTAACTTTATATTGTTATTGTTCTAATATTATTCTAATAAATTTTCTACTGAAATGTCTTCATCAATTTCCGACCAATGAATTCCTTCTCCTTTTCCAATAAGCCTCCATTTACTTAATTGTTCAGAAGTAGCTTTTCTTAATCTTGGAAACCATTCAAGAGGTATTGACAATTCTCTTCCGTCTTCTAAAAAAACAATCATTTTTGAATCTTCAAAAGCTATATCAACTGCGTTTTTTGACTTGTTAATTGTTAAAATACTCATCCCATTTTTGAATTAATAGTTCTTGATTTTCTTCGACTAAAATACGTATTTGCTTTAATTCATTTGGATTAAATCCAAAAGACTTTACTAATTCAGCATTTTAAGATAAAACTTTGCTGTTTTATCTCTATTTTCAATATGAATGTGTTTTGGCAAATGTTCATTACTATAAAAGAAAAATCTAAATCCGTTTATGTAATAAACAGTTGGCATTTTATCTAAATAAATTCTTGTCAAAAACCATTCTAATGGCATCAGCATGACGTCTTCTATCTCTAGTATGACTTCCTGAAGCCGGTGCTGCATAATTTTTCAATGAGGCTAAACGCCAAGGAACCAAATCAAAATTCACTAACATATAACTGTATGCTCCCATGTTTTTTGGTTCTTCTTGTGCCCAAACGTAATCATCTGCATTTGGATAGCTAGCAATAATCGCTTTCAATTGTTCTGTTGGCAATGGAAATAATTGCTCTATTCGAACCAAAGCTACATCATTTCGTTCTAGTTTTTCTCTTTCAGCTAATATATCATAGTAAAATTTACCTGTACAGAAAACTACTGTTTTTACTTTTGATTTATCTACTGAATTATCGTCAATTGTCTCTTGGAAACTTCCGTTTGCTAATTCCTCTTGAGTAGAAATACACAATGGATGACGCAATAAACTCTTAGGTGAAAAAACTACCAAAGGTTTACGGAATTTCGTTTTCATTTGTCTTCTCATCAAGTGGAAGAAGTTGGCTGGTGTAGTACAATCAGCTACATACATATTATGACGAGCACAAAGTTGTAAATAACGTTCCATTCTTGCCGAAGAGTGCTCAGCACCTTGTCCTTCGTAACCGTGTGGCAATAATAGTACGATACCATTTTGGTTGTTCCATTTATCTTCTCCACAAGAAATGTATTGGTCAATCATGATTTGGCATCCATTAGAGAAATCTCCAAATTGTGCTTCCCAAATCGTTAAGGCATTTGGATTAGCCAAAGCATAACCATAATCAAAACCTAAAACACCATATTCTGAAAGGAACGAGTTAAAGGCATTGAACTGTCCTTTTTTATCTTTCACTGAATTTAAAAGAACTACTTCTTCTTCGCTATCTTCTACTTTTACCACAGCATGACGGTGAGAGAACGTTCCTCTTTCTACGTCTTGCCCTGACAAACGAACATCGTATCCTTCTTGTAACAACGAACCATAAGCCAAAGCTTCGGCAGTACCCCAATCGATTTGATTGTTGTCGTACATTGTTTTTCTATCGGTTACAATCTTAGAAATTTTGTTGATGAATTTTTTATCCGATGGTAATGTGGAAATTGTTTCTAAAATACCGTCTAATTTTTTCTTATCATAAGTAGTATCTACTTTTTGAAGCATAACATCGTCAGACACTTGAACAAATCCTTGCCACTCATCTTGCATGAATGGCTTAATAATCGTCAAATCTCTTTTGCGCGATTCTTGTAAATTTTCGTCTAATTTCGCTTTATAATCACTTTCGATTTTATTTACATACGCTTGGTCAATAATGCCATCAACAATCAATTTTTCAGCATAAATATCTCTTGGGTTTTTATGACGCGCAATAATTTTGTATAAAACGGGTTGGGTAAAACGAGGCTCATCGCCTTCGTTATGCCCGTATTTTCTATATCCTAATAGGTCGATGAATACATCTCCTCCAAAAGTCATTCTATAATCTAACGCAAATAACATGGCGTGAACAACCGCCTCTGTATCATCTGCATTTACGTGCAAAACTGGCGACAGAGTAACTTTAGCCACATCCGTACAATAAGTCGATGAACGTGCATCTTGGTAATTGGTGGTAAAACCAACTTGGTTATTTATCACTAAATGAATAGTACCCCCTGTTTTGTAACCGTCTAGTTGTGCCATTTGAATAATTTCGTACACAATTCCTTGTCCTGCTACTGCAGCATCTCCGTGAACGGCAATTGGCAATACTTTTGAGAAATCGTCGGGGAAATATTTATCTTGTTTGGCACGTGTAATCCCTTCAATAACCGCTCCAACAGTCTCTAAGTGAGACGGGTTTGGCGCTAAATTAATATTGATTGATTTGCCTGATTTCGTTTTCCTTTCAGAAGTTAATCCTAAATGGTATTTAACGTCACCGTCAAAATATTCTTGATCGTAATCTTTTCCGTCAAATTCAGAGAAGATGTCTTGAGTGGCTTTGCCAAAGATATTGGCTAAGATATTTAACCTTCCACGGTGTGCCATACCCATTACAAATTGCTCTACTCCTTTTTCGGCAGCAGCTTCAATTAAAGCATCTAAAGCTGGAATTATACTTTCTCCTCCTTCTAACGAGAAACGTTTTTGACCTACATATTTAGTATGTAAAAAGTTTTCAAAAGAAACTGCTTCATTAAGTTTATCTAGAATATTTTTCTTTTGTTCAACATTAAAATTGGGTAAGTTTTCATTGACATTCAATCGATCTTGAATCCATTGTACTACTTCTGGTTTACGAATGTACATGTATTCCACACCAATAGATTGACAATAAATATTTTGGAGATGACGAATAATTTCTTTAAGCGAAGTAGGTTGTTTTCCTAAAATTTTAGCTGCATCAAACACCGTTTCTAAATCGGCTGCAACCAATCCAAAATTTTCAATATCTAAATTAGGAGAATAGGTTCTTCTATCACGAACAGGATTTGTTTTAGTAAACAAATGCCCACGAGTTCGATATCCGTCAATTAATTTAATTACGTTGAATTCTTTCAGTACTTTCTCAGAAACGGTTCCATTAGAAACAGAATTAGAAGCGAAAGAAGTCATTTGATCAATGACATTTTCCTCATTATAGGTTGCCATTCCAAAATCAAAACCTTGGAAAAAACTTCTCCAACTTGGTTCAACACTATCAGGGTTATCTAAATATTGGTCGTATAATTGAGCGAAAAATTCGGTATGAGCTGCGTTTAAAAAGGAAAACCTATCCATAATTATTGATTAATATGCTTTTTGTTTAATTTGTTGACAAAAGTACAATAAACCAATCTATTTAATCCTATTATTTATCTACTTTTACGTTAAATTTTGTTAAAAATACCGAAAAAAATTATGCGCAAAATTAATTTTAACCAGGTTATCAAATTAAATTCAATTGTAATTTTGTTTGTTTTAATCGGATTTGATAATGGCTACTCGCAAACGATTGCGAATAAAACTCCTACTATGTTCTGGGAAAAAGTCCAGTTTGGCGGTGGTTTTGGATTGAATTTAGGATCAGGTTACACGGAAATAGCTATTGCTCCAAGCGCAATTTATCCTTTAAACCGTTATATAAGTGTTGGTTCTGGGCTAATTGGAAGTTATACCCGACTAAAGAATCAATACAGTTCTTCTATTTATGGCGTGAGTGCAATTAGTTTATTTAATCCAATTGAAAAAATTCAACTTTCTCTTGAGCTGGAACAAATTAGAGTCAATACAACATCATCATTTATTTCAAATCAAGTGTCAAGAAAATATTGGAATACTGGTCTGTATGTTGGAGCTGGATATCGCAATGGAAATGTAACCCTTGGAGCTCGATACAACTTATTATTTGACAAAAATGAAAGTACATACAGCGATGCGCTTATGCCATTTATTCGTTTTTATTTTTAAATTAATTACCTTTTTTTATCCCGTAAATACTACTTTAGCACTCAATAAATACATTATGAAAAATATCTTTCTTTCCCTTTTAATTAGCTGCTCTTTCTTTGGATATTCTCAAAAAACACTTTTGCAGTCCGGTCCTATGGTAGGTTATTGTGAAATGACTGAAGCCGTTATTTGGGCGCAAACTACAAAAGAAGCTTCTGTTCGTGTAGATTATTATGCAAAAGACAAACCGGCAGAAGTTTTTTCTTCGAAGACGTATAAATCATCAGAGAATAATTATTTTACCAATCATATTGTACTAACGCAATTGCAACAAGGCAAAGAATACCATTACGATTTATTGATTAATAATCAAAAAATCGCGTTGCCTTATGACACTTCATTTTCATCAAAAAAATTATGGCAATGGCGGGAAAAAGCGCCTGATTTTACGATTGCTTTAGGAAGTTGCTCTTATATTAGTGAAGAAGCATTAGATAGACCAGGAAAACCTTATGGTTCTAACTATTCGATTTTTGAAAGCATTGCTAAAATAAATCCAGACATAATGCTATGGGGAGGAGACAATGTGTATTTACGAGAAGCGGACTGGGATAGTAAATCCGGAATTTATCACCGTTACACACATTCAAGAGCATTAAAAGAAATGCAACCTTTGCTTGCAAGCACACAAAATATAGCCATTTGGGACGACCACGATTTTGGACCAGATGATAGTGATCGTAGTTTTTACAACAAATACACTACCCAACAAGCATTCAAAGATTTTTGGGCCAATAAATCTTACGGGATGGATGCCGAGCAAAAAGAAGGCATTTTCTCCAGCTATAATTGGAGTGATGCCGAACTTTTTTTGTTAGATAATCGTTTTTTCAAATCGCCAAACAAACGTCAAACTGGAGAAAAAACTATGCTTGGATCAGCACAAATCCAATGGCTAATTGACGCCTTAACCTATTCAAAAGCGAGTTTTAAAATTATAGTTATTGGCGGACAAGTTTTAAATACCGAAGCTGTTTTTGAAAACTATGAAAACTACAAATCTGAAAAAGACTTTTTGTTAAGCGAGATTTTGGCGAACCAAATAAAAGGAGTTGTATTTATTTCTGGAGACAGGCATTTTACAGAATTGTCCACCTTAAAAAGACCTAACACCTATCCATTGTACGATTGGACTGTTTCACCTTTAACCTCTGGGCATGGAAACGTTGAAAGAATAACTAAAGAACCTAACACTAATAGAGTGCCTGGCAGCTTATTTGCGCAACATGTTTTTGGGACTTTGTCTTTTTCTGGCGAAAAAGAAACCCGCCAAATGAAAATGAGTTTATTTGATAAAGACGGCGCTGAATTGTGGAACAAAACAATCTTAAAATCAGAATTAGAATAACTTAGTATTTATTTCGAAACCAGACTTTCATCCATTCTCGTTTTAAGACTAAAAAAGCAACCTGTTTGGATAATTCTGCAATATCAGATCCATCTAATTTCTTTACTTGATCTTCTGGAACATCAACAATGTAAAGTAAGTTCAAGTATTCGGCGAACTTATACTGAATCAATCGATAGATTTTTTCGTGTAAAGCCGACTTTAATTCTTCGGGTTGAATGTCCTGAGGTAAATCAATGGATTCGTTGGCTAAATTGAAATCTTTATTAATTTGCTCAATTAAGTTGAAGTACAAATTTTCGTTACTAGCTTCGGTAAGCAATACATCCGTATTTAATGGGGCGACGAAAGAACTAGACATTGCGATTCATTAAATTCTCCCCAAAAGACCTCAACATCGATTTCTTTTCTGAGCTAACATTCATTTTATCTAAGGTTGCAAAAGCCATTAATGTATAATCTTGTATAGCTTGTTGTGTAGCCTTAGTAGCGCCAGTAGCATTAAAAATAGTTTTAACTTCCTCTATTTTAGTGGCATTTTCTTCTAGTGATACCGAAAACAATTGTAATAATTTAGCTTTCTCTTCGGCAGAAGCAAACTCAATTGCTTTTAAATACAAATAGGTTTTTTTATTCTCAATAATATCTCCACCAATTTGTTTTCCGAAAGTAGCAGGATTACCAAAAGCATCTAAATAATCATCTTGTAATTGGAAAGCCAAACCTAAGTTCAGTCCGAAATCATAAATTAAATCGCCATTTTCAGCCGAAGTTTCTGCTACAATAGCACCCATTTTCATAGCTGCCGCCACTAGAACTGCGGTTTTGTATTCGATCATTTTTAAATACTCTGGAATGGTAACATCTGAACGAGTTTCAAAATCAACATCCCATTGCTGCCCTTCGCAAACTTCCAATGCTGTTTTACTAAACAACTTGGCTAATTCTCTAAAAATAAATGGTTCGTACTGCTCAAAATATTGGTAGGCCAAAATTAACATCGCATCCCCAGAAAGAATTCCAGTATTGATATTCCATTTTTCATGTACTGTTATGTTCCCTCTTCGCAAAGGAGCGTCGTCCATAATATCATCGTGAACTAAAGAAAAATTATGGAAAACCTCAACTGCTAAAGCTGCTGGTAGTGCTTTTACATAATCAGCATCAAAAATTTCAGCACTCATTAAAGTAAGTACTGGACGCATTTTTTTGCCGCCAAGTCCTAAAATGTATTGAATAGGCTCATACAAATTTTTAGGTTCCCGCTCCTGCTGTTGTGCATTTAGAAACTCCAAAACAAATTCTTGATACTGTTGAATAGAATGCATAGCTACTTTTATTCTGGTTAACAAAGCTCCAAAGATACAATTAGAATCGGAATAATTACTGCCAAAAAAGCCCGAGATTTTACAAATACAACTTCTCAATCACACTATCAGAAAAAACAATGGAAACTTTTTTGGTATTCCAAGTTTCCGCCTTATATTTGCACCTCCTAAAATAAACATGAAAGAAAAAATTATTGCAAAAGCGACCCAACTCTTTTTGAAACTTGGTTTCAAAAGCGTTACTATGGACGACATTGCTAATGAAATGTGTATTTCAAAAAAAACAATCTATAAATATTTTTGCAATAAAGAAATACTAGTTGCTGAGTCTACCTACATTATGACTAATACCATTTATTCCACTATAAATGAAATAGTAGCTAAAAATTATAATGCCATACAAGAAAATTTTGAAATCGTTAAGATGATTAAAGAAATGTTTGTCTCTATAGAAACATCTCCATCCTATCAACTTAAAAAACATTATCCTGAAATTCATGAAAAATTGACTGAAAAATTGCAGTTAGAATGTAATTCATTATTCAAACAAAACATTGAAAAAGGAATAAGTGAAGGGCTATATCGAAATAATATTAATGTAGAATCTTATGTTTATTTTTATTATGCACTTATTTTCACCATTAATGAAAATATTAGCTCCGAAAAAGAAGCTAAAAAATTGGAACTAGAAGCTTTAGAATACCATATCAGAGCTATGGCTACTACAAAAGGAATTTCAGAATTAAACAACTATTTAAATTCAAATCAATCTTAATCATACAATGAAGAAAATTCAATTAATTGTCCTTTTAACTATTAGCTTTGTGATTCATGCACAAACTAATCTCACAAAAGAATCCTATTCTTTTAGCTTAAACGAAGCTATAGAGCATGCACTAAAAAACAATTACAACGCTATCAATGCTGCGCGTGACATTGATGCCGCAAAAAAGAAAAAATGGGAAACCACTACCATAGGGCTTCCTCAAATAAATGCGTCACTTGGATACCAAAATAACATTGAATTACAACGATCTTTAATACCTGCTGAATTTTTTGGAGGACAACCAGGAGAGTTTGCAGAAGTAGCTTTTGGAACCCGACACAATATGATTGGAAACGCAACAGTTAGCCAATTAATTTTTAATGGTTCCTATATTGTAGGGCTTCAGTCGGCTAAAGTGTATTTGCAAATCTCAGAAAATGCCAAAATCAAAACCAACCAAGAGATTCGCGAAATGGTAGTTAATGCTTATGGAAATGTTTTATTGGCTAATGAAAGCATTGCTATTTTAGAAAAAAATAAAACCAATTTGGAGAAAACATTAAATGAGACTAGTCAAATTTTCAAAAATGGTTTGATCGAAGAAGAAAATGTAGAACAACTTCAGATTACATTAACTACAATCAAAAGTGCGCAAGAAAACATCAAAAGACAAAAGGTTATTGCTACCAATATGTTGAAATTAATTCTTGGAATTACTATAGAAAAAGAATTGATTCTAACTGAAAATCTAAATAGTCTTGCCTTAAACAATATCAATTTTGAATTAAGCACTACTCCATTTCAAGTTGAAAATTCGATTGATTTCAAAATTCAGGAGAATCTTGTTCAAAGTAAAAAACTATTGCTTTTGTTAGAAAAAAGTAACGCACTCCCTTCTCTAGCTGCTGCTTATAATTTTGGATACAATGCCTTCGGAAACCAATTTCAATTTTTCACTAACAATCAGCGATGGCTTAATTTTTCTAATGTAGGATTAAGTTTAAACGTCCCTATCTTTAGTAGTTTAGGTAGAAGCGCTCGAACACAACAAGCCAAAATTGCCTTAGAACAAGCCAAAACACAAATGACACAAGTAGAGCAAAGTTTAAAACTGCAATTTGAGAAAGCAAAAAGCGATTACGAATACAGTTTAGAACAATTGAACACTACTAAAAGCAGCTTGACTCTTGCTGAACGAATTGAAAATAAACAACAAATCAAATTAAAAGAAGGTTTGTCTTCTAGCTTTGATTTGAGCGAAGCACAGCGCCAATTATATGCTACACAACAAAATTATTTACAAGCTATGCTTGACGTAATCAACAAAAAAGCAAGTCTCGAAAAAATTATAACCAAGAACTAAATCTTAACAATATGAAATATAATAGAACACCAATGACAAAATTAATATTCCCTCTACTGGTAGCCACATCGCTTATAGTCTCTTGTGGTGATAAACAAAATGATCAAACTGTTGACCAACTGATTGCTGCAAAAAACAATAAAGAATTACAAGCTAGAAAAGTAGTAATTCAAGCAGATTTAGCTAAAATTGATGCTGCACTCGCTACACTAAATGTAAGAAAAGAAGAAGCTTTAGTTTCTGTATTAACATTGAAAGATACTGTGTTCAATCACTATTTGGACATTCAAGGTAGTGTGAACACTAAAGAGAATATTTTGATTCAACCTGAAATGCCTGGAACTTTAATAGCACTCAATGTAAAAGCAGGACAACGTGTTAGCAAAGGACAACTTTTAGCACGTGTGGATGATGGTGGGTCTAGCCAACAAGTTGCTAGTTTAGAAACACAATACCAATTGGCTAAAACTACCTTTGAAAGACAAAAAAATCTTTGGAGTCAAAAAATCGGTTCTGAAATTCAGTATTTACAAGCGCAAACGCAAATGTTAAGTTTACAACGTTCTGTGGCTCAAGCTAAAGCAATGTTGTCTAAAACAGAAATTCGCGCGCCTTTTTCAGGAACAATTGATGAAGTTTTTGTTGAAAAAGGACAAGTTGTTTCGGCAAGTCCTCAAGGCTTAATGCGAATTGTGAACTTGAATAATATGTATGTTTCTACTTCGGTTCCAGAAAGCTACATTGGCAAACTAAAAGTAGGTACTCAAGTGGATGTTTTCTTAACTTCATTAAATAAAAATTACAAAGGAAAAGTACGTCAAATAGGAAATTTCATCAACCCAAACAACAGAAGTTTCGGAATTGAAGTGAGTATCCCAAACCCAGAAAATCTATTGCGCCCAAACCAAGTAGCGAAACTAAAAGTAATTGATTACACAGTTAAAAATGCAATTGTAGTGCCATCAAATGTTATTCAAGAAGATGGAAAAGGAAATCAATTTGTTTTCGTAGCATCTAATAGTAATGGTAAAACCGCAACTGCTAAAAAAGCAATGGTAACTACAGGAAAGTCATCTGATAATGTAACTGAAATAATAAGCGGTTTATCCGCTAACGATATCATTGTAATCGAGGGAGTAAATACTATTTCTGAAGGAATGAAATTGAACTTTTAGTTTAAAAGTTCAATTGTTTAAAAGTTTAAAAGCCCCCAAATGAAAATATTTAGTTTTGAAAAACTTATTGCTTGGCAAAAAGCTAGAGAATTAGCTTTGGAAATTTATAAAATCACAAAGCTTTTCCCAAAAGACGAGCTTTTTGGCATAACGAGTCAAATGAGAAGATGTTCCGTTTCAGTTGCTTCAAATTTGGCAGAAGGTTCTGGAAGAAATTCTATGAAAGACAAAGCAAGGTTTACTGAAATTGCATATGGATCAGCTTTAGAATTGTTAAACCAATTGATTTTATCATTTGATTTTGAGTACATAGAAGAACAAAAATATATTGAAATTAGAGAAAAAATAACAGAGGTAACTGTACTAATTAATGGATTATATAAGTCGCAATTACCTAAATAATTTGCTTATAAACCTTATAATCAAATAAACTAATAACCTAAATTATGAGTCATCAAAATAAAGAATTCGGCATTTCAAGTTGGGCAGTTGACAATCGTGTCACGGTCTATATCTTGACTTTTATAATTGTCATTGCAGGTTTGACCGCATACATTAACATGCCTCGAGAAGATTTTCCTGAAATCATCGAAAACAAAATTTACATCTCATCCGTTTTTCCAGGAAACTCAGCTGAGGATGTAGAGAAATTGGTGATTAAACCGCTTGAAAAACAAATCAAAAACATCAGTGGAGTTGATAAAGTCACTTCCAGTTCATTTCAAGATTACGGAATGATTATCGCTGAGTTTTCTGATGATGTTTCGGTAGAACAAGCCAAACAAAAAATTAAAGACAAAGTAGATAATGCCAAAGCAGATACCGATTGGCCAAATATGGACAATGGTAGCAAGGTGGAGCCTAATGTTTTTGAATTAAACATTTCTGAGGAAGTGCCTATTTTGAACATCAATTTGCAGGGTAATTACACCACGCAACAGTTAAAAAAATATGGTGAATTATTACAGGATGATATCGAAGAAATTTCAGAAATCAAAAAAGTAGACATTTTAGGTGTTGACGATAAAGAAGTAGAAATCGCCGTGGATATCTTTAAAATGACTGCCGCTCAAGTTACTTTTGACGATATTCAAAACGCAGTGAAATATGAAAATATGACACTTTCGGGTGGAAATTTAACTTCGCAAGGATCACGTAATAACATTCGAATTGTAGGAGAATTTAAAAACCCAAAAGAGTTAGAAAACATCATTGTAAAATCCTTCGGCGGAACTGTTTATCTTAAGGATATTGCAAAAATTAATTTCAAAGAAAAAGAAAAAACAACCTACGCTCGTGAAAAAGGAACGGAAGTAGTGATGTTGAACGTTAAAAAACGTTCCAATCAAAACATGATTTCAGCTATTGATCAGGTAAAAGAAAAAGTAGCTTTGGCACAAGAAACTTATTTGCCTAAAAACTTAAAAGTAGAATTAACTAGCGACCAATCGTCTCGAGTAGAACACCAAGTAGATGAATTGTCAAACCATATCATTTTTGGAATCATTCTCGTAATGATTGTGTTGATGTTTACTATGGGATTACGTAACTCTTTATTTGTTGGTGCTGCCATTCCATTATCTATGATGATTGCTTTTGCCATTTTGTCTATGTTTGGTTTAACCCTAAACACTATGGTGCTTTTTGGCTTAGTAATGGGATTAGGAATGTTAGTGGATGACGGTATTGTGGTTGTAGATAATGTGTATGCCAATATGCAAAAAGGAATGACTCGAATTCAGGCTTCTAAAGTAGGAATTGGAGAAATTGCTTGGCCGGTAATTTCGTCAACAGCTACCACATTGATGGCCTTTTTACCTTTTGCCCTTTGGCCAGGGACAATGGGTAAGTTTATGAAATATTTCCCAATAACATTGACAGTAACTTTAACAGGATCTTTATTTGTAGCAATGGTAATCAACGCTGCTATGACGGGAGGGTCTATGGCGTTAGAAGATAAAAACATCAAGAAAAAAAGCTTGCGTTTTTACACCATACTATTCATTGCTTTAGGAATTCTATTTGCCGTTCCTGGAAATATATATGACAGCAAACTATTAAGAGGTCTAGGACATTTATTGCTAATTTCGGTAGGATTGATGTGGTTGTATTATTGGAAAATTTTCCAATGGACCCAAGATTTTCAGTACAGCTTTTTCCCAAAAATGGAAGAAAAATACAAAATCTTCTTGGCAAAAATTTTATCTGGAAAAGTCGCTTGGAAAGCCTTCGGCGGAATTATTGTCTTATTAATTTTTTCATTTGTGCTTTTAGGAATTTTCCCAAGAAAAGTATTGTTCTTTCCTGACAATATTCCAAATCAAGTGATTACTTACATTGAATATCCTCAAGGAACTTCAATCGAAAAGACGAATAAAGCTACTTTATTTGTGGAGAAACAAATCATCCAGATATTAGAGAAATATGTTGAACCTGGTACGAACCAAAACTTTATGGCGGAATCAATTATTTCGCAAGTAGGGGTTGGTGCTGGAAATCCAAATGTAGATGCTGGTTCAGCCTCTGAAACGCCATTCAAAGGAAAAGTGACAGTGAGTTTCTCCGAATTTAAATTCAGAAAAGGCATCAACACTTCGGTGATTTTAGAAGAAATTAGAGCTAAAGTAACTGGAATTGCTGGCGCTACTGTAACCGTTGAAAAAGATGCTAATGGTCCGCCTGCAGGGTATCCAATTAGTATTCAATTAACCGGTGCCGATTACGAACAAATGTTGAAAGAAGCCGATAGAATGATTGCTTTTATCGATTCTAAGAACATTCCTGGTATCGAAAAATTAAGTATCGACATCAACAAAGAAAGCCCAGAATTAGAAGTAAAAGTAGATCGTGCCAATGCAGGAAGTATGGGTATTTCTACTGGACAATTAGGTTTCAACCTAAGACGCTCGGTGTATGGACAAGAGATTTCGACTTATAAAGAAGGAGATGATGATTACAATATCGTGATGCGTATGCAAGACGATCAACGTAAAAACGAAAACATCCTTTTCAACCAATCGATGACGTTCAGAAACCCAAATAATGGACAAATTATGCAAGTCCCTATTTCTGCTGTTTCTAATACTGAAAAAACCAATACGTACAATCAGATTAAAAGAAAGAATTACAAACGAATAATGACCATTTATTCGAATGTACTTACAGGATATAATGGAGATGAAATAACGAAACAAATTAAAGAAGAACTTAACAGTTATAATCTTCCAAAAAGTGTAAGTTATTCTTTCTCAGGAGTTCAAGAAGAACAAGGTAAAAACCAAAGTTTCTTGATGTACGCGTTATTTTTAGCCTTAGCGGGTATTACTATTATAATTGTGTTGCAATTTAATTCAGTTTCAAAAACGATGATAATTATGTTTACCGTGTTATTAAGCTTTAGTGGCGTATTCTATGGTTATGTAATTGCTAATATGGATTTTGTAATCCTAATGACTATGATGGGAATCATCTCATTGGCTGGAGTTGTAGTGAAAAACGGAATCGTATTAATGGATTTCTTCGTTTTATTATTGGACAAAAAAGTTGCCGATAAACAATTAGAAAGCCACGATGATTTAAGTTTAGAAGAAATTAAAGAAGTGATTATCGAATCAGGTAAATCAAGATTACGTCCAGTACTGTTAACTGCTTTAACCGCCATCTTAGGATTAATTCCTTTGGCTATCGGATTGAACTTTGACTTTTTTACTTTGGTAACCGATTTCAACCCACATTTCTTTATGGGTGGAGATAACGTAATGTTCTGGGGACCTTTGGCTTGGACCATTATCTTCGGATTGACTTACGCAACTGTTTTAACTTTAATAATGGTACCTGTAATGTTCTATTTAGTGAAACGAACTAAATACTGGTTACGTGACCGTAGAAATCAAGATACAATAGTAGAATAAAGAAATATAATAGCGAAAATGAAAAACCTGCAAAGTACAATTTGCAGGTTTTTTTATTCCCACAATTTTATTCTGCATATATTCATAATTAGTCCTAAATTTGCACACAAATATTTTTAATCATGTACAGAAGTCATAACTGCGGCGAATTGAACGCCTCACATATCAATACAGAAGTTACACTATCCGGTTGGGTTCAAAAATCGCGCGATAAAGGATTTATGAATTGGGTCGATTTACGAGACCGTTATGGAATTACGCAATTGATTTTTGACGAAAGTCGCACCGAAAAATCGGTTTTTGAATTGGCCAAAACTCTTGGACGTGAATTTGTAATTCAAGTAAAAGGGACTGTAATTGAGCGTGAGTCTAAAAATGCTGCAATGACTACCGGAGAAATTGAGATTTTGGTTTCAGAAATGACCATCTTGAATGCTGCCTTAACCCCACCTTTCACGATTGAAGACGAAACAGATGGTGGTGAAGACATTCGAATGAAATACCGTTATTTGGATATTCGAAGAAATCCAGTAAAAAACAGTTTGCTTTTCCGTCATAAAGTAGCCATGGAAGTACGCAAATACCTTTCTGATTTGGATTTTTGCGAAGTGGAAACGCCTTATTTAATCAAATCAACTCCTGAGGGAGCTCGTGATTTTGTGGTGCCTTCGCGAATGAACGAAGGACAATTTTATGCCTTACCACAATCGCCACAAACCTTCAAACAATTATTGATGGTGGGTGGAATGGATAAGTATTTCCAAATTGTGAAATGTTTCCGTGACGAAGATTTACGTGCCGACAGACAACCTGAGTTTACTCAAATTGACTGCGAAATGGCCTTTGTAGAACAGGAAGATATTTTGAATGTTTTTGAAGGACTTACTCGTCATTTATTAAAAGAAATTAAAGGCGTTGAAGTAGCAAAATTCCCAAGAATTACCTACGACTACGCTATGAAAACCTACGGAAATGATAAGCCGGACATCCGTTTCGGAATGGAATTTGGCGAATTAAATACCGTAGCACAACATAAAGATTTTCCAGTTTTTAATACCGCTGAATTAGTAGTAGGAATTGCCGTTCCAGGCGCAGGAAATTACACTCGAAAAGAGATTGATGCTTTGATTGATTGGGTAAAACGTCCACAAGTAGGGGCTTCGGGAATGGTGTATGTAAAATGTAATGAAGATGGAACTTACAAATCATCAGTAGATAAATTTTACGATCAAGAGGATTTGACTCAATGGGCAAAAGCGACACAAGCAAAAGCAGGCGATATGATTTTTGTTTTGTCAGGACCTGCAAATAAAACTAGGGCACAACTTTCGGCATTACGTATGGAATTAGCTACTCGTTTAGGTTTGAGAAAACCAGACGAATTTGCTCCTTTATGGGTAGTCGATTTCCCATTATTAGAATTAGATGAGGAAAGTGGTCGTTACCATGCCATGCACCATCCGTTTACATCGCCAAAACCAGAAGACATTAATTTACTTGCAACTGATCCAGGAAAAGTTCGTGCCAATGCCTACGATATGGTGTTGAACGGAAACGAAATTGGCGGAGGTTCTATTCGTATTCACGATAAAGCTACACAAGAATTGATGTTTAAATATTTAGGATTCACTCCCGAAGAAGCAAAAGCACAATTTGGTTTCTTAATGGATGCTTTCCTATTTGGCGCACCCCCTCATGGTGGATTAGCATTTGGATTGGATCGATTAGTTGCTATTTTAGGTGGGCAAGAAACGATTCGAGATTTTATTGCCTTCCCAAAAAATAATTCGGGTCGCGATGTAATGATTGATGCACCTTCAACGATTGATGAAGCACAATTGAAAGAATTACATATTCAATTGGATTTGAAAGCGTAATTCGGCAATTATTATATACCGAATGCGTTGAAAATCAATATTTTTGCAAAATAAAAATCGAAAACGCATTTCGTATTGTATTTAATACTACATTTGTTCTATTATAAATTATTATTACTATTACAATGCGTACAGGTACAGTTAAATTTTTTAATGAATCAAAAGGTTATGGATTCATTACGGACGAAGAAACAGGAAAAGACATCTTCGTTCATGCATCAGGAATCACAGCGGAAGAATTACGCGAAGGTGACAGAGTGAGCTACGAAGAAGAAGAAGGAAGAAAAGGAAAAGTAGCTGCACAAGTAGCAGTTATCTAAGCTAGAAAATATTTTTTTAGCCTGAGAATGGTCAAAACGTCCCGATTAATATCGGGACGTTTTTTTTGTTTATAGTTTTTTTTAATTTATTAAACACGTTTTAAATTATCTCTTTATTTATAATTAATAAAAATAAGGTATAATTTAGTTTTATATTAACATTAAATTCAGTTTTACACTTGTGTTTTAAATACTTGAAAGTTATCTTTGTGCCTGATTTTCATTAAAAACATCAAATTTATTATGCAATCAGAACAATTGAATTATATTCCAATTTTCATGCAGCTACTTTTAGCTGTTGGTTTTGTAGCAGGAACCATTTTTGCTTCTGGAAAATTAGGTCCGAAAAGAAATTCACAATCCAAAGATAAAAACTTCGAGTGCGGTATTGAATCCGTGGGTAACGCACGTATCCCTTTCTCAGTTAAATATTTTGTGGTTGCTATCCTATTCGTTTTATTCGACGTAGAGGTTATTTTCTTATATCCTTGGGCTATTAACTTTAGAGAATTAGGAATCGAAGGAATGATCAAGATGGTCATCTTCATGCTTTTGTTGTTGGTTGGGTTTTTCTATATCATCAAGAAAAAAGCATTAGACTGGGAATAATTAATTCAAAATTATAAATTCAAAAATTACGAATTCGAAATGAGTGATTCAAAAACAACAATGGTAGCGCCACCGGAAGGAGTTGTAGGAGAAGGTTTCTTCGCTACAAAGCTAAATGATGTAGTAGGTTTGGCTCGTGCCAATTCACTTTGGCCTTTGCCTTTTGCAACTTCATGTTGCGGAATTGAATTTATGGCCACAATGGCTTCGCATTACGATTTAGCGCGTTTTGGTTCTGAGCGTGTGAGTTTCTCTCCTCGTCAAGCCGATATGCTAATGGTAATGGGAACTATTTCTAAAAAAATGGCTCCAATCTTGCGTCAAGTATACGAACAAATGTCAGAACCTCGTTGGGTAATTGCTGTAGGAGCTTGCGCTTCTTCAGGAGGTGTTTTTGACACCTACTCTGTTTTGCAAGGAATTGACAAAGTAATTCCTGTTGACGTATACGTTCCAGGTTGTCCTCCAAGACCAGAACAAATCGTAGACGGTGTAATGAAATTACAAGAAATCGTAAAAAACGAATCGGTTAGAAGAAGAAGTTCTCCTGAGTACCAAGAATTATTAGCTTCTTATAATATCAAATAACAAGATGGCTTTAGAAACAAACGAAATACAAGAAAAATTAGTAGCCACTTTTGGTTCCGATGTTTTTCAATTCAATCAAGAGAAAGATATTTTTTCATTTGAAGTAGCCGCTGACAAAATCACAGCCGTTATCCTTTTTTTAAAAAACGATCCTGTTTTACGTTTTCACTTCTTGACTGATTTATGTGGAGTACATTATCCAGATAATGAAGAAACAAGACAGTTTGCAGTGGTATACCATATGCACAATTGGTACGAAAACAAGAGAATTAAAATCAAAGCGTTCATCAGCGGAAACAATCCTGAAATTAAAACGATATCAACTATTTTCTTAAGTTCAAACTGGATGGAAAGAGAAGCTTACGATTTCTACGGTATCAATTTCATTGGTCATCCACAGTTGAAACGTATTTTGAATATGGATGAAATGGTTTCTTTTCCAATGCGAAAAGAATTCCCGATGGAAGACAGCGGAAGAACAGACAAAGACGATAGATTCTTCGGAAGAACAACAGCAAATTGCTAAAACAACAACATATAATTTTTCACATTCATTAAATGTCAGAACTATTATTACCACCAGAGCATCGTTATGCTAAAATAATCAAAGAGCGCCAAAATGAAGACGGGAGTGAACTTTCTATTCTGAATTTGGGGCCAACTCACCCAGCAACACACGGTATTTTTCAAAATATCTTGTTAATGGATGGCGAGAAAATTTTAGAAGCTGAACCTACTATTGGATACATCCACAGAGCTTTTGAAAAAATTGCGGAAAACCGTCCTTTTTACCAAATTACACCACTTACTGATAGAATGAACTATTGCTCCTCTCCTATTAACAATATGGGATGGTGGATGACATTAGAAAAACTATTGGATATTGAAGTACCAAAGAGAGCGCAATATTTACGTGTTATCGTAATGGAATTAGCTCGTATTACAGATCACTTGATTTGTAATTCCATCTTAGGTGTAGATACTGGAGCGTATACTGGTTTCTTGTATGTTTTTCAATTCAGAGAAAAAGTATACGAAATCTACGAAGAAATTTGTGGTGCTCGTTTAACAACTAATATGGGAAGAATAGGTGGTTTCGAAAGAGATTGGTCACCAGAAGCTTTCCGTAAATTAGAAGTGTTTTTAGAAGAGTTTCCAGTAGCTTGGAAAGAGTTTGAAAACTTATTCGAAAGAAATAGAATTTTTATTGATAGAACCGTAAATGTAGGAGCTATTTCAGCTGAACAAGCTATGGCTTATGGATTTACTGGACCTAACTTGCGTGCTGCAGGTGTTGATTATGACGTTCGCGTTGCACAACCGTACAGTTCTTACGAAGATTTTGACTTTATTGTTCCGGTTGGGAAATCAGGAGACACCTACGATCGTTTTTGCGTTCGTAATGCCGAAGTATGGGAAAGTTTAAGCATTATTCGTCAAGCTTTGGCGAAATTGCCTGAAGGACCATACCACGCTGATGTTCCAGAATACTACTTGCCTCCAAAAGAGGATGTATACCATAATATGGAATCTTTGATTTACCACTTCAAAATTGTAATGGGTGAAGTTCCAGTTCCAGTAGCTGAAATATACCATCCTGTGGAAGGTGGAAATGGAGAAATTGGATTCTATTTAGTAACTGATGGAAGTCGTACTCCTTATAGATTGCATTTCCGCAGACCTTGTTTTATCTATTACCAAGCTTATCCAGAAATGATAAAAGGTGCCATGCTTTCGGATGCCATTGTAATTTTATCAAGTTTAAATGTTATTGCCGGAGAATTAGACGCATAAATTATGGAACGTACAATACACAAACAAGAAATAAATATGACCGAAACGTTGATGAATCGCATCAACGAATTGATTGGTCATTATCCTGAAGAGAACAGAAAATCAGCCTTGATTCCTGTTTTGCACGAAGTACAAGATGCACACCAAAACTGGTTGAGTATTGAATTAATGGATAAAGTAGCCGAAATACTTCATATTAAACCTGTTGAAGTATACGAAGTAGCTACTTTTTACACCATGTTCAACTTAAAGCCTATTGGTAAATACATGTTTGAGTTTTGTCAAACGTCTCCTTGTTGTTTGAATGGAGTTGAAAATCTAATGGATTACACTTGTAATAAATTAGGCGTAAAAGTGGGCGAAATCACTTCTGACGGTCTTTTTGAAGTTCGCGGTGTAGAATGCTTAGGCGCTTGTGGGTATGCCCCAATGATGCAATTAGGCGATTTCTATAAAGAACATTTGAACGAACAAAAGATCGATCAAATTATTGAAGAGGCAAGAGCGGGTAAAATAATCTTACACGATAAATAAGATGTCACAAAAAATATTATTAGACAAAATCAATATTCCAGGGATTAAAACCTACGAAGTATACCGTCAAAATGGTGGGTATGCATCAGTGGAGAAAGCCCTAAAAACATTAACTCCTGACGAAGTAGTTGAAGAAGTAAAAACTTCAGGATTACGTGGTCGTGGTGGTGCCGGTTTCCCTGCAGGAATGAAATGGAGTTTTATTGATAAAAAATCAGGAAAACCAAGACATTTAGTATGTAATGCTGACGAATCAGAACCGGGAACTTTCAAAGACCGTTTCTTGATGGAATACATTCCGCACTTGTTGATTGAAGGAATGATTACTTCAAGCTATGCCTTGGGTGCCAACCGCTCGTACATATACATTCGTGGAGAGTACATGTGGGTGTATAAAATTTTAGAAAGAGCCATCGCCGAAGCAAAAGCTGCTGGTTGGTTGGGTAAAAATATATTAGATACAGGTTACGACTTAGAACTTTACGTTCATTGTGGTGCAGGTGCTTACATCTGTGGTGAAGAGACCGCATTAATTGAATCATTAGAAGGAAAACGTGGTAATCCACGTATTAAGCCGCCTTTCCCTGCGGTATCAGGACTTTGGGCAAACCCAACGGTTGTAAACAATGTGGAAACTATTGCTGCTGTGCCTTGGGTTGTCAACAATTCAGGAGCTGATTATGCCGCTATTGGAGTAGGTCGTTCTACCGGGACTAAATTAATTTCAGCTTCAGGAAATATTAAAAATCCAGGGGTTTACGAAATTGAATTGGGATTAAGCGTCTATGAATTCATGAATTCTGATGAATATTTAGGAGGAATGAGCTCTGACCGACCTTTGAAAGCCTTTGTTCCAGGAGGAAGTTCAGTGCCAATTTTACCAGCTAATCTGATTTACAAAACTGCTAATGGTGAAGACCGATTGATGACTTACGAAAGTTTGTCGGACGGAGGTTTTGCAACTGGATCAATGTTGGGTTCAGGAGGATTTATTGTGTATGATGACACTGCTTGTGTTGTTCGAAACACTTGGAATTTCTCTCGCTTTTACCACCACGAAAGTTGTGGTCAATGTACCCCTTGTAGAGAAGGAACCGGTTGGTTAGAAAAAGTATTACACCGAATTGAAAACGGTCACGGTCGTGAAGAAGATATTGAATTGCTTTTGAGTATTCAAAGTAAGATTGAAGGAAATACCATTTGTCCTTTAGGTGATGCTGCTTCTTGGCCGGTTGCCGCAGCAATTCGTCACTTTAGAGAAGAATTTGAATACCACATTCGTTTCCCAGAAAAAATAAAAAATAGAGACCATTTTGTCAATGAACCATTTGAAAAAGTGAGACATTTAGTAGCAAAACAAATAGTATAAAATAGTTTCAGCTTCAAGTTAAATGTTGAAAGTTGATTACAACTGAAACGCGAAACTTGAAACAAAAATAACAAAGAACAAAATGAAAGTAACAATAGACGGTCAGTCAATAGAAGTAGAACCAGGAACAACGATCCTGCAAGCAGCTCGTATGATTGGTGGAGATGTAGTTCCGCCAGCGATGTGCTATTATTCTAAACTAAAAGGGAGCGGTGGAAAATGCCGTTGCTGTTTAGTCGAAGTTTCGAAAGGAAGTGAAGCCGACCCAAGACCTATGCCGAAATTAATGGCGTCTTGTGTAACGGGATGTATGGACGGCATGGAAGTGAACTCAAAATCTTCGGAGCGAGTTACTGAGGCTAGAAAATCAGTTACTGAATTCTTATTGATCAATCACCCTTTGGATTGCCCAGTATGTGACCAAGCTGGTGAATGTGATTTACAAAACTTAAGTTTTGAACACGGAAAATCACAAACCCGTTATATTGAAGAGAAAAGAACATTTGAGCCAGAAGATATTGGGCCAAACATTCAATTGCACATGAACCGTTGTATTTTATGTCAGCGTTGTGTTCAAGTGGCTGATCAATTGACTGACGATAGAGTTCATGGAGTAATGGATCGTGGTGATCACGCTAATATTTCTACTTGTATCTCAAAAGCTATTGACAATGAATTCTCTGGAAATATGATTGACGTATGTCCAGTAGGTGCATTGACTGACAAAACATTCCGATTCAAATCGAGAGTTTGGTTCAGCAAACCTTACAACGCGCACAGAGATTGCGACAAATGTTGTGGTAAAACAACTGTTTGGATGTTTGGTGACGAAATTCAAAGAGTTACAGGAAGAAAAGACGAATACCATGAAGTGGAAGAATTCATTTGCAACGGATGTCGTTTTGACCATAAAGATGTAAAAGATTGGACTATTGAAGGTCCAAGAGCATTTGAAAAAGATTCGGTTATCAATCAAAACAAATACAACCACAAATTAGAAAAAGTGGTTATCAATACCGAAGAGAAAATCCTTTTAGGTAGAGAAGAAGACCGTAAAAAAATCAGTATGGCTGAATTCCCATTGGATACTAACAACCAAAAATCGTAAGCAATGGATAGTACCTTTATTATAGAGAAAAGTGTTGTTATTGTAGTGGTTTTTGCTGTAACAATGATTATGGCCATGTATTCCACTTGGGCAGAACGTAAAGTAGCAGCATTTTTACAAGACCGTGTAGGTCCTAACCGTGCCGGTTTTGGAGGTTTACTTCAACCGCTTGCGGACGGTTTAAAATTATTCTCAAAAGAAGAATTTGAACCGAATACCCCAAACCGTTTTTTATTCTTCGTTGGACCAGCTATTGCAATGAGTACGGCTTTAATGACCAGTGCCGTTATTCCTTGGGGAGATAAATTACACTTATTTGGACGTGATATTTTACTACAAGCTACCGACTTAAATATTGGTTTGTTGTACTTCTTCGGAGTAGTTTCTGTTGGAGTGTACGGAATCATGATTGGTGGTTGGGCATCGAATAATAAGTTCTCTTTGATGGGAGCGGTTCGTGCTGCTTCGCAAATGGTATCGTATGAAATAGCTATGGGATTGTCAATGATTGCTTTATTAATGATGACTGGAACTTTAAGCTTACGCGAAATTTCGGCACAACAAGAAGGAATGAACTGGAATGTTTTTTACCAACCGGTTTCTTTCTTGATTTTCTTGATTTGTGCTTTTGCAGAAACCAACCGTACTCCTTTTGACTTAGCCGAATGTGAAAGTGAATTAATTGGAGGATACCACACCGAATATTCTTCGATGAAAATGGGATTCTATCTATTTGCTGAATATGCTAATATGTTCATTTCTTCTACCATTTTAGCCATTTTATTCTTTGGAGGATACAACTATCCTGGAATGAGTTGGGTACTAGAAAATGCAGGAGTAAATATTGCAAACCTAATAGGAATTGGCGTATTATTCATCAAAATATGTGGATTTATCTTTTTCTATATGTGGGTTCGTTGGACCATTCCAAGATTTAGATACGATCAATTGATGCATTTGGGATGGAGAATATTAATCCCACTATCTATTATTAATATCATGATTACAGGGATTGTAATTTTAAGAGCGGATATCGCAGCTTATTTAGGATTCTAAACAATATCAATTTTAGAGGTGCAATTAAAATCACCTTAAGAAATAAAAAAATAAAAAATGTCAATAGAAACAATATCCTTATCGGGAAGAAAAAAAGTAGTCTCCAACAAAGAGATGACTTTTTTGGAAAAAATGTATCTGATCGCAATTATTAAAGGATTGTGGATTACTATTCAACACTTTTTTACTAAAAAAGCAACTATCCATTATCCGGAGCAAGTGCGTGAAATGAGTCCGGTGTACCGTGGTCGTCACATGCTAAAACGTGATGAACAAGGACGTGAAAACTGTACGGCATGTGGTTTATGCGCCTTGTCTTGTCCAGCAGAAGCTATCACAATGAAAGCAGCAGAACGCAGACCAGACGAAAAACATTTATACAGAGAAGAAAAATATGCAGAAATCTACGAAATCAACATGTTGCGTTGTATTTTCTGTGGATTGTGCGAAGAAGCTTGTCCAAAAGATGCTATTTATTTGACTATGTCTAAAGAATTAGTGCCTTCTAATTATGATAGAGAAGATTTTATTTTTGGAAAAGACAAATTGGTCATGCCTCTAGAAATGGCAATTCAAAATGCTCAACTTAAAAACGCTAACTAATGTCAGTATTATTAATTATTTTTTGCGTTTTAGCCGCAATCACTTTAGCAACGGCATTTTTAACCGTTTTTAGTCGAAATCCAATTCACAGTGCTATATACTTAGTAATCTGTTTCTTCTCAGTAGCAGGTCATTATTTAGTATTGAACGCGCAATTTTTAGCCATTGTACACATCATTGTATATTCAGGCGCAATCATGATTTTGTTCTTATTTACCATTATGTTGATGAATTTAAACAAAGAAAACGAAGTGCATAAACCGAGAATTACTCGTTTAGGCGCTATTGTTTCTTTCTGTTTGGTTTGTTTGATTTTGATTGCAATTTTCATCAACTCAAAACCAATTGCTGGAGATTATATTGCTACAGGCGAAGATTACCAATCAATAAATGTATTAGGTAAAATCTTGTTGAACGAATATATGGTTCCTTTTGAGTTTGCCTCCATCTTGCTTTTGGTAGCTATGATTGGTACAGTTCTATTGTCTAAGAAAGAAAAACTAGAGAAATAAAATGAATAATATTTTAAATCAAATTGGTATAGAAAACTATATCTTCCTGAGTGTTATCCTTTTTTGTATTGGAATATTCGGAGTATTGTACAGACGAAATGCCATTATCGTTTTTATGTCCATCGAAATTATGTTGAATGCCGTAAACTTATTGTTTGTTGCTTTTTCAACCTACCATCAAGATGCTCAAGGACAGGTTTTCGTGTTTTTCTCTATGGCTGTTGCTGCTGCAGAAGTAGCGGTGGGACTAGCGATTTTAGTATCGATATTTAAAAATTCTGGTTCGATTAGTATCGATGCCCTAAAAAACTTAAAAGGATAAATGGAAATGAATACCAATATAGCTTTACTTTTAGTTCTTGCTCCTTTTGCGGGATTTTTAATCAATGTTTTCTTTGGAAAAAGTTTAGGAAAAACCGTTTCAGGAATTATCGGGACACTTTCGGTAGCGATTTCTTTTGCTACTTCAATATATTTCTTTGGTGCACTAGCTGCGAACCCTAATGGATTTCAAATAAGTCTTTTTGATTGGATTCAAATTAGCAATTTCAAAGTTGAATTTGGCTTCTTGTTAGACCAATTGTCAATTTTATGGTTACTATTTGTCACTGGAATTGGTTCACTAATTCATTTGTATTCGATCAGCTACATGCACGACGACGAGAATATGCATAAATTCTTTGCTTACCTCAACTTATTCGTTTTCTTTATGATTACTTTGGTAGTAGGTAGCAACTTGTTAGTGATGTTCATCGGATGGGAAGGAGTTGGTTTGTGCTCGTATTTATTAATTGGGTTTTGGTACAAAAACCAAGACTACAATGATGCCGCTAAAAAAGCCTTCATCATGAATAGAATTGGAGATTTAGGTTTGTTAATCGGAATCTTTATTTTAGGGCATTTGTTCTCTACATTGGATTATGCAACATTAAAAAATGCAATTGCAGGTGCAACTAACCTTGATTTATATTGGTTATCTGCAGCTGCCTTGTGTTTGTTTATTGGTGCAACGGGAAAATCAGCACAAATTCCTTTATACACTTGGTTACCTGATGCGATGGCTGGACCAACTCCAGTTTCGGCATTGATTCACGCAGCTACGATGGTAACAGCGGGTATCTTTATGATTACGCGTTTGAATTTTATCTTTGATTTAACACCAGACGTACAAAGCGTTATTGCTGTCATTGGAGCCATTACAGCCTTAGTAGCGGCAACAATTGGTTTGGTACAAAATGATATTAAAAAGGTCTTGGCCTACTCTACTGTTTCGCAATTAGGATTGATGTTTCTAGCATTGGGATTAGGTGCTTACGAAGTTGCTGTTTTCCACGTAATCACTCATGCCTTCTTTAAAGCTTGTTTGTTCTTGGGTTCAGGTTCTGTAATCCACGCTTTACATGGTGAACAGGACATGCGTAACATGGGTGGTTTGAAAAAAGTAATGCCAATTACTTTCCTCACGATGCTAGTTTCTTCATTAGCAATTTCAGGAGTGCCGGTATTTTCAGGATTCTTCTCTAAAGACGAGATTTTGTTAACGGCTTTTCATCATAACATTCCGTTATGGGTTGTCGCTTCGGTGGCGTCTATTATGACCGCTTTTTATATGTTCCGTCTGATGTTCTTAACTTTCTTTAACGAGTTTAGAGGAACAGAAGAACAAAAACACCACTTACACGAAAGTCCTGCTTTGATTACGTTCCCATTAATTGTTTTGGCTATTTTAGCAACAGTTGGTGGAGTAATTAGCTTGCCTGGAAATTCTTGGTTGAATCACTACTTGATTCCAATTTTACCAAAATTAGCAACTGCACAACACCATTTAGGAACTACTGAATATATACTAATGGCTATTGCTGTTGTAGGTGGATTAGTAGGAATTGGATTGGCTTATGCCAAATACAACAAACAAAATACGGTTCCTGGAGAGGATGCTTCTATCACAGGATTTGCTAAAGTATTGTATAACAAATACTACTTAGACGAGATTTACGATTTCTTGTTTGTTAAATCGATTAATGCAATGTCTAAATTCTTTAGAGATCAACTAGAAACTAGCTTGTCTTCATTCGTATTTGGATTTGGAAAAGTAACCAATGAAATTAGTGTTCAAGGGAAAAAAGTACAAAACGGAAGTGTTGGTCTATACCTGTTTGCTTTTGTTTTAGGTTTATGTGCCATTATTTCCTTTTTATTTTTAGCTCAATAATACATTACTATGAACGTATCTCTTATATTAATTATTCTTTTAATTGGTGCTTTAGCAACCTATATGGTTGGTGATAAATTTGCATCTAAAATCGCCTTGCTTTTTGGATTAGTTTCCTTGGGTGCTTCTATCCTTTTATTGAATCACTATAATCTAGGTGAAAATATCGGTTTGTTCACACAATGGATTGCAAAACCGAATATTTCTTTTGCTTTACAAGCAGACGGATTAGCTTTAGCTATGCTTTTGTTAACCACAGCTTTAACGCCGATAATTATCTTTTCATCATTTGGAACCGAAGTGAAAAATGCCAAAACATTTTATGCCTTGATTCTATTTATGGCATTTGCTATGGCGGGTACTTTCTTAGCCGCTGACGGATTGTTGTACTATATCTTCTGGGAATTGGCTTTGTTACCAATTTATTTTATTGCCTTAGTTTGGGGGAATGGAGATGCCGAAGAACGTAAAAAAGCAGTAGTGAAATTCTTCATCTATACTTTAGCAGGTTCGTTGTTCATGCTAATAGGATTTGTGTATTTGTATCAAAAAGCGGGAAGTTTATTAATTGAAGATTTATACCAATTAAATTTAAACGGAACAGAACAAATTTGGCTTTTTGCAGCTTTCTTCTTGGCGTATGCCATTAAAATTCCAATCATTCCTTTCCATACTTGGCAGGCTAGTGTGTACCAAAAAGCCCCAACAGTTGGAACGATGCTTTTGTCTGGTATCATGTTGAAAATGGGATTGTATAGCGTAATTCGTTGGCAGTTGCCTATTGTTCCTTTTGCTGCCAAAGCTCACGTTACTATTATGTTAGTTTTAGGAATAGCAGGTGTAGTATATGGTTCCATTGTAGCATTAAAACAAAAGGATCTAAAAAAATTATTGGCCTATTCTTCTTTGGCTCACGTTGGTTTGATTGCTGCGGGAGCTTATACTTTGACCACTGACGGAATGAGTGGTGCCGTATTACAAATGATTGCTCACGGATTCGTAGTAGTGGGTTTATTTTTTGCAGCTGAAATTATTTTTAGACGTTATGACACCAGAACTATTGCAGATATGGGGGGAATTCGTTCGCAAGCACCAAAATTCACTTCTTTATTTTTAATCCTTGTGTTGGCTTCAGTAGCTTTGCCAGGAACATTTAACTTTGTGGGAGAGTTTACCGTTTTATATAGTTTGTCTCAAGTTAATATGGGGTTTGCCATTGTAGGTGGAACAACAATTATTTTGGGAGCTTATTATATGCTTAAAATGTTCCAATCGGTTATGTTAGGCGAAACCAATGCTAAACCCTTTGCAGATGTTACGGCAAATGAAGGAATTGTTTTGGTAGTAATTATTTCAGTATTGTTCTTCTTTGGATTGTATCCAAAACCAATCGTAGAGTTAATTGCACCAAGCATTGAAGAAATTGTAAATCAAATTAATAGAATCAAATAAGTCCACTACAAAAATGAATACATTAATAGCAATAATAGGATTAGGCGTTTTATGCCTTATATTTGAAATTCTAAATCAAAGAAAAGCAATTGTGCCGGTTACCATCATTGGTTTGTTAGCGGTATTGGGATTGAATATCTCAGAATTTGGTTCAACAGAATCTTACTATGGAAATATGATTGTGGTAAGTAAATTCTCTACTACATTTTCTTCTCTGTTCATTGTACTGACTATTTTCTTAGTGGCATTAGGACATAATTTTTATGAAAATCATCAAAACAAAATCTCAGATTACATTGCTATCAAGGTGTTTTTATTGTCGGGAGCTGTAGCCATGGTTTCTTTTGGCAACTTGGCGATGTTCTTTTTAGGAATTGAAGTGCTTTCTATTTCCTTATATATATTAGCAGCAAGTGACCGTTTACTATTAAAAAGTAATGAAGCCGGAATGAAATATTTCTTAATGGGTTCTTTCGCTTCAGGGATTTTATTATTCGGAATTTGCTTAGTGTATGGAGCTATGGGAAGTTTTGACGTAACTGAAATCAGTGAATTATCACAATCAGCTGAATTGCCAATATGGTTTCCAATTGGAATTGCGTTGTTAACCGTAGGTATGTTTTTCAAAATTGCTGCCGTACCATTCCATTTCTGGGCGCCAGATGTTTACGAAGGTTCGCCAGCATTAACAACGGCTTTGATGAGTACTTTAGCAAAAGTGGTGGCAATGGCTACTCTTTACAAATTATTGTCTGTTATGAACGCTGATATATCTGAAGCCTATAAAATGGTTATCGTAGCCGTTTCTATGGCTTCTATGACGGTAGGAAATATTATGGCATTGAAACAAACCAATGTAAAACGTATGTTGGCTTTCTCAGGAATCTCACATGCTGGTTTTATGTTGATGACCTTATTGAGTTTATCGACTTCGGCAAGTAGTTTATTGTATTATACCACTGCCTATGCGCTTTCAGGAATTGCTGCTTTTAGTGTGATTTTATACGTTTGCAAAAACCAACACAACGAAGACATTACTAACTTCCACGGATTAGGAAAAACACATCCCTTTTTAGCAGCGATTTTGACTGCTTCTTTGCTTTCTATGGCAGGTATTCCAATTTTTGCGGGATTCTTTGCTAAATTGGTTTTGTTCTCTCAAACCATCGAAAATGGATTTATTGCTTTAGTAATTGTGGCTGTAATCAACTCGATTATTAGTGTGGGTTATTATTTCAAATTGATCTTAGCCATGTACACCAAAGAATCGAACGAAGAACGCACTGGAAAACCATTCTTAATCTATGCTGTTGCCTTTACCGCAATCGCTTTGAATATTATCATTGGAATGTTCCCATCATTGGTATTAGACTTATTGGGGTAATTCCATTACAAATTATTTATCCTAACCCGTCAAGAGTAATTTTGGCGGGTTTTTTATATTATTGTTTTGCCACGAAGGCACCAAGGTAGGAAGTGGATTGCTAGAAGGAACGACGAAGCAATCCAGCCAATGATTCGCAGATAAATTGAAAATTGTAATTGGTTTCTAAAGTTGCTATTTCAATTGATTAACAGGATTTTAGCAATAATAAAAATACAATAAAATACATTTTCCACTAATTTTTGTTTCATTCTATCAGATTATACTAGATATTTGACTATATTTCTTACATCTATGATTCCCTCACAACATGGTCAAAAAAAATATACTACTGCTGCTATTTTCCCTGCTGATTGCTACCACAAGTCAGGGGCAAAAATTGAAACGCTATGATGATTTGCTATTGTTCAAAGAGGCCAAATCAAAACAACCCATCATTATTATTAACGATTCTCTTGTATACAAAGGGAAACAGCTCATTCCATTTAAGCATACCGAATATCCGGATAAAATAAGCGAATACCTTCCCTTTGAAATAGGCACAAAAACCTATCTTGTACATAAAGGCTGTGGACCCGTTTTAGAGTTTAGAAACGATTCCATAGTTCGTATAGATCGTTCCTTTTTACACAAAAATCAATACCGATGTATTCCTTTTGTTTACAACAATGAGATCTACCTCTTTGGTGGCTATGGTATGTTTACTCATAAAAATATTATTACTAAATATGACTTTAAAAGCGGAGAATGGAATCAAATACAAACAAATGGGCTAGCCAAGCCAGAATCAAGAACAGATGCCTACAACTATAGAGATAATAACAATCTTTACCTATTTGGGGGGTTCACAGGTGATGATAGCGACATTTTGATAAGCAAGCCTGTACAGTCCCAACTCTGGGAATTGAATTTACACACTATGACTTGGTCGAGTATTGGTTCGTACAATGCTGATTTGTTAACGGCTTCAGAAAAGAAAGTTCAAATTAAAAATAAACTGTATTTAATTGATGCTTATATTATTGAAATAGATTTTACTAATAAGATCGCAAAGAAATATCAATTTAAAAATTACGAGTTGCTCAAACAACATTTCATAGTTGGCGATACTATTAATGGAATTTTTTCTACCACTGAAAATAAATACTATTTCAAAAAAACTACAATTGATGACTTGAAAGGAAAATACATTGGAACAGTTCCTTTTTTTGTTGAGGATAATACAACTTTTAATAATTATCTTATAATTGGATTCATTGGAATACTATTTTTGGGTTTGGTTATTATTGGCTATAAAAAAAGAATTCTTTCATTCCAAAAACCTTTCAAAGGAATTGTTTATGACAGCAATAAAGACCAGTTTTTATACAAAAGAAAAGTCATTATTCATTTTGAAGAAAATGAGAAAAAGATACTGCACTTTTTATTGGCTAATAGCAACCAATTTGTTTCCTTAAACCAATTGAATGGCCTGTTTGAAAACCCAGCTCAGCCTCAAACTGCTTCGGCTATCATTAAACGAAGAGAACAAGCCATTAATGGGTTGCTCAATAAAGTCTCTAAATTAACAGGTATACCGGAGAACAAACTACAGTTGGAACAAAAAAACATGGAGGACAAACGACTCAAAGACCTTCTTTTACTCCCAAAACTACTTAAAAAAGTATAACCTATAGTAGAAATGCATCAAGAAACGCCTTCAACAAGGCGTTTTTCTTATTTTTATATTGTTTTGATTATCAATTAGTTGTTCCTGTAAAAATAGTAGAAAATATGATTTCCAACGATATTTTGAAATGCTTAAATGAGTTAGGCTATTTTTAATTCGAACTGTCCCCGCATTTTCAATTTTACTAAAAACACGAATGAAAAAAACAATACTAGTAGTATTTCTAGCAATTAGTAGCACTCTTTATAGTCAAAACTTACAACGCCAAATGGTAACTGCTCAAGGTAATAGTTTTACCATTGCTAATGGAATGTACATATCTCAGTCTATAGGGCAGCAGAGTTTAACTGGTACTTCTCAAAAAAACAATCTTACTATTTCGCAAGGATACCAACAAAGTCTATGGAGCAATTATATTAAAACCAATGACGCTTCGATTATAAGTACAAAAACTTATCCCAATCCTTTCTTTGACACAGTCTATTTTCAATTTTCACAACTAATAAATACAAGCATTCAGATTACACTATTTGACATAACAGGTAAAATAGTATATCAAGAAACGAAAAAACCAAACGAAAAAATACTTTCTATTGCAAACCTACAACTACCATCCGCAACTTATCTAGTTCGTTTAACTGCAGATAAATTGAATTATTACACTCAAATCATACAATCAAAATGAAAAAACTATTTCTAATTATCAGCTTTTATATAATTTATCAAAATAGTTTCGCACAAGAAGTCTATTTCTATACAGGAAAAAATTTCACCACTTATTATTTTAAAAATTCTAGTGGGGCTTCTAACCCTAATTTAAAAAATGGATCAGGGAATTTTTATGAATTAGGTTATACTAAACCTCTTTCTAATGAAAAAATTAATTTAAATATTGGTTTAGCATTAAATGAGTACAATAGTGCAGGGGGAAATTTAACAAATAGTTATTATTGGGATACTAATTATCTGAGCATTCAATCTCGAATATCCTATTCAATTCTAAATAACAGAAATAATTTCGACATTCTACCTGTTTTTGGATTCAATCTTGGTACAATCATTAGAGGAAAACAAACCATCAACGGCACTTATTTTGACTTAACTAAAGAAAAAGAGTTTAGTGGTTTATTAGTAACTCCAAGCCTTGGTTTACAAGTAAAATATAATCTTGCCGCTGCTGGCTATATTAGTTTAGGATATAATTATTGTAAAGGAATCAATTTGTCTAACTCGACCGATCAAAAATTAGGATTTAGTTCTCATCAATTAGAATTTGGTATTCACTACGCCATTAATTAAACCTCAAAAAATGAAGAATTTTTATACTCTACTTATAATTTTGTGCACATTTTGGTCTCAAGCTCAAAATGGCATTACCTATCAAGCGGTTATCTTAAATCCAAATACAGAAGAATTGCCTGGTGCAGACAACTCCCGTTTGCCTTTGGTAAATCAAGATATTACTTTAGAATTTAAAATTCTTAATGCCTCTTCTTCATTAGACTACCAAGAAATCATCAATACACAAACTGATGAATTTGGAATGGTAAATGTTGTCATTGGTACCGGTACTCGAAAAGCTGGAATAGCAACTCAATTTAGCACCATCAATTGGGATGGTTCTGCTAAAAATTTAATTGTATCCCTAGATCCAAGTGGTCAGTCAACTCATTTTATTGAAATTAGCAACCAGCCTTTTACCTATGTCCCTTTTGCACTCTATGCTGCGCATACAGGAGTGACTGGAACACAAGGTCCTGCAGGCAACAATGGACTTGACGGGAAAACAGTCTTAAATGGAACAACTATTCCAAACGCTAGTATTGGGACCAATGGTGATTTTTACATTAATACCGCTACAAGTAACCTTTTTGGACCTAAAACAAATGACGTTTGGGGAAATGGTGTACCACTAGTTGGTCCGCAGGGGATCCAAGGAATTGCCGGTCCAACTGGTAGTACAGGACCACAAGGAATAGCAGGGATTAATGGCAGCAATGGACAAGATGGTTTGTCTGCTTATCAAATTTGGCTCAATGCAGGTAATACCGGAACCGAATCACAATTTCTAACCGCTTTACAGGGAGCTACTGGAGCTCAAGGTCCACAAGGAGTAGCTGGAATAGCTGGACCTGCTGGTAATACAGGACCACAAGGAATAACAGGGACTAACGGAGCCAATGGATTAGATGGAAAAACTATCCTAAACGGAAATCAAGACCCAACAAATAGCACGGGAAACAATGGTGATTTTTACATTAACACTACTACTAATACGTTGTTTGGCCCTAAAACTAGTGGGGCTTGGGGGAGCGGTATTGCTGTAGTGGGACCACAAGGTGCTGCGGGAACGAATGGGAAGAATACTTTGGTCAATACCACTACAGAAGCTGCAGGCGCTAATTGTGCTGATGGCGGAACCAAAATTGAAGTTGGACTAGACACTAATAACAATGGTAATCTAGATTTATCCGAAATATCAAACGTTAGCTACATTTGTAATAGTTTAAGCAACATAAATAATGGTAACATCGATAATCAATTATCTAATGTTTTTCTTTTAAACAATACATCTATTTATACAGTTCCTGTGGGTAAAAGTGCAAGGATATCAAATATATTAGCAAATGCTTCTTGGTTTAATAATATGGATAAAATTATAAGTATAAATGGTAATAATGTATACATAGGCACTACAAATAAAAGAACTGTAAATCAGAATGATGATATTATTATGTGGACCTCATTTTTAGTTGAAGGTGATTTTTGGTTCCCGAGCGGAACTACTATAAACATAACTTCCGTTGAAAATATAGGATTTTTATCAATTCAAGAAATTGATAATACAAATTTAAAATGTCACTTAATTACAACATCTACTACTGTTCCAATTGGCAAGAAATGGAAATTATCATCGGTCTTACCGTCACAAAATTTTATCGGTAGAAAAGAATTTATTATAAAGATAAATGGGAATTCGATATATGTTGGGAATTCAGAAGATTTTTATAATGCCAATGCATGGGGAGCAATGACTTTTGATTTGATGAAAGGAAATATTTGGTTGCCAGAAGGGACAGTAATTGAGCCAAGCACTAATCTTTATGGCATAAGTGTAATTGAATATTAACTCTATTTCAAAAATTAATCAAAACAAACAATTGAATTGCAAATTAAAATTATACCCTAATTAAAAAATGAAAAGAACAAAAGATACTATATCCGCTCCCATTTTTAACCATTTAACCTTAGGCAAAAGATCTTCATTTGATTATGCAATTGAGAATGGTGTATTACTACTTCGTTTTGGAAAAATGAATTATTTCTTAGCTGTTAAAAACGAAATTGTTGAAAGTGTTAAAGAACGAATTAATCAAGTCAATAAAACAGATAAAGAAATATACACTTTTCGAACTTCATTGTACAACCAACCCAAATGGCAAGAATGTCCTAACAATAAAATCTCAGTATATGTAGCTTGTTTACTGATACATCATAAAATTTAAAATACTCTCTACAAATATGAAGTTGAAACTAAAAACACTACTATGCATTAGCTTCCTTTTTACACAGTTAGTTTTTGGACAAAGTCTTAAACTTACCAATACGAATCAATACGTCAATATTGGTGATTTAGACATTACGGGGAATCAACTTACTGTTGAAGCTAAAATTTTCATGTCTTCAACTTCAGCCTATGCTATGAATATTGTTTCAAAGCATACTGACTCCTCCAATCTAAATTATTTATTACGTCCTAAAACTTTTGAAATTAGTACTAGCAATGGATTTTATTTAATGAACAATCCCTATGCTTTGGAATTAAATAAATGGTATCATGTTGCAGGCACTTATGACGGTCAATTTGTAAGGTATTATGTGAATGGATGCTTGGTAATTAAAAATCCTGCCACCGGGAATTTATTGCAAAATAATATAAACACTGGAATTGGAAATAGAACTTCAAACTTTCAAGAGTTTGAACAATTTTTTGGCTCCATTGATGAAGTGCGAATATGGAACGTTTGCAGAAGTGAAAACGATATTAAAAACAATATGAATACTTTACCAAATCCATCTACTCAAGTTGGACTAAAAGGGTATTATAAATTCAATTCTAATTTATTAAATGAGATAGCTAATATAAATCATGGAGCTGCTGTAGGTTCAATTCAATATGATAATGAAGCAACCTCAATTAACACTTTTAATTATACTGGTTATACTATACTAAGTTCAACCTGCAGTCAATATACTGTTGAATTATTGTCCAATGTAAATACTGCTCAATATTCGCTTAATGGCACCAATTACTCAACTTCTAATTCACTTACAATTAGTCCAGGAAATCAAAATATTTGGATACGAAGTCCTGAAGGATGTGTGATTCAAAGCGTTTTAAATTTACCCCCTATATCACTTACAACGCCTGCTTTTAATCAAATAGCGCCTATTTGTTCAGGTGGCACAATCAGTTTGCCATTAACTTCCAACAATGGGATAACAGGAACATGGTCTCCAGCTTTAAATAATACAGCTACAACAACCTATACTTTTACCCCAAATAATGGACAGTGTGGCTCCACTGCAACTATGACTATTTCAATACTTCCTGCTGTTGTAGCCCCTACAGGATCATCTACCCAATTTTTTTGCTCATCAACTACTATTTCAGATTTAGTTGTAACAGGAAATTCAATCAAATGGTATGATGCAGCGACAGGAGGTAATTTAATACCAAGTACAACTTCACTTGTAAATGGAAATACTTATTATGCTTCGGCTAGCTCGTCTTCTTGCGAAAGTTTAACTCGTTTAGCAGTTACTACTACGATTGAAAATATTCCAGAAATTACGGCTAGTGCAACTGAAGTGTGTATTGGCGATCAGGTAAATTTGAAAATAAACAACAGTTCACAATCTTTAAGTCAATTTCAACTTGCAAACCCTGATTTGATACTTTTTAAAACAATTGGAAGTCATTCTTATTTTTATAAAAATCAAGCAACTACTTGGCCAGGAGCCAAAATACATGGAGATCAAATAGGTGCTTCAATGTATATAATAAATGATGCCAACGAAGAATTATCAGTTTATAATGCACTCCCTTCAAGAGGAAATGACGGTATTCAATACTGGATTGGGCTGTACCAAGATTTATCTTCATCTAATTATTCCGAACCTTCTGGAGGGTGGAAGTGGGTTGATAATTCCCCTTTACAATACACAAACTGGTATACAGGAGAGCCTAACAATACAGAAAATTCAGAAAATTTTGGTCAAATAGAATGGAATGTATTTGGAATGAAGTGGAATGATGCCGGAGATCCTAGTAACAATTCTTGTGGTTGTACAACAGCTTTTCCTATTTATGAAATTGAAAATTTAGCAACTTATTCCTACTTATGGTCAACTGGAGAAACTACCTCATCCATAAATCCAAAACCTTTAGTAACAACTACCTATTGGGTAGATGTAACCACAAATGAAAGTACCTGTAGAAAAAGCATCACAATTACAGTAAAAAACACTCCAGCTCCAACGGGTGCTGCTAAACAACAGTTTTGCAATGATTCTACAATTGCTGCCTTGGCAGTCAATGGAACAGATGTTAAGTGGTTTGCATCCGCAACAGGAACTACAGCTTTAAATAATACTACCGCTTTAGTTAATGAAACTAACTATTTTGCTACCCAAACTATTGATGGTTGTGAAAGTACTAATCGTTTTCAAACTACTGTTTCAATAGTAAAGGTCCCAACACCCAAAGGAGATGAAATTCAAAAATTCTGTTTAGAAGAAAATCTTGTAATTTCAAATTTAATAGTAACAGGCAACTCCATCCTATGGTTTGATGCCCTTACTAATGGTATGACTATTGACAATGCAACACTTTTACAAGACAATACAACCTATTATGCAACAACTATAGATGCAGCAACTGGTTGTGAAAGTTTACAACGATTAGCTGTTAAAGTAGATCTTTTTAAATGTAATATAACTGCATACAACTTAATTACCATTAATGGAAATTCATTAAACGACCAATTAACCTTTGATGACATCTCCTATTTTCAAGATAATTCGGTGAAAATTTACAATCGATATGGAAAATTAGTTTGGGAAACTTCAGGATATGACAATATGAGTAACGCTTTTAAAGGCAAAGCTAATGTTTCGGGGGTGTATATGAAAGACAGCTTTTTACCCTCTGGAACCTATTTTTTCATTTTAGTTTACAATAATACATTTGTAGATAAACAAACCGAATTAACCGGTTATTTACAAATTGACAATGCCAATTAAGATGCAGAAAATTAAATCAAAATTTCTTTTTTTATTTATAGCATTTTGTTTTATGCGCTTATCTGCTCAGGCTGATTTTAAGTTATCTAATTTTAGCTTAACCCCTTTAGCTTACAACCCAGCTTATGCAGGAAGTAATGGTGGAATCAGCTTAACTAGCGTATATAGCTCGCAATGGATTGGATTTCCAGGCGCGCCAAAAACCATTCTTTTCAATGGTCATCAGGCAATTTCTGATGGATTAATGGGATTAGGCATCAATGCTGAACTCGACAAAAGAGGTGCTGAAGAAGAAACAAAACTAGTAGCTAACTTTGCGTATCACTTGGGCCTAGATGATTTTTGGCGTTTTTCTATGGGAATAAAGGCGGGGATTCAAAATTATCAGGTAGATTATAGTCTTTTATCAATTGAGAATCCTTCTGAATTCATTGCTGGTATTGGTCAACAAAAAACCTTTAATTACATTTTTGGCACAGGTTTCTATCTTCATAATGAAAATTTCTTTATCGGAGCAGCTATCCCTAATTTGCTAGCTCCATCTTTATTAGATACTAATAATTCTACCATTTCACAACAAGCATTAAATTATTATTTTAGTTCAGGATACAAAATTTACTCACATAAAGATTTCTACATTCAGCCCACTGTTCTTACTCGATTAGTAAAAGGCGCACCCGTTAGCACCTTAATAGCTCTAAACTTAAATATGAAAGATGAAATATATGCAAGTGCTAATTTTGAATTCAAATCATCAATTGGAGTTTTTGCAGGAATTCGATTGTACGAAAAATATTTAATTGGATATGCATTTGACAAATCAATTACAAAATTCAATTCTCAAAATAATGGGACTCACTCTTTATTCTTGAACTTTAATATCGATGGTAGAAATAACCGACCTTGCAGTTGCTATAGCTATTAATAAAAAAGCCCCTCTGTCTCCAGAAGGGATTTATAGTATTAAGAGTTATTGTCTACCAAAACTTCACATACAAAGCAAAAATTGTCAAGACTAATGCCACTATCAAAACAGTTGTTTGTGGTTTCATTCTGAACATCACTTTGTCCAATTCAAAGGCTTTTTCGTTGACTTTAGGTCCAGCCAAACTCACCAGAATCATTAACAGCATCGTGAAGATAAAAGACAAGCCCATGCAAATTAAGAAGGGTATTTCGTAACCGCCTTTGCCGTTAGGGTAAGCTGTGTACAACCAAGTATCGTTGCCAAACCAAGCCGGTGCCAGTTCGTTAAATACCACAGACAAGGCAAATCCTGCCAATACACCTACAACAGCTGCAGCACCTGTAGTTCGTTTCCAAAACATTCCTAAAATGAACATCGCAAAAACTCCCGGGCTAATAAAACCAGTGTATTTTTGGATGTAGGTAAATCCGCCCACACCTCCAATGCCTAAAGTATCGTTCCAAGTAAAAAGTACTGCCAATAACAAGGCTACAAAAACAGCGTATTTCCCAACGTTCACTTGTTTCGTATCTGTTGCTTCCTTTTGAATGTATTTTTTATGAATGTCTAAGGTGTAAATTGTAGAAATACTATTGACTTTTCCAGCCAACGAAGCTACAATCGCTGCGGTTAAAGCCGCTACTGAAAGTCCTTTCAAACCCGTAGGCAAGAAAGTTAAAATTGCCGAATATGCACCGTCTTTCCCTCCCACTAATTGTGGTAAATGACCTCCCTGATGCAACACATAAGCCGCAATTCCAGGCAAAATCACAATTAAAGGCATAAATAATTTAATAAAACCCGCAAACAAAATTCCCGAACGCGCGGTGTCTAAATCGGCACCCAAAGCACGTTGGGTAATGTATTGGTTACAACCCCAATAATTCAGATTAATAATCCAAATCCCAGCCAAATAGGCCATTACTCCTGGAATAGTTAGGTATTTATTAATTTCTTCTTGAGTCGAAGTGGCTGTTGGTTCAGGCATAATCATTTTGAAATGTTCTGGCGCCTGTTCCATCAATACCTGAAAACCAGCAATAGCATCGTGTCCAAAACCAAAATAATGACTTACCGTAGTCAAAGCAATATAAGAAGTTACCAATCCGCCAATCAGCAAAACCGCCACCTGAATCACGTCGGTATAAGCTACTACTTTCATTCCGCCAAGTGAAATTACTAAGGCAAAGGAAGCTAATCCAATCATGATAATATGCAAGTATTGGCCACCAGCCAAACCATTAATAGCAACAGCTCCTAAGTATAAAATCGAAGTCAAATTCACAAAAACATACAAAAACAACCAAAACACCGCCATAATCAAAGCCGTCGATTCGTTGTATCGTGTCTTCAGAAATTGGGGCATCGTGTAAATCTTATTTTTCAAATACACTGGTATAAACCAAATGGCAACTATCAATAAAGAGATGGCCGCAATCCATTCGTAAGCGGCAACAGCAATACCCAAAAAGAAGCCTTCGCCACTCATTCCGATAAATTGTTCTGCCGAAATATTAGAAGCAATTAAAGAAGCCCCGATAGCCCACCAAGTTAATTTACCTTCGGCTAAGAAATAAGCCTTGGCATCGTTTTCGTTCTTTTCGCGTTTGCGATAAATAACATATCCATAAATGGATACTACTAAAAAGTAGGTAATAAATACAATATAATCGGTTAATTCAAGGCTGTTTTGGTTCATAGTTTTTTTGGTTAAATAGCGGAAATAAATATAGTGGTTTTGGTTTAAATGATGTTGAATACCTATCAAATTCTTTCATTGCTTCAAATTATCTTATTTTATCCTAATTTTTTGTTTTGTTTAACCAATATAAAATTTGAAATAGTGTAATTTTGAACTCTTTAGCGATTCCCACATTAAAAACACGAACAACAAAGTATGGACAATAAAAAACCTGACAATATTGTATATTCTGAAGAGCAAGGATACAACGCAAGTTTACTTCCGTATGCTACGAGTGTGGGCGCACCCGTTATTACAACGGATGATGTTGTTGCTTGGAAATCCCGTGGAATTCATAGTGTCAACAAGGAATTTGAAAACAAATTTCAAGAGTTACAATCGGCATACCAAAAATTAATGGACGATTACAAATGGAATGAATTAGTCTACAACGCTAAATTTTCCTTCGAACCAGTCATTGGCGAAACCTATCATATGTATTTGGGTGATGATGGTATTGAATTTTTATCATTGATTGCACCCAATGAATGGAACAAAGAATTCATTGCTTCATTCAAACTCAATAGTGATAAAAAATGGGTGGTTTTAGAAACAAAAACCGACTAAACTTACTCGGTTAACCAAAGTTTTCTGAACGCTTTGTTTTTGTCATAATCAGTTGCTTGTTTCTCAATATTAAAGTAACGGTGTCCCCTTGGGTCATTACCAACTCCAGCTAAATAGGCCCAATTGCCCCAATTGCTGCACACATCATAATCGATTAATTGCTCTTCAAAATAGGCTGCTCCAAGTCGCCAATCCATATTCAATTCGTTACAAAAATAACTCGCTACGTTTTGTCGTCCTCTATTACTCATAAATCCTGTTTGTTGCAATTCGAGCATATTGGCATTGATAAAATCAGAAGCCGTAGTTCCATTGACCCACTGAGAAAGTAGTTTTTCGTTTAAAGATTTGGAGTTGCCTTTTTTTAATTTGATTCCCTCATACAAGAAAAATTTGGTTTGGTATTTCTTAAACATAAATCGGAAAAAATCACGCCATAGCAATTCAAAAACCAACCAATAAGTCGAATCATTAGCGCCAAATTGCATTTCGTATTTTTTAACTTCGGCATAAATGTATCGAGCCGAAATACAACCCATAGCCAACCATGGCGAAAATTTAGACGAATAGTCCGCACCTACCATTCCGTTGCGGGTTTCTTTGTAAGTTGACAAAGATTGTGTATTATAAAAATAATGCTGTAACCGCTGAATGGCCTCACTCTCTCCACCTTTAAATGCTAAAACAGCACGAGAATCGATAGTAGTTTTCGAAACGCCTAAGTCCTCTAATGTTGGTAATTCTATAGCAGGGATTTCAGGCGAATTAATTTGTTTTGGAGCTGTAAATGGTGGCCTAATTTCAGCATCCTTTTCTGTTTTTTTTCTGAAATTAGTAAATACATCCGGAATATTTTTGATAGAAAAAGGCAAATCTTCGGCATGGTATAATGTACTGGTACTATAAGTGTCCAATTCGCAACGCAATTTGAACAATTCCGTTTGCACTTTTTTCTCAGTTTGTTTTTCTTCAAAAGCTACCTCGCGCTTGGCGAAGACTTTTTGCGCTTTATATTCTTGAACTAATTTGGGAATTTCAACTTCAGGCTTACCCATTACTATGCGCAAACCTGAACCTAAAGTTCGCAATTTGGCATCTAAATCTTCAAGCGATTCCAATAAAAACTGCGCTCTAAAACTCCCCGTTTTTTTAAATCCGTAAACCGAAGTTTCAAAATGAGCTTCATCAAAACAATACACAGGAATTACCTTCTCGCTTTGAGCAATCGCTTTGACTAAGGTTTCATTATCTTCAATTCGTAAATCCGTTTTAAACCAAACTAATGCTGTCTTTATCATATAATTATATTTGTCTTTGATTTGCCAAGCTGAATGAACAACTCCTCCTAGTTATTGAAATTTAATGGTTCAGAATAGGATGCGCAAAGTACAAAATGAAAGATTTATTGCTAGTTAAGAGATTAAAAATTAACGTTTTATTTTGTTAACTTTAGCTACTTTAACTCGAATTTATAAGTTGTTAATATTCTTCAAATAAAAAGCGGCTTGTTCTAACAAAGCGGCTTTATCATCAGGTTTCATTTTGCGCCACACATTATACATCATACCAATTCGTGGATTTTTACCTAATTTGTCTTCATTTTTATCATAAAAATTCCAATACAAACTATTGAAAGGACAGGCTTTGTCTCCGGTTTTCACAGCCTTTTTATAAAAGCAACTTCCACAGTAATGACTCATTTTATCGATGTAAGCAGCCGAACTTACATAGGGTTTGGTGCCTACAATTCCGCCATCGGCAAACTGACTCATACCGCGCGTGTTTGTAATTTCTACCCATTCAATCGCATCGATATAAATGCCCAAATACCAAGCATCTACTTCATCAGGATGAATACCTGCTAAAAGCGCAAAATTCCCGGTTACCATCAATCGCTGAATGTGGTGCGCGTAAGCGTAATTTAAAGATTGATTGATTGCATCTTTCAAACAATTCATTTTGGTTTTTCCTGTCCAAAACCATTCCGGAAGTGAGTTTTCGTTATTGAAATAATTCATCGTGGCATATTCGGGCATTTTGTTCCAATAAATGCCTCGCATGTATTCACGCCAGCCAATAATTTGGCGCACAAATCCTTCCAATTGATGGTAGGCAATTGCTTCAGGACGATTTTCCCATTCCAATATGGCTCGCTGAATCACTTCCAAAGGAGAAATTAGTTTCACATTCATCGAAAACGAAAGTCGGGCGTGATACAACGACCATTCGTTAGGTGTCATTGCATCTTGGTAACTCCCAAAAAGTGCCAAACATTCGGTTGCAAAAAAATCGAGTAATTCTAGTGATTGCTTTCTGTTAATAGGCCAAACAAAATTTTCTGCATCGATGTTTCCAATGCTTTTGATATCTGTTTTTTGAATTTCTGAAACGATTTTGGTTACATCATTTTGGAAAACCAAAGGCGGAGTGGGTTTGTGATCTTTGGGTAATTTTTTTCGATTTTCGCCGTCATAATTCCATTTGCCCGTTAAAGGCTTGTCACCTTCCATCAAAATGTGGTGCTTTTTACGCATCATATGGTAAAAACTCTCCATTAAAAAGGTTTTTTTACCTTCGAAAAAATCACCTAATTCGTTTCTTGAACTCATAAAATGCTCCGAATCGCAAACTGAACTTGTAATGGAAAGCGACTGACACAAATTTTTCAGCTGTTCGTCCAATCGGTATTCGTCTGGGAATTGGTATTCAAAATGGGTAAACTGTTCTTTCTCTATTAATGATTTGATGTTTTTCTCAAACGATTGTAAATTATTGCCATCATTCAAACGAATATAAATTACTCGATGTTGTTGCGATTGTATTTCGGCAGCAAATTCTTGCATCGCCGAGAAAAAACCAACTATTTTCTGAATATGATGCGTGGCATAATCCGTTTCTGTTCGAATTTCCATCATGACATAAGTCACCGAATCATCAATGGTTTTGAACCAAGAATGATTGCTGTTCAATTGATCTCCGAGAACTAATCGTAACGTTTTTGACATCTTAATTTATTTTTTTCCTCTGCATTTATCACTACAGTATTTTACTTCGTCCCACACTTTTTCCCATTTTTTACGCCAAGCGAATGGTTTTTGGCAAACAATACAGGTTTTAGTCGGTAGGTTTTGTTTTTTTACTCCTCGCATTTTTAGGTTTATTGGGGTTACTCACGTGTTTTTGCAAAATACGTTTTCCTTCTTGTTTGACTTCGTCTTTTTTTCGAAAGCTCCAAACGATGTCGCTAGCATACTTACGAGTTGCTTCAATATCAACAATAGGAGCTGGATAGTCTTTCCCAATGGTACAATTGTAAAATTGCTGTTCCATTTCATTCATTTTCCAAGGTTCATGTAACAAATGCACGGGCACTTCTGCTAATTCGGGGAGCCATTGTTTAATGAAAATTCCATCAGGATCATGCTCTTCTGAATTTTTAATCGGACTGTAAATTCGTATCGTATTAATTCCCGTGGTCCCAGATTGCATTTGAATTTGAGGATAATGAATTCCAGGTTCATAATCTAAAAATTGCCTTGCCAAAAAATGCAATTCACGCCAATCTTGCCATAAATTAAAAGTGAAAAATGACACCACCATCGCACGCATTCTAAAATTGATATAGCCCGTTGCTACCAAACATCGCATACAAGCATCGACAATTGGCACACCCGTTTTTCCTTCTTGCCAAGCTTTGATGTAGGTCTCATTTTTTGGTTTTACCAAAGAATCATAGGCACGGTTGGCGTTTTCAAATTCCATTTCGCATTCGTCTTCAAATTTTTGAATGAAATGGCAATGCCAATGCAAGCGCGAAACAAAATTGAGAATGGCGCGTTTGTTTTTGGATGCTTCATAATGCTGATTGGTATATTGATAAATCATCCGCATACTAATGTTTCCATAAGTCAAGTAAGGCGACAAGCGACTGCAGCCTTTTCTACTCAAGGCCGGTTTGGAAATGTGTTTGCTGTAATTGACATAACGTTCTTTAACAAAACTATCCAAATAACGCCAGGCCCAATATTCGCCACCTCGTTGAAAATTTTTGTTAGGAGTAGTAATTTCAGTTGATAAATCGGCTCCTTTTATTTGGTTGTAAAAATCAGGATCTAATTCAACCGTTTTTAAATCAGATTCTTGTATGATTTTTGGAGTATCTCGCATGACTTGTTCCCAGCGTTTGTCCCAATCTTGTCTTGATTTTAATCTGCGAATGACACCGTGCATTTGAAATTCTCTCCAAATGATGTCATTGGAATCAAAAAACGCTTTCATTTCCAAATCGCGGTCGTAGGTTAACTTATTTCCGATTTCTTGATGGGAGAAAACACTTTTTACCTCATATTCCTGAATTAATTTGGAAAAAACAGTTTTGACTTCGTCATGAAAAAAATAGATTTTTGCTTTCGACGGCGCTAATTTTTTATTCAAATCCTGAATAGATTCGTAAATGAATCGCCAATGGCGTACATCCGAATCGGGATAACTCATAACGCTAGGTTCAAAAAAACAAATGAATAACAGCGGCACACCCGATTGATGCGCATGAAACAAGGCTTCATTATCCACCAAACGAAAGTCGCGTTTGAACCAAACAATATGTAGGGACTGTTTTTTCAAGAAAGAAAAATAGATTGATTTTTTGTTTAATTATTCTTTAAAAATAATAAACAAATGTACTGTTTTTCGTCTCACAAAAAAGTAAAAAGTGAATATCAATTAGAGAAGTTAGCAAAACAAAAAAGCCTCTTCTTTCGAAGAGGCTTTTGTACCCGGAGCCGGAGTCGAACCGGCACGGTTTCCCACAGGTGTTTGAGACCAGCGCGTCTACCAATTCCGCCACCCGGGCAAATTATAGCTTCGAAATTTCTGATTTATTTTTAAAAAAATAAAAGCAAAACAGTCATCCGGGCTTAGCAGACATAAAATAACAACAGTTATTTTAACGCAATAAAAGAAGAGTTTAATACAAAATCAAGCCTCGATTCCTTTAACACGGTGCAAATGTAAAAAATAAAATTAAACGTGCTACAAAAAATACTTAAATTTTTCCTTTCAGAGTTGGATAAATTTTATAAATTTGCAGCTCGTTAAAACACAGCTAACTAACTAACTACAACCGAGGCGTATAAAGTAGCTACAACTATTATAAAATTAATAGTCTAACTATAAAAGGGTCACGGACTAATAAACAATACGAATGTCGCACCACGAACCAGAAGCTAAAATTTTTGCATGTTCAAAAAGTGTATACCTAGCAGAACAAATTGCGCAAGCATATGGAGTGCCACTAGGAAAAGTAATTACCTCAACCTATAGCGATGGTGAATTCCAGCCTTCTTATGAAGAGTCTATAAGAGGATTACGTGTATTTATAGTTTGTTCGACTTTTCCAAGTGCGGACAACTTGATGGAATTGTTATTAATGATTGATGCGGCTAAACGTGCATCAGCTAGACATATTACTGCTGTCATTCCTTACTTCGGTTGGGCAAGGCAGGATAGAAAAGACAAACCAAGGGTGCCAATTGGAGCTAAATTAGTAGCCAACTTATTGGATGCCGCTGGAGCAACTAGAGTAATGACTATGGATTTACACGCAGATCAAATCCAAGGTTTTTTCGAAAAACCAGTAGATCATCTTTTTGCTTCAACCATCTTTTTACCGTATGTGAAAAGTTTAGGTTTGGAAAATTTAACGATTGCGTCTCCTGATATGGGAGGTTCAAAAAGAGCCTACGCCTACTCTAAATTTTTAGAATCTGACGTAGTAGTTTGTTACAAACAAAGAAAAGTAGCCAATGTAATTGACACTATGGAGTTGATTGGAGAGGTGAAAGGCAGAAACGTAATTCTAGTAGACGACATGATCGATACTGGAGGAACTTTGGCGAAAGCCGCAGATTTAATGATTGAAAAAGGAGCCTTGAGCGTAAGAGCGATTTGTACTCACCCAATCTTATCTGGAGAAGCCTACGAAAAAATAGAAAACTCAAAATTAAGTGAGTTAATAGTTACCGATTCTATTCCGTTGAAGAAAAAATCGGACAAGATCAGAGTGTTGAGTTGTGCACCTCTTTTCGCAGAAGTAATGCACATGGTGCACCACAACAATTCCATTAGTGGAAAGTTTATTATGTAATATTTTTAATAACTATATTTTTTTACAATGAAATCAATTACAATCAAAGGATCAGAAAGAGAAAGCGTGGGCAAAGTAGCTACTAAAGCCTTACGTAATGCTGGAGCGATTCCTTGCGTTTTATACGGAGGAGATCAACCAGTTCATTTTTCAGCAGAAGAAAAAGCATTTAAAAACTTGGTTTACACTCCAAACGCACACACAGTTGTGATTGATTTGGGTAAAGGAAAATCATTCAATGCAATTTTGCAAGACATTCAAGTTCACCCAGTAACTGACAGAATTTTACACATTGACTTCTTCCAATTGTTTGACAATAAAGAAATCACTATGGAAGTTCCTGTGAAAATTGTTGGTACCTCTAAAGGTGTTCTTGCAGGTGGTGTTTTACGTTTGAACACTCGTAAATTAAAAGTGAAAGCTTTACCTAAAAATCTTCCAGATTTTGTTGAGGCTGACATCACTCCACTTGAAATGGGTAACAAATTGTATGTTACGAAATTAGTTTCTGACAAATACAAATTAATGCACCCAGACAATACTGTAGTTTGTCAAGTAAGAATTTCTCGTGCGGCTATGAAAGCGGCTCAAGAAGCTGCAAAGGCTGCAAAAGCACCAAAAGGGAAAAAATAATTTTTTTTCAATCATATGAAAAAGCATCAGTTCTACAACTGGTGCTTTTTTTTTGGTTGATTCTTTTAAATAAGTTTATTTTTGCAGTATGATTCAATGGATAAAACAACTGTTTGCCTCTAGTAAAACAGTAAGTGATACAGATAGTAAGAAACCGGAGGTTCACGAACACACAAATAACAATATGAAAAGCGTGAGTAATAAATTTTTAATTGTTGGGCTAGGAAATATCGGAGCCGAATATGTCAATACACGTCATAATATTGGATTTAAAGTCTTGGACTTTTTGGCTAAAAAGGAAAATCTTTCTTTTGAAACGGTAAAATTAGGCACTCTTGCCGAGTACAAATTTAAAGGGCGTACTTTCTTTTTGTTAAAACCCAACACTTACATGAATTTAAGCGGGAAAGCGGTTAAATACTGGATGGATAAAGAAAATATTCCTTTAGAAAATATATTGGTAATTACCGATGACTTGAACTTGTCTTTTGGTACCATTCGCATCAAACCCAAAGGAAGTGATGGCGGGCATAACGGACTCAAAAACATCAATTTAATCTTAAATACTCAAAACTATACTCGTTTCCGTTTCGGAATTAGTGACCAATTCAAAAAAGGACAACAGGTGGACTATGTATTAGGCGAATGGGATGAAGAAGAAAAAGCTAAACTCCCTGAACGACTTGAATTAGCAGCCGCAATTATACAATCTTTTGGAACTGCTGGTCTAGAAAACACTATGACTAGCTTCAATGGAAAATAAGAACCACTAATTACTCGATTACTATTTTCTTGGTTAATTGTCTTGGACCATCTTTTACTGTTACAATATAGACTCCCGTTTGAACATTGACTAGTTGGATTGTTTCATAAAAAATGGTAGTACTAAGGAATTGTTTTTCGTAAATTTTTCTTCCTAGTAAATCATGTACCATAATTGTTTTTTCTGCGACTTGATCGCTTGTAAAAATAACATTAAATTCTCCTTGATTTGGATTTGGATACACTAAAACTGAGCTTAAATCTATTTCAAATGGAGCGATCGGAGTAAATGCTTTGGTGCAAATGGTTACAGAAGCTGACTGAATAGACCCACTATCTCCACTAAACAAATCTCTGGCTCTGATGGACCAATTTCCGGAAGGATTACTATCATTTAATACATTTAAAGGATCTATTGGAACTACATTTTGCAGCAGCGAAGAGGTGCAATTAAGTTCTGTTCCTTGGTCATCAAAATTAAGTTTCAAACTAGAATTAGTATCTCCACATTTGTTTTCTAACAGTTTTATTACTCTCCTTTGCGGACTTATTAATTCAATATGAACGTCTGAAATATATTCATGACTCAATTCTACTTTTACATTAACATCAGAAACCATTGACGAGTTAACTGGAACTGAAATTGTTCTAGTTAACGGAGTAATAGACTCTGGTATCTCGAATGGCGTAGGAAAATCGTAGGTGCTACATGTGGTAACAGAAGAGTATCCTATTGCAAAAGACTCTTTATTTACGGCGTAAAAAATTGAGGATACCGGTTCAATTAAGAGTCTGCAATTTTTACCAACAATTCCTTTAGGAACTACTATTAATTCTGAACCATCGTTTGGAGTATTTGATTTTAAAACAATCGGAAATGTTTGACCACCATCTATTGATAATTTTATATTGACATGAGAAGCTCCTGGCAACTTCATAGTGTTATTTACAGCCCATGTTATGGTTTGAAAACTAGAAGCAGGCCATGACAAATCAGCTTCGCTTTGCGATAAAAATTCAAAAGGACCTGTAGTCGCATCAACCTGAACTTTCATAGTGTCTGAATTAGTCTGTGCTACATTACCTAAAGCATTATCTCTAACTGTTAATGCTAAATTTAATTCTCTTGAAATGTCTACAACAGATTCCCACTTTGATGTTAAAACTGAATTTAAAACATTCGAAAATGAAGGAAAAAAACGAATTGGAGATGAAGAGGGATAAACGGATCTAAAAAGGGGTCCGTTTTCTTTTGTTGGAAATGCAACGCTAGAACTTCCAGAAGTATTGATAGCAGAATCTATTTGTTCCCAACAATAGCTAATGCTATCTCCATTTGGATCTGTAGAGGTTCCTTTTAAATAAAATGGGGTGCTTTTTGGAATTACATAATCAGGACCAGCATTTACTGTTGGAGTCTGACTAGACAAAGTGGTAACTACGGGACAACTTTTAGCGGAAAGATTAGTTAAAATTTGTTCGATGCTAACTTTAGAAAAATAATCGTCCGAATTCAATTGAACGTTGTAATCTGTTAACCCAGCATAACCCATTATAGTGGAACCGCTACCTGGTTCAACACTAACCCCAGTACCTTCTATTTCATGAGAAAAAGTATGATTAGCACCTAATTGATGACCGATTTCATGCGCTACAAAATCTATATCAAAGCTATCTCCCTCGGGTTTACCATCTGAAGGCGAGGAATAGCCACTGCCTTTAGCTAAATCATTCTGTGATTGTGGATTTTGACAAACACATCCTATACAGCCAGCATTTCCACCGCCACCTGAAGCGCCTAGTAAATGTCCAATATCGTAATTTGAATTTCCGATTTTTTCAGAAAGATCTCTTTGAAGCTGCATATTCCAAGCGCCTTGAGCGCCAATATTTGCAGGCGAAAAAGGATCAGTCGCGGCATTGGGATAAATTAAAATTTCTGTATTGGGAATTAAATTTAAATGCAATGCTAAATCTTTATTAAAAACTCCATTTACTCTTGTCATGGTTGCATTCATAGCCGCCAAAGCTTGTGGCACTCCTCCAAAATGAGCAGTGTACTCTCCTGTACATGCGAGTGCCAAACGAAGTGTTTTGAACATACCGTTAGAAGAAACAGTCTTTGATGATAGAGACCGTATCGGTTTAGCCATTGATTCAAAAGAAGTGCAAATTAAACGTGCCTCCGATTCATTATCACGACTTGAAAAAATAGTATAAATGGATTGCGGAATGGAATACCCTTCTATAAACTCGGAGCCAGAATTAGCGCGAAGTATCATAGACTGAAATCCATAGGGTGAAAAACTAAAATGAATAACAGCTGTTTTATCACCACTACTTTTACCCGAAAAAGCTCTGATTTCTGGATATTTTTCTTGTAATTCAGGAGCAAAATTAGATAATTCTTTCACTACAAATTGTTCTAGGTCTCCATTGGAATTAGGAAACTCAATTAGTACGAAATCACCTTTCCTTTTATGAGACAAAACTTCTAATGAGGTCTTAAGTTGCTCTTGATCTAAATAAAACAGCAACTTACTCTTCCCTGACGGAGTAGCTCCAGCATCGTTTTTTAGCGTAAAATCGGAACTAGGGACTCGTTTCCATGGAGAAACAACTTGAGCATTTACAAGTGTATAAAAAGTAAATAAAAAGAATACAATACAATTTCTTTTCATGGATTTGGAAGCTTTGGATGACCAAAATTAGCTTATTTTAACGGAATTAAATTAGGGAGCTATATAATTTTTCACATAATAACTATTTTTTTTAAACTTTTGATTGATAGTTTAAAATTTCAGACAAAACCAACACGCATTGCTTCAAAATTTCAAATAGATTAACGTAAATTTGCAATCAAAATAAACGAAAAAATATTGAAAATTTTTCATTCCATACACGATTTTGAATCAGATAAGAAAACCATTCTTACATTGGGCACTTTTGATGGTGTGCATATTGGACATACTGCAATTCTAAAAAAATTGATTCAAAACACTCATAATGGAGAGTTTGAAAGTACCGTTCTCACTTTTTTCCCTCACCCTAGAATGGTATTACAAGGAAAAACAGATTTGAAATTATTAAATACCATTGATGAAAAAATAGGGTTATTTGAGAAAATAGGGATTGAAAATTTAATCATCCATCCTTTTGATGAGGTTTTTTCTCAATTGACTGCTGAAGAATTTGTCAAAACTATTTTGGTTGACCAATTGCATATTCAGAAAATAATTATTGGCTATGATCATCGTTTTGGAAAAAACAGAACCGCTAATTTTGAAGATTTAGAAGCGTTTGGTAAAAAATATGGTTTCGAAGTCGAACAAATATCAGCACAAGAAATTAATGCAATTTCGATTAGCTCAACCAAAATCAGAACTGCACTCGAAGAAGGAGAAATTCATCTCGCTAACGATTATTTAGGTTATGATTATGTTTTTAGCGGAACCGTTGTAAAAGGAAAACAATTAGGGAGAACCATTGGGTTTCCAACAGCCAATATTCAATTAAGTGAAGATTATAAACTAATTCCTAAAAACGGCGTTTATATTGTGCAAGCACTTATTGAGGAAAAGGCAGTTTTTGGGATGATGAACATTGGATTTAATCCAACCGTTGAGGGCAAAGAGAAAACGATTGAAGTACATCTATTTGATTTTGAATCAACCATCTACGACCAAAAAATTACCGTATCTATTATTCATCCTATTCGGTCAGAACAAAAATTTGAGTCGGTAACATTACTAATCCAGCAACTTCAAAAAGACAAAGAGTATTCGTTACGCTATCTTAGCGGATTATAAATGGTGGATTGGTGTGAGATAATACCATTGCTTGTTTGAAACTATTTGATTACTTTTGATACATAAAATTATACCCATGAGCATTACAAAACACGATTGGACTAAAGAAGAAATTATAGCGATTTACAATAGACCGTTAATGGATTTATTGTATGACGCAGCCACTATACATAGAGAAAATCACGATCCTAATGTAGTTCAAGTTTCTACACTATTATCCATCAAAACGGGTGGTTGTTCTGAAGATTGCGGATATTGCCCTCAAGCAGCACGCTACAATACCAACGTTGAAGGGAATGATTTAATGACTGTTAACCAAGTAAAAGCGCAAGCATTAAATGCTAAATCTGCTGGATCATCTCGCGTTTGTATGGGAGCCGCTTGGCGTAATGTAAAAGACGGACCAGAATTTGACCAAGTGTTAGAAATGGTACGTACCATCAACAAATTAGACATGGAAGTATGTTGTACTTTGGGTATGATTACCGAAAACCAAGCACAACGTTTAGCCGAAGCGGGTTTATATGCTTACAACCACAATTTAGATACCTCTGAAGAATATTATAAAGAAGTTATTTCGACACGTGGTTTTGAAGACCGTTTACAAACGATAGAGAATGTTCGTAAAACTAACGTTACCGTTTGTAGCGGGGGAATTATCGGAATGGGAGAAAGTATTGAAGACAGAGCCGGAATGCTGGTAGCTCTTTCCACATTGAATCCTCAACCCGAATCAGTGCCAATTAATGCTTTGGTTGCTGTAGATGGAACTCCTTTGGAAGATGAAGAACCGGTTGAAATTTGGGAAATGATTCGAATGGTAGCCACAACTCGAATTGTAATGCCTGAAACTCAAGTGCGTTTATCAGCAGGAAGAACGAATATGAGTCGCGAAGGCCAGGCGATGTGTTTCTTTGCTGGTGCCAATTCCATCTTTGCAGGAAATAAATTATTGACTACGCCTAATCCAGATGTGAATGAAGACATGAAAATGTTTGAATTACTAGGATTGAAACCACAAAAACCATTTACAAAAATGGTACAACCGCCAACGGTAGAAGCCGAAGATTCTCAATTTGTTGCCTTAGGCGAAAAACCAAAATGGTCTCGTCCAGGACACAAAATCGAAAGAAATTTAGAGGCCTCTATAAAAGGAAAATAAAAATGAATTGCAACTATATAAAAGCTTCCAGCCTGAAAAGACTGGAAACTTTTTCATTTTAAAACAAAACTTTACGACGGACTACTTCTCCAGTTTCCAGAGTAATTTGAACAATAAGTATTTTAGATTTCCAAATCGCTGCTTCAATTAAATGCGTTTTTGTTTTTAATTCTGAAGCTTTGTATAATTGTTTCCCATCTAGTGAATATAACACTACTTTATTTATCGTTTCTTTTGAAGAACTTATCTGGATTTGATTGTTTTGTGCTACAACTTGCACCTCAATATCTGTATTTTCAAGAACTGCATTTTTGTCTTGAAAAAGTAATTTAAAGCGGTTATCAAAAGTTCCTTTAGTTGTAAAGAAAGAATACTGTCCTTTCTTCAAATCTTGAATTTTTGATTCTTGAAGGTCTTCTAAATAAATGGATTGATTTACAAATAAGCCATCAAAATCGTCCAAGCCAATTGCAAAACTACCCTCCTGTTTTGCTCTATAACCAATATTGATAACGTCGTTTGTATCAAAAGGCAATGCTCTCGCCTGAATCGAATTTTTATCGCCATTATTTAAGCTATAGAAATCCAACCATTCATTTCCGTCCAATGAAAGCCCATCAAACAATACGTCTCTTTCATTGGTGGCTCCAGTGGCATATCCCAATAAAATTTGTTTAAAAAGTCCTTGTTTATTGGACAAATTAAGCCAAATTCGATGTTTCTCAAAATTAGAATTTATGATCGCTTTTTGTGAATTTCCAATTTTAAAGAATAAGTTATTATCTGTTTTTAGTCGCATAGAATTCTTAAACGTAATCGCACCTAATTGGTTGGTTCCTACAACAAAAAACGCTTGACCTGATGCAATTTTACCATTAGGAATTTTATTATTTACTCCACTATTTTTAGCTGCTGTTCCTATTCCGCCGAAAATGTTATAAACTGCATAATCATTTGAAGTATATTGACCATTTGTAATTGGTGTATTATGTGTCCAAAAATATAGACTTCCTTGAAGGACATTTTGATTCTCCAAAATAAACGCATCAGCATTTAGTGCAGATGGATAGGGATTCCCAATTAAAATGGGATTGTCTGTTTTTACATTAGGAATAATTAGTAAACCATTATTTGGGATTCCTGAAAAAACAGCATCAAAAACCGAAGGAGTAGTCTCTGAAAAATTTTGTGGCGCTTGAAAAATATACCCTTTACCCGGAATCATCTTTGCATTAGTGGATTCATTTTGCCAATTATTGGATTGTGAATTAAAAGAATAAAATGTAGCACTGGGCGAGTTAGGAGAAAGGAATTTCAATTGCTGAGCCGCCACAGGTGAAGACCAATAAGTATAATCCGTTTTCCGCATAGGTGTAGATTTGCGAATGTATTCAATAGAACCGGAGTTGACGATAGCGTCATCAAATTGATAGAGTGACGAATTGTTTTCAAAAATTAACTTTCCTTGACCAGAAAGATGTAGAGTCAGCTCCAGGGTTGCCGAATTTCTTACTCCAACTCTTATTCCTGAATTAACAACGCAAGAACAGATTTTTAAATCTGTTTCAATATTATAATTGGAATTAAAAATAACGGTCTTATCTATAGTTGGCAATCCATTACTCCAATTTGTACCGTCCCAAATTGTACCTTCTTGACAAAAGAGTAGCTTAGCAATTCGATGCTTAGATACTCCTGAAATTGAATTAAAATTACCCCCAATAATAGCACCCCCTTTGACTAATGCAATAGCTAAAACTTCCCCATTTATTGAAATTGGAAAAGAGGAATCAAAGGTTCCATTCGAAAAAAGACGAAGCATTCTCTTTACATTTATTCCATTATACTTGCTCGAAAACGAACCCCCTAAAAGAATACTACCATTGGATTGTACTGCTATTGTTCTCACAATTCCATTACTAAATCCTGACCCAGAATTAAAAGAAGTATCTTGGCTTCCATCTGGATTTAAACGAACAATTCGCCTGTTTGACTGACCATTAAAACTTGTGAAAGAACCACCAACAAGAATTTTTCCGTCATTTTGCAAAGTAATTGCATATACAAACCCTACAAATCCAGTCCCAACATTAAAACTCGTGTCAATAGAGCCATCAACATTGAGCCGAATTAATCTATTCGAAGCTACCCCATTAAAAGTACTAAACTCTCCACTTACTAAAACCTTCCCATCAGCTTGTAGTACTACTAAAGTAGGATTGTCGTTTGGATTTGTACCTATATTAAAACTACTATCCAAATCACCATTCGCTAACAAGCGAATGACTTTATTTACCGATACTCCTTTGTAGCTAGAAAAACTTCCCGCAGCAATAATTTTACCGTCATTTTGTAATATAATAGAATGAACCATTGAATTAAACCCAGATCCTATATTGAATGAAGAATCCACCGTGCCATTGGCATGTAACCGAACCATACGCCTAATAGAAGAGTCATTGTAATTTGTAAAATTTCCAGCAACTAATAATTTACCATCGGGGAGCACTAACACTTCTTTTACTGTATTATTGGCTCCTATTTGATTGAAATTAAAGGTAGTGTCCAACTCTCCTTTTGAATTAATCTTCGCTATTCGACTCACTAATTTCCCATTGAATTGAGTAAAACTTCCAAAAGCTATACAACTCCCATCAGCCAATGGAATCAATTTATTAACCGATTTATCAAACCCAACACCAGAAGTTAGAAATTCATTATCTAGTTCTCCCTTAAAACTAATCTTAGCTAATCTGCCTTGTTTTAACTCATCAAAAACAGAAAATGAACCTCCTACAAAAAAACTATCGGATGATGCAGCTAAAGCATAAACAGTTGCTGTTGCAGGGCCTTCGCCAATAGTAAAATCAGAAGCAATAGTTCCGTTACTTTTTAAAAGAACCAAACGATTCACATCAGTTGTTTTGTATTGATCAGAAAAATTACCCCCAATCAAAATACCACTTGATGCTACAAGAATGGTATGGACTGTTCCATTATTAAAACCTGTACCTGAAAGAAAACTTGAATCAACAACTCCATTTGAATTCAAACGAACAATTCTATTTTGGGTCGATCCGTTGTAGTTTAGAAAACTACCGCCTACTATTATTTTACCATCGGGTTGAATCGCTATAGCTTCAATAGAGTCGTCAAATCCGGCACCTATTGAAAACGAAGTGTCAATACTTCCATTGGAGTGTAACCGAACTAATTTGGAATAACTCGAGTTTCCATTAAAAGAAGTAAAGGTTCCCGAAAGGACTATTTTACCATCGGCACCAATCACTACATCATCAATAGTACTCGTAGCTGCTGTTCCGGTGACAAAAGAACTGTCCAAAGTACCATTTGGTAAAAGTCTTGCTATTCTGTTAACGGAAGTCTCATTGTATTTGGTAAAACTTCCAACCACAAGCAATTTCCCATCAGCTTGTAATGCTAATCCATAAATAATTCCGCTTCCGACCGCAACAGAAGTGTCAAAACTACTATCTCTTGATCCATCAACATTCAATCGGATTAAACGCCCTACGGGAGCTCCATTAAATGAAGTAAAACTACCTCCAACGATAATTTTCCCATCGGATTCGATAACTGATGCGTTTATTCTGCCATTGAACCCTGATCCCAAAATAAACGTAGGGTCTTTGGACCCATCTGTCAATAATCTGCAAAAATAAGGGGTGACATTTCCGTTGAAATTAAGAAACTCTCCTCCAACGAGTAGTTTTCCATCAGTTTGAATCGCGACAGATCTAACGGTGCCGTCAAAGCCATCTCCTGAGAGACCATCATCTTGTTTATTAAAATTGGAATCGACTTGAACTTCTTGGCTATAGCCAATGAATAAAGTAAAATGAATAAGCCAAAAAGCTATCGCTTTTCCGTGCTTGATTTGGAAAAAAGAATACATAAAGGGGGCACAATTATTATAGTTAACGTTATTGATTTCAACTAGTTAAAACAAATTTAACTAAAAAAGGAATATTTTAAAATACCTATATTTAGTGATTTTTGCCAAATTGTAAGTTTTCAATCCAATTAAAATACTTACTTTTCAACTTTAAAAGCTAACCCAATGAGCGAAGTCAATTCTGTTAAAGAAGCGATTCATAAAATAGAACATTTTTGTGCCTATCAGGAGCGTTGCCACGATGAAGTGATGCAAAAACTCCGCGCTATGAAAATGGATGCGAATGAAATTGACGAAATAGTAGCTCATTTAATTAAAGAAAACTACCTCAACGAAAGTCGGTTTGCTTGTAGCTTTGCCCGCGGAAAACACCGCATTAAATTTTGGGGCAAAGTGCGCATCGTCAACGAATTGAAATTTAGAAATATCTCTACTTACAACATCAATTTGGCACTCAAAGAAATTACACCCGAAGAATACGATACTAATTTCAATGCACTAGCCGAACGAAATTGGCATTCCATAAAAGAATCCAACGGGCTAAAAAAACGTAAAAAATGTTGTGATTTTTTATTGCGTAAAGGTTACGAAAGTAATTTAGTGTACGAAAAAGTGAAGGAATTAGAAGCTAGAAAAAATTAGTCTTCGACAAGCTATGACAAGCTCCAACTACAAGGACAATAAAATACTCACTGCATTGCCGCCAAAACCAACTGCATTGACCAAAACCTTTCTAATGGATTGCGTCTGTTCTTGCTTTTTCGCAAAAGGAACGCCCACAAATTGATTGTGTTGCAACATCAAAATAGCCAACTCCATACTCAAAATCCCAGAAGCACCAAAAGTATGTCCTATTTTCCATTTGTTGGAAGTCAATAAAGGAAGTTTGCTGCCAAATACTTTTTCAATGGCTTTGTATTCTGTCAAATCGCCTTTGATAGTTCCAGGAGCGTGCATTACTATGGCGCCTACTTCGGACAAATCCGTATTTGCTAATGCCATTCTCATTGATTTTTGGAAACAGTCTGCTTCAGCCGAAATGGAAATATTGTGTTCTAAAATTTCTGTAGCATAGCCGATACCTTCAATATAAGCTAAAGCGTTTTCTTTTTTTCCAATTTCCAAACAACAAACGCCAGCACCTTCACCTAAAATTAATGTGTTTTGTTTTTTTTCTAAATCCAATGCGCGATTAGGATATTCATCTTGACTTCGAGAGTAAATTTTTAAGGCGCGCATTTGAGCAATAGTGAAATCAGTCAAAGGAGCTTCGCTACCCCCAACTAAAAACTTGTCTGCCATTCCAGATCGTAACCAAGCAACGCCATTCAACACTGCGTGTAAAGCGGTCGAACAGGTGATTGAATGAGAAATTTCTGGTCCCGAACTTTGTAAATCGTGTGCTACCCAAGAGGAAATATTACCTAAGGTTGTAGTAGGAGAGGTTAAGGTTGGCGCACTACCCGTTGCAATATATTCTTTAAAATGGTTTTCAAACAGATCCGTTGCGCCACGAGACGATCCAATATTTATTCCGAAAACATCCTGCTTTGACCACCCTGCTTTGGCAATGGCTTGACGAGAAGCCAGCATTGCAAATAAAACAGAATTATCCAGTGAATTGTATTTAGTATCGGAATGTCTTAAAGCGGAAACTTCTGCTTTTGATTCCTCATCTAATGCCCCTACACAAGTATTCTTTCGATCTAATAATTGAATATGAAAACTAGGTTCAGGGTTTTGGTAATTCTTCCAAATAGTTTCGGAATCATTTCCCAAAGGAGAAACAGAAGCAATGGCCGTTATGGAGATGGTTTGTGACAAAGAATTTATTTTATGCAAAATTAAACTATTTCAAGAGCATTTTCGATGACTTGATATACTTTTTGTAATTGCTCTTTAGAGATAATGTAAGGAGGTAAAATGTAAACAACATTCCCAACTGGACGTAATATTACTCCATTTTCAATGAAATGATTATACAATGTATTGCGCATAGTCCCATAATAGCTCTCTTTCACCTCTGACTTTATTTCTAATGCAAAAATTACTCCCAACACTCGAGTGGCAAGTACTTTTGGATGCTTTTTTATATGTTGTTCAAATTGCAAATGAGATTGATTTACCTCTTGAATATTTTTTTGAATTGCCTCTGTTTGTAAAATAGAAATACTGGCTAAAGCTGCAGCACAACCTGTTGGATTCGCAGTAAAAGTATGACCATGAAATAGTGCTTTTGAAGTGTCATCGTCATAAAATCCATCAAAAATTTCCTGAGTAAAGGTCGTAATTGCCATAGGAATTGTACCTCCTGTAAGTGCTTTGGACAAACACATCATATCCGGTTGCAGCGACAGATAGTCACAAGCAAATGTTTTTCCTGTTTTACCAAAACCGGTCATCACTTCATCGGCTATGGTAAAGACATTATGGCTTTTGCACAAAGCAATCAGCTCGTCTAAAATTTGTGGAGAATACATAATCATTCCCGCCGCACCAAGCACCAAGGGTTCAAAGATAAATGCTGCAAATTCATTGGTTGTAAGCAATTCCTCTAACAGCTGTTTGGTTTCATTTTCTTTTCCTTCGACTGGAATAGGAATTCGAACAACTTCTAAAAGCGATCCTTCAAAAGCCTCTGTGAAAAAAGAAATCCCACTTGCAGCCATGGCACCAAAAGTATCTCCATGAAAGGCGTCTTCAAAAGCAATGATTTTAGTTTTTTTAACTCCCTTATTGTAATGGTATTGCAAGGCCACTTTAATAGCAACTTCAACTGCAGTAGAACCGTTATCGGAATAAAATAATTTTTGTTGGTTTTTTGGTAAAATTTGAGTGAGCTTTTCTGAGAGTTCAACCGCTACATTATGTGTAAATCCGCCAAACAAGACATGCTCTAAAGTTGTCAATTGCTTGTAAATAGCATCTGCCATAACTTGGTTTGAATGCCCATACGGATTGACCCACCAAGAAGCAATTGCGTCAATGTATTCTTTCCCATTTTCATCCCAAAGTAAAGCTCCATTCCCTTTAACAATTGCGGGGAAGTCTGGTGCAGTTTTGTGTTGGGTATAGGGATGCCAATTGTGTTTTTTATCTCTTAATGAAAAACTCATATTTACATTTTAAAGAACAAAGATACACCGAGAAAAATTAGCAGATTGACAAATGAATTATAAACTTTGCAATGGCTCTCTAAATTTATCCGCGTAATACTGAATTACATTCTGATCAAAATAAGGTTCGTTTTCTATTCTTCCAATAAATTTAGCATTTGACTTGCTTAAAATAATTTCTTCAGAAGAAGGGTATTCATCACCTGAAAATACAATACCCGCAACAGGAATATTGCGGGAGCGCAAGGCTTCTAAAGTTAATAATGTATGATTAATACTGCCCAAATAGTGTCTAGAAACTACAATCACTTTGTAATCATCTTTAATCAAATCAATGATGTAATCCGAATTATTTAAGGGAACTAAGAGTCCGCCCGCTCCTTCAATAACAAGATGATTGGCTGTTTTTGGCTCAACAATTAGTTGTATATCGATTATAATTTGATCCAATTTAGCAGCTAAATGTGGACTAGCTGGCGTAGTTAATTTATAACTGTTTTCGTGTATAACAGTTGAAGAATTAGAAATATAAGATTGAATTTTATGACTGTCTGAGTTATCTAAATCCCCCGCTTGAACCGGTTTCCAGTAATCAGCTTGAAGTGATTCTACAATAATTGATGAAGCAATAGTTTTACCCACATCGGTTCCAATTCCTGTAATAAATAGTTTCATTTTTTATACAATTTGAGTACAAATATCGATAAGTTATCAGGAAATAAATGATAGAAAAAAGTTAAATTATACAATTAGATAATAATTGTACTAATTGAGTAATTTCATTTTCTGAATTGTAACTGTGCAAACAAAAACGCAAGCGCTCTTGGCCTTCAGGAACCGTTGGAGACAAAATAGGCTTAACATCAAATCCTTTGCTTTGTAATTGATGGGCTATGCTTTTGACTTTTTCATTCCCAGGAATAATAGCTGATTGAATGGCTGATTTACTAAATACAAACAACGGCTTTAAGCTCAATCGATTCTTTTCCTGATTGAAATGAGCAATGTTATTTTTTAATTGTTGTTGACTATATGTTGCTTTTTCCAACTGCTGATAAGCCATCAAAATAGTAGCCACCGAATGAGGCGATAAACCCGTGGTATAAATAAAACTTCGAGCAAAATTGACTAGATAACTTTTCAATTCTTCGCTTCCCAAAATTGCAGCACCATGACAGCCCAATCCTTTGCCAAAAGTCATGATTCGGGCAAAAACTGAATCTTGTAGATGTAAACTTTGAACTAGACCTTCCCCTTTGTCACCTAAAACACCTAAAGCATGTGCTTCGTCAACTACCATATACGCATCGTGTTTTTCAGCCAACTGAACCAATTCTTCCAAATTAGGCGTATCACCATCCATTGAAAAAACGGATTCAGTAACGATATAAATTGTCTTTTCTGAATTCCGAACTAATAATCGTTCTAAATCCTCTAAATCATTATGTTGGAACTTATAGGCTTTCGCATTGGATAGCTGAATCCCATCCCGAATAGAGGCATGACATAATTCATCATACAAAATCAAATCTCCTTTTTGAGGAACAGCACTGAAAAAACCGACATTAGCGTCATAACCAGAATTGAAAATCAAAGCTGATTGTGCTTGATGAAATTGAGTGATATAATCCTCCGCAGTTTTGTAAATAGAATGGTTGCCAGAAAGCAAACGAGATCCTGTAGCGCCATTTTGTATTTGATTATGTTCTAACAAATACTGATGTGTAGTATCAAAAATTAATTTAGAATTAGAAAAACCCAAATAATCGTTCGATGAAAAATCAACCAAGTCAGTTTCTTGTGGCAACTTACGTAATGCGTTGTTTTGCAAACGAACATTTAATTTATTAAAAAGTATTTCTGGCAGCTTTTTCATACGCTACAAAAATAAGGCAATTTTTTGATCTTTTGGTTTCTTCAAATTTTTGAGGCAAAATCGAAAAGGTTTTCGTTGTAGCAACAGTTCAACTTTTGTTAAAAAAATGTTAAAATAATCTAGTTAGAAGATTTGGCGATTGAATAGTTTTCTATTTTCGTTACCGATGAAGAGAATAGCCACCCTTTTTTTAGTAGTAACCTTATTCTACAACATGATAGGTTATTATTTAATGTTTGCGTTCAAAGAGCAGCAAGCATGGGTTGCGCGTATGGAAAATACAAGCCCTTCTGATTTTCGAGTTTTACGATTAAATGCCTCTTTGTATTCCTTTGTCGATGACACAGAATTTGAAGATGTAAACGAAGATGTAGTCATCAATAATAAAAGCTATCATATCTTTAAAAAGCAAATAAAAGACAATGTTTTAAGTTTGTATTACCTGCCTAATACTAATGAAAATACCGTAAGCAAAGACTTAAACGAACTTGTTCATAGTCAATTATTTAATACAGGATCTTCGAAAGAATCGCCTACAAAAAAATTATTGAAATCATTTATCAAAGATTATATCGATAATCCTGAAGTTAGCATTCCTATGCCAGCTCAAGCAGTTGCTTTAACTGAAGCATTTGCTGCAGATGACACTGAATTTACTAATCCAGGTCATCTTTCATTACCCTATTCTCCTCCGGATTGTATTTAATTTCGGGTTAACCAATTATTATGTACTCCATTGAATTGTCTGTTTAATACACCGTATTTTACAACAAGGTATTATTTAATTCTGCAAAATTATTGGCTACACTCGTGACGTAAAACCCACTTAGGGTATAATGCCACACGTCAAATACAGTATTCTATCTTATTTACTATTTATTTTTCTTAGAATGAATATTCCATCCCGTTACTTAAAAGTAATGGTGTCTTGTTATCACTCATTTCATCAACGCTATTGAGTTGAGGCTATTCATTTGTAAGATGCTATTAATTATCTAAAATGAAAAAAATATATTTCTGCTGTCTATTACTTTGCCAGTTTATTGCAAATGCGCAAACTGAAATTGACGGCATCATGATGAGTAAAAACCAACTCTGTACAGGAGCGATTTTTCAATACGGTGCCTGGAGTAATTATTGGGAAGGAACCTTCAAAAGAGACAATCAAAATTTAGGAACGGTTTCTAACAACACTATCAGCATCAACGGAAACTATGGAGTTACTGACAAATTGAACGTGATTGTGAGTTTGCCTTATATCGCTACCAAAGCTTCGGCAGGCACTTTGAAAGGACAAAATGGATTGCAAGATTTATCCGCTACGATAAAATACATGCCTATTGAAAAAACGATTGGGCAAGGTATTTATTCAGTGTACACGATAGCAGGTATCTCAATTCCAACGACCAACTATGTTGCCGATTATTTACCCTTAAGTATTGGTCTACAAAGTAGAACAGCTACTTTCCGTTTAATGGGTGACTATCAAAGAGGTAACTTTTTTACCACAGTTTCCGCAGCGTATCAAAAAAGAGCTGCAATTACAATAGACCGAAATACCTATTTTACAACAGAAATGGTCTACTCTAATGAAGTAGTGATGCCTGATGTAATTAATATAAACTTACGCACGGGCTACCGTTCTGGTCGTTTAATTGCTGAAGCTATTTTGGATAACCAAGTAACGCAAGGCGGTTTTGACATTACTAAAAACAATATGCCTTTTCCAAGTAATACAATGAATTCTCTTAGAATTGGAATGCATACAAAATATACTTTCCCTGGTAAAGAAGCACTTTCGCTTGTTGGTGGTTTCAATCACGTTGTAGACGGACGAAATGTGGGTCAAACAAATGCCATCTATGCAGGCTTCTTTTACATCATCAATTTCAATAAAAAAACACAATGAAAAATATAATTATCACTCTTTTAGGATTTGTTTCTTTTATCTCTATTTCATCTTGTAGTAATGAAATTGATGATCGTTCAGAAAGTTATCCAATGTTAAATCCTTCCAATAATGATGATTTGGCTGGAAATTGGAAACCTATTTTACTTTCTGCTCCTGATGAATTTAGTTTAGATGCTCCAATGACTACTTCAAATGCAGCATTTACTAGAGAATTAAATGAAATTAAAAGCTATCAAGCCAATATTAGTAAAGAACAAAAATCCATAATCCAATACTGGAGTGCAGGTAGTGTTTTACGTTGGAACGAAATTATGCGCAGCTTAGTGGCTAAGTATAATCGCCCTCCTTACCAAAATGCAGACGGAACCTATCCAACTCCCTCAGCTACTAATCCGTTTGCCAATACTCCTTTTCCTTTTTCAAATCCACCTTATGCAGCTCGTGCCTATGCTTATGTAAGTGCTGCCCAATATGATGCATTGGTCGCAACTTGGCATTATAAAAAGCTATACAACCGTGCAGCTCCCTATGTTGTAGACAATACTATAAAAGTGCTCATTCCTAAAAACGGGATGCCTTCATATCCTTCAGAAGACGGAGTATTAGCTGGTGTAACTGTAGAATTATTAAAATTATTATTTCCAACTGAGATTGCTTATATCAATGGAAAAGCAGAGGAAGAAAAATTATATCGAATTATTAGTGGCGCTAACGTCCGTAGTGATGTAGAAGCCGGTATTTCATTGGGAAGAAAAATTGCGACAAAATACATCACTAGAGCATCAACTGACGGAATGGGAGCAGCTGTTGGAAATCAAACTATTTGGACGCAACTCGAAGCCCAAACAAAAGCAAAAGGCGAAATTCCTTGGTTATCATTAGATTTGCCTGCTCGACCACCTATGTTGCCTCTGTTTGGGAATGTACGTTCGTTCTTGATGTCTACAGCTGACGTTATTGCTAGTCGCCCTGTCCCGCCACCATCAACTAAATCGGTACAGTTTGCAAAAGAACTAGCCGAAGTAAAAAAATTCAGTCAAAATGCTAGTCGCAAAGAAATGGATATAGTAACATTTTGGGCAGATGGCGTAGGAACTTATACGCCACCAGGACATTGGAACGCAATCGCAGCAGATGCCTTTGTAACAAAAAATTACAGCGAGGTACGTTGGGCTAGAAATATGGCCTTATTGAATCTTTCACTTATGGATGCCGCAATTAGTTGTTGGGATGCCAAATATTATTATTTTAACCCTAGACCAACACAGATAGACCCGTCAATAAAAACATTGACAGGGATTCCAAACTTCCCTGCCTATGTATCTGGACATTCTACATTTAGTGGTGCAGCCGCTACTGTTTTGTCTCATATTGTGCCTGAAAAGGCTACCCAATTTAACGCTATGGCAAAAGACGCGTCCAATTCCCGATTATTTGGTGCAATCCATTATAGAAGTGATTGCGAAAAAGGATTGCTTTTGGGAGAAACGGTTGGAAAATTCGCAATAGCAAGAGCCCGTATTGATGGCGCTGAATAAATTACAAATATGTTGAAAATAAAAATAAGTGGTTTGTTTTATTATCAACTAATCTGAAGCAAATAGTTACTATTTGCTTCGGATTAATTTAATTCTAAATTAGGTTCCCATGACACAACATTTCAACTCCTTCTATTGTTCGTTTAGTATAAAAATTGAACGACATAGCATTATAATTATGCGAATCGCTTTAGCTATTGTTTACATTTGGTTTGGTGGATTAAAAATAATCGGAATCAGCCCTGCAGGTGACCTAGTAGAGGAAACGGTTTTTTGGTTCAAGCCTGAGATTTTCATTCCAGTGTTAGGACTATGCGAAGTATTCATTGGGTTAGGACTATTGATCAAACGATTAGTGCCGCTTACGACACTCTTGTTGTTACTGCATATGATAGCTACTATTTTTCCACTTTTTCTTCTAACAAACGCTTGTTTTGATAATTTTCCATACCGTCCAACTCTTGTGGGTCAATACATTATCAAAAATCTAGTTTTGGTAGCTGGCGTCTTGGTTATTGCGGGAAAACACAATAATAATTATTGTTCTCAACAGTAATGGTATAAAACAAAAAAGCCTAACGAATGTTAGGCTTTTTTAATGAATCTTAATTCGTATTAGTCAGCTAATAGAATTACTTTATTGTCTTTCATTTCGATTGTTCCTGACTCCACTGATAAGGTATACAATTGGTCATTTACTTTCGTTAATTTAGCTGCTGCTTCTTTAGAAAGCGTAAAACTTGGCGCTGCAATTTTTACAGTTCCTTTTTTAAGCAAAGAAACAATTGGCGCGTGATTATTCAAGATTTGAAAATCTCCATCAACTCCTGGAAGGTATAATGAAGTAATTTCTCCTGAAAATAACTTTGCCTCTGGTGATACTATTTCTAAAATCATTTTGATAATTGATAATTGATAATTGATAATTGATAATTGATAATTTTTTACATTGTCAATTGTAAATTATCCATTGTTAATTGAATTATGCTTCTGCTAACATTTTTTCTCCAGCCTCAATTACTTGTTCAATAGTTCCTTTAAGGTTGAAAGCAGCTTCTGGCAAGTGATCTAATTCACCATCAATAATCATGTTAAATCCTTTGATAGTATCTTTAATGTCAACTAATACCCCTGGAATTCCTGTAAATTGCTCAGCAACGTGGAATGGTTGAGATAAGAAACGTTGAACACGACGTGCTCTAGATACAGACAATTTATCTTCTTCAGATAACTCTTCCATACCAAGGATCGCAATGATATCTTGTAATTGTTTGTATTTCTGCAAAATTTCTTTTACTCTTTGTGCACAATCATAGTGCTCATCACCTAAAATTTGTGGTGTTAAGATTCTTGAAGTAGAATCCAATGGATCTACCGCAGGATAAATACCTAACTCAGCAATTTTACGAGACAATACTGTTGTAGCATCTAAGTGAGCAAATGTTGTTGCTGGCGCCGGGTCAGTTAAATCATCCGCAGGTACGTAAACCGCTTGTACAGAAGTAATAGATCCCTTGTTTGTAGATGTGATACGCTCTTGCATAGCTCCCATTTCAGTTGCTAATGTCGGTTGGTAACCTACTGCAGATGGCATACGACCTAAAAGTGCCGATACCTCAGAACCTGCTTGTGTAAAACGGAAGATATTATCCACGAAGAACAATACATCTTTACCTTGATCAGATCCAGCTCCATCACGGAAATACTCAGCGATAGATAATCCAGAAAGTGCTACACGAGCACGAGCTCCTGGTGGCTCATTCATTTGTCCGAAAACGAAAGTAGCTTTTGACTCTCTCATCCCTGGCATATCTACTTTAGACAAATCCCATCCTCCATTTTCCATAGAGTGCATGAATTCCTCTCCGTATTTAATAATTCCAGACTCTAACATCTCACGAAGTAAGTCATTTCCTTCACGAGTTCTTTCACCAACTCCTGCGAATACTGAAAGTCCACCGTGACCTTTTGCAATATTGTTGATCAACTCTTGAATCAATACTGTTTTACCTACTCCAGCACCACCAAACAATCCAATTTTACCCCCTTTTGCGTATGGCTCAATTAAATCGATTACTTTAATACCTGTAAATAAAACTTCAGAAGAAGTTGATAAATCTTCGAATTTTGGAGCAGCTCTGTGGATTGACAATCCATTTTCTCCTGTTTTTGGTAAGTTCCCTAAACCGTCAATGGCATCTCCAATAACATTGAATAAACGTCCGTAAACGTCTGGTCCAATTGGCATTTGGATTGGATTTCCTGTACCTACTACTTCATAACCTCTACTCAAACCATCTGTTGAATCCATCGAAATGGTACGTACAGTGTTTTCACCAATGTGCGATTGTACTTCTAGAACCAAGATAGTTCCATCTTTTCTTGTGATTTCTAACGAATCATAAATTTTTGGAAGTTCAACATCTTTACCGTTGAAAACAACATCAACTACTGGACCAATGATTTGGGCAACTTTTCCTATTACTTTAGACATTACTTATGTATTTATTAAATAGCTATTTAGGTTTATGAAATTGACTTAATTGAAAGTTATCAAATAAATCCTTTTTTCAGACTGCAAAGATAATTTTTAAAATATAAAATCAATAATTTTTTGTTAAAAAAACTACATAAATATTAACCCATAAAAAAACCACCGCCTTTTGAGCAGTGGTTAATAATTTAAAGCTGTTTATTTATAAACTAGCTGGAAATAAAATTCTATACTTACCTAAATCAACTTTTTTCAAAGTTGAAGCGTATTTAGCATTAATTGCATCAATAAAAGCATTTGAAATTAAAGCATATCCTCTTGGACTTGGATGAACTCCGTCTAATGAGAAAGAACCTCCAAATACAAATTGAGATGTCATTGTGAAATTATTTGAAACAATCCCAGTACTTGACAATTGGTTCATTATCGCTTTAGCATCAACAAAAGCCAACCCTTTAGAATCAGCTATCGCCTTAATACTTGTGTTGTAAGCATCTGTAGCAACTCTAATAGCTTCAATCTCTGAAGGAATCAAAACATGCATATCTTGTAATGGATATGAGATACCAAAACTATTTAAAGGTGCTGGAGGAGCAAATCCAAGTCCTGAATTTGCAGCTGTAGGCGCAGCACTAATAGCAGATTGTGTAGTCAATAAAACCAAATCAGCCGAAGTTGTTTGACGCGCTTGACCAAAAACAGCCCCGTAAAAAGCAGCGGTTGTAGCCCCTAATGTAGGAGTAAAAGCAGCGGTTAATTGAGCTGACAAATTAGGTAATGATTCATCTCTAATTAAAAGAGGATTTGCAGCTGTGGCAGAAAGTAAATTAATTCTATCCCCAGCTCCAAAAACAGTTAACGCTTGTTTTAAAGGTCCGTATAGCTGTGCATTTAGTGTAGCAAGGTTAGCCCCTAATGCAGCTGGAGACAAAGGACTTGAAGGTACTGTAGTAAAGAATGGCAAGGTATTAACATACGGTAAATTAGCCACCACTCCTTTTGCTCCATTAGCTGTCATACCGTTTACTAAAGTATTGTAAACACTAGCAAAAACAGTAGGGTCAGTTATATCATTTGAACCGTATGTAGCTGGGTTCATATTTCCAGTTTGGTTAGTTCCTACTCCTCCAGATGTTGCAAATCCTAAAACATCATTTCCTCCAATCCATAATGAAAAGAAAGTTGGTGTTTGCGCCACGGCATCTCCTAAAACAGTTGATGTAGCAGAAGTTGAAAAACGAGCATAGTAAGGATTAGCTAAACCAGCAGCAACTCCAGCAACATTACCATAACCAGCAGCAACTAAGTGGTAACTTTTAGCTCCAGGCACTCCTAAGTTTCCAAACGGACCAGTTACTTTAGTAGCAACATTAGTTGTAGGCGTTCCTGAAACAGGAGTTGGAGCAGCTCCGTTAAAAAACAAACGTTGATTTGCAATAACATTTCCTCCTAATAGTAAGCCTCCAGTGTTATCAGCTGTAAAAGGAGTTGTAAAAGCACCTCCACCAGCTTCCGAAAATTGCTGAGCTAATATGTTAGGATAAGCTCCTTTTTGAGCTTCAATAAATAAAGCGCCATCGCTAAAACCTGCCGCAAAAGAATCTCCTAAAGCAACATATTTTGAGAATACTGCAGAACCAGCAGATACTGGCTCTTCAACAATAATATCTTCATCATCATTACAAGCTACAAAAGTTAACGAAACTAATAATAGCCATTTGAAATTTTTTATCATGATTGTATTTTTTATATTATTAAATCAATTATGGATTAATTGTCCATGAAGCAAAATACTGTTGCCCAATTGCACCTGCACCTAAAACTTGGATATACTCTCTACCTCCTAAGTTAGCCGCTCCAATTTTAAGCGTAGACTTCAATTTTGGTATCAAATAGTTAATTTGAGCATCAATAACTGTAGCTGAAGGAATTACCCCATCCACCATTGTAGATTCCCATATGTATTCACTATTCCATCTTCCACTAATATTGAACCCAAAGTTTTTGAATAGTTTTTCGTTTCCAAAAGAAGCTTTAACTCTGTGTTTTGGTGTGTTAAATCCTGCTTCAAAACTTGGATTTGCTGTGCGATCAAAATCAAATTCAGCAAAGTTATAATTCATTCCTACTTCAAAATCCTTGTATACTTTTCTAGATAATCCAACACCAAAACCAAGTGATTGGATTTCAACATCCGTATTAGTATACAATTGGAAAGCTCTGATGTTCCCATTCTGCAATGCATGAAGCGACTGCACTCCTGGATCAGCAGCTCCAGCACCAGGATTTGGAGCGTCTTGTGCTTTACCATATAAAGGCGCAACTACATTTAAGTTTCCAATAAAGTTGTTGTACACATTATAATAACCATTAAGATCTATTGACATATCTTTAATAAACGAACGGTATCCTAATTCAAAAGCTTTCACTTCTTCTGGTTTTACGAACTGTAAATTTGTTTTTCTTAATACAGCAGGATTTCCAGTAGCACTCAACTGAGCTACAGAAGCCGCAGTATAGGAGTTGTTATAAGCATTTAGACCTGTAATATTTACTGATGAACCACCCGCAAACAATTGCCCTATCGGTGTTTGAATCTGCAAAGTTTCTCTATATCTAGTCAAGTTATCAGGAGCAGATCCTAATAAAATAGCACTACCTACGTTAAACCCAATATATTGATCTTGTGTAGTTGGGTTTCTAAATCCTGTTTGAAAAGACGCTCTAAAATTATGTCTTCTGCTTTCTCCTCCTGTGTATACCATAGAAACTCTAGGAGAGAAGTTGCCTTCAAAATTTTGAGCTTTGTCATAACGAATAGATCCTGTAAATTTTAAACGATCATCCATTACCTTTTTCATTACTTGAGTGTATGCTCCATATTCATTATAACGAATTGGACCATCAGCATCCGTATAAATACGACCAAATGAATTCAATACGTATTCTCTGAAAGATCCCCCCACTTGAATTTCTGCAAATTTGATTTGATCTTTAAAATTATAATTCACATCCGAATGATTAATTCTTGAATTATCTACTAATCTTGATCCTGATAATACATTTGGATCAGCAATTACTTGATTGAAAGCATTAACGAATCCCGGAGTTCCTGGCAATAATCTTCCAGTATCTGCTGTTGCACGAGCTGCTTTATGAGCGTTCTCTGGAGTCATTCCTGCCAAGGTGGAGGAAACGTATGCTCCAGCATATTCCCCAAACCATTGGCTGTCACCTTTCCATTTACGGTTAACATTAATACCTGTAAACAACATATCATACGATTGTCCTCCATCTTCTGTAGTAGTATACCCTCTAAGGAAGAAGTTTTTACCTTTGAATTCCAACTTATGCTGTTGCATAGAAAAATTATTCAAATAATACCTGTTGGCTCCTTGATAAACAGCATTACCAAAACCAAATTTACTTTGCCAGATCACTTCTAACTTTTCATTACCAAAAGGTCTCAAATGAACTGAGAAATCAATCTTAGTATTAGAAGCTTTGTTATCTGTCAAATCTGTCTCATTATAACCCGTTCTACTAACATTTGTATTTGGTAAAATAGCATTAAAAGCAGAAAATTGTGCAGCAGTAATTCTACCCGCACTTAAAAGTCCTGAAGCGACATTTTTAATATTGGTTGAAACTTCGTCCCCGTAAACATTTATACCATTATAATTTGGGTTTAATCTATTATCTCCAATAATTTCATCACCATTAGCTGAATTTATACCATTAGTATTGGTAGCAAACCAATCGGTTGCTCTCATATAAGTAAAATTAGCTTTAGCTGCTAAATAAGGACTAAATGCTTTAGCCATTCTTACACCATAATCCAAATAATCATTTGTTCCAGCTGCTTGTTGACTCGTTTGACCAAACTTTGCATACGCCGTGATTCCTTCACTTGTGAATGGATTTTTACTATTCATAAATAAAATCCCGTTGAAGGCATTTGCTCCATACAAAGCAGAAGACGCTCCTGGAAGTAACTCTACACTTTGTGTATCTATTTCTGAAACACCTATCAGGTTTCCTAAAACAAAGTTCAACAATGGAGAAGAGTTGTCCATACCATCTACTAGTTGCATGAAACGTGTATTTGCTACCGTAGCAAAACCTCTAGTATTAATGGACTTGAATGACATACTACTCGTATTCATTTGAACCTCTTTAAGATTCTCTAGTCCGTCGTAGAAAGAAGGCGATGCAGTTTTCTTAATCTCTGCAATACCCATTCTTTCAATAGTTACTGGAGATTCCAATACACGCTCAGGTGTTCTTGAGGCAGAAACTACTATTTCATTTAACTTTGTTTCTTCATCCATAAGTGTAACTGCTACTTTTTGATTGGCAGTAGTAATTGACACCTTCATAGATCCAAAACCTAAAGCGGTAATTTCAATTTGGAACGGTAATTTTTTAGTTGTATTCAAAATGAATTTTCCGTCAAAATCAGTTATTGCACCTGATTTGTCTCCAACAACCTTAATGTTGGCTCCGGGAACAGATTGTTTATTACTGTCTAAAACAGTACCTGAAATTGTGTTTTGAGCAAAAGAAATGCTGCAAAAAAACAAGGTCAAAAAAAGTAAGTATACTCTCATTGGTTTAAATTTTGTTGGTTTATGCAGCCAAAATACAAATATTTTTTGCTTTTAATAGAAAAATCGTATGAAAATTTCATTTTTAACAACTAATACCCAAAATTCTAGCTATTTAGCATTTGCCTTCGTTAAATAATTGTCAGTATTTGATGTGGTTTTTGAAAAAAAAGAATGTATTTTTTCAAAAAACGGAACGTTATTGAAAAAATCATAAAAAAATAGCGTTGGGTAAAAAATAAAAAAAGCAAGATAAATCTTGCTTTTTTACTAACTATATGTGCTAATTTTTACTCCACTGTAACCGATTTTGCTAAATTTCTAGGCTGATCTACATTACAATCTCTCATTACTGCTATATGATAGGACAATAATTGCAAAGGAATTGTTGTAATAAGTGGCGATAAAGCATCTGAAGTTTCAGGTATTTCTATCACAAAATCAGCTAAATCGCGAACTTGAGTATCACCTTTAGTTACCACCGCAATAATACGCCCACTTCTTGATTTTATTTCTTGAATATTACTAACTATTTTATCATAATGTCCTTGCTTAGGAGCAATAACAATAACAGGCATTTGCTCATCAATTAAAGCAATTGGGCCATGTTTCATTTCTGCTGCAGGATATCCTTCAGCATGAATGTATGATATTTCTTTTAATTTTAACGCCCCTTCTAAAGCAACAGGAAAATTATAACCTCTTCCTAAATACAAACAATTCGTTGCATCTTTGAAAGTAGCTGCAATTTCTTTTGCTCTTTCATTCGTATCTAAAGCTTCTTTAACCTTCTCTGGAATAATCTCTAATTCTTGTAAATACTGATGGAAATCAGATTTTGACAAGGTACCTTTGGCTTTAGCCAAACGCAACGCAATCATCGTTAAAACTGTAATTTGTGTGGTAAATGCCTTTGTAGAAGCAACACCAATTTCAGGACCAGCATGGGTATAAGCACCTGCATGCGATTCTCTAGAAATAGAAGATCCCACTACATTACAAACACCAAAAACAAATGCTCCGTTTTCTTTTGCCAACTTAATAGCGGCCATTGTATCAGCTGTTTCACCAGATTGTGAAATAGCTATAACAACGTCTTTACTGCTTATAATTGGGTTTCGGTATCTAAATTCGGAAGCATATTCCACTTCAACTGGAATTCTTGCAAATTCTTCAATAACATATTCAGCTACAAGTCCTGCGTGCCAAGAAGTTCCGCAAGCCACAATGATAATTCGATCAGCATTTAAGAATTTTTCTAAATTATCTTCAATACCTGCCATTTTGATAATTCCTTCATTAGCATGAAGTCTTCCTCTGTAAGTATCTTTAATCACACTCGGCTGTTCGTAAATTTCTTTTAGCATGAAATGATCATAACCTCCTTTTTCAATTTGCTCCAAATTCATTTGAAGTTCTTGAATATAAGGATCTACAAGCGAATCATCCTTGATTTTACGAACTTTCATAGGTTTATGCAACCTGATATTTGCCATTTCTCCATCCTCTAAATAAATAGCATTTGAAGTGTACTCTATAAATGGTGAAGCGTCTGAAGCTATAAAATATTCTCCCTCGCCTACCCCTATTGCTAGAGGGCTACCTAAACGAGCCGCAACAATTTCATTAGGATTTTTAACATCAAAAACTGCAATTGCATAAGCACCTATCACTTGGTTTAATGCTACTTGTATTGCTTTTCCTAATTTTAAATTTTCTTTAATCTGAACATCTTCAATCAAATTTACTAAGACCTCTGAATCCGTATCAGAATGAAAAACATATCCTCTTTTTATCAATTCTTCTTTAAGAGGAGCATAGTTTTCAATAATCCCATTATGAATAATGGCTAAATTTCCTGAATTTGAAAGATGAGGGTGCGAATTTACATCGTTTGGAACACCATGTGTAGCCCAACGTGTATGACCCATTCCAATTGTTCCATTAGTTGTGATTTCAGAAGCAGCTTTAGCTTCAAGATCAGAAACTTTACCTTTTGTCTTAGACAACTTCAAGTTTACTCCGTCATATAACATAACACCTGCACTATCATAGCCACGGTATTCTAATCTTTTCAATCCTTTAATTACTATAGGATAGGCCTCTCTATATCCAATATATCCAACTATTCCACACATATATTTAGTCTAATTTGGTTTTGTATAATAAATTTGAAGTTTTAACCTTTTATCGGCAGGTACTCTGGAGCTGGTTCCGTAAAGTACTGTTCCAAGAGGATTCATAACTGCTGCTTTAGGAAACTTTGATGTAAATGCATTTGCGCTTCTTAATTTCGAAAAAGTAGGCTCTGCGATATTCTCAGTAACAACTAATCCTAACTTTACATTTGTAGAATCAGAATGCTTGATTAAATTTCTAATCTGATTAGTAACTCTAACTTTATAGGATAGACCACGACCATTCGCTCCTTCTTGTTTTGTAAGTAGTCCTCCAAAAATAAATTTAGAATTTTTAGGGTTTGGCGAACTAGTTGGATCTAAATTGAAATCAGCTATTGGTATATTATGAGTAAGATCATAAAGATACAAACGGTTAGGCTCGTCAGAACCATTCATTTTATTTGCATCAATATGAAAAATTAAATTCGCTTCGTTAATTAACCAACCGCTAGTTCTTATTCTGTTCAACTCAGCTGCTGAATTGAATAAGTTAATTACTGCCATTGACCCTTGCCCGCCTTTAATATAAAGATTATCATCTCCCTCGGTAGTGTTTGGATTATTTACCGTATTTAAATAGGACGCAACTGTATTTGTATCTTCAAATAAGTTAACCGAATTACCTGTTAAATTTAAATCTAGAGATTTAGAAACTCTTGTTGTTACTCCATTGGTGACCAAATCTTCGGTATAATTAATAGTAATTCGTCCTGCTTTGAAATTCATCATAGCTAAACTTCCAGTGCTTCCTGGAACTGTTTCTACTTTAAAATAAAGGCCCCTAAAATACTCTTTAAAAACATCATTTGCTGCTAATTTACCTGCTGGTGCATTCAAAATTTTAGAAGTGAAAAAATTGCTATTTAATCGCAAACGCATTGCAGGAACTGATCTGTTCAACACTACATTTCCAGTCGATGCTATAGATTTTTGAACTATTTCTTTTGGGCTAAATACAAAGGCATCATTCTGAGAAGCATCCGAAGAATTATTCAATCGAGAACCGATTTTTGCATTATCAAAAGTATTGTTTTGATCAGTAAAAAAAGGCTGTGAAGTCTGAAAATTAGTCGATGGATCTAGATCTCTCATAAAAAAGCCCGATTCGAAAACACTCAACTTTATAGGCGCTTGACCTCCATATATTGAATCTAACTCATAGGTTTTACTGCCGTCTGCATTGGTTGTTTTTAGAGTGCTAAAATAGGGTACAGATAAATAAACGCTATCGATTACAGCATTAGCACCTATGGAAGGGGAAACAGTTGACAAATTCACTTGTGTTGCAAAATGAGATATTGTTTTACCAAATGAAGAATTAGTGGCAATCCCTAACGAATTTACAGGTAAATTAATTGCATCTACTGGTCCAACTTTCTGATTATAGGCGACAACATCAGAAGTATATTGCAAAAAATCAAAATTGTTTTGACCAAGTAAATCAGCTCCTATTGAATTATATTCTTTATCGCAAGAGTATAGAAAAAAGATTGAGATAAAAAACAGCAGCGTTCTCTTTGCAAAAGAATTATTGTACATAATATTGGGTTGAATTTTAAACTTTAAGCACTTCGTTTTTGTAAAAATTAGTATACGCATCAGCAAATACTTCTTTTGACTGGAAAGGTAAAAAAGGTTTTCCCGAAGATTCAATATATTTTGTTAAACTTGGTGAAACATTTTCACTAGCAACAATAATTGCATCCGAATGCTTGAGACTTGTCATGATAATGTTCTCATAATTTGGCACTTCAAGATCCAAAATAGATTCTAAAGGAACATTGTCAAACTTCACTTTTTGCATCATTTGAGTGTCTAAAGCACCATCAAAAGATTGACTGTAAACAGACGTAACTATTTTTGTATCAGAAAATAAAGCTTCGTTTTTATAAAAATGCTTCATATAAACCGGTAACATTGCAGCTAACCAACCATGAACATGAATAATATCTGGTACCCAATTTAGCTTTTTGACTGTTTCTACAACTCCTTTAGCAAAAAATATTGCGCGTTCGTCATTGTCTGGATACAACACATCATTCTCATCGGCGAAAGTAGCTTTCCTCTTAAAGTAGTCATCATTATCGATGAAATAAACCTGAATTCTTTCTTTTGGAATAGATGCAACTTTTATAATAAGTGGCATATCTAAATCATTTACTACCAAATTCATCCCTGAAAGTCGAATTACTTCATGCAACTGATGTCGTCTTTCATTAATATTACCATATCTAGGCATGAAAATTCTGATTTGCCCTCCTTGATCATTTATCATTTTAGGAACGTCATAGGACATCAAAGAAACCTCATTTTCAGCAAGATAAGGAACTACTTCAGATGATACATATAATATCTTCTTGTCTTTCATATTATAATTAACTAAATTTTTTGGCAATAAAAACCGAGCAAAATTACAAAAATTTATGCACTTTATAACAAATATGTTAAGTTTGCACTCCATTTAAAACAACTGGTATGCCAATTTTCTACGCGAAAGAACAATTAATAGCACACTTAGAGCTTATCAGTACTGCTGATTCTTCAATTGGTTTTGTTCCTACGATGGGCGCGTTACATAGTGGTCATCTTGCTTTAATGCAACAATCGCTTACAGAAAACACACATACTATAGTTAGTATTTTTGTCAATCCGACTCAATTTAATAATCCAGAAGATTTAGCAAAATACCCCCGCAATCTTGAAGCTGATCTAACAAAAATTACCGCATTAAGTACCAATATAATTGTTTATGCTCCCACAGTAGAAGATATTTACAGTGGAAATCCCGTCTCACAATCTTTTGATTTTGATGGATTAGAAAATCAGATGGAAGGTCAATTTAGACCCGGTCATTTTAATGGCGTAGGAACAATCGTTAAGCGTTTATTTGAAATAGTGAATCCTACTAGGGCTTATTTTGGAGAAAAAGATTTTCAACAATTACAAATTGTAAAAAAACTAGCTGTTAAATACAATCTTCCTGTAACAATTATTGGCTGTCCAATATTCAGAGAGACCAATCAACTAGCGATGAGTTCAAGAAACGAACGCTTATCTGAAGAAGAAAGGAAACAAGCAGGTCTCATCTATCAAACATTGGCTCAGGCTAAAATTAAATTCCAAAATGAAGATATTGAAAAAGTGAATCAATTTGTCCAACAGACATTTGAAAATCATCCACTTTTTGAATTAGAATACTTTGTCATAGCCGATGAAGAAAAGTTAATCACATGCCATAATAAAGATAAAAACAAAAACTATCGTGCTTTTATAGCGGTTTTTGTCAACAATATTCGTTTGATTGATACCATTTCATTAAATTAATTTACTTTTGTACTATGCAAATTCAAGTTGTAAAATCAAAAATACACCGCGTTAAGGTAACTGGAGCTGATTTAAATTACATCGGCAGTATTACTATTGACGAAGCTTTATTAGAGGCTTCTAATATAATTGAAGGCGAAAAAGTAGCCATTGTGAACGTAAATAATGGCGAACGTTTTGAAACCTATGCTATTAAAGGAGAGAAAAATTCAGGGACTATCACATTAAACGGACCTGCTGCAAGAAAAGTACAAAAAGATGATATTATCATCATTATTTCGTATGCAACACTTGAATTTGAAGAAGCAAAAACCTTTAAACCTTGGATTATTTTTCCAAATGAAAACGACAATTCTTTGACTTAGTCAAGAATATATACATTACAAACCACTCTCAAAAGGAGTGGTTTTTTGTTTTATCAACAATCTATTTCCAATAATTTTTTTAAACGATTCTTTACTGTAAATTTGAATTCAATTTATTTCAAGAATTATGTCGAAAGTGAAAACTACTTTTTTCTGTCAAAACTGCGGGACACAATATGCCAAATGGCAAGGGCAATGCAATGCCTGTAAAGAATGGAATACCATTGCCGAAGAAATTGTCCAAAAACAAGAAAAAGTAGCGTGGAAAAGCGAACCGACAAGCGCTGGAAAAGCACCAAAACCCTTGCGAATAAATGAAATCGACTCTGCGCAAGAAATTCGTCTAGACACAACAGACAACGAATTGAATCGCGTTTTAGGAGGCGGAATTGTCCCGGGTTCCTTAATTCTTTTGGGAGGCGAACCAGGTATTGGAAAAAGTACGCTTTTATTACAAATTTCGCTTAGCTTACCCTATAAAACATTATATGTTTCTGGGGAAGAGAGTCAGAAACAAATCAAAATGCGTGCAGAACGCATTACCCCAAACGGTGATAATTGCTATATTCTGACCGAAACCAAAACACAGAATATCTTCAAACAAATTGAAGCCATCCAACCTGAAATCGTCATTATAGATTCGATTCAAACGCTGCATACCGATTATATTGAATCTACACCAGGTAGTATTTCTCAAATTAGAGAAACAACGGCTGAACTAATTAAATTTGCCAAAGAAACCAATACACCTGTTATTTTAATTGGTCACATCACTAAAGACGGAACCATAGCTGGGCCAAAAATTTTGGAACACATGGTCGATACGGTTTTACAATTTGAAGGCGACCGAAATCATGTGTACCGTATTTTACGTTCGCTGAAAAATCGTTTTGGCTCCACTGCCGAAATCGGAATATACGAAATGTTAGGCAGCGGCTTACGCGAAGTATCCAATCCTTCTGAAATTTTGATTTCACACAAAGACGAAGAATTGTCAGGAACTGCTATTGCTACTACTTTGGAAGGTATGCGTCCTTTGATGCTCGAAATACAAGCTTTAGTCAGCACGGCAGTATACGGAACACCGCAACGTAGTACAACTGGATACAATGCCAAAAGACTGAACATGATTTTGGCGGTTTTAGAAAAACGTGCTGGTTTCCGTTTGGGTGCTAAAGATGTTTTCTTGAATATCACCGGAGGCATTTCCGTAGATGATCCAGCTATTGATTTGGCAGTGGTGGCCGCTATTTTGTCTTCCAATGAAGACATTCCTGTGAACAAAGATTTTTGTTTTGCAGGCGAAGTAGGCCTTTCAGGCGAAATTAGACCTGTAAACCGTGTGGATCAACGCATCCAAGAAGCTGAAAAATTAGGTTTTTCAACGATTTTTGTGTCCAAATACAACAAAATTGCCTTGAAAAATACAGGGATTAAAATCCGTTTGGTCGCCAAAATTGAAGATGTGGCTGGCGAATTATTTGGATAATTTTAATTTTGTGTTGGAAATGCTTTTGCGTTAAAAAAAAGTAAAATCCCCACGCCGGTAGAAATGGCTACGTCAGCAACATTGAAAATAGCATTGAAAAAAGTAAATTCTTTACCGCCCCAAAAAGGAATCCAAGAAGGTAAATTACCTTGCCAGATGGGAAAATAGAACATATCCACTACTTTACCATGAAACCAGGTTCCGTAGGGTTGATTGGAAAACATAGTAGCTACATTTTGTTGACTATCATCAAAAAATATTCCGTAAAAAACAGAGTCAATTATGTTCCCAAAAGCTCCTGCCATAATTAATATTATCGCAACTATAAGGTAGTTAGAACTGTTCTTTCTTGTAATAGAATCCCATAACCAATACCCTATGCCTGCAACAGCAACTAATCTAAATAAAGTTAAAAACAACTTCCCATATTCGCCAGGTATTTTAGTACCCCAAGCCATTCCTTCGTTTTCAATAAAATAAATTTTAAACCAAGAAAACACTTCCACTTCTTCCCCTAAAACGAAGTTAGTTTTTATGTAAATTTTAGACAATTGATCTATTATTAAAATCAAAATAACTAAAAGATAAGCTAGACGTAATGAGATAAAATTCTGTTTCATGCGGCAAAAGTAAATAAATTCCAAAAATAAAAATTCCAAATCCCAAGATTTCTAATCAGAAATTCTTGAAATTTGGAAAGGTATGCTTTTACAGCGATTTCTTATCGTTGCATATTTTTAGCTTCGATACTCATTGTAGCGTGAGGCACAATTAACAAACGTTCTTTGCTAATTAATTTTCCTGTCACTTTACACACTCCGTAGGTTTTATTTTCAACACGGAAAAGCGCATTTTTCAAATCACGAATGAACTTTTCTTGACGAATGGCTAATTGTGAGTTGGCTTCTTTAGACATGGTTTCACTACCTTCTTCAAACGCTTTGAATGTTGGAGACGTATCGTCTGTTCCATTATTCAAATCATTCATATAAGCACTTTTAATCAAGTCTAAATCTTCTTGAGCTTTTTGTATTTTCTTTAAAATTAATTCTTTGAATTCTGCTAAATCAGCTTCTGAATATCTTGCAATTTCATCTATCATAATCCCTTATTTAGTAATTAGTATTCTTGTTTTTATATCGTCAAATTCTATTTCTAATCCATTGGTTACCTCGTCTTCAAAAACCAAACTTTCAGTTAGCGTTTCCGACATGATATAATCTAAATTCGCTTCAACTGCGGTTTTTAATTCCGCATTTTGTTGTAAGGTTACTTTAATTTTATCTGTTACTTCAAATCCTGAATCTTTACGGATATTTTGGATTCGGTTAACCAATTCTCTGGCAATTCCTTCTTGTTTCAATTCTGTCGAAATTGTAATATCTAAAGCTACCGTAATTCCGTTAGAATTAGCTACCAACCATCCTTCAATATCTTGAGACGTAATTTCTACATCTTCTAAAGTTAAAGATACAGTATTCCCTGCAATAACAATAGCTAAAGTTCCTTGCTGTTCCAGTTCGTTGATTTGATCTGGAGAAAACCCTTGAATTTCCTTAGAAATCAAGCCCATGTCTTTGCCAAAACGAGGTCCTAATGCCTTGAAATTAGGTTTGATTTGCTTCACCAAAACACCCGAGGCATCATCCAAAAGCACTATTTCTTTTACGTTAACCTCCGCTTTAATTAAATCGGATACTGCTTCAATTTCAGCTCTTTGATTACTGTCAAGTACTGGAATCATTACCTTTTGCAAAGGTTGGCGTACTTTAATCATCTCTTTTTTACGAAGCGATAATACCAATGATGAAATCGTTTGTGCTTTTTGCATTTTGCTTTCCAACGATTTATCAACAAAGTTTTCAACGAATTCTGGAAATTTTGCCAAATGTACACTCTCAAAACCTTCTGAATGTGTCGCTTGTGTTAAATCTCTGTATAATTTGTCCATATAAAATGGCGCAATTGGAGCAGCCAATTTACTTATGCTTAACAAACAGGTATATAAAGTTTGATAGGCCGCGATTTTATCTTGCGCATATTCACCTTTCCAAAAACGTCTTCTACACAAACGAACGTACCAGTTACTCAAGTTTTCTTGAACAAAATCAGAAATCGCACGAGCAGCTCTTGTTGGTTCATAATCAGCATAGAAACCATCTACATCTTTAATTAACGTATTCAATTCGGATATAATCCAACGATCAATTTCTGGGCGATCTGCCAACGGAATTTCAGCTTCTGAATAAGTAAATCCATCGATATTAGCATACAAACTAAAGAATGAATAAGTGTTATATAAAGTGCCAAAGAATTTACGACGCACCTCAGCAATTCCTTCCAAGTCAAATTTCAAGTTATCCCAAGGGTTCGCATTAGATATCATGTACCAACGCGTTGCATCTGGGCCATATTCTTTCAAAGTTTCAAAAGGATCAACGGCATTCCCTAAACGTTTCGACATTTTCTGTCCGTTTTTGTCCAATACCAATCCGTTTGAAACTACATTTTTATAGGCAATTTTGTCAAAAACCAAAGTTCCAATAGCGTGTAAGGTATAGAACCAACCACGGGTTTGATCCACTCCTTCAGCGATAAAGTCTGCAGGGAATGATTTGTTTTGGTCAATCAACTCTTTGTTTTCAAATGGATAATGCCATTGTGCATACGGCATAGCTCCCGAATCAAACCAAACGTCAATTAAATCGCTTTCGCGTTGCATTGGTTTTCCTGAAGCCGAAACCAAAGTGATTTCGTCCACTACATTTTTGTGCAAATCAATCAAATCATAATTCGCTTCTGACATATTTCCAATCTCAAAACCAGCAAACGGATTTGTTTTTTGGAAACCAGCCTGGATTGATTTTTCAATTTCGATGTACAATTCTTCAACCGAACCAATCAAAATTTCTTCTTGTTTGTCCTCGGTTCTCCAAATTGGCAACGGAATTCCCCAATATCTAGAACGCGATAAATTCCAATCGTTAGCGTTTTTCAACCAGTTCCCAAAACGACCTTCTCCAGTCGCTTTTGGCTTCCAGTTGATGGTGTCGTTCAAGTCAAACATTCGGTCGCGCACCTCGGTAATCTTGATGAACCAAGAATCCAATGGGTAATATAAAATAGGCTTGTCTGTTCTCCAACAATGTGGGTAACTGTGAACGTATTTCTCTACTTTGAACGCCTTATTTTCTTCTTTTAACTGAATAGCAATTTCCACATCGGCAGAACGCTCCGGTGCTTCACCTTCGTTATAGTATTCGTTTTTAACGTATTTGCCTGAAAGATCTCCGAGTCCATTGACAAATTTACCTTGTAAATCCACCAAAGGAACTGGCGTGCCATTTTCGTCCAAAACCAACATAGGCGGTATTTCAGGAGTAGCTTCTTTGGCTACTTTAGCATCATCCGCACCAAAAGTAGGTGCGGTATGCACAATTCCTGTTCCATCTTCGGTAGTAACGAAATCTCCTGCAATCACTCGGAAAGCATCTTCAGCATTTTGATACGGTAAAACCAATGGCATCAATTGCTCGTAACGAATCCCAACCAAGTCCGCTCCTTTGGCTTCCGCCAAAATTTGGAATGGAATTTTCTTATCTCCTGCCTTGAAGTTTTCAAAATCAGCCGCATCTGTGGATTCGAAGAAGGTTTTTCCGAATTGTTTTCCAACTAAATTTTTAGCCAAAATGACATTCGTTGGTAAAAAAGTATACTGATTGAAGGTTTTCACCAACACATAATCAATTTTTGGTCCTACGGTCAAAGCCGTATTGGATGGCAAAGTCCAAGGTGTTGTCGTCCAAGCCAAAACATGAATATCGCCAAATCCTTGTAAAAAAATCGGCAATGATTCGGATTTGGTTTTGAATTGTGCTACAATGGTTGTATCAGTTACATCGCGGTACGAACCCGGCTGATTGACCTCGTGCGAAGACAATCCAGTCCCCGCTTTTGGTGAGTACGGCTGAATGGTGTAGCCCTTGTACATCAAATCCTTGTTGTAGATTTGTTTCAACAACCACCAAACGGTTTCCATATATTTGGGTTTGTAGGTCACGTACGGATCTTCCATATCTACCCAATATCCCATTTTTTCTGTTAGGTCATTCCAAACATCCGTATAGCGCATTACAGTGCGTTTACACGCCTCGTTGTATTCTTCTACGGTGATGGTTTTGCCAATATCTTCTTTGGTAATTCCTAGTTCTTTTTCGGTACCCAATTCCACAGGTAAACCGTGGGTATCCCATCCAGCTTTACGCTTTACTTGGAACCCTTTTTGAGTTTTATAGCGACAAAAAATATCTTTAATAGCACGTGCCATCACGTGGTGAATTCCTGGCAAACCATTTGCCGAAGGCGGCCCCTCAAAAAATACGTACGGCGGATTCCCCTCGCGGGTAGTTACCGTTTTTTCAAATATCGTTTCTTTCTTCCAAAAATCCAGCACTTCTTCTGCCGATTTTGGCAAGTCAAGTCCTTTGTATTCAGTAAATTTTGTGCTCATGGTATGCTTTTCTAAATCGAGTTGCGAAAGTAATGATTTATAGGCAAAAGGCAAAAGGCAATAGCTAAAAGTTATTGATACTGATTAATGTGTGATTTTCAAAGGGAATTAAAACACAGATTTCGCATATTATCAAAGAGACATACTACATCTGAGAAATTTGTGCCAATTCGTGAAATTCGTGTTTTTTTAAGCAAAAACCTCCTTCAACACATCCAACGATTTGGGTTTTCGAAAGCCGTCCAAATGATAACTGTAGTAATCCATTAGGATTTTCAAGAGGATTTGTCTTTCAATCACATGGAAGATTTTTTGATCCGAATCCCATTTTAAATCAATCAGTTTTTTGAATAAAAGGGTTTCGTGTTCCGTAAGTGAACTTACTGCATGAAACGGAGAAAAAACACCTTCTATCAATTCGAAAAAGGCTTGATCCTTGTCGGAAACATCCGGGTAAAATCCAAAATGCTTGGTCATTTCAAGCAATAAAATCAAATGGAAATTAGCCGTTTCATTATGATTGTCGAGCCACTGTAAGGCCGCTTCTAAAAAGGCAAAGAGCGGTTCGTTTTTTTCTTCTTCGTGAATGGAATGATGCAAAATCTCTGACAGAAACAAGACAATGGTGCTTTTGACAATGTCAGTATGAATCGAATGAAAAGGTGTGGCAATTTTAATTTCTTTGAAATTCTCCAAGGTCCCTTTATTCTTATGCACCGCTTCAATTTCCAAAATATTCAACGGCTGGAAATACGCAATTTTCTGATTCGATTTTCGAGCCGAAAAAGCATCTCGAACAAAATAGGATTTCAAACCGTGCGTTAACGTAAAGCATTTGACAATCAGGCTTTTTTCCTGAAATTTTAATGCCGAAATAACAATCGCTTTGGTTTTGACTTGCATGTATTGAGAATTGATTCACAAATATAGTATACTCTACCGCACAAAATAAAAAAAACCTTCTCTCGAAAATCGAAAGAAGGTTTTAAGTATTTGAATTAATAGTCTTATACCACCCCTTGTGCAAGCATAGCGTCAGCTACTTTTACAAATCCAGCGATATTGGCTCCTTTTACATAGTTAACATACCCATCTTCTTCCGCACCATATTTTTTACATTGATTGTGAATACCCACCATAATGTCTTTTAATCGTTCATCTACTTCCTCGCTCGTCCAGTTCAAACGAATCGAGTTTTGTGTCATCTCTAAACCAGAAGCGGCAACTCCTCCAGCATTCGCAGCTTTTCCTGGAGCAAATAATACTTTAGCATCTAAAAATTGTTTAATAGCGTCTAATGTACAAGGCATATTAGCCGCTTCAGTAACACAAATTACTCCATTAGCAATCAATTTTTTAGCATCTTCTTCGTTCAATTCATTTTGAGTAGCACATGGAATAGCGATATCTACTTTTGCTTCCCAAGGACTTTTACCTTTGTGGAAAACTGCATTCGGATATTTCTCTAAATAGGCTTCGGCTTTATTATCGCCTCGCGCACGAAGCTCTAACATAAATTCAATTTTATCGCCTGAAATTCCATCTTGATCATAAATATATCCGTCAGGACCTGAAAGGGTAACTACTTTTCCGCCTAGTTCGTTTACTTTTAAAGCAACTCCCCAAGCTACATTTCCAAAACCTGAAATAGCAACCGTTTTCCCTTTAATTTCATGACCGATAGAACGCAACATTTGCTCTGTAAAATACACTACACCGTATCCTGTTGCTTCTGGGCGAATTAACGAACCACCGTAAGCCAATCCTTTTCCAGTTAATACCCCCGTAAATTCATTGCGAATGCGTTTGTATTGTCCGAATAAGTAACCAATTTCCCTGGCTCCAACTCCAATATCTCCCGCAGGCACATCCAAGTCAGGTCCAATATGACGACACAATTCCGTCATAAATGATTGACAAAAACGCATGATTTCACCATCTGATTTTCCTTCCGGATCAAAATCAGAGCCTCCTTTTCCACCACCCATTGGTAGTGTAGTCAAACTATTTTTGAATACTTGTTCGAAAGCCAAGAATTTCAATACCGATAAGTTCACGGTATGATGAAAACGGATTCCGCCTTTATACGGTCCGATAGCGGAATTCATTTGAATTCTAAACCCACGATTTACGATAATTTCTCCATTATCTGCTACCCATGGCACTCTAAAAATAATAGAACGCTCTGGCTCAGCTATTCGAAGTAATATGTTTTTCCCGTCGTATTTTTTACGTTCTGAGATGAACGGAATTACCGTTTCAGCAAACTCTCTCACCGCTTGAATGAATTCCGGTTCGTTGGGATTTTTGGCTTCCACCAAAGCCATAAATTGATTTATTTTATCTTCCATAGTTTAGGTACTAAGTTTTAGGTCTATATACTTGATTTTGGGTTCCGATTACAATTTAAGAAATCGATTTCGTAACTACAACAAAGATAGTTGTAATTCACAAATAAATTCCTCTATATTTTTGACTTTTTTTGACGATTTACAATTTTAACAAGCTATATCGAAGAAATCTACATTTACAACGGCGCTTTTAATGAAAACAATATGGTTTTCGCAAATAATACTATAAAATAATTGCTTTTTAAAACTACACTATTTTCTTCATACTCATTATTATTCCAAGATGAAGTCCTTCGTGGAAATTATTGTATGCCATCGCGTCCTGAACGCTTTTTAAAACAAAACCACTAGAGGTTGGATACTCGGTAAATTGAGTAAATACACCACTCCCATAATCGGCTTGTGTTTGATCAATTGTATCAAATAATAATGATTTAATTTGATTTACATCTTCCTGAGACGCGGCTTGTTCAGGTTTTGAACCTTTCTTGTATTTATCAACCAATTCATCCGAAATTAACATAGGCAAACCTGAAAGTTTATACACTAATAACTGCTGAGTTACCACGACATGGGCAATATTCCAAAATAGATTATTGGTAAATCCTTCAGGAATTGTATTCAGTTGGTCTAGGCTCAATTCCTCTAAAAAAGGAGCAATTAATTTTCGTAGGGTTCGGTTCAGTTCGAATGTTTGTTCCATTAGGTTTGATTTGAAATTTTTGCTAAAAATAATCATTTTAAGTATCAAATGAATTTTCTTTGCAAAAAAGTAATCTCGTTTCAAAATGAACAAAATATACTACCTCGCCTCGTGCGATACCTGCCGAAAAATCATTAAAGCCTTGCCAAAAGGACATGATTTAGTTTTTCACGACATCAAACAAGACCCTATTAAGGAAGGGCAATTGGATGAGATGTATCAACTTTCAGGCAGTTACGAAGCTCTTTTTAGTAAAAAAGCACAATTGTACAAATCTTTAGGTTTAAAAGACAAAGCCTTGACCGAAGCTGATTTCAAAAAATACATCTTAGAACACTATACTTTTTTAAGTCGTCCCGTTTTTATTATTAAGGGCGCCATATATATTGGCAACAGCCAACAAAACATACTTCAAGTTCATAAAGCATTGAGTTAATGTACAAACGAAATCTCGCATTACTAGCCGCTACTATTGTTTCCATAATTTATGGGGTGACATTCACTATTGCTAAAGATGTGATGCCTCAATACATAGACGCTTTTGGTTTTATTGCGATACGAGTGGGTGGAACCATGGCTTTATTTTGGATGGTATCGATAGCTATAAATGCATTCAAAAAATCGCCGGCAGAAAAAATAGACCCGTCCGATTACAAAAGAATAATTGCAGCCGCTTTCTTTGGGGTAGCGCTCAATATGCTTACTTTTTTCAAAGGATTAAGTTTGACATCGCCAATAAGCGCCGCAGTAATAATGGTGTCTACTCCAATGATCGTTATGGTGCTTTCGGCAATTTTGGTTAAAGAAAAAATGAAAAAGCGAATGATTTTCGGACTCCTTTTGGGTTTGTTAGGAACCGCCTTGTTAATTCTTTACGGAAAATCTATTGGCAATTTAAAACAAGCAGGCTTAGGCAATTTTTTAGTTTTAGTAAATGCTATTTCTTATGGGTATTATTTAATTATTGTTAAAAAATTAATGCATAAATACCAAGCTTTCACTTTTGTAAAATGGATTTATCTCGCTGGATTTCTGATGGTTTTACCTTTTGGATGGGAAGAATTTCAATCCGTTCAATGGATTGCAGTTCCTTCTGAAATGTATTGGAAAATAGGTTTTGTAGTGTTTTGCTCTACCTTCTTAACCTATTTATTGAACCTGCTTTCTATGAAAGAATTAAGCCCAACCACTGTAGCCGTTTTCATTTATTTACAACCGCTTTTTGCTTCTATTTTTGCCATCGGATTAGGGAAAGACGAGTTGAACGGCATTAAAATAATTTCGGCAGCCCTAATTTTTAGTGGGGTTTATCTAGTTACGATTAAGAAATCCTAAAATTTCAATACATTTGTAGCTATTACACAATTCATATATGATACAATCAATGACTGGTTTTGGCAAAGCCACCTTGCAATTGCCAACCAAAAAAATCACGGTAGAAGTAAAATCTTTAAATAGTAAAGGACTCGATTTAAATGTACGAATGCCTTCGCTTTACCGCGAAATGGAATTGGGCTTACGCAACCAAATTGCATTAAAATTAGAAAGAGGTAAAGTGGATTTTTCGATTTTTATCGAAAGCACTGCCGAACAAACTTCGACCAAAGTCAATGTGCCAATTGTTAAAGGATATATGGAACAATTAAGAGCTGTTTATGCTGAGGCTGATGAAGTGGAATTGATGAAAATGGCAATTCGTATGCCAGATACAATGAAAATTGAGCGTGAAGAAATTGACGAGAAAGATTGGGCTCAAATTGAAACGGTTATTGAAGAGGCGCTACAAAACATCTTGAACTTTAGAAAAGACGAAGGAGAATCACTTGAAAAAGAATTTCAATTGCGTATTGCTAATATTCGCCGGTATATGAACGAAGCTTTGGCATTAGATCATGAACGCGTTCAAACTATAAAAGACCGTTTGCACAATGCGATAACTGAGTTAAAAGTAGCCGTTGATGAAAATCGTTTCGAACAAGAATTGATTTATTATCTAGAAAAATTAGACATTACCGAAGAAAAAGTGCGCTTAACGAATCACTTGGATTATTTCTTAGAAACTATCAAAGGAACGGAAGCTAATGGTAGAAAATTAGGTTTTATCACCCAGGAAATGGGACGTGAAATCAATACCATGGGTTCTAAATCGAATCATGCACAGATGCAAAAATTAGTCGTTCAAATGAAAGACGAATTGGAGAAAATTAAGGAGCAGGTATTGAATGTACTGTAATTAGAATAGTATGAAAGGAAAATTAATCGTATTCTCAGCACCATCGGGTTCAGGAAAAACTACCATAGTTAGGCATTTATTAAAGCAAGAGGATTTGAACTTGGAATTCTCCATTTCGGCAGCTACTCGCGAAGCCCGTGGCGAAGAAGTGAATGGAAAAGACTATTATTTTATGTCCATTCCCGAATTCAAAAAACACATCAAAAATGAAGATTTTGTCGAATGGGAAGAAGTGTACCGCGATAATTTTTACGGGACTTTAAAAAGCGAAGTAGAACGCATTTGGGCCAAAGGAAAAAATGTGATTTTTGATATTGATGTTGCAGGTGGATTGCGAATCAAATCGAAATTTCCAGAAGAAACTTTGGCTGTTTTTGTGAAACCACCAAGTGTGGACGAACTCAAACGCAGATTGAAAGAACGTTCAACAGAAAGCGATGAGAAAATCAATATGCGAATTGCAAAAGCTCACGTAGAATTGGCTACTGCTCCTCAATTTGATGTTGTAATTAAAAACTACGACTTAGAAGTAGCTTTAGAGGAGGCGAATGAATTAGTTAAAAATTTTATTGCCACGAATTAGTACAAATTTTGTGAGATTTAATTATTTTGGATTCGTGTTAATTTGTAAAATTAGTTTTTGAAAAATGAAAATAGGTCTCTATTTCGGAACGTTTAATCCCATTCATGTGGGGCATTTGATTATTGCTAATCACATGGCGGAGCATGCCGATTTAGATCAAGTTTGGATGGTGGTTACCCCACACAATCCATTGAAAAAGAAAAGTACTCTTTTAGCTGATCATCACCGATTAGAAATGGTGTTTTTGGCAACGGAAGATTTTCCTAAAATCAAACCTTCCGATATTGAATTCAAACTTTCGCAACCCAATTATACGGTGAATACCTTAGTTCACTTAGAAGAAAAATATCCTGAGCATGCGTTCTCCTTAATTATGGGCGAAGACAATTTGAAGTCGTTTCATAAATGGAAAAATTACGAAGCTATTTTGGCGCATCACGAAATCTATGTCTATCCAAGATTAGACGCTACAGCTGAAAATACGTTATTTAAAAACCATTCGAAAATCCATTTGATTGATGCTCCGGTTGTAGAAATCTCTTCTACATCTATTAGAGAAAATATCAAAAAAGGGAAAAATGTATTGCCTTTGCTCACTCCAAAAGTATGGGAATACATTGATCACAACAATTTTTACAAAAAATAAAATACTACAATTAACAGTCGTTCATCATAAACAACTATGTAATAGTGTATCTTTAATTAAAACTTACTCTTATGTTAAACTTTGAATTATACAATCCTGTCAAATTAGTTTTTGGAAAAGGAGAAATAGAAAAATTAAGCACTTTAATTCCTAAAGAATCAAAAATCTTAGTGGCCTATGGCGGCGGCAGTATTTTTAAAAACGGAATTTACGATCAAGTAAAATCGGCATTAGAAGGGTTTGACGTGGTGGAATTTGGTGGAATTGAAGCCAATCCGTATTTCGAAACCTTAATGAAAGCGGTAGAAATCATTCGCGAACAAAAAATAGATTTCATACTAGCTGTTGGGGGAGGAAGTGTAATTGATGGCGTAAAATTCATCTCGGCTGCTGCCAAATTTGAAGGCAATCCATTAGATATTCTTCAAAAAAGAATCATCTTCAAAGAAGGTGCTGATGTGGTGCCTTTTGGAACCGTTCTGACTTTACCTGCTACAGGAAGTGAAATGAATTCAGGTTCGGTAGTTTCCATAAAAGCGACTCAAGAGAAACGCGACTTTGGAGGCTCAGCCATGTTCCCAAAATTTTCAATTTGTGATCCAACTGTAATTGCTTCATTGCCAAAAAGACAATTGCAAAATGGCGTGATTGATGCGTACGTTCATGTTTTAGAACAGTATTTAACTTATCCTCACAAAGGATTTCTACAAGACCGCATCGCCGAAAGTATTTTACAAACATTAATTGAAATAGGTCCTGATGTAGTTGAAAATCCAACAGATTATGCCTTAGCTTCTAATTTTATGTGGAGTTGTACCATGGCATTAAATGGATTGATACAAAAAGGAGTTCCTTCAGATTGGGCAACACATATGATTGGACACGAATTAACTGCATTATACAATATTGACCATGCTCGAACATTAGCTATTATTGGTCCTAATCTTTACCGTGTTTTGTTTGAAACCAAAAAAGAAAAATTAACGCAATACGGTAAAAGAGTATTCCAATTGACTGGAACTGATGAAGAAATTGCACGTCAAGCCATTGAAGCAACAGTAGCATTTTACCATACAATGGGTATGAAAACTAAAATCTCTGAAAACGCTTCCAATATTGAAAATACTGCTGATTTTATTGTCAACAGATTTGAAGAAAGGGGCTGGAAAGCTTTAGGAGAAAGACAAAATATTACTTTAGAAAAACTACGTGAAATTGTAGAATTGAGCTATTAGTAAATAATAAAAAGACGTTCTACTAGCTCATTTGTGGAACGCCTTTTTCAAATACAAAAAACAAAACTAACTAACTCAAAGTAGATCTAAATACAAAATAATGATACTTAATACTTTATAACGTAAAATAGTACATTTTTATTGTGTGTGGATATTTATTTTTTTACAATTCAACTGCTTACAATTCTAAACAGCCTTCTATTATTGGCGTAAGAACACTAATAAATTGGTGCTTTTTATTTTTTTTCCTACTTTTGATTAAATCCAAAACACAAAATGACCGAAAATTTAAAGTTTGCAGTTATTGGTGGAGGTAGTTGGGCTACCGCTATTGCAAAAATGTTATGTGCTAATGTACCTGAGATTTCTTGGTACATGCGTAACGAAGCTGCAATTGAACATATCAAAACCGAAAAACACAATCCGAATTACTTAAGTTCGGTTGAGTTTGATACCAATAAACTGAAATTAACCCACGATATTAACGAAGCCGTTGCTTATGCCGACTATCTAATTTTTGCAATTCCTTCTGCTTTTTTGGAAACTGAATTGGGTAATTTAACTAGTTCACTTGAAGGCAAAATCATTTTTTCAGCTATTAAAGGTATTGTTCCGGAAACCAGTTTAATTGTGGGAGAACATTTTCACAACAATTACGGAATTCCATTTGAAAATATTGGAGTTATAACTGGCCCTTGCCATGCCGAAGAAGTAGCATTAGAGCGTCTCTCCTACTTAACTATTGCATGTGGAGATCCTGAAAAAGCAACAATTGTCGCAAAAAATCTATCCAGCAATTACATCAAAACTAAAATTACCGATGACATTATTGGCACTGAATATGCAGCGATGTTAAAAAACATTTACGCAGTAGCTGCAGGCATGGCTCATGGTTTAGGCTATGGAGATAACTTCCAATCGGTTTTGATGAGTAATGCGATTCGAGAGATGAAAAAGTTCATCAAAAAAGTCCATAAAATGAAACGCAACATCAATGACTCGGCCTATCTAGGCGATTTATTGGTTACTGGTTATTCCGTTTTTTCTCGAAATAGAATGTTCGGAAATATGATAGGGAAAGGCTATACTGTAAAAAGTGCCATGATGGAAATGAGTATGGTGGCTGAGGGCTATTATGCTACTAAAAGCGCCTACCAATTGAATCAAGGCTATGGAGCTAAAACTCCCATTATTGATGCCGTGTATAGTGTTTTATACGAAGGGAAAAATGCCAAAAAAGTATTCAAAAATTTGACAGATCAACTAGATTAAATACAATAATTATGAGCGAAAGATGGAAATATCAGGTTAAAACAGGGGTTTTTTGGGGACTATTTATGATAGGTTTTTCTACTTGGTACCTGTCTGAAACAACACCACTTGCAGTTCAATTAGCAGACTATAGTTACTATTTTAGAGCCGTTGGTTATATTGTTTTTGGAATTTTTGTACTGGGTTATTCTAGTTGGACGGCTAAAAAACGCCGTGAAGGAAAATAGAATTTTTAAACTATATAGTTAAAAGTTAACCGCAGATTTACTGATAATACTAATTCAGCGAATCTGCGGTTTGTTTTAGGATATATTATCGAACAATTACGCCGTCTACAAATAGAATTGGCACTTCTTCCTGATTCGCTTCGTTTATACTATTTGCTTTGAAAATAAATTTCTTATCATACAAAGTATTGCCTATAAAAAAAGTGACCATAAACTCATTGTTCAACGCCAATACGCTTTTTTCAATCAATTCGATTTTAGCCACCGAAACCTCAGGGATTTCAGCAAAAGCATGACGCAAAAGCGAGGTTTTTTTCATTTCTCCGTCAATGGTTCCAAATGCTTTAGAAACGACCATTACTCCGTCTAGTTGGAAATCAGAATCGTTTACTAAATAAGCATACCAGACTTTTTCCATGAACTCATCGCTCCATTCTTGAACGACCGCCATGAAAACATTTTCTACTTCGGGGATAATGATGTCTTTCTTCATATATGCAAAAGTTAATTTTTAGCGGACATATATGTAATCGCTTTATTTATTGATGTTTGCTTGCGCAAACTTGTGGTTAATGGCGATTTCATATTGTAAAAAACCCTTTCTAAATATTACTTCAAAAAGGGCGAATTATTTTTTTATACTATTGATTTGAATTGTTCCAAGAAACGAACGTCATTTTCGTAAAACATTCGGATATCTCCAATTTGGTACAGCAACATGGCAATACGCTCTACTCCCATTCCGAAAGCAAAACCATTGTATTCGTCCGGATTGATACCGCAATTTTTCAACACATTCGGATCCACCATTCCGCAACCTCCAATTTCTAACCAACCTGTTCCTTTAGTAATACGGTAATCGGTTTCGGTTTTCAAGCCCCAATAAATATCGATCTCGGCACTTGGTTCTGTAAACGGAAAATAAGAGGGTCTCAAACGGATTTTTGACTTTCCGAACATCTCTTTAGTGAAATACAATAAGGTTTGTTTTAAATCGGCAAAAGAAACGTCTTTGTCAATATACAAGCCTTCTACTTGATGGAAAATACAGTGGGAACGTGACGAAACCGCTTCGTTACGAAAAACACGCCCAGGAGAAATAGTTCTAATTGGCGGTTTGTTATTTTCCATATAACGCACTTGAACAGATGAAGTATGCGTACGCAATAAAATATCAGGATTGGTTTGAATAAAAAAAGTATCCTGCATATCTCTAGCCGGATGGTATTCTGGCAAGTTCAAGGCAGTAAAGTTGTGCCAATCGTCTTCGATTTCTGGACCTTCAGACACGTTAAAACCAACAGTAGAAAAAATATCGATGATTTGGTTTTTAACCAAAGAAATGGGATGACGCGACCCAATCAAAACTGGCTCAGCAGCACGAGTTAAATCGCCATAAAATCCTTTGCTTTCTTCTTTACTTTCTAAAGCTTCTTGGATAGACTTTACTTTGTCCTCAGCAGAGGTTTTTAATAAATTAATTACTTGTCCAAATTCTTTTTTCTGTTCGTTAGGAACATTTTTAAATTCGGCAAATAACTCTTTTAAAAGTCCTTTACTTCCTAAAAATTTAATTCTGAAAGCTTCTAGTTCTGCTGGATCTTGTGAGGAAAACCCTACTGCTTCGCTAATATATTCTTTTATCTTATCTATCATCCGTCTTTTGGTAAAGGTGCAAAATTACGATTTTTTAGTGAAAAGTGAAACCTCGATTGGTATTTACTACTAACGCTCTTACTTAATTAATTCTCTTTCCAGAAAATAATTCACAATCGCCTCTTTCATTAATACCGATTGTTCTCCAGCTTTTAAAGGCGGTAATTCCTCTTTTACTTTGTAATGAGGCCAACCTTCTTCGTCGAAAAATTCAAATTCGTAATAGCCATACGGTTCTAGCAATCTACAAATAGCAATGTGCATCAGATTGAGTTTTTCGTCTTTCTTGAATTCGCGGTGCAATTTTCCTAATTCTTGAATTCCTATTAAATAAATAATGGCATCCAAATCCAAATCTTCGCCTTGCGAAAACCGATCGGATAATATAGTTACAAGCTGTTCCCAGCGTTCTTTTAATTGTGCGTCTCTTGACATTGGATGTGCGATTTACGATTTACGATTTACGAATTGCAAAAAGAAACCAAATTTAAGCTACAAAGATAAGAAGTAGAAAATTGAGAATGGACAATCGACAATTCTTTTATCTTTGTGTTTTTTATACAATTCAACTATGGGATTTTTAGATAGTATTATTGGGGCTTTATTGATTTATGCTGCGTTCAAAGGCATTCAAAACGGACTTTTTGTAGAGCTAGCCTCCTTTTCTTCTTTAATTGCAGGGATTTATTTGGCTTTCCAATTTTCGTCTATGGCAAAAACGGCACTTGCGGGAGTAGTCAAGTGGAATCCTTATTCCATCCAAGTTATTGCTTTTATCCTTACTTTTTTGGTAGTGATAATTGGTGTGTCTTTAGCAGGAAAGTTTTTGACTAAATTGGTAAGTTTCGCTTATTTGGGTTGGATCAACAAGGCTGGTGGTGGCTTTTTCAGAGTGCTAAAAACAGTTTTAATTGTAAGTGTCTTTTTTAGTGTTTTTGAGAAAATCAATTACAATCATTTTTTAGCCAAAAAAGAAACTTTAGATCGTTCTATTTTCTTTAATCCAATTCAAAAAACAGCTGATTTTATCTTTCCTTCGATTCAGAAATTGTATCAAAAAGCGACTGCAAAATAAACTAAAACCTTATTTCACTTCCCTAATTGCTCCAGACTCAATCCAACCTTCAGTGCCGTCTGTGAGTTCAATTTTTTCCCATTTCCCCAAGATTTCTTTTACAAAGACTTTAGTTCCTTCGTGTAAAATAAAAGCAGCTGGACTGGCTTTTTGAGGTTCGCTCTTCACTTCAGTAACTTCCGCAAAAACAATTGCAGGGCGGTCCGTTACAAAATGATTTCTTTCAAAAATAGCAGCTCCAACACTAACTAATAAAAATAAAACCCATACAAACATTCCAAAAAAGAAAATGCGTTTTAATACGGCAGCAAGCGAAAAATAGTAGCCAATAAAAAATCCTAAAAACATCAATCCAAAGACAATAGAAATCCAAGCCCAAGTATTGTAATGATACATCCCCGTAAAATCATGAAGTAATTTGGCAAAACCCACTTTCGGAACTTCTTTTACCTCATCAATGGTTAATTTTTGTGCAAATTTTAGGTTGTTTGCTATATCTGCATCTTCAGGAGCCAACACCAATGCTTTCTCATAGTTGTAGATTGAGGGCGCCACTTTATTCAATTTATAGTAACAATTTCCTAAATTGAAATACAAGTCCGCTGATTGCTGACGCGAATCCAACACGCTTTCATAGGCTTGAATAGCTTGTTCGTATTGCCCTTTTTGATACAACGCATTCCCTTTTTCAAATCCGCTTTGAGCGAATACAAAAGAAGTGATGAATAAAAATATATAGACTAAATTTTTCATAAGTATGATTCTATTTTAAACACAAAGAGCACAAAGAAGGCACGAAGTTCACTAATATAGCTCTCCATTGATTATTCTTCTAACTCCCTCTTTAAGTAATTTTACATTAAAATTGATTAACAATCCTAATTTGCAATCCGACAATCTCAAATAAGTCAAGACTTGAGCTAAATGAACTTCATTTAAAGATTCTACAGACTTAACTTCTATTATAAATTTATTTTCGACTATTATGTCAATTCGATAACCCACATCTAACTTTACTTCTTCATAAATTAAAGGCAATGCTTTTTGTTTTTCTACAAACAAATTGGATTTCTTTAATTCATAAAAAAGACATTCCTCATAAGCACTTTCTAATAACCCTGGCCCTAAGTTTTTATGCACTTTCAAAGCACACTCAAATACAATTTTTGATATTTCGTTTTCAGTCATTTACCATTAATTTAAAATTGTGACCCTAGTGCTTTCTTTGTGTCCTTCGTGTTTAAACTATCTGTTTTTCCAATTCTGAAATAATCACCACTGCTTTATCAAAATCATTTTGAATTGACGTGCTTGAGGCTGGTGCATAACGAGCCAACTCACAACTTTCTGTCAAGGCAATAAAATCAGTAACTACATCTGGATTGGCATTGCGAGACAACAACAATTCTTGAATGTTGTCTTTACTCATTTCCGAAGTTTCAATATGCAATTTGGCTTTCAAGAAATTGTGCATTGCTTTTTCCAAAGCCACATAAAACGGCTCTTTATTATGTATCTGTTTTTTGGCTTCTGACAAATATTTTTTAGCCAATCGATTGTTCATTCGGATTCTGTTTCCAGTAACATCACCATCTAATGCTTCTTTTCTTTTTCTAAGAAGTACTAGTATTGGCAATGCAATAAATGGCAACACTAACAAAATGTAGTACCATAACGATCCGAAGAAATCTTGTCGTTTTAATGGTTCTAATTCTGTTTTCAATTTAATGAATTTGAACTGCTCTGCTCTTTCAATTTTGTTTTTATTTCCAGCTGAATTCGATGCTACCGCATTTTTAGCTGTAGGTCCGTCCAAAACATTAATTAATATTTCCTTTGATGTTAGCGTTTTATAGCTTCCTGAACTTAAGTCAAAATAACTAAACTGCATTGGCTTAACAATATATTTTCCTTTGTATTGAGGTACAATTGTATAACTATCCAAGATTTTTCCTAACATTCCTGATAAACCAGTGTTGACTGCTTCTTTATGAACCGCATCGTACATTTCGAGAGCATTAGGAACTACTGGTTTAGGCAAATCAAATAATTTTAAATTTCCTTTTCCACTAACACTCACAACCAAATCTAAACTTTCTCCGTTTTTTAAATCCGTTTTAGTAGGCGTTACTTTAAAATCAAAATTACCAACTGCTCCTGTAAATCCTTCTGGTTTTCCAGCCTCAGGAAGTGCTTTTACCGTTATCGTTTTGGTCCCTGCTGAAACGCGTTTATTGCCTTCGGTAATCATTACACGACCAAACATATCTCTACGATTGGTTGGCAATTGCACATCAATATCAAGTGCTAATGGTTCAATCTTTAGGCGCCCTGATTTTTGAGGATACAATACCGTTTTACGCAAGGTTACATAACGATAACGTTGTCCTTTGAACATTCCTTCTTCGGCAACTAACTGCTTGATGTCAATATTCTGACTCCAAAAATCATTGTATTTCGGTTTGTCTAATTCACGCCAATTGGAGATTCCAATATTGTAGCTGAAATACAATTTGTACACCACCGTTATCGGTTCGTTGATATACGGATTGGTTTTAGAAATATCGGCGACAAGGTAAATATTATTGTCGGCTGAAATTTGTGGTGCATTCGGATCGTTTGGATCGGCTTGTTGTTGTACTGGACTAGTAACTGTAACTCGAACAGGAGCCGTTTTATACAATTGTCCATTGAACTCAATGACCGCCTGTTTGATCACCAAATTCCCTTTTTGCAAAGGCAATAAAAAATAAGAGTATACTTTTTCAAACGAACTTCGTCCGTTAATCCACGATTGACTAATTTGCTGACTGGGTCCTGCAATTACTCGAAAACCTTCGAAATTGGGTTGAACAAAATTATCTCCGTCTACATTCATTATAAAATCTACTCGAAGTCTTTCGTTGAGTCCGAGCGTGTTTCTACTGACTTTTGCCTCAAATTCTACCTGAGCCAGAAGTCCTTGGAAACTGATTAATAATAGCAGTATGTATTTTTTCATTATTTATAAAATGGCATTCTTATTTCAAATTACTTACCAGTCTTTTTCTGTTTGAACTGGTTTTCCTTTTACTTTTTGGGCATTAACTTTATTTTGAACTTTCTTTTCTTCATTATTCACGGCGTCCAATAAATTTTGAACGCGTTGTTGTGAAATTCCACCTGGATTAGGTTTAGGCTGACCTTGATTCTTGGAAGAGTCGTCTTTCTTTTCTTTATCTCCCTGATTTTCTTTTTTATCTTTATTTTGATCGCCTTTATCCTTGTTCTTATCTTTATTTTCTCCGTCTTTCTTATCGTCTTTTTTATCCTTGTCTTTGTTCTTGTCCTTGTTTTTGTCTTTATCTTTATTCTTGTCGTCTTTTGGTGGATTGTCTTTTAGCATTTTTTTTGCCAAAGCATAATTGTATCGCGTTTCTTCATCTTCAGGATTATTGCGAAGCGCATTTTTATAGGCTTCGACCGCCTGCGAATAATTCTTCTCTTTCATAAACACATTACCTAGATTGTGAAGGGCTTTGTGTTTTTGAGGATACGTTCTAATAGTTTTTAAAGCATTGGCAAATGCTATTTTGGATTCCGAAAACTGGTTTTGACGATAAATTGCATTTCCTAAGTTATAGGATGCAACCGTTCTTCTTGGAAATTTAGAATGTGAAATTCTATAGTTGGCTTCGGCATCGGCATAGTTTTTTGCTGCAAACTCTTCATTCGCTTTTGGCAAAAGAGCGTCTTTCTCTTGGGCTGTAATCGCCAAAGAAAACACGAGCAAAATCGATACAATTACCTTTTTCATCATTTTATTGTTCCTTTTCATTAAACAAATTGAGTTTATTTACCCATTTAGTTTTGCGTTCCAATAGAAAAACATCTGCAAACAACAACACAAATGCAAATCCTAAAAACCACTGAAATTGCGACTGAAAATCGGCCATTTGAGTAGCTTCAAATTCGGTTTTTTCAATATTGTTTAAGGCGTTTTTTACATAATCGATCACTTCTTTTGTATTGGCTCCATTGGCATAACCACCTTTGGTAGCTTTTGCAATGGCAGTCAAACTTTCTGAGTTCAATTTGGTAATCACTACTTCGTTATTACTATCTCTTTTTAATCCTTCCATTACACCATTACGACGCAACGGAATGGTTCCGCCATTTGGAGTTCCTACTCCTATTGTTATGATTTTAATGCCTAGTTTGTTGGCTTCTTCAGCGGCAGCTTCAGCGCCCTCAGAATGATCTTCTCCATCCGAAACTAAAATCAATAACTTGCTCGTTTTTTTATCATCAAAATAGGTTGCCGATAATCGAATTGCTTCATCCAAAGAAGTTCCAACAGACGAAACCATATCGGTATTCATGCTTTGTAGAAACATTTTGGCCACGCTATAATCGGTTGTAATAGGCAAAACAGGAAACGAACTCCCTGCATAGGCTACAATACCGATTCTATCATTTCCTAATTGATTGATAATTTGAGAAACCAATTGTTTGCTTTTCTCTAAACGACTAGGAGCTACATCTTCGCAAAGCATACTTTTAGATACATCTATTGCAAAAACAATGTCAATTCCTTCGCGTTTAACAGTTTCCATTTTAGTACCAACTTTTGGATTGACCAAGCCCAAAATCAAACCTGCTAATGCCAAAAGTAAGACCCCTAATTTTAAAATCGGTTTGAATACCGAACTATCTGGACTCAATCGTTGTACCAATTCTAAGTCGCCAAATTCACGTTGCTTTTTTCGCTTCCAATATTGATTGAAAAGAAAAACCAACACCAAAAGTGGTAGTAGGAAAAGTAAGTACAAATATTTTTTCTCGTCTAATTCCATTATTGAATTTCTCTTTTTAACCACTAAGTTCACTAAGTAATTACACTAAGTTCACTATTTTCTATGTTGTATATTTAAAATCTACTGTGTGCCCTGTGCGTTCCTTGTGATCTTTGTGTTTAAATAATTTAAATAAATGATCGGTACACCGTATTTCGCAATCCTAATTCTAGCAACAATAAAAAACCTGCTAACCAAACAAAGGGTCTGTATTTTTCATCATAATCATAAAATTTCAACTCTTCAATTTCTGTAGTTTCTAATTTATTGATGGCTGCATATATTTCTTCTAACTTATTGTTACTTGTCGCTCTGAAATATTTTCCGTCTGTTTTACGCGCAATATTTTTCATTAACTGTTCGTCAATTTCTACTTGCATCATACGGAATAAAAATTGTCCGTTAGGTGCAATAGCATAGGGAAATTCGGCCATTCCATTGGTTCCAATTCCCACTGTATACACTTTAATCCCGTATTGTTTAGCAATATCCGATGCCGTTTCTGGCTCAATAAATCCAGCGTTATTTACACCATCAGTCAATAAAATAATCACTTTGCTTTTAGCCTTACTGTCTTTCAAACGGTTGACGGCTGTCGCCAATCCCATTCCGATTCCCGTTCCGTCTTGCAATACATTATCGTATTTGATACTTTCTATCGCTTGCAGTATAATCGCTTTATCACTTGTTACCGGAGTTTTAGTATACGCTTCAGAAGCATAGACTACTAATCCAATTCGGTCATTGGGTCTTTCGTCAACAAAACTAGCTGCCACTTTTTTCAAAGCTTCCATTCGGTTTGGTTTCAAATCCTTGGCCAACATACTTCCTGAAACGTCAATGGCCATTACAATATCAATTCCTTTTGTTGTTTTGGTTTTGTTACTAATGTCCACCGTTCTTGGTCGAGCCATCGCTACAATTAAAGCCATCAATGCCAATAAACGAAATACCCCTAAAAAGGGATACAACTTCACAAAAAATGATTTAGAACCTGAGAACCCTGCCGTTGAACTTATTTTTAAAGTCGCCGTTTGTTGGTCTCTTTTCAAGTACAACCAAGCTGCTACTGCTGGAATTAATAGCAACAACCAAAAAAATTCTGGATTTAAAAAACTTAATTTTTCCATTAATTACTGGCTTGTCTTAGTTCAACTGATTGTAACATTCGCTCTGCAATGGCGCTTCCGTATTGATCGCCTTCAGGAAATACAATCATAATTTGTTGTAATCCTTGATTTTGTTTGAAGTATAAAATCTCATAATATACTTTTTCACTCGACTTGGTCAAAGGATTTAACATTGACATCGTTCCATAACCTTTCATACCTTGTACACCACTTTCGGTTTCAAAGTCTTCTTGTTTAACTATAATATTTTGACCGCCTTGGGCTTCAATTATTTTTAAATTTCCTTCCATGGCTTTTGCCAAATCAATATCTGTTGGTTGTTTGAATTGACTGGTAGAAACCATAATGTAAAACCCATTCATCATGTCGCCATGTTGAAACAACTGCATTTCTTTAATTAATGCCATGGTGTTTTTAGGTAAGACTTTTTCGGCATCAATACGTTTTAACACTTGAGGAGTTTCAATTAGAATTCCAGGACTTCCGTATTCACTTTTTACCCATTCGCCTTCTAATAATTCTTTGGTTTCACGACCAAAAACAGTATCAATAACATATCCAAAACCACGAGTTACCACAAAAAATCCTGTTACCAAAACAAGTAAAAGTACTACTGAAACAATCGCAGTACGAATTTGTTTTGCTTTCTTTTTCTTTAACTGCAATTGGATTTGCTGTTGTCTTTGTGCCTCGTTTAATAGCAAATCTTCCTCTTCAGGCACCTCAACTGGAATCGCCTTATCCAAAGTTAAAATCGCTTTTTGAATCTTATTCCTATCCTCGGTGATTTCGAAATCAAGCGGTTTAGATTTAGCAAATTTTACCAAATCGGCTTGTTTTAAAACACGTTCTAAGTTTTCGATTGTTTCTTTAGAAAGTGTCATTTTCTTTTTGACAGAAGCCGCTCTCAAAGCAGTAATCAGTTCCGAAGTCGTACTTTCCATCGCTGGAATTTCGATAGCTTCTTCGATATAGTTTCTAGCTATGTCTGTCAATTCACTATAATATTCTTTGATTTCTCCGTTTTGCCACAATTCTTTTTGCTCCAAAATGGTCAATAACGAAGTTGCTTTTTCGATGGGCGATTTATAGACTTCTTCTTCAGTCTCTTTGTTTTGCCTTTTCTTAAAGTACCAGTACGCGAAAGCCCCTATTCCTGCAAGGATTATAATCGCTAACAAATACTTCCACCAATTGCCCCAATGACTCTCAGCCGCCACAATATTCTTGATATCGTACATTTTTTGTTGCAATGTATCTACTTTCACATTAGCTACCTCAACCAAAAGTGAGTCGGAAAAAAAGGGTTTTTTGTTAATCAATATTGGCACTCTTGGAATAGTATATTTCCCAGAATCAAATTGGGTTAAGCCATATTTTTTAACCAATTCGTAGCGATCGTCATTCCAAATAGTATCTATTGGATACGAACGAATTACTTCCAATGCTCCAAAGTTTTTCAATTTAGGAAAAACCACTCTAGCTGCAGTATCAACGGAAGCTTTCAAGGTCAATTTGAACTCGGCGCCAATTTTATTGCGCGTTGTGTCCAAAGCCGTTGTCACTTTTTGTGCAAAAAGCGAAGTGGAAATTAGAAACAATACTATGTATGCTATTTTTTTCATTTATTCTATTCAGAAATTTTGATTTCTGATTGTTGATTAACGATTAGTGATTTTTGATTTTACTATTAAAAATACTACTTAATCTAAAATCTTTATCTCGATTTAAAATACCCTAATAATTTGGTTACATAACTTTCATCAACTCGGGTGTTCACGACTCCAGCGCCTGATTTACTGAAGGTTTCTTTAAAATAATTCACTCGATCGTAATAGTGTTTTTCATAGTTCAAACGAACCGATTTAGAACCTGTATCTACTAATTGAACTGCTCCTGTTTCAGCGTCCAACATAGGGACCATGCCTAAATTCGGCATTTTTTCTTCGCGAATATCGTATACTCGAATACCCGTAATGTCGTGTTTCTTAGAAGCAATTTTCAATGTTTGCTCGTACTCCTGAGTCATAAAATCAGAAATAACAAAAACAATGGCTTTCTTTTTTTGTGTTCCCGACAAGAATTTCAAGGCTTGTGCCAAATCCGTTTTATTGCTTTTAGGTTCAAACTCGATGAGTTCGCGAATGATTCGCAACACATGCGAGCGACCTTTTTTAGGTGGAATGTACAATTCGATTTCGTCTGAAAATAGAATTAATCCAATCTTATCATTATTTTGAGTTGCCGAAAAAGCCATGGTAGCGGCAATTTCTGTGACAATGTCTTTTTTAAACTGATTTTTGGAACCAAAACTCTCTGAACCCGAAATATCAACCATTAACATCATCGTCAACTCACGTTCTTCTTCAAAAACCTTAACGTGCGCCTCGTTATAACGTGCGGTAACATTCCAGTCAATGGCTCGAATATCATCGCCATATTGATATTGACGTACTTCGCTAAAAGTCATCCCACGTCCTTTAAAAGACGTATGGTATTCTCCCGAAAAGATATGATCACTCAATCTTCGGGTTTTGATTTCTATTTTTCGGACTTTTTTGAGTAGGTCTTTTGTATCCATTTTGTTATTTAGGCAATAGGCAATAGGCAATAGGCATCAGACTTACTAATGGCTAATGGCTTTTGCCTAATTACTTTTAGGGAACCTCAACTTCGTTTACGATTTTGTTGATGATGTCTACAGAAGTTATGTTTTCGGCTTCTGCTTCATACGTAACGCCAATTCTGTGACGCAATACATCATGAACCACGGCACGAACGTCTTCTGGAATTACATACCCACGACGTTTGATGAAGGCGTAACATTTAGCAGCATTAGCCAAATTGATACTTCCACGTGGCGAAGAACCAAAACTAATCAACGGCTTCAAGTCGGCTAGTTTGTATTTTTCTGGATAACGCGTAGCGAAAATAATATCTAAAATATATTTTTCGATTTTCTCGTCCATGTAGACTTCACGAACTGCTTCTTGAGCGCGTAAAATTTGTTCGATAGAAACGACTTGGTTTACTTTCTCGTAGCTTCCGCTCAAATTCTGACGGATCACCAAACGCTCTTCATCCATTTTTGGATAATCAATCACCGTTTTCAACATAAAACGATCGACTTGTGCTTCTGGCAACTGATACGTTCCTTCTTGCTCAATTGGGTTTTGCGTAGCTAAAACTAAAAATGGCTTGTCTAATTTAAAAGTAGTATCGCCAATAGTCACTTGTTTTTCCTGCATCGCCTCTAATAAAGCTGATTGCACTTTAGCTGGTGCACGGTTAATCTCATCCGCTAGAACGAAATTGGCAAAAATAGGACCCTTTTTAATTGAGAATTCATTTTGCTTGATGTTGTAAATCATCGTTCCCACTACATCGGCAGGCAATAAGTCTGGTGTAAATTGGATTCGGCTAAACGAACCAGCTACAGCCTGCGAGAGCGTATTAATTGCCAAAGTTTTAGCCAGTCCAGGAACCCCTTCTAACAAGATATGCCCTTGACCCAAAAGCCCAATTAACAATCGTTCCACCATATGCTTCTGACCTACAATTACTTTATTCATTTCCATAGTTAGGAGATCAATAAAAGCACTTTCTCTTTCTATTTTCTCGTTGATTGCTCTAATGTCTAAAGACGCTGTATTCTCTTCCATTGTAATATATTTTAAACCATTTTTAATGTGGTTGCCATTTGCGAGTGCAAATTGAATTATTTTTTAGAAGTACGATGTTAAAGAATGGTTAAAACTTTAGCTAAAAACCCAATTTAAAGGTGGATTTATGATCAAATTTATCTATTTTTAAAATCTCGATTAAAATCGGATGAAAATACTTGAAATAAAAACGTAAAAGAGGCAATACTACTATGAGTAAATCGACTTTATCTCCCATAATTGCGGGAGTAATGAACTGGGGAATTTGGGATAAAAAACTCAATACTAAAGAAATGGATAATATTATCCATCTTTGCCTCGAAAACAAAATTTCAACTTTTGATCATGCCGATATTTATGGTGATTATACCACGGAAGCTGATTTTGGAAAAGCTTTGGTTTCAAGCACAATTGACCGATCTAAAATTCAATTGATTTCGAAATGTGGTATCCAAATGGTGACCAAAAACCGGAATAATTCCATAAAACATTACGAATATTCCAAAGACTATATTATTTGGTCCGTAGAGAATTCATTGAAAAACTTAGCGACAGACTATTTAGACGTACTTTTATTGCACCGCCCGAGTCCTTTGATGCAAGCTGACGAAATTGCCGAAGCAGTAACGAAATTAAAATCTGATGGGAAAATTATCGATTTTGGTTTGTCTAATTTCACTACTTCGCAAACGGAATTAATTCGTCAAAAAACCGAAGTTAGTTTTAACCAAATTCAATTCTCTGCGTCCCATCATGAGGCAATGTTAGATGGGAGTTTAGACTATATGCAAACTCATGACATTCGTCCTATGTCGTGGAACCCATTAGGCAGTGTGTTTCGAGAAGACAATGAGCAAACCCGACGCATGAAAAAATTATTGGCGCAATTAGTTTCCAAATATGGAGTAGGATCCGACACGATTTTATTGTCTTGGATTTTGCAACATCCTGCGCAAGTAATTCCAATTGCCGGAACGGTAAACGTAGCCCGAATTCAAGCCTTAATGAAAGCAACCGAATTACCTCTTGAAAAAGAAGATTGGTTCGCCATTTGGACAGAAAGTATGGGTAAAAATGTACCTTAAATAAAATAGAAACAATGACCAAAATAGCCTTAATTACAGGAGCAACAAGCGGAATTGGTAAAGCAACCGCTGAGATTTTAGCTAAAAACAATTACAAATTAGTGCTTTGTGGCCGTCGCCAAGATCGTTTGGATGAACTTCAAAAAACACTTTCCGCACATACCGAAGTGCATACTTTACAATTTGATGTGCGCGATAAAAAAGCAGTTTCTGAGCAAATTGAATCACTCCCAAAAGCATTTTCTTCAATTGATATTTTGATTAATAATGCAGGAAATGCCCACGGTTTGGACCCTATTCAAAATGGTAATCTAGACGATTGGGACGCTATGATTGACGGAAATATCAAAGGTTTGTTATATGTTTCCAAAGCGATTATTCCACAAATGATAGCGCGAAAATCAGGACACATCATCAACATTGGTTCTACCGCTGCCAAAGAAGTGTATCCGAATGGAAATGTCTATTGTGCTACCAAACACGCTGTGGATGCTTTGAACCAAGGAATGCGTATGGATTTGAATCCATTTGGAATTCGCGTGGGTGCCATTCATCCTGGAATGGTTTCAACGGAGTTTAGTAATGTACGTTTTAAAGGCGATGATGAGAAAGCGCAAAATATATACAAAGGATTTGCTCCTTTGCAAGCAGAAGATATAGCTGATATTATCCATTTTGTGGTGTCAAGACCCTATCACGTGAATATTGCGGATTTGATTGTTATGCCAACTGCACAGGCGTCATCAGGAATTGTGAATCGTTCTTTATAAAATTTATATGAGAACATTAGTTATTGGAGATATTCACGGAGGCTTGCGTGCTTTACATCAAATCTTAGAAAGAGCTAAAGTCAGTCCACATGACAAATTGATTTTTTTAGGTGACTATGTAGATGGCTGGAGCCAATCGCCAGAGGTAATTGATTTGCTGATTTCAATGAAAAAGTCGCATAACATTATTTGTATTCGTGGCAATCATGATGATTTATTGTTGGAGTGGCTCAAAAACGGAACCGACAATCCGCAATGGTATCAGCACGGCGGAGAAGCTACAGTAACGGCTTATCAAAAAAGAGATGGGAAAACTTTAGAAGCCCATATCGCTTTCATCGAATCATTGATAGATTACCATCTGGACGAACACAATAGATTGTTCATTCATGCCGGATTTACCAATATGAATGGTGTTGATTTTGAATATTTCCCTAATCTTTTTTATTGGGACAGAACCCTCTGGGAAACCGCATTGGCCTTGGATAAAACCATGAAAATAACTGATGTTGCTTATCCTAAACGCTTTACCCTATATAACGAAATATATATTGGTCACACGCCTGTTTCAAGAATTGGAAAAACAATTCCTGTTCAGATGGCGAATGTTTGGAATGTAGATACTGGAGCCGCTTTTAAAGGACCGTTAACGATTATGGATGTGGATTCTAAAACCTATTGGCAAAGTGAAAATTTAGATAATTTATACCCTAACGAAAAAGGGAGGAACTAAAAAAATCCGCTTGATTTAGGTAATTCAAGCGGATTTTTAAATTAAATAATTCTTTACTACAAGTCAAATTTAATTCCTTGTGCCAATGGCAAACTTGTGGTATAATTAATTGTATTCGTTTGGCGTCTCATATAAACTTTCCAAGCATCAGAACCTGATTCGCGTCCACCACCCGTTTCCTTTTCACCTCCAAAAGCACCTCCAATTTCAGCGCCTGAAGTTCCGATATTTACATTAGCAATACCACAATCTGATCCAGCTACTGATAGAAATAGTTCGGCTTCACGAAGATTATTGGTCATTATTGCCGAGGACAAACCTTGCGCTACTCCATTTTGAATAGCAATAGCATTAGTAACTTCTCCTGTATATTTTAATAAATATAAAATCGGTGCAAACGTTTCATGTTGTACAATTTCAAAAGAATTATCTGCTTCTACGATAGCAGGTTGAACGTAACAACCGCTCTCATACCCTTCGCCAACCAAAATTTTTCCTTCTACAAGGATTTTTCCGCCTTCTTCAACTGCTTTAGCTAAAGCATTAGTATACATAGCAACCGCTTGAACGTCAATCAATGGTCCGACATGGTTTTTCTCATCCAATGGATTTCCAATACGCAATTGTTTGTAAGCGGATACTAAAGCATCTTTTACTGTATCGTACATACTTTCATGTATAATCAAACGACGCGTAGAAGTACAACGTTGACCTGCAGTACCTACCGCACCAAAGACTGCACCAATAACCGTCATTTTAATATCTGCATCAGGAGTAACAATAATAGCATTGTTTCCTCCTAATTCTAACAACGATTTTCCTAAACGACTTGCAACTGTTTGAGCTACAATTTTACCCATTCGTGTAGAACCTGTTGCAGAAATTAATGGGACTCTAGTATCTTGAGTTAGTAATTCTCCTATTTTGTAATCGCCATTAATTAGACAAGAAATCCCTTCTGGTAAGTTATTTTCGCGGATAACTTCGGCAATAATATTTTGGCAAGCAATCCCGCAAAGCGGCGTTTTCTCAGAAGGTTTCCACACACAAACATCGCCACAAATCCAAGCTAAAGCGGTATTCCAAGCCCAAACAGCAACAGGAAAATTAAATGCCGAAATGATTCCGACAACTCCCAAAGAATGGTATTGCTCATACATTCGGTGACCCGGACGTTCAGAATGCATTGTTAAACCGTGTAACTGGCGCGAAAGCCCAACTGCGAAATCGCAGATGTCTATCATTTCTTGTACTTCCCCGTACCCTTCTTGCAACGATTTTCCCATTTCGTAGGAAACCAGTTTACCCAAGGCTTCTTTATTTTTGCGTAATTTTTCTCCAAACTGACGTACAATTTCTCCTCGTTGAGGCGCAGGCATTATTCGGAAAGTCTGGAAAGCCTCGGTAGCTTTTTGCATTACTTTTTCATAATCAGCAGCAGATGTAGTTTGAACAGATGCTATTAATTGTCCGTCCACAGGAGAATAACTTTTTAGTATTTCGCCTGAACCAAAACCAGAAGTTCCGGTAGAAGTTCCTAAATTTAAGTCTTTTACGCCCAATTGAGCTAAGGCTTCTTTCATTCCGAATGCAGATGCTATTGTTGTCATTGTAACTTTTCTGTTAAAAATTGTTATATTTTTGTAAAGATATTATTTTCAACTTAATAATTAAATTGAAAACAATTTATTTCAAGAGCTAGTAATTCCTTTAAAGATTTGGAAATAATATTCCAATTATTTTTTGGACAAAAATCTTGAATCCGTATCCATAATTGTTCCGCATTGGGAACAAGTTCGTAACTTTTCTGAGCTGTAAAAATGTTCAAAATGAGTTAAAAAGTCTTTTTCAATATTATGAAGTTCAAAATAAACTTCGTGTAATTTGTGATTGCAATTTTCACAATGCCAAAGTAATCCGTCTGTAAAACCTAAACCTGCTCTTTTGCGCTCTATAACTAATCCGATAGAACCTTCTGAACGGACTGGTGAATGGGGAATCTTGGCCGGATTCAAATACATATCGCCTGGATTCAAATCCATCTCTTTACGCTCTCCGTCTTCCTGAATGACTACTTTAATGCTTCCTTCCAATTGGTAAAAAAGCTCTTCGGTTTCGTTATAATGGTAGTCTTTTCTTGCATTCGGCCCTGCTACAATCATAACGATATAATCGCCTGATTCTGTATATATGTTTTTGTTGCCAACGGGTGGCACTAGTAGATGACGGTTTTCATCAATCCATTGATTCAAATTGAACGGTTTTGCAATAGCCATATCCTTAAATTTAGAATGGTAAAGTTACACTTTTACTCGTACTATTTTTTCTCTTTAATCAAATAGATATATACTGGGAAATGGTCACTAAATCCTATTTCGGTTGCTCCATGCCGTAAAGGATAGCCTTTAAATTGACCGCTAGTTTGAACTAAAAAAGATTTGTTATAAATTCCTGCTTTCCAGAATTGATAGCTAGAATAATCTGACTGCAAAAGCGACTTGGTAATCATAATTTGGTCAAAAATATCCCATGCATCCCGATGTGCAATTGTTCCCATCCCTTTTTTTGCCATATCTTCAAATGGATTGTAAATCCCCATTGGGGGAACATCTGCTTTTTTCGCCTTAGCCCCTAAAGCAATTTTCACACTTTTATTGTAGGGACCGTCATTCAAGTCTCCCATAGTAATGACTTTGGCGTTTGGATTTATGCGTTGCAGCGAGTCAATTATTTTTCTATTCAAAGCCCCAGCAGCTTCCCTAAAGGGACTCGATCGCTGTTCACCGCCAGAACGTGATGGCCAGTGATTAACAATCAAATGGATTTCTTCGCCCTCTAAAAACCCCGAAACTAGAAGCTGATCACGAGTATAGACTCGTTTGTTTTTTGAACTTACCACCTCAACATCATCTGTGAGTTCTTCTTTATTATTTTTGGAAATAGACTCCTTTTGAAATACATATAATGGAATATTAGAATAGGTCATGGGTTGAAAAAACTCTTTTCGATACAACAAAGCCACATCAATTCCTCTTTTGTCTGGAGAGTCAAAATGAATAATTCCGTACTTTTTATCTACTAAAATAGGCTGTGCAATTAGATCTTCTAATACCCCGCGATTTTCAATTTCACAACCCCCAATAAAAGTTGGCGACTCCGAGTTTTCTGAATTACCAATTTCGGCCAAGACTCGAGATAAGTTGGCTAACTTTTTTTGGTACTTAGCAAATGTCCAATTTTGCGACCCTTTTGGAGTCCAATCTTCATCAAATGTTTCAGGGTCATTGATGGTGTCAAATAGATTTTCGAAATTATAAAAGGCTAGGGTGTGGATTTTAAATTTTTTGGTTTGACCGAAAGATTTTGGATAAACAGCCAAGACCAAAAAACAATACAGAAAGATAGAAATTCTCATTTTATTTCAATTTAGGATCGTTAGGAGTGGGTATAGTAAAAGTAAGAAATTGAAACTGAAATTAAAAGTGATTTGGTATTTGCCTATATTTGTTTTTATAAATTACTGTAGCAATTCAGAATTGATTTATGAAAAAAACGTTCATTTTATTCACTATTAGTTTACTTTCCTTCACTTTTCAAGCTCAACCATCAATGATAACACCACCGTATTTACAAAAAGGAGATACTGTTGCAATTCTAGCAACTGCGAGAAAACATATTGTAAAAAGTATGCAACCCACAATTTCATTATTAGAAAGCTGGGGCTTGAATGTTGTTATTGGAAAAAGTATAGGTTTAGAAAAAAATCAATTGGCGGGAAATGACAAAGAACGTGCCGCTGATCTACAAGAGCAATTGGACAATCCCAACATCAAAGCAATATGGTGTGCGAGAGGCGGTTATGGTACAGTACGAGTAATTGATTTAATTGATTTTACTCAATTCAAAAAAAATCCGAAATGGGTGGTTGGTTTTAGCGATGTTACCGTTTTACACAATCATCTTAATACCATGGGTTACAAATCCATTCACGGAATTATGCCAATCAATCTGTCAAAAGCAACGCAAGCTGCGATTGAAAGTTTGCGTTTGTCCTTATTTGGACAACCTTTGCAATATGCTATAGACGCGCATCCTATGAATCGTATTGGAACAGCCACAGGCGAACTAGTAGGAGGTAATTTGTCCATCTTATATAGTGTATTGGGTTCGCCGTCAGCAATTGATTGTAAGGACAAGATTTTATATATTGAAGATTTAGACGAATACTTGTATCATATTGATCGAATGATGATGAATTTGAAACGAAATGGTTGTTTGGAAAGTCTGAAAGGAATAATTGTTGGGTCTATGACTGATATGAAAGATAACGATATTCCGTGGGGGAAAAATGCGCTTGAAATCGTACAAGACGTAACTAAAAATCTCAATATTCCTGTGATTTTTAATTTCCCAGCGGGTCATATTCATGACAATAGAGCCTTGATTTTAGGAAATACGGTTACTATTGATATCACCGAAAATTGTAGCACTGTGGTTTTTGAAAAGTAAATTCAACTAATTGCATTATGGCTGAGCACAACGAACTAGGTAAATTCGGAGAGGAATTAGCCGCTAAGTACCTTCAAAATAATGGATATACTATATTAGCAACCAACTGGACTTTCCAAAAAGCCGAAATTGACATTCTAGCGGAAAAAGATTCGGTTTTAGCCGTTGTCGAAGTAAAAACACGAACATCAATTGATTTTGGTCTTCCTCAAGACTTTGTTAAGCCAAAAAAAATCCAATTATTGGTAAAAGCGGTTCACGCTTATGTTACCGAAAACGATATAGATAGCGAAGTACGTTTTGACATCATTGCCATCAGAAAGGATGGTCAAAACTTTGAAATTGAACATCTTACAGACGCTTTTTATCATTTTTAAATTTGTTTTTACATGTTATAATTGTAACAAATTGTTTTTTTATTTATATTTGCAGTGTTTTTAACACAACTACTACCTACTAATAAAAAACAATTTAACACAACTACTATGAAAACAGTTTCTTCTATTGTAGAAAATTATATTAAAACAAAACCATTTTTGTTGAATGCCTTATCACTTGGTATTATTAATTTGACTTCTCTTTCGCGCAACATTATGAGTGAATTAGAAAACGAATTTGGCAAAGAAGTAAAACAAGGCGCTATTGTAATGGCCTTGAAACGATTAACCGAAGAATTAGACTTTAAATTGAATCACAAAATCAATAAGGTGATTAAAAATATTGGAGAAATTACGGTGCGTTCTCAGTTAACAGATTACACTTTTGCCGCCTCAGAAACTGTTTTGAATAAACAAGCCGATTTAATTACCGATATCAATAATTTTTCCGATATTTTTTATACTTCATCAAGAGGAGTAAACGAAACCAATATCGTGGTTAGCAACAGCGTGAATCATTTGGTTGACAAACATTTTGCCAACGAAAAATTGATTCAAAAATTAGAAAATTTAGCTTCTATTACGGTAAAATTACCAAAAGAAAACATCGTAGTTCCTGGAATTTATTATTTCATTTTTCAACGCTTGGCTTGGGAAGGAATTATCATCAATGAAGTGATTTCAACTTCGAATGAATTTACGATTCTAGTTAGCGAAAATGAAGTAGACGTTGCTTTCAAAGTAATTAAGGATTTGAAAAATTAGATAAATCCAAAGCTCCCAGCCTTTAAAAGGCTGGAAGCTTTTTTTATTTCTCCATCAACTCCATCAACTCCAAAGCTCTTCGAATTGATTTTACATTGTCAAACGTCAATAACAATCGTAATCCGTTAGGGGTTTGTTTTTCTTTCATTTTACACAAAGCGCTTTGCTTTTGCACAAACTGTAGTACGTGATGAAAACGTCCGGATTGGTAATAATCCGATTGTTGGTCGGATACGAAATACCCAATCATTTTACCTTGTTTTAAGACTAATTTTTCAATCCCTATACGGGTAGCAATCCATTTGATTTTCATACTGCTCAGTAAAGAAACAGCTTGTTTTGGCAAAGGCCCAAAGCGGTCAATCAGCTTGTTTTCATAATTCAAAAGTGACGCTTCATCTTTAATTTCTGCTAACTCGTTATACAGCAGTAATCGTTCAGAAACCGTATTGATGTATTCATCTGGGAATAATAATTCGAAATCAGTATCAAGCTGCAAGTCTTTAACGTATTCTTTGGTTTCGATATCATTTTGTTCTGGGTACAAATCCTTGAATTCGTTTTCTTTCAGCTCTTCGATGGCTTCGTTCATGATTTTTTGATAGGTATCGAAGCCAATTTCGTTGATGAAACCACTTTGCTCTCCTCCTAACAAATCACCTGCACCACGAATCTCCAAATCTTTCATGGCAATGTTAAATCCACTTCCTAATTCGCTAAATTGTTCCAAAGCCTGAATTCGTTTGCGGGCATCTTCAGTCATTGCCGAATACGGCGGACAAATGAAATAACAAAACGCTTTTTTGTTGCTTCGCCCTACTCGACCGCGCATTTGGTGTAAATCAGACAGTCCAAAATTATTGGCATTATTGATGAAAATCGTATTGGCATTCGGCACATCCAAACCACTTTCAATAATAGTGGTGGCTACCAAAACATCAAATTCGCCATTCATAAAAGCTAGCATCAACTCTTCGAGTTTCGCGCCTTCCATTTGGCCGTGACCAATTCCCACTCGGGCATTAGGCACCAATCGCTGAATCATTCCAGCAATTTCCTTGATATTTTCAATTCGGTTATTGATGAAAAATACCTGTCCGTTGCGCTGAATTTCGTACGAAACAGCATCGCGAATTAACTCTTCGTTGAACCCCACCACATTCGTCTCGATAGGATATCGATTGGGTGGTGGCGTGGTGATTACTGATAAATCTCGTGCAGCCATCAACGAGAATTGCAAAGTTCTCGGAATTGGCGTTGCGGTTAAAGTCAAGGTATCCACATTAGCCGCAATCGTTTTAAGTTTGTCTTTGACATTCACCCCAAATTTTTGTTCTTCATCGACAATCAACAATCCAAGGTCTTTGAAAACCACATTTTTATTCACTAATTGGTGGGTTCCAATGACAATGTCTAGTTTTCCTTCAGCCAATTGTTTGAGGGTTTCTGCTTTCTGTTTTGCTGTTCTAAAACGATTCAAATACCCTATCGAAACCGGCATGTTCTTCAATCGTTCCGAAAAAGTGCGGTAATGTTGGTAAGCCAAAATAGTGGTTGGTACTAAAACAGCGACTTGCTTGCTATTGTCCACCGCCTTAAAAGCAGCACGAATTGCCACCTCTGTTTTTCCAAAACCGACATCGCCACAAACTAGACGATCCATCGGGCGATCGCTTTCCATATCGGCTTTTACATCCTGTGTTGATTTGATTTGGTCCGGCGTATCTTCGTAAATGAACGAACTTTCTAATTCGTTTTGCAAATAACTATCGGGCGCATATTGAAAACCTTTTTCCAGACGTCTTTTGGCATACAACTGAATCAAATTGAACGCAATATGTTTGACACGGGCTTTGGTTTTCTGTTTTAAAACTTTCCAGGCATTCGAGCCTAATTTGTAAATTTTAGGAGGCGTTCCGTCTTTACCATTATATCTTGAAATTTTGTGTAAAGAGTGAATACTCACATACACAATGTCATTATCGGCATAAACCAATTTAATCGCCTCTTGTGTTTTACCTTCCACTTGGATTTTTTGCAAACCGCCAAATTTCCCAATTCCGTGATCGATATGCGTAACATAATCGCCAACAGATAATGAAGTCAGCTCTTTTAAGGTGATATTCTGTTTTTTAGAATACCCATTTTTAATGCTGAATTTATGATAACGTTCAAAAATCTGATGATCGGTATAGCAGGTAATTTGGTTTTCTTCATCAATAAATCCTTGGTACAAAGGCAGAACTACGGTGTTGTATTGCTTACGAATATTCTCTGAATTAGCCTCGTCTAAGGTTTCGAAAATATCGTGGAAACGCTTGGCTTGATTGTCATTCGAACAGAACAAATAGTTCTTGTATCCATTGAAATGATTGTCGTTCAAATTGTTCAATAATAAATCAAATTGCTTGTTAAATGACGGTTGCGGCTGAATATGAAATTCGAACTTTTTAGTGGTTTTAAAAATGGCTTTGGAAGCCAATTCCGCCACCGAAAAATCCAACGCTCGTTTTATAAATTGTTCTTGATTTAGGAATAATTGCTCAGGTGTAGCGTGTTTGATATCTTTGGAAAGTTTGTCAAACGCTTCTTTGGCTTTGGTAAATTGTTTGTCCAATTGACTTAAAAACCCTTCCGTATTTTGAATAAAAAGAACCGTTTTCTCGGAGATATAATCCAAAAAACTTTCGCGGTTTTCCTGAAAAAATTTATTTTCTACATTAGGGATAATCGCAATTTTCTTTTGTTGTTCCAATGACAATTGGGTGGCTACATCAAAAGTTCTAATACTATCTACTTCGTTGCCAAAAAATTCAATTCGATAGGGATTGTCGTTCGAAAACGAAAACACATCGACAATTCCGCCACGAACGGAAAATTCACCAGGTTCAGTTATAAAATCGACTCTTTTAAATTCGTATTCAAACAATACTTCGTTGATAAAATCAATCGAAATTTGGTCGCCTACGGCCACTTTTAAAGTGTTTTTGTCCAATTCCTTTCGTGTCACTACTTTTTCAAAAAGCGCTTCGGGATAACTGACAATTATGGCTGGTTTTTTTCGAGAATTGATGCGGTTAAGTACTTCGGCGCGAAGCAAAACATTTGCATTGTCTGTTTCTTCTATTTGATATGGCCGGCGAAAAGAAGCGGGATAAAACAATACATCTTGGTCTCCAATCATTTGTTCCAAATCATTCAAATAATAGGCCGCTTCTTCTTTATCGTTTAAAATGAGTAAAAACGGTAATTCTGATTTTTTAAAAACAGAACGTATAACAAAAGAAATTGAAGACCCCACCAAACCTGAAAGATGTAGTTTTGGGCTGTTATTTTGGGCTAACAACGCAACAATCTGTTCTGTTTTAGGAGATGTGTCGTAAATGGAATAGACTGTTTTACTCAACGCGTGAAAGGTTTGGTTTTGTTGGAGGAGTGGGCATTGGAGTTGTAGAAATGGCTCTTGTGGTATCCAACATTCTCAACATATCAGATTCGCCATCTTCCACAGGAATTTTACTTTTCTCTGTAATTTTATCCATTTGTCTTTGCAAAGAAACTAGCTCTGCATTGATTTCGCTCACTAAAACGACTACTTTTTTATCCGGAATAGCGTCTAAATGGATAAATAGGTCCAGTAAACGCACTTTAGTAATCAAAGTTCCTATTCTACTTTTAATTTGAGGTTGTTGGAATTGAAACGGAATATTACTGTTGAGAAGCAAGGCTTTTTTAGACAATTCGGCTGCTTTTTTTTGATACCCATTTAATGATTTTCCGGGATTCTGTGCCAATTCGTCTAAAAATTGACGGAACTCAGTCCAGCTTGCCACGCTTTGTTCTGAAGTAGTATTTATGGGCGTAGCATAAAAATTCCAGTTTGAACTGATGTTTTTATAAATTACTTCTCTTTTTTTAGTGGCTTTTTTATTCTCGGCTAGGCGTTGTTTATTGTCTTCTTTGCAAGAAGTCAAAAGCAAAAATAAAGCACAAAAAACAACTACTATTTGTCTCATTACCATTTTCATTGGAACGCAAAGTTACAAACTAAATTTACAATACCGAATACCTGCTATCGTACAAATTAAAAACATAAAAAATGGCTTGTCAATTACAACAAGCCATTTCACTAATTAACCAATTACAATCCCCTTAATTGTTTTATTGATTAATTATTACAAAAGTACTTCTACGATTCAATTGATGTTCTGCCTCACTACATTTAACGCCATCAGCGCATTGGTTGATTAGTTGTGTCTCTCCATATCCTTTGGCAGTTAGACGGTTTTTATTAATTCCGCGTTGCACCAAATAATCCAAGGTAGATTTTGCTCTTCGTTGAGACAAAGCTTGATTGTACGACTTGCTTTGACGGCTGTCTGTGTGTGAACCAATTTCAATTTTAAGAGAAGGAAACTGATTTAAAACCTCAACGATTTTCTCTAGCTCCACTCGAGCATCTTTTCTAATATTGGATTTGTCCAAATCAAAATAAATGTGTCTCAATGATAAGGCTTTAGCCAAATCCAAACCTTGTTGTATTTTATAACTATCTTGATCTAAAGCAATATTAGCCTCCGCTTCCTTATCATAAATTGCAACCGAAGCCGTTGTCTCGTTAGGAGCATAGGTTGCAGCATTAGCCTGAAGTCTATAGGTTTGGTTTGGATTTACTTTTTCAAAAACAAAGGTTCCTGATTCATTCGTTTGATACCTATTGATCTCTCTTCCGAAATTATCAAATAAAACAACTGTTCCAACTAAAGGTTGGTTGGTGTTTTTATCCGTTAACTTTCCGAAAATTCTGGTGTTGTACTCAAATGCAAATGGTTGTAACGCATTATTAGTGAACTCATACAAATCATCATCTCCTTGACCTCCGGGTCTATTTGAAGTAAAAACACCTTGATTTGTATTTCTATTCCAATAGATACCAAAATCATCAAACGGACTGTTTATCGGGCTAGTAAGATGCACCGGCAATGCGTCTTTTTGATTAAGGTCAACCGCAAAAATATCAAAACCTCCCATCCCTTGGTGACCGTCTGAAGCAAAAAGTAAAATATTATCTTTAGTTACAAATGGATAGCTTTCTCTACCTTCGGTATTGATGTTTGTTCCTAAATTCTCTGGTGCGGTGTAAGAACCATCTTCGTTGATAGTTACTTTAAACAAATCTGATTGTCCAAAAGATCCTTTAGCATCAGAGGCGAAATAAAGTGTTTTACCATCCGGCGATACGGCAGGGTGAGCCACTCTAGCGCTATCTTTTGCAAAAATATCTTGAACTCCTAGATTTTTCCAACGGCCATTTGTACGCTCTGATTTGTATATTTTATACAATCCATTCACTACTTTCTTGGTTTTATTTTCCTTTAACTCATTTTGGGTATAGTACATAGCATTCCCATCTAGAGTAAAAACTGGACTCGCTTCATGAAAAATAGAAAAGGTTTTTTTAGAATATAAATCCGGCTTGCTATAATTCCCGTCAGCTTGTTTTACACTAAAGTATAAATTGGTATAAGGCTGGTCTGTTCTAGCATAAATCTGATTGCCTACTGAACGAGGTTTGGCACTCGCAAAAAGTAGCGTGTCCCCAATATAAGTAGAACTGTAATCCGAATACTTTGAATTTGTATTGATGTTTTGTATTTCAAAAACATCACTGCCTTTTTTAATTGATTGTTGTGCAAGCGACCTACTCTTATTTTTAACTCTAATTTGGTTCGGATTTTCTTTATCAAATTGATCAAACACCACTTTAGCCTCTTCCATTTTACCCGCCGACTTTAAAGACTGTCCGTATCGAAATAAAAAATCGCTAGAAAAAGTTCCTTTCAATTCGTACCTTTTAGAGTACCATTTTTCGGCTTGAATATAGTTGGCATTGAAATAATTAGCGTCGCCTAGTTTTTCATAGATTTGCTCAGAACCCATTCCTTTATTGGCTAATCTCTCGTAGATTTGAATAGCAGAAACATAGGATTCGTTTTCAAATTGCTTCCCTGCTTTTTTGATTGTTCTTTGTTGTGCTAGTAAAGTAATAGGAAATACTAGTATAAGTAGAATGTATTTTTTCATTGGTATCAATTTAGAAGAATCTTGGGGTCTCCACTCGTTGGTTAATTTTAAACAAATCAAACTGTAAAAACAATTCGTGCGAACCCGAATTAAAATTTGATAATCTGGTAGTCTCTCGGTCGTAACCATATCCTATAGCCAATCGATCGCTTACTTTAAATCCTACTAAAGCCGATAGTGCTGCACTCCATCTGTAAGCCAATCCTACTGTGAATTTTTCATTAATTAAAAAATTCCCCGTAAGGTCAACTTGTAAGGGTGCGCCAGCTACCATTTTGGCAACAAAAGCAGGTTTGAACTTAAGATTATACGCCAATTCGAATACTTTTCCTCCCATTAAATAGAAATGTTGTCGTCTGTTCGCAGCTGAAAAAGCAAATTCATCGTACTGCTTAGTTTGCAAAATCATTGGCACAGATAATCCAAGATAAGTTGTGTTGGTGTAATAAAACAAACCCGCTCCTATATTAGGAGAAAATTGATTGTTAATGTTGTTTCTAAAAGAGTTGTCATTAGGATTGAAATGATTCAACTTATTGTAATCTATATTCAATAAGGCACCACCCGCTTTGATCCCAAATGCCAATCTGCTTTCATTTTCAAAATCTATGGTGTAAGATAAATCAACTGCAAATGATGTTGTTGTACTTGGCCCAATTTCGTCGTGAAGTAAATTTCCTCCAATTCCTAAATTTGAGTTTTCTATAGGTTGATGATAAGCTAGATTTAATGTTTTAGGTGAGCCTTCTAAGCCAATCCACTGAGTACGATACAAACTGAATAAAGTTCCGTACCCTAAAGAACCTGAATAAGCAGGGTTAATTACCGAAGGATTATACATATACTGCGTGTATTGTGGTTCTTGTTGTGCATACACACAACTCGTAATGATAAGTAATAACCAACAAACTATTTTTTTCATATTATGAATTGTTATGATTCTTTAAGCAGCCATTTATTGTTTAATGTACAAATAACCTGCTTTTTGTCTCTGTATCCCTTTACTGTTTACGTACATCAAAGTATAAAAATAGGTGCCTTCTGGTAGTTCCTCATTTCTATTTATTGTCGTTCTTCCGTCTGACAGTCCTTTAAAAAGAACATCTTTTTGTCCGTATCCATCTGCTTGATAGACCAATACGCCCCATCGATTGTATATTTCTAGGGTGTTATTTGGATAAAAATCAATGTTTCTAATGATTAGTTCATCATTGACACCATCGCCATTTGGCGAAATAGAATTATAAATTTCTATATCATCCTCAATTACAACTCTAACGTCTAATTGTTGTTCAGGACCTACACAACCATTAGCAGAAATTGCATTTACTTTTATTGTACCGCCTTGTTTGCCAACAATTACATTCAACTGCTCCGTTACAGAATTGCCAATCCAATCCGTTGGTAAGGTCCAATTATAGGATGCCAAGTTGGAGCTTGAAGCTATACTGTACAGTTGAGTTGTTTCTGAACCTACTACAATTGGCCCTGAAATAACTGATGGTAATTCAGGTAAAGGATGTACTTCTATCTTTATTTCGGTACGCTCACTTTCGGCACCGTTTAAAGTTTGACTTACATAACATACCTCTACTCCAATTACTTTAGTATTTGGAATAGGTGCAGTTTTAGAAGCAGAACCTCCTGTTGGACTAGTGTACCAATTAATTTCAGCTCCTGAGTCAGCGTCAACATTGATCGCGGTAGCCGTCTGATTGAAACAAAAATGATACGTATTCCCTTGTAAATTTGGGGTCTTTCTTGGCGCAGGCTTTTCAGTAGATGATTGCAAACACATTGGAACAAAATTTGGGGTATTGGATAATTGTTCTATAATTCGACCTGAAACAATAGTGAACGTTTGAATACTTCCTTTCCAAAAAGCAGGATAGGTAGCTGTATTATCGGTTAAATCGGCATTATTATCAAGAATAATGGAATAGGTTCCGTCAATCAAATCAGCATTAAATGTGAAGTAATGGAGCGCATCTCCATCAGTAGAAGTCACTTTAATTACTTGTCGATTGCTATTCAATAATTTTAAATAAATAGTAGTGCGAGGAAGCCCTTCTTGGTTATCATTTCCTTCTCGACAATTTTTATCCCTGTCATTGTACAAAACTCCTTTGATTTGCATCGTAATTGCAGTACAGCCTTTTACCATGGATCCGGCCATAGTTTCTAAACCTGTAGCTGAAACTCCAGAAACTGTCCCGCCCACAACAATACCGCTTGCAGTACCTGTATAATTGAACCCAACTACTTGGTAAAGCATGCCGTTAAAAGCGGTCGTAAATATACCAGTTGTATTGACTTGAACAAATTGGTTTGTAGTCGTATCTAAAAGGGCATATTGTTTGGCATTTGGAATAGATTCTGTAAAACTAGCATTGGAGATACAATTACCCGGTACAACTTGAACAGCATAAGAAGCTGTTGACCCACAATAGTCTGGAATTTGAATTTGATTGATTGCATTACCCACTACAATTCCAGTAGGATTAACTGTTGGCCCAAACACTAATGCATGTAGCCTATAATTTCCTGCAGCTACCCCTGTAAATTGAGGTGAAACGGTATTGACATATTTGATCTTTTGATCTAATTCATTGACTAAAACATAGACGGTTTTATTTGGAGTTGAAGAATTATTATGCTCATAACCGTTAATATCGGCAGGTGCATAATGCACTAAGCTCGTTGGGTTGGTGTTTTCAATTATACCTACATTTGCCACACAACAAGGCGTAATAACCACATCTACTCGCTGCCCTTCTAAGCTATAGCAGGCATCTGAAGTACTTTTACTCCAAAGAAAAACAGCTCCTGAAGTGTTATAGTTTGTAGTATTACTAATTTTAGCTGTACCTGTGCGACTAGTTGTAGTTCCTGTCCACCATTCATACTCAATTCCTGTTGCGGGTGGTGGTTGCAATGTAGTCAAATCAACAGTTTCTAAAGGACAATTATTTGCAATTGTGGTAGCATTTGGAGCCGCAGAAACCGAAGGATTAACCGTTACAACTACCGGACTACTAGCTACACTTGTACATTGACCATTAGAAACATTAACGGTATAGCTTCCTGATTCAATCACAGTTAGTGATCGACTAGTTGCTCCGCTAATAACATTCCCATCTTTAAACCACTGGTTACCCGAAGTAGCTGAACTCTCTAAAATTACCGAACCGCCTTGACAAAAAGTGGTGGTTGTGGTAGTAGTGATTGTTGGTGTTAATGGCGTTAATGGTTGTTGATTAACAATAACTAAGGTTGCATTGCTATTACAACTATTAAGTCCACTTTTTACTTTAACTAAATAAGATCCTGCAGCAACATTATTAAATATATTACTCGATTGAAAGGTAACTCCATCATCGATACTGTACCTGTCATTTGGATTCCCAGTTGACGTTACAGTAATCGTTCCTGTGCTATTCAAGCAAGTTGGATGATCTATTGATTGGATTACTGGTACATTAGGCTGACTGGTATCAACAGTAACCACAACTTCATCAAAATTGGTACAACCTGAACTGGTTTCGGTAGCTGTTAATCTATATGTGGTTGTCGTTGAAGGATTTGCGTTAGTAATTGTATTTGTAGGGCTAGTCAATCCTGTTGTTGGTGTCCAAGCATAGGTAGCACTTTGACCTTGAATAACCGCACCAATAGATTTGCCAGACGGATTTACTGAACAAGTTTTAGTAAAATCAGCTCCAGCATTGACCAATGGAACCGTTGTAACTACTGAAACCAGTACCGAACTAGATGCTGTACAAGTACCATCTGCTGCTGTAAGTGTATAATTTGTGGTTACTGTTGGATTGGCTACTGGGTTTGAAATTGTTGAATCACTTAAACCTGTCGTTGGGCTCCAAGAATAATTAATTCCACTCACTGCCGTCATTCCTATTTCTTTCCCACTTGGATTAGTAATACAGGTTTTAATAAAAGCTGCTCCAGCATTAGCAACTGGAGAGGCGGTAACAGTAATAGTAGCTGAATTAATTAAATCAATAGTGGTACAAGTTGAATTAGAAGCTTGCACAGTAAAAATATTATCACCAACTGTTAACTGATTAGCAGGTATAGTAAAAGTTAGATCAGAACCGTTTCCTGTTTGAACTGGAATGGATGATACTGCAACCCCGTTTTTCTTAATCAAATAAACTACTTGAGATTGGGATGCTTTTACTTTTATTGTTGAACTGAAACCTTGACAAACATTTGTTGATTCAACTGCCAATGTATCGATTGGGGTTGATTGAAAGATCGTTATCAAATCTGTTAAAAAATCAGTACATTTTGAATTCGCGCCATTTGAGGTTTTGACTCTTAATGTAGTTCCTGCTGCAAATATAAATCCTGAAGGAAAACTAATTGTTAGATTACCTCCAGTACCAGTCCCTGCAAGCCTAGGTATCAATGAATCGCCATTCATTTTAACAATCTCGTAAGTATATCCTGCTTGTGTATTACTAATAGTCACCGTTTTAGTAGCTGGTGTCAAACATAAATTAATATCAGACACTGCTAATGTAACATCCGGATTAGCATCTACTCTTACATCAACGGTAGAGGTGTAAGTTGGCGGATTTGAACAACTTAACGCATTTTTTAGTCTAAATGTTGCTCTATATTTTATAGTCGCTGAGGGACTCAATGTAACAGGCATACCATCAGCTAATACCGTTTGATTTGGATCTGCATCATCTGTCCAAGTAATGTCATACAAACCATTGGTTGCTGAAATCGCTCCCAAAGTAGTTGGACTCATAGGGCAAACTACAGGATCTGAAACAATGGCTCTGGGTTGTGTAATTGTAGAAGATAGAGATACATTTTGATCTACAGAATAACAAGAACTAGCAACTCTAACAAAGTAGCTACCAGTGGATAAATTTAAAAAAGAATGTTCTGTTTTGGTAGTATCGTTTTCTATATGAGTTGCAATTGGTGTACTCGGACTTGTGGTGCTAAACAAACTATAAGTTATTGGATAAGTATAAGTGCCTCCTGTGATTTGAGCACTTATTATTCCTGAATTAGTGCTTGACACATCACATATTGATGCTCCAGTGGAAACAGTAAAATTCTGATAGTCTGGAATTGTAATTTCTTTAAAATAACTGGTAGGTGAAGCTCTTTTTTCTCCAGTTGAATACCCTAAGCCTATGCCATTAAATTGAATAAAATAAGACCCCGAAGGTAAGTTGACAAAGGTTCCCGACCCATTTCCTGTTCTAGCCACAGCTTGCATAAAATTACCAAAACCTCCAGAAGAATTTTTAGCATATAAATAGACGTCTGCTGTTGGTGCCCAGTTTGTTCCAAAAGCAAAACCATTTCTATTCAAGTTAAATGAAATGGAATTAGAATTATTACACCCTTGATTAACAGTAAATGTTGGAGTGTAATTTGCAACATTTGTGTTGGTTGACGTAAACACTCTTGTATTTGAACATGCATCAGTGAGAGTAAATCGATATTGTCCAGGTGGTAAATCATAAATGCCACCTAAACTTCCCGGATCTGAATTCCAAGTAACAAACATTGGGAAGTTATACGTATAAGTTCCTGCAAGGCTTAAGGGTTCGGCTGCAGTATGATTTATTTGAGTTTGTCCATCTGTACGCTCTACTTGTACGGTTACGGGATACTTAATCCCAGAATTAAATATAGGAAAACTAAAGCCTACTGTTCCTGCTATGACAGAAGCTGTCGGGTTAACTGTTACGTTTGCTATTGGATTAGTTAAAGTTCCCGCGTTATAATAATTAACCACAGTATGATATCCATCTGAAACTGTTATTCTGTAATACCCCCCCTGATTTACAGTCCAAGTAGATGAAGCTGATGGTATAGAAGCATTAGGGTCTGAAGACACATTCAAATCATTGGTTGTTAATGCTGGGTCAGGAGAAATATCTGAACCGGATAATACTTGATATACGTCTGGTCCTGTCGAAATTCTTCGTGCAATTTCAACCGAATTGGTTGGACAAAAATATACGTTTCTGTCTACAAAAGGACCCTGTACATAATCTTGATCCCCAAAAATTGAAAACCGCAATTTTAAACCCAAACTACAATCATTATCAACAATTACTCTTGGAGATAAGTTAAACCAATTGTCAGGCATTTGAACAGGGCTAGTTCTTGTAAGAATTCCACATTCCCAATTAAAAGAGGTGGTAATTGACATATTATGAACTAATTGAGGACCATTAACAGCCACAGGGTTATACATAAATCCATTTCTTGCCGGAACGTAGGTTAAAGGATAATCTACGCCCGCTATGGTAATTTTTGCATTTCCTGGTTGTTGTAAAACGGCGAGCCTAGCCGGAGTTAAATTACTCAAATTGATGTAGAAGATAATTTTAGATTGTTGAGGATCAGAGCAATCTCTAATAAAGTTATACGCTCTAAAACCGTAAGATAAAGGAGCTGGCACAGCAGTTGAGGTAACATGACTTTGAGTAACTGAAACCTGACATCCTGCATTGCCATTTACTTTATCAGTAACTTCAATTGTTACATTTTCTCCAGCTCGTATGTTGTTGAATACATGTGTTCTGGCATTACTACTAACTGTTTGAACGCCAAAAGCAGAAGTTAATTTATAGTCAAAAGGGCCTGTTCCTCCCGATACTGTTGCTGTAAATGTACCATTTTGAATATATCCCGAATTCGAAACACTACAAGTAGGTGCAGTACTTGAAAGATTTAAAGTCATGGGAACATAATTTGAGGTGATGATTACAGGATTACTTGCAAAATTAGTAGTTGTAATTCCATCTGAAGTAGCAATATTATATCTTCCCGCTGGCAATGACCCAAAAACCACTTCCCCACCTGTAGATGGAAAGGTTAACGTTTGTGTTTGACTAGGAACAGGCGTATTTGAAGGTCCTGTAACCGGTACCAATGTAGCAAAACGAGTCTCGCAACTTGTTTGTCCCGTTGGAATACTAACTCTAATATCTCCATTAGAAAAGCAGGTTGCATTATTTCTTGTAACTACAAAACTACTTACAGTACACTGAGAATACGTTATTTGAACAATAAATAGAAAAAAAGAAAATAGAAGAACTTTGATTCGAACGATTGAATTCAGGTTATTAAAAAAATTTTTCATACTTGTTATGTTGCAACTCTTATACGGGGGAGAAAAGATATACTGCTATAAATTTGAATTGGGGATTAGGGGTTGTTTTTTTGGGGACGTATTTTAAATTAGTCTATTGATTGAAATAGAATCAACTTTAACTTATCATTCTTTAAAATAATTGTATACATTAAATAAAAGCGGAATCGATTTAATTGTTTCATTTTATTTATATTACTGTGTCTTGACGGTTGTTTAATTTATTATTAAAAGAAAATATTTTGGTTTAGGTTGTATTTAGCTGATAATTAACCCTCCAAAATTTGCGTCTTAGTATTTAAAATGCTTACAAAAATAAAACTAGTTTTTGTAATAAAAGTTGCAAAATCACAAGTTTTTAAAAAATTTTCTGTAAGTTAAAATATAAATTATAAAGAAGATAAATAAAAAAATAAAAATTTGTCAAAACGTATCAAACCGTTTGGAAAAATAAATTAATATAAAACTATAAACCTTTATGAACGAAAATTAAACCAATTTCTACTGTTAATTATAATAAATAATTACTCTGCCGTGACCTGAATTAAAATTTGAAACATTAGAAACTTGTTGACATGAAGAATTTGTCCAAGATGAACCACCACCACCTGATCCTTGAGCATTTCCGCCACCGGCACCACCGCCGCCGCCGAAATAACCAGCACCACCTCCTCCTCCGCCGTTCCATCCAGCACTTGCCCCACCTACTATACCACCTGCGCCACCATTTATAGCAGAACCTGCCGTTGGCAAAGTTGAGTTTCCATCAAGAGGTGTTCCAGCAACACCTCCTACTGTTTGACTTGCACCACCACCTCTTGTGGATATACCTCCATATACTGAAGCTCCATTTAATCCGTTCAATCCGCCTCCGGCACCACCGTTACCAGCAAAACCACTTGTTGGAGTTCCGCCGCCACCGCCTGCTATCAAAAGAGCATTAGCTTGTGTTACTGGAGCAGAAGTAGATATTGCACTCAATCCACCTCCAGCTCTGGCAATGGTCCCAAAACTTGTAGAACGACCTCCATCACCAGCAAAACCATATAACGCAATGTTATTTGTAGGTTGACCTCCTACAGTAATTTGAAGAACATCACCAGGTATAACAGAGAGTAGTGCACTAACTTTCCCACCTCTTCCACCTATATTTGTTCCTGCTGAACCTCCTTGTGCGCCTACCACATCAACAAATATTGTTGTTACACCTGCTGGCACAGTCCAAGTTTGAATACCTCCAGTATAATCAAATCTCACAAAATTGGTATAAACTGGTTTTAATTGCAAAAACTCTGGATTTATTTGCGAAAAAATCGAAAAAGGTATAAAGATTAAATAAATATATTTTTTCATATTATAATCCTTTAAAAAGCAGTATCACCTGATAAATACGCTGAAGTTGAACTTGTCAACATAATTCCAACAGATGAACCTATTGTTCTACTAAAAGTACCTAAAGCACTAATTACAGTAACTCCACTTCCTTGAACATTTACCTGTCCAGCTCCTTGTTGAATAATTTGACAATAAAAACCTGTTGGTAGCGTTGAAGGAATAGTAACGGCAACCGTAGTTGTGCTATTTACAACAATAACAGTACCATAATCTGTTGCCGCTAATTGAAAATCTGCAGTTCTTGTATTTACTGTATTGTATTGCCAAGTTGCATTACCGTTTGCATCAGAAGTTAAAACTCTTCCTACTCCTGGTGTACCTGCACCTGCCAATCGCACTGAACCCGTTGTATGTAATTGTGCTGTTGGGGCAGTTGTTCCTATACCCACATTTCCTCCGGCTGGTTGCAAAACATATGGTAATAAAGCACCTGTTGAATAATTATGAGCTTGAGTAGCAGCAGCTGTAGTCGTTAAATAATGACTAATTGCATTATTATTAATTCCTGATGACGATTGAAAACGAGTTAAGGGTCTAAAGGTCGAATTGTCCATTAAATTAGTTGAAGAACTTGGGATATTTGCAATGTAGGTATTATCATTAACTATTAATCTTGTTAGAGGTGAAGTAGTTCCAACCCCTACATTTCCATTACCAAGCACATTGAATAAAGGTGTTAAAGAACCCGTTTGGGTTGCTCCTGAAGAAATTTCTAAAGCATTAGTCGAACTTGTGTTTCCAGCTACTTTTACTTGTAAACCATTACCATTAGTTGGTTGCGAATAAAAAGATCCTGCAAAACCAGTCCCTGGTGAAGACCAAGTGAATCCACCAGTAAAAGCATTTGTGGAATTTGAACCTTGAATTGCTGATGATGTATTTGACAAAGCACTTATTGGAGCAGTTGTACCAATACCCACGTTCCCATTGGCTTGCCAAGTCATTACATTATTGGTTGCTACACCATCACCATCATTCATGGCTAAATCTAATCTACTCGTTGCATTGGTACTACCACCTGTTGTAACCGCATAACTTCCCAAATTAAATTGCGCAATATTCTCCCATTTGACACCTGGGTTTTGAGGTCGTTGTAATCTAAATATTCCTTCGGTATTTACTGTATTTGTTGCAATAGAGGAATTTACTTGTAATCGAGTAGCAGGGGTGTTAGTCCCAATACCTACGTTTCCAGTTGTATGTTGAATACGCATTCTTTCAATCCAATCATTCGTTGCAAAAGTTATAGGCTGATTTCCTTGTGTATTCAAAGACAATTGTGTTATTCCTGACACTCCTGCTAAATAGGCTGTTCCATCTATTTGGCTATTATAAGTGGAACCTGTATAACTACCCAACCTAAAAGTTCTTGATGAACTAGCAAAGTCTACAGAAGGCAAGCCCGTATTTAATACTACAGAATTTGTATTTGCTGAATTTCTTGCTTTCATATCGCCAACTGTCTCAAACTTACTTGTTGGAGTTGTTGTTCCAATTCCAACATTAGTACCATCATCAAAAATAGAACTGTTTGCTAAAATTTTACTTGGACTTGTTCCTGAGAATTTAGGTACAAAATTTACAGTTCCACTTCCTCCAATTTTTGTGTCTACATACTCTTTATTGGCTGCATCCGTTGCGTTTGATGGTGCGTCGTTAAGTATTATTTTTTTTCCTGCTGGAAAAACCAAGTTTCCAACCATGGTACTTCCTGATAATTTAACAAAGGTGTTATCTAATGCAGCAATATTTGTAGAAATTTCATGCCAAGTAGAGCCATCATAAATAAACGTACGCCCATTGTCATTTGTTGATCCTGATTGACCTGAAACAATATAAATATCAGATCTTACTGGTGTAGTTCCTGTTGTTGGAGTTATTGTAGAACCAGTATAAACATTACCAATTAGAACTGATACATTACCAGTAGTATTATCAGGCAATACTCCGTTTACAGAACGAACCGCTCCCGTTACATCGGTTACTGGAATAGACGATACTGTGGTAAAATTAGCTCCTGTAGTCGCCTGTTTCACATAACCAGCAGTGGTGTTCATATTGGAACCTGTTCCTCCTTTGGCAATAGCTACTATCTCGCCTAATTTAGCATTTGTTACAGCGTTATCTGCTAATTTTTCAGCAGAAATGGCTCCGGCAGAAATTTTTGGTGCTGACGCAGTGGTTCCAGTTCCAGCCAAATCACCTCCCAATTGGATTTTACCTTTCACACTTGATGTAGCTTCAGGAGTAGATGAAGTTGCTATTTGATTATCAACATAGGTTTTTACAGCATTTTGTGTTGGAAACATCAAATTGCTTGTTCCTAATAAAGTATCTGTTGACTTATTTGACGCGTCTTCTTTTGCATTTAATGCTGTTTGAACTGCCGATGAAACTGGTTTGTTTGCATCTGATGTATTATCTACATTGTTTAACCCAACAGCTGTCTTATCTAGAGTTTGCCAAGTTTTGTCACCTCTGAAATATTCAGAGATAGTTCCAGTTGTAATTATAGGTTCTTTAGTTGACAAACCTGGAACAGTTGGCCTATCTGCCGTTCCACTTAAATCGCCTGCTAATTGAATTTTTCCTTTATAAGAAGTTGTAGCGTCTACAACGCCTGAACTTACTTGATTATCTACATACGTTTTTACTGCTTTTTGAGTAGGAAATAAAATATCACTATTGCCCAAACTAGTATCAGTAGATTTATTCGCTGCATTTTCTTTATTGGCTAATCCAGGTACAGTTGGAGCATCTGCCGTTCCACCTAAATCTCCTGCTAATTGTATTCTTCCCTTTTGTGTGGCTGTTGCGTCAGGAGATCCTGCTGTAGCAAGTGCTGCATTTACAAAAGCCGTTGTTGCTATTTGAGTCGTGCTGGTTCCAGCCGCCGCGGTTGGAGCGGTTGGTATTCCCGTAAAGCCTGGTGATGCTAAGGGTGCTTTAGCATCCAAAGCGGTTTGTGTTGCCGTTGAAACTGGCTTGTTCAAATCGGAAGTATTATCGACATTGTTTAAACCTAAATTAGTTTTGGCGCCAGCCACTGTTGCAGCGCCAGTACCGCCATTAACTATAGGTACAATTCCCGAAACGGTTTCGGCTACCTTAGAAGCAAATGCAAAAGGAACCGATGCAAATTTTTGATTACTGATTTCAATAAAATTGGTACAATTCCCATTAGTATCAATTTCAACTTTTAAATTTTTATTGTTGCTATTCCAGATGATTGCATCAAAATTAGCGGCATAGCCACTCACCTGATCGCCATCTCCTACAATTAGGTTCACCATACCAAACTCGTCGGTTTTCACTTTTTGTACTTCTTGATACTCTACACTGGAGTTCGCATCAGAAATACTGAATCGCAAACAAATATTTTTCTCTGCTAAAACTACATTCGGATTGTTATTTCCAGGTAGGATTTCAGTACTTGGATTGTAAATAACCGCTTGATAGGTTATCCCTGAATTTTGGGCGTATACTGAGCTGGTTACTATAAAAACAAAAAGGGCAATAATTTTTTTCATATTACTTTAATTAATACAGTTCAAATGAAATTCCAAATACAATTTGGTGATTTAAAAAGGACAGTTTTTTATCTGTTGAGTTAGTCAAACTAAAACTTCTTGAGTAGTTGTATCCTAGACTAAGATAGCCGTACTCTGATAGATTACATTTTGCTTGAAGACCTAACAACGGACTCATAATAATGCCGTTAAAATCTTTTTGATTGTTTAGGTCGAATTTTGAATTGTTTATTTTTTGCTTTCCTGTCAATAAGGTTGATGTAGTAAATCCTCCTTTTAGTGCAATATCCACATGGTCTGTTTGCACAAAAGAAAATTTAAGCGCATTGGTAATCCCAATGTACTCGGTGTTCCAACTGTAATGATTGGTTTGATTGCCGGCACTGGCATTGAATTGATTCAAATTCAAACCTACAATATAATCCAGGTTATTATCAAATGTCAAACGCTGTACTTTAATCGGTATAGCCAGTCCAATTTCGTAACTGCTTCCTGATCCGCTTTTATCAAGTTTATTTACCGTTTCGGATCCATTGTATCGCAATTGGTAGTTGGTATAATTTTTTCCCGTCAAAAAATAAATTTCTTGAGAATAAACTCCGCTTACTGTCAAAGTAAAGAGTAATGTGAAAATTAATTTTTTCATTTTGATTTTAAAATTTTTGTAGAAAAGTGATGGTCTTTGGTTTCTATTTTAGCAAAGTAAACCCCTTCAGCAAGAAACGCTAATGAGAGCGAGGCTGCTTCTTGATCAATGGCTTGTTTTTCGGAATGAACCAAACGTCCTCTATTATCAAATAGACTAATGATAGCTGTTGTGCCCATATTAGAAGAAAACTTAAAATTTACTTGGTCCACTACTGGATTAGGATAGGCCACAACAGAGATGAGTGTTTTTGTTGGACTGGTAAATTTGGCTTTGCCATAACTTTGGATATACCCTTGGCCTATAGCCATAGTGTTGTTTTTAAAATTTCCAATGGCAGCGTTTGCTTGCCCAACAGATTGGGCAACAATCATTCCATTTGGCAATTTTTGTGTAACTCCCTGAGAAGAAACCACTTGATGGTGGATTTTCTGAGACCAAGTGGTTGTACAAAAGAATAAAAATAAAATAATTTTATGCATAATTATAGCCAATATAAAAGTGTGCAAATTTAGTAAAACTCTCAATATCAATAACCTTCTTAATGAGTTTTAAAAAATCTTAGTATAAATTATTAACAATTTATCTTTTGTTGAATAATTTGTGACTTTTTTTAATAATAACTTTATTTTTTGACCAAAAAACTAGCCGTTATGTAGGCTAGTTCAATCATGGTCAACACTAAAGATTTGGGATCTTTGTCTAGGGGCAACACAATTGAATTATAAATAAATCGTTTTAACTATTTTTTTATTGAATAATAAGGGTATAGTTTCTTTACTATTTTTTCTGGATTTATATGCGGATGTCGTTTTTTCATTTTTTTTATCATAGTATAAAAGACAAGTATCTCGCTTTCGGGCACGATGGGTAAATTTGATTTTCTCCTAAAAAATTTACAAGCCATCTTATTTTCTGTTATTGCTATTTTAGTTTGATACTTCTTCCCTTTTTTATTGGCCAAAAATAAACTGCTAGTTTCATTAAAAAGTTGTGAAATCACAACTTTTTGAAAAAAACAGGATTTTTTTCAATATATTTGTGTTGTTAATCGGCTTTTTAAGCGTTTTAGAGTGTTTTATGTGCTAAAAATAATTGGCTTGAATCTCCGGTTTACATTTACCCAAACCCAAAATCTTTTACCCATGAAATCTCAATCTGACAAAAAAGACCCAAAGCTTGCTGCTAAAGAATCTGACTTTTCTTTTATTCAAAAATTTGCCCAATTTCTTTTTAGCAAAAAATACAAGAAAAAAGAATTTTTACTTCGCGCAGGCGAAATCAACGATCGTATTTTTTATGTAAAAAAAGGTTTGCTGAGAGTGTACATGGTATATGAGGAAAAAGAAATTAACACTTGGTTTGTCAAGGAAAATGAATTTATAAGTTCTGTTAACAGCTATTATAATGAAACTCCTAGCGAAGAATTCATTCAAGCCTTAGAAGATTCTGAAATTATATCGTTCAAAAAAAGTACTTATTCTATGGTGCTCAAACACAATCATAAATTAGCACTTTTTGCTATTAAACAATTGTATATAAAGTTATGCGAATACAGTGATCAATGTCAATATTTACGAATTCTATCTGCTGAGAAAAAGTATGAGTTTTTGAAAAAGAAAAACCCTGAGGTCCTGGAGCGAGTGAGTCAAAAGCATGTAGCTTCTTTCTTGGGCATAGAAACGACCTATTTGAATAAAATAATTGCAAGTCATAAAGAGTGAACTTGTATACTAAATACTAAATACCATGAATATTATCAACCGCGTTATTGGACTTGAAAAATTCTTTAAAAAGAAAGATATTCCCCTTCTTGAACAATTAGCTACGTTGCCTTTCACCAAAAAAATTAAAAAAGGAAACCATATTTTACATGCAGGAGATGTAAACAAACATATTTTTTATGTTCAATCGGGATTGTTTCGTGTGTATTTACTTAATGACGACAAAGAAGTGAACACTTGGTTTGTTAAAGAAGGAGAATTTATTACATCGGTTAAAAGTTTCCACAAACAAGAACCTGCTACTGAATACATTCAGGCATTAGAAGATAGTGTGGTATTGAGCATTCGAAAAGATGTGGTGGATATGGTTTTGAAAAGCAATCATAAATTTGCCTTATTTGCTATAGATGAATTATTCAACAACCTTTGCGAATATTCTGATCAATGCGATATGCTACGTTATATGACATCCGAAAAGCGCTACCTTTTTCTTAAAGAGCGAAAGCCCGAAATCTTAGAACGATTGAGCCAAAAACATTTGGCCTCTTATATTGGAGTAGATAGCACCTACTTAAGTAAAATTGTAAATCAGTTTAAATAACCCTAATTCTATATTTTAAATAATTACATAAAATTAAAAAAAGCCCCTATAATGAATATCGTTGAAAAAGTCCTAGAATCTGGTATTTCCTTTCAAAAAAAAGAACGTCATGTAGTTGAAAAATTGGTTTCTTTAATGTTTACCAAAAAAATTGCTAAAAAAGAAATTCTATTACGTGAAGGAGAGATATGTAAAGAAATCTTTTATGTCCAAAAAGGATTACTACGCGTTTACATTATTAATGAAGGTAAAGAAGTGAATACTTGGTTTGTAAAAGAAGGAGAATTCATTACCTCAATTAGTAGTTACCACAAACAAAAACCCAGCGAGCATTATATTGATGCGCTTGAAGAGGGCGAAATCATTTCTATTAAGAAAACTACTCTTGATTTCATCATGAAAAACAACCATAAAGCGGCCTTATTTGCAAATCATGAATTGTTTGATAAACTCTGTGATTACCAAGAACAAGCAAGTGCCTTACGCTTTATGAGTGCTGAGAACCGCTACAGCTATCTTTTTGAAAAACAAGCCGCTATTTTTTCTCGACTGAGTCAAAAACACTTAGCATCTTTTCTAGGAGTAGACACCACTTATTTGAGTAAAATAATAAGTAAAGAGAAAAAATAAATACAACTAAGAGTTACGAAAAATCAAGACCTAATAGTTCTGAAAAGTCAACTCTGTTTATAAATTTACTATTCAAGTATGTGGTTATTATTGCTTCGTCCTGGTCAGTAGAACTTAAATTTAAAGTAGTGCTTTGTCCAAAACATTTAACAGAGAATACATTTGATTCTACCTCATAATATAAAATTAAATATCCTGCGGCAATACCCGTTTGAAGAATTTCTTGATGACTGAGCTTTTCACTAAAGATAATTGGAATATTTTCTTCGTTAATGATGTACTTTAAAATATTCATTTGTAAAATTTAAGTTTTGTCCAAAAAAACCAAAACCATACCGGCAAGAGGTTAGCCGGTATGGTGGTTGGTTTCCCGTGGCATTTGCGATTGTTGAAACTAAATCGACAATACTAAAGTAAATTGCCACGGGAAATGATTAGAAAAACACTACATGATTTTATTAAAAATGCATACTGTTATAAATGTCCCCACATCTTTTCTAATCATTATTTTTTTAAATTATCAATCTTTTTTTTTAAATCCAACACAAATAAAACTAACTGTTTAGATCGAGTTATGTTTTCTTGATTTTCATATGCCAAAGTAAATTCATATCATTTTAATAAAAGTTGTGATTTTACAACTTTTTGATTTTTTTTAAATTTTTTTTAGATCAGCAACTATTTATTGGTTGATTTAATGTTTATTTTTAATTTAAAAAATTGATTTTCAATTATTTAAATAATTTTAAATATTAGCACCTGCCTGCTGACAACCCTCAAAAAAATTAACTTTTTTCCTGAATTTTTTCAAAAAAGGGTTGTTTTTACATTTCCAATTTAATGTCTAGCTTGAAAATAAAGTAGATTTTTTACTACTCATTCTGTTAGGTTATAAAAAATCAACAAAAAATCAAATCGATAAATGAATCCAATTAAGTTGTACCTTTGTACTGTAAAAGTGTCCCCACTCTTTTCAATTAATGTGAATAACACATTTGATTTCCGTTTTCAATAGTATGAAAACGGATTTTTTTTAACAACTACTGGAGCTATTGTGATCGCATTACTCTTTATCTTTGTTCTTATTAGATTTTCATACATTACAGGTTCAAAAGGCGTATCTCAATTTACAGCATTGAGGTTACACTCATGAATCCTGTTTGATACTACTTTACAATAGAACACACTAATTATGAGCTTTTCTTTTTTAAAAATTTGGATTTATTTTAGTGCTCTGCTTTTTTCAAGCATAGTGTTGGCTCAAAAAGACTTTGCCTATTTTAAAAAAGAACTGGACCTCAGCTTAGCCAAATCTGAAGAGTATTTAAAAATAAAAAACGATCGGATTCGTAGTCTTAAAAATACTATATCCGAATCCTCAACTGCGCAAGTCCGTTATACCATATACACTAAATTATTCCATGAGTACAGATCCTATCAATCTGATTCGGCTCTTGTGTATGCCAGAAAGGCGGTAAATACCGCAACTTTATTGACTAAAAAAGAATTACACCAATCCCAATTTGATTTAGCCTCTATCCTTACCACTTTAGGTACTTATGACCAAGCCCTAGCTGTTCTAAATAGTGTTGAGTCCCAAATAATGCCTACAGAAAAAGGACGTTTTTTTTGGACTAAAGAGAACGTATATGGCGGCTTAGCCAATTATGCCAACGACGCTGATGAGAAAAAGAAATACATCCAGCAATCTAAGTTGTTTCGAACCAAAGCAATTGCACATTTGCCTCAAAACGAAACGCTATACTATATTGCCCTTTCAGGCCAATTGCTAAATCAAAAAAAATACCTGCAAGCCTATCAATTATTGTTTCCTGTTTTTAATAGAACTCCAAAAACTGATCCTAATAGAGCGGTTATCGCTTATATAGTATCGGAAACTTTTCGGTTCAGAAAATCGAAAGAAGAAGAGAAAAAATGGCTCGCTATTTCGGCCATTTCAGACTTGGAATTAGTAAAAAAAGAAAATATTTCTTTACGAAAACTAGCATTATTGTTGCATGAAGAAGGAGAAATCGAAACCGCCTATGAATACACAAAACGTTCTCTTGACGATGCAGTTTTTTGCAATTCTAAACTTCGAACCTACGAAATATCAAAAATGTTACCCATTATTAACGAAAGTTATGAAGCCAAAAACAAGTCAAATCAATCGCAGTTAATTGTCTTTTTGATTAGCGTTAGTATTTTGTCTTTGTTTCTTATTGGTGTTTTGATTTTGCTCTTCAAACAAATGAATAAACTGGCTAAAGCACAAAAAAATGTGGAACAAGCAAATCACCAACTTTCAATTGCAAACCAACAATTACAAGGATTTAACACGGCATTAAATCAAACGAATTCAGCACTTGCCGAAACGAGTTTACTGAAAGAAATTTATATTGGGCGCTATATGGATCAATGTTCCATTTATATTGGAAAAATGGAAGAATACAGTCAAAAACTAAAGGTGATGGCTACGGCAGGAAAAGTAAACGACTTAATCAGTACCGTTAAATCAAAAGCTTTTATCGACAAAGAATTGAAAGAATTCTATTCGCAATTTGATCAAACCTTTGTCCAACTTTTTCCCACTTTTGTGGAAGAGTTCAAAACTTTATTGACAGAACCAGAAACTTTAGTTGTCAAAAAAGGGGAACTCTTAAATCCTGAGTTACGGATTTTTGCCTTGATTCGTCTTGGCATTAAAGACAGTGCTAAAATTGCCGACTTTCTTCGCTATTCTCCCTCCACGATTTATAACTATCGTTCACAAATAAAAAGTAAAGCTAAAGGAATAAGAGAAGAGTTTGAAATGAAAGTAATGAGAATTGGCACTAAATCAGACTAATAAAAGGAGGTTATTTTTTCAATTTGATTACAATAACACCACTCGCTCCTCTTGAACCGTAGATGGATGCTTCTGCATCTTTCAAAACAGTAATGCTTTTTACTTCATTGGGCACAACAAAGTCAATACTTTGGACAAAATTCCCATCGACTATAAATAATGGTTCTGAATTGTTTCTGATAGAATTTATTCCTCTTACAATAATTGTATTGTCTTGTTGCACGACAACGCCGGCAATTCGCCCACGCATCATGTCGTAAATAGTTCGAAATGAAACGGTAGTTTTGTCTTTATCAGGATTTAATCCATTAGGCGGTGTTAAGGATTGGTCGGCTGGAGCCGTATCTAAATACATAAAGTCCATGGTGGATTCTTTGGCGTAAGCACTACTCAACCAACCTAATTTTTTAGAATGTACCTTTATGTTTTTTATACTATCAGGAACAATTAAGCTATATCCTCCCGACTTATTGGTAATCACATTAGTTGCCGTGGAGTCCAAATACAATACTGCGCCTGAAACAGGTTTGTTTTTATGATTCAACACCTTGCCCGAGACCGTTGTTTGTGCATGGCCAAAACTTGTAACTATCAAAAGGGCAAAAATTAAGGTGTTTACTAATCTCATAAGTATTGGTTGTTAGTTACTACTTTTAAAAGTAGTTGATTAATTGATTGAAAAAACAAAAGCCTTTTACATTGTTGTAAATGGCTTTTGAATTCGCTTATTTTTTTACACTGTATTTTTCGGTTCTAGCATCTTTGATTGTTCCTTTCCAGTTCAATCCGAAACCAAAATCATAAACATTCCCATTGGAATCGCGATATGGAATCATATCATGAGGCACGTCTTCCAACTGCTTTTCAACTGTTGTCATATCCATCGGCATTTGTAAAGGTAACAATCCTGAAGGTTCTGTTTTTCCAGAAACAATATCCAATAAAGCTTCCATTTGTACCCCAAATTCCCCTACAATAGCATCAACTTCTTTTTCAAATTCGCCAAAAACCATTGGATTAGAAACGGTAATCGCTACTACTACTGGTTTCCCATTCATCGCTTTTTTAGTATCTAAAATAGTATTCAAATCGGGATATGAATTCGATTTTGAGATCTTATTCAAGTACGAACGATTGGTAATTGTTGGATCAATAACCGGATCTCCAGCCGCTATACTTTGCGCTCTAGCCTCAGTTGCTGTATAATCTTTCAATTGTAAACTAATTGGCACATAGCCATTCCCTCCTGCTTCTCTATCGGCTCTACTATACCCATTACTAACTGGACTTTTGATAAATACCATGGCAAAATCAGCTTTTGTAGGATCGTCTGTTACATTGTAATATTTTTTAATCAATTCTAAATTGACTGGATATTCTGTTTTTTCTGGGGTTGGCATGCCAAAGAAATTCACCCCTGGCGGAGTCGTTCTTTTTGGAACATATACTGTTTTTCCATTAGCAATTGGCAAGGTCTTATTGTGATTTTTAATCAAAACAATCGATTTCAATTGGGCATCATAACCCGCCTTCATAAATTCCGGTTTTCCAACGATGGCTTTAGTTTCTTCAGGATCCAAATAAGCGTTTTCAAACAAACCTACTCTAAAAATATTCAACAACAAACGCACGGCTGATTTCTCAAAACGATTGCGCATAAAGGCTTGTCCGTGTTCTTTTACGCCCATTTGATAGGCTTCCAAAACAGGTTTGATATCGTTGTTGCCCCCAAATTGATCTACGCCCGCCATCATTACTTTATAATGTCTTTCGGCAATAGTCATTTTCTCGGTTCCCCATGATTTTCCAGCAAAAACATCCGGTGTTTTTCCTTCGTCACCGGTTATTAACCAATCCGTACATACTACTCCATCGTATCCGTATTTGTCTCTCAATAAATCAGTAATGATGTATTTGCTAAATCCATTCCCTACATTTTCACCGTACTTTTTGTCTTGGTTGTACGAAATCGTATAATACGGCATCACGGCAGATGCTTTTTTGGTACCACCGTTTAATTTAAACGCCCCATCAAGAAAAGGTTGTAAATGCGTTTCGAAATTATTTCCTGGATAAACGGCAAACTTGCCATAAGCAAAATGCCCGTCACGGCCACCTTCTTCAGGACCACCACTAGGCCAGTGTTTGATCATCGCGTTGACACTTTGGTTACCCCAACCATCATAAGCCGCAATAGCTTTTGGAGACGATTGAAAACCATCCACATAGGCTCTAGACATATCGGTTGCTAATTTTGGGTCTTCGCCAAAAGTCCCCACAAAACGGTTCCACCTTGGCTCTGTAGCCAAATCAATTTGAGGAGATAATGCTGTCGCAATACCTAAAGCACGGTATTCTTTGGCTGCTATCGTTCCAAAATGTTCTGTAATAGCAGGGTCAAAAGTGGCTGCTAAGCCTAATTCTTCAGGCCATTGCGAAATTGCACCGCCCGAACCAGCATTGTATTCAGAATCTTTATTGGCCCCATGACGTGGATCCGAACTGTTATTCGCTGGAATTCCCACACCAATACTTTCTACCAAAGCTTGTACATTGTTATTCCAAAGTGCTGAAACCGTTGGGTTCTCCACCGATGTCATCAAAACGTGACGTAAATTATCGTTGGTTAAAAACGCTTTTTGTTGATCGGATAAATCGTGAGCTTTAGCCCCACTTTCTGGAAATGATTTGCCATTATAGGTTCCGCCAAAGTAACCTCCTGCTTGCGCCGGAACCGATTGATGGCGACTGTACAACATCAATCCAGCAATTTGCTCTACAGTCATTTGACTAGCCAAATCTTTGGCACGTTCGGCAACCGGTAGTCTCCAATCTTCGTAACGGTCTAATTTCCCGTTTTTATTCAAATCCTTGAACGCTAATCCGTCAACGGTCATGATTTTTACACCTGATTTTGGCGAATAGCCTAAGATTTGGCCGCCTGTATTTTCAATGCGATTAAAACTCCCTTTAGGTGTTTCTGACCATTTTTTTTGTGCTTCCACTTGTGTTGCTAGTAGTAGCATCAAAGAAGCGAATGTGATTTGTGTTTTCATTATAGGTGGTTTATCTGGTAGTTAATTGAATTAGCAAGTTACAAATTATATCGCGCTCCTAAGGTCCAGTTAAATTTTCCGTTGGAGATCGTCTTGTTGGCAAAGCCTCTGAAATCGATTTTTTTTGTGACTTTATAGGTTATTGTTTCAGAAACTCCATAAGTACTCTCTAAGTCAAGACCGTATGCTTGGGTTAAAAAACTAAAATTTCCTTCAACCAATGTAGTGCTTAAGGCTAAGAAATTGGTCTTAAAGTCGTTGTTTCTTCCTTCGCCATGCAAATAAAACAAGCCCATAGACCATTTATTTGACAAAGGATAACTCGCAAGAACCTCTTGTGCAAAAAAGGTATCGACATTAAAATTTTGGTCAATTTGTATCGCCGGCAAGTGAATCCCGAAACTTGCTTTTAGTTTTTTATCAATGAATTTGTAACGAGACATAAAAATCACACCACGGGGATTTAAATTTTCCAACCGAATGGTAGACAACAAATGAAATGAAAGTCTTTTCGTATCAGTTGTTCCAGCATTAACAATAATATGTGGATCCTCTGAGGTAAAGGCAGGAATAAAAGAGAATCCGCCTGTACTAGCTTCAAAACTAGCGTATTGTGCTTGTGCCAATGTGATACAAAAAAAGGCTAAAACGGTTAAAAATGTAAGTTTCATGAAGAAAATAATCTTAGTTGATTAGTATACGAATGACAAATATAAATTATTGCGTCAATAATACGCAATGAATATTCAATTATTTTATACCAATCCTTTTTGAACCTCTACTTTATTCTAAGTTCACTTCCATTGTTACATACTGCAATCCATTTTTGAGATACGGATAACCATTGGGTTGCATTCCAAATTTTTGATAATAACTTTGTTTTTCAACACGAGCGCTGCAAGAAACAGTTGTAATTCCGAGTTGTTGGAGGTAGTTAAAACTGTATTGTAGCAATTGGCTACCATATCCTTTATTTTGAAAATCAGGAAGTGTGGCAAATTTTCTGAAAACCGCGTGTTGATTCTCCTCAATAAATAGAGAAATACAAGAAACCCATTGACCTTGGATACAAACCCCCAAATGAATACCGTGATCGTCGTTTGGGGTACGCACAAAGTCAAGGTCTTTATTAGGCCAAAGTACATGTTGACGTAATTGCAACAGGGCATCAATAGGAATTTCTTGAATCATAAATCAGTTTATGGATTCAAACTTAACCAAAAAAGCGGATTCGTAATGGCCGATAGTAAAAAAGTAGTACATTTATATTTCATTAAATAGCATTTCTACTATGAAAATATACTATGCCCTGCCCTTGTTTTTAGGATTTTCAAGTTTTGTTTTGGCTCAAAAAACAGATAAAATTACAGCTAATTTAGAAGCTAAAAAAGAAGTCTATAGTTCAATAGCTCAACAAATTTGGGGCTTTGCCGAAATGGGCTACCAAGAAGAAAAAAGCACCGCATTGTTACAAGAAACTTTACGAAATGAAGACTTCAAAATTACTAAAGGCGTGGCAGGAATTCCAACCGCATTTATAGCGGAATATGGCGAAGGACTGCCTGTAATTGCCATTTTAGGGGAATACGATGCTTTGCCCGGCTTGTCACAAGAAGCGGTTGCAGAGAAAAAGTCGGTTGGAAAAGCCGCAGGACACGCCTGTGGTCATCATTTATTTGGTACCGCTTCTACCGCTGCAGCCATTGAAGTAAAAAACTGGTTGAAAACCAACAAGAAAAAAGGAACCATCCGTTTTTATGGCTGCCCTGCCGAGGAAGGTGGATCGGGAAAAGTATACTTAGTACGCGAAGGATTATTTAAAGACGTTGATATAGCATTGCATTGGCATCCCTCCGACGCAAATGATGCCAACCCTGGTTCGGCTTTGGCTAATAAATCAGCAAAGTTTCGTTTTCACGGAATCGCTTCTCATGCTGGAATGGCTCCAGAAAAAGGACGTTCTGCTTTAGATGGCGTTGAAGCAATGAATATGATGGTTAATATGATGCGCGAACACATACCTTCAGACACCCGCATTCATTATGTGATTACCAATGGTGGGAAGGCGCCTAATGTAGTACCTGATTTTGCGGAAGTCTATTATTATGTGCGTCACGGCAATCGAAAAATGGTGATCGATATTTTTGATCGCATCGCTAAAGCTGCTGAAGGAGCTGCGCTAGGTACTGGAACAAAAATGGAGTACGAACTTATAGGAGGAACACACGAATTGTTGCCAAATATCACGCTCCAAAAGATGATGTATTCGAATCTAGTTAAAGTGGGAGGTGTTACATATACTGAAAAAGAAAAAGAATTTGGAAACCAAATCATTAAATCCTTGGGAATTGAAAATGGTAGTGTAGACAAAGCGGCGGTGATTCAACCTTACAAAACATTAGATCCTAGTTTTGGTTCAACAGATGTAGGCGATGTGAGTTTTGCAGTTCCAACGGCTGGTATGGGAAGTGCTACTTGGGTTCCTGGCACTCCTGCTCATAGTTGGCAAGCTGTTGCCGCTGGCGGAACTGATATAGCAAACAAAGGGATGATGGTGGCTGCCAAAACAATCGCTTTGACCGCAATTGATTTGTTTTTAAATCCGGATCAAATTGTAAAAGCAAAAACAGAATTAGAGGAAAAAAGAGGAAAAGATTTTAAATATATTCCGCTTCTAGGCGATCGTAAACCGGCTTTAGATTACAGAAAATAACTTCCAATTATTTGATTTCTTTGATTTTTATGTTGCGCAAGGCCACCCCTTTTGACCAATCTTGAAAGGCAATCTTACCTTGAATTGCCTTTCCAAAAGAAGGGAAATTACCTAGTTTGCTTCCTGCGATTAATTGTTTCCAACGCTCGGTTTTCATGTCCTCGTGTCCGGTTTCAATTCCGTTTAGCCAAAAAGTAATCACTCCATTTTGTTGCAGAATTCTTGAAGTATTCCACTCTCCAGCAGGTTTCGGCTGAACTTGATTCAATAAAGGTGACAAACTGTACACACAACCCGCCGAGTGCTTACCATCAATCAGATAATCTTTAGGCATGTTGGCATTGTCTAATAGTTGGTATTCAGGACCTGTTGTCCATGCAGTGGGGAATTCAGGAGCTTCTTGTACATTAATAAAAACCCCGCTATTGCCTGCTTCAGAAATTTTCCATTCAAAACTAAAATCATAATTGGTAAAAACCGAATCAGAAATCAAATCACCGCGTTCTACTTTCTCTATAGTTGGATCGCAAACTAATTCGCCATTACGAACTGTCCATGCGGACTTGATATTCCCTTCATTATATAAATGCCAGCCAGAAGTAGATTTCCCATCAAAAAGTAATTGCCAACCCTCGGCTTCTTCTACTGGACTCAAAACATTGTGTTGGAAATTATTTTGAGCAAATCCGTAATTGGATAGAATAAATAGAACGCATAAAAGGCAGAAGAATTGTTTTATATTCATCATGTTTATAGTAAGTTAAGGTGTTTTAAATGTATAGACGATACTAGTGGAAGTATTAAACCCATCACTTGTGATCACTCTCCAATAGTAAACCGTATTGGCATTCACAACAACCTCTTTAGTTTTGGAAGTCAAATTCTTGTTAGCGTCAATTGGCGTTTGTTTCCCGTCTACTGTGTCAAAAAATAAAGTATAGGTTAAAGGACTGGCCTCAACATCGCTAGTTTCCCAACTGAGTGTTACTTTTCCGTTAGTTGGCGTTACCACAGTACCTGACAATGGACTAACTGCTGCCGCGGGGAATGGTGCGTAATTCGTCACGCCAACCCCTGCCAAATAAAATTTCCAAGTATCACTGACTGTGGTTGTGGTCCCTTTGTTTTTTGAAGTTACAGACCAAGAATACGGAATCCCTCGGTTTAATGTTACTGTTGCACTGGCCGATGTAATCCCCGTTTGTGTTACTGTTTCTTGAGTATTCAAATTGATTACTTTTAATTCATAGCTTTCTGTATCGGTAGCAGCATTCCAACTAAACACCACTGAACTTTGTGTAGGGGTAGCATTGGCTCCCGGTTCGCAAGTAGTGCCGCTTGCTGGAGCCACTAAAGATGCTTTTCCAGGTACCTTTATATTCACTACAACGGGAGCTTCATCTTCAGAACTTCCTCCGCAACCAACCAATCCTACTATAAGAAAAAGAGCTGTTATTTTAATTACACTTTTCATCTCCCTTTATTGTTTAATTACTTTTATTGTTTCCTCAAATTGATTGCCTTTAACACGAACTAGATACATGCCTGATGCATATCCACTTAGGTTTAGTTTTGCCTTTCTTGAGGCATCAAGCTTGCACTTTACAACCTCTTTTGTTGTAGCTGATAGACTGATAGTGGTTATGGTAACTTCTTGATCTGTCCCTGGAAAAAATAGCGTAACATAATCGAGAACAGGATTTGGATAAAATACGATTTGGTCTCCTAAAAAGACTGTTTGTTCAAATTTCCCTTGACAATCCATGTCCGTTGCTATAGAAATAACATTTTGGCCTGCCTCCAGATTTAAGGTAATTTCGTTAGAAAAATACTTTTTAGTTTGTCCGTTCAATGTGACATTGTAGCTAGATGACCCACTTAGGTTATAGGTAACTTGCTTAGCTGATGCACTTACTTTATTTGTAAGGGCTAAAATACTTGGTTCTCTTACTATTAAGTTATAACACTGTAAATAGTTAGGTTTTCCTTGAACACTTATACAAATTTCATAGCTCCCAGGTGCTAAGTTTTGAAATTGATTGGTAAAACTATTGGCCGCATTCAATTGGAATCCTGTTTGTCCATTAATCGTGACATTATATATGAAGGTCGTGTTCTTAGCGCTCACACTGATCGATCCATTTTTTTGTCCCACACAAGATGTTGCAGTTACCAAAGCCGAGAAGTTATCCGAAGGTAAAAGGAATATTTCGCATCCTTTAAAATCTACTTTAACTCCAGCAATAGTATTAGGACACTGATCTTCATCATCTCGAACTCCATCGGCATCTAAGTCGGTTACAACAGTAATTGTAAACGTTTTTTCAAATGATAATCCACCGGCATCAGTCACTCTAATTCGAATGGAATGACTTACTTTAGTTTGAGTTGAAAAAACTACTGCTGCTTTTAATTGATTGTTCTCTATTCTAAAGTTACCATTGTCGGTACTTCCTGTACCACTAACTAGTGCATAAGTAAAACTATCGGAGGTGTCGGTATCGGTTGCAGACAGAATGCCAATTGTTGCGCCAACACTATTATTTTGAATTATAAAATTGGAACTTAAACTAATGTTTGTTGGAGCCTTAAATGGATAGGTAAAGGGTAAAGAACTCAGGTTACAGGAGTTGGTTACGACAATTGGGCCGCCATTGTTACTCGATGGAAGTGTTGCAATAATTGTGGTTCTAGTAACCGAACTAATTAAGGCCTGTATTCCTCCAATTGTCAGAGTTGTTCCATTAACAGAAAAATGATCTCCACTGATTGTCATTGTATTACCTGTTGCAATGGTAACGCTAGTAACTTTTGGAACACTTCCAATGGTGATTGTCCCAGTAGCTGTTGCTGTATCACAAGATGAAGCAATTCTTACGCTATAATTAAACACTCCAAAATCAGTTGGTGTACCTGAAATTGTAACCGTATTGGATTGCCAATTAGCAACAACTCCAGCTGGAAGTCCAGTCACAGTTGCGCTAGTTACACCAGTAGTAGTGAATGTAATTGGAGTAATCGCTACAGCATTGCATATCGATTGTATGTTGGAACCTGAACTTGAATTTAAAGTTAGGGTCGGAACCCCTGGAGCTAGTTTGTCATAGACCACAGCTCTAATTCTTAAATTGTTTGTGGAGGTCCAAGATGTTCCATTTGCAGATATATAAGAACGACCAGAATTTGTAGTTTCTCTTCCTAGGGATAAAGTCCCTCCTGAATTAGGAGCTAAAACAACAAAATAATCTGTGGAGGTGGTTAATTGAGCTTCTAAAGAACTCATATCGATAAAATTCCAGGCGTTTTTTGTAATAGAAGAGGGTGATTTAGCTATTGCCCCTATTAGGTTTCCAGGATTTCCATTGGAGTTAGCTCTTAATTCTGCCGAAAAGCTCGTCAAATTGATGGATGTTCCTGTTTTAAAGTAGACTCCACCTAGTATGCCAGAAGAAGTGGTTGTAAATCGAACTGCAACTTGAGCTGAGCCTACATCAACTCCTGTGTTTTGATTTCTAGAATAAGGCTGCTCGTAATTGTAGGTTGTAACTGATAACGGTTGGCAATACGAAAAACTCGAGGCGGCTTTAAAAACATTTATTTTACCATGTCCCCAGGTAGCGTTTACTGTTTGTCCAGTAAAGGAATCTTTGATTGCAGTTGTTGTTATAGCTGTTTTAATTTCTGTAAAAGTAGCGTTAGGTCTCATTTGAAGTAATAAGGCTACACATCCGGCTACAGCAGGTGCAGCCATACTAGATCCTTGTTCTACTCGATACAAGTCATTAACAACATTAAAAGGAGATGAATTGGCTAGTCCTGAGTCTGAAGATAAACAGGATACAACTGCTTGACCAGTTGCCGTAATATCAGGTTTAAGTACATTATCTCTTCTTGGCCCTATTGAACTGAATCCTGATATGTCGTCTTGAACTCCCGCATTATAGCTATATCCTCCAAAGCCAGTAGATGTACCACCATACCAATCCATTTTACCCATAAATGAACCAACTGTTACTGCTTTTGTAGCACAACCTGGAATAGCCACTAGATAATTACTATCACCTCCTACAACAGATGTGTTTGAATAATCATCTCCCTTAGTATCCAACCAGCCATCAATTGTAAGTGTGGAGTTAGTAGCATTAGTAAATCGAATATTCCAAGTACCAGCAACATTAGCCGATGTGCTCGATCTGGTTACATACACTACTATTTTCCTATCACCGCTTCCTGGATCAATAAAATTAGATAAATACACTTTGCCCAAACCGTTCATGACTAAAGTTCCATTATTTGAAAACACACTTACAGCTGTGCCATCAGGAGCGGTAACAACCGCTGCCATTTCAGAGGCATCATTGGCGTATGCCGAAAATTGAAACACATCATCGGATTCGGTTGTTGTAGTGTTTGGAACTATTATATCTACATTACCACTAGAATTAGCAGTAAGAATTAATTGCTTATGAATGTTTTCTCCATTTTCATTTCCAGCAGCAACAACTACAATTCTTCCAGCGGCGCTATTGGTAAAATTATCGATTGCTACTTCTAAAGGATCAGTACCATCATGAGCTCCAGACTGTGAACCCAAACTCATATTAACTACGATAGGTCTTGACAAACTCGTCGCTAAATTTTTTAAATAATCTAAGGCGGCAATCAAATTTGAAGTTGAAAAAGTTCCGTTCCCAGCTTTTACCACCACAATATCCGATTTTGGAGCTAATCCCGAGTAGATAGGACTCAAAGCGGCACCATTTCCCGCGGCAGTACCAGCCACATGCGTTCCATGACCATCGGTGTCTTTTTCTCTAACAAAACCTGCTGGTGATCCGTCAATTTCATTATTTATATGAGCTTGTGTGTATTCCACTCCAAATGTAAATCCTTGAGGTGCGCTTTCACCAGGGCCTGCAGTTATCGTTTGATCCCAAATTCGCAAAATTCGGCTTTTAGTTTGATCTAAAGGGTCTCTAAAATCAGGATGGTCCCAGTCTATACCAGAATCAATTATAGCTACAATAATTCCTTCTCCCTTATATTCTGTGTTATTTAATCTCCCACTATGCAATAAAAATGCTCCTGTTCCAGCCACAGCTATATCATTATTTTTTTTGAAATTTTTTGGCATATCAATAAACTGAACTTCTGGAAAAGCAGCGACTTCGTCAAGTTGTCTTAGACTTAGCCAAGCCGTTGAGAATGTTGGATGAATACTCTCTAAAGCAATTCCTTTAGCCAAAAGCAATTCTGGAGACTTAGTATAAATAATACAATTGAATCCTGTCTCGCTAATCCCAGTTCTGGTATTTCTTCGAGCAGAAAGTGTATTGGAAAAGGGACTGTTTTCAGAAAAATTAGCAGTAGTTGTGCTTTTTTGCATTTCTTTCAAATAGGCAAAAGAAGGTGCTATTTTAGAATTATTTTGAGCCAACAAAGTGGTTGCAAAAAATAGGAGAATCCAACACAACCTATAAGGTTTTCTCATAATCTTGCTTTCTAAATGGTAATTAATAGATAAGAACTTCATTTGCTTATTATTAGGTTAGTAAATGTATTTTTTTTTTGCCTTACAGACAAACAATAGCCATAAAAAAAGCAACTTATAAAAATAAGTTGCTTCTTTAAAAGGGCAATAAATGATTGCTATAGCAATTTACTATTTTAATTTTTGGCAAATACTTGATTTACTATTCTTTTCAACCTATGCCAAAAAGCATTATTCCTTACAATTTTTTCTTCTTCAATTCCAAATTCATTAAAATTAAATTTAAGGTCTACATCTTTCCAATACTCGTAAACAATGCCTGCATATTGACCATTGGAGGAAAACCTAACTAAATATTCTGTATTCTTTTCTATAAATTTAGCATAAAAAAAACGGGGGTCTTTTTTTTCAATTTCTATTGTAAGATGCGCTAATCTTGATTGCAAATAATCAAAAAAACAAGAGTCATCTTTTGTTTTAGGAAGCAAATCGATTAGTCTCGTCTGCTCTTTTGATGGCTTAAAAATAAAGTTGCCTATTTTCATTTTTTAATTTATTCCTTAAAACTAATACCTGAATTCGGATAGAGTTTTTCAAATAATCGTTTCGCATCGAAAGCAGGATGGTGTTTTTTGAATTTCAAGAGCATTTTATAAAAGCTCTTGAGCTCCTTTTCAGACAATTTCGTTTCAGCGCTTTTTATTTGATTATTTTTAAATTTTTTAATCATTTTTTGGAACTCTGTTTCAGTTATAAACTGATAAACATTTTCAAATATAGTTTCTAGTTTACTGATAAACAAAAAAATAACCCTACATGAAGATGTATATTTAATTTTCCTATAAAAAATCCCCTTTTCTTCAAAAGGGGATTTGATAATTTATTATTCTATTATTCTACAATCACAAAAGTACTTCTTCGGTTTTGTTGGTGTTCTTCTTCTGAGCATTGAACTCCGTCGGCACATTGATTCACCAATTGACTCTCGCCATAACCTTTAGCCGTTAATCGCTCTGGTGCAATACCTCGCTTGATCAAATAGGCCATGGTAGCATCGGCTCTTCTCTGTGAGAGTAGCTTGTTGTACTTTCTGTGTTGGCGACTGTCTGTATGTGACCCAATCTCGATTTTGATCTCTGGGTATTCTATCATCGCCTCTACTATTTTCTCTAGCGGTGCTATCGCATCTTTTCTAATGTTTGATTTGTCTAGATCAAAGTAGATTTGTGTGATCTCGAATACATTGGCTAAATCCAAGCCCGTTGCAATCTCATAGACATCTTTCTTCAAGCGGATGTCTTTGCTGATATTGTCTCCATACAATCTGGCTATAACTTCTACCCCTGCCGTTGAATACATTTCTTTAGATCCTTGAATGGTGTACATCGCATTGGATTTGACATTCTCAAAGGTAAAGTTTCCGTTTTCATCGGCTAGTGTTCTTGCCACTTCGTTGTTGTCCTTGTCTAACAACACAAGGGCTGCATATTCTACCGGATTCGAACCATTTAAATCCATTACGCGTCCTTTAATGGTAGTTAGGTATTCAAATACAAATGGAGCTCCTGTGTTTTTAAAGGCGTATAAATCATCGTCTCCTTTGCCTCCTGGTCGGTTACTACTGAGCACGCCTTGGTTGGTGGTGCGATCCCAATTGATTGCAAAATCATCAAAAGGGCTATTAATTGGTTCCCCTAGATGAACCGGCAAGGCATTGGGCGTGTTTAAATCGACCGCATAAATATCATATCCTCCCATTCCTAATCTTCCATCTGAAGCAAATAACAAGATGTTGTCTTGGGTAACAAATGGATAACTCTCCCTGGCTTCGGTGTTGATAGCGCTGCCTAAGTTTACCGGATTGCCAATAGTACCATCGGGATACAGGTCGATTTTATACAAATCGGATTGGCCATAGCCTCCTTTGGCATCTGAGGCAAAATACAAGGTACTTTCATCTGCTGATAAGGCCGGATGGGCCACCCGTATGCTGTCTAAAGCAAAGATGTCTAATACGCCTTGATCAATCCATTTGCCGTTTTCATTAATGGCCTTGTAGATCTTGTTCAGACCGTTGGTGAGTTTTCTTTTGTTGTTTTCTCTGAGCTCATTCTGAGTATAGTAGATCGTCTTGCCGTCCTTAGTGAAAATAGGCGTTGCCTCGTGATAGACTGAGAAGACTTTCTTTGAGAATAGTTGGGGTTCGCTATAGGTATTAGTAGTGTCGTTACTCTTTACGCTATAATACAAGTTAGTAAATACCTGTCCTGTTCTTTGGTAGATTTGATTGGCGATGATTCTGGGTCTCGCACTTGCAAAGAGTAAGGTGTCTGCTTTGAAAGTGCTGCTAAAGTCCGAGTACTTCGAGTTGATGTTCAAATTAGTAATGCTAAAAATATCAGATCCTTTCTTGATACTATTCTGTGCTCTGAGTGTTGGGGTTTGGTTTCTAACTCGTAGTTCTGTGGGTTTTTCCCTGGCATACTCTGCCATTACCTTTTGGGCTTCTTCTTGCTTTCCTGCCGACTTAAGAGATTGGCTATAGCGGTATAAAAAACCTTCTGGAAAAGGCGCATTGAATGCATAGCGTTTCTCATACCATTTTTGAGCCTCAACATAATTGGCATTGAAGTAATTGGCATCGCCTAATTTTTCATAGATCTCAGCAGTTCCTTTGCCTTTCTTGGCTAAATGCTCGTAAATCTTAATAGCTGAGATATAGGATTCTTGCTCAAATTTAGCATCGGCTCTTCGCAAGGGTTGTTGCGCCAAGGCGATTATGGGGAATAACAATACTAGGATTAGCTGCTTTTTCATAATGTTTTGTGTTTTCAGTTTCATGGCGCTACGAATTAAAAGAATCGTGTGGTTTCTACTGTTTGACCATTTCTCAACAAATCAAACTGTAAAAATAGTTCGTGAGATCCTGAATTAAAATTGGACAATCTTGTGGTTTCTCGATCGTAACCATAGCCAATCGATAATCTGTCATTTACTCTAAATCCAACTAAGGCCGATACGGCTGCACTCCATCTATAGGCTAGACCAAATGTCAAGCGCTCATTGTAGAGAAAATTAGTGGTTAAATCTACTTGCAATGGTGCTCCAGCCACTACTTTAGTAACAAAAGCCGGTTTGAATTTTAGATTGTACGTCAAGTTGTAAACTTTCCCTCCAACAAAATAGAAATGTTGCTTGCGCTTTGTGTTTGAAAAAGCGATAGCGTCTACAAACCGGGTTTCCAATAATCTTGGAACGGATAGTCCTAAATAACTATTCTCTTTATAATAATACAAGCCTACTCCAACATTAGGAGAGAATTGATTGATCATATTGAGCTGTAAAAACGGGTCTTCTGGGTTGTAATTGTTTAACTTTTGGTTGTCTATAGCAAAAAGCTCTCCTGCGGCTTTAACCCCAAAAGCCAGGCGGCTTTCATTAGCGAAAACAATCGTGTAGGAAACATCCACTGCGGCAAAAGTAGTATTAGTAGGTCCTATCTGATCATGCAGTAGGTTCACTCCTATTCCTATTCTACTATTCTCAATGGGTTGGTGATATGCTAAATTTAAAGTGCGTGGCGCTCCTTCGAGACCTAGCCATTGGGCTCGGTACATGCTGAAAATAGTTCCATAATCCATCGATCCTGCATAAGCGGGATTAATTACCGTGGGGTTGAACATGTACTGGGTGTATTGAGGCTCTTGTTGGCCCCAAACACTCAGACTCATTAGTACTACTAAACTAAATAGTTTCTTCATTTTTTACTCTTATTTTGTAATGTATAAATAACCCGAACGTTGCTTATCTACCCCTTGCTTGTTTTTATATCGTAATATAAAATAGTAAGTCCCCTTAGGTAATTCTGCGGTTTGTGAGAAGGTATTACGTCCTTGGGAAATACCCGTAAAGTACTTATTGTCCTGACCATAACCCTCTACATTGTATACCTCTACTCCCCAACGGTTATAGATGTATAAGTTATTATCTGGATAGTTCTCAATACCTCTAATTACAAATACATCATTAAGCCCATCACCGTTTGTTGTCATCGAGTTGAATATCTCCAAATCATCCTCGCTCTGACTGTGGTTGTTGAACTCCAAATAATCTGGCGTGCCATTATTATCCACATCCGTTGGTAGCATTGGATTTAATCCCAATTCCTCACCATTGGTTAATCCATCACTGTCACAATCGCCATCTAAAAATAATTGACTCAATGGTACGGTAATGCTAGATGGGACTGAATCGCATGCGTTATTTGGATCTGTACCGTCGATAACCTCCTGCGAATCAATAACTCCGTCGCCGTCGGTGTCGGGATTTAGAGATACGTTAGGTAAATCTCTGTAATCTGGAATGCCATCGCCATCAGAATCTATTGGATTAGTTCCATCGGGGCCTTTTTCGTCTGCATCAGGACTGCCATCGTTATCAGAATCTAAATCTCTATAATCTGGCGTACCATCACCATCCGTGTCAATTGGCGCAGCTCCATTTGGTCCTTTCTCTACTGCGTCAGGAATACCATCGTTATCAGAATCCAAATCTCTGTAATCTGGTGTTCCATCGTTATCAGTATCAACTGGAGTGGCTGATTGGCCTTTCTCGATGTTGTCCGAGATACCGTCGTTATCGCTGTCCAAATCTCTATAATCTGGAGTGCCGTCATTATCAGTATCAACTGGAGTGGCTGTTGGGCCTTTCTCGATGTTGTCCGAGATACCGTCGTTATCGCTGTCCAAATCTCTATAATCTGGAGTGCCGTCATTATCAGTATCAACTGGAGTGGCTGTTGGGCCTTTCTCAATCGCATCTGAAATACCGTCGTTGTCAGAATCCAAATCTCTGTAATCTGGAGTGCCGTCATTATCAGTATCAACTGGAGTGGCTGTTGGGCCTTTCTCTACTGAATCTGGAATGCCGTCGTTATCTGAATCCAAATCTCTGTAATCTGGTGTTCCGTCATTATCAGTATCAACTGGAATAGCGCCGTTTGGTCCTTTCTCTACTGAGTCTGGAATACCATCGTTATCTGAATCTAAATCTCTGTAATCTGGAGTGCCGTCATTATCAGTATCAACTGGAGTGGCTGTTGGGCCTTTCTCAATCGCATCTGAAATACCGTCATTGTCTGAATCCAAATCTCTGTAATCTGGTGTTCCATCGTTATCCGTATCCAATGGAGTACTTCCAGTTCCTTTTTCAGTAGCATCAGGAATGCCGTCGTTATCCGAATCTAAATCTCTGTAATCTAGCGTTCCGTCATTATCAGTATCAACTGGAGTGGCTGTTGGACCTTTCTCAATCGCATCAGAAATACCGTCGTTATCTGAATCTAAATCCAAGTAATCTGGCGTTCCGTCTCCGTCTGTATCTACTGGTGCGTTTGAATTCGCTCCTTTCTCTACTGAATCAGAAATGCCATCATTGTCAGAATCTACATCGTATGGATTGCGTCTTCCATCACCATCAGTATCGGGAGGAGTTGTTCCACCATTGGCAGCAACTGGAACCCCATTTGCGTTAACTGAGCCGTCTATTCTACCATCGCCATTCGCGTCTATACCATTAGATTCCCTTGCATCGGTAATACCATCGTTATCTGAATCTAAATCCAAACTATTGATGATTCCGTCGCCATCCGTATCGCAATTCGAAGCAGTTGGCGTACAAGCTGCATTTTCAACAACATCAGTGATTCCATCATTGTCGTCATCTAAATCTACGGCGTCTGGAATTCCATCATTATCTGAATCAATTCCTGGGCAACCTTTTAATACAACACTGCCAATAGTTAACGGGCAATCGTCTTCAAAATCACCTACTCCATCACCGTCTGAATCTACATCTCTATAATCCGGAGTACCATCTCCGTCAGTATCAACAGGATTATTTCCATTTGGTCCTTTCTCTACTGCATCTGGGATACCATCGTTATCTGAATCCAAATCACGGTAATCAAGTATGCCGTCTCCATCTGTGTCTACTGGAGTAGCTCCATTTGGTCCTTTCTCTACTGCATCAGGAATACCATCGTTATCCGAATCTACATCTCTATAGTCTGGAGTTCCATCACCATCAGTATCTAAAATACTGGTTCCTGTTCCTTTTTCAACTGAGTCTGAAATACCATCGTTATCCGAATCTAAATCCAAATAATCTTGCGTGCCGTCACCATCACTGTCCACCGGTGCATTGCCATTGGTTCCTTTTTCAATAGCGTCTGTAATACCATCGCCATCTGAATCTAGATCGTATGGATTTGGATTAGCATCTCCATCTGTATTTGGAGGTGTTACACCGCCATTAGATGATTGTGGAATACCATTAGCGTCTACATTGCCATCTACTTTGCCGTCGCCATTAGTATCCGTTCCATTTGATTCTCTTGCATCAGAGATACCGTCGTTGTCTGAATCTGGATCCAATCGGTTTGGAATACCATCGCCGTCAGTATCACAATCAACTGATGCTGGACTACAAATTCCATTCTCCACTGTATCTAGGATACCATCGTTATCATCATCCAAATCAATATCATCTATTATTCCGTCACTGTCTGAATCTGGCGGACAACCATTTAAAATAGCTGTTCCTGCCACATACGGACATTGGTCATTTACATCCAAAACGCCATCGTTATCAGAATCAGTATCTCTATAATTAGGAACACCATCTCCATCTGTATCTGTTAATCCTTCCTGATTATCAGGTTTGTTATCTACATCAGAATCTGCATCTCGGTAATCTGGAATATTATCCGAATCTGTATCGACAGGAGTAGCTCCATTTGGTCCTTTCTCTATTGCATCTGAAATACCGTCGTTGTCCGAATCCAAATCTCGGTAATCTGGGGTTCCATCATTATCCGTATCAATTGGATTTGCTCCGTTTGGTCCTTTCTCTACTGAGTCTGGAATACCATCATTATCCGAATCAGTATCAAGATAATCTGGAGTGCCGTCGCCATCTGTATCTACTGGTGTGCTGCCACTTCCTTTTTCTACTGCATCAGGAATCCCATCGTTATCTGAATCTACATCTCTGTAATCTGGGGTGCCATCATTATCTGAATCCAACAGAGTACTTCCGGATCCTTTTTCTACTACATCTGGAAGTCCATCGTTGTCTGAATCTAGATCTCTGTAATCTGGAGTTCCATCATTATCCGTATCCAATGGAGTACTTCCAGTTCCTTTTTCAGTAGCATCAGGAATGCCGTCGTTATCCGAATCCAAATCTCTGTAATCTGGAGTGCCGTCGCCATCAGTGTCTATTGGAGTGAGTCCGTTAGGCCCTTTTTCGATAGCGTCTGTAATACCGTCATTATCCGAATCGGTATCGCGATAATCTGGAGTGCCGTCGCCATCTGTATCTACTGGTGAAGAGCTACTTCCTTTTTCTACTGCATCTGGCATACCATCGTTATCTGAATCTAGATCACGGTAATCTGGAATATTGTCTCCATCGGTATCGATTGGAGTGGCTGTTGTTCCTTTTTCTAAACTGTCTAGAATACCGTCATTGTCTGAATCCAAATCTCTATAATCTGGTGTTCCATCGCCATCTGAATCTAAAATACTTGAGCCGGTTCCTTTTTCAATTGCATCTGGAATACCGTCATTATCCGAATCCAAATCCAAATAATCTGGTGCTCCATCACCATCTGTATCCACTGGACTGGCTCCGTTAGCTCCTTTTTCAATCGCATCCGAAATACCATCTCCGTCTGAATCTAGGTCGTATGGATTCGCTTGCCCGTCACCATCTGTGTTTGGTGGTGTTATGCCTCCATTAGTCGAGCTAGGTACTCCATTAGCATCTACTCCTCCGTCTGCTTTTCCATCGTTGTTAGCGTCTACAACTCCCGCTTCTTTGGTGTCTTTAATACCGTCATTATCTGAATCAGCATCGTATCGATTAGGGATGCCGTCTCCATCAGTATCGCAATCTGGATCAGTTGGTGAACAAGCTGCCGCTTCTACTGAATCCAAGATCCCATCGTTATCATCATCTAAATCAGCTGTATCATCAATTCCATCACCATCAAAATCAGCTGGACAGCCATTCATTTGTGCTGTTCCTACCACTAATGGGCATTGGTCGTTAGTGTCTAAAACACCATCTCCATCCGAATCCAAATCTCTATAATCTGGAATTGTATCGCCATCAGTATCGACTATTCCTTCTTGGTTGTCTGGAATGCCATCGTTATCAGTATCCAAATCTCTATAATCTGGTATGTTATCCCCATCGGTATCCACTGGAGTAGTACTTGGGCCTTTCTCCACTGCATCTGGAATACCATCGTTGTCTGAATCTAGGTCTCTATAATCCGGTAATCCATCACCATCAGTATCTACTGGTGTCGCTCCCGAACCTTTTTCATTAGCGTCAGATATCCCATCATTATCTGAATCGGTATCACGATAATCCGGAATTCCGTCACCATCTGTATCCACTGGTGTCGCTCCCGGACCTTTTTCAATCGCATCCGAAATACCATCACCGTCTGAATCTAGATCTCTATAATCTGGGATGTTATCTCCATCAGTATCAACAGGTGTTGTTCCAGGTCCTTTTTCAATCGCATCTGAAATGCCATCGTTATCAGAATCTAAATCTCGGTAATCTGGTGTTTCGTCACTATCTGTGTCCACTGGAGTTGCGGTTGGCTCTTTTTCAATAGTGTCAGACATTCCATCATTATCGGAATCCGTATCACGGTAATCTGGGGTTCCATCGCCATCGGTATCTACTGGTGTTGTTCCAGGTCCTTTTTCAATTGCATCTGAAATACCATCGTTGTCTGAATCTAGATCTTTGTAATCTGCAATACCGTCGCCATCTGTATCAATTGGGGTAGTTCCATTTGGTCCTTTTTCAATCGCGTCCGAAATGCCATCGCCATCCGAATCTAAATCAAGATAATCTGGAATGTTATCGCCATCAGTATCAACAGGTGCATTTCCATTAGCTCCTTTTTCAATCGTATCTGGAATTCCGTCACCATCAGAATCAATGTCATACGGATTAGTTCCACCGGTTCCGTCTGTATTTGGAGGTGTTAGACCTCCATTCGCAGACGTTGGAACTCCGTCAGCATCAACTCCTCCGTCAACTCTTCCATCATTATCAGAATCCGTTCCTCCTGCTTCCTTCACATCAGAAATGCCATCATTATCAGAATCGGAATCCAAACGATTCGGAATACCGTCACCATCCGTATCACAATTTGGACTGGCCGGCAAACAAGCCGCCGCTTCTACTGTATCTAAAATTCCGTCATTGTCGTCATCTAAATCAACGGTGTCTATTAAACCATCGCCGTCAAAGTCAGGTGGACATCCGTTGGATGCCGCTGTGCCTGCAACTAAAGGACATTGATCAACCGCATCTAAAACACCGTCGTCATCTGAATCCAAGTCTTGGTAGTTAGGAATAGTGTCCCCATCTGTGTCTATATTGCCTTCTTGGGCATCAGGTTTACCGTCACCGTCGGAATCCAAATCACGATAATCTGGTGTACCGTCACTATCTGTATCTACAACTGTGCTGCCACTTCCTTTCTCTACTGAATCCGGAATACCATCATTATCCGAATCCGTATCGCGGTAATCTGGTATTCCATCGGCATCGGTGTCTAATGGTGTATTCCCGCTTCCAGGTCCTTTTTCAATGGCATCTGAAATGCCATCATTATCTGAATCGGTGTCCAGAAAATCTGGAATATTGTCTCCATCGGTATCGATTGGAGTAGCTCCTGGTCCTTTTTCAATGGCATCTAAAATACCATCTGCATCTGAGTCTCTATCTAAGTAATCTGGTATATTATCTCCATCGGTATCGATTGGTGTCGATCCCGGACCTTTTTCTATCGCATCTGAAATGCCATCATTATCAGAGTCGGTATCACGGTAATCAGGAGTTCCATCACTATCTGTATCCACAGGAGTTGCTCCCGAACCTTTCTCTATTGCGTCTGAAATGCCATCTCCATCTGAATCAATTTCTTGGAAATCTGGAGTACCATCTCCATCTGTATCTAAAGGTGTGGATCCTGGTCCTTTTTCAATAGAATCAGAAATACCATCAGCATCTGAATCTAGATCTCTATAATCTGGGATGTTATCTCCATCAGTATCCGTTGGGGTACATGGTGCTGTTCCTGAACATCCTGTGTCTTCAATACTGTCAAGAATCCCATCATTATCTGAATCTAAATCTCTGTAATCTGGTGTTCCATCTCCATCGGTGTCTAATAGCGTATTTCCACTGCCTTTTTCTACTGCATCTGGTATGTTGTCATTATCAGAATCCACATCCAAATAGTTTGGTGTGCCATCCCCATCCGTATCTATAAGACCTTCTGTTCCATTTGGAATTCCGTCACTATCACAATCTGCTGCTTGCCAAACGGCATTTGAAGTATTTGGTATGGCTGCACCTCCCACACATGGGTTTAATGGTTGATTATCTGTTCCATTTGGCGTTCCGTCACCATCACAATCTGCCGCTCTCCAAGCTAGACTTGTATTAGCGCTAATTTGACTAGATGGTAAATAATTACATCCGTCATTTGGATTGGTGTTATCCGATGCTTCGATATTATCTGACACACCGTCTCCATCAGCATCGTTGATGGCAACCGTAATTGTTACCGTAGCTGTAGCGCAAACACTGCCTTGACATACTTCATATATAATTGTTACGGCAGTACCCCCTTCAGCATTGGTTGGCGTATAGGTCATTTGACCGGTAACTGGATTGAAGCTTACGATACCTGTTGCGGTACCACCCACTCTGGTTATTGTGTTTCCGTCATTAGGTAAATAATCGTCATTCGCTAATACATTTACTACAGAAGCAACTCCAACTGAACCATTCGCAGTATCGTTAATCGCTGTTGGGGTCGTTTTACGGGTATCTGTATTGTCAGGGTTTCCATCACCATCGGTATCCGAATTCAATGGATTCGTTCCTCCTGTAATTTCTGAAGCATTCGTAAGACCATCGTTATCACAATCCAATAGAGACCAAGTAGAGTATACTGTACTAGAAGCTGTAGGTGCTGTAGTGAAAGAACAAGCATTGTTATAATTTGTTCCATTGGCATCTTCAAATCCATTGGTTTCACCATCTTGATCACAATCAGCAGCTTGCCATAAAGCATTTGTTCTGTCGGGTTGTGCATTGACTGCGTGAATACAAGGGTCTAATGGCGCGGTGTCTGTTCCATTTCGGGTTCCATCACCATCACAATCAGCTAAATTCCACGCTCCAGTTCGGGTTCCCATTACCGAAGTTAGTTTATAATCACAGAAGTTATTTGGATCTGTACCGTCAGCCGTTTCCTTAAAATCATATACCCCATCACCATCGGTATCTGGAGCAGTAATACTTAATGTTAAGGCAGCTGTTGCTGTTGCTGTTCCATCGCTGACCGTATAGGTCGCTGCTGGTACAGGGCCTAAATAATCTGTCGCCGGTGTAAAGATATAGGTGCCATCAGCATTAATGACCAAGGTTCCAACGCCTGGAATGGTTGCAGTGTCACCTGCGTTAAAAGTCGTAACGACGTTATTTATTGTAAGAACAAATTGTGTTACTGTAAGAGCGCTGCCTTCAATATCTGAGTCATTGTCTACTACATTTCCAGTTGCTGCAGTATTTATAGTAGCTGAAGCCGTATCAGGACGTGCGATTGGTGCATCGTTTACAGGATTTACATTAATTGAAAGAGAACCGTCAGTAGTAAGTGCAGGACTTTGTCCGTCAGATACTGTATATCCAATAACCGGCACTGAACCATTATAATTGGCTACTGGTGTAAATGTGAAGGTTCCATCGGTATTAACTCGGATTGTTCCCACACCATCAATAGTAGCGGTTAGACCTGCGGTATAGGATTGCCCTGCTACTGTAAATCGAGTTATTGTTAATGTATTATTTTCAGGATCGGTATCATTAGCTAAAACATTACCTGTAAGTGGTGAGTCTTCATTAGTACTTAACGATTCATTCACCACAACTGGTGCATCATTTACAGCTGCAACTGTAATATTTAAATCCGCAGTATCTGTTCCTCCATTGTCATCTGATAGAGTATAGGTTATGACTGGAACTGCTCCACTAGTATTAGGAGCTGGTGTAAACGTATAAGTTCCATCAGCATTGAGTATTAATGTCCCTTTGTTCGGAATGGTTACGATCGTTCCTACTTGATAGGTTATTCCGTTAACAGTAAAACTAGTTACCGATTTGGTGTTGCCTTCAACATCAGTATCGTTAGTCACTACATTACCTGTAGCCGCAGTGTTTTCTGGTGTACTTACCGTATCATCAACTGCAACTGGGGCATCATTCACAGGGGTTACTGCTAATTTTAAAGTCGCGGTTCCCGTTCCTCCATCAGCATCTCTAGCAGTATAGGTAACAGTAGGTACTGCACCCGAATAATTGGCTGCCGGTGTAAACGTAAAACTACCGTCTGTATTTACAATTAAAGTTCCTACGCCTGTAATTGTAGCTGATGTTCCAGCAGGATAGTTCGTGCCGTTTATAGTAAATTGCGTAACTGTAATAGCGTTACCTTCTGGATCACTATCATTGGTCAATACATTTCCAGAAATAGGCATGTCTTCTAGGGTAACTTTATTGTCGTCATTGACTGTAATTGGATTGTCGTTGACTGGTGTAATGGTAATGGTTAAGGTACTCGAAACTGTTGCTCCGGTGGCTGCACCACTATTATCATCTGTAATGGTATAGGTAATTACGGGCACTACTCCATTGTAATTGGAGTTTGGTGTAAAAGTGTAAGTACCATCTGCATTAACTACTATCACACCCACTCCAGGTATTGAAGTTGTGGTTCCTGCTGGATAGGTATATACCGTACTGCCAATAGTAAATGAATATTGCGTTACCTTTAATACCGTATTGGCATCCGGATCTGAGTCAGGAGTGCCGTCTGAAAGTACATTTCCTGTAGCTGTTGTATCTTCATTAATTGTTTTGGCATCAGGCCTTGCTATTGGAGCCTGATTGACCGGTGCTACATAAATATCTAAAACAGCCGAATCTGTGCTATTGCCATCAGAAAGTGTATAGGTAATCAATGGCGCCTGTCCTGTAAAAGTGCTTAATGGAACAAAAGTATAGGTTCCATCAGGATTAATAGTAAGGCTACCAACTCCCGGAATCGAAAACGGTGTGCCTATTACTGGTGTACCAGCAACTCCCACAACAGTAAATCCAGTTACTGTTAAGTTATTTCCTTCTAAATCCGAATCATTAGTTCGCACTGAACCGGTTAAAGTAGTTCCTTGTGATCCCGTTACAATATCATCAGCCGCCAAAGGAGCGTCATTAACTGGGGTGATAACAATTGATAATTTAGCGGTATCTGAGCCGCCATTTCCATCAGAAATAGTATAATTTACATCCGGAATAATTCCAATATAATTCAATGCTGGTGTAAAAGTAAACGATCCGTTGGCGTTGACTACAATCGTTCCTACCCCTGGAATTGCAGCCGTATCTCCTGCATTAAAAGTTACTATAACGTTGTTAATTGTGGTGCTAAATGTACTTACCACTAAACTATTCCCTTCAGCGTCGGTATCGTTTGACAATACATCTCCTGTAAACGGAATGTCTTCAGTAACATTTACAAGCTCATCCGTAGCTCCCGGAGGATCATTGGTTGGTGTAATTACAATAGACAGGGTTCCCGAATCGGAGGCCCCAACGGTGTCTGTCGCGGTATATTCGATTGCAGGTACTGTTCCTATATAGTTTAACTGAGGTGTAAATGTAAATGTTCCGTCTGAATTCACTCGAATTGTTCCAACTCCTGCAATTGTTGCAGTATCTCCTGCATTGTAGGTTGTCGCTCCAATTTTAAATCTGTTTACGGTAAGGGCAGTATTTCCTGACCCCTTATCATTGGTCAAAATATTTCCGCTAACTACTGTGTCTTCGGCAGCCGTAACTGCATCGTCAACTATAGAAACAAAGGGAACAATTTCAATTTTAGCAGGGTTGGATACAACAGTACCACACACATAATTGGCTTGGGTAATTACTAATTTATAGCTGTACCCTTTCATGCTCATAGTAATATTTGATACTGTTAAGGTAGTAGTAGTTGCCCCTGAATAAGGCGCTGTATTGGTCACATTGGCCCAAGTTGTTCCCCCATCTGTGCTTAATTGCCATTGGTAAGCTACAGGAGCTGATCCAGCAGTTACTGTAGCGGTAAAGCTTACTGTTGCCCCTGGACTCACACCCGCATCTGCAGGTTGAGCAGTGATTACGCTAGCCGAACCTGCAACTGCTGCATTAGTGTATGTACCACTATAACTGGCCGCTATAACTGAACCATTCGCATTGATTGCTGGTGGATTACCTGTTCCGAAATAACTATTCCCGTCTGTGCCTTGAGCAGTAGCCGAATTGTAATATTCGTTAGCATCAGAACAACCATCGCCGTCAGAATCTAAATCCAAGTGATTTGGAATACCATCTAAATCTGAATCCGGACATCCAATTGCGCTGATTGAAATATCATCAATTGAGAAGTCATTTCCATTTGAATTAATGGATATGTTTTTAAGGTTGAAGGTTACCGTTTGGTTGCTTGCTGATGTAAAATCAATAGAAGCTAATTTCCAACCCAATGAATTTTGCGGGCCGGAATTAGCCGTTGCTATAACCGCATTGCTTGCCGAAAGTACTTCAGCTGCTAATTGGTAATCGTTATTAGCTGAAGCGGCTTGGTGCCAAAACGAAATTCGGTATCTTGCACCTGCCTGCAAGCTGATACTTTCTCTGTAAAATGTACCCACAGTTGTACTACCGTTTACAGCTAAATAAGCGTCTGTAGCAGTTCCTGTGGTACGGCCTGGGTACCTCCAAAATTCAGCAGCTGGGTGGTACGGAGTCCCCTGATTGATTACAGCATATTGAGCAGCCCCACTATTTGTCCCTGAATACACATATCCTCCAGTAACATTAGTATTTGAAGTATTACGCGGGGTTGCTTCAGTACCAAAAGTTCCATTACTTTCGTTAGTATTTAATTGGGTTAACGGACATTCAATACTGTCTAAAATCCCATCATTATCATCATCTAAATCTCTAACATCTGTAATTCCATCACCATCGGTATCGGTACATGCATTGATTGTATTAGACAAGGCAAAACTGGTATAGGTAGAGGTATAATTTATTGTACCTGCTGTACCACCTTCGTAGTTGTTTAACAATCCATTTCGATTGGTGTCGTTCCCCGCTGAAGCAGGAAAATTTGAAGTACTTGTTGCTGTAGTTGAACTTCCAGCTTCTATGGCATCCGCACAACCATCGCCATCAGCATCTAAATCCAAATGGTTTGGAACACCATCTCCATCGATATCTAACAAACAGATACGCTCTGTAAAATAAGCCTCCTGAATCCAACCCGAAACTGTCCCTCGGTTGGATGTACCAAAAATTCGGTATCGGGTATAGGCCGTATAATTTGATGGCATATTGAATTTATACGAATTGTTGGCTGCATTGATTGGCGCTGTTGGTGTGCCAAATGTTTGATCGGCTGTCAAATCTATCCATTCAGTCCCATCCCAAGCTTGTATTCTATATGTTCCTGTGGTACCTAGTGGATTATTGCCTGCTTGGTTTCCAATTTCAATTTGGCTCAAAATTCTTGCCGAAGGCAAATTGAATTGTAATACCGTTTGGTTTAAAAATTCGCTATTCGAGAAAGCAACAATGGCTTCAGCATTGTCCACCATATTGGCTAAAGTGACAGAGCCTCCGTTGAAGCCCCAGGCAACGGTAGAAGAAACCGTAATCCCCGTTTTATTCAACCTGGCAGGCGAACAATTGAATTCTTCTGTGTCTAAAACCCCATCATTATCATCATCTAAATCAACAAGATTACTAATTCCATCACTATCCGTATCTAAACAAGCATTTAAATTATTCTTTAAAGCAAAATTAGTATAAGTAGAAGTGTAATTTATAGTGCCGTCTGTTAACCCTTCGTAATCATTTAATAAACCATTACCATTACTATCTTGCCCAGTAGGATATACAGAAGTACTTACTGCCGTAGTGGAACTTCCTGCTTCTCGAGCATCACTACAACCATCTCCATCACTATCTAAATCCAAGGTGTTTGGAATGCCATCATTATCAGTGTCATAAGCACATAATTTATCTTTGAAATAAATTTCTGTTGCCCATGTTCCTCCAGAAAAGGCATTAATTCCTACTAATCGGTAATATAAATAGGCCGTATTATTATTAAAATTAGCCACATTAGAATTAAACGAAGACAAGCCACCGCTCGTACTAACAGCATTATTATTATATGTAAGTATTCCAGAAACATCTGTCCAAGCAGTTCCGTTGTTACTTCCTTCTACTCTATACGTTGTAGAAGTTGAAAATAATGTTTGGCCTTGATAATGACCAATCTCTATATAATTTAAAATCTTAGCTGTTGGAAATTGGAACCTAAACCACTCTGCGTTTAATGAGCCCGTTGGGCCATATAAAACATAGTTATTATTATCCACACCATCAATTAGATTATTAATTGTTGCTGCGCCATTAAATATATAGTTAATAGTAGAAGGTCTGGAAATAATAAGTCCTGTTTTGCTGGTTGTCACCACGGTACATATAACCTCATCAGTATCTAAAATTCCATCATTATCATCGTCTATATCAATAACATCTGAAGTGCCATCATTATCGGTATCGGTACAGGCATTGATTGTGACATTCGATGCATAATTATACGTATATGTCCCGTTAAAAATCCCATTTTCTGCAGTTGCTTCCAAGCCGTTGGCAAAACCATTTAAGCCGTAAGGGCCTGCTGCTATGGCATTGGCAACATTAGCAGTAGTCGTATTGGTTGTTGCTCCAGGAGGACGGTTAATTACTGATCCTGGGGCTAATGTGCCTCTAACTCCAGCTTCTCTGGCATCGGTACAACCATCTCCATCACTATCTAAATCCAAGCGGTTTGGTATGCCGTCATTGTCAGTATCAATATCGGTACAGTTTTGTTGTACATTAAACGAACTTAAAGAGAAGTCAGTGTATGTACGTGTATCCCAAGCTGAAAAAGCGAGATTATAATCGGAAACTACGCCTTGAAATTGGCGAATAATCACTCCATTGTTTCGTACAATTACCCATCCTGTTTCAGAAATATCCATCTCCACTAAGGTATTGGCGGTATAAGGGACGTTATCAATATCCCATGCAGCGTTAGGTAACTTCCCTCGAATAACAGAAGCATCGTTGTAGACTTTATAAGCACCGTCTGTAAAATTTGTTGGGGTTTTAGTTGCCGCCACAGGCAATAGACCAATCATGGCATAATCTGGTGCAGTATTGGTTCTAAACTCTAAATGAATAGGTAGTTTAAATGCTTGATCAGAGTACCTTGAAGTCCATGATGCACTATTACCTGATAATGTTAAATTAGTACCCGATAAAGTAACTGTTGTGCCACCACCATTATAGGTTAATCCACTTAAATTGTTAACAGGGAAGGTGCAATTAGTAGACTCTGCCCAATCTAACACACCGTCGTTATCATCGTCCAAATCCATGAAATCAACTACACCATCAGTATCAGAATCTAGACAGACAAAGGTTCGTGTTGCTGTATTATTGGTATAATCGCATTCTGGTATTGAAGAGTTTGGAAATGCTGAAGCCAAGTTAAATGGTCTTGCAGTAGTTCCTTCGTCATTTACAACGACAAAAACAGACGAAAGCGATGTAGAAAATGTAAGTGTAATTGGTAAGTTTATCGAAGCGCCGACAGCCACTCTTGTTGGTGTTACTACAGTGGCTAAAACGGAAGCATTAGTAGTTGTGGGGTCAGCATTATAAACTGTAACTTTTGTTCCAGGAGGCAGAAAATAAGATCCGTTATTTGAAATTGTGGTATTGATTGTTATACTAGGACAATTGGCTACAATCGAATTGATTACTATTGAAGCATCTGCAGCAATAACTGAACCGTCAGGCACACCCGCTCCTAGATCCTGTAATTGTAATTGTGCTAAATTATTGTTGTAATTACGCGAACTAGGCGCGTACAATTCTCTGGCTGGTACCGTCAAATTACTATTGATATTCGATATTCTATAATTTCGTTGGTTCCAGTAAGTTGGGGCTGCTTTCCATGGAAATGAGCTTTCAGTTCTCGCAAAAACTTGTAACCTATTATCTCCTGTCACAGCAATTTCAGCCTCGCCATCATTGTCTAAATCTGCAACAATTGGGTATTCTCCCCATGTTGCAGAATTTACAGTGAAAACTGCATTGTTTACTGGTGTATTGGTATTACCATTGATAATTCGCAAAGTAGTTTCATCACGGTACACAATTTCACGGATGCCGTTCCCGTCAAAATCGAATGCCGTAATGCCTGTACTTCCCGACTTATCATTAGTGCTTAGTGACCATACAAATTTATTTCCTGTATTAAAATTTAAGTTGTAAGCGTTCAACGTTCCTGTTGTACTTGTAGCTGCATTGACAATAATTGCTTCCGGGTAATCTTTGGTTTTTCCTCCAGTGGTTATATCATTATATACATTAGCAATTAGTGTCATTCCCCTAACTCCAATATTGAAAGTAACAGGCGCTCTATCAAATAGTACTTGCATTTCATTTGGATCCCACATGTACACTCTTGAAGCTCCATTATAAACAATATCTAAATCCCCATCCAAATCCATATCAGCAACAGCGGTTGGGCCATAATCAGCACTTGCACTTGCATAACCTGATATAGTTGACATGTCCCTAATCAATGTCATTGTGTTGTTTGTCATATTTACTCCATACACACGGGAACCAAATACGATTTCTTTTCCAGGGTTTGAAGGTATGATGTCGACCACAACTACTTCACGAGGCGCACTTGGAAAATTAACGGTGTTACTAGTATAAGTTAATACTGGACCGGCAATTCTTCGAACTAAAGAAGATCCTGCAGCACCAAATGTTCCGTTAATGCTAAACACATCATTACCCATTACAATTTCTGGAGTCCCATCCTCATTAATATCGACCACATAGGGATTTACTTCTTGTAAATATTGTGATGCGGTGGTAGATTTATATAAGAAAGAAGTGGCCGAACCACTGACATTGTTAAATATATGTACAAAACCATTACTATTTACAATTACCTCTGGAGTTCCATCGCCATTTAAATCAGCAATAGCCGGTTGGCTGGCCTTTTCAGATGTTAATGGGATTACATAATTTTTGGTAGCGGTAGCTGCATTAGAACCATCTCCACGGTACACAAAATAACCTGAATAATCAGACGCAGGAACTAAAATTTCTGAAATGCCATCGCCATTTAAATCCGCAGCAGTAGGTGTTCCTCCATTCCAGATTACAGTATTCGACTCAAAGGCTTTTGCTACTCCCCAAGGTGGTGGAATTGGCAAAGTTCTTGGGGCTATGCAAGAAGCCGGTGTTGGTGTATTACAAACATTTGAATCAGTATACAAGGCAAAGCCATAAGTGTATGTCCCGTTATATACTCCGCTTTCGGCAGCCGTTTCTTTAGCATTGACAAAACCATTGGCGCCATAATTAGATGCCGTTGTTCCTGCAACTGGAACTGAAGTGCCAAAAGGATAAACCCCCGACTCAACGGCATCATTACAACCGTCTCCATCAGAGTCTGGGTCTTTAAAATCAGGTATCGTATCACCATCGGTATCAGGACAAATAAACCCTGAAGCGGTTGTAAACGTCCATGTTGCCGTAGGCAAGCTGGTAAAAGGTGCCGTAAAAAATTGGTTCGAATTGTTTATATAAGAACCTCCTGTTGATTGACTTGTCCATGTTCCCGTTGTGGTAAATTCTCCTGCTACAGCACTGGTGTTGTCTATTACGTAGGTATAAATACCATTGGTAATTAACATCGCATCTGCCGAGGCGAATGAACCAGTAGTGCTTGGCGTTGGAGCAATTCTTACCGAAATTCTATTTTGAAGACTTGGAATAATATTAGAAGCTACTAATTTCCAAGTTGATACCCCATCAAACGTTAAATTATTTGGAGCGACTCCTTGTGTGCGCTGATCCAAAGTTACCGTTTGTGTTGCTGTGCCTGAAATGACAACTGGTACATTTTGTACAAAAGTAACATCAGGTCGATTTAAGGTATATACGCTGTAAGGTCTCATTGCAGGGCATTCGGTACCGTCTAATACCCCATCATTGTCATCATCTAAATCGAGAATATCCCTTACGCCGTCGCCATCGGTATCTGTACAGGCATTGATACTATTATTTATAGCAAAATTTGTATAAGTAGAAGCGTAATTTACGGTCCCCGCCGTGGTGCCTTCGTAATTGTTTAATAAACCATTCGCATTGTCATCTGTGCCCGTAGGATAATTAGTTGTATCCGTTGCACTGGTAGAACTACCTCCTTCAATAGCATCAGCACAACCATCACCGTCTGAGTCTAAATCTAAATAGTTGGGTTTGCCATCGTTATCCATATCCGGACAAGTCATGATTTCCGGATTAGCAGGATTGGTTAACCTTACTTCGGTAAATTGCATGGTGGTCAATCCCGAAACGGCGAGTTTATAGTTGGCATTAGCTCCTTGAAAAGCACGTACTTGAACACCATTAATTCTGACCGTAACAAAACCTGTTGCCGAAACATCTATGCTATACTCGTCGGATGGGGTTGTAGCTTGTGTAAAATTCCAAGCCGCACCAAAATAACCATTCACATCTGCTCCAAGGAAATAAAACTTATAGCCTGTATCAGACCAGCTAGTTGGTGTTAGAGTTGCCGTGGTAGGAACTAAACCGATCATCGCCGTATTACCCGATACAGGTCTTTTAAACTTTAATGAAATTGGTAAAGCAAAATTTTCATTCGAATACGAAGAAAGCCAGCTATTGGTGTTGGATGAAGTTATGGTAGAAGCGGTACGTGCGGTAACTGCAGTGCCTGAAAAAGGAACTGTAGTGATGTTTTTACCAGTAAATACACAATCGGCTTGTTCTACGGTATCTAAAATACCATCGTTATCATCATCAATATCAATTACATCTGCAGCACCATCGCTATCGGTATCCAAACAAGCATTAATCACAGGGTTAAGAGCGAAGTTAATATAAGTAGATGGATAAGATGTAAGCCCGCTTTCGGTAGTGGCTTCTAATACATTGGCTAATCCATTTGCACCATAATTACCCGCCGAACCCGCAATAGCATTCGGAGTCGTAGTGGTAGTTGTAACTGCACCATTTGAACCGTTTTTTACAGCGCCAGACAATAAAGTTCCCGGCACTCCTGCTTCTTTGGCGTCTGGACAGCCGTCTCCATCGCTATCTAAATCTTGTCCGTTAGGAATGCCATCATTATCGGCATCACAATTTGGGGCGAGAACAACTCCATAATCTCCGGTTATAAAAGTTTGAGAAACTACTGCTTGACCAATTTGAAAGCTGTTTGGAGCATTAGTGTTTAAAGTAATGTTATTGAAAGATCCGTTACGTAGGCGCATTTCTTCCAAGGCTCCTCCTGATGTTCGGCTTCCAAATACTTTTATCTCGCCAAACTTATCGATGTAAATTCTAATTAATGGCCTCGATTGATTTCCAACGATACTCCAAACTGTTGAATAGGTGGTGCCATCTAAAAATTCAAAAAGCGCATCCGTAGGAACGGAAGGCCAAAACTGAAGCTCTTCTGGATTAGTCAAATGGGTGTCATTGATACGCACATTGAAGGAGTTGTCCAAGGTCCACACATTGATTACCAGTCCATCAGTTGCTGCAGGAAAGGTTTGAGAAGCGGAAGCACCATTGGTAACAGTAAATGTTTGTGGTGCATAATTTAAATTATTGATATTAAATGGAATGCATTCTTCAGAATCTAGGATTCCGTCATTATCATCATCTAAGTCTGCTAAATCACCAACGGTATCACCATCGGTATCAGTACAGCTGTTGATCCCAGCAATTCGAGCATTATAGTAATTGATTGTTCGGTTGTAAATACCATTGTCTGCCACTGTTTCTAAACCGTCTGAAAGTCCATTATTGCCAAAAGGACCAGCCACTGTAGTGGCTGTCAAATTAGTCACAGCGCGTGCCTCGACTGCATCAGGGCAACCGTCATTATCCGAATCCAATTCCAAACGATTCGGTATTCCATCACCATCTATATCTGTGTCCATACAAAATGTTCTTTCTGGATTAGCGGCATTGGTTAAACGGATGTCTTTAAGCGCAACAGTCGTACCACTTGATGAAACTACCAATCTATAGGCCGAATTAACACCTTGAAAAGAGCGAAGCACCACCCCGTTGATACGAACCGTTACAAAACCTGTGGCAGAGATATCAATTCTGTATTCTTCATTTAATTGAGAGGTATGGGTGAAATTCCATGTAGTCCCAAAATAACCATATACGGTAGAACCAACCATATAAAATTTATAGCCATTGTCTGTATAATTAGTTGGAGTTTGATTATTAGCTGCCGGAATTAAACCAAACATGGCTTGTGCAGTAAACGCATCCCGTTTAAATTTCAATGAAAGCGGTAAGGAATAGGTTTCTGTAGAATAGGAAGAAATCCAATCAGCACTTGAAGCTGTTGTATTGGTATTGATGGTGTTGTCATTTTTATTAGCAATCGCAGCCCCTGTCATGCTTACATAGCGCAAATCACGACCCATGGTTTTGCAATTGCTTTGTTCTAAGGCATCGATAACCCCATCGTTATCGTCGTCGATATCAATCCCATCTAAAATAGAATCTGAATCTGAATCTGTTAGATTTTGTTTTACGGCAAAACCAATAACGGCATTGTTTGGTAGTACTCGATTGATTTCCCAAGTGGCATTGACCCCAGTTCCTACTTTAGTCATGGCGGTATAAGTGGCATTGGCGAAATTTCCATCACCATCTGTATCTATTACCAAGTAAACGGTTTCGGCATCAAAACGATCAATATTAGAATACGGCAATGCATTTGGCGAAGTATTGCCAAATGCAGGAACGCTAATTTTGGTAGCGGCAGTAATTCCTGTATTGCTTACTCTCCACTTGCGGAGTAAAGGGTAATAATCTCCCGTAAGCGTTTCTTCGTATAAAATCGGCGCATTATTGTCCCCAAGTATCAAATAGGTATTGTCTGTTGGGATATTATTTCCAACAGTCGCTGCATTGGTAGTGCCTATCACCGAGTTGTTTCCTACGGTAATGAATTTACCTGTAAAACTGGTTGAAAACGATTGGCGTTGGTGTAAACCTTGGCTATCCGAACGGCCAATACCAAATACATTATTATGGTAGGCAATGTTAGCCGTTCTGTTCCAAACAATTGTACCGTCTGGTATTACATAATCATGTCCAACACTAATTCCATATTTAATTCCCAAATAGGTTTCTACAATGTTTTGTTGATTAGTAGTAGCTTGATTTTGGAAAGTGATGATCTCTGCTATAGGGCCTTGCCAAGATCGGGCTTGCCCTGCTTGAAACGAAATGCTTTGTGCACTAATGGGAGCATTGTCTTGCAAAGCAAACGAAGTCATTAAGTTAGGTTTTCCTTGCACTCCAAAATCATAAGTAGAAGCAGCAGAACCTACTGTTCCGTCTTTACGCCAACCCCCTTGAGCAACCGACATACTAGGCGTAAATTGAACCGCACCTGCTAAACCACCATGGAAGTTTGGCGTAGTGACTGCACCATATAAATTGGCATCTCCACCAAAAAGCACGTGGAAATAGGTATTCCCTGCAGCCGTAGCATCTTGTGCCACCCAGTAACTTTGGCGAATATTGGCTAAGTCAGGAATATTTAAAGAAGTGCCTGGATTATTGGTAAAATTAACGGCTGGATTAAAGTTAATTTGATTGGTATTGAAAGTAGGTTGTGCTGATGTGTTGTTTTGATAAGCATGTAAGTTGTTTCCAGAAGTTTCTTCCCAATTGGCCACTTTCGCATTATTAGCGATAGCAATAGGAGTTTTAGTATAGACATCCACACGCAAAGCACGCCAGGTTTCGAAACCCGATGGAATGATACGCACATATCGACAACTAACAGGGGCATCAAAATCAGCAAAACGTAAAGCCGTGTTCAGCTCATTACCCATAAACAAGCCTAAATCAGTATAGGTTATGTTATCATTAGACACGCGCACCACATAATCTTTAACATGATATGCATTAGATCCTGCGCCTAAAGTAGCTACTCCATCTATGGTTTGTACCGAACCTAAATCTAGGGTCAATGCTCCTAATTGATTACTTCCTGTTGGAGCAACTGCTATCCATGCATTGGTTGCGTTGAGTACAGAATTGGAAGCCGCCCAGGTGCTACTCAATTCACTTGAAGCGGTTCTTCTATTTGCAGGTACGTTTAAAAAAGTACGTGTAGCATTGAGCGCGCCATCTGCCTTTAACCAAAAAGAAGGTTTATTGGCTACATTAGCTGGTGTAAGCACCGCCAAGTTAGGCGTGAATATATATTTGATGCCATTGCCTGCTCCTGGATAAAAGGAGGTGTTATTATAGTTAATTGTACTAGAAGGAATATGATTAAAGGTGTAAATTGATTGATATTCGTTAGCACCAAAATTACCTAAACCAACAGAGGCGCTTAGTGTTCCTGATGGCGGTATTGCTCCATATAAATACTCAATAACATTTGTGGTTTCGTACAATTTTACTTGGTAACTAAAACCAGCAGAGGCATTAGTGGTATACGCTACTTTCCACTGTACGGTTAACACGCGGTTAGGAGCTGAACCACTTAAAGCAAAAGTCACTCCACCTCCATTGGCAGCTGCCATGGTTGCGGTAGCATCCCACCAAGCATATAGTTTTGGTGTATTGGTGGTAGAACTGGCATTGTTGGCGCTTTCTGTGGTGACTGCAACTGGTCCTAATTTCAATAATCCGGCTGCATTTACTGAAAAATTCGAATAGGTATTTCCTTGAAAAACAAAATCAAATCCAATAGGCGTTACCGCCGATGCTGCTCCTATTGCCGAGCCACCCGCAACTAAGTTGGTTCCTCCTGAAATTTCAGAATAGGTAATGGGTTCTGTGGCTAACTTAAGATTGGTGATTTGAGCATTTGTACTTGTACTACTTACAAATAGAAATCCTAGCACGACCACAGAAATCATAGCATGATGAAAACTGTTGTATGTTGTTGTTGAACTTGATTTCTGTTTCAATTGAAAAATAGTACTTAAACGCATCATTGTTCGGTATATAAATTGAGTCATAGTAAACCTATATAAAGTAGTCATTATTGAATCTGTCGATTGGGAATGGTTTATTGTAGCTTGCGAAGCAGCGGTAGACTTACACTGTTGCTGGGCGCTAGCTGTTGAATCTGTATTGATTGTTGGATGGGAAACCTGCACTGTTTTGGATAGTGTAGCTTTTCTCTTAACTGGGTGTATTGACATTCGTTGAATGCTTTCTCGCATATTCTTAAATACAATTATTTAATACTAATCGAGATTTGGGAAGATGGTTTTTACACAAGCCAATTGGGGTGGATTGATTTGTATATGGATACGTTGTAAACATTAGGTTTACGGCAGTATACACCAACTTGCAAAATTAGGTTTTCGTAAAAGGGAAGAGAAACATTTTATATCACATAAAGATGTGATTTTTGTGTTAAGATATACGATATACGATATGCGATTTACGACATGCGATATGCGATATGCGAGGTACGATATACTTTGTATAATTTGAAAATGTAGCAATGTGACAATTTGAATATTCTATATGCTAGACGTTCACCATTCAAGAACAATTTACTTTAATGCTCTTCAATTGAGCGAAGCGACTTCCTTATACTCTCTTATATGACTTATATGGTTTAAAATTTACGATGTGCGAAGTACGAAGTACGAATTAAGATTGCAGATTAACGATTTCAGATTTCAAAAGTAATACGCTGAACGTAAGCTAAACGTTCCCCTCTTGAAATCGAAGATTCAACGATTCCAAAAAATAATATTAAAGAGAGTTATAGGGGCTAGGGGTGTGTTTTATTTCAACATTGAACATTCGTTATTCAACATTCAAAATTTAAAACAAGGAATAATTTGCTTTACTACTCTTCAATTGAGCGAACCGACTTCCTTATATTCTCTTATATGAATTATATGTTTTAAAAATTTACGATCCCGAAGCGTCGGGACGATATACAGTTTACGATATACAATTTTTAAACTCATAACCTTTTAAACTCATAACCTTTTAAACCTATAACCCCCATAACCTTTTAAACCCATAAACATATACCCTTTTAAACTTTACCCCTTTGCGCCTTTGCGGCAATAAAAAAAATTTAATTAGTTTTGGCATAATTAATTCATTTCAACACATGAGATTTCTCGCGCATTTACTTCTCTTTTTCACATTATCTTTTGGGGTGCCTATTGCGCGCGGGGCGTCTATAAAAAAAACCACACAAATATTCACTACTGTCAACGGATTGCCAGACAATTCGATTAATGACATTCAAAAAGACCAAGATGGTTATTTATGGATTGCCACAAATAATGGGCTTTCTCGATTTGACGGTAAAAATTTTGTGACGTTTTCTAGTATTAATTGCAAAGGCTTTTTTGAAGACAATAGTGTCAATGAAATTATAATTGATCATAACAAGATATACCTACTATCGAATCAAAAAGGCATCAAAATTTTAGATCGTTTAAAATTAACTATGCAAAATTTTATCCAGGAGGCGGTGCAAAGTATGCAGGTGGAGCAAGGTCGCCATTTGGTTTTATTTGGCTCTGGAAAACTGACTCTTTTTGTCGATTTTAAACCTAAAAAAACTATTTATTTAAAAAATTTCATTCCAAAAAACGCGATTGTATATAACTCTAAAATATATGTATTAACCGACCACAACGGAATCATTCAGCTTGACGCCAATAGTTTAATAAAAGAAGCGGTAATTCCAGCCGACTTTATTTATATGTATGGACGATTATTTGTGTCAAAAAAATTAGGTCTGGTTTATGTAACAGGAAACAAAGTATTTGTACTTAAAAACAATCGATTTGAATTTCACCCTTTACTAGGAGATACTATTGGAATTACCAACTACTTTGAAAGTCAAGATAGCGAGCCTTTTTATATTGCCAGAAGTAAAACTCTTTTTGGCTTAGTCAAAGGAGAATTTGTAAGTCACACGATTAATGGTTTAAAAAATGCTGAAATTAGAAAATTTTTCTATCTCGATGCAAACACCTATTTTTTAGCAACCAATCAAGGCTTAATTCGAGTAACTAACCCTAAGCCCTATGTAAAAGTGATTGATGACAACGCTTTTGTGGAGAATGAAATGATTCGGATACGCAGAAAAATCATCCCTATTGATGCTGAAAGTATGTACCTACTAGGACATCCTCAAATTGCAGTTTGGTCTAAGGGGAAAATCAAAAATATCTCTACTGAAAACTACTCCATGTACGACAGCAGCTTACTGAATGAGAAAATTTACTGCACAACAGATAGTTACGGATTTGTTTCTTTTGATATAGCAACTAAAAAGACAACTCCCATACCATTAGAAAATATTCCTCTTCGAGAATTTTTCTATGTGATAGAAAAAGGAAACAACAACGAGCTTTTTTTAGGAGGTACTAACAAAATTGTGGTCTATTATCCTGAATTGAGAAAGTCCATTACGACTCCTTTACCCGATTTAATTGTGTTTTCTATCGCACAAGACGGTCCACTAATTTGGTTAGGGACCAATAAAGGACTTAGATGTGCTTCTTATAGTGAGGGTCGTTTTAAATGGAAAAGCATCCCTTTTTCTTACTCAAAAACCATTCGTGCTATTGAGCTCGACAAAAAAAATCAAAAAATTTGGCTTGGAACAGAAGAAGATGGTTTGTTTATAGTAAACACGACCAATTTTAGTTTTGAACAAAAAAAAGATAAAGTTTTAAAAACGATAGCTACTCTAATTAATGATCAAAAAGGACGAATGTGGGCGAGCACATTTACTGGTATTGTAGTATTTGAACTTGTCAATAATCGCTCTTTTCAACTCACACAAAAGAATGGATTAAGCAACTTAGAATTCAACTATAAATCAGCTGCTTTACTCCCTGACGGCAAAGTTATTTTTGGCGGCCTAAATAGTTACGATGTCATTGATTTTGAAAGGCTGAAAGAAAATTTGAAAGAAAAAAACACAATTCATATTACGGGAATTCAAAGGAATAGTATTTTAAACCAACAAAAAGCGCAGTTTACAAATTATTCCAATTCCAATACTATTTCTTTTCAAACGGGGGAAGAAGACTTAACATTATTCCTTTCTGATCTGGATGTCTCCACTTCGTATTCGAATTTTTTCACGTATCAAATTGACAACCAAAAACCTGTAACAGCATATAACAATTCGATTCGTATCTCGAACTTGCCTTATGGTATTTATTCCTTATCCATTAAAATGTATGATAATTTTGGAAATCTAATTACCAAAAAAAGTGTTGCTATAAATGCTATGGTTCCTTTCTATTATAAAACAAGCTTTTTTGTGTTTTTATTGGTAATCCTAATTCTTTTTGGGAGCATAACTGTATATAGCGTGTATCATGCTCGAAAAACCGAAGCAGTAGTCAAAGACCGAATCGCCATGGACTTGCATGACGAAGTGGGGACGGTACTCACTCGAATGTTAATGACAACCCACAGTAAAAAAGAGGTGACACAGCAACATACCGAGTTAAAACAAGGAATTACTGAAGCCTTATTTAGTATCCGCACCTCCATCCATGCACTATCAGGTACAAAAACCCATATTGAAGACTTAATTGATGATACGCTAGAATTCTTGAAAAAAGAATTTAGTAATTCTTCCATTAGCTATCAATTTAATTACACTAAAGATATTCCGAATCAGCTCCTCAAGCCAGAATTGTTTAGAGATTGTAAATTAATCCTTTTTGAAGCTACTGCCAATGCTTTAAAATATTCAAATGCATCAAAAGTTACCTTTGATTTTAAATTGGATTCTGAGTTGGTCATCACCATTTCAGACGATGGTATTTTAACCGATGTCAATAGTATTTATAACAAAGGAAACGGAATTGGAAACATCATTAAACGCACCGAACGTAACTCAGGAAAAGCTCGTTTTTATTGTAATTCGCCTCAAGGATTAACTATAGAATTAACCTTTAATTGGACGTAATGTCCCCCCTAATTGAAATATGAAAAATGTAATTATTCTAGAAGATGATTTTCACATGGCGCAATTGATGAAAGAAAAAATTAATGAACTACCTGATTATCAGTGCGATTCAATTTATGCTAATCCTGTTGATTTTTTCGAAAATCCAAATGCGGCAGCTATTTTTCTTTTGGATATTGTTATGCCAAAAATGAACGGTTTGAAAGCCATCAAAAAAATACTCGCCTTATATCCTGATACCAATATCATTATCAATTCTATTAAAGAAGATTCGGATACGATTTTTAATGCGATTCAATTGGGAGCTATTGGCTACATTGACAAACAAAGCTTTCAGATGGATTATCAAGAAGTTTTTGATGCCATTAAAGATGACGGTGCCTATATGACACCAAAAATTGCTCGAAAAGTGATGTCTCACTTTCAAAAAAAGGAAAATGACCTAGAAAAATTAACTAAGCGCGAAATAGATGTGACCAATGGTATATTGGACGGATTAAGTTATAAACTAGTGGCTGATAGGCATAATTTATCCATCGATTCGGTGCGAAGTCACATCAAAAATATCTACAGAAAACTGAATATCAATAGTAAATCAGAACTATTCAATAAGTTCAAAGTATAAAAAAAGGGCTGTTTCAAATGAAATAGCCCTTTTTAATTGGTGTTCTTACAAATTACTTCAAAACAACATTATAAGTAACTGAGGCATCTGTTGCTCCACCTGCGTTAGTCATTGAACCGCCTGCAACTCCTGAAGCGGATTTATTTGGCTCATGTTTCAATACAACCGTTATTGTACCAGTAGTTGGCGAAGCAGCAGTTCTTAATGTAAAGGCTAAGCCAATTGGTCTTCCTTTAGCATCGGTATCAGTGTAGGTAAAAGAACCTATGCTTGGTGCTGCTTGAAAAAATAATTGGTGTTCTTCTCCCTCTTCTTTGATTTCTTTGGTAAGATCAATTGCCGGACTTACTGATTCATTTAAAAATGTAACAGAACCCGTATAAGTCGTGTTGGGAGTTAAATCCACTGAAGGTGTAACTACAGGTGGATTAGGTCCATTCCCATCTAAGTCTTTTGAAGTCAAAGTGATGGTTTGATTTCCTGAGGTAAGCGTTGTAACAACTGTTGTAATTAACTCTTCTTCATTTGCTCCATGGTCATGTGAATGATCATCACTACAAGATGAAAAGACAATTAGTGTTAGTAAAGTAATTCCAATTAATTTAAAATTTTTCATTTTTTTGATTTTTTTAATAATTAAATTTTAGTTGAATTTGAATGTTTCTACCCATTTCGTCAGCAAAAAAGCGCTGTCTGTTGAGGTAGTCACGGTAAGTGGTGTTGAACATATTTTGAACAAAAAAGGCTGCGGTTACCGACGAACTGGTCGTGGTTTTGAACTTCATTTCGGAATAAAAATGCAGCAAATGGTAGCCTTGAGGAGGCGTGCTTATGTCCACCAAAACAGGAACTAAACTGTTATTTTCTATAACATTGGCAACAAAATTATTGTCCGGAAAATGGTTTTGACGAAATACCATTTCGCTCTTCAATTCGGCTTTAAAATGATGCCATGCTTTTTTGGCAAACTGAATGGTATTTCCCAAATTCAATGGCGGAATATCAATTAAAGAAGTGCGATTGGTCAAATCCTTGCCTCTCACATAAGCCAGGTTAAAATCGTATTGCCAATTCGGTTTGATTTTCCAGTGCGATTGAAAGTCTATTCCGGTTAGTCGGGCATTCGTTTGTTGGTATTCCCAAACCGGAAAAGCACCGCGAATAGTCGTCTCAAAAGCTATGGGTCTCAAAAACATAAAGTTTTGGATTTGATTTAAAAAAGGACTGATTTCTATACTCAACTGATCCCATTTTTTAATAAAACTGGTCGCTATTTTTAGCGATTGTTCTTTTTGTAAACCTAAATCTCCTAACTCAATTATTCCTGTCGAATGGTGCAAGCCATCACTAAAAAACTCGGAAGGATTCGGATTTCTATTGGCTAAACTCAGGTTGAAATACCAATCCAAATTTGTTTCAAATGTCTTATGAAAACCCAAACTTGCTGAAAGATTGTGAAAATTAAATTCCGGTTTAGTAAGCCATTGATTGCCTTGCTCTCTCACAATAAAATGGTCAAAAAGAGTTGTAAATCCTCTTTCAATCCAACGCGATTTCGAATAAAATTTTGTCGCTTGCAACTGGTAAAAGTCATAACGCAAACCGGCATCAACGGTAAAAGTATCTGACCAATCATAACTTGCTATACCATAAGCTCCTAATTCAATTTTAGTATAACTAGGAATTAAAGGTTGGACACCCGTTGCCGGATTAGCAAAATTATTCTGAAACGAAGCTGAGCCTCCTGATTTAACAATCCAATCGTGAACTACTTTTTTATAATCCGCGTTAAAGCTGTGCGTAGCCAATTCTAAATCCAAAGCGGGGCGGTTTCTAAAATCGCCTCTACGGAGATCAAACTCCTTTCTTTTATTGAATTGAAAAGCATATTGAAGCGATAACGAAGCCGTCTCATCAAAATAATAATTCAAATGAGTGGTGGCTAAATGATGTTGTACTTCTTGCTTTGGATTACCAATATCGTGAGTAAAATCAGCAACAACTGAAGGCGCTTTATTGGTTATCGAATTAAACAAATCATTCACATTTCCGGTATGAGAAGCTCTTAAAATACCAATAGTGGTCGAATACAAACTATAACTGGTGGTCAGATCGTATTGGGCTCCGGAATATTTAACATCACCAAAGAAATTAAATTCACGGTTTCCTGTATTGGATAAGACGTAATTGGGAGCCTCTCTGTCGCCCATGTATTTGTAAGTGGTTAAGGCATTCCAACTCCATCCTTTGTCGTTTCCTTTATGCAAACTGGAACTGATAGACCCGCCTCTTCCATTCGACGCATAATTCAGAATGGTTTTTCCGTAAAGCGTATCTTTAGTAACAGCTACCGGCGAAATAATGACCAAGCCTCCAACTGCGTCACCGCCGTATTGCAAGCCCGAAGCGCCTTTAATTACCGTAATTTTTCCTGCGGCATTTGTGTCAAAATTAGGAGCGTGTTCTGTTCCCCATTGTTGGTCTTCTAACCGAACAGAATTGTTAATTACCGGCACTCGGCTACCAAACAAACCATTAATAACCGGCTTGACAACAGTACTTCCGGTTTTTAAACTAGAAACACCTGGAATGTTTTTTAAAAGCTCGCCTAAGGTTTGATTGCTATACTTCTCAATGGTTTCTCCTTTAATTTTCTGTTCTAATACAGAGATATTTACGGAATTGGCTTTCTCTTTAATGACCACTTCTTTCAACTCATCCATTTGTGGTTGCAATGCAAAATCAAGCACAACATCTCCCTTGATGGTCAATACGGTATCTATTGACTTATAACCAATGTAGGAAACGTGCACTTTCGTAACACCCGATGGTAATCGCTTGATAAAATAAATTCCCGTATCATTTGAAGACACCGACTTTGTTCCTATGTGGATATGACTCCCGGAAAGCGGTGCTCCATTCTGATTGGTAATTTTCCCTCTAACTGTATTTTGCGAAAAGCCAATAACAGCAAACAAAGAGAAAAAGAAAATGAAGCTGTTTTTTTGCATTTTTTCTTGTTCAAAATAGATCAACCTAATTGCGTTTCCAATTATTGAAAACGACTAATTGTGATACAAACTATTTAAACTAAGGGCGGGCCACGGAGTGAAAATTGACTTCCTTTGAAAAAAGAAATCAATTGCTCTGATGAGAAAAATGATGGATTCGAATAGCTAGGAGTCAAATCTGAGGTAATGGTTGGAAAACCAAAAACAACAAAATGACTTACTTTAAAATCGCAAGTGCCACAAAAATCAAGGTAATAATGCTGGTGGGTTATTTCGCCAGCCGCATTTTTTTTATGGGCACAATGCTTCTCAGGAAGTTGCTGTGCAATATGCTCGTATTTATGCAACGATTGAAACAGCATTGATACCAATACTGCCAACGTAAATACAAAGCTATATCCAGAAATTCCTTTTTTCATTGAGACAAATATAAGAGTTGCAATACTATAAACGAATATAATTTAATGTTAAATACACTATTCAAATTGCATTTTTATGTTTTTTCAACTTTCTAGCTTAGAAGTGAGTCCAAAATACTACAGCATTGAAAGCGCCATTTGGATTTTATCTATTAATTCTCCAACCCCTAAGCTAGACCACAAAATGAAAATTGCCAAAACTGTGAGCCCTAATTTTGGCATACGCCAGCCTAGCTTTTTCTCTATCGCAAATCGAATGGGTGGATAAAATAATAAAGAAGCAAATACAATAAAAATTCCAAATTCAGGATCGTTGCCAACGAAGGAATTAATCAATCCTATTACTGAAAAAACGATGGCAAAAAACCAGCTCAAAAAAGTAATTACTCCTTGCTTCATATTAGTTGATTTTTTTAATTTTTTTGGCCGGTACTCCAGCTACTATAGTATTATCTGCAACGTCTTTATTGACCACTGCACCAGCGGCAACAATGGCATTTTCCCCTACGGTTACGCCTGGCAATATAATGGCACCTGCGCCAATCCAAGCATTCTTTTTAATCACAATTTTAGCTAAGTCCAAGGATTTTCGATTGGTAGGATCTGTAAGATGATTTTCGGTAATTAAACTCACTTTTGGCCCTATCAACACCTCATCTTCAATAGTGATGCCGCCCAAGTCTAAAAACGAACAGCCGTGATTGATGAATACATTTTTTCCAATCGTGGTGTGTTTTCCAAAATTGGTATGAAAAGGCACAAAAACAATGGTACTCGAATCGATAGCGCTGCCTATAATTTTGCTTAATTGGAGTCTAATTTGATTGATATCTGTAGCGCTATTCAAGGCCGAAGACAAAGCGATCGTTTGCGACACCTGTTTCCAAAGTTTCGGCAAGTCCGGATCGTTTTTATCGATAATTCCTCCCGCTAACATTCTGCTAAAAATTCCACTTTCCTGTTTCAAATTTGATACTTTTTGAGTGGATAAATATATACAATTAAATTTTATATTTGCGGCTATGAATTCGTTTGCAATTAAAAAAATAGGCTTGGACCAATTGGTTCCACTACAAGAAATAGGACGCAAAACCTTCTATGATACTTTTTTTGAGTCCGATTCCGAAGACAATATGGCTTTGTATTTAGCTACTAGCTTTTCAGACGAAAAACTGACGGCTGAGTTGGAAAATCCGAACTCTGAATTTTATTTTGCCTCCCTAAACGAATCGGTTATTGGCTATTTAAAAGTCAATTTTGGCCCTGCTCAAACCGAACTTCAAGATGAGAGTTCGCTCGAAATTGAACGCATTTATGTGCTCCAAGACTTCCATGGGAAAAATGTAGGTCAAAGCCTTTTTGAAAAAGCCATTGCTATCGCAAAAGCCAATTCTTGCAGCTATGTATGGTTAGGCGTTTGGGAAGAAAACCATCGCGCGCTTCAGTTCTATACCAAAAATGGTTTCGTCGCTTTTGACCAACATCAATTTATCTTTGGCAATGAAGTTCAAACCGATATCTTAATGAAGTTAGTGTTGTAATGTCTTTATTATTTATCATTCCAACCTATAGCATAGCCAAAAAATGCGGCTGCTACGGCCAGATGAACGAATAAAACGGCTTTCTGCCAAGTGGGTCTGTCATTCCATTTTTGTTCTTGATCAAACGGATCAAAAATCAAACCAATTGCAAAAGAAGATGCGGCTTGCATATAATCTTTTGAAAAGAAGGCTTGGAATAGCCCAACGAGAATAAATCCGATGTAGAGAAATTTGTTAAATGATGTTTTCATAATTATGAATTTAAATTTATACAAAATTAGACTCAAAAAAATATTCAAAATTGTACTTTTAGGACACTATTTTAATTCCCAAACTATCTTATCACCATCCACTTTACTTGTTGCTTTAAAAAAGTCTTTCGGGTTATGATTGGTAAGTTTCCTGAATTCCTTAATGAAATAGGACTGGTCATAGTACCCTTCTTCATAAGTTATATCGGTTAAATTTTTTAATTCAGAACTATTGAGCTTACTGGTTAAAGAATTTCTGAATCTGCATATTCTTCGATACTCAATAGGACTACAACCCATATGTTTATTGAAATGCCTCTGAAAAGTTTTTAGGTTTAGTCCTACTTTGGCAGCGATAGTATCTATTGTCGTTTGTTCGTTCCCTTTTTCTAATAATTTAAGAGACTCTTCGATAGCAATTAAATCTTGATTTTCTGAAAATTGAGAAAGTAAAAACGATTCTAATTTACTTAAGTCATCTTCCCCTGTAAAAAGGTCTTCTCCAAAATGACGCCAAACGCTATTTGTAAATTCTTGAGTGAAATTAGGTGCAATCGATTGGTAATTGTCCTGTATAAATCGATTAATTCCCATTGGCTTAAATACGATAGAAATTTCTCGAATTAATCCATCCAATTGAATTAATAAAGGGTAGGTATACTTGCCTAATATTTCAATTTGAAGACCATTTGTAGTGCTTTCAGTAATTTCTATTCTAGTTTGATTTCTTTTTATGGTTGCGCCTTTAAAAAAAGATAAACCTGTGTTATAATGAGGAAAAGCTACATAAGCGTATCTAGTGTTGGATTTACCCTCATAAATATAAAAACACTCAATGTGCTTTTTCAAAATCGGAGAATTTGGAGTTATAGTTTTTATCACAAAATAAGAAATAGGCAATAAATTTAATCAAAAAAATAAACCTCATCAAAATGCAGAACTAAAGTAGTACTATAAATAAAGCCTTTACATTGCTGTAAAGGCTTATCAAATCTGTGAAATTTATTTTCGGTTCCATCCTTCCATTATCCCTAATTTAATATCATTATAATTTGAATAAAAATAGAGAACAAGCAAGATCAAAAGAATTATTTTCCAATTGTTTCTTACTAATGTTTTTAAATCATTGATAAACTGGTTCATATCTGTGATTTTAAGGTTTAAATTAAATTCATAGGGGTTGGTTTCGGATGTATTAACAAATTCAGACAAGTCGGTTTTAAATACCTCCCCAATTACTTTCAAAGAATGAAGACTAGGTTTTACTTCGTTATTCTCAATACGCTGAATTGTTCTGATTGTTAATCCAGACTGTTCTGAAAGTTCTTTTTGAGAAATAGTTAAACGGATTCTAATTTCTTTTATTCTTGTGCCCAATTCCATGCTACAAATTTAATTTTACTAATGCTACAACCAATAGACATCTTAACGTCATTTATACGTCATATCCTGTTCAAAAATAGAAAACATAAATAAATATAGGACTTAGATTCATTTAAGTTTACATTAAAAAAGCCTTTACAATGCTTAAATGGTATTCAACTTTTGCTTGTTAAGTTTTTATAAAACTAAAAGACCTAGATTATAAATTGTGCAAACTAAAGTACTGTTTTGAAAGGTATTCAGTGTCTTAAAAATACAATTTGAGATGAAATATAAAATCTATTTTTGTAGAAAATTTGATCTTCTACAATGAAAAATAAAACATTAATTGATAGCTTAGTTGGACTTATTTTAGGAATGGCAATAATGCTAGGTGCTTATTATTTAATACCTAAAGAATCAATAAATAGACTGTTCCCAAACACTGCTGTTGAAACTGCTGTTTTCTTAAGTTCTATTATTCTTTGCCCTTTCTTTGCTATTTTCATTCACGAACTAGGTCACTTAACAGCAGGATTAGTTCAAGGATTTAAATTGCAGTTATTCATAGTTGCATTTTTAGGGATAAAAAGAGATGAGGATACGGTTAAATTTTACTTTAACAAAGAATTCCAATTTTTCGGCGGAATTGCAGCAACCTCTCCTAAAAAAATTACACCTTATCTGAAAAAACAATACGCCTATATTTTAATAGCTGGCCCACTATTTTCTCTTTTTTTCGGGATACTATTCATCATTTTATTTAACATCACAGATAGTATATTCAATTCTAGCATAGGAATAACTGGAATTATCTGCATTGGTATGTTTCTAGCCACAACATTGCCCTCAAAATCTGGAATATTTTTTACAGACAGAAAAAGAATGCAACGCCTACTAAACAAAGGAAAAATTGGCGAAATTGAATATGTCTTTCTTAAAACCACAAGCCAATTATTGATTGATGCACATTATAAAAATGTCTCTCTTAAAGATTTAAAAATGATTCAATCAGACGATGAGCCCATTATTCAATTTTGGGGACATTACTATGAATTCATGCATTATGAAGAAATGGGTGAGGAAGAAACTGCATTGAAAATTAAAAACACTTTGTATCTCTACAAAGATTGTATACCCAAAACTATATGGAAAAGTCTTTCGATCAACTAATAACTATTCAATATGAAAACTAATTTTAACAAAATTCTTTATTTAGGTTTTGTACTTCTTGGGGGGATTTATCTATATCGAAAAGATATAGGTCAAACCTTGATATATTTTGGAATTGCGCTAGCATTTGACCCGTTCAATATCGAGCAAAAATGGAATGATAGACCTTTTTGGCAAAAAATCGTATTAATATCACACCTATCAATTGTTTTTGGAATGGTATTTATTGAATTTTTCAATTTGATTCGAGGATAATCAATATTTACAACAGCAAGTAAAAATAGGATTAATCAAAAAAGCCTTTACATTTCTGTAAAGGCTTTTTTGATTTTGTTGAATTAAAATCAGTCGTAAATTCAGTTTTTTCAGATTTAAAAAAAAGCTAACTTAGCGTATTATTTAACCCGATCAAATACAACTAATGCGTAAAAATGCACTTCCTCTTTTACTTTTTTTGCATATTGTGTTGTACTTCAGTCCTGTTTATAGTCAAGTAAAAAAAGACACTACAGCGCTATCTGAAATAATAGTAGATGCTTCCCCTATCAAAAATGTACTTCAAAACACCGCTTCTTCCATTGTTTTAATTAGCAAAGCCGATATCAATAGAACCGATGGAATACTACTCACTCCCGTTTTAAATAAAATACCAGGAGTATTTATGCAGCAAGGTGCATTAAATACAAATAGAATTTCTATTCGAGGTATTGGAGCTCGAGCACAATACGGAACGAATAGGATAAAAGCCTATTTTGATGGAATTCCTATAACTTCTGGAGATGGAGAGACGGTTATTGAAGATATTGATATTGCATCCATCGAAAAGATAGAAATAATTAAAGGGCCCAACTCAACTAGTTTTGGCTCCGGTATGGGAGGTGTAATTCATTTATTTTCAAGAGAAACACCATTGTTGCAATCGTTTGGCAAATCAAACATCAATTTTGGTAGTTTTGGGTTGATACAGCAACAATTGTCTGGAGGTTTCAGTGATACGAAATCAAACTTGATTTCAAGTTATTCCAATATAAACCTTGACGGACCAAGAGAAAATAGTTCCTACAACAGGGAAAATTTCAACTTGTTTGGAAAACAAAAATTAGGAAATAATGGATCTTTATCTTTTATCGGAATTTATACCAAGCTTAATGCTTATATCCCGAGCTCTTTAAGCGAAAAAGACTTCAACAACAACCCCAAAAAAGCAGCGTCAACATGGGCAGCAGCTCAAGGATATGAGTCTTACGACAAGTATTTATTTGGATTAGGTTATGATTATCAAGTCTCCAATAAATGGTCATTAAATTCAAGTGTTTTTTCAAATTATAAAGAGGCTTACGAAACCAGACCTTTTGATATTTTAGATGAAAACACCCGTTCTTTGGGAATTCGTTTAAATATTAATTATAAAGACCGATTATTTTCTTTTCCATTCGAATTTAGTTTTGGTACCGAAATTGCTTCGGAAGAAAACGACTATTCCCTTTATAAAAACCTATACCTATCACAGCCTGGACGAGGCAGCCTACAAGGGAATTTGTTCAGCGCCATTGACGAAGAAAGAAAGTACTCCAACTATTTTATACAAATGGAGTTTTGGCTTTCCAAAGCTATTCATTTAGAAACTGGATTTGCATTAAATTCTACCGCGTATTCATTTAAAGATGTATTCCAACCACTTCAAAATTCAAGCATTCAAAACTATACTTTTGGAACAATTTGTTCGCCAAGGATTGGTCTTTCATATAAGGTAAACAATGGAAAAAACATTTATACCTCTGTTAGTAAAGGATTCTCAGTTCCTACATTTGCCGAAGCCTTAACTCCAGAAGGTAAAATCAATACCAATTTGGAACCAGAAATCGGTTGGAATTACGAAATTGGATTCAAAGGAAATTGGTTGGAAAATAAATTATATACAGAGGTAGCTCTGTTTAGCGCACAAATTGAAAATTTATTAGTAGCACGACGGACAGCCGAAGATCAATATGTTGGATTAAATGCGGGCTCGAGTTCTCACCCAGGAATAGAATTTACAGTGAATTACAATATTGTGAAATCTGATAGTTTTAAAATTACTCCTTATTTTTCAGGCGCAATAAATTATTTTAAATTTAAGGATTTTATTGATTTAAACGTCGATTATTCAGGTAATCAACTTACCGCAGTTCCCCAAAAACAATTGAATTATGGATTAGATATTATTACAAAATCTGGGATTATTATAAATACGTCTTATAGAACCGTAGGAAAAACACCCATAAATGATGCCAATACAAAATATACCGAAGCCTATGCTTTACTTGATCTTAAAACGACCTATGCTTTTAAGATTTTTAAGAAATTAAATGCAGAATTAACTGCCGGCGTCAACAATGCATTGAATGAGAAATATGCAGCCTCTATCGTGCCTAATGCGTTAGGTTTTGGCGCAGCTCCGCCACGATATTATTATCCAGGTAATCCTATAAATTATTATGGAGGGTTCTCCATTTCGTATCTGTTTTGATAAAGTAGTAATGAATTACTTTATTGCTTCACATCTTCAACTTGGCTTAAAGTAATCATTTTGTTATGCTTGTTGCTCCAGGAGTTTCTAATGTAATTCATTACGTCGGCAACTTCTTGATTTGACAATCCCATAGGAGGCATAGCATTATTGAATTTTTTGCCATTTACTACTATTGGGCCTGTTTGTCCAAATTTAACCGCATAAATACTTTGAGTTATTTTATCAGACAACCAATTGGATCCATCCAAAGGAGGAAAATTCTTCAAATCTCCTTTTCCATCTGCCATATGGCATTGGATACAAAAATCAGCATAAATTTCTTTCCCGCTCTCTATGCTTTTTTCCAGAGGTGATTTTTCCTGAACTACTTTCGTAAATGTCGAATGATTTTCCTTTGATGAGAAATTAAAAGAATAGAAAAGCAATGCCGTTAATCCTAATATGTATTTAACTTTTATCATCCTAATTAGGGATTATTTTAAGAATACCTTTCCCTTCAACAGCGATGTAGATAAATCCATCAGGTCCTTGAGCAATGTTTCGTATACGACCAATATCAGTAGCGATTTTTTGACGTCCAATAATTTCATTTCCTTTCAATTTTAACCATTCCAAGTATTGAAATTTTAGTGAGCCAATGAGCAAATGTCCTTTCCATTCTGGATAACGATCACTTGTTACAAAAGTTATTCCGCTAGGAGCTATTGAAGGAACCCAATAATAAACAGGGTTTTCAATACCTGGTTTTTCTGTTTGAGTGCTGATAATAGTTTCATCATAATCAATACCAAACGTAACCAATGGCCATCCGTAATTAGCCGCTTTTTTTATGATGTTGATTTCATCACCTCCTTTAGGTCCGTGTTCATGTTCCCAAATCTCTCCAGTAGTAGGATGTAGTGCCAGTCCTTGAGGATTTCTATGGCCATACGAATAAATGGCTTCTTTGGCATCCTTTTGCCCTACAAAAGGATTGTCTTTAGGAATACTTCCATCGTCATGCAATCGGTATATTTTTCCACTATCACGAGTGATGTCTTGTGGGTTTACAAAATGATTCCCTCTATCTCCAACTGAAAAATAGAGAAACCCCTCTTTGTCAAAAATAATTCGGGAGCCAAAGTGCTGTCCTTTAGTCGTATTTGGGCCTGCTTTGTATAAGGTTTCAATTTGTGTTAAGCCCCCATTTTGCAATTTGGCGCGAATGAGTTGGGTGTTTCCGCCTTCTCCTTCTCCTTCAGAAGAAGCATATGTTATATAAATCCATCCATTTTGGGCATAGTTGGGATGTAAAGCAATATCAAGTAACCCTCCCTGTCCTCTATTGTATACTTTAGGAACGTTTTTAATTTCCGTTTTTACCCCGTTTTCAATTTGATATAAAATACCGCTTTTTTCGGTAACTAACATTGCTCCTCCAGGAAGCCAAGCCATTCCCCAAGGTATTGAAATGCCTGAAGCTACTGTTTCTAAAGCATAGTTTTTTACCTCCTCTTGAATTGGTGGAAGGTTAGTTTTTACTTGTGCTATGGAACTAACGAATAGGAAAAAAAGTAGTAGGGGTGTCAATTTATTCATGCTTTCGGTTTAGTAAAGTTTGTTTTTGTGAATTATTCCTATCGAAGATACTAAAAAGGTTGAATAAAATGGTTTCATAAATACTAAAAACAAAAAAAGCCCTTAGATTGCTGTAAAGGCTTTTTGAAAAATTTATAATGCATCAATTAATACTCTTCTTTTTGTAATCTCGCAACTAATTTGGTATCTATTAGCTCTAAAGACAAAACCATGTCCTTAACCGTTTCTTTGTATTTTTTAAAATGAGGGGTTGCAATATGTGATTGATAGGCTTCAAGGCTCGCATACACTTCAAAAATTGTTATGGAGCTCGCATCTTTTTTATCAGCGACAACCGTATACGATAACACCCCTGGCTCCAATTGTATGGCAGTATTCATTTGCTCATTTAAAGCAACTTGGTAAAGGTCTAGTTGCTTCGCATCGACTTTGATTTTGGCTATTCGATACATCGCCGGGTTTTCTTGTGCGTATGTTGAGAAACACATGTTGTTCAATAAACTCAAAAATAGGATAGTAAGTAGAATTCGCTTCATCATAAAAAAGGTTAGACTACAAAAGTAACCTCTTTTTTTAGATTTCGAAGTGTTCTTTGCTCCGCCAAAGAGCAAAAAATGCAACTTTAACACAATGGTTTAGTAATTGAAAATCAACAAATTAAATATTGAGCTTCGAATAAAATAACAAGAAGGTCAATTAATTGTAACTAATTTCCTGTAAAAGGAGTTCCAAAAATTCCAACCGCTAATTCCGCCCATACTAATAAAAATATTAGTAAAATTGACCCAATCAAAAGAATTCGATAATGCATCGAATTAGTCCTTTTGATGATTTGCTTGATTCCAAAACTTACCAACAAAATAAGCATACCCATAACAATGAAGTCAAAAAAACTCCAATTGACTTCATTGGATACCAATGTTCCTATAAATGGGAAAAGCAACAATAATAAGGGAGAGTAAACACTCCATTTTTTATTCATCATAATTTCTAATTTTTTATACCTGTTTTTTATATTCTAATAGATCTGATGGCTGACAATCTAAAACTTCACACAATGTGGCTAATGTTGAAAAACGGATTGCTTTTGCTTTACCCGTCTTTAATATGGAAAGATTGGACAAAGATATTCCTACTCTCTCTGATAATTCATTCAATGACATTTTCCTTTGTGCCATTACCACGTCAAGATTTACAATAATTTCCATCAATTATATGGTTAATTCGTTTTCGGATTTATATCCAATGGCATTAATTAGAAGTTTCTGTAAAATATAGGTAAAAACACCAACAGAAAATGGCCCCATAATTAAAATGATATTAATTAGTACGACTCCTGGGGCATCATCTTGCTGGGCAACATTGAAAATAAATGGTGAACCCATCAAATACATTAAACTGATTAGAAACGAACACACTTTTATAATTCGTAAAGAATTAACAGATGAATCGGTTAATGATAAATTGGCATCAATATTATTCAATAAGTTATACGCTTGATAAAAAACATATAGAAATGGAATGGTTGAAATAAGAACGCCAATCAATATTGGTTGATAATCCCCTAAAGAATCCGATTGGATAATTTGATACAGCAGGAATCCACAAAGAGTTAGGACTGCTAAACTTAAAACTAAAAGAATTAACTTTAAAAATAAGGTGGAACTTCTTTCGAGCACTTTTACATTTGGAGTAGTCATTATTGTTTCGTGTTAAATTTAATGACAAAAGTAATAAATTTATTGAAAAACAACAAATATTATACGAATAACAATTGATACTGTCTTAAGCATATTTTATTTAAATACAAAAAGGGTTACACCATTCAGGTATAACCCTTTTACTTTGCTATTTGATCCTTTTTTTGACAGAAGAAGCAACTTGAATGCGATAATTTAGCGATTGAAAATCAGTAAATTAAATATTAAACTTTGTGTAAAATTGAATGATGCTTACTTATAAATTGTAACTTTTTCTAACCATCAAAAAGTACAACTTATCCGAAAGCCATTTTCTAAGTACTAATAACATTGGGCCGGGTTTACCAACAGCATACCGCATTTGATTACTATTGTCTGTTGCCGACTTGTAAATCATCTTGGCGACAACTTCAGGGCCTTCAGCGTCTTTCATCACTTTCGCTGCAGCATCATTAAATTTTGCAATAAAAGTATCGTACTCATTGGTATAATCTGGCTTTATGAATTGACGACTTCTTCCATAAAAATCGGTTACAATTGGTCCCGGTTCTATCAACTTCAATTTGATGTTGAATTGTGCTAATTCATAATGCAACGACTCTGTAAAACCTTCCACGGCAAATTTAGTAGCGTGATAAATACTGTATAATGGAAACGTAATTTTACCACCCATACTTGAAATTTGAATGATTGTTCCACCACCAGAGGGACGCATCGCTTTTATTGCTTCTCTTGTCACTCGCATTAATCCAAATACATTGGTGTTAAATTGGTCTTCAATTACTTCATCAGACATTGCTTCAAAAGCTCCATCTACGCCATAACCAGCATTGTTTACAACAACATCAATAGTCCCAAATTCTTCTTTAACTTTCTGAAATACTTTAGTGATACTATCGAGATTTGTTACATCTAAAGGAAAAAGTTTTACATTATTAAAGGTCTTAAAATCAGATTCCTTTTCAGGATTTCTTTGGGTAGCAATTACATTCCATCCCTTTTTTGCAAATTCAATAACGGTTGATTTACCAATCCCGCTTGAGGTTCCTGTAATTAAAATTGTATTTTTCATATAATTGTATTTTTAATTTTGAACAAACGTAGTGGTATAAATTGAAACCCACAACCTTAGAGCGTAGTCTATAGTTGTTATTTTTTTATAATTTTTTATATTTGCTTTATGTTAATCAATGAAATAGCTAAAATTACTGGGATTTCTGCCCATACCATTCGCTTCTATGAGAAGTCTGGACTAATTGAAGGCAAACGCGATGAATCAATTACCTCTAACAATTATTTTCACTATGATGAGGAAACAATTGAAAAATTAGAATTCATTAGCGATGCTAAATCTGTTGGGTTCACGATAAGAGAAATAGGACAACTCATCGATGCTTGGTACAATAATCAATTCAGCAAAGAAGAAAAATTAAGTATTCTCGATGAAAAATTACTTTCCCTTGAACAAAAGATGAAAGAGATTAAAGAAATGAAAAAGCAAATAGATGCGTTCAAAAAAGATGTCCTAAACGATAAGTGTTAATTCCAAAATAAAAAAGCCCTTACATTGCTGTAAAGGCTTTTTGCTTTTTGCTCCCCTTGTTGACAGAAGCTGCAGCTATAATGCGATGATTGAGTATGTAACTGTAAGGAAATTGAAGGGTTGAACTTATTTCTTTTCAGCACTTAATTTTTTCGCAACGCTATCATAATATTCTTGAGTTAATGGTTCAGTCCATACAGTCGGTTTTGAACCATCATATAAAGCTAAATAAGTAATCGGGTTTTCCTTACTGGCTGTGTGCCAGTGCTCGGTGTCTTTACCACATCTTATAACATCTCCTTTTTTTATAATAATGGCATCTTTTCCTCTTTCTTGATAATAACCTTCCCCATCTACAACTATAAGCACTTGTGGTGTTGAATGTTTATGCCAATCAAGGGTGGAATTTTTTCTAAAAGTTGCTTTAGTAATATTGAAATTGAATTCGGCATCACCTTGAAGTACGTTATTTAACCACGCTTCACCAATGTAATGCGTATTTGGTGCTTTTGGTCCCTCAAGCAAATATGAAGATACCGTATAATCAGACTTTTGTGTAAAGCCTAAAAATGGAATTAACAGGAAAAAAAGCAGAGTTGATTTTTTCATTTTTATAATTATTTTAAATCAAATATAGTTTAAAAAATGAAATGTGAAACTATTAAACCCAAGTGGTAATAAAATGTACAAACACAAAATGTTATTAAAATAATTTAGAAATTTTATAGAGCAACTTTTGAAACCTTGTGGGAAGTTAATTTTTAAAATAACCTTTATGTCATATTTTATGATTTCTTATTTATTTGTACCAATCGAGGTTAATTATAAAATCTCTAAAAAATTAAAAGTATAATAACCAATTAGTGCCAGATCACTGCCAAGATATTAGATTGAATAATTATGTTTGCAAAGTTACTTGACATAAAAAAAGCCCTTACATTGCTGTAAAGGCTTTTTGCTTTTTGCTCCCCTTACCAATAGCTATCGTTTAAAACATTGGCTCGAACCAATTCCGTTAGCTATCGGAACTATGATTAACAGTCCGATGTGTCGCTATATTTTTTTAAAAGTTTAATTGTCATTTCGGGATATTTCATCAAATTTTGAACGTAAACTCTACTTTTCATTGCTTTTATATGCTTCTCAATAGACAAGCCTTGCTCCTTTGACTTACATTCAATGGTGAAAATCAAATCCCAATCATCAGCTTTGTAGGTGAATTTTCTTGTTTGGATATCATTTTGATGAAAATCCAAACGCAAATCGAGGTTTTTGGTAAATCCAATGTAGTATTTACCTAATTGTTTTGAATGTAAAATGTAAACAATATTTTCCATAGTATTAAAAACAAAAAAGTCCAGCATTACTGCTGGACTTTTGCTCCCCCTCTTGGGCTCGAACCAAGGACCCTCTGATTAACAGTCAGATGCTCTAACCAACTGAGCTAAGGAGGAATAACCTAAAGGTTACCGTATTTTAAATGAAGTTTATTTTAAAATTTCTTTAATTAAAACTCCAATGTAATCTGTTTTTATTACAAATAAACTTAATTTTCTTAAACCAATCCCGATAGCTATCGGGACTCTGATTAACAGTCAAAAGTGTATTTCAGCAGGGCTAAGAAAAAAGTGTATTTCACTTTTAAAGCGGTGCAAATATAGGGCAAAATTTGATTTTCGCAAATAATTTGCTCTAAATTTTCAATTTTTTTTACTTGCCTACAATGGCTTTATAAATATCATTTCCGTTAGCAAACAATAGCAATGTGATAAGTAAAACAAAACCAACCATTTGAGCATTTTCTAAAAATTTATCGCTTGGTTTCTTCCCGCTGATGATCTCGTATAACAAAAACATCACATGTCCTCCGTCCAAAGCAGGAATAGGTAATAAATTCATGACTCCAAGCATAATCGATAACAGTGCAGTAATGTTCCAAAACACTTCCCAGCTCCAAGTACTTGGAAAAATATTAAAAATAGCCGCAAATCCACCCACTTGTTTGTAGGCTTTGGTTTCTGGGTTAAAAATCATTTTCAATTGTTTGCCATAACCTACTAACTGATCGGCTCCTTTTTGAATACCTACAGAAAATGATTCCAAGAAACCAAACTCTTGTTTACTTACTTTGTAATATCCCAATTTTTCTAAAGAAGCCAAATCTAAAGCTGCTAATTGTACCCCCAACTTCCCATCCCCGTCCACTTGAACTGGAACTTGCATTTCTTTGTCATTTCTTAAAATTCCAGCTACAATCAACTTGTTTTTATTCTTTTCTAAAATCGTTTTTGCCTGGTCAAAATATTTTGCAGGTTCTTCGTTCAAACGCAACACAACATCTTTAGGTTGTAACGTTTGGTTTTTTGATTCTTCAGAGACAGCCCCTACCACAAACGGCATTCGGATTGTTGCCAACGGACCTTTTTCTAATTTTGACAATTGGTCTACAAAATCGACCGGCATTGTTATTGTTTGCTGTACTCCATTTCGCTCAATCAAAACCTGTTTAGCCATTAAAATCTGAGCATTCATTTGATTGTCAAACTTCAACACCTTTTGGCCGTCAATGGCTACAATTTTATCTCCTGTTTGGAAACCTGCTTTTTGCATCACTGGGTTCTCAATCAACAGCCCGTCTTTTAGATCATTAGTAGCGATGAACATGTCGCCGTAAACAAATGTCATCCCAATGTAAATAACAAAGGCTAAAATAAAATTAACCGTTACACCCCCTAGCATAATTATCAAACGTTGCCAAGCCGGTTTTGAACGAAACTCCCAAGGTTGCGCAGGCAAAGCCATTTGCTCCTTGTCCATACTCTCGTCGATCATGCCCGAAATTTTGACATAACCACCCAGTGGCAACCACCCAATTCCGTATTGAGTCTCTCCGATTTTCTTTTTCCAAAGCGAAAATTTAACATCAAAAAACAAGTAGAATTTTTCTACTCGGGTTTTAAATGCTTTAGCAGGTATAAAATGCCCTAGTTCATGTAAAATAATCAATAATGATAAACTCAATAAAAACTGAGAAAGCTTGATAACAATATCCATGGTGTTGTTTTAATTCGTATTTCGATGCACAAAAATAGACTTTTCTTTTCTATTTCAAATAGTATAAAAATGTAGTGGCTGCTAAAAGTTTGTTAATTCAATTTACGAGGTACGATTTACGAGGTGCGAAGTGGGATGCAGATGTGGGAAATTCAGGAAATCTTATATGTTCTTCTATTGAGCGAAGCGACCTTCTTTTGTTTCCTTATATGACTTATATGGTTTTCAATTTACGAAATACGAAATACGATTTACGAGGTTGAACACAGATTGAAGAAATCTTAATAACTAAATCTCTTAATGGTTTAAAATACTTCGCTCCTTTGCGGCAAAAAAATCGTTATTTTGCATACGCATCAAAAACAAAAAATCATGCAAAAAATCAAAACGGCATTACTCTCTTACGGCATGTCTGGAAAAGTGTTTCACGCCCCATTTATAGCGCTTCACCCAGGATTTGAATTGTTGGGTTCTTGGGAAAGAACCAAAAAATTAATCCAAGAAGATTATCCAAGTGTAACTAGTTATCCGAGTTTAGAATCCGTTTTAGAGTCTGATGCTGAACTCATTATAGTGAATACTCCAGTAGGAACACATTTTGAATATGCCAAAAAAGTATTGCTGGCAGGCAAACATGCGGTGGTCGAAAAAGCCTTTACCACCACCCTTGCCGAAGCAAAAGAATTGACTGATTTGGCTAAAGCCAAAGGATTAAAACTAGCCGTGTTTCAAAACAGACGCTGGGATAGTGATTTCAAAACCGTTCAAAAGATACTTGCTGATGATAAGCTGGGCGAAATCGTAGAAGCCGAATTCCATTTTGACCGTTACAACCCTGTTTTAAGTCCAAAAGTTCACAAAGAAACTGCCAATGCTGGTGCTGGAATCTTGAAAGATTTAGGACCTCATTTGATTGATCAGGCCTTGTATCTGTTTGGCATGCCAAAAGGTGTTTTTGCTGATATTCGCATCACGCGTGAACATTCCGTAGTAGATGATTACATTGACATTTTGTTGTATTATTCAGATAAAAGAGTCCGATTGAAAGCGGGATTTTTTGTTCGCGAGGCTAATCCTGCATTTGTGTTACACGGCAAAAAAGGGTCGTTTTTAAAACCCCGTGGCGATGTACAAGAAGACGAATTAAAATTAGGCAAAAAACCCAATCTAACGACTTGGGGAACCGAACCCAAAGACAAAGAAGGCTTGCTGCATACCGAGTTAAACGGAGAAATCGTTCGAGAAAAAATCCCGACACTTCAAGGGAATTATTACGATTATTTTGACGGCGTGTATCAATCTATAACTCAAAACCAACCTGAACCCGTTACCGCTCAAGAAGGCGCGAACGTGATGCAAATTATTGAAGCGGCGATCCAAAGTAATACTGAGCAAAAAGTAATTACAATAAGTTAGATTTACGATATAGGATTTGCGAAAGCTACACGTTCCCCTCTCGAGAGGGGCTAGGGGTGTGTTTTGTATACAATATACTACATAGAACGCAGATTTAAGAAATTCTAAAAATAGTGAAAATAAAAATCTGTTAATCTGTGGTGGAAAAAACAAAGATTGCTTCGTCGTCCCTCCTCGCAATGACGCAATAATCCGTTTAATCCGTGGCAAAAAATTATAAACAATAACGTTGTAATTGAGTGACATTACAGATTTATCACTTTCGAACAATCCGTTTTTGTATTTTTGACACAATGAAATCCTAAAGACAGCATTTTGATAGATTTAAACTTTTTAGGCCGATTCAAAGGCAAGGGAAAATACAAGAAAAGCTACCGCGAAGCCAAAGCATCTTACTTGAATAGAATTCGGTTAGGAGTAGGTTCTTTCTACTTCGGAATGGGGTTGTGTTTTGCGTCATGGGCTAGCCGAATTCCCGATATTAAAACCAGTTTACATCTTAGCGAAGCTACTTTGGGTTCTATCTTGTTTGCTGTTCCTGTAGGCCAATTAGCAATGATGCCGTTTTCGGGAAAGATAGTCACTCGTTTCGGGAGTCACCGTACTTTGGTTTTTGCCATTATCATGTATGCAATTAGTTTAACTAACTTAGGTTTGGCACCCAACCCTTGGTTACTGGCTTTGGGATTGTTCTTTTTTGGTGTTTTTGGCAACTTGTCAAATATTTCTGTAAACACTCAAGGAGTGTATACCGAAGGTTTGTTTAAAAGAACAATTATGTCGTCTTTCCACGGTATGTGGAGTTTGGCGGGTTTCACTGGCGCTTTTGTGGGACTTGGAATGTTGGCATTAGAACTTACGCCTTTCCAACATTTTGTTTGTGTTGGCATTCTCGTTTTATCGTTGATTTCGTTCAACATCAAATACCTCATCAAAGCGGTCGAAAAACCACAACCCAAAAAAGAAAAAGGATTCAGAAAACCCGATAGATTATTGTTGTGGTTAGGCATCATCGGTTTTTGTTGTATGGCAAGCGAAGGGGTGATGTTTGACTGGAGCGGCGTGTATTTCAAAGACGTGGTAAAAGCACCTGGACCTTTAGTAATTTTGGGCTATACTTCCTTTATGATTATGATGGCAAGCGGTCGTTTTTTTGGCGATCGTTTCATTCAAAAATTTGGTCGAAAAAGGGTGATGCAAATCAGTGGCGTGGTGATTTCGAGCGGTCTTTTTACGGCTGTCTTTTTCCCTTATATTATTCCGTGTACCATTGCTTTTATGTTTGTTGGGCTAGGAGTTTCGACCATTATTCCTACTTTGTATAGCATCGCTGGAAAACATCCTGAAATACCAACAGGCGAAGCTTTAACAGCGGTTTCAAGCGTTAGTTTCTTGGGGTTTTTAATGGGTCCACCCATTATTGGCTACATCGCTGAGGCATTCGGATTGCAATTTTCTTTTGCTTTTATCGGGGTTTTTGGCGTTCTTATTTCGTTTATGGTGTCTAAGATTTCTACTGCGGAATAGGTTTTAGAAGGACGATTTACGACATACGAAGGACGATTTGGAACATAGATGTCATAAATTAGAGAAGTCCAAAGATTCTTAATTAACTTAATCGTTAGAAACATTTTGCGCTTTCGAGCCTTCGTGGCAAAAAAAAATTCCAAAAAAAAAATTAAAGCAACAAAAAAAATTACTATTTTTAACCAATGAATAGGTTTAAATGCCACAAAGCCAATTCGTTTTTTCCAAAAACAACCTTTATTATCGTTACTTTTCAAAACAATACACCCATTATTGTTTTGAAAATCCCCCTTTTCATTTTAATCCCAAATTGTATGAAAACCCATTTCCTATGTCTATTATTTCTATGTAATTGCGTCTCGCTTTTTGCTCAAAAAGAAAGCATTCTTTTAGGTAAAATTATTGATAAAAAATCTCAATTTCCATTAAACTCTGTTGCTGTTAGTATCCAAAACACTAACGAAATGCAATTAACCTCTTCTGATGGAAAGTTCCGATTGGTAACTCAACTTCAAAATAATCAATTGATTTTAATTCATTCTAATGGCTATCAAGACAAATTAATCAAAGTCGTTTTGCTGCCTGGCAAGTCGTTTGATCTAGGAATAATCCCTCTTGAGGAAAACGATGAAATCGAAAAAGAAGCTGGCAATATTGCCCTTTTAGACAGCGATTTAAATGATGATAGCGGAGGTAACGAAAGCAGTTCAGGTCTACTTCAAGCTACGCGAGATGCCTACCAACAGGCAGCGGCATTCAATTGGGGAACAAGCCGGTACAGAATTCGTGGCTTGGATAGCAAATATGCTGTTCTAATGATGAACGGTATTAAAATGAACAAATTTTTTGATGGAAGGCCACAATGGAGTAATTGGGGCGGGATCAATGATGTGTTACGAAATCAGGAAATTTCAATTGGAACCAACCCTTCTGATTTTAGTTTTGGCGATCTCTTGGCTACACAAAATATAAGTACGCAAGCTAGCCAATATAGAAAGGGAACAAGAATCTCATTTTCTGGAACCAACACGAACTACCAATGGAGAACTATGGTAACCTACGCCTCTGGAATGAATGAAAACGGATGGGCGTTTGTGATTTCTGCAGGAAAAAGATATGCCGGAGAAGGGTATTTTGAAGGAACTAACTATGACGCAAATTCATTTTTTATAAGTGTTGAAAAGAAACTAAGCGATCGGAACTCCCTGAATTTCACTGCCTTTTACACTCCAAATTCTCGCGGGAAAAATTCACCAAACACAGATGAGGTTACGAACTTAACCTCAACAAGATACAATTCGTATTGGGGTTTCTTTAATGGGCAAAAACGCAATTCCCGAATCAAAAAAGTAGAAGAACCCGTTTTTATATTGAATGATTATTTTAAAATAAATGATAAAACCACCTTAAATCTTGGTGCCTTATTTCAGTTTGGAAAAATAAGTAATACCAATATCGATTTTCAAAAAGCAAACAGCCCCGATCCCTCTTATTATAGAAAAATGCCAAGCTTCTTCAGTTCTTTATATGCCCGAGATGAGGGGGAGTTTTCGGGTGCGTTTACTCCTGACTTAGCGAATGCCGAATTAAATAAACTCGCGTTTTTATCTCAGCAGCAAATCGATTGGGGGGCAATCTACAAAGCCAATCAAAACCCTGTTACCAATTCGAATGGAAAAATAACGGGTTATGAGCCTGGAAAAAGTAAATATATCTTGTTTGAGGATCGAACAGATGATACAACGGTAGCGCTAAACTCTCAGTTGCACTCAAAAATAACCGATCATATTCATTTCAATTCCAATGTATCGTATAATCAGCTGTATTCTCACAACTACCAAAACGTAGTAGACTTACTTGGCGGAAGCTATTTTGAGGATATTGACCCTTTTTATAGAGGAGATCAGGCTCAATCTGATTTAAACCACCCAAATAGACAAATTCGGGTTGGTGATCAGTATGGTTATAATTACTCGTTTCTCGTGAAAGAATTGGAAGGATTCACGCAATTTCAATTTCAATATAAAAAAATTGATTTTTATTTAGCTCACGAATTTTCAACTACCAATTTCCAACGAGAAGGATTTTACAAAAACGGCCTCTACCCCACTACTTCTTTTGGTAAAAGCGCCAACGTCCAATTTGAAAATTATGGGTTTAAAGGAGGTCTCGTAGTAAAAATTTCTGGAAAACAATTAGTGCTACTCAATGGATACTTTGCTACTAAAGCCCCTAATTTAAGGTCTGTTTTTCCTAACTCAAGACTAAATAACAACATTGTAGACCAAATAAGTAATGAAAACAATAACAGTATAGATGCTAGTTATGTGTATCGTTCGCCAAAATTAAAATTGCGATTTTCTAGTTTTTATAATGAAATTACTGGGAGCACCGAAAACTCCTTTTTCTATGCCGAAGGGATTTTTGATAACGGAGCTGGAAACAATAGTACCAATGCGTTTGTGAGCCAAACATTAACACAATTGGATAAAAAAAATTGGGGAACTGAACTGAGTTTTGAATACCAAATTGATCCAACATTAAAAACTACTTTAGCGGCCGGTTTTGGAGAATATATTTATAATAGCAATCCCAATGTAACGATTACAAACGATGCCAAAGCCTCTGCAGAAAACAGGTTGCCAGTTTTTGATTTTGGCACTGCTGCACTCAAAAATTATCGTCAAGCGGGCATGCCACAACAAGCCTATTCTGTGGGTTTAGAATACAGAAATCCTAAATACTGGTGGATTAGTGCTAATGCTAATTATCTGGCAGATCGATATGTTGATATTTCACCTATTGCGCGCACTTCCATTTTTTTTACCAATCCCGTCAGCGGATTTCCGTTTCCAGAAGCCACTTTAGATCGAGGAAAAACCCTTCTCAAACAAGAAGAATTACCCCCAGTAATGCTCCTAAATTTAGTTGGTGGTAAATCCTGGAAAGTGATGAAAAAAAATCTGAATCTATTTTGTAGTATTAATAACGTATTGAATACAACATTTAAAACAGGAGGGTTCGAACAAGCCCGTAATGCTAACTTTAGGCAGCGAGATCAGGATGTTTCCAACGGAACACCCAACTTTGGCAACAGGTATTTTTATGGCTACGGAAGAACCTACTTCGTTAGCTTAGCTTTCAATTTATAAATCCCAAATTAGTATGAAATCATTTGACTTAAATCGTATTGTTTTAGTATTCCTTTTCTTTTCAGCAACAAGTTGTGTAAAAGATGAAATAGCCCTTCCTTCAATAGAATGTAACCAGCCCGATTTGGTGGTGAATAAGCGCGTAGAAGACATTCGAAATACCGCTAGCGGTTTGGTTACTCAATACAAATTCAACGATGTAATTGAAGCCTACGTGGTTTCAACTGATGAATTTGGAAATTTTTTCAAGACCATTTCTTTTCAAACTTTAGCCACGGCCACACAACCAGCTATTGGATTTAGTGTGCCCATCGATGTTAATAATACTTACATCGATTTTAGACTAGGGAGCAAAGTCTATGTCAAGCTTCAAGATCAATATACCGATCTGTTTTATGGTGGGTTACGAATTGGAACTCTTTTTGTAAACTCATTTAATGAAGGGGGTGTAGGTCGCCTTTCTCAAAATGATTATAAAAAAGTACTTCATGTCTCGTGCACTACTTTGAAAGAATCCGAATTAACTCGTACAATTTCATTAACCGAAATAGAAAACGACTTATTATTAAATACTTTAGTAGAAGTCTCCGATGTGCAATTTACACAAGAGGCTATCGGTAGAAATTTTTATGAAAGCACCAATGATGTTGGTGGCGCTACAAATTGGCTTCTAGAAGATCGATTTGGAAATAAATTGGTTTTCAGAACTAGTAGTTTTGCCAATTTTTCTGCCAACAAAGTTCCATCGGGAAGCGGAAAAGTAAAGGGAATCCTAACTAAATTTGGTTCTACTTATCAATTACTACCAAGATCAGACAAAGACATTTCAATGTCGGGCAAAAGGAACGTTCCTTTTTTTTCTGAAAATTTCGAAAGCGTTACAGACAATGTAAATGTAAATCTACCAGGTTGGGCAAACATCGTTCAAAACGGAAGTCTGTTTTGGAAAGGATCTGTTTTTTCGGGGAATGGTTGTGCCGAATATGCGATTAGTGGAACTAGAGTGGCACTCAATGTGGGCTGGTTAATCTCCCCAAAAATTGATATGGACATTCATACCAATGAAATTTTAACCTTTAGAGCCGCACAACACAACCTAGATTTAGATTCACCTTTAAATTCACTGGAAGTTTTTGTGTCCTCAAATTTTAACGGAACGAATGTTGCGTCAGCTACCTGGATTCCGATCAAAGCAAAACTACCAACCCAATCAACGCCTTGGTACCAATTTGTGGGATCGGGAGGAATTGATTTGTCTTCATTTAAAGGAAAAATAAATATTGGTTTTCGTTATAGGGGCGAAGGAAGAAATTTGGCTTTAGATGGAGCATTCCAAATTGACGATGTTCAGATTTATGGGGAGAAGTAAAAGCAATTGCCTAAATTTGTAGCTTATTCAATATTATGCTAGAAAAAGAAGTATTAAATTTCGAAAAAACCGCTATAGTTGGAATAGTTACTCAAAATCAATCCGAAGAAAAGTTAAGAGAATATTTGGATGAATTAGAATTTCTAACTTTTACAGCAGGAGGCCAAGTGGTAAAGCGTTTTTGGCAAAAAATGGACAAACCCAATCCAAAAACTTTTTTAGGCACTGGAAAAATAGACGAAATCAATTTGTATGTCAAAGAAAACGAAATTTCAACCGTTATTTTTGACGACGAATTAACGCCTTCACAACAAAAAAATATTTCTAAGATTATTGATTGCAAAATTCTAGATCGAACCAATTTAATCTTAGACATTTTTGCTCAAAGAGCCGAAACTTCTTATGCCAGAACTCAAGTAGAATTGGCGCAATGTATTTATTTACTGCCTCGTTTGTCGGGACTTTGGACACACTTGGAACGTCAAAAAGGAGGTATCGGAATGCGTGGGCCTGGAGAGACCGAAATTGAAACGGATCGACGTATTGTTCGTGACCGAATTTCCCTTTTGAAAGACAAAATCAAAACCATTGACAAACAAATGGGCGTTCAACGAAGTAATCGTGGCGCTATGGTGCGTGTGGCTTTGGTAGGATATACCAATGTGGGGAAATCCACTTTGATGAATGCTGTTGGAAAAAGTGAAGTTTTTGTAGAAAATAAATTGTTTGCCACTTTGGACACCACCGTTCGTAAAGTAGTAATCAAAAATTTACCTTTCTTGCTTTCGGATACGGTAGGATTTATTCGAAAATTGCCTACGCAATTGGTAGATTCGTTCAAGAGTACGCTTGATGAGGTACGTGAGGCAGATTTATTGTTGCATATTGTGGATATTTCCCATCCCGATTTTGAGGATCATATTGAAGCCGTAAACCAAATTTTGCAAGACATCAAAGCCAATGACAAACCGGTGATTATGGTGTTCAACAAAATTGATTCGTACCAACATTTGACCATTGACGAAGACGATTTAATCACTGAAAAAACAACACGCCATTATACTTTAGAGGAATGGAAATCAACCTGGATGAGTCGTTTAGGCGACCAGAATGCTTTGTTTATTTCGGCTACACAAAAAGAAAACTTCGAAGAATTTAGAGAACGAGTGTATGAAGCGGTTAGACAAATACACATTACGCGTTTTCCGTACAATAAATTCTTGTATCCCGATTACAAAGACGCAATCGAAAAAGAAGAATAAAAAACAAAGCCCTTTTGAAAAATCAAAAGGGCTTTTGGGTATTATAAAACACAGCTGTTTATTTTTTTGCTTTATAGAGCGGTACTGCTGAACAAGCTTCGCCAAACATAACGCTTTTAGCAACTTTAATTAATTTTTGAATTGCCAAGGTATATACTTGATTGGGAACTGCTTTTTTGGAACAGCCTTTTAAAATAACAGGATTTTGAAAATAATCAGTGTAGTCGAGTTTGTTTAAAATGTCTTGATACCATTCAATAATAGCTAATTCTTTGGTTCCGTGAATGATTTTTAAAGCAAATGGAGTTAAATGAACCGATACTAAAGCAAATGCCCAAGCAGGCAAAATAGCGTCAGTCGAACAGTATAAAGCTACATATTTATCTTCAAATGGAGACCAATCGTACTCTTTTAATTGCGTTCTAAAATCGGTTTCTCTCAGGATAAACCCTTCGGCTAACCATTGCGAGACATCTAAATCAACCACATGATCATCTGGATAGTAATCTTCTAAATCGAATACCATCAAAGAACTCTGGGCTACTTTGTTTACTATTTCTTCCATGATGAATTTATTGTTTAGTATTTAACTGAACACTAAAAACTGATTACAGAACACTCATTTACTAAAGCATTCCCAGCTCTAGTTTTGCTTCTTCGCTCATCAAGTCTTTGCTCCATGGGGGATCAAATGTAATCTCTACATCCGCCGATTTAACGTTTTCAATTGACTTCACTTTTTCTTCAACTTCCCTTGGTAAACTTTCGGCTACAGGACAGTTAGGAGAGGTTAAGGTCATTAAGATTTTCACTTCGTAATCGGTATTTACCATTACATCATAAATCAATCCAAGTTCGTAAATATCAACTGGAATTTCAGGATCGTAAATCGTCTTTAATTTTTTTACAATCGCTTCTCCTAATTCGTTAGTGTCTATTTCTTGTGTCATACTATTTAGTTTTTTGAGTTGAATGCCAAGGCATACATTTTTATATTTTTTATCATTGAAACGAGTCCGTTAGCGCGAGTAGGTGACAAATGCTCTTTTAATCCAATGGCGTCTATAAAATCCATATTGGCTTCCAAAATATCCGCTGGCTTTTGATTTGAAAAAACCCGAATCAAAATGGCAATAATGCCCTTGGTTAATATAGCGTCGCTGTCTGCTGTAAAAGCAATAAGGTCTCCCTGTTGTTCGCCTTGTAGCCACACTTTAGACTGGCAGCCTTTGATGATATTCTCTTCCGTTTTGAATTCTTCTTTGATTAACGGTAAGTTTTTACCTAGCTCAATGATGTATTCGTAACGCTGCATCCAGTCGTCAAACATCGAGAACTCGTCTACTATCTCGTCTTGTATTTCTTTAATTGTCATATTAATCTTTGCTTTTTACTTCACAAAAGAAAGCATTTTATTTACTACTTTTTCTATTTCTACTGGCGGATAACCGTGATCAAAACTTTGAGATTCAAATGTTTTCCCTTGTTTTGTTATTTTCAAACTAGCAATCGCTGCACCATCAAACAATCGCTTTTCGGTTGGGGCTTTCCAATTATGGAGCAATGCCTCATCCAATTCTTGAACCATCAATTGTAAACTTTTCCAATTCGTATTCGAAAGTCGAAATGCAACTGGTTTGTCTTCTCTACTTTTGGTTACAAAAACCATTTGGTTTTCTATTGTTATCAACTGATAAAACCCTCTTGAATAGGCTTTGTATTCTATTTTAATTTCGTTTTGGGCGGTTCTTTTTTGTCCTGCACATCCTGCAAAAACTAAAATACTCAACAACAAAACAATACTCTTTTTCATTTTAAAATAGCATCATTTTAGCTTTCTTCACCGCCTCAACCATCACGTCAATCTCTTCTTTAGTGTTATAAAACGCAAACGAAGCACGAATGGTCCCTGGAATCTCAAAGAAATTCATAATCGGTTGTGCGCAATGGTGTCCTGTGCGAACCGCAATGCCTAATTTATCCACGATCGTTCCAATATCATACGGATGAATGCCATCAATATTAAATGAAATCACCGAGGTTTTCGCGTCAGCTGTTCCATATATTTTCAATCCTTCAATAGCTAAAAGTTGTTCCGTTGCGTAATTTAGTAATTCTGTTTCTTGTTTTTGAATGTTCTCAAACCCAACTGAATTCATATAATCAACCGCGGTTCCTAACACAATTCCACCGGCAATATTAGGCGTTCCAGCTTCAAATTTATGCGGCAATTCGGCATAAGTTGTTTTCTCAAAAGTCACTTCCTTAATCATTTCGCCACCACCTTGATAGGGCGGCAATTTATTCAACCACGCTTCTTTTCCGTACAAAATTCCGGTTCCTGTTGGTCCACACAATTTATGTCCTGAAAAAGCATAAAAATCACAATCCAATTCTTGCACATTGGGTTTCAAATGCGGAACGGCTTGTGCGCCATCAATGAAAACGGCAGCGCCAAATTGATGCGCTTTGTCAATCATATATTTGATTGGGTTAATCGTTCCCAAGGCATTCGAAATATGATTTACCGTTACAATTTTCGTTTTATCCGAAAGCAATTGGTCGAACTTCTCCATCACTAATTCGCCTTTTTCATTCATCGGAATGACTTTCAAAACAGCGCCGGTTCTTTCGCACAACATTTGCCAAGGCACAATATTACTATGGTGTTCCAAAGCCGAAACCAGCACCTCATCACCTGCTTTCAAAAGCGAAGCAAATCCATTGGCAACCAAATTCACACTATGCGTCGTTCCTGAAGTGAAAAGTACTTCGTGAGCAAATTGGGCGTTGATGTGGTTTTGAATTTTAGTTCGAGACGCTTCGTAGGCATCCGTGGCTAACTGACTCAACGTATGCACACCACGATGAATATTCGCATTGATTTCCTGATAATAAGTCGCAATCGCATCAATCACCACTTGCGGTTTTTGAGTAGTCGCCCCGTTGTCAAAATACACCAAAGGTTTCCCATTCACTTGTCTTGAAAGTATCGGGAAATCGGCTCTTATTTTTTGAATGTCAAACATTTATTTAGAATTTTTCTAAATACAAAAGTAATAAAATTGAAGTGGATTTTTACCAAACAGATGTTAATAAAATTAAAGTTTTGCTCAACACAAATCACTAAATTATCACAGTTATGATTTTGAAATTGTTTCAATACGTAAAATCTGTGTTTATTATTTACTAAATTGCATCAATTTCAAATCACTACAAATGAAAAAATTACTTCAATTGATTGGTATTGCAGCAGTTATTGGGCTGTTGTATTTTGGGTTTACCACCTATCCAAAACTCGATTTAATCTCTGGTTTTTCGGCAAAAAGCATTGCCTCTGGACATTTTATCGACCATCGTTCGCAACAAATGATTGAACAAGGCGACAACGATATTGACCTCATCGATTTGGCCCAAAATACAATCGACGAAGCTGGGCTTTTTGCAACAGCCTCTGTTAAAGGCTTGAAAGAACGCAAAGCCATCTATCGTGAAGGTTTGGGTGCTACACTAATCAACGATGATTTTGATACTTCAAAACCGTTTTTGGTACCGAAAAGAGATCAATCAAAAGCCAACTTAGTTTATCCTTATGGCGATACCGAACAAAAAGACACCCTGTTTTCTAACATTGATTACGACCAATTGAACCGCACAGTTATCAATGCTTTTGATAAAAAGGGTCAAAAAAACAAACGAACCCGTTCTGTAATTGTGATTTACAAAGACAAAATTATTGCCGAGAAATACGATACAGGATTTACAAAAAACAGTAAAATATTAGGTTGGTCCATGACCAAAAGTATTACCGCAACCTTATTTGGAATCCTCGAAAAACAAAGGAGTTTTAACATCTTTCAACCCGCTCCTATTGCAGAATGGGCTAATGATGAGCGCAAAAAAATCACTACCAACGATTTATTACACATGAACTCGGGTTTAGAATGGGAAGAAGATTATGGAGCTATATCCGATGTGACTAAAATGCTTTTTCAGGCCGTAGACATGACACGTTCGCAACTCGAAAAACCATTGGCTTTCCAACCCAATACGCATTGGAACTATTCGTCAGGAACGACTAATTTGCTTTCGGGAATTTTGAGAAAACAATTCAAAACCCATCAAGAATACCTTGATTTTTGGTATGCAGCTTTGATTGATAAAATTGGGATGCACTCGATGTTGGTGGAAACCGATATGGCAGGCAATTATGTGGGTTCGTCTTATGGATGGGCAACCACGCGCGATTGGGCGAAGTTTGGATTGTTGTATTTACATCGAGGAAATTGGAACGGAGAGCAGCTTTTTAAGCCGAGTTGGGCAAAATATGTTGCCACACCAACCAACACTTCAAACGGACGTTATGGAGGTCAATTTTGGCTCAATGCTAGCGGACGTTTTCCTGATGCGCCAAAAGATTTGTATTTCGCCAGCGGTTTTCAAGGCCAAATGGTGGCAATTTTCCCTAGTCACGACTTAGTTATCGTTCGAATGGGACTTAAAGAAGATCCGGAATTTGATTTTAATGGTTTGCTGGGAGGAATTGTTCGCAGTATCAAAAAATAAAAACAAAAGAGCGCAAAGTATAAAACCTTGCGCTCTTTTTATATTCTTTAATTTATCATTTTCTACAAATCAAACCCCAACTTCACCCCTAATTTAGTAGCAATAATAGTCGTAATTCGGTTTTTTAATTCCGGGATTTTAATGCTTTCAATAACCGCATTTGAAAATGCATACATCAATAAGGCTTTCGCTTCTTTCTTTGGAATACCGCGTTGTTGCATATAAAACAAAGCCGTTTCGTCTAATTGCCCTACCGTACATCCGTGAGAACATTTTACATCATCTGCAAAAATCTCCAATTGTGGTTTGGCATTGATCGTGGCTTTATCGCTTAACAAAATGTTGTTGCTTTTTTGGAACGCATTCGTTTTTTGCGCCTCTTTTTCCACATATACTTTTCCGTTGAACACTCCTGTAGAACGATCAGAAAAGATCCCTTTGTAATCTTGGAAGCTTTCACAGTTCGGTTGCGCGTGGTGTACTAAGGTATAATGATCTACGTGTTGCTTATCACCAATAATCGTAATTCCGTTCAACGTACTTGTCAAACGTTCGCCGAATTGATAGAAATTCAAGTTGTTTCTGGTCAAATTTCCTCCAAAAGAAAAGGTCTGAACGGAAACGTGACTTTCTTGTTTTTGAGACACATAGGTGTTGTCAATCAAGTTGGCTTCCAACTCATCATTTTGGATTTTATAATAATCCACGATGGCGCGTTTTTGAGCAAAAATTTCAGTAACCGAATTGGTCAAAACCGCATTTTCATTCAAACATTGGTGTCTTTCGATAATTTGAACATGAGAATTTTCGCCTACAACAATTAGATTTCTTGGTTGTGCCAAAAGCGCTGTTTCTGAGCCAGTAGAAAAATACATGATCTCAATTGGTTTATCGGCTACTTTGCTTTTCGGGATGTTAATGTAAGCTCCTTCATTGGCGAAAGCCGTATTCAAAGAAGTCAAACTTTCATCCTTGCTGGCAATTTGATTGAAATAGGAGTCAATTACCATTTTATATTTTGGTTTGGTCAATGCCGAAGACATCAAACAAACATCAATTCCCTCGTGAGTGGTAGAAGACAAATTAGAGGCAAAAACACCATCTATAAAAACCAATTTGTAGGTGTCAATTTCATGTAAAAAATATTTTTTTACGTCCTTGAACTCAATAGTAGATTCGTTTTTTGGGAATACAGTAAAATCTTTTTTAAGAATTGCATTCAAAGAAGTGTATTTCCAAGCTTCGTCTTTCTTAGTTGGAAAACCTTTATGTTCAAAGTTTTTTATAGCCAAAGTACGCAAGTCGTGTAGTTCGGTTTGAACATCCACGCGCTCTTCAAAAGCCATAAAAGACGATAGTAATTTTTCTTTTAATTCCATTTTCATTATTGTTTAAAGTTTAAGGTTTAAAAGTTTAAAGTTGTTTAGTAGGCAACTTGAAACTTTAAACCTGAAACAAATTTTAAACCAACTCTTCCTTAATCCAATCGTATCCTTTTTCTTCTAGTTCCAAAGCCAGAGCTGCAGTACCAGATTTTACGATTTTTCCATCCATTAATACGTGAACAAAATCAGGAACAATATAGTCTAACAAACGTTGGTAGTGCGTAATTACTAAAACCGCGTTGTTTTCGTTTTTCAATTTATTTACACCATTGGCAACAATTCGTAATGCGTCAATATCCAAACCAGAGTCCGTTTCGTCCAAAATAGCGATTTTAGGCTCTAACATCGCCATTTGAAAAATCTCGTTACGTTTCTTTTCTCCACCCGAAAAACCTTCGTTTAAAGATCGCGACAAGAACTTTCTGTCCATTTCTAATAATTCCGATTTTTCACGAATCAATTTCAGCATTTCGTTAGCTGGCATTTCCTCTTGACCGTTGGCTTTGCGCTTTTCGTTAATAGCTGTTTTGATGAAATTAGTCACCGAAACACCTGGAATTTCTACTGGATATTGAAATGACAAGAAAACGCCTTGGTGCGCTCTTTCTTCGGGAGCTAAGTCGGCTAAGTCTTCGCCATCCAAAAAGATTTCTCCATCTGTAACTTCATAATTTTCGTTTCCAGCAATGATAGAAGAAAGGGTACTTTTACCAGCACCATTTGGCCCCATAATCGCGTGTACTTCTCCTGCTTTTACTTCAAGATTGATTCCTTTTAGTATTTCTTTATCGCCAATTGAAGCGTGTAAGTTTTTTATTTGTAACATAATTAATTTGGAAATTAGTTAATTTGGAAATTTGGAAATTCCTAAATTACTTTTGTTTAGACGTAATTATTATTTTATTTACTATTCTTGATATATTATTAACTTGTTCTATTAAATCGTCCACATTGGGATAATTATTTGAAAATTTACAGAGTTCTAACCAGTAAATTGTTTCTTCTATTTCTTTGGCTGCAATTTTAAATTTATGAATAAAATCAGCTTTACTTTCTGCATTTTGAGCTTCTCTAATATTGGCTCCAATCGACGTGCCTGATTTTAGAAGTTGATTTGCAATTACAAACTTTTTACCTTCCTGAAGCCCTTCAGAATATTTTATTATATCTAATGCAAACTGAAAGGTTAGTTTAATAATTACGTTTTCTTTAACTTCCATTTTCAAATTTTCAAATTAGCCCATTTTCAAATTAGCCCACGCTTCCTTCAAGCGAAATTTCTAGTAATTTTTGTGCTTCAACAGCAAATTCCATTGGCAACTTGTTCAATACATCTTTGCTAAATCCGTTTACGATTAAGGCAATAGCTTTCTCGGTTGGAATGCCACGCTGATTACAATAAAACACTTGGTCTTCACCAATTTTACTCGTTGTGGCTTCGTGTTCTATTTTAGCTGTTGGGTTTTTGCTTTCGATATACGGAAACGTATGAGCGCCACAACTATTTCCCATCAATAACGAATCGCATTGAGAAAAGTTACGAGCGTTATCTGCTCGCGGACTAATTTGAACTAATCCTCGGTAACTATTTTGTGATTTTCCAGCCGAAATTCCTTTCGAAATAATAGTCGATTTGGTGTTTTTACCCAAGTGAATCATTTTCGTTCCAGTATCGGCTTGTTGGAAATTATTGGTAACGGCAATCGAATAAAACTCGCCTACTGAGTTGTCGCCTTTCAACACTACTGAAGGATATTTCCAGGTAATTGCTGAACCAGTTTCTACTTGAGTCCAAGAAATTTTAGCGTTTTTCTCGCACAAACCTCTTTTGGTTACGAAGTTATAAACCCCACCTTTTCCTTCTTTGTTTCCAGGATACCAGTTTTGAACCGTAGAATATTTGATTTCGGCATCTTCCATGGCGATTAATTCCACTACGGCAGCGTGCAATTGGTTTTCGTCACGGCTTGGCGCTGTACAACCTTCTAAATACGAAACATAACTGCCTTCGTCGGCAATCAAAAGTGTTCTTTCAAATTGACCTGTTCCTGCTTGATTGATTCGGAAATAAGTCGATAATTCCATTGGACATTTGACACCTTTTGGAATATAACAAAACGAACCATCGGAGAATACCGCTGAATTCAAAGCGGCATAAAAATTATCTTTTTGTGGAACTACAGTTCCTAAATGTTTTTGAACTAATTCAGGATATTCCCGAATGGCTTCAGAAATACTCATAAAAATGATGCCTTTTTCGGCCAATGTTTTCTTGAAAGTCGTGGCTACTGAAACAGAATCTACCACAATATCCATCGCTACATTGTTCATCATTTTTTGCTCATCAACAGAAATACCTAGCTTTTTGTACATCTCTAAAAGTTCAGGATCTACATCGTCTAGCGTTTTGTTAGGATCCGCTTTTTTTGGCGCCGAATAATACGAAATCGCTTGAAAATCGGGTTTTTCGTAGTGAACATTTGCCCATTCTGGTTCTACCATTTGTTCCCAAGCACGAAACGCCTCAATTCGCCAATCGGTCATCCATTGTGGCTCCTCTTTTTTCTTAGAAATAGCGCGAACAATATCCTCATTTAACCCAATCGGAAAGGTCTCCGAATCAAGTTCAGTATAAAATCCGTACTCGTACTCTTTATTTTCGAGTTCAATTTTTAAATCGTCTTCAGTATATTTACTCATAATTTTTATCGTTTAACCCTTAGAAGGGTTGGAACCATTGAATGGTTTTATAAAGAAAAAGATTCCCCGCAACCACAAGTTCTGCTTGCGTTGGGATTGTTAAACACAAATCCTTTTCCATTTAATCCCCCTGAAAATTCTAAAATCGTTCCTGCTAAATACAAAAATGATTTTTTTTCAACAGCAATTTTCACCTTGTTATCTTCAAAAACTTTATCGTTTTCTGTCAGCTCTTTGTCAAATTTTAATTCATAAGACAAGCCTGAACATCCTCCGCTTTTAACTCCTACACGAACATAATCTTGAGAAGCATCAAAGCCTTCTTCTTCCATCATATTGATGATTTTTTTGCTAGCAGTGTCTGAAACTTTTATCATATTCAAAAAATTTGTTATTTTTATTTTTTCTAAATAAACGCCAAAGATACTACCTTTTAAAAGAATTGAAATAAAAATTAAGATTTTTATAACTAATATTGAAATAGAAAAAATCGATTAAAATAATCAATAGCGGAAGAGTTGCTAAATTACAAAATAAACAATCTATAATTATGAAATTATACCCAATAGAAAGCGGAAATTTTAAACTCGATGGCGGTGCTATGTTTGGTGTGGTGCCAAAAACCATTTGGAACAAAACCAATCCTGCCGACGACAATAATTTAATTGATATTGCAGCACGTTGTCTGTTAATTGAAGACGGAAACCGTTTGATTTTAATCGATACCGGAATGGGAAACAAACAGTCAGAAAAGTTTTATGGCTATTATTCGCTTTGGGGAAACCATTCGATAGACAAATCTTTGGCAAAATACGGTTTTCATCGCGATGATATTACCGATGTGTTTATGACGCATTTGCATTTTGACCATTGTGGAGGAAGCATTCAATGGAATAAAGATAAAACGGGCTATGAACCTGCTTTTAAAAACGCGACTTTTTGGAGCAATGAAAACCATTGGCAATGGGCAACTGAACCCAATGTGAGAGAAAAAGCCTCGTTCTTGAAAGAGAACATTATACCCATGCAAGAAAGCGGACAACTGCGTTTTATTCAAAGACCGGAAAGCGATTTCTTATCGAAATCGGACCTGGGCTTTGGAATTTTATTTGTGGATGGGCACACCGAAAAGCAAATGATCCCGCACATCCAATACCAAGACAAAACGATTGTTTTTTGTGCCGATTTATTGGCTACGGCTGGCCATATTCCAATTCCTTATGTAATGGGTTACGACACCCGACCACTATTAACCATGCCGGAAAAAACAAAATTCATGAACATGGCGGCAGAGAACAATTTCTATTTGTTTTTAGAACATGATGCGCACAACGAAATCATCACCGTAGAAAAAACCGAAAAAGGGGTGCGTTTAAAAGATGTGTTTTCTGCTGAAGAATTGTTAAAATAAATTTAAGCATTGCATTACTATCTAATAATTAAAAGTATTTTTGAATAATTAATAAAATTTACACCATGAAAAAACATACTATTTCTTTTTTATCACTTGTTGTGATGGCAGGTTTATCGCTTTCGACAACTGCACAAACTTTAACTAAAAAAGCGAAACTAACAGAAGTCGAAATGAATCGATGGAGTCATTTGGATCTAGCCAAAGACACTATTCCTGGAATGAGCGTTGACAAAGCGTATGCCGAATTATTAAAAGGAAAAAAAGGAGTTCCTGTAATTGTAGGAATTGTTGATTCTGGAGTTGACATTGAGCATGATGATTTAAAATCAGTGGTTTGGACCAATAAAAAAGAGATTCCTGGCAACGGAATTGACGATGACAAAAACGGATACATCGACGATATTCACGGATGGAATTTTTTAGGGGACATTACCAAAGAAAATGTCGAATACGAACGTATAATCAAATACAAATCGTTAGTTGATGAAAAAACATATTTGGCTGCCAAAGCAATGAATGACAAAAAAGTAGCTGAAGCGGCTCAAGGTAAAACCCGTTTAGAGCAAATGTTAGTAACCCTTGCTGAAAGTCAGGTTACAATTAGTAAAGTATTAGGAAAAACAACTTATACCGTCGAGGAAGTTAATGCTATAACATCAGAAGATCCGGCTATTTTAAAAAGTAAATCAGACATGCAACGTATTCTTTCTTACGGAATGTCAATGACAGAATTGAAAGATGTTGTGCAAAAACAATTAGATGGTTTCTTGGCTTTGTTAAACGGAGACAATCTTAAAACAGATTACCGAAAAGTACTAGGAGATAATCCAAACGATATTACCAAAACTAAATACGGAAACAACAATGTTATTGGGCCAGACAAAGAGGAAGCGCGTCACGGAACTCACGTTGCGGGAATAGTAGCTCAAGTACGTAACAACAATTTAGGGGGTGATGGAATTGCTAATAATGTTCAAATTTTAACTGTTCGTGCCGTTCCAGACGGAGACGAATATGACAAAGATATTGCGTTGGGAATTCGTTATGCGGTAGATAATGGCGCAAAAGTAATTAATGGAAGTTTCGGAAAAGCATTTTCTCCTCAAAAACAATGGGTGTACGATGCTATTAAATATGCAGAGAAAAAAGACGTTTTAATTGTTCACGCTGCTGGAAATGATGCCAAAGACATCGATTATAACGATAATTTCCCTAACGATTCAGACGATAAGCTAACTGAGTTTGCTGATAATTTTATTACCGTTGGTGCATTGAATTTTGAAACTGGAGACAAAGTAGTTGCTCGTTTTTCTAATATTGGAAAAATAAATGTGGACGTTTTTGCTCCAGGGGTTAAAATTTATGCTACTACTCCAAAAAACACCTACAGTTTTTTACAAGGCACTTCGATGGCGGCTCCAAATGTAGCTGGTGTTGCTGCTTTGATTCGTTCTCATTATCCTAAATTAACTGCTAAGCAAGTGAAACACATTTTAATGGATTCAGGGGTGGCTTTAGATAATAATGTAATCGTAGGAGGAAAAGCTTCTGATACGCGTCCGTTTTCTGCGCTTTCTAAATCAGGGAAGATTGTAAATGCTTTTAATGCGTTACAAATGGCTGAAAAAATGTCAAAAAAATAATCGAAAAATAATACTAACTTGGAAGGGCTTTTGCCCTTCCTTTTTTATTTTAAACCATGAAGAACCTCTTTTTAATCGCTACTTTTTCTTTTGGATTAGCTGGAATAGCGCAAAACGCTTCCTATTGGCAACAACACGTTGATTATAAAATGGACGTGAAAATGGATGTGAAATCCTATCAATACAAAGGAAAACAAGAATTGGTATATACCAATAATTCGCCAGACACTTTACGAAAAGTGTATTATCATTTGTTCAATAATGCCTTTCAGCCTGGAAGCGAAATGGATGCGCGTATCCAAAGTATTAAAGATCCAGACGGTAGAATGGTTCATAAAATAAAAGTGGGCGATACAGAAGTTAAAGAAAGCCGAATCAAAAATTTGAAACCAAATGAAATTGGCTATTTACACGTTTCTAATTTCAAACAAGATGGGCAAACAGCTTTTACAAAAGAAGTGGGAACAATATTAGAAGTGACTTTGGCAAAACCTATTTTACCAAATTCAAAAACTACTTTCAGCCTTAATTTTGACGGTCAAGTTCCGGTTCAAATTCGTCGTTCTGGAAGAAATAATGCCGAAGGCGTTGAATTATCTATGGCGCAATGGTATCCTAAATTAGCCGAATTTGATTTTGAAGGTTGGCACGCCAATCCTTACATCGCTAGAGAATTTCACGGTGTTTGGGGGGATTTTGATGTAAAAATCAGCATTGATTCCAACTATATTTTAGGAGGTTCGGGCTATTTGCAAAACAAAAACGAAATTGGTCACGGTTACCAAGATGCCGGAATTACGGTGGTTCATCCAAAGAAAAACAAAACACTTACTTGGCACTTTATTGCGCCAATGGTACACGATTTTACTTGGGCTGCAGACAAAGATTATATTCACGATGTAGTGAAAGGACCTAATGATGTAGACCTACACTTTTTGTACAAAAACAATCCAAAATACATTCAAAACTGGAAAAATCTTCAGCCAAAAACAGTTCAGTTGATGGAAGTGTACAACAAAACCGTTGGGAATTATCCGTACAAACAATATTCTGTGATTCAAGGGGGCGATGGCGGAATGGAATATGCTATGTGTACGTTGATTTTAGGTCAAGGAGATTGGGATGGTTTACTTGGTGTAACCGCTCACGAAATGGCACATTCTTGGTTCCAACACGTTCTAGCGTCTAACGAATCGAAACACGGTTGGATGGACGAAGGATTTACTTCTTTCTTAGAAGATTATGGATTGAATGAAATTGCAGAAACAAAAGTAGAAAACCCTTTTAGTGGAGCTTATAAAGGGTATTTTTGGATGGCCAATTCCGGAAAAGAATTACCTCAAAGCACCCACGCTGATCGTTTTGACGAAAACCGCGTATACAGCATCACTTCGTATAGCAAAGGTGAATTGTTCTTAACACAATTGATGTATTTGATTGGAAAAGAAAATTTGCTAAAAACTTTGAAAAAATACTATGCTGATTTCAAATTCAAACACCCTACACCTAACGACATAAAACGCACTGCTGAAAGAGTTACAGGCGCTAATTTAGATTGGTATTTAACGGATTGGACAGCAACAACCAATACGATTGATTACGGTATTAAAGAGGTAAAAGAAAATGCTGCAACAACTTTGATAACTATAGAGCGAATTGGAAGAATGCCAATGCCAATGGACGTGTTAGTTGAATATACTGACGGAACTTCAGAAAGCTTTTACATACCGTTGCGTATGATGAGTTTTGAAAAAGAAAACCCAACACCTGCTGTTAAAAGAACGGTGTTAAACGATTGGGCTTGGGCCTACCCTACTTATGAATTGAACATTGCGAAACCGAAATCGAGCATCAAAAAAATCTCCCTTGACCCAAGTGGTTTAATGGCAGATGTGAAACCGGAAAATAATAGTTATGTAGCAAAATAGTTCATTCGCACTACTATCAAAAAGGTCTAAGCAATTAGGCCTTTTTTTGTGGGTTAAAATCGAATCTGAGGTGGTTTCGAGTAAATCAGTTTTAAATTAATTTTCATTAATTTAAAAAAAGAACCGAAAGCTTATGAAAATGCCGCAAACTTTGCGAAATTTGCGTACAAGAAAAAACAACAATGGCAAAAATACTTACCGGGGTTCAAAGTACAGGAACTCCCCATTTAGGAAACTTATTAGGCGCAATTATTCCTGCAATTGAATTGTCTAACAATCCAGCAAATGAATCGTTTCTCTTCATTGCTGATTTGCATTCGGTTACCCAAATCAAAAACGGCGAAACCTTACGTGCTAATACCTATAGCACGGCGGCAGCTTGGTTAGCTTGTGGATTAAATGTGGACAAGGTGGTGTTTTATAGACAGTCGGATGTGCCTCAAACAGCTGAATTGTCTTGGTATTTGAGTTGTTTTTTTCCGTTCCAACGCTTGACTTTGGCACACTCTTTCAAAGACAAATCGGATCGTTTAGACGATGTGAACGCAGGATTGTTTTCGTATCCTATGTTAATGGCTGCTGATATTTTGTTGTATGATGCTGAGTTTGTACCTGTGGGAAAAGATCAATTGCAACATTTGGAAATAACTCGCGATGTGGCTTCTCGTTTCAACCACCAAATGGGGGAAACCTTTGTTATTCCTGAAGCCAAAATCCAAGAAGACAGTATGCTTATTCCGGGTACCAATGGTGGAAAAATGAGTAAATCAGCCAATAATGTCATCAATATTTTCTTAGACGACAAAGCTTTGCGAAAGCAAATTATGAGTATAGAAACCGACAGCACACCGCTAGAAGATCCTAAAAATCCAGATACTTGCAACGCCTTTGCTATATACAAACTCTTAGCTTCTGAAAGTGAAATCGAAACCATGAAAGCCAATTATTTAGGCGGAAACTACGGTTACGGTCACGCTAAACAAGCTTTGTTTGAATTGATTGTTGAAAAATTCAAAACCGAAAGAGCACAATACAATTACTACATGAACACCCTTCCTGAAGTAGACGAATTACTTCGAAAAGGCGCACAAAAAGCAAGTAATGTAGCTAATGGTGTTTTGGCAAAAGTAAGAGCAAAATTAGGCTTCGAAAAAATGGAATAACACCAATTCCACAGATTACCACAAATTTTCACCATTTAGTTTTCAAGTTAATTAAGTAGTTGTTAACCCGACAAATGATGACTATTTTCACCACATAGATACATAGAAAGAATAGTTTTGAAAGACTGAGATAGACGTTTTACTTTTCACATAGCTCTATGTGAAAAATAGCGTTGTTTCTATCCCTTCTTTTTATTTGCATTTTCAATCTATGTTTCTATGTGGTTAAATTTTTTGAATCTACGTTGCATATAGTAAATCGTATATCTAATATCGTAAATCGTACCTCATATTGCCTCAAACAACTTCCCAGGCAAAGGTCGAATCACGCCTTTCAATTCCATATTTAATAAGATTCCCGAAATTTTATAAATAGGAAAATCACAATGCAACGCGATAACATCAAGCAATTCTTTGCCTGTTTTTAAAAGATAATCATAGATTTTTTGTTCGTCTTCATCCAAGGCTACAAAGAGTTGTTTTTGAACCGATTTAGCTTCCTTTTTTATATCCCAATTCAAAATATAAATCAAATCGGCTGCGCTGGTTAGCACATTTGCTTTTTGGGTTTTAATCAACGTATTGCATCCTTGACTGTACTTATCGGTCACTCTTCCGGGAACAGCAAATACATCTCGGTTATACTCATTGGCCATATTCGCCGTAATTAAGGACCCTCCGCGCTCTGCCGATTCGATCACAATTGTAGCCTCGGTCATTCCTGCTACAATTCGATTTCTTCTCACAAAATTCTCTTTATCTGGATTGGACGAACTCCAAAACTCAGTCATAAAACCCCCATTTTCTTCCATTTTGGCTACATATTTTTTATGGGCTTTCGGATAAATTTGGTTCAAACCGTGTGCTACGACGCCAATGGTTTGTAAGTTGTTTTCCATAGCCAATTGGTGCGCAACAATATCGACTCCATAAGCAAAACCGCTAACAATAACAGGGTTCAAGGGCGCTAACTCTTCAATGAATTTACGGCAAAATTCCGATCCATACGAAGTAATTTGACGCGTACCCACAATGCTAATCATTTTCTGGTTTTTTAAATCGATGTTTCCTGAACTAAACAAGACGAGCGGACTATCAAAACAATGTTTCAGCCGCTCCGGATAATCGGGATCTTGAAAGGTGTTGACGGTAATGGAATTGGTAGCGATAAATTGCATTTCGCGTTCCGCTTTTGCAAAAACAGATTGGTCTTTAATGTTTTTCAAAAGGACATTTCCTATTCCGTCAATAGAAGCTAATTGAGATGACTTGGCTTTGAAAACTGCTTCAGAATTACCAAAATAGGTTAGCAATTTTTTGGCTACAATATCGCCTACACCTTCAACGCGTTGTGGGGCTAGCAAGTAAAATAATTCTTGATCGTTCATTTGGGGGCAAATTTGGAATCTAAATGTAGGAATAATGTCTGAAATGCACTTGTTTCACAATAAAAATTAATGCTAAAAATTCATTTTCTCAATTTTTCAATCAATCCGAATCTTATTAACTAATTGAAAAAGAAATAAGTGTAAAAATAATTCCAATTGTTAATAAAAATTGTGAATAAAATTTTGATAACTATTTTCGTTGCCTAACTTTGTTACTATGAAAATCGAAAATTACATCGCGCAACTTTTGTACCGTTACCAATGTGTAACTGTACCTGGTTTTGGTGCCTTTTTAACCGAAATCCAATCCGCTCAACTAGTGGAAAGTTCCCATTCGTTTTTTCCCCCTAAAAAATTGATCTCTTTTAATTCGTATTTAAAAAATAATGATGGCTTATTAGCTAATCATATTGCACAGACAGAGAAAACCTCTTATGAATACGCAGTAAGCGCTATTCAATATGAAGTGTTTAATTGGAAAAAAACCTTGCAAGAAACAGGTGTTTTTTCTATTAAAAACGTAGGTGATTTTTGCTTAAATGCCGATAGAAATTTAATTTTCACTCCCTATGACCAAACCAATTACTTAAGTAGTTCATTTGGTTTGAGTCCGTTTGTTTCTCCTCTTGTAAAAAGAGAAATTTTCGAAAAACAACTGGAAGATTTAGAAGAGACAGAAGCAATTCAATTGGTTCCAGAACACAAAAACAGATATGCATTCTTGAAGTATGCTGCGATTTTCGTGTTAGGATTGGGGTTAACTGCTACTGTGGCTTATCCTATAGTACAAAATGAAATCGAAACTCAAAAAATCATTGTTGAATCGGCTGTTCAAAGACAGGTTCAAAATAAAATACAAGAAGCTACTTTCTTCATCGAAAGCCCAATTCCGGCTGTTACACTTACTGTAAAAGAAGGAAAATTGCCTTATCATATTATGGCAGGAGCTTTTAGAGATGAGAAAAATGCCCAACGTGTTTTTGAAGACTTAAGCGAAAAAGGATACAAAGCCAAACGAATTGAGCGCAACAAACACGGTTTATATCCGGTGCTTTACGGAAGCTTTACAACCTACACCGAAGCGGAAAAATTGAAAAACGAAATCAGAGAAAAAGAAAATCCTCAAGCGTGGATTTTAATTGAATCATTATAAAACAAAAACCGTCTCGAAAGACGGTTTTTTTATATGTTATATATTCAAACTGGCTTTGAACATTCTGGCTTCTTCCCAACTGAATTTATCTCCGTGTTTTTCCATTAACGCATTCAAAGATTCTTCTTTGTAGTCTTTAAACGCAGCCGCAAGTTCGTCTAATTTATCCGAAGGAATAATGTCTTCAATCGCTACTTTTTCCGACTGAATTAATTTGACAAAATGACCGTAAATGGTTTGTTTAGTCAACACCCTTATGGAGGCAATTTCGGCTATCGAATTGTTTTGTTTCCACAAATCGTAGGTTTCTTCCACCGTGGTTTTCTTGGTTGGTGATTTTGTTTTCTTTTTTGGAAGATAGCGTTCTTCGTCTAAGTCGTCGTCAATTAAGTTGGCATTTACCTTTTTAAAGGTTGCTTGAATCGCAGTAACTTTTCTGCTGACGTACAATTTTATATCTGGCGAAGTCAGTTTTTCTTTCGAAATGGTTTCTCCCGCCACAACCGTTTCAATTAAGAGTTTGGCTTTCATTAAGCGCAAGACGGCTTTGGTTTGAAGTTCTTCTAAAAGCACTAACTCGTCAAAATAGGCCTTTGCTTTTTTAAGTCGCTTTACTTCTTCTAGTTTCCACAAAATCTCAAAAACCAACTCGTCCATTGGATTGAAAAAATAAGTGTAAGCTGCTTGCATTCGATCTGAAATGTGATTCAAATCAACCGTTTCTTGACTAAAAAGCACGTTCAATTGCTGAATAAACTTTTTTGCGGGATCGACCACTTTTTCAATTCGTTCAGTTTGTTCTTTGGCCCAATACGAATATTTGGCTTTGGACGACACCTCCGATTTTTCATTATAACTAAACTGATGATTGCGCCATTCTTGAGCTAAATCAGCCCAATCAAAGGTTTGGACCAAATACTGATGAATGAAATTTTTGGTTTCAAAATGTAATGCGTTTTCCAAATGCGTTTCTGAAGCTTTGTTCAACGAATAGTCCATCACGTCCTGGTAGTTTGAAATACCATTCATTTGCAGCGGAGAAAGCAAAATAAGCCCATTTAACGAACGTAAACGTGATAATGCTACGTAGGCTTGTCCGGGCAGAAAAACTTGCGATACGTCCAGCGCTGCTTTGTCAAAAGTCAAGCCTTGACTCTTATGAACGGTTATCGCCCAAGCCAACTTAATTGGATAATGCACAAACGTGCCTAAAACCTCCTCTTCGATTTCTTTAGTCGTGTCGTTTACTTTGTAGCGAATGTTTTGCCATTCGTATTTTTCAACTTCTATCGTTTTGTTTTCTTCCGGAAAATGGACTAAAATTTCTTTGGCGGAAAGCGATTTGACGACTCCCATTTTTCCGTTAAAGTATTTTTTGTCGAAAGACAAATCGTTTTTAACAAACATAATTTGCGCACCTTCTTTCAAACGCAAAATTTCATCTAATGGGAAAATCTTGTCTGGAAAATCACCGGTTATTTCGGGTGAATACTTCCATTCTTTTCCTTCTAAGGCTTCCAAAGCTTCTGTATTCATTGAGTCAGCTTTGGCATTATGAGTAGTTAAAGTGATGTAGCCTTTATTGGCTTTCAAATCAAAATCAGGTTGGACGTATTGATTTAAAGCCGCAATATCTTCTTTTGAAATTTGGTTGTTGCGCAGGTTATTCAAAACAGAAATAAACGCATCATCTGTCTGACGGAAGATTTTATCCAGCTCAATATAAAGCGGAGGATTTTGTTGCACTACAAGCGAATGAAAAAAGAATTTTCCTTTGTAATATTTCTTTAAAGTATACCACTCATCATCTCGAATTACAGGTGGTAATTGCAATAAATCCCCAATAAACAACACTTGAACGCCGCCAAAAGGTTGGTTTCTTTTGCGCACTGTTTGCATCATAAAATCCATCGCGTCTAGCAAATCAGCACGTAGCATACTTACCTCGTCAATAATCAACAATTCCATATTGCGAATTACTGATTTCTTTAAACCACTCATTTTGAAGTGTCTGCGTAAAGTCGCTTTGGTTTCAAACTTGGTGCTTTCTGAAAAATCAGGTGCCGAATTATCGGGAATAAATCCGCCGAAAGGCAATTGAAACATCGAATGAATCGTAACTCCACCTGCATTCAAAGCGGCAATTCCGGTAGGCGCAACGACAACAGTATTTTTATGCGTGGTTTGAATAATTTCACGAAGAAGCGTTGTTTTTCCTGTCCCGGCTTTACCAGTAAGAAAAACAGAGCGTTGTGTTTGATTGATAAATCGGAGAGTGTAAGAAGCGGCTTCAGAAATAGTTTGCATTGGGCGTGTAGATTTGAGATTGCTAAAATATTGAAAATAAAGTTTCCTTAGTAAAATTGGCTCAAAAAAAATGCCTTCGATCTAGTTCAAGATGAAGGCATTTTTGTAGTAATAAATTTAATTATTTTTTAGCTGGAGCTTTTTCTTCTTTAGCTCCACTAGCTTTGTATTTTTCATTTAGCGCTGCAATTAATTCTTTGGTAATGTCGTATTTGTCTTCAGCATATAAAACTGAAGCTACGTCACCCGTTCCAAAGATATAAGAGTATCCTTTTTCTTTTCCGTACGATTTGATGAATTTTTTCACACCCGATACCAACGAATCCATTTCTTTACCGCTTTCTTGTTGCAATTGTTGAGACAATTGTTGTTGAGCGTAACCCAATTGTTGTTCTCTTTTTTGTAATTCAGCACCCCTTTGTTGTGCCCAAGCTTGACCATTGGCTTGTGCTTGCGCTTGAAAATTTCCTGCATCTTGTTTGAAACGATTAATTTCAGCTTCTAACAATCTTCCTTTCTCTTCTGCCTGTGCTTTGTATTTTGCTTCTAAGTCTTTTGCCTCTGTATATTCGCTCATTAATTTAGAAGTGTCAACATAAGCGGTTTTAACTTCTTTAACCTCTGCTTTTTTGTCACAAGCAATAACTGAAATTGAAAGTGCAATAATTACTAATACTTTTTTCATTTTGTGATTTTGTAAATTTTAAGTGTATGAGACAAAAATATAAAAAATTAGGTAGCTCTAACAAAAACTTAGAAAAATGCTACATTTTTTACTGTATCAGTTTTTGTTATGTTGTTCGCATGAGCTATAAGTCAAAGCTATTAAAAGTGACTTCGTGTTTTTTATTTTAAAGCAAGTTCTTGAAAAAGGCAACACAAATCCTTTTCAAAAGAAAAAAAGCGCCTTAAAAGCGCTTTAAATGATTTTTACCAGTTTTTTATGATGTAAATGTGTGAAGAATACTCTAAATCGGATTGTGCTTTAATATTAGACCATAATCCGATGAAAAATGCTTTTATAAAATTCATTCTACCAGTTTTGTATTTTTCAGAAAGCAAACTGACATAAAATGAATCGAATTTCATTGGCAGAATTTTGACTAATTCCATTTGTTCTCTTTGAAACAATTTTTGAATAGCTGTTTTTGAGAAATGCCAAAAATGAATGGGCACATCATAGGCCGCCCAAAACTTCCCATAATGTTGAGCGTCGAAAGATTTGAAATTAGGGACTGCAATAATTAAAGAACCTGTTGGTTTTAATAAACGCTTCAATTCTTTTAGCTGGTGATTCAAATCAGGTACGTGTTCCAATACGTGCCACATCGTAATGACATCAAAAGAATAATCTTCTAATTGGGCAATAGTTTCAACAAAAGAAACCCCTTTATTTATTGCGATTTGTTTGGCTTTATCGCTTGGTTCTACTCCAATAGTTTCCCAACCATTTTGTTGTGCTACTGAAAGAAACTCTCCGGTTCCAGCTCCAATGTCAAGAATTTTTCCTTTATTGGGTTGCAACGAATTAATTAAATTCAGTTTGTTTTTTAAAGCGATGCCTTTTACAAAATGATAGGCTTTTTCAAACAAAGAACGTTTACTGTCGGTATGCGAAATATAATCGGCACTTTCATAATACTTCCCTAATACATCCAAAGAGGGTTGTGGATGCGTAATCAACATATCCAATTCTTCGTCTTGATACAGTTCAAAAACTTCTTTAGAAACAGAATAATCTGTTACGGTAAGAAAATGCTTTTTGTTTGAAATATTCATTTTAATTATTTTCTTTTATATACATCCTTTTAAAAACAAGCCTTCACGACGTAGTTTCACGTGGAACAATTTATCTACCCATATAAATCAACAGCACCGAAACATCACTCGGTGACACTCCGCTTATTCGAGAAGCCTGAGCAATAGTTGCAGGTTTAATCTTGCTTAACTTTTGTTTCGCTTCGATTGACATTGATTTGATTTTATTATAATCAAAGTCTTCCGGAATTTTAACTTCTTCTAAACGTGTTAATTTATCTGCATTGTTTCTTTCTTTTTCGATATAACCCGAATACTTTACTTGAATTTCGGCTTGTTCCAAAATCTCTTGATCTAGATTGTTTTCTTCAATATATGTTTTGACTTTATCAAATTGTAACATGTCCTCTAAGTCAATTTGAGGGCGTGAAAATATCTTAAACATCTTATCACCTTGCGAAATAGGCGCCGTCTCTTTTGCTTCTAAAATCGGATTTGTTTCGGCAACAGAAACGCTGGTTTCTTTGAAAAAATTCACCATTTTTTCTGACTCGTTTAACTTAAACTCCATTCGGCGTAAACGTGCTTCAGAAGCCAAACCTATTTCATACGACATAGGCGTCAGTCTAAAATCGGCATTATCTTGGCGTAATAAGGTTCTATATTCGGCACGTGAAGTAAACATTCGATACGGTTCTTCGGTTCCTTTGGTAATCAAATCATCAATTAAAACTCCTATATACGCTTCGTCTCGTTTTAAAATTAAAGGCGCTTTATCGTGTACTTTTAAATGCGCATTAATACCCGCCATCAATCCTTGGGAAGCCGCTTCTTCATATCCTGTAGTTCCATTAATTTGTCCAGCAAAATACAAGCCTTCTACCAACTTCGTTTCTAAAGTGTGTTTCAATTGTGTTGGAGGAAAATAATCGTATTCAATAGCATATCCTGGGCGCAAAAACTTTACTTTCTCAAATCCAGCAACCGAACTCAGCGCTTTAAACTGAATGTCTTCTGGTAAAGAAGTGGAGAATCCGTTTACGTATACTTCGCAGGTTTTCCAACCCTCTGGTTCAACAAACAATTGGTGTCTTTCTTTATCGGCAAAACGATTAATTTTATCCTCAATAGAAGGACAATATCGCGGTCCTAAACTCTTGATTCGGCCATTAAACATTGGCGAACGATCAAAGCCTTCTCTTAAGATGTCGTGCACATCTAAAGAAGTATAGGTCATATGACAAGATCTTTGATGAATCAATGGAGCTGTTATGTCTGAATATGAAAACTTATCCGGTTTTGCATCCCCTTTTTCTTCATTCATTTTTGAATAGTCCAACGAACGTCCGTCCACACGCGGAGGAGTTCCTGTTTTCATTCTTCCTGCTTGAAAACCTGCCTTAACTAAATCCTCTGTAATTCCAAAAGAAGCACTCTCTCCCGCTCTCCCTCCTCCAAATTGTTTTTCTCCAATATGAATTAATCCGTTTAAAAAAGTTCCATTGGTTAAGACCACAGATTTGGATTTAATCTCTATTCCAAGAGATGTTCTAACACCTAAAATTTTACCGTTTTCGATAATCAATCCGCTCACCATTTCTTGGTAAAAATCGAGATTGGGAGTTGCTTCCAACATTATTCTCCATTCTTCCGAAAAACGCATTCTATCACTCTGCACTCGCGGAGACCACATCGCCGGACCTTTAGACTTATTTAGCATTTTAAACTGTATCGCCGTTCTGTCGGAAACAATTCCAGAATACCCACCTAGTGCATCAATCTCCCGAACAATCTGCCCTTTAGCAATTCCACCCATAGCAGGATTGCAAGACATTTGCGCTATGTTCTGCAAACTCATTGTAACCAAAAGGGTTGTCGAACCTAGATTTGCAGCGGCAGCGGCAGCTTCACATCCTGCGTGGCCCGCACCCACAACAATTACATCATACTCGTTTAAAAACATTTTCTTATTGATTTAACCCTTATAATAGGATTGTGAATTGAATATATTTGTAGATGTTCCACGTGAAACATCTTGATTGTGATTTAAAAAAATTAATTATTGTTCCACGTGAAACATTGCTAATTTTTCGTCTTCTTTAGACCGCATTAATTGCTCGTCGGCTTCTGTTTTGTCTTTATATCCACAGTAGTGTAACACTCCGTGAACCAATACGCGTTTTAACTCTTCTTCAAACGAAACCTTGAAATCATTTGCGTTGTCTTGAACTCTTTCGACCGAAACAAAAATATCGCCGTTTAACTCATTCCCCATCGAATAATCAAAGCTAATGATGTCGGTTAATGTGTCATGATTGAGATATTCTAAATTGATTTTTAAAAGATACTCATCATCACAAAAGATATAATTAATCTCTCCTTCCTTCTTGTTTTCTGAAACAATCACTTGAGACAACCAAGAGGAAATAGCCTCTTCATTCTCTAAAGTAAAGTTGGTTTCGTAATTGAAATCGATCATTTATAATTAAAATAATTTTGAACCTTTTCATTAAAATTCGAGCGCAAAGGTAAGGATTGTCTATTTAATATTTCAATGCTGTTCAAATATTCTAGCAAAGGCTTAGGCAAGCCTTTAGCGGAGTTTGAGAATTGCTTTTTATTCGTTTCTGATTCGCGCTTATTATCTTCTCCTTGTTGTTGTAGTGCTGATTTTAACTTTAATAATTCTTGTTGAATATTCGTTGCTTTTTGAATGGTTTCGTTCTTAAAGCCTTTGTTTAACAATTGCTTTTCTAGTTGCTTCATTTGCTCTAAAGCCGACTGCCCTTTACTGCCCAATCCTTGTTTTTCTAACTCGCTTTCAAGCGCGTCTCTAAGCTTGCGTTGCTCTTTGTAAATTCGCATAATAGTTTCTGCATCATCTTCACCTTGTTCGCCATTTTGACCGTTTTTTTGTGGTTTGCCTGACTTACCTTCTTGTCCGTTTTCTTTCATCCCTTGCTTCATTTGTTCGCCTAGACCTTGTTGTTTTTTGATGATGTCTGGCAATTGCATTCCTTGTCCTTGTCCCGGTTTTGGTTTTCCACTGCTCATTCCAGATAACGACAATTGCATATTGAACAACTCATCGCTCAAACGATCTGCAAGAATATTAGCACTTGAAACTGCAAATTGTTGGTGTGAAACACCCTTGGCAAAACGAGAATTTGTTAGTGATTCAACAGCATTGTTAATGTTATATTCAACATTACCCACTTGCTTAGTAACATCTTCGGCAAATTTAGGATTGCGCAAAGACATCGCAAATAAACTATCATCAATATGTTTGAATTGCTGTTTTAAATTTTGTTGGGTTTTTAAGTTTTTATTGAATGAAGGAGAAGTTGATTTTGTGGATTTAAATTGTTTCATTACCGCTTCTTGGGCATTAGAAAATGCTAAAAGATTATCTGTGATTTGGCGTAACATTTTTACATCTTCCTGCAATTGTTCCATCTCGGATGACTCCATACTCTCTTTCATTTCTTGAGACATTTCTTTCATTTTTTTTGCTGCAGCTTTTTGCTTGGATTGCGCTTTTGGAGTGTTGTTTTGTTGTAATTCGTTTAGGGCTTTTTTCAAATCCTCATCAATGCTTTTTTCTTTAGCCTCTTCATTTGGCAAGTCCAATGGTGATTTTAATTCTTTATTGTCTTTTTGAAGCTCCTTCAATTCTTTTTGAATTTTATCAAAGGCCAAATTAATATCCTCCTGCTTGTCAGATTTGTTATCTTTCCCTTTATTGGATAACTGCTCTTGTTGGTTAGAAAGTTGGTCTAATTTATTGGCCAGTTGTTCCGCTTTCTTCTCTACATAAAATCGCTTAGTAAGCTCTACCAATTGCGCTAAATTTTTAGTTTGGTTTTTGCTTTGCTGTTTGTAATTGTCTAGTTTTTGAAGCAACTCCTCTGCTCCTATTTTGTCGTTTAACTTTTGAAGTTCGTCCAACAACTTTTTGTTTTGATCGGATTCTTGAGCTGCCTTTTCTAAACGTTTTACTAAATCTTCTTTTAAAGGATCTTTCTGTTCCGACTTAAAATTTTCTAAGTTGTCTTTCATCTTTTCAGCAAATTCCCGCATCATTTGTTCTTGCCTTTTTTGACGCTTTAAGAAATCAGCTACTTGTTGTTGTTCTTTGAATTCAAACTCGTTTTTTTCTTTGCCTAATTTTTTTAATTTATCCAATTCGGACAATTGCTTTTCTTGAGACTTGAGTGACTTCTCTAGTCTATTCGTGTTTTCATTTTGTTGTTGTAAGGATTGCTCTTCTTTCTCTTCTGTTGTAGCTAAACGAGAAGAAAAAACAGAGGTCTTGGTACTCTTAAATTGATGTAATGCATCGTTATCAAAAACCTCAAAATAATACTCATACACAATTCCTGATTGAATTGGTAAATTACTAGGAAAAGAAAAAATAAATTGGTCAAAAGCAGCAGACTTAATTGCGATGGTTCCACGTTTAGCATTAGTGGGTTTGTCTTTTGGATAATACACTATCTGTAGCTTTGACAAACCGTAATCGTCTGCAATTTGACCTACATAATAATTTGTCCCTAACTTCAAGCTATCTGGAGCAGGGTTTACTTGAATGGTAGGAAACTGATCTTTCACAACCGCTAATTGATAATTCAGCTTTTCGTGCTGTTTTACAGTAGAATTAGAACTACTAATCTGATAATCTGTATTTTGAAGAATGTTTTTAGATAAAACAAATTGATTTCCTTGCTTAGTAAAAGAATTCTCAGTTACCGCCCTTTTCCAAATCATTTTTTGTGTAGCCTTGGCAGTTATTTTCCAAATTACTTGGGTGCCTTCGGGAATAATCGCATTACCCGTTCCTTGAATAATTTCAGTTTTCTTTTTTAAATAAGACGGGTAACGCAGCTGCATTTCAAAATTAGTGATTGAAGGCAATGCAACAACTTTTAATTGATGCTCGTTGGAACTAACTTCATTCGCTTCTAAATGAAAATTCAAGTCTTGTGTGGGATTGGTTATTTTAAATTCAAACTCCCCCGGTCGAACGGACTCCATATAATAACTTTCGTTATTGAAAAAAATCATTGTTTTCTCGGGAACCACCTTTCCTTCGGTTCTCACCCGAATGGTGAAATCTTTATTCTCTTCGGTGGTTAAAGAAGTATTCAGGATTTTAAATTGAAATGGTGCTTGCGGCGCAAACGGCAAAGTATAATGTACTACTCTGTCAAGGCTTTGAGAAAGAAGGGTTCCGTTGCCCGTTGCGTAAAACGTCAAAATACAAACCAATGGCACCATTGCCCACGGCAAATACTTTTTATTAGCTTTAAAATTAACAGCCTTGGTAAACGGAATAGGTTGTAACTCGATTGATTTTTGTTGGATGGACGCCAATAACAATTCCGATTGCTCTTTGTTTTGTGCCAACTGAAGAAAGTTAGTCAGCTTATCTCCTACTTCGTTAAAATGGTTACCAATGATCTCAGATGCTTGTTGATAATCGATTCCCTTTTGTAGTTTAACCAACTTAAAGGTCGGCAACAGGATGAAGCGAATTAATAAAACTAATTCAACCAAAACAAACAAACAAAACAAAAAAGTGCGTCCTGTTGGCTGCAGCCAAAGAAAGAATTCAATACTTAAAGTGAAAATAAAATACAGTAATCCCAAACCGAAAAAGAAGATTGTTCCCTTTATCAATTCATTGGTGTAAAACTTCCTGATGAAAGCTTCTAATTTCTGATATATAATTCCTTCTGTTGACAAATACGAGCGGTTTGTTTTTAACCAATAAAAGTAACAATTTATAAGAATACAACGCTGTTAAAAATTCAATCAAAATATCAAGTAATTTGAAGCTATATTTGCAGAAGAATAAAAAGATAAAAAAAGCTATTATGTCAAAGCCAATTCGTGTGCGTTTTGCACCAAGTCCAACAGGACCTTTACATATCGGTGGGGTTCGTACCGCCTTATTTAATTATTTGTTTGCCAAGAAAAATAACGGAACTTTCTTCTTACGAATTGAAGATACCGATCAAAATCGCTTTGTTCCAGGAGCCGAAGAATATATTTTGGAAGCACTTAATTGGTTAGGAATAGCTCCAGATGAAACTGTTGGAAAGAATGAAAAATTTGGTCCTTATCGCCAAAGCGAAAGAAAAGAATTATACCAACACTATGCAGATCAATTGATTAATTCTGGAAATGCCTATTATGCATTTGATACGGCAGAAGCTTTGGACGCACATAGAAAACAACACGAAGAACAAGGAAAAACATTTATCTACAATCATCACAATAGAGAAAAATTAGATACTTCGTTAGTGCTTTCTGAAGAAGCAACCGAAAAAAGAATCGCTGCAGGAGAAGATTATGTTATTCGTTTTAAAACTCCGGTAAATGAAACTTTGCATCTAAAAGACATCATTCGTGGAGACGTAAAATTTGAAACGAATTTGTTAGACGATAAAGTATTGTTTAAAAGTGACGGAATGCCAACGTATCACTTAGCAAATATTGTAGACGATCATTTGATGGAAACCTCACATGTTATTCGTGGTGAGGAATGGTTGCCTTCTATGCCGTTACACGTTTTGTTGTACCGCGCCTTTGGTTGGGATGCGCCAGAATTTGCGCATTTGCCTTTGATTCTAAAACCCATTGGAAACGGAAAATTATCTAAAAGAGATGGCGATAAAATGGGCTTCCCTGTATTTCCTTTGGAATGGACAACCGAAGAAGGTGTTTCGTCAGGTTATAGAGAAAAAGGGTTTTTCCCAGAAGCTGTGGTTAACTTTTTAGCACTATTGGGATGGAACGACGGAACTGAAAAAGAATTATTTTCTTTGGAAGAATTAGTGCAAAATTTTGATTTGAATCGAGTGCATAAAGCGGGAGCTAAATTTGATCCTGAAAAAAATAAATGGTTCAATCACCAGTATTTGATGCAACAGTCTGACGCTGATTTGGCGAAAGCCTTCTCTCCTATTTTGAAAGAAAAAGGAATTACAATTGAAGAAAATAAATTAATTAACATTGTTTCTTTAATAAAAGAACGTGCGCATTTTGTGTCGGAATTTTGGGAATTGAGTGACTACTTTTTTGAAGCGCCAAGTTCGTATGATGAAAAAGCATCCAAAAACTGGAAAGAGGAAACGCCTGCTTTAATGCAAAATTTAATTGCTGTTTTAGACGGGATTCAAGACTTTACTACTTCAACTATAGAAACCGTTGTAAAAGAATGGATGGCGGCAAACGAAATTGGAATGGGAAAAATAATGCAACCTTTCCGTTTGAGTTTAGTCGGTGCTTTGAAAGGGCCTCACCTATTTGACATTGCTGAATTGATTGGAAAACAAGAAACGATTCAACGAATTCAAAAAGCAATAGCAACATTATAAATTCAAAGCCTCTTTTATAGAGGCTTTTTTTGTATATTTAATCATTATTAACCCAATCTTTATATTATGAATGCATTTTTAATCATTTTTGGCTTTATAGCCATCATTATTTTGTTTTCTTCTTTTTTTACTGTGAAACAACAAACCGCAGTAATTATTGAACGTTTTGGAAAATTCTTAAGTATTAGACAGTCTGGTCTTCAACTAAAAATTCCTTTGATTGACCGGATAGCAGGCAGAGTCAACCTTAAGATTCAACAATTGGATGTTATTATCGAAACCAAAACCAAGGACAATGTTTTTGTTAAGCTTAAAGTTTCTGTTCAGTTTATGGTAGTGAAAGAAACCGTTTATGATGCATTTTATAAATTAGAATATCCGCACGATCAAATTACTTCCTATGTTTTCGACGTGGTTCGTGCTGAAGTTCCCAAACTAAAACTAGACGATGTATTTGAAAGAAAAGACGATATTGCAATCGCTGTAAAAAGGGAACTTAATGAAGCGATGACAACCTATGGTTATACCATTATTAATACTTTAGTAACCGACATTGATCCAGACATTCAAGTTAAAAATGCAATGAATCGAATCAATGCGGCAGATAGAGAAAAAACTGTTGCCGAATTTGAAGCAGAAGCGTCAAGAATTAGAATTGTGGCAAAAGCACAAGCCGAAGCCGAAAGTAAAAAACTACAAGGACAAGGTATTGCTGATCAAAGAAGAGAGATTGCTCGAGGTTTGGTTGAAAGTGTAGATGTACTAAACAAAGTCGGCATAAATTCACAAGAAGCTTCAGCACTAATCGTTGTTACACAGCATTACGACACGCTTCAGGCTATTGGGGCTGACACTAATTCTAATTTAATTCTATTACCTAATTCTCCTCAAGCCGGTAGCGATATGCTAAATAATATGATTGCCAGCTTTAGTGCAAGTAACCAGGTGGGTGAAGTTATGAAAAGTAGAAATAAAAAGAAAAAAGACACGCCTGTTATTCAAGAAATAATTAGTGAAGAAGAAACCGCTACTGAAGACGAAGAATAAATAAAAAGAGGCTTAATCGCCTCTTTTTTTATTGATAAGCCAATTGATTAGATACGGAATAGCGATTTGTAAAATCATCCCGTAAGAATTAGACAACTTTAATTTTAAAGATGCTAAAGCTTCCTGAAACAAATTTTCAGGCTGAAGCGATTCTTTGGTTTTATCTATGTTCAACAAAATATGCTGCAAATGGATTTCTTTCTCCAGCTTTAGCATTTCTAAATCGGCATTGATTTGATCGTAAGAGGAATATTTTTTATCCATGGTTATTCATTAAAAAAGATGGTAGAAAATTTCTCTAAAATAGGTCCTTCAACAATCTTATCTTTTACTAAAAACAATAATAAAGATAGGATTAAATAAAACCCTCCAACGGATAAAAATCCTAAAACAATATTATCTAAATAAGCGCCAATTGCGAATGCTGCAGCAATAGAACCAAACAAAATTACCATACTCAAACATATTCCTATTAAAAGGAATTTAACAATCATAGTAGTCGATTGCATTAAAACTTTAAAACCACGAAGCTTGTAATACTCCATATTGATTTCAAGATACCCTTTTGCGTGTTCTTGAATTTGTTCGGTTTGATTTTTTATTTCTTCAAAAGCCATAATCTGAGATTTGAGGTACAATTATTTTTGAAACTTAGCATTTTGTTCTTTCAGTTCGGCTAATTTTTGTTCCAAAAAAGAAATAAGATCTTCGGTTTTATGACTAACATTAGAAACCATATCTTCAAAGGAATCTTCTAAATTATCTTTTGAATGCGTCAGCTTACTTTTTAACTGTTCTGAAACTTCGTCTAATTTATGTTTCAAATCGTCTTTAGCATCCTGAAAACCATCTTTGATTTTTTCTCTTGTTTTTGTTCCTTTATCCGGAGCATACAAAATTCCGATTCCAGCTCCAATTAATGCACCCGTTAAAAGTGCTAATAAAGAATTTCCTGAAGTATTTGACATAATTTCTATTTTTTATTGGTTCCTACTTTAAAGATACAACAATTTTATTCTTTTGTGGGTTAAGAACTCGTTAAAGTGCTTTTTTTACAAGACAAAACGCTTTTAAAGGTTAATAACGGCTTTTGTTTTACAAAATGACGTGATAGGTTGTAAAAAAGAAAAAAACGCTTTAAAACCGGTTTATTTAAGTCGTTTTTAATTAGTTAAATCAATAGAAAAAGATAAAACAATAAAAACTAATTATAATAATAAAAACCCACTATGCAGCGGGTTTTTAATTTATAAAATCTATGAATGTGATTTTTTATATTTGGTTCAAAAGAGATAAAACAGTTTCGTTTTTTTCTGATGCTTTTAATTCAAATAAAATCGATTTGAAGCTATCCAAATGAATCGGGTCGTGAATCAAGTTTTGTAAAACGGCAATTCGAACTAAAGCCAATTGACTTTTTAAAGACATTGTATATAATTTTGATAAAGCTTCAGAATCAATATCAGCTGGATTTACTTTGTCTGAATGTTCCAAAATTAAATTCGCAAACAATAATGAATTGTTATCATTTTTGATGTTTTTTACAATCGTTTGATTGACTAGACTGAAATTATCAATGGTTTTAATGTTTTCGACAATCGTCTTCAATAGTAATTCAGCAGCTGAAGCCTCTTTTTCTTTAACGTATTTGTTGATTTCTTTTTGCGTATTCATCAATACGTTTTCTTCCTTCTTGCCTTTTTCTTCCCAAGCATCTTTCAATCCTACGGTTTTATTGAAAACTAACTTTTCAACCGTTGAATCCTTATCAACGTTGAAATAACCCAAACGTTGAAACTGGAATTTATCTCCCGCTTGAACGGTTTTCAAACTTGGCTCAACAAATCCGGTGCTAATTTGCAACGAATTAGGATTCATAAATTCTAAGAAATTCTTCTCTTTGTGGCTGTCTGGTGCTTCGTCAATAAACAAACGATCGTACAAACGCACTTCAGCTTCTATGGCGTGAGCAATTGACACCCAGTGTAAGGTTCCAGATACTTTTCGTTGACTGGCTTCACTTCCACTTCCGCTTCGGCTATCTTCGTCATAAGACACATGAATTTCGGTAATATTTCCAGTAGCATCCTTCACAACCGACTCTCCTTTAATGATATAGGCATTTTTTAAACGCACTTCTTTACCTAAACTCAAACGGAAAAACTTAGCATGCGCTTCTTCTAAAAAATCTTCTCTTTCAATGTATAATTCTCTAGAAAATGGCACTTTTCTAAAACCTGCACTTTCGTCTTCTTGATTGTTCTCAGCGTCCAACCACTCCTCTTTTCCTTCTGGATAATTCGTAATTACTACTTTTACAGGGTCTAAAACCGCCATCACACGAGGCGCAGTTTTATTCAAATCTTCGCGTAAGCAAAATTCTAAAAGCGAATAATCAATTACATTTTCTCTTTTGGCTACGCCAATAATATCACAGAATTTACGAATTGAATTCGGAGTATAACCTCTTCTTCTCAAACCTGAAATGGTAGGCATTCTTGGATCGTCCCATCCATCTACAAAGTTTTCTTGAACCAATTGCAAGAGTTTTCTTTTACTCATTACAGTGTAATTCAAATTCAACCGAGCAAATTCGTATTGATTTGGTCGCACTTTATTGGCATCATAAATTTGATCTAAAAACCAATTGTATAATTCGCGGTGCATCACAAATTCTAAGGTGCAAATAGAATGTGAAATTTGTTCTAAATAATCACTCTCCCCGTGTGCATAATCGTACATTGGGTAGATCTTCCATTCGTTGGCGGTTCTATGATGATGGCGGTGTAAAATACGGTACATCAACGGGTCGCGCATCAACATATTAGTCGATGCCATATCAATTTTAGCACGCAAAACGTGAGTTCCTTCTGGAAAATCTCCGTTTTTCATCGCTTCAAATAAGGTTAAATTTTCTTCAACAGAACGGTTTCTATACGGTCCGTCAACTCCTGGTTGAGTTGGAGTTCCTTTTTGAGCAGCCATTTCTTCTGAAGTTTGGCTATCAACATAGGCTTTCCCGTTTTTAATCATTAGTACCGCCCAATCGTATAATTGTTGGAAATAATCAGAGGAATACAATTCTTCGGTCCAATTGAATCCCAACCATTTCAAATCTTCTTTAATAGCATCTACATATTCCTGCTCTTCTTTAGCTGGATTAGTGTCGTCAAAACGTAAATTAACAGGCGCATTGTACTTTAAACCCAAACCAAAATTCAAACAAATCGACTTCGCGTGACCAATGTGTAAATACCCATTTGGCTCTGGTGGAAAACGGAAACGCAATTGATCCTGTGGGAAACCAGAGGCTAAACTGTCTTCTATAATTTGTTCGATGAAATGCAATGATTTTTCTTCTGATGCCATTTTAAAAATTTTGAAAAGCAAAGTTATCAAAATTGTTGGTGATTCGTCGATGTATAAGGTGGTTAATTGAGCTTTAAAACTAAAAAAACAAAACATTTTGTACTTTTATCCCATCAAAGCGATAAAAATTTATCCAGAAAATAACAAAAATGGGGACCATAAAACTAAAAAATATTCGCACTTTTTCGTATCACGGCTGTTTGGTTGAAGAAAGTAAAATTGGGTCAGATTACAGAGTGGATTTAGAAATAAAAACAGATTTACGTAAATCGTGTATTTCAGACCAATTAGCTGATACGGTGGATTATGTTCTTTTAAACCAAATTGTAGTAGAAGAAATGGCTATTCGTTCTGAATTATTAGAACATGTAGCACACCGAATTATTGTTCGGGTTTTTGCTGAAGCTCCTGCTGTTTCCCGAATTAAAATTGGCGTTTCTAAAATCAATCCGCCTATTGGTGGTGATGTTGAAGCAGTTACCATTGAATTGGAAGAGTATAGAAATTAATAGCTAAGTGATATAGTCATTAACGATAAAGTTTTTACCATAAGCCTTTTAAACTTTAAAGTTTTTGCTATATTTGCAACCCAATAAACAATTGGCGTCGTGGCCGAGCGGCTAGGCTGGGCTCTGCAAAAGCTCCTACTCCGGTTCGAATCCGGACGATGCCTCTGAAAGAGATACAGCAATGTGTCTCTTTTTTTTGTTTTATTGCGAGGCACGAAGCAATCTTAAAATTAGATAAAGTTAAGCTCCTACTCCTTTTATCCCGAAGTGTCGGGACGGGCGATGCCTCTGAATTAACCTCTCTTTTTGAGAGTTTTTTTTATGATTAATTTTTAGGAAAAATTAAGTAAAGTTATAGTTCGAATCCGGACGATACCTCTAGAAGAGATACAGAAATGTGTCTCTTTTTTTTGTTTTATTGCGAGGCACGAAGCAATCTTAAAATTAGATAAATTATTGCTCCTACTCTGGTTCTCCCGAAGCGTCGGTACAAAAAACCGGCTAAAACATTAGGTGTGTTTAGAAGTTTATATTTATCTATCCTCTATTTTCTCCCAAGCATTTTTAACCATTTCTTTTTCTTTAGGGAACCAACCCTGAGCCATTAATGCTAATCCAAAAACGATTAAAACAATACTAATTGCTTTTTTAATTTTAAGGATATTAGTGGGTGTTAACTTTGATTTTAACTGCTTGGCTAGAACCATTTTTAAGCAATCAATAAGTAAATAAGTAACAATAACAGAGGTAAAAAAAGTCATCATTCTGGAGGTTTGCATTTCTAATTTAGGTCCTACAGAAATAATAATAGCTAACCAAAAACCCAATACCCCAATATTAATAATATTTAGAAAAAATCCTTTGATAAAAAGGCTTCCGTAATTCTTTTTAATGATTTCATCATCAATCGATTCGTACTGAATTTTAGCTTGTTTTTTTAATTTAATAAATGAAATAATACCGTAAGCAACCATTAGAATTCCTCCAAAAATAAATAAAGCAGGTTTGTCTTTTAAACTAGCAATTAGACGGTAACTCCCTAAATAAGCAACTCCAATAAAGAAAATATCACCTAATACTACTCCTAAATCAAAAGTTAAAGCAGCTCTAAAACCTTTAGTAATACTAGTTTCTATTAAAATAAAAAAAACCGGACCTATCATAAAACTGAGAAAAATTCCCCAAGGAATTCCGGTTAGAATATCATTTATCATTAGTCTTGGGTTTAGGATTAAATTACTTATTTTACAATTTTAATACGGCCGCCTGCAAAAGTTTTTTTGTTGACTTGACTTGGGTTTCCGTAAATCATAATTTCACCTCCAGCTCTTGTTTTTGCGTCAGCTAATTCTGTTGCAAAAATTGTTGCTTCTCCACCAGCGTTGATACTAATTACGGTTTGTTCGGTGGTTAATTCTTTAGCTTCATAAATAGCACCTGCTGAAATCACTACATCTTGATTTTTAGCTGTTCCTGCTGTTTTTACTATACCGCCACTTGTGATTTTTACATTTAAATTAGACACTTCTAAATTAATATCAATTACAGACCCTTCTTTTGCAATAATTTCAAATCCAATTGCTTTTATACTTGAATCAGATGAAATTTGAGAACCTTCATTCGCTTCAATAGCAGTTAAATCAGTATAATAAACCTTTGCGTTAACTTGATTTCCTTTTAATAAATTAGTTAATGGCATTCTAAGTTTAAGTTCACCATTTTTATTTACAACTTCAACTACATCTGAATTAGTTCCTGAAAGCACAACTTTGTTTTCCTCTGATGCAATTAACTCCACTGTTATTTGATCAAAAGCAGTTACTTTATTAAAATCACCTACTTTTTTATCTGTTTGAGCATAGGTTAATGAACTGATTAATAATAAAATAAATAGTAATTTTTTCATAATACTGTTTTTAAAAATAAGCTTATTCGTTTCTTCTTACAAAGTGAAAATCCAATTGTTTTTTAACTAAATCGGCATTTTTTACTTTTACATAAATCTCATCTCCTAGTTGTAATAAACCGTGAGAAGTGGCGCCAACTAACGCGTATTGTTTTTCGTCAAAAGTATAATAATCCTCTTTAATATCTCTAATTCGAACCATACCTTCGCATTTATTTTCGATAATTTCGACATAAATACCCCATTCAGTTACCCCTGAAATCACCCCTAAAAACTCTTGATCTTGGTGATTCTGCATGTATTTTACCTGCATATATTTGATAGAATCACGTTCCGCATTAGTAGCTAAACTTTCCATTGACGAAGAATGTAAACATTTAGTTTCGTAAGTTTCTTCATCTGCTGATTTTCCACCATCTAAATAATACTGCAACAAACGATGTACCATCACATCAGGATATCTTCGAATAGGTGACGTAAAATGGGAATAATAATCAAAAGCTAAGCCGTAATGTCCAATATTATCCGTAGAGTATTTCGCTTTACTCATACTACGAATAGCCAACGTATCTATTAAATTTTGTTCTTTAGTACCAATAACTTCGGTCAATAAATTATTTAATGATTTAGAGATATCACCTTTGTTTCTAAAGTCGATTTTATAACCAAACTTCGCAATAACAGTTTGCATTGCAATCAGTTTATCTTCATTAGGTTCGTCGTGAATACGATAAATAAAGGTTTTCTTTTGTTTACCAATAAATTCCGCTACTTTTCTATTCGCTAAAAGCATAAATTCTTCAATCAAATGATTAGCATCTTTTGAAATTTTAAAATACACTCCAGCAGGTTCTCCTTCTTGATCTAAGTTGAATTTTACTTCTACTTTATCAAATGAAATAGCACCTTCGTTCATTCTATTTCTGCGTAAAATTTTAGCTAATTCATCTAGTTTTAAAGTAGCATCAACAATTGCTGCTGAAACTTGATACGGCGCACCTGTAATAGAAATTTCTTGCGGAATTGTATCATCTTTCGTTTCTATAATATATTGCGCTTCTTCGTAAGCAAAACGTTGATCAGAGAAAATTACTGTTCTTCCAAACCATTGGTTCACCACTTGTGCTTTTTCATTGATTTCGAATACCGCTGAGAAAGTATATTTTTCTTCTTGAGGTCGTAATGAACAGGCAAAATTAGACAACACTTCAGGTAACATAGGCACTACTCGATCCACTAAATATACCGAAGTGGCTCTTTGATAAGCTTCATCATCTAAAATAGTTCCTTCTTCTAAATAAAAAGAAACATCGGCAATATGAATTCCTATTTCGTAATTTCCATTCTCTAATTGTTTGAAAGACAGCGCATCATCAAAATCTTTTGCATCTTTTGGATCGATAGTAAAAGTCAAAGTATCACGCATATCGCGACGTTTCGCAATTTCAGAAGCTTGAATACTAGTATCTATTTGTTGAGCATAGGTTTCTACTTCAATAGGAAATTCAGCAGGTAAACCATATTCAGCTAAAATAGCATGAATTTCTGTATCGTGTTCGCCTGGTTTTCCAAGTACTTTGATCACTTTTCCAAAAGGACTATCGGCTCTTTTAGGCCAATCTTCGATATGAACTAAAACTACATCACCTTGCTCCGCCTCTCCTATTTTATCTTTTGGAATAAAAATATCGGTATACATTTTTGGATTTGCAGTAGCAACAAAAGAAAAGTTTTTTTGAATATCAATAACCCCAACAAAATCAGTTTTATTTCGTTCAACAACTTCAATTACTTCACCTTCTGGTCGACGTCCTTTTCTTCGGTTATAAACATAGACTTTAACTGTGTCTTTATCTAAAGCGCGATTTAAATTATTAGATGGTATAAAAACATCTTCTTCTAGATCTGGACAAACAAAATAAGCTGTTTTACGACCTGTCATATCAATTTTACCTTCGTAATAATCTTGACTAACGGCTTTAATTAGATATTTTCCTGGTTCTGATTCGATAATTGTTTTTTGCGCAGCTAAAATTTTTAAATCTTTTATAATTTGATTTCTACTTTGTGTATCGTCTAGATCTAATTTGGCTGCTATTTGTTTGTAATTGAATACTTTATTAGCACTTTGAGATAGTATTTTTACAATTTTTTCAGAGTAAGTCTTCTCTTTTTTGAGCGGTTTTCTTAAACGCTTTCCCATATTTCTTTTCTTAAAAGTCTAAAATTACAAATAAGAAATCAGAATACCTTTTTAAAGACTCAGATTTATTAAAAATATAACTTTTATAAAAAGGATAATTATTCTTAAAAAATATTTTTTTAAAACTTCAAAGTTGTCAACATCTATTTAAAACAATAAAAAGAAAAGGAAATTTAAAATTATTTTTTAATGGTTATTATAGTGTGTTAATAGTTAGTATAAATTTTTTAAAAAAGGATTTGAAATGAAGTTACAACTAGTTATTTTTAGTTATTAACATGGTTTTTTATAGGTAAAGATTTAAAAACAAACACTTTCTTGATTTTAATTAACAGCTGTTTATAACCTAAAACTTATTCTTTTTGTAGATAAGTAAATTTTCAAAATCTGTTAATAAACGTCTTTTTTCTATTCATAACTTTTCTAAAAATTCAACAAACTAAATTAGGATTTTTAAACTGGGTTTTGGATTACATTTTTTTCTTTTACCACCATAAAAAACTTCTTATTTTCTATCTTGAGTTATGAACACAGTATGTTAATTTAATGTTATCTGAAAATCAACCAATTGCGTTTTGCTATTAACAATTCAAAATTTTAACATTTATAGTATAAAAAAGCAGTTGATTTTTAAATAATTAAAAACTATTTTTCAGGTACTAACTTGATTTATTGCTATTTGTAACGCTTTTTAAAAGCGTTTATTTTTTGGTTAATAAACAAACAAAGAAACCAATCTATTTATGAATTCTAACTCAAAATCTTTCCTTAATTTTGAACACGAACTTAACACACTACTAACAATGAATATTTCTATTGGAAACGACCACGCAGGTCCAGAATATAAAAAAGCAATTGTGGCTATGCTTGAAGCAAAAGGCCACCAAATCACTAATTACGGAACCGATTCTTTTGATGCGGTAGATTATCCAGATTTAGCGCATCCTGTAGCTAAAGATGTAGAAGAAGGAAAAGCAGATTTTGGAATTGTGATTTGCGGTAGTGGTAATGGAATTGCCATGACAGTGAATAAACATCAAAAAGCGCGTGCGGCTTTATGTTGGATGAAAGAAATCGCAGCTTTAGCTCGTTTACATAATGATGCGAATGTGATTAGTATTCCAGCTCGTTATACTTCTGTTCCGCAAGCGGTAGAAATGGTAGAAACCTTTTTAAACACAGAATTTGAAGGTGGAAGACATCAAAACCGCGTGAATAAAATTGCTTGTCAATAAATTCATATAGTGTCAGTAAAATAGAGCGCTAGCACTACTAAAAACTGAAATAACACAATACTCCAAAACTTCCAAAGGAAACTTCTTTTGGAAGTTTTGTGTTTAAATACCCACATCCCGAAACCAGTTCCTATACTTCCTCCAAATAAAGCCCATAGTAATAAAGTGTTTTCTAAGATTCTTCTTTTTTTATTTCGAGCTAAATACTTGTCGTAACCCATCATAAAGAAGCTCAAAAAGGAAATGGCTAAAAAATAAAAATATAAAAGTGGCATAGGAGAGGTGTTTTTTAAACTTTACCTTTTAAATAACCAAAAAAAGCAAAATAAGTGAACATAAATTTAATTTTTTAAAGTTTCAGTTTTTATTCTAGTTTCTAGTTTTTTACAATTCTTGCATTCATAGTAAATTCTAAATGTTTTAGTGGTAGCTGGAACCATAACTTCTCTAGATCGTATTATTTTGCCTTTAATATCTTTCGTATTAATTGTTTCTTTTATTTTACTTGCCTTTTGGCTTATTAATTCTTTGTCTGTTTTTTGAAGAACACCCAATTTACCACAAAAATTACATTTCCTATCTAATAAATAATAAACTAAATAACCAATTACACAAACAATAACAGATAAGCCTATCCAATTTTTCATAAAAATCTCTTCCATTTTCAACTAATTTTATTAATTATTTCTTTTCTAAACTTTTCTCTAATTTCTAACTCTTCATCTTTTATTTTAGAAACAAATTCATTGAAATATTTTTCATCGCGGTATAATTTTATTAATTCTACCTTGTCTAAATGTTCAATTTTTTCGTGTCTTTTAAAACCCACAGGATTGTACCAAGCAAAAGTATGATTTCCAGTTGCTACATTTTTATCCCCCCGGATCTCTTTAAATGATTTAAAAAACACACCGTTTTTATGAATAATGCTTTTATTTTCACTTCCTTCAAAATATTTATATCCTATATAAACCCCGTCTCCATCTTGGTTTATAACAATGTCAATATATTTATTTTCATTCAATTCAATTTTTGGATTACCAATTAATTTAAATATTTTTTGTTTTAATTCTTCAACAATATTGTTTAATTCTTGATTGATAATAGGAATTAAATTTACATTTTCAACCGTTATTAAATCTCTTATTTCTTCGCTCATTTTGTTATTATTTGATTGGTTGGTAAGTTGTTGAATTAAAATTAAATATTGATTTAGTGTTTCTCTAATAAAAGGTTTGTTTGTCATTTCCTTTATACATTTTTCAAGCCATTCCTTGATGTCGATTTGATAAGAACAACATATGAAATCTTGGTTCAAAATTAAACCACCTTTTGAGCCACCGGTAGGCTCCTTTCCTTCTAATGTTAAATAAATAATAGGTTGGTTTCTGTAGTAATTATTGTATCTAAGCAATTGTTGGTCTTGGTCACCAGCATAAATTTTATTTTCAATTATAATATTTTCCTGTTCTGATGTTATAACAATATCTACTCGACCACCTTCTACTGTTTCAAAGTTAACACCACCAAGATGAATTTCTTTTTTAGCTGTTGAGTTTGAAGTATTAAATTTTTTAAAATAATCGTAATAAGAATGTGGTTCTTCTTTAAAGCGATTATTTATTTGTTCTAAAAATAATTTTAAAAACACATCTTTTTGACCGTGTTTTCCTTTTGCATCTAGCAAATTTGTTAGAATTGACGAATGACTCAGTTCATTTGAACAAACACCTAGTATATCAAATATATTATAGTTTTCGCCAGAATATTCAGCTAAATCATTATATTTATTTTGAATGATTGTTGCGTTTTGCAAAAGAGTTTTTAATGTTTCCATTTTTTTATTTAAGACAAAAATCCTAATAATTTTCTTATAAAAAGTTGTGATTTTGCAAGTATTCGATAAATTTATTTTTTCTTTCTTTGCACTTCAAATTACCTACAATGACCAACATTCAGTTCATCGCAAAATCGGTACCAACTGCCGCAATCAACATTCAAAAAACAGTTCAATTATTAAACGAAGATTGTACCATTCCATTTATTTCTCGATATCGAAAAGACCAAACTGGAAATCTAGACGAAGTAGTGATTGAGCAAATTGCTAAATTGAATAAACAATACGATGAGATTGTAAAACGCAAGGAAAGCTTTCTCAAAACCATCGAGGAGCAAGGTCAACTTTCGCCTGAATTAGCCAAAAAAATCCAAGACAGTTTTGATTTACAAGAGTTGGAAGATTTGTATTTGCCTTTCAAAAAGAAGAAAAAAACTAAGGCCGATGTGGCGCGAGAAAATGGTTTGGAGCCATTAGCAAAAATCATTTTTGCACAAAACAATGACAATATTGACTTTATTTCGACTCAATATGTCAATGAAAATGTAATCAATGAAGAGGCTGCTTTGCAAGGCGCACGAGATATTATCGCCGAATGGATTAATGAAAACATTCACGTTCGACAACAATTACGACGCTTGTTCCAGCGAAAAGCAACCATTACTACCAAGGTGGTGAAAACCAAAAAAGAAGACGAAGCGGCTCAAAAATTTTCCCAGTATTTTGATTGGTCGGAATTATTAAGCAAAACACCGCCTCATCGATTAATGGCGATGTTGCGTGCCGAAAATGAAGGTTTTGTAAAACTAAAAATCGAAGTGGATATTGACGAGGCGTATGATATTATTGACGAAATTATTTTGAAACGTCAAAACGATACTACACCGCACATTCAACTAGCCATTGAAGACAGTTACAAACGATTGTTGCAACCTGCTATTGCTAATGAAACATTACAAGAAGCTAAGGCTAAAGCCGACGCGAATTCCATTCAGGTTTTTGCAACTAATTTAGGGCAGCTTTTATTGGCGCCACCATTGGGAGAAAAACGAATTTTAGCGATTGATCCAGGGTATCGTTCGGGTTGTAAAATAGTCTGTTTGGACGAAAAAGGCGATTTGTTGTACAACGAAACGATTTACCCGCACGCACCTCAAAATGAAGAGGCTATGGCCATGAAAAAAATCCGTTCGATGGTCAATTCCTATAAAATTGATGCGATTGCCATTGGAAACGGAACCGCTTCGCGCGAAACGGAATTTTTTGTCAAAAAAATTGCTTTTGACAAGGAAGTTCAGGTTTTTGTGGTGTCAGAAGCTGGCGCTTCGGTTTATTCGGCATCGAAAATTGCCCGTGAAGAATTCCCTAATTACGATGTCACTGTTCGAGGTTCGGTTTCTATTGGGCGACGATTGAGCGATCCATTGGCGGAGTTGGTTAAAATTGATCCAAAAGCCATTGGCGTAGGCCAATACCAACACGATGTAGATCAAAATAAATTGAAAGAAGAGTTGGATGCCACGGTGATTCGTTGTGTGAACTCAGTAGGAATTAACATCAATACGGCAAGCAAGCATTTGTTGAGTTATGTGAGTGGAATAGTAGAGAAGCTGGCTGAAAATATTGTGCAATACCGTTCCGAAAACGGTCCTTTCGACGATCGAAAACAACTGAAAAAAGTGCCTCGTTTGGGAGACAAAGCGTTCCAACAAGGCGCGGCTTTTATCCGAATTAAAGAAGGAAAAAACCCATTAGACAATTCGGCGGTGCATCCAGAAGCGTATCCGATTGTAGAAAAAATGGCAAAAGATTTGAAACTTTCGGTACACGATTTAATTGGCAACAAAGACAAAACCGCCTTAATCAAACCTGAAAATTATACCACGCCCGAAATAGGTTTGTTGACTTTAAAAGATATTATCAAAGAATTGGAGAAACCAGGTTTGGATCCAAGAAAATCAGCTAAAATATTTGAGTTTGACCCGAATGTCAAATCCATAAAAGACCTAAAATCAGGAATGATTTTACCGGGAATTGTAAATAACATTACCAACTTTGGATGTTTTGTGGATATTGGAATTAAAGAAAGCGGTTTGGTTCACATTTCCCAACTCAAAGCGGGTTTTGTGAGCGATGTGAATGAGGTAGTCAAACTACACCAACACGTTGAGGTTAAAGTAACTGAAGTGGACGAAGACCGCAAACGAATTCAGTTGACAATGGTGTTGTAAATAGAAATATTTTGTAAGTTTGTTTATTAAAAATCAGATACTAATGACGGCAATTACAATCACTCCTAGAAACAAAAAAGAACTTCTGGCTCTGAAACAGTTTATCAAAGTGAATGATTTAACTTTCGAAGAATCTGTTTCTGAAGTGAATGAACAAAGCTCATCGAAAAGTTCCATTTCAAAAATGCCAAAAGATTTTGAAAAAGAAATGAAAAATGCCATCACAATTGATGAGTTTTCTAGTAAGACTACTTGTTTTTTAGAGGGCTTATCATGGAGCAAATAAGAATTTTTTTCAAAAAAGAAGTACTAGAATCTTTTAATGACTTGGTTTTTGAATTGTACTCCAAAGATTATTTTGCATCATTAGATTATGCCATTGATTATAAAGACAAATTAGTTTCATTCATTAATAATTCTATTGCCAGTTTTCCTCATAAAACCACCCCAAAGAAATTAAAGCATTTTGGAGAACAGTATATTTTTTATAATTCCAATCATAGAACCACTTGGTATGTTTTTTTTAAAAAACACGAACAAATTTATATTATTACAGCAATTCTAAATAACCATTCACATCACGCTAAACATTTATAAAAAAATAAATACATAAGATCATAAAAACAAAAAACCCAAGTTAATTAACCTGGGTTTTTTATTAGAATATGTAAAGAATTACTCTTTAGTATCTTCTTTCTTAACTGCAGACGAATCGTCTTTAGCTGCGTTTTTAAATTCTTTAATTCCACTTCCTAAACCTTTCATTAGTTCTGGAATCTTTTTTCCTCCAAAAAGCAATAATACAACTGCTAAAACGATAAGGATTTCTGGTAAACCTATTCTTCCCATGATTTATTATTTTTATGCCGAAGCAAATTTGTTTAATAATGAAGTACAAATGTATATAGAATTAGCGAATAGCAATTCTTTTTTGATCATTTATTTAGTTTCAAAAGCGTTAAATTTGTATTAAAACGTGATTTAGTAGTCTTTGTACTTCTAAAATCAAGTCATAACATCAAAGACAATAATTGTTTATATTTGTTCAATAAACCACAAGCAATGTCTAAAAAGGGATTAAAAAGACAGCAATTAAAAGAAAATTTATTCAATAAAAGGCGTTTAATCATTTTAAATGAAGACACTTTTGAAGAAACCTTCTCTTTAAAACTAACCCTGATGAATGTTTTTGTAGTATTGGGTTTAGGCGCTATTTTCATCATTTTTGTCACTACATTTATTATTGCTTTTACTCCTTTACGCGAGTTTATTCCGGGATATTCTTCTTCTAAATTAAAACGAGACGCTACAGAATTAGCTTTAAAATCAGATTCTCTTTCGCGCGCATTGGAACAAAACGAAGCCTACATTAAATCACTTAAAAAAGTGTTGACAGGCGAGTTAGAGTTCGCTAAATTCAATAAAGATTCTATTTTATCATCTGTAGATGAAGCTCCAGTAGAGGGAAGTTTATCAGCGTCAAAAGAAGAATTAGATCTTCGAAAAACAGTAAACAAAGAAGAGCAAAAAGCTTCCAAAAAGAAAAAATAAAACCAACAGCATGTCTATAAAATCTATTGCGGCTCGATTATTTGCACGTCAAGTGGTAAAAAAAACACAAGCTTGGGCCAGTAACCCTGTAGCAACCCAAAACAAGGTGTTCCAAGAATTAATTCGTCAAGCGAAAGACACGCAGTTTGGGAAAGATCATCATTTTGCCCAAATTCAATCTCCAGCTGATTTTGCCCAACAAGTTCCTATTCGCGATTATGAAGAACTAAAACCCTATGTTGATCGAGTGGTAAAAGGGGAGGAGAACGTGCTTTGGAAAGGAAAACCACTTTATTTTGCTAAAACTTCAGGAACCACTTCGGGGGCAAAATACATTCCGTTGACCAAGGAATCCATGCCGTACCATATCGAAGCGGCTCGTAATGCCATTTTGCATTACATTCACGAAACAGGCAATTCCGATTTTGTGGATGGTAAAATGATTTTTCTACAAGGAAGCCCTATTTTAGAAGAAAAAAATGGAATAAAATTAGGGCGTTTGTCTGGAATTGTCGCGCATTTTGTTCCCAAATATTTACAAAAAAACCGCATGCCTTCCTGGCAAACCAATTGTATTGAAGATTGGGAAACCAAAGTCAACGCCATTGTTGAGGAAACTTTCAATGAAAACATGTCGGTGATTTCAGGAATTCCGTCTTGGGTTCAAATGTATTTTGAAAAACTGCAGCAAAAAGGAGGCAAGCCTGTTGGCGAAATCTTCAAAAACTTCAATTTGTTCATTTATGGCGGAGTCAATTACGAACCCTATCGTGCTAAATTTGAAAATTTAATCGGTCGAAAAGTCGATTCAATTGAGCTTTTCCCGGCTTCGGAAGGTTTTTTTGCTTACCAAGACTCCCAAAAAGAAAAAGGCATGTTACTGTTGTTGAACTCTGGAATTTTCTACGAATTCATTAAGAGTGACGAATTTTCGAGTCCCAATCCTAAGCGCTATACCATTGGCGAAGTAGAATTGGGTGTGAATTATGTTTTAATTTTGTCTACCAATGCAGGACTTTGGGCATACAATATTGGCGATACTGTTCAGTTTACAAGTTTACAACCGTATCGTGTGATAGTTTCAGGTCGTATTAAACATTACATTTCTGCTTTTGGAGAACACGTGATTGGTAAAGAAGTAGAAAGCGCTTTACAAGAGGCAATGCAAGGAACAACAATTCGCGTGAATGAGTTTACGGTTGCTCCACAAATCAATCCAGCCGAAGGATTACCGTACCACGAATGGTTGATCGAATTTGATGCTGAAGCCTCTGGAGAACCCGATAATTTAGAAGCATTTGCTCTACAAATAGACAACGCCATGCGCAAACAAAACGTATATTATGACGATCTAATTGTGGGTAACGTTTTACGACAATTAGTGATTACTAAAGTCCCTAAAAACGGCTTCCAAGATTATATGAAATCCATAGGAAAATTGGGAGGCCAGAATAAAATTCCGCGACTGTCTAACGACAGAAAAATAGCAGATTTTTTCAGTAACGCTAAATATTTCTAATGTCATTCTGAATTTATTTTTAGAATCCAAATAAAAATTGAAATCGAAGATTCAACGAAGTTAACCATCCCGACACTTCGAGACAGTTTGACACACTTAATATCCAATTATGAATAAGTTTTATTTTTTAGTGTTGGCTTCTCTTTCACTTTCCGCCCAAATCAAAGGTGTGGTCAAAGACAGTATTTCGGGCCAACCGATACCGTATGTTAATATTTGGGTAGAGAATGAATCAGTTGGCACCACTTCAGGGACCGATGGCAGCTTTTCATTAGATATAAAAGAAGAAAAAGTTTTGGTTTTTTCGGTTTTGGGTTTTGAAATAAAGAGAGCCTCCTCAAAAAGCGAGATAATTTTTTTGACACCCAAAGTTTTCGAATTAAAAGAGGTGGTTATTGAACGACCAAAATTTCAAAGAGAAATAGAAATTGGGCAAAAACTTCAAAAAAAAGCAATTCGAATTTCTGATAAAATAGGTAATTTGAAAGCGCTTTATTTTCCCTTCCATGAAAGTTACGCCGAGTCAAGATTTTTCAAAAAAGTAAAAGTTTTTACACAATCTCAAATTGCTAACGCTAAATTTAAATTGCGAGTTTTAAGCCTAAATAGCAAAGGGTTTCCAGATGCAGATTTAATTGAAGAAGAAATTATTGTAACGGTTAAAAAAGGAAGAAATGAAAACATAATCAATTTTGAAAAATACAATCTTGTATTTCCAGACAATGGTGTTTTTATAGTTTTTGAAACACTCTTTTTAGACACGAATAAAAGTTATACACGTTTTGCAAATCAAAAATCAAAAGCAATAACATATGAACCTGGTTTGTCATATAATCTTGTTGAAGAAGAGAATAGTTTTGTTTTTACCTCAAAAGGATGGTATAAATTCCCAAGACAACCAAGAAGTCAAAAGGGTGATTTTAAAATATACGACAATAAGGTTTTTGAACCAGCCATCAATCTAATTCTAACCAACTAAAAATAAAATTGTACTTTTGCAGGTTAAAAAATATATAAAGATGATAGAAATCAAAAACATTTCGCGCTCTAGAGCGCAAGAGTCGTCAGCAGCTATTGAACGACTGTACATTACCATGAGGCATTTATTTAACCGCGGTTTTTATAAGCCGATGGGAGTTTCGGGAGACACTTTACGCGAAGCTTTACTAGCTTTACGTCCTGAAATTTACGGAAATATTGCCGACGAAAAAGTAGAATTAAACGGACTTTTGTACGTTATTGAACGACTTCCTATTGGGATTGAAGAATGCCGATTTATCAATTTAACTTCAGAAGAAGGCTATTCAAAATCGCACTTTAAAGCGATTGTTCCTCCAAAAAGACGTCGTAATTGCTACCGTATTGATGAAGACCAAATGAACGTGGTTATTACCCGAGGGCGTTCAGACATTTACGATATTTTGACGCACTTGACCTTTATCTTCATCGAATCGCACAAAATTAAAAACAGAGTGTTGTTGGACGAAGCAGGCGAAGTGTCACACGATTGGAAAAAATTAGAAATTGCGGTTCAGCAACCCAAAAAACTAACCCAAATAGAAAAAGAGAAAGCAATTTCTCACACCGCTAATATTTTAGGCAGAACCTTCGAAGAAGTTTTAGACATTTACGATGCATTTGGTTCGGCTACCTCGCCAGATCGTTTCTTACACGTAATTTATTGGTTAGGAAAATTAGCCATTGAAGAAATTGTAGAAAACAACAAACGAACCATCACTTTCAGCCCAGTCTTGAGAGAGCGTTTGGGACACCATATTCACGGCGAAATTTGGGCAACTAATATCAAAGAAGTTTTAAAAGAAAATAATTTATTAGGCAGACCTATTCATGTCATTAGTGCTAATATGCACTCGGTAATGAATTCCATTTTTGCCGTTCCGGCTTTGAAAACGAAGTTCAAAAACCAATCGGATTTTGTTATTTATGAAGAATTGAGTAAGTCTGGAGCCAATGATGTTCGTGATTTGGTTGAAGCGGTGGCCTTGAAGCAAGGAATGATTTCGTTGCCAGACACTTCAGGAACAAACATCGATGTTCAGATTTTTGACACTGCTAAAATAGATTGGAGTAAAACCTCTTTTCCTAAAGCTAATTTAGGCGACGAAAAACCAGTGCTAATTGTAATGGATTATGCTTTTGGAGAGCAAGCCTATGAAACGATTGACGAGTTGTTTAAACCTTACAAAAAAGAAACGTTCTTAAACGCTCAGTCGATTTCCATTATGGGAAAAGCGGGAATTTTAGAAGGAGGCAAGGGCGATATTATGATTCCTAATGCGCATATCAACGAAGGAACAGCGGACAATTACTTCTTTGAAAATGAATTAACTGCGGAGATGTTTGAAGGCAACGATATTGCAGTATTTGCAGGTCCAATGGTAACTGTTTTAGGAACTTCATTGCAAAACAGGGATTTGTTAAAATTCTTTCACGAATCGACTTGGAGAGCAATCGGACTAGAAATGGAGGGCGCGTATTATCAAAAAGCCATTCAATCGGCTTCGAGAATTAGAAAAAGTGTGCCTAAAGACATCAAAGTGCGCTATGCGTATTATGCTTCTGATAACCCATTAGAAACCGGAAGTACATTGGCTTCAGGAGGTTTAGGAACTACAGGAGTAAAACCAACGTATTTGATTACGATCAAAATTTTGGAACAAATTTTTAATGTAAAATAATCAAATGCCAATTATGAAACGAATATTGATAACAGGAGCGGCGGGATTTTTAGGGTCGCATCTTTGTGACCGATTTATAAAAGAAGGCTATCTTGTTATAGGGATGGACAATTTGATTACGGGCGATTTGAAAAACATTGAGCATTTATTCAAGTTGGAAAACTTCGAATTTTACCACCATGATATCACTAAATTTGTTCACGTTCCAGGAAAGTTAGATTACATTTTACATTTTGCTTCGCCAGCAAGCCCGATAGATTATTTAAAAATTCCGATTCAAACCCTAAAAGTTGGTTCGTTAGGAACACATAATTTATTAGGATTGGCACGTGTGAAAAAAGCGCGAATTTTAATTGCTTCGACTTCAGAAGTCTATGGCGATCCTTTGGTGCATCCACAAACTGAAGAATACTATGGCAACGTAAATACAATAGGCCCAAGAGGCGTGTATGACGAAGCCAAACGTTTCCAAGAATCGATTACCATGGCGTATCACACCTTTCACGGTGTAGAGACTCGCATAGTTCGAATTTTTAATACCTACGGCCCAAGAATGCGTCTCAACGATGGAAGAGTTATTCCTGCCTTTATTGGTCAAGCCATTCGCGGAGAGGATTTAACCATTTTTGGCGACGGAATGCAAACCCGTTCTTTCTGTTATGTAGACGATCAGGTGGAAGGAATTTTTAGGTTACTCCATTCGGATTATGTGTATCCAGTGAATATTGGGAATCCAGATGAAATTACCATCAAAGATTTTGCTGAAGAAATCATCAAATTAACAGGAACGAATCAAAAAGTAGTTTATCATCCGTTGCCTATTAACGACCCTTTACAACGTCAACCCGACATTAGCAAAGCCAAAGAATTATTGGGTTGGGAGGCCAAAGTAGGGCGAGCCGAAGGAATGAAAATTACCTATGAGTATTTTAAATCCCTTTCGCCAGAAGAACTCTCAAAAGAGGAACACAAAGATTTTTCGAATTATATTAAATAACTTTTTATTGGCTTTTGAATAAAAATAATTTTTAAAAATTAATTATTATTTCCGTTCAAAAGCCATTATTTTTGCACCATCCTCCGAAAGGCGGACAAGTAACTAATACAACTACAACATGACTATTTTACTATTGGGTTCAGGCGGAAGAGAGCATGCGTTTGCATGGAAAATGATTCAGAGTCCGCTTTGCGACACCCTTTTTGTTGCACCAGGAAACGCGGGAACCGCAGCAATAGCGAACAATATCAATATCAACCCAACTGATTTTCCAGCTATTAAAGACTTTGTCTTAAAAGAAAAAGTGGAAATGGTTGTCGTTGGTCCAGAAGATCCATTGGTAAAAGGGATTTACGATTTCTTCTTAAATGATGCCGACATAAAACATATTCCTGTAATTGGTCCATCGACTGTTGGCGCGCAATTAGAAGGAAGTAAAGAATTTGCTAAAGAATTTTTATTCAGACACAACATTCCAACAGCAGCTTATGATAGTTTTACGGCAGAAACCGTAGAACAAGGATGCCAATTTTTAGAAACACTTCAACCGCCCTATGTATTGAAAGCAGACGGATTGGCGGCTGGAAAAGGCGTGTTGATTATTCAAGATTTGGCAGAAGCCAAAGAAGAATTACGCAATATGTTGGTACACCAAAAATTTGGAACTGCTAGCGCTAAAGTGGTGATCGAAGAATTTTTGGACGGAATTGAATTGAGTTGTTTCGTTTTAACTGACGGAAAGAGTTATAAAATTTTACCAACAGCCAAAGATTACAAACGCATTGGCGAAGGCGATACCGGATTGAATACAGGCGGTATGGGAGCCGTTTCTCCAGTTCCTTACGTTGACGCTGTTTTGATGGAAAAAATCGAAACACGCATCGTAAAACCAACAATTGACGGACTTCAAAAAGACGGAATTCCCTACAAAGGATTTGTTTTTATAGGTTTGATTAATGTAAAAGGCGAACCGATCGTGATTGAGTACAACGTGCGAATGGGTGATCCAGAAACGGAGGTTGTAATTCCGAGATTAAAAACCGATTTAGTGGAATTGTTTTTGGCGGTAGCCAATGAAAAACTAGACCAAATTGCGTTGGAAGTGGACGAAAGAAGTGCTACAACGATAATGGTGGTTTCGGGCGGTTATCCGGAAGAATTTGAAAAAGGAAAAGTAATTACAGGTATAGAAAACATCACAGATTCGATTGTTTTTCACGCAGGGACGAAATTAGAAAACAATCAAGTGTTATCTAACGGAGGGCGTGTGTTGACCGTTACTTCGTATGGCGATAACTTTGAAGAAGCCATAAAAAAATCTTACCAAAATATCGCTAAGCTTCAATTTGATAAGATGTATTTTAGAAAAGATATTGGAAACGACTTAAAGTAGTTTCCAATATTTCTTAATTATTTCAAGAATGAATGTGCAGTAGTATCTTGATTTTCAGTACCTGCTTCGTCAAAAATTTGTAATTGTTTGATCCAATATACGATTGCAGCAGAACAAATAATCATGAAGATCCAGTTGATTGCATTAGCAGCAGTCCATGAAGAAAGCTCTAAAGATCTTAAAAAATCAAGAGGAGCAAATAATACATCTACAAATAAGAATTGAATTCCTTCGAAAAATGATTTCATAATAATATAAAATTATAGTGTTATTTAGTGTTTGAGTAAGTACTTAAAAAAAGAAAGCTATTTATTAAAAAGAATCTTTTTTGAACTTGTTTTAAACAAGTAGTATATTTACAGACACAAAAGTATAAAATATCCTTATGATTGCAAGTGTTTTTAAAAAATCTACACCATTAAATTACGCTTTAATCGTATTTTTAGTGTTGTTTTTCTTTTTTATCTACCAAATTCAGGATACTTCTTGGATGCCTTCGGGTGTTTTACTACTAAAAAAAGGATTTACTTTTCTGTTAGTGTTGGCGTCTGTTTTCTTGACCAGCTTTATTGGAAAACGCAACGGATTGACCAAAGACAGTGGTTATACCGCTATTTTCTTTTTGTTATTTGTATTATTTTTTCCTTCCATTTTTAACAATTTGGATCTTTTATTTGCTAATTTTTTTGTTTTGTTAGCCTTGCGTCGATTGATTTCGCTGCAGTCGATGAAAGCGTCTAAAGAAAAAATATTTGACGCATCAATATGGATTATTTTGGCCTCATTATTTCATTTTTGGTCGATTTTGTTTTTGATTTTAGTCTTTATTTCAATCATTTTATTGGTTTCGAGAGATTATACCAATTGGGTTTTGCCTTTTATCGCCTTGTTGGCTGTTGGAATATTGTTTGCCTTTTTCACTTCTATTTTTGACATTAATCTACTTCAATATCTTGAAAAAGCAAGTCAAACTAATTTTGCGATTGATTATTTTACGAACACTAGCGAAAATATAGCTTTTTCTATCTACGTGTCAGTAGCTTTGTTTTTTGTTTTTTCGATGTTAATTACTTTATCAAATCGCCCCTCGATGGTACAAACTTCCTATAAAAAGGTGGTTGCCTCCTTTTTTATTGGAGCTATTGTTTTTGTTGTTTCAGCAGACAAAGCCAGTGATTTTTTAGCATTGACAATTGCGCCTTTAGCCATTTTAGCAACTGCGCATCTAGAGTATTCTCAAACGAGATTTAAGCAAGAAATAGCGTTTGGACTAGTGCTTTTGTGCAGCATGTTTTCATTTATGAGCCAATTATAATTTGGGGCCATAAGCCAAATCTCCCGCATCGCCCAATCCCGGAACAATATAACTGTGTTCGTTGAGGTGGTCGTCTGTGGCGGCTATCCAAAGATGACAGGTATCGGGTAATTCGGCTTTCAAATGTGCAATTCCTTCAGGAGCGGCAATCACCACTGCAATATGAATTTCGGCAGGAGCTCCTCTTTCTATCAATTGTTTAAAAACAGCCACAATAGATTGTCCTGTGGCCAACATAGGGTCTACAACAATAACTGTTTTGTTGTTAATATCAGCAACCGCTTGGTACTGCACTACAATTTCAAAAAAATCGTCGTTATTGGGGTGGTGGCGGTAAGCCGAAATAAATCCGTTTTCGGCAGTATCAAAATAGTTTAAAAAACCATTGTGCAATGTTAAACCTGCGCGCAGAATAGAGCAAATCACTAATGGATTTTTAATATATTGCGTCGCCTTTGTTCCCAAAGGTGTTGGAATATCCACCGCTTTATACTCTAATTTTTTACTCATTTCATATGCCATGATTTCGCCAATGCGCTCCATGTTTTTTCTAAAACGGAGGCTGTCGTTGTGAATATTCACATCGCGAATTTGACCTAAGAAATGATTCAGAACACTATTGTTTTCAGACAGATGATGAATTTGCATAAATTGAGTTTAGAATGGTTTTATAAAACTTTAATCGTTTTTTCAATCCTATAAATGTATAAAAAAGTATCTTTGTGATTCAATTTTAAAGACATGTTTTCAAAATTAGCCTATTCAGTATTTGAACAAAGTATCCAAGATTATCATCAATTTGATAATGTAGATCAACCCATTAATAATCCTTTTCCAAAGGAACAATTTGAACATTTATTGTATCTAAAAAACTGGATCGATACGGTGCAATGGCATTTTGAAGATATTATTCGTGACCCCAATATTGACCCTGTTGCGGCTTTGACTTTGAAAAGAAGAATTGATGCTTCCAATCAAGAACGTACCGATATGGTGGAATATATTGATAGTTATTTTCTTCAAAAATACAGTCATGTTAAAGTAAAAGTAGATGCAAAAATCAATTCTGAAAGTCCAGCTTGGGCATTTGATAGATTGTCTATTTTGGCTTTGAAAATTTACCATATGCAAGAGGAGGTAAGTCGTCCAGACGCTTCACAAGAACACAAAGACAAGTGTCAAGAAAAATTAAATGTTTTGTTAGAACAAAGAACGGATTTATCTACTGCTATTGACGATTTGTTGACCGACATTGAAAACGGAAACAAATTCATGAAAGTGTACAAACAAATGAAAATGTACAACGACGATGATTTGAATCCGGTGTTGTACCAAAATAAAAAGTAATACCATGTTCAAAAACACTTTTTTTACCAAAGAACCCTGGTTTTTAAAAGTAATTTATGTTCTTGCTTTTTTAGGTATTCTCTATAATATTTACTTATTGATTTTCACGAAAAATGATATTGATGCTTTAATTCAAATGCTGAGTTCGGGATCTCTTTCGATATTACTTGTTCGAAGATTTTTTAAAGATTAGAAAAAAAATTAAATCTCGTTTTTGAGTTTTAGGATGAAACAAAAAATTCAACATATAGCCGTCATGAGACTTTCCGCAATGGGAGATGTCGCTATGACGGTTCCTGTTTTACGGGCGTTGGTAAACCAATATCCAAGGTTGAAAATTACCGTAATTTCACGACCGTTTTTCCAACCGTTTTTCAAGGATATTCCGAATCTACATTTCTTTGCTTTTGACGAAAAAGAACGTCACAAAGGGATTTTGGGTTTGTGGCGCCTGTTCCAAGATTTAAAAGAATTTAAAATCGATGCTTTTGCTGATTTACACAATGTATTGCGTTCCAAAGTAGTGCGCAGTTTATTTGCTTTAAGCGGCAAAAAAATCGCTTTTGTAGACAAAGGTCGTGCTGAGAAAAAGGCTTTAACACGCGCTGAAAATAAAATTTTTCAACCTTTGACTACGATGTTTGAAAGACACCAATTGGTGTTTGAAAGCTTGGATTTTCCAATCGATTTGTCTCAGCCGAAATTTCCTCCAAAAGCCAAAATTTCCCAACCTGAAATAGCAGCAATTGTTGCCCAATCAAAAAACACAATAGGCATTGCGCCTTTTGCCCAATACGATTCTAAAGTCTATCCGCTGGATTTAATGCAGGAAGTAATAGATGCTTTGGCAGCCAATGAAAACCAAACTATTTTTCTCTTTGGTGGAGGCCAAAATGAAAAAGAACAACTTCAAAACTTAGCAGGCGATAAAAAGAATGTCATCAATATGGCAGGAAAAATTCCATTTCAAGACGAATTGAATGTAATAAGCAACTTAGACGTGATGTTGTCTATGGATTCTGGCAACGGACACATAGCAGCTATGTTAGGTGTGCCAGTAGTGACGCTTTGGGGCGCGACCCATCCGTATGCAGGATTTTTACCGTTCAATCAAACGCTAGACAACGCTTTGGTGTCCGACAGAAATCAATTTCCACAACTACCTACTTCGGTTTACGGGAATAAAAAAGTAGCGGGTTACGAAAACGCCATGCGTACGATTTTACCAGAACAGGTTGTTGCTCGAATTGAGGAAATCCTTAAGTGGTAAACACGAATTAGTCATAGCCAGAAAGCACGACGAATAATCTCACCACTGATTCGCAGATTTCTTTTCACAAAATGAATTAAGTAATTTATACAACAAGGTTTTGAAAACGTTGCAGGTGAAAAAACAAAAAATGAGAAGCAATCACTTCTCATTTTTTATATAAATCAATTATAAACCTAGCGCCTTTGTGTCTTAGCGGCAAAGGTTAGCGGCAAAAACTAAACATCATCAAAATCCACACGAATCGTAGCCGAGGTAGGATGCGCTTGACAAGTCAAGATCAATCCGTCTGCCACGTCTTTTTCGGTAAGGATAGAGTTCTTAGTCATTTCGGCCGTTCCTTCAGTAACGCGTGCCAAGCAACTACTACAAATTCCGCCTTGACAAGAATAAGGAGCATCAATACCTTGTTTTAAAGCAGCATCCAGAATGGTTTGTTTGGCTGACATTTCGAAAGTCATTTCTTCATCGTCCACCATCACCGTAATTTGCGCGTGTCCGTCTAACGATTGTTCGACAGTATGTTCTTTGGTAGAAGTTGAAAACAATTCAAATTTGATATTGGATTCTTTGACGTTTTTTTCTTTTAAAGCATCAGAAACGGCGTTTATCATTTCTTCAGGGCCACACAAATAGAATTTGTCAAAATCCAAACTGGCGTGTTTTTCTCTCAAGATATAATTCACAGTTGTTTTGTCAATTCGTCCAGACAAAGCTCCATCTGCTTTGGATTGGCTATACACATACTGAACAAATAAGCGACCTACATATTGCGATTGTAAATCGTGTAATTCTTGGTGGAAAATTGTTTCTTCTGGTGATTTGTTTCCGTATACCAATACAAAGCTGCTTTTTGGCTCGCTTTTTAAAACCGATTTCAAGATAGAAATTGCTGGTGTTATTCCGCTACCCGCCACAAAAGCGGCATAATTACGTTGGCGATCCGCTTGTGGTTCAAAGGTGAACTTTCCTTCTGGTTGTCCCACTTCGAGTACGTCACCGGCTTTGAGTTTGGTATTGGCAAACTGTGAAAAAAGTCCGTTAGAAACTGCTTTTACCGCAATGCGTAACTCCCCACTATCCGGAGCAGAACAAATCGAATAGGCGCGACGAATTTCTTGGTTATCCAAAGTCAATCGCAAATTAATGTATTGACCAGCAATGTAAGTATAGTTGGATTGTAATTCTTCAGGAACAGAAAAAAGGATGGAAACAGCGTCTTTGGTTTCGCGTTTCACTTCTTTAATAATTAATTTTAAAAAGGAAGACATAGTTGTAATTTTTGACAAATATACTAAACTGGGGAGTTTTTAGAAAATGATAAAGATCAGGTTTGTAGGATTTACCACAAACCTGCCTGCCGCAGGCCGGGGCGCAAAAGCACAAAGAATAGTTTTTTTGCTCTAGTCATTGTCTTGAAAAGTTACCCAACGAAAGTCCTCGCCACGGATTAAAGGATTTAAATGGATTAAAAAACTTCAAATATAGAAATTGGAATTGGTAACTTTTTATTATTTTTAACTACTTATTCACCAAATCTATACTTAATGAAGTTTATTCTACATTTTCTCTCGCTGGAATGGAAATCGTTTTCCCGTTCGGCTTCTTTTGGAACTAATCTCGCCATCAAAATTTTAATGGCCATTGTAGCGTTATTGTATTCTTTCGCTTTGCTTTCGATGGGTATTGGGTTGTATTATGGTCTAAAAGAAAATCATTTAGATCCTTTAGTTCAAATCAATACCTTCTTGATTTACTATTTTCTCTTCGATTTAACGCTGCGTTTTTTATGGCAAAAAATCCCCGTAATGAACATTCGCCCCATGTTAATTTTGACTATTAAAAAAAGTACGATTGTTCATTTTTCTCTTGGAAAAACGGCTTTGTCTTATTTTAATTGGATGCACGCTTTTTTCTTTCTTCCTTTCTCCGTTGTGTTGTTCATAGAAAACCATCCAATAGAGAGTGTTATTTCTTGGCATTTAGCAATGTTTTCGATAGTGTACATTAACAATTTCATCAATGTATTATTTAGCAACAAAGACAATTTGTTTGGAATTTTACTAGCAATTGTAGTTGTTTTAGGCGGATTACAACATTACGGCTATTTCAACATTACAGATTATTCGGCACCCTTTTTTGAAGGACTATTTCACAGTCCGGGATTATTTTTAGTTCCACTTTTAGTGCTTATAGGATTATATAAAATCACTTATGATTTCTTTAAAAAGCAATTGTATCTCGATGCAGGTCTAGCCACTAAATCAGCGATTGCAAAAACAGAAAATTTTACTTGGCTGAATCAGTTTGGAACCTTAGGCACATTTTTGAAAAACGACATCAAATTAATTAAAAGAAACAAGCGCTCCAAAACCACGGTAGGAATGAGCATTTTGTTTTTGTTTTACGGTTTTATTTTTTTTAATAACCCTTCTCAGCCACAATTCATGCAAATTTTTGCAGGCATTTTTGTCACAGGTGGCTTTTTGTTCACTTTTGGTCAGTTTGTGCCAAGTTGGGACAGTCAATACTACCCATTAATGATGACCCAAAACATTTCATATAAGAACTATTTGACTTCAAAATGGTGGTTAATTGTGATTGCAACAGTAATTTCTACCGTAATATCTTCCTTTTATATCTACCTCGGTTGGGAGATCTATTTGATTATTTTGGCGGGTGCTATTTATAATATTGGCATCAATTCACATTTAGTTTTGTACGCTGGCGCTTACACCAAAACCCCAATTGATCTAACTTCGAGTAAAGGGGCTTTTGGGGACAAAAAAGCGTTTAATTTACATACGACATTAATTTCTTTACCAAAGATTGTCTTACCCGTTTTACTGTATGCATTAGGTAAATACATGGAAGGACCCAATACAGGTTTAGCTCTTGTGGCAGGTGCTGGGCTAATCGGTTTTGCATTACGCGACCGGGTTTTTTCTCAAATTGAAAAAGTCTACAAAGTAGAGAAATACAAAACCATTCAAGCCTACAAACAAAACAATTAACATTCAGTTTCCGGTTAGCAGCAATAAACATTTTCTAACCCATAAACTTTAACCTCATAAACTTAATTCACTATGATCCAAGTCAATCAACTTTCAAAAAAATACAACGGGACTACCGTTTTACAAATCGATAATTTAAGCATTCCAAAAGGACAAAGTTTTGGATTAGTAGGCAATAATGGCGCCGGGAAAACTACTTTTTTTAGCTTGCTCTTGGATTTAATCCAACCTACAACTGGCGAAATCATCAATAACGAAATTCCGGTACATACTAGCGAAAATTGGAAATCCTTTACCGCCTCTTTCTTAGACGAAAGCTTCTTAATTGGCTACTTAACTCCCGAAGAATATTTCTATTTCATTGGTGATTTACGCGGTCAAAACAAAGCCGATGTAGACGCGTTATTAGCAAAACACGAAGAGTTTTTCAATGGTGAAATCTTGAACAATAAAAAGTATTTGCGCGATTTATCCAAAGGAAATCAAAAGAAAGTCGGCATTATTGCTACTCTAATTGGGAATCCGGAAGTGGTAGTTTTAGATGAGCCGTTTGCTAATTTAGATCCTACTACAGTCAATCGTTTGAAAAAAATCATCAAAGAACTAAGTGAAAATCCGCAAGTGACGATTTTGGTTTCGAGTCACGACTTGCAACATACGGTGGAGGTGTGCGATAGAATTGTGGCATTAAATAAAGGCGAAGTAGTAAAAGACATTGTAACATCAGCAGAAACGCTACAAGAGCTCGAGGCCTTTTTTGCGGTTTAAGTTTCCATATTTCAAAAAGAAACGTAATTTTACCTTTCTGTATACTAAATCAGTACTATAGAAGTTAAAGTTATAAACCGTTTCCAATTGAAAATTAATAAATCATATCCCTTTTTCATTTTTTTTACCATTCTTTTTTTAGTGGCTTGTTCTACTAAAAAAGACACCTTCATTTCCAGGAATTATCATGCATTAACGACTAAGTATAATGTATTGTATAATGGTGGAATCGGCTATGATAAAGGATTGGTTGGAATTAACGAGAAAAGCAAAAACAATTTCTGGAAACGATTACCCGTGGAAAAAATGGAGTTGTCTGACGGCTCAACTTTTGACACTACTAAGAATGCTAATTTTGATTTGGCTGAAAAAAAAGCCACAAAAGGGATTCAAAAACATTCTATGAATATTGGCGGAAAAGAAAGAAATAGCCAAACAGACGAAGCCTATCTTATGTTAGGAAAGGTGAGGTATTATGAGCAGCGCTTTATCCCCGCTTTGGACGCATTTAATTACATTCTTTATAAATATCCCGGTAGCGATAAAATTTATGAAGCTAAAATTTGGCGCGAAAAAACCAATATGCGTCTAGGAAATGACGCTTTAGTAATTAAAAATCTTTCGAAATTGTTGAAGGATTTTAAATTAAAAAATCAATATGTCGCTGATGCTAATGCCGTTTTGGCAGAAGCCTTCTTGAATTTAGAAGAAAAAGACAGTGCGGTTTCCAAATTGAAAATAGCACAAGGGCTAACTAAAATTAACACCCAAAAAGCGCGATACCGATTTATTTTAGGACAGCTGTATGAAGAGTTAGGTAAAAGAGACAGTGCACTTATTAGTTACCAATCTGTAATTGATATGCATCGAAAAGCCGATAGAGATTATGTGATTCAAGCCTACGCTAAAAAAGCGCAGCTGTTTGATTTTCAAAAGGGCAATAAAGAACAAATAGAAAAAATGTTTGCTAAACTTTTGGAAAACCGAGAAAACCGTCCTTTTCTAGACCTGATTTACCACCAAATCGGATTGTATTACGAAAAAAGTAATACTGCAGAATTGGCATTAAAAAACTACAATCTCTCTTTGAAAAAAGCAAAAGACAACAGCTATTTAGCCGCTTCTAATTATAGAAATGTAGGCAATATGTATTTCAAAAGTGCTGATTTTCTTTTGGCGGCAAAATACTATGATAGTACATTGGTGAAATTAGAAAAGAATACTAGAGAGTTTCTCCAAATTGAAAAAACCAGAAAAAATTTAGACGACGTAATTAAGTATGACGCACTTGCTCAACAAAACGATAGTATTTTAAAAGTCGTAGCTTTTTCTGATTTGGAACGCATAACGTTTTTTGGCAATCACATCGAAAAACTTAAAAAAGCGGAAGAGAAGAAACAATTAATGGCGAAGAGGCAACAAGAAGCTATGGCTAGCATAGAAAATGCAGGTTCTGCTCCAATGGGCAATCAAAAAGGGCTTTTGAAATCGCCGTCTTCGAGTCCTTTGATTACTTCAAAATCGCAAGCAACTTCAACAAACACCTTCTATTTTTACAACCCCACCACAGTTTCCTACGGTCAGTTAGAATTTAAAAAGAATTGGGGCAGCAGAAGCGCTAAAGGCTATTGGAGAATGAGTGCCAATACTAAAGAGATTTTAATTTCGCCATCCAGCGAAAGCGAATTAATTGAGGGATCTACCACAGCAAAAGCGTCTCAACCAACCGACAAATTTGAAATAAAGTATTATTTAGCTCAATTGCCTACTGAAAAAAGAGAATTGGACAGCATTAATCAAGAACGAAATTTTGCCTACTTACAGTTGGGACTTATTTATAAAGAAAAGTTCAAAGAATATGCTTTGGCCACAGCCAAACTAGAAAGCGTTTTAAAACAAAATCCGGAGGAAAAACTAGTTTTACCAACAATGTACAACCTCTATAAAATCTATCTCATTACAGACTTAGGTAAAGCATCACAGATGAAAAGTCAAATTGTTGCTCAGTTTCCTTCTTCGCGGTATGCGCAAATTATCAACAATTCTGACACGGATGGTTTAAAGTTAGACACTCCTGAAAAAACGTACAGTCAGTTGTATCAAGAATTTAAAGAAGGGCAGTTTGTGTCGGTTTTAGAAAAAATAAATACGGCAATTATTCAGTTTTCAGGAGATGAAATTGCACCTAAATTGGAATTGTTACGAGCCAATACAGAAGCTAAATTATTTGGAATTGAAGCGTATAAAAAAACACTAGAAGCAATTGCAGCTCAATATCCCAACACTGACGAAGGAAGACAAGCCAAAGAGATCGTTAACGATCAGATTCCCGTATTAGAAAAAATGGAGTTTACCACGAATGCTAAAAGTTGGAAAATACTATTTAAAGCGGGTTTAAGAACAGATCCAATTACTATTGAAATTGAAGATAAAATTAAAAAATTCATCGCCGAAGAAAAAATAGAAAAACGATCGTATTCCTATGATGTTTATACTGACAAAGAAAACTTTGTAGTAATTCACAACATAAAATCCGAGGCTTATGCTGCTGACATCATTAACTATATGAAGACGAACAAGCAGTTTACAATCCATCAAGACGCAATTATTATTTCGAGCGATAATTATAAAGTGGTTCAAATCAAGAAAAACCTAGAAAGCTATTTAGCCTCAAAAAAGCAGTAAATTATGTTTGACAAAAAAACCAAATCCTACACCGACCTTTTAGGGAAAACCAACCGAATTGTAGAAGGAACAAGAATTAAAGGCAATATTTATTCGGTTGCCGACTTTAGACTAGACGGAGAATTAACCGGAAATTTCCAAACAGAAGGTAAAATTGTTATTGGTCATGCCGGAATAGTTGTGGGAGATATTGTATGTAAAAGCGCCGATATTGAGGGTCGATTTAGCGGGAAAATCCAAGTAGAAGAACTACTCAATGTTAAAGCAACAGCGGCCATTTATGGCGAAGTTACCGTTGGTAAATTAGCGGTTGAACCTGGCGCTGATTTTTCGGCTACTTGTACCATGACAACAAAAACAACTACTCATCCAAATGGAGAATAAGTTACCGACTAAAAAAAACAAGTGGTTAGTTTTGATTACTATTCCTGCTCAAATGGGAATCACTATTTTTCTATTTTCTTTTTTAGGAGAATGGCTGGACAACAATTACCCTAATGATTGGGTATATTATCATAAAGTTCTTTTGATTATAGGCGTTTTTCTGGCCATGTACAACACCATTAGATTAGTAAATCAAGTTAACAAACAATAAGACCAGACCCTAATGAAGCTTGTAAATAAAACACTATTCTTGGTTTTAATCCCGTTAACAGTTTTGTTTTATCTTGTTCATATACAAGTACTACATTCTATAGGTGTTAAGCCTTCCACGTTCTATTACTCGCTTGAATTAGAGTATTGTTGTTTTGCTTTCGCAACCGCAGTAATTGTTTTTGTTTTACAAAAAATTAAGCAAAAAAACTTCGACACCGTTGGGCTTATTTTTCTATGGATAACTTCAATTAAAATGATTGCCTGTTTTTTTGCAGTTCGTCCAATTTTACAACTGGAAAGTCCGACCGCTTCAATAGAAAAAATTAATTTTTTTGTGATTTTTATTCTTTTTTTAGCAATAGAAACCGCAATAACTATTAATTTATTGAATGAAAAGAAGGAATTTTAAAAAACGATTTTAAATATCCCTAAAAATAAATTTTTATATTCTTTTGAATATTAATAAAAAATGTACCTTTGCACCTAAATTTTAGAAACCTAAATAAACTAAGATATTTAACTGTTATGGTGATTTCAAACAAACCACTTCAATTCCTATTTATAGCTTTAGTCGCAATGCTTCCTTTGGCAGGTTTTGCTAACTCAACTGAAGAAAAAGAGGCAACTCCAACAGCAAGCAAAGATGTTAAATCTGAAATAAAAGAGTTTATTAATCATCACTTATTAGATTCACATTCTTTTTATTTTAATGCAGATAAAGAAACAGGAGAACACAATGGTTTTTCTTTACCAATTATTCTTTGGGATAACGGTTTGCAAGTTTTTTCTTCTGGCGAATTTCATCATGGCCCAGTAGCTGATGTTGCAGAGCATAACGGGAACTTCTATAAATTACACCACGAAAAAATATACAAAACAGATGCTTCAGGAAAACTAACTGAAGAACACGGTCACCCAACGAATGTTAAACCATTGGATTTATCTATTACTAAAAGTGTAGTTGGAATTTTATTCGTGTCTATTTTAATGTTTGTATTATTTAGAGGGTTAGCAAAATCATACGCTAAAAATGGCGGAATTGCATCTGGAGCGGGTCGTTTCTTTGAGCCTTTAGTTTTATACGTAAGAGACGAAATTGCGATTCCAAACATTGGAGAAAAAGCATATAAAAAATACATGAGCTACTTGCTTACAATCTTTTTCTTTGTGTTTTTCTTGAATATTTTAGGATTAACACCACTAGGATTTAACGTAACTGGAAATATCGCAATCACTGCTTCTTTAGCATTAATGACGTATTTGATTACTACTTTTTCTGCTAACAAAAATTATTGGGGACACATTTTCTGGATGCCAGGAGTGCCTACACCAATGAAATTTATTTTGGCTCCAATTGAATTGTTGGGGACAGTTATTAAACCATTTTCATTAATGATTCGTTTGTATGCTAATATTTTGGCAGGACACGTTGTATTAATGAGTATTATTGGTTTGATGTTTATTTTTAAAAGCTGGATTGGAAGCACCTTGTCATTTGGATTGGCATTTGCACTATCTATCCTTGAAATATTAGTAGCGTTTTTACAAGCGTATATTTTCACGATGTTATCTGCTTTGTATTTTGGTGCAGGAAATGAAGAGCACCACCACGAAGAGGCGCATCACTAATAAGTTTAATTGTTGATTGTTTAATAGTTTAACCTCATAAACAATTAATATAGTTAAACCATAAATAAGAATGTTTAATTTTTAATATATATATTATGCAAATTCCAACTATTGTAGGAGCAGGATTAATTGTTATCGGAGCAGGTTTAGGTATTGGTAAAATTGGTGGTTCAGCAATGGACGCTATTGCTCGTCAACCAGAAGCTTCAGGAAAAATCCAAACAGCTATGCTTATTGCAGCTGCACTTATTGAAGGTATTGGTTTCGCTGCGTTATTCGCTGCTTAATTAAAACACAAAACAGTAGTTACAACGGTTGGTTGTAACTATTGTTTTTAAAAATTAAAACAAATTCAATTGCTACAAGCAATTTAAAAAAAGTTTACAATTTTATAATTACATATAATGGAGAAGTTAATTAATGATTTTTCGTTTGGTTTATTTATTTGGCAAGTAGTAATATTTGTTGGATTAATATTCTTATTAAAAAAATTCGCTTGGAAGCCTATTTTAGATGCGGTTAACGAAAGAGAACAAGGTATTAAAAATGCTTTGGAATCAGCTGAAAACGCACGTAACGAAATGCAAAACTTACAAGCAGACAACCAACGTATTCTTCAAGAAGCAAGAGCTGAACGCGACGCTATGTTAAAAGACGCTCGTGAAATGAAAGAGAAAATGGTAGCTGACGCTAAAAGTGAAGCACAAGAGCAAGGTCAAAAAATGATTGACCAAGCTAAAGCAGCTATCGAAAGCGAAAAGAATGCAGCTATGGCTGATTTGAAAGCACAAGTTGCTACCTTGTCATTAAGTATTGCAGAAAAAGTATTGAAAGACGAATTGTCTAACAAAGAATCTCAAACTAAATTAGTGGAGAAAATGTTAGGTGACGTAAAACTGAACTAATTATGGCAGGTACAAGAGCAGCAATTCGTTATGCAAAAGCAATCTTAGACATCTCTAATTCAAAAGGGGTGGCAGATGTTGTGAATAACGATATGAAATTGATTGCTTCTACAATCAACGCAAACGAAGAGTTAAACACTTTCATTCAAAGCCCGACTACTTCAGTTGAGGTAAAAGAAAAAGCGTTGTTGGAAGTTTTTTCAGGAGTAAATGCAGTAACACAAGGATTGTTTCATTTGTTGTTTGAAAACAAACGATTTGAAATCCTAGAAGCAATTGCTTTGGAATACAATAAATTGTCTGATGAGATGAACGGAATTGAAGTAGCCAAAGTAACTACAGCTATTGCAATGGACGCAGCTTTAGAAGCTAAAGTTTTAGCCAAAATCGCTACGCTATCAGATAAGAAAATCACAATTGAAAATACGATAGATGCTTCCATCATTGGAGGGTTTATTTTAAGAATAGGCGACAAGCAATACAATGCTTCTGTTGCTAATAGATTACAAGTATTAAAAAGAGAGTTTAGTAATTAGTTATTACACATAAAAGTGTTTAAATTATAAAGTAAGATGGCGGAAATCAAACCTGCTGAAATTTCAGCAATATTAAGAAAGCAAGTAGAAGGTTTTGAATCTGGTGCTACACTAGAAGAAGTAGGAACAGTACTTAATGTTGGAGATGGTATTGCTCGTGTGTACGGGCTATCTAATGTTCAATACGGAGAGTTAGTTGAATTCGAAAATGGTCTTGAGGCTATTGTATTGAACTTAGAAGAAGACAATGTTGGGGTTGTACTTTTGGGTGCTTCAACAGGAATCAAAGAAGGTTCAATCGTTAAAAGAACACAACGTATTGCATCTCTTAAAGTAGGAGAGCAAATGTTAGGACGTGTTGTAAACACATTAGGTCAACCAATTGATGGTAAAGGACCAATCGGTGGGGAATTATACGAAATGCCTTTGGAAAGAAAAGCGCCAGGAGTTGTATTCCGTCAACCAGTAACTGAACCATTACAAACAGGAGTAAAAGCAGTTGATGCGATGATTCCAGTTGGTCGTGGACAACGTGAGTTGGTTATTGGTGACCGTCAAACAGGAAAATCAACGGTTTGTTTGGACACTATCTTAAATCAAAAAGAATTTTACGATGCAGGAAAACCTGTATTTTGTATCTATGTTGCTATTGGACAAAAAGCTTCTACAGTTGCAGGTATTGCAAAAATGTTAGAAGAAAAAGGAGCTATGGCGTATACGATTATCGTAGCAGCTAACGCTTCTGATCCAGCTCCAATGCAAGTATATGCTCCAATGGCAGGTGCTGCAATTGGGGAGTATTTCAGAGACTCTGGACGTCCAGCTTTGATTGTTTATGATGATTTATCTAAACAAGCGGTGGCGTATCGTGAGGTGTCTCTTTTATTAAGAAGACCACCAGGACGTGAAGCATATCCTGGAGACGTTTTCTACTTACACTCTCGTTTATTAGAGCGTGCTTGTAAGGTGATTGCTGATGATGATATTGCAAAAAATATGAACGACTTACCAGATTCTTTAAAAGGAATTGTAAAAGGAGGAGGTTCATTAACTGCTTTACCAATTATCGAAACACAAGCGGGTGACGTTTCTGCCTATATCCCAACTAACGTAATTTCGATTACAGATGGTCAAATTTTCTTAGATGGAGATTTGTTTAACTCTGGGGTTCGTCCTGCAATTAACGTAGGTATCTCAGTATCTCGTGTTGGAGGTAATGCACAAATCAAATCAATGAAAAAAGTATCTGGTACTTTAAAATTAGACCAAGCGCAATTCCGTGAATTGGAAGCGTTTGCTAAATTTGGTTCTGACTTAGATGCGGTTACTTTAAACGTAATTGAAAAAGGAAAAAGAAACGTTGAAATCTTGAAACAAGGTTTGAACGAACCTTATACTGTTGAAGATCAAGTAGCTATTATCTACGCTGGTTCTAAAAACTTATTGAGAAATGTTCCTGTAAACAAAGTAAAAGAATTTGAGAAAGATTTCTTAGAATTCTTGAACAACAAACACAGAGACACTCTTGATGCTTTGAAAGCGGGTAAATTAGATGACAACATTACTGATGTTATCGAAAAAGTAGCAAAAGAAGTTTCAGCGAAGTATAATTAATCAATATAACAATATGTCAATGTGTGAATGACAGTCATTTGCACATTGATAAATTGATAAATTTTCATATTTAGAATGGCAAACTTAAAGGAAATCCGTAATAGAATTACTTCCATTTCATCTACGATGCAAATCACATCGGCAATGAAAATGGTTTCTGCTGCAAAGCTTAAGAAAGCACAAGATGCGATTACAGCGATGCGCCCTTATGCCGAAAAATTAACGGAATTATTACAAAATCTTTCTGCTACCTTAGATGGTGATGTAGGAGGTGATTTTACAGCACAACGCGAAATCAAAAAAGTATTAGTTGTAGCTATTACTTCTAATAGAGGTTTGTGTGGTGCTTTCAATACAAACGTAATTAAAGAAGTTAAAAATCGTTCTGATTATTACGCAGGAAAACAAGTAGATGTTTTTGCAATTGGTAAAAAAGGAAATGATATTTTGAGCAAAACATTAACGGTTATTGATAATCAAAGCGCCATTTTTGACGATTTGACTTTTGATAATGTAGCTCAAATTGCAGAGGTATTAACCCAAAAATTTGTGGCTGGAGAATACGACCGTATCGAATTGGTGTACAACCAATTTAAAAATGCGGCGACTCAAATTATTCAAACAGAACAGTTTTTGCCTTTGGCTCCAATTCAATCAGACCTACCTGTTTCAACAGGAGATTATATTTTTGAACCTTCTAAAGAAGAAATTGTATTGACTTTGATTCCGAAATCATTGAAAACACAATTGTACAAAGGAATTAGAGATTCGTTTGCTTCTGAACACGGAGCGCGTATGACGGCTATGCATAAAGCAACTGACAACGCAACGGAATTAAGAGATCAATTGAAATTAACCTACAACAAAGCGCGTCAAGCAGCAATTACTAACGAAATTTTAGAGATTGTAGGTGGTGCTGAAGCGTTGAACGGATAATATTAGTTTGAAATATATCATGAGAGCCTCGCATTGCGGGGCTCTTTTTTTTGAGTATTTTTATAAAAAAAATTTACAACTTGGAAATTAGAGAACTTACAACTTTAGAAGAGATGTTAGCTCAATTTGAGCTCATGAAGCATTTGTACAGCAATAACTTTACTATAGAAAAATACGAAGCCTATTTGACCGAAATGCTTCCTCATAACTATATTCAAATCGCTGTATTTGAAGGCGAAGAATGTATTGGACTTTCGGGTCTATGGTCCGGAATTAAACTGTGGTCAGGCCGCTATTTTGAGATTGATAATTTTATAGTCCATCCAGATCATCGTTCTAAAGGTGCAGGAAAATTTATGACCGATTATATCAATGCAAAAGCTGAAGAAGCCGGTTGTACCATGATTGTATTGGATGCCTTTACAGGGAATTTTACAGCACACCGTTTTTATTATAACCAAGGGTATTATCCAAGAGGATTTCACTTTATTAAGACCTTGAACGAAGCCGGATTGTCTTAAAAAAGCTGTTAACAAAACCAATTTCAAAACCCAAATTAAACCAAAGAATTCGTTATTTTTGTTTTTATCAAAACCTAAACCAGACCAACTTGGGATTATATAAAAGTCTTTTCAAACAAACCGCAATCTATGGATTAGCAACGGTTTTGCCTCGAATGCTGAGTTTTTTACTCGTGCGTTTGTACACAGGCATCTTGCCTACAGGTGAGTATGGAGAAGTTTCTATAGTGCTTTCGTGGATGGTTTTTTTCAACGTGGTATTGTCCTACGGAATGGAAACGGCTTTTTTCCGATTCTATAATTCGGAGACCGATAAAGAAAATGTGATTGCTACTTCGACCATTTCTATTTTTTGGTCCTCCATTATTTTTATTTTTGGGGCTTTAATTTTCAGAGGCACTTTAGCTTCATTGGCTAATGTTGATGTGCAGTATATTACTTATGCTATTTGGATTTTGGTGTTAGATGCCTTAGTGATTGTGCCTTTTTCGAAGTTGCGCGCCAACCAAAAACCGATGTTGTATGCGGTTATAAAAATTGGAAATGTAGCCGTTAATTTGGCATTGAACCTTTTCTTCTTATTGCTTTTACCAAAAATTGCCGCTTCAAGTCCTAATTCATTTATTGGGAATTTGTATGTTGCCAATTATGAGATAGGTTATATTTTCGTTTCTAATTTAGCAGCAAGCTTATTAACTTTAGTTGTGTTATCACCCAATTATCTTTTCTTAACGCGAAAATTTGATGTGGCACTTTGGAAAAAGATGATGCGTTACGGATTGCCTATTTTGGTTGCTGGAATTGCCTTTGCAGTCAATGAACATTTCGATAAAATTCTGTTGGGATATTGGTTGCCAGAAAGCGTTGCTAAGTCGGAAGTTGGAGCCTATTCAGCTTGTTATAAACTAGGATTGTTTATGGTGTTGTTTGCCACAGCATTCCGATTGGGAATTGAACCCTTCTTTTTCAGTCATTCTAAAAATGAAAACGCGCCACAAACCTACGCCATGATTACCAAATATTTTGTGATTTTTGGTTCTTTGATTTTGTTGGGTGTAATCGTTTTTGCCGATGTATTGAAGTTTTTGCTTTTGGATGACAAATCCTATTGGGAAGCCATGAAAGTGGTGCCGTTGATTATTTTGGCTAATTTCTTTTTAGGGATTTACAACAATCTTTCGGTTTGGTATAAACTAACTGACAGAACTAAAATGGGCGCCTATATTTCGATTGTAGGTGCTGTTTTAACCTTGGCGTTGAATTATCTTTTAATTCCAAAATTTAGCTATTACGGCTCAGCTATTGCAACCATTGTGGCTTATGGAAGCATGATGTTAATTTCTTATGTGTTAGGAAATCGGTATTATCCTATTCCGTATGATATGGAAAAGATTGGCGGCTATTTGGGCTTGTCGATTGTATTCTCTGCTATTTCTTTTTACGGATTCCGAGAAAACTATTTAGTGGGAATTCCGTTATTATTGGTATTTGTGTATTTTGTATACCACAACGAAAAAGCAATCATACTCTCTATTATTAAACGAAAAAAATAAAATGACTATAAAAATCATCAATAAGTCGCAACATCCGTTGCCTAATTACGAAACGATTGCTTCGGCTGGAATGGATTTAAGAGCCGATTTAGAAGCTCCCATCACCTTAGCTCCTTTGGGGCGAGTTATTGTAAAAACAGGCTTGTTTATTGAGTTGCCGATTGGTTACGAAGCGCAGGTTCGCCCAAGAAGCGGTTTGGCTATCAAAAAAGGAATTACCGTTTTGAATTCTCCAGGAACAGTCGATGCTGATTATAGAGGAGAAATAGGGGTGATTTTAGTCAATTTATCTAATGAAGATTTTGTAATTGAGAATGGCGAACGCATCGCTCAATTGATTATTGCCAAACACGAACGCGCCGAATGGATTGAAGTTCAGGAATTATCTGAAACATCCAGAGGAGAAGGTGGATTTGGAAGCACGGGGGTGAAATAGGATTTGATTAACAGAATATTGACAACATTTTAATAACGTGATAGAAAATAACATACCGAATTTAAAATCAACGGACTTATCCTTTTATTCAAATAAAATAAGGGCTTTTTTTCTATTGTTGATATCTTCACTTATGGTGTTTTGTGGAATTAATGAAAATCTCTTTGATTTCGAATTAAAGCCGTTTAAAAGCACAATGTTATTATTGGGGTTTGTTATATTCGTGTTTGGAATAATAATTTCAATTTTATATTTAATAAGAACAAAACCCCTTCTCACCGTTACTAAAAATGAAATTATTATTTACAATATTTTATCAACTAAAAAAACAAATGTAAATTTTGAAGAAATCAAATCATTTTTTGTAATAACTACTAGTTATAAAGGAATTACTAACAATAGACAGATTTGTATCCAAATGAAAAAACCAATAAAGGAATATAATAATTCTTTATTTTATAAATTTCTATTGAAATTTGATATTAAAATCGCGAATTCACAATATGTAATACAAACCAATTTTTTAAATATTAATCATAAAAAACTATTAGCGATTTTAAATGATCATCTAAAAAATGATAGATAGCTATTTATTTTTGATACAATTTAGGTCTATATTCAGTCGAATTCTGCAAATAATAAAACTTAAATAAACAATCAAAAATTTTCTAAAAATCAGCTTTCTTCGACTGAAATTAATTAAAAAACTTTTGTGAACTTTGCGAAAAACCTTTGCGAACTTTGTGGTTAAAAATTAAAATAAATTAACAGGAGGATGAGATTACTTCGTTCCTCGTAATGACAATAACATGAAAATAATAGTACCAATGGCAGGACGTGGTTCTCGTCTTCGCCCACACACATTGACCATTCCTAAACCGTTAATTCCTGTAGCAGGAAAACCTATCGTTCACCGTTTGGTGGAAGATATTGCGGGGGTTTTGAACCAAGAGATTGAAGAAATTGCTTTTATTATCCACGAAAGTTTTGGCAAACAAGTTGAAGCCGATTTGATTGCAATTGCTGAAAAACTGGGATCTAAAGGAACGATTTATTACCAAAATGAAGCTTTAGGAACAGGACACGCCATTATGTGTGCCAAAGATTCTTTGAGCGGCCCAGCAGTTATTGCCTATGCCGACACCTTAATTCGTGCCGACTTTGATTTGGATCAAAATGCCGATAGCGTGATTTGGGTAAAACAAGTCGACCAACCAGAAGCCTTTGGTGTAATCAACTTGAATGACGCCAATGAAATCGTCGAATTGGTTGAAAAACCAAAAGAATTTGTTTCCGATTTAGCCGTAATTGGAATTTACTATTTCAAAGATGTGGCGGTGTTGAAAAACGAATTGCAATTGGTGTTAGACAATAATATCATTCACGGAGGCGAGTACCAAATCAACGACGGAATCAAACAAATGATGGCTAAAGGCATGAAATTTGTTCCAGGAGAAGTGGCTGAGTGGATGGATTGCGGTAACAAAGATGTAACGGTAGAAACTAATTCTAGAATGCTAGGATTTTTGTACAATGACGGAGAACATTTGGTAGATTATGGAGTAAAATCGGAGAATTCTACGATTATTCCGCCTTGTTATATTGGGGAAGATGTGGTGTTGATTAACACAACTGTTGGTCCTAATGTGTCTTTAGGGAAAGGATGTCACGTTGTTAATAGCACGATTAAAAACAGTTTGGTACAAACGTATTCGCATATTAAAAATGCCAATTTAGACAATGCAATGATTGGAAATCACGCAAGTTTTGACGGGAATTTTACCAGCATCAGCATCGGAGATTATTCGGTTTTAGAATAAAATAACATGAATACAAAGACGATAGTACTTTTCTGTATCACTCTGTTTCTTCCGCTTTCAGGATTGACGCAAACAGAACCTGAAGAAATTGCTATGGTCTCGGATGAATTTCAGGATTCATTTTACGAATCCTTGTTGCAAAAAGGAATTGAGAATTACGACAAAGCGATTGCGGCTTTAGAGAAATGTTTGTTGAGCCAACCCAATAACGCAACAGTTCATTTTGAATTAGGCAAAAACTATTTGGCTTTAAAGCAATACGAAAACGCTTATCAAGCGTTTCAAAAAGCAACACAAATTGAGCCGAAAAACAAATGGTTTTGGACAGGAATCTATGACTTAAGTTTTCAAACCAAGAATTACGAACGTGCGATGACTGCGGTACAACAATTAATTTTGTTTGACGAGCGTAATAAAGACGATTTGATTCCGTTGTATATGGCAACCAATCAATCAGAAAAAGCATTGACTTTGATAGGGGAGATGAATGCTAAATACGGCAAGTCACAAGAGCGCACGCAGTTTAAAAATCAAATTCTTTTGGCTACCAAAAACCAATCTTCCGACTGGAAAGAGTTGTCTGAATTTAAGAATTATTTGGATGCCAATGACGGAAACCAAGCGGTTCAAACGATGAATAGTATTTTGGCAAACGCGCAGATTCCTAATGCGGTCAAGCACCGAGTGTTCAATGAATTCTTGATTTTTGCATACAATAATCCGCAATATGAAGGCGCTTTGGAAAATGCAATTTCGGTTTTCGATTCGGATAAAGAAGTCAATGTAGCGCAAGCTATTGGGAAGTTCTATCAGAATAAAAACAATACAGAGAAAGCGATTCGTTTTTATGAATTGGCACTTCAAAAAGAAGTTGGAATAGTGGAAACTAATTTGCTTTTGCTTCAAGCCTATACAACGGCTAAGAAGTTTCAAAAACTAGCAAAAAAAGCAGAAGAAGGAATGGAATTGTATCCTTCCCAGGCGTATTTTTATTTTTATTTTGGCTTAGCCAACAATCAAATGCGCCAATTTAATAAAGCGAAGGAAGCTTTAGAAACCGGTTTGGATTTTGTAATTGACGATTTGGATTTGGAAATCAATTTTAATTTGCAATTGGCGGAAGCCTATAATGGTTTGGGCGACTTTAAGAAAAAAGACAGCTTTTTTGCGAAAGCAAATCAATTAATACAGAAGAAAAAGAAATGAGAAAGGTCATACTATTGTTGTTTTTAACCGTGTTGGCGTCTTGTAAAACCAAACAAGCTGCGGTGACAACCGTGCCTGAAGTTACTTCAACTAAAGAAGTTTCGGCAGAGGATATTATAACCAATCATTATAACAACAAAACCAACTTTGAGACCGTTTATATCAAATCGAATGTGCGTTTTTCAGATGAAAAGCAAACACAAAACGTAACGGCAGAAATTAAAATTAAGAAAGACGAGCAAATTTTAGTTAGCGTTCGCTTTTTAGGAATCACAATGGCGAAAGCCTTAATTACTCCCTCATCTGTAAGTTATTACGAAAAAATGAACGGCACTTATTTTGAAGGTGATTTTAGCGGTCTAACACAATGGTTGGGAACGGATCTGGATTTTTCTAAAATTCAGAATATGTTGTTAGGCCAAGCATTTGATAATTTACAACAAGGAAAATACGCTTTAGCCAAAGTGGATCAAGGGTATGAATTGACTGATTTGCAATCAGGAAACACTTTGAAATCTTTCATTTTGGATCAAGAGAATTTCAGAATACAAGGACAGGCTATTGCTCAGCCAGAACAAGATCGAATGATTAATGTGAGCTATGCCAACCATACTAGTTTTAATGAAGGAACGCTTCCTTTATCCGTTTTTATTCATGCTATTCAAGCCAAAGAAAAAACAGAAATTAGTTTAAATTACACTACAGTTACTTTTAACGAAGCACTTTCTTACCCGTATAGTATTCCAAATGGCTATAAAAGAATTTTAATTAAGTAAATTTGCAAAAAACCTTCTATCATGTCAAAATTTCTCCTCAGTTTATTTTTTGTTTGCGCTACTTCATTAGTTTGGAGCCAAGACTCGCAACAAGAGAAGTTAGAACAACGAAAAGCCCAAATTCAGCAAGAAATTAAAGAGAATGAAAGACTCTTGCAATCCGTTAAGAAAAAAGAAAAATCAGCGGTGAGTGTCATGGCTATTCAAGAGAAAAAAATAGCGCTGAAAGAGAACTTGATCAAAACCACAGAAAAACAAGCGAAATTGTTGAGCAACGATATGTACATCAATCAGGTGGAAATCAACAAGCTTAAAAAAGAACTTAAAGTGCTTAAAGAAGATTATGCTAAAATGATTGTTAAGTCGTATAAAAGCCGTTCAGAAGAGAGTAGAGCGATGTTTTTATTGTCGTCTAAAAATTTTCAACAAGCTTACAAACGATTGCAATACATGAAACAATATACTAGTTTCAGAAAAATCCAGGGCGAGGAAATTAATGTGAAGTCAAAAGAACTATTGGTCTACAATAAAAAACTAGAAGTTCAGAAAACGGCTAAACAAAAATTGATTGAGGAGAAAGAAAAAGAGCGTTTGTCTTTAGAGCAAGAAAAGAAAGAACAAGAAAAAATAGTTAATTCAATTAAGAAAGACAAGAATAAGATTGCAAACGACATCAAGAAAAAACAACAAGAAGCGCGCAATATTGATAAGCAAATAGATCGTTTAATACGTCAAGCTATTGCTGAAGCTAATAGAAAGGCTGCTGCTGAGCGTGCAAAACAAAAAGCTGCCGCTACTGCTGCAGCAAAAGAAAAGAAAGCCGCTGCTGCTGCCGCTGCAAAAGAATTAGCGAAAGCTAACAAAACCGGTAAAACCATTAAAACGGTGGCTAAAGCTGTAGAGGAAGAAGAACCGGAAGAAGAAGCTAAGAAACCAATTTCGTCTACAAAAATTGACTTAACACCCGAAGCAAAAATTGTAGCTGATAACTTTAGAGCTAACAAAGGAAGATTGCCATATCCTGTAGAACGCGGCAAAATCACTTTAGGGTTTGGAAATCAAGCACATCCAGTATACAAATCGCTTATGGTACATAATAGCGGTGTGGAAATCACCACCGATGAAGGTGCTACTGCAAGAGCCGTTTTTGATGGGGTGGTGTTTAGTGTATTTAATGTGTCTCCGGTAAATAGAGCAGTAATGATTCAACACGGTGATTATTTTACAGTCTACCAAAACCTTAGTTCGGTGAGTGTTGACAAAGGCGATAAAGTAAGTCGTAAACAATCGATTGGGCGTGTTCGTTCCAATGGTGAAACTGGCAAAACAGTGATTAAATTCTTAATACTTCAAAATACGACCTACATTAATCCTTCGGGTTGGTTGTCGAATTAATAAATAAAAAAAGCACTACGAGAGTAGTGCTTTTTTGATATAAATAACCTTTATAAGGCACGTTATTACTTGTCAGCGGTATATTCCAAAATATCACCTGGTTGGCAGTCTAAAGCGTCGCAAATAGCGGATAAGGTGCTGAAGCGAATCGCTTTTGCTTTTCCAGTTTTTAAGATGGAAAGATTGGCTAAAGTCAGTTCTACTTTTTCTGATAATTCGTTTAATGACATTTTGCGTTTTGCCATCATTACATCTAAGTTTACGATAATTGCCATCCTTTAAATTGTTAGGTCGTTTTCTTGTTGTAATTCAATCCCTCTTTTGAATATTTGTGATATGACATACACAATGGCCGCCATCATTAAAAATGCCGCGGTATCGTTCCAATACGCACTTGTATCACTTAGTTCGTATCCCTTTTGAATCAGTCTTTTAGCGTATTGTTTCGTAATTATACTCAGCATTGCTATTGAAAAAGCTTCGTAACTAATTTTTTCTATGATTTTGGCAATTTCGACGCTAAATGGAGCAACGATGTTTAATTGAGTAAATAGTTTTAACACCAAATAAAACAAGTAGGATTTCATAAATGCTAAAATAACGATACAACTCATTATTCCCACAAAGTGAGGAAATTCTTTTTCATATAATACAGAAAGATCTAATCCGTTGTAAACATTTTGAGTTGCAAGAGGTTGGAATAAGGTAAAAACAAAATTAAAGAGTAGCGCACCCGCTTCAATACAAAGTCCGATAAAAATGATCCAAGAAGCAATATGTAAGCCTTTTAAAACAGTAGTATTGTTTTTTTTCATAATTAGTAAATTTTAAATTATACCAACAAAGATATAAATTTATTGATAATCAATAAATATTTATTGTAAAAATCATCATTTTAAAAAAATGTGGCTTTGGAATAAAAACAACTCTCTGTATAATGACGGAAATTAAACGGAATTACAATGAATTCAATTATATTTTCAAAATGCAGTTCCATTTCATACATTTGGCAACTATGAGAGGAGTTAAAATGCTATTTTGGTTGCTGTGGCGCATATGGTTTTACATCATGATCGCCTTGCCTATATTGGTGATGTTGCCATTATTGTTATTGTCAGTAGTATCAGAACGCGGCTATAACTATTTTTTTGCTTTAGCAAGAATTTGGGGCAAGTTCATATTGTTTAGCATGGGTTTTTATTATAAAGTGGAAACCGTTCAAAGCTTAGAACCCAACAAAAGCTATATGATTGTGGCCAATCATACTTCGATGACCGATATTATGTTGATGTTGGCCGTAGTAGATCGTCCTTTTGTTTTTGTGGGTAAGAAAGAATTGGCTTCGATTCCCTTGTTTGGATTTTTTTATAAAAGAACTTGTATTTTAGTGGATAGAAATAATGCCGAAAGCAGAAGAGCGGTATATGAAAGTGCACAAAAAAGATTGAATAGAGGATTGAGTGTTTGTATTTTTCCAGAAGGAGGAGTTCCTTATGACGAGTCGATTGTACTGGACAAATTTAAAGACGGTGCTTTTCGTTTAGCCATTGAACATCAAATTCCTATTGTACCTATTTCTTTTGGCGATAACAAAAAACGATTGTCCTATACTTTTTTTAGCGGAAGTCCCGGATTAATGAGGGTAAAAATCCACCTACACATAGAGACAAAAGGTAAATCCTTAGACGACAGAAAAGCGATTAAAGATGAAGTTTACCAAATTATTTACAACCAATTAGTAACTTTTGATAATACAACAGCATAAAAAAAACCGCAAGTAATTCAAGTACTTGCGGTTTTTTTGTGTGGAAGAAAATTTACTCAGCCGCTAATTCTTTGATTTGCGATTTGATTTTTTCTTCTAGTTCATCTGCTAATTCTGGGTTATCTTTGATTAAGGCTTTAACTGCATCACGTCCTTGACCTAATTTAGTATCACCATAACTGAACCACGAACCTGATTTTTTGATGATTTCAAATTCAACAGCCAAATCTAAGATTTCACCTGTTTTAGAAACCCCTTCGCCATACATAATGTCAAATTCAGCAGTTCTAAATGGCGGTGCCACTTTATTTTTTACCACTTTCACTTTGGTTCTATTTCCAATTACGTTTTCACCATCTTTAATTTGAGACGAACGACGAATATCCAAACGAACTGAAGCATAGAACTTTAATGCGTTTCCACCCGTTGTAGTTTCTGGATTACCAAACATTACTCCGATTTTCTCTCTCAACTGGTTGATAAAGAATACAGTACAGTGTGTTTTACTAATTGTACCAGTTAATTTACGTAGTGCTTGTGACATCAAACGCGCGTGAAGACCCATTTTAGAATCTCCCATTTCGCCTTCAATTTCGCTTTTTGGAGTCAAGGCTGCAACCGAGTCAATAACGACAATGTCAATAGCTCCAGAACGAATCAAGTTCTCCGCAATTTCTAGCGCTTGCTCACCATTATCAGGTTGTGAAATAATTAAGTTTTCAATATCAACTCCTAATTTCTCTGCATAGTTTCTATCAAATGCGTGTTCTGCATCAATAAAAGCAGCAATTCCACCAGCTTTTTGCGCTTCGGCAATAGCGTGCAATGTCAAAGTTGTTTTACCAGAGGATTCTGGTCCGTAGATTTCGATGATTCTTCCTTTTGGATAACCACCAACACCTAATGCTAAATCGACACCAAGTGATCCAGAAGAAATGACTTCTACTTCTTCAACGGCTTTATCGCCCATTTTCATTACAGTTCCTTTTCCATAGGTTTTGTCTAGCTTATCCAGCGTAAGTTGTAACGCTTTTAACTTGGCTTCTTTCTCTGAACTCATTTTTTATGTATCTATTTGGTTATCAATTAAGGGAATAGAAGGGATTGGTTTCCCTAATTTGTTTTCGTAAAAATAGTTTTTTTTTCTGAAGTTACAAGAGATGCAATTTGCATTTTTTAGTACTTCTTTAAAAATAAGTAGGCTAGAAATGTAAAAGAGGAATAGAAATGAAAAAAAGGTGGTTATTGAGCAAAATGTACTCCTTTTTTCTTTTGATTTTCTATATATTCGGAAGGAGTAACGCCAGTCAAATCTTTAAAGGTTGTATAAAAATTGGAGCGTGTTTTAAAGCCTGATTTTTCGCCAATAGCTTCTATAGTTAACACTTCTTTAGAATTACTTTCCAACAAATCAATTGCGTATTGTACGCGTAGTTCCGATTTTAACTTTGGGAATCGGGTGTTTAGTATTTCATGAATACAGTAACTCACATGGTTTTGAGGAATTTTCAAGGCAAAACTAATATCACTTATCGAGAAGCTCGGGTCTACAAATGGTTTCTCTGTTTTAATATATTCTAGAATTTGTTGCGCTATTTCTGCAAAAGGTTCGTTTGGACCGGTATCCTTTTCCCATTTGTAATTAATATGATTTTCATTGTTTTCAAACGGCTTTCTGTTTTTCAAACGTCTTGGAATTCCATATAAAATGGTAGGGAATAAGAGTAGAAAAAATGAAATTGAACAAAAAGCCAACCCCATAACAAGGTATAGAGGATAGGATTTTTCTAAACCTATGCTCGGTTTTGAACTTAAAGAGGATACAGTGATGTAAAGAAAGCCTAATGTAAGTAATATAACCGTAGTGAGTAAAATCACAATCCATCTGTAACTGAAAGCCAATTGTTTTTTTGGAATGTCTTTGTCTTCTGTTTTTACTTTGTAATTGGTCCAAACCAAATAACAACTTACTACGGCGTAAATTAATAAGTGAATCGGTCTAGTGAGAAAGCTCGTGCTTGCGCTATACCAATAGTTCACATTAATTTGAGTCAGCACGTCTATATTAAGAATAATGGAGTTCGCAATTTTAATTTTTTCTTCAAACGGTAGAATTACATATGGAATTAATCCAATGCCGTGAATAAGCGCAGGTATAAAATGAAGCAAGTCTTTTTTAGTTAATGAAGAAGTGTCTTTAATTACACCTCGTACATAAAAATACAAAAGCGGACCAAGAAGCAACATTAATGCGGTAAAGTGGTTGTAAAAAATCGCAATCCAAAATGCCGATTGACTGTAAAGAATTAAATAATGGGTAATGCCATAGATCGCTGTAATTTGTAAAAAAAAAGATAAATACACGGCAGTTTTATTTCCGCTCCAATTGTTTTTTAAAACAACGAAAGATAAAAATAGCGTAAACAACGAAACGGTTAAAAGCATGACATTGGGGAATGAAAAACAAATATAATCAAATAAAAACAAATAAACTTGTCCTGTTTTTTTGTTTTTAGGACATATTTCTGTTAAAATGAATAGATTTTGTTTGTCAAAGCCAATAAATTTGCGGGTTATTCAGCAAAAAAACCTATTTTATTGATAAAGTATTTCTAAAAAATGAGTGTCATGCGATTTTTATTTTTATTTTTTTTCACAGGAATAGCCTTTGGCCAACAGTTACATCGTCAAATGTTGTCCGCTCAAGGTAAGGTTGCCACTACATCCAAGGGTATTGTGGTGAGTCAAACATTTGCTCAACAATCCACCATTGGAACCTCGGTAAACGGAAAGATGATCGTTAGCCAAGGTTTTCAGCAGAGTAAATCCTCTTCGGCGGCTCCCATAAAGCCAATAGAAAATAAAACCACGGTTTTTCCAAATCCAATTACCGATCAAGTAAATTTTAAAATGGATCATCCCGTTCCGGGCAAAATCTCTTTTTCATTATTTGATATTCACGGACGTCTTTTGGAACACCAAGAAAAAGAAGCACCAAATCAAGTGCTTACTATCAACAACCTGATGCTTGCCGCAGGCGAATATTTTGTCAAATTAGAAGGAACCAATTATTCCTTCGGAACCGCAATTCTTAAATCTAAATAACTTAAAAAAATGAAAAAAATTGTACCCCACATCCTTTTTTTCCTCATCAGTTTTTCAATCTACTCTCAAGGCGTTTTTTTCAACATGGGAAAAAACTTTAGTACTTTCTCGTACAAAAACCGTGCTGCCTTTACAGAGAAATTGGACATTAACGGTGTAGGTGACGCCTATGAATTTGGGTATACTGACGTTTTGAAATACAAAAATTTCAAAGATTTAAAATACACCGGAAGTGTAACCATCAATGATTTCAATGCTATCGCTGAAACCCCTCTCAACAGATTAGAGTGGAAAACCACCTATTTGGGAGTTCAAAGTACGGTTGATTATCAATTTTATGATTCTTTTTTCTTTTTTCTGAGCGCTAGAGCAGGTTTAAACCTTTCTACAATCCTTAGAGGAAAACAAACGGTCAACAATGCAGGTTTTGATTTGACTCGAAACGGAGAGTTTTCGGGCTTGGTTTTACAACCTGTGATTGGAGTTTACGCCAAATATTATTTATCTAAAAACGGGTATTTGAGTGCCGGATTGAATTTGAGCAAAAGTCTCAAACTAGGCAACAATACCGATAATGTATCTATTAACAACACTCAAATTGTATTTGGGGGCTATTTTGATTTAATTAAAAGATAATACCACATGAAAAAATTAGTTTACTTCGTTTTATTATTAGTTTCTACAGTAGTCTTTTCACAAAGTAACGCCATAACGTATCAGGCGGTAATTTACATGCCTGGTGGTCAAAATGCTCCGGGTGTTAATGTGACCAATGTACCGATGTCAAATAAAAATATTTGTTTGCAATTTAGTTTTGTAGATGCTAGCAATCGTTTGGAATACCAAGAAGAGGTGAAAGTCAAAACCGACGAGTTTGGTATGGTTAACATTACAGTAGGGCAAGGCACTCAAACTGGAGGATATGCTAGTAATTTTAGTGCTATAACTTGGACAGCAACAGCTCAAAAAAACCTACAAGTTAGCTTAGACGCAACAGGTTTGTGTAGCCGCTTTGAGGAATTATCGAATGAACCAATTGCTTCTGTTCCATTTGCAAATGCTGCGATAGTGGCAGGAAATGTGACGGGAGTGGTGGCCTTAGTGAATGGAGGAACGGGAGCAACTACAGCCGCAGGTGCAAGAGTTAATCTTGGAATTGGTAATGTAGATAACACATCTGACTTGAACAAACCAATATCCACTGCTACAAAAAATTACATTGATAGTCAGTTAACATCAAGTACTATTGTAGATGCAGATGCTACCACTAAGGGGAAATTGCAATTAGCAGGTGATTTAGCTGGAACTGCTGCAGCACCTAGTGTACCTGGATTGGCTTTGAAAGAAAATATATCTAATAAAAGTACGGACATTGTTGCTGATGCAGCTTCCACCACTAAATATCCATCTGTAAAAGTGATAAAAGATTATGTGGATGCCTTAAATGCCGCTGCGGGAGTAGCTGATGGATCAATCACCTCGGCTAAAATTGCTGATGCGACTATCGTTAACGCTGACGTGGCAGCAAATGCTCAAATTGATTTTACTAAATTGAATATTCAAAAATCCAATATTTTAGGTTTAGGAATTGTTAAAGGAGATCTGGGATTAGGGAATGTTGATAACACCTCTGACGCAGCTAAACCAGTTTCAACCGCTACACAAACAGCTTTGAATTTGAAAGCAAATGCAGTTGATCTTGCTGCAGAAGTTACAAGAGCCACGGCTGCCGAAACCACATTGACAACTAACTTAGGCGCTGAAGTAACTAGAGCTACCGCAGCAGAGGCTACTTTAACGACCAATGTTACATCAAATGCCACCGCTATTGCAGCAGAAGTTACAAGAGCCACGGCCGCTGAAACTACATTGACAACTAACTTAGCAGCTGAAGTAACTAGAGCTACCGCAGCCGAGGCTACTTTAACGACTAATGTTACAGCAAACGCCACTGCTATTGCAGCAGAAACAACAAGAGCTACGGCCGCTGAAGCTACATTGACAACTAACTTAGCAGCTGAAGTAACCAGAGCTACTGCCGCCGAAGCATTGAAAGCTCCTTTAGCCTCTCCAACATTTACTGGAACGGTTTCAGGAATTACACAAACTATGGTTGGTTTATCTAATGTTGATAATACATCAGATGCTAACAAACCAGTTTCCACAGCAACACAAACGGCTTTGGACTTGAAAGAAAATTTGGCTAATAAAAGTACTGATATAACAGTTGATGCTTTATCAACTGATAAATATCCATCTGTAAAACTAATTAAAGATTACGTTGATGCAAGCGTTAGCTCTGGAGCACCAGATGCTACTACTGTTTTAAAAGGTAAAATTAAATTAGCTGGAGATTTAACAGGTACTGCGGATTTACCAACGATAGCCACAGATGCAGTAACTTCTGCTAAAATAAAAGATGGAGAAATCGCTACAGCTGATATCGCTACAGCCGCTATAACTTATGCTAAAATTCAAAATGTTGCAGCAGATAAAGTTTTAGGACGTGTTTCTGCCAACGCTGGAGTTGTTGAAGAAATTGCAACCACAGGTACAGGAGATGTAGTAAGAGCTACTTCTCCTACTTTAGTAACACCAAATTTAGGAACTCCTTCGGCTGCCGTATTAACAAGCGCTACGGGACTACCTCTAACTACGGGTGTAACAGGAATTTTACCAGGAGCTAACGGAGGAACAGGAGTAAATAATGGAACCAAAACCATTACTTTGGGAGGAAATTTCACCACCTCAGGAGCTTTTGCCACTACATTAACCGCTACCGCAGCTACTACAGTTACTTTACCAACTACAGGTACTTTAGCAACACTAGATGGAACAGAAACATTAACCAATAAGACTTTAACAAGTCCATCAATGACAGCGCCAGTATTAGGGGCTGCTTCAGCCACTTCTATAAATAAGCTAACAATTACCGAGCCTGCAAATAATGCTACTTTAACTATTGCGGACGGTAAAACCTTAACAGCTAATAATTCAATTGTATTAGCCGGTACTGATGGGAAAACGATGACCTTTCCATCGACTGATGCTACAATTGCAAGAACAGATGCCGACCAAACCTTTACGGGAACACAAACCTTTAGTTCAACTATTGCAGGTTCGATTACAGGAAACGCCGCTACAGTAACTACCAATGCTAATTTAACTGGGCCAATTACGAGTGTTGGAAATGCCACTACAATTACGGATGCCGCAGTAACCGATGCAAAATTAGATAAAGCTAATATTCCTTTAAGTGGTTTTGGAGCTGCAACCGCTGACGTTGCACTTGGGGGAAAAAAACTAACAGGAGTGGCTAATCCAACAGCGGCGCAAGATGCAGCAACCAAAAGTTATGTAGACGCTTTAAATGCTGCTGCTGGAGTGGCTGATGGTTCGATTACCTCTGCTAAAATTGCTAATGCAACAATTGTAAATGATGATGTATCTACAACTGCTGCCATTGCGTATTCCAAATTAAATTTGGCGAACTCAATTGTAGCAGCAGATATCAGTGCAAGCGCAGTAGAAACAGCCAAGATAAATAATGCTGCAGTTACCGAAGCAAAACTAGCTGCCGATGCAGTAACTTCTGCTAAAATAAAAGATGGAGAAATCGCTACAGCTGATATCGCTACAGCCGCTATAACTTATGCTAAAATTCAAAATGTTGCAGCAGATAAAGTTTTAGGACGTGTTTCTGCCAACGCTGGAGTTGTTGAAGAAATTGCAACCACAGGTACAGGAGATGTAGTAAGAGCTACTTCTCCTACTTTAGTAACACCAAATTTAGGAACTCCTTCGGCTGCCGTATTAACAAGCGCTACGGGACTACCTCTAACTACGGGTGTAACAGGAATTTTACCAGGAGCTAACGGAGGAACAGGAGTAAATAATGGAACCAAAACCATTACTTTGGGAGGGAATTTAACCACCTCAGGAGCTTTTGCCACTACATTAACCGCTACCGCAGCTACTTCAGTTACTTTACCAACTACAGGTACTTTAGCAACATTAGATGGAACAGAAACCTTGACAAACAAGACCTTAACAAGTCCAACGATGACTGCACCAACTTTAGGAGTGGCTACTGCAACAAGCATCAATGGATTGACACCTACCGCTCTAGCTACAGGATTTACTATTGCAGGGGGAACTGCCTCAAAAACATTAACCGTTAGTGGTGATGCTACGGTAAGTGGTACCACAAGCGGCACCAATACAGGCGACCAAACCATTACGTTAACAGGTGATGTAACAGGAAGCGGAACAGGAAGTTTTGCGGCAACTATTGGTACCGGAAAAGTAACCACAGCTACAATTGCTGCCGATGCAGTAACTTCAGCCAAGATTGCAGATGGAACTATTATAGTTGGTGATTTAGCTGATGATGCTATAGAAACTGCAAAGATTAAAAATGCTAATGTAACTACAACCAAACTAGCTGATGCCGCAGTAACATCTGCAAAAATTGCCGATGGAACCATTGTAGCTGCAGATTTAGCTGATTCTGCAGTAACTAATGCAAAACTAGCTACTGGAATAGACGCTACCAAGTTGGCTGATGGCTCAGTTACTAATACAGAATTACAATATATAGGTACCTTAACTTCTGATGTTCAAGCACAGATTAACGCATTAAGCACCTCAGGTTCTACAAGTACTATAGCAATTAACGCTATCAATACGTTAGCTGATGGTAAAATATATGTAGGTAATGCTTCCAATGAGGCAACCGAGGTAACCCCATCAGGAGATGTAACCATTACTAACGCAGGTGTTACAGCTATTGGAACGGGCAAAGTGTTAACTGCGATGTTAGCTACAGATGCCGTAACTACTGCAAAAATTACAAATGCTAATGTAACAGAAGCGAAATTATCCGCTGATGCAGTGACTTCAGCTAAAATAAAAGATGGCGAAATTGTAAATGCAGATGTATCTTCAACAGCGGCAATTGCATATTCAAAATTAAATTTGGCCAACTCAATAGTAGCGGCAGATATTACTGCTAACGCAGTAACCACAGCAAAAATTACAGATGCTAATGTAACAGAAGCGAAACTAGCTGCTGATGCAGTGACTTCTGCTAAAATACTAGATAGCACTATTGCTACAATTGATATCGCTGATGCGGCAATCACCTATGCTAAAATTCAAAATGTAGCGGCAGGCAAAGTTTTAGGGAATTTTACTGGAACTGCTGGAGCTGCTCAAGAAATTGCAACTATAGGAACGGGAGATGTTGTAAGAGCTACTTCGCCAACATTAGTTACACCAGTTATTGGTGCTGCCACTGGAACAAGTTTAAGTGTTTCAGGACAATTGACTTCAACAGTAGCAACAGGAACAGCACCATTAGTAGTGACTTCAACTACACCGGTAGCGAATTTGAATATTGGAGGAAATGCAGCTACAGTAACTAATGGTATTTATACAACAAGTAAAATAAGCGCTTTGGCTGAAACAACTTCAGCTGAATTAGCAGGAAAAATTTCAGATGAAACAGGCTCAGGAACTTTGGTTTTTGCTACTAGTCCAACTTTAGTTACTCCAGCTTTAGGAACTCCATCTGCTGCAGTTTTAACCAATGCAACAGGTTTACCAATTTCTTCAGGAGTAAGTGGATTGGGAACGGGAGTAGCTACTGCATTAGCAACTCCATCAAGTGCGAATTTAATTGCCGCAGTAACAGATGAAACAGGAACTGGGGCTTTAGTTTTTGCCACTAGTCCAACTTTGGTTACGCCTAATCTAGGAACTCCATCTGCTGCTGTATTAACTAGTGCAACGGGATTACCTTTAACATCAGGCGTAACAGGTATTTTACCAATTGCCAATGGTGGTACTGGATCATCTTCACAAAACTTTGTCGATTTAACAACGGCACAAACTGTTGCTGGAGCTAAGACATTTAGCGGGAATACAGCCGTAAGCGGATCTAGTACATTCACAGTAGGTACAGGAGCTACAGCCTTAGGCGGCACATTAGCTGTTACAGGAGCTACTACATTAAATGGTAATACCTCTGTAAGTGGATCGAATACTTTGACAGTAGGAACAGGAGCCACAACTCTAGGAGGTACATTAGGCGTTACCGGAGCGACTACTTTGTCAAGCACTTTAGGCGTAACAGGAAACGCCACTTTGAGTGGTACTTTAGGAGTTACTGGAGCGACTTCTTTATCAAGTACTTTAGCTGTAACAGGCAACACCACCCTTGGAGGTACTCTAGGTGTAACTGGCAATACTACTATTGGAGGAACAACTACATTAAACGGAAATACCTCTGTAAGTGGAACGAATACATTAACAGTTGGAACTGGAGCTACAGCCTTAGGTGGTGCATTAACTGTTGCTGGTGCAACAACGTTAAACGGAACTTTGACCATACCAACAGGAGCTTCTGCAGGAGAAGTCTTAATTTCAGATGCTAATGGAGTAGCAAGTTGGTCATATTCTCCTGGTGCAGTAGTTGTAAGAAATACCAATGCAGCCTATACAATTGGTTTGGGTGACTCTTATATCTTTTACACAGGAACAGGTAATGTTGCCTTTACTATACCTGCTGCTGCATCAACCAATTCAGGAAAAGAGATTACCATTAAAAATAAAACATCATCTACTATTACTGTTAATGCTGCTTCCGGGACTATGTATGTTGATAGTGCTAACACAGCAGTATCTTCTTTTTCAATTGGAATAGAAGCTTCAAATAACTGGGTGAAATTGGTTTCAGATGGATCACAGTGGAACGTGTTAAGAGCCTTATTCTAATAAAGAATAACATGAAAAGAGGGATAGTAATAATAGTGTTTAGTTTGGTATTCCTTAGTGGTAAGGCCCAAACAGGTATTGGAACCACTACTCCTGATGCCTCTGCAAAATTAGACGTGAGTGCTACTAATAAAGGTTTTCTGCCTCCGCGTGTAACATTGACAAGTAGTTCAGATGCTACTACCATTCCAACTCCAGCTACAGGGTTGTTAGTATACAATACTGGTTATAATGCAGGACTCGCTGCAGGCTATTATTATTGGAATGGGGCGGTATGGACCACTATTGCTACTGCAGGTGGAAGCGGTAGTGTTGCCGCCGAATTTGGAGCACAATTCCTAACTTCCAATGTGCTTGTAACCTCACCTACTCCAGTTGATTTAATTACTTTTACTTTACCTTCTGCGGGGACTTGGGAGGTCATAAGTTTTATGAGAGCGCAAGGAACCCCTGGATTTGCAGCTGAATTTGCTGTTTTTGACTCCTCAAATGTAGTTGTTCCAAATTCAGAAATTATTTGTGCGTTCGGCGAATCAGCCTCTACAGGTACTGGGGTAATTCGAATCACCACCACTGGAGCAGCGGTATTTAAACTAAAAGGGTTTGCTTCAACACAATCGTTCACCGCTTTTACGGATCATAATGGTAGAACAGGAGTAACTTGGAAAAAACTCAGTGGAAATAGCGCTATGACAGTTATTAATTTTGGCGATATCAAAACCGGAATACAAATTGGGGACCATAATGGCTGGGTGCTATTGAACGGCAGGGCTAAATCTAGTTTATCTATTACACAACGTGCACAAGCCGATTTGTTAGGCATTGGAACTAACCTACCCAATGCAGCCAATGCCTTTTTAGTGCAGAACGGAACCGCTTTAGGATCTGTAACGGGAAGTAATACAAAAACAATAGTACGATCAAATTTACCAGATGTCACTCTTGGAGGGACAACTTCATCTGAAGGCAATCATACCCATACAACAAGGGTAAATTCTCAAGGTACAACTACTGTATCTAGTAACACGGTAAATGCTATGGCTGAAGCACAAAATAATTGGACTGCGGGCGCTGCGGTTAGTAATGCTAATGTTTTAAATGATTCAGGGAATCACTTCCATTTAATTTATACAAACTCAATTAATGGAGGGGTAACCCAAACCGCCCTAGATATTACACCAAGAAGCTTGTCGGTCAATACCTTTATTTATTTAGGCTTTTAATATTTCAATTATGAAAACATACTTACTTCTCATTATTGGATTATATGGTTTTACAGCAAAAGGACAAACAGGTATTGGTACTACTTCACCTAGTCCATCAGCAAAGTTGGAAGTAGCCTCTACCAACCAAGGTTTTTTACCTCCGCGAATCGCTTTAACGGCTACTAATGCCACTAGTCCAGTAACTTCGCCTGCAACGGGGTTGCTTGTTTATAATACAGCTACAACAAACAATGCTTCTAATAATGTAGCTCCAGGCTATTATTTTTGGAATGGTTCGGCATGGGTAGCTATTTTAGGCAACATAACGGCCAGTAGTATTTCGGGTAATGGTACGACCACTACTTTGACCAACTTTGGCGCTGAGGTCAATACCCAATCGGGTACGACATATACCTTAACGGCATTGGATAATGGAAAAATCATCAGTTGTACAAGTAATAGTGCAGTTACAATTACAGTACCAGCATTAAGCGTAGGTTTTAACTGTTTGATCGTGCAACGGGGATCGGGTCAAGTAACCGTATCTGCTTCAGGGTCAACTATAAACAATAGATATAATTTCAACAAAACTGCGGGACAACATGCAATAATGAGTTTGGTAAGCGTGGCGTCAGGACAATTTATTTCATCGGGTGATATGTCAAATTAAGGAGGTATGAAAAAATTAATTGCTCTTATTTTTTGTATAGGATATACGGCAGGTCAAGCGCAACTGATGGCAATTTATCAGCCCGTACACAAGCAACCCAATGTACAATTTGATTATTGGGTGTATAGTACCAACGCTGGAAACGGAAATGCTTCTCAATATCCTATAGTTCCAACCAATTTGACTGAAATGAACGCCATGTTTAATACCTCCAACACCAATAGTACTTTGGTACAAACCGGAACCACCAATTCCGCCAGAATATTGGATTGGACAAGCACATCAGAATTGAGTGCTATCGGTATTAACTTACCCAACGGTGGTACCTATTTTGGTCTCAGAATTCAAGGCACATTTATTCCATTGGAATCTGGGACTTATACTTTTACTATTTCTTCAGACGACGCCAGTGATTTGTTCTTTGACGGAACCTCGGTTATCGCAACCTATTCCGGTCAGGCAGTTCAACCTTTAGGAACGCGAACAGGTTCTATAAATTTAACCGCTGGAAGAGCCTACTCTTTTATTGCTCGTATGCAGCAAGGTGGAGGTGGTTTTGGTTTTCGCATGTATTGGCGATCACCTACACAAAACGCAACTATAGCCTCAGGCTATACAACAAATTGGGCTCAAAACGTTCAGGAAATAATCACTACTCCTTATATGGATGGAAGTTCTGCTGCAAAAGCAGCGCCTAATGCAAAATACATTCAAACGGCTTTTAATAATTTTACCGACGGAACTTATTGGATTAATTTACCATTTGTAGGACCCACACAGGTATTTTGTATTTTAAACTCGGCAGTTGATGGCGGTGGCTGGATGATGGCAATGAAAGCAACTAGAGGAACCACCTTCCAGTATTCAAGTTCCCATTGGACTTCAGTAACCACTTTAAATACTGGCAACACGAATCGAAACGACGGAGATGCCAAATTTCACACCATGAATTATTTTGCCGCGAAGGATATTTTGGCCTTATGGCCTGACATTACAACAGTTGGAGGTAGTTTGTCGTTAAGCGGATACGGATGTTGGTCTTGGTTGCAAAATAATTTTAACAATGGAGTTAGAATCACACCAATCAATTTTTTTAGTTCTGTCAATAATTTATTTCTTGGCGATGCCAATAATTTTGCTGGTAAAGGAAGCGTATTTTCTTCGCAAGTAGATGTGCGATTTTATGGATTTAATTATACTGCAAATAGTACAGGAGCAAACAGATGGGGTTTTGGATGGAATGAAAACGGAGGAGGCTTATACCCCAACGGCAATCAGGCATCAAATGATGTGTATGGCGGAATAGGAATGGTTGCTGGGAGTTATTCTGCAGGAGATTTTGTAGCTTGCTGTGATAACGTTAGAGGAATAAATCGTTCAGCACGAGTAGAAATTTATATTCGATAAGATGAAAAAGAGATATTTAATACTATTTTTTTTAAGCACTTTGGTTTTTGCCCAAACGGGTATTGGTACTACTTCACCTAGTCCATCAGCAAAGTTAGAAGTAGCTTCTACTAATCAAGGTTTTTTGCCTCCGCGAATTGCCCTAACCGCTACTAATGCAGCAAGTCCAGTGACTTCACCTGCAACTGGTTTGCTTGTTTTCAATACTGAAACAGCAGGAATAGCGCCTAACAATGTGACTCCAGGTTATTATTACTGGAATGGAAGTTTGTGGGTGCGTTTAAATGGCCCATCTGATACTGCTGCCAATGTAACAGGAATTGTCCCTGTTGTTAATGGTGGTACTGGGACTACAACTTCAACTGGGAGTGGAAGTGTTGTCCTTTCTACATCACCATCAATTTCTCTTCCAACATTTACTAGTGGTAGTTTACAATTTCCCCAATCGCTACTTATCTCTCCTACTTCTCATGTAACAAGCAAAAGGGCTGCTATTTGGCTCGATGGATGGTCTATTTTACAAGACGTTGAAGGAAACGGAACAAAGAATTTTTCAATTGGCGAGACGGTTGTTGGTACACCAACACAATATCCACCTAGGCTAGTGATAGCTCAAGGTAATGGCAATATAGGTCTTGGAACAAGTAGTCCAACAGCACGACTCAATCTTGTAGGTGGAGGGATAAAAATTCATAATGGGTTTTCTCGATCTACTGCTAGACCATCGCTCACTACATTATCAATTGGCAATTATGAGATAAGAGGCGTTGGTTCTATAGGAGGGAATACACAAATTGACGGAGCAGATGATGGCTTTTTACGGTTATCAGCTGGAGGAGGCAGTAGTGTATCAGCACAATCATCTATAGACATTTCAGGAGGATCTGATAATCCAGACATGAATAATTCACTTGTTTTCCGAACTTCTGGCACAGAACGCTTTAGAGTAAATTCTTCAGGAAACATAGGTATTGGAACAACCACCCCATCGGTTAGTTTGCAAGTAGCGGGCGATATTATTGCCAATTCTATTGCGGGTTCTTCTGATGCGCGTTTCAAATCCAATATTTTACCTATTGAAAATTCTTTACAAAAAGTACAACAATTACGTGGCGTTACATTTGATTGGAAAACCAAAGAATTTCAAGAACGAGCTTTTAGCGACAATCGCGCATTGGGTTTCATTGCACAAGAAGTAGAAAAAGTACTTCCTGAAGTAGTGCAAACTGAAAAAACAGCCGAAGGCTATAAATCAGTACAATACGATAAAGTAGTGGCACTACTTGTTGAGGCGATTAAAGAACAGCAAAAACAAATACAGGTATTGCAAAAGGAAATAAAAAAAATAAAAAAGCGTAAGAAATGAAACAAATAGTCCAGTACTTAGTAGCGGTCTTTTTGATTCTTAATCCTTTTTTGCAAGCCAACTCTCAAACCACCACCGCTACTTCAGGAAATTTTAATCTAGGATCTACATGGTCTTCCCCTAACCAATTGGCTAATGGAATTACTATACAACCGGGTCATACCATTACAGTTCCAACTGGGAGTGTTTTTTATAGCGGCAAGATCAATTTTTCAGGAACAGGAAGGTTACAACTAGTCGGGACAGGGAAATGGATGCCAGGACCCGCTATAGCAAGTTTAAAAAGCTGCAAAGAGATTCTGAATTTTTATCCAATGTCTCCTTCTGGACAATATACAATTGACCCTGATGGAACAGGGACATTACCCAGTACAAATTGTTATTGCGATATGACCACTGATGGAGGAGGGTGGACATTAGTCTTGAATTATTTACATAGAGGAGGAACCGACCCGGCTTTAAAAACATTTACAACCTCATTGCCGGTTTTAGGATCTACATCATTAGGAGTAGATGAATCAGCTTCAACGACTAGCTGGGGACATACAGCGCCAAGCTATTTAAATGCCTTCATATTTTCAGAATTGCGATTTTATGGAGCGACCAATGCACATACGCGAGTGATTCATTTTAAAACTACTCATGCAAATACCATTAATTATTTCAGAACTGGATCAGGCAGTATGACAAATATCAATACTAGTTTTGCAACTTTACCATCTCATTCAGCTTTTTTGCCGAATAGTGCCGCCAATTTTTTTAGTAATGAAGGTAATTTGGCCATGACTAATTTTCCTTTTTGGCTATCGGGGACATACCATTGGGGTATTAAGGGACATAATTACCGATGGGAAGTAGATGATTTTAACAATAGTGCTTCTTGGAATACACATCATCAAATATGGATTAGATAAACACAAATATGAAAAAAATTATTGTTTTCTTACTCTTTACTCAGGCGCTGCTTGCCCAAACAGGTATTGGTACCACTTCGCCTAATGCGTCAGCACGATTAGAAGTAGCATCAACAGATAAAGGCTTTTTGTTACCTCGAATGACAGCTGCACAACGTGGATTGATTCCTTCACCGGCTAACGGTTTGATGGTGTATCAAACTGATGGTGTAGTTGGTTTCTATGTCAATACTGGAACATCTGTAACACCAGTTTGGAGCCGAGTGAATATGGATTGGACTAGAACGGGCAATGATATTAGTTATACTATAGGCAATGTTTCGACTACAGGAAATCTAATTGGGGGTAATGTCAGTACGTCTACCATATCAGGATTCGCTGCTAATGTAGCTACAATCACAGCAAATTATTCCATTACTGCAGCCGATAACGGAAAGATAATTCAGTCTACTAGTGCTACAGCAATAACAGTGACAATTCCAACTGGGTTGCCTATAGGGTTCAATTGTACTATTGTGCAAATGGGTTCGGGTCAAATCACATTTTCGGGGACATATTTGAATAGAGCCGGATTTACAAAAACAGCCAGTCAATATTCGGTGGCAAGTATAGTTCATTTGGGAAGTAATTCAATTTTAGTTTCGGGAGAAATGAGTAATTAATATGAAAAAACTGATTTATCTTATTTTATTGGTACAATTTGTAACCGTTAGTGCTCAAATAGGACTTCCGGTGCAAAATTCGCTATTACCAAAAAATAGCTTGGTAGTCGATTATGATTTTTCAAAACCTATAAGTTACACCCGAGGAAGTACATCGGTAAATAATATGATAGGAAATGGCTCAGGCGCAGCAACATTAGTTCAGAGTCCCAATTTCATGAATTCGTTGGGTTTTCTTTCATTTAATGGGACCAATCAATACCTAGTTAGCCCTAATTTTAGATCGTACTTTAAATCCCTAAATTCTTCAATTCAAAAAAGTTTTACCATGAGTTTATGGGTATACCCTACTAAATCAAATGGTATAATTGTTAGCGAATTAGATTCTCAGACACCAAGTGGGGGTTGGCATGCATCGAATATAGAAATTGTAAACAATACGATTTATTACAGGATTTGGAACGGAACCGCTATTACTTCTCTAAGCTCAGTTTCACTCAATCAATGGTATCATCTTGCTATGGTCTATGATGGTGTAAGATTGAAAGCCTATTTAAATGGGGTATTGCAAGGAACACAAACTAATGATAGAGAAATTCCTACATCCGGTCAATACTATACTTTAGCCGCTTCAGAGACTACACATATGGGATCAGGTGGAGTGAACGGAGGGTTTAACTGTGCTCAATTTAAGTTGTTTCAATTGCCATTAACAGATAGTGATATTTTACAAGAATATAATTTTAGAAAGGATGAATTCAATTATACGCTTCACAGCCCATCAACAAACACCAATCCAACTTATTGGAGTGTATCGAGCGCTTGGAATTCATCAACAGGTTCCACGGGTGCATCAGATGCATTTTCAGCAGGGCATTACACCCCATGGTTGAATTCGAGTTTAGGATGGGCAGCACAGCAAAATAACACCAGCCAATTTATTATATTAAATTATGACGAACCAGTAACAATGAATGGCATTGTAACTCAAGGGCGAGCCAGCAATGGAGGACAATGGGTAAGCTCTGCTCATATTGATGTGAGTTTGAATGGCTCCAGCTGGACAAGGGTAATGTCTAATGCAACTTTAAATACTAATTCGGTTGATGATGTGCGAGTACTTTTTCCATCTCCCGTCTTTGCTAAATACATAAGGGTAAGTCCATTGACTTGGATCAATCATATAACCATGCGTCTGGGCGTAATTGTTGAGCCTCAGCAATTGGTTACTGATGGTTTAGTAGTCCGATTGGATGCTGCGAACTCAAAATCCTATCCAGGAACAGGAACTGCCTGGAATGATGTTAATAGCAATTCTTTTCCATTTACGTTAACTAATGGACCTGTATATGATACCAATGGTTTTTTTGATTTTGATGGCGCTAATGACTATGCTGTCAGAGCACATTCGACCGCATTAAAACCCACCACCGCCATTACATTAGAACAATGGTTGAGCGCAGATGATTGGAATGCAGGAACTTCTTCCTCCAATTATAAATGTTCCCTTTCGTGTACTTCGGGAGGAGGCTATTCACATAATATTTGGTCAGGAATTTTTACCAGTTATATTTACGCTGGAGGCGGCTACCGAACTCCAACAGCCAATGTGAGTTCCTTAGTAGGCTGGCATCATTTTGTTACTACTTTTGATGGCCGCTATACGCGTTTGTATGTGGATGGTGAATTGAAAAGCACAGTAGACATAGGTACTTCAGGAAACCTAATTTCCTATGTTGCCAATTCAATTTTTGTGGGAGCAGAGGCTTCTGGGGGTACTGCACCAGAAGGATTTTATTGGGATGGAAAAATAGGGACCACCGCCATTTACAATCGGGCGCTATCAGCAACAGAGGTAACACAAAATTATACAGTTTCTAAACCTAGATATGATTTTGATCTTGTAATGGATTTAGCTATTGCCCCTAGTTCTGGCTCTACTTGGGTCGATCAGAGTGGGAATGGAAATAATGGAACTTTGGTAGGTTCACCTACCTATGTGTCTAATAATGGCGGTGGTTACAGAACTACTACAGGTCAATATATTGCCACTAATTACAATTTGCCTTCTTCGTTTACAATCTCTATAGTAGCGAGTTTGAATCCCACTAGTTTTTGGGCTACATTTTGGGGCAACGAAGTTTGGAGTTCAAATAGAGGATATTTATCCTATTTCAATTCTACAACAGGTTTGGAAGTGGGTAGTCCGCCATCACTTGCTTCTTTTGCAGTTTCAGGAATTAATACGATACATATTTGGGATTTTGTAGTTAGTGGGAATTCAGTTACTTTGTATAGGGATGGAGTTAGTTTGGGGACAAAAACATTTTCTACACCAACAGGTTTGGCTACTAATGGCTTGTATTTTGGGGCAAGACATTCCAATGCCGGGACTGGATTCACAGACATATGTCCAGGAACTTATTATAATATGAAAGTGTACAAAAAGGCATTAATTCCAGACGAAATTACCAATAAATTCAATCAAATGAGATCACTTTATGGATTATAATAGTTGATTTCAATAAATAAATTAAACACGAGTACTATGCCAAAGTGTGCACAAAATATCAAATGTATGAAATATATTTTCGCAAAATTTTTCTTACTTATTAGCCTAGGCATTACCGCCCAAACCGGTATTGGCACCACTACGCCTAATGCGTCAGCGCGTTTAGAAGTAGCTGCCAGCGATAGAGGCTTTTTGCCTCCTAGAGTAGCTTTAACCGCTACCAATGCCTTTTCGCCTATTGTTGGAACGGCTGCCAACGCAACAGGACTTTTGGTTTACAATACTGCTACAACTACTAATGCACCTAATAATGTAGCGCCAGGGTATTATTATTGGAATGGCACCGCTTGGATTCAAATTTCAGGAGGACTAGTTATCGAATCGAGATCGGCTAGTTTTAGTTTATCGGCAGCCGATAACAATAAACTGTTTTTCATCAATTCAGCATCAACAGTAACCGTAACGGTTCCTTCTTTACCCATTGGATTTAGTTGCCAATTGATACAAGTAGGTGCAGGAACTATAAGGTTTGCTCCTGAATCGGGAACTACGTTAAATTCTGCTAGTGGATTAAGTACACGCACCACTAACAGTGTAATTGGTTTGGTTATGAATAGTGCAACGGTAGGTTATGTTTTTGGAGATACTATTTTCTAATGAGAAGAATGTATTACATATTGCTACTTTTTTTGGGTGTAATGGGATTGAATGCCCAATCGGCTTTTCATAATTTGGCCGTAAAAAAACCCCAATTACCTACGACTTATTCGTTTCAATATACTGGAGCGATACAACAATTCATTGTGCCCAATCGAGTGACTTCTATTCAGGTGAACGCTATTGGAGCCAAAGGAGGAACCGGTGCCAGAGGACAAGCTGGAGGAGCTGGTGCTAATATCACCACCACATTGAATGTAACCCCTGGACAGGTTTTATATATTGTTGTAGGAGGTTTTCCAGGACAATCCACCACTTCAAAATACGGCTTTGGGGGGAATGGTGGAAGTGGTGGTAATTATGGCGGAGCTGGTGGAGGCTTATCTGGTATATTCACTTCCCCAAGCCCGGCGAACGCCAATGCATTAGTTATTGCAGGTGGCGGTGGCGGTGGCGCAGGAATTAGTACTGGAAGTGATTACACGGGCGGAAATGCGGGGAATACGATTGTAGGAACCTCAAGTAATGGAAACCAACCACCCAATCCAGCATTTATTAGAAACGGAAGATATCAACACGGTTATGCAGCCACTACTTCGGCAGAAGGTATAGCTGGAGAACCTTTTGATTCAGGCATTGGAATTCGTGGTACAAACGGGAATGATATATCCGGAGGTAATGGAGGATCTGATACTGGACTTTCAGGATGGAATGGTGCTGGTGGTGGTGGTGGTGGTTGGTTTGGCGGCGGCGGTGGCGCAGGTGGTGGCTCTGCAACAGGTGGCGGCGCAGGTGGCTCAACAAAAACAAGCTCTGGGCATCACTCTTTTGGCACTCCAAATACAACAGGAGACGGTAGTGTTATGATAACTTGTTTGTCTAATTCAGGTTTAGTCTTGCATTTGGATGCAGGCAATCCATTAAGTTATAGCGGATCTGGAACCACTTGGAATGATTTGTCTGGTAATGGATCCCATGTGACTTTGACTTCTACTAGTTTTAATTCCGCTAACGGAGGGTCGATTGTATTTAACGGCACCTCAAGTTTTGCCAATTTTAATGCGAATATTGGCAGTACTAATGCCGTGACTGTAGACATGTGGGTGAGGACAAATTCTCTTGCCAATGGGATGTATTTTGGTTTTAACTTGTATGATGCTTGGGTCTATGATGGAGCAATAGGTTACAATACATCGGCAGGAGATTTATTTGGGATAACAAGGAACAGAGTAATTGAATTAGGTGTCGAAGGAGCTTGGAAACATCTGGTTTTTGTCATGTATGCGGGTTCAAAAACCAATAATAAAATCTATGTGAATGGAATAAATGAAACTTTATCTCAAATACAAGGTACATTTAATGCTACTAATTCCAACTTTAATTCAGGTGCTGGGAGAATATCAAGTTGGCGCTTCGATTTGAATTGGTTGATGAATCTAAATGTAGCTAGTTTTAAGATTTATAATAGAGAATTATCCCAGCAAGAAATTACCAATAACTTCAATGCTTCAAGACAGCGGTTTTATCCTGAAAATTCTGGTCTAAGTCCAGAAACTGCCTCGACTAGTGCCTTTCAAATTAAACAAGATTATCCTAATTCAACTGACGGATTTTATTGGATTAAAAACCCCAATATTAATGGAGGAGTTCCCATTAAAATATATGCTGATATGACTACTGATGGTGGCGGTTGGACCTTGATTTTGAAAAATTCATCCTATGTTGGTTGGACTTATGCCAATACTATAGCCAGAAACACCACTATCCCCTTTAGTACTAATGCGGAAATAATTAGTACCTCAAGTGCAAATTATTCGATCATCGGTTGGGCCGATCACATTAAACGCAGCGCTTCAGGATTTCAATACATGATTGATGCGAATACAAGAAGCAATTTTGGAGGAATTTGGACCGCCAATGCCGCTTATAGTTTTGTAAGTAACAGTAGTTCGAATACCAATGTAACTGAGAATGTAAAGTTTGGTAATTGGACTTATGTTGGGAATAATGATGGTATGTCATTGCGAATGCCTTGGTACGGTTATGTTGGCAGTAATACAGGATTTTATACCCTTTCAAGCGGATCAGGAAATTGGTGGGGTACCTTAATTTCAAATAATGTTAATTATTCGCCAGCTCCTTGGATAGGTTCAGCTGGGGGAGGTACAGCAAGTCCTAATCCTGGCATTATCTGGTATTGGGTTCGATAAACAATAGAATTATAATAGAAAAGGATATGAAAAAGCAATTAGTATTTTTATTAGTTTGGATTGCATTGCCCATGGTGGCGCAAACCGGTATAGGTACGACTACACCACATGCCTCTGCAAAGTTAGAAGTTGCCTCTTCTACTCAAGGATTTTTACCGCCGCGTGTAGCATTGACTGCCGCTAATCAAGCTAGTCCAGTCACTTCACCAGCAATAGGCTTGCTTGTATTTAATACCCAGACAGCAGGAACAGCTCCCAACAATGTAACTCCTGGGTATTATTATTGGAATGGATCAAGTTGGTCTGCTATGCCGTCAAGTCAAACTAGTATTGGAGATGTCAAAACAGGAATGCAAGTAAATGACCACAACGGTTGGGTACGATTAGACGGCAGACTAAAATCATCATTAACCGCATCACAACAACTACAAGCCAATGTACTGGGTATTGGAGATAATCTTCCTAATGCGACTAACGCTGTTTTAATGCAATCTAGCGGTACATTAGGATCTGTAACTGGAAGTATGAGTAGGACATTAGTTCAAAATCAGTTACCAAATATCTCTCCAAATATTACAATTAATGGTACAATAGCTACTATGCAAGACGCTGGAAGCCATGAACATTCGATTCGAGTGGTTCCAAATGCTACAGGAGGTTATGCATCGTTTGGTGCTGGACCTTTTGCTTTTAAATCTGGAATGGCACCCACGACGGAGGCAGATGCAGATACTACAGATAGAACAGCAAATTCATCCTATGTTACCACTGGAATTATTGGCTCGGCTGGAACTCACAGCCATAGTATCAATACTCATACCCATACCGCTACATCATCTAGTATAAACGGAGACGTGACACAACAATCTATTGATATTACTCCAAGAAGCTTATCGGTCAATACGTTTATTTATTTAGGTTTTTAATAAAGTGATTATGAGAAAAATAGTTCTTTTTATAGTTTTCGGATTTGAGTTAGTATCTGCACAAACAGGTATTGGCACCACTATACCGGTCAATAAATTTCAGGTAGAAACTACTTTGGCAGATCCTGCCACTTCAGGGGCAACAGCCAATGGTAATTTCCGTTTGAGCGGTACTACAGGGAGTCATGTATTGGATTTTGGATTGAGTAGTGCCGCCACCTATTCTTGGCTGCAATCGCGTTCCCGTTCCAATTATGGAACAAATTTTAATTTGGTACTGAATCCCAATGGCGGACAAGTAGGAATAGGAACCTTAGCGCCATCCACTACTTTAACTGTTGGAAACCCTACTGGAACAATCCCTGGAGAGATTATGCTCAACCCAACAGCAACCACAAATGAAGGAGGCCAAATAACCTTTAAGCGCTCATTATCAGGAGGAACAGTTGACTGGACTTTAGATCATTTTGGAACTTCCAATGCCGAGGCTAGGTTTCGAATTTTTGGAGGAGGCTCAGAAACGAACGGATTAATCATAAGAGAAAATGGAAATATAGGTATAGGAACAGCTAGTCCAGTAGATCGATTGGATGTTCGTAGTGCAATAAGTGTCAATGAAATTAAATTTAGAGGGACAGACGGGGGTGATGACACTGATCCCTACCGTTTGCGAAAATTTAAAATTGGCAACTTAAATGAGTTACAACTGCATTTGAATGATGATCCCAACGAACAATTTACTATTTATGGAAACTCTTGTGCTTCACCTGCAGGTTGTGTTGAATACAGTTCGCTTATGTACCACTATTTCCGTTCTGATGGTGACGCCTATCATGCAGGAAGAGTAGGCATTGGAACCACTTCGCCCCAAGTTCCCTTACATGTGGCTACATCAGCGTTGCAATACGTTAATGTCTATGGCTATTTAAATCAAAACCAAGCCCAAGGCGCTTACACGGCAAATATGAATGTTTCTTATTCTATTCAGGCCGATCAAAGAATACGTGCACCAGAATTTAATGCAATTTCAGACACTAGAATTAAAAAAGACATTTTACCTCTTAACACCACAAAGCAATTATTAGACTTAAATAAGCTTAAGGTGGTTAATTATTCCTACATTGATCAAGTAGTGAATGGAAATAAACAGAAAACAGGTTTCATAGCTCAAGAGGTGGAGTCTGTAAATCCCCAATTTGTGAATCAAACTGCAGATTTTATCCCGTCTGTTTTTGCTTTGGTACAATCGGCTAATATAGAAAATGAAATACTAAACATTACTACTGAACAGCCTCATGGTTTTCAAAAAGGAGATGAGGTAAAGTTCTATGCCGAAGGTAAAAAAGAAATCATCAAGACAATTGAGGAGGTAAAAAGTCCAAACGAGTTTACTATTAAAGGTTGGGATGTGCCAACAGACAATTTGTTTGTTTACGGAAAAAAAGTAACTGATTTTAGAGCGATTGATTTTGATCAGATAACTGCTTTAAGTGTTGGAGCCATTCAAGAATTAAGCAAGCAAGTTGAAAAATTAACCCGTGAAAACGAGTCTTTACAGCATCGCGTCAGCAATGAAGTTCAAAAGAAACAATTGGAACTTGAACAACGGGTATTACAATTAGAAACGAAGTTTAAAAAGAAGAAAAGATGAAAAAACAGTTCGTTATTTGTATTGCCTTCATAGCATTTAGCATTAATTTGAATGCGCAAACGGGAATAGGTACAACAACACCTCATGCCTCTGCAAAGTTAGAAGTTGCATCCACTACCCAAGGATTTTTACCGCCTCGTGTGGCATTGACTGCAACTAATTCAGCAAGCCCTATTAGTAATCCAGCGAATGGATTGATGGTATTTAATACTGCATCAGCAGGAGCCAGTCCATTTAATGTAGTGCCAGGCTACTATTATTGGGATGGAACAGGACTGCAATGGGTAAGTTTGTCTACAACGGTGGGTAATGTGCAAAATCAAGCCCTATTTAGATCTTCAAGTAACACCTCAGCTGGTCAAGCAATAACTACTTGGAATTCCAGATTTAATAATATTGCCTCAGGAGATTTAACGGTAAACTCATCTACTACATTTACACTTTCTAATGGATTATATAAAATAGAATGGGCACTGCCATTCCAGTCTACAAACACTTATAATTCCATGCAATTACAAGAACTATCTTCTGGAAATTGGGGGCCGTTTAGGGGAGACAGTGGGTATGCTACTTTATCAAATGGAGGAAATACCGATTGGGGAGGAGGTACATTTGCTGCAGATATTTTGGATTGTTCTTCAGGATCCAAAACGATACGAATTATTAATAATGATGGCGCCTCAAGAACCCTTTTTTATGGTGTTAATTTAATCATCACTAAACTTAATCCTTCAATAACTACTTCAACCACTGCCGATAATTTAGGAAATCATACGGCAACGCGAAACATTTTGCTCAACGGCAATTATCTTTCCAACGATGGCGGTAATGAAGGAATACGAATTGATAATTCAGGGAATGTAGGAATTGGGACAACAACACCAACCAATTCTATACATGTTGAAAACGGGAATGTTTTTGGTCCAGATCCTGGCAATACAACAAGCCCCAGTGTGTACATTTTTAATAATAACAATACCTCTTCAACAGCACATTCATCATTAGCTATACGGACAAATGGTAACGGAGGAGGGAACCCTTATTTGTCTTTTGATATTGGAGGAGTAAGGGGTTGCTCTATGGGTATTGATAATGCAGACGGAGATAAATTTAAATTCCATACTAATTGGAATCTAAATAATTCAGCAGCTCCTGCTTTTACTGTCACAACTGACAATAGAGTAGGAATAGGTACGACTTCGCCAGCCTCAAGATTACATATTAATTCTTCTGATCCAACTACTTTGTATATTGAAAGCACTACTTCTGATAACAATGGGTTGGTTATTTTAAATGCTAATACGCCTTCAAATTGGAATGTAAACCATCATGAATTTATGATGTTTCAGAAACAAGGATCTTCAATTGGCTTCATCGGCGCAGTAGCTAATAGTAACAGTATTAATTATAGTACAACTTCTGATTACCGATTAAAAACGGATCTACATGATTATAGCGGATTAAATTTAGTGAATAAAATTAAGACCTATGATTATGCTTGGAAGTCAAATAATTATAGAATGCATGGAGTGATGGCACATGAGCTTCAAGAAGTAGTTCCTTATGCTGTTTCTGGAGAAAAAGATGCGATAGACAAAGCAGGTAAAATACTTCCACAAGCAGTTGATTATAGCAAATTAACCCCCATTTTAGTAAAAGCAATTCAAGAGCAAGACCAAAAATTAAAAGAGCAACAACTACAAATTGAGGTCTTGATGAAACGTTTAGAACAAATAGAATCTAAAATAAAATAGTATGAAAAAAATAGTTCTTTTTATAATTTTTGGATTTGAGTTAATTTACGCGCAAACAGGCATTGGCACCACTACGCCTCACGCATCAGCCAAGCTTCATGTAAGTGCTACAGACAAAGGATTTTTACCGCCACGAGTTACATTAACAAGTGTAACGGATGCTACTACCATTCCTAATCCTGCAGAAGGACTATTGGTCTACAACTTAGGTTCAATGGGACTACAAGCTGGTTATTATTATTGGAATGGAGCTAATTGGGCTACAATAGCCACAGGAACCACTGCTGGTAATGCTGTTGTTACTCGTGATTTGGTAAAATTATATCATGAAGCTTATTCAACTTCAGCTGGTAAAGCCTCAAGTACAGATGGTTTTAGCTTTACTGTTCCTGTCTCTGGAAGATATGAGTTTAATTTTAATAGTACTGCATGGAATTCAAATGGATCAAAGGTTAAATTAACATTCAATATTAGACAGGGAACTACTAATATTTTAGCATCTGATTACCATGAATCTACTAGTAGTAATGTTTGGGCAGAATATGAAGGTAGGGTTGAAGTTAACTTAAATAGTGGGATAACCTATAATGTCCAAATAGTCACAACTACAGGTCAAAGGGACAATAGAGACTTCGATAAAATATTTTACAAAATGGTAGCAGGAAACCTTCCTGTAAATCAGCATATGGCTGAACGAAATATTCAATTAAACAATAACTTTTTGTCAAACGATGGTGATAATGAAGGAATACGTATTGATAATTCAGGAAATGTTGGAATTGGTACCGCCACTCCAACTTCAAGATTAAATATTGCGGGCGGTGGGGTGAAATTAGCCACTGGTTTTGGTAATTCAACCAATAGGCCTTCTTTAAATACCAGTTCGATCGGAAATTATGAAATAAGAGGTGTAGGGTCAATTACCGGTACTGCTCAAAATGATTCAGCAGATGACGGTTTCTTAAGATTATCTGCTGGTGGAGGAACAGGTGTAAGTTCTCAATCATCAATAGATATTTCTGGATTTTCTACTGTTCCAGATATGAGTAATAACATTGTGATGCGAACGGGTGGTACTGAGCGATTAAGAATTGATCCAAGTGGTAACGTAAATATTACTGGGAGATTAAATATTGGTGATCCCACAGGGAATGTGTCCACCAAGCTAGTGGGACGCGTTACAGCAGGAACTTTTTTAACCTTCGAGAATTTGCGATTTTCTGTAACCACAACTGGACAAAGAGGCCTTTCTATAGCTACTGTATCGGGAGCCGTAAATCTTTATGTAGAAGGAAAATACAATAATGGGGCATCTTACGGAACAAGAACAGATTCCCCAATAACTTATACAACTACTCCAAGCGCTTCGCCTTTTGGTTGGGGGTTTCTTACTGCAGGAGATACAATTGTATATCACTTAACCGATGCAGACAATAGTAGAATGTACCGAGTTACTTTGATTATCATGCCCTCATACATTAATAATTTTATTGCTATTGAACGACTACTTTAAATTGATTGCAGACTTTAGAATGTTGATTAACGATTTTTGATATAGCAACGCAGATTTAAGAAATTAGAGAAATTTGGAAAATCTTTTGAACCTTAAAACCTTAAACTTTGAACAAGGAACATCGAATTTTGAACAAGGAACAAGGAATGTTGAACAAGGAACCTTAAACTTTAAACTTTGAACAAGGAACAAAGAATGATGAACAAGGAACAAGGAACAAGGAATGTTGAACAACGAACCTTAAACCTTAAACTTTGAACAAGGAACAGACAACCGATAACAGACATCCGTGAATTACTTATTTTGGATGAATTCGGTAGGAGTTAGTCCGGTGACTTCTTTAAAAGCAGCATAAAAATTAGACCGTGTTTTAAATCCCGACTGCTCTCCAATAGCTTCAATAGTGATCTTATCATTCGATTTGTTCTCCAAAAGAGATAATGCATACTTCACTCGTAATTGGGTGCGTAACTTGACGAATGAGGTTTTCATTTCATTTTTAATACAGTTGTTAATCTGGGTCTCGGCCAATCCGATGGCTACCGCTATACTAAAAACAGAAAAATCCCGACTTAAATACGGTTTTTCCACTTCTAAATACTGGTTAATGCGTTCTAGCGGTGTCCCAATGTATTTTACCTTCTTTTTGTAGGTTTTGGCAGGTTTTGTTTCAACTTCAGGGGCTGCTTCTTGATGGTCTTCTTTTACTTTTTTCGGCGACAAGCCATACAACACATTTGGGAATTGCAACAACGACAGGGTTAAAATCAGGTAAATAATTCCTGATAGCACATAAATCTCCGTTTGATTTTTAATGATGTCTTTAATTTCATAATGCGCTACTTGAAAAGCCAATGAAATGAAAATCAAGCTTATACCAAAAACACAGGAAAGCAAAACAGTTAACCAGCGAATTACTTGCAGTTCTTGTCTATTCATTTTTGGCTCCCTCTTGGAAAGCGAACGGTATTTTCGAATGACTAAAATTCCAGCACCCAAGCTATAGAACAAGCAAAGCATTGTGCGCAACATAAAACTCTCTCCCGCATCATAAAACAGATTCACATCAATAAGCCGAATATCATTTATGGATTCAATGAGCTGCTTTGCAATGGCTTCTTTCTCAGAAAAAGGCTTGACGTAATAGGGAATCGTCCCAATTAAACTCCAAATAGGAAGAATTAAATGGTGTATATGCCAAATGGTATAAGGTTGGGTAGGTTCTAAAGCGCCCCGTACATAAAAATACAATAAGGGACCGATCAAGAACATCAAGGGCACAAAATGATTAAATAGTATCGCTATCCAAAAGACATCATGGCTGTGAAATACAAAATGATGCGCTACACCAAAACATGAGGTGATGATAAAAAATCCCGACAGGAAAAGTTGGTTCGGATTTTTTTTACGATTAAAAAAAACCAACACAAAAGAAAAAAGGAGCGTAAGTATCGACAGATATAAAAGCACGGTATTCGATTAAGTTAGAAGTTGTATTTTGCAAAAATAACAATTGTATCTAACTATAACCAACACAAAAGAAAGGAAATGTGTCCTAAAAATTAAAAATAAGGACAAGTTTGTTGATTTAACAAAAGAGGGCGCTAATGTTAAATGAGCTTGTTGTTCAATGAATTAGATGTTTGGTACTCGGTAGGAGTCATTCCTATTTTTGCCTTAAAGGCATTATAAAAATTAGCGCGCGTTTTAAATCCCGAATGATGTGCAATTCCTTCAATCGTATAAGAATGTTTAATTTTACCTGACAAAAGCTCCAACGAATAAGTAACACGTAAATCCGATTTTAAGTCTGAAAATTTTATTTTCATTACGGTATTGATACAATAAGACACATGGTTTAAAGGAACCTGCATTGCACTAGCAATATCACTAATGGAAAAATCGGGGTTTAAAAACGGTTTTTCGGAGGCTAAGTACTCTTGGATGGCTAGTGTTAAATCATTAAATGGATCCTCGTTTTCACTATTTTCAGACTCACTAGCATCCGTTTTATTCTGGGTTTCTGTATTTGTTCTTTCTGAAGTTTTACGTTTGGGAAAACCATACAAAATATTTGGAAAAAGCAACAGAGAGAATGACATGACACAATAGGCCGCCCCTGATAGAATATATAATGGATAGGAGTTTACTAAACCAATGCTTGGCTTAGTATGAATGGAGTTTACAGTTAAAATTAAAAATTCAATTACAATAAAAAACAAACTACTAATTAAAATAATCAACCAGCGCAAACTAATTAAGAGTTGTTTTTTGGGAATATTACTGTCGTAATTTGGAATAGCAAACCGTTTCCAAATTAAATACATACAATAAATGATATAGGTTAAAAAGAGTATCGGTCTAATTAAAAAATTGAATGGTACACTGTAAAAATAATTACTATTAATTGTTAGAATCTGATCCACATTCTCTAGTAATGCATTGGCGATGTTTAATTTTTCAGAAAACGGCTGTAAGCTGTAAGGAATAATCCCCATTAGATGAATTAGGGCAAGAATAAAATGTATCCAATCCTTTTTGGTTAAACCATCATTATCCTCCAAGGTGCCACGAATATAAAACAGTAAAAAAGGACCAAGTAACAGCATTAATGGTGTAAAATGGTTGTAAAATACAGCTAACCAAAACGCCGATTTCCCATAAACCACAAAATAGTGTGTTATCCCATAGATGGAAGAACAGATTAATAAAAGGGCTAAAAAAACAGCATTTTTATTAATCCTCCAATTATTTAGTAGTAAAAGAAGGGATAATAGAATTGTAAATAGTGAAATGTATAGCAGCATTAATGGTGGGTCTTTTTTGCAAATTTAGGGCTTTTGCATAAAAGTTAAATTTGTCCTTAAAATTATTTTTCTTGACAAAGTTTATAAAAAAACGAAAAAAGCGGCCATTCTTATATCATATTTTTGCCCCAAAACACTTATAAAAAATGATTCACCCCACAAAGACTGTATTATTATTATGAAAAAATTACTTTTCTCAAAAGGCAAGTTTCAAAATTTATACTTATTGTTTATAATATTTGCCACAACATTTTCTCACGGACAGAACCTAAATTATTCTATGACTTGGTATAATGTTAGTGGAAGTTATGCAGGTAATAGTTTTACAAATCAACCTTTGACATTGACTTTTTTGAATGTTGCATCAAATAGAGTTACTCCATGGTCTATAAGCCCTTCAAATCTTGAGGTTGTGTTTTTTAACGGGCAAGATGTTAAAGTAACATTGGGAAATATTTTAAACAATGCATCATTAGACAATTTAGCTGGCAATTCTGTAAGCGTAATGGCTACTCCAAATGATATTTGGATTGGTGCAGTTGCTTTTTCTCGGTATAATTCTGATAGAGGAAAAATAGGTGGTTTTTCTCCTAATCCCGCTACGAATTCTAAATTAATAACCGCTTGGAGTTCTAATGCAAGTAACGCAACAATTTTTTCCGATTATTCAAATAATACTTTTCGGATTAACGGGTCTTTTCTTTTAATTAATAGCACTAGTTCTTCTACTGGTCGATGGGTTTCATTTACGGGTTCAGTTCCACAAGCACCTACCAGCTTAGTTGCAACTCCGGGTAATGGACAGCTTGAAATCGCATTCACACCAGGATCAGATGGCGGTTCGTCAATAACTAATTACGAATATACAATTAACGGAGGTTCAACATGGGTAGCTTTAAATCCAGTAGATACTACTTCTCCAGTTACTATCTCTGGATTGACCAATGGCACCTCCTATACAGTGTCACTTAGAGCACTCAATATATTGGGAGCTAGTATAGGAAGTGCTTCAGTTACTTCAACTCCTGTTACTGTTCCATCCGCTCCTACAAATCTTATAGCAACTCGTGGTAATGGTGAACTTTCAATCAGTTTTACGCCGGGAAACAATGGAGGGAGCGCAATAACTAATTACGAATATACAACAAATGGAGGTACAACTTGGATTCCACTTAATCCAGTAGACTCAGCCTCTCCTGTAACTATTCCAGGCTTGACTAACGGACTAGCTTATACGGTAGCACTTCGAGCGGTGAATGCATTAGGTTTTAGTGTTTCTAGTGCAACAGTTAACTCAACACCCCCAACAATTTCATCGTTTACACCTACATCTGGAGCAATAGGCTCTCCAGTTGTAATTACAGGAACTGATTTTACCGGTGCCACTACCGTTAGTTTTAATGGAACTAATGCGACTAGTTTCACTGTAAACTCTGCTACACAAATTACAGCAAGAATACCTGTAGGAGCTACCACAGGAGCCATTTCGGTTACTACCCCTGGCGGCACGGTAACAAGTACTACAAACATTACTATTGGTGGCGAAGTGTTACTGGAGTATCCATTCAACAACTCATTAGCACCCTCAATTGGAACGGGATCTGCAACAATTACATCTCCTGGCACCACAACTATTTTAGGGGCTAATAGCGTGTGTACAGACACTGATTGGAATAGTATTGTTAGAACGGCAGCTATTCCATTATCAAGTTTTAATGCTAATGCGTTTCAATTTGATGTAGATTTTAGTTTACCTTCCCTTCCATCAACAACCAGTTTTTTATTAAATTCTTCCAATTCAGGAAGAGATTTTGGAGTAAAAGTTTCAAATTTGGGGCGTTTAAGTGTTTTTTATCGAACTACTTTCCTTCAGGATATAGACTCTCAATTTACGAATGTTCAATTAGTACCCAATACCAATTATAATTTATCGGTACAATTCATAGCCAATACAATTCGGATGAGATTGAATGGGAATTTAGTCTTGGTGGTTGATGTGGCTGATGGGTTAGCTGTTCCTTCTAATCCTTCATTTATTTTTGGAGACGGTTTTGCTGCTAGATTACCAATGAGCGCTTGTATAGATAATTTTAGATTCATTAAAGATCCGCTACCATTTCCTTTTACTGATCAATTGGTTATTTCGCCTACTGCTTTTAGTTCTTTTGAAGCCTGTGTGAATAGACCCTCAGCGGCTCAAACTTTTAGTGTTTCAGGAACAAATCTTTCTAATAATTCGGTTGTAATTAGAGCGCCTAATAGAATATATGAAATTTCTCAAAATGGTACTAGCTTTAGTACTAATCCTATTACTTTAACTGCTAGTGCAGGCACATTGAATCCTACAACTATTCATGTACGTGTTATAAGCAATCCAACAGCAGCAGTATTGTCTCCAACCCTAGATAGAATTCTTAATATAGAAGTAGGTTCCAGTAACCCGTTATATAGAAAATCCTATATTTTACAAGGAAACATATCGGCTCAATCACCCACGATAAGCGGATCTAATTCAGTAATGGCAGGGGACAGCTCAACATTAACAGCTACCACTACTCCTGCAAATTCAAATGTATGGGTCTCATCTAATACCGCTGTAGCTTCAATATCCAATACAGGAGTAGTTACGGGAATAAGTCCAGGATCAACAACGATTACCTATACTAATGCCAGTGGTTGTACAGCTACTCAAACAATAACAGTGGTAACAGGAACCACTCAACCTCCGGTATTAAACTCTCCTGCTGCAAATACAACAGGTGCTACTACTTTAAACATAAATTATAGCTTGCCCGAAATTCCTTTAGCAGGCTCGGTAAGATTAACTTTTACACCAACTGCTGGAGGGGCTCCAATTGTCTGGACCATGACTAATACCACATCTGTAAGTTTTTCACATGTTGTTGGTACTAATCCATTAACAGTGAATCCAAACAATGTAGTTGCGGGTGGAACATTATCATTTACTACTTATAATTTAACACTAAGTTATCAGGATGCTAATGGAAATCCAGTGGCTCAAGTAACCAATGCTAATATTCAAACTTTGGCCCCACCAAGCATTAGTTTTGTCTCAACGACTCATAACGCAGTGGTGAATAGGGCGATTAGTTTAGCAACAATTAACTCGGGAGGTGCTGCTACATTTACTATTGTTCCAGCTTTACCGACGGGTGTAGTACTAAATAGTAGCACGGGTTTAATTTCAGGAACTCCAACAGCGATTATGTCAAGTCGTTTATATACAGTTACAGCAACGAATGCTGCTGGTAGCGGTTCAGCCACTTTTACTTTATTTATTGATAGTGATTTGGATAATGATGGCATTGGAGACACCACGGATCCTGATATAGATGGAGACGGAGTGCCTAATACAGTTGAAATACAGGAAGGGACAAGTCCAACCAATCCAAATGATAAGAAAGATACTGACCGCGATGGCGTTCCAGATTATGTTGAGCTTCAACAAGGCACTAACCCAACTAATCCGAATGATGCTAGGGATACTGATGGTGATGGTGTTCCAGATTATGTTGAAATCCAACAAGGAACTAATACAACCAATCCAGGAGATGTAAAAGATACTGACGGCGATGGTGTGCCGGATTATGTTGAGGTACAACAAGGAACCAATCCAACCAATCCAGGAGATGTAAAAGATACTGATGGCGATGGTATTGCAGATTATATTGAAATACAACAAGGCACTAATCCAAACACTCCAGGGGATTCTTTACTAGACACCGATGGCGACGGAGTACCAGATTATATCGAAATATTACAAGGTACCAATCCAAACGCTCCAGGGGATCAATTAATAGATACCGATGGTGATGGTGTTCCAGATTATGTTGAAGTACAACAAGGAACTAATCCAACCAATCCAGGAGATCTAAAAGATACTGACGGCGATGGTGTGCCGGATTATGTTGAGGCACAACAAGGCACTAATCCTAATTTGCCAGGAGATGTAAAAGATACTGATGGCGATGGTATTGTAGATTATATTGAAGTACAACAAGGAACCAATCCAAACGCTCCAGGAGATTCTTTACTAGATACCGATGGCGACGGAGTACCAGATTATATCGAAATATTACAAGGTACTAATCCAAACGCTCCAGGGGATCAATTAATAGATACCGATGGTGATGGTGTTCCAGATTATGTTGAAGTACAACAAGGCACCAATCCAAACAATCCAAATGATGCGAGAGACAGGGATGGTGATGGTGTTCCGGATTATGTTGAAATCCAACAAGGAACTAATCCAACCAATCCAGGAGATGTAAAAGATACTGATGGCGATGGTATTGCAGATTATATTGAAGTACAACAAGGTACCAATCCAAACGCTCCAGGGGATCAATTAATAGATACCGATGGCGATGGAGTACCAGATTATATCGAAATATTACAAGGTACCAATCCAAACGCTCCAGGGGATCAATTAATAGATACTGATGGCGATGGTGTTCCAGATTATGTTGAAGTACAACAAGGCACCAATCCAAACCATCCAAATGATGCGAGAGACAGGGATGGTGATGGTGTTCCGGATTATGTTGAAATCCAACAAGGAACTAATCCAACCAATCCAGGAGATGTAAAAGATACTGATGGCGATGGTATTGCAGATTATATTGAAGTACAACAAGGTACCAATCCAAACGCTCCAGGGGATCAATTAATAGACACCGATGGCGATGGAGTACCAGATTATATAGAAATATTACAAGGTACCAATCCAAACGCTCCAGGGGATCAATTAATAGATACCGATGGCGATGGTGTTCCAGACTTTGTAGAAGTTCAACAAGGTACCAGTCCAAATCTTCCAGGAGATACAGTTGATACTGATGGCGATGGCATTCCTAATTATGTTGAAATCCAACAAGGCACCAATCCAAATACTCCAGGAGATCAAGTAATAGATACTGACGGCGATGGTGTTCCAGATTATGTTGAGGTACAACAAGGCACTAATCCTAATTTACCAGGTGATGGTAGAGATACCGATGGCGATGGTATTCCAGATTATGTTGAGAACTTACAAGGAACAAACCCAAATACTCCAGGTGATTCATTAATTGACACTGATGGCGATGGTGTACCAGATTATGTTGAAGTACAACAAGGCTCAGATCCAAACAACCCGAATGATTCTATAGATACAGATGGTGATGGTGTTCCAGATTATGTTGAGGTACAACAAGGTACGAATCCCAACGCACCTAGTGACGCAAGAGATACTGATGGTGACGGGACTCCTGATTTTATAGAACAACAAGAAGGAACTAACCCCAATAACCCATTTGATTTTAAAGACGATGATGGCGACGGCATATCGAATTATGAAGAAGGGTATAATTTCCAAAACCCAAACCAGTCTATAGATACCGATGGCGATGGTATAGCAGATTATAGAGATTCAGATTCAGATGGCGATACTATTTTAGATGTTAATGATGCCTTCCCATTAGATAAAAATGAATGGAAAGATACCGATGGCGATGGTAGAGGAGATAATGCCGATACTGACGATGATAATGATGGTATACTAGACGTTTGCGATGTGGATGTCAATGGCGATGGTATTCCAGATAATGGAGTTGATATGGATGGTGATGGTATTATTGATAGTTGTGATCCAGACCGCGATGGCGACGGAGTGAACAACACCTCAGACAATTGTCCAGACACACCTAACAGAGATCAAGCCGACAGAGATCGCGATGGTCTTGGTAATGTTTGCGATACCATAGAACTCAACGTTATGGAAGGATTAACTCCAAACGGAGATGGTATTAATGATACTTGGGTTATCTACAATATAGAAAACCATCCAGGATCAATTGTACGTGTATATAATACGAATGGTAAACAAGTATTTTATTCAGCTAATTATAAAAATGATTGGAATGGAAACTACCAAGGTAGCAGCGAAATGCTTCCTGTTGGGTCGTATATGTTCCAAATTGATTTAGACGGTGATGGTACAATAGATTCGCAAGGGTGGATGTACATTTCAAAATAAAACCAAAGTAAAAAGAAACACACAGAATAATGAAACCATTACACAATATAGTTACAATACTAGTACTTCTAATTAGTAGTACTGTTCTGGCACAACAAGAAACTGTTTACACGTTTTACCGCCAACATATGAATTTAGTGAATCCAGCTTATGCAGGAGTGGATAGTATAACAGTAGTGTCGAGCACTTTGAGAAAGCAGTGGACGGGAATTGCCAACGCTCCTGAAACGCAAGCCATATCCTTTGGAACGAGCTTAGGAAAGAAACTAGGATTTGGTATGACTGTTATTAACGATCAAACCTTCATTGAAAAACAAACCTTTGTGAGTTTGGATTTTTCATACAAACTAAAAATGAGTGAAACCGCCGATGTCTATTTTGGAATCAAAGCAGGAGGTAGCTCGTATAATGTGAACACACTAGGTTTAGAGACCTACAATGTACAATCGGATCCAGCTCTAGCAGCGATAAGTACTTTTAATCCTAATGTGGGAGTAGGTGCTTTGTATAAAGAAGGACCGATGTATGTGTCTTTATCGATTCCAAGATTATTAAACACGAAGAAAGCTACCAACGATGCTGGCTATGCCAGCGTAGCTACTGATAGTCCGCATATTTTTTTGAGCGGAGGATATGATGTCCCACTCGATGGAGAATTATCAACCTTCATCTTAAAACCCTCTGCCATGTTGCGTTATGTAAGTGGCGCCCCATTGTCCTTGGATTTGACAGCAATGCTACAAATTGACAAAACCTTTGAATTAGGCGGGATGTATAGAACTGATAAAGCCTATGCAGCTATGGCAACAGTAGTCATTAGCAAACGACTAGTTTTTGGATTTGCTTACGAGATGAGCGCACGTCCAGAATTAGCCAGAGCGAGAAACACCAATGAGATGCTATTGCAGTTTCGATTTTAAGAAGTCAATAATTTTATATTTAAATCCCTTTTTGTTTTAAAAGGGGATTTTTTTTGGTAGTGTGTGAGCGGATTTTTTTTCTGTGTAGTAAAACTATTGCCAAACATTTTTGTTTAATAATTTTTCTAAATCAATAAACAAAAACACAAACTTTGTCCTATTTTAAGTTTGTTCGGACGTATTTGTCTTGTTTTTCTTCTGTATTTTCTTTTTCTCCTACGAATTTTGCATGTCAATTTAGAGGAACTATTTTTCTTTTGGAAAAAGCCGGAACTCTTTAATGAAGATTCCTTTTCTTACAGCTATTGCTTTTCCCCACGAGCAATGGAGTACTACTAACTTTATTTATTTTATTTTATGAAAAAGATTTTTCTACTCTTTTTGATTTCTTTTTTTGGGGTTAACAGCCAAAATCTGATTAGTGTACCTTTTACCAATGGTTTTGTTGGTGACAATGTCGCTAATAATTCCTCAGATAACGCATATTATTTAAGTGGTGTTTCTGGTTTAGGATGGTCTAATGTTCAATTTACACAGAATTCATCTTCAACTATTTTCGTAGCACAAGGGAATGACATAATAGGAACGGTATTAATTACAGATAGTAATGGTACAGAGCATTCAATTAATGGATTTATTAAATGGAGAACTCCAAGTGGGAATTCACCAACAACACCAGTTTTTCAACCTCAAACAGGAACCAATATTACGCTTTCTACCAATAGCTTTAATGGATCTTCTACCTATACCATTACAGATACTAAATATATTGGGTTAACTTTTAATGGTACATCCTTATCAATTACACCAGTACCAGGAACAGTATCAGGGAATGCTGCTACATCAGGGTTATTAGACACTTTAAATAATTATTTAGCTCTTTTTCCTAAAATTTCTATTCAAGACAAATCAGTTAATGAAAATTCTGGTAGTACTACAATTACGGTAAGTTTGTCGGTTTCCACATCAAACACAGTAACCGTAAATTATACAACAGTCAACGGAACTGCAGTTGCGGGTTCTGATTATACTTCAGCTACAGGAACAATCACCTTTGCTCCAAATGAAACGACCAAAACTATACCAATAACTATTCTAGATGATAATATTGCAGATGCATCAGAAAGTTTTAGCATTGTTTTGTCAGACGCTACAAATGCAGCTATCCTTGACGGAACATCAGTAGTCTCAATTATTGATAATGAATGTACTATTCCAAGCATTTCAGTGAATAACATATCAGTGAATGAAGGAGACGGTTTTGCAGTATTTACGGTGTTAGGACCACTCAATTCTTTTGCTTCCTTGCAATTACAAGATGTTAACGCAAGAGGTTTAGCAGTTGATTATGGTTCTACTTCTGCTTCAACAAATTTAGAATATTCTTCAGACAATGGTTCAACTTGGATAACGTATCAAGACTTTGTTCAATTCACAAGTTGTTCAGGAGTGAAAGTGAGAACACCAATTATTTTAGATAATCTAACAGAATCAAATGAAACCTTTAAACTTTTAGTTAAGCCTTTAGCAGCAAATCCTGGAACAGTTTTTAATGTAAATTATCAAACCATAGATCTAAGCGGGTTAACATTAGTATCAGGAGCAAGCGAAAGCATTAATGCCCAATACTTAAAAACCAATGCCATAACAATTAACTCTCAAGCTATAGATGCGAAAATTACAATTATAGCAAAGTCTAATGTTGGTTCTAATTCAGGAGATTATGTTTTTGATAATGATTCTCCAAACCCTGAAAGGTTTCAGTCTGAAATAAATTCCACATCATTGTCAGGAAGTTTTATAGACTATAAAATAGAGTTTTTTTTAACAGGCACTTCAACACCCGCAGCCTTAACTAATTTTTTTGTTACAGGAGTTGATATTGATGGAGATGAGTATATTGAAATAAGTAATTTTAGTAGTTATACCGTTAATAATCCTACTGGATTAACAATTGGTGTATCTCCTGCAAATTCGAGTAGTACAAGATTTACAGGTATTGGCAATAGTTTAAGTGGTATTTCTTTTGAGAACTCAGCCTCTTTTATGGCTAATTTTGAAAGTCCGTTAACTGAGTTAATTTTTAGAAAAGGGAATTCTGGTTCAACTTCAACCAGATTATTTTCAATGAATTTTGGTAATCGTATAGGTACATTTACTACTCCTAATTTTATTTCTAACAATGATGTTGTAGAAGGGGTGGCAACTATTGTAAATGTTATTGTCAATACGGTTCCTTCAGCACCAACTATTACCGCTATTAGTACGAGCAATGGTTCGGCAACAGTAACATTTACTGCACCTACTTCAAACGGAGGAACACCAATTACCAATTACGAATACACCATAGATGGGACGAACTGGATAGCATTTTCTCCAGTAGACATTAGCTCTCCAGTTACTATAACAGGATTGACTAATGGTACTACATACCCTATTCAGTTGCGAGCAGTAAACGCAATTGGATCAGGAGCACCATCCAATATTTTGTCAGCAACACTAAGTGCGGGATTGGATTCTGATGGTGACGGAGTTATCGATGCAAATGATTTGGACGATGACAACGATGGTATTTTGGACTCAGTAGAAGCAGCAGCTTGTACTCCAAGCTCGGCGACTTGCGATACGGATGGTGACGGCATTATCAACAGTTTGGATTTAGATTCAGATAACGATGGTTTAACCGATGCCAGAGAATCGAATGGCGCAGATGCTAATGGAGATGGAAGAATAGACGGATCAGTAGACGCAAACGGAGTTCCAGTAGCTGCTAATGGCGGTCTAACAGCTCCTGATACAGACAATGATGGTAGCCGAAATCCGTATGATTTAGATTCAGACAACGATAGTTTAACAGATGCTAGAGAATCGAATGGAATAGATACTAATGGAGATGGAAAAATAGATGGACCGATTGATGCGAATGGTATTCCAACAGCAGCCAATGGAGGTTTGACTCCACCAGACACTGATGGTGATGGTACACCAGATTACAGAGATTTGGATTCTGATAATGATGGCATTACAGATGCTGATGAGAAAGGACCAAGTGCTACGCCAAGAGATACTGATGGTGATGGAGTTCCAGATTATAGAGATTTGGATTCTGATAATGATGGCATTACAGATGCTGACGAAAAAGGACCAACTGCTACGCCAAGAGATACAGACGGCGATGGTACACCAGATTACAGAGATTTAGATTCTGATAATGATGCCATTACAGATGCTGACGAGAAAGGACCAACTGCTACGCCAAGAGATACTGATGGCGATGGAGTTCCAGATTATAGAGACTTAGATTCTGATAACGATGGTATTACTGATGCTGACGAGAAAGGGACAGCTTCTACACCAAGAGATACTGATGGTGATGGAGTTCCAGATTATAGAGATTTGGATTCTGATAACGACGGTATTACTGATGCAGACGAGAAAGGACCAACTGCTACGCCAAGAGACACCGACGGCGATGGAATTCCAGATTATAGAGACTTAGATTCAGATAATGATGGCATTACTGATGCCGATGAGAAAGGACCAAGTGCTACACCAAGAGACACCGACGGCGATGGAATTCCAGACTATAGAGATTTGGATTCTGATAACGATGGTATTACTGATGCTCAAGAGAAAGGCACAGGTTCCACACCAAGAGATACTGATGGTGATGGAGTTCCAGATTATAGAGATTTGGATTCTGATAATGACGGAGTTACAGATGCATCAGAAAAAGGTACCGGTTCGGCTCCAAAAGACACCGATGGCGATGGTACACCAGATTACCAAGATTTAGATGCGGATAATGATGGCATTGCAGATAGCCTTGATAATTGTCCTTTGGTTGCAAATCCAAATCAATTGGATAACGATAAAGATGGATTGGGAGATGTATGTGATTCAGATGATGATAATGACGGTGTTTTTGACTCAGTAGACAACTGTCCTTTGATTGCGAATGCAAATCAAGCCGACAGAGACAATGATGGTCAAGGAGATGTTTGTGATACCATAGAATTAAATGTATCTGAAGCGATTACACCAAATGGCGATGGAGACAATGATACTTGGGTAATTTATAACATCGAAAACCATCCAGGATCTATTGTAAGAGTATTCAATAGATGGGGTAAAGAAGTATTCTATTCTAGAGATTATAAAAACGATTGGGACGGACATTATAAAGATTTCAGTAACAATTTGCCTACTTCAGGATCGTATTATTATCAAATCGACTTGGGTGGCGACGGCACAATAGACCTTAAAGGCTGGTTATATATTACTAAATAATTCCGAAAAAGTACAATTAAGATGAAAACATTCAAACATATAATACTCCTTGTATTATTTTTTTCCACTAGCATCGTAGTGGCACAACAAGAAAGTGTATTTGCTTTTTATAAATCACATATGAATTTAGTCAACCCTGCTAATGCTGGGATGAATAATGAAACCTTTTTAACTAGTTCGCTTCGCAAACAATGGACTGGAGTAGAAGATGCTCCAGAAACACAAACTGTTTCTTATGGAACTCCAGTGGGGAAGAATATGGGAATTGGATTTACGGTAGTGAATGACAAAACCTTTATTGAGAAAGAAACCTTTGTTGGGGCTGATTTTTCATATAAAATTCAAATGGACGAAACGATGGATTTGTATTTAGGAATCAAAGCAGGAGGAAATTTTTATAACATTAACACCACAGGTTTACAAACCTACAATGTTAGAGCAGACCAAGCTTTGGGCTCAGTGAGTACATTTAATCCAAATTTTGGAGTTGGAGCCGTTTTAAGAAAAGACAAATGGTATGCTTCCTTATCTGTTCCAAGACTACTTAATACGACAAAAGCGGTTAATGAATTTGGCAATGCCATTTCAGCAACAGACAGACCTCATTTATATGCAAGTGGAGGGTATGATTTTGTATTGGATCCTACCTTTGTATTAAAACCATCTGTTATGCTACGTTATGTAAACGGCGCTCCAATTTCAGTTGATTTGACGGCGATGTTGCAAATTGAAAACAACTTTGAAATAGGGGGGATGTATAGAACAGACCAAGCTTATGCAGCCATGAGTACGATTCGATTAAGTAAGCGATTTGTTTTTGGATTTGCTTACGAAATGAGTACGAGACCAACACTAGCTGCAGCAAGAAACACCAACGAGATTTTGTTACAGTTTCAATTTTAAAAGGTATAATGCTATTTTCAAAAAATCCCCTTTTGTTTTAAAAGGGGATTTTTTTATTCGGTAAACAAGGCTTTTAGTTCGGTAGCTTCGCTGGGTTTCATTTTGCCCGCCAAGACCAAACTGAGTTGCTTGCGGCGTAAGGCGGCATCATAACGTTGTTGCTCTAATTCGGTTTCAGGGATAATGCCAGGAACCTCAACAGGTTTTCCGGTGGCATCTACTGCAACAAAGGTATAAATGGCCTCCATCGTTTTGGTTTTGTTCCCCGAAGATCGGTCTTCAATCCATACATCGATATAAATTTCCATGGAACTGTTGAACGAACGGGAAACTTTGGCTTCAATAGTTACTACACTTCCCAATGGGATTGACTTGGTAAAAGCAACATGATTCACAGATGCAGTCACACATACATTGCGAGAATGTCGTTGTGCTGCAATACTAGCGGCTCTATCCATTCGGGCGAGTAATTCTCCACCAAAAAGATTATTCAAATGATTGGTTTCACTTGGCAAAACCAAATCGGTTAAAATCGCTAAAGATTCAGAAGGCGTTTTTGGTGTCATTTGGATGTATTTAGTTGAGCCAATATACGGCCATTACGGCAGGAATAAAATAAATTACAATAGTTCGTGCTCCGTCATAATCTTTGGCTAAGCGCTGTCCTACTAAAAGCATTAATAGGGTGATACAAGAAAAAACGGCTCCGTAATAACCGAAAACTCTCCCGCTATTTAAGAGCAATTCAATCACTCCAACGCAGCATAAAATAGCCGAAATCAATTCTAAAACGAGCACATGTAAAAGTGCTAAAGGAACATGGTTTTTCAAAGGTGTTTTAGCAAAATGTCCAGATAACCAGGCGACATTGTCTTTCCAATTGAAAAGTTTGTCATAACCAGATTGCAAAAAGGTGATTGTTAAAAACACCAAAATAAGGATAGAAGCAGTATTATTCATAAGGACTATTTTTTATGTATTAATCGAGTTAATTTTATAGACAGATCAGTCAAAATAATCTTAGCATTACCGTTGCGTTCTATATGGTACATCGCATCGGACAATTCTTTGAAAATTTCCTGAATATTATTTCCATTCACAAATGGCGCAAAATTAGCCAATTGAAATTTTTCCACATTCGGTTCTAAATAAACCAAACTAGGACTTTCATAGTTAAGCAACAAAGCTTGGCGAAACATTTCGACACAAAAGGATAAAAATTTCTTTTGTGTTTCTCTTCCCAACCCAGCCACTTCATCGCTCCATTGAATTAAATCTTGAATCGCAGCAGCATTGCCTTTTGCTTTAAAAGCCGCACGAACCCAAGTAACAAACCACTCGTCAAAAGGATAACTATTGTCATCGTTTTGCAATAAATGCAAGGCTTTATTGAAATTTCCTTGCGCTTGATGCGCTATAGTAGCAGCCAATTTTGGGTCAATTTGTTTTTGGGCAACCAAAGCCTCTGCAATAGTGTTTTCCGGCAATCCGCCAAAGTGAAGCACTTGACAACGAGATCGAATCGTTTGAATAAGATCTTCTTCTTGCTCCGTTATCAGAATAAAAATGGTTTTTTCAGGCGGTTCTTCAAGAAGTTTAAGTAATTTATTGGAGGCAGGAGTATTCATTTTATCTGCCATCCAAACAATCATAATCTTATAACCCCCCTCATATGATTTTAGGGATAAGGTTTTCAGAATTTCTTGTGCGTCATCAACTCTAATTTCACCTTGTTTATTATTCACTCCCAGTACAGTATACCAATCAAATAAACTGCCGTAAGGGTTTTGAGTGACAAATGCACGCCAATCTCCAATGAAATCAATGCTTTTTGGCTTTGTTTTTACATCCTCAGTAGCTACTGTTGGATAAACAAAATGCAAATCAGGATGCGATAATTTATCAAACTTGAGGTTACAAGATTTATTTTCCCCATTATTTTCCCCGTTTGAATTGTTACATAAAATGTATTGGGCATAGGCAATAGCCATGGGCAATGTTCCGCTTCCTTCGGGACCAACAAACAATTGTGCGTGAGGAATTCGCCCCAAACTAGCGCTCTTAGTCAAGTGACTTTTAATGTATTCTTGTCCTAAAATTTCTGAAAATTGCATAAAGCAAAGATAAGAGAAAATGATGGAGGCCAAAATTTTAGGTTCTAAACTTTTACTTTCAAGCGCCTATTTTTAAGATGGAACATCTAGCTTCTATTCTAAAAAAGAACGATTTAGAATGGAATAACACTAACGGACTTTCCAATACAAACGCGTTTTTTGAAAGAGTCGCCTTTTAAAAACTCAATTATTTTTCGACTAGAACAATTGAAATTTCAAAAAAATGTATACTTTTATGTCCTTGAAGTAGTTTCCCCACCTGCTTTTAAAGATGTTATAACATAAAATAAATATAATGAAAGCAAAAGTATCCCTTATCTGTACGCTTTTTTTGTTCCTATCAGCATTTGCTTTTGGACAAAAAAAAGTAACTCCTAAAAGCATTATCCAACGTAGTGCGTTAATCAGCAAGTACCATGACAACAAAGAATTGTCGTCAATGCCCAAAAAAGAACTTCTAGAGTTGTGCATTGAAAGGGCTTCTGTAATTACCAAAACTTTACCTTATGTTGCTTTGGCAACAAAACCTGGAGTGACACTAGTCGACCTTGGCATTCCAGATGAAGCAGACTATAGAAAACTGCTCGATACACAAGAGGAAGCTACCTTTTCGTATCTAGAAACGACCACTAATTTTCAAAGAAAAATTCTCCCTTATGCAGATAAGAATAAGCTTATTTCTGCTATTTTATTCTATGAAAATTTACTCAAATCGTTACACGAATTTGAGGAACAATAGGCATTAAATTTCCTTTTGTATAAGGATGGTTTTGTAAAGAAACCAATTGTTTCATTTTATCCCAATGCACCATGAAAAATTTTGCACTAACTATAGTCGTATCACTGTTGGTTTATTCTAACGGTACCGCCCAACAAGAAAAAGGAATTATTGGATTTAATAGCTGGCTGAATAATTGGACGGAGTTCAAGCCCAATAAATCAGAATACAACGAACCCAATCAAATCATTACAGGTACAATTGCAGTTGACTCTAAATTGTATAAAAAAAATGTGTATTTGTTAATGGGTAATGTATATGTAACCAATAAAGCAAAATTGACCATTGAACCTGGAACAGTGATCATTGCTGATGCTGAATCTAAAGCATCATTGATTATAACCAAAGGCGCGAGTATTCATGCAGAAGGTACAGAAACCGACCCCATTGTTTTCACCTCCAGCAGGAGCATTAGAAAAGCTGGCGATTGGGGAGGAATTTTACTTTTAGGCGATGCTCCAATTAATAAATTTGGAAACTCTGCCTCAGCTAATTTTGATTTGGATGCTGCATTTACAACCTATGGAGGAAGTAATAGCGCAAGCAATTCAGGTATTTTACGCTATGTGAGAATAGAATTTGCTGGCGCCAAAGTGAAAGGTTTTGGTAATTTTAACGCCTTGTTTTTAGGAGGAGTGGGCAATCAAACCAGTATAGAAAATGTAATGGTAACCAGCTCAGGCGGAGATTCTTTTGAGGTTTTTGGTGGGGATGTCGTTTTGAACAAACTGATTTCGTACAAATGCAGTAGTAACGATTTCAAATTCAATTATGGCGCTCAGGTAAATATTAAAAACTCATTGGTGATTCGTGCGTCCTATTTGCAAAGTAGTTCAGGATCTCGTTGTTTCTATGCGTCTTCCTATGATAAAAAGGAAGAGGTAGATTTCAGCAAGAAATTAACTTCAATAACAGCAACAAATTTGACCTTAGTGAACAATAGTCAAAATATAAAATTAGATATGGGACAAGGCTTGGTCCGCGAAGCTATGTTCATTGCCGAAAACACGAATGTTGATTTTAAACGAACCGTAATTTCTGGATTTAATCCTGCGATAATTTTGGATGAAAAAATTACGATTAATGACGACAATCTTAAAAAATTGAAATTCCAAGAAATGTATTTCAACGCTTGTAAAGGCAATATTTTTTTAGAAAACAATTCAAATAATGAGGATTTAGAAAGTTGGTACGGCAATGCTTCTTTCTTTAATGTGTATTCACAAGGAGAAAATATAGAAACATTTATTGACCCCTTTAATGATAAACGCCCTGATTTTAGATTAAATATTGGTAAAATAACCGCTTCCAAAAATGATTAACTAGTCCCAAAATGCTAATTGAAAGTATCCTAAATACCACTTCTACTTTCAAAAAAGCTCATTTACAATAGAATTGATAAAGCCCCCTACTATGATTCTATCTTTAAATAAGTTTTTTTGTATGCTATTGTTTTTGGCTTTGCCAATAACAAGGACAATTTATGCACAAACGATCACTCCGCAAAGATTGGTCTTTTCAAGAATTTGTGCAGGTAACTTCAATGGTTTTGACGCCACCTTCAACCATTCAGGTTTTGCAGCGGGAACCGAATTTGAAGTGCAACTTTCCGACCCTAACGGTAGTTTTGATAATCCGACAGCTACCACAAAAGTTGCTACTACTACAATTTCATCTTCCCAAAAACGAATCCGATTTGCCATTCCCTCAACACTTGTTGGGTCAGAAAATTACAGACTGAGAATAAAGAGTTCTACAGGTTTTTTAAGTGCGCCTTTTCTCAATGCAGCTTCAAACAATTCGTTTCCGGTTTATTATAAATCTTTTGAAAATTCTTTTTCGATCAATAAAAAAGAGAATGCCGCTTCTTTATGTCCTGGCGGAATAATTGCTATTCCCATTGACAACACCACGCCTACTATTCCGGCTTCTTCTCCACTAAATTATTCCAATTTAAAATACAAATGGTATCAAAATAATGTAGTTTTACCAGGAGCAAGTTCGAGCACGCTTTCTGCTTCTAGTGTAGGAACGTATTATGCCGAAATTGATTATGGAAGCTGTTCTGATGCCAATTTTAGTTCGAATCGAGTGACAATCACTCCAGCGGCTATTACCATGGCGACTATAGTTTCTAGTCAAGGAAATACTTTTTGTACGGCTAATTTGACTACAGTCTTGAGCACTCAAAAAGGGAATTCCTACCAATGGTTTAAAGACAATGTAGCGCTATCTGGAGCTACCAATCCTACTTTTGAAACCAATCAAGCGGGAAATTATGCGGTGAATGTCAACTTTGGCGGCTGTGAATCCAAAGCCAGTATTGATTTAAAATCCATTTCAATTCAAGGAAGCTTAAATGAGTCGAGCCCAATTCAACTTGTTCCCAATACTACTACCACGGTTTCGGTTAGTTCGGATATTGTAGATCCAATTTATGCGTGGTTTAAAAACGACAATCCGATTACGAATGCTACTTCAAACTCTTTGGTTTTGTCTGAAGAAGGAAATTATAAAGTAAAATTGACTCATCCCACTTGCCCTGTTTCGAATGAAATTTCGTTTGAAGTTCAATTTACATTTGACCCCAACATAAAGGAAATCCCCAATTTAATTACGCCCAATAATGATGGATTTAATGATACTTGGCAGCTACCCTTGCAGTATACTGCGGGCAATAATGTAGAAGTGGTAATTGTGAGTCCAATTGGGGAAGAGGTACTGCGAACAAAGGAGTATAAGAACGATTGGCCAGAAAGCAGCTCTAGTTTAAAAACGAGCCATTCGGTATATTATTATTGGATCACATCGCCTAACGAATCAGTAAAAAAGGGGTCAATAACCCTAATTAGATAAAATGAAAAATTATCTTGCAATAGTTCTATTTTGTTGTTTTCAGCCCCTATTTGCGCAGTCGGAGGTGGTGACTTCTTTTGCAATACCCATTCGGAATTCATTAAAATTCAATCGCTTTCTACTTCATCCTGCTTTTTCATTTGTGCGAGAACAAGCGCCAGTGGTCACCTTTTATAACAAGCGCCAATGGGTGACTTTTGATAATGCACCACAAACCTATTTAGTAAGTTACTCCGGAAGATTTTTACAAAACGAAGGAATAGCAGTAGGCTTGTTTCAGCAAAACGAAGGAGTCTTAACTACTTTTGGCGCTGTAGCTAATTTTGCTCATAATATAGAATTACAACGGGATAGTAATCTAACTTTTGGATTGAATTTAGGCTTTTACAAAAGCGGCTTGAATGCCTCTAAAGTGATTACGAATTTTCCAGATCCTCTTATAGAAACCTTTCCCTCTAGCTCTTATTTTGTATTGAATCCAGGCATTAATTACGGCACTTCCTTTCTTGATTTTGGGGTGTCAGTGAATAATTTTTTGGTCTATAATTTAAGAACGTCTGAACTTGTAGTTGACGATCCTGAAAAAAGTGTTTCGGTTCATTTGATGCACACAGGCTATATAGAGGGGAATGGTTTTTTTGATAAAAGTAAATTCTCGGGATTACTACGGTCTGAATTTAGAAAAGATAAAATCGGTATTTCTGGTTTGGCAATGCTAACGATACCTAATGGGGTTTGGACACAATTAGGATACAATACCATTTTTGGAATTTCGGGTGGTTTAGGGGTTAACATTAGTCAATCGATTGCTTTGGAGTATAATTATGAAAGAGGATTAGGCAATTTTACCAATTTTGGAGCCTCGCATGAAATAGGTTTTGCTTATAAATTCTCTAACCGCAATTCGAATTATGACGAAGACGATTTGGGTTCCATTATCCCTCCGGCTTCTGAGAGAGGGATTGCCTATTCAAAACCAAAAGCAGTTCAAAAACCAAAAGAAAAGACGGCGCCAGTAGTTTTAAAAGAATCTGTTCAAGAAAAGCCAATTGCGGTTGTAACACCTACACGCGACACTGTCGCCCCACCAAAACAAGTAGTTGAATCGTTGGTTACAAAAGATACGATTGTGACTACATCTGCTTTGGCGAAAGCCCAGCCTCAAAAAGACACAACAAAGGCTAACCTGCCAAAACTAAAAGACAGAGAATTTGTTGCGATTGATAATTTAACAGCGGTATTGGCGGTGACCAAGACCAAGCAGGATAATTTATTGAATCGATTAACGGTTACTATTGCCCAAAGAGAAAACGATTTGGCACAAATGAAACAAGAAAATGATTTGAGCGAACAAGGAATTTACACAGAACCCAAACCTTTTAAAAGCAGTGCTCTAGAAAATAGCGAATTAGAATTATTACAAACTGAAATTACGGCCATAGCCAAAGAGCAAAAAGATAAAATTAGAGAATTAGAAATCGCCTATTCTGAAAAAATGAAAAAAGGCAATGAGCAAGATGAAATTTTGTTGAAAGAATATGCTGCGACTATCCAAAATTTAAAAGAAGAACACCTGGCAGCAGTGCAAGCGAATGCTGATTTGAATCATTCTTTAGAGCAGATTAAAGAAGCTACTGAAATTGAGAAAAAACGCCGCATAAAGCGCGCTTCTTTTGTGAATGTTGATGGTCGTTTGGCACAAGATATCGCTACGTTGAAACGAATTAAAGAAACTACAGTATTGAGTACAGTACCGCTGAAATCGAGTGATTTTGATTCAGGTGAAGTTCAGCCCGAAGTACAAATTATTAAAGGCAATAAAAATGTATCGCCAGGATATTATGTTGTCATTGCAGTGCATAATGAAGTGGCTAAAAGAGATGAGTTTTTAACCAAAACAGTAGCTTCAGGAGAAGCCAATGTGAACTTCTTTTACGATGCTAATTCAAGTAAATATTTTATTTACTATGAATCATTTGAGACTATAGAAGCTGCAAAACAAGCGTTAAATAAAAAAGGAAGTGCTCCATATAATGGCGCAATGACTATTGTTAAATTGGAAAAATAGAGGGAATAATTGGATTTTGTTTTTCGCGCCCTTCAGAAAAATGAAATATAAAATGTAAAAATACGATCCCAAAATGAATTGGATAAAATGGAATAGAAAAGTGCTTAAGCTTCTGCAATTTGTGTTGCTATTGCTACTTCATTTGAATACAACCAATAGTTTTTCACAAAGTTCCAATCCGGCAATATCAGTTGCCGATTTAGTTTCAGAATGTCCTGATACGGGGATCCAACTTCCTAAAATCTTTTTATGTGGTGCAAGTTCTAGTCGTCAAATTACTATTAGCTCATCCAATGTATCTAGCGTCATTTGGGAAAAATTAAACGAAAGCAATTGTCCCGCGGTATCAGAGGATTGTCCAATTACCACCGCGAGTTGTTATACCATTGTTAGTACAGCCAATAATTTTTCGGCATCCGTAGCCGGATATTATAAGGTAACAATCAATAGTTCGACAGGCAGTCCAAGCATTTTTTATTTTAATGTATACCAAAATGGATTAGACATTCCAGTTACAAAAACGGACATGTATTGTGGTCAACCAGGAGAAATCAGGGTGGCGCAATTAACGGGTTATGAATACAGCATAGATGGAACGAATTATCAAGCTTCCAATACATTTTCTGTTTCAACAGCGGGAACTTATAATGTCAAGGTAAGACGAGTGGGTGCCACACCAACAGATTGTGTTTTTGATATACCAGTTACCATAACCAATAATGATATGGTGGTTGTTGCATCAGTAATTCCATCCACAACATCAGGGCAGCAAGGCGATGTTAAATTAAGCGTTTCGGGAGTTAGAGAACAGTATTATTACAGAATTTGGCAAGGAAGCCAACTGATAAGTGAAAAGAATGCTTCTTTTGATAACGAACATCTTTTTCCCAATTTGAATGCAGGAACCTATACTTGGGGGGTAAGAACAGATGATTGCAATTTATTGAAAACAGGGGAAGTTACGATTAATTCCATAGCTTCGTTTCAAATCACACCAACCGTTCAACCGGTTACTTGCCAACCGGGAAGTATTAGATTGCAAGTTTCAGGAGGAACCGCGCCCTATCAGTATTTTTTTAACGGAAATACCACACCAACTAGCGATTTAATTCCTGTTCCTATAGCAGGAACTTACATTGTTAAAGTTTTAGACACTAATGGCTTAACAAATCAAATTAGTGTTACTGTGCCGTTACAACCCGCACCCCTTTATACCATTGAGGCAACAAACGAAAATTGTTATTTCCCTAATTCATGGCAAATTAAATTTAACGTTACCAATCCAAAAGGCAATAGTTTGCGATACAGTATTAACAATGGCACAACATTTTCTACAAACCCAATTTTTAATGGCTTATCGGCTACTCCAGCGGGTACTACTTTTAAAACCGTAATTGAGTACACTTATGGCGGAGTCAAATGCACCGAAACAAAAGAGGTTACTATAATTCAGCCTCAGTTTGGATTGTCAGCTGTTGCAGGCGTTTCAGAATTAATAGGATGTATTTCTACCGACTTAGATAAGGCGAGAATCCGAATCACCAATCCGCAAGGAGGAACTGAGCCGTATGACTACAGTTTTGATAATCGTGCCTCTTGGACTACTTCTACTACATCTTTACATTCTGCGGGGAAATATGTGTTTTATATCAAAGATAAAAACGGATGTGTTTCGGCCTTGCCAGAAGTTACAGTAGAAGATATTGGTGTTCCAAATATAACAGTAACAAATCAGTCATTCAATTGTGATGGAACAGCAAATAGTGTGATCAATGCTACCACTACAACCAATACCGTTTTCAGTTATAGGTATTCATTGGATGGAGGTGCTTTTCAAACATCTCCTAATTTTTCCAATCTACCTTCAGGACAACATACGGTTGAAGTGAAATACGAACCCTTATTGGTTCCAACTTATAGTAATTTATTGAAGGAAGACTTTGGCTATGGAGCTGATACGACTTCGCCAGGGATGAGTGCGGCCTATTGTTTTGAGAGACAGGTAGCGCCAATTACTTGTAATGCAAACAGGGGTTGGGGTCTAAATATTAACGATGGGGAATATGCGGTAACGTCTTCTATTATTTATCCATTTGGATCATGGTATGTTCCAAAAGATCACACCAACCCTTCAGCATCTAAAGGTCGCTACTTAGTAGTCAATATTAGAGGGGATAATTCACGCCCTATTATTTATGAAAAAATAATCAACGAAATTATCCCTAATCAGCTTATCAATGTGGAGTTTTATGTCACTAACCTTTTAAAAATAGGTACAACTCCAACCAATCCTAATTTGAGAGTGGCTATTGTTAATACAGCTGGGGTTGAAATTGATTTCTATCAAACTGGACCAATTCCTAAAACAGAAACATGGCGAAAATACTCAACACAACTCAATCCAGGGAGCAATACTACTTTGCGATTTCAAGTACGATCTATTGAGCAAAATCAAAATGGTAACGACGTGGCAATTGATGATATTACAGCCTACCAAATTCCTAAATTATGTGCTTCTTCCCGAAAAGTTATATTTAATGTCCCAACAGGGAAAGATTTTGCCGCTTCAATAACCAATACTAAAAATGTAACTTGTCATGGATTAAGTAATGGAGAAATAACCATTGCGGCTCAAAATTTCAACACCACTTCTGGCTATCAAGTTTCAAAGGATAATGGAGCAACTTGGCAAACAGCTATGACCTCTCCCTTTACCATTTCAGGTTTAGGAAGCGGAATTTACAATGTAAAAGTCCGTTATAATGCTACCGCAACCGGAATTTGTGTTAAATCATTTTCGCCTATAACAATTACTGTTCCATCGCCATTATTGCCTTTGGCTAGTGTAACAACTGCAGCGACTTGCAGCCGAGGCGCTACCATTACAGCTTCTTCTAGTGGAGGAACACCTTTTTATCAATATGAATTGTGGGATGAACTCAACATAAACAAAATACGCCCTGCTCAATCTGGTGTTTTTGAGAATGTGCCAGTTGGAACTTACACAGTTCGCGGACTCGACGCTAATGGTTGTGGTAATACGAGTCCGGTTCCTGTTATAGTTGTACCACCTCCAATACCTGTTCCAACTGTAGATTTTAGTTCTGATTTATGTTATGACGCTGTGAATCAATCGACTATAAAAATAAATGTCGCTTCTGGAACAGCGCCTTTTTCGTTTAGTTTAAATGGTGGCGCTTTACAAAATTCAAATACTTTTACAAATGTAGCGCCAGGTACACACAAAGTAGAAGTTACAGATGCCAATAATTGTAAAGCGACTACCCAGGATATTACAATTGGCAATGAATTAAAAGCAGCAGCTGTTTTAACCAAAGCCTTGGATTGCACCACAAGTCCAGATGCCAAGATTAAAGTAACTTTTGAAGGAGGCGTGAAGCCTTTAAAATACCTAGTAAAAAAAGGTACTGCTACAATTTCCTCCGATATAACGATACCAGTTGGTGATTCTTCGTTTGTATATACCATTTCAGAAACCGATGCAGGAGCCTATAGTTTTACTATAACTGATACCAATGGATGCTCAAAAACTACTAATGCAGTTATAGTAAATCCTAAAGTAAATCCTGAAATTTTATCTTTTACCGAAATTCAATCCATTTTATGCCACGGTGACAACACCGCCGCTATTCAGGTTAATTTGAATACAGCTAAGGGAATAGCTCCGTTTACGTATTCAGTAAAAAATACAACAACGAATACGAATTATGGCAGTCAACTTTTTAGCTTACCCGCCGGAAATTATGAGGTTACGGTTACGGATAGTAATCTTTGTACTGCTAAATTGAATACAATTATTTCTGAGCCAGCTAAAATAATTGTAACATCTCGTGCGGTTGACATTAATTGTAATAAATCTACTGGAGTTTCAAAAGGTTCTATAATAATTGATAGTGTTACTGGAGGAAAAGCGCCTTATGATTATTATGTTACAGGATTAAATAATTATGATAAAAAAGAAATTAATAATCTAGGAACTACATCATATACATTTGATGTAGTAGATTTTGGATTTTACCAAATCAATGTGGTAGATAGTAACGGTTGTTCTGTATTAAAACAAGATGTTAAAGTAGCTTCACCTCCAGAAGATTTAGACATTACAGTGGCAACCAGTACAAATTGTACTACAGGAGGCGAGGCAACTGTTTCAATTGGAAGCACTACAACAATTACCTCAACAGGGCCATTTTATTTTGCGATTTATAAACCCTTACTAACCTATACTACAGGCGATCCCAATTGGCAACCTGTTAATTCGTCTAACGAGGCAACGTTTAGGGAATTAATAACTGGTGTCAAATACACATTTGTGGTTTATGACCAAGCAACGGGCTGTTATTACTATGAAACAGCTGAAGACGCAATAAAAACTAAATCTACATTAGTTATAAGCAATCCTCAGGAAAAAAACATAACTTGTAAAGGCGAAGATGATGGTAAAGTATCGTTCACGGTAACAAACAACTATTCTGTTGATACACCAATTTCCTATCAGGTTTATAATTCGCAATCGTTAGTTCCTGTTTCAGGAGTTTCCGGAATTATAACGATTAGTCCAAATAATAGTGTTGCAATCACCGATTTAGGCGATTTGCCTTTTGGAAATTATTTTGTGTTGATAAAAGAAGAAACCGGCGCTACAAATGAAGGATGTAGTATAGCATCAAAGACATTTAATATCACAGAGTCTGCAATTGATTTGAGTATTCTTCCCAAAGTAATCAAAAACGCCAATTGTAATGAAAAAGGGATGATTAGTGTTCAAGCCAAAGACGGTACAGCACCTTATCAATATAGAGTTGAGCCAAAAAATACTTCAGGTAGTACTGGTTCAAGTTTAATTCCTGTGCCTCCGCCTCCTTCATGGTCAAATACCTCTTTATTTTCTGTTGATGCTGGTGAATATACTGTTTTTGTAAGGGATGCTTACGGTTGTGAGAAATCAATAGCAGTCGAAGTAGAAAAAGACTCTGAACCCGTCATTACTTTATCGGTTCCCAATGAATGCCTACCCGAAGGGACTTTTACAATCAATTTAACAACAACGACCGCAGGAATCGCGCCTTATTATTTGAGTGTAAATGGAAGCGTTTTTACACCCATTACATCGGCATTCCCTTATAGCTTGTTGAATCAAAATTCAGGCAACTATACCATTACTATTAAAGATGTAAATGGTTGTAACGATACTAAAAACATAACGATTTATAGCCCTTTGGGATTGTCTTCAACCGTTATCAAACAGCCCTCCTGCGGACTTAATGATGGCGAAATTCAAGCTATTCCTGTGGGTGGTTCAGGTAGTTTTGAATATAAAATCGATACAGGAATTTATGGTACTAGTCCTATTTTTTCAGGATTGAGTTCTGGACCGCATACAATTTATTTAAAAGACAATAGCACGCTTTGTGAAAAGAGTATTTTAGTAAATCTGGAAGTTCCAACGTCAGTAACAGGTTTAACTTTAACTTCAAAACCGGTTAGTTGTCATGGAGGAAGTGATGGATCCATAACAGTAACCATAGCAACGCCTGCGCCAGGAACAAATGATAATCCAGTTTATACATACAGCCTAAACGATGGAACTCCACAAGATTCCAATATTTTTACAGGTTTAGCTGCGACAAGTTATACTGTTAAAGTAATTTCAGGAAGAGGTTGTGTAGCAACAGATTCGATTTTGGTTAGCGAGCCTGCCCTCATTCTTGTTCCAGCACCAACTGTAGTCGAATTTGGCTGTAATTCGACCAATAATTTCAACAACGCATCCATTACGGTTAGTGGAGTATCAGGCGGTTCTAATACTTTCACCCAATATGAATTTATAAAAAACGGGACTCCAGTGCAGTTTGGGCCTAACCCAACCTATATCGAAACAGACCTAAATGGAGACAGTTATACTATAAATGTGTATGATGACAAAGGTTGTTCAGGAAGTACTTTAGCTCCCGTAACAATCCAACCGTTTTATATTTTAGATCAAATCATTGTGACCGCTACTAATGAAATTAGTTGCTCGTTATTAAGTGAAACTATTCAAGTTTCAGTAACACCAACAACAATTCCGTCAAGCGATTTAGAATATTCGTTAATTCCAGTTTCGGGAAGTTTGGTAGGAACCTCTTCTAATCCAACTGGAATTTTTTCAGGTTTAACCGTTGGCGAATACCTAATTACAGCTCGAAACACTGTAACAAATTGTACCATACAAGAAGTACATACCGTTAATGAACCGAATACGTTTGATATAACCATTGATTCGGTCGTAGATGTTAGTTGTTTTGGAGGGGCCAATGGAAGTGCTAACATAACTTTAATAGATAGAAACACGCCAAGTAAAGCAGGTGCTTTTGATTATACTATTAAAGATAGTTCAGGAATAACAATACAGTCTTCAACCTCTACCAACGCTGGTCCAATTCCAATTTCAAATCTTAAAGCAGATGTCTATAGCATTACAGCGAAATTGACTAACGCTCCGTTTTGTAGTGTAACTAAAAATTTCACAATAAGTCAGCCTACTGCCACTCTTAATGTAAACACAACACTTTCAGAAATCACTTGTGCAATAGGGAATACCGACGGTAGAATTACCGCTTTGCCAACGGGAGGTTGGTCAGATTTTTATGAGTTCAAATGGGAAAAAGCAGGAACGGTAATAGAAAACTGGGGCGATGTTTCTGAATTGACCAACTTAACTCAAGGAATCTTCAAACTATATACGAGAGACGCCAGAGGTTGTATGGTTGACACACAAGTAGAATTAAAAAACCCTAATCCAATTGCACTATCCGCTGCTGCTGACAAAACCCAATTACAATGTTTTGGAGATCAAAATGCTACCATTTCTGTTTCAACGGTTTCAGGAGGACAGGGTAGTAATTATTGGTACACTTTGAACAAAACAAGTCCAAATCCGCTGATTTTAGGCCCACAAACCGATACTAAATTTGAAAACTTAGGCGCAGGAATTTACACGCTAACCGTTACTGATAATTGGTCTTGTACCGCGCCACCTGCACAAATTACAATTAACGAACCCAATAATGTTGTAGCTACATTGTCTTTGTTAACTCCTCCAACATGTATGAATCCAGCACAATTGGATTTACAAATTACGGGAGGAACTCCTCCATTCAGTTTCAGTACAGACGGCAGTAGTTTTAATTTAATTTCTACAACACCTCTTCCTTTAACTGGAGCAACTGGCGTGAATCGTTATTTCATCAAAGATAATAATGGCTGCGGTTCTTATGTTTCCAATGATGTAGTGGTGGCAACCCCAGTAGGATTAACAGTAGCGGTAGATACTACTTTTGCCAAAATAAACTGTTATGGAGAAAGCACTGCGACTATTTTGGCTTCAGCCCAAGGCGGATTAGGCAATTATTTTTATACACTTTTAGATGAGGGAAATAGTATAATTAGAACAGCCCAACCCACTGGAATATTTGCAGGACTTCCTGCCGGAAAGTACAAGGTAAAAGTAACAAGCGCTGATTGTAACCCTGTGGAATCTTCTATCATCGCAATAACCGAACCGGCTGCCAAATTAAATCCTAGCTTTTCTTTAAAAAACGCATTATGTGCCGGATCCAATGACGGTTCAGTAAAAATTACTTCTTTGGGAGGAACGGTAACAATTAAACATGCGATATCTCCTAATTTAAGTCAGTTTACTGAATCGGATCTTTTTCAAAATCTAGCCCCAGGAGACTACGATTTGCTTGTACAAGACGCCCTCGGGTGTTATGAAAAAACAACTTTAAGAATCACCGAACCACCAGTTTTAAGTGCGGTGACAATTCCCTCTTCGATTGTACAAGAAATTTGTTTTGACGATAATAATGCTCAGTTTAGTATAGTTGCTTCGGGTGGGACTTTGCCATATAGTGTTTCAGTAGACAATCCATCAGGTCCATTTACAACTGGCACCGCGATTCAAACACAATTTAATTTTACTAATTTGACGGGTGGAAATCATACCGTTTATATCAAAGATGCTAACAATTGTATTTTGAATTGGACAGTAGCTCTTGACAATGCTGTAAAGTTAAACCCAACAATATCTGTCAATTATGATTGTGTTAGCAACGCACAAAACAATCTGGTAACAGTACAATTAGACTCAAGTATCTCCAATACCGCTTTGGTACAATTTGCTTTAGATGGAGGGATTTATCAAGCTTCAAATACATTTTCTAATCTTAGTCCAGGAGATCATTTTATTAGAGTAAAACACATTAATGGATGTGTTAAAGACACTCCTGTATTTACGATTTTAAAAATGGACCCTTTAATTTTGAGTTTAAAAGCGGGAGGCTTAAACGAAATTATTGCAGTTCCTAGTGGAGGCGGAGGCAATTATACTTTCACATTTGAAGGGGAATATTATGGTTCAACTCCCAATTATATTTATTATGCCACTCAAGATTATTTAGTAACTGTTAAAGACGCTAACGGATGTATAAGCTCGGCTACCCAAAAATTCAATTACATAGACATTTGCACCCCTAACTATTTTACGCCAAACGGAGATGGAATTAATGATACCTGGGCACCTGGATGTACTATTAATTACAAAAACCTGACGTATACAATATTGGATCGTTACGGACGAGAATTGGGAAGCTATCGTTTGGGTCAAACTTGGGATGGAAAATACCAAGGAGCAGAGCTTCCTTCAGGCGATTATTGGTATGTGTTAAAGCTCAATGATCCAAAAGACGACAGGGAGTTTGTAGGTCATTTTACACTTTACAGATAAAGAAATAAACAAGTTCAATGAAATTAAAATTTACATATGGCTTTCTGTTCTTATATTTTTTTGGCTTTAGCCAAGAATTACACCTGCCTGTTTTTACTCAATATTTAGCCGATAATCATTTTGTTTTGTCGCCAACATTTGCAGGAATAGGAGATAATTTACGAATACGTGCCAACGGTTTAACACAATGGGTAGGAATTAAAAACGCCCCTCAAAACCAGTCCCTCTATGCTGATTTTAGAATTAGAAATCGCTCAGGAATAGGCCTTTCGTTGTATAACGATAGCAATGGAAATACTTCTCAAACTGGCGCGAAATTTTCTTTTGCCCATCATATCATTTTAGATTATTATTCAAAACAGTATTTGTCTTTTGGATTGTCTTATAACATTAATAGTTTTAAAATTGACATTAGCAAATTCAATACCACACACGAAATCCCAATTTTAGATCCCAGTATAATTAACAACAGATCCATATCTAACAATAATTTTGATGTAGGTCTTTTGTATCGCAATAAAGGGTTTTATGCAAGTCTCAACGCGACAAATGTTTTACCAAAGAGCATCGATAGATTCACAGGAATTGAACCTAGCTTGATTTTGAATTACCAATTGTATTCGGGCTACCTAATTAAAAACAGCTATAACCGAAACATTGAAATAGAGCCCTCCATTTTTTTTCAATATTTTGCTGGAGACCAACGTTCGACAACAGACATCAATATAAAATACCGCCGTTACAATAGTTATGACGACTATTATTGGGCGGGAGTTTCGTATCGTTTTTTGAACGATCAAGCACTCAACCCATTAGCAGTAGGCCCAATGGCGGGATTTAAAAAAGCTAATTTTTATTTTGGGTATTCCTATCAAATTACATTGAGCCAAATTGCAGCCTATAATTCTGGCACACATATGATTACCCTAGGATTTGATTTCCTTCAAGGAATTAGTGATTGCCCTTGTACCCAAAGTCCGGTTCACGATTAATAGTAGTTTTTAAGAAAACAGAATAAAAAATAATTAATTACTTTAATTACAACGTTTTCGTTAAGAAAAATCTGTTTTTTATCGCTTTTCAAAATTTGTCGCTACATGAAAAGTCCTATATTTGTTCATCTACAAGCAAAAACTAAAAAAATAGAGCACAATGAAAACGGTAAACGATTTTAATTTTAAAAATAAGAAAGCAATTATCCGCGTTGATTTTAACGTCCCATTGGATGAAAATTTCAATGTAACAGATGCCACTCGTATTGAAGCTGCAAAACCAACAATTGATAAAATTTTGGCAGATGGTGGAAGTGTAATTTTAATGTCACATTTAGGACGTCCAAAAGGAGCGGAAGATAAATATTCATTGAAACATATCTTAAAAACGGCTTCAGCTATTTTAGGTGTTCCGGTTCAATTTGCTGCTAATTGTGTAGGCCCTGAAGCTAAATCAGCCTCAGATAAATTACAATCAGGCGAAGTGTTGTTATTGGAAAATTTACGTTTTCATGCTGAAGAAGAAGCTGGAGATGTGGCTTTCGCCAAAGAACTAGCATCTTTAGGAGATATTTATGTAAACGATGCTTTTGGAACAGCACACAGAGCACACGCTTCGACTACAATTATTGCACAGTTTTTTCCAAATGACAAATGTTTTGGAAGCCTACTTGCTAAAGAAATCGAAAGCTTGAATAAAGTTTTGAAAAATAGCGTAAAACCAGTAACTGCTGTTCTTGGAGGTTCTAAAGTATCTTCAAAAATTACAGTTATCGAAAATATTTTAGACAAAGTTGACCACATGATTATTGGTGGCGGAATGACATTTACTTTTGTGAAAGCCTTAGGTGGAAAAATTGGAAATTCAATTTGTGAAGATGATAAACAAGAATTGGCTTTAGAAATTTTGCGTTTAGCTAAAGAAAAAGGAGTTCAAATTCATATTCCAGTAGATGTAATTGCGGGAGATAAATTTTCAAATGATGCTAATACACAGGCGGTTGATGTAACTGCAATTCCAGACGGCTGGGAAGGTATGGATGCGGGACCAAAATCATTGGAACAATTCAAAAAAGTAATTTTAGAATCAAAAACGATTCTTTGGAATGGCCCTTTAGGCGTATTTGAAATGCCAACCTTTGCAAAAGGAACCATTGCTTTAGGAGAATTTATTGCAGAGTCAACTGCTAACGGAGCTTTCTCTCTTGTAGGTGGTGGCGATTCGGTTGCAGCTGTAAAACAATTTGGTTTTGAAGATAAAGTAAGTTATGTTTCAACTGGAGGAGGAGCCATGTTAGAAATGTTAGAAGGTAGAGTTTTACCGGGTATTGCTGCCATTTTAGAATAAACAAATTTTAAGTCTAAATCCGACTTGATTCAATACAATAGAAAACCTTAGCGAAATAATTTTAGCTAAGGTTTTTCCTTTTTCCTTATTTTAAATTTTTGATAAAAGATGTAATTTCAAGCTTTTTTTTGAAGTCAAATCGATCAAAAATGTTTAAAAATGGGCTAAAAATTGATTTTTTAACACTATTTATAGAATTTTTCAGTTAGAACCTAGTAAGTTTGTAAAAATGATTATTTAATCGTTTGAAATTAAGCCCCTTGAATGCTTCAGTTATGATTATAAAAAATTTAATATACCCCTTTGTATTACTTGTTTCATTTTCTCTTTTTTCGCAGGAAAATGCATTAAAAAAAACCAGTACTACTTCAGAGAATAAAATTACCGCTCTTGATTCTATCAAAAAAACCTTTGTTAAAGACGATTTAGCAGCTTGTGTAGACAGTTTGTGGTTAAAAGAATTAACCAATTTAGACATTTACAACAATCTTACAGAAGATATTCAAACGATCAATATTGATGAGAAAGTAGAGTATGAATTATCTACAGACTTGTTAAAAGCACGATTACAGGCAATGGACGAGAAATCGCCATTTCATATTGAATACAACCAAGGTTTAGAAAATATCATTAAGTCATTTTTGAAAAACAGAAAACGTTCTTTTGAACGTTTGATGGCAGTTTCAGAATTTTATTTTCCTCTTTTTGAAGAAGCATTTGATAAGCATAATGTTCCGCTTGAAATTAAATATTTAGCTGTAGTAGAGTCGGCATTGAATCCTAAAGCCGTTTCAAGAGTTGGTGCAACAGGTCTTTGGCAGTTCATGTACCAAACAGGAAAACAGTACGGTTTAAAAATTGATTCGTATATTGATGAACGAAGCGATCCGCTTAAGGCTAGTGAGGCTGCAGCCCAATACATGAAAAACATGTATTCTATTTTTGGCGATTGGGATTTAGTTTTGGCATCGTACAATTCAGGACCAGGAAATGTAGCTAAAGCAATTCGTCGTTCTGGCGGACAACAAAATTATTGGAACATTCGAAAAAACTTACCTAAAGAAACACAAGGATATGTTCCGGCTTTTCTAGCCACGATGTATATTTACGAATACCATAAAGAACATGGAATTGTCCCTGAAAAAGCACCAATTAAGCATTTTGCAACCGATACCGTAATGGTTAAAAGACAAATGTCTTTCAAACAAATATCCGATTTGATTGATATTCCAGTGGCACAATTGCAAATTTTAAATCCATCCTACAAATTAAATATCGTTCCTGCCTACAAAGATCAAACGCATTTTTTGAGGTTGCCGCAAGATAAAATGGCAATTTTTACTTCTAATGAATCTAAGATTTATGCTTACGTGGACAAAGAAGCCAATTTACGCGAGAAACCATTTCAAATTGTTAAACCAATTGTTGTTCAAGATTCCGTAAATACATCACAACGATTAGCACAAGCCAAAGTGCGTTATTATCGTGTAAAACGAGGAGACAATTTAATTAGCATTGCTAAGAAATACGATGTGGCTGTTGAGGATCTTAAAAAGTGGAATAACATTAATGGAAATTGGGTAGCCTATGGCAAAAATCTCAAAATTAACGCCACTGATGTAGAACAAAAAACTACGGCTGTAGCCAAAGTGAACACAATAAAAGACAGCATTAAAACTTCTATTGCATCATTCTATGTGGTTCAAAAAGGAGATAATTTAAGCGCTATTGCTAAGAAATTTAACACTACTGTTGCTGATATTCAAGAGTGGAACAAGCTTAGCAGTACAAATGTTTCTTTAGGAGCTTCGCTTCAAGTTGTGCAAAACCCAACAGAAAAAGAAGAAGTCGCCGATACCGTTGAAAGAAAAGATATTGCTTACAGTGTTCAAAAAGGAGATAATTTAGGCCTTATTGCTAAGAAATTTGGAGTAAGTGTAAAAGAATTAAAACAATGGAATAACTTAAAATCAAATGCTATTGCTGTTGGAAATAGCTTAATTGTAGCCAAGAATGAAATTGTAATAGATACTAATAAAGCTACTGTATCTAGTTTCAAAAAGAAAGATAATTTTCTGAGTTCAAACCAAAAAGAGTCGGAATATTATGTAAAAAAGGGAGATTCGTTGTACACGATTTCTAAAAAATACCCAGGTGTTACCATCTCTGATTTAAAGAAATGGAATAATATCAAAGATGACGAATTGAAACCAGGGATGAAATTAAAGATAAACGGTTAATTAAATGAATCGAATGCCAAATTCAATTGGGGCAGGATTTAATACTCTATTTAGGATGATGAAGGCGTCCTATTTTTTATACTTTTTACTTTTTATTTTAGTTGTTTCTTGTGCTAAGAAAGAGCAAGAAAACATTCGCCAAACTTCAGGTAAAATCAACACGATTTCGGTACTTATTGATGATCAATTGTGGAATGGTGAAATTGGCGATAGCATCAGAAATAAATTTGCTTCAGCTGTAATTGGACTTCCTGAGGAAGAACCATTGTTTACCATCAATCAATATCCAGTCAAATTATTAGAAGGTTATGCCACAAATAGCCGTGCCATTCTTGTAATTAAAAAAGGGGTAAAAACGCAATTTGAAATCAAGAGAAATCAATACGCTACTCCTCAAAATGTATTTCATATATCCGGGACAACTGCCGAAGAAATAGTTCTTTTACTTGAAAAACATTCGCCAGAAATAATTCAGCGTATTGAAGGTGGTGAAATAGCAGAAAGTCAAAGAATCTTTAGTAAATCAGCTAGTACGCATTCAATTATAAAGAAACTATTTCAGGTTGGTTTACAAGTCCCATCGGATTTTGAATTAGTGATGCGAAAACCCAATTTTATCTGGTTGAAGCACAACAACAATGGCGGTAGTAGTAGTTTACTAGTATACCAATTCCCATTATCAATCATTAAAGCTACCGCGATATCAAGTTCAATTCGTACCATGCGCGACTCGGTTGGAAAATATATTCAAGGTACGGAACCGAATACGCACATGATTTCTGAAACAGGATATACCCCTTATTTTTTTAAGACAAAAATAGACAATCGACTAGCTTACGAAACTAGAGGCACTTGGCAACTTCAAAACGATTATATGTCCGGTCCTTATATCAATTACACCATTATCGATTCTGTTCAAAAAAGGGTAATTGTTTTAGAAGGATTTTGTTACTCTCCCTCTAAAGAAAAGAGAGATACTATGCACGAGTTAGATGCAATTATGCAATCGGTTCAACTACTAAAAAACACTACTTTTACCCCACATAAAAAATAAATTCATGGCATTAGAATGGAAGATTAAATCATTTGAATCACTTTCTGTACACGAGTTGTACGATATTCTTCGTTTGCGAAGCGAAATTTTCGTTGTTGAACAAAATTGTGTGTATCTTGATCTAGATGGTAAAGATCAAAAAGCATTACACCTATTTGGCACTTTTGAAGGAAAAATTGTGGCTCACGCCCGACTTTTAAAACCTGGAATTTCTTTTGTTCATGCCTCAATTGGTCGTGTTACGGTCGATGCAAAATACAGAGAGCGCAAGTGGGGACATGAATTAATGCGTCAAGCCATTGAAGGAATTTTAGAACATTATGGAGCAACTCAAATTACAATTGGAGCCCAACTGTATTTGAAGAAATTTTATGAATCGCATGGATTTGTACAAACAAGTGAAATGTACTTAGAGGACGATATCCCACACATTCAAATGGATAAAAGTAATTAAGATTTTATAATTACTATTTCCACTCTTCGGTCTAATTCAACAGCTTTACCCAACGGAAATCGATTGCCATATCCTTTAAATGTCATTCGAGAAGGGTCTATTTTTCGCATTACAAGGTAACGGTAAACTGCTTTTGCTCTGTTGTATGAAAGCTTCCGGTCTCTGGTTACTTTGTCTAAAGCATCTGTATATTGAGGCGGCGTGCAACAAACATGTCCTTGAATTTCAAAAACAATAGTTGGATTGTTTTTCAAGTAAGCAATTGTTTTATCTAAAATTATTCTTGAATTCAAATCTAAATAGCTACTTCCTGTTTCGAATTTTACGTGTTCCAAATAGATACGATCCCCTTTTGTATGTGGAAATTGAAACTCAGTATAAAGCTTCGGAATTCCCATAAAATATTGAGATTGCAATGTTTTTTTTACAAAAACTACCACTCTCCTATTTTTAGATCGAGTTTCATTTAAGTCGGAAATAGTGTCTTTATTCACCATAATTCTACCTTTTCCCTCTAGGGTGATTACTTTTTTTTGAGGAATACCTAGTCGCATTAAAACCGCCTCAACCGACTGAACTCGACGGTTTGACAAATCAATGTTATATAAAGAAGATCCTCTATCATCACAGTAACCAAAAACACTAATGGATTCGATGTGACTACTGTCAATTTTTTGAAAAAAATCACAGAGTAGGTCTTTTTGAGTTTCTTTAAGATGATCTTTATCTAAATCAAAATAGACAGTATGTGAGGCTTTATCTTGTGCAAAACCACTCAAGACTAACAGTAACAATCCTATTTTGAAAAAGTTATTCATTACATTTTTAAGAGGGTATTATACTCTGAAGTGGAGTTTAACACTTGTGTGGCTCTTTTGATTTCAATATTATTTTTGAGATAAAATTGATACAAACCTTCTTGATATTGGTAGCGCTTGATTAGTTCTTCTTGTATTAAATGTTTAATTTCTCTTTGATTTTTATCCAATAACGCATTTTCGCTTTTTTGTAGCGCAATTAATAATTGTTGGTATTCTATAGCAATCGCTTCGTCGATTTGCTCTTTTTTGGCTGTAGCCAAAGTATTTTTCAATGCTAATTCAGTTTGGGTGTTAAAAGAAAATTTAGACGTTTTTAAAAACTGTTTGAAATCTTGGTAATCCGATTCTGAGATATTTGGAATCGTATTGCCTAGGTTTGGATTTTTAAAATAATATTGGGTTGCAAAATTGAAAATAGCATCATTCCTCTCTAATGCTTCTGCAATAGGACTTAATTTTGTTTCTTCGATTGCTATATCAGGCTGAATACCACCACCATCATAGACAGTTCTTCCTTTTTTAGTTTTAAAAGCAGTATAATTTTTCTCGTCACGTTTTGTGGCAATTCCGTTTTTGTCCTTGCGGGTATAATCTAAGGCTTGAATACAACGACCCGATGGTGTGTAGTAACGAGAAATGGTTACTTTTAATTGCGTCCCATAGGTCAAATCAACCGGCCTTTGAACCAAACCTTTCCCAAAACTTCGACTACCAACAATCACCGCGCGATCTAAATCCTGTAAAGCTCCCGAAACAATTTCAGAAGCCGAGGCACTTCTTCCATTAACAATAATCGCTAGCGGAATTTCAGTATCAACAGGCTCTTTTGTTGTTTTATAGACATTGTTGTGTTTGTCGATTTTCGATTTTGTGGTAACAATAATTTCGTTTTTAGGCACAAATAAATTGCAAATTGTCACAGCTTCGTTTAACAATCCACCTGGATTATCGCGTAAATCTAAAACGATACGTTCAGCGCCTTCTTTTTTGAGTTGTTCCAAAGCATTTTTAGTTTCTAATCCTGCTTTTTTGTTGAAGTGTGCCAATACAATATAACCCGTTTTCTCATCTATTTTTCCATAGAACGGCACCGATTTGATTTCGACTTCGTCCAATACAATTTGGGTAGCATTGGTTTTTCCTTGACGAATGTATTTGATGTCAATTTTAGTGTTTTTTGCCCCTTTTAATAGTTGCGATGCATCGTCTTTGAAGTCGGCTATGAGTACATCTCCAATTTGGATAATTTCATCACCCGCTTTTAGTCCGGCTTTGTCTGCAGGGAAATTTTTATAGGGTTCTTTGATGATTAATCGGTCTTCTTTACGAGTAATTAAAACCCCAATTCCAGTATATTCTCCTGTATTGTTGATTTTAAATTTTACCACATCTTGCTCGTTGAAGAAAACAGTGTAAGGATCAAGACTGGCCAACATTCCTTTAATGGCTTTATCCATTAATTCGCCGGGATTGGTCTCGTCCACATAGTTTTTATTCAATTCTTTGAATAGCGTGGTAAAGATTTCAATTTGCTTGGCTACTTCAAAAAAATCTTCCTTGAAACTAGCGCCAACATACAAAAAGCCAGACGCTATAACAGGAATAATATATTTTTTTTTGAATGCAGAAATCATAGTAACGAAAGCTTAGATTGAATGGTCTAAAATAAGAATAAATTAGAATACTCTACGTTTTGGTGGTAGTTTATTTTACTTCTTCTTGTTTTGAATCCTGAACTTGCGCTAGGAATTTTTCAAATAATTGAACTGTTTTGATGTTGATTTCTTCAAACGACAAGCGGTCTTTGCTTTGGTAAAAAAGCATTAACGCATAAGGCTGGTCGAGCTGTTGTTTTAACAAATGTTGATTCAAACGATACGACTCACGCAAAAGACGTTTAAAATAATTACGATCAACTGCTTTTTTGAAGTATTTTTTAGAAACCGAAACACCAACTTTTAATTGTTGCTCGTCTCCTAAAGCACCCGAATGATACACTAAACGCAAAGGGTATTTAGACACCGATTTTCCTTCGGAAAATAGTAATCCGATGGTGATTTTGCTTTTTAGTTTTTCGTTTTTTGGATAATTAAAATTCATTTCTGGGAAAAATACCACTTATTTTAGAGTTCAAAGGTACAATTAAACCCTAAATAGGCGTTATTATTGAGGATTTAATTAGTCCTAAAAATTTATTTTGTATTATTGTACTTCATTTACAACGCATGCAAAAATTAGTTTCATATCCCCTTTCCATAATTTACTATTTGTGTTTCGGATTTTTTTTGGTTCTTTTTCACCCAATCCAATGGTTTTGTTTCAATGTTTTTGGTTATCAGGCGCATAAGAAAAGTGTGGATTATCTCAACTTTTTTTTAGTGCGTTGCACGAATCTTTTAGGAACGACTTATCAGTTTGAAAACACCGAAAGTATTCCCAAAAATGTCCCAATTATTTTTGTGGCGAATCATCAGAGTTTGTATGATATTGTAGCTATTATTTGGTATTTAAGAGATTTTCATTGCAAGTTTGTAAGTAAGAAAGAGCTTGGTAAAGGAATTCCAAGTGTGTCCTATAATTTAAATCACGGAGGTTCTGTATTAATAGACAGGAAAGACTCAAAACAAGCCATTCCGTTAATAAAAGGATTGTCTGAATACATAGAAAAAAATACGCGATCGGCATTAATTTTTCCTGAGGGAACAAGAAGTAGAACTGGACAACCAAAGTCCTTTGCGCAAAGCGGATTGAAAATATTATGTAAGCATGCTCCATCTGCTTATGTGGTACCAATTACCATTAACAATTCATGGAAAATGGTTCGATTTGGTGCTTTTCCAATGGGATTAGGCAACCGCCTCAAATTTACAATTCACCAGCCATTAAAGGTGAGTGAGTTTTCATTTGAGGAGTTAATGGAACAAACGGAAAAGGTAGTAGTAGAAGGAATACAAATTTAACAATAGATATAATGTCAATTAAAAACATTCGTTTAGAAGTAATGCAGTTTTTGGAAAAGAACGTGGATAGCTTCGTAGAACAGTACCTAATTCCAGTAGAAAACATTTGGCAACCAACTGATTTCTTACCGGATTCACAAAGTGAAAACTTTTTTGAAGAAGTAAAAGAACTAAGAGAAATTGCTAAAGATTTACCCTATGATTTTTGGGTAGCTATGGTGGGAGATACCATTACCGAAGAGGCTTTACCAACGTATGAGTCTTGGTTAATGGAAGTAGAAGGAGTTAATAATTTAGAAAGAAACGGTTGGTCGAGTTGGATTCGTCAATGGACTGGAGAAGAAAACCGCCACGGAGACGTATTGAATAAATACTTGTATTTGTCTGGACGAATCAACATGCGTGAAGTAGAAATTACTACCCAACATTTGATTAACGACGGATTCGATATTGGAACAGGAAGAGACCCGTATAAAAACTTTGTTTACACGAGTTTCCAAGAGTTAGCGACTTACGTTTCGCACAATAGAGTATCACAAATTGCCAAAAAACACGGAGATAATAAACTGTCTAAAATGTGTAAAATGATTGCAGGAGACGAAATGCGTCACCACCATGCGTATAGCGAATTTGTGAACCGAATTTTTCAAGTAGACCCGAGCGAAATGATGTTAGCGTTTCAATACATGATGAAGCAAAAAATTGTTATGCCGGCTCATTTTTTAAGAGAGTCTGGGCAAAAAATCAGTTCGGCTTTTGAAAATTTCTCTGATTCAGCACAACGTATTGGAGTATACACTGCGAATGATTATGTAGAAATTATGCAAAAGTTAATCGACAAATGGGAAATCGATAAAATTGGTAATTTGACTGATGAAGCTGAAAAAGCGCGTGATTATTTAATGAAATTACCTGCAAGAATGGCTAAAATTTCAGAAAGAATAGTGATTCCTCAAGAGTCGTATATCTTTAAATGGGTAGAGCCTGCTACATTGTAAAAAATGAGTATTTTTAAATAAAATTTAAAAGCTGAATTATAATGATTCAGCTTTTTTTATAAAACCATTTTCAATATGAGCATTACTAATTTGATTGATCAAACGATAGAATTTGTAAAAACAGCTTTAGCTCAAGCCGAAGGCGGTCACGATTGGTTTCATATTGAGCGTGTGTATAAAAATGCCTTGTTGATTGCTGCATCTGAAAATTGTGATTTAGAGATTGTTCAATTAAGCGCTTTACTTCACGATATTGCAGATAGTAAATTCCATAACGGAAATGAAACCATAGGACCAAAAACAGCGCGCACTTTTTTAGAAGCTCAAAATGTTTCTTCCGAAACTATAGACCACGTAATTGCGATTATTGAAAACATTTCGTTCAAAGGCGGCAGAGTAGAGAGGAAATTTTCTTCTATTGAATTGGATATTGTTCAAGATGCAGATCGTTTGGATGCTATTGGCGCCATTGGGATCGCTAGAACATTCAATTATGGAGGGTTCAAAAATAGAACATTATACAATCCTGAAATAGCTCCCAATTTGTCTATGACAAAAGAAGAATACAAAAAGAATGAGGCGCCTACCATCAATCATTTTTATGAAAAACTATTGTTGTTGAAAGACAAAATGAATACTGAAACTGGAAAACAAATTGCCCAAGAACGCCACCGTTATATGGAAGGTTTTTTAGAACAATTTTATGCTGAATGGGAGGGGAGAAAATAAATATTAGTCTATTGAAAGTTGTTTCTCTTGCATTTCTAAAACCACATCTGAAGCACTTTTAAAAGTAGGCGCCTGTTCTACAATACTACCTACTCTTTTTTTGTTTAATTTGAAGGTCAAATCGTTTTCTGTTGTGAACAATAAAGCGGTCAAAAACGGATTGTTCAAGTACGAAGAAAGTACAAAAAAGGCTTCTTCTAGCGTATGAAAACTTTCTACTTCCTCCGTTTTGTATCGCGAAATAAGCGAAATACGCACTTGGTCATCCACTAGAACGGGACGCATATAAATATTTTTCAATTCGGTATCGCCAATGGTTTTTGCCAAGGTTAATTTGGCAAAAGTATACTGTGCCATACTTTCTTTTACACTTTCCCAAAAAAGGGCAAATTCAGTTTGAAAAGACATTTGTTTGATTTAGATTTTCGAATTATTTCCCGATAAAATTGGCTTTTCTTTTTTCTAAAAAGGCGGTTGTTCCTTCTTTGAAATCATCAGTACTAAATAATTTGCCAAAAGAATTTATTTCTGTTTCATACCCATTTTTAGATTTGTCAAAATTTGCATTCACAGCTTGGATGGCTTCACTAATAGCAACAGGCGCATTTTTACAAATTTTTTGAGCTAAACCTTGGCAAAATTCAATTAGTTCGGATTGAGGGACAACATGATTCACCAATCCATATTCTTTCGCTTCGGCAGCTGAAATCATAGTGGCTGTTAGAATCATTTCCATTGCACGTCCTTTTCCTACGAGTTGAGGTAAACGTTGTGTGCCACCATAACCAGGAATCAATCCTAGTGTTACTTCTGGCAATCCCATTTTGGCATTGTCTGATGCCACTCTAAAATGACAGGCCATAGCTAGTTCCAATCCGCCTCCTAAGGCAAATCCGTTAACAGCAGCAATGACAGGTTTTTTTAAATTTTCAATGTGGTCAAATACTTTTTGGTGTCCCTCAGCAGCGAGTTGTGTTCCTTCTTGAGCAGAGAAATTAGCAAATTCAGCAATATCAGCACCAGCCACAAATGCTTTTTCTCCACTTCCAGTTAAGATTATAACTTGAACAGTATCATCTTTTTCTAAATCAGAAAACGCAGCGTGTAATTCTGCAAGAGTATCTTTATTTAAAGCATTGAGTTTAGTTGGACGATTCAATGTAACCAATGCTATTTTGTTTTCTATAGCAATCAATAAATTTTCGTAGTTCATAAAAGTATATTTTAAGTATTTAAAATCGGCAAACTCACTTTAAAGATAGTCCCTTGACCGTATTGAGTTTCAAAAGTAATGTTTCCTTTGTAATTTTCTATAATATTTTTGATGATACTTAAACCTAGACCCATTCCACTATTTTTGGTAGTAAATTTGGGTTCAAATATCCTATTTAAATCTTCTTCTTTAATTCCAATTCCGTTGTCTTGTACACTTATTAAGACCTTGTTTTCCATTTTTTTGACCTGTACTACAATCGATTTGGTTTCTTGTTGGTCTGATATGGCTTGAATGGCGTTTTTGACTAAATTCGTAATGATTCGTATCAATTGTGTACGGTCAATTTCAGCAATTATTTCTTCCGTTTCTTTTTCGAATACCAAGTAGTCTTCGTTGAAAATATCCAATGCTAATTCGACTACTTCGATTACATTTAGCGTTTCGTTTTGTTGAGCAGGCATAGAAGCAAAATTAGAGAAAGCCGAAGCTACTGAACTCATTGTGTCAATTTGCTGAATTAAAGTTTCTGAGTAATCCTTCATTTTTTGTTTGATTTCCGGATCATTAGGTTCAAATTTTCGTTGAAAACTTTGCACAGTCAAACGCATTGGCGTTAGCGGATTTTTAATCTCGTGAGCGACTTGTTTTGCCATTTCGCGCCACGCTTCTTCACGTTCGCTTTGAGCTAACTTAACGGCACTGATTTCTAGTTCGTCCACCATCGCATTATAGGATTTAATCAGCAAATTGATTTCTTTACTGCTGGCTTCAACCCTAATTTTTTCGTTTTTCTGATCTAAACTGGTTTCACTTAATTTATCAGAAATCGTTTTAAGTGATTTGGTAATATAGGTCGAAAGAAAATAAGCCAACCCAAAAGCAACAATAAGCATGAACGAATATACCTGAGCCAATCGAATCAAAAAACCATTCAATTCTTTTTCGTAAAAACCATCGTCTTCTACATAGGGAAGATGCAATATTCCTAAAGGTTTGAATTTGTCGTCCTTGATTTGGCTATAGGAAGATCGGTTTTTTAAACCGTCAATGGTTTTGATATCAACGAAGCGTTTTTCGATGGAGGAACGCACTAATTTCAAAATGTACTTTGGTATAGGCAAAGCCACTTGATCCACTGAAAATGATTCTTTGGAAGATTTAAGGAGTTTTCCGTCTAGGGTATAAATATTGATTTCGATGGCGTGAATTTGCGCCAATTCGTGAATTTTATCTTTGAAAATCAAAGGTAAATTAGTTGGTGTTAAAGGATAAGTAGTAGTCGAAAGCACATAATTAATATGCTCTTTTACTTCATTTTCTTTATCTTCTAGACGCTCTTGGTGGTATACCCTTGCTTCGTTTTTAAACTGAATAATCGAGATAGATGCTAAAATGATAGAAGCCATAATAATCAATACAATCATCGATAGGAAAATCCTAGTTCGAAGAGAAAGCATTGTTATTTTGAAGTTTTTAAACATATTTTAGGCTACAGACAATGTAAAAGGCAACAGGAACTTTTGCCTTTTGGCTAATGCCTTTTTTACTTTTTCTCTCTTATTCGTTTGTAAAATTTAAATCCTAACATAATCAGAATTGAAAATAAAAAGATGCCGATTACGCCATAAATCCAGTTGACAGCATCTTTTAGAATTACTAAAAAGACGACCGCAAAAAGAATTATAGTTGCACCTTCATTCCAAATCCGCATAAAATTAGAACTATACTTCACTTTATCGTGTTGTAATTCTTTAAATATAGCATGACATTTAAAGTGGTATGCGATTAGAAAAACTACAAAACCTAACTTCACTTGCATCCAAGGCATTTCTACAAATGCAGGATTTATGTGCAACAAAGAAAGTGCAAACAGGGTTGCTAAAACCGCACTAGGCCAAGTGATGATGTACCACAAACGGTAACTCATGATTTTGAACTGCTCCTGCAAAATTTCTTTTTCTGGAGAGGGTTTTTCTGAAGCTTCAATTTGGTACACAAATAGACGCACGATATAAAATAATCCCGCAAACCAAGTGATGACAAAAATAAGATGCAACGATTTTAGGTAGTTATAGTATTCCATAATTATTAATTGTTAACCACAGATTCGCAGATTTTTTTTGAAATCTGCGAATCTGCGGTAAATAACACTAATTCATTTTTATTTTTTTGCTTCAAATTCTTTAATCCAATTCGCCACAACACCACACCATTCGTCTTCATCGTTCATACATGGAATAGCTATAAACTCTTCCCCACCGTGATGTAAAAACTCTTCGTTAGCTTCCATGGCAATTTCCTCTAAAGTTTCCAAACAATCGGCTACAAAAGCTGGAGTTACCACTGCTAATTTCTTAATTCCTTTTTCAGGCATTTTATTTACTTCAACATCGGTGTATGGCGTTAACCATTTATCACCCGCTAAACGAGATTGGAATGTTTGACTGTATTTTCCTTCTGGAATACCTAATGTTTTCACTACTTGTTTTGTCGTTTCATAACATTGGTGACGGTAACAAAATTCGTGTGCAGGCGAAGGCGTATTGCAACAAGAACCATCTATTTTACAATGCGATTTGGTAATATCAGTTTTACGAATGTGACGTTTTGGAATTCCGTGATACGAAAACAACAAATGATCGTATTCAAAACCTTCTAAATGTTTTTTGATAGAATTGGATAGCGCTTCAATGTATCCTGGTTTATTGTAGAACGCTGGAACTGTTGTGAATTTCATGTTTGGGAAATGCTTTTGACGCAATTCTTCTGCCAACACCAAAATGGTTGTGGTAGAAGCCATAGCGTGTTGCGGATACAAAGGGAAAAGCATCACTTCTGTCACGCCTTTGTCGTGCAATTCTTGCAATCCTTTTAGGATGGTCATAGTTCCATATCGCATGGATAATGCCACAGGAATGTCTACCAAAGTTTTCACTTTTTCGTGCATTTTTTTAGAAATCACAATTAATGGTGACCCTTCATCTGTCCAAATTCTGGCATAGGCTTCGGCTGATTTTTTTGGACGGGTTTGCAAAATAATTCCTCTAACTAACAAAGCACGTAATAAAAACGGAACATCAATTACGTATTTATCCATTAAAAACTCATCCAAATACGGCTTTACGTCTTTAGCTGTTGGACTTTCCGGTGAACCCAAATTGACTAATAATACTCCTTTCATTTTTTTATAAATTGGTGTTGATTGACATTAAATATTTCTTTGGTGTGGTGGCAAATTTTTTCTTAAAAGCCGCAATAAAATGACTTCCGGTACTGTAGCCAATTTTTAATCCAACTTCGTTGACATTATAGGACCCGCTATCGAGTAATTTACGCGCATAGTCCATTTTGTAATCAAAAAGGAAGCCATAAACGGTATCCCCATAAATTTGTTTGAACCCCATTTTTAATTTTTTCAAATTGAGCCCAACTTGGTCAGCTAACTCTTGCAAACCAGGCGGTTCAGCCATATTGGCAATGATAATTTCTTTGGCTTTTTTGATTTTGAATACATTGTCTTCGTCAATTAAAAACGGACATTGTTCTGCATTTGGGTCTTCGCTTTTGTTGAAATACAAACTCAACAATTCGTAACCTTTGCCTTTGTAATACAAATTTTTGATAGAAGGATGTAAACTGTAATGAAACAATTGACTTAATACAATGGCCATTGACGGACTGATATTGCCTTCGTTATAGTATTTTTTGTCTTTATTATCGGGACTTAAAAAAGTAATGTAATTGGCCTCGGTCGAAAACAACGCATGAAATTTTTTGATGGAAATAATTACCGAAATCACCCAAGAATTTGGAGCTAATTCTAAATTCAAAGGCAATTCTTTTTGAGGATTGTATAAGAGAAGCGATTTTTCTTCCTTCAATTCCAAGGCATAATTTCCTTGGTTGAAAATGAATTTAGCATTTCCTTTAATACCAAAATGAAACTGAATCAGTCCGCTACCTACTTCACGTTGTGCATGAAATGGTTCTGCGCCGTCGTTTTGAAAGCGGATGAGTGTAAAGTCTTCTTCAATTTTAATTACCTCTTGTGAACCCATAGCGATATTTTTTAAGTAACTAAACAGGATTATTATCCAAGATTTGGATTAAAAATCGTTCCAAAAACTAATTTACATGGAGATGATTTTACTACAAAAATAGATTTTTTTAATGTAAAAGTACCATTTCGTTTCAAAAAAACATTCAGCGACACAAATAGCACTTATAGCGTTACTTTTATCAAACCCTTAATGATATTTTTGTCCCACTTTTTAGAAAAGTATACTTTATGGAGAACCATCATACATCAAAACCTCATTCTTTTTATGCCGTTGGCCTAAGCTATAAAAAAGCCGATGCCGAAATAAGAGGAAATTTTAGTTTAGATGCACACGCCAAGAACCGTTTACTGGAGCAAGCAAAGCTGGAGGGTATAGAAAGTTTGATTGTAACTTCTACCTGCAATAGAACCGAAATTTATGGATTTGCTGAGCATCCTTTTCAATTGATAAAATTGATTTGTGAAAACAGTAGAGGCACTGTAGAGTCTTTTCAAAAATATGGATTTGTATACAAACATAAAGAAGCGGTCAGCCATTTATTTAGAGTTGGTACGGGTTTAGACAGTCAAATCCTGGGTGATTTTGAGATTATTTCCCAAATCAAGTCCAGTTTTTTTCATGCAAAATCGTTTGGTTTAGTGAATGCTTTTCAAGAGCGTTTAATTAATGCGGTAATTCAGGCCAGTAAAAAAATCAAAACGGATACCGAGATTTCATCGGGAGCCACTTCTGTTTCTTTTGCATCAGTTCAGTACATTCTGAACAATGTAGATGATATTAGCAATAAAAACATTTTGCTTTTTGGCACAGGAAAAATTGGAAGAAATACCTGTGAAAACTTGGTTAAACACTCCAAACACGATCAAATTACTTTAATCAACCGAACTAAAGATAAAGCGGAGAAATTGGCACAAAAATTAGACGTGGTAGTTAAGGATTATGCTGATTTGCAATTGGAAATTCAGAAAGCGGATGTTTTGGTAGTAGCTACAGGCGCTCAGAATCCAACGGTGGATAAAACGATTTTGAATTTGAAGAAACCCTTGTTGATTTTGGATTTATCCATTCCCAAAAATGTGAATGAAAACGTAGAAGATGTTAATGGGGTAAACTTAATTCACATGGATTATTTGTCTCAAATCACAGACGAGACTTTAGAAAAAAGAAAAAAACATATTCCAGCGGCTGAGGCTATTATCGAGGAAATCAAAGAGGAGTTTTTGACTTGGTCAAAAGGAAGAAAATTTGCACCAACCATTCATGCTCTCAAAGAAAAATTACATTCCATAAAAGACGGAGAGTTGCATTTTCAACGAAAAAAATTAGCTGATTTTAACGAAGAGCAAGCGGAGATTATTAGCAATAGAATCATTCAAAAAATCACCAATCATTTTGCCAATCATCTCAAAGATGAAGAAACGATGGTGGATGAAAGTATTGAGTGGATTGAGAAAGTATTTAACATTGGCGCCAACACAAAATAATGAGTAAGACAATACGCATAGGAACCCGTGATAGCGAATTGGCTCTTTGGCAGGCGCACACCGTTCAGAAAAAACTGAATGATTTAGGCTATACCACCGAAATTGTAGCTGTAAAATCGCAAGGTGATATAATTCTTGATAAACCTTTATACGAATTAGGAATTACTGGAATTTTTACCAAAACCTTAGACATTGCTATGATTAATGGTCAGGTGGATATTGCGGTCCATTCCATGAAAGATGTACCCACTGCTTTGCCACAAGGCATTGTTCAAGCGGCTGTTTTAGAACGCGCTAATACTCTTGATATTTTGGTACACAAAGGCAATTTGGACTTTCTAACTTCAGCAGGAACAATTGCCACAGGAAGTTTGCGTCGTCAAGCGCAATGGTGGCATAAATACCCCAATCACCAAGTAGTGGATTTGCGTGGGAATGTAAATACGCGCATGCAAAAATTAGCCGAAAGCGATTGGAACGGAGCTGTTTTTGCCGCAGCAGGTTTGGAACGAATCAATCTCAAACCAGAAAATTATATCAATTTAGATTGGATGACTCCTGCTCCCGCACAAGGCGCAATGTTAGTTGTGGCAATGGCTAATGACGAATTTACCAAAGACGCTGTGAGTCAGTTGAACGATATTGAAACAGAAATTTGCACCTATATTGAGCGTCAATTTTTAAAGACTTTAGAGGGTGGGTGTACCGCACCAATTGGCGCTTTGGCACAATACGACGAAGAAAAAGATACGATTGAATTCAAAGGGGTATTGTTCTCGGTTGATGGAAAACAAAAAATAGAGATCGAAAAATCAGTGGATATATCGGAGTGGAAAAAATTAGGTTTCCATTCTGCTCAAGAAATTTTGAATAACGGAGGTGCCGAATTGATGACGCAAATCAAAGCAATTTTAAAAAAATAATGGCAAATTCAACACGTGTTTTATCGACAAAAGTGCTTTTGAGTCATCAAAAACAAGTCCTGACAGACGTTGGTTTTGAAGTGTTGGAGTCCAATTTCATAGAAGTTGAAACCAAAAGTTTTGAGTTAAATGGAATTAAAGATAATTTGATTTTTACGAGTCAGAATGCCGTACGAAGTTTTTTAACTCACCCACAATTTGAGAAAAATAAATCAGGTCTTCAGCAGAAAAAAGCGTTTTGCGTAGGCGTAAAAAGTAAAACTATTTTGACCGATGCGGGTTTTGAAGTGGTAGCCTATGCTGATTATGCTTCTGATTTAGCCGAGATTATCAGTTTGATTTATGCTAATGGGAGTTATACTTTTTTTAGTGGAAATTTGAGAAAAGAAACCTTGCCGTTGGCACTAAAAAATACTGGAATTGAGTTCAACGAAATTGAAGTATACGAAACGCAGTTGAAACCTCATAAGATTAAGGAGGCTGTAGATGCGATTCTATTTTTTAGCCCGTCAGGAGTAGAAAGTTATTTGAAAAACAATACAATCAAAAAAGAATTGTGCTTTTGTATTGGCGAAACTACTGCTGAAGCCTTGGAAAACAAACACATAAAAAACATTGTAATTGCTGAATTTCCTTCGGTCGAAAATGTAATTACAGAAGTTAAAGAATATTATCATAATTAAACTTAGTGCCTTTGTGGCAAAAACAAATAAAAAATGATTAAGAACGACCTTTTTTTAAGAGCCTTAAATAACGAAAAAGTAGAACGCCCTCCAGTTTGGATGATGCGTCAAGCGGGAAGATATTTACCTGAATTCAGAGCTTTGCGTGACAAATACGATTTCTTTACGCGTTGCGAAACGCCTGAATTAGCGGCTGAAATTACCGTACAACCAATTCGTATTGTGAAACCAGATGCTGCGATTTTGTTTTCGGATATTTTGGTGGTACCAAGAGCGATGGGAATTCACGTAGAATTAAAAGACAATTTAGGTCCGATAATCCCGAATCCAATTCGTACTACACAAGATGTAAAAAAAGTATTTGTTCCAGATGTGAATGAAACCTTAGGGTATGTTTTTGATGCCATCAAATTGACCAAAGAAATGTTGAACGATGAGGTGCCATTAATTGGTTTTGCTGGTTCACCTTGGACGATTTTTTGTTATGCTGTGGAAGGGAAAGGGTCTAAAAGCTTTGATACTGCTAAAGGATTTTGTTTCTCCAATCCAGTGGCGGCACACACCTTATTGCAAAAAATTACCGATACGACGATTTTATATTTGAAAGAAAAAGTAAAAGCAGGTTGCAACGCCATTCAGATTTTTGATTCTTGGGGAGGTATGTTGTCTCCGGTAGATTATCAAGAATTTTCTTGGCAATACATCAACCAAATTGTAGAGGCACTTGCAGACGAAACAAAAGTAATTGTTTTCGGAAAAGGGTGTTGGTTTGCCTTAGGCGAAATGGCAAAATCAAAAGCTTCGGCTTTGGGAGTAGATTGGACCTGTTCGCCAAGAAATGCCCGTTATTTAACAGGAGGAAACATCACCTTGCAAGGAAATTTTGACCCAAGTCGTTTGTTATCGCCAATTCCTACCATCAAAAAAATGGTTCACGAAATGATAGATGAATTTGGTAAGGACAATTACATTGTCAACTTAGGTCACGGTATTTTACCGAACATTCCTGTGGATCATGCGAAGGCATTTGTGGAGGCGGTGAAGGAGTACGGTCAGTAATCAGTGTTAAGTTATTAGTTAGCAGAAAAAAAATGAAAGACCAATTTTACCAATACATACAAACCCTTCAAGATCAAATCTGTAAAGGATTAGAGGACATTGATGGCGTTGCCAAATTTCGTGAAGATCTTTGGGACAGACCCGAAGGCGGTGGCGGAAGAACGCGCGTAATTGAAAACGGACAAGTTTTTGAAAAAGGAGGCGTTAATATTTCAGCGGTTCACGGAAAACTGCCTGATTCGATGCAAAAATTATTCAACGTAGGCGAAGCTGATTTTTTTGCTTGCGGATTGAGTTTGGTGATTCATCCAAAAAATCCAATGGTACCAACTGTTCATGCCAATTGGCGGTATTTCGAAATGTATGATACTTCGACAGAGCTCAGTACAGGCTTGCGGAAAGTAATCAACAGTTGGTTTGGCGGAGGCCAAGATTTGACTCCGTACTATTTGTTTGAAGAAGATGCGATTCATTTTCATCAAACCTGTAAAACGGCTTGTGACCAACACAATGCAGCATTTTATCCGAAATACAAAAAACAATGCGATGCCTATTTTTGGAACGCACATCGAAATGAAGCGCGAGGAGTTGGAGGTTTATTTTTCGATTATCTAAAAGCAACCGAAGCACAATCTATGGAAGATTGGTACAACTTTGTTACCGAAGTTGGGAATTCATTTCTTGAGGCCTATTTGCCAATTGTAGCAAAAAGAAAAGATTTACCGTATTCAGCTGAGCAAAGAACTTGGCAAGAAATCCGCCGTGGACGTTATGTCGAATTTAATTTGGTGCACGATAAAGGCACCTTATTTGGTTTAAAAACTAACGGTAGAATCGAATCGATTTTGATGAGTTTACCACCACAGGTTCAATGGCATTATGATCATCATCCTGTGGCGGGAAGTGAAGAAGAAAAATTAATTCAAGTATTAGAAAAACCAGTTGATTGGATTTAATTATCCTGTGTCAATTATAAATTATAAATTACTATGTTTCCACTACAAAGAGGCAGAAGATTACGAGTAAACGAAAGCATTCGTTCATTAGTTAGAGAAACCACATTAAGTCCGGCCGATTTTATGTTTCCGATGTTTATTGCAGAAGGAGAAAATGTGCAAGTCGAAATTCCATCAATGCCAGGAATTTTTCGTCGTTCTATAGATTTAACCGTAAAAGAAGTTAAAGAATTATTCGATTTAGGGATCCGTGCCGTGAATATCTATGTAAAAGTAAGCGAAGATTTAAAGGACAATACAGGCAAAGAAGCATGGAATCCCAACGGATTGATGCAACAAGCTATTCGTGCTATTAAAGCGGCTTGCCCCGAAATGATTGTGATGCCGGATGTGGCTTTGGACCCATATTCTATTTATGGTCACGACGGAATCATTGAAAAAGGCGATGTCGATAATGATGCTACTAACGATGCTTTAGTTAAAATGGCCGTTTCTCACGCACAAGCAGGAGCTGATTTTGTTGCGCCAAGTGATATGATGGACGGACGCGTTTTACGTTTGCGCCAAGGTTTAGACGCTGCAGGATTTGAGAATGTAGGCATTATGAGTTATTCGGCTAAATATGCGTCGGCGTTTTATGGTCCGTTTCGTGATGCACTAGACAGTGCGCCAAGAGAATCGGACGTGGTAGTGCCAAAGGATAAAAAAACCTATCAAATGGATTATGCTAATCGTATAGAAGCCATTAAAGAAGCGCTTTGGGATGTGGAAGAAGGTGCCGATATGGTGATGGTTAAACCCGGAATTGCTTATTTGGATATTGTTCGCGAAGTAAAAAACGCGGTGAATGTTCCTGTGACGGTTTTTCATGTATCTGGCGAATATGCGATGATAAAAGCAGCTGCCGAAAGAGGTTGGCTAGACAATGACAAAATTATGATGGAACAATTGATGTGCATCAAACGCGCCGGAGCTAGTTTAATTTCGACGTATTTTGCGAAAGAGGCTGCTATACTTTTAAATAATAGCCAAAGCTTCTGGCCTTTAGAAGGATGGAAACTATAGAAAAGACAAAAACCATTCGACTATTCGAGTGGTTTTTTGTTTTGAACCAAAATCATTTATCTTTATACAATGGAAACAGTTGGAATAAAAACCCCTTTAGGCATAGCCACTATTAAAGGGAATGAGAATGGCATTGCAGTAATCGCTATTGCTGATGAAGGCGTTGTTTCCGAAGAAATTCCGTTGGTTTTACATGAAGCGGTAACGCAACTACAAGAATATTTTGATGGAAAACGAACCCATTTTGATTTCCAATTGAATCCTGTTGGGACCGAATTTCAGCAAAAAGTGTGGAAAGGCTTATGCGAAATCCCTTTTGGAAAAACAATAAGTTATTTAGAATTAGCCAAACAACTCGGCGATGTAAAAGCAATTCGCGCCGTTGCCTCTGCCAATGGTAAAAACCCCTTGTGGATTGTGGTGCCTTGTCATAGAGTCATTGGTGCTGACGGTTCACTAACAGGTTATGCAGGAGGTTTGTGGCGTAAAAAATGGTTGCTAGAACACGAAAATCCAAGTACACAACAAAGTCTTTTTGAATAAGACTTCTTAGATTTTTAGAAATTTAGATGTATTTCTAACGTTAAAATAATTACAGTTTATTACTTTAGATTTCTATTAATCTAGTGATCCAAAAATCTTAACCAATCTAACCATCTAAAAATCTAATTAGTCTAACTATCTAACCCATATATCCCATGATCGAAAAAATTAACCTGAATCATATTCTCTTTTTAGATATCGAAACGGTTCCAGAAGAAGAACATTTTAATTCGCTTGACGACGAAATGAAAGATCTTTGGGAACACAAAACCCAATACCAACGTAAAGAAGACTTTAGCCCTGAGGAATTTTATGACCGCGCAGGGATTTGGGCTGAGTTTGGAAAAATTGTTTGTGTATCAGTGGGGTATTTTGTGATTAAAGGAGATGTTCGTAATTTTAGAGTTACCTCTTTTTTTGGCGATGAAAAGAAAATTTTACGCGATTTTAATAATTTATTGAACAATCATTTTAATCAGGCCCAACATATTTTGTGTGGTCATAATGCTAAGGAATTCGACATTCCGTTTTTAGCGCGCCGCATGATTATCAACCAAATTCCTATTCCGAATAAACTGAATTTATTTGGTAAAAAGCCTTGGGAAATTCCGCACTTGGATACCTTGGAGTTATGGAAATTTGGCGATTACAAACATTTCACCTCCTTAAAATTGATGTGTAAAGTATTGGGAATTCCTTCCTCAAAAGGCGATATTGATGGTAGTCAGGTGGGACATGTTTTTTATGTAGAAAAAGATATCGACCGAATTGTAACCTATTGCGAAAAAGACACCATTGCTGTGGCACAAATTTTTCTTCGTTTGAGACGCGAAGATTTATTGATTGAAGACGAGATTATTCATGTTTAATTGAAACACAATTTGACAGATTGCACCAATTGAATTGGTGATAAATTCTGTAATTCGTGTTGTATTTTTTTAAATCCATTGGTTTTAAATCTATATTTTTACAAAAAATATAAATTATGGTATTAAGTAGATTTTGGTTGGCTATTTTTATTTCCTCCATTGCTTTTGTAGTTTTTAGTTTGTTTTCAGGTGGTAATTATACTATTGACCACGTGTTGAATGGGAAAAAAGACGACCCCATTTTAATTTCAGAAAAATACATTGAGCAAGTTCCAGCTTTTGTAAAAGATAGTATCAAAAATGCTCCTGAACAAACGATGGTTGTCAACCGAGATACCCTCAATGCCGACACTACTTATGTTTTCCAAAATAAAACGGTTAAAATTTATAGTGGTGTCCAAAAATCAGATGGTTTATTGCCTACTTGTAAAAATAGCCTATTGGACTTGATTATTCCATTGATTGCTTATTTGGCATTCTTTTGCGGTATCATGGAGCTGTTAATTATTTCTGGCGCAGCCGAAAAATTAGCCCGTCAACTGAGCCCGATGTTTGCTAAAGTATTCCCATCCGTTCCAAAAAACCACGAATCGATTTCATACATGACATTGAATTTTGCCGCCAACTTCCTTGGATTGGATTCGGCAGCTACTCCTTTTGGCTTAAAAGCAATGGAAAGTTTGCAAACTATAAATCCAGAAAAAGACAAAGCCAGCGATGCACAAATTATGTTTATGTGTTTACATGCCGCAGGATTGACCTTAATACCTACTTCTATTATTGGTTATCGTGCTGCTGAAAATGCCGCCAATCCAGCCGATGTCATGTTACCTTGTATTTTGACCTCTTTTATTGGAACGATTGCTGCGTTTTTGATTGTTGGCATTCGTCAAAAGGTCAATTTCAAAAGTGCTTCTTTGTTGGTAGCTTTGATGACTATTATTGCTGCTATTGTGGGACTTTTGTTTTACATCAATACTTTGGATTTAATTGGTAAAAACTTTTTTACCTCTAATCTTTCAGGTTTAATGTTGGTGGCTATTATTGGTTTTACCTTGGTTTTTTCGTTTATAAACGAGAAAAAATTCGTGGCTCATGACACTACTATTTTTGACACTTTTGTAACAGGTGCTAATAATGGTTTAAAAACAGGTGTTACTATTTTCCCATATGTAATGGGTATGTTGGTAGCGATTTCATTTTTTAGAAATAGTGGTTTATTTGAAATCATCAGTAACGGAATTTCTTTTGTGTTTTCTAATATTGGCGTTAGTAAGCAAATCACCGATTCGCTTCCTGTAGCCATGTTACGACCTTTTAGTTCCGGTGGTTCAAGAGGATTTATGATCGACGCTATGCGAACATTTGGACCAGACTCCTTTACGGGCAGATTAAGTTCTATTTTCCAATGCAGTGCCGAAACTACTTTTTATGTGATTGCGGTGTATTTTGGTTCGATTAAAGTGAAAAACACCCGTTATACATTGAGCACTATGCTTTTGGTAGATTTAATATGTGTGATCACAGCGATTTTGGTAGCAAGCTGGTTTTTTTAAAACTATAATCCTGCAAGCTTTATAAAAGTGTACGAGCGATGGCTTGTTATGATATTTTCCTTTTGGAGAACGACTGGATTGAAGTCCAGCCTTATTAAATGAGCCGAGCCTATGACTCTTATACATATTCAAGTTCCGTAGGAACGATTTATTTTGTTGCAACGGATTTCAATCTGTTGGTGTAGGATTTTTTTATAGCAACGATGGTTCTTTATTATGGATGTTCGTTTTTGTATTTCGACTGGACTGAAGTCCAGCCTTTTAAAATGATCCGAGCCGATGGCTCTTTACTTGTACAAGTTCCGTAGGGACGACCCATTATGTTGCAACGGATTTCAATCCGTTGGCATTATGACAGCAAACGATTTTCATCCAATGGTTTATGTACAAATACAACATAATTCTAAGTATAGTAATTTAGCAAATTAATAAAAGGGTAAATGTCAAACATTCCGTAACTTTACTCCTCTAAAAATTCAATAATGGACTTTATATATCAAGACCCGTATCCGATTTTGAAAGACGATACACAATACAAGAAATTAACTTCCGACTTTGTACAACTAGAACAATTAGGAAATCGAGAAATTCTAACTGTTGATCCAAAAGGATTGGAATTGCTAGCGCAAGAAGCCATGAACGACGTGTCGTTTATGTTGCGAACATCACATTTGCAAAAATTAAATAACATTTTGAACGATCCCGAAGCGACAGACAACGATCGTTTTGTGGCCTACAATTTATTGCAAAATGCAGTTGTAGCTGTAGAAGGGCAATTGCCTTCTTGTCAAGATACCGGAACAGCGATTGTTATGGCTAAAAAAGGCGAAAATGTATACACTGGAGCCGATGATGCCGAATGGTTGTCAAAAGGAATTTTCAATACTTACCAAAATAAGAATTTACGTTACTCTCAAATTGTTCCGATTTCGATGTTTGAAGAAAAAAATTCAGGATCGAATTTACCGGCTCAAATTGATATTTATGCTAAAAAAGGAGCTTCTTATGAGTTTTTGTTTTTAGCAAAAGGAGGCGGTTCGGCGAACAAAACCTTTTTGTACCAACAAACAAAATCCTTGCTAAACGACAAATCGATGGAGACGTTCATTCGTCAAAAAATCAAAGATTTGGGTACTTCGGCTTGTCCGCCGTACCATTTGGCGTTAGTAATTGGGGGAACTTCTGCCGAAGCGAATTTGGCAGCCGTGAAAAAAGCTTCAGCAGGGTATTTTGACAATTTACCTACTTCTGGAAACATGGCAGGTCAAGCCTTCCGTGATTTAGAATGGGAGAAAAAAGTACTAGAATTTTGCCAAGAAAGTTCCATTGGAGCGCAGTTTGGCGGAAAATATTTTGCCCACGATGTACGAGTGATTCGTTTGCCACGTCACGCTGCTTCTTGTCCGGTTGGCTTGGGAGTGTCTTGTTCGGCAGATAGAAACATCAAAGGAAAAATTACCAAAGACGGTATTTTTTTAGAGCAATTAGAAACCAATCCAAAACAATTTTTACCGGCTACGCCTCCGCATTTGGAAGCGCCAGTTGAGGTAGATTTGAACCGACCAATGGCGGATATTTTAAAAGAACTATCGCAATACCCAATCAAAACCCGATTGAAATTAAACGGAACCTTGATTGTAGCCCGTGATATCGCTCACGCCAAAATCAAAGAATTATTGGATGCGGGTAAACCAATGCCGGACTACTTTAAAAACCATCCAATTTATTACGCAGGGCCGGCTAAAACTCCAGACGGAATGCCATCAGGAAGTTTTGGACCTACTACGGCAGGAAGAATGGACGTGTATGTAGAAGAGTTCCAAAAAGCAGGTGGAAGCATGATTATGTTGGCCAAAGGAAACCGTACCAAACAAGTAATGGATGCTTGTAAAACCTATGGCGGATTCTATTTAGGTTCTATTGGTGGTCCAGCTGCCATTTTAGCGCAAGACAATATCTTGAAAGTAGAAGTAGTGGATTTTGAAGAATTGGGTATGGAAGCGGTACGTAAAATTACCGTGAAAGATTTTCCTGCCTTCATTATTACCGATGATAAAGGAAACGATTTCTTTGAGAATTTGTAAAATTAGAAAGGTTTCAATAACCTTTTAGGTATAAAAAACAAACCTGCAATAGCTTCAATGCCTTGCAGGTTTTCTTATGTCTGTTTTATGCCGTTCCGAAGCGTCGGGATGTTTCAGCATCTAATTCAGATTCCGAAACAAGTTCGGAATGACAAATGAAATTAATATTGTTTTTTGGGCGTTGGCCGGGCTGTACGCTGTATCTTTTTAGTTCGGGCTTCGGGAACCTCAGCCTACTCACAAAAAAGGATGCCGCTTCCATCCCTAACGCGGTCTATCTTGAAGGAGATATAAAATTTAGGAAGAACTTATTCGTTGAGTAAATGCGATACTTCAGTTTTTAATACAGGTAAATTCTTAATTACAATTCCCCATATTACATCATCAGAAACGGAGTAGTAGCCGTGAATAATTCGGTTTCTTACATCCACTATTTTTCTAGAATTTGAAATTTCAATGCTGTTATTTTCTTTGAGAATTCGAATCATAGCTTCGCCAATGATTTCAATATTTCTTTCAATGGCTCTCTTAGTTTTTAAATCGTTTTGATAAATTTCGAACATTTTAGGAGTTTCAACGAAATAACTTTCAATTTCATTGATTGAATTTAGAATATCATACAACCATGTTTTGATCGAATTATCCATAAATCAATACTTTATTTTGATTTAGTGATTGCTTGAAATACGGGTTTTTCACCGCTTTTTCTTCTATTAAATCCACCTTTCTTTTCAAAATGGTTTCAAGAGAAAATTTTAAATCATAATAATTATCTCCATATTCTAAAACGTCTATATTTTCAAAATCCACTACTAAATCCACATCGCTCTCAGCATTGAATTGATCAGTATAAACAGAACCAAAGCCATACAAAGACTTTACCTTATGCGTTTTGCATAACGTGAGAATGTCTTTAAAATGAAGGTCAATTAAGTTCATCAGCTTGAAAATTATAGTCAAAAATACAAAAAAGGAGTTATCTATTTTTTATACTCCTCTTTTTTATAATTTTTTACAGTATCAAGTTGTCCTATTTTCTTTTCTCCTTTCCAAAATTAAAATTCTGCATTTCACCGTAATCTGATTTTACCACCCATCATTTGAATTCTTATTATTAAAAGACTCTTCAATACTATTAAAAATATTTTTTACCTTTATTCTAATCGACTCTACGTATTGAGTAATAGTTTTTATATCAATATCATTAGTTGATTTTGGAATTGACGAAAGCATATCTGTTCTATTTTTATCCCATTCTTTTAAAGCTTTATTTTCACTAAAACCCATATTTTTAAATTGTTCTAAGAACGTTTTTTTTATATTTTCTTCTTGGAGGAGTGGATTTGAAATAATTCGCTCAAAAATTTCTTCACTATTTGTACTCAAAAATCCGTTTTCAACATTTATAATATCAGTTGACAAATTGCTATGCATTGAATTTAAAATTATTTCAACCTTAAATCTATTTTCTTTAAAATACATTATTAATGAGTGGTTGTAGGTATACTCATAAGTAAGATAAGGTATTTTAAAAACTCCTTTAACAATAATTTGATCTTTTGTATCAAACTGAATAACATCATTTGCCGATTTATAATTTAATGCAATCCATTCTTTTGACCTATTGTAAATTTGTGCTTTTGATAAACTGTCAACTTCAATTATTTCATAATATCCATTTTTATCATTATTTATAGTTTGACTAAAAGCAAATGTGTTAGTTAGTAAAATTGATAATATCAATAATTTTTTCATAGTTGAATTTTTAAAGTGAAATTTATAAAAATATTTTAACTCATAAAGCTATTTTTCCGATTCGGCGCTATAATCTGTTCGTTTCAATTTTCAAATTTTCTTCTTTTGGGCGATTTAAAATCTGGAATTTGCGGTTTTTTATTTTTGACTTTTTGAACATTTTTCTGTTTTTTCCCCAAATTCGGGCATTATTTACAACGTTTTGCAGCTTGCAGAAGTGGTGGACTAAGGAAGCCTAAACTTTCGGTTAAACACTGACTCTGTAAGTACAAAACCAACTTTAAATTAAGCCCAAAACCCGCCATTTTTGCAAACTGCTGTTACCTGATGTTTTTAATTACTTCTTTTTATGTTTGTTTTAGGCGTTTCTTTCGTCTGTTTACTGTTTTTTATTAAAACACTTTGTGGTTGCTGAATAGTTGTAACTGGTTTAACTATTGGTTTGGTATTTTCAGTTTTTTTTGCCATTGTAATAATTGAAATTAAAAATATTATTGAAAACAAAATTGTACTTATAAAAATTCCTTTTTTTGATTTTGCTATGTCTTCAGTTCTAGTTTTGTTAATTAAAAAATTATGACTTGCACAATCAGAAAACTGTTCGTTTAAATATTCTAAAAATAAACTTTCAGCATCTGCTGTTTTTTTTTGTTCTTTTATTAATTCCCTTTCATATTTATAAATTGAATTCATTTCATTCAATTCCTTATAACTATGATTTTTGAAAAAATTACCAAATGATTTCAAAAGATAGAATATTGAATAAAGAATACTTAACGCAGAAATTATTGATAAAACTTCCAAATATATTTTTAAAGAATTTTCAATTTGTTGGCTGTAAAAATAAAACTGAACAGAAATAATCCCTGTAATAATTATAATCGGAATATTTATAATGTTGTTTAATTCATTTTTACGGTCGATTTCTCTAAAATAAAATTCTTTATATATTTCTAAATTTTTCATTTGACTATTTTACCAATCACTTTTTTTACTAGGAATTTTATCACTTATTAAGAATTCTTTTAATTCGAAATTAAGATTATTAAAATAATCAGCAATTTCAGGGAAATATTTATAGGTGCTTCTTATTTCACCTTTTTTATTATAGTAAAGTTCCGTTTTATCTAATCTAATTTCCGCCCAACCTGCTTCATATAAATATTCAATATTATTAATAACATCAAATTTATATTTACCATCTTTAAATGATATTTCAATATTGTATTTTGCAGTATTGCAAGATTTCCCCATAGCATTAAAACAAACTAAATTTTTGCTAGAACCTTCAATTCTAATATAATCATTTTCAATTTGGGCTTTGATAACCTCTTTTGGATTTTTAAAAGTTACAGAAACCCAATCTAATGCTTTTTTATATAATTCCGATTGTGTTTTACCTTCACATTGAGTAATTACAAAATCTGTAAATCCTTCTTTTACAAATTTAAATTCTGTTTCTTGACTGTAAATAATTGTTGAAGAACTTAATAATGACAATAATAAAATAATCTTTTTCATAGTGTAATTGTTTAAACGTTATTTTTTCTATTTTCTTTTTTTAGCGAAATTTTGGTTAAAATATCAGGTAACTCTTTTATATGCGCATGTTTGCAATATACAAGCGTTTACAAACGGCTGTTTTTAATTTTCGATAAATCTGTAAAGGAAATGGACTCGGGATCTATTGCAGTTACAGGGGCATTTCAAATGTAAGAATTTTTAATGTGAAAATGAACTAATGTCAAAATATAAAAATTCTGCTTTACAAACTATCAATTTCATTGCAAACGGTATTGATGTGGTCTAAGCCATACAACAAAGCAGCTTCGTCAATTTGCATCCATTGAAATAATTCTAAAATTAAAGTATAGTGTTTTCTTGTATAAGAGGTATCTTTTATTGGTTGGCCTGGTAAAAAGCAGATGGGTTCATGGTGTGCCATTCGGTTTCTAATCTCATTGAGTTGTGCCAACTGGTTAAATATGTAAATGTTGTTGTATTGCATTGCTGGTGATGATTTTGGTTTTGATGGAAATACCCGTAACAATATTTTATTTGTGGCATTAAATTGGTTTTGAGCAAACATAAAACGCCAGAATCCAAAACCTAATTCTGCCACTAACTTATAATGACTGTAAGTATGTAGTTTATTAATAGCATCGTTAATATTATCTTTTGTTATACGACATTTTGGTGTATCAAATACGCCACTAATAGAAGCCGCATTTTTCATCCAATCATTTCCTAATGATGAAGTAATAGTAGTGTCTATAGCATTTCTTAGGGCAACTTCAAAGCAACTAATCACCGTAAATAGTTCTTGAGTAAGTTGTAAATTTTTTCTATAAAGCGTCATTGCCTTTCGAGTATTACCATTACAAGCTATTAAATAGCGGTTCATTCGGGGATGGGTCATTACACCTACAAAATCAGTATATTTCATTAATTATTTTGTTTTTCAAAATTTTACTATATCTTTGTCAAATCTTATTCCCATTAGTCCCTGAAGCAATTCAAACTATTGGGTTTCGTTTTTTATAGAAAGCCCATTTTTAATCTTCCACCTTATTTGTCTTTGTTTTCTAATTGATTTTTAGATTAATTATCTAAATTATACTGCTTTTCTAAGAAAAGCAACTCGCTATCAAATAGCATTTAGTTGTTCTTCAAGTTGAAAAAATAGGATTTGATATCTATACTGTTTTTTAATTCAAGAAATCCATTTACATTTGCATTGTGATGCTTGGAAAAGCCTCTTATCTGTAAGATAACGTAACCAAGTTTAAGATCTTAACCTGTTAGTAATGGCAGGTTTTTTTGTTTACTGTGTAAATGGAAAAGACAAATCAGATTTTTAAAGTCAAGGGGCTAGAAGTTGTTTTCATTTGGGATAGTTTGGGTTTATTAGAACAAATATAATAAATTATTTAGAGAATATTTTTCATAAAAAACCTACAAGATTCTGATTCCGAAACTTCGGGTCTTGCAGTTTGGCTTTATTATTGGTTTTTGAATTGTAGGCTGTCTAGAAGTTTACGGTACTCGTTAGATCTTTCAAAAAGGAAGTCGCAGTTACCAATATCTAGGAAATTAATTAAATTTTGACATTGAAATTGATTGTTGCAATTGCAGCAAGTACATTAGTCAATTTTCATTTCAGGAATGTCCCCTTCAATAATTAAGTCCGCTTCTGTTGCAGCAATGATATGTTCTACGCTTACACCTGGTGCGCGTTCGATTAGTTTAAACCCTTTTGGTGTGATTTCCATAACCGCCAATTCAGTTACGACTTTTTTAACGCAACCTACGCCCGTAAGTGGAAGCGAACATTTCTTTAGAATCTTGCTTTCGCCTGCCTTGTTAACGTGCATCATGGCTACAATTATATTGTCGGCAGAAGCTACTAAATCCATCGCTCCACCCATTCCTTTGACCATTTTTCCTGGAATTTTCCAGTTAGCAATATCCCCATTTTCAGCTACTTCCATAGCGCCAAGGATAGTTAAATCAACATGCTGTCCACGAATCATTCCAAAACTCAATGCCGAGTCAAAAAAACTGGCTCCGGGAAGTGTGGTGATGGTTTGCTTTCCGGCGTTGATTAAATCGGCATCTTCTTCACCTTCAAAAGGGAAAGGCCCCATGCCTAAAACACCATTCTCCGATTGAAATTCAACCGAAATATCGTTTCGAACATAATTTGCCACCAAAGTTGGAATTCCAATTCCTAAGTTAACATAATAGCCGTCTTTGACTTCTTGTGCGATTCTTTTTGCGATTTCTTCTTTCGTTAACATAGCATTAATGTATCAATTTATCAATTAATTAATGTAGCAATGGGTTTAAGTTATTTCGTTTTACTAGACGTAATTATTTTGTATGTGATTAATGAAATTTCTTTAATTTTTTGTTTTAAGTTTTCATTAAATGGGTATGATTTTGCTTTTTCGCAAAGGATCAACCAATATTTTGTTTCTTCAATTTCTTTAGCTGCGATTTTCATCTTGTGAATGAAGTCAGCTTTACTTTCTGCATTTTGAGCTTCATGAATATTAGCACCAATACTTGTTCCAGACTTTAATAATTGGTTTGCAATTACATATTTTCTTTTCTCTTCTAGGATTTCGCAATAGCTAATAATGTCTAAAGAGAAATCAATTGATTTATTTAAAATTATATTTTCAGGGGGCATAATTGGTATATTTTTAAATTAATTCATTGCTACATTTTTTTTCTTACCGTTCGTTGTTCAATTCTTTTCTCAAACAATTCCCCTTGAAAAATACGTTGTATGAATATACCCGGAATATGAATTTGGTTGGGATCTAAGGTTCCAGCTTCAACTAATTCTTCGACTTCGGCGATGGTAATTTTTGCGGCACCTGCCATACACGGATTAAAGTTGCGCGCCGTTCCTTTAAAAATAAGATTGCCGGCGGTGTCTCCTTTCCATGCTTTTATAATAGAAAAATCAGCTTGAAAAGCGTGTTCTAAAACATGCATTTTTCCGTTGAATTCGCGCGCTTCTTTTCCTTCTCCAACTTCGGTTCCATATCCAGCTGGAGTAAAAAATGCCGGAATTCCGGTTTGTGCTGCCCGACATCTTTCTGCCAATGTCCCTTGTGGAATGAGTTCTACTTCGAGTTCGCCCGAAAGCATTTGGCGTTCAAATTCGGCGTTTTCTCCCACATAGGAAGAAATCATTTTCTTGATTTGTTTGTTTTGTAATAAAAGACCTAAACCAAAATTATCTACTCCAGCATTATTGGAAATACAGGTGAGATTTTTAGTTTGTTTTTTTACTAGCTCGGCAATTGCATTTTCTGGAATACCACACAATCCAAAGCCACCTAGCATAAGTGTCATGTTGTCTTGAATACCTTCAAGAGCTTGATTTACGTTAGCTACTTTTTTGTTAATCATATTTTATGATATTACTTTTTGTAATGTATAACCTTATAAATTCTATAATTCGAATTCTTCAGTATCTTGTTCCACATCAGTACTGTCTTTTACGACGGCACTAGGTTTAGAATAACAATCTACTTTTATAGATAGATTAGCGGGTCTGTCAAAATTTTCTTTTGACACGTTGAGCGTTTCGTCTTCGTAGCATTTTTTCATAAAATAGCCCCAAACCGGTAAGGCAGAAGTAGCTCCTTGACCATAGGTTAGACTTTTAAAACGTGCCGAACGATCTTCACAACCTACCCAAACTCCGGTCACTAAATTAGGAACCATTCCCATAAACCATCCATCGGATTGGTTTTGTGTAGTTCCTGTTTTACCAGCAATTGGGTTTTTAAACATATACGGATAACCCGTCCAACGGTTGTCACCGTTTCCACCACTTTCGGTACGCAAACGTTCTCCCGATCCACCTTCGGTTACGCCTTCTAATAATTTAATAACTGCAAATGCAATGTCTTTATTCAACACATCATGCGACTCTGGAACAGGTTCGTAAAGAACTACACCGCTTTTGTCTTCAATTTTTCTTAAAAATTGCGGTTTTACATACACTCCTTGATTGGCAAAGGTGCTGTAAGCAGCCACCATATCTTGAACGGTAATTTCGACTGCGCCAAGAGCAATTGAAGGTTGTGCAGGAATTTCAGAAGTTACTCCTAACTTATGCGTTAATTCTACTACGGCTTCAGGTCCAGTTTTGTCAATTAATTTCGCTGAAACTGTATTAATCGAGTTAGCCAAAGCCCTCTTTAAAGTAACCATTCCGCGGTATTTTTGATCGGAGTTTCTAGGTTCCCAATCAGCAGTTACATTGTGTTCTCCTTTGCGAATCATAAAAGGGCCGTCCAAAATAGAATCACAAGGCGACATATTCAATTGTTCAATTGCTGTTGCATAAACAAACGGTTTGAATGTAGACCCCACTTGTCTTGCTCCTTGTCCTACGTGGTCGTACTGGAAGTATTTGTAATTAATACCACCTACCCAAGCTTTAATGTTACCCGTTTGAGGTTCCATTGCCATTAAACCGGATTGTAGAAAGTGTTTGTAATAACGAATGGAATCCAAAGGCGTCATAACCGTATCTCTTTCTCCTTTCCAAGTGAAGACTTTCATCTTGGTTTTTTGTTTGAACGAAGCAATGATTTCTTCTTCACTTTTATCGTTGGATTCCATAATATTCCATCGTGCGGATGCCTTCATAGCTTTCTTCAAAATACGATCCGTTTCGGCTTGAGAAATGTTGACAAAAGGAGCGTTTTTATTGTCTTTTGCTTGTTCGAAGAATTCTTCTTGCATGTTTGCCATGTGAGCTTCAACGGCTTCTTCAGCATACAATTGCATGCGAGAATCAATAGTAGTGTAAATACGCAATCCGTCTCTGTAAATATTATAATCTGAGCCGTCTGGTTTTTTATTTTCTTCTACCCATTTTTTCATGTATTCTCTCAAATACTCTCGGAAATAAGTAGCTGTTCCATCTTTATGACTTTCTAATTTGAAGTTCAATTTGATAGGCAAACTTTGTAATTTTAGTTTTTCGGCTTCGGTAATAATCTCTGCTTTTTCCATTTGCTTCAATACCACATTGCGACGATTAAATACGCCTTCTGGGTTTTTAACTGGATTATAAAGCCCTGAATTTTTAAACATTCCAACTAAAATTGCCGACTCGGAAATAGTTAATTCTTTAGGTTCTTTTGAGAAATAGGTTTTAGCAGCCGAGTTGACCCCTACAGAGTTGTTACCAAAATCATACACATTGCAATACATGGCAATGATCTCGTTCTTGGTGTATTGTCTTTCCAAACGAATGGCAATAATCCATTCTTTAGCTTTTTGAATGATTCGGAACGGTAAGAATTTAGACCCTTCACCATGGAATAATTGTTTAGCCAATTGTTGGGTTAGTGTACTGGCACCACCAGATGTACCAAAGCTCAAAATAGCTCGTAATGTTCCTCTACCGTCAATTCCTGAGTGATCGTAAAAACGAGCATCTTCTGTTGCCACAAGCGCCTGCACTAAATTTTTAGGTAAGTCGGAATACTTTAATTGGGAACGGTTTTTTTCAAAATATTTTCCAATGACGACCCCGTCAGCAGAGATAATTTCGGTTGCTAAATTAGAGTCTGGATTTTCTAAGTCTTCAAATGAAGGCATAGAACCAAAAAGCCCCCAAGAAGCAAATAGGAAAAATAAGGCAATGCCTCCCAAACCATAAAAGAAATACTTCCAAAATAGTTTGGAATAATATTGAATGTCTTTTTCAGAATCAGGAACCTGATTTTTTTTACGATTAATAATAGCCATAATTTAATTTTCTATTCTTTATTTTCTATTCTAAACCCTACGTCTGTAATTCCCTCAAGCTCTTCTACTCCAGGAACTTTGCCTGTTTCACGAACCGCTTGTTTGATGTATACTTTGTATTTTCCTCTAAATTTTACATTCTCTTTGTAGAATAATTTACTCTCTTTGATGTCAGTAAATCCTTCGCCCAGAAGGGTCCCATCAGGATTAGCCATTTGGTATTCTAAAGTGTCTACTTTGGTAAATCCATTGGGTAATTCTAACGCCACAATCAAAAATAAATTGTTAAACGGATAATTGTCATTGCTTCTCAAATTGACAAACAAATCATATCGTTTAGTCGAATCTAATTCGGGCAATTGAAAAGTAACCGTGCTGTCTTTGTGCCAGGCACTACCAACCGAATGGTATTCGTCAAAAACTCTTTTTTTATCACAGGAAAAAAAGAGAATTCCAATTAAAAGAAAAACAAGACTATTTTTTATCCTCATTTTTAGTAATAATTATCGGTTTTCTCGGCTCTCCACTTTTTTGGTTTGGATTCGGACGCTTGTTGTTATTTGGTCGGTTATTATTTCCCGAAGGCTTACTGTTGTTAGGATTAGCAGGTCTATTATTTCCTACATTTCCTTCAACAGCTTGTCTCGGTTTTTTGTTTGGTCTTTTCTTTTTCTTTGGTTGGTCAAAACGAGTTAAACTTTCTTGCCCCATTGCATTGTTGAAGTTCTTTTCTTGTTCGTCAACCGTTTCAATGGCAAAATCTTCTAATGAAGACACCTTGTTTTTCAATTTATTTTCGGCAACAATTTCCTTAACCTGTTCTATGTTTAATACATGCCAGTTGGCAAAATTATTAGTATAAGCAAACCACATTAAACCTTTGAAAATATCTTGTTTTTGGCAAATAGCGTCCCCTTTTTCAGTCACTAATTTAGTGTCAAAATCAGGAAAATCTTTCAAGGCATCCATGTAAGTGTCTAACTCATAGTTCAAACAACATTTCAATTTACCACATTGACCGGCTAATTTTTGTGGATTCAATGACAACTGTTGGTAACGAGCTGCTGAAGTATTGACACTTCTAAAATCAGTCAACCAAGTAGAACAACACAACTCTCTTCCGCAAGAACCAATGCCTCCTAAACGAGATGCTTCTTGGCGGAAACCAACTTGTTTCATCTCAATTCTCGTGTTGAATTCTTTAGCAAAATCTTTGATTAATAGACGAAAATCGACTCTGTCATTTGCGGTATAATAAAAAGTAGCTTTTGAGCCGTCTCCTTGAAATTCAATATCCGAAATTTTCATTTCTAATTTTTGTTGAATAGCCAATTCACGTGCACGCACTTTCATCGGTTCTTCACGGTCCCTTGCTGCTGACCAAATGTCGATGTCTTTTTGAGAGGCTTTACGGTATACTTTTGGAATTTCAGCACTTTCATGATTGACTCCTTTTTTCTTCATTTGTACTTTAACCAATTCGCCAGTTAAAGTAACAATTCCGATATCATGTCCTGGTGAGGCTACAGTTGCAACAATATCACCAATGCTTAAAGTCAATTTTTCTGTATTGCGATAAAATTCTTTTCTTCCATTTTTAAAACGGACTTCCACACAATCAAATGGAGCTTCGCCGTTAGGGGCGCTCATATTAGAAAGCCAGTCAAAAACGGTTAATTTGTTGCAGCTATCGGTGCCGCAAGTCCCATTATTTTTACAACCCTTTGGTGCACCACCATCAGAAGTTGAACAACTTGTACATGCCATAATTTATATGTAGTGTTGCAATGAATGCAACTTAAGTTCATAAAACGAATAAGGTGTAAAGATAGTATTTTTTAGTTTTAAGTTTTATAGGGTTTTTGTTAAAGTAAAAATCCCATTTCAGTTACGAAATGGGATAGATTATATTGAAAAATAAATAGCTTTAATTTTGTAACTTAAGGTACAATTTATCCGATAATCGCACTCTAAATGGGACTTCAAAAGTTACTTTATCACCTATTTTAGCTACAGTGCTTTCACTTCCGTTGACCAACATTTTATCTAAAACTAATTCTTGATTTCCCGTGGTTGGACCTGAAATAAATAGGGTGTTTCCAACGTTTAATTCGTTGTTTTCGATTACAAAAAGACCTACTTGTGCCTTCACATAATAGTGTTCTACTTTGCCTAAAAGTATTTTTTTTATCTTAATCTTTTGACGAATATCTTTTGATTTTGAGGCTGTAGCCAATGCCGTATCCGAAAGTTCGCCCGAATGTTTGAACTTTAAATTTTCTGATTTTCCTTTTCGGAATACTTTATTTCCAACTTGTTTTCCGCGACGCAATTTTATTTGTTCGGCTAAAGGCAAATGGGTAATTTCTTGACATTCAGATGAGCAACAATTTTCCATAGCGGCTTTACAGTCATCGCATTGAATGAATAATAAATGACAGCCGTCATTGGAACAATTAGTATGATTATCACAAGGTTTACCACATTGATGGCATTGCGAAACGATATCATCAGTAATTCTTTCGCCTAAGCGATGATCAAAAACAAAATTCTTCCCAATGAATTTACTTTCTAGATTTTCTTCTTGGATTTGCTTAGCATAGTTGATGATTCCGCCTTCCAATTGGAATACCTTTTTAAAACCTTGGTGCTTGAAGTATGCCGATGCTTTTTCGCAACGAATTCCGCCCGTGCAATACATCACCAAGTTTTTATCTTCTTTATGGTCTTGCAATTGCTCGTTAATGATAGGCAAACTTTCTCTAAAAGTCTCAACATCGGGAGTGATGGCGCCTTTAAAATGACCAATTTCACTTTCGTAATGATTTCTAAAATCGACCACAATGGTGTTGGGATCGTCTAAAATTTGGTTGAATTCTTTGGCTTTTAAATGTACACCAATATTGGTTACGTCAAAAGTTTCGTCGTTCAAACCGTCGGCTACAATTTTGTCGCGAACTTTCACCGTCAATTTTAAAAAGGAGTGATCGTCGTGTTCTACGGCTACATTCAAACGAATGCCGCGCATAAAGGGATAGACTTCTAAAGTTTCGCGAAAGGCTTCAAAATTCTCAGCAGGAACTGACATTTGAGCATTGATACCTTCTTTGGCAACATAAGTTCGGCCAAGGGCGTCAAGGGCATTCCAAGCAACGAATAAATCGTCTCTAAATTTTTTAGGGTCTTCAATTTTGGCATACGCATAGAAAGACAAAGTAAGTCTTTGTTTGCCGGCTTGATCAATCAGCTCGGCTCTTTCTTCTGCGCTTAAGGTGTTGTACAGTTGCATGCTATAAACGGTTAAGTGAGAAATTATGTAGGAGTTCTAAATGGAAGAACTCGGTTGCAAAGGTAGTATTTAACCACAAAAGCTACAAAGATTTTTCTCAAAGGACCATAAAAAAACCGCAAATTCGCAAATTTTCTTCTTTTATGAAGATTGTAATTTGCGAATCTGCGGTAATAATTTTCTTTGTGACTTAGCGCCTTAGCGGCAAGTCTAACAAAACTCTGCGTAGGCGTCTTGTAAGTTTTCTGCGATTAATTCGGCTGGGCGACCTTCAATATGGTGACGCTCTAACATATGAACTAATTCACCGTCTTTAAACAAAGCCATACTTGGTGAAGATGGAGGAAAAGGGAACATGTGTTGACGCGCTGCATCAACTGCTTCTTTATCAACTCCTGCAAAAACCGTAATCAAATGATCTGGTTTTTTAGCACCTTCTAAACTCATTTTTGCTCCCGGACGTGCGTTTCTTGCAGCACAACCACAAACAGAATTCACTACTACTAATGTAGTCCCTGCTCCTTTGATAGCGTTTTCAACAGCCTCAGCAGTATGTAAATCTTGAAAACCAGCGTCAACTAATTCCGCTTTCATTGGTCTTACCATTTCTTCTGGATACATAATTATTTATATTAAATTAATGATATACGATATTTGATTCAAAAAATCTTAGGCAAAGATAAATAGAAATCTGGTCTAAAGAAGTAATCAAATCATAAAGATTTGTTATCGTTGAATAGCTAAATTAAAATCGGAATAGTCGTCTTAATAAAGCATTGATAAAAAGTCCTTTTGGGCATTTCCAAATGACTTGCAAATCTTCCCAAAATGAAGTTTTTTCATCCAAAAATTTAAGAATAAGTGGTGAATTTCCATTGTGGAAAAGGGCAGAAAAAATGGCAGCTCCTGTTTCATTTTTTTGGTCTAAAATGTCTAACAAAAGCAAATCGTACCACCAGAATTTAGTCTTTTTATGGAACTTTCTAAAATCGGTTTGAGTTTCTAAAAACGAAACTAATTCAGTTGATTTTTGGTCGGAATTTTTGAAGGTAAAACCTGTACTGGCTTTGGTCCAACCTCCTGCGGTGCCAATATTAATTACATTTTGGGTATTGTGTTTCCAAAAAGGGTAACAAGTCATGGGGATATTTCCAAACTCTTTTTCGACAATTTTATAGTTTTGAATACCTAATTTTTGAATGTAATTTTCGATTTCGGTTTCATATTCTTCTTTTGAAAGCAAGTCTTTTGAAAACAAAGTGTATTCCAACAAGGCTTCGGTTTCTGAAGTAGGCAAAACATACATAAAACGGGTGTTTCCTTTTTGCGCCACCGAAAAATCCATAAATGTAGCTTGCTCGGGATTGAATATTGGCTTTTCGGTTTTAATAAACCAACCCGCAAAATGCTGCTGCAACAAAGGATATTTCGACTGATTGGTGACTAATGAAGGATTATAAATCGAATTGAAAACTTGGCTACAAGAATAACTTTGACTTTCGGTTTTTACCAAAACAATACTTTCTGATTCTTCTATTGCAAGGACTTTTTCTTGGACAAAATCAATATTTTTTTGATTTGCAATCAATTCCAATAACTGATTGTAAAAATCCAATCCCTGAATTTTGTTGTATTGGTAGGGGTGTAATTCTAAGTTTCGTTTAAAATCAGCATTAGCAAACAACACCGAATCCCATTTTTTTGAAATAGAAGGTTCCCAAAGAGTTTCTTTTTGATCCCAAAAACACCAAGTTCGATCGTTAGTTTCTTTTGCGTTTTCGTCCAAAAGCAAAATACTTTTGGTTTGAAATTTTTGAGACAGAATCATTTTGGATACCGTCATTAAAGCGGATAAGCCTGAGCCGGTAAAAATGTAGTCGTATTGCTTCATGTTTCAAAAATAAGTAATAAAAACAAGATAAGATTAAAATGTTAGTCAATATGAAATCGTAGTCCAGCAAAAAAGCGAATCCCTTGGTTAGGGCCATAAGCATAAGTTGGATCGAATGTCAAACCATAAGGATTGTCAACAGTTGGTACCACATTGCCATTAGGATCAAATTGCACATTTTTGTCAAAAGGATCGTTAGCACGAGCAATTAAAAACGGATTGTTGCGATTAGGCGTCCAGTTTAGTAAATTTTTTATTCCCGTGTAGATTTCTAAATTATGAATTTTTTTAAATGTAAATTGGATGTTTTGGATACTAAATGGAAGAGAAGTTTCTCGACGAGGATCAAGTGGGCCAAGTAGAGGCAAACGCATTGGCCCAGTGAGATTTCCAGTGTAATCAATGGCTAAATACCAAGACGGAATTTCATAACTAACAGCCCAGTTAAGCGAAAATTTTTCTGTAAAAAGGGGCACAAATTTTTGGTTGTCTTGCATTGTTAAAGGATCAAAATAGCTGGCGCCAAGACTGGCTTTTAGACCAAATGGTGTGATCCAATCTACATTTGAGCTAAGCCCAAAAATTTTAGAATAGCCGTTCAAATTATCGTATACAATTTGATCGGGGTTCAAATCATAATTGGCAAAAATCCGATTCGTAAAATAGGTGTACCAAGAAGAAAATTCTAAATTAATGACTCCAGCATTTGTTAAGCTGTATTTTTTCAGGTAGTTAAAATTTACGTTATACGATGTTTCTGGCTCAAGATTAGAGGTCAATATGACATCTCTCGCTCCAGATAATGCTTGATGATCTTCGGTAAAAAGGTTAACTACTCTAAAACCGGTTCCAAAATTGAATCGTAAAATATCATTGGGAGTGGGCTTGTATTTAAAAGCAAAACGAGGGGTTACTATAGAGCCATGTGCTGAATTGTAATCATAACGCAGTCCAAGGAGAGTACTTGTTTTGTCTGAAAAAGTAATTTCATCTTGTGCAAATAGGCTGTAAATTTTAGAATGATTTGCGTTGTTAGTAGCAGGCGTATTGTCATTATAGTATTGGTATCTGAAAGCGCTTCCAAAAAGAAATGAATTGTTCTTCCAATTCTTATCCCAAAGGAATTGTCCAAAAGCAATTTTTTGATTGGCAAGAAATGTAGAATTACCATATACAGAATTTTGATCATGACCAATAATTGAGAATTGGAAATACAATTTTTCTTGAACAGGGAGTTCATATTTTCCAAGAAATTCGTATCGAGAAGTATAAATGCTTTCTCCATATACTTGGTTTCCTCCTCTAAAACCTTTATTCCATTGTATTTCACCGCCCCATCGGTCCTCATATAAATAACGAGAAACCAAGCTGAGCTCTTTTTGAGATTTTCTGCTAAAATTTAATTTTGAAAATATTGAAACTCGATCCTGCAAGGAGAGGTCGGTGAAATTGTCATTATTGTTGTCTAACGGATTGTTGTATTTAAAATAGTTTACTCCAATTAGCGCATCTACTTTTTTGCCAAAATTGGCTCTATACCCTAAATCGATATTGGTTTCTAACCAGGATGTAGAGAAAATATCGGCTGTAATAGTTGGAACCGTTTTTGGCCTTTTGGTAATTATGTTAATCAATCCGCCGACTGCTTCACTTCCATATAAAGTTGAGGCGGCACCTTTAACCACTTCTATTCTATCAATCATGGAGTTGGGTATTCCGGATAAGCCGTAAACTGTTCCTAAGGCACTCACTATGGGCATACCATCAATAGTTACCATCGTGTAGGGACCGTCTAAACCATTGATGCGAATGTCGCCAGTATTACAAACATTACAATTGTTTTGAGGACGTAAGCCATTTACATTTTGTAATGCATCAAAGATATTTGCGGTAGGATTTTGTTTTAAAAATGTAGCTGTTATTATTTCTACTGGGACAGGAGTTTGTAATCTCCGCATTGGTTTAAGCGTACCAGAAACAACCACTTCGTCGAGCTCTAGTTTCACTTTTTCTTTTTTTGCAACGGTGTCAGTTGTTTGACTATGTAGTTGAATAGAAAAGGCAACAATAAAAAACAATAGTTTTTTCATCAAATTGAAATCAAATTTTTAGGTAAATCTAAAAATAATTTTAATTAATCTAAAATAATTTTTTAAATTTGATAAAAATTTGTTCAATGACTAGCTCTGAAGAAAACTACATTAAGGTGATTTACCATTTATCATCTAGTACACCAAAAGGGGTAAATACAAATGCGATTGCAATTGTACTCAACACCAAAGCCTCTTCGGTGACGGATATGGTAAAAAAATTATCTGAAAAGAATTTGGTTTCTCACCAAAAATATTATGGAGTAACGTTAACTGAAACGGGGCTTAGAGAAGCCAAAATGATTGTTAGAAAACACCGATTATGGGAGGTTTTTTTAGTAGAAAAACTAGGTTTTTCTTGGGATGAAGTTCATGATATTGCGGAAGAATTAGAACATATAAAATCAGAAAAGCTAACCAACAGGCTCGATGCGTTTTTAGGATTTCCAAATACAGATCCTCACGGAGATCCTATTCCGGATCAAAAAGGCGAGATTCGAAAAATTAATAAATCATTATTGTCAGAAGTAGCACATCAAAAACTTTTTCTGTGCGTTGGCGTAAAAGATTCTTCGGTAGAATTTTTACAATATTTGAATAAACAAAAAATTACTTTAGGTTCTCATATCAAGGTTTTGGAAAAAGAATCTTTTGACAACTCAATTGTTATCGAATTGGATGGCAAAGAGTTAACTATATCGAATAAAATAGCAACTAATCTTTATGTTCAATAAGTATGTTTGAAGATATAATTCATTTTTTTGAAAGTATTGATCCGGTTTTAGCGGCTTTATATGCTACGCTATTTACATGGTTTTTAACTGCTTTAGGCGCTTCATTTGTTCTTTTTTTTAAAACAATGAATAGAGTAGTTTTAGATGGAATGCTTGGTTTTACAGGCGGCGTGATGGTAGCTGCCAGTTTTTGGAGTTTATTAGCGCCTGCTATCGAAATGAGTGGAGGAGAAGGATTTGCTAAAGTAATCCCTGCTTCGATAGGTTTTTTTCTAGGCGCCCTATTTATTTTTGGGTTGGATAAAGTCTTGCCTCATTTACACATTAATTTTCAGGAAACCGAAGGGGTGAAATCACCTTGGCAACGCACCACTTTACTTGTTTTGGCAATTACCTTACACAATATTCCTGAAGGATTAGCAGTTGGCGTTTTATTTGGAGGTGTGGCAGCTGGAATTCCGGAAGCTTCTATTGCTGGCGCTTTGACTTTGGCTATTGGTATTGGAATTCAAAATTTCCCAGAAGGAGTTGCCGTTTCTATGCCTTTACGCCGAATGGGAATGAGCCGATGGAAGAGTTTTATGTATGGACAATCTTCTGCTATTGTTGAACCTATTGCAGCAGTTATGGGAGCCGTAGCGGTTACCTTTTTCACACCCTTGTTGCCGTATGCTTTAGCATTTGCAGCTGGCGCTATGATTTTTGTAGTAGTTGAAGAAGTGATTCCTGAAACCCAACAGGATCAAAATACAGATATTGCAACGCTAGGTTTTATAGGTGGATTTATTGTGATGATGATGCTAGATGTGGCATTGGGTTAATGACAGCCACAATCGTCCTTGCCACAATATTTATCTGATTTTTTTTTCTTCCAAAAGTATTTTTTAATCAAAAATCCAATTGATAGAGCCAAGAAAGTGAAAGCAATTATTTCTTGTATGCTATTGTTTTCCATTTTCTTGGCTATTTCTTAGTTAAAGATTAGAGTTTTATTCCTAAAGAGATGTAAAAAGTTCGTCCTTCTCCCGGAAGAATACCAGGTCCTGGATATCCTCCTGCTCTTCTTGTAGCGTAGTTTTTATCCAAAAGATTGTTTACTCCTGCTCTAATATTGTAATGTTTCAAGAACTTATATTCAGAAGAGAAATCCATTACTTGATATTGCTCTAAAATACCTGTTACCCCGTTTGATGAAGGCGCCACTGTATTGTTAGCATCTGTAAAAATTTTACCAGACATTCTGTATTGTAATGTGGTAGAAAAGTTGTTATTTCCCCAAGAAAGTCCAAAGTTATGAATGTATCTCGGCGCATTTTCCACTCTATTTCCTGAAAGGTTGGTCTCTTTAATTGTTACATTTGGAGCCGAGCCAGTAGTACTGAAAATACTAAAATCAGTGTAACGGCTATCAATAAAACTAATGGAAGCAAAAAGATCCAAGTTACCGTATGGTTTTTCTATTTGGAAGAAGCGCGTCACATTCAAATTAAAGAACCCTTCAATTCCTTTATTAATGGTTTCTCCTAAATTGGTTCTGAATAAGAAGGTTCCTTTAGTAGGATCATCATTAATAAATTGTCTTATTCCACCAATTCTATTATTGTAGCTTAAGTAAAATAAACTAAAATCAAAATTCAAATAGTTTTTATGAGTTCCTCTAAATCCTAAATCAGCATTAAATCCACTCGCATCTTTTAAATTAGGGTCTATGACATCTGTCACTGCCGGCGGTGTAAAATCCGAAAACAATACAGGTCTAAAAGCTTGGGTAATATTGGCGTAAATATTGGTAGTTCTAAATTTATATTCCATTCCGAGCCCAAACAAAGGTTGGTTTCTTGCTATCGATTTAACAGGCATAGCTACATCATTTCCATTACTAATGCCAAATCTTCCTTCTCCTGTATTTCTAATATATTCATAACGAATACCTGGAGTAACACTGAATTTTTCAGAAACCTTGAACTGATTTTCTGCAAAAACAGCCACATTTTCTGTAGTAAAATCTAAATCTCTACCGTACCTTCCGTCAATTGACAAATCAAAATCAGCTCCAGTTGTTCCTTTGCCATCTTGAACACGACGTGTATTGGCTTTGTAAAGACGCGCCCCAAAAGCAAGATTATTATCTGTATTACCTAGTTTGTATTTTAAGATATTACGATTTTCAATTCCAAAATTTTTGTAATAGTCACGGTCAACACGTCTATTTGCAAAATCATTTGTAGCAGGGTTAATTACATCTTCAACATTGGGAGTTGCAGTAAACCCAACACTATTACGTTCTCCTACAAGCCCAAACAATTTAGTATTGGATGAAAAACGATCGTTTAGTTTAGTATCAAAATTAATGGCAAGTACATTCCAAGGCGTACCGAACCAGTTTCTTTCTCTTAAAGATTTTTGAGCATTGGTGTTGAATTGACTATCAGTCAAACCTCCAGCTTGTTGCATTTTGTAATCCATATTAGTGTATTCAGCAGACAACTTCGTTTTTTCAGAAAAATCATAAGCTACGAATGCATGGGTATTTCTAACAGTGTACTCGCTGTTTTCTCTCCATCCATCGCCACTACGGGAATGATTATAGATATAATAAGAGAATTTATTGTGTTTTCCGCCAATGGCATTGTAGCTACTCATTAAGCCGTAACTTCCAACTGTATTTTGTGTTTCAAAAGAAAATGGTTTTTTAGTCTCTCTTTTTAAAACATAGTTTAACATCCCTCCAAATTGAGGTCCAAATTGCAATGCAGACCCACCACGAACTAATTCTACCGTTTCCACAGCCTCTAATGGCGGATTATAATATGCCTCAGGATATCCAAATACATCAGATGAAATGTCGTATCCGTTTTGACGGGTATTTAACTCCCAACTTCTGTTTGGACTTAGTCCGCGAACCCCAACATTAATTTGGATTCCAGATCCCTCATTTTCCCAAATGGTAACTCCAGGGATTCTTGAAAAAATTTCTCTAGCATTATTCGTTGTGAAGTTTCCATTGATGTTAGAAAGTTTCAAAACTTCATTTTTTTTACCTGAGAATAAAACATTTTCTTTTATCTCTGGCATTCTTTCTGGGCTTTGTTGTTTGGATTTAATTATGACAGCTTCAAGTTTATTCACAGTATCAGTGCTAAAAAGCGGATAATTTTGGGCAATAGTAGCTGTGCTAGTTAAGAAAGCTAAGGCGATAATTATATTCTTCATTTTTATTTAGATTAATTCTACATTGCAAATGTAAAAATTAATTTTATTTAGACAAAATATAAATAAAGAAATTTTAATTTAAAATTTGATAGGCAATTAAGGCAACGAGATAGGCCAAACCGCTCATGAAAATTAATTGTCCCAAAGGCCATTTCCAAGAGTTGGTTTCTTTTTTAGTAATGGCAATGGTGCTGGCGCATTGCATAGCAAAAGCATAAAACAATAATAAGGATATACCCGAGGCAAAATTGAATATTTTTTGGCCTGTTTCTGGGTGAATTTCAGCTTGCATTTTGTTTTTAATGGTAGTGTCATTATCGCTATCTCCTACACTATATATTGTAGCCAATGTTCCAACAAACACTTCTCTAGCAGCAAATGAACTAATAATCGCTACGCCAATTTTCCAATCGTAACCCAAAGGAGAAATTACAGGCTCGATAGTTTTTCCCATAATTCCGATATAGGAGTTTTCTAATTTTTGCGAAGCAATAGCATTTTGTAGTTCGGTTTCTTCTAAAGGTTTAGCGCTGTTTTTTTCAATTACAATTTTTTCAGCATTATTGAATTTTTCACCAGGACCATAAGAGGCTAAAAACCATAAAACAATAGAAATGGCTAAAATGATTTTACCTGCACCAAAAATAAACGCTTTGGTTTTTTCGATTACATTAATAGCTACATTCTTGAATAACGGCAATTTATAATTTGGCATTTCGATTACAAAGTAGGTTTTGCCTTTTATTTTTAAAATCGAATTTAAAATATAAGCTGAGAATATTGCCATTCCAAAACCAAGTAAGTACAACAACATTAGTGTCAATCCTTGCATATTGATGATTCCAAATACACGAGTATCAGGAATTACCAAAGCAATAATAATAGCATAAACAGGAAGTCTTGCAGAACAAGTTGTAAATGGCGTTACTAAAATTGTAATCAATCGTTCTTTCCAATTTTCGATATTTCGTGTAGCCATTATCGCTGGAATTGCACAGGCAGTTCCTGAAATCAAAGGCACAATACTTTTTCCAGATAAGCCAAACTTACGCATGATTTTGTCCATTAAAAAAACTACTCGGCTCATGTAGCCGCTCTCTTCCAAAATGGAAATGAACATAAAAAGAAAAGCAATTTGTGGAATAAAAATTAGGATGCCTCCAATACCCGGAATAATTCCTTGGGCAATTAAATTAGTCAAAACACCAGCAGGTAATTGGTCGCTTGCCAAAGCACTCAATGAAGCAAATGTACTGTCAATAAAATCCATCGGAATTTTAGACCATTCAAAAATGGATTGAAAAATTCCAAAAAGAATGAAAAAGAAAATCGCATAACCCCATACTTTGTGAGTAAGGACTCGATCTAAAACAGAACGAAAATCTTTGGCAACAGTGGTATCAATTTTAAGTCCCTCTTTCAATACATCATTGATGAATTGATAGCGCTTAATGGTTTCTTTTTGTTGTAATCGTTTTAAATCCGAATGGGATTTAGTAAATGAATTTCGGATTTCATTTCGATCTAAGTTCAAGAAATTAACATCTTGAGTAATTACTAACCATAATTTGTATAACAATTGGTTAGGAAATGTTTTGCGTAAGTTTTCAAAATAGACAGGATCAATAGAAGAAGCATTTAAACAAGGCTCTTTTGGGAGCGATTTGTAATTGACAATTAATTGTTTTAGTTCTTCAATGCCAGTTCCTTTTCTCGAACTCACTAAGGCAATTTTGGTTTGTAGCTTTTCTTCTAAATAAGGAATGTCTAATGAAATACCATTGTGCTTCATTCTGTCAGCCATATTAATGACTAGAATGGTGGGGATTTCCAAGTCTTTTATTTGAGTAAAAAGAAGTAAGTTTCGTTTTAAATTCTCAACATCAGTTACTACTAAGGCTACGTCAGGATATAATTTGTCGTTTTTGTTCAACAATAACTCAATCACCACATTCTCATCAATGGAACTGGCATTCAAGCTGTAGGTTCCAGGCAAGTCAAGAATATTGGCTTTGTAATTATTGGGTAATTTGCAAAACCCAATCTTTTTCTCCACCGTAATTCCGGGATAATTTCCCACTTGTTGATTCAAACCTGTTAGTTGGTTAAAAACCGAAGTTTTCCCTACATTAGGATTTCCAATTAACGCGACATTGATGTTGTGACTACTTAACATTAGTGGTTTTCAATTAAATCAACTTCGATTTCTTTGGCAGTTTCTACTCGAATAGCTACATGCGAGCCATTAATGTTTAAATACAGTGGATCGCCAAAAGGAGCAATTTGAAGTAATTCAACCACATTACCCGGCAAACAACCCATCTCCAATAATTTCAAGGGAACAGCATCAATATCAAATTCTTTGATAATTGCTTTATCGCCTTTTTTGAGTAGGTTTAATGTGGTTTGCAAGTCTTATTTAGATTGAATTAAGATTGCAAAAGTACAGATTTTAATACTAAACCAAATGATAAATATCATTTTTATACTAAAATTAAGAGAAAATGCGATTTATTGTTCCGACAAAAATGCAATGTCATCAATTAGGCGTTGAACGTCTTCTTTATTCGTTCCGTCATAGAAACCACGCACACGTCTTTTTTGGTCCACTAATACAAAGTTTTCGGTATGTACCATATCATACAGTTCTTCCGGTTTTCCTAATTTCACTGCTAAATAGGATTTTCGTGCCATAGTATAAATGGCTTTTTTATCTCCAGTCACTAGATTCCATTTGCTATCGTTGACATGGTGTTTAATAGCGTATTGTTTTAAAACAGGTACACTATCCGTTTCAGGAAAAACGGTGTGCGAAAGTAACATGACTTTAGGATTGTTGCTAATTGCTTTTTGAACTTCTTCTAAATTAGCGGTCATTTTTGGACAAATAGAACCACAAGTCGTGAAAAAGAAATCGGCAACATAAATTTTACCCTCATACTCTTTTTGAGTTATGGTTTTTCCGTTTTGGTTGACAAAAGAAAAGTCAGCAATGGTATGGTATTTACTAATGTATTGTACCGTGCTGTCTACTAATTCTGGATTAACATCTGAAGGATTATATATAGGTAAGGTTTTGGCAGGTTTTAATGCCGAGTAAAACAAGGAAATCGTAATTATCGAAAAAACGATTAACCCAATAAAAAAGAAACGATAATGGTGTAAAAAAGCTTTCATTTTTAAAATTTGGAACAAAAATACGAAAATCATAAAGGCATTTACCATATCGATAGCATTAAAAAAAAGCGTGTAATTCAAATCTTTAAAAATTATTCAATAGATTTGTTTATCACTAAAAATTAAAAACAATGAAAAAATTATTTTCGAATGCTGTTCTTTTCGTGATCCCAGCTTTAATTGTTACATCGAGTGTTCAAGCCCAAGACAACACTGCGAAAAAAGAGCCAGGAATCAATGTAAACTTTATGGATACAAAGGTAAAACCAACAGACGATTTCTTTAGATACGTTAATGGAACCTGGTTAGACAATACTCAAATTCCAAACGATAAAACACGTTGGGGAAGTTTTGATGAATTGCGTCAAAAAACAGATACAGATGCCTTAATCATATTAAATGAGGCGACAAAAAACCCTATTTATAAGTCGAATACAGATCAAGGTAAAGCAATTAACTTGTACAAATCTATATTGGATACGGTTACTAGAAACAAGCAAGGAATTTCTCCGCTTAAACCGTATTTAGCTAAAATCAATGCAGTAAAAAACACGGCCGATTTACAGGCATTGTTAATTCAAATGGCGCCTCAAGGCGGAATAGGTTTTTTTGGAGTAGGTGTTGGAGTTGATGCTAAAAACAGTAATAGAAATGTGATTAATGTAGGTCCTGGAAGTGTTGGTTTGCCTGACAGAGATTATTATGTTTCTGAAGATGCTGATTCTAAAGAGAAACGTGCCAAATACCTACTTCATCTAACTAAAATGCTACAATTGCTTGGAGAAAAACCAGCCGAGGCACAAGCAAATGCAGATAGAATTCTAGCTCTAGAAACAGCGATGTCTAAACCTCGCTTCGATAGAGTGGAACGCAGAGACAGAAGAAAATCGTACAATCCAATGACGGTAAGTGATTTGCAAAAATTGACGCCATCAATTAACTGGGATGTTTATTTAACTCAAATTGGTTTACCAAAAACAGATTCATTAATTGTTGCGCAACCAAAATACTTAGTGGCTTTAGAAACTATTTTGAAAGAAAATAAAGTAGCCGATTGGAAAGCCTATATGCGTTGGACACTTTTAAACAAATCAGCCAGTTTGTTGTCTACACAATTGGAAACTGCGAATTGGGAGTTTTATGGAAAAACCTTAACGGGAGCTGTTAAACAAAGACCACTTCAAGAACGCGCACTTCAAGTTATTAACGGGGCTACGGGAGAAGCTTTAGGAAAATTATATGTTGAGAAAAAATTCCCTGCTGAAGCCAAAGCTAAAGCAGAGAAAATGATCAAAAATGTATTCTTAGCTTTTGAAAACAGAATCAATAATTTGGCTTGGATGTCGCAAGAGACAAAGAAAAGTGCGATAGCTAAATTGAACAAATCAAGAGTTAAAATTGGATACCCTGATAAATGGAAAGATTATTCGGCATTAACGATTAAGTCTCCTGAAGAAGAGGGAAGCTATTTTGAGAACGTAAAAAATATTTCGAAATGGTCTTACAACGAGAATATTGCAGAACTTAAAAAACCTGTTAATAAAGAAAAATGGGGGATGTCTCCACAAACGGTAAATGCGTATTACAACCCTTCGTACAACGAGATTGTATTCCCAGCAGCAATCTTACAACCGCCATTTTATAATTATCAAGCGGATGAAGCTGTAAATTATGGTGGAATTGGAGCAGTAATTGGTCATGAAATTTCCCATGGATTTGACGATTCAGGTTCAAGATACAATGCTGATGGTAATTTAGTTGATTGGTGGACAGCAGACGATTTAAAACAATTTACAGCATTAACAGGAGCTTTGGCAGCACAATACAGTCAGTTACAGCCACTGCCAGGGACTTTTGTAGATGGTAAATTTACTTTAGGAGAAAACATTGGAGATTTAGGCGGTGTGAATGCGGCGTATGATGGATTGCAATTGTATTTGAAAGAAAACGGAAATCCAGGTTTAATTGATGGATATACTCCAGAACAACGTTTCTTTATTTCTTGGTCAACTATTTGGCGTTCAAAAATGAGAGACGAGGCTTTGAAAAGTCAAGTAAAAACCGACCCCCATTCACCAGGAATGTATCGTGCTTATGTACCATTACAAAATGTAGATACCTTTTATGAAGCGTTCAACATCAAGCCTACTGACGGAATGTATATTGCTCCTGAAAAGCGAGTTAAAATTTGGTAATCAGAATTATTGAATACAAAAAAACCGATTAGCAATAATCGGTTTTTTTGTTTTTATTCGATAGGAATACATAAGTCCACAATACATTTTTTCTCTGGATGTTCATTGAAATCATTATGCATAATTTCATAAGGATTTTGGTCTGCTTTTGCATATCCATTTTCTTTCATCCAAATAAAAAGGGATTGCCAAGACTTACCAAACTCATGAGGTGGTATTTCAAAATGACCAACGATACATTTACCTTTTGGGATAGATACCAAACCTATTTCCCCATTAGTTTGAATAGGTTCTTGCAGTAAAACACAAGCACTCATTCTTACTTTAGCCGGATCAGTTATTTTAAAGCTGTCATGATAAATCCGACCCATTTTTAAATCATTACCTACAAGACCTTTAGGAATTGCCCATTGGAGTAATTTTCCATAAGCTGCATCCAATCCTTCCACTCCAATATGAGTGACAAATGCCCAATCTGTTTTTGGCATTTCTTTAATTTCAATATTGGTAATCATATTTTTTAAATTTAACTTTTTCTCATGGATTTATTAACCAAATACAATCCAATTAATGTGATGCTGCCGCCAATTATTATTGGAATAGTGAGCGGTTCGTTAAAAATAACTGTTCCTAACAATACCGCAACGATTGGATTTACATAAGCATAAATACTGCTAATTTCTGATGGTAAACGCTGCAAGGCATAAATGAAGGCAATAAAAGTAAATACGGAGCCAAACAAAACCAAATAAGCAATAGACCACCACGATATAGCTGGAATTTCAGACAAACTTACAGAGGTTCCTGTTGCGCCTGTAAAGGCAAAAAGTAAAATACTCGAAATAAACATTTGCAATCCCAATCCAAAATACGGATTAAAACTAGCCGCTTTTTTCTTAGTGTATAAAGTTCCAAAAGCCCAAGTCAGCGTAGCGACAATAGAGAGGAATATTCCAAAACGAAAATCAGCAATGAAGAAATCATTCAAATGATCGTAAAAGACCACACAAATCCCTGAAAAACCTACAATTAATCCTACAATGGCTAATCGAGCTAATCGTTCGCCTCTGAAAAAACTAATTATGACCACCCATAATGGTACCAAGGCACCAATAATTGCGCCTAAACCACTACTTATGTATTTCACACCCCAAGTGCTGAGCCCGTTACTTAATACAAAATTAAGCACACTCAAAATCAGAATGAATTTCCATTGTTTGCCTTCCGGCCAAGGGGTTTTTTTCAATAAGAAATAGCCAATATAAATAACGCCTCCAATAAATTGGCGAATAGCTACCAACTGTAAAGCAGGCATGTGTTTTACGCCTTCTTTGGAAGCAATCCAAGTGGTACCCCAAATGATGCTGACCCAGAAAAGTGCCAAAAACGGCAACCCAATTGTTTTGATCTGGTTTGAAAAAGCGTTTTTTATTCGGGTTCTCACTTTATAATGTTGGTTTAATAAAGGAATACTGCAAAGAGTTTATCAATGTATCACTCAATATAGTTTTTCCTGCCATTGTGTTTGAAGGTACAAATTTAGGCAAAGCCAAATTCAAATCGATTGCTTTTTGAGTATAATATTCTTTTCTAGTCGGATGGAATGGCGCGACTGCATTGTAGGTTTTGTTCCAAGAATCCAATTCGATTATTTTTTCAATAATGCCAATACAATCTTCTTGATGGATTAAGTTAATCGGCGCATTGGGGTTTTCAATATTTTCTCGCCCGGATAAAAACCGAACTGGATTTCGATCTTCACCAATTAATCCTCCAAAACGTAAAATGGTCGTTTCAAAACAACTGTTTTTTTGCAATAGACTTTCTACAATTGCTAATTGACGTCCGCCTTCTGAATCAGGATTCAAAGGAGTTGCTTCTGTAACCAATTCATTGTCCTCACCATAAACCGAAGTCGAACTCACAAAAAGCACTTTTTCAATGGTTGAGTTTTCAACAAAAGGAATTAAAGTCGCTATTTTGGCAACAAAATTCTCGCTAGAATTGCCTCTTAATTTTGGTGGGATGTCTATAATTAAGATTTGGCTATCAGCCAAAAAATCAGTTATGGAGTCACTGATTTTTTCTTCCTCTAACCGAATTATAAATGGCGCAATTCCTGCTGATTCTAAAACGGATATTTTCTCTATTGAAGTAGTAGAGCCCTTTGCCAAAAATCCTTTTTTTAATAAGGCTTTCGCCAAAGGAAGTCCCAGCCAGCCACAACCTAAAATGCTGATTTGTGTCATAGTTAGCTTAGAGAATTGGAGTAGTTTCAGGTTCAATTTCAGGTTTTGGTTCCGATATACTATCTTGAACTGGAGTGCTTTCAATAACTTTTTTTACTACAGTTTTCACCACTGGAGTTGGAACAATTTTTTTCTGAATTACAACGGCATCATTCAAAACAAATGGCGTTGGCATCATCCAGTTTTGTCGTTTAATCATTCGAAACAATTGGTTTCGCATTAGGTCGAAGGAACTTTCTAATAATTCCATATCAAATGGAGCAGTAGCGTCAATACTAAATTCTATTTCTAAAGCTTCGTTCGCTACTACATAATAGCTCAATATTTTCTTCCCTCTTTTACGTTCGTATTTGATGCCTTTTTGTCCAATAGCTTGAGCTCCGTTAGCTTTGAAATTATTCAAAATCATTTCTTCTGAAGCAAAAATATCGTAGCGGTTTACATTTCGATTCGGTGTAATTTTAATTTTTAATTCTCGTTGATTGCCAACAATTTCATCTTTTAAAAATTCAATCGTTGGCGTAGCTAAGTCTTTTACAGGCGCTTCGGCAGCATAGGTAAATCCTGAATTGTATTTGCTAAACAAAGGTACTGCTTGCATAAAATCGGCCGATTTAGGTTGGTTGCCCAAATAACTTTTCGTCCAATCATCTAAATTGGTGTCATAAGTAACCCAATTGGCCTTTTTGGTTTCAGCATTATAAATGTAGAGCAAGCTGTTGGATTTGGCTTTGCCTAATTCATATCCAGATGTTACATGTGCTTTCGCAAAAAAGATACCCGCAATCGCCAAAAATAAGAATGACCATCTTCCTTTTTTGGTATAATTTCCAAAAACCGGAACTAGTAATCCAAAAGTCAAAGCAGTCAAAATAGCGCTTCCAAAAAGTACTTTAAGTCCTAAGCCGATAGGAAACATTTGAATGAATGGCGCAATAATCAATAGTGCCGGAATACTGCAAATTATATTCAAAAGTGCATTTGATTTTTGAGTCAAAATAAAAAATCCAAAAGCAATCAAACCAAAACCAACAGGAATGATTAAAAATCCAGCGCCTTTTAATCCAATGGCTAATCCACAATTAAGCAATAGCCAAATGAAAAGCGGCGCTACATAATGATTCATCGTTTTCTTTACATCTGAAAAAAGTTGATAAAAAATGAAGCAAATCGCAATGGTTAAAGAGACAAATCCTGCAATATACGAATGGCCGTTGTAGGTAAATCCATTGAGTAAATCGTTGTATTGGGGATAGAAATGAAGTAAAAATTTCCACCCGTAAAAGCCCAATAATCCGCTAGTGATTGTCGCACCTAAAAATGGAATAAATCCTTTTCCGATTTCCTTGAATGACAAAATACGCTTTCCGACGCCTATAAATACTAAAAGTACAAATAGCACTAAAGCGATTAATACCATTGGTAGTATCCAACTAAACGGATAACTGATGAAAGTAAACGGGAGGGTGAAATAAGCATAATCTTCTTTGGAAACGGTAGCGTCAAAGTTGGCATTTGCAAAATACTGCAATAACGGCATTAAATAAGTTCCTTGATGTTCTAGTGTTTTTTTGTTGAGGTGCTTGCTATCGTCTTGTGCCGTGTGGTAATTGAAATGATCATCAATAAAAGCAAAATTATATCCTTGGATATTGCCTTGTTCTCTAAAAACAGTTAAATCGGTGTCATTAGGCAACATTTTATAGATGCTATACATTAAGGAGTTAGAAGCAGGAAGTGGCACTTTTGCGGCAGCAAATTCATTAACTAATCCTGCGTTTCCACCATTGGTTTCCATTAACATATAACTTGGACCTGACGAACCTCGTGCTTCGAAGTTTAAAACGACTCCCACTTCTTTTGCCCATTGGTGCTGGGTAACAAAGAGCGCTGCGCCATTCAAACCCAATTCTTCAGCATCTGTAAAGAGAATGATGATGTCGTTTTTGTGTGGAGTTTTGTTGTATAAAAATGTTCGGACACTTTCTAAAATGGTAGCTACTCCCGAACCCGCATCGCTGGCGCCTAAGGAATACGAATGTGGCGCACTATCGTAATGTGATAAAAGTAATAAGGCTTTAGAGCTATCGGTTCCTTTTATTCTTGCCAAAAGATTTTTGGACTTCACCAAATTTCCCCAATCACTCAAAGTATAGCCCTCTTGAATGGAAGTTTCTAATCCTAATTTTTCTAATTCTTTTAGTAAATACTGCGCGACCTCTTCGTGATTTTTAGAACCAACATAGTGCGGTTGACGCGAGATGGCTCTTACTTGTTTGAATGCTCTTTGTGTAGAAAATTCGGTTAGCGGACCTTCTTCTTCCGATGTCCATTGGGGCATCATAGTAAAAAAGGCTAACGCAAGAATAACTAAAATGAAAAGCGTACTGTAAAGAGAGGCGTAATTTTTTTTCATAGAATAGGGCAGATTTGGGTTTTGGATTATATATCTTTTTTGACAAGCATGTAATATTCATTTTCAAGAATCATATACCCTTGATCGTATAAAAAATAATAGGTATTTCCGGTTTTAGTTTGCAATATATTGGTAAAATACTCAAAGTCAAAACCTTTACTTAGTAATTTAGTTCGGGTAGTTTTGGATTTTCCTTCCGTATTTAATTCACACAAAATGCGGTAATTCTTGCGCAATTTGTTATTGATATTGCGCATAAAATTGTTGCTGTCTTTATTGATTTTGTTATTATATGCATTGCGACAGCCATCGCTGCAAAATTTTTTGTCTTCACGGCCAATAATTTTATCTCCGCATTCTAAACAGCTTTTATTCATAAGATTGGGATTTTTTGACTTAAAATAGTATATAATGCGCAATAAATATATTTAAAATCAATCAAATATATAAATTATTTTCCATTTACAAATGCTTACAAATAGTTACAACCGAAAGTAAATAGTTAGTTACCGAATAATTTTTGGAACCCACCCCATCTTTGCACTGTTGATTGAAACGAATCAGTTAACTCATTTTATTTTAACTATTTAAATTTATACGCCATGAAAAACAGAGTACAATTAATCGGAAGAGTAGGACAAGATCCTGAAGTAAAAAACTTAGAAGGTGGAAAAAAAGTAGCCACTATCACTATCGCAACAAATGATGTTTATTACAAAGACAACGGGGATAAGGTGGAGCAAACAGAATGGCATCGTGTAACTGCTTGGGGTAAGACAGCTGAAATTATAGAAAAATACGTAACCAAAGGAAAAGAAATAGGCATTGAAGGCAAATTAACACACCGCACTTATGAGGATAAAAATGGAGAAAAACGTTATGTAACGGATATAGTGGTTAACGAAGTGCTGTTGTTGGGTAAATAAATTTTCCCCACAAACTAAAAAAGCACAAAGTTCAAAAGACTTTGTGCTTTTTTTATTCGTTCATAAATTGCTGCAATTGCTCAATAAACAACCCTACATGATACCCATCGACTAAACCATGATGCACATGAACGGATATTGGCATTGATTTTTTACCATTTTCATCCGTTAATTTTCCAATAGAAATTTTAGGACAACTGTCTGGCCAAGTAAAACTTCTGGCATGAGACAATGAAGTAAAATTAATCCACGGCAAAGCCGAAAAATGAATTAAATTTTCAGGATATTCTCTAGTAAAAACCCCCGTTGTAGTTTGCATGCGTTCGATTTCAGTCTGTACTATTTGAGTAAATTCATTGATATCCTCAGTAAAAGGCATGTATGAAAATCCAAATGTGGTGTCTTCTCGCATAACGGTTGCCGAGGCATCAATCACATCAAAAATATAAACCTCATCTTCGATAATGCGGTAACGGAAATTCTCCACCGCATTTACTGCGCTTAAGGTTTTATGAAGGTAATAGCTGAAAAATGAAACACCAAGCGCTTTTGCTTTGACATACGCTTGAGTACAATCTATTATAGTAGTAATGCCATAAAAAGGCTCCTCCATTTGTTTGAAAAACAAAAAATGTTCTTTTCGGTTCCAAGAATTGAGGTCGAGTTTTTGTTTCATTATTTCTATAGATTTTCCCGTTTGTGAAATTCGTGAAATTCGTTTTGTTATAGCAATTGCAATACTTCCGTTATTTTTTCAAAAGCACGGAAATTCTCGTGTTCAATCTCAAAATCGATTTGTTCGTATTCCCAAGTGGTATGGTACGGAATATGGATGGCGTGTCCGCCAATATTCAAAACCGGTAACACATCTGATTTTAGTGAATTTCCAATCATTAAAAAATCGGCTGCTTGGCAATCCAAACGACCTAACATTTTTTCGTAATCCAATTCAGTTTTATCGCTCATCACTTCAATATGATGAAAGTAAGCACCAATTCCAGATTCGTGTAATTTTCGATGTTGGTCTTTCAAGTCGCCTTTGGTGGCAACGATTAACTTGTAAGTTCCTTTTAATTCCTCCAAAACCGAAATTACATCAGGCAATAATTCCACAGGTTTTTGTAATAGCTCTTTTCCAATTTGAAGGACTTTTTCAATGTTTTGTCCTGATATACTATGATTCGTCAATTCTAAAGCCGATTCAATCATAGACAATGTAAATGCCTTAATCCCGAAACCGTACAAAGGTAAATTGGTTATTTGATGATTTAAAATAAGTCTTAATAACTCTTGTTTTGAAGCATAACCACCGAATAATTCACAAAATTTATCTTGCGCCTCATCAAAGTAGGGTTCGTTGTGCCAAAGCGTGTCGTCGGCGTCAAAAGCTATTATCTTCGGTTGCATAATTTTATTTTAAAGACAGACTTCACTAATTTTTACAAAACTAATTTGTGGAAATTCGTGAAATTCGTGTTGTACTAATTAATCGTCTCACCATTCCCAACACCTTCAGCATCTGGGTTTACAAAAACTAATTTTCCTTCTGCATTGTTGGTCATCAAAATCATTCCTTGACTTTCTACTCCACGAAGATTTCTTGGAGCCAAATTCACTAAAACAGTGACTTTTTTACCAATAATATCTTGCGGCGCAAAACTCTCGGCAATTCCCGAAACAATGGTGCGAACGTCAATTCCAGTATCTACTTTTAAGATTAAAAGTTTGTTGGCTTTTGGCATTTTCTCGGCTTCCAAAATCGTTCCCACGCGCAAATCCATTTTGGCAAAATCCTCAAATTGAATCGCTTCTTTTTGTGGTTCGGTAATTGCGAGGGACGAAGCAATCTCGGCCTTATTCGCTGTTTTTGTTGCTTCCAATTTATTGATTTGTTTTTGGATTTCTTCGTCTTCTATTTTGGCAAAAAGCAATTCCGCTTCGCCAATTTGGTGCCCTGAAGGAAGTAAGTCGCTGTTTTCTGTAATTGAATTCCAGTTCAACGGCTCCTCTATTTTCAAAATGCGGCTTAATTTTTTAGCTGTAAAAGGCAAAAATGGTTCGCAAAGCGCACTCAAAGCAGCCGCAATTTGCAAGGCCACATACATCTGAGTTTGTACTCGCTCTGGATTGTCTTTGATGACTTTCCAAGGCTCTTCGTCGGCCAAATATTTATTTCCTAAACGAGCGGCATTCATCATTTCGCCCAAAGCTTCTCTAAAACGGTATCTTTCAATTGAACTTGAAATCACCGCTGGATACGCTTTTAGCTCGACTAAAGTTTGTTCGTCCACTTCCGAAAATTCATTCGGAGCAGGAACAATTCCGTTGTAGTATTTGTTAGTTAGAACTACCACACGATTGATAAAGTTACCAAAAATCGCTACGAGTTCGTTGTTATTTCTCGCTTGGAAATCTTTCCAAGTAAAGTCATTGTCTTTAGTTTCTGGTGCATTCGAAGTCAAAGCATAACGCAATACGTCTTGCTGATTTGGAAATTCTTCCAAATATTCGTGCAACCAAACCGCCCAGTTTTTAGAAGTCGATAATTTATTACCTTCCAAGTTCAAGAACTCATTTGCAGGCACATTATCAGGTAAAATATAACTTCCTTCGGCCTTCAACATCGCAGGGAAAATGATACAGTGAAACACAATATTATCTTTCCCAATAAAGTGAACTAATTTAGTTCCTTGGTCTTTCCAATAGGGTTCCCAATTTTTTCCTTCGCGTGCTGCCCATTCTTTTGTAGCAGAGATGTAGCCAATAGGCGCATCAAACCAAACGTATAATTTTTTTCCTTCGGCACCTGCAACCGGTACGTCAATTCCCCAATCCAAATCACGAGTTACCGCACGAGGCTCTAATCCCCCATCGATCCAGGATTTTACTTGACCGTACACGTTGGGTTTCCAATCGTTTTTATGTCCAACGAGAATCCATTCTTTCAAAAATTCTTCGTAACGATCCAAAGGTAAAAACCAGTGTTTAGTCGATTTCAAAACCGGCGTTTCTCCTGTAATAGTTGATTTCGGATTGATTAAATCCGTAGCGTTTAAAGTAGAACCACATTTTTCGCATTGGTCGCCATAAGCTTCTTCATTACTGCATTTTGGACAAGTTCCGGTTACAAATCGGTCTGCCAAGAATTGATCCGCTTTAGCATCATACAACTGCTCAGTTACTTCTTCAATAAAATCGCCTTTGTCATACAACGTTATAAAGAATTCCGAAGCCGTTTCGTGATGAATTTTAGCCGAAGTTCTAGAATAATTATCAAACGAAATCCCAAAATCAACAAACGATTTACGGATGATGCCATCGTATTTATCGATTACTTCCTGAGGCGTAATTCCTTCTTTTTTGGCTTTCATCGAAATGGCTACGCCGTGTTCGTCGCTACCGCAAACAAACAACACGTCTCTTCCTTGCAATCGTAGATAGCGAGAATAAATGTCCGAAGGCACGTAAACCCCCGCTAAATGGCCAATGTGAATTGGTCCGTTAGTGTAAGGCAAGGCTGCCGTAATGGTATATCTTGTTGGATTTTCTAACATAATAACAGTTTAATAATGCTGAAATGAATTCAGAATGAGTGCAAAAATAACTTTTTTTATCATAGGTACAACCAAGGCTTCCAGCCTTCAAAAGGCTGGAAGCCTTAAACCAACCTTCGGAAAACTCTAAACTTTGTCTCGTTCTTAGCAAACATTTCCTTAAATTTGCGTGCGCAACGCGCAAAAAATTACAGAGAGTTATAAAAATCAAGCTATGTTACAAATTGCATTTATTAGAGAGAATCAGGAAAAAGTAATCAAAGCTTTGGCAAAAAGAAACATGGATGCCAAAGAAATTGTGAACGAAGTAGTTCAATTAGACGAGCAACGTCGTGCTACCCAAGTGGAATTAGACAACACTTTATCCGAATCTAATAAATTGTCCAAAGACATTGGCGAATTGATGAAAGGTGGCGAAAAAGCAAAAGCTGCTATTTTAAAAGAAAAGACCGTTGCTTTAAAAGAGAAAAGTAAAGATTTGGGGGAGAAAGCAGAAGCTTTAGCCGAAGAATTAACGCAAAAATTATACACCTTACCTAATTTACCAGCTGACATTGTTCCGGAAGGAAAAACCCCAGAAGAAAACTTAAACGTTTTTGAAGAAGGGACTATTCCTGTTTTGCACGAAGGAGCGCAACCGCATTGGGAATTGGTAAAAAAATACGACATCATCGACTTTGAGTTGGGGGTGAAAATTACAGGAGCTGGTTTCCCAGTGTACAAAGGAAAAGGAGCGCGTTTGCAACGTGCTTTAATCAACTATTTCTTAGATAAAAATACCGCAGCAGGTTACAAAGAAATGCAAGTGCCGCATTTGGTAAATGAAGCATCAGGCTACGGAACAGGACAATTACCCGATAAAGAAGGGCAAATGTACCATTCGACTATCGACGATTTGTATTTGATTCCAACGGCAGAAGTTCCGGTGACCAATTTGTTTCGTGATGTGATTTTGAACGAAAGCGAATTGCCAATTTTGTGTACGGCATACACGCCTTGTTTCCGTCGTGAGGCGGGTTCTTATGGGGCGCATGTACGTGGATTGAACCGTTTGCACCAATTTGACAAAGTAGAAATTGTTCGCGTAGAGCATCCAGACAAATCCTACGAAGCGTTAGACGGGATGGTAGAACATGTGAAAAATATTTTGCAAGAACTAAAATTACCCTACAGAATTTTACGTTTGTGTGGTGGTGATATGGGATTCACTTCGGCATTGACTTATGACTTTGAAGTATTTTCTACGGCACAAGATCGTTGGTTGGAAATTTCTTCTGTGTCTAATTTTGAGACTTTCCAAGCGAACCGTTTGAAATTGCGTTTTAAAGACAAAGACGGAAAAAACCAATTGGCACACACCTTAAACGGAAGTTCATTGGCCTTGCCAAGAGTTTTGGCAGGCATTATAGAAAACTACCAAACACCAGAAGGGATTGTAATTCCAGAAGTATTGCGTCCGTATTGTGGGTTTGATATTATAAACTAACTATTTTTTGAGCATTAAGGGATTCAAATGAATCTCTTAATGGATCAATATTAAAGGGAATTTGCGAAATCTCTAGACCAATTTAGAATTATTAAATGAAAAAACTACTACTACATATCAGCTTGTTTTTTTCATTAATTGGTTTCTCCCAAAATGAGCAATTAGCTCAATACTATTACGACAAAGGCGATTTTGAAAAAGCCAAAATCAGTTACGAAGAACTTTTACAATCTGTCCCTCAAAATTACCAATACTTCATTAGAACCATTGATTGTTACCAACAACTAAAACAATTTGAGGTTGCCGAAAAAGCCATTCAAACCCGATTGAACAAGTACAAACAAAGTTCGCTTTTGGTAGAACTGGGTTATAATTTCAAAATCCAACAACAGGACGAGAAAGCCCAAAAGTATTTTGAACAAGCCTTGGCTAAAATCAAATCCAACCCAAACGAAGTGTATGGAATTGCCAATTCTTTTGAGAAAAAAGTCTTGTTGGACTATGCGTTACAAGCCTATAAAACGGCAGTGCAACTGCAACCTAATTTCAATTTCAACTACCAAATGGGCTTGTTGTATGGTCAATTAGGCAATACCGATATGATGATTAGTACTTTCTTAGACGAGGCTTTTGTCCATCAAGAAAGTACAATTTTGATTCAAAATCAATTTTCGCGTTTTATGACTGATGAAGGCGATGCAGGATTTTCGGCCAATTTGCGTAAAGCATTAATTACTCGAACCCAAAAAAATCAAGATGTGTATTGGAACCAATTTTTGAGTTGGTTTTACACCCAGCAAAAAGAATTTGGAAAAGCCTTTATTCAAGAAAAAGCCATTTACAAACGCAATCCTGAATCGCTAAATGCCATTATTAATTTGGCACAATTGGCGATTGATGAGAAAGACGATACCACTGCCACAACCATTTTGGAATTTGTTTTAGAAAACACCTCTGAAATTGAATTGTTGGTACAAGCTAATACGTATTTGATGCAAGTCAAAATCGACACGACTTCCGAAAAAGACTGGCCCAATCTTGAAACAGAATTATCAGCTCTGATTTCGAAATACGGAATCAGTCCTTTTACCTTATCTTTGCAGCTGATGCAGGCGCATTTTTTGACATTCAATTTAAAAAAGCCCGAAGCAGGCAAGACAATTGTTCGTGCCGCATTGGAATTGCAGTTGGATGAATACGAAATGGCGAAAGCTAAAATGGAATTGGCTGATATTTTGTTGTACGAAGCCAAATTCAATCAGGCGTTGTTGTATTATTCGCAAATTGAAAACGATTTGAAGAACGATGCCGTGGCACACGAAGCGAGTTTGAAAGCGGCCAAAACGAGTTATTTCAAAACCGATTTAGAATGGGCGTTGAAACAATTCAAAGAGTTGAAATCGGCGAGTACACAACTGATTGCCAATGACGCTTTGGAGTATTTTTTGCTCATCAATGACAATACCGTAGCCGATTCGACACAAGTGGCATTGAAATCTTTCGCCAAAGCGGATTATTTGGAATACCAAAATCGAAATCAGGAAGCCATTCAAGCTTTTCAGGCCATTTTGAAACAATACAAAGGACAAGAAATAGAGGCAGTTACTCTGTTGCGATTGGGTAAATTATACGAGAAAATAGGTGAATTTTCTTTGGCTTTGCCCCAATATCAAAATATAATAGAGCAGCATTCAGACGGAATTTATGTAGATGAAGCACTTTATTTTTCGGCAGAATTGTATAAAAATCAATTGCAATTGCCCGACAAAGCGAAGCCATTGTATGAAAAAATAATTTTCAACCACCAAGACAGTATTTATTTTGTGGAGGCAAGGCGAAAATTTAGAGAATTAAGAGGAGATAGTAATTTGTAAAAAAGGTTATGTGTTTAATGGGTTATATGTTTATTAGTTTATTTGGTTAAGAATAACCCATAAACTATTAACCCCATAAACTATAAACTTATAAACTGAAAAAAATGATACTTTACAACGTAACAGTTAACATACACGAAAGCGTTCAAGACCAATGGTTACAATGGATGCAGCAGACACGAATTCCGGCGATTTTGGCGACAGGGAAATTTTCTTCGGCTAAGATTGTGAAAGTTTTGATTGAAGAAGAAATGGGTGGAACTACCTATTCTATCCAATTTACGACGGATAGTAAAGCGACTTTAGAAAAATATTATACAGAAGATGCACCCCGATTTCGTCAAGAAAGTTACCAGTTATTTGGCGAAAAAATGCTGGCTTTTAGAACGGAACTAGAGCTAATTTCTGAACACAATTAAAATAAACAGCGAGATGGCGTAGTGCCTCGCAATGACTCAATGGAAAAAGTAAAAGCTAAAAAACATCTCGGACAACATTTCTTAAAAGACGAAAGCATTGCTAAGGCGATTGCCGATACGTTGAGTTTGGAAGGGTACAATGATGTGTTAGAAATAGGACCTGGAATGGGTGTTTTGACCAAATATTTATTGGACAAACCCACCACTACTTACGTAATTGAAATCGATACGGAATCGGTGGCGTATTTGGACTCGAATTATCCGAAATTGAAAGATAAAATCATTTCAAAAGACTTTCTTCGATACGATTGTAACGAGGTTTTTGAAGGAAAACAATACGCTATTATCGGGAATTTTCCATACAATATTTCGACGCAAATTGTGTTTAGAACTTTGGAATTTCGTCACCAAATCCCAGAGTTTTCAGGCATGTTTCAAAAGGAAGTAGCACAGCGTATTTGCGAGAAAAAAGGAAGTAAAGCTTACGGTATTTTATCGGTTTTGGCACAAGCGTTTTATCATGCCGAATACTTGTTTACGGTAGATGAACATGTTTTTGATCCGCCACCAAAAGTAAAATCAGGGGTTATGCGTTTGCGACGTAAAGAAGACTTTAGTTTGCCTTGTGGCGAAAAATTATTCTTCACGGTGGTAAAAACTGCCTTTCAGCAACGTAGAAAAACCTTGCGTAACAGTTTAAAAATCTTAAATTTGTCAGATAATTTAAGAGAAGACACAATTTTAGATCTTCGCCCAGAACAACTTAGTGTTGAAGACTTTATAGCACTCACTCAAAAAATCGAAGCCGATGGAATTTAAAATCAGCAAAGAACTAATCCAAGAATTAGAGCAACTCATTCAATCAAAAAACGACCAACAGCTGGAAGTTTTGTTGAATGATATGCACCATGCTGATATTGCCGAAGTTTTAGATGAGCTTGATTTTGAACAGGCTACCTATATTTTTAAAGTTTTAGATAGTGATAAAACGGCCGAAATTCTTTTGGAATTAGAGGACGATTTACGTGAAAATATCCTAAAACGACTTTCTCCAAAAGAAATTGCTGAGGAGCTTGACGAGTTAGAAACGAACGATGCTGCGGACATTATTGCCGAGTTATCCCAAGATATTAAAGCCGAAGTAATTTCGGAATTGCAAGACGTTGAACACGCCAAAGATATTGTGGATTTGCTTCGTTATGACGAAGACACTGCCGGCGGAATCATGCACAAGGAGTTGGTTAAGGTCAACGAAAACTGGAATGTATTGACTTGTGTCAAAGAAATGCGCATTCAGGCTGAAAATATTTCAAGAGTGCATTCTATTTATGTGGTGGACGACGAAGACCGTTTGAAAGGACGTTTGTCACTTAAAGATTTATTGACTACTTCTTCCAGAACACCAATTAACGATGTGTACATCCGAAAATTGAATTATGTAAATGTGGATACCGAAGATGTTGAGGTGGCGCGTATCATGCAAAAATACGATTTAGAAGCTATTCCGGTAGTGGACGAATTGGGGCGTTTGGTAGGCCGAATTACCATTGACGATATCGTCGATGTAATCAAGGACGAAGCCGATGAAGATTACCAGTTAGCTGCGGGTATCTCCCAAGACGTAGAAGCCGATGATAGTATTTTTGATCATACTAAAGCCCGTTTGCCTTGGTTGGTTTTAGCACTTTTAGGAGGTTTTATTTCAGTTAGAGTATTGGGTTTATTTGAAGGAGCGATGTTGAACCATGGCAATTTATTCTTCTTTACGCCATTGATTGCCGCGATGGCTGGAAATGTTGGCGTACAATCTTCGGCTATCATTGTGCAAGGTTTGGCTAACAACACTTTGAGCGGTTCTTTGTTCAATCGTTTAATTAAAGAAGTAGCTTTGAGTTTACTTAACGGAGTAATCTTGGCTACAATTTTATTTATAGGCAGTCATTATCTATTAAATGTTGAAATTATTATTGGTGTTATTGTAACCGTAGCATTGATTTCGGTTATTATTATTGCTTCGTTAATAGGTACATTTATACCCTTATTATTGGATAAATTTGGAATAGATCCCGCCTTGGCTACAGGCCCATTCATCACAACAAGCAATGACATTTGCGGAATTCTAATTTATTTTTCTATTGCCAAAATGATTTTAGGATTTTAAATTAAAAATCCAAACACAACAACACAACACAACTACTATAACTACACAACATGAACGTACACATTATTGGCGGAGGTAACTTAGGAGCCTCTATCGCTATTGGGATTGCTAAATTTACTACTGGCAATCAAGTTACTGTAACCCGAAGAAACACGACTAATATTCTACATCTAGAGCAATTAGGCGTTACGGTTTCAAAAGACAACAAACACAATATCCCAAACGCAGATATTATTATTTTGACCATCAAACCGTACCAAGTCGATACGGTATTGGAAGAAATTTTGCCTGTAATTGCCAATAAAACCATTGCTTCGGCAGTGAGTGGATTGTCTATAGAAAACCTGCAAAATAAAATTGGCGAAACCCACCAAGCCGTGCGCATCATGCCGAATATTGCATCGCAATTTGGTGCTTCAGCAACTTGTATTGCGTTTCAAGAAACTAATAAAGAAGCGGCTCAACAAGTTGTAGCTCTTTTTGAAGGTCTAGGAACAGCACCTATCATTGACGAAAAATTAATGGATGCTGCAACTGTCTTAGCAGCCAGTGGAACCGCATTTGCTTTGCGTTACATTCGTGCGTCGATGCAGGCCGGAATCGAAATTGGATTTGACTGGCAAACGGCTTTGGCGATTTCAGCCCAAACGGTTAAAGGCGCTGCCGAAATGCTATTAGAAGAAAAAACCCATCCTGAACAATTAATTGACCGAGTAACCACACCTCAAGGCTGTACCATTGCTGGTTTGAACGAAATGGAAATGCACGGATTTAGTTCGTCTTTGATCAGAGGAATTAAAACGTCTTTGCAACAGATTAAGGGGTAAAGGTAGTTTTTAATAGCGACCTTTATTGTTTTTAATAATTTAAATAGGTTAGTTCTATTATTATAATCTACAAAGTCAGGTGACTTTGCATAGCTGGGGGTTACTTTTTTCATATGTTTTGAAAACTATTAAAGTAAAATGCCATTCTAATTTAGAATGGCATTTTTTTATTATTGATAATTAATCTAAACTCCTGTTTTGCCTAGTGCAAGTGATTTAGTTGTTTTCATAATTTTTTATTTAAATTGTTATTTGACAAATATATATATAATTAATTAAATACGCTCATCTTTTTTGAATATAAATATATTATAAATATCTCCTGGCAAAGATGGACTATCTTTAATATAATGATTTTTATTATTTTGAAAATTATCTTTTTTAAATTGATTTTTTTCAGCACCACTGAAAAAAATATCTGTTTTTTTACAAGTTTTTATTTCAATATTCAAATGGTCAATTATTTTACTACTTGAAAATGAAGATAGACGGTCTATACTTAAATCTTGCCTCATTTCAATTACTCTTTCAATATAATAAGTGTCTTTTCCTTCCAAATTAAGTGTATAATTTTGATTGTTATTATCTGCCGTATTACAAATAATTTCTTTTAAAAAGTCATTATCATTAGCTTTTAACTCTTTTAAACTTACGTTATCAATTTTAGTATTATCTTCATCTAATTTTGTATATGTTTTTTCGTTTAAATCATCTGGTATTGAGCTTATTGAAAATGTTAGAGGTACTTTTTCGTTTGAAGTTGGCTTAACATAAAAAAAGTTTTTTTCGATAACTTTTACAATATTGTTTTCTAATAATTCAATTTCGATTAATATTCTAAAGTTGTTATAATAGCAAACAAGATTATTATCTTTAAATAATTCGTTTTCTAAAAGCGGTTCAATTTTAGGCATTAATTCAGGAAATTTTTTCTGATACTTACATAAGGTTAATGCCTTCCATTTTTTATCAATATTACTTAAATTTGAAAGATATTCGGGAGAAAAATTTGCTTCAGATATTTTTTCAAACAGGATATTTTGAAATTTATCAGAACTTAACACACTATCAATTTGATTTTTGAAATAATGTAAATTCCCAAGATATTTAGCAGCTCCAATACCACTACCAGTTATAACAAAAGCATATGATAAATTTTTAAGAAATTCGTCATTAAGTATAAACTTTACAAATTCATTATTTTTATATTCACTAGGTGAAATAAAACTTTTGTTAAGAATAATAATTAATGGAAAAAACAATAATAAAATATATGTGTGATTCATAAAGACCCTTTTTATGACACTTAAAATTGATATATAAGGTTTTAATTTATATTTTAAAAGTAAAATCATAAAGACTACTATAAAAATTATGAGTAAACAATATTTAGGGATATACATATTTAAGAGTTTTATACTAACTTAATTATTTTTTATTTGTATAATTTTAAGAATTGTAATTATTTTTAACCTACGGTATTCTTCTATTATGCGCTAAACTGATTGCCAAGGTTACTTCGCTTGGCGATGTTGCGAAGTTTATAACCGTTTATTTTCCAAAAGATATTAATGTTTGCGAAATGCAAACGTGAACTTACAATAAAATACGCAATATTGCCAAATTCCTATTATGCCTTCGGCTTTTTATTATTCGATTTCGTGTTTCCACTGTAATTAAGTGAAACACAAGTTTAAATTAATTATTATGGCAACTTTTTTTCTTTTTCGGTAGTATTTTCGGTTTTCAGTATTTTGTTTTCCAACTTTAAAATTTTCGCTTGATTCAGAAAGTTGTCTTTGGATATTTTTAATACTTTTTTGGATAAGGTTAACTCTTCCTCATTTGGCGAAAACATTGAGACAAATTGGATTAATAAACTAATAATAGCTATAAATATGGTTAATTTAGTTAAAAATTTATTGTTTTTTTCTTGCTTTTCAGCATTAACAATTTGTTGTTCAACTATTTCTTTTAGTTCTTCAATAGTTTTATTAGTTTTATGTACAGGATTTTCTAAAGTGATTATTGGATATACTTCTTTTTGTTTTGGTAAGTTTTTGAAAAAAGGTTTTTCCATAAAATCTAAAACATTATTTATTTTGTTTTTTCCAACATTATTTTGTTTCATCCTTAATTGATTTTTGATTTAAATTAATAATAATTTATTATTCAAGTAATTCAACACTATTACAAGTATATGTATCATTATCATTTAAAGTTATTTGACAAGTAAAATTGGTTCTTAACATTGCTCCAAAGCTATTTTGAGAATCCACATAACTATTAATTACATAAGTATTGTCACTAATTTTAGTAACACAATCTATTCCCCAAGGGAAATTAGCGCTAGATGGAGATTTTAATCTTGATTTAACTTCTTCTTGTGCTGCTGTCAAAGCTGTTATCTTTGAATTTTGTTCTTTGTTCTTTGAAACTTGCTCCTCTGTTTGGGAACAAGAACACTTAAACACTAAAAAAATGATAAAGAAAAATGCAATAGTAAAAATTACTGCACCTGAAGTAACTGGTTGTTTTGGTTTTGAATTATTCATATTTTTATATTGAAATTAAATCGCCTCGATTTTCGTTCTCCAAGCTGAGGCATAACTCGTTTATAAGCGCAATTAGCCCATAAAAGTGTCAACAAACGATTTCAGCTGTTTGCAATTAATAAAATCTGTAAAGGAAATTGATTTGGAATCCAATGCAGTTTTTAGGGCTTTTCAAATGTAGCAATTTTTTTAATGTGAAAATGTACTAATTTGAAAATTTGTAAATGGGGGGTTAGTAGTTTTGAATCAGCACATCAGTGGGAATGTGCAAGCTGGTGTGTAATTGTCGAATCATTTCCAAAGACAACTTTCTTTTTTTACTTAAAATTTCACTAGCGCGGCTTTTAAGACCAATGATTTTAGCTAGATCATTTTGATTGTAGCCCATTTGTTCCATTCTGAATTTTATAGCCTCAATAGGGTCAGGCATATCAATTGGAAAATGAGTGTTTTCATATTGTTCAATTAGAATGCTTAAAAGCTCCAATTCGTCGCCTTCAGGAGTTCCTTTTTTGGCGTCAAATACTACTTCCAATCGCTCTAAAGCTTGGTTGTAATCGTTTTCTGTTTTAATAAGTTTGATTTCCATACTTCTTATTTAAATCGTAGTAGCATTAATTGCATCGTATTCTTTGTGTGTTCCAATAAATCGAATCCAAACCATTTCGTATTCAAAGTTGATTTTAACGATTAGTCGGTATTTATTTCCTTTGATATTGAAGACTACACGATTGTCGTTTAAAATACTGGCACTGGGATATTCGCTTTTTATCTGGCTTGGATTTGTCCATTCTGCTTTGCTAGTTTCCCTAAACCAAGATTTTAGTTGTTGTTCGCAATCTGCATGGACTTCCCAAAAGTCTCTCAATATTTTTTTGGCTATTACTCTCACTATTTTTACAAAGGTATTAATAATTTCCCAATTTGGGAACTTTTTTAAAACAAATAGCTGTAAAGGAAATGACTTGGGGTCTATTGCGGTTACAGGGGCTTTTCAAATGTAGCAATTTTTTTAATGTGAAAATGTGCTAATTTGAAAATTTGAAAATGAGGGTTTTATTCAATTATCAAATGTTCATTCAATAACTCGACATTAAAACTCACTTTAGCGTTTAATGCTTTGAAAACTTTAAGGATGGTTTCAAATCGTGCATCGGTAGTGCTGTTCTCAATTTTTGAAATTTGTGCTTTTTTTACACCAACTAATTCACCCAGTTGTTCTTGAGTTAAGTTGCGTTCTTGTCTGGCTTGTTTAATGGCTTGGCCCACTAAGTCAAGGCGCAATTCATTTTCAAATTCGTCTCGCTTTTTTGTGCCTTTTTTTCCAATATGTTTATCAATTAAAACTTCTAAACTTGTTGTTTTCAATTTTCTATTTTCCATTTTTTTGCTTTTATAATTCAAAATAAATAGTTCTTAAATTTTCGGCTTTCAAAATTTCGTTTTTAGGAGTTTTTCCAGTTTTTTTTTCAATTCCATGAGTGGCAATAACCAAGGTTTCGTGTTTATTGGTTTTATCCCAAAAAGCAAAAAATCTATAATATGTTTTATTATATAAAGTTCTGAATTCCCAAATGGTATCGTTTAATTTTTTAAGTAATTCAGTGTCATTTTTATATTGTGACAATTTTATGTTGTAATAAATTTTTGCTCTTGTTTTTTCATCAAGACTTTCCATGAATTCGACAGCTTCGTCTAAAAATTCAACTTTAAATTTGGGTTCCATACTATTCTTGTCAAAGGTAAAAGTTTCCTAAATAAGAAACAAATTTTACTTCTTCATTTTAAAATACAAAAACGACTCCTACAAAACAGAGACCTACCAGCTCAGTTGTGTAAGGGGGTTAATTCGTTATAAAAATCTGTAAAAGGAATGCGACTTTGGGTCTATTGCAGTTACAGGGGCTTTTTCAAATGTAGCAATTTTTTTAATGTGAAAATGTGCTAATTCAAAAATTAGTGTGCCAAAAGTCTATTTCTTCAAACTCATTTTCAACCATAAGAAACCTAAAGTTCCTGAGACAAACGATGCCACCAAGATGGCTATTTTAGAATAGGTAATTACTTCTACGCCATCGTTTTTGAAGGCCAAAAGCGTAATGAAAATCGACATCGTAAAACCAATCCCGCCTAGCATTCCGGCTCCGAGAATGTGTTTCCATTTTAAATCTTTAGGAAGTGATCCAATACCTAATTTCACGCAGAGTAAAGCAAAAAGAGTGATACCGATGGGTTTTCCAACAATCAAACCTACCATGATTCCGATAGAATTGGCGTGGGTTAAACCTTCGTGCCAATTACTATCAATAGCAATTCCTGTATTGGCGATAGCAAACAAAGGCAGAATAACAAAGGCTACTGGGCGGTGCAAAAAGTGTTGCAATCGGTAAGAAGAGGTTTTTTTGCCGCCATTTCCATACGGAATAACAAAGGCTAAAAGCACACCCGTTATCGTAGCATGAACGCCTGAATTCAGCATGCAATACCACATTATAGCGCCACCAATAAGATACGGAAACAGGCTGTGTACATTTTTTCTATTAAGGATAAATAGTATTCCCATGACACCAAACGCCATACCTAAATACAGAAAAGAGATTGTTTCTGTATAAAAAAGGGCAATCACAAGAATAGCGCCTAAGTCGTCAATGACTGCCAAAGCGGTTAAGAATATTTTTAAGGAAGTTGGCACTCGATTGCCCAAAAGAGATAAGATCCCAATGGCAAAAGCGATGTCGGTAGCCATTGGAATTCCGGCACCGTTTTGTGTTATCGTACCCCAATTGAATGCTAAAAATAGTCCTGCAGGGACAATCATTCCGCCAAGTGCTCCAAAAATAGGTAAAGTTGCATTTCTTATATCAGACAATTCACCACCATACATTTCGCGTTCCAATTCCAATCCGATGAGTAAGAAGAAAATCGTCATCAATCCATCATTAATCCAATGCGTGATGGAATGATGTCCTATTTGTGTTTCCCAAAAATTGATATAGCTGGATTGTATTGGAGAATTTGCTAATGCTAAGGAAACCAAAGTAACCAATAGTAATAGAAGTCCTCCAGCTTTTTCACTTTCGAAAAAATCTTTAAATAGGCGGGTAGTTTTCATGTACATGGATTGGAATTAAGATTGCAATTTACGCATTTTACACTAATTTTTTTGTTAATTTGTTACTAGTAAACAGAAATTAGTAATGGCAGTACACATTCTTCATATCGACAGTAATCATCCTTTGCTTTGGGACCAATTGGAACAAGCGGGTTTCGTGAATCATGAAGATTTTACGTCATCTAAAGCGGATATTGAAGCTAAAATACACCATTACCAAGGGATTGTTATTCGTAGCCGATTTAAAATTGACCAAACGTTTTTAGATAAAGCTACTAATTTGCAATTCATAGCTCGAGTGGGTGCAGGATTGGAAAGTATTGATTGTGAGTACGCCCAATCCAAAAACATTGCCCTGATTGCTGCTCCCGAAGGAAATCGTAATGCAGTTGCTGAACACAGTTTGGGTATGATTTTGTCATTATTTAATAATCTCAATCAAGCTGATGCTGAGATTCGCGCGGGACACTGGAACCGAGAAAGCAATCGCGGACACGAATTAGACGGTAAAACGGTTGGAATTATTGGTTACGGAAATATGGGCAAGGCTTTCGCCAAAAAACTTCGTGGGTTTGATGTGGACGTTTTGTGTTATGATATTCAAGAAAATGTTGGTGATGCCAATGCCCGACAAGTCCATTTTACTGAATTTCAAGAGAAAGTAGATGTCTTAAGTTTGCACCTTCCTTGGACTCCCGAAACGGATAAAATGGTGAGCGCAGATTTCATAAATGGATTCGCGAAGCCAATTTGGATCATTAATACTTCGCGTGGGAAAAATATTATCACAGCTGATTTAGTTGCTGCTTTACAATCAGGAAAAGTACTAGGTGCTGGACTAGATGTGTTGGAATATGAAAAACTATCATTTGAAACCTTGTTCCAAGACGCAACGACACCCGAAGCTTTTCAGTATTTGCTTAACGCCAAAAATGTTATTTTGACTCCTCACATCGCAGGTTGGACCTTTGAAAGTCATGAACGATTGGCGCAAGTGATTGTCGATAAAATAAAAGCCCTTTATTCATAATTAAACACTAGTGTATGGAAACTGTAAAACACGAAGCTTGGAATACTCCAACACCCCAATTTCAAAACAATAAAAAAGTAGCTTGTGGTATTTTTGCCATTTTATTAGGTCCTCTAGGAGTGCACAAATTCTACTTAGGATATACAGGAACAGGAATACTTTGGCTAATTTTAAGTATTTGTAGTTGTTGCGTGCTTACTTCTATATTTGGTTTGATAGAAGGAATTATCTATTTAACAAAATCAGACGAGGAGTTTTATCAAACCTATCAAGTTGGGCAAAAACACTGGTTTTAGATTTTTATATTTGGTTTTGTTTTTTGATTGTAATTTTTAATTATTTTTATAATTATTAATCATTAACCAAATCTTAATTATGGAAAACAATTCAAACGGAGATTTTACTACCCAAGTAAATCCGAAACCCGAAAACAAAAAAGTAGTGTCGGGAATTTTAGCAATTTTATTAGGCTCCCTGGGGATTCACAAATTTATTTTAGGCTATACACAAGCTGGAATAATTCAAATAATCCTTACTATTGTGACTTGCGGATTTGCAGGTATAGTAGGACTAATTGAGGGAATTATTTATTTGACTAAATCAGATGAAGACTTTTATCAAACGTATCAAGTAGGTAAAAAAACTTGGTTTTAATAAAAAAACAAAATCCCGAATTCTGAATTCGGGATTTTTTATTTACTCTTCTTTCTCGTTGGATTTTCGTTCTAATTCGGCTTGGTATTCTTCCATGACAGGTTTCATAGTGCTTTCAGGAATATCCGAGATTCTTAGGTAAATCAATCCGTCAATAGCATCATTAAACAATGGATCTACATTAAAGGCTACCAAACGCGCATTTTGTTTGATGTATTTTTTAATTAAAACAGGCAAACGTAAACTTCCAGGTTCTAACTCGTCAATTACTTTGTCGAATTTATTCAAATCGGCTTCTGTTTCATTGAAAACAAAATCTTTGTCGGCGTCTTTTAATTTTACCTTGTACTCTTTTTTAGGGTGAATGTACTGCGCAATATATGGGTCGTAATAATGCGATTTCATGAATTCAATCATCAATGATTTGGAAAAATCAGAGAATTGGTTACTGATACTCACTCCACCCAATAAGAATTTATGTTCTGGATAATGTAAAGTAGTATGAATGATTCCGCGCCACAACAAGAACAACGGCATTGGTCTTTGTTGGTATTCTTTAATTATGAAAGCCCTTCCCATTTCGATGGATTTGCTCATCATATCGTGTAATTCAGGTTCAAAACGGAACAGACTATTGAGGTAAAAACCATTCATTCCGTATTTCGGATAAATTTCCCTACCTAGTCCCATTCGGTAAGCACCGGCTAATTTTTTGGCGTCGTCATCCCATAAAAAAAGATGGTGGTAGTATTGATCGTATTGGTCTAAATCGATGGATTCATTGGTCCCTTCGCCTACTTCTCTAAAAGTTATTTCTCTCAAACGACCTAATTCATGTAACACATTTGGAATTTTATCGGCCTTTGTAAAAAACACTTCGTAGTTTTTACTTTGTAACAACCGAGCGTCAGAAGCTCTTAAAGCATCCACTTCGGCAATCATTTTTTCTGTACTGGCAGGGGTTACAATTTCTTTTTGATTTTTCTTTGTAGGGTTAAGACTAACCGTTTTTAAGAATTTATTTTTTTTCTCGAATGGATTAGCCAACATATAAGTTTTCTTTCTCAAAAATTCAGAGAAATCTTCCAATGTTTCATATTCGTTTTGTTCAGCAACCGAAATAGGTTTACCAATACGCACTTTAATAATACGACGCTTTTGACTGAATACTTCCGAAGGTAATTTAGCAGTTCGCAAAGTGCCACTGATTTTTGAAAGGATGTAAAATAAGCCGCTATTTTTGGCGTGAAAGTAAATGGGAACGACAGGGACTTGACCTTTACGAATGACTTTAATAGCGCCTTCTTCCCAAGGTTTGTCTACCATTAATTTTCCATCTTTATAGCTCGAAACTTCTCCCGCAGGGAAAATCCCTAAAGGTTTTCCATCACTTAAATGGCGTAATGTTTCTTTAATTCCCACCACGCTTGATTTAGCATCCTTATGATTTTCAAAAGGATTCACAGGCATGATGTATTTTTTTAAGGGCTCGATTCGGTGCAACAAGAAGTTAGCTATAATCTTAAAATTAGGTTCTCTTTCAAGCATTAATTTCAACAATAAAACGCCGTCAATACCCCCTAGAGGATGATTAGAAATAGTAATATAAGGTCCTTCTTTTGGGATACGTTTTAAATCCTCTTCAGGTATTTCAAATTTGATTTGCAAGTCGTCCAATACACCATTCAAAAAAGCGACTTCGCTTAGGTGTTTGTTTCTGTCATAAACGTTATTTAACTCAGATATCTTTAGCACTTTCATCAGCAACCAGCCTGAAAAAGTCCCCAAGAATCCGTATTTATCGGCGTTGATTGCTTTCGCAACTTCTTTAGCAGTTACTAAACCCATAGTTTTTTTGTATTTGAGGCAAGTGACAAAGATAACAAAAAAGTCCATTTTCTGAATTTTACAAGGCAAACTTCTACTTTTTTATTACATTTGGGAACCCATTTATGCTTCTTTAAACAATAAAAAAACGTACTATTTCTATGAAAATCATCTCCTATAATGTCAACGGAATTCGCGCAGCAATTTCTAAAGGACTACTCGAATGGTTGCAACAAGCCAATCCAGACGTCATTTGTTTCCAAGAAATTAAAGCACAAGCCGATCAAGTGCCAACTTTAGACATTGAATTAGCAGGTTACCCTTATCATTATTGGTTTCCAGCTACCAAAAAAGGGTACAGTGGAGTGGCCATTTTATCTAAAATAAAACCCAATAACATTGTTTTCGGCACCGGAATCGAGCATATGGATTTTGAAGGACGTAACATCCGTGTGGACTTTGATGATGTCTCGGTGATGAGTTTGTACCTTCCGTCTGGAACTAATGCAGAGCGATTGGATCACAAGTTCATGTACATGGATGATTTTCAAAACTACATTAATGAAATAAAGAAGGATGTTCCTAATTTAGTGATTTGTGGCGATTATAATATTTGCCATGAAGCCATTGATATTCACGACCCTATTCGCAATAAAAATGTATCTGGATTTTTGCCTGCTGAACGAATGTGGTTGGATAATTTTTTGAAAAGTGGCTTCATTGATAGTTTTCGTTTTTTAAATAAAGAACCGGATAATTATACTTGGTGGACCATGCGTTTTCCAACAGCGAGATTGAATAATAAAGGATGGCGTATTGATTATTGTTTGGTTAGCGAACCATTAAAAAATAGAATCAAACGCGCTTTAATTTTGCCCGAAGCCAAACATTCGGATCATTGTCCGATTTTGGTAGAAATTGAGTAGCTTTGTTGGGAGCTATTTCCTGCTATACGCTTTATCTTTTTATAAATTTCGGCTTCGAGTGCCTCAGCCTCCATTATAAAAAGGATATCGCTTCTATCAGGGCTATGGCTTTGCAATAAAAAAAAAATATAGTTTAAGTTATAAATACAATATAAACCCCATTTATTATGATCAAAAAAATTTCCATCGGATTGTTAGTATTGGCGCTAAGCACGTCTTGTGTGTCTAAAAAAATCTATACCGATTTAGAAAGTAAATACACTGATTTAAAAAAAGAAAATAGAACGCTTGCTGACGAAAATGCCGCTTTAGCGAAAGCTAAAAATCAATTGGAATTAGATGGCGCAGCTCTAAAAACAGATTTAGACAAATTGAAATCGGATTACACTAAACTGAAAGCAGAACACGAAGCAAATCTTGATAAGTACAAGGCGTTAGAAGAGTCTTACGCGGCACTCGAAAAAAATAGCAACGAATCCTTAGAAAGCAACATGAAGAAAAATCGTGAATTGCTGGATGAGTTGGATGAAAAAGCAAAAGCTTTAGCTTTAGAACAAGAGAAATTAAGCAAAAATGCCCAACGTTTGCAAGAACTAGAAGATATGATTGCAGCTAAAGAAGCGAGCATGAAAAAACTAAAAGAAACCTTGTCTAAAGCACTAAATAGTTTTGAAGGCAAAGGATTGACTGTAGAACAAAAAAACGGAAAAGTATACGTTTCTATGGAAAATAAATTGTTGTTTAGTTCTGGAAGTTGGGCGGTAAGTTCAGAAGGAAAAAAAGCAGTAGTTGAATTAGGGAAAGTGTTAGGGGATAATCCTGATATTGCTGTCTTAATTGAAGGACATACAGATGATGATGCATTTACAGCATCAGGACCTATAGGTGATAATTGGGATTTATCAACTAAAAGAGCTACTTCAATTGTAGGGATTTTGAGCGAAAACAAAAAAATCAACAAACAAAACTTAACTGCTGCAGGTAGAGGAGAATTCTCCCCATTAGCAAGTAATGAAACAGCGGAAGGGAAGGCTAAAAATCGTCGTATCGAAATTATCTTAACGCCAAGATTAGATGCTATTGCAGAAATGTTGAATGAGATAAATTAAGTATTTACCGCAGATTCGAAAATTTATTTAACAAAAAAGCCCAGCATTATGTTGGGCTTTTTTGTTTTTATGAAATCCGAATTAGTCTGTGTTGCAAAGTATCAGTATAATTCGTGTTCTAAAACAGTATTATATTTCAATTTGAATCGTTACTTTACCTCCAAGACCTTTTTCAACAATATCATACAACGTTTTTAGGGTTAGATTACTTCCGTTGTTTTCAATTCTTGAAATGTATTCTCTTTTTTTGGAAACTAAATCGCCCAATTCGGTTTGAGTGAGTTGTTTTTCTTCTCGGGCTTTTTTCAATAACAAGCCAATTTTAAAGCCTTGAAACTCTCTTTCTAATTCATCGCGTCTTTCGGTTCCTTTTGAACCATAAACGTCATCTTTTAGTGTTGTCCAACTTTTCGTCTTCATATTGAGTTTGTTTTTTCTGAATAATATTTAGTCATTAAATGTAAAGCTTTGGCTATTTCAGCTTTAGATGTTTTTTGTGTTTTCTTTTGAAAGCCGTTTAAAAGGATAACCAATTTTCCCTCATCAAAAAAACAAAATACTCTCCAGATATTTGTCCCCAATTGAATCCGAGCTTCATAAAGTCCATTGGTGCCTTCCATCAATTTTAAATAATTTATGGGAACTCTCTCCAAAGTTTCAATGGCTTCAATTATTTTGAATATTTTGTCTTGAACTTTTTTGTTTTGCACAAGAAGAAATTCTTCAAAATGATTTTCGTATGCTATAACTTGACGTACTTTCATGGCAAAGGTAACTTAAAAGTTACTATTTTTTAATTATTATTTTATTTTTGACAAATGGATTCCTAATATTTAAAATACAAAACAGGAGTTGGTAGCAATGTTCGGAATAAAACATACCTTGAAATGGATGCTGAATAAACGAGCTAATTGAGAGAAGTTGGTTTTCATTTTTAATTTGGGATTAAAGTTTAGGTAATAACAAATATAATTTTTTTACTAAAGATAAAGACATTAAATTCGATTGAATTTTGAAATTGAACCTGACTTTTGCCATTGCAATTGCCATTCCTTTGTATATTTGTTTTTCAAAAAAAGCAACGTAAATAATGAAATATACCACCATACTCAATACCGATATCAAAGTCAGTAAAATTTGTTTAGGCACCATGACTTTTGGCGAACAAAATTCAGAAGCAGAAGGTCACGCCCAAATGGATTATGCTTTAGACAATGGGGTCAATTTTTTTGATACTGCCGAGATGTATTCGGTGCCAGGACGCCAAGAAACGTATGGTAGCACAGAACGCATTATTGGGACTTGGTTCAAGAAAACAGGAAAACGTGATCAAGTCGTTTTGGCTACAAAAATTGCGGGACCGAATCCTGCCTTTACCTATATGCGTGAAAAAGTTGATTTTTCGCCAGCGAGTATTCAGTATGCGTTGGATCAAAGTTTGCAACGCTTACAAACAGATTATGTCGATATTTATCAATTGCATTGGCCAGAACGCAAAGCGAACTTCTTTGGACAACGCGGATTTAAAGCGCAAGACGACGCTTGGGAAGACAATATTCACGAGGTATTGACAAGTTTGGAAGGTTTCGTAAAACAGGGAAAAATCAAACATATTGGATTGTCTAATGAGACGCCATGGGGTTTAATGCGCTTCTTGGAAGAGCATAAGTACCATAATTTACCTAAAATCAAAACAGTTCAAAATCCGTATTCTTTATTGAATCGTTCTTTTGAAGTAGGAAATGCTGAGGTTTGCTTACGCGAAAAGGTAGGCTTGTTAGCCTATTCTCCTATGGCTTTCGGACTTTTGTCAGGTAAATTTTTAAACGGGCAACAACATCCAACGTCTCGATTGGCCTTATTTCCTCAAATGGCACGTTACAGTAGTCCGCAATCAGCAGAAGCCACTCGCTTGTACAACGAAATTGCCCAACAAAACGGATTGACTTTAACACAATTGGCTTTGGCATTTATTGAACAACAGCCTTTTGTAACGAGTACTATTATTGGCGCCACCACGATTGAACAATTAAAAGAAAATATCGACACGATTCAAGTAACACTTTCGGCTGAGGTAATGAAAGCCATTGATGGAGTTCAAGCTATTATTCCTGATCCAGCACCATAATAAAAAATAAAGTTTCTAGCCTTGCAAAGGCTGGAAGCTTTATTAAATTTACACCGCAAATTCACAGATTTTTTTAATACAATCTGCGAATCTGCGGCTTAATTTTTTCAAATAATTTAAAATTGTTACATTTTAAAATCAATCAATTGTTACATTGAAAATTCGTAAATCGTATATTTACTTATTCCTCATCCGTTTTCAAAAACTCAAAATCAAAGTCTTCTTTTGGAGGAATAGAATCGATAGCGATACCAGTGGTATCTTGCGCTTTGCGAATCGTTAAAAACGAACGCGCATTTCCGGAAAGCGAAACGCTATAAGGGTTGATACTATCACTACTAGTTAAAATACCGCGGCGCAACATCAAATTACTCAAATACCGTTGGTTTTTCAAAGCAAACCCTTTCAGATTTCCTTGATCGTCAAACTGATACATGAATTTCTTTGGACTAGGAATAATAGTAGCCAAGTACAAACATTCGTTAAAGGTTAAATCAGCAGGATTTTTTTGGAAATAAAAGCGACTCGCCTCGCCAATTCCGTATACGTCTGGACCCCATTCAATAATATTGAAATAGACTTCAAGCATTCGCTCTTTGCTTACAATTCGGTTATTTTCCAAAATGTAAACCAACAGGATTTCCTCCAATTTTCGAGATAATGTTTTCTCACGAGTCAAGAACACATTTTTGATCAACTGCATACTAATCGTACTGCCTCCTCGAGAGAATTTCCGCGTCTTAATATTTTTGATAATCGATTGTTTGAATGCCTCCGTTATAAATCCGCGGTGTCTAAAGAAAGAAGGGTCTTCGGTGGTTAAAACGCATTTTTTTAAGTACGGAGAAATTTGATTCAGAGGTGTGTAATCAGGATTTGAAGTCCCGACAAAAACAGGTCGCTGACGTACATTTTTAATAATGGCACGGTACTCAAATTCGCCATTCATTTTACTTAAATTGGCTTGACCAAAACGGTAAATACGTAAATTTTCTTTATTCAATTTACTATCAAAAACAATAGTTTCAGGTTTGTTTTTATTGAACATAAAGTCCAGTTTATAATCAAAATTTCCACTGGCCAGCATGCCTTGTACATTAGTAAATAAACCATCAGGAAGTGAACTAATAAAATCTTGTGCAGGCATTTTCGCGATGCGAATGTTCATTTTATAAATAGTATCTTCTTCTGTTTCGTAGGCCAAATAAGGTTGAATTTTTATTTTGTTCAATTGAACAGATGAACTACTATCCACCGAAATAAAATCTTCGCCAAGCAGCAAACGATAATCAAATCGGGCATTGCGAATAATTACATCTTTGCTTGCAATTTTAGGATGATTGACTTTTAAATTGGCAATCGAAGAGTATCCATCAATATGGAATTCATCCCCATCACTTTCTATATTTTCAACGTTTAAACGAATAGAATCAAAACTAGAAATTAGATTAAAACGCTCATCAAAATAAGGCGCTTTTATTGGTCCGCCATCCATATTGAAAAATTGAATATCGGCTGTGCGGTCTCTTGGATCAGCTTCTCCGGCAATGCGCCAACGTTGTGCAAAAGTGTTGGTCTTTACATAAATGACACTTTCCAAATCGCCACCATCCAAAACTAATTTCTTGATGTCAATAGTGGCTTTTTTCCCGTTGTCGTCTAATTTGAAAACCAGATTTTTGATATCCATATCCGAAGGAACCAAATTCAACAAGCGAAAAATGATTCGTTTAGCTAAAGCGGCATAATCTCTTTTTTCAGTGCTAACTTCTTGAGTTTTGTTCTTTTTCAAAAAAGCATCAAAGTTGCGAACATTGCCTTTTTTTATTAATTGAACCAAACCATTTTGGATTTCCAAAGTACCTAATTGCACATCGCCAATAAGCAAATGCCAAAAACTTATGCTAGTTTTCATTTTTTGGATTCGGAATAAAGTGTCGGCATTTTTGGGAGCTAAAACCACATCGGTTAGATTCACAGCTGAAATTCCGTCAAAAGTGGCTGTTTTTATAGTAAACTTACTATCGAAATCTCGTTCCATTTTCACGGCAACTTTTTCTAAAGTAATTTTTAAAATTTCGTCTCTGAAATAATAAAATGTAGCTAAACTGGAAGCGAATAAAACTAAAAGAACTCCTAGAGTAATTGCTATTTTCTTCTTGTTGAATCTCATATAAATGTCAAATAATTGAAGTGGTAAAGAAAGTAAAAAAAAGCGAATTTTTCGGGTGAAATTAAAAGCGGTAGCAATTCTTTGGAGTGATACAAAAATCCAAACGAATGTCTTTTTCAAAAACGTCAGTTATGGCGTTCTCGGCTTCAAAAAAGGAAAGTCCAATTTTGATAGTTTCGGGTAGGCATTCTGCTAAAAATTGATCGTAAAAACCTTTTCCGTAGCCCACCCGATTTCCTTTAGTGTCGAAAGCTAACAGTGGCAAAAAAACGACTTGAATTTTAGATGATGGTACTTCAATTCCGTCTACAGGTTCTGGGATATTATATTCGTTTTTCTTTATTTTGGTATTGTCCGTTAATAGAAAATGGGTCATTTTTCGAGTTGTAAAATCGGATTTTGAAATCACAATTTCTTTGTCTTTTCCAGAAAGCAAGTGGAGTAAGAATTCGGTGTTGACTTCTTTTTGTTCTTCAATGGGTAAAAAAACATGGAAATAGGTTGTATCCCAAATGTCAAGTGCCAATACGCCATTGGCAATAGCCAAACTCATTTCTTCGATTTCTACTTCTGAAAGATTTTTGCGAAGCGCTTTGTATTGGGTGCGTAATTTGGTTTTATTCATTATCTATTTTTTCACCACATAGAGACATAGAATTAATTGTTTTTAAAGAACAAGATAGACGTTTCACTTTTCACAAAGTAACTATGAGGAAAATAAAATTATTTCTATCATTTTCTTTTCTTACAAAAACGGGCTATGCTTCTATGTGGTTTATTTTAAAGATTAAAAGTACTATTAATTATTACGCTGCAAAAGAAAACAACTGATTTTGATTTGCAAAGATGTTATTTGTAAATTTGAAAACAATTCGAGCCAATACAAAATGACGCCACCAAGCATTGCTTTACAAATACAAACCCTACCGGACAATCCGGGTGTCTACCAATACTACGATAAGGACGGAAAAATTTTGTATGTGGGCAAAGCCAAAAATCTAAAAAAAAGGGTTTCGTCTTATTTTAATAAAATTCACGACACGGCAAAAACCAACGTTTTAGTCAAGAAAATTGTAACCATAAAACACATCGTTGTTCCTACCGAAACCGATGCACTTTTGCTGGAAAATAATTTAATTAAAACCTTGCAACCGCGATACAATGTCTTGTTGCGAGATGACAAAAGTTACCCTTGGTTGTGCATTAAAAAAGAACCTTTTTCTCGTATTTTTTCCACTCGGCGAATGGTCAAAGACGGTTCGGAATATTTTGGACCTTATACTAGTTTCAAGACCGTACATACCATTTTGGATTTGATTAAAGAATTGTATCCGTTGCGCACTTGTAATTACGATTTGAGTGCCAATAATATTGAAAGCGGCAAGTTCAAAGTCTGTTTGGAATACCATATTGGTAATTGTAAAGGACCTTGTGAAGGCTACGAAACGATTGCCGAATACCAGAAACAAGTCGATGCGATTCGCGAAATTCTCAAAGGTAATTTCAAAGAAAGCATGAAAGACTTCAAACGCTTGATGGTTGAACTAGCTCAAGAAATGCGTTTTGAAGAAGCCCAAAAAATTAAAGAAAAAATAGAAATTCTCGAAAATTACCAATCGCGTTCTACGATTATCAATCCGAAAATTACCAATATTGATGTGTTTTCGATTGTTTCTGACGAAAGTGCTGCCTATGTCAACTTTTTGCAAATTTCTCACGGTTCAATAATTCGTTCCCACACGATGGAAATCAAAAAGAAATTGGAAGAAACCGACGAAGAATTGTTGGAATTAGCCATTGTCGAATTGCGAGAGCGTTTCCAGTTGTTGTCCAAAGAAGTCATTGTTCCTTTTGAAGTTGATTTGGGAGAAAATATTAAAATTACCGTTCCTCAATTGGGCGACAAAAAACAAATATTAGATTTATCTATTCGTAACGCCAAGTTCTACCGAATTGAGCAGTTGAAACAATTGCAAATTGTTGATCCCGACCGCCACGTGAACCGAATTATGGCACAGATGCAAAAAGATTTGCGTCTGCCTGTAGAGCCACGCCACATTGAATGTTTTGATAACTCCAATATTCAGGGAACGAATCCTGTTTCGGCTTGTGTGGTTTTCAAAGACGGCAAACCAAGCAAGAAAGACTACCGCCATTTCAACATTAAAACAGTCGAAGGACCGAATGACTTTGCTTCTATGGAAGAGGTGGTCTACAGAAGGTATAAGCGCCTTTTGGACGAAAACCAACCTTTGCCACAGCTAATTATTATTGATGGTGGAAAAGGGCAATTGTCTTCGGCTTTGAAAAGTATTGACGACTTAGGTTTGCGAGGAAAAATAACTATTATTGGAATTGCAAAACGCTTGGAAGAGTTGTTTTATCCCGGCGATTCTATTCCGCTTTACCTCGATAAAAAGTCAGAAACGCTCAAAGTCATTCAGCAATTGCGCAACGAAGCGCACCGTTTTGGGATAACCCATCACCGTGACAAACGTAGCAAAGCAGCCCTCAATTCGTCTATGGAATCCATTCCGGGTATTGGCGAAAAGACCATGACGACACTAATTCAGCACTTTAAAAGTGTTAAAAGACTGAAATTAGCCACCGAAAAAGAAATTTCTGAGGTGGTTGGATTATCAAAAGCCAAAAAAATTACCGACTTTTACACTACCAAATAATTTTTATGAGCCTATCCCAGCTGTCCGTTCCAAGTCCTCTTTCAAAACCCTTTTTTTCTAAGGAAAAAAAAGGAGCTTCTTTTGTCGCTCTTTTTTTTCAAGAAAAAATAGGCTTTGTTCATTCGGGGCTTTCCTCTTCCATCTGGGGCTTAGTAGTTGCGGTAGTATTCGTCTGTAGTTTTCAAAACAGCTTTGCACAAGAGCAAAAACGACCAAAAATAGGATTAGTACTGAGCGGGGGTGGTGCCAAAGGATTTGCTCATATTGGCGTTCTAAAAGTAATTGAGGAGGCGGGAGTCAAAATTGATTATATTGGCGGAACCAGTATGGGTGCCGTAATTGGGGGCTTGTATGCTTCTGGTTACAATGCTACCCAAATCGACTCTATTTTTCAATCCACTAATTTCGATGAGTTATTAAACGATTACATACCCAGATCATCCAAGAGTTTTTACGAAAAAAGAAACGACGATTTATATGCAATAGTGTTGCCGTTTAATCAATTTAAAGTTGGAATTCCTACAGCCTTGTCCAAGGGATTATACAACTATAATTTATTGAGCAGGATTACTCGTAACGTAAGACATATTAAAGATTTTAATAATTTACCCACGCCCTTTATATGTATCGCTACTAATATTGAAACAGGTAAGCAAGTGCTGCTTAACAAAGGAAATCTCCCTCACGCTATGTTGGCAAGTGCCGCATTTCCTTCCCTTTTCTCGCCGGTAGAAATTAATGGAGAGTTATTGGTTGATGGCGGTGTCGTAAATAATTATCCTATTGAAGAAGTAAGAAATCTTGGAGCAGATATTGTTATTGGAGTCGATGTCCAAGATGATTTATGGGACAAATCGCAGTTAAAAAACGCTACAAAAATTTTAGTTCAAATTACTAATTTGCATTCGATAGAGAAAATGAAAAGCAAAATTCTAGATACGGATGTATATGTAAATCCTGACATTAAGAATTTTGGAGTCATTTCATTTGATAAGGGGAAAGAAATTATTAGAAGAGGAGAAGAGGCCGCTTTTTCTGTTTATGAAAAAATAAAGGCTTTGGCAGACCCAAATTCAACGTATAAAAAGCCCAAATTAAAAATTGAGCAAGAGCGATTGGATCTTATTCATGTAAAGAGTAATCCTTTGAGTCGTTTTACAGATGATTACATATTAGGTAAATTAAAATTTAAACCAGGTCAGCGGTTTGATTATTCAGTTTTGCAATCAGGAATCAACACGATACATGCGTCGGAGAATTTCAATGCAATCAGTTACTCTTTTGAAAAAGATGACAAAGGAGAAAGTCTTCACTTGAATTTAATTGAAAACCCTACGAAAACCTATTTGAAATTAGGATTGCATTATGACGACTTGTTTAAAAGTGGGGTTTTACTAAATATTACCAATAAAAACACTTTTTTTAAGAATGATTTGGCCTCCATTGACCTAGTTTTAGGAGATAATTTTAGGTACAATTTGGATTACTATATTGACAATGGATTCAATTTTAGCTTTGGCTTTAATTCGCAATTGAACCAATTCAACAAAAATATTTCACCAAATATCACAGAACGCTTGTTGAATCCTAATGGTTATAATACAATAAATGTTGATTTTTTAGATTTAACTACGCAGGCGTATTTACAAAAAGGATTAGCGCAAAGTTTTTTGGTTGGAGCAGGTGTTGAGTTAAAGTATTTACACATTAATTCTCCAACCTTATCCAATATTTATATAGATAAAAGTAGTTATTGGAGTGCTTTTGGGCATTTGAAATTCGACTCTTTTGACAAGAAAATTTTCCCAACCAGAGGTTGGTATTTAACAGCCGATTTTCAATCTTACCTATTTTCATCCGACTACAATAATAATTTTAAACCTTTTTCTATTGTAAAAGCCAATTTTGAAAGAGCCGTTAAATTGAGCAATAAAGTAGCTGTAAAATTTCAAGGGGACGCAGGTTTGCCAATAGGAAATGAAGGAATTTCATTCTTTAATTTTGTTTTAGGAGGTTATGGATTTAATAACATCAATAATTTTAAACCTTTTTATGGGTATGATTTTTTAAGCATTGCTGCTAATAGCTATATTAAGTTAGCTAGTACAATTGATGTTGAATTTTACAGAAAAAACCACTTTAATTTTTCTGCCAATTATGCCAATCTAGGAAAGAATTTATTTCAATCAACAGATTGGATTTCGCTACCTAAATATTCAGGCTATGCAGTAGGTTATGGATTAGAAACCATAATTGGTCCAATCGAAGTAAAATATTCATGGTCTCCTGAAAATTCGAGAGGATTTACATGGTTTAGTGTCGGTTTTTGGTTTTAAATGATGTTTTTTCGCAAAAAAAGCCTCTTTTTCATGTTAATTTTTGAATAATTTTCATCGAAACAGCAGATTATAATTATTATATTCATTAAAAAAGGCAATTATTTTTTCACAAAATAAAAAAATAAGTGTTTTCAAACTTTAAATTGATAAAACTTCTGTTAAAATAAAATTTAACCAAAATAATATAGTAGACATAATTTAAATTTGTATCAGAAAAAACCGAAGGGGTGGTTTCCTTTGCGTTTTTTATATAAATTTCATAATTTATAGTTTTTTGGTTAGTTAATAGCACAAAAACTCAGTCAATATTTGACTGGGTTTTTTTGTTTTGATACATTTGATATTTATAATCATTTTTTAGGCTAATTATTAACCTGTAACTTCACTATGAGAAAAGCAATTCTTTGCTTACTACTATTGACCACATTTGGTTTTGACAATCCAAAAGAAAGTGCCTTTGGTGTTGGTGAATGGTTTAAATTCCGAATTCATTATGGTTTTGTAAATGCAGGTTATGCAACATTAGAAGTTAAAGAAGCCGTGCTTCATAACGAAAAAGTGTTTCATCTTATTGGCAAAGGACAAACTACTGGAATTTCTCGTTTTTTTTTCAAAGTAGACGATTTGTATGAAAGTTATATTGATGAAAAGACCTATGTTCCCTATCAATTTTTAAGAAAAATTAATGAAGGCGGCTACACTAAAAATCAAGAAGGTTTTTTTACGCCTCAGCAAAATAAGATTATTGTAAAAGACTACAAACACAAAACAGAGAAAACTTTTGCGATACCAAAAAACACTCAAGATATTTTATCAGCGTTTTATTATTTGCGAAATTTTGCTACCATAGATGACATAAAGCCAGGAGAATACATTGCAATTGATATGTTTTTTGATGAAGAAACTACAAAGTTTAAGTTAAAATTTATTGGTCGAGAAAATATTAAAACTAAATTTGGCACCGTTGCTTCCATGATTTTTAAACCCTATGTTTTTTCAGGTAGAGTTTTCAAAGAACAGGAAAGCGTTACAGTTTGGATTTCAGATGACGATAATAAAATTCCTTTGCGAATTCAAGCTAATTTAGTTGTAGGTTCAATAAAAGCAGATTTAGAATCCTACAAAGGCTTACGATTCCCATTAAAAAAACGAACATGACATTAGATAAAAATAAATCGGAAACAGTATTAGATGCTATTGATTCAAAGTACCAAGCACTACATCAAAAAACCGAAACGCATCTTGAAGGATTACTTTGGTCAAAGCCAATGACCTATTGGGATTATATCCAAACAGATGCATTGTTGAGTTTACAAACGCAACGCACCACACTCCCTGACGAAATGGTTTTTATCATGTATCATCAGGTGAATGAATTGATTTTTAAGATGATTTTGTGGGAGATGCGCCAAATTTCCTATTCAGAAAATATAACCACCGCTTTTTTTACAGAACGGTTACAGCGCATTAGTCGTTATTTTGAAATGTTAACTACTTCCTTTCAAATTATGGAAAACGGAATGGAAGTGGAACAATATATGAAGTTTAGGAATACACTAACTCCAGCAAGTGGTTTTCAAAGTGCGCAATACCGACTCATTGAGTTTTGCTCAACGGATTTAATCAACTTAATTGATTATCGATTTAGAGCTTCAATTGACAGATCGACTTCGTATGAATATGCATTTGAGCATTTGTATTGGCAAGCAGCTGGAAAAGATTATACTACCGGGAAAAAGTCATTCCTTTTAGAAGAATTTGAACGAAAATACAAGCCCGTATTTTTGAGTCATATGCAAGAATACAACACTATTAATATTTGGCAAAAATTCCAACAACTTCCTTTAGAAGATCAAAAAAATAAAGCTTTGATTGATGCTATGCGCCATCTAGACCATACTGTTAACATCACTTGGGTAATGCAACATTTAAATGTAGCTATTAAATACATTGACAATAGCGGCATAGGCGATGGAGCGGCAACGGGTGGAAGCGATTGGAAAAAATACATGCATCCAAAATACCAACGAAGAATCTTTTTTCCTGAATTATGGTCGGCTGAGGAATTGTCTAATTGGGGTGAATCTGAAAAAATGTAGTGTATGACAATCAAAAAAACCACATTTTTTCTTTCTTTTTTCCTACTTGTACTAGTGTTTTCTTGTGATAAAAAACAAGAGAGTACTGAGGATGTGCAGGAACAAAAGAAAATTAAAAAAAGTGAGTTTGGTTTTGTGTATTCCGAATTCAATGTGGTTCATGATACGATTAAAAACGGAGATACATTTGGGAGCATCATTGAAAAGCAAAATATTGGCAATAAAAAAGTGTACGATATTATTGCAAAAGTTAAAGACACCTTTGATGTCCGAATTATGCGCTACAATAAGCCGTATGTGCTACTTCGATCTAAACACAAAAAAAATAAATTACAAGTTTTTATTTACCAACCTGACGCAGTAAATTACTACGTGGTAGACCTGCGTGACTCATCAGTTGTGGCGTATAAAAAAACGAAACCAATTACAATTAAAAGGAGAACCATTGGAGGGGTGTTAAAAAGTTCGCTGTCTGAAACTCTTCAAAGTGCCAAAGTAGAAGGGTCTTTAGCCAGTAAAATAACAAAAATATACGCCTGGTCTATTGATTTTTTCAAATTAAAAAAAGGCGACCGTTTTGCGCTCACTTTTACCGAAAGGTATATTAACGATTCCATTTATGATGGAGTAGATAGTTTGCAAGCCGCTTTTTTTGAATACAAAGGCAAGATTGTGTATGCTTTTCCTTTTGCAACTTCTTCATCAGGGAAAATAGAATATTATGATGATGAAGGTAAAACACTGAAAAATTTCTTTCTGAAAACTCCAATCAAGTTTAGCCGAATTACCTCACGATACAGTTCCAATCGATTGCATCCTGTTCAAGGAATTTGGAAAGCTCATAAAGGAACGGATTATGCAGCACCACACGGAACACCAATAACGACAACCGCCGCAGGAATTGTCGAGCAAACTGGATATACCACAGGAAACGGAAATTTTGTAAAAGTGAAACACAACGGCACTTTCTCTACACAATACTTACATATGTCTAAAATTTTAGTTCGTAGGGGTCAATATGTAACTCAAGGGCAAATTATAGGCAAAGTGGGAAGTACGGGACTAGCTACTGGTCCTCATGTTTGTTATCGATTCTGGAAAAATGGCGTTCAAGTAGATGCACTGCGATTAAAATTACCTACAGGTGAGTCTATGGTAGGCGCTTCTAAAACACGCTTCCTGAAACAAATCGAACCGCTCAAAAGAGAATTGGATAGCGTGGCCAATTTATAAATCACACTTTTGAACTGAAAAATGTGATAGGATTTGAGTACAAGTTGTATTCAAACTAATTTCAGTATTTTTGCTCCGAAAATAAAAACAATTACCTAAACAATGGCTTTACAAACAATCAACCCAACTCAAACTGCTGCTTGGGCAAAATTGCAACAACATTATAATGCAATCGCATCGACTACAATGCAAGAATTATTCCAATTAGATGATTCACGTGTAGCTAAATTCAACTTGAAGTGGAATGATTTTCTTTTGGATTATTCCAAAAATAGAATTAATGAAGAAACAATGTCTTTGTTATTGGAATTAGCCAATCAAGTTGGTCTTAAAGAAGCGATAACTGCTTATTTTGGAGGAGAGTTGATCAATCAAACAGAGAATAGAGCGGTACTTCATACGGCTTTGCGCGCCAAAGAATCGGCAGTAATTAAGGTTGATGGTCAAAACGTAATGCCTGAGGTCTATGCGGTTAAGAATAAAATCAAAACCTTTACCAATGAGGTTGTTTCAGGTCAGCGAAAAGGATTTACAGGCAAAGCGTTTACAGATATTGTTAATATTGGTATTGGGGGTTCTGATTTAGGCCCTGCAATGGCAGTAGAGGCCTTACAGTTTTATAAAAATCATTTGAATGTTCATTTTGTTTCCAACGTGGATGGAGATCATGTAAATGAAATCATCAAAAAAATAAATCCAGAAACCACTTTATTTGTCATAGTTTCTAAAACGTTTACGACTCAAGAAACCTTAACTAATTCAGAAACCATTAAAGAATGGTTTTTGAAATCAGCCAAACAAGAAGATGTAGCCAAACATTTCGTAGCGGTTTCTACTAATTTAGATAAAGTAACAGGATTCGGAATTAATCCAGACAATGTTTTTCCAATGTGGGAGTGGGTTGGTGGTCGTTTTTCATTGTGGAGTGCGGTAGGCCTTTCTATTAGTTTAGCTATCGGATTTGAAAACTACAATGCCTTATTAAGTGGTGCTAATGAAATGGATGAACATTTCAAGACAACTGATTTTGATCAAAATATTCCTGTAACCCTAGCTTTATTGAGCGTTTGGTACAATAATTTCTTTGGCGCTGAAAGCGAAGCATTGATTCCGTACACGCAGTATTTACAAAAATTAGCGCCTTATTTACAACAAGGAACAATGGAAAGTAATGGTAAAAGTGTGGGTCGCGATGGTGAACCGGTTAATTATCAAACTGGAACTATTATTTGGGGAGAGCCCGGAACCAACTCGCAACACGCCTTTTTTCAATTGATTCACCAAGGTACAAAAGTAATCCCGGCTGATTTTATTGGATTTGTGAAACCATTATATGGAGACGATAATCACCATGATAAATTGATGTCGAACTTTTTTGCACAGACAGAAGCCTTGTTGCATGGCAAAACCGAAGCTCAAGTGCAAGCTGAATTTGACAAACAAGGTTTGTCTCCTGAAAAAGCATCGACATTGTTACCTTTCAAAGTATTTGAAGGAAATAAACCAACGAATACTTTATTAATTCAAAAATTAACGCCGCAGTCGTTAGGTTCTCTAATTGCGATGTACGAACATAAAATATTTGTACAAGGAATCATTTGGAATATCTTTAGTTTTGACCAATGGGGAGTAGAGTTAGGAAAACAATTAGCGAATTCTATTCTGGATGAAATCAATAGTAAAACAATAAATAACCACGATAGTTCTACATCATTTCTTTTGAATCATTTTTTGAAAAACAAGTAAACTATATTTTTTAGATTATAAAAGCGATTGGAATCTTCCGATCGCTTTTTTGTTATAGAGCAGATTTCTATCTTCTTGTTTTTGCTTAAGTTATATAAAACTGAAAAATTTGCACTCATCAATCGCACTAAAATCAATAATTGTTCAAAAAAACTCGAAATTGTTTATTTTTTTTAACGTTGTCTTAACGTATAAAGCTAAAAATGTCATAATTTTGCCAAAAATTAAATAAACAAAAAATGAAAAAAATTACATTATTTATTGTTTTTTTCCTGTCCCTTGTTGGGTATGCTCAGGTTACTAGTTCGTCAATAACTGGTACGGTTAAGAGTAATTCGGGAGAAAAGTTGCCAGGTGTAACTGTTCAAGCGGTTCACACGCCAACTGGGACGAAGTATTATGGTGAAACTAATGCTAATGGAGGGTACAGTATACCTTCGGTTAGACCAGGTGGACCATACACAGTTAGGGTTTCTTACCCAAGTTACAAGACTTCAGAAATTACTGAAGTTAATGCTACGCTGGGAAATTCAGCTAACGTTAATTTTGTATTAGTTGAAGAAGTAAATGCTTTGAAAGAAGTAGTTGTAACTAAGACAAATGCTAGCGGATTGTTTTCTAAAGGAAAAACAGGTGCTTCTCAAACGTTTAATAATCGTCAGTTGAATGCTGTACCAGTTATTGGATCACGTTCAATTAACTCGATTACTAAGTACAACGCAAACGCGGGAAGCAATGGTTCTTTTGGAGGTCAAGATTCTCGTTTTAACAACTTTACAATTGACGGATCTGTCTTCAATAATGGATTTGGATTAGGAAGTGATGCTCAAGCTGGAGGAAGAACAGGTTCTACTGCAATTTCTTTGGATGCAATTGATCAATTACAGGTTAATATAGCACCTTTTGACGTTCGTCAATCTGGATTTACAGGATCAGGAATTAACGCAGTTACACGTAGTGGAACAAACGAAATTGAAGGATCTGTATACAATTCATTTAGAAATGATAATAAAACTTTCTTAGGGCGTGATGCTGGACCAGTAACTATTGTTCCTGGAAAGTTTGAAGAAAATATAATTGGTGCAAGAATAGGTGCTCCGATAATCAAAGACAAATTATTTATATTTGCTAACTTTGAAACAATCGAGAGAACTCAACCAGCTACTACTTGGACATCTACTGGGTCTCCAAATGGAGGCGCACAAGTTTCTTTGCCTACTTATGCTCAAATGAAAGATTTGTCTGATTTCATGAAAAATACATTTGATTATGAAACTGGGCCATGGGAAAATTTTGATGCTGTAAGTAAATCAACTAAGTTTTTAACTAGATTGGATTGGAATATTAATGACAATCATAAAATGTCTTTGCGTTATGTACAACATGATTCATTCTCTGATATTTTAATGTCAAACTCTGCTTCTCTAGGTTTAGGCAACAGAACAGCACGTGCAGAGGCAATGGCTTTCCAAAATAGTGGTTATTTACAAAATGACAATACTCAATCTGTAGTATTAGAATTTAATAGTAAGCTATCTAAAAAATGGAGCAATAGTTTCATTGGAGGATATGATTACCAAAATGAAGATAGAGGTTTAATTGGCGGAGGCCTTTTCCCAACTATTGATATTAGAAACGGATCTTCTTCGGCTCCTACATTGGTTTCTTTAGGTTTAGATCCATTTACAAATGCAAATAGATTGGATTATTCTACTTTGCACTTCACTAATAACGTAACAGGAAACTTGGGAAAACACACTGTTGTTCTTGGAGGTAATTTTGAGCGTTTTATTTCTAATAACATGTTCTTTCCAGGTTCAAATGGAGTTTATGTTTTTAATTCTATAGATGATTTTAAAGCTGCGGCATCTCAATCTGCTGCTAATGGAGATGCTCCTTCAACACTTTTGCCAGGTCGTTTCCAATTTAGATATTCTGCATTACCAGGTAATGCTGAGCCTTTGCAAGTATTGAAGTACAATAAATTCGATTTATATGCGCAAGATGAGTACAAACCATACGATAATTTAAGATTAACATTTGGTATTAGAGCAACTGCTGTTTCTTTTGCAGATACAGCATTAGAAAACCCATTAGTTAACACTTTAACATTCGCTAACGGTCAAAAATTCAACACTGGTAATATGCCAGATACTCAAATTTTATTTGAGCCAAGATTTGGATTTAATTACGATCTTTATGATGATGCTACCACTCAATTCCGTGGAGGAACAGGTATTTTCACAGGCCGTCCACCTGCAGTATTTTTATCAAATGCTGTTGGGAACAATGGAGTTTTAACTGGCTTTATTGATGCTAGTGGATCTGCATTAACTGCTGGAAGATATGGTTTTACACCAAATCCACAACAGTACTTTACACCTGCTGTTGCTACTTTGCCAACTCAAATTGAGTTAGCTTTGACAGAAAGAAATTTCAAATTCCCTCAAACATGGAAAACCAATTTTGCAATTGATAAGAAATTGCCATTTGGTTTAGTTGCAACCGTTGAAGGTATTTTTAGTAAAAATATCAATGCTATTAATTATTACAATGCTAACTTAGACAAACCTGTTGGAACTTTCTCAGGACCAGATAACAGACCAAGATATGCTGGTAATGACAATGGAGTAAGAATTAATGATAATGTATCTAGTGCAGTAGTTTTAGAAAACACTAATGAAGGGTATTTTTATTCTACTACATTTAAGTTAGAGTACCCATATTCTAACGGATTCTGGGGATCTGTTGCCTATACAAGATCTAGAGCTACTGATTTGATGTCAGCTGGTTCAATTGCAGCCGGATCATGGACTGGAGCTAGATCAGTGAATGGTAACAATGATTTAATGTTATCAAATTCAAATAACAATACGCCTAATAGATTAGTTGGTATTTTAGGTTATAAAATCAACTATGGTGATAAATATGGTGGGTCTACTTCTTTTAACTTAGGTTATATTGGAGAACAAACAGGAGCTTTTACGTATTCTTACGGAGGTGATATGAATGGAGATAGAGTTAGTTTTAACGACTTAATGTATGTTCCTTTGAATGCTAATCAAATTCGTTTTGAACCTTTGAGAGTAGTTAGTAATGGTGTAACTACAACTTATACTGAAGCACAACAGCAAGCTGCATTTGATGCATTCATTAATCAAGATTCTTATTTAAGAACTAAAAGAGGACAGTATGTAGATCGTAATGCAAGAGTATTGCCTATGTTGCATAGAGTTGATTTCTCTGTTACTCAAGATTTTTATATGAAAATAGCTGGAAAACAAAATAACTTTCAGTTCAGAGTTGATATCTTGAATTTTGGAAACTTATTGAATAAAGATTGGGGAGTAACACAAAGAGTTACTACTACAAATCCTTTGGCTTATAGATCTAATACTACAGGAAACGAACCTATTTTTCAATTGGCAACTCAAACAGAGGCTAATGGAACTAGAACTTTAATTAGAGATACTTTCCAAAGAAACGCAAGTGCATTTGATGTATGGACTGCACAGTTCACATTAAGATATATTTTCGGTAAATAATTTCTAATGTATTTTAAAAGCGGCATTCTCATTAATTGGGGATGCCGTTTTTTTTGTATCATTTTTTTACTATATTTGAAATTCAATAAAACAATAAACATGTACAATTTCATTCAAAAATTTCATTCCGGTTGGGCCTATTTAGCCATTCTACATTTAGTGATAGCTGTAGTAAATTCTTTTATTGGTAAATCCTCTCAAAAAGAGTTTACCGCCAAAGACCGTAAAATTGCCTTGTTTGCTTTAATAGGAACTCATATTCAATTACTAGTTGGTTTAGTGTTGTATTTTCTATCTCCATTAGGATCAGCTGTTTTTGGACAAATGAAAAACGAAGCGTATCGATTGACTTCTTTAGAACATCCTTTGATTAATATCATTGCTATTGTATTGATTACCATTGGGTGGTCTAAACATAAAAAAGCGGCTACTAATGAAGCTAAGTTCAAGTCTATTGGTATTTTTTACGGTATAGGTTTGGTTTTAATTCTGAGTAGAATTCCTTGGAGTCTATGGTTCTAAAATACAAAGTCCTGAAAAGGACTTTTTTTATCCCAATTTTTAATTAAAAAAAGCAAACATGAAAAAAGGTTTGATAGTATTGTGTTTAGTTCTTGCGGTTGCTTTGGCTTGGAGCCAATCCAATACATTGAACAAACATAAAACTACAATTGCAAAAGATACCCTTAAAAAAACGAAACCTGCTGCAACAGACGTAATTGTTGAAGATAGTATTCCAGTAAAACCACTTCAGTTGAAGGCGTTTAAAAAGTCGGTTATTGCTTCTTATTACGCAGACAAGTTTAATGGAAGACGAACAACTAGCGGTAAAAAATTCAGCAATAGTGGCTATACTGCAGCGCATAAAAAATTGCCTTTTGGCACTAAAGTAAAGGTGACCAACGAAGCTAATGGTAGATTTGTAATTGTTGAAATTACTGATAGAGGGCCTTTTGTCCGTTCGAAGGAAATTGATTTAACCAAGCGTGCATTTATGGATCTTGCAGACAATAAAAGAAGCGGAATGTTGCGTGTTAAAATTGAAATTATAGAAAACTAAATTACCAACTGGTAAAAGGGTTTTGGCTTAAATACGAATTGTAATAGCGATGATCTTGTGTTACTTCAATGCCTAACCAACTTGGTTTTTCAAATATTTCGCTTTCTGATTGTAATTCTACTTCAGCGATAACCAATCCTTCGTTTTCTCCTAAAAATTCATCTACTTCAAAGAGGTGCTCGCCAACTTGTATTTCGTACCTGATTTTTTCAATCACTCCTTTTTCGCATAGTAGCAAAAGTTGTTTGGCTTCCTCAACTGAAATATCTTTTTCCCATTCAAAACGAGATAATCCAGTTTCATTTGACTTCCCTTTAATAGTTAGGTATCCTTTTTCGCCTTTTATACGCACTCGTACGGTACGTTCTGTATGCGCACTCAAATAGCCTTGAGCAATGTTGTTTTTGCGCAAAGCATCGCTTTTAAATGCGTTTGAAGCTACTAAAAACTTTCGTTCTATTTCAATCATAATCCAATTCTATTTCTTGCTTCAAAGTTAGTTGATTTTGACTAAACCTTTTTGTATAAATTTGTGTCATGTCTGAAACTCCACAACATAGAAAAATCATTCACATCGATATGGATGCCTTTTATGCTTCGGTAGAACAAATGGATTTTCCAGAACTTCGAGGCAAACCTATTGCTGTTGGAGGTTCTGAAAACAGAGGGGTAGTAGCGGCAGCAAGTTATGAAGCGAGAAAATTCGGGGTGAGGAGTGCCATCAGTGGTGTTTTAGCCAAAAAAAATTGCCCCGAACTTATTTTTGTAAAACCACGTTTTGACCGGTACAAAGAAATTTCCAAAAAAATCCACGCCATATTTTTTGATTACACAGATTTGGTAGAACCTCTTTCGCTTGACGAAGCCTATCTTGATGTGACTCAAAATAAAAAAGGAAATCCCAGCGCTACTTTAATAGCACAAGAAATCCGAATGCGAATTTTGAACGAAGTAGGTTTGACTGCATCGGCAGGAATTTCAGTCAATAAGTTTATTGCTAAAATTGCGAGTGATTACAACAAACCTAATGGACAAAAAACAGTCAATCCAGACGAAGTTATTCCTTTTTTGGAGGAATTACCAATCAGGAAGTTCTATGGTGTAGGGAAAGTGACCACTGAAAAAATGTACCAATTAGGCATTTTTACCGGATTGGAATTAAAGAGCAAATCGGTGGAGTTTTTATCAACCCATTTTGGTAAATCAGGAGCGTTATATTATCAAGTTGTTCGCGGAATTCACACTAGCGAAGTAAAACCAGATCGTATTACTAAATCTGTTGCGGCAGAACATACTTTTGATGCTAATTTATCATCTGAAATATTCATGTTAGAACAACTTGAAACCATAGCGGCGAATTTAGAACGACGTCTAAAAAAACAATCAATCGCAGGTAAAACGGTTACTTTAAAAATAAAATATAGTGATTTTACGCAACAAACACGTAGCAAAACGGTTCCGTATTTTATTTCTGATAAAGCCCTGATTCTTGAAAATGTAAAAGAGTTATTGTATCAAGAACGAATGAAGGATTCGGTTCGGTTACTCGGAATTTCATTAAGTAATTTGAATACAGAACAAAAGAAAACGGTGGTAGTGCAATTACAGTTTGCATTTTAATTGGTATAAAAATTTCACCACATAGAAACATAGAATAAAGGGAATAATTAAAGAGAGTATAGACGCTTCGCTTTTCACTTAAGCAACTATGTGAAAAGTAATTTGTTATTTCTAACCTTTCTTTTTAAGGTTAAAATGTGCTATGTTTCTATGTGGTAGAAGAAAAATCCAGAAACATTTAAATAAAAAAAGCTCCATTATGAATTCACAATGGAGCTTTAAAATGAGGTGGACAAAATTAGTCTCTACTATTTAACTTAGAAAGTAATCGTAGGAATTCGATGTACAACCAAACTAAAGTAATAATCAAACCCATGGCGCTATACCATTCCATGTATTTAGGCATTCTTCTCTTGGTTCCTTCTTCAATTTGATCAAAGTCTAAAAATAAATTCATTGCGGCAATTACTATCACAAAAACACTAATTCCGATACTCCACATGGAATTCCCATGATGAACAGGCGTAAAGCTAGTGAATAAAGAAATTAGCCAAGAAATAATGTAATAGGTTCCAATGGCTAAAGTCGAAGCGATTATAATAGATTTAAATCGTTCAGTAACTTGTACAATTTTAAAACGATATAGACCTAAGCACACTGCAAAAGTAACTAAAGTAGCACCTACAGCTTGTGTTACAATACCAGGATATTTGATTTCAAAAATTGCAGAAATCCCTCCAATGAATAAACCTTCAAAAACCGCATATCCAGGAGCTAAATAGCCTGAAAGTTGTGGTTTGAAAGCGGCAATTATTACTAAAATAAGTCCCATTACAGCACCACCTATCATAGGAACCATAGGACTTTGTCCGTTGTTTGCCATCCACCAGGTAATCATAGCAGCAGCGGTAAGCAGTAAAAACAAAATTAAACTTTTGTTCATAGTTCCCGCTATGGTCATAGTTTGTTCATGGCCAATGATTGTTGCTTCGTGAACTTCTGTTTTACTTGACGTAAACGCTTTATTGTTTAAAAACGGATTGTTAGAATTTGAACTCATAATAATTTAGATTTAGTACTTCAAAAGTAAAATTTATTTTGATATGAAAATGTTTAAATATTCATAAAATTTTTACAATAAAAAAGCCCTCTTGTAGAGGGCTTTTTTTAAATATAATAGACTTGTTATTCTATTTCAGAAACTCTTAAGGTGTTTACCATTCCTTTATCTGTTACAGGCATTGCTGCTAGGTTGATTAAGAAATCTCCTTTCTCTACAAATCCTTTTTGTCTTGCAATTTCATTTACATCCGTTACAGTATCATCTGTACTCACTGATTTAGCATAGTAGAAAGATTTAACTCCCCACAATAAGTTCAATTGAGTTAAGATTCTTTTGTTAGATGTAAAAACTAAAATATGAGCTGAAGGTCTCCAAGATGAAATTTGGAAAGCAGTATACCCACTATTAGTTAAAGTACAAATTGCTTTTGCTTTGATTACGTTAGCCATTTGAGCGGCATGTTGACAAATGGTTTTAGTAATAAAACGATTCGTTCTAACTTGCGGTGTGTTTTGTGGCACTTTAATTAGCGGAGAATCTTCTACCGCTTCTATAATTTGTGTCATTTTTTGGATTACTTGAACAGGATAATTCCCTGCTGCAGTTTCTCCAGAAAGCATTACTGCATCAGCACCGTCCATAACCGAGTTAGCCACATCATTTACTTCGGCACGAGTAGGAGTTAAACTAGTAATCATTGTTTCCATCATTTGTGTTGCCACAATAACTGGGATACGCGCGGTTTTAGCTCTTACAATTAATTCTTTTTGTACCAATGGCACTTCGTGAGCAGGAAGTTCAACCCCTAAATCTCCACGAGCCACCATTAAAGCGTCGCAATAAGCCACAATTTTGTCCATGTTTTCTAATGCTTCTGGCATTTCGATTTTGGCAATAATTGGAATTTTAAATTCTGAATGCTCCGCAATTAATTCTTGAAGGTCTTGCAAGTCTCTAGGTGTTTTCACGAATGAAAGCGCAATCCAGTCTACTTGTTGTCCAATTGCAAAAATAGCGTCAGCAATATCTTTTTCAGTCATTGCTGGAAGTGAAATTTTAGTATTTGGAAGGTTAACCCCTTTTTTAGACTTTAATTCACCACCTTGGATCACTTTCGCAACTACCTCTGTTTTTTTATCCGTAGACACAATTTCAAAAAGTAATTTTCCATCATCTAACAAAATTCTTTCTCCTGGATTTACATCGTTTGGAAAGTTTTGGTATTTCATGAAAACACGTTCTTTGGTCCCAATGATATCTTCAGCAGTTGTGAAAGTAATTAAGTCACCATCGTTAACAACAACTCCTTCTTCCATTACACCAACACGAAGTTTAGGTCCTTGTAAATCAGCAAGAATTCCAGTTGTATAACCGCACTCTTCATTAATGCTGCGAATAATACTAATTCGTTCTTTTACATCTTCATAATCAGCATGCGAAAAATTTATTCTAAATACATTAACTCCAGCCTCAATCATATCTTTGATGATTTCTCTTGTATTACACGCAGGTCCGAGTGTGGCTACAATTTTTGTTTTTTTGTTTGTTTTAATCATTTTTATTAAAAAATTAAATTGTTTTTAGATTTTATAGTTTCAGTATCAACCACATAAACAGTTGACAAACTTTTAATTGATTTCAGGTTTTTTACAATCTCATTTATTTGAAGATCGTCGTCACTTTCTATTTTTAAAAAATAGTCCACTTTTTTCAATTCGGGAAGTAAGAACACTTTTGTGGCTACTTCTTGAATACTATTTGAAAATAAATCTTGGTTTGTTATTTCTTTTTTCCCAACAACCTCATTCTTGTTCTGAATCAGATTCCAAGAGATAAAATTATCTTCATCATCAAAGTAAAATCTCGAAAATTGAGTATCACCTTGTTTAATACTGATAAGAATTTCTTCTTTGCTTTTACTTAAATTTACTGGAAGATGTTGATTAATGAAATAGGCTAATCGATAGTCTTCCAATGTTGTGTGGATAGCAATTAGATGGTAATCTATTTCATCAAATTCGTCAAGATCTAATTTATGTATTGCCATTACTTCACAAAATGAGGTGTAAATATACTATTTCTAATGTAGCTTGGCGCTTGTAAACCTTGATGTTTTTGTTAAATTATCAACGAAAACGTTATAGATTGAAGGAAATTGTATTATTTTTTGTCTATTTTTTCTTGAAATGCAAAATAAGCTCTTTGGGATGCTTTTTCTTCTGCTTTCTTTTTGGAAGTTGCTCGGGCTTTGGCAACCACTTTTTCATCAATACTCAATTTAACCCCAAAAAGGCGTTCTCCATCAATACCATTGTCTTCAAAAATATCAAAATGGAATTGCTTCTTTTCTTTTTGGCACCATTCAATTACTAAACTTTTGTAACTAATGACTTTGCCTTCTAATCGGGTTATATCGACATAAGGAACTACGACTCTTTTTTGAATGAACTTTTCGCAGTATTCATAACCACGGTCTAAATATATGGCGCCTACTAAAGATTCGAAAATATTACCATGAATGTTGTCACCAAAATGTTGAACAGGGACTTTGCTTTCTACAAATTGAACTAGATTTAGGTCCTTGCCCAATTCATTGAGATGGTCTCTACTTACAATTTTAGAACGCATTTTAGTTAAATAGCCTTCGTCGCCAGTAGGAGCTTTGTCGAAAAGGTAAGCGGCTATAACGGCACTTAACATGGCGTCTCCTAAGAATTCTAACCGTTCGTAGTTGCTTGGATTTCCAGTAGTGTCAATAATGTTAGAGGAGCGATGGGTAAATGCTTTTTTATAAAACTCGAGATTTATGGGAGGGAAACCTAAAATTTGTTCAATAGCACCAAAAAAAATCCCGTCTTCAAGAGAACGGGATTTTCTAAATATTTTTTTAATAATACGCATAGTACTATTTTAGATGTCTAATTTTTTAACCAATACACAAGCATTGTGTCCACCAAAACCAAAAGTATTACTCATCAATACTTTTACGTCTCTTTTTTGAGCTGTGTTAAAAGTAAAGTTAAGTTTTGGATCGATATTCTCATCGTCTGTGAAATGGTTAATTGTTGGAGGAATTATTCCGTATTTCAAAGATAAAATAGACGAAATAGTTTCAACAGCCCCAGCTGCACCAAGTAAGTGACCTGTCATTGACTTAGTGGAATTAAGATTCATAGTGTAAGCGTGATCTCCAAACACTTGTTCGATTGCTTTAGATTCTGCTAAATCTCCTAATGGTGTAGAAGTTCCATGCATGTTAACTCCGTCAACATCTGTTGGTTGTAAACCAGCATCTCTTAAACAATTCAACATCACATTTCTGGCTCCTAATCCTTCTGGATGCGGCGCTGTAATATGATACGCATCAGCTGACATTCCGCCTCCGCCAATTTCACAATAAATTTTGGCACCACGTGCTTTTGCATGTTCGTATTCTTCTAAAATTAGAGCTCCGGCTCCTTCACCAAGTACAAATCCATCACGGTCTTTATCCATTGGTCTTGAAGCGGTTTTCGGATCATCATTTCTTGTAGAAAGTGCATGCATGGCGTTAAAACCACCCATTCCAGCAATAGTGACTGCGGCTTCAGAACCACCAGTTACCATTACATCAGCATGACCAAGACGAATATAATTGAAAGCGTCAATAATTGCATTAGTTGAAGATGCACAAGCAGAAACTGTTCCAAAGTTAGGTCCTCTAAATCCGTACTTGATTGAAATATGTCCACAGGCAATATCACCAATCATTTTTGGGATAAAAAAAGGATTGAATTTTGGCGTTCCGTCACCTGCAGCAAAATTTAAAACTTCAATCTGAAAGGTTTCTAAACCGCCAATTCCTGAACCCCAAATTACTCCAGCTCTGTCTTTGTCTAACTTTTCTAAATCAAAATTAGCATCCTCCATAGCTTCTGTAGAAGAGACCATAGCATATTGTGCATATCGGTCCATTTTCCTGGCTTCTTTCCTTTCGATAAAATCTTCAACATTGAAGTTTTTTAATTCACAAGCAAATTGTGTTTTGAATTTTGAAGCGTCAAAATAAGTGATAGGTGCTGCACCACTAACGCCGTTGATCAGTCCGTTCCAATATTCTTGTACGGTATTCCCAATAGGAGTTAGTGCTCCTAAACCAGTAACCACAACGCGACGTAATTCCATAGTCTATGTATTTAATGCTTTAAACAAACAAAACCCACGCTTTAATCTTTAAGTTGCTTGTACATAAAGAGCTGTGGGTGTTGATTTTATATGGTTTTGATTGAATTTCAATCACAAATTTAAATGTAATAAAAATAATAACACCCGAGACAAAATGAAACGGGTGTCTTAGTATTATTTTTTAGCTTCCTCAATGTAAGAGATTGCTTGACCTACAGTAGCGATATTTTCTGCTTGATCGTCTGGAATTTGAATATCAAATTCTTTTTCGAATTCCATAATAAGCTCTACAGTATCTAAGGAGTCAGCTCCTAAATCGTTAGTGAAGCTTGCTTCTGTTACAACTTCGTTTTCGTCAACACCTAATTTGTCTACGATAATCGCTTTTACTCTTGATGCAATGTCTGACATAATATTTTAATTTTAAAATTTAATTTGTTGGCAAAAATAAAAAACTTTATTTTAAAACAACTATTTAGTTAATAAATGTGCAAACGAAAATATAAAATTTATTGTAACAAAGGTTTGACATTGCTATTTTTTTCCATTTATTATCCCTTTTTTTGCATAACAAATAGCTTGAAGACATGAAAAAAATTGTAATTTTTGCCTCGGGATCAGGCACTAATGCCGAAAATATTATTCGGTATTTTGATAGTTCTAAATTGGCAAAAGTGGTAAAAGTATTCACAAACAAAGCCGATGCTCAGGTAATTCAAAGAGCAAAAAACTTTAACATTGGTACTGAAATTTTTTCCAAAAACGATTTAGAAACAGGAAAAGTACTACAAGAAATTAATACAATTCAACCTGATTTAATTGTACTTGCAGGATTTTTATTAAAATTCCCAGAAACAATAGTAGCAGCTTATCCTGATAAAATAATTAATATTCATCCTGCTTTGTTGCCAAAATACGGTGGGAAAGGAATGTACGGAATGCATGTTCATAAAGCTGTTGTTCAAAACAAAGAAAAAGAAACCGGAATTACCATTCATTTTGTCAATGAAAATTATGACGAAGGAAATAGTATTTTTCAAAAAGAAGTAGCGGTTTTAATTGGCGATACTCCTGAACAAGTTGCTGCTAAAATTCACGAACTGGAGCAAGAACATTTTCCAGTAGTGATAGAAAAATTGTTGAACAATCAATAGTCAGGAACAATCATAACAACTAATAACCTCATAAACACATAACCTACTAATGTCACATCAAGTACATATTTATACCGATGGTGCAGCCAAGGGCAATCCAGGTCCTGGAGGCTATGGTGTGGTTATGGAATGGGTGGGCAAACCGTATAAAAAAGAATTTTACGAAGGATTTAGGCATACTACTAACAACAGAATGGAATTGTTAGCAGTTATAGTGGGTCTCGAAAAATTAAAAAATCCCAATACTAAAGTTCTCGTAGTTTCTGATTCGAAATATGTGGTCGATTCCGTAGAAAAAAAATGGGTTTTTGGCTGGGAGAAAAAAGGTTTTGTAGGCAAAAAAAATCCTGATTTGTGGAAACGGTTTTTAGTTATTTACAAAAAACATCAAGTCGATTTTAAATGGATTAAAGGCCACAATAACCACCCTCAAAATGAGCGATGTGATGAATTAGCTGTAATGGCATCAGCACAAAAGCAACTTTCGGTAGATGAATATTACGAAAAAGAAGACGAGAAGTTGTTGTAATACTCCATTTTGAAGAATGTAAAATTCTCTTCACTTTGCCTCTTTGAACCTTTGCAACTCTAAAACTTATAAACTATCTTTGCCTCTTAATTTCGAAACTAAAATAATGAACAAATTATTGATTGTTGGAACAGTTGCTTTCGACGCTATTGAAACTCCTTTTGGGAAAACAGATAAAATTTTAGGTGGTGCTGGAACCTATATTGGTCTTTCAGCTTCTTTTTTCAATTTGCAATCAGCTATTGTTTCCGTAGTTGGAGACGATTTTCCACAAGAATATTTGGATTTATTGACGGCTAGAAATATAGACATTTCAGGTCTTGAAATTGTTAAGGGAGGTAAAACGTTCTTTTGGAGTGGTTTGTACCACAACGATTTGAATTCTAGAGATACCTTGGCAACCGAATTGAATGTTTTGGCTGATTTCCAACCAAAAGTACCTCAAAATTTTAAAGATGCTGATGTAGTGATGTTGGGGAACTTGCATCCATTAGTTCAAAGCAGCGTTTTGGACCAAATGGAAGTAAAACCTAAATTGGTCGTTTTAGACACGATGAACTTTTGGATGGATTGTGCCTTACCAGAATTATTGGACGTGATGAAACGTATCGACGTTATTACGATCAATGATGAAGAAGCGAGACAATTGTCAGGAGAATATTCATTGGTGAAAGCAGCAGCTAAAATCCATACAATGGGTCCTAAATATGTGGTTATCAAAAAAGGAGAACACGGCGCACTTTTATTTCATAACGGTGAAGTGTTTTTTGCACCAGCATTGCCTTTAGAAGAAGTTTTTGATCCAACGGGAGCTGGAGATACTTTCGCGGGTGGATTTACAGGATTTATTACACAAAGCGAAAATGTGTCTTTTGAAAATATGAAAAACGCAGTAATTTATGGTTCCAACTTGGCTTCGTTCTGCGTAGAGAAATTTGGAACAGAAAGAATGCTAGCTTTAGATAAAAAAGAAGTAGTGTCTAGATTGCAACAATTCAAATCATTGACACAATTTGATATCCAATTATAATTACTCATGCCTCGAAATTTTCGGGGCTTTTTTTATACATAACACAACACAACCAATTACAATACAACAATGAGCGACGCTTTACAACACGAATGTGGAATTGCCTTAGTGAGGCTTTTAAAACCGCTTGAATTTTATAAAGAAAAATACGGAACTGCTTTTTACGGGATACAAAAAATGTATCTGTTGATGGAGAAGCAGCACAATCGTGGTCAAGATGGAGCGGGGTTTGCGAGTATCAAATTAGACGTAGAGCCAGGAGAAAGATACATCAGCCGTGTGCGTTCTAATGCAGCACAACCAATACAAGATGTTTTTGCTCAAATTAATGAAAGAATTAACTCAGAAATGAGTTCACATCCCGAGTATGCGAATGATGTAGCGCTTCAAAAAGCGAATATTCCTTATTTAGGGGAAGTGTTTTTAGGACATGTGCGCTATGGTACTTTTGGTAAAAATAGTATTGAAAGTGTCCATCCTTTTTTGCGTCAGAATAACTGGATGCATAGAAACTTAATTTTGGCAGGAAACTTTAATATGACAAATGTTAAGGAATTGTTCCAAAGTTTGGTTGAATTGGGTCAGCACCCAAAAGAAATGGCGGATACGGTAACCGTAATGGAAAAAATTGGACATTTCTTAGATGATGCTGTAACCGATTTGTATCAAGAATGTAAAAATGCCGGCTTAAATAAAAGAGAGGCGTCACCGGTTATTGCTGAGAAATTAGATGTTGCCCGAATTTTAACTCGTGCTTCTAAAAATTTAGATGGGGGTTATGCGATGGCAGGACTTTTGGGACACGGAGATGCTTTTGTGTTTAGAGATCCAGCTGGAATTCGCCCAGCGTATTATTACCAAGATGATGAAGTAGTAGTAGTAGCTTCAGAACGACCAGTTATCCAAACAGTATTTAACGTTCCTTTTGAAAGCGTTCAAGAAATTGAACCAGGAAATGCGTTGATTATTAAGAAAAACGGAAACATTTCCTTAAATCAAATTTTAGCACCTACCGTTAAGAAAGCGTGTTCGTTTGAACGAATTTATTTCTCTAGAGGAAGTGATGCTGAAATTTATCAAGAACGCAAAACACTTGGTAAATTAATCTTGCCTTCAGTATTAAATGCGATAGATCAAGATACTGATAATACGGTATTTTCGTATATTCCAAATACTGCTGAAACGTCTTTCTACGGATTAGTGGAAGCGGCTCAAGATTTCTTGAACCAAAGAAAAAATGATTACATTTTAAAAAACAGAAATACGTTAACAGCGCAAACTTTACAAGAGCTTTTAAAAGTTAAAATTCGTACTGAGAAAGTAGCGATTAAAGATGCTAAGTTAAGAACGTTTATTACAGAAGATAGTAGTCGTGACGATTTAGTTGCTCACGTTTATGATGTAACTTATGGGGTGATAAAACCAACGGATAATTTGGTCATTATTGACGATAGTATTGTTAGAGGGACTACTCTGAAAATGAGTATCATTAAAATGATGGATCGTTTGAAACCAAAACGTATTGTGATTGTGTCATCGGCACCACAAATTCGTTATCCAGACTGTTACGGAATTGATATGGCAAAACTAGAAGGCCTAGTGGCTTTTAGAGCAGCTTTAGAATTATTAAAAGAGCGTAATTTATACTCTATTGTTGATGAAGTTTATACTAAGTGTAAAGCGCAAGAAAACTTTATAGATGCGGAAGTGGTGAATTATGTTACTGCAATTTATGAGCCATTTACACCTCAGGAAATCTCAGATAAAATTGCAGAGATGTTGAGCTCTCCAGAAATAAATGCCGAGGTAAAAATTATTTTCCAAACGGTAGAAGATTTACATATTGCTTGCCCGAAAAATCTAGGGGACTGGTATTTCACTGGAGACTATCCAACACCAGGTGGGAACCGAGTAGTCAATCGTGCTTTTATGAATTTCTACGAAGGAAAAGATGCGCGCGCGTATTAAGCTAAAAAATACCGTTTGTCGATTTTTTTAGGATTTCGTCTAAATAAAATTAAAGACAACAAATCTAAAGTTATATTTATACTACCATTAACAATGGAAGGTTAAGTTTGTGGTAGATTTGGGGCAAAAGAGGAGGAAGTAATTCCTCCTCTTTTATTTTACTTAAATTAGGAAATTAAGACAAAAAAATCCGCTGAGGTCATCAGCGGATTTTTTATGTATTAAACAAAGACTATTTCTCTAAAGCAAAACGTCTTGTAACTTCTGTCCAGTTAATTACATTGAAGAACGCTTCGATATAATCAGGTCTTCTGTTTTGGTAGTGCAAGTAATACGCGTGTTCCCAAACATCCATCCCAAGGATTGGAGTTCCTCCACAACCAACCTCTGGCATTAAAGGATTGTCTTGGTTTGGTGTTCCGCAAACGTCTAATTTTCCACCTTTATGAACACACAACCATGCCCATCCTGAACCAAATTGAGTTGCTCCCGCTTTAGCAAATTTTGCTTTGAATTCTTCAAAGGTTCCAAAAGAAGCTTCGATAGCTTCTAATAATTCACCTGTTGGTAAACCACCACCGTTTGGAGTCATTACAGACCAAAATAAATTGTGATTGTAAAAACCACCACCATTGTTTCGAACAGCAGCATTAGTTTTGTCTAAATTAATTAAAATATTTTCGATTGTTTTTCCTTCTAAATCGGTGCCTGCAATTGCAGCATTCAAGTTAGTTGTATACGCATTGTGGTGTTTTGTATGGTGAATTTCCATAGTGCGCGCATCAATGTGCGGTTCTAACGCATCGTAAGCATAAGGTAATGGTGCTAATTCAAAAGCCATAATATAATTATTTTAAGTGAAAATTAATAAGTGAAATCAAAATTAGGCATTTAACTTCAAATAGAAAACATCATTGTGTGATAATTTTGTTAAAAGAAGTTTAATCAAATGAATTTGAAAATTACAACCTATAAACTGCCTTCTTATTTTTACTCAACACAAATCCTTTGTCTTGTATTAAAGAGTAGGCAGTATTTTTCCAAATTCTTTTAGCGGTACGGTTAAGAATCACGCTCGTTTTCCCTTCTTTCAAGAAAATTTCAGCCTTGGATTGGTTTTTGTTAAAAAGGACTGCGGCAGTGTAATTGCCTTTGGTGGCAATTTCTTTCAATTGTATTTTTTGTTCAAACGTGCGAATGCATTCTTTTTTTAGTTGCGAGTAAGTGTAACCTGCTGAGGCAATACAGCCGTGGGTGTCTTTGTCGGCACCTGCTTTTGGTTGAGTTTGTTGGGCAAAAAGCGCTGAGGTTCCAGCGAATAATAGGGCGAAAAAGAAAGTTTTAGTTTTCATTGGGATTGGGTATCAAATAGGGATTAATTGAAACAAATATAAATTTATTATTTAAGAATCGGCCATTGCCATACAAACAATACTAATTTTCGCTCCGGGAATTTTCAACAACGCTTTGGCACAAACTTCTAGTGTAGCACCCGTAGTAATGACATCATCAATCAAAAGAAAATGTTGGTTATGATCACTTTCAGAGAACGAAACATCAAAAACGGAATCAATTCCTTCGGTTCTGCCTAAACGATTTTTTTGGGATTGGGTTTTGGAATATACTTGCCGAAATAAAATTGTATTGTTTACTGGAATATGTAGTGATTTCGCTAATGCATTTCCAAATTCAGTTACTTGATTGTAACCTCTTTCTCGTAACTTTTTTGGATGTAAAGGCACGGGAATAATGAAGTCAACGGTTTGGAGCAATTGGTGATTTTTTAATTCTTCGGCATACCATTCGCCTAAAACGGTGCCGATTTCCTCTTGGCCTCGGTATTTCAGACTATGAATTAATTCTTGTACAATGCCTTTTTTATGAAAATACAATAAAGCCGAAACCTGTTCGACAGGAATACGCCCGTAAAATTTCTTGAATGCTTCATTTTCAGGGTTCAAATGGTGTTGAGTGAGCGGCATTTCATGTCGGCAATTGGTACAAATTACATTTTCATTGGTAATCAAAACGGTTTTGCAACCTGCGCAGCTAGGTGGGAAAAATAGATGAATGAGGCTTTGAAACATAAGATTTGGGTTAGGAAACATAAAAATAAGAAAATCAGCGATTCAAACTTGAACTATTTCCTTTTTTTTAAGGACACTTTTTATATTTTTGCAGTACTATGGCAAAACAAGAAGATTTATTTAAGAATGTAGTTTCGCACGCAAAAGAGTACGGATTTATTTTTCCGTCAAGCGAAATATACGATGGATTGAGTGCAGTATATGATTATGCACAAAACGGAGTAGAATTAAAGAAAAATATTCGCGAATATTGGTGGAAATCAATGGTGCAAATGAACGAGAATATCGTTGGTTTGGACGCGGCCATTTTGATGCACCCAACCACTTGGAAAGCATCAGGTCACGTTGACGCTTTTAACGATCCATTGATTGACAACAAAGATTCGAAAAGAAGATATAGAGCTGATGTCTTGATTGAAGATTATGCTGAAAAGCTCAAGCAAAAAGCCATCAAAGAAATCGAAAAAGCACGGGTGCGTTTTGGCGATGCGTTTAACGAACAAGAGTTTGTGACTACCAATGCTCGTGTAATGGAATACAAAGCCAAGGAAAGAGAAATTCTAGAAAGAATGGCTCGTTCTTTGGGCAATGAAGATTTAGAAGACGTAAAAGCTTTAATCGAAGAATTAGAAATTGCTTGTCCAGAATCAGGATCAAGAAATTGGACTGAAGTACGTCAATTCAATTTGATGTTTGGAACTAAATTAGGTGCTTCAGCTGATTCGGCTATGGATTTGTATTTACGCCCAGAAACGGCGCAAGGAATTTTTGTTAACTTCTTGAACGTTCAAAAATCAGGTAGAATGAAGGTTCCTTTTGGAATTGCTCAAACAGGAAAAGCGTTTAGAAACGAAATTGTAGCGAGACAATTTATCTTTCGTATGCGTGAATTCGAACAAATGGAAATGCAATTTTTTGTACGTCCAGGCGAAGAAATGCAATGGTACGATCATTGGAAAGCGACCCGTTTGAAATGGCATTTGTCTTTGGGTTTAGGAAAAGAAAGATACCGTTTTCACGATCACGAAAAATTAGCACACTACGCTAATGCAGCTGCTGATATTGAATTTGATTTCCCTTTTGGATTCAAAGAATTAGAAGGAATTCACTCGCGTACTGATTTTGATTTGAAAGCACACGAACAATATTCAGGTAGAAAATTACAATATTTTGATGCTGAGTTGAACCAAAATTATGTGCCGTATGTAGTTGAAACTTCAGTAGGATTGGACAGAATGTTCTTGGCTGTTTTTGCTACTTCATTAAAAGAGGAAACTTTAGAAGATGGTTCTACACGAACTGTATTGAGCTTGCCAGCAGTATTGGCGCCAACTAAAGCCGCTATTTTACCATTGGTTAAAAAAGATGGATTGCCAGAAATTGCACATCAAATTATTGCCGATTTGAAATGGGATTTCAATGTGACTTATGACGAAAAAGATGCAGTAGGAAGACGTTATAGAAGACAAGATGCGTTGGGAACTCCTTTCTGTATTACGGTGGATCATCAAACTATCGAAGACCAAACGGTTACCATTCGTCATAGAGATAGTATGAAACAAGATCGCGTTAACATTGCCGACTTGAAAAACATTATCGAGAACGAAGTGTCAATGAAAAATTGGTTGATGAAAATGAACGACTAAACTACGATTTCGGATATTCGAAGTACGATATAAAAAAAGTCCCAAATTCAATTGAGTTTGGGACTTTTTGATTTATCGAATAATGTATAAATCCTATATCAAAAATCGTATATCGTAAATTTGATTATTCTGCAATAGGATTCCAGCCTCTAGCTTTCAATGCAATTTTAGTGTTGGCGCGGGTAACCAAATGTATGCCTTCGCTTTCTTGAGTCATGTGGCCAATAATAGAGAAGTTCGGATTGCCTTTTATTTTATCAAAATCTTCCATTTTAATGGTAAACAATAATTCGTAATCTTCGCCACCATTAATTGCAACTGTTGTGCTGTCGATATCAAATTCCTCACACACATTAATGAATTGAGGATCTAAAGGCAATTTGTCTTCGTATAAATTACATCCAACCTTAGATTGCTTACATAAATGGATAATTTCCGAAGATAATCCGTCAGAAATATCAATCATGGAGGTAGGTTTGATTTCCAAAGCGTGCAATAAAGTACGCACGTCTTTTCGGGCTTCGGGTTTTAATTGGCGTTCGATTAAATAGGTATACGCATCTAAATCAGGTTGCGAATTAGGGTTCACCAAAAACACTTGTTTCTCTCTTTCCAATACTTGCAATCCCATATAAGCTGCACCAATATCGCCTGTTACTACTAATAAATCATTAGATTTAGCGCCATTTCTATAAGTTAATTCGGCTTCATCGGCTTCGCCAATTGCTGTAATTGAAATGATCAATCCTTTTTGTGAAGAAGTCGTGTCTCCACCAACAACATCCACTTTGTATTCATTAGCAGCCAAGGTAATTCCTTCAAACAGCTCTTCTAAGGCTTCCAAAGGGAAACGATTAGAAACAGCAATCGAAACAGTTATTTGTGTTGCTTTGGCATTCATCGCACAGATGTCCGATACATTCGAAACCACTGCTTTGTAGCCTAAATGTTTCAAAGGCATATACGCCAAATCAAAATGGACCCCTTCTACTAACATATCTGTTGAAACGACTACTTTCTTGTCTTTAAAATCCAAAACTGCGGCATCATCTCCAATTCCTTTTAAAGTAGAAGCTTGTGTGATAGCAAAGTTTTTGGTCAAATGGTCAATCAATCCGAATTCGCCTAATTGCGAAATACTAGTGCGTTGTGGGTTTTTATCTTCAATCATAATGGAGTAGCAAAGTTTAAAGGTGCTAAGGTACAAAGTTTTTTAGGCTTTGATGGGTTGAATTGAAAAACAAAACCCAACAACTTTCGTTATTGGGTTTTATTGTTAAATCATCAAATAGAGTTCACCTAGTAAAACAGTTAAATTATATGAATTGTACTCTAATTATTTGATATATTTCATATTTGTGGTATGATTTTTATAGATTAAAATTTGTAATGTAAGAAACTCTTAAAGTAGGATTACTCTCTTGAAAAGTGTTTGAATAATTCCAAATGTTTTGATGAATATAATTTAATTGTATTTGTTGATTTTTATCAATATTATATCCTAAGCCACCAATAATTCTATTCTGATTAAAAAAGGTTTTTCCAGCATTGGAACCAATATTAAAAAAGGCTTCATTACCAACTATCCCAAATAATTTTACTTTATCTTCTTTTTTTGTCAACGTATAATTCATTAAAAACATATATCGCAGTCTGTTTCTGTATTCATAATGGTTAATTGAATATTCTGTGTCATTTTTTACTGCAATTCCAACAAATCTATTTTCGTCTCTTACACGATGTGAGAATTTATATTTTCCTTTTGTGTGTACAAAAGTTCCTTGAATCCAGATGTGATCTTCCGGAATATCTGTTTTGTTCAAAGCCGGACTCCCATAAACATAAGTGTTATAATGCGAATAACCCATACTACCATTGAATTTTTTAGTAAACTGATAATCAATTGAGGGTCTAATAAAATATTGTTGTTTTTCAGATAAACCATTTGCATATCGCATAGTAGCTTCTAATGTGAATGATAATTTTTTAGTTAGCATATTTTTTCCAACATAATGAAACCAAACATCGTTATTACTTGTTTTTGTTTGTGCGACTGAAACATTTGGCAACAAAAATCCTAGTAGCCCAATCAGAGCTACTAAGAAATTACTGTATTTTGTCATTTTTAAGAGTTGAAATTTAAATTCTTTCTTGAAGATTTTGGGTGTGATGAAAATGCTTTGTGATTGTCAAGTCCTTTGACAATTACTTTCCCTCCATTAGATTCATAATCGTGAATAAAATGATCTAAATTTTCCATAACAGAATTGTCTACAATTTTTGTTTTTTCAAGATTAATTGTAACGTTAAATCCATATGGAATTTCTTCTAATTTTCTTTTAATCCCTAAGAAATTAGTAAAAATAGCAGCTTTGCTAATTTTTACGTAATAGTCATTTCCTTCGAAAGAAACTTCTGTTGGCGCTTTAAAGAAAGAAGAAATTGGCGTACCGTGAAATAAGTGAATAATCATATTTAAAATCATACCAGCAGCAATTCCTACTAATAAATCTTCAAAAAGTGTAAAGAAAATAGTAACTAAAAAAATAGCTAATTGTTCTTTGCCAATTTCAAAAGTGTGAATAAATTCTTTAGGGTGTGCCAATTTTATTCCAACTGTAACTAACATAGCTGCTAAAGCGGCATTCGGAATCATTTGTAATAGTGGAGAAGCAACAAGTAAAAAAGCTAAAATGAAAAATCCGTGAAAAAAGTTTGCCCAACGTGTTTTCCCACCATTATTTACATTTGAAGAACTTCTTGCAACTTCTGCAATCATTGGTAAGCCGCCTAAAAAAGCTGCAAAAACATTTCCAATTCCAACCGCAATTAAATCTTTATTTGTGTTCGATTTTCTTTTGAAGGGATCAATTAAATCAATGGCTTTTACCGTTAATAAACTTTCTAAGGTTCCCACTAAAGCAAACATAATTACAAATTTGATAAATAGTCCTATTTCTGAAATACCTGCAAAACTAGCATTAATGTTAATGTTATCTACTAAATTTCCAATTTTAACTAAAGAATAGGCAGGTTCTGTATGCGCAAAATCCATATACAATTCAGCAGGAATAGCAAAAAGTAATACTACAAGCGGTGCAGGAAACATTTTGATGTATTTGTTTTTAATATAAGGCCAACCTAACATAATACTTAAACTAACGACACCAATAATCGTAGCTTTATAGTCTAAATTCATAATAAAATTCGGAATATTGGCTAATAATTCTAATGGACCTTTTCCTTTTGCAAGTGATGGATTATCATTTAATAAAACAGGAATTTGCTTGGCAATAATAATAATTCCAATGGCTGCTAACATTCCGTGGATAGCGGAAAGTGGAAAAAAATCGGCTAATTTACCTAGTTTTAATACACCAAATAAAATTTGAACAAAACCTGCAATTACCATTGCTCCTAATGCTAATTTCCAGCCTAAAATAGGATCTCCTTTTCCAAATTCAGCCACTGCACTTGCTACAATTACAATTAATCCAGCTGCTGGGCCTTTTATCGTTAATCGTGAGCCTGAAATGAAGCTAACTAATAGCCCGCCAATAATTGCTGTAATTAATCCCATAATTGGTGGAAATTCCGATGCTTTAGCAATCCCTAAACTTAAAGGAAGCGCTAATAAGAATACAATAAAACCAGATATAGCATCTGATGAAAAATTTTCTTTTAATCCCGCAAGTCCGTCTGCTGGGATGAATTTTTTTATTTTTGAGTTCATATAAATGAATGTATTTAAGATGATTTATAAGGTAATTCGTGGTATGTTTTTATGTGAGTTCCTAAAAATAATCGGGTGTATATTCTTACTCCCGCAATTCCTGAAACCACAAAGCTACTTGCCACTAAAAAAGCTAATATTATTTGATGACTTTCAATATGACTAAACAATAAATCTTCACCAATAAAAGTAGAAGTAATTGGAAATCCCGTTACGCCAAGTGCTGCCAATAAGAAAAAGAAAGCAAATTTTGGATGTTCAAATACGTGTCCAGAATGTTGATTTAATAAAATTCTTTTTTCCATTGATTTTAGTTTTAATAATGCTAAATATCCAATGATTCCAGCTATTACAATTCCAACGATATATAAAGAAATTTCGTAGTAACTTACTTTTTCGTTAAATAAAATGGCTAAAACAATCCAAAAATGATTGAAAACAATTAATAACCAAGCTACAAAAGGACTTTTTCTTTCTGTAAATGCTTTGAATACAAATACTAATCCAATAGTTGCAAATAGTTCGGGTAAATAATTAATTATGATAGTTGGTATCTCATTTTTGAAATATAAAGTGATTATTCCTATAATATATGTGCTTAAGAATAATAGAAACAGCTTCTTTAAATTTAAAAAATTAAGTTTATTTCCAATAGTATGTAAGGGATTCCATAGGAAAATTTTAATTATTTTTTCAAGATAAAATTCATTTAAACTTAAAAGATATAAAGCATTTTCAAGTTTTTTAGAAAATATACTTTTTTGTGTTTCTTTTGGTATAAAATTGTAAAACTGTTCTCTTATTAAATAACTTACCACTGATGGAGATACTAATAATTGATATGTTCTTAAAAAGGCATTACCTGCAATATGAATTAATGCTAAAGTTTCAAAACCTAACGCAATCTCAATAAAGATTAGTCCAATTTGTGAGATGGAGCTATACGCAATTTGGCTTTTAACCGAAGATTGCACCCTTGCAATTAATGTAGTTATGATGCTTGTGGTAAATCCCATCACTCCAATAGCAATTCGCATAGAAGTTTGATGTTCCCAAAAAGGCATTGTTCGTAACATTAGAAAGGCACCTAAATGTACAGAAAGTGAACCGTAAAAAATAGCACTTGATGGGGTAGGGCCTTCCATAGCTCTTGGCAACCAAGAAGAAAACGGAACTTGTGCAGATTTTACTGCTGCCGCACAAGCTAAACATAGCGCAATGAAAGAACCAATTAAGGTGTGGTTTTGCAAATGTTCGTTCACTAATTCGTAATTGTGAAGTCTTATAAATGTAATGTTTTCATGAAATAAATGATGACTTGCCCACATAGCCAGAATAATTCCAACATCTCCAATTCTGTAAATTGAAAACACTTTAAAAGCATTTTTAACAGGTAAATAACGCTCTCTATAAAATCCAATCAAAAGAAAAGATGAAATTCCTATTATTTCCCATCCAATGAATAACGTTTCAAAATTCCCTGCTAATATGGCTAAATTATATCCTAAAAAGAAAAATAATACCGTCATAAAAAACCGTTTGTATCCTTTTTCTCTATGCAAATAATAACGGCTATAGGTTGTAATCATTGAAGTTAGTAATGCACCAATAAATAAATACACTGCAGTAACTTTATCAAAATAAAAATCTATAAAAAAGTCGAAATCATTTGTTTTAACAAGTGATAATTCAAACAAATTCATGTCTTTTGAACCATTAATTATCCAATAGAAGATGAAAACACATAAAACTATGAGTTGAAGAAATACGGTTGTAAAAGCAGTCCATGACAACCAAGATTCTTTCTTTTCTGGAATAAAAAAACTAATCAGAAATCCGAAAATAGGAATTATGATAAATACTAATAAAAATTCATTCGTCATCATCTTATTTTATTAGAGTTATATTTAAATTTTCTGAACTTGTCATGGCGTATCCCAATGAATTATTTATTGTTTTTATATCAAATGGAATTGGTTTATAAAGTACAAATTCACCATCTACAAAACGAAAAAGTTCTTTAGTTTCAGGATGAATTGCTACTAAATTTATCCAGTTATTTATAAACCATTCATACGTTGCAGGAACTTTAGTAATTGCATATTTTACTATTTCAGGAAAATGTTCTACTACAATTAATAAGCGTAATGGATCATGAACTTCAATCATTTGACTTGGCAAACCAGGTCTTAAATCTCCGTCAATTCCATTAGCAACCCCAATTAATCCCATTACATTATGTGGTAATTTGGATCCTGCACCGAGTTTTTGATTGTCAACTCTAGAGAAGTAATATTCTAAATTAATTCCGCCTCCTACTGGCGCTACTGCATTCAATATTCCAGCTAAATAATCACCTTTTGGATCTACTTCATAATCAAATGAATTCATAAACGAGCGACGGTCTAAAAACACATGGTCTGAAACACTTCTTCTTCCCACAATACACATGGCATTTGTCGCATGATTCAATTCAGGTCGAGGTTCAAATAATGAAACCGAACGATTTTTTATTTTTTTATGAACTTTTGAAATACTTTCGTCAGAATTAATGGTGTCAAATCTTCTAGAGCGTTCTTTGGCGTTATTTGCAAGTGCATTGGTAAATATTTTACTGTTTTTTACATGAAATATTTTATTTTTTTCAGATAAATAAGTCTCATCGTAAAAAACAATTTCATCTCTAGTAGTATCATGTAAAGCTGGTAGAAACTGCGTGTCTTTTGAAATAATAATTCCTCTTTCGGCTAGAATGTCACGTACTTTCAAATGATTGGCAGCGAAACTTAATACTTTTGCATTTACGCTACTTGGTCTTCCGCTGCATGCGCCACAATCGTAACCTGCAAAGTGAGTATTGTTTACACTAGTCGCTCCATGTCCTACTAAATAAACTATTGGAGCAAAATTCTTAACCAAACCAATAGTTTTCAATATGCCTTCTACACGATTTGCCATTTCTTCAATAGAAAATCCTACTTGTAAACCGTCTATTTTATCTTCTGGATTGGTGTTTTCAATTACTAGTTGCGACTTTTTATTCAAATGTTTGAAGGAAGCTGAAGTAGCAGGAGACATACTTGGTTTAAAAATATTTAAAAATAATTTAAACGCTGAGGTATACCCTAAAGATTGAGAAATAAGCCAACCAAATATTAAAGAATGAGATTTTTTATGGTAATGATAATCTTTTGCACTTTTCTTTTTTCTCGGTAATTCTTTAATTAAAAATTTAGGCGTAATCGGTGCTGGACATAATTTGGTAAAGAATTTTCCATTTATGGGTTGATAGAAAAATTCGAAGTTAAAAAATGCTGCTACTCCAAAGGTTTTTACACTAGGTTCTAAAGCTTCTATATGTCTTCTGAATGAGCATTCTCTGTCGTCCATACAAAATAAAGCTTGAAATTTTGTGGTTTCTTCTGAGATTTTTACATCCGTTTTATCTTTTAAGCCAGTTAAAGCTTGATTGTAAAATGTCCATTCAAAAGCTTCTTGCCAAATAGAAAGTACTTCAAAGTATTCTGAATAAGGTGATTGTGAAAATAAATTTTCAGCATCAAAATTAATTTTAGTGATTAAAGGTTCCCAGTTTTCTCCAAACTTTTGATCCAAAGTATCAATCTCTAAAAGCAATTCAAAAGTGATCATTTCTTTTAAAGTTATTTTTCTTTCGTCTAATAATGAAGTTGGATTGTTTTCTAAAGTTGCAATCATGCCGCTCCATCCAGGATGAGAAAATTGTTGATCAAAAAGATAATTTTCAAAATACAAACCCTCTCCAACTATAATTTGAAGTAATTTATAAATGGAAGTATTTTCATTAAGTAATTTCTTAGCTCTTGCCGTTGAAAAAATACTAAAAACACCATTACTTTCTAATTCTTTTATTGAAGCTAAAAATCCGTCTTTATGAACAGGAAATGTCCAAACCGAAATACCTTGATCTAAATAACTACACAAAATTCTGAAAAGAATACCATGAGAAGATTTATCTAAGTTTATGGCGTATTTCTCTTTCCAAAGACTTCTTAGTTTTCCAATTTTTGGATAAACAGCTTCGTCGTAATTTTTATGTAGAACATTTTCTTTCCAAGTAAAAAAGTTGTCTTCTCCTTTTTTCTCAAAGATGATTTTATCTAAAATGGCAGCATTTATTTTATTGCTTTTTAACTTCTTTCTAAAATCCGAAAGAGGTAAAAATGTTTTGTAACCAAATATTTCAGATGATTCTTGTAATGCAGTAAAAAAGTCTTTATCCTGAAAAGCATGTAATGTGTTATGATGCACAAAGTCTTTCAACGGATTTTGTGCAGGCAAAAAATGCGAAAGTTTGTGAAGAGTTACTTCTTCTACAAATCGCAATGAAGTTAAATTCATTATGAGCTAATATTAAGTTAATAACAATATTGGTTTGCTAGTTAGCAAACAGTTTAGGAATATCGTATTAGCTTATATGTAGCTTCCAGATACAAAAAAGATCGTAAAGAGGGATTTTTTTATGAAGAATACAAAAAAGTGAAGTATTGTAACTTTTTTGTTTTTTGAAATAAGAACCTGAATTAGAGTCTGAATAAATAGGAGCAAACTGTTTTTCTAGATCATCATCAAATCCGTTGTCCTCTTCAATATCAAAATTGATAAATTGAAAATCATTTTCGATTTCATTTATAGCAGAAAATCTATGATTTTTTTTAATCTCAAATTTGTAATTTTTATAATTACTATAGTTAAGCAAATTATTACTATACAATAAATTACCACATACAGAGTAGGTGAGAATTGTTAGTATAAATAATATTTTTTTAGTCATTATAATTGAAAGGGGTTGTCGTACAAAACTATTAAAAAAATATCAAAATAGGAATGAATAAATAATTAATCGTTCAATTTCAATACCGCCATAAACGCTTCTTGTGGAATTTCAACATTTCCTACTTGACGCATACGTTTCTTTCCTTTTTTCTGTTTTTCCAATAATTTACGTTTACGTGAAATATCTCCTCCATAACATTTAGCCGTAACGTCTTTACGTAAGGCTTTGATGGTTTCACGCGCAATGATTTTAGCTCCAATGGCCGCTTGAATTGGAATATCAAACTGCTGTCTTGGTATTAATTCACGTAATTTTTCGGTCATTTTTTTACCAATATTGTAAGCATTATCTTCGTGGATCAAAGCAGAAAGTGCATCTACCGTTTGCCCATTTAACAATACATCTAGTTTTACTAATTTAGAAGTTCGCATACCAATTGGTGAATAATCGAAAGACGCATATCCTTTAGATACCGTTTTTAAACGGTCGTAAAAATCAAATACGATTTCTGCCAATGGCATGTCAAAATTCAACTCCACACGTTCAGTAGTCAAATACGTTTGATTAGTAATCAGTCCGCGTTTTTCAATACACAAACTCATTACGTTTCCAACGAAATCGGCTTTAGTGATAATAGTTGCTTTGATATACGGTTCTTCTACTCGGTCTAATTTAGAAGGCTCAGGCAAGTCAGAAGGGTTGTTCACAATAAGTGGCGTTTCAGGATCTTTTTTGGTGTAAGCCAAATACGAAACGTTAGGCACTGTTGTAATTACCGTCATGTCAAACTCACGTTCCAAACGTTCTTGGATAATTTCCATGTGCAACATTCCTAAGAATCCGCAACGGAAACCAAATCCTAAAGCGGCCGAACTTTCTGCTACAAAAACCAACGATGCATCGTTCAATTGGAGTTTTTCCATAGACGAACGTAAGTCTTCGTAATCTTCAGTGTCAACAGGATAAATTCCGGCGAAAACCATTGGTTTTACATCCTCAAATCCCGTAATCATATTTTTGGTTGGGTCTTTGGCATCGGTCAAAGTGTCCCCTACTTTTACTTCTTTTGCTTCTTTAATTCCTGAAATTAAGTAGCCAACATCTCCAGCTGAAATGATTTGTTTCGGAACCTGATTTAATTTTAGTGTACCAATTTCATCAGCAAAATATTCATTGCCAGTAGCCATGAATTTAATTTTTTGCCCTTTCTTGATTTCCCCATTAATCACACGGAAAATTACTTCAATTCCGCGGAAAGGATTGTAAACAGAGTCAAAGATTAATGCCTGTAAAGGTTCGTCTTTGTTTCCTTTTGGCGCCGGAATTTTTTCTATAATGGCAGCTAAAATGTTTTCAACACCAAAACCTGTTTTTCCCGAAGCATGAATAATATCTTCTAGTTTGCAACCTAATAAATCAATAATATCGTCGCTTACCTCTTCTGGGTTAGCACTTGGTAAATCTACTTTGTTCAAAACCGGAATAATTTCCAAGTCGTTTTCCAAAGCCAAATATAAATTAGAAATTGTTTGTGCCTGAATACTTTGCGCTGCGTCTACAATCAATAAAGCGCCTTCACAAGCTGCAATCGAACGAGAAACTTCATATGAAAAATCCACGTGGCCAGGAGTATCAATCAAGTTCAAGATATACTCTTGACCTTGGTAGGTGTATTCCATCTGGATGGCGTGACTTTTAATGGTAATTCCACGTTCGCGTTCCAAGTCCATATTGTCTAGCAACTGCGCTTTTTCTTCACGAGCTGTTACGGTTTGGGTTGCCCCAAGCAATCGGTCAGCAAGCGTACTTTTTCCGTGGTCAATGTGGGCAATTATGCAAAAATTTCTAATGTGTTTCATTATTCAATTTCAAGATCAAGTTCAAAATTTCAATAGCAATTCTACTGCAATTAATCTGCAAATATAAGCTAAAGTTTAGATTATAATGATATGTTTTTGAATGATAATATGCATTAAAGTTCAAACAAACTTGTTTATTTTTTCAAATCGGTAATTGTACTTTTTTTGCCTTTACTTATTAGATACAATTGTTCAGACATTTCGTAAAGATTTGTCGCACTGGTATTACTAAAAACGATGATGCTCTTCTTGTCATCAAGCGTATGAATCCAGTTGGTATTAGAACCAAGAATTCCGCCAGGGCGATACACAAATTTAGTATTGAAAATACCATAACCATCGGCAAACCAAAATCCAAAGGCAACATTTTCAAGAGCTCTGTTTGGCGCAATCATCAGTTCGGTAGTTTTTTTTGATAGTAATTTATAGTTGAAAATTCCGGTATCAAATTTTAATAAATCTTCCACAATCGAATACATAGAACCTGAGCCAAAAAAGTTTTCTATATAATAAGGTTCGTCATTTTTAAATTCATTTGTTTTTTCATCCATAGTGTAAGAATCCACTAAACCCGGTATAATATCTGTTGATTTTAACATATTGGTATTTTGCATTTGAAGCGGTTTTAGGATTTTTTCTTCCAGATTTTTTTCAAATGATTTCCCAGTAATATTTTCTATAATTTTGTGCAAAATCATATAGTCGCCATTATTATACGCGCTCTTTTTTCCTGGAATTGTATCCAATTTATTACTACAATAAGTATCAATATAATCATCAATAGACAATGGCAATTGGTAAGTTTTTAATTCAAGTTTTTCGGCAAGATTCGGAATTGCAGAACTGTAAGTAAGTAAATTTTCAATTGTAACTTTGTCTTTTGCTTCGCCTTTATACTTTGGAAAATACGTTCCAAAAGTTGCTTTTAAATCAAGTTTTCCTTCTTGATAAAGTTGCAAAATTAAAACGGCAGTAAACGTTTTTGTTATCGATAAAATTTTGAATTTAGAATCTGCTTTAATTGTATTATTATGTTGTCTATTAGCAATTCCTGTTCCAGTTAAGAAGTCGATTTTGCCATTTGTAGCTACTAAAACGGTACCGTTAAAGTTTTTTTGTGAATGATAATAATTTACGACTTCTGCATATTTTTCTGTTTGAGCAAATCCGATTTGACAAATTATAACCAGAATTATTGTTATAATTTTTTTCATAATTTAGTTTTAAATAGTTCTCTAATGTATTGATTTTTTATCTTTTATTGAATTTTGCTTTAAAAAAAGTAGTGTCTTTTTCAGAAAAAAGCACTCTACGATTGTCTTCATTTTGCAATTCGAAAGTATCGTTTACTACAAATTTTACTTCAGTAAATTTATAACCAGTTTCACTAGTTATTGTTATTTGATATAAACTATCTTTTTTAATTTCTTTCATTTCGGTATCATAATCCCAAGACAGAGGTTTCTCGTTTCCCCGAATTCCGACTTTTTTTACGTTTTTAATTTCAGATACATCTAATGTGAAAACGACAGTTTTTTTATAGGTTTTCTGAACACAACTTGTCACCAATAATGAAAATACTATTGCAATTATTACTAATATCTTTTTCATCTTATTTTTTATTTTTAGTTAGTAAATAGTCCATTCCAAATCGTCCTGAACCTATGATTAAATAAAACATAGCAACCCAAAGAAATCCCATGGCAGCGAGACAATTCCATAAACCATTTTGAATTTGTTGCATAAAAATGGCGACTAACATGGTGCAAATAATTAGAAATGATGTTATTCTTGTTTGAAGTCCAAACAGTAAAAATAGTCCGCCAACAGCTTCTGCAAAAGCGCCCATCCAAGCAAAAAATGCAGGAGCGACGGCAAAAATTCCGCCATAACTAGCCACATCATTTGGAAACCAAAAAGCGACTTCAAATAATCCTAGATTATTATCTACAGGCGACCAAGGCATCCCAAATTTAGATGCGCCAAAATCAAAAGCTAGTAAATAGCCACAAACGATTCGTGGAATAGTTAGAAATAAATCTTGTGACCAATGCGGTAACAAAATGGGTTTGGTGATTTTAGTTAGTAGTTTCATATTTTTATTTTTGAAATTGATTTTTGAAGTTGATTTTTGATTTTTGATTTTGATTGATGATTGAAACTTGTTTAATTTTTATAACCCATAGATAACCCAATATCGCCAGTTACTTTTAGCATAACATTAGCTTGCTCAGAGGATTTGTTTTCAATAACTAAAGCTGTATTTTTATCTGCTTTTACTTTTACAGTCTCATTTGGCACAACAACAATAGGAGAGTGAGTGCCTCCTGAAATGGGCGCCATAAAAATTCTTAATTCATGATTTGAAATATTCTTCAATGTAACTTTAAATGCCCCGTGTTCATTATTCCCTAGAACAAAACTATCGTTAGGTTTAATAGTTGTGTTGGAATTTAGAGAATTAAAAATACCGCAAGAAGAAGTGAGTAATAGAATAACAAATAATGTAATAACTGTTTTCATGATTTAAATTTTAATGATTAATAATAGGGCAAAGTTGCACCATTAGTCATCATCAATCGCTTCAAATTATGATTTGAGACTAATTAAATAAATTTGCAAAGCATTGTTAATGTATAGGATACAACATTTCTATAAATTCTTTTGGAGTTGTTCCAGTATTTTTTTTGAAAGCACGGTTGAAAGTTGCTTTAGAGTTAAATCCGCAATCGTATGCTATTCCTAATAAGGTAGATTTTTTGTGTTTGCCTTCAGCAAAACTATTTTTCACAGCTTCAATTCTATAATTATTGATACAGTCGTTAAAATTCATTTGAAAACCTTGATTGATGGTTTTGGAAATTACAGAAGCATTTGTTTCTAGTTTTTTTGCCAAATCGTTAAGCGTTAATTCAGGGTTTTGATATAATTTTTCTTCTTGAATTAAGGTTTCAATTTTAGATTTCCAAATAGAAATTTCGGGCGAATTTGATTCTTCAAATATTTCGTGTTCAATATCAATTACTGTTTCTGTTTCATTCTCATCGTTTGAATCCAATAACAGAATCGGATTTTTATCAAAAAAAGACATTTTAAACGGAATTGTTGAATTTACTGGATTGGAATATCCAGTAACAGCAATGTAATACATTACAATTGAAAAGAATAGAAAAAACCACCAACTTCCTTGATATGATTTCATTTCAGGAAATAAAAACCCCATAATATCAAAAGTAATTGGTAAAAGCAACATTATTAAAAAAGCAATTAAATAGGTTTTTACCCATTTGAATAAAATAGAATCTGCATAACTTACAACCTGAAACATCAGTTTTTTGTATACATTATAGTATCGAATACTCAAAATAAAATAGGTAACCATAGAAATCAAGCCGAGCTTTTGATACCAGTATTCAAAATCTTTGTCTATTCCATCTTCATAGAAAAAATAACCCTCAAAAATATATTTATCATAAACCCAGATGGCAAATGTGTATATTAGGTAAAGAGTACCAGGAAATAAATGAGCCGTTTCTTTTTTAGAAAACCTAAAATAAGGATTTAATAAACTTTGTGTATAAAAAAAGATAATCGGACCAATAAAAAATAAATGTTGAAATGGTATATAAAATAACAAATCTCTATATGGTTGATTATCATACCACCCAGCAAAACCAAGCATCCAAGGTGCAATGTATAGGCTGCATAGAAAAATAAATAAACTTAGCCAATAATCAGATTTATTTTCGTTTTTAATTGCCTTAGAAAGTAATAAAGCACTATAAATTATTCCATGTGTGAATGAAATAAGTAAAACCGAACTGTAAAACCCAAATTGGAAGAGCATATAGATTTTTTCGTAAAATTAATTATTAATCTCAAATGAAGGTTAGGCTAGGGTTTAAATTTCATAACTAAATTATCTTAACTATCTTTGCCAAAAAATAGCACCTTGATCAAGATTGGCAACATAGAATTACCTGATTTTCCTTTACTACTTGCTCCTATGGAAGACGTGAGCGATCCGCCGTTTCGCAGACTCTCTAAATCACACGGAGCCGATATGATGTATTCGGAATTTATTTCTTCAGAAGGGTTAATTCGCGATGCGATCAAGAGCCGTCAAAAACTCGATATTTTTGATTACGAGCGTCCAGTTGGGATCCAAATTTTTGGTGGCGATGAAGAAGCGATGGCAATGTCGTCTAAGATTGTTTCGACTGTTCACCCCGATTTGATTGATATTAATTTTGGTTGCCCTGTAAAAAAAGTGGTCTGCAAAGGCGCTGGAGCAGGCGTCTTGAAAGATGTCGATTTAATGATTCGGTTAACCAAAGCCGTAATTGATAGTACCAATTTACCAGTAACGGTAAAAACCCGTTTGGGTTGGGACGAAAGTTCAATCAATATTGATGAGGTGGCAGAGCGTTTGCAAGATATTGGCGTACAAGCCTTATCGATTCATGCGCGAACAAGAGCTCAAATGTATAAAGGACATTCCGATTGGTCGCACATAGCACGCGTGAAAAACAATCCTAGAATCACGATGCCCATTTTTGGAAACGGAGATATTGATTCGCCAGAAAAAGCTTTACAATATAAAAACGAATACGGTATTGACGGCATTATGATTGGTCGTGCTGCGATTGGTTATCCTTGGATTTTTAACGAAATCAAACATTACTTTAAGACGGGCGAACACTTACCAGCACCTACTGTTATTGACCGAGTAGAAGCGGCTCGAAACCATTTAATTTGGTCGATGGAATGGAAAGGTGAACGATTGGGAATTGTAGAAATGCGCCGCCATTATACGAATTATTTCAAAGGCATTCATTCATTCAAAGACTACAAACAAAAATTAGTTACCACTGATGAGGCTGACGATTTGTTTAGCGTGATGAAAGAAATTGAGGAGGTGTATGCGGGGTATGAGTTTGTGTAAAGATTTATTCCAACAACTTCCTACTTACACGGCTACTCGCAATTAAAGAGGCGATAAATCCAAGTGAAATAATAGTTCCTAATACAATCAAAACATTTTCTACAGTAAACACTACTGGATAGGCTAAAGTAGGCGTAATCATAATCAACTGAAATTGTTGTTGCAATACCACAATTCCAATTCCTAAAATTAATCCTATTCCTCCGCCAAAAACACTCAATAAAGTACCTTGCAGCAAGAATATTTTGCGTAAATCTTTGATTTCGACACCTAAGTTGAATAAGGTTTTCAAGTTTCCTTTTTTGTCCAAAATCATCATAATGAGCGCGCCAATTAAGTTGAAAAGAGCCACTACAATCACCAAAGTAAAAATTGAGTAGACGGCAATATTTTCGGTATTCAGCATTTTATAAAGCGATTCGTTCAGTTGCGCTCTGTTTTTTACCGTGATCGTATTTTTGAAAATAGATTGTAATTGCTCGATAATTACTTTTTCGTTGGCACCTTTCTGAATTTTGATTTCCAATCCCGACACTTGATTGGACTGGTATTCCAACAATTCTTGGGCAAGACCCAAATCAGCAAAAACATATTTGGAATCCAAATCTTCGTTGATGGTATAAATCCCAATCGGTAATAAATCCGATTGATTAAAAGCTTGTTCCGGATTTTCGATAGCACCTTTCCCGGGTTTGGGCACAAAAACTTGTAATGGTCTGTTGAAGTCCAATAATCCCATAGAGAATTTCTGGGCAATACCGTAACCCACCACTACTTGATTCGTGTTTTGAGCGAGCCATTGTCCGTTAAAAAGATTTTTTTCAATGGGGTTAACTTTGGTAAACAAACTGTCAATTCCTTTTAAGTAGGTCACTTCTTGTTTGCCGTCAAAGGTGAAAAGCACCCGTTCTTCAATAATTTTGGAATAGGAAACAAGTCCGTCAATTTGTTTGATTTGACGCTCTTGTTCGGGTGTAATCAAAATGGATTTCCCTAAAGTCGAATTGAGTTTTAAATCGGGGTCCATCGCATTGGTAAACGAAAGACTAAATTCTTTTAGTCCGCTAAATACGGATAGCACCACAAAAAGAGCCATTGCGCCAATGATAATTCCCATACTAGCAATACGATTAATGATGTTAATAGCATTGTTTTTGCTAGTACTGATGCTGTATCGTTTGGCTATATAAAGAGGGAAGTTCAATTTAAGATTGTCTGCGTTTTTCTAAAAGATCTCTATTTTCAATTGGGTTATCTCGGTTGGCTAAAGCCTTGTCAATTTTTTCGATATAATCCAAAGAATCGTCAATAAAGAAAACTAAGTTGGGCACTTTACGCAATTGCAAACGCACGCGTTGCGACAAATCGTGCTTAATTAATGTAGAATTGGATTTGATTGCCACTAAAGTTTCTTTGGCTTTTTCCTGCGGGAAAATACTTAAATATACTGTGGCAACAGACAAATCTGAAGTCACTGCGACTTTGGATACGGAAATAATCAAATTGGTTATTCCATTTTTTCTCACTTCACCTTGCAGGATATCCACCAAATCTTTTTGGATAACGCCACCTATTTTTTTCTGTCTATTTGTTTCCATGATGCAAAAATACTACTTTTAAACTTTATTCGAGCAAATTTTAAATCGAACCAAAATTCCGAGAAGCTATTCCTGCTTTACGCTATATCTTTTTATTGGGGACTTCGGGTGCCTCAGTCTTCAATAAAAAGGATGCCGCTTCTCCCGAAACTTCGGGAAGGGCTAGGAGTTTCGTTTTCAGTACCCGAATACAATTATAAACCCAAATGATGCAAAGACACTCCTTTTCGATTTACGACGCCTCAGCAGGTTCTGGAAAAACCTACGCCTTGGTCAAAGAATATTTAAAAATTATCTTGACTTCGCCCAAAAATGATGCATATCGAAACATTTTAGCCATTACGTTTACCAACAAAGCGGTACACGAAATGAAAAGCCGTATTGTGGGAAGTTTGTCCGAATTTGCTAAAGAAAATCCATCTTCAAAGGCGCAAGATTTAATGCGAGATTTGTCAGCGGACACAGGACTTTCCATTGTCCAAATTAAAACCAAGTCACAACAAATCATCAAGCACATCATTCATAATTATGCTGCTTTTGACATTTCAACGATCGATAAATTTACACATAAAGTGATTCGTGCCTTTGCACATGATTTGAATTTACCCATGACGTTTGAAGTGTCATTGGATACCGAAAATTTATTGATTGAAGCCGTAGATGCTATTATTGCACAAGCGGGCGAAGACGAAGTATTGACTAATTTATTAGTCGATTTCACTATGGAAAAAACCGACGATGATAAATCTTGGGACATTTCCCGTGAAATTTTAGAAACCGGAAAATTAGTTCTGAATGAAAACAATCGAAATGAAATCAACCATTTTCAAGATAAATCCATCACCGAATTTCTCGAAATCAAGAAAAAACTCGCTGCCGTTTGTGAGGATTTAGAAAAAGAAACCATTGTTTTAGGAAATGAAGCAGCGGCTCTTATTGAACAAAAAGGGATTGACGCAAAATCGTTTTCAAGAGGCACTTTTCCAAATCACATTGCAAGCATTCAAGCTGGGAAATTCAATCCTAAAAATAAAATGTTCAAGGAAGTGGACGATATTGCTATCAATAAAACCGCAACTGATCGCGCAATTATTGAAGCCATTATTCCTGATTTGTTAGCTATTTTGGCTCAGGTCTATGCCTTATTTGAAAAGATTTATTTTTATAAAGCGTTCTTAAAAAACATTACGCCTTTGTCCTTGTTGAATACGGTAAGTAATGAATTGGCTAAAATCCAACAAGAACAAAATATTCTTTCCATAACTGAGTTCAATGCGTTAATTCATAGAGAAATTCAAAACCAACCGGCTCCTTTTATATATGAACGTTTGGGCGAACGCTACCGTCATTTTTTTATTGACGAGTTTCAGGACACTTCCGAGATGCAATGGCAAAATTTGATTCCGCTTATTGATAATGCGCTTTCCGGTCAAGACGAATATGGAGTAAAAGGGACTTTGATGATTGTGGGCGACCCGAAGCAATCCATTTACCGCTGGCGTGGTGGAAAAGCCGAACAATTTATTGAATTGAGTAAAGACGAAAATCCATTCAACAATCCCGATAAAAAACTAACGCAATTAGAATACAATTACCGTTCGTATTCCCAAATTATTGAATTCAACAACAGCTTTTTTAAATTAATGGCTAATGAATTTCAGCATCCTGATTACAAAGATTTGTATGAAAATCACAGCCACCAAAAAGTAAATTCCAAAACAGGCGGCTATGTCAATATTTCGTTTCTTCCTGATACAGCAGAAACTGAAGAAGAAGCATTAGACAAAACCGAAATGTATGTGCAAGCTACTTTGGAGACCATAAATAAGGTAGTTGAAAAAGGTTTTGAATATAAAGATATTGTCATCATGACCCGCAAACGCGGACAAGGAATCGCGGTGGCTAATTATTTGACCGAACAAGGCGTTCCTCTATTGTCGTCTGAAACTTTGATGATTCAAAATGCGACCGAAGTTCGCTTTATTATTCATTTGTTGAAGTACCTAAAAAACAGTTCTGATATTGAAGCTAAAGCACATTTTTTACACTATTTGGCTTTGCATGCTCAAGAACAACTACCAGTACATGATTTTATTACCAAAGGCAAAGAATTGGCACAAGAAACCGAATTTGAAAATTGGTTGTTGCAATTTAATTTGGCTTTATCTTTTCAAAATCTCCGAAAAAAATCCTTGTATGAAGCAGTAGAAATTATGGTGAGTAAGTTTCTCGCTCCAGCATTACGCGCCTCTAGTTATGTGCAATATTTCCTAGACATTGTATTGGAAAGGGATATTCGTAATCAGGCTGGAGTTGCTGATTTTCTAGATTTTTGGGATAAATGTGCTGAGAAATTCAGCATTCCTTCTCCAGAAGGCACTAATGCTGTCCGAATTATGACCATTCACAAATCCAAAGGATTGGAATTTCCAGTGGTAATTATGCCTTTTGCTGAGGAAGATTACAGTCGAAAACCTAAAGATAAACTCTGGTTGAATGCAGAAGAAGAAACAGTCGGCTTGCCCAAGGTGTTGATTGACAATAGCATTGCAGTAGAAGGGTTTGGAGAGGATGCTTTGGAATTATACACAATAAAAAAGCAAGAAGAATTACTGGACAATATTAATGTGTTGTATGTTGCTTTGACCCGAGCTGAAGAGCAACTTTATATCATTTCGAGTAAAAATTTATCGAGCAAAGGCGAAGTTCCGAAGAATAATATGTGTGGTTTTTTTATCAATTATTTAATAGCACAAGGATTATATAAAGATGACGGATTAGTATATGAGTTAGGCAGCTCAGCGAAATTATCTTTGGAAGAAAAACACGAAGATAGCACTAAAACTATTCCTTTTGTAGCAGAAGTTTTAAAGCCTAAAAACATCAAAATAGCTAAACGAGAATCTTTAATGTGGGGCACCCATCAACAAGAAGCTATAGAATATGGGAATGTGATTCACGAAATTTTATCTTTTGTTAAAACTAAAAATGATGTGGAATTAGCCATTACTAAAGCACTTGAAAATGGATTGATACAATTTAGCCAAAGAGATATTGTTCTAAAAACAATCTTAAGTATTGTTGAACACAAGTCGTTATTAAATCATTTTGCTGAAGGAAATCAAGTATTGAATGAGCAAACCATTATTCAAAAGGAAGGACAATCCATCAAACCCGATCGAATGGTGATTGATTCTAACAATAAAGTTTTTCTTTTGGATTATAAAACAGGCGCTTCCAATCCGAAATATAAAATGCAATTGGAAAATTACCAAAAAGCGATTGAAGATATGGGCTATAAAGTAATTCAGAAAGCATTAGTGTATATTGCAAAAGATATAACAGTTGAATTTGAGAATTAATTTATTATCAAGGAATCCATTTTTTTACCGAATTACTTTTAAAGAATAGCTTATTGTATAGAAGAATTATTGTCAATTGTTTTGATATTCTAAAATTTGATTCTACTTTTGTTAAAAATTTTAAAATAAAGCACAAATTATTATTAATTAATTTAAAATAACTATGAAACATTTAAACAAAATTGTAACGGCTGTAATGCTTGTAATTGGATTAAATTCGTTTGCACAAGACAGCAAAAATCCATGGACTGTATCTTTTGGGGTAAATGCTATTGACACAAGAACAAGTGCAACTGGAGGAAACAATTGGTTGGATTACCACGTGTCACATCCATTTCAAGTGAAGCAAAATTGGAACACGTTACCAACAGTTTCTTATATTGGAGTTTCGAAGTATATTGGAGATAACTTCAGTTTTGGAGTTACTGGATCTGCAAATAGAATAAGTAAATTCGTTACTTTTAACCCAACATCACCAGATAGAGATGCTAGAAATTATGTAGTTACTAATCCTGGAGATCTTTCTTATTATGGACTGGATACTTTCTTGAGATATAGTTTTCAAAGTTTGATTAAATCAAAATCATTTGAGCCTACTGCTTCATTTGGAGCAGGATATTCATTCTTGGGAGATTCTAGTTATGGAACTCTTAATACAGGTATTGGTGTAACTTATTGGATGACCGAGAATTTAGGTTTTGAATTAGCTTCAACTTACAAAAAATCTTTTGGAGAAAGAGCAATTGCTGACATGCCTGATGCACCATCATTTTTACAACATTCATTTGGTTTAGTATTTAAGTTTGGAGAAACTAAATAATTGAACTAATATAATTTTACAAAAAACTCTAGTCGAAAGGCTAGAGTTTTTTTATGTAGAAAAATTGCTACTTTTCCCAACGTATTTAATTTCAATGATTTAGTACTACATTATGGACTGAAATTTTGTAGTTAAATAATTTTATAGTACTTTTGATACAAATAACTAAAGTAATTTAAAAAATCAAGTATGAAACATTTCAACAAAATTGTAATTGCTATTTGTATGATTTTGGGTTTAAACTCAAATGCGCAAGACAGTAATAATCCATGGGCTATCTCTTTTGGGGTGAATGCCATTGACACAAAAACAGGAGCTGATGGAGGCCACGAGTGGTTAAATCGTCATTTTTCACAACCTTTTGCAGTTAAAGACAACTGGAATATTTTACCTACAGTATCTTATATTGGGGTTTCAAAGTATATTGGTGACAACTTTACTTTTGGAGTTTCTGGAACAGTAAACAAGATTACTAAATTCGTAAACTATAATCCAACAGCTGTTGGTGCAGATTCACGTGGTTATTTAGTAACTAATCCAGGGGATTTAGCGTATTATGGACTTGATGCTACTGTTAGATATTCATTCCAGTCACTAATCAAATCTAAAGTAATTGATCCGTCTCTTTCAGTAGGTGGAGGATATTCATTTTTTGGAGATGCTAGTTTTGGAACAGTGAATACAGGTGCTGGTGTTACATTTTGGTTATCTGAAAATATTGGGTTTGAATTAACTACAAAATACAGAAAATCTTTTGGAGAAAGAGTTGTTCCTGGAACTGCTACTCCTGATGCTCCGTCATTCTCTCAACATACTGCTGGTTTGATTTTCAAATTTGGAGGAACTGACACTGATAAAGATGGTGTTTATGATAAAGATGACGCTTGTCCAGATGTACCTGGTTTGAAACAATTCAACGGTTGTCCTGATACTGACGGTGACGGAATTGTTGATGGAAGTGATGCTTGTCCTGAAGTTGCTGGTTTAGCTGCTTTGAACGGATGTCCAGATGCTGACGGAGATGGAGTTACTGATGCAAATGACGCTTGTCCACAAGTTGCTGGTTTGGCTTCTTTAAAAGGATGTCCAGATGCTGATAAAGATGGAGTTGCTGATAAAGATGACAAATGTCCATCTGTTGCTGGTCCTAAAGAAAATGCAGGATGTCCATGGCCGGATACTGATAATGATGGTGTAGCTGATAAAGATGATGCATGTCCAGAAGTTGCAGGTCCTGCTAGTAATAAAGGATGTCCAGAAGTAACCGCAGCTGACTTAGATAAAGTTAGTGCAGAAGCTAAAATGATTTATTTCCATAGTGGAAAATCTACTTTCAGATCAGAAGATGTTCCAGTAAAAATTGAATCAATTTCTACTTTATTGAAACAATATCCTACGGCTAAATTTAGTATTGAGGGACATACTGATAGTGATGGCTCTGATGCATTCAACCAAAAATTATCTCAAGAGAGAGCAGACGTAGTTAGAAATGCTTTAATCGAAAGAGGTATGAAAGCTGAAAATTTATCTGCTGTTGGTTATGGAGAAAGCAAACCGGTTGCTACAAACAAAACAGCTGCTGGAAAAGCTAAAAACAGAAGAACTGAAGTAGTATTGCAAAAATAATATACTTTAAATATTTTTAGAAAACGTCCTGATTTATCAGGGCGTTTTTTTATTTTTATAAAATGACAAATACTTCTTTTTTAGATAAAATTGCAGCAGTGTTAATTGACAATTATTCGGATAAATTATCCAATACAGTTGTTATTTTGCCTAATAAGCGAGCTAAGGTTTTTTTAATTGAGGCTATAAAGAATCAGCTAAGTCAAACAGTGCTTTCGCCTGAAATAATTAGCATTGAAGATTTTATTCAAAATATTGCCGGAATTCGTTCCGTGGATACTATCGAACAGTTATTTGAGTTTTACGAAGTGTATTTGTCAATTACACCTACTGCTCAGCAACAGTCTTTTGAATTGTTTGCCAATTGGGCCAAAACACTTTTACAGGATTTTAATGAAATTGATCGTTATTTATTAGATCCATCTCATGTTTTGTCCTACTTAAAGGATATTGAAGATATTAAAAAATGGGGAATTGAGGTTGAAGACAAAACACAGTTACTCGAAAACTATATTGATTTTTGGAAGTTATTACCCAACTATTACCAATCTTTATACGATCATTTACTTTCAAAAGGGATTGGTTACCAAGGATTGATTTACAGAGAGGCGGTTAAGAATTTAATTCATTTTTTAAATACCGTTCAAAATAAACAATTCATTTTTGCGGGATTTAATGCTTTAAATGCTGCCGAAGAAAAAATTGTTCAAGAACTCTTAGCCGTAGGTCAAGCCAAAATTTATTGGGATGCTGATCAAACTTTTCTGAACGACCCGTATCACGATGCAGGGCTGTTTTTACGCCGATTCAAAGAAAACTGGAAGCATTATAAATCACATCCATTTGAATGGATTGTAAACGATTTTTCTGGAACTAAAAATATTCAGGTAATCGGAACTCCAAAGTCAGTAGGACAAGCCAAAATTGCAGGAAGTATTTTGGAACAAACTATTTTGGAACATCCTGAAAAATCATTAGATAAAGTTGCGGTAGTTTTAGGTGAAGAAAGTTTGCTGGTTCCGTTGTTGTATTCGTTACCGGCCTCGGTTGGCGCTTTAAATATTACGATGGGGTATTCGGCAAAGAATAATCCCGCACAGATTTTGGTAGCCAAATTATTTAAAATGCACACCAATTCGTTGTCGAGAAACAACAAGGGATATGTGTTGTATTACAAAGAGGTTTTGGATGTTTTGACGCATCCTTTGGTAGAGCCCTATGCACAAACGCGTGAATTAGTGCAACTCATTAATGAGTACAATTATACCTTTATTACGCACCAAAAATTATTGGATTTGAATCCAAATCCTAGTGAATTATTTTTACTGTTATTCAAAAAATGGGAGACGGGTGCTATTCCTGTTCTGGAAACCATTATTAGTTTGTTACAGACTTTGAAAAACAATTTAAGCAACGATAATGAAGAGGAAAAGATAACAAAAGCATTTGTTTTTGCTATTTTCAAAGTGATTAATAAATTGATTACGTACTATTCAAAACACCAACATATTGATAAGATTGAAACGCTATACGCCATTTATAAACAAGTGATAGATGTTGCTGAGGTTTCGTTTGAAGGAGAACCTCTAAACGGCTTACAAATTATGGGGGTTTTAGAGAGTAGGGTTTTGGATTTTGATACGGTTATTGTCACGTCTATGAATGAAGGTAAATTTCCTGCGGGGAAATCGTCCAATTCCTTTATTCCGTATGATGTGAAACACGAATTAGGTTTGCCAACATTCAAAGAAAAAGATGCTATTTATACCTATCATTTCTACCATTTGCTGCAACGAGCGACCAATATTTATTTGTTATACAATACTGAAAGTGAAGGCTTGGATGCTGGCGAAAGAAGTCGATTTATTACCCAATTAGAGGTAGAAAGACAAGTCAATCATAATTTAACGCAAGAAATATACAATGCGGTTTTGCCTGAGACAGCATATCTTCCTATGGAAGTCCCAAAGTCGGAATCTGTGATGTTGCGATTAAAAGAAATTGCACAAGCAGGTTTTTCTCCTTCAGCATTGACGAGTTATATCAGGAACCCGATAGATTTTTATTTTCAAAAAATTCTTCGCATTCGAGAAGTGGAAGAAGTAGAAGAAAGTATTGCTTTGAATACCTTAGGAACTATTATTCACGAAACTTTAAAAACGCTTTATGAACCTTTCATTGGAAGGTTGATTTCTGAATTTGACATACAAAATTGTTTTAAGCAGGTTGATGCCGAAGTATTGAAACAATTCAAATTGGTATATAAAGAGGGCGAAATTAAGAAAGGACGCAATTTGTTAGCTTTTGAAGTTGCAAAACGCAATGTGTCTAACTTCTTGAAAGTCGAGTTGGAAACCATTAAATCGGGTGACCAAATCCAAATTATTGCTTTGGAGCAAACCTATGAACGACTTTTAAAACATCCTAAATTACCTTTTCCGGTTTTGATTAAAGGGAATGTAGACCGAATCGAAAATCGTAACGGAACCATCCGAATTATCGATTATAAAACAGGAAAAGTAGAAAAGGGAAGTGTTGCTTTGTCCAGTTGGGATGGTCTGACTGAGGAGATTAAAAACGATAAAATTATTCAGGTTTTAGCCTATGCTTTTATGTTTCAAAATGAAGAGAAAGGTTTGCCAATAGAAGCTGGAATTATATCGTTTAAAAACTTAAAAGCAGGTTTTCTGCCCTTCAATTTTAAAACAGGAAAAGAAGCTGCCTCCATCATCACCCAAGAAATTCTAGACGATTATTTGGAACAAATTGTTTTGTTGCTCACCGAAATTTTAGATGAAACGATTCCGTTTGTAGAGAAAATCAATTAGGATTTCACCGATTTAAAAAACTGCAATAATTTTTCCTGTAAAGCTTCTTGATTTTCAATGTGCGACATATGTCCGTCTGGGAAACTCAACAATTGAACTTGCGTCTCCTCAATTTGTTCTTTCGTTTCCTCGTAATGTAAAACAGGATCTTTTTTGCCCAACACCAATAATTTCGGATAAGGAGTTAAATGCAATAAAACTTCTCGGTCAATACGGATTTTCATCCCTTCTAATGAAGCAACAATACCTTGAAGCGGAGTTTTTAAAGCTTCTTGTTTGACGTTGTTAATTGCCTCCGAAAGACGTTCTCGATTGTCTTCGCTAAATAAATTAGAGATGGATAACGAAATGAAATTCTGAAACGATTGTTTTACGGCTTTAATGGCGCGATCCCGATTGGTTTTGCGTTCGGCACTATCGGCTCTGGAAGTCGAATTTAATAACACTAGACCTTTTACCAAATCTGGATACAATTCGGCGAAAGCCAAAGCGACATAACCTCCCATAGAATGCCCTACGAGGATCATTTTTCTGAGACGTAATTCAGAAAGAACTTCATGAACTACATCGGCGTTGTTTTCCATAGAATGAACGTAGCCCATGCATTCTGTTTCGCCATGACCCAATAAATCAATCGTGATTACACGAAATTTTTTGCTCCATTCAGGAATAAAAGCATCCCACATTTTTTTGTTTTCCAAAAAGCCATGCAATAAAACTACAGCCGTTCCTTTGCCCTGGTCGGTGTAGCTGATGGTAGTGTTTTTGAAATGAAGCGTTTTAGTCATACTTTTTAAAGAAGCACAAAATTGAGTTCTGAAATTTGATTTGGAACACAGATTGGAGAAATTTTAAAGATTAGTATAAGTTCTCCAATCTGTGTTTAAATATAGTTGGGTGATTCTTGATTAAGAAAATTGCTAGTTAAGCGTTCATCAAACTTTCAATTTCCTCTACTTCAATTGGAATGTTGCGCATCAAGTTGAACGGTGAACCCTTCTCTTGTATTACTACATCATCCTCTAAACGAACACCAAAACCCTCTGCTGGAATGTATATCCCTGGCTCTACAGTAAAAACCATATTAGCCTGCATTGGCTCTGTTAAGATTCCGTAATCGTGTGTGTCCAATCCCATATGATGGGAAGTGCCGTGCATAAAATATTTTTTGTAAGCAGGCCAATCAGGATTTTCGTTTTGCACATCGGCTTTGTCAATTAAACCTAAGCCTAATAGTTCAGACGTCATTACTTTGCCTACTTCAATATGGTATTGTTTCCATAAAGCGCCTGGAGTTAGCATTTGTGTTGCTTCGTTTTTGACACGTAAAACAGCATTGTAGACTGCTTTTTGTCTTTCGGTAAATCGACCCGAAACTGGAATTGTTCTGGTCATATCACTTGAATAATTAGCATATTCAGCAGCAACGTCTAGTAATATCAAATCACCCGCTTTGCACACTTGATTGTTCTCGATATAATGCAACACATTGGCATTATTTCCTGAAGCAATAATAGGTGTATAAGCAAAACCTTTGGAACGATTGCGAAGGAATTCGTGAGCAAATTCGGCCTCGATTTCATATTCGGTTACGTCAGGTTGAACAAAAGATAAGACTCTTCTAAATCCTTTTTCGGTAATGTTGCAGGCTTTTTGGATTAACTCCAATTCTACATTTTCTTTTACCGAACGAAGGCGTTGTAATATCGGATTGCTTTTGGCTACAGCATGTGCAGGGTATTTCTCTTTCCACCATTTTACAAAACGGGCCTCACGAGTTTCGGTTTCAACTGTGGCGCGATAGTGTTCGTTGGTGTTAATGTAGATGGTTTCAGAATGTGTCATCAATTCAAACAACACTTTTTCAAATTCAGTTAACCAATACACGGTTTTAATTCCAGATACTTCAAAAGCACGTTCTTTGGTTAGCTTTTCACCTTCCCAAACAGCAATATGTTCGTTGGTTTCTCTCAAGAAAAGCATTTCTCTTTGATGCTCGTAAGGCGCATCTGGGAAAAGCAACAAGATACTTTCTTCTTGATCCACACCACTCAAATAAAAGATGTCTCGGTGCTGAGCAAAAGGCATCGTACTATCAGCACTGATAGGATAAATATCATTCGAATTGAAAACCGCTACACTTTTTGGCTTCATTTGAGCCGTGAATTTAGCGCGGTTTTTTATAAATAAATTGCGGTCTATTGGATGGTATTTCATAAAAAATAGAAATTATTAGATTACAAATCTAATCAATCCATTTGTATTAGCGCAATCTGTTTTTCGATTTGTTAAATGCTGAAATTCTTGTTTTGAACTAAGCTGTAAGGTTTTTTGAACCTTGTGGCTTTTGATTATATAGTACACTATTTTAGTTCGAAGTCGGGAGACTTCGAAGATCTGGGGCGGAAGGTGTTATTTAGTTCGTTTGATTTTAATAGGGTTTTGTCTAGAATCAAATACGTCAGCAATTTTGATTTGTTTTGCGTTTGTATCTACGGAGTAAATGATCTTATAATTTTTACAAACCAAATACCTGTATTCATTTTCTCTATCCAAAAGCAGTTCTTCTCTTTGGCTGATTTCTGGATTTAAAAGTAATTTGTTTGGTTCTGCAAGAATGTCTTGAATCAGTTTTTTAGCGACACGAACGCTGGCAAATTCTGAATAATAATTGAATATGGAGTCCAATTCATTTTCAGCATGATTGGACCAAATTATTTCAAAAGATTTCATTTGTATTTGGCCAAAAGTTGCTCGGTGGTTTTGAATTTCCCATTTTTAAAATCAACTTCTGAAGCGTCAATTCTTGAATTTAATTTCTTGATTGACATGGGTTTTACGCTAGTTTTTTCAGGAACAGACTTATTTTTCAATAAACTCTCCAATTGAGCAATGAGTTCTTCGCTTTGAAGTTTCAAAAACTCTTGAATAAATTCGTTTTTTCTAGTTTGTAAATCCATCTTAAAAATATTTGATTCAAATATACAAAATTTACCGTTTTGTAAAAACTCATTGTACAAAGTTAGGAAAAGGAGGGCTTGTGGAGTAGAAAAGCTCCCAGCTTTTGAAGGCTGGAAGCTTTGGTTTTAAACTTACTTTAGTTCGAAGCTGGGAGACTACGAAGAGCGGGTTACGAATTTGAATAATATTATTTGTTTAATAATAAACCTGCATATTTTGAATTTTCGCCTACATTATTCAGATTTATAATTGAAGTATTTCCGTTTGCAAGATCTACCGTTAATAGTGATTGCGAAACATTTCTGTCGTCTACATCATAAATTCCAATGATTTTATTTGTCGAACTATCAAAAACGAGATTTTCAAGATAAGTACTATTAATGTTAAGTGTAGCGATAATTTTAGAAGAACCATTTGCTTTGTCAATTTCTACAATTTGTTTTTTTTCAGAACTGTTACCTGAAGGTGCTCCAAAATATTTGTATCCATAAACTTTTGTAATATTAATTTTTATATTTCCAATAACTGTTGAATTTTTGTCATAAAGTAATACAATATTGCCTGATGTTGCTCCGTCTGGGATTTTAACTTTTATAAAAGTAGAACTTATTTCAGTTATTATTCCATCTATACCATTAATCTGTACTTTATAATTTATTTTTGGGTTAAAGTTTTTACCACTAATAGTAAATATATCTCCGACATTTCCAATTTCAGTTGAAATGTTACTGATAGATGGCGATTCAATTTGATTAATCTCGGAGTTATTATTACTTGAGCAACTAATAAATAAAATTACTAAAGCGATAATTGATAAAATTTGTTTCATTATAGATAAAGGTTTAATATGTTACAACTTTCTATAAGCCATGTAAACACTAATCTTATTCAAATGAATAGATCAGGAGTAGTATTTAAATACGACTAAAATTTAATTTTTTTGTCTGTAAAGGAAATTGATTTGGGGTCTATTGCAGTTACAGGGCATCACAAATGTAGGAAATTAATTGAATAATTCCCTACATTGAAAATGAATTAATATGAAAATTTGAAAAGGGGGAAAACTAAGAAATTACTCCACCCATTCGTAATATCTAGCACCGATTAAATTTGGATTTTCATTTTCTATACGGTCTAATACCCATTCGCTTTTAGGAGACTTGATACTTTGTCTCTGCTCTTTTTTATGCAGTTTTTCGTAAGTAATAAAATCAATTTCATGGCTTACTTCTAATATTTCAAACAATTTTGCTTTGGCTACAGCTAATTGCCAATCGGGTTGAATTGTACCTTCAAAAACTTTGGATTTTGACCCACTTCCGTAGGCTAAGAAACCAAATTTCTTTCCTGAAATTGGTGCGTTTGTATTGGCAAAATGCGCCAAAGTAGACAGGAATCCCATGAAAATGGAACCCGTATATAAATTTCCAATTAGTGAAGAAGCAATTTCTGCAGGCTGTAATTTTTGCATTACAAAAGCACGATACTCATCTGATTTGCTTACTTCTTTCAATTTGTTTTGGTAGTCAGCAGGAGCTTCATTGCCTGAAAGAATTGGAGTAGCGGCATCTAGCGCATAAATTTCAGTCAACATGCGGCGTCCTTGAAACGAATACGGCAAGTGCATGATGATGCTTTCCCAAGTATTGTAAATTGTTTCGGTAGTGTTTTTTAGTTTTTTGAATGAAAAATACGCATTGCGCGTACGATCCATATAGCATTGGTTGGAATATTGTCCGTCAAAAACCGGTTGATCTTTGTGAATTTCTATTTCGGCTTCTAAATTATTAAACCAAGAATCATTTAATTGGTTGCCAGTTATATCTTCTTTGGAAAGAGTTCGGTAGGGCTTGAAAAAATCAAAAACCCCTTTAGTACTGGTTGCCCATTCGTTTTCAAAAGCAATTATTTTAGGATTTGAAGTCACTAACATCGCTACAGCTCCTGCACCTTGGGTGTATTCGCCTGTCGAATTCAAATCGTATTTGGCAAAATCAGTGGTAACGACAATGGCTTTTTTATTTGGATTGAGTTGTACGAAGTCCAAGCAGTTTTGTAAAGCATCCACTCCGCCAATACAGGCAAAAGTAAAATCGACCACATCGCATTCGGCTAAAATTCCTTCGCCAAATTTTTGCTCCATCAAGGCAATTAAAAAGGAACTAATGGGTTTTGAACTATCTATCGCACTTTCAGTACCGACATAAATTCTGGAAATTTCGTTTAGATTGATTTGGTTTTCTAAAACTAATTTGGTCAAGGCATTAGCACCAAAAACAACAGTATCTTGATGTACATCGGGCAATGTCATTTTAAGTAAGCCTAGCCCTTTTTCTAGTTTTTCGGGTTCAATATTTCGCCCTTTTGCCAAAGATTTTATCGGTAAATGTAGTTGAGCAACGTCAAAAGCAATAGCGTCAATTCCTGTTTTCATTAGTTTTTTTAGTTTGTGTAAATTTAAAATTAGGGACTCAAAAAACAATTGTTTTTGACTATTAAAATCGGCGGTTTTATAATTTTTACGGATAATAAAATTAAAAGTAATTTAAACTACTAAATCTATAATTTTAGGCGCTTTCATTGCTGTATTTATAAGAATTATTAATTTAGATAGTTTTGTGAAATGTTTATGTATTGATAGGATTTAAGTCTTATTTTTATTGATTTGTTAGTATATTTTATAGAACACTTTAAAATCATTATAAATAAGAACGAAAAGGTTGTAGTTGAATTTGATTTCTCCTATTTTTGTACAACTTTTAATAAAATTTATATAAATTATTATGGCAAAATCTGCAATTCTTAAGTCTTCTATTGCTAAGAAATATTGGATGGCTTTTACAGGTTTATTTTTATGTGTGTTCTTACTAGGGCATTTAGCAGGGAATCTTCAATTAATATTTAGTGACGCATTACACTTTAATCAGTATGCGTTGTTTATGACGACCAACCCCGCTGTAAAAATTTTATCTTACGTTACCTATATTTCTATTTTATTCCATGCTATCGATGGAATTGTTTTAACTATTCAAAACAAAAAAGCAAGACCTGTTGCTTATGCGAAAACAGATGGTTCTTCCAGTTCATTTTCTTCAAGAAATATGGCGGTTTTAGGAACTATTATTTTGGTTTTTATAGTTACGCACATGGTCAATTTTTGGGCTGTAATGCATTTTGATAAAAATATGCCGTTGCAAACCATTTCGATTGGTGTTCAAGGCCAAGAACAGGAGTACTATTTAACTACAGACGGAGGTTATCTTCCAAAAGCTCAAGTAGATCAAAAAATGATTAAGATTGAAAACAGAACTGAATTCTTTGATGCTGCTGCCAATGTTAAAATTAAAGAAGGATATAAAGATTTGCACAAAATTACTGTAGCGTTCTTTAAAGATCCAAAAACAGGATTGATTGCTACTATTTTATATGTTTTGGCAATGTTTACTTTAGCATTCCATTTATTACACGGATTTCAAAGTGCGTTTCAATCGATTGGTTTGAATAGTCCAAAATATACGCCAACAATCAAAAAAGCAGGAGTTTTATTTTCAATTATTGTTCCGCTATTGTTTGCTATTATTCCTGTTTACATTCACTTTTTCTTAAAATAAATCAACATCAGAAGATATTATGAAGTTAGATTCTAAAATACCAGAAGGTCACATTTCACAGAAATGGACTGATTATAAAAATCACTTAAAATTAGTTGCTCCAAACAATAGACCAAAAATTGATATTATTGTTGTAGGAACTGGTTTGGCAGGTTCATCTGCTGCGGCATCGCTTGCAGAAATGGGTTACAATGTTAAAGCATTTTGTTTCCAAGATTCACCACGTCGTGCGCACTCTATTGCAGCACAAGGAGGAATCAATGCAGCGAAAAACTATCAAAATGATGGAGATAGTATCTATAGATTATTTTATGATACCATTAAAGGTGGAGATTATAGAGCGCGTGAGGCTAACGTTCACCGTTTAGCTGAAGTATCTGGAAATATTATTGACCAATGTGTAGCACAAGGAGTTCCTTTTGCAAGAGAATATGGCGGAATGTTAGACAACCGTTCTTTTGGAGGAACACAGGTACAACGTACTTTTTATGCTGCAGGTCAAACAGGACAACAATTATTACTAGGAGCTTATTCAGCTTTATCAAGACAAATAGGTTTAGGACGTGTTGAAATGTTCAATCGTCACGAAATGTTAGACTTAGTAAAAGTAGACGGAAAAGCTCGTGGAATTATCGCTCGTAACTTAGTTACAGGAGAAATCGAAAGGCATTCAGCTCATGCAGTAGTAATTGCTTCTGGAGGATATGGAAATGTTTATTTCCTTTCTACTAATGCGATGGGAAGTAACGTAACAGCAGGATGGAAAGTACACAAACAAGGGGCTTTATTTGCCAATCCTTGTTATGTTCAAATTCACCCAACCTGTATTCCTGTTCACGGAACTAACCAAGCGAAATTGACTTTGATGTCAGAGTCTTTGCGTAACTCAGGTCGTATTTGGGTACCTAAGAAAAAAGAAGATGCAGAAGCGGTAAGAGCAGGAAAGTTAAAGCCTTCAGATATCGCTGAAGAAGATAGAGATTATTATTTAGAGCGTAAATATCCTTCTTTTGGAAATTTAGCTCCACGAGATATTTCTTCAAGAGCCGCAAAAGAAGTGTGTGATGAAGGAAGAGGTATTGAATCTAACGATACTAATGAAGGCGTATTTTTAGATTTCTCTTCTGAAATCCAAAACAAAGGAAGACAAGCGGCTTTCGCCAAAGGAAATCATAACCCAACTGCGGAAGAAATTACTACTTTAGGAAAAGAATGGTTGAAAGAAAAGTACGGTAACTTGTTTACTATGTACCAAAAAATCACCGATGAGAATCCATATGAAACGCCAATGAAAATCTATCCGGCAGTTCACTATACTATGGGTGGAGTTTGGGTGGATTATAACTTACAATCTACTATTCCAGGATGTTTCGTTGCTGGAGAAGCTAACTTCTCTGACCACGGAGCGAATCGTTTAGGAGCTTCGGCTTTAATGCAAGGTTTGGCTGATGGTTATTTTGTATTGCCTTATACTATTTCAAACTATTTAGCAGATGATATTCGTACAGGTAAAATCTCAACTGACTTACCAGAATTTGCTGAGGCAGAGAATAGGGTGAAAGAAACAATCAACCAATTCTTGAATAATAAAGGTTCTAAATCAGTGGATCATTTCCACAAACGTTTGGGATTAATTATGTGGAATAAAGTGGGTATGAGTAGAAATGAAGCAGGTTTGAAACAAGCAATTGAAGAAATATCAGCTTTGAAAGCAGAGTTCTACAAAGAAGTAAACGTACCGGGAAGTGCAGACGAGTTAAATCCACAATTAGAGAAAGCACTTCGTGTAGCTGATTTTATTGACTTAGGATTATTGATGGCTATGGACGCTCTACAACGTAACGAATCTTGTGGAGGTCACTTCCGTGAAGAATACCAAGATGCCGAAGGTGAAACACTACGTGATGATAAAAACTTCTCATTTGTAAGTGCTTGGGAATACAAAGGGGACGATATTACGAAGGCGGAGCTTCATAAAGAAGAATTGAAATACGAGTTTATCAAAATTGCAGCTAGAAATTATAAATAATAGAATTATGTCTTCAGCAAAAAACATCAATATAACCCTTAAAATTTGGCGTCAAAAAGACTCTAAAGCAAAAGGACAATTAGAAACGTACAAATTAAATGACGTTTCTACAGCAAGTTCATTCTTGGAAATGTTAGACCAATTGAACGAGCAATTAATCAATGAAGGGACAGAACCAATTGCATTTGATCACGACTGTCGTGAAGGTATTTGCGGCATGTGTTCGTTATTTATCAACGGACGTGCTCACGGACCCGATTCAGGTGTAACTACTTGTCAATTGCACATGCGTATGTTCAATGATGGCGATACTGTTTTTGTTGAGCCATGGAGAAGTAGAGCGTTCCCAGTTATTAAAGATTTAGTAGTAGACAGAAGTGCATTTGATAGAATCCAACAAGCTGGTGGTTTCGTATCTGTAAATACTTCTGGAAATACTATTGATGCTAATGCAACGCCAATTCCTAAAGAAGATGCAGATAAAGCGTTTATGGCAGCAGCTTGTATTGGTTGTGGAGCTTGTGTAGCAACTTGTAAAAATGGTTCAGCTATGTTATTTGTTGGTGCTAAAGTATCTCAATATGCATTATTACCACAAGGTAAAGTAGAAGCAACCACTCGTGTATTGAATATGGTACGCCAAATGGACGAAGAAGGTTTCGGTAACTGTACGAATACAGGAGCTTGTGAAGTAGAATGTCCTAAAGGAATTTCACTAGAGAATATTGCTCGTATGAATAGAGAATACTTGGTAGCAAGTGTAATCTAACTCAATACCGCTTACAATAAAAAAACGCATTCCGTAATTGGGATGCGTTTTTTGTTATTAGTCTTTCCAACCCCAAGGCGCGGGAGGATTCGGAACTGTTTTTGTCAAATCAAAATGCACTGTAAATAATCGATCTGAGCCTATGCGTCTCAGATTATAAGTAAATGAAGTTTCGCTTAGAGTAATCCACCAAACGTTAGCAGCAGCATTTGGGATAGTATTATACGTTTCCTGGTCAGCTGGAAAAATTTGTACCGAAGCAGAACCTGGATTTGTACTCGTACCACCATATTGTGTTACTTTATCTTCTGATCCATCTTCATGACGGTGATCGTGTTTTAATTTGATTCGGTTGTTTTCTAATGTTAGCACCCATGTTCTGGATCTATCTTCACCAACAAAAAACGGAATTCGGATGGTTTTTGCATCACAATTTCGAACGTGCATAACGAGTTTTTTATCTTTAAAAGTGTCGTTGTTTCCTTCCTTAACTTCTCCTTCAAACGATTTTCCGCATTGTTTTTTTAGGTTTTCGAAAAATAATTCAGCACCTGATTTTTCTTGAGCAGTAAGAAATACAGTGCTTAACATTAGTAAAGCCAATAGAGTTTTTTTCATAGTATAATTTTTTACTAATATAAGTAAGTTTTAGTTAGCTGACATTTCTTATTTTTATAGAAAATAAAAAAGTATGAAAGTAGCAGTCATTCAATCGTCATTGGCTTGGGAAGACCCAAAATCCAATAGAAATTATTTCGAAGCCAAAATCAACGGAATTGCCTCGGCCGTCGATATAATCGTACTTCCTGAAATGTTTACCTCTGGATTTACCATTAATCCTCAAGTTGTAGCCGAAACTATGCAAGGCGAAACGATTTTATGGATGCAATCTTTGGCAAAAGCCAAAAACTGCGCCATTACAGGCAGTTTAGTTATAGCCGAAGGTGCTACTTTTTATAATAAAATGGTGTTTGTTTTTCCTACGGGCGAAATTCAACAGTACGACAAACGCCATTTGTTTACTTTGGCAGATGAACATGAAGTATATACGGCGGGAACACAAAAAACAATTATTGACTACAAGGGATGGAAAATTTGTCCACTCATTTGTTACGATTTGCGTTTTCCTGTTTTCTCACGCAATGTTGAGAATTACGACTTGCTGATTTATGTAGCTAGTTGGCCAAAAACTAGAATTGCCGCTTGGGATACTTTATTAAAAGCGCGCGCTATAGAAAATATGAGTTACACTATTGGTGTGAATCGTTTGGGAGTTGACGGTAATAATTTAGAATACCTTGGACATAGCCAAGTAGTTGATTATTTAGGAAATTTAGTACTAGAGCCTCAAAAAGAAGAGGGTGTTTTTATTGCGGATTTAAACAAAGAAGCGATGTTGGACACACGAAAAAAATTAGATTTTCTTAAGGATAAAGATACATTTGAATTAAAGTAAATTCGGATTTAAAATAATACTACCGCAGATTCACAGAGTATCAAAAATTTGCGAATTTGCGGTTTTTTTTAGAGGTTAATTATTTACGATTGGTATCTGTTTTCTTTTTCTCCGTTTTCTTTTTTGGTTCTGGAGCGTACGTAATACTTAAATCAAAAGCTTGCACGACATCCCAATTAGCCCGAACTTCTACTTCCTTGGAGAAGTAAATAACTTCTTCTGCGTATTGTTTTGCCAAGAAATTTCCTGGGTCGTATTGCTTATTTTTATTGTCGTCATATATAGCACGCAAAGTATATTTAGCTGGCTGAATCAAGCTAAAATCTAGTGTAGTCTCTTTTTCAGTATAGTTCGAAACGATAGTTTCGCCTTTGTCATTAGTTAATTCTACAAGAACAGGAAAGCGTTTCACGTTTTGAAGATTAACAATCAAATTACCATAGTTTTCTAGTGAATTACTATTGATTTTAAAATCCAAACTATCATTTACTTTATCGAATAAATCAGTTACTGCTCCGGGTGATAATTTGAATTGGTAGGCCTCATCTGCTTCCCGTTTAAAATTCAAATAGAGTAATTGATGGAACTCATCGTAATCAGTGGTAAACGGAATGGCTTTTGATAGATTGTTTACTAAGCTCATTTTGCTTTTGTCAAATTGGACTAGTGGTGTTGCGCTTTCAAGAGCAAAACGTTCTTTAGGATTCAAGCTACCTTGTTGGTTTATTTTGATATCCAAAGTGTCTTTTTTGAGTTCCCTGTATTTGAAAGTAAAACTATTTTTATACTTATTTTGTTTCACTTCTATGGTTAAAGAGTCAGCTTTAATAGGACGGTACCAAACCTGTAATGAATCTTTTTTAGGAAATTGAGTGATTATAGTTGGTATGATTTGTCCTTTATTTTTTAAAGTAATGCTGGGTCTATTTTCTTTTAGTTTTAAATTCCCTTCGTAAGCCATAAGTAAACGATTTCCTGACGCTAGTGCAGGTTTGAATGCTTTAAAAGGCAAGTTCTCTTTGAATAATTCCAATTCGAATACCGTATCATTTGGCACCGAAATGAATTGTTTCAAAAACCCAATTTTGTCTTTTTTTGAATCGAATTTATTGTTGGAATTGTAATCCTTCATAGCGACCAAAAGGTATTTTCCAGCTTTAAGATTTTCCAAACGAAAGATTTTCAAACTGTCTAACGTATTGGTAACATAACGCGGCGTTTGTTTGTAAACAATTGAGTCGTTATAATTGGCATTTACATCATACAACATAACAGAAACAAAGGACTCTACTTCTTTAAAGTAAGCGTCTTTTACTTTGCCACTAATGGCAAGAGAGTCGATCGTTTTTCCAGTAGAAAAGACATATTTAAATTGGTTCAAGGCATTTCCCTCGTTGTTATCTGTAATTCCTTGACCAAAGTTAAAACTGTAGGTTGTATTCTCTTGTAAGGTGTCTTTGATTGCAATTGTGATAATTTTACTTGCGGTACTAGGTAAAATCAAGGGCTCATTTTTCATGGGCGGCGAAATAATAAGCTGCTTTTTCAAGTCTTTTAACTTGATGAATTCATCAAAAGTTAATTTAATGGTGTTGCCTTTAAATTCGGTAGTAAAGTTTTTTGGAAAACTGGCTTTCAATACTGGAGCAATAGTGTCTTTTGCACCGCCAGTAATGTTCCCTCTTTTAGCACAACTAGCCAGAAGAACTAACAATAAAGCAATACAGTAATTTAAAAAGGACTTGCCCATAACGAATTGAAAATTTGATGTCACAAAATAACAACTATATTTAATGGAATGGAAACTTTTTAGCGAAATATTATGGGGTTGTGATTCGGAATTTGGTTTGGAATTCTGTATTTTTAAACCGAAATAGAAGTCAATACCATGAGAAAAATAGAACATATCGGAATTGCAGTAAAAGATCTAGACGTATCTAACGCGCTTTTTGAAAAGTTGTTTGGAGCGCCAGCCTACAAAGCGGAAGAAGTTGCAAGTGAAGGCGTAACCACTTCGTTTTTTATGAACGGCCCAAACAAAATCGAATTGTTAGCAGCAACTAATCCAGATAGTCCAATAGCAAAGTTTATCGAGAAAAAAGGCGAGGGGATTCATCACATTGCGTTTGATGTAGAAGATATTGTATCCGAAATTGCCCGACTGCAACAAGAAGGGTTTGTGGTATTAAATGAAATACCTAAGAAAGGTGCCGACAATAAGTTAGTAGCCTTTTTACATCCCAAAAGCACCAATGGCGTCTTGATTGAATTGTGTCAAGAAATTCCGCAATAGTACGCTCACAATCAGGAGGTTTCTTATAGACCCCAATAGAATTAGTTAGTTTTTTTAAAACTGCTTTAAAAATAGTTGCGGCAAATTAAAAATAGTAGTAATATTGCACACTCTTAACTGGTCCTATAGCTCAGTTGGTTAGAGCACCTGACTCATAATCAGGTGGTCCCTGGTTCGAGCCCAGGTGGGACCACAAAAAGCCTTTCAAGTAATTGAGAGGCTTTTTTTCTTTTTTTCCAACAGATTAAAATCCGTTGTTACGATATGGGTCGTTGCCTTCGAGAGCCTCAGGCAACGTGAAAGAGCCATAGGCTCGATTGATTTTAGAACCTGAAACGAGTTCAGGTTGACAAAAGTTCTTTTCGGTCGAAATTGCGTTATCGGTTCCCGTACAAACGACTTACATATTTCCCAATCACGTCAAATTCTAAATTAATAACAGTACCAATTTGAAAGGCATTGAAATTAGTGTGTTCATAGGTATATGGAATAATCGCTACACTAAATTGATTTTGCTTGGAATTAACTACGGTCAAACTTACTCCGTTTACGGTAATCGAACCTTTTTCGATAGTAATATTGTTCGCCGCTGAGTCATATTCAAAAGTGTAGTGCCAACTTCCGCCAGCTTCTTCAATTGCAATACAGGTTCCGGTTTGATCCACATGTCCTTGAACAATGTGGCCGTCCAAACGATCACCCAGTTTCATGGCGCGTTCTAAATTGACAGTATCGCCCACTTTCCAATGCGATAAATTGGTTTTATTGATGGTCTCTGCAATCGCGGTTACAGTATAGGTGTTGTCTTTAATCGCAACCACCGTTAGGCATACGCCATTATGCGCCACACTTTGGTCAATTTTCAACTCGCCAGTGATGCTTGATGCCACCCTAATATGAACATTTTCTTGGTCTTTTTGTATTTCTTGAACCCTTCCGAGTGTTTCTATAATCCCTGTAAACATTTCTTGTTTTATTTTACTAAATTTGCACTTCAAAATTAGTAATAAATAACCTCAGGGCAGTATGAAAAAAGCAGAAAATATAATTGTTGGAATTTCGATAGGAGATTTAAACGGTATTGGAAGCGAAGTCGTTCTAAAAACATTCGAAGATGCGAGAATGTTAGAATTGTGTACGCCGGTTATTTTTGCCAATGTAAAACAACTTTCGTTCATCAAACGCAACTTGGAATCAGAGATTCATCTTCACGGAATTGACCGTTTGGATCAATTGGTTCTTGGAAAAGTGAATGTACTCAACGTTTGGAGAGAAGGTTTTGATTTGAATTTAGGAACTAATGATGAAACGGTTGGCGAATATGCAATCAAATCATTTGTAGCAGCTACTCAAGCTTTGAAAGAAGGTAAGGTAGATGTTTTGGTCACTGCGCCAATTAACAAATACAACATACAATCAGATACGTTTAAATTTCCGGGTCATACCGATTATTTAGCACAAGAATTAGAAGGCGATGCGTTAATGTTTATGGTGCAAGACAATCTGCGCGTAGGATTATTAACGGATCATATTCCGGTGAGTGAAGTAGCTTCGCATTTGACAGAAGCCTTGATTACTAAAAAAATCGAAACGATTAAACAATCTTTGATTCAGGATTTTAGCATCAACAAACCCAGAATTGCAGTTTTAGGAGTGAATCCCCATTGTGGTGATGGTGGAGTAATAGGGAATGAAGACGATGCGATTTTAAAACCTACTTTGAAAAAGATTTTTGAAAAAGGCACTTTGGTTTTTGGACCTTTCCCGGCTGACGGATTCTTTGGAAGCAACCAATATGAGAAGTACGATGCAGTTATTGCTACCTATCACGATCAAGGCTTGATTCCGTTCAAGACCTTGTCTTTTGGTAATGGGGTGAATTATACCGCAGGATTGAATAAAATTAGAACGTCTCCAGATCACGGAACGGCATACGATATCGCTGGAAAAGGAATTGCAGATTTCAATTCGTTCAAAGAGGCGGTTTATTTAGCGATTGATATTTTTCATTCGAGAAATCAATACCATGAAATCAGCCAAAATCCTTTAAAAATAAGACCGAAACAAGAGTTTTCAAAAAAAGGAGAATAAGGCTATTGGATTTATAATAATTTTATATCTTTGCGCTCCCGTAGTTCAGGGTAAAATGTTGTTTAAATGAAGAAGACTAAAGAATATTTAATTCCGTTTGTAGGATTAAAGCTAGGGAAACATCATTTTGAATATCAAATAGACAATGCGTTCTTTGACATCTTTGATTATGACGAATTTCAAAATTCAAGTATCAAAGTAAATGTAGTTTTAGAGAAAAAGTCCAACATGCTGGAAATCAGTTTTAAGCATGAAGGAATAGTAAATGTACCCTGTGATGTAACAGGAGAAGATTTTGATTTGCCAATCAAAAGCAAAATGAAATTGATTGTTCGCTTTGGTGAAGAATTCAATAATGATAACGAAGAGTTATTGATTTTGCCTTTCGGCGAATTTGAAGTCGATATTGCACAGTATATTTATGAGATGATTGTACTTTCAGTACCTCTAAGACGAGTTCATCCAGGAGTTAAAGATGGGACTTTAGAGTCAGAAGCTTTAAAAAAACTGAATGAATTAGCAGTCAAAGAAACCAAAAAAGAGAATAAACAAGAAGAAAATATTGACCCTAGATGGGACAAATTAAAGCAACTATTAACGGATAAATAATATAGTAAAATGGCACATCCTAAGAGAAAAATCTCGAAAACAAGAAGAGATAAGAGAAGAACACATTACAAAGCAACTGTAGCTCAAATCGCTACTTGTCCTATTACAGGAGAAGCGCACTTATACCACAGAGCGTATTGGCACGAAGGCAAAATGTACTACAGAGGGCAAGTGGTTATCGATAAATCAGAGGCTGTTGCTTAATACATTTTTGTAGCTAAAATAGAACTCTCACGATGTGAGAGTTTTTTTTGTTGCCTATTATTTTCTACAAATTAGACTGTTTAAAGATTCGGATTAGAAAATTTTTTGTAATTTTCAATTCTTTTACAATTTCTCAAATGCCTAGCATTTGATAGTAATAAATGAATACTAATGAGTACAATTACAGCCGCAATTACCGCTGTTGGAGCTTATGTTCCTGATTTTGTTTTGACCAACGATATTTTACAAACGATGGTAGATACAAATGACGAATGGATAACTGCTCGTACAGGAATTAAAGAAAGACGTATTCTTAAAGACGATAGCAAAGGAACTTCCTACCTTGCTATTATGGCTGCTAAAGATTTAATGGCCAAAGCCAATCTAAATCCATTAGAAATAGATTTAGTAATTGTGGCAACTGCCACTGCCGATATGCCCGTAGCCTCAACGGCTGCTTATGTGGCAACTGAAATAGGTGCAACTAACGCATTTGGTTACGATTTACAAGCCGCTTGTTCTAGCTTCTTATTCGGAATGTCAACTGCCGCCGCCTACATTCAATCTGGAAGATATAAAAAAGTATTACTTATTGGAGCCGATAAAATGTCGTCTATCGTTGATTACACAGATCGTGCTACTTGTATCATATTTGGTGATGGTGCTGGTGCTGTTTTGTTTGAGCCTAACCATGAAGGTTTAGGTTTGCAAGACGAATACCTACGTTCTGATGGTGTGGGCCGTGATTTCTTAAAAATTACAGCTGGAGGTTCTCTAATGCCAACTACAATAGATACAGTAAAAGATAAAAAGCATAACATTATTCAAGACGGGAAAACTGTTTTTAAATATGCTGTGACTAATATGGCAGATGCCAGTGAACAAATCTTGAAACGAAATAACTTGACGAATCATGATGTTGATTGGTTAGTGCCACACCAAGCTAATAAGCGCATTATTGATGCTACTGCTCAAAGAATGAACTTAGAAGATAGTAAAGTGCTAATGAATATTGAAAGATACGGCAATACAACTTCAGCTACCCTACCGCTAGTATTGAGTGATTTCGAAAAACAATTTAAAAAAGGGGATACAATAATATTTGCTGCTTTTGGTGGTGGATTTACTTGGGGTGCTATTTACTTAAAATGGGCCTACGACAAAAAATAAATGTAAACTAAAAACAAATCATTATGGATTTAAAAGAAATTCAAAACCTAATCAAATTTGTTGCAAACTCAGGTGTTGCAGAGGTAAAGTTGGAAATGGACGATGTAAAGGTAACCATCAGAACCACTTTAGAAGGAAACACTACAGAAACTACTTATGTGCAGCAAATGCCAGCACAACCTGTTCTTCAACAAGCTGTAATACCTCAAGCGATTGCTCCAGCAGCAGCTGCTCCAGCTACTCCTGCTGCTCCAGCAGCCGAAGATTCAAAATATGTTACAATTAAATCACCAATTATTGGAACTTTCTACAGAAAACCATCTCCAGACAAACCAGTTTTTGTTGAGGTGGGAAGTACTATCGGAAAAGGAGATGTTTTGTGTGTAATTGAAGCTATGAAATTATTCAACGAAATCGAATCAGAAGTTTCAGGTAAAATCGTTAAAATTTTAGTGGATGATATGTCTCCAGTAGAATTTGATCAACCATTATTCTTAGTAGATCCATCATAATTTAATAGTTTAAAAGTTTAGGAGTTTAGAAGTTTAAGTGTTTTTTTAACCTATTTCTACTAAACCCCTAAGCCCATAAACTTCTAAACTAACAAAGTATGTTTAAAAAAATATTAATTGCAAATAGAGGAGAGATTGCACTTCGTGTTATTCGTACTTGCAAGGAAATGGGAATCAAAACAGTTGCTGTTTATTCTACTGCAGATGCGGAAAGTTTACACGTAAAATTTGCAGATGAAGCAGTTTGTATTGGCCCTCCACCAAGTAATTTATCCTATTTGAAAATGTCCAATATTATTGCAGCAGCAGAAATTACCAATGCTGACGCAATTCATCCAGGATACGGTTTCCTTTCTGAAAATTCAAAATTCTCAAAAATCTGTCAAGAGCACGGTATCAAGTTTATTGGTGCAGCTCCTGAAATGATTGACAGAATGGGAGACAAAGCTTCGGCCAAATCAACTATGATTGAAGCAGGAGTTCCTTGTGTTCCAGGTTCTGTTGGAATTTTAGAATCGTACGAACAAGCAGCTGAATTAGCAAACCAATTTGGTTACCCAGTAATGCTTAAAGCTACCGCTGGTGGTGGTGGAAAAGGAATGCGTGCGGTTTGGGCAGAAGAGGATCTATTAAAAGCGTGGGAAAGTGCGCGACAAGAATCGGCAGCTGCTTTTGGAAATGACGGAATGTACTTGGAGAAATTAATCGAAGAGCCGCGTCACATTGAAATCCAAATCGTTGGAGATTCATACGGCAAAGCTTGTCACCTTTCTGAAAGAGATTGTTCTGTACAACGTCGTCACCAAAAATTAACTGAAGAAACCCCTTCGCCATTTATGACCGATGAATTGCGTCAGAAAATGGGAGAAGCTGCTGTGAAAGCAGCTGAATATATCAAATATGAGGGAGCTGGAACAGTAGAATTTTTGGTAGACAAACACCGTAATTTCTATTTCATGGAAATGAACACGCGTATTCAAGTAGAACACCCAATTACTGAACAAGTAATAGATTACGACTTGATTCGTGAGCAAATATTAGTAGCAGCTGGTGTGCCAATTTCTGGTAAAAATTATTTGCCACAATTACACGCTATAGAATGTCGTATCAATGCCGAAGATCCATATAACGATTTCCGTCCGTCACCAGGAAAAATTACCACCTTGCACATGCCAGGAGGACACGGTGTACGTTTAGATACGCACGTATATTCAGGCTATTCTATTCCGCCAAACTACGATTCGATGATTGCTAAGTTGATTACCACAGCGCAAACACGTGAAGAGGCAATTAGCAAAATGAGAAGAGCTTTAGATGAGTTTGTGATTGAAGGAATTAAAACTACAATTCCGTTCCACAGACAGTTAATGGATGATCCTCGTTATATTGCTGGGGATTATACTACAGCGTTTATGGATACATTTAAAATGAATGATCCGGAATAAAAGACACTTATATTACATTTAAAAACCTTGCAGTAATGCAAGGTTTTTTGTTTTAAAGCATATTATTTTTGTAGTTTAAGTAAGCTTTTCAATCTTTTTGTTGTGTCTTGAGTTGCGATTGGATGACCGAATCAATTTTTCTTTTTTATATTCAACATTTTCGTATTTTTGATTGGTATACAAATCAATAGTTTACCAATTTTATTATGAAAAATAGCCTAGAATCACTAGTTGATGATGTAGCAACCTATATTCCAGGTTATACTTTTTCAAACGATCAAATTTCAAAAGTAGATATTGGTTGGCACATCGAACATATATTATTAACTATTAATGGTGTTATCAGTTCATTAGCACAATCGAACCCGACGAACTTTTCTTCTCAATTTAGTTTGCTCAAAAATATAGTTTTGTTAACCAATAGAATCCCAAGAGGAAAAGGCAGGGTGCCAAAAGTAGTAAAACCACAAGTAGCTTATACTGAAGATAGTTTGGAACAACATATAATGGCTACTAAAGAAAAAATCAGTCAATTGGAATTGATATCAGAAGATCATTTTTTTGAACATCCTTATTTTGGCAACATGAAGAAACGTCCAACCGTTCATTTTTTAGAAATACATACAAAGCATCATATTAAAATCATTCGAGAGATTGTTGCTGCTATCAAATAAGAAAAACCAAACGCCTTTATTTATGATGAAATTGAAGCGAATTCTGTATACAACAATTGTCTGGTTTTTTGGACTCTCGGTGGGTTTAGTAGTCTTTTTTAAATTTGTTCCTGTACCATTTACTCCTTTGATGGGCATTCGAATTATTGAAAATAAGTTGGATAAAAAACCCATTTATTTTGAACACAATTGGGAGCCTATTGAAAACATTTCGATGAATTTGCAAAAAGCCGTAATTGCTAGTGAAGACGGAACTTTTTTACACCATCATGGATTTGATTTTAGTGCGATGCAAAAAGCATTTCAGAACAATGCAAACGGCAAAAGGATTAAAGGCGGAAGTACCATTTCACAACAAACAGCTAAAAATGTGTTTTTATGGCAAGGCCGAAGTTATTTTAGAAAAGCCTTGGAAGCTTATTTTACGGTTTTAATCGAATTGATTTGGGGAAAAGAACGCATTATGGAAGTCTATTTAAATAGCATTGAAATGGGCGATGGAATTTATGGTGCGCATGCGGCAACCCAATATTGGTATGGTAAAGATGCTTCAAGTTTAACTAAAATGCAAGCAGCAGGAATAGCAGCTATTTTGCCCAACCCAAGAAAATACAAGGCCACCAATTCTTCCTCTTACATCAATAGAAGAAAAGATCGAATTGTCAGGGTAATGCGTCACATTGGGACAATTGAATACTAAATAATTATTTTCTAAAATTTTTAACAGACAAAGTATTTTTATTAAAAGTCAGAGAGCAGCTAAATACTATTTATACCTCCAGTTTTTTAAAAAAAGTTGGCATCTCCTATTAATAAAAATCAAGCATAAAAAAAGTCGCTTTTTAGGCGACTTGATTTTACATTATGCTCTTAATTTCAATATTATTTTTTTTTGACTTTGGGAGTAGTTAATAAGATTTTAGCGTCTTCTAAAATAGTATTGCTTTCGCTTTCAGTTATGTCTGCATCATAAATGTATAATTTTACATAAGTTATTTTTTGGGTTTTTAATAGATTAATTTCATTAAGTGTTGGCACAAAAAATGCTTTATATTGCCATCCACTGTCATTGTAGTCACTGTCTACATTTTCTTTACTTCTAATTATTTTTTTTCCATTTTCAAACAAAATAGACACGCCGTAGCAACCATAATTTAAAGTACTTCCTTTAACCCTTATTGAAACATACTGTTCAGAATTTCTTTTTCCTACTACTTTCATAAAAGAAACTATAGTTCCTCCTCCATAATATGTTTTTTCTCCACTAATTTTATCTGTTTTACTTAAATAATTGTCTAATGGATTTATTATTTCTTCTTGAGAAAACAGTATTAAATTACTCAACAATAACATACCACATAATACTTTTTTCATAATTTCTTGTATTAATTTAATTGGAAATTAAATTTACCAATCCTGTTTACTTGCAGGAATACCGTTCTCTATGTAATCTTTTAAACTTTTATTTAAATCATTTATTCCTTTAATCATTCGTTTATGGGCTCCATAAATCCATTTTACTTTACCTTCATCATTAAGCATATTTTTTATATCCATTAGAGAAACAACTATCCCTGCTGAATTAGCTTGATATGAAAGTAAACTGAATTTATACTTCCCGTCTTTAACAGCAATTTCAAAAAGAATTTCATTACCCTCATTGATTCCATTAACTCTAATTAATTCATTTTCTTTTTTTGCTGTAATAACTTTATCAGGATTTTTGTATGTAACTAAAATCCAATCTAATGCTTTAGAATATATTTCTTCTTTTTTAAGATTTTGTATTTCTTCAACTACAAATTTTGAATATCCTTCATTCGTAATAACAAATTCTTTTTCTTGAGAATAAGTATTTACAATGGCTAAAAGCATAAGAGTTAATAGTAATTTTTTCATTTTTTTTGTAATTAAGTTTCTCAAATATACATTTTTAAGTATTGGCAGCACATACCAACATTTAGTGATATTCAATTGATTAAAATATTGATTTATTAGCTAATAAAATTTTCACACTATTTCTAAATATTACTTTTGTGACACTTATTTTAATAATAAAGCTAATCATTTTCGTTTTTAAATATTAACATTCCGTCTTCATCACGAAGAAATTTAATATGATAAAAAGATGTACATCTATTAAAACTTACTGATCTTTCGCAATTTTTAATTGGAATTGGCATTTTTTCTATAGCATCTTCAAAACTCATTTGAAGACCATTTAATTCTTTACATTTACTACAAGAACCGGAATTTTTATTTGTTGAATTTACAATTTCAGCCATAGATTTTATAGGGCTTTCGAAACTTTTTAATTGTAAATTTAATAATTCTGCCCTATAGCTTTCCTTTAATAATGGGAAAAAGTCTTTTCCTTCATTATATAAAAAGCCAGCCATAGATAAATATATTTTAGATTGATTATAAAAATTGCTTGAATTCGACATGAGTAATTCATTAAAAAGTGACCAAATTACGTCATTGTCATTATTTTCTATACCTGATTTCGAGAATAATTCTTTTTTCTAACACTAAATTCTTGGTCACTTATACCAAATTCTTTTAATTCATTCAAAAACATATTTTTTGTAGATTTTTCGCTTCTCATATTTTATTTTTTAAGCTTTATTCAAATATAATTTATTTAAACCTCTAACAATCCGTTAAAGTATAATATTGTATAATAACTACTAACATTTTTTGTTGAAATTAATAAAATAGATAAGTCTTTTAGGTTACTTTTTGCCTCAATTAAAAATTGGTTTAAATCGCCATAAAATAATTAGCGCCAAATCACTGCCAAGAAATTATCTTGAATTATAATACTTGTATAGTTATTTTAAAATAAAAAAGCCTTTCAATTACTTGAAAGGCTTTGAAAGTGGAGAAGATGGGGCTCGAACCCACGACCTCTTGACTGCCAGTCAAGCGGTCAGACCTATTTAACTGACTGTTTTTAAAGTAATTAAAAGTTTTATTAATTACTAATTGCCAAATCAGTGTCAAAAACGAGTTTAAATTACCCTAAAGTTTGTAAAAGAATTGACAATACATTTTACATCGATTTTAAATTATTTGATAAACGTTATAGACTATTTAATGGAAATAAAATAGGAAGTAATCTAAATCCAAATACATTTCCTTTAAACGAAAGAAGAAAACAAGCACAAAACCTTGCTAAAGAAGTGTATAATTATTTGGTGGCTAACAACTATTCTTTTGTTAAATACACACCTAAATCTAATTTAGAATTATTTGATAGTTTAATTGCTAAAAAGCTTTCTGAACCTATGTCAAATAGTTATTCAAGAACACTAAGAGGATTAGCTAATATTATCCGAGTAGAATTAGTAGTAAAGGGAATTATTTCCTCATCTTTTATCGATTCTATATCTTTAAAACACAACAATAAAACAAGCTATAACACTACAAGAAGGCATACTAATGTGTTGGTGAATTACTTAAATTCAAATGGGTATGCTATTGAAAAATCTAAACTAAAAACAAAGAAACAAGTTGAGGTATTGAATAAGCCAATACAAGACATTGAGGGGACTTTAAATGAAATAAAGGGTTTCAATTACAATCTCTATTTATGTTGCCTTCTAACCTATGGTTGTTTACTAAGACCTCATCAAGAAGTTAGGTTACTTAAGTGGAAAGATTTTAGTCACGACTTGACTTCTATTAGTTTATCAGGAGATAGAAATAAATCTCAAAGAAATAGAATAGTTCCTGTCCCTAAATTTATTAGGGAGAACCTAATCAAAGGGTATGATGATGATAATATATTTTCAGGTAGTCAAATACCATTTAATGAGAGCTATTTTAAAAACGTTTGGAGGCGATTTAAGGCATTAAATAAATGTATAGATAAAGATGTTACGATATACTCATTTAGACACACAGGGGCTATAAATGTTTATAAGAAATCAAACTCAATATATCTCCTTAAAGAAGTAATGGGGCATTCCGATGTTAAAGTGAGTTTAACCTATTTGAGGGGGTTAGATATTCCAAAGATAAATGAAAAAGATATGCCCGAATTATAATTTAATTTTAAATGTGTATATATGATTATTATATCTGCAAAACTTAATCTTTTATATTAAAATACAACAAATCTTTGGGCTCAATTTCTAAGGCATTCGCAATTTTTATTAGTGTCCTAACAGTTGTGTTTATTTTTGCTCTCTCTATTCTTGCTATTTGAGATTTAGTAATACCACTATCATCAGCCAAATCTTGTTGAGACATATTTTTCTTTTCACGTAATTGTCTTATGTGAATTCCAAGATTTACGATAAAGGTTTCTTCTGAAATATCCATATTTCAAAAGTCAAAAGATTTATTTTTTGATTGAACTCATATATGCCTACAATTTGTTATATTTGAAAATTCATACAAAATCCTAACCTATATTATTTATAAATTAAAAATTATGAGAAATTTTATTTTAGCCTTGACTTTATTAGTAGCAACAATTTCAAATGCTCAAACTCCATTGATTGATAATGCAGTTACTTTTGAACAAGTAAAAGCAATAAAAGAAAAGAGTGAATCAAAAACATTAAATGGCTCAGGTATTACCCAATATACCGCTTTAAATGGTTCGATAATTAAGATTGGTGATAAGTTTCATATTAACAGACCTGAAGGAGGTTCTAAAGTATTTGTTTCAATTACAAATAAACCAACTGTAATGGATGATTTAAGCGGCACTTTTAACCCTTCAGTACTAACAAATATGAGTAATACTGAAATTACAATAAAGAAACTATATGTATGGGGAATGAAAAGAACAGGATTTAAAATGTTTGCGGAATTAGAAACTTGTGGCACTTGTAATAATTTATTAGTTGATATTGAATTAGCTATTGAAACTAAAGAAATTAGAAGTAATGGAATGACTAAAGAAGAAGCTATTGCAAAGTTAAAAGAGTCTAAAGATTTACTTGATTTAGGAATGATTAAGCAAGAGGAGTTTGACAAATTGAAAGCTGAACTTACACCAATAATAATGAAATAATCTTCTTAAAAAATTAATAAATAATCATTAATGATTTATTCAACCTATAAAGTTTAATAAATAACAACTTGTATACTTAAACTTTAAATGGATAAATATTACAGAAAAGGAATTAAAATTGATTAAATGGATAGTAAAAAATTAAAGCAGATAATAAACCAACTTAAAAAATCATTTGATAATTGGGACTTCAATAAAGCTATTAACCATAGTAAAGACGAAACTCAAACAAGAGATAATTTAATTCATCCTTTTTTTAATATTTTAAATTACTCAAAATTAGATGACTATACTCACGAGTATATCTCAGATATGGGTGATAAAAAAGGTCGTAAAGTTGATATTGCTATAACACTTGGTAAAAAAGAACCTTTAATACTTGTGGAATGTAAAAGTGCGACTGCTAAGCTAAACGACAATCATTTTAGACAATTGAACGAATATTGTTTGTATTCTCCATCTGCAAAAGTCGGTATATTAACTAATGGTATTATTTATAATTTCTACACAGTAAATTCAAGAGAAAAAAAAGGATTAAATACTAAACCATTTTTCACTTTTGATTTAACTAACTATGATAATTCTCAACTTGAAATGTTGGCTTTGTTTAATAGACAATCTATAGAAATTAGCGAAATCTTACAAGAGGCAGAGGACGTATATTTTTTAGATAATTTTGATAATGCATTGTTCAAAACATTGGTTGAAACTGATGAGTTAGTTAAACTGATATTTAAAAATATGGGTGGATTGAGGTCAACTGAAAAGGCATTATCTCAAATTAAAGGATTGGTTAATTCAATATCTATAAAAACTGCATTAGATAAAATTGTTCAAAAAGAAATTTCGGAATCAAATAGTGGAATAATTACTACTGTTGAGGAAATAAAGGCTTATAATGTAATTAAGACTATTCTTGCAATGTCATCAAAAATTAAAGCTGCAGATTTAGAAAGAATTAGTTATAGAGATTTGAAAAATTCGTTTTTGATAATAGTTGATGATAAACAAACAAAGAATATTTGCTCTTTAGTATTCAAAGATAAATTAAAAGCTATTGATATTAGTGGAAATAGATTTGAATTAGATGATGTTTCCGTTACATCAATTACTAAACTTAAAAAAGAACTTACAGAATCTGCCTTAAGTAATTTGTTTTCTTAATTTAACCAATATGCATATAGGTGTATTTTGATTAATCAAGTTAATTTCAAATATTGTTTTTTAATCTCATATTTAAAAAAACATTATTAATGATTATTTAATTATTCATCAAGAATTTAAAAGTCATTTTAATTTTTTTTAATTCTATAGAACCTTTAATTTAATATGTTTCTAACTAAAGTAATTTAGTTTTAATTTTATTCTTGAATTATAGGTTATAAATTTTTAGTTATTTATAGTAAATTAATTTTAAATTTTTAACTAACTGATTTTAAGGTATTTATATATAAATTGGTTTACTAACTTTAAAAAAAAAAGTAAACTAAAAAATACATATTAGATTGAAATGGATTAAGACTTTTTATTATTTAACTTTTTCTTACTTTTTTCAATTGCTTACTAATTGCCATTTTCGAAATATTTAGATATTCACCTAATTCAATTTGCGATAAAAATGGTTTAATTGTATATATTTCAAAGATTTTATCAATTGTTTTCATATTTGAATTCACGATATCATAAATCCTAACTTGGTCTATTACATCGTTTGTAATTTTATCAATTGATTCATTATCATTTGAAATCATTAAGACATATTTATTAAGCCAAAATTTAATATATTCAATTGCTTTTGAATAGTTTTTAAAAGGTTTGATACAATGTAATTCCCATTTATCTTTTTTATATGAGTACCACCAAAAATCATAACCATCAAACTCAATTTTATGGTTATAAGTTCTGCTTAAATTATCTATTTCTTTATTGCTAAATTTCATTTTTAAATATTTTATTATCAGTTTAACCAAAATAAATCAATGCAATTTGAGATTTAGTTATTAACAATTTAAGTATTACACAATAAAGTTATTATCAATATTTTTTGGAACGGTTTCTCTCAGATTTAGATTATTCTTTAAAACTTGTAAATAATATCGTTTGAAATTAAGTTGTATAAAAAAAGCCACCATTGAGATGACTTATTGACTTAATTTAAATTATTTCACATAGCCTAAAAATAATTAGTGCCAAATCACTGCCAAGAAATTAGCTTTAATTATTATATTTGTAATGTTACTTAAAAACAAAAAAGCCCTTCAATTACTTGAAAGGCTTTGAAAGTGGAGAAGATGGGGCTCGAACCCACGACCTCTTGACTGCCAGTCAAGCACTCTAGCCAACTGAGCTACATCCCCAATACAGGCAGCAAATATAGGTTAATTTGAGTTTAATTTCTTGAATGTTTGAAAAAAACCATCCCATTCTTCTTTAAAAAAGAGCAAACTAACAGAATAGTTTTAACTTTACAGTAAAATTTCTGCTATGTCATTACAAAATGCAACAGGTACTATAACCGTTTCTATCGATGCAAAAATCGGCACGATTGAATTTGGCCATCCTGCTAGTAATTCATTTCCAGCACAGTTGCTACAAGAACTAACCAAAACTATTGATGATTTAGGACATAATTCAGAAGTAACTGTATTAGTTTTAAAGAGTCAAGGGACTGCTGCTTTTTGCGCAGGGGCTTCCTTTGACGAATTGTTAGCGGTCACAAACGAATCCGAAGGGGAATCGTTTTTTTCTGGCTTTGCTCACTTGATCAATGCGATGCGAAAATGTCCAAAACTCATTATAGGCCGAGTGCATGGAAAAGCAGTTGGCGGCGGAGTTGGTATTGCCGCAGCTTGTGATTATATTTTGGCAAGCCAAGAAGCCAGTATTAAATTATCGGAATTGGCGATTGGTATCGGACCTTTTGTAATCGAACCTGCAGTGTCCAGGAAAATAGGGAAAACAGCTTTAGCCGAACTAACTTTAACCGCACAAGAATGGAAACCGGCAGCTTGGGCTCATGAAAAAGGATTGTATGCCAAAACCTTTGAATCAATCGAAAAACTAGATAAAGCATTACTAGAATTAGCACATCAAATAGCATCCTATAATCCTGAAGCTTTATCGGCAATGAAAAAAGTGCTTTGGGAAGGAACAGATCATTGGGACGATTTACTGCTTGAAAGAGCATCGATTTCTGGGAAATTAGTACTTTCTGAAGCGACTAAAACCGCATTAGCCGCTTTTAAAAAATAAGATAATTATACCCAACGGTTTATTTAGTTACAAATTATTTTAAAATATTTCCTAATTTTCGAAATGATAAATAAAATTTTAACCACATAGAAGCATAGGTTATTAATTAAACAAAAAGAATGTATAGAAACAGTACTATTTTTCACATAGCTATGTGGGTAGTGAAACGTCTATCCCCATCTTTGTAAAACTATCAAGTCTATGTTTCTATGTGGTAAAAAAAATATAATAATTTCACCCAACGGGTAAGAGAATAGTATGTTAGTAGCATTACAGCAAGCAAATATTGCACAAAAAATAAAACAAGCTCCCGATGGAGATTACCAAATAGGAGTTCTGATAGGTTCTTTTATACCGTTTGTAATTTTGGTAGTACTAGCCTATTGGATGTATAGTCATGCCAAAAAAAGAGACCAAGACCTTTAATTATTTCGTAAGTTTGCAGTCAAATACACAATGGAATGAGCAATATTAGAATCACCAAACAATTCAGTTTCGAAACCGGTCACGCTTTATATGGCTATGATGGCAAATGTAAAAACGTACACGGACACAGTTATAAATTATCTGTAACTGTTATTGGGAAACCTATTTTGGATCGTTCCAACGTCAAATTTGGTATGGTGATTGATTTTACTGATTTGAAAAAAATCGTGAAAGAAGAAATTGTGGACCAGTTTGATCACGCTACAGTATTTAATGAAACAACCCCTCATATTGAGTTGGCAAACGAATTAAAAACCCGTGGTCATCACGTAATTTTAGTCGATTACCAACCAACAAGCGAAAATATGGTGATTGATTTTGCGCAACGCATTAAGAATAGATTGCCAGAAGGAATTGCTCTTTTTTCGTTAAAACTTCAGGAAACCGAGACTTCATTTGCAGAGTGGTTTGCCAGCGATAATTTGTAATTCTACACGGATGTCATTAACTAACAATAAAAAAATATATTTTGCTTCTGATCAGCATTTTGGAGCGCCAACAGCCGAACTGAGTTTTCCTAGAGAACAAAAATTTGTGGCTTGGCTAGACGAAGTAAAACAAGATGCCGAAGCTATTTTTTTATTGGGAGATTTGTTTGATTTTTGGTTTGAATACAAAACGGTAGTTCCCAAAGGATTTGTACGTATTTTGGGCAAATTAGCTGAAATTCGCGACAGCGGAATCCCAATCTATTTCTTTGTGGGTAACCACGATCTGTGGATGGAAGATTATTTTCAGAAAGAATTGAACATCCCGGTATACCGCGACAATCAAGAATTTACTTTTGGCGACAAAACTTTTTTGATAGGGCATGGCGATGGCAAAGGACCTGGCGATAAAGGGTACAAACGCATGAAGAAAGTGTTTACTAATCCAGTGGCTAAATGGTTTTTCCGTTGGTTGCATCCGGATTTAGGTGTGGGCTTAGCGCAATACCTTTCAGTGAAAAACAAATTGATTTCGGGTGCTGAAGATGTAGTATTCTTGGGCGAAGAAAACGAATGGCTGATTCAATATGCCAAGCGCAAACTCGAAACCAAACACTACAATTACCTTATCTTTGGTCACCGCCATTTACCAATGGTATTTCCTGTAGGTGAAAATTCCGATTATGTCAATTTAGGCGATTGGATTTCCTATTTTACCTATGGCGTTTTTGATGGAGATACCTTCGAAATTAAAAAATACGAGTAAGTAAGCGATTTACGCTCTTAGAATTTTTTCCATTTTTTTGCCTTTAGCCAATTCATCGACTAACTTATCCAAATACCGGACTTTTTTTGTCAAGGGATTTTCAATTTCTTCAATTTTATAACCACAAATGGTCCCTGTAATTAATTCTGCTTTTGAGTTCAACTGCGCTCTTTTAAAAAAGGTTTCAAAAGTGACTTTTTCGTTTATGAGTTGAAGAAGTGTAGTGTCGTCAAACCCCGTCAGCCATCTTATTACTTGATGTAATTCTGCTTTAGTTCTAGCTTTTCGTTCCACTTTTGCAAGATATAGTGGATAGACTGAAGCAAAAGTCATCTTGGCAATTCTTTCGTTGTGTTCTGGTGTGGTGTTCATAGTTATTTATATAAATATAAAAGCTAAACAATTTCAAAAAATTCAACATAGACACCTAAAAGAATATGCCAAAAAAGGTAATGCCCAAGTCGAATAAAAAGACAGCTTAAAAAGCCATATTTTTTAAAGTAAATAGCTTGTAAAAAGTTCATTAGAAAACCTGTAAATAAAGAATATATAATGAGAAAAGTACCCTCTGATGGTAATTGCTCTAACGGTTCTCTAATTGCAGTTAATACAGCAGCAATCCAAAAGAAATAATTGGAATAGCTATTCTTTTTTATAACTAAAGAGAGCAATAAGATTAGTGATATCGGAATTAATCTATAAAAAACCTCAATTTCTAATGCGCCTGAAAAAAATAAAAAGAAAGAATAGGGAAAAGGCTGTAAGTAAGGAGGAAGAGATGAATAAGGCTCTGGATGCATTAAAACTTTTATCACAAAAATGTCAAGTAAGCCGAAAATAGCACCAATTGCAATTGGAAGATAAAGCTTGTGTTTGATTGCAATTTTGTTCTCCCAAAAATTTGGTATGTGCAAACGTTCAAATAAAAATAAAAAAGGAACTCCTAAAAGCAGCAACAGAATATTTGAAGTGTCCCAAATACGTAAAAATTCAAATTCGATTTTAATGGAATTACCATAGAAAATACCAATAAGTGCAATTAATAAAAAACTCAAATAAACAAATAAATTCTTAGTTCCTTTTTCAGGAAGGTCCAAATTAAATTTCATAAATAATAATTTTTTAAGATTGTGCAATTAGTATTTCTTTACTACAAATTGTTACATTCCAACTAAATTTAAATCAATCTACTCCTCTTTTCGATGCTCTTCTAAGTCTTTTTCTAAATCCAATTTTCTAAAGGTAGGCGAAGATATTCCTGTAATCAAAACAGTCAGTAATGTCATGCTTCCGCCAAAAACCACTGCGGTAACTGTTCCCATTAATTTGGCGGTCAAACCACTTTCAAAAGCCCCTAATTCGTTTGACGAACCCACAAAAATAGAATTTACAGCCGCTACTCGTCCGCGCATATGGTCTGGAGTTTTAAGTTGTAAAATAGTTTGACGAATCACTACCGAAATGCCATCTACCACACCGCTCATGAACAAGGCAAAAACCGACAGCCAGAAAATAGTAGATAATCCAAAGACAATAATGCACACGCCAAAAGCGAAAATAGCAACCAACAATTTCATACCCGCATTTTTATTCATTGGCACATAAGCCGACACGAACATCGTTAAGAAAGCTCCAATAGCGGGTGCCGCGCGCAAAATTCCAAAACCTTCCGAACCTACATTTAAAATATCTTGGGCGAAAATGGGCAATAAGGCTACTGCACCACCAAATAATACGGCTATCATATCTAATGAAAGCGCGCCTAAAATCACTTTATTTTGGAACACAAATTTGACTCCTTCCTTTAAACTTTGCATCACTGGTTCGCCAATTTTTGGATTCATAATAGGTTTGGTGCCAATTTTTGCTAAAGCAATTAATGCGATTACCGAAAATCCTAATACAATACTCATTGACCAATGAATGCCAATCCAAGTAATCGAAAATCCAGCAATGGCAGGCCCTAAAATGGAAGCTATTTGCCAAACCGAACTACTCCAAGTGGCCGCATTAGAATAGGCTTTTTTAGGGACAATTAACGATAGTAGTGAAAATATGGTAGGGCCTAAAAAAGAACGAACTATTCCACCCAAAAAAACCAAGAAATAAATAGTGTACAATATGGTTTGATTTGACCAATCTTGTACAACTGCGGGCCATGTCACTAAAAATAATCCCAAACTAATTACCGAAAAACCCATAATGCATTTGAAGAGCATGCTTTTTTTCTCCTTTTGATCGACAATATGCCCCGCAAATAAAGCCATTCCTATTGCTGGAATAATTTCCATTAGCCCAATAATTCCTAATGATAAGGCGCTTTTGGTCAAACTATAGACCTGCCATTCAATGACAATAAATTGCATTGACCAAGCAAAAACCATGGCGAAACGCAAGATTAAAAAAACATTGAATTCGCTATAGCGTAAGGCTTCGTATGGGTCGTTTTTTACTTTCATTATTGAATATCTTTTAGTCGGAGTTGTAGGCTCAATTGGCCGTTCCATTCGTTTTCATCGATGCAATACGCCATTTGAAATGGATTCCTATTGGCGACTATATCTTTTTTATGGGCTAGGTTAAAACCAATGGCAGCAAAACCTTCTGAATTATTTTGCTTTACAAAAAGGCGAATGTGTTCTAGATTAGCGCCCATGAATTTTGGATAACCCGTATCAATTGCATTTTTAGAAACAAAAACGGGCGTCATATTTTCTGGTCCAAATGGCTCAAACTGTTTTAAAATCCGAACGAGTTTTGGAGTAATTTCTGAAAAATCAATTTCGGCATCTAGCTCGATCTCAGGAGTAAGCAATTCAGGGTCAATGGTTTCTTGTACTACTTTTTCAAAAGCATTTTTGAAAGCCTCATAATTTTCAGCTTTCAAAGTCATTCCAGCCGCATACATATGTCCGCCAAATTGCTCCAAATGTTCCGAACAAGCTTCCAATGCATTGTACACGTCAAAACCTCTTACAGAACGCGCCGATGCGGCATAATAATCGCCACTTTTGGTAAAAACTAAAGTAGGTCGGTAGTAGGTTTCAATCAATCGAGAAGCGACAATCCCGATAACTCCTTTGTGCCAATTTTCTTGAAAAACTACTGTGGTAAAACGGTCTTGTTCTTGGTTTTCTTCGATTTGTAGCAGTGCTTCTTGTGTAATTTGTTTGTCCAAACCTTTGCGTTCTGAATTGTAGTCTTCAATTTCTTTGGCAAATTGTTGGGCTTGTTCCAAATTAAATTCGGTCAATAATTCTACCGCATGATTCCCGTGTTTAATACGTCCCGCTGCGTTAATTCGGGGAGCGATGACAAAAACCACATCGGTTATGGTGAGCGTTTGTTTTTTAATTTGTTGAATCAGCGCTGCAATTCCAGGGCGTGGCGCTTCGTTGATTACTTGCAAACCAAAATGCGCTAATACTCGGTTTTCACCAGTCATTGGAACAATATCGGCGGCAATAGCTGTGGCGACTAAATCCAAATACGGAATTAAATCATCAATAGTTTTATTGCGATTTTGGCTCAAGGCCTGAATCAATTTGAAACCTACACCGCAACCGCACAATTCGTCATAGGGGTAAGTACAATCGTCTCTTTTTGGATCCAAAATAGCAACGGCATCGGGCAAGGTATCTCCTGGTCTGTGGTGGTCGCAAATGATAAAATCGATATTTTTTTCTTTGGCGTAGGCCACATGATCAATGGATTTGATTCCGCAGTCTAGCGCAATGATTAACGTAAAACCATTGTCTTCGGCAAAGTCAATGCCTTGAAACGAAATTCCGTATCCTTCGGCATAGCGATCCGGAATATAAGTCGCAATATTAGGATAAAAACTTTTTAAGTAGGAAGCAACCAGGGATACCGCAGTCGTTCCGTCTACATCATAATCGCCAAAAACTAAAATATTTTCTTGGTTGGCAATGGCTTTTTCTATTCGGTTTACGGCAACCTCCATATCTTTCATCAAGAACGGATCATGCAAATGATCTAGCGATGGGCGGAAAAAAGTTTTCGCTTGGTCAAAAGTGGTAATGCCACGCTGAATCAATAAAGTAGCAACCAAAGAATCAACATTTAATTCTTGGGCGAGTTGATCTACTTGTTCTTTTGCAGGTTTTGGTTTGATTGTCCAGCGCATAGTGATTTGGGATTTGGGTTTACTTCAATGTTAATGCTTCTCCTTCAAATTGGATTCCGTTCCAGCCTGATTGCATAAAATTACGAATATTTTGGTGGTTGGTTCCTTCTGGGTCGCCCAAGACTTCTTCAAAATAATAGGCGCCAAAGCAAGCTAAAGTTTCCACTTGGGTCAATTTTTGGATTTTGGCGAAAGCAAATAACTTACAAGAACCTGAATTTTCTCCTGCGCCATTGTGTTGGTTGCCATTCTGAAAAGCAGTAGGCGTAAACTCATAATTACTTTCAATCGTTGCAATAGTCTCTGCAAAAGTAATGGCTTCAGGGGTTTGTTTTAGTTTTTCTAAAAAGGCTTGTATTGTCATGATTTCTATATTTTATGAAAATTGTGAGGCTATATTTTTTGCTGCAATTATCGCACCTTCCATATATCCTGGATGTTGCGTAGCCGTTTCGGAACCCGAAATATATAATTTATTATTTAAAAATGAATTTTGATAGAGTTGATGTCCGTTATTTTGGTGTGCCATGACTAAATGTTCGTAGTTACTAAATGTAAGCGGTTCATTGCGCCACACTTTTTCATGGTATGCCACAAAGTTTTCAGCATCTGAACCGAATAATTTTTTCAATTGCGAAATCACTTTTGTTTTTCTTTCTTCTACTGAAAGTAGGTTAGTAGCACCATTTAAAAATCCTTTCAACGCATAACCTGTGTTGTCAAATGTACTATGGTCATACATCTCGGTAATGATGCTGGCTTGGCTAAATAAGGTGCCAGAAAAATTATTTTCTTTCCAAAAAGGGGAGGCGTATTCTACAGCAAATTTTATAGATTCTCCCATCCAAGTATGGGTTTTTTTGGCCAAATTTACTAGGTTTTCTGGAAGTGGTGGGCTGAATGATAAGGTATTTGCCATTAAGTTGGGTGGTAAAGTAGTAATCACACAATCAGCGATATAGGCTGTTCCATTTTGATCCAATACTTCCATTTGATTCTCAACTTCGTTAACAGCATTTACTTTTGTTTGTGTTTTTATATTTTCATGCCCAATTCTTTCAGCTAGTTTTTCAATTAATTTTTGGGTACCTCCTTCAATGCGAAAAGAAGGTTCTTCAAATTCTGAAATTTCAAATTTTTGAGGGGGTACAAAAGACATCGTTTCAAACAAAGAAATGCCTTGAGTATGTTGTTTAAAATAGCCTAATTCTAATTCGTCTAACAATTGAAAAAGGTTGGGGTGCAGTTTGCTAAACCAGGTTGCTCCCATTTCAACTGTTGCGTCTGTTGAACCTTTTCGAGTTTCGATTCGCCCACCAATTCGTGTGTTGGCTTCCAAAAGGGTAATATGAATACCTTTTTTCTGTAATAAATAACCACATGTAAGTCCACTTAATCCAGCTCCTATGACGATTACTTTAGGGATATTCATTTATTCTTCTTCTGAAAATTTATTTTTCTTTGCTTCTTTCATTACTGGTTTCCCTCCTACCACCACAACGATTTCGCCTCTTGGAGCTGTTTTTTCGAAGTGCGTTAAGACTTCTCTAACCGTCCCTCTGACATTTTCTTCGTGGAGTTTGGATAATTCTCTTGAAACCGAAACAGGTCGGTCTTCGCCAAAGTAGGTAACAAATTCAACCAATGTTTTTACTAATTTGTGTGGCGAAACATACAAAATCATCGTTCGGGTTTCTTCGGCCAAAGCCAAAAAACGAGTTTGTCTTCCTTTTTTGTCAGGCAAAAAACCTTCAAAAATGAATTTGTCATTGGGCAAACCGCTATTCACTAAAGCAGGGACAAAAGCTGTGGCACCAGGCAAACATTCTACTTCAATGCCCTTTTCAATACACGCACGGGTCAATAAAAAACCAGGATCTGAAATGGCAGGTGTTCCCGCATCGGATATCAAGGCGATATTTTCTCCCGCTTGTAATCGCGCAATGATATTTTCCACCGTTTTGTGCTCATTGTGCATGTGGTGGCTGTGCATATGGGTGCTTATCTCAAAATGCTTTAATAATTTGCCACTCGTACGAGTATCTTCGGCAAGAATTAAATCCACTTCTTTCAAAATGCGAATGGCACGAAAAGTCATGTCTTCGAGATTGCCAATAGGCGTTGGGACAATGTATAATTTTGACATTCGGTGCTAAAAATTCAATTGATAAAAGGGAATTACAAGAATTTTTTCTCGATAATTTCCATAAAACGTTCTTCGTATTCTTCTTTTCCTTCCCAGTTATTGTAGTCTGGTTTTACCATATCTCTAATGAAATCTCGGGTTTCATAAAAGGTGTTAAAAGTGATTAATTGGTTCAACACTCGGTTGTAATCTTCAGGATCGTTTCCAAAAAGATGTTTGGTAAAAGCGATTCTATCATTCAAATCAATGTTGATTCCTTTGGCTAATTTTTCGTTTAGCGATACCGATTTAGACGTTTCTTCTTCAGGTAGTTCCATTTCGTCAAGATCAAATGCAACAGCTTCTATTTCTACCTCCTGCTCTTCTTCAATTGGAGTTTCAAAAGTGTTACTTTCTACTTTTACAAAAAGATCGTCACTAAAATCACCGCCAATTAATTCTTCGAAAGAAATTTGAACTGCTTCTTGTTTTGGCGCTTCCTCGATTAATTCTTCCTCTTCCTCTTTTTCTAATTCAAAAGCAGGGATGAATGGCATTTCGGTTTCTTCTTCATCTTCATGCTCCTCGTCTTCATCTAAGGTTTGCAAATCTTCGCTTTCTTCAAAAATAAGCTCCTCCATTTCGGTGATTGCCTCTTGTTCTTCTTCTTCCAAAATGAATTCAGGGGTAGTTTCTATTTCAAGAGTTTGAATTTCTTCTGTAGTTATGGTAGCAGGAATTTCGTTTTCGATAGTTTCAAAAGCGGCTTCCAATTTTTCTTCTATTGCTGCTTGCCCAATGGTAGGTTTGCTATCGCCAAAATGCTCGTCAACAAAACGCAATAACGCTAGTTTTTCATATAATTTTTGCGATTCCAAATACAATTGATTGATATCAGACTTGTTTTTTAATTGTAAAATTCGGTGTGCAATGCTGATTAAATCGGCTTCCAATCTTTTTTTCATCTCGTAAAAATTAAACTATATGGCTTGTTTGGTTTGAGTACTATTTTTTGTTTTTATTTCGGTAAACTAGGGACGGTGCTTTAGAATTTTTTTTTACATTTGGAATCACGTAAAAGTATAAAATTTTACAATCAATTGAAATCCTAAATAGGAATTAAAACGATTCCTTTTTTAAGTTATAAAAATAGCGCATGTTTCTTGAAAATACAGTAAATCATAAAGAACAATTTGGTTGGATTGAAGTCATCTGCGGCTCTATGTTTTCGGGTAAAACAGAGGAATTGATCCGCCGATTAAAGCGCGCTCAATTCGCCAAGCAAAAAGTAGAGATATTCAAGCCTGCTGTCGATACTCGTTATCATGACGAAATGGTGGTGTCACACGACTCTAATGAAATTCGTTCTACCCCAGTTCCAGCTGCAGCTAATATTGCGATTTTGGCTCAAGGTTGTGATGTGGTTGGTATTGACGAAGCCCAGTTTTTTGATGATGAAATTGTACGTGTTTGCAATGATTTAGCTAACCGCGGAATCCGTGTGATTGTGGCGGGTTTGGATATGGATTTTAAAGGAAATCCTTTTGGGCCTATGCCAGCTTTAATGGCTACTGCCGAATATGTAACCAAAGTACATGCAGTCTGCACCCGAACAGGGAATTTAGCCAATTATAGTTTTAGAAAAACCGATAATGATAAATTAGTGATGTTGGGTGAAACCGAAGAATACGAACCCTTAAGCCGCGCAGCCTATTTTCATGCAATGAAAAAAAATGAGGAGAAGTAAATAGTCTTCTTTTAATTATAATCAAATCTTGTACAAAAAAACTTAAAATTGTCATTCCGAATTTATTTCGGAATCTATAAATTACAATTAAATCAATTATTTATAGAAACTGAAACAAGTTCAGTTTGACAAGAATAATACTTTTCAGATTACATTTTCTTCCGCATTCTCGCCACTGGTATATCGAGTTGTTCACGATATTTCGCAATGGTTCTACGGGCAATAGGGTAGCCTTTTTCTTTTAGAATTTCAGCCAATTGATCGTCGGGAAGCGGTTTGTGTTTATCTTCTTCTTCAATGACATTTTGTAAAATCTTCTTAATTTCTAGGGTAGAAACATCTTCCCCTTGGTCGTTTTTCATGGCTTCAGAGAAAAACTCTTTAATCAATTTGGTACCATAAGGCGTTTCCACATATTTGCTATTGGCAACCCGAGAAATAGTCGAAATATCCAAGCCAACTAAATCAGCGATGTCTTTTAAAATCATCGGTTTCAACTTGGTTTCGTCTCCTTCTAAAAAGAATTCTTCTTGGTAATGCATAATCGCATTCATCGTCACAAAAAGGGTTTCTTGGCGTTGGCGAATCGCATCGATGAACCATTTAGCCGAATCTAATTTTTGTTTGATGAACTGTACCGCTTCTTTTTGCTGATTCGATTTATCTTTGGAAACCTTGTACGTCTGTAACATTTCTTGGTAATCTCTAGAAACGTGCAGGGAAGGGGCATTTCTACCATTTAAACTCAATTCGAGTTTACCTTCTACAATTCGGATAGCAAAATCTGGGACTACATTTTCAGTTATTTTATTGTTTCCTGTAAAAGAACCTCCTGGTTTTGGATTCAGTTTTTCAATTTCGTGAATCGCTTTTTTCAGTTGGTCGTTAGAAACATTGTATTTCTGTAATAGTTTGTCGTAATGTTTTTTGGTAAAAGCATCAAATTGGTTTTCGATAATATCAGTGGCCAGTTCGATGTTTTCGGTTGGAGTTTTGTGTTTGAGTTGCAACAACAAACATTCTTGTAAATCACGTGCTCCAACACCAGAAGGTTCTAATTCGTGAATCACGTGCAAGAGGCGCTCAACGGTTTTTTCATCGGTGTACACCGCTTGGGTAAAAGCCAAATCATCCACAATATCTGAGATGCTTCTGCGAATGTAGCCCATATCGTCAATGCTTCCCACTAAGAATTCTGCTATTTCTCGGTCGGCTTCCGTTAGGATAAACGTATTGAGTTGATTGATTAAATCTTGGTGAAAACTAATAGGTGCAGCAAAAGGCGCATCGTGGTCTTCATCATCATCACTGTAGTTGTTCGTTTGTGTTTTGTAATCGGGAGTATCATCGTTGCTTAAATAATCGTCTATGTTGATTTCTTCGGCATCGATGCGTTCCGATTCGGCTTCGTCATAATCGTCATAGTCTTCCGTTTCAAACTCGTCCTTTACATATTCCTCTTCTTCTTTACCCGCTTCAAGTGCTGGATTTTCGTTCATCTCTTCCAATAAACGTTGCTCAAAAGCTTGCGTAGGCAATTGAATTAACTTCATCAACTGAATTTGTTGAGGAGATAATTTCTGGGATAGTTTGAGATTTAGGAATTGCTTTAGCATTTATTTTGTTTAAAAGTTTAAAAGTCTAGCAAAATTAAACTTATAAACTATTCAACTTTTACCTTTTTTTAGAACTCCGCACTACCTGGCGTTCTTGGGAAAGGAATTACGTCACGAATATTAGTCATACCCGTTACAAACAACACCAAACGCTCAAATCCAAGTCCGAAACCAGAGTGTACCGCTGAACCGAATCGGCGGGTATCTAAGTACCACCACAATTCTTCTTCGTCAATCCCCAATGCTTTCATTTTTTCGACCAAGACATCGTAACGTTCCTCACGTTGCGAACCTCCTACAATTTCTCCAATACCTGGAAAAAGGATGTCCATAGCACGAACGGTTTTTCCGTCTTCGTTCAAACGCATGTAAAAAGCTTTGATATTCGCCGGGTAATCAAATAAAATTACCGGGCATTTAAAGTGTTTTTCTACCAAATAACGCTCGTGTTCTGATTGTAAATCGGCACCCCATTCGTCAATGATATAACTGAATTTTTTCTTCTTATTTGGAGTAGATTCTCTTAAAATTTCGATAGCCTCTGTATAAGAAACGCGTTTGAAATTGTTTTCCAAGACAAAGTTTAATTTGTCTAACAACGCCATTTCGCTACGTTCGGCTTGTGGTTTTTGTTTTTCTTCCTCTAACAAACGACTTTCTAAAAATTTCAAATCATCTGGACATTTGTCCATCGTGTATTTAATTACATACTGAATGAAATCTTCCGCCAAATCCATGTTGTCATCCAAATCATTGAACGCAACTTCTGGTTCAATCATCCAAAATTCAGCCAAGTGGCGAGACGTATTCGAATTTTCAGCTCTAAAAGTAGGTCCGAAAGTATAAATTTGGCCCAAAGCCATCGCAAAAGTTTCGCCTTCTAATTGTCCAGAAACGGTAAGGTTCGTTTCTTTTCCAAAAAAGTCTTTTTTGTAATCTACTTTTCCTTCTTCAGTTCTTGGTGTATTGTCAAAAGGCAAAGCCGTTACTTTGAACATTTCTCCTGCTCCTTCTGCATCTGACCCTGTGATGATTGGTGTATTCACATACACAAATCCTTTTTCTTGAAAATAGGTATGAACGGCATGTGCCAAAACAGAACGCACACGCATAATAGCGCCAAAAGCATTAGTACGAACTCTTAAATGCGCATTTTCACGCAAGAATTCCAAGGAGTGTTTTTTAGGTTGCATCGGAAATTTTTCTGCATCTGAGTCACCTAAAATTTCCAATTTTGAAACTTGAATTTCATATTTCTGTCCAGCTCCTTTGCTTTCTACCAAAGTTCCCGTAACCGACACCGAAGCGCCTGTTGTAATGCGTTTCAATGTTTCTTCAGCCGTGTTTTCAAAATCGACTACACACTGAATATTGTTGATTGTTGAACCATCGTTCAACGCAATAAATTGATTGTTTCTAAAAGTTCTTACCCATCCTTTTGCATTTACTTCTTGAAGTGTCGATGAACTGTTTAGTAAGTCTTTAACTTTTGTGTGTTTCATTTTTATGGTATTGATATTAAAAATCAGCTTTATAAGCTGCAAATATAATTGTTTTTGTTTTTTTATAGAAGCTATTTCCCGCTATCCGCTGTATCTTTTTATTGCGTAACCTTCGAGAACCTCAGTTTACTCAATAAAAAGGATACCGCTCCAGAGGCTTCGGGATAGGGGCTAGCGTTCTTGTTTTTCGAGATTATCTATTTCTTCATCAGAATGTTCAATGATATCGATTTTGGGTTCAATAAACTCTTGTTCGTTGGCCAAGGTTTTATTTAATGTCAAAACCAATGCCGGTAACAACATTAAATTAGACAACATTCCAAATAATAAAGTTAAGGAAATAAGTCCGCCTAAGGCAATTGTACCGCCAAAACTCGACAACATAAATACTGAAAATCCAAAGAACAAGACGATCGAAGTATAAAACATGCTTAACCCAGATTCGTTAAAAGTAGCATAGACCGACTTGCGAATTTTCCAATTGTTTTTCTTTAATTCCTCACGGTATTGAGCCAAAAATCGCAGCGTATCATCTACGGAAAGTCCAAACGCAATTCCAAAAACCAAAATAGTTGAGGGTTTTAACGGAATGTCCAAAAATCCCATAATCCCAGCCGTTAATAATAATGGTAATAAGTTTGGAATAATAGAAACCAAAACCATTTTGAACGAGCGAAACATGAAGGCTACCAAAAGTGCCGTCAAGAAAAAAGCAAAAATCAAGGAAGAAAGTAGGTTGTCTAAAAGGTAACCCGTTCCTTTTTGGAACACCAATGCTTTTCCAGTGATTGTCACATGATAACGATCAGGTGGAAACAATTTATCTGCTTTTTTGCGAATTTCTTCTTCAATTTCAGGTATTTTGCCGCCATTCTCATCGCGCATAAATGTGGTAATACGAGCATATTGACCCGTGGAATCCACATAACTCTTCATCAAATTATCTTTGTTATTTTTAGTCGCATTTTTGGCATACGATAAAATAAACGCCTGCTCTTGCGAAGTAGGCAATTCGTAGTATTCGGGATTACCGTTGTAATACGCTTGTTTCGAATATTTGACCAAATTGACAATCGACATGGTTTTGGATAATTCCGGAATTTCTTCAATGGTTTGTTCCAATTCTTCCATTCGCTTGAGGGTGGATAATTTCATTACCCCTTTTTTGCGTTTGGTATCAATCATTATTTCCAAAGGCATTACGCCGTCAAATTCTTTTTCGAAGAAAATAATATCTTCAAAGAAAGGTTCTTTTTTAGGCATGTCTTCAATCAAACTGCCTGAAATACGCATTTGGAACACTCCGATTATTCCGAAAATAAGCAACACAATTGCCGCTACATATATCGAAAAGCGATTGTATTTTACATTACGTAAAATCCAGTCCATAAAACGTTTTACGGAGCCTCGCTCTAAATGTTTGGTATGACGGTCTATAGGAGCTGGTATATAACTGTGAAAAATAGGAATTACAATAATGCACAAAAAGAAGAGTCCAATAATGTTTATCGAAGTTACAACTCCAAATTCTAATAAAAGTTGGTTGTTAGATGCTACAAAAGTGGCAAAACCGATTGCAGTGGTCACATTGGTCATTAAGGTAGCCATACCAATTTTGGTTGTAACCCGTTGTAATGCCTTGGCTTTATTGCCGTGAACCTTGTATTCTTGATGGTATTTATTGGTCAAGAAAATGCAATTCGGAATTCCGATTACAATTATTAATGAAGGAACTAAGGCCGTTAAAACCGTAATTTCATAATTGAATAGTCCTAAGAAACCAAACGACCACATTACGCCAATAATTACAATAATCATCGAGATTAGAGTAGCTCTAAAACTTCTAAAGAAGAAAAAGAAAAGTAATGAAGTTATCAATAAAGAAGCACCAATGAAAAGGCCAATTTCTTTTACAATTGTTTCTGCGTTTAAGGTTCGGATATAGGGCATACCCGATACGCGTAAATCAATATTGGTTTCTTTTTCAAAAGCTTCAACAGCAGGAACCAATCGTTTAATAACAAAATCTTTTCGCGCAGGCGTATTCACAATTTTTTTATCCAAATAGATTGCCGAACGAATACTTCCTGATTTTTTATTAAAAAGAAGACCTTCGTAAAAAGGTAAATCGTTAAAAAGTTCTTTTTTTATTTTTGAAAGATAGGCTTCGTTTATGGTTTTGGAAGGATCAACAAAAGGTACTAATTCAAATTTTTCAAGAGAATCATTGCGTTGTAATTGTTGGAGATCGTTTAACGAAATGGCTAAATCAACTGCTTGGTCATCTTTTAATTGGTTCATTAATTTGGTCCAAGAAGCAAATGCTTTGGGCGTAAAAATCGCATCATCTTTGATTCCGATAATGATAAGGTTGCCTTCTTCTCCAAATTTATTTAGGAATGCACTGTACTCAATGTTGACTACATTGTCGTCTGGCAACATATTCGCTTCGGTATGCGTAAAATGAATGTTTTTCCATTGTGTTGCCAATAATCCCGTTATTACTATCACGATAGATAGCATTAAGACCCTATTTCTAAGGACAATTCGGGCAAACAATTCCCAAAAACCGATACTAAACCACTTGATCATTAATTTGTAATTTTAACGATGCAAATGTAGGTAAATAGGCTTGATTTTCTTTATTTTGATTGGTTTGATTTTATTCTTTCAAAGATAGTAAAGTGTGTTGTATTAAATTTAGGTTACTATTTATATTACTATAATAATTGCTATATTTGATTTTTACATCTTTGTGTAGATTAAAGTAGTTTTAAGAGGTATGAAAAATTATAAAAACGGAGCATTTTACATCGCTGTAACTGGTGGGTTTTCAGCTTTGATATATTGGATAATTTCAGAAGGAAAATTTCTTGAAGCAAATAAAGAAATAAATACCGCATCAAGTCAAAACGGGTCTTGGAATGATTTTGTAGCCTCCATGGTACACAACCTACAAGATCCTTTAGCGATACTATTAGCTCAAATAGTGACAATAATTATTGTAGCTCGTTTTTTTGGTTGGGTATTTAAAAAGATTGGTCAACCTACTGTTATTGGAGAAATTATTGCGGGAATTGTTTTAGGCCCATCTTTATTGGGGATGTATTTTCCAGAATTTTCAGCTACTTTATTCCCTGCTGAATCATTAGGTAATTTAAAATTTCTTAGTCAAATAGGCTTAATTCTATTCATGTTTGTTATTGGAATGGAATTGGATTTGAAAGTATTAAAAAATAAAGCAAATGAGGCGGTTGTAATAAGTCATGCCAGCATCATGTTCCCATTTGCATTAGGAATTGGGTTAGCTTACTTTGTCTATGATAAATTTGCGCCAGAAGGAGTTAAATTTCTTTCTTTTGCTTTGTTTATGGGAATAGCTATGAGTATTACTGCTTTTCCTGTATTAGCACGAATAGTTCAGGAACGGGGATTACAAAAAACCAAACTAGGAGCTATAGTTATAACATGTGCTGCGGCAGATGACATTACAGCATGGAGTTTGTTGGCAGTGGTAATTGCTATTGTAAAAGCGGGCACTTTTGTGAGTTCGTTATATATTATTGCTTTGGCAGTAGTCTATGTTTTGGCTATGTTGTATGTAGTTAAACCTTTTTTAAAGCGTATAGGCGAGCTGTATGTTACTAAGGATACTTTGGTAAAACCAGTAGTAGCTATTTTTTTTCTTACACTAATAATCTCTTCATACGCTACAGAAGTAATTGGTATTCACGCACTTTTTGGAGCCTTCATGACTGGAGCAATTATGCCAGACGTTCCTAAATTCAGAACCATTTTTATAGAAAAAGTAGAAGATGTTTCTTTGATTTTACTCTTGCCTTTATTTTTTGTTTTCACGGGTTTAAAAACCGAAATAGGATTAATTAATGATCCTTATTTGTGGAAAGTAACTGGTTTCATTGTCTTGGTTGCTGTAGTTGGTAAATTTTTTGGAAGTGCTTTAGCGGCGAAGTTTGTGGGGCAGTCATGGCGGGATAGCTTTACGATTGGAGCCCTAATGAACACTCGTGGGTTGATGGAATTAATCGTATTAAATATTGGATTGGAACTTAAAGTATTGACTCCTGAAGTATTTACCATGATGGTTATTATGGCTTTGGTAACTACATTTATGACTGGTCCAGCTTTGGACTTCATTAATTTTATTTTCAAACAGAATGAAGCTGAAGTGCCTGAAATCATTGTGAATAGTAATAAATACAAAGTATTAATTTCTTTTGGAAATGACGAGAAAGGAAAATCATTGTTGCGCTTGGCTAATAGTTTAACAAAAAAACAAAAAAAGACTACCTCAGTAACAGCGATGCATTTATACTTAAGTGACGAAATGCATACGTTTAATACTGAAGAAATTGAAAAAGAGAGTTTTGTAAGTTTGCTTGAAGAATCGAAATCGCTAAACCAAGAAATTGATACTTTATTTAAAGCTACATTGGATATCGAAAATGAAATTACAGAGGTTGCTAATCAAGGAGATTATGATTTGTTATTGGTTGGTTTAGGGAAGTCAATTTTTGAAGGTACGCTTTTGGGGAAAGTAATTGGTTTTACCACCCGAATTATTAATCCGGATAGATTAATAGACAAGTTTACAGGAAAAGAAGGACTGTTTGAAAATTCTCCTTTTGACGAAAGAACCCGACAAATTATATCCAAAACGAAAATGCCTCTTGGTATTTTAATTGATAAAGATTTACAAAATGTAAATGAAGTTTTTGTGCCAATTTTTACTTCTGAAGACTCTTTCTTGCTAGATTATGCTCAAAAATTGATTTTCAATAACAGTTCTAAAATTGAAATTTTAGATGTTAATGGCGACGTTCAAAACAATTTTGTAATGCAAAGCGTTGTAGAGTCTTTAGAAAATAAATATCCCAATAATATTAAGTTGATGCAGGAAGATGGTGTAAAAAAAGAGTTTTTAGCTTCAAAGGATATTATGATAATTAGTCTTGAAAGTTGGAAATCGCTAGTTGATTCTCAAAGTGATTGGTTGAGTGGAATTCCTTCGGTGTTAATTTTAAAACCCTAAATTCAAGACATAACTTATTTTTATTGCGATATTATCTTCGAATTTTACCAATCCATTCGGGCCGTATCGATAAAAACCAACTAAACCAATTCCTTTATAAATTTGGTTTAATTCAATTCCGGATTCAAAATAACCTTGATTGAGTGTCTTAAAGTCTAGTCCAATATGACGCTCTTCATGATGCAAATTTCCCCACGCCATTCTGGTTACAAACACAAAAGAAGGTTTTACTTTCTTGAAAAGAGTGATGCGTTGAAAACCGTGCTTCAATTGAAAATAAACATATTCGCTGGAGAAAAATTCATTATAAAACATCGTTTCAAAACTGTTTTTACCTGCAAAAGTAACGCGCTGAATAATCGTTTCTCTTGTAATATTATTTGGTGAAATACTATATAAATGGGTAAGGGGTAATTCGCCAAAAGCATAGCCAGACTGAATAAACACACTGGTTTTTTGCCCATTAAGATGTTTTCTTTCCAACTCTGTTTTGAGGTCAATTTTTCCAAAAGAGAAATCGTTGAGTGTGCCGTTTGCTATAGATTTAGTGAATTGAAAGGTAAAATTTGGAAATCGTTTTTCTACTTCCACTCTTCCATTTGGGGTTTGCATATAATCACTAAAAGGACTCCATTTTAAAGAAACCATAGCCGTGGTCATGGCGAAGTTAGTGTATGTCTTTCCATTCAATAAATAGGCATAGTTGAATTTTGGCTCTACTTTAGCTGTTGCAATTTCCCAAATGCTTTCTGTCTTCGGAATGAATTTGGTTTCTACAAAAGCTTTCCAACTTTTGGAATTGTAAAAGGTGCTTATGTTTAATGGTCTTGGGTCATAGATTTTAAATCCTTGTTTGTCTATAGCGTAAACGGTACTTGCAATTTCCCTCACATCGTCTGTGTAGGAAACTCCAATCCAAGAATTAGTTGGTTCACTTAGTCGAGTCCCAACTCCTAAATGATATTTAAAATTACCGTCTTTTGTTCCGTAAGCGGTGTATCCATCTATTTTTAATCGTTTTGAGAAGCGATCATTAGTTACTCCTCCTAGACCAATTCGAAATCCTTCGTAGTTATTAAAACTAAACAATTTTCGCAAATCCAAATCGAAAGCACCCGTTGGTAGGAATCCATTTATTAGTCGGCGACCAATGGTAATTTTACGCTCTAGTTGATTTTTTATTGCAATACTATCTAATACAGTGTAAGTTCGTTTACTTCGAATGTCTAAGCTGTCTTTTCGGTAGGTATTCCAAAACTCATCCGTCCTGTTAATGGCATCTTTGCTAATTTCCAATGCAATAGCACCTTTTTTTAATTCGACTGGCTGATTCAATTGAATCTCGAAATTGGCACTTTTAGAAAATAAATAAATATAATCCGAAGCTCCTTTTTTTCTTGGCTTAAAATCTTTTTCAGTATCGCCCTCAAACTCAATAGTTCCTCCTAAAAGTTTTAAATCATCATCATTATTTCCCTTTACGATTTTAAATGATTTACTAGACGGGAACCAAACTTTTTCTAGAGGTAAAAAGTTAAAATCATGCGTGCCACTAATATCTAATACTCCTTTAATGCGCATTATTGCTTTGGCAATCCCAAAGGTATTTTGATCGATATACAGTACACCTTCAAGTCCCTGTGATTTATTTTTTTTCTTGTTTTTAAAATGAATTAGGTACAAATTTCTTCCGTCAATTGCAGTAGAGTCAAGCAATTGGTACTTGTACTCTTTAATGGCATCATTTGCAATTGGACTGTTGTATTTTGTTTCAAAGAGTTCGTAATTGGAATCATAAATAGAAAAAGATTGGAGTTTAAAACCTAAAATTTCATAAATAGGTTGTTTTAAACCGGCCATTTTAGAACCTAAAATAGTTTCTTTTAGGTGATTATTTTTATATTGGTAAAGGGACACTTTTTCAGTTTGAAACAAATGTTGTTTCTGAATCATTTTTTTGAATTTGTAATTCGAAGAGTCCGCTTTGACACTGTTTTTACTAGTGATTAATGTGTCGATTTTAGCACTAATTGAATCAGGATTGGCTGTAATTACTAACGAATTATAACATTTGAATTCAAAAGCAGTTACGCGTTTTTGTGGATTATTTTGCTCTTTTAAAGCAATTGTTTTTCTAATAATAGCTACTGCAGGATTTTCTCGCGGAATGATTACTTCTTGCAAATCATTGGTATTTTGTTGCAAGGAAACAAGATAAAATGACTTTCCATTTTCGATTAAAACTCTTTTTCTATCATAACCAATGTAGGAAATGGAAAACTCGTTTATTGGTGCTATGGAAGAAATAGAAAACTTTCCATCCACATCAGCAATGGTATTCTTGCCCGAAGGAGTTGTAATTGAGGCAAATGGCAATACTTTAGCAGTTGCTGCATCTTTCACAATTCCATTCAATTGAAATTGTGCATTGATAGACAACGAAAATAATATAATAATGCAATACCAATACTTCATAAACAGCGCTTTATATTTAAGCAGTACAAAAGTAAGCATAAAAAAATCCGCCTAACAACTCAGGCGGATTTTAATTTTACAGTAAAAAAGGGATTATACTTTCATGATTTCAGCTTCCTTTTCAACTAGAAGTTCGTCAATTTTTTTGATGAATGCGTTAGTTAAGTTTTGAACTTCGTCTTCGGCACTTTTGCAAATATCTTCTGAAGTCCCTTCTTTTTCTAATTTTTTAATATCAGTATTAGCGTCTTTACGCGCATTTCTAATTCCGATTTTTGCGTCTTCAGCTTCAGCTTTAGCTTGTTTCGCTAATTCTTTACGTCTTTCTTCTGTCAATGGCGGTACGCTAATAATTACCATATCTCCATTGTTCATTGGATTGAAACCTAAGTTAGCAATCATAATTGCTTTTTCAATAGGCTGCAACATATTTTTTTCGAATGGCTGTAAAGTAATTGTTCTAGCATCAGGAACACTGATTTTAGACACTTGTGAAAGTGGCGATGCCGATCCGTAATAATCAACAAACACACTTCCTAACATAGCAGGAGAGGCTTTTCCAGCACGAATATTTTGAAATGCTTTTCCTAAATGTTCTATAGAACCCTCCATAGATTCTTTAGTACTATCTAATATAAATTCAATTTCTTCAGTCATTTTTAGATTATTTAGATTTATAGATTATTTAGATTTTTAGATTCTTTTGGTCTAACTATCTAAGAAGTCTATTCTATCTTATTAAATATTTACTACAGTTCCAATGTTTTCGCCTTCGCAAATTTTGATCAAGTTGCCTTCTTTATTCATGTCAAAAACTACAATTGGTAATTGATTTTCCTGACTCAAAGTAAAAGCAGTAGTATCCATTACATTCAATCCTTTGCTCAATACATCTTCAAAAGAAATATAATCGAATTTTACGGCAGCAGCATTTTTCTCAGGATCACAATCATACACCCCATCCACACGAGTTCCTTTTAAAATTACGTCAGAATTCACTTCAATTCCACGTAATACAGCTGCAGTATCTGTTGTAAAGTAAGGGTTTCCTGTTCCTGCTCCAAAGATTACAATTCTGCCTTTTTCAAGGTGGCGAACAGCTCTCCTTTTGATATAAGGCTCTGCAATAGATTCCATTTTTAAAGCAGTTTGCAAACGCGTTTTCATTCCTTTGTCTTCCAAAGCGCCTTGCAAAGCCATGCCGTTAATAACAGTCGCTAGCATTCCCATATAATCTCCTTGCACGCGATCCATCCCAGAACTTACGCCAGCAACTCCTCTAAAAATGTTTCCTCCGCCAATTACAATGGCAATTTCCACACCTTTGTCATGAATCATTTTGATCTCATCAGCATATTCTGCTAATCTTTTAGGGTCAATTCCATAATTTAAATCGCCCATTAAAGCTTCACCACTTAATTTTAGAAGAATTCTTTTGTATTTCATGAGTTGGTTGAGTTATTTGCTGCAAATATAGTTATATTCTCATTTTTTGAAATAGTGTTTTAAAAAAATAATTGATGGTTTTTCTGTATAATGTAATAATTGTTACAGACAATATGAATACTATCGACTATCTTCGGTATATTAAAAGTAGAAAAATGAAAACATATATTGCCAAAGCTTTATTTAATAGCTATTCGTATTTAGAATACAGAAAATTAACGGCCGATTTATTGAAAGAAGGAAAATCTACAGCAACAGTACAAACAGAAGAAATGACTCATTACAGCGAATTGAATGAGTCTAGAATGCGTCGATTGGATAAGACCATTAAAATTTCTGATGAGACTATAGTTAAATTAAACAGTTTAAACCATTATTATATTTGGCTTGTGCTTACTGAGAGTTGGTGTGGAGATGCAGCTCAGATTCTACCAATTTTGAATAAAATGGCTGTAGCGTCTAATGGAAAAATCGACATGAAATTAGTGCTGCGCGATGAGCATGAAGAATTAATGAATCATTTTTTAACCAATAAAGGCAAAGCTATTCCAAAACTAATTTGTATTGATAAAGCAACAGGGTCAGTAGTTGCAGATTGGGGACCAAGACCTCAAGGAGCGGTTAATTTGATTAAAGAGTACAAAGAACAATTTGGAACTATTGATGAAACTGCTAAAGCCGATTTGCAATTGTGGTATTTACACGATAAAGGGATAAGTATCCAGAATGAAATTATGGAATTGATATGAAATAATTTATCGGGACTTTATATTTTAATCTTTTTTACAGATTTAATACTTTTCGGAGAACGACTACCATGAAAAGCTCGAAGCACTTCAATTCGGCTAGGTTTAATTCTATAAATGATTAAATAAGCACCTAAAATGATATTTCGATATAATTTAGATTTGGTTTCTAAATGCCGACACTCTGGATGAAGAAGGTATTGAGTTTCGAGATTTTTAACGATTAATTTTAAATCTTCATAAAAATTTAAAGCTGCATTTTCGCCAAATGTAATTTCTCCATATTCAAAAATATCTTGTACATCTAATAAGTAATATTTGGAACGTATTACTTCTTTTTTTCCGATCTCCATTTTTTAAATCTTTCGTCAAACTCCTTTTCAGAAATAAACTCCCCTTCCTCCGCTTCTTTAATTAAAGAAACAAATTCGTCTTGGGACATTGGTTTGCCTGGAGTTGCTAGATTTTTGGGTTTTTTGATAGATGTTTTCATTGGGATGGAGTTTTAATAATAAAGTAAAAATAAGAAAAAACGTTTTACAAAGTTCTTATTCAGTGGATTTTAACTCATATTTTTTCTCAAACTCCTCAGGGGTCAACGCATTTTGAACATCGTAGTTGCCAATTTTTGTTCTTCGTAAAGCCGTTAAATGGGAACCTGATTGCATTGCTTTTCCAAAATCAAAGGCTAACGAACGAATATAAGTTCCTTTGCTGCAAACGACTCTAAAATCAATTTCAGGCAATGCAATTCGGGTGATTTCAAATTCGTAAATCGTCGTTTTTCTCGAAGCAATTTCTATTTCAACACCCGCTCTTGCATGTTCGTAGAGGCGAACCCCCTCTTTTTTAATTGCTGAAAAAACAGGTGGTTTTTGGTCAATTTCGCCTAAAAATTGTTCTACAGTTTTATGGATAAGACTTTCATCAATATGAGAGCTAGGGTAGGTTTGGTCAATTTCGGTTTCTAAATCATAGGAAGGTGTTGTGGCTCCAATGAAAAAAGTACCTGTATATTCTTTAGGTTGTGCCTGGATTTCAGTGATTTTTTTGGTGAATTTTCCTGTGCAAATAATCAATAAACCCGAAGCTAAAGGGTCTAAAGTTCCAGCATGTCCAATTTTGAATTTTTTGGGTAAATCAAAACGACGCTTTAAAATGTATTTCAATTTATTTACAGCCTGAAAAGAAGACCAAGTTAAAGGTTTGTCAATTAAAATAACTTGACCGTTTAGTACTTCTTCAGCTGTTTTCAAAGGGACTATTTTATAAATGAAAAATAAAACAATAAGAAAGTTCCAACAACAATTCGGTACCAACCCCAAGGTTTGAATCCGTATTGTTTGATAATTTCTATAAAGAATTTGATAGCTAAAATTGCGACAACAAAAGCCACAATATTGCCAATTAGAAACAATTGAATGTGGTTGTCCGATTTTAAAATTAATTCATAGCCTTTCATTTGAGAAGCTTCGTATGTTTTTAAAAAAACCGAATAACAAGTAACCGCAAGCATAGTTGGAACCGCAAGGAAGAAAGAGAATTCTGCTGCCGCATGACGACTTAAACCTTGTTGCATTCCGCCAATAATGGAAGCTGCAGATCTGCTGGTGCCTGGCATCATGGCTAAACATTGCCAAAAACCAATGGTAACTGCTTTTTTAATTGTGATATTTTCTTCTTGCAAAACAGTTGGGTTCTGAAATTTGGAATCGATAAAAAGCAATACGATACCTCCAACAATTAATACAATGGCAATTGGAATCGGGTTGCCTAAAACAGCTTCAATAGCATCGTCAAATAATTTTCCTAATACTAAAGCAGGTAATACTGCAAAGGCTAATTTGATAAAAAAGTTGAATTTAGAAAAGTCAAAAAATTTTCTCCAATACAATGCAACAACAGCCAAAATAGCACCAAATTGAATGGAAACCTGAAAAAGTTTTACAAAATCATCTTCTTGGATTCCAAAATACGAACTCAAAAAAACCATGTGTGCTGTAGAAGAAACAGGAAGATATTCTGTTAATCCCTCAATTATAGCAATTAAAATAGCTTGTAAGGTATTCATTTATGCTTTTTTTGGATTTTTCAAAATAGCATAAATGGTAATTCCAAAACCAATTAAAACAGTAGTTGGAGCCAATCGAATGCGTCTAAAACTAAACACATCTTCGTTAAACACATTTGGATCATCACTACCTCCGCCAGACATTAGAATAAATCCCAAAGCAATTACGGCAATACCAATTAGTAAGATTTTATAATTTACTTTTTCAAAAAGAAATTCTTGTTTGTGTTCGCTATTGTTTTTCATTGACATTGAAAATTATTTTTTTAAAATAGTGACTAGAATTGGTTGAAATAACCAACTAACCCAATCAACAACTACACTTTTTTAGTACAAATCGTCTGTTCGTAAATTCAAGAAGCGTTGTGTTGCAAAATAGGTACTCAACCAAGTGATCAATACTCCAATTGCAAATACAGCAACCAAAACTAGAGCAATCAGTAATTGATCATCAAGTAGTCCAAGGTCTGGGAAATTACTTTCCAAATAAATTAATACTCCGATTAGCGCTATAATTGCTAATCCAGCACCAATCATTCCTAGACGAACACTTCGCAACACAAATGGTTTTCTAATAAACGCTTTGGTAGCACCTACCATCTGCATGGTTTTAATGATAAAGCGATTCGAATGAATTGACAATCGCAATGAGCTATTGATTAACAATACAGCAATAATGGTAAAAAATCCGCTTATGATTAGAATCCACATGCTGACTTTCTTGATATTGTCATTAACTAAATTGACTAATTGTTTGTCGTAAACAATATCTGAAATCATTGGGTTTTTTCGCAATTGACTTTCCACTTTTGCAATACTGTCTTTGTAGACATAGTCGGCCTTTAAGTGAATGTCAAAGGAGTTCTGCAAAGGATTTTCACCAAGAAAAGTCACAAAATCTTCTCCAATAATATCGGTATGTTGTTTAGCAGCAGCATCTTTTGAAACGTATTCGAAAGTTTTTGCAAATGGCGCTCTTTTTAATTCGGCATTAAAGGATTTGATAATAGTATCATTAGCTTCATTTTTAAAGAACACAGTCATTGCAATGTTTTCTCTAAAATCGTCGGCTAATTTTTTAGAATTGATAATGAAAAGCCCTAACATTCCTAATAAAAAAAGTACTAAGAATACACTTAACACTACTGAAAAATAAGAGGAAATTAAACGGCGTTTTTGAAATTTATCGTAAGAAGAACTCATAGTTTGTGAAAATTATGTGGTAAAAATAATAAAGAATTTCTTTATTTAAAGTTAATATCGTTCAAAGTTTTAACTTTCGTACAATAAACGTAAATTTGGCAGCTGAAATGGTAAAAGTAATAGCAACCTTTTCTTTTATATTTAAAAACCAACACATTTTTAGTTGACTCAACAACTGAGATAAATTGATATACAATGAAATACAATCCGAACGAAATTGAAGCGAAATGGCAAAAGTATTGGGCAGAAAATCAAACTTTTGCAGCGCAAAATAATTCTGATAAACCCAAACATTATGTGTTAGATATGTTTCCTTATCCATCAGGAGCAGGCTTGCACGTAGGACATCCTTTAGGGTATATTGCTTCAGATGTGTATTCAAGATACAAAAGACACCAAGGATTTAATGTGTTGCACCCAATGGGGTATGACAGTTTTGGACTACCAGCAGAGCAATATGCTATTCAAACGGGGCAACGTCCAGAAGATACTACTTCAGTAAATATTGATGGTGGTGTTGACAAAGAAGGAAATCAAATTGCGGGTTACAGAAAACAGTTGGATAAAATTGGATTCTCGTTTGATTGGAGTCGTGAAGTGCGTACGTCTAATCCCGATTATTACAAACACACCCAATGGATTTTCATTCAATTATTTAATTCTTGGTACAATAAAAATTCAGATAAAGCAGAAGACATTTCGACTTTAATAGCTGTATTCGAAAAAGAAGGGAATACAAATGTCAATGCGGTATGTGATGATAACATTGCTCCATTTTCAGCTTCAGAATGGAATGCATTCTCAACAGAAGAACAACAAAAAATACTCTTGCAATACCGTTTAACTTACTTGGCAGAAACTGAAGTAAATTGGTGTCCAGGATTAGGAACCGTTTTGGCGAATGACGAAATAGTAAATGGCGTTTCTGAACGTGGTGGTTTTCCGGTGATTCGTAAAAAAATGACCCAATGGAGTATGCGAATTTCAGCCTATGCTGAACGTTTATTGCAAGGTTTAGATACCATTGATTGGACCGAAAGTATCAAAGAAAGTCAACGCAATTGGATTGGGAAATCGGTTGGGGCTATGGTCTCTTTTGGCCTTGTGCCTACAGCTCACAGCTCTGAGTCGAAAGCCATAGAAGTCTTTACTACTCGTCCTGACACTATTTTTGGAGTAACGTTCATGACTTTGGCACCAGAGCATGAGTTAGTAGCTCAAATTACAACTCCAGAACAAAAACAAGCAGTTGAAGAATATATTGAAAAAACAGCCAAGCGTTCTGAGCGTGAAAGAATGGCTGATGTGAAAACTATTTCAGGTGTTTTTACTGGAGCTTATGCTGAACATCCTTTTACAAAAGAGCCGATTCCGGTTTGGATAGGCGATTATGTATTGGCAGGATATGGAACAGGAGCAGTAATGGCTGTGCCTTGTGGAGACGAAAGAGATTATGCGTTTGCTAATTTCTTCAAAGGTCAAAACGGAATGCCAGCGATTAAAAATATTTTTAACAAAGACATATCAGAATCTGCTTATGGAGACAAAGGCGGCTTTGAATTAGTAGATTCCGACTTTTTAAACGGTTTAGGATACAAAGAAGGAACGAAAAAAGTAATTGAGGCTTTAGAAAAAATTGGACATGGAAAAGGAAAAACAAATTACCGTTTGCGTGATGCTGTTTTTTCTCGTCAGCGTTATTGGGGAGAACCATTTCCAGTTTATTATGTCAATGGATTACCTCAGATGATTGACGCACAACATTTGCCTATTATTTTACCTGAAGTGGCTAATTATTTACCTACCGAAGACGGTTTGCCTCCTCTTGGGAACGCAACTACTTGGGCGTGGGACAGTGTTCAGTGTTCAGTAGTTAGTAATCAGTCGATAGACCATAAGACAGTTTTCCCTCTTGAGTTAAACACCATGCCGGGTTGGGCCGGAAGTTCTTGGTATTGGATGCGTTATATGGATGCACACAACGAAAACGAATTTGCAAGTCAAGATGCTTTGAAGTATTGGGGAAGTGTGGATTTGTACATTGGTGGAAGCGAACATGCAACAGGACATCTATTATATTCTCGTTTTTGGAACAAATTTTTAAAAGACAAAGGGTTTGCGCCAACAGAAGAACCGTTCAAAAAACTGATTAATCAGGGGATGATTTTGGGAATGAGTGCTTTTGTATATCGTTTGGACGGAACGAATACCTATGTTTCGAAAAATCAGATTAAAGGTCAAAATGTACAACCCATTCATGTGGATGTTACTTTGATTAACAGTTCTGATGAGTTGGATATTGAAGCGTTCAAAAATTGGAGAGAGGATTATGCAAATGCTGAATTTATAACAGAAGAAAATGGGAAATACATTGTAGGTCGCGAAATCGAAAAAATGTCTAAATCCAAATACAATGTCGTTACGCCTGATTTGATTTGTGCCGAATATGGTGCTGATACCTTGCGTTTGTATGAAATGTTTTTGGGGCCATTGGAACAAGCCAAGCCGTGGAATACTGCTGGAATTTCAGGAGTTTTTGGTTTTTTGAAAAAACTATGTCGTTTGTATTTTGACGATAATGGTTTGATCGTAACGAACAATGAGCCAACAAAAGACAATTTAAAATCCTTACACAAGACAATTAAAAAAGTCGCCGAGGATATTGAGAGTTTTTCATTCAATACGTCTGTTTCACAATTTATGATTTGCGTAAACGAATTGTCTACTCAAAATTGTCACGAAAGAGCGATTTTAGAGCCATTAGCGATTTTAATTTCTCCCTATGCACCCCATATAGCAGAAGAATTATGGTCATTATTGGGTTATACTGATTCAATTGCAACAGTAGCTTTTCCTGAATTTGAAGCGGCACATTTGGTTGAGAGTAGTAAAGAGTATCCAGTTTCTTTCAACGGAAAAATGCGTTTTACAATTGAATTGCCTTTGGATTTAACCAAGGAACAAATCGAAGAAATTATAATGAAAGACGAACGCACCTTGCGTCAGTTGGATGGAAGAACGCCAAACAAAGTAATTATTGTGCCTGGAAAAATTATCAATTTAGTAGGGTAGAAAATTATAGCTTATAAATTAATCTGCGAATTTGTGGTTCAAAATTGACCTCAGATTCGTAGATTTTTTATTTTCAAATAACCCATCAATCCATAACCCAATAACCTACAACTGGATTTGCCTGTCGATTTGTTGGTCTAAAGAAATAAAGGTTTCTGTTCTGGAAACGCCTTCAATTGCCTGAATTTTGGTATTTAATAAATGCATCAAATGTTCGTTATCCGAACAGATGATTTTAATTAAAATCGACCAGTTTCCAGTGGTATAGTGACATTCCAAAACTTCAGGAATTTTCTTTAAGTCGCGAACGGCCTCCGAATTTCGTGCTGCTTTGTCTAAATAGATTCCAACAAAAGCCATAGTATTGTATCCTAAAACTTTTTGGCTGACAACGAATTTAGATCCTGAAATCACCCCAGATTGTTCTAGTTTTCGCAAACGTTGGTGAATGGCAGCGCCTGAAATCCCTATTTTATTGGCAATTTGGAGAATGGGTTTGCGAGCATCTTCCATTAAATCGCGCAAAATTTCTTTGTCGATTCCGTCTATTTCTACTTGAAGTGAATTGATTTTCATAAATGTAAAAGTTATTGATTAGCGGTCATATAAGTTATCGCTTTTTTATTTTAAGGTGTTTGCATGTACAAACTTATTTTTAATAGCGATTTGATAAATTGATAATTGTAACCAAATTTCATTTTTTGGTTTGGATTGAAAATCAAAAATAGATAATTTTAATGAATTATATTGTTATTGATCGTTTTAGCTTATAAAAAAACCATCCGAAAGGGATGGTTTTTAAATTGTATATGTGGATTTTTATTTTCCTTTATTTGCTTCAGCGACATATTTTTCTAGAGCCATTGTCATGGAGGGTGTTCCAGGAGTTGGAGCCATAATGTCAATTCGCAATCCGTGATCTAACGCTTCTTTTTGAGTTGTACTTCCAAAAACAGCAATACGAGTGTCATTTTGTTTGAAATCAGGAAAATTCTTGAATAATGATTTTATTCCTGTTGGACTAAAGAATGCTAAAACATCATAATAAACGTCGGCCAAATCAGATAAGTCACTCATTACTGTCTTATAAAAAGTAGCTGGAGTCCAATCTACTTTTAAACCGTCTAAAGTAACCGGAATATCAGCATTCAATTGGTCTGAAGCAGGCAATAAGAATTTTTCGTCTTTGTATTTTTTGATTAACGGAGATAAATCGGCAAAATCTTTTGGTCCTACGTAGATTTTACGTTTTCTGTAGACTACATATTTTTGTAGGTAAAACGCAATGGCTTCTGACTGACAAAAATATTTTAATCCTTCAGGAACTTTATAACGCATTTCTTCAGCCACTCTAAAAAAGTGATCTACTGCATTTTTACTTGTCAAAATAATCGCACTGTAATTATTCAAGTCAATTTTTTGCAGTCTAATTTCTTTTGCATTAACTCCTTCTACATGAATAAAAGGTCTGAAATCAATTTTTACTTTATGCTTTTGTTGCAGCTCAAAGTAAGGAGAATTCTCCACTTTAGGCTCTGGTTGCGACACCAAAATTGTTTTCACTTTCATACTATAACTTTTTCTATGCGACTCCTTTTGTAAACCAATAATAAATGAAATAGTAAGGAGCTATTTCAAGAGCGCAAAGATACAAAATAAAATAAAACAACTTGCTGAATATTAAATTTTGATAGTTTTTAACAGAAACCACGTAAGTTGCTAGGTTTGCAGCTATTACGATGCCAATAATTATAGTAGGTAACACTGTAGAAGTGTTTTCGTAATAGAAAAATAACATATTAATTGGCAATAAAATAAGGCCAATATATGTGCGGTAGGTTACCTTTTGATGATTGAATTGTTCTACAAATTCTTCAATATGGAATGAGGTCGCTATTATTTTTTCGACTAACACTTTTGATAAAATGAAGAAAAGTAAAAAATTAGCAATCTGAATGTATTGCATCCAATCGTTTTTTTCTCCAAAACCAAAAATGTAAAGTGAAAGCTGAATGAAAAATGTAAATGAAATTATTTGAACAAAAAACAAGGCTATAGTGAAACCATTTTTTAAGTTGCTACTTTCTCGATGTATTTTAATGTATTTGTCTGAAAAAAGTAAGTTGGCAAAATCGCTAAATCGATTTTCAAAAACAGATTTTGTGATAGCGATAGTTGCAAAACAAATCAAAAACAAGAGTGTGACCCAGTCAGAGTTGTCAGTTAATCGGGGATGAAGTACAAATTCATTCATAGTATCGCAAAATTACTAATTTTTTATTTCATTCTTTTTATTATAATTTTTTTATGATTCAAATGGCATAAAAAGCTTACTTTTGCACTGAAATTACTCAAAATTATGAATGATTCCCTAGTTATAATCCCTACCTATAACGAAATCGAGAACATTGAAAGCATCATTAGAACGGTGCTCACGCTACATAAGCCTTTTCATGTTCTGATTATCGATGATAATTCGCCAGATCATACTGCGGATAAAGTCATTGCTTTACAGTCAGAGTTTTCAGGGAAGTTATTTCTAGAAAAAAGAGCTAAAAAATCGGGATTAGGTACAGCCTATGTTCATGGTTTTAAATGGGCTTTAGCCAATAAATACGACTATATATTTGAGATGGATGCTGATTTTTCTCATAATCCAACCGATTTAGAAAAATTATACCAAGCGTGTCACCTTGGAGATGCTGATTTAGCTATAGGTTCTCGCTATGTTACAGGAGTAAATGTGGTGAATTGGCCTTTAAGCCGTGTATTATTGTCTTATTTTGCTTCTGTATATGTTCGTTTTATAACCGGAATGAAAATTCACGATGCTACAGCAGGTTTTGTTTGTTACAAAAGACAGGTTTTAGAAAGTATTCATTTGGACCAAATCAAATTTGTAGGCTATGCATTCCAAATTGAAATGAAATACCGCACGTTTTGTAAAAAATTTAAAATTTCTGAAGTTCCAATTATATTTACAGATCGTACAAAAGGGCAATCAAAAATGAGCAATTCGATTATTGTAGAAGCCGTTTTTGGAGTTATTGCGCTTCGATTAAAAAGATTAGTCAACACATTATAAGAAAAAGATAGAATGAATAGGGTTTTAATTAAGAATGCCAAAATAGTAAACGAGGGAAGGATTTTTGAAGGCGATGTTTTAATAGAGGACGACTTAATTGTTGAAATCGCTGAAACAATTAGTGCTAAATCTGCTGATTGTAAAATTGTGGATGCCGAAGGGAACTATTTAATGCCCGGTGCAATTGATGATCAAGTGCATTTTAGAGAGCCAGGTCTAACTAATAAAGGAGATATAGAATCGGAATCTAGAGCTGCAGTTGCAGGAGGAATCACCTCATTTATTGAACAACCTAACACGGTGCCTAATGCTGTCACTCAAGAAATTCTTGAGGAAAAATATGAAATAGCTGCTCAAAATTCATTTGCGAATTATTCGTTTATGATGGGAGCAACAAACGATAATTTGGAGGAGGTATTAAAAACTAATCCAAAAAATGTAGCTGGAATTAAAATCTTTTTAGGTTCATCTACTGGGAATATGCTAGTAGATAATGAAGCTGTTTTAGAAAAAATATTCTCAAGTACACCCATGTTGATAGCAGTTCATTGTGAAGACGAAACAACTATAAAAAATAATTTGGCACAATACAAAGAAGAATATGGTGATGAGGTTCCGGTAACGGCTCATCATCTAATTCGAAGTACTGAAGCCTGTTATCTTTCGTCTTCAAAAGCAATTGCTTTAGCAAAAAAAACGGGAGCGAGATTGCACATATTTCATTTGTCAACGGCAAAAGAAATGGATTTGTTTACCAATAAAATTCCATTGGAAGACAAAAAGATTACTGCTGAGGTTTGTGTACATCATTTGTGGTTTACCAATGACGATTATGCTACCAAGGGTAATTTCATCAAATGGAATCCTGCGGTGAAAACGGCTAAAGATAAAGAAGCACTTTGGAAAGCGCTGTTAGATGACCGAATAGATGTTATTGCAACAGATCATGCGCCACATACGTTAGAAGAAAAACAACAATCGTATTTAAATGCTCCTTCTGGTGGGCCTTTAGTTCAACATGCAGTAGTTGCATTGTTTGAAGCCTTCCATCAAGGTAAAATAAGTGTAGAAAAGATTGTCGAGAAAATGTGTCACAATCCTGCTAAAATCTTCAAGATAGAAAAGCGCGGTTTTATAAAAGAAGGTTATTATGCCGATTTAGTAATTGTGAATGCTGGTTTGCCTTGGAGTGTAAAAAAAGAAAATATTTTGGCTAAATGTGGGTGGTCTCCTTTTGAAGGCTATACTTTTAAATCAAGAATTACGCATACATTTGTAAACGGACAATTGGTTTACAATGCTTTTAAAGTAAAAGACATTCGTGCTGGAAAGCGTTTGTTATTCAATAGATAAAATAGATGAAAAAGAGTATTTCATTATTGGCGATTTTAGCTCTTTTAGGGTGCAAAGAAGATTTGGTTAAAAAACCAGACCTGCTTATTGAGAAATCGAAGATGATGAATATTATGTATGATTTAGCCTTATTAGAGGCTATTAAATACCAAAATCCAGCTGTTTTGGATTCTAATCAAATTCGACCAAAGCAATTTATCTATAAGAAATACAAAATAGACAGCCTGCAATTAGCGCAAAACAATAGGTATTACGCTGCCGATTATAAAAGCTATAAGGCAATGTTTGAATCAGTAGTTAAGCGAATCGAAAATGAAAAGAAACGAGCAAATGCAATTATTAAATTAGAAGAGAAAAAGAGAAAAATCAAAATCGCTCAACTAAAAAAGAAAAGACAGCTTGCTAAAAAAAGTAAAGATTCAATTACAGTAGTTAAAACAAAAAAAGGCAGTATTTAAATACTGCCTTTTTTTGTTTTACAAGGATTTACCTTATTCTTTATCTCTTCCAAAGCGTTCAAAAATACTGATGTAATTGTTGAATGTCTTTTTCGATTTTTCGTATAAAGCAGTGTCACCACTTTCTTTCATAATTTCTAATAACCCACGATAACGCTCTATATCGGTTACAATTTCTATAGCTATGTCCACTTGCTCTGTTGAAGACAAATGGCTGTAATAGTTTAAGTTTTCAGTGTATTTACCAATCAATTGATTTAATAGCTTTTGCGCTTTAGCCTTTTCGCCCACATCATAATAGCCTTTTGCAAAAGGATCCACTAATGAATAGTACTCAAATTGATCTACAGGCATTTTTGTCATTGCTAAATCAATTACTTTTTTAGCCTTGTCCATTTTACCTTCTGCAATAAGTCTAGTCATTAATCGAGATAAATTCATTCGATAGGTAATGCTATTTCTTCGTGTTTCTGGATCATGATAAATAGATAAACTTTCACTGTTACCCCATTCCCATTGCATTACTTTATCAAACATGATATCAGTATCAATTTGACCCATGTCAATTTGGCTAGAACCTTTTGGTAATCGTGTTCTAACAGGAACTAATTTATAAACCATTCCTTCTAATTGAAGGAATTCTTTCATCCAAAGGTAATCTTCGTTATCAAAAGCCCCGCCGCTAAAATAAATTGGACGTTTCCAATTATTATTAGCCACAATATCTAACATCATTAACCTGTTTTTGTAAACAGCATTTCCTTTAATATCAATATCAATCGCCGATACGATAGAGTCATTGTATTTTGGATTCACCACTTTGTTTTTAATAATGGTGTTTTTATCAATAGGAATTCTAATTTTATTAGTTGGATAAAAATGGATAGTTTGCCCATTTTGCATTTCAACGGTTGACTTAGGGTTTTTAATAAACGAAATAAAATCTTTAACCTCCCAGCGCGTTTCGATTTTTGGGATATGCGCTACATAATCTAATTTATCACCAACATATTCGTTATGCGTAAATGAAATTGGAAGCGGATCTGATTCGTAACTTTTCATTTTCATTTGGTCTATGTACCAATCAGTCATAAAAAGACTTGTATTGACAATCTTAACATCCGTTCTGAAATTTTCAATTTCTTGTGCATACCAAAGTGGAAAGGTATCATTATCTCCAATAGTAAATAAGATGGCATTTTTATCACACGAACTTAAATAGGCTTTAGCCATTGCAACTGCCGTATATTTATCAGAACGGTCGTGGTCATCCCAATTTTGGAATCCCATTAAAATAGGTGCAGCTAATAAACTACCAGCAATAATAACCGGTCCAGCAATTTTTGGTGCCAAATATTTTTTGGCGCTTTCATATAGTGAATACACACCAAAACCAATCCAAATAGCAAATACATAAAACGATCCTACTAAGGCATAATCGCGTTCACGAGGTTCGAATGGTCTTTCGTTTAAGTAAATTTTTAAGGCTATTCCTGTAAATAAGAATAAGGATAGTAATACATAAAAACTTTTTCGGTCTTTGCTAGCGTGGTACATCAATCCAATTAACCCTAGGATAAAAGGCAAGAAGAAATAAGTGTTACGTCCTTTGTTGTTCAAAACATCGGTTGGTAAATTGTCTTGAGAACCAAGATGTATGCTATCCATAAACGGTATACCACTAATCCAGTTTCCATTCAAATTGTCGTAACGCCCTTGAATATCATTTTGGCGACCTACAAAATTCCACATCAAATACCTCACATACATATAGCCAAATTGGTATTCAAACATAAAACGGAAATTATCAACCGTTGATGGTTTTTCAACAATCAAATAATCGCCATAGTTTTTTAAGAAAGCAACATAACCTTCATTGTCAATTTCTTTTTGAGCGTAAGCTTGTCTAAACTCAAGCACTACTTTTTCAATTTCGCCTTTTAGTTGGGCTATGGCTTTATTGTACTCTTCTTCGCTTAATTGTCCTGCTTCGATTCCGTATTTGGCTAAATCCTCTTCGAAAGGATAGTCGTAATTAATTCTAAACTCAGGCGGATTAGTGAAGTTGATATAATTTTCTACATGATCTCCACTCCATAATCTTGGTAAAATGGTCTTGTGACTATCATCGCTATTTTGCACAGCATTTTTGAAATTATTAGTAATTTCATATTTGCCTGTGGTGTAGTCTCTTTCGTAGTTTGGCGCTTTATCTAAATACGGCTTGTCTTTATCTAAACCTGCAAAAGCTTCTGTGTATTGTGGTCCGTAAAAAAGGGGATTGACACCATATTGTTCTCTGTTGTAATAGGCAAGTACTTCGGCAGCATCCGAAGGTTTATTTTCGTTAATTACAGTATTAGCATTAGCACGAATAGGCAACATCATCCAAGTGGAAAATCCAATTAAAATGAAAAGTGTACAAAGGATAATGGTATTATAGAAAACTAAACCTTTTTGTTTGGTGTAACGCAATCCAAAATTGAAAAATGCAATTAGCAAAAGGGTTACAAAAATAGTTCCTGAATTAAATGGTAATCCCATTTCATTAACCATGAAAATTTCGGTTTTTCCAAAGAAAGCCATAGTTAACGGCAATAACATTTTGAAGATGAACAACAAAATTGAAATTACTACCACATTGGCAATGATGAAATTCTTAACGGTAACGGTTTTGTAATTTTTGAAAAAATATAAAAATCCAATCGCTGGAATTGTCAATAAAGCCATAAAGTGAACTCCAAATGAAAGTCCGATAACAAGTGAAATGATCAACAACCATTTATCGCCTCTTGGCGTATTCATTTCTTGTTCCCAACGCAATCCCAACCATAGCAATAAAGCAATTAATAAGGATGCCATAGCATACACTTCGGCTTCTACAGCATTGTACCAAAAACTATCTGAAAACGTATAAGCCAATGCACCCACAAACGAACTTCCTAGAATAACAATCGAATTGTCTTTATTAATTTCATTATACGAACCAATGATTTTTTTCAAAATCATACTCGATGACCAGAATAAAAACAAAATGGTGAAAGCACTAGAGACTACTGAAGTCATATTAACCATCAAGGCAATATGCTCATTGTCTATGGCAAACAGTGCAAAAAATGCCCCAATCATCTGAAATAAAGGCGCTCCAGGAGGGTGACCCACTTCTAATTTTGCAGCTGTAGCAATGTATTCTCCACAATCCCAGAAACTCATCGTTGGTTCAACGGTTAGGGTATAGGTTATTAATGCTATTGCAAATGCAAACCAACCTAAAATAGTATTCCATTTATTAAAATTGAAATCGGCCTTATTCATGATTCAAATTGGGTTATTATTTAAAGATGCAAAGAAAATGTTTTTTTGCGTAATGAGACGAGCATTAACAAAAAATTCTATTAATGAAAATTGAGTAGTAATGAATTGGTTTTTAGTTGGTTTCTTCTTGCCTTTTGGCGAAGCCAAAAGTTTTTTGATAAAAACAATCCAAAAGTTTGCGCAAAATAAAATTTGTATTAAATTTGCACTCGCTTAACAGCACTGCTGGTCTATGGTGTAATGGTAACACAACTGTTTTTGGTGCAGTCTTTCTAGGTTCGAGTCCTAGTAGACCAACATAAAGCCTCTCAATTTCTTGAGAGGCTTTTTTTATTTAACAAAATGAATTGGAGCAATTGTTTCAATATATTCGGTTACCGATTTAAATTCAATATTCAAAACAGCTTTTATTTTAGAATTATCATAGTTGCTTTTCGAAAACGAAGCTTTAGCACTATCTCGAGACAGTTTTCTTTTTTGAAAGAAAAAAGTAGATAATAACCAATCGATTCTCCAAAATAGATTCACTAAAAATGGAGTAGCATGCCATTTAGGTCGTTTCACATTGAAACTTTCAGCGATACAATTCAGGATTTCTCTGAATGAATAATTATTTTCTATCAAGGTAAATCGTTCGTTTTTGATGTCGCTATTCATCAATTGAACACTTGCTTTAACAACATCAGTAACCGCAATAAATCCTGTTGTACCAAGAGTGTAAAATGATAATCCTTTGGCAACAGCCGAAAACAAAGCGCCACTTCCTTGTTCTGGAAATCGAGGGCCTAAAATAATTCCTGGATTGACAATGACTACGCTTAAGCCTTCTTGTTGACCACGCCAAACTTCCATTTCGGCACCGTATTTAGAAATGGCATAATCGCTATGTGGTTTTTCGGGATTCCATTCGGTGGTTTCTGAAATAGTGGTTTCAACTGCATTTGGATCTCCCAAAGCGGCAATTGAACTCACAAATAGCATTTTTTTAATTCCGAATGCCAAGCAAAAATTAACGATGTTGGCCGTTCCTTCAATATTAGTCTTCCGAATCGCATCTTCCTCTTTTGGATCGAAAGAAATCAAAGCAGCACAATGGTAAACGAATTCAATATTTTGAAAAGCGATTTCCAAAGAAGGAATGTCAAGAATATCGCCTTCGATCCATTCAATTTTTTCAAATAAATGGGGTTTGTGGTAAAGGGAAAATAAATTTTCGGTTTTCTCAATGGAAGATTTAGTTCGACACAAGGCACGAACATTTTCTCCTTGCTCCACTAAATGAAGTAAGAGATGTGCGCCTACTAAACCCGTTCCACCTGTGACTAAAATCATGTGGTAAAGATACTTTTTTTTGGTATTGCCACGAAGACGCAAAGCCGCAAAGTTTATTTGTCATTGCGAGGAGAACCGACGAGGCAATCTTTTTAGTCACTGATTCACAGATTTTCATTTTGTTTTTTGCCATTGAAATTGATTTTTGAAATTGCCCTTGATTTTTGATGTTGCAATTGCCATTGCCATTGAAATTTCTATCTTTGCTCAAATTGATTATAAAAATGAAAAATTTAGTAGAAGAATTACAATGGCGTGGCTTGGTTCATGATATCATGCCGGGAACTGAAGACCAACTTTTGAAAGAAATGACAACGACCTATATTGGATTTGATCCAACTTCAGATTCGTTGCATATTGGTAGTTTGGTTCCGATTTTATTGTTAGTTCATTTGAAAAATTTTGGACATAAACCGATTGCTTTGGTTGGTGGTGCAACAGGTATGATTGGAGATCCATCAGGAAAATCAGACGAAAGAAATTTGTTGGATGAAGCTACGTTGGCACACAATGTAGAAGGCATCAAAGCGGTACTGTCTCGTTTCTTAGATTTTAATTCAAAGGATGTGAATGCACCTGTTTTAGTGAATAATTACGATTGGATGAAGGATTTATCATTCATCAATTTTGCGCGTGATGTGGGTAAACGTATTACCGTAAACTACATGATGGCAAAAGATTCGGTTAAGAAACGATTGTCTGGAGAAGGCGAAGGAATGTCGTTTACGGAATTTACTTACCAATTAATTCAAGGATACGATTTTTACCATTTGCATAAAGAATACAACTGTTTGCTACAAATGGGAGGATCGGACCAATGGGGAAATATTACTACGGGAACCGAATTAGTTCGTCGTATGAATGCCGAAGGAGCCAAAGCGTATGCGATGACTTGTCCTTTGATAACTAAGGCAGATGGTTCTAAATTCGGAAAATCAGAGGGCGGGAATGTGTGGTTAACGGCTGATAAAACTTCGGTGTATAAATTTTACCAATTTTGGTTGAACACGACTGATGTAGATGCAGAAAAATACATTAAGATTTTCACGTTTTTAGATAAAGCAACTATTGATGCTTTAATTGTTGAACATCAAGTAGCGCCTCATTTGAGAGTGTTGCAAAGAAAACTAGCGGAAGAAGTTACCACTTTGGTGCATTCTAAAGAAGAGTTAGAAAAAGCAATTAAAGCTTCGAATATTCTTTTCGGAAATGCTTCGGCGGATGATTTGAAGCAATTAGACGAAGCGACTTTCTTAGAAGTTTTTGATGGAGTTCCACAAGCTGAAATTGCTAAAAACGAAATCGAAAACGGATTGGATATTGTAACCGTTTTGAATGAAAAAACAGGTTTCTTTAAATCCAACGGAGAGGCAAGAAGAGCTTTGACAGCTAATTCAATTTCGGTAAATAAAGAAAAAATCACTGAAGAATACCAACTTTCAACTAACGATTTAATTAACAACCAATTTGTGCTTTTGCAAAGTGGAAAGAAAAATTATTTTATTGTAAGAGTGAAGTAATTCATTAATTTGGTTATTTAACCACAAAGTGCACTAAGAAGGCACGAAGTTAGCTAAGTAAATTTTAAGAGATCGAAACGAATGCTAAGCAACACAAATTAGGTTAGATTTTTATAATAGATATTTCGTGGCAAATCTTAAAAAAAATCTGCGAATCTGCGGTGTAAAATAGATTACTACGTTCTCATCACAATGATTTGTGAAATTTGTGAAATCTGTGTTTAATGAATTTGTTCTTGTGGCAAATACTATTTTTTTGTACCGTTTATCGTTTCAAATAATTCCAATGCATTTCCATCAGTGAGCATCGAAACGTAGTGACAAATGTGTAGCAATCTGTCGTATAGATTTTCTTTTTCTATATCGTGTTTTTCGGGCAACATTTTCAGAATCAATTGGTCATAATTAGAAGCCGTGCCATTGAATTTGTTGTTGTATGCCGAAATGAATTTGTCCAATAAGGTTTGGATAATTTGGTAGCCCACAATTTCTTTTTCGATTACTTCGCGACTTTGATAAATGTTTTTCACACTCAATTTAATAATGTCATCCATTTGCGCTTTGTACTTGCTTTTGTCGGTTAGCGCATACGGAAATTTTCCAGCCAAAATAGCTTCTTCGTTTTCAATAAAAACGCGTACCGCATCATTTATTAAACTGCCAATCGCTAATGCTCTCAAGTAACTGATTCGGTCTTCTTTTGTGTTTAATGTACTGTATTTAGCGCTGTCTATAGAATCTTTAACTAGTTTGATTAAATATTCTAGAGCATATTCTTCTTGGACTAAACCCAAATTGATGCCGTCTTCAAAATCAATAATGGTGTAACATATGTCATCGGCTGCTTCGACCAAATAGGCAAGCGGATGTCTTTCGAATCCAATATCTTTTCCTGATTTATTTGGAATTAATCCCATATCTGCAGCGACTTCTTCAAAGAAATTTTTATCACTTTGGAAGAAACCATATTTTTTATCAGCAATATTTTTGGTTGGTTTTTTAGGTAAACTTTCTTTTGGGTATTTCATAAAAGCACCAAGTGTAGCGAATGAAATTCTCAAACCTCCTTCTATTCCTGGACGATCCGCTGTCAAAACTGAAAATCCGTTAGCATTGCCCTCAAAATCAATTAAATCTTGCCATTGTTTAGGAGTGAGTTTGTCTTTGTATTGCTGTCCTTTTCCTATAGAAAAATATTCGCCAATGGCTTTTTCTCCCGAATGACCAAAAGGCGGATTTCCGATGTCGTGTGCTAATGATGCAGCGGCAACAATGGCACCAAAATCATTCATGTGGTAGCCGTGAACTTCTTTTAAATGCGGGTATTTTTCTAGGATTTTTTTTCCAACTAATCGACCTAAAGAACGTCCCACAACCGATACTTCTAAACTATGCGTTAATCGGGTGTGAACAAAATCGGTTTTAGAAAGTGGGATGACTTGGGTTTTATCTTGCAAACTTCTAAACGCCGCTGAAAAGATAATACGGTCGTAATCTACTTCAAATCCCAAACGGGTATCGTCTTGTTCTACGCGTAATCTTTTGCCTTTGTCGCCTTGTCTTTTTAATGATAAAAGTTGTTCCCAGTTCATCGCTTGGTGTTAATTGTGAATTACAAATGTAAATAAAAAACCCGACGCATAAGAGTCGGGTTTTGATGTATATGTAGAAAGATTAAAACGGTAAATCGTCTGGCTCTTCTTCATTTAAATTAGTAGCTGGAGCAAAAGTTTCTGCTGCTGGCATTGGAGGAGTTTGCGGAGCAGCTGCTGGAGCCTCTGCTTGTACTTTTCCAATTCTCCATCCTTGGATAGTATTGAAATAAACGGTTTCTCCTTGTTGGTTGGTCCATTCACGACCTCTTAGATTGATGTCGATTTTAACTTGGTCACCTACTTGGTAATTGTTTAATAAGTCACATTTATCTTGAACAAATTGCACCAAAATATGTTGCGGGTATTGTTCGTCAGTAGTAACAACAATATCTCTTTTTTTGAAACCACCAGAACCTACTTCTTTAGTTTGGTCAATCATTTTTACTCTTCCTGTAACTTCCATCTGTATTATTTTTTAGTTTATTTCTACTTTAGATTTACAAATATACTAACTTCTTCTAATTTAGGCAATAGGTCTTTATTTGCCAATATTAATTTTTTCATAGGCTTTGCACTAAAATTTTTTTCAAATTATTTCGTTACATTTATAATCTAAATTGAATCTATGTTTTTTTCGGATAGACGCAACACTACGCCCTGGTTCATTATCTTGGCTTCTTTTTGTATTATTTCATTAATACTTTGGAATACCTATACTTTTTTTCAAATATTTAAGAATGAAGAGCGTTTGAAAATGAATCTTTGGGCCAAAGCTCAGAAAACATTGATCAATGCGGATGAAAATACGGATGTGGAATTGCCACTGCAAATTTTCAGCACCAATTCCTCTATTCCAATTATTTTGACTGAAAACAACAAGATAATCAATGCAGTAAATGTTGAGGATAAAATAATCGCTAGTAATATAGAATCCGCTCGTTTTTTAGCCAATCTTAAAAATGAAAATGACCCTATTGTAATTGAGTATTCTCCTGGCAAGTTTCAAAAGTTGTATTATGGAAATTCGGCTTTGTTGAATAAATTAAAATACTACCCAATTGCACTGTTGCTGATTATCGTTTTGTTTGCCGCTTTGGTGTATAATTTTTATCGCAGTACCAAGATGGCGACTCAAAACAAACTTTGGGCGGGAATGGCTAAGGAAACCGCGCATCAAATAGGAACGCCTTTATCGTCTTTAATTGGTTGGATTGAATTATTGAAAGCCGAAAATGTTGCTGAATCCACTACTATAGAAATTGAGAAAGATATTGAGCGTTTGCAAACGATTACGGATCGTTTTTCTAAAATTGGGTCGGAACCCAAATTAGAGAATCAAGATATTATTGCAGCAACAAGAGAAACCTTTGATTATTTACAATCACGATTTTCAAAGCAAGTCGTGTTTTCTTTTCAAGCTCCTGACTTGCCTATTTTTGTTTTGATTAATCCTACTTTACACAGTTGGACCATTGAGAATTTGGTTAAAAATGCCATTGATGCAATGAAAGGCAAGGGTAATTTAGATTTGGTTATTGAGCAAGAAGGGGATTCGGTAAAAATTAAGGTTTCCGATACTGGAAATGGAATATTAAAAAGCCAATTCAAAAAGATATTTGAACCTGGTTTTACAACTAAAAAAAGAGGTTGGGGTTTAGGACTTTCTTTGACTAAGCGAATTGTGGAAGAATACCATAAAGGGTTTATTAAAGTAGTTCAGTCCGAAATTGGAAAAGGAAGTACGATACAATTGAGTTATAAAAAAAGCGAATCCGTTTAAATTGATTCACTTTTTTATATTTTACAAATGGCTCTGAATTTCTTTGGCTAAAGCCTCAAATTCTTCTTTGCTCATTGTTACTTTATTTTGGAAACGCATTTCATCCATTTCGTTCAATGGAATTAGGTGAATATGGGCGTGAGGTACTTCTAAACCTATTGCCGCCATTCCGATGCGTTTGCAAGGCACTGTTTTTTGCAAGGCTGTAGCTATTTTTTTAGAAAATTGCATCAAACCCAAATACAGTTCATCGTCTATTTCAAAAAGTTGGTCAATTTCTTGTTTTGGAATACACAGCGTATGTCCTTTTGCATTGGGATTGACATCCAAAAATGCCAAGAAATTAGCGTCTTCTGCAATTTTGTAACAAGGTATTTCTCCGTTTACAATTTTGGTAAAAATAGAACTCATAGGATTCAATTTAGTCTCTGGTAATTTCTAAAATATCAAATTTTAAAACCCCATTAGGAACTGTAATTTCAGCCACTTCGCCAACTGATTTTCCTAATAATCCTTTCCCGATAGGTGAGGTCACAGAAATCTTTCCAGTTTTTAAATCGGCTTCGCTTTCAGCTACCAAAGTATAAATCATTTCCATTCCGTTAGTTTGGTTTTTGATTTTTACTTTAGACAATACCAATACTTTGGAAACGTCTAAATGAGTTTCGTCTATCAAACGTGCGTTAGAATGGATTTCTTCTAATTTGGCAATACGCATCTCCAGCATACCTTGCGCTTCTTTGGCTGCATCGTATTCGGCATTTTCAGATAAATCTCCTTTATCTCTTGCATCAGCAATATCTTGTGATGCTTTTGGGCGCATAACATTTTTTAAATAATCTAGTTCTTCTCTTAATTTTTTTAATCCTTCTGCGGTGTAATAAGATACTGTGCTCATAACTTCATTGTTTATATAAAATAGAAAAAATCCCATCGGGACGGGATTTCTTTTCACAAAGATACTATAATTTTAATTAGTTCATAATTAAATTCTTTGTTACCATCTATATCAAAAGTAAATAATTTAAATTTGTTTCACTAATACTATGGTGCAAAAATGGTTGAAATGAAAAAACGCGTCTTATTGATCTATCTTTCCGTATTGTTTTTTTCTTGTTCAGATAATGGTCCAGTGAACAATAATCCATTCCTACAAAATGTTTCGTTTTCTGTAGATATCAATATGAATTTGCCGCTGTACTCTAATCTTTTATATCCTAGTAATGCAGTGTATTTTGCAGGAAGAGGAGTCAAAGGGCTAATTATTTTTAATACCGGTAGTGGCTATAACGCCTTTGACGCAGCTTGTCCAAACCAAACCCCAACAGCTTGTTCTACATTGACAATTAACGGAATTGAAGCTGTTTGCCCGTGTGATAATAAATCCTATAATTTATTTTCCGGACAAGGAAGTTTACAGTATCCAATGAAACAATACCGTGTACAAGTAAATGGAAATGTGTTGCGAGTTTATAATTAAAAAAATCCTGACATTGCTGCCAGGATTTTCAAAAATAATCTAGAATTTAAAAGTAACTCCCGCCAAAAAATTAGTTCCTGCTTGAGGGTAGTAATAAGGATAGATGTCCCACATATAACCGTTAGATACATATTTTTGGTTGAAGATATTGTTGATTAAAGCATTGAATTCAATAGTTTTAAATATTGTTTTCGGTTTTATTTCATAAGAAATGTTTAAATCGTTTACGAAATAGGCATCGAGTATAGCAACTGATGATTCTATATTATTCATAAATTGCGAACCCACATATTTTTGCAACCAAACGATTTGAACTTGATTTACGGGTTTATAAATAATGCTATTTCCTGCAATTAATGAAGGAGAAAAAGAGATGTCTGTGGTACCAAAATTTTGTCCGTCAACATTTAAGTCAATATTTTTATTGCGACTTAATGTAAAATTAGGACGCACACTTAGCTGCTCGCTAAACATCCAATTCGCATCAACTTCTAATCCTAAACGAAAACTTTTCTCACTATTGGATCGAATCGGATTTCCTACATCATCAAGGGTTCCAGTTAATATCAATTGGTCTCGGTACGCCATATAATACAAGTTAGAATTCAATTGAAATTTGTTTGAGACAAATCGCCAACCTAATTCGTAATCATTTAATTGTTCTGGTCTCACATTGCCTCCAATATAATCTGAGCGGTTAGGCTCTCTGTTTGCTCTAGCAAATGAAAAATACAAATTGCTATTACTATTTACTGTATAGTTTAATCCAGCCTTTGGATTAAAAAAAGTAAAGCTATCATTGACTAAACCTGTTTCAATAGCATTGGCTCTGTAGTGTACGTTTCTAATTTGTAGATCACCAAAGAGGCTTAATCTTTCAGTAGCTTGGTAGTTGATTTTGGAGTATAAATTACCGTCCGTTTTTGTTGCTACATCATCATAATAGCGATCGCCTAATTCTGATTGCGACGCAAAGCGAGCCCAAATTACGTTTCCGAAGTGATCTCCCTCATATTTATTAATTCCTCCTCCTAAAAATAAATCTACTTTTTCGGACTCATAATTGGCAGAGAATGTGGTTCCGTAAAAATCATTATCCAACCATTTTCGACGAACTAGGTCGGTTGTATTCATAGTTGAACCATTGATTGTAAAGGGATTTAAACCATATTCACTAAAATCAGCATCTTCTTTATAGTTTTCAAAGTAGCCTCTTCCTTTAGTGTAGTGAAATGCAAGATTCGTATTCCAGTTTTCGGATACTCTTTCGTTCCAATGCAATTGGTAGTGATCTTGTTGGTAATTGTCCGTTTCATTGTCATAAAAGCGTGTTTGTCCTGTTTCGTCAGTGAATATTCCAGCCGAATTAAAAGTTCTATTAGTTAACAATGTTTCTCCGTCTATTCCATTCCACGATTGGTAGGTTTTTTCATTTCCGCCAAAAACAAGTGCTTTTATCAAACTTGTTTTACCAACATAAGTTCCTTGTAAGAAATAGGATTTTAAATCCGAACTTGCTCTGTCAATATAACCATCTGATTCCAATTTAGACAATCGTCCGGCTATTTCAAACCGATCGTTGAGTAAGCCCGTGCTGAATTTCACAGTATGTTTCTTAGTATTGAAACTACCAAATGAATTCGAGATTTCCCCATACGCTTTCTCTGAATAGGAATCAGTTAGCATATTCAAGCTGGCGCCAAAAGCTCCTGCACCATTGGTAGAAGTTCCAACCCCACGCTGTAATTGAATACTCTGAAGTGAAGAGGCAAAGTCAGGCATATTGACCCAAAATGTTCCATGACTTTCTGAATCGTTGTACGGAATTCCGTTGATGGTTACATTGACACGAGTTGCATCGCTTCCACGAACACGAATCCCGGTATAACCCACTCCGTTTCCAGCGTCTGAAGTAGTTACCACTGATGGCATATAGTTCATTAAAATAGGAATGTCTTGCCCTAAATTACGGGTCTTAATTTCCTTTTGGGAAAGGTTGCTAAAACTAACAGGAGTTTTAGAGGTTACTCGAATTGCTGAAACTAACACTTCATCGAGTTGATTCACCTTTGTTGTGTCTTTTAGCTTTTCTTGTGAGAATGCTGCTAAAGCAAACAATAGGAAAGAGCCTAAAAATAATTGCTTTTGACTCCTTTTGAATAATACATTTTTCATTCGTAAAAAAAATTACGAATAACAGGGGTAAATTATTCTTAGTTAATAAATAAATTGGTTACTCCAAACCATAATTTAACGTGCACTTTAAATGTATGATTTGCTTTTCCCTTAGCAGCATTACCTGCCCAGGTTCATTGGGTATAATCTCAGCTCGTTATTTAGAGCACCCCGTGAGACGATGCAAAGATAAAACTAAAAACGGCAATTACAATATCAATTTAAAAATTCAAAATCAAACTTTGAGTCCTTGTGTCTTTGCGGTAAAATAGCTAATCTAAATCAGGTTTTCTCCTTGATTTTTTAATTTCGCCAAGGTTCTTTTTGTCTTTTATTCTTTTTCGGATGGCTGCTTTAGGAATTTTGGTTGCTTTACGCTCTTTGGGTACAAAAAGCCCTTTTTTCAATAATTCAAAAAAGCGTTTGATTACAATTTCCTTGTTTTTGAGCTGGCTTCGGTCTTCGTCACAGTTTAAAATTAAAACGTTTTCTGAAGTTAATCGTGAACTGAGTTTGGTAACTAATAGTGTTTTTTCTTCTTCTGATAGTCCTTGTGATTTTGGAATGTCAAAAGTTAGAACGATTTTTGAAGAAACTTTATTCACGTTTTGCCCGCCCGCTCCACTACTGCGAACGGCTTTAAAACTAAGTTCGGTAAAAAGTTGTTCTCTGTTCATTTTTTATTTATTGCCGCGAAGTATCTAAGACCAAAAGATTTTTATAAAATGTATATGTCATATAAGTTTTATCACATTGCGAACTTCGTGCCTACTTTGTGTTCTTTGTGGTTAGGTTATTTATCGTAGATTCGACTTGATGTTATTGGTTAAAAATAAGGATTATTTACTAATTCCGTTAAGATACATTTGAATAAACTCTAAAGAAGTTTGTCCATTTTGTAATGCAACGGTTAAGTCATCTATTATAGAAACTGCTTTTTTAAGTCGTAAACTAGCATCCCCTGAAAGGGTAATAAATGGTTTGTTGTTGTCGATTAAGGACTGTTTGAAAACGCTAAAAACCGTTTCACGACCTTCAGGTTTGTCTCGCAAATCATCTTTCTCCCACGGCACATCGATATCGGTTAGAAAAAACAAATCGTATTCGTGTTCGCGAGCTGCTTGGTCTAATAAAGGATCACAATAGTTGTAGTATACTTCGGAGAAAACTTTGGTCACCATTAAATTGGTGTCGCAAAACAGATACTGATTAGCAGTTGCCATTTTTTCGTTTTCGAGTTGGGTTTGGCCGTAAGCAATAGGTAACATATCATTTACATCACAAATGGCTTGTTGTTTATCCCATTTTTCTTGAAGATAGTCGCGTGCAAATTCTGGAACCCAATCGGTTTGGTAGTATTCCGCCAGCTGTTTTGCCAAGGTCGTTTTGCCGGTACTTTCGGGACCAAATAAGGCAATTTTTAGTATTCTTTTAGCGCCTGTTGGGAGCTGTTTAAGGTTTTCTTCCATTCTAAATAGCCGTATACGGCAACAATTGTAAATACTACATATTGAAAACTTGTAAAGAATAATCCTTTACCAAAATATAAAGGAATTGAGACTAGATCTCCAATAATCCAAAATACCCAATTTTCTATTTTACGTTTGGCCATAAGCCACATTCCAATAAAGAAAATTCCAGTAACAAATGTGTCCACATAGGCATACCATGTATTAAACTTATCAAAATAAAGATAAACCGCGACTACAAATGCGGTAGTAAAGATAAAGATTAAAAGGGACATACGCTTCTCGGCATTCGAAATGACAGAAATAGGAAATTCAACAATGCCGTCTTTTTTTCGTGTCCAACAATACCAACCGTATACACTCATAGTAAAGTAGTAGCCGTTAATCATCATGTCTCCCCAAAGGGTCCATTTCCAAAGTAGATACACATAAATAAACGTGCTAATCATTCCGGTTGGGAATACTAAAATATTATCCTTTTTAGCATACCAAACACTGGCAATTCCTAAAATGACGGCAATTATTTCTAAAACAATGTCGTAGGTTTGATAGTCTTTATATTGCGAAAAGAAGAATTCTATCATAATTAATGTTCTTGAATTGTGTCGTTATTCTCAAAAGCATATACTAGTGTAAAATTAGTATCCAATTCTGAAAAATGGATGTTGAATTTTTGTTCGGCTCCATTAAAATTTAAATCGGCAGTAGTTTGAGTTTGGTTTAATTCGAAAGGAGCTACTTGAATATGGTCTTTAAAACTGATTCCTTTTTCATTTTTAATTTTGAAAATAGCTTCTTTAGCGCCCCATTTTACGGTTAGTTTTTTGATATAATCGGTAAGATCTGTTTTCTGAAGTCGGCTCAATTCTTCGTCATTGACAAATTTATGAGCGATTTTTAGAATGATATCGCGTTGCATTTCAATGTCGATACCTACAGCTTCGTTACTTATAATGATAGCCGAAAAATGATGGGAATGGGTAATGGAAATCTGTTTTTCGTCTATTAAATGTGGTTTTCCAAATTCATCATAATACAAGTCGAAATCGGAATAACCTGCTAACGCCAATAATTTGCGTACGCTCAGAAAGGCACGTTGGTGCATCTGGGATTTCATACCGTTGAGGCGCAGTTGACTTTTTTCGTTCAATTGGACTTCTTGGTTCAATTGCTCGAAGGATTCGGTGATGTTCCAAATCAGGATTTGTGTGTTGGAATTGTGGTGAATGGTTTTATATAATGGCATACCGAAAACGTGTTTTAGCCCCGACAGTAGCGACATCCTTTGTTGCTGACTGAGGCTCTTGAAGGCAGTAGCAAAGATAAAGCGAATGGCGGGAATAGCTCCAAAAAGAATTGAATTTCAATTATTTTGTTGATTTTTAAAAGATTAGCGCCCTAAACAATTCATAAATGTAGGGTAATGTTTTTAAAATCATAAGTTATTATGTAATTTTGCAAAAATTTTTACAATAACAAATATACTATAAATGAGTACAGCAACGATGCCTTATGTGGCTTACAAAGTAAAAGACATTTCTCTAGCGGCTTGGGGAAGAAAAGAAATTGAATTAGCAGAAGCTGAAATGCCGGGATTAATGGCACTTCGTGCAGAATATGCAGCCGAACAACCGTTAAAAGGGGCTCGTATTGCTGGATGTTTACACATGACGATACAAACTGCGGTTTTGATTGAAACTTTAATTGCTTTGGGAGCTGAGGTAACTTGGTCTTCTTGTAATATTTTCTCTACTCAAGATCAGGCTGCCGCTGCTATTGCTGCTGCTGGAATTCAAGTATATGCTTGGAAAGGTTTGAACGAAGAGGATTTTGACTGGTGTATCGAACAAACTTTATTCTTTGGAGAAGATAGAAAACCATTGAATATGATTTTGGATGATGGTGGAGATTTGACTAATATGGTTATTGATCGTTACCCTCATTTAGTTGAAGGAATCAAAGGATTGTCTGAAGAAACTACAACTGGTGTACACAGATTATACGAAAGAGTAAAAGCTGGAACATTACCAATGCCAGCTATTAACGTAAATGACTCGGTTACTAAATCTAAATTTGACAACAAATACGGTTGTAAAGAATCAGCTGTTGATGCAGTTAGAAGAGCAACCGATATTATGTTGGCTGGAAAAAGAGTAATTGTTTGTGGATACGGTGACGTAGGAAAAGGAACAGCGGCTTCTTTTAGAGGTGCGGGTTCTATTGTAACGGTTACTGAAATCGATCCAATTTGTGCTTTACAAGCAGCAATGGACGGTTTTGAAGTAAAGAAATTAAATACAGTTATTGGTACTGCTGATATCATTATTACTACTACTGGAAATAAAGATATTGTGTTAGGATCTCACTTCGAACAAATGAAAGACAAAACGATTGTGTGTAACATCGGACACTTTGATAACGAAATTGATATGGCTTGGTTGAACAAAAACTTTGGTCATACTAAAAACGAAGTAAAACCTCAAGTAGATATCTACAACGTAAACGGAAAAGATATTATCATCTTGGCTGAAGGTCGTTTGGTAAACTTAGGTTGTGCTACAGGTCACCCAAGTTTTGTGATGAGTAACTCATTTACCAACCAGACTTTGGCACAAATCGAATTGTGGAAAAACAGTGCTAATTACAAAAATGAAGTGTATATGTTGCCAAAACACTTGGATGAAAAAGTAGCGGCTTTACACTTGGCTAAATTGGGTGTGGAATTAGAGACATTGCGTCCAGAGCAAGCAGCCTACATTGGTGTGGAGGTTCAAGGACCATTCAAACCAGAATACTATAGATATTAGTCAGACGGCTTAGACTTTTTATAAAGTTAGATTTTTAGATTGAAAAACCCTTACAGCAATGTGAGGGTTTTTTATTTTTGACACTGTATTAATTTTAAACAAAAAAACCTGTTTCGTGAGAAACAGGTTTTTTAATGATCTATAAAATCGTACAGATTATGCTTCGAATGGAAGGATAGAAACGTATGATTTGTTATCTCTTTTCTTTTGGAACTTAACAACTCCATCTACTCTTGCGTGTAGTGTGTGATCTTTACTGATGTAAACATTTTCACCTGGATTGTGTTTAGAACCTCTTTGTCTTACGATGATGTTTCCAGCAATAGCAGCTTGACCACCAAAAATCTTAACGCCTAAACGTTTTGATTCTGATTCTCTACCATTCTTCGAACTACCGACACCTTTCTTATGAGCCATGACGTATTGGTTTTAATATTGTTAATTATTCTTTAGTATCTTCTTTTTTAGCTTTTGGAGCTGCCTTTTTAGCTTTTGGAGCTGGTTTAGCTTCCTCAGTTGCTGGCGCTTCAGCTACTACTTTTTCTTTTTTAGGTGCTGCAGCTTTTTTAGCTCCACCTACTGTAATACCTTCAATTACAATTTGAGTAAGATATTGTCTGTGACCGTTTCTCTTTTTGTACCCTTTTCTTCTTTTCTTTTTGAAAATGATAACTTTGTCTCCTTTTAAGTGTTGTAACACTTTAGCTTCTACAGAAGCACCTTCTATAGCTGGGGCGCCTAAAGTTACATTACCTTTGTCATCTACTAAAAGAACTTTGTCAAAAGAAACTTTTGAACCTTCTTCGTTAGCCAAACGGTGAACATAAACCTTTAAGTCTTTGCTTACTTTGAATTGTTGCCCTGCTATCTCTACGATTGCATACATACGAAATTGTTTTTATTAATTTTAAGGTTGCAAATATACAATTAATAATTTACTGTGCAATCTCTCTGAATAAAAAGTTTTTGCATCCTGTATTTGCTAAAAAACGGATGTTAATTATTTATCAAAATGGTTGAGTTTTAGAAATACTAAATAAAAAAAACTATTTTTGATGTAACAATAGTTTCTTGGGAGTATCTAATTAGAATTCCTTAGGAGTATTAAAACCTAAATCTAACTTAAAATTATTAATCTTTATGAAAAAATCTATCATGATGTTGAGTGCTGCATTGATGCTTGGAGGAGTTGCTTCTGCTCAGAAAGTTGCTTTTGAAGAGTACAACTTAGACAATGGATTGCACGTAATTTTGCACAACGATCCTTCGGCTCCGACGGTGGTTACTTCGGTAATGTACCACGTAGGTGCTAAAGACGAACAACCAGATCGCACTGGTTTTGCACACTTTTTTGAACATTTGTTGTTTGAAGGAACTGAAAACATTAAACGTGGCGAGTGGTTTAAAATTGTTACCAGTAATGGTGGTGTAAATAATGCTAATACTACTGAAGACAGAACCTATTATTACGAGGTTTTCCCTTCAAATAATTTAGAGTTAGGTTTATGGATGGAAGCAGAGCGTTTGTTGCATCCAGTAATCAATCAAATAGGAGTTGATACTCAAAATGAGGTGGTTAAGGAAGAGAAAAGATTGCGTTATGACAATAGTCCGTATGGTCAATTGATTCCGCAAGTGAAAAAGAATATGTTTAAAAACCATCCGTACCGATGGACTACTATTGGTTCTATGGAACATTTAGACGCAGCTAAGCTAGAGGAATTCCAAGCGTTTAATAAAAAATTCTACATTCCAAACAATGCGGTTTTAGTTGTTGCTGGAGATTTCAAACCAGAACAAGCGAAAGAATGGATTCAAAAATATTTTGGGGTAATTCCAAAAGGAACACCAATTAAACGTGCCACTTTTGAAGAGGCACCAATTACCGAAACGATCAAAGCTAATTTTGAGGATCCAAACATTCAATTGCCAATGGTGGTAACTGCATACAGAACACCATCTATGAAAACTCGTGAAGCTAGAGTATTGGATATGATTTCGTCTATTTTGAGTGACGGAAAAAGTTCTAGAATGTACAAAAAGATTGTAGATGACAAAAAAATGGCCCTACAAATAGGGGCTTTCAATTATAGTCAAGAAGATTATGGAACATACATATTATATGGTTTACCTCAATCGCCATTTACTGCGGCTAATCTGTTGGCTGAAATAGACGAAGAAATAGTAAAACTTCAAACGGAGTTAATTTCTGAGAAAGATTTACAAAAATTACAAAATCAATTTGACAATCAATACGTGAATAGTAATTCAACTATTGAGGGAATTGCTAGTAATTTGGCAACCTATTATATGTTGTATGGAGATGTGAATTTAATTAATACTGAAATTGATATGTATCATTCTATTACTCGTGAAGAAATTAGGGATGTAGCAAAGAAGTATTTAAATCCAAACCAAAGAATGGTGTTGGATTATGTTCCAGTGAAAGATAAATCCCAAAACTAAGATACATCATGAAAAAATCAATTATAATTTTATCAAGCTTATTTATATCAGCGATAATGCAAGGACAAATCATTCCTCAACCCAAATCAGGACCCGCCCCAACTATTAAAATAGGGAAGCCAGAGTCGTTCCAATTAAAAAATGGGTTGAAAGTAATGGTGGTTGAAAATCATAAATTACCTAGAGTTTCATTTACACTTACTTTAGATAACGCACCCTATGCAGAAGGTGCTAAAAAAGGAGTGTCTGATTTGACGAGTAGTATAATTGGAAACGGCACCAAAAAAATCTCTAAAACCGCTTTCAATGAAGAAATCGATTTTATGGGAGCAAGTGTTAACTTTAGTTCCAACGGAGCTTCTGCAAACGCTTTGTCTAAATATGCAGCTCGTGTTTTAGAATTAATGGCAGACGGAGCTTTAAACCCAAACTTTACCCAAGAAGAATTTGACAAAGAAAAAGCCAAAATCATTGAAGGATTAAAAGCAGGAGAGAAAAGTGTGCCGGATGTTGCAGCTCGAGTTAATGATTTTTTAACTTTCGGAAAAGAGCATCCAAACGGAGAATATGTTAGCGAAGCCACCATCAATAATGTTACTTTAGCAGATGTTCAAGCCAACTATAACTCGTATTTTGTTCCAGAAAATGCCTACTTAATCATTGTAGGTGATGTTAAATTTGCAGAAACTAAAAAAGCAGTAGAAAAGTTATTTGGTTCATGGAAAAAAGCTTCGGCTCCAGTTCAGACTTATCCGGAGCCAAAAGACGTTGCTTTTTCACAAATTAATTTCGTGGACATGCCAAATGCGGTTCAGTCAGAAGTAGCTGTAGTAAACTTGGTTAATTTAAAGATGACCGATCCAGATTATTTTCCAGCTTTGGTGGCTAACCAAATCTTAGGAGGAGACTTCAATAGTTATTTGAATATGAATTTAAGAGAAGCACACGGATGGACTTATGGTGCAAGATCTAGTATTCGTGGCGAAAAACGTATTACAAAATTTGAAGCGTCTACTCAAGTTCGAAATGCAGTTACAGACAGTACGGTAGTTGAAATCTTTAAAGAATACAAAAAGATTAGAACTGAAAAAGTTACTGATGAAATGTTAGCAAGCGTTAAAGCGGGTTATATAGGACGTTTTGTAATGCAAATTGAAAAACCTCAAACTATTGCGGGTTACGCTTTACGTATTCAAACACAAAATTTACCAGCTGATTTTTACGAGAACTATATTAAAAACATCAATGCGGTAACTGCTGACGATGTTATGCGTGTGGCCAATAAGTATTTTATGGCTGACAATAGTCGTATTCTAATTGTAGGAAAAGGAGCTGATGTAGTTCCGGCACTAGAAAAATTAAAAATTCCAATTTTGTTTTTTGATAAATATGGCCATCCTGTTGAAAAACCCGTTTTCAAAAAAGAAGTTCCTAAAGGAATGACTGCTAAAACAGTTTTGGACAATTACATCAAAGCTATTGGTGGAGAAAAAGCGGCACTTGCAGTTAAAACAATTGCAATGACTGGATCTACATCTATACCACAAGCTCCTGCACCTTTGAGTTTCAATTCTAAGATTGACGTAAAAGGTAAATTAGTGGTTGAGTTGGCTATGGGTGGAATGAGTATTATGAAACAAGTAGTTAATGAAAAAGGAGGTTTTGTAATTCAACAAGGCCAAAGAATGGACTTGACAGGGAAAGATTTAGAAGAGATGAAAGCAGCTGCTACTCCAATTGAAGAATTGAATCTATTGAAAAAACCAGAAGTAACTTTGACTGGAATTGAGATGGTCAACGGAACAGAAGTTTATGCTTTGAAAAACGGAAATACCACTTTGTATTATGATGTTAAATCTGGATTGAAAATTGGGGATTTAATCACAATGGAACAAGGAGGACAAACGATGAATAAAACCAATTCTTATTTAGATTATCGTGAAGTAAAAGGGGTTAAAGTGCCATTTAACTTAGTTCAAAATGTAGGTTTTGAATTAAATATAAAAATGACTGATGTGAAGATTAACGAAGGTGTCTCTGATGCTGATTTTAAATAATAACTACTAATAAAACTTTTAAAGGCGGTCTGAAAAGACCGCCTTTTTTATTTTTTAGCAGATAGATAGACTCCTATTAGTATAATAAATGCGCCAATAAATTGGATAGGGGTTAGCATTTCGTTGTCTAACAATCCCCAGAAGAAAGCAACAATTGGAATTAAGTAGGTAACCGAAGTAGCAAAAACAGGAGAAGACAATTGAATCAATTTAAAGAAGATAATATTGGCAATTCCAGTTCCAATTACGCCTAAGATTACAATAAATAGCATTGAATGTTGAACTTGAGGCATACTTACAACATCTAAGAAGTCGGTAAAGTATAAGATCAAAGTAGCAGGCAATAGCATAACCAAAAAATTACCAGTTGTGATACTCAATGGTGCCATTCCAGACAAATGTTTTTTAACTAAATTCACATTTGTGGCATAACATACTGAGGCAATAATAACTAAAAGGGCATAATAGTAGTTTTGCTCAGGATGGTTCATTGCGCCATTCAAGATCAGTAAGGCACTTCCAATTAAACCTATGATTACACCAATAATTTGATTGCGTCTAAATTGCAATCCAAAGGCAAGGCTTCCTATGACTAAAGTGTTTAAAGGGGTAAGCGAATTTAATATTGAGCTTACGGAACTATCGATTTCGGTTTGTGCTATTGCAAAAAGGTAAGCAGGAATAAATGTTCCAAAAAGCGCTGTGAGTGCAATAAACTTCCATTGTTGAAAGCTTATTTTAGATAGGCTTTTGAATCCAACTAGTATCAAAAAAAGTCCGGCAAAAATGATTCGTAACGAACCTAATTGTATTGGTGTTAAACCGATTAGGCCTTTCTTAATTAGAATAAACGAACTCCCCCAAATTAAAGAAAGAATAGAAAGAAGTACCCATTTAAGTTGTTTGGATTCCATAAATTAAATTTTGGCTCAAAATTCTACTAATTTTTGAAATTGACCGCCTTTTTTTGATTAATTTTGTAATTATCAAAAAAATAAATTTACAGTATATGAAACTTACAAAAACAATATTGACATTTGCATTCGTTAGTTTGTTAACAGTATCATGCAAAAAAGAAGCCACTACAAAAGAAGTGACTGCTGAAAAAGAAGCGGGAGCACCTAAAAAAGAAGTAGTAATTGCTGCTGAAAATGTTCATACTGCTAGTTTTGAAATCGAAGGTATGACTTGCGCTATGGGTTGTGCCAAAACGATTGAAGAAGAATTAGGCGCTATGGAAGGCGTACAAAAAGCAACAGTGGATTTTGATTCAAAAAAAGCAACAGTGATTTTTGATAAAACAATCCAAAATCAAGACAATTTGACTAAAGTGGTTGAAGCGACTGCTGATGGGAAAACGTATAAAGTAGTTTTGCCAAAATCATAAACGAATTACAGTAATAAATTAAAAGCATCCGGAAGGATGCTTTTTTTGTTATTTCCATTTCAAAGTTTCCATAAGTCGTTGCATATCATTTTTGATATAACTAGCAGCTGGCATAATGGAATCGAAATTAGGTTTAGCATAAAAGTATACAGACCCAGTAACAAAGTTTTTAGTGCTGTCGGTGACATAAAACTGTGAATTGGTTGCCGCATTTCCATTAACTTGGTAAAACATTCCAAATACTCTTTGTTGGGAATTCAAATAGGGTTGTTCTACAATATCATCCGCTTTGATTACGTGTTCAAAGGTTAATTTTTGCGCATCACGCAGTAAATTATTGATATTTCCATTGACGCTTTTATGGGTAAGATAAATGGTGGCTTTCATCTTTGGATAAGTAATTGTAAATCCGCAATCTGTATTGCCTTTGATGATGGCATCGTTATTCATTTCGAAAGTAAACGGGCAATTGCTCTCAAATTGAGCATAGCTGGCTTCAGGGTAATCTAAGCGTAAATGACTCGAAGGTTTTGGTAATACTTCTTTTTTACAGCTTGAGATAGTCAAGGCTACAAGAATAAGTATAAAAGAATTTATTTTTTTTGACATAACAAAGTGGAGCGTGTTTAACAATTAAAAAGGTAAATCGTTAATTGGTAAATTCGTATTTTGAGGTTCTGAAGGAGTTGTTTTATTGTTCTCGGAATCTTTCTTTGTATTCAGAAAAGTAAATTCTACTACTTGAATTTCAGAAGTGTGTTTTGTAGTTCCGTCTTCGGCTTGCCATTGACGTGATTTGATGCGTCCTTCTATATAAATTTTATCTCCTTTAGAAAGGTATTTTTCGCATAATTCAGCGGCTTTATTACGCACCACTATAGTATGCCATTCTGTAGAAGTGATTTTTTCGTTAGTCGTTTTATTAATGTATACCTCGTGTGTTGCCAATTGAAATCGGCCAATACAATTACCTCCTTCGAAATAATGCAATTTCACCTCGTCTCCAAGATAGCCGATAAGAATCACTTTATTTACTGTCCCATTCATAATATAGTATTTGAATCAAAGATAGGATTTTTTATTTTGCTTCGATAAAATTGTGAAGCACTATAGGGAAAGGAAACGTTTTTAAATCGGTTGCATTAATACCATTTGGAATAGTTCCGGTAATTTTCACATTCCAAAATTTAATGTGTAAATGTTGGTGCGAAAGTTTATGAATAATGCTTTTTGGATTTTCTTCTCCTATACTTATGATATTCCAATGTTGAAAGTCGGATTTAATTTGCTTAGATATAGTGTTGAAATCTTCTTCCTTTTCGGTTTCGATTAAAGGGAATTCATATAAATTGTGCCAAATACCTTTATCTGTTCTTTTTTGGATAATGGTGTTTTCAACTTCGTCAGAAAAGATGAGGTAATTAAAGTATCGGTTTCTGACTTTTAGTTTTTTCAATTTTACAGGAAGTTGGTCTACTTTCTTTTTTTGCAAAGCAGCGCAACTTTCGTTAAAAATACAAGCTTCGCAGTTTGGACTTTTTGGAACACATTGCAAAGCGCCAAACTCCATTATAGCTTGATTGAATAAGGCTGGGTTATCTTTCGGAATCAATTCGAGAGCTATTGCGCTGAACTCCTTTTTAGCGGAAGCCGAAGCAATATCGGTCTCAATATCAAAATAACGTGACAGCACCCGAAATACGTTTCCGTCAACTACAGGAACGACTTCGTTATAAGCAAATGATGCGATGGCTGCAGCGGTGTACTCCCCAATTCCTTTTAATTGAAGTAAGTCTTTATAATTGTTTGGAAAAATACCTCCAAGTTCATTAGCAATATATTGTGCGGTTTGGTGTAAATTTCTGGCACGTGAATAATAGCCTAATCCTTGCCATAATTTTAAAACTTGTTCTTCGTGAGCATTGGCTAAATCAAAAACGGTAGGAAAGGCATTTGTAAATGAAAAAAAGTAGGGCATTCCTTGTGCTACTCTCGTCTGTTGTAACATGATTTCTGAAAGCCAAATCGGGTATGGATTGGTGGTATTTCGCCATGGTAAATCGCGTTTATTTTGTAAATACCAATCTATCAATAACTTAGAAAAATCCATTGTTAACTATTTCTTTGCAAAAGTAAAAGTTTATGTGATTAAAATTTAATCAATTAGCTTGAATAATTGTTTTTTTAATTCATATATTTGCAAACTCAAAAAAAATAGTACAACATTTATAAATAAGGAAGAAAATGACGAAAGCAGATATCGTAGCGAAAATTTCAGAGAAATTAGGTCTAGAAAAAGGAGATGTTCAAGCAACTGTAGAAACATTTATGAATGAAGTTAAAACTTCATTAGAGACTGGAGATAACGTATATTTAAGAGGTTTTGGAAGTTTTATTGTAAAAACAAGAGCTGAAAAAACAGGTAGAAACATTTCTAAGAATACAACAATTAAAATTCCTGCACACAATATTCCTGCTTTTAAACCGGCAAAAGTTTTTGTAGAAGGCGTAAAAATCAATAACGAAGCAAAATAAAATAGTAATTAATCATAAAATCTACAAGATATGCCAAGCGGTAAAAAAAGAAAGAGACATAAGGTAGCGACGCACAAACGTAAAAAAAGAGCGAGAGCTAACCGTCATAAGAAGAAAAAGTAGTTTTAAACTACTTTTTTCTTTTTAAAAGTTCATTGAAATCGAAAATTAGTAAACAGTCTTCAGTCTTTAGTATTCAGTATACTGACTTCTTAGAACTGTGCACTGCCAGCTAGTTTTCCCCGGGTTCAATACCTGTTAAAAATATTGTTTAATCCATCCTTACTAAATAGTTGATGGTTGATAGTTGTTAGCTGAAGGATTTACCAACAGCCAAAAATTTAATATCAACAACCAAAAGTTCGGATAAAAATGTACAGCGTGAATAAAGAATTAATCATTCGATCAAGTTCTGAAGCCGTAGATTTTGCCTTATTAAAAGATGGAAAACTAATTGAATTACACAAGGAAGAAGAAAAAAGCAACTTTCAAGTTGGCGATATTTTTATTGCCAAAATCAGAAAACCAGTTGCTGGATTGAACGCTGCTTTTGTAAATGTTGGCTTCGAAAAAGATGCCTTTTTACATTATCACGACTTAGGTCCAAATTTAGCTTCCCAACTGAAATTCATAAAACTTGTAAGCACAGGTAAATTAAAGGATTTCTCCCTAAAAACCTTTCAGTTTGACAATGAAATTGATAAAGATGGCACCATTATGGATGTTTTGAGTGCCAACCAATCGATTTTAGTGCAAGTCGTAAAAGAACCAATATCAACCAAAGGACCGAGAATTAGCGCTGAGCTATCTCTTGCCGGACGTTTTATTGTGTTAGTTCCTTTTTCTGATCGTGTTTCTATTTCTCAAAAAATAGAAGACAAGAAAGAAAAAGACCGTTTAAAAAGACTTGTGCAATCAGTTAAACCAAAAGGATTTGGTGTTATTGTTCGTACAGTAGCCGAAGGCAAAAATACAGCCGAATTAGAAAAAGATTTGCAGAACCTGCTCAGCAGATGGAATGCAATGTGTAAAAAATTACCAACCGCTCATCATCCGTCAAAAGTATTAGGAGAACTCAACAGAGCTTCATCTATCTTACGAGACGTATTTAACGATACCTTTAGTGGTATTCAAATTGATGATGAAGAGTTGTACCAACAAACCAAGGATTATGTGCAAGAAATTGCACCATCCAAAGAATCAATTGTGAAGTTTTATCAATCCAATGATACTCCCATTTTTGAGAAATACAATATAGAGAGACAAATCAAGACTTCGTTTGGAAAAACGGTTTCTATGAGTAAAGGAGCGTATCTTATTATTGAACACACTGAAGCTTTACACGTTATTGACGTGAATAGCGGAAATCGTTCCAATAAGGCTTCTAACCAAGAAGACACCGCCATGGAAGTGAATATGATTGCTGCCGCCGAAATAGCAAGACAATTGCGTCTTCGCGATATGGGCGGAATCATCGTAGTTGATTTTATCGATATGGCGAATCCTGAAAATCGCAAAGTATTGTTCGACTTCTTACGAGAAGAAATGAGCGATGATAAAGCCAAACACAAAATCTTACCGCCGAGTAAATTTGGATTAGTCCAAATTACACGTCAACGAGTAAGACCAGAAATGAATATTAAAACTAGAGAAGAAGATCCAAATAATGAAAGTGGCGAAATTGAAGCGCCAATTCTAATCATTGACAAGATTACTTTAGATCTAGAAAGAGTATTAAAAAGTCATTCAAATGTGGTGCTTAATGTACATCCATTTGTGGCTGCTTACCTTACCAAAGGTTTTCCATCGATACGTTCAAAGTGGTTCTTTGAACATAAAAAATGGGTGAAAATTATACCACGTGATGCTTACACGTATTTAGAATATCATTTCTTTGACAAAAAAGGGAATGGTATTTCAGAATAAAAAAGAAACCGCCTTTCGAAAGATAGGCGGTTTTTTTATGTCATATTGCGAAGAACGAATCAATCTTGTTTTAGGAGCTATTTCCAGCTATCCGCTCTATCTTTTTTGGTGCCTTCGAGAACCTCAGTCACCTAAAAAGGATGCCGCTTCTATCTGGGCTAGGATTAATTAGTAAAAATCACTTCCTGCGTTCCGCAAAAAAGCGTTTCATCAGTTCGGCAGCTTCTTCAGCTAAAATACCAGAAATTACTTCGGTTTTGGGATGCAATTGCGTTCCCATTGAAACAAATCCACGTTGCTCGTCGCTAGCGCCATACACTATTTTCGATATTTGGCTCCAATACAACGCCCCAGCGCACATTTGGCAAGGCTCCAAAGTAACATACAAAGTACAATCTTTTAAATATTTCCCACCCAAGAAATTAGCGGCTGAAGTGATAGCTTGCATTTCGGCGTGAGCTGTTACATCATGCAGTAATTCAGTTAGATTATGAGTGCGAGCAATGATGGTGTTGTTGATTACAATTAGCGCACCTACGGGAATTTCGCCTTTTTCAAAAGCCATTTCGGCTTCTTGTAAGGCTTTCTTCATAAAATAAGTGTCGTTGAAAGGGTTTTCCATTTAGCAAAAATATGAATTCAATTTGTACATTTGCACCATGTCAAACAATTTACTTTCAAGCATTAACAGTCCCGCCGATTTACGTCAACTCGATGTCAATCAATTGCCACAACTTGCTCAAGAGTTGCGCGATTTCATTATCGATGTGGTTTCGGTAAAAGAAGGGCATTTGGGTGCTAGTTTGGGAGTAGTAGAATTGACGATTGCTTTGCATTATGTTTTTGATACGCCTAACGATTCTTTGATTTGGGACGTAGGCCATCAAGCTTACGGACATAAAATACTTACTGGTCGAAGAGATCAATTTCACACTAACAGACAACTTCACGGTATTTCAGGTTTTCCAAAACGAGACGAAAGTGAATACGATGCTTTTGGCGTAGGTCATTCATCAACTTCCATTTCGGCAGCTTTAGGAATGGCTATTGCCGCAAATTTGAAAGGGAATATAGAACAACAGCATATTGCGGTTATTGGGGACGCTTCGATAGCCTCAGGAATGGCTTTTGAAGGACTGAATCACGCTGGAGTTACCGATGCTAATTTATTAGTGATTCTAAATGATAACGCTATTGGGATAGATCCAAGCGTTGGAGCATTGAAAAACTATTTGACAGCCGTTAAAGAAGGCAAAAATCCTAAGCAAAATAACATGATTAAGTCCTTGAATTTTGATTATTCAGGACCAATTGACGGACACAACATCCAGGCTGTAATTGAAGAATTAGAGCGACTTAAAAAAGTAAAAGGGCCAAAGTTTTTGCACGTAATTACTACCAAAGGTAAAGGACTGCAGCAAGCCGAAGAAAATCAAGTGCAATACCATGCGCCAGGAAAATTTGACGCTAATACAGGAGAAATAATTCCTAAATCGGAAGCTAATTTGCCGCCAAAATACCAAGATGTTTTTGGTGAAACGATTTTGGATTTGGCACAAAAAAACGAAAAAATCATCGGAATTACTCCAGCAATGCCTACTGGAAGTTCGCTTAAGTTGATGATGGATGCCTTACCCAACCGAGCTTTTGATGTTGGAATTGCAGAACAGCACGCGGTTACTTTAGCTGCTGGAATGGCAACACAAGGAATGGTCGTTTTTTGTAATATTTATTCCACTTTTTTACAAAGAGCCTATGATCAACTGATTCACGACGTAGCTTTGCAAAATTTACCGGTTATTTTCTGTTTGGATCGTGCGGGATTGGTAGGAGAGGATGGCGCTACACATCATGGTATTTTTGACTTGGCTTACCTTCGTTGCATACCTAATATGATGGTGTTTTCGCCAATAAATGAAACTGCTTTACAAAATATTTTATATACGGCTCAATTGGGATTGGAACATCCTATTGCGATTCGTTACCCTAGAGGTCGCGGACAAAATACAAATTGGAAAAGTCCATATCAAAAAATTACCATTGGCAAAGCCAACTGTTTAAAAGAAGGAACAAAAGTTGCGGTTGTATCTAATGGAACAATTGGCAATAATGTGATACAAGCTTTGGAAAATTTGCAAAATCCATCTGCTTTTGCACATTTTGATTTTCCGTTTGTAAAACCTTTGGATGAAAAGCTTTTACATACTATTTTTTCTAAATTTGAAACGATAATTAGCATTGAAGACGGGGTTATTTCAGGAGGTTTTGGAAGTGCAATTCTGGAATTCGCGGCAGCCAATAATTATCACAGTAAAATTCAAATTCTTGGAGTTCCAGATGTTTTTATCGAACAAGGAACTGTTTTGGAATTACAACAATATTGCAAAATTGACGTTTTGAGTTTAGAAAAGGTTTTTAGTCAATACCTATAATTCATTTTTTGTATTACATATGAAGCTTAAATTAAGTTGTTTGTTTTTTATTTTTTCATTGTCAGTCTTTAGTCAAGATACTATTCAATTACAACCTAAGGACTCTTTATCTCATTGGAGAAACAAAAACAAAGTTGGATTTGATATTTCGCAGATTGCCTTTGTAAACTGGAGTGCTGGAGGTAATAGTGCTATCTCAGGTTTAATAAAAGGAGATTTTTCTAGAGTGTACACCAAAGGAAATCAGAAATGGGTAAATGAATTAATTGTTCGCTATGGTCTCAACAAGCAAGATGGGGTTGATTTACGAAAAACGGATGATTTAATTCAATTGAGTTCCACTTTTGGTTATAGAAAAGACTCAATTACAAACTGGTATCATTCAGCTAAATTTAATTTTAACACACAGTTTAGTAATGGATATGCTTATCCTAATACTGAGAAAGCAATTTCTAGATTGTTTGCGCCGGCTTATATATTTTTAGGTGTGGGAACAGAAAATGCTAGTAAATCGAAACATAGAATATTTTATATCTCTCCTTTTACTTTTAAAACTACCTTTGTATTGGATCAAACTTTAGCCAATCAAGGTGCATTTGGTGTGACTGAGGCAGTTGTTGATTCGAATGGTTTAATTATTACAAATGGAAAACAAACTAGGACTGAGTTGGGTTTTTTGTTTTCAAGTTATTATAAAAAAGAAATTGCTAAAAATGTCGTTTGGGTAAATAAATTAGTCCTCTTTTCTGATTATATCAACAAATTTGGGAATATTGATATTGATTATGACTTTCGATTGGATTTAACCGTAAATCAACATGTAAAAGTAAATATTGGTGCGCAATTCATTTATGATGATGATATTAAAGCTAAAAAACAAATTGATGGCAAACAAGTAACATTGGGTCCAAAACTCCAGATAAGACAAATGTTAGGAGTTGGACTGGTTTATACATTTTTAAACCACCATTAAATTACACCCTCTAATATCAGAATGATCAAATCGGCCTAAAATTTCAAAACTACCATTAGGGTATTTTTTCCCTAAATCTTGAGTAGCAATAAATGAACAGGAATTGATATTGGCTAAATCAATTACGTTAATACCTCCAGTTTTACCCTCTCGAACATAAGATAATGCATCTTCAGTGTCTCGAACCAGAATTTGCATCCATGACGGACATTCGAAAATTCCTTCACCCAATGAATAAGCTTGTGACAATAGTTCGGTCATTCCATATTCGGAATGTATTGATTTAACACCAAATCCATTGCAGAGTTCTAGGTGCAATTCTTCGCGAATCATTTCTTTGCGTTTTCCTTTCATTCCTCCGGTTTCCATAATGATTGTGTTTTCTAATTGGAATGAATGTTTTTCAACCAAATCTAATAGGGCATACGTAACTCCAATTAAAATTACATTTTGTCCAGCATGATCTAGTTGAATTAATTTAGCAATGAGTTCGTCATAATTGTGAAGGTAAAAACCGCTTTCATCTTGATTGGAAAGTTGAATTAAATCATCAACCATATGAATTAAGGAAGAGCCTTCTCTTTCTAAATAAGACGGAAGCAATGCTACTACTACATAATCTTCAATGTTGCCATAGAATTGAGAAAATCCTTTGCGGTAGCTCTCTTCATAAATCCCTAGGTCAGTAACTAAATGTTTGCTCGTGATCATTCCTGTTGTGCCACTACTAGTAAAAGTAGTTTCTATAGGATTAGTAGAAGAAATCACTGAATGACTTTTGAAAAACTGAATGGGTAAAAACGGAATTTGCTCAATTGATTTTACTTTTTGGACATCCGTTTTTAAAAAATCACAAAATTCACGGTACACTAGATTATTCTCGTATTGAAAACGAAAAATTTTCAAAGCGATTTTGTCAAACTGCTTTTGATTACTAATGGTAAATATATCGTGAGATGAAATCAAGAATTATTTTTTCACAAAAGTAATTGAAATAAATGGGAAAATAAATGGGAATAAAAAAAGCCCCAAAAAAGGAGCTTGATTTTAATCTTTATAGGTGTCAAATAGATATTGTAATGTTGCATTGATTTCATTGGCTTGAATCAAAGGCATTGGAGTATCTGTATTTAGCCAATTTTCAATTACACTATCAAAGTCATCACCGACTTCATAAACTACTGGTACGCCCATTTTTTTCAATGCCGCAGCATTACATTCTTGTTCGTAGTGTTTTTGAATTGGGATACTCAGTATTTTTTTTCTAAGGAATAATGCTTCTGCTGGAGTCTCAAATCCCCCGCCAGTGATTATTCCATGACAATTGATTAGACTTTCATTAAAATCGGCTTGATTTACAGGATAGTATGTGATATTTCCTAATTTTTGTTTTGTTTTGATGTCATTCAGAAACCAATGAAATTCTTGGTTTGGCATATTCCGGAATGCTTTTTCTAAACAGGATATGTCAAATGAAGGTAAGTAAACAGTAATATGTCCTAAGTTTTTCGGCTTAGCTTGCTGAATTTCTTCTTTAATGATAGGAGGAACAATAAACGAATCGTATTTTTCAAAATGCAATCCAATATTTTTGGGTGCGGAAGCATAATGTTTTAAAATCATTTCGCCCATTATACTTTTCTTATCGGGTCTTGGGGTGTTTTTAGATACAAAACTGGCTTGGTGTCCCAATTGAACGGAATGTACTTTTTGCATTTTGCAAGCCAAAGAAGTAATGGAGTCAAAGTCATTGATGATTACATCATATTTCTTTAATGGTAGTGATTTGGCTTCTTTAATCATTTGTAAAGGGCGAACGTTTTTTGCGATTTTCCAATAATCCAAACCGCCACAGGTACTGTAAAATAAACTACAACCTGCACTTTTATATTTTACTGGCAGATCAATTGCAAGACTTGCATTACTACCGCTCATAAAAAAATCGACCTCTCCGAATTTCTGTAAATACGGATAGAGTTGCATCGCTCTACTAATATGTCCGTTTCCAGTAGCTTGTATGGCGTAAAAAATTTTCATAATTGTTATGCTAAAATTTTACTAACAATATCATTTATAATGCTATCCTCAATTGAGTCTTGTGTTTGATTGGTATAATCAATTTTTTGATACCGATAGATGCGCCACTTCTTTTTGTTGTATTCCAATGCACTCAAGTTTTCAACCCAGTCTCCACTATTTAAGTAAACTACTTTTCCGTTTTCGTTAGAAACCTCTTTCATTTGTGGTTTATGAATATGCCCGCAAACAACATAATCAAATTTCTTTTCGATTGCGATTTCTGCAGCAGTAGTTTCAAAATTAGAGATGAATGCCACCGCCTTTTTAACGCTGTCTTTGATTTTTTTTGAGAAGCTTCTTTTTTCTTTTCCGGTGAGAACTAATAACCAATTCACAAAACAATTGATGAGGATTAGTAAGTCATACCCTTTACCACCTAGTTTCGCAATTATTTTCGCATAGCCTTTAGTAGAAGAATCAAAAACATCTCCGTGAAAAATCCATACTTTTTTATCGTCAAGCTCTAAGATTAGTTTATCTACTAATTCAATATTACCTAAATTAGTGTCAGAATATTTTCGTAATGCTTCATCATGATTACCAGTAATATATACCACTTTGGTGCCTTGATTGGACATTTTTAAAATTTGTCGCAATACATTCATGTGAGCTGCAGGAAAATATCTTTTAGAGAAGTTCCAAATATCAATGATATCACCATTTAGAACTAGCATTTCAGGCTGAATGGATTTAAGATAATAGACTAATTCATTAGCATGACATCCATAAGTTCCCAAGTGTACATCACTTAAAACTACAAGAGGGAGTTTTCGTTTATTTTTCATGAGTTGTTTTTACGAATGTAAAAACATCATGTTAAAACTATGTTTTGTGAAGATTACTAAATCATTACAATTGTAACCTAATTGTTTAAGTTACTTCTAAATTTAGCGAATAATTAATTTTCGTGTAGCAGTATGTTCTTCCTCTCTAATCTTTATAATGTATACACCAGGAGAAAGGGATGAAAGATTTAATTCTTTAGAATTTAATTGAGTATGGATTACTTTCTTTCCTAATACATCAAAGATTTGAATTTCTTTGTCTAAATCATTTTTAGAAGAAATATATACTTTACCGTGAGTCACAGGATTAGGGTACAAGCTTAAACCTTCAATTGGTATTTCTTGAAGTTTAAATTGTTGTTTTGTTTCTTGAGCTACTATTTTTGAAGTAAACACAAGTAAAAACAAAAGACTAATGAAGTATAATTTTTTCATTTTGTTTAATTCTACATTATAAAAGTACTATTTTTTTCAACACCAATACTAAAATGAATAAAAAATCGTTTGTCGATAACATTATTTTTTTTGATAATTTAATGAATTAAATTACTGTGAATCAGTTTTTTATACTCACTAATTGAATATTTTATTAATTTTAAATTCCCCAATGTTACCAAATTGTTAAGTAAATGTTTGGTTAGTGTAAATTAATTTATATATTTGTTATGTAATTATTAACAATTAAAACCTAACAAAATGAAAAAATTAATGATGATCGCAGTGTTAGTGGTTTCTAGTGTAGCTTTTGCGCAAAATATAGAGCCTAAATTAGAAGATATTAATGGTACAGTTAAAGCAACTTATTACCATGAAAACGGTGAAATTCAACAAGAAGGATTCTTTATTGATGGAAAATTAGAAGGGAAATGGATATCCTATAATGCGAATGGTGTCAAAATTGCCATCGCTGAATATTCAAAAGGAGAAAAAGTTGGGAACTGGTTTTTTTGGAATAACGAAGGTTTATCTGAAGTAGACTACTCAAAAGATACTATTTTATCAATTAAAAAATGGAGTAAAGGGTCTGTTGCTTCAAATTAATTTTATTTAAATCAAAAAGAAAACCCATTTAGACGTTTTGTCTAAATGGGTTTTTTATTTATTATATACTAAGTATATTATTTAATAAGTGTAGCACCATTTACAGTCGCCCAGTTACCAGCTGTTAAGCTTGCTCCAGTTGCACTAGCGTTAATAGTGTAATTAGCAGTTGGAAAGTTTACAGATAGAGTTCCAGCTCCAGCAAACTGACTAGTACCATCATTTATTTTAACTGAAGTTAATTTTATTTTACCAGTATTAACTTGGTTAGTATTAGTTCTAGCATCTTGAATTCGAACTGCTGTTGCGCCAGAAGTAGTATATCCAGTAATTGTGATGTTAGTAAAATCACCATTTCCATCTTTTTTGAATTGAATCGCATCATATTCAGCTGCAGATGAACCACCTTCTGTTACTGTTCCAGGAGCTCTTTTTAAAGTGATATTAGCAATCTTTGGGAAGTAAGCGTTATCATTGTTAGATGCTTCAATCTCCATACCAAAATTTCCAATTCCTTCTTGGTAAACATACCAGTTTGAGTTATTTTGACCTTGCCATCCGTCTTGCCAGTCGAAAGAGTCATCGTAATTACCAAATGAAATTAAGTTTGTCCCACTAACAGTTCCGCCATACCACTCAAATCCATCGTCAGCACCTTTGTAAGATACTAAATGATCTAATACAGTTCCAGAACCTACTGAATAAAATGAGAAACCATTCATTTCACTTGTTCCATCAGTGATTTTTTTACCAGCATATTCCACACGAACATATCGTAATGCTCCTCCATTATGAGTAGGGTTTGAACCTCCATAAGGTAAATTTAATCCGTCTTCTGAAGTTCTTGTTGTTGTAGCACCAGAACCATTTATTGGAGCATCGCCATACATAATAATTCCGCCCCATGAACCTGGAGTAGCAGAAGGCTCAGTAAATACTACTGGTTGAGAAGCAGTTCCATTAATAATCAATTTTCCTCCTGCTTTTACAACTAATGCATCCACACCATTGGCTGCATTGGCAGTAATTTTTGAACCTGCATCAAAAGTAACTGTAACACCTGATTCAATAGTAACGATTCCACTTAGTGTGTAGTTACCAAAAGCATAGGTTTTGTTACTTGTTATTGATCCTGTGATTTCACCTTCTACTGGTTGTAATGTTTCTTCGTCATCAGTAGTTGAACATCCTGTAAATGTCAAAGCTAAAATAGATAAGCTTACAATTAATTTTTTCATTTTTGTATTGTTTATTTAAATTTGTTAAGGCAAATGTATGTTGCTAATATTTCCTTTTGATATCGAAATAGTTATAAAATTGTTAGCAGGTAATCATCAAATAGTTAATTCAATGTTTTCAAATTGTAAATAAAAAAGAGCAGTAAGTGAACTGCTCTTTATATATTTAGAATGTATAAGAAACGCTGGTAGAAAACCCTACGCCTCTTTGAAACGATTGAAGAAGTAAAGACGCTTCATCTATAGCAATCTTATTTTTAGTTCCTAGTTCTCTTCTATAAACTGGGTTTAAAATGTTATCTACTGAGAATTTTAAATTCCATTTTTTGTCAATAACACTACTCCAAACAAAGTCAAGTTTGTTAAATGGTTTTTCATAAATATGATCGTAACCAGCTACACCAACTGCAAATATTCTATCTCCATAAACACTGTAAACCAATGAAGCAGTATTTTTCCACTTATCATTGTTACTAAATTCGTATTTTAAATCAGAATTAATCAACCAATTAGAAGCACCTTGTAAATCTCTTTTTTCATAAGTATCAAAGTATCCTACACGATTTTTATTTACTACTGCTTCAGTAAGCATTAAAGAAGTATTGAACCCAAAAGACAACCCTTTTAAGTTTTCATTTATTCTTGACAATTGCAATAGTACTTCAAATTCAGCACCAAACAAAGTAGCGCTATCATTGTTAAAGTAGGTTATGGTTTGTCCACTTCCTGTTGCGCTTGCTTGAATGGTTCTTTCGATTGGATTGTCAATATATTTTGCGAATAAAGTAGCAGCAAACATTTCGTTTTTAGTTGGGAATAACTCAAATTTTAGGTCTGCATTGTAATTCTCACTATTAATTAAATTTGAATTACCAATTTCTGTAGTACCATCCGCATTAATAAGATTTATATCCAAACTTTCAAACAAAACTGGTTTTGTGTAGGTTTTAGACGCAGCAAAACGAATATTGCTTTTTTCTGTCGCTTGGTATTTTATATTTAAAGAGGGTAACACATATAATTTGTCAAGATTTTTCTTTCTGTATGGACTTGAAATTGGATCTGAAATGGTTCTGTATTTAAATTCTCTGATAGTATTTTCTAATCGGATTCCAGTGTTGAATTCTAGTTTTTCATTTAAATGAATTAACAAGTTGGTATACACCCCATCCGCTCTTTGAAAAACTTTAGTTTTATACTCACTAGAAGATTCTTCTTGGAAATAAACTCTATTTGCAGCAATGTCTTTTTGAATTTCTGCATCGATATTGTTAGCAGCAACGTTGTAAGGAATAGATGCTCCATTTGGTTTTCCAAAAGCAAAACGAAATTTAGAAATTAAATATTCTGCAAAACCATTATAACCAAAAGACAATTTGTTTTTTAAATCTTCTTTTTTACCAAATTTTAAATTGTATTCAAATTTTCCTGATAAGTGAAAATTATTATCAATATTAAAAAATTGTCTAATTAAATTATTACTTCCGTATTGGGTTTCGATTTGGTTTGCATTTACTAATCTACCAGTTACAAATTTTCTATCTGGCTGATTGTAATTTGTTCTTGTGTATGAAATACCAGCGTTTATAGAGTGCTTATCATCAGCCGTTATTTTATAATTACCAAATGCTTGGTTAGTAAAAAACTGTGTTTCTTCGTATTGATTTAGTCTAATAAATTCATTTGGATTTTGAACAGCAGTTCTTGTATAACCTACTTGATCTTGAATGATATTTTCGGTTGTTTTTAAAAACAAACTATTAGTAAACAAGTTTAAACGATCTGATTTGTACTGAAGACCAAATAAAGCAGAAGATTGTGTTTGAAATTTGAACTGTTTTCTATTTAAATTGTTATCATAAATTCCTTGTCCTTGAGAAAATGTACGATCAACACCTTCTCTAATTTGGTATTTATTTTCAAAGTTAGTAGAGAAATTATAGTACAATTTTTGATTGTTTTTGCCTATTTCAAATTTATCAGAATGACTTAAACCAAAACTTGTATTCAATGGCGACTGTTTTTTTGTTACGTCCCAAGTAGAGTCAAATTCATTGCTAATTCTAGCTGATGGAATTGTACCATATTCTTTTGGAATTGCTCTTTCTTGTCCCCCAAATCCAAAAAAACTTTTTGTGTTAGTTGCATCATTGGATAATAAAAAGTCACTTAAGTTATTGTTTGTTGTGAATCCGGTTCCAAATGAAATTTTAGTTTGACTTTCAGTTGGTTGAGATGTTGTTACATCGATTGTTGCACCTGAAAAATCCCCATAAATATCAGGATTGAATGTTTTGAAAACATCCATATAACCCACAACGTCTGTAGGTAATTGATCTAATGGAATAATTTTTTTAAATGGACTGTTAGATGGGACAGCTAAATTATTAATTAACAAGTTATTGTATCGATCTTCTAAACCTCTAATGAATAATCCTTTAGAATCTACTTTTGAAATCCCAGTAATTTTGGTTAGCCCTTCTTCTACATCGCTAATTCCTTTAGCTGATAATTCTTGAGCACCAATACTTTGTTTAATTGCAACGGCATTTTTTTGTTCTAGCAATAGAGCAGTTGCTTTTTCTCTATTTACTTTGGCACGTACTACAACATCTTTCAAGGTGTAATTCCCAGATCCCAAAGTTTTATTGATTACAACTGTTTCGTTTGATTTTATAGTTATTGGCACTTCAATATTTTCATAACCAACAAAACTAAATTGGATAATGTAATTTCCTTCATTAAGATTGATGGAATATTTACCATCCATATCTGTGTTTACGCCAATTGAAGTTCCTTTAATTACTACATTTGCAAATGGAAGAGGTTGGTTGTTGGATTCTTTATCAAGAATGGTTCCGCTAACTGTACCTTTAGATTGTGCCAAGCCTATGCTGCACATTAATAATGTAAATAATACAAATTTTAATTTCATTTTAAAGTCAATTTATTTTTTGCAAATAAACCGCTGCACTGTTATTTGTAAGTTACTAAGTTGTTATTTTTATGACAACTTAATATTACCAAATTGTTACTAGATTAAATTTAGGTTAATAAGATTTTCTGTATTTAAATTATCCTATATTTACACCACATTAAGTTTATAAAACAACAAATTTAACTGGAACCCACAACAAAATGACTAAGAGTAAAGCTAAAATCTTATTGGTAGATGACGAACCCGATATCTTGGAAATAGTTGGGTTTAATTTATCTCAAGAGGGATACAGAATAGTTACTGCAGCTAATGGCAAAGAAGCTATAACTAAAGCTAAAGCAGAACTTCCTAATCTAATCATTATGGATGTTATGATGCCTGAAATGGACGGAATAGAAGCTTGTGAGGCTATTAGAAAAATCCCTGAATTAGAGAATGTCATAATCACTTTCTTAACCGCTCGTAATGAAGATTATACTCAGGTTGCTGGATTTGATGCTGGAGCTGACGATTACATTAGTAAACCGATCAAACCAAAACTATTAGTAAGTAAAGTGAATGCTTTACTAAGAAGGTTTAATGAACAACAAAAAAGCACAGGTACATTAAGCGTGGGCGGAATCGAAATCAATCGTGAAGAATATAAAATAATTAAAAACGGTGTTGAGATTTCATTACCAAGAAAAGAATTTGAATTATTTTATTTATTAGCTTCTAAGCCAGGAAAAGTATTTAAAAGAGAAGAAATTTTGGATACAATATGGGGGAATGATGTTATTGTTGGTGGTCGTACCATTGATGTTCATATTAGAAAATTGAGAGAAAAGATAGGAGATGATTTTTTCAAAACAATTAAAGGAGTTGGATACAAAATAGAAGTCTAAACCATTTTAAAAAATAGTAGTACTTTAGACAACGCATTTTTTGCGTTGTTTTTTATTTATATGGATATGGTTGTTAAAAAAAGTTTTAAAAGAAATTATCGTTTTGCATTAAGATCTGGTTCTTTAATAAGTTTAGTAGCTACTTTATTTGGAATGATTTTGCTTCGATTTACTTTCAAAGAAGAAAAGAATGCGGTTTTATTGTATGGATTAATTTTCTTCTTGATTTTGTTTTCCTTCTCTTTTTTAGTCTTGCAATACAGAATCGAACGATTTATTTACAACAGAATTAGAAAAATTTACGACGATGTTGCAATGCTAGAATCGGCAACAGGGAATCAGCCCATAGCAACTGACATGGAGACACTATCCAGAAAAGTAAAGAAATTTGCTTCGGATAAAAAATTAGAGATCGAAATGCTTCAGGTTAGAGAACAATACCGAAGAGAATTTTTAGGCAATGTTTCTCACGAATTAAAAACACCTCTTTTTACAGTTCAGGGTTACTTATCTACTCTTAATGAGGGTGCAATGGAAGATAAGGCAATTTTAAAAAAATACTTAGAACGCGCTGAAAAAGGAGTTGAGCGTTTAATATATATAGTTGAAGATCTTGATATGATTAGTAAGTTAGAATCAGGAGAATTGAATCTAGAATTTTCCGATTTTGACATCGTAGAACTAGTTCAAAGCGTAATCGACATGCTTGAAATGAAAGCAGCAAAAAAGAACATTAGCTTAGTACTGGAGCATAATAATAAGCCAATGTGGGTATGGGCAGACAAAGATAAACTCCAACAAGTGATTATCAATTTAATTGTAAACTCTATTAAATATGGTAAAGTAGATGGAGAAACTGAAATTTCAGTTACTGGATTTACAAGCAAAAAATTGTTAGTACGATTTACGGATAATGGGGAGGGAATAGAATCGCAAAATATACCCCGTCTTTTTGAACGATTTTATAGAGTAAACAAGAGTGGCTCCAGGTCTGAAGGAGGTTCAGGGCTTGGACTCTCTATTGTCAAGCATATTATTGAAGCACATAAACAAAAAATTTATGTGGAAAGTGAGTTTGGCAAAGGTTCTGAATTTTCATTTACTGTCGATAGAGCGCACAAACAATTTAAAAAATAATTTAAGAATTAGCATTTTTTCATAAAATAATTTTATACTTATTTTAAATATTTTAAATGGTTTAAACAAGATTAATGTTAATTTTGTTTGAATGAAAAAACTGGCTAGTATATTTCTTTTTTTATTTGTTTTATTTTTAATTTCACCTACAGTTGTTAGTGCTATTGAAAATGATAGTAGTATTTCTATTGTCTGCGATTTTTCTGAAGAAGAACAAGTTCAGAAAGACATCAAGCTAGTTTTTTATTTTGAACAAATTCCCAATAGACTTTTTTTACCATCAACAATAAGCAAATTTGTATCCTCTGAAAACCCAATTAAACAAAAGGATGTTTCTTTAGGGATTTTTATACCACCTCCAGAACTAAGTTAAAATAGTATTTATTTTGAAACAAATCGTTTTAAAATCATTCTTTGCACTCTCAACCTGTGCTTTGTTTTATCTATAATTTAGTTCAATATCATGTCAAAAAAAATCAATCTTTTTTCTCACTTTAAATCCGATTTTGCCTCTGGTCTAGTTGTTTTTTTAGTAGCTCTTCCATTGTGTTTAGGAATTGCAATGGCTTCAGGTGCTCCATTATTTTCAGGGATTATTTCTGGAGTAATTGGTGGTATAGTAGTAGGCTTTTTAAGTCAATCACATATAAGTGTCTCTGGTCCTGCAGCTGGATTGACAGCAATTGTTTTAACTGCAATAACTGATTTAGGAAGTTTTAATTTATTTTTGACGGCTGTATTTATTGCTGGAATAATTCAATTAATTCTGGGGTACATAAAAGCGGGTACAATATCGAACTTTTTTCCTACTAATGTAATTGAAGGAATGCTCGCCGGAATCGGAATCATTATAATTATGAAGCAATTACCCCACGCAATAGGATTTGATAGCGATTTTGAAGGAGACCAATCCTTTCTTCAGTCAGACGGGAACAATTCAATTACATCATTACTCTCTATTTTTGATTTTATCCAAATAGGTTCAATAATAATTGCTGTAATTTCATTATTTGTTTTGATTATTTGGGATAAAGTTCCAGTTTTAAAACGATTAAAATTAATTCCTGGAGCATTAGTGGCTGTAGTTTTAGGTATAATTATCAATGAATTGTTTATTCGTTCTGGTAGTCACTTTGCCATTGGTAAAGAGCATTTAGTTTCTTTACCAGCACCAGCTTCTTTAGACGACTTTCAACAAATTATTGTGTTTCCTGATTTCACCGGAATTATGAATCAAAAAGTTTGGTTAGTGGGAATTACAATAGCAATTGTAGCTTCAATTGAAACATTATTGTGTATTGAAGCAGCTGACAGAATGGATGTGCATAAGCGCTATACAGATACTAATGTAGAGTTAAAAGCGCAAGGTGTAGGAAACATTTTAAGTTCATTAATTGGGGGGTTACCAATGACATCAGTTGTAGTTCGTTCTTCTGCAAATAGTACTGCTGGTGCAAAGTCTAAGCTGTCTGCTATCATCCACGGAGTTTTGTTATTTGTGAGTGTAATTACAATTCCTTTACTTCTCAATAAAATTCCATTAGCTACATTAGCAGCTGTATTACTTTTAGTTGGATATAAGCTAGCTAAACCAGCCACATTTATTCATTTTTGGAAAAAAGGAAAGTATCAATTTATTCCATTTATAGCTACTTTGATTGCAGTTGTTTTTACAGATCTTTTAAAAGGGGTAGTTCTTGGGATGATTATTAGTGTTATTTTTGTTTTGAAAGGAAATCTTAAACGGGCATATGTGTTTAGAAAAGAGGAGTATATCGACGGAGATGTTATTCACATTGATTTAGCACAAGAAGTTTCCTTTTTGAATAAAGCCGATATTAAAGAAACTTTAAAAAATATCCCAAATAATTCTAAGGTAATAATTGACGCATCAGATACCGTTTATATCGCTCATGACATATTAGATTTGATTCATGAGTTTAAGACAATTAGAGCTAAAGAAAATTCAATAAACGTTCAAATTAAAGGCTTTAAAAAGACTTATCAATTAGAAAACAGTGAAGAGAACCATGTCACTATTGAGCATTATTATGATGCTCTTAAAAGAAAAATGGTTGAAAAAAAAGTTGGTAATTTCAAATAGTAGGCTTTAAGTTTATTAATAACAACAATTATTATGATAGATTTTTATAAAAAGATTTTAGACAATAATGCCAAATGGGTTGAAGATTCACTTAAAAAAGACCCCAATTATTTTAAAGATTTAGCCAAAGGGCAAACCCCTCCATTATTATGGATTGGTTGTTCTGATAGTAGAGTGCCGGCTAATGAAATTATAGGAGCTAAACCAGGAGAAGTTTTTGTTCACAGAAATATTGCTAATATGGTAATTCATTCTGATATGAATATGTTAAGCGTTCTTGATTATGCGGTTAATGTTCTTAAGGTAAAACATGTATTAGTTTGTGGTCATTATGGATGTGGAGGGGTAAAAGCCGCTATGGGTAATGATTCTATTGGAATTATTGATAATTGGATCCGACACATTAAAGATGTTTATCGTTTGCATAATGAATATTTAGACTCTTTTCTCGATGAAAACGAAAGATTTAATAAATTTGTAGAACTCAATGTTAAGGAACAGGTTTTCGATTTGGCTAAAACCTCGATCGTTCAGTCTGCTTGGAGAAAAGGACAAGAATTAACTTTGCATGGCTGGGTTTATGGATTGAACTCAGGATTTGTAACTGATTTGCAAGTTAATATAAGTTCAGAGAAAGATTTAGATAATGTGTATCAACTTAAATTTTAAGAAAATGAAAAAGACAGGTATTGTATTGAGTTGTATGGTGTCGTTTTTTATGTCTGCTCAAACTCATGATTTAGTAAAGCATAATGGCGAAAAAATGGCGGTTAATTTGATTAAGCAAGAAACCAATTTGGTCTACTTTTCAATGCCAAATAGTACAGAAGTTGAAAAAATAAGCAAATATGCTGTTGCGTCACTCACAAATAAATCTAATGGAGAAGTCGCTACGATTTCAAATAGAATTAATTGTGAAGATAAAGCTAATTTTAACGAAGTTGTTTTCTTAGAACAGTCTCAAACTATAGGTTTAAAAAAAGGAGAATCAATTAACTCTTTTTTTGGCGTTACCAAAGGTCAAGCAGATTATGATGTGAAGAAGATGAAGAAAAGAAGACTTCAAGAAAAGGCAGCAAGTTTAAAAAGCCCTTTTGTAGTTATTGTATCTGAGAAACCTGACGAAACAAAAGCAGTTTTGTATCAGTATTAGTACATTTTAATAATTATAAAAAAAGCACCTAATAAGGTGCTTTTTTTATTAATGAATTATTCTTTAGTGACAATTTGCATTGTTTCTCTACTAATTTGTTTTAATAATACTGTTTTGTCTTTTTCAACAGTTGTAGCTGCCGATTCATCAAAGTGTCGAATGGTATACAAGGTAACATTTTCTTCAAAATCGACTTTAAACTTTTTAGAAAGTATAGCATTCAATTCATTGAATTGTCCAAATTTATCTTCGACACATACAGAAAAACTAATTGCCGAATTTTGAATTAGGTTCACTTTAATTTTGTGAGCATGAAATAATCCAAAAATTTCACTAATATTTTCTTCCATTATAAAAGAGAAATCAATGGAAGAAAGCGATATTAATAATTGGTTTCTTTTTACAATAAAACAAGGTAAATGCGGTTCGAGATCCACGCCTTTAGAAACACTTGTTCCTTTTAATAAAGGATTTAGAAATGACTTTACATACAAAGGAATTTCTTTTTTCTGTAAGGGTTGTAAGGTTTTTGGGTGAATTACAGATGCGCCATAAAAAGCCAACTCGATAGCTTCACGATAGGAAATTTGATTCAGTAAACTTGCGTTTTCAAAATAACGTGGGTCGGCATTCATTACTCCTGGCACATCTTTCCAAATGGTTACACTTTCTGCATTCAAGCAATAAGCAAAAATTGCTGCGGTATAATCAGAGCCTTCTCTCCCTAAAGTAGTAGTAAAATTATTTTCATCAGACCCTAAGAATCCTTGAGTAATATTTAGAATTTTTGGCGCGATATTTTTTGAAATGTTTTTTTGAGTCAATTCCCAATCTACTCCAGCATCTCTATAATTAGCATCCGTTTTAATGAAATTTCTAACGTCTAACCATTGCGTTTTTATACCCATGAAATTCATGAAGTGACTTAAAATGGTTGTTGAAATTAATTCGCCATAACTTACAATTTGGTCGTAAACAAAATTATAATTTGGGGATTTGTTGTGCGCTAAAAAATATTCTAAGTCTGAAAATTGTTCATTTACAGCAGCAAAAACTGGATCATTTTCGTTCTCAAACAAATCCAAAACAATCTGATTGTGGTACTTTTTTATTTCCTGAACAGATGAATTTAACTCATTCGATTTTTCGAAGTAATTTTTGATCACAACTTCCAATGCGTTAGTAGTTTTACCCATGGCAGAAACCACCAATAAAACATCTTCGTAGCCTGCTTTTTGTAATACGTCATACACGTTTTTGATACCATCGGCATCTTTTACAGAAGCCCCACCAAATTTGAATATTCTCATAGTTTATTTGCTATTTTAATTTATTCTCAACAAAATAATGAATACTTTCCTCATCCATTTGTGCTATTTTCCACTCGTCATAAACCTTCGCTCCAGAGTTTTTATAAAACTCAATAGCCGGTGTATTCCAATCCAGTACAGCCCATTCAATTCGTCTTACTTTATCTATTTTTCCCTGTTTAATAATTTCTGAATACAATGCATATCCAATACCTGTTCCTCTCACACTTTGTTTGACTACTAAATCTTCAAGATGAATTGTTTTGCCTTTCCAAGTAGAATAGCGGTAATAATACAAAGCAATGCCAACAATTGTTTGATCTACTTCGGCAACAAATACATGAAATAATGGATGAGATCCAAAACCGTCTCGGATTAAATCATCTACTGTAATCACTACAGCCTCTGGTTCTTTTTCAAATTCGGCTAATTCTTGGATTAAATCCAAAACCGCTTGCATATCCTCCGGTGTTCCTTTTCGTACGATCATTTTTTTTGGTTTTAGATTTAATTTTTAAAAACAAATTGCATCTTAATTGGAGTAACAAATATACAATGATAGGCCACTTCATACTATAATTTGTATCATTTTCACAAAAAACACACTATTTGTTACTTCCAATTTGAATTACTGCACTCGATTTCATTAAAAAAGCCCCTTAACTAAGGAGCTTTTGTTTTATATAATTTTTAAAATGGGATTATTTATACATATTTTTCATTTCGTATATAAAGGTATCTAAATCCGATTTTTTCTCAATTAGTTTCAATGCTTTTCTAACAATAAATTCTACGTTACTTGGAGTAAATCCTAAAGCAATTCCAAATTTTTCTAATAATTGTAATTGTCCTTCTCCTAATTCATCATCAATATAAACCATTCGGCCTAGATCAAATAAACGCTCCAATCGTTCATTGTAAGAATAAGGCGGATTTATTGGATACTTGGTTGGATTTTCTAAAATCTCCTCGTATTCTGAATTTGAAATTTCAAGATTAGCGGCTAGTTTGTCTAAAAATGTTTTCTCTTTAACTGATGAGTATCCATCAGCAAGTGCTACACGAGCTATTGCTGAAAAATGACCTTTGTTTCTTGTTTTGAATTCGCTATCAAATAAATCTGAAAATGACATAATAATTGTGTTTAATGATTACCATAAAGGTACAAATTTTTACAAAAAACAGACTACTTTCATTCGTAAATTCGGAATGTTTTTTATTTGTGAAACTATTTCTCGGGCTATTAAATTCACTTTTTCAAAATTAATTGTAAGTTTACCAATAATTAGAAATTTGAAAAAATATGTCAGAATTTTGGGTTTACTTTCAAATTGGGTTGCATCATGTTTTAGACATTCAGGCTTACGATCATGTTTTGTTTTTGATGGCCTTAGTAATTCCTTTTACTTTTAAGGACTGGAAAAAAATTATCCTCTCGGTTACTTTATTTACTCTTGGACATACCACTGCCTTGGTTTTTTCTGTGTACAAAATTTTAGGAGTCAAGGCCAGTTTTATTGAATTTCTAATTCCAATCACGATACTCTTAACCGCTATTTATAATTTAGCTAGTATTGGAAAATCAAATAAAAAAGGAAAGATTAATTGGGTTTTTTTAATTACGCTTTTTTTTGGAATCATCCATGGATTTGGTTTTTCTAATTACTTTAATACGTTGCTAGGAGGTAGCTCCAATTCTAAATTAGTTCCTTTGTTAGAATTTGCATTAGGAATCGAAGCGGCACAATTATCGGTTGTTTTGGCTGTTTTAGTATTGGCTTATATTGTGCAAACTGTCTTTAAATATTCTAGACGCGATTGGATATTAGTAGGTTCGGCATTTATCGTCGGAGTTGTATTACCGATGATTATAGAAAGTGTAATTTGGAATCAATAAAAATGGAAGATAAAAAATTAAACAAATACGATAAAGCGTATTTAAGGATTGCCAAAGAATGGAGTTTGTTGTCCTATTGTAAACGCAAACAAGTAGGTGCTATTATTGTAAAAGACCGCATGATTATTTCAGATGGTTACAATGGAACGCCTTCGGGTTTTGAAAATTGCTGCGAAGATGAAGAAGGTTTGACGCGTTGGGACGTTTTACATGCCGAAGCGAATGCTATTCTTAAAGTGGCACGTTCAACACAATCTTGTGAAGGAGCTACCTTGTATATCACTCTTTCTCCATGTAAAGAATGCAGTAAGTTAATTCATCAATCTGGAATTAAACGAGTAGTGTATCACAATGGATACCGCGATGATTCGGGACTTCAATTTTTAATTAAAGCCGGAATTGAAGTTGAACAAATTCCTGTTTTAGAACAATAATTACAGCTTTTTTTTAATGTTGTCATGTACTTGAACAGCTATACCATCATTCCATAGCGTTAGTAAATCGGTAGCTACTGCTGCTCCACTTCCTGCTGCAATTGTCAACTGACTTCGACAACCCGCTAAAGTTCCTATTACATAGATACCTTCAGTTACTTTATGGTCGGTATTTTGTAATTGAATTCGTTGTTTTTCAGCCAAAGATTTTTGGTGTGGCACCACAAATTCAGTAAGACCTTTAATATCAAATGTATTGGCAGAACCAATACCTACAATTATATATTTTGTCTGGTAAGTGTTTTTATTTGAAATAACGGTAAATTCAGGAAATTCTCCTTGAATTTCAATTATTTTTTCATTTGGAATTTGAATAATGTGCGGGTACAATTCAGAAAGATGTGCAGTACTTTCGTCTAATAATTCAGAACCTAATTTGCCTGGAGTAATTCCATAAGCATTATTGAAAACGGCTTCTTGTAATGCGGAAGATTTTTGGTGGGTAAAAATTCCAATTTTTTTATTTGAGGCAAAAGGTTTGTTTTTTGCCGAGCCTAAAACAAGTGCGCAAGATATCCCTGAAACGCCACCTCCAATAATTAGTGCGTCAAATTGATTATTCATTCATTCTTTTTTCAATATCCTTAGACATTCTGAAAATCAATAGAATTAGAATAGCACAGATTGAAGCTCCAATGCCGATTAAAGCATACATACTATCGCCTTCAAAAAAATGAGAAATATCAAGTCGGCTTATGTTAAACAATAGTAAAGCAGACGCTAAAAAAATCAAAATTGTTGTAAAAATCTTCATAAATAAAAAATTAGTAGTTAAAGATTGATGAAAATAAATCTGGAATAAACCAATTTATAATGGACTATCATCAAATACCGGTGTAAATTTATACTTTTTTTTATAAGGCAAACAAACCTTTAACATTAGCGGCAAATAATTTAACAGCAATAGCCAAAAGCACTACTCCAAAAGCTTTACGTATAACTCCCAGTCCATTTTTACCAAGCATTTTTTCTAATCTTGATGATAATTTCAATACTATATAGACTAATATTAAATTCAATATAATAGCAATAAGTATATTGATTGTGTTAAATTCAGATCGCAATGAAAGGAGTGTGGTCATTGTTCCTGCGCCTGCAATTAAAGGGAAGGCAATAGGCACGATAGAGGCAGAACTGGATTCTTCATCCCTATAGATTCGGATACCTAAAATCATTTCCAAAGCAATGAAAAACAAAACAAAGGATCCTGCAACTGCAAATGAATGGACATCGATTCCGATTATTTTCAAAAACTCTTCTCCAATAAATAAAAAGACAATCATAATTATTCCTGCAACTATTGACGCTTTTTCAGATTCAATGTGGCCGTGTTTTGTTCGTAAATCCACTATAATTGGAATACTACCTACAATGTCAATTACAGCAAATAATACCATTCCAACGGTTAGGATTTCTCTAAAATCAATTTCGAACATATCTTTTTTTTGCAAAGTTACACATTTAAAGAAATTAATGTATTGTGATACAATTAATTCACCCATAATTATACCATTTTTGTAATAGTGTTTATCAGGAGTATATTTCTTCGAGAGCTTTATTTACCTTTGCATTTCATTTGTTAATTAGGGATCCAATGTTTCAATTAGGTAAAACCATCGTTTCTGAAGAAATACTCGAAAGAGATTTTGTTTGTAATTTATCCGCTTGTAAAGGCAATTGCTGCATTGACGGCGATGCTGGCGCACCATTGAGCGAAGAAGAAACAAAAATTCTTGAGGAAATTTACCCAAAGGTAAAACCCTATTTGCGTCCTGAAGGAATTGCTGCTATTGAAGCGCAAGGAACATGGATTAAGGGTACAGACGGAGATTTGGAAACTACCTTAATTGAAGGCAAAGATTGTGCCTACGTTATTTTTGATGGCGCAACGGCTTTGTGCGGAATTGAACAAGCCTACAACGAAGGAATTGTAAGTTGGAAAAAACCAGTTTCCTGTCATTTATATCCTATTCGAGTGAAAGATTTTAGTGAGTTTACTGCTGTGAATTACGACAAATGGGACATTTGTGATGACGCTTGTAGTTTGGGCAAAGAATTGCAAGTTCCAGTCTATAAATTTGTCAAAGAAGCATTAGTTAGAAGGTTTGGCGAAGACTGGTATTTGGAACTTGAAAAAGTAGCAACAGATTTAAAAAAATAGATTATCTAACTCCTCTTTTCGCCGATAGCTAATTGCTCAGAAATCCTATATTTTACGGCACTACAACGATTTTTATTGGTTTTAAAACATTGATTTTTAGTAAATTATGTTTTTGGTTCAAAAACCCAGTTATTTTTAACTTTGTTAAAAACTAGGGCTGATTGTGAATAAGTTTGACTTTTAATAACCGCAATATTTCACAATCTTTGTAAACCCCAAACAATCCCAAATTTCATTTATTTTCAATCAAAAAAACAAACCATAATTATGTCTGCTATTGAACCAATTTTACAAGAAAACAAAGATCGTTTTGTTATTTTCCCAATAAAACACCAAGATATTTGGGAATGGTATAAAAAACAAGAAGCGTGTATTTGGACAGCTGAAGAAATTGACTTACATACCGATTTGAATGATTGGAACAACAAGTTAAATGACGATGAGCGCTATTTTATCAAGCATATTTTAGCATTTTTTGCTGCTTCTGACGGAATTGTAAATGAAAATTTAGCTGAAAATTTTGTGTCTGAAGTACAATATCCTGAAGCGAAGTTTTTCTATGGTTTCCAAATCATGATGGAAAATATTCATAGCGAAACCTATTCTTTGCTAATTGATACTTATGTGAAAGATGAAGCTGAAAAACACGAATTGTTTCATGCAATAGAAACGTTTCCAGCTATTAAAGAGAAAGCAGAATGGGCTTTAAAATGGATTAGCTCTGATTCTTTTGCAGAACGTTTAATTGCTTTTGCAGCTGTAGAAGGGATTTTCTTCTCTGGATCTTTCTGTTCTATCTATTGGTTGAAAAAACGTGGTTTAATGCCAGGTTTGACATTTTCAAATGAGTTGATTTCAAGAGACGAAGGAATGCACTGTGATTTTGCAGTTCATTTGCACAACCACCATTTGGTAAACAAAGTGCCAAAAGCTAGAATCACAGAAATTTTGACTGATGCTTTGGATATCGAAAGAAAATTCATAACAGAGTCGCTTCCAGCTAGTTTGATTGGAATGAATGCTAATTTAATGACGCAATACTTGGAGTTTGTTACGGATAGACTTTTAGTAGAATTAGGTTGTGAAAGAGTGTATAATTCATCCAATCCTTTTGATTTCATGGACATGATTTCGTTACAAGGAAAAACGAATTTCTTCGAGAAACGTGTTGGTGAATACCAAAAAGCAGGAGTTATGAATACCGATTCAGAAGCTCAAAAAATCACATTCGACGCCGATTTTTAATTCGAACTTGTTTGGATTCTAAATAGATTACCGCGCTGCGGCGCAAAAAAATAATAACAAATACTCGAAAGCAAAGAAGGGATTTTTTGTTTTCTTAAAACCACAAGATTATGTATGTAGTAAAAAGAGACGGCCATAAAGAGCCGGTAATGTTTGACAAAATCACAGATAGAATTAAAAAACTATGTTATGGTTTAAATGATTTAGTTGATGCTGTAAAAGTAGCAATGCGTGTGATTGAAGGATTGTATGACGGTGTTACTACATCAGAATTAGATAATCTTGCGGCCGAAACCGCAGCGTCGATGACGATAGCGCATCCAGACTATGCACAGTTAGCAGCGCGTATTGCAATTTCTAACTTGCACAAAAATACCAACAAATCATTCTCTGAAACGATGAATGAGATGTACCATTATGTTAATCCTAGAACCAACCAGGCTTCTCCTTTATTGTCAGAAGAAGTTCATAAAGTAATTCAAGAAAATGCCGAATTTTTAAATTCGCATATCATTTACAATAGAGATTTTAATTACGATTACTTCGGATTTAAAACTTTAGAGCGTTCGTATTTGTTGCGTATCAACGGAAAAATTGTAGAGCGTCCACAACATATGTTAATGCGTGTTTCGGTTGGAATTCACATGAATGATTTGGATTCTGTAATAGAAACTTACGACTTAATGTCGAAAAAATTCTTTACGCATGCAACTCCAACCTTGTTCAATGCAGGTACACCAAAACCACAAATGTCTTCTTGTTTCCTTTTAGCGATGCAAGATGACAGTATTGACGGAATTTACGATACCTTAAAACAAACCGCTAAAATCTCACAATCAGCTGGAGGAATTGGATTGTCAATTCACAATGTGCGTGCAACGGGTTCTTACATTCGTGGAACTAATGGGACTTCAAACGGAATTGTTCCTATGTTGAGAGTATTTAACGATACGGCTCGTTATGTAGATCAAGGAGGAGGAAAGCGTAAAGGAAGTTTTGCGATTTATATCGAAACTTGGCATGCTGATATTTTTGATTTCTTGGATTTGAAAAAGAATACAGGAAAAGAAGAAATGCGTGCTAGAGATTTATTCTTTGCCATGTGGACTTCTGATTTGTTCATGAAACGTGTGCAAGAAGATACTACCTGGACCTTAATGTGTCCAAATGAATGTCCTGGATTATATGATGTATATGGAGACGAATTTGAAGCGTTGTATACTTCATATGAAACTCAAGGTAAAGGTAGAAAAACGATTAAAGCCCGTGAATTATGGGAAAAAATCCTAGAATCTCAAATTGAGACTGGAACTCCTTACATGTTATATAAAGATGCGGCCAACCGTAAATCAAACCAAAAGAATTTAGGAACAATCCGTTCGTCTAACTTGTGTACCGAAATTATGGAGTACACTTCTAAAGATGAAATTGCGGTATGTAACTTGGCTTCGATTTCGTTACCAATGTTTGTTGAAAACGGAAGTTTCAATCACCAATTGTTGTTTGATGTTACTAAGCGTGTGACTCGCAACTTGAATAAAGTAATTGATAGAAATTACTATCCTGTGAAAGAAGCAGAAAACTCTAATTTACGTCACCGTCCAGTAGGTCTTGGTGTGCAAGGACTAGCAGATGCTTTCATCATGTTGCGTTTACCATTTACAAGTGATGAAGCTAAAAAATTAAACCAAGAAATCTTCGAAACATTATACTTTGCTGCAGTTACTGCTTCAATGGAAATGGCTAAAGAAGAAGGTCCATATTCTACTTTCAAAGGATCTCCAATATCTCAAGGAGAATTCCAACACAACCTTTGGGGAATGAAAGACGAAGAGCTATCTGGTCGTTGGGACTGGGCATCATTACGTAAAGAAGTGGTTGAACATGGAGTTAGAAACTCATTGTTAGTTGCGCCAATGCCAACGGCTTCTACTTCTCAAATTTTAGGTAACAACGAAGCTTTTGAACCATATACTTCTAACTTGTATACACGTCGAGTATTGTCAGGAGAATTCATTGTTGTAAATAAGCATTTATTGCACGATTTAGTGGAGCGTGGCTTATGGAATGAATCGTTAAAACAGCAAATCATGCGTGAAAATGGATCTGTTCAAAACATTGATGTGATTCCGCAAGATTTGAAAGAATTGTACAAAACCGTTTGGGAAATGTCAATGAAAGATATTATCGATATGTCACGTCACAGAGGGTATTTTATTGACCAATCACAATCGTTGAACTTGTTTATGCAAGATGCGAATTATTCTAAGTTAACATCGATGCATTTCTACGCTTGGCAATCAGGTTTAAAAACAGGAATGTATTATTTAAGAACGAAATCAGCAGTAGATGCGATTAAGTTTACTGTAAACAATGATAAAAAACAAGAGCCAGAAGCAGTAGTTGAATTAGAAGTGAAGGAACAAGCTGTTGCAGTAGTTAATGAAGCAGTTGAAATGACCGCCGATGAATACAGAGCGATGATTGAACAAGCGCGTAACGCAGGTCCTGAAGATTGCGAAATGTGTGGTTCATAATAATTACAATCTGCTTAAGGGCAAGTAAATAGTAAAACAGCTGTCATTTTTGATGGCTGTTTTCATTTCATCAAAAAAGCTTCCAGCCTATAAAGGTTTGTAGCTTTAAATCATTTATTTTCAAAATGCATTACCTTACTAAAGAATTAGTATTTCCTCCCGTTGCTACAGCTAGCGAAGACGGCTTTTTAGCTATTGGTGGAGACTTATCCCCTGAGCGATTAGTATTGGCATACAAAAGTGGTATTTTCCCTTGGTTTGAGCCGGGTGATCCTATATTGTGGTGGTCGCCCAATCCCAGAATGGTATTGTTTTTTGATGATTTAGTAGTTTCCAAAAGTATGCGAAACATTTTAAATCGAAACACATTTAAAGTAACCTTTAATCAAGATTTTAGAGGCGTGATTTCCAATTGTCAAAAAATTAAACGAGAAGGGCAACAGGGAACTTGGATAACCAATGAGATGATTGAAGCCTATTGCAAGTTGAATGAATTAGGCATAGCCAAATCCGTTGAGGTATGGCATGACGACGAACTAGTTGGTGGTTTGTATGGAGTTGACTTAGGAACTATTTTCTGCGGAGAAAGTATGTTTTCAAAAGTCCCGAATGCTTCCAAAGTAGCTTTTATTCATTGGTCACGCCATTTAAAAGCAAAAAATTATAAATTGTTGGATTGCCAAATTTACAATCCGCATTTAGAAAGTTTAGGTTGTCGTGAAATCGCAAGAGATGAATTCTTTGAAATTCTCAAAAGCTGAATTTAATGGTAAATAAAAATTTCAATATCAAATTGTGTTCTCGTAACTAGATGCTGAAACAAGTTCAGCATGACAAATGCGTAGTTTATACTTCACTTTGTACTTCGTATATCGTACCTCGTAAATCGTACTTAGTTAGTTCTTTTCCAACAATCCGCAACGTGATCGTCTACCATTCCGGTAGCTTGCATATGAGCATAAACTACCGTTGAACCTACAAATTTAAACCCCCGTTTTTTCAAATCTTTACTAATGGCATCCGAAAGTGGAGTAGTAGCAGAAATGTCTTTCATAGTCTGTGGTTGATTCACAATTGGCTTGCCATCTGTAAATTGCCAAATATACTTGCTGAAACTACCGAATTCTTTTTGAACTTCCATAAAAGCAATTGCATTAGTTATTGTAGCACGCACTTTTAATTGATTGCGAATAATTCCACCGTCTTGTAATAATTCTTGAATTTTTGTTTCGCTGTATAGCGCTATTTTTTGGTAATCAAATTGGTCAAAAGCCATGCGGAAGTTTTCCCTTTTTTTCAGAATGGTGATCCAACTTAGACCTGCTTGAAAGGTTTCTAGAATTAGAAATTCAAATAATTTTTGGTCGTCATAAACGGGAACTCCCCATTCGTGATCGTGATAGGCTTCGTAAATCGGGATGCCTACGCACCATTTGCATCTGTTTTTATCCATTTTAAGCTGGTAGATCGCTATCTAAATAGTTTTTTATAATTCGGTGTCCCAAATAAATTAAAGGCGTTAAAAGTATCGCTATGCCTAATTTAAAAGTATAGCCTGTTAATGCGGAGCCCATAAACGTTTCAAAGTCAATTTTTCCAGGTAGCCAAAATGCAATTCCCAATACAATAAATGAATCAAATAACTGTGACACTACTGTGGATCCTGTTGCTCTAAGCCAAATCCTCTTATCACCTGTTTTGTTTTTGAAAAACCAAAAAACAGTTACGTCAATTAATTGCGAAACTAAGAAGGCAATAATACTTCCGACAATAATCCACATGCTTTGTCCGAAAACGGCTTGAAATTGTTCGTCACTTACTGGGCTAATTCCTTTGGCAGCCGGAATGGCAATTCCAAGTAGTAAAATGATAAAAGCATAAGCGATTAAACAAGCGGTAAGAATAGACAGTCGGCGAACGCCTTTTTCGCCAAAGTATTCATTGATTAAGTCTGTAGTTAAAAAAACTATGGGCCAAGGCAAAATTCCAATACTCATGACAAATGGACCAATTTGAATTAGTTTTCCCCCAATTAATTCGGCAACCACGGCATTGGTAATGAAAATACCTGCTAAGATTACAAATACGATGTCTTTTTTGGATTTGAACATTGGTGCAGTGTTTAGTATTTCAAACTTACTATTTTTATTTTTAATTATTGCTACAAAAAAATCCCATTCCGTTAGGAATGGGATTTTATATTGGAGATTAAAAATCTACTTTAGATTATCCTAAAGCAGCTCTTTTAAATCCTGTAACAGTCAAGTTAGCATCTACTGATTTTACGTAAGCAGCAACATTCATAGCACCATCTTTGATATAATCTTGGTTTACTAATGTATTGTCTTTGTAAAAACGTTGGATTTTTCCTTTAGAAATGTTTTCCAACATTGCTTCTGGTTTTCCTTCAGCTCTCAATTGCTCTTTTGCGATTTCAATTTCTTTTTCAATAACAGCAGCATCAACACCAGCTTCGTTCAAAGCAATTGGGTTCATAGCAGCAGCTTGCATAGCTACGTTTCTAGCAGCTTCTTCAGCTCCAGCAACATTAGCAGATAATGAAACTAAAGTAGCGATTTTGTTTCCAGCGTGGATGTAAGAACCAACGAAGGCTCCTTCTAATCTTTCGAAAGAACTGATTTCAATTTTTTCTCCGATTACTCCTGTTTGCTCGATTAATTTGTCAGCTACAGTGATTCCGTGGAAATCAGTTGCTAAGAATGCTTCTTTAGAATCAAAGTTCAAAGCTAAAGCAGCTAATTCTTGTGCCAATTTCACGAAAGATTCGTTTTTACCAACGAAGTCAGTTTCACAGTTTAATGAGATAACAACACCTGATGTTTTAGCGTCGTTTACAACAGCGATAACAGCACCTTCTGTAGATTCTCTATCAGAACGGTTAGCCGCTACTTTTTGTCCTTTTTTACGTAGGTTTTCGATAGCTAAATCAAAATCTCCGTCAGCTTCAACCAAGGCTTTTTTACAGTCCATCATACCTGCACCTGTGATTGTTCTTAATTTATTTACGTCTGCAGCAGTAATTGTTGCCATAATTTTTTTAATTTAAAGATTAAAAGATTGAAAAATTTAAGGACTAAGTATCAATTGAAACAATTAATATTTTGTAATCTTTAAATCCTTCAATCTTTAAATGGTTTTATTTATTCTTCAGTTGCTGGAGCTTCAGCAGCAGGAGCAGCTTCTACTTCAACAGCAGCTTCTACCTCAGCAGCAGGAGCAGCAACTTCTTCAGCGTCTTTTTCAGATCCTCTATCAGAAAGACCTTCAACAACAGCTGCAGTAACTAAAGTTAAAATTTTATCGATTGATTTAGAAGCATCATCATTTGCAGGGATTACGTAATCAACCTCTCTTGGGTCTGAATTCGTATCCACCATTGCGAAAACTGGAATGTTTAATTTTTGAGCTTCTTTTATTGCGATGTGTTCTGCTTTGATATCAACTACGAACAAGGCTGCAGGTAGTCTAGACATGTCAGCGATAGAACCTAAGTTTTTCTCTAATTTAGCACGAAGACGATCTACTTGCAAACGCTCTTTTTTAGAAAGAGTCATGAATGTTCCGTCTTTCTTCATTTTATCAATAGTAGCCATTTTTTTAACAGCTTTACGGATAGTTACGAAGTTAGTCAACATTCCACCTGGCCATCTTTCAGTGATGTAAGGCATGTTTGCAGCTTTAGCTTTCTCAGCTACGATATCTTTTGCTTGTTTTTTGGTAGCAACGAATAAGATTTTTCTACCTGATGCAGCGATTTTTTTCAAAGCTTCATTAGCTTCTTCGATTTTTGCTGCAGTTTTATATAGATTGATAATGTGGATTCCATTACGTTCCATATAAATGTAAGGAGCCATGTTTGGATCCCATTTTCTAGTCATGTGTCCGAAGTGAACACCTGCTTCTAGTAATTCTTTTACTTCAACTTTGTTTGCCATTTTTTGTACTAGTTTACGTTCTGTTGATTAGCAATGTATAGATGGCGATTGCTCGGCTATATACATTTAGATGCTAAACTATTCCCTACCTCGGTAGGAGCAACAATAACTGTGTTTTTAAATTCAATAATAAATGAACGATGTCTTGTCCCATTTGAACAAGACAGGTAATATTAACGTTTAGAGAATTGGAATCTCTTACGAGCTTTCTTCTGACCGAATTTCTTACGTTCAACCATTCTAGGATCTCTAGTTAATAAACCTTCTGGTTTCAAGATAGCTCTGTTTTCAGCATTTACTTCACACATTACACGTGCTAATGCCATTCTTACAGCTTCTGCTTGACCAGTTGAACCACCTCCATAAACATTTACTTTTACGTCAAAATTGTTAGCGTTCTCTGTCATTGACATTGGTTGTAACACTTTGTACTGTAAAGTAGCAGTTGGAAAGTAAGTTGCGAATTCTTTTTTGTTTACAGTGATTACTCCTGTTCCTTCCGAAACATAAACACGTGCAACAGCGGTTTTTCTTCTACCGATTTTGTGAATAACTCCCATTACTTAAGATCGTTTAGGTTAACAGTTTTCGGTTTTTGAGCGCCTTGTTTGTGCTCAGAACCTACAACAACATTTAAATTTCTAAAAAGTTCTGCTCCTAATTTATTTTTAGGTAACATTCCTTTTACAGCTTTTTCTACTAATAAAGCTGGGTTTTTTGATTGCAATACTTTTGCAGTCAAAGTTCTTTGTCCTCCAGGGTAACCAGTGTGACGGATGTATGTTTTCTCATCCAATTTGTTACCTGTAAGGTTGATTTTCTCTGCGTTAATAACGATTACGTTATCTCCACAGTCCACGTGCGGGGTATAACTTGGCTTGTATTTACCTCTCAAAATCATAGCGACTTTTGAAGCAAGACGACCTAAGTTATGACCATCAGCATCAACAACAATCCACTCTTTTGATACAGTGGCTTTGTTAGCTGAAATTGTCTTGTAGCTTAATGTGTTCACAATTTTTATTTTTAATTAAACATTCCATCCCCAATAAAGGGGATGCAAAAGTACAATTATTTTTCTGAAATACAAATAGTCCTAAAATATTATTTGGTTCTGATTATCAGTAGCTAAAGGATTTGTTTTTAGGCTTTCATAAGTTTTTAATTTTTTTGAGCTTCTTTTTTGTTGAAATTGGCTTTGGTATTTCAAAAAGCATTGATTTTTCAGTGTTTTTTTGAATTATAATCTTTTGGTCATTGGTCCAATCGCGTCTTTCAACCAATTTTTTTCTTATTTTAGCATTTTAAACTCCACATATGAAAGCTAAAGCAACACTAAAACAAATCGCCAAAGAACTTAATGTTTCTGTTTCTACAGTTTCTAAGGCGCTGAATGATAGCCCAGAGATTAGCGAGCAAACTAAAATCAAAATAAAAGAATACGCTAAACTTAAAAACTACAAGCCTAACGTTATTGGTTTAAATCTAAAGAATAGAAAAACAAAAACAATTGGCGTTATTATACCCAATATTTTGAATTCGTTTTTTGCTAAAGTTTTTAGTGGAATTGAAAAAGTGGCTGACGAAAAAGGATACAATGTTATTATGTGTATTTCTAATGAGTCTTTGGAAAAAGAGGCGCATACATTAGAGATGCTGAGTAACGGAACCATTGATGGATTTATTTTGTCGGTTTCTGAAGAGGCGCAAAAGCAAAACAATTACGATCATTTTAAAGAAATTATTAATGACGGAACACCAATTGTGATGTTTGATCGAATTGCTGAAGGAATTGAGTGTGATAAAGTGGTAGTAGATGATTTCGATTCGGCTCTAAATTCAACCCAGCGTTTAATTGATTTAGGCTGTAAAAATATTGCCTTACTTTCATCAGTTGATAATTTGAGCGTTGGAAAATTACGTTTTGAAGGGTATTTAAAAGCATTAGAAAAAAATAATATCCCAGTAAACACAAATCTTATTGTGAGAACTGACTCAGAAGAGGATTTGAAAGTACGTATGGAGACGGTTTTTGCTAATAACAAAATTGATGGCATCTTCGCTTTGGAAGAGAACGATTCAGTTGCGGCTTTAAAAATGGGATTAAAAAAAGGTTATAAAATCCCCGAAGAGCTTTGTATTATTGGATTTGCCGATGGTATTTTAGCTTCAAGAAGGCTTTCGCCAAGTTTAACTACGGTAAGTCAACACGGAATAGAAATTGGTGAAGAAGCGGCTAAATTATTGATTAAACGTTTAGAAGACGATTCAGAAGAGGAACCGCCTTATGAAACGAAAGTCATTAAAACCGTTTTAAAAGAACGGGAGACTACTGCAAGAGTATAAAAACAAAAAATCCATTCATTAGAATGGATTTTTTATTGAATTAATGAGCTTCTAGCCAATCTTTCCCTATTCCGATTTCCACTTCCAAAGGAACACTTAAAACAACAGCTTGTTCCATTTCGTGTTTGATCATCGGTTGAATTTTTTCTAATTCACTATTGTGAACGTCAAATACCAATTCGTCATGGACTTGTAGTAACATTTTTGATTTCCAATTCTCAGCAATCAATCGTTTGTGAATGTTAATCATGGCAATTTTGATAATATCGGCAGCACTTCCTTGAATCGGTGCGTTGACCGCATTTCGTTCAGCTGCACCTCGCACAATAGCATTAGCCGAGTTGATATCTTTTAAATAGCGACGACGACCTAAAATAGTTTGCACAAATCCATTCTCTCTTGCGCTTTCAATTTGATCCTGAATGTAGGATTTTAGCTTTGGATAGGTAATGTAGTAGGCTTCAATTAATGCAGCACTTTCAGCGCGAGAAAGTGAAGTTTGATTGCTTAAACCAAAAGCTGAAACGCCATATATAATACCGAAGTTAACTGTTTTAGCATGGCTACGTTGTGATGCAGTTACTTCTTCTAAAGGCACATTAAACACTTTAGCAGCTGTACTTTTATGAATGTCTTCTCCTTGCTGAAAAGCTTTGATCATATTCTCCTCTCCACATAAAGCGGCAATAATTCGAAGTTCTATTTGAGAATAATCGGCGGAGAGTAAAGTGTAATTTTCATCTCTTGGAATAAATGCTTTTCTGATTTGTTTTCCACGTTCTGTTCGAATTGGAATGTTTTGTAAATTAGGGTTATTAGAACTCAAACGACCTGTGGCGGCAACGGTTTGCATATAATCGGTATGAACACGATTCGTTTTGGTATCTACTTGCAAAGGCAATGCTTCAACATAGGTGTTTTGTAATTTGATTAGTGAACGCCAATCTAAAATAGCACTTACAATTTCATTGTCTTTGGCCAAATAACTCAAAATTTCTTCACCAGTAGCATATTGTCCTGTTTTAGTCTTTTTTTGTTTTGCACCGCCAATTTTAAGCTTGTCAAACAAAATGTCTCCCAATTGTTTTGGAGAAGCCAAATTAAATTTTTCTCCCGCAATTTCATAAATTCGGCTTTCTAATTGAGCAATATCATCTCCTAATTCTTTTGAAAGTGATTGTAAGAAAGGAACATCCAGATTGATTCCTTCTTTTTCCATGCTTGCCAAAACTCCCACTAAAGGAATTTCAATTTCTTCAAATAGTTTTTTAGTATGTGTTTTGTCTAATTCGGAATTGAAAATTTCAGAAAGTTGTAAAGTTACATCAGCATCTTCAACTGCATATTCTTTGATTTCTTCCAAAGGAACATCGCGCATCGATTTTTGATTTTTCCCTTTTTTACCAATTAATGCCTCAATAGATTGTGGGGCATATTTTAAATAGGTTTCAGATAAAATATCCATATTATGACGCATATCCGGGTTGATCAAATAATGCGCAATCATAGTATCGAATAATTTACCTTTTACAGTAATGCCATAATTAGACAATACTTTTAAGTCGTATTTTAAATTTTGCCCTATTTTTTCAATGTTTTCATTTTCGAAAAAAGGAATAAATTTCTCAATTAAGGCTTGAGCTTCTGTTTGATTTTCTGGGAACGGAACATAGAACCCTTTTCCTTTTTCATATGAAAACGAAATCCCAACTAATTCAGCATGTAAAGCGTCTAATCCAGTAGTTTCAGTATCAAAACAAACTGATTTTTGGTTTTGTAGGTTTTGCAATAATAATTTGATTCCTAAATCGCCCTGAATAATTTGGTATGAATGTTCCGTGTTTTCTAATGAACTATAATATTGATGACGCGTTTCTTCTGAACCTTCATCGATAGCACTACCAAAAAGGTCAAATTGATCTTCGCTTTTTGGTTGCGGTTTTTTATAAAGTTTAGCTTCGTCAACTGCTGGTGCTGCTTCTCCTTTTCTAAAAATGACGTCAAATTGTTCAGCCATCCTACGAAATTCCAATTCGTTGAATAAAGCATCTGTTTTTTCTACATCGGGAGTAGATAATTCGTAATCCGTTTCGTTAAATTGGACAGGACAGTCTAATAAAATTGTCGCCAAAGTCTTGGATAAAAGCCCTTTTTCCTTATTGGCTTCAATATTGTCTTTCATCTTTCCTTTCAACTTGTCGGTATTAGCCAATAAGTTTTCCATGGAACCAAATTCCTTTAATAATTTTTTAGCAGTAACTTCTCCTACTCCAGGCAAACCAGGAATATTATCTGCCGCGTCGCCCATCATACCAAGAAAATCAATCACTTGCTCAGGTCTATCGATTTCAAATTTTGCTAAAACCTCTGGAATTCCCCAAATTTCGATTCCATTACCCATTCGGGCAGGTTTGTACATAAAAATATTTTCAGAGACCAGTTGAGCAAAATCCTTATCGGGCGTCACCATAAATACTTGGTAATTTTGTTTTTCGGCTTGTTTTGCAATAGTGCCAATTAAGTCATCTGCTTCATAACCGCTTACTTCTATAATAGGAATATGCATCGCTCGAAGTAATTCTTGTATATAAGGAACTGCAATTTTGATGGCTTCAGGTGTTGCGTCACGATGTGCTTTGTACTCTGGATAAATATCATTTCGTAAATCACTTCCGCCTCTATCAAAAGCAACGGCTAGATGATCTGGTTTTTCTCTTTTTATTACATCCATCAAGGAATTCATAAACCCCATTATAGCAGAAGTATCAAGCCCTTTAGAATTAATTCTTGGATTTTTTATGAAAGCATAATACCCTCTAAAGATTAAAGCATAGGCATCAAGAAGGAAAAGACGTTTTTGAGTTGACATTGAAAATTGATTCTAAAATTGAATTGGTAAAAATAAGTAAACCGAGCTAAAGTTTTCTTTAAGAGTTAAATTTTAATCAATAAAAATCTTTTTGAAAAAATTAAGTCGTTATTTTGTAAGCTAATTTTCGAAAATTATACTAATGGCTTTTGTAATGATCCTTTTTTTTCTCTTTTGGGGTGCAATTGAATGGTTTGCCTATCAATCGCTTCGTACACTATTGCAGCGAAAAAAAATACTAGTAGCATATCAAATTTTTTCCTTTGTTTTAGCTGTTTTCTTTTTGTACACTATATCGCAGTTCGATAGATCTGTAGGTCAAACTAGACAAACTATGCTGGTTTTAGCTGCTGCATTATTAGTTTACATTCCAAAAATGGTTCTATCAATAGTAATGATTGCAGAAGATTTTTTCAGAGTTGGAAAAGGCTCGGTAACCTATTTAGCTAAGAAAAATAGAGATCAACCATTTATGGCTTCACGAAGAAAATTTGTAAGTCAAATGGGATTAAGCTTGGCTGCAATTCCATTTATCTCAGTGTTGTATGGAATTTTCGAAGGGAAATATAATTTCAAGGTAATTAAACAACCGATTTATTTTCCGGATTTACCTGAAGAATTTGACGGTTTTAAAATCACTCAAATTTCAGACATTCACAGTGGTAGTTTTGATAATCCTGATAAAATTAACTATGCTATTGATTTGATTAACGAACAAAATTCAGATATGATTTTGTTTACTGGAGATATAGTCAATACCCACGCCAAAGAAATGCTCCCATGGATTGAAACATTTAATCGAATTAAAAAACCTAAATTCGGGAAGTATTCAGTTTTAGGGAATCATGATTATGGCGAATATGTTAGTTGGCCAACACCCGAAGCTAAGGAAGCTAATTTTCAAGCGATTAAAAATTTATACGGTCAGATTGATTTTGAATTACTTCTAAACGAACATAGAGTTATAGAAAAAGAGGGACAAAAAATAGCACTCGTTGGAGTTGAGAATTGGGGGCATAATTTTAAGCGAGCAGGCGATATTAATAAGGCTTCAAACGGCTTGTCAAATACTGATTTTAAAATTTTAATGAGTCATGACCCAAGTCATTGGGACTATGAAGTACAACATCATGAGAAAAATTTCCATTTAACATTGTCAGGTCATACCCACGGAATGCAGTTTGGAATTGAAATTCCAGGATATTTTAAATGGAGTTTGGCACAATATGTGTATAAACAATGGGCAGGTCTATATGAAAATAAAGGGCGATATGTCTATGTAAATCGCGGATTTGGCTTTCATGCTTATTCTGGAAGAGTAGGAATAATGCCAGAAATTACCGTGATAGAGCTAAAAAAAGGCAATAAATTAGTGTAATTAACTAAAAATACTACATTTGTATAATATTTGTTTCTTTTTAAGTGGATTATAATAATTAAATTTTTGGTTTTATGTCAAAATTTGGAGAACTTATAAATACTCAAATTCCAGTGTTAATTGACTTTTACACTGATTGGAATGAGTCTTCAGTATCAATGCATCCTGTGATAAGAGATGTGGCTGCTGCATTAGGAGACAAGGCTAAAGTAATTAAAATTGATGTTGATAAAAATCAAGAGCTTGCCGAAGCACTTCGTATAAAAGGGCTTCCAACTCTTATGATTTACAAGGAAGGTCAAATGGTTTGGCGTCAAGCAGGTGAATTAGATGCCAATGCTATTATTAATTTGGTACAAGAACAACTATAACATTCGTTAAAGTAATATTTTTAAAAAAAGTTTTATGATGTATTTCGTAGAACTTTTTTTAGTTATGATTAGTTGTTGTTTTGAGATTCTGTTAGGTAGATTTTATTTTTAAAGTATTCGATTATTTTAAATATTAAAAAAAACACTATATTTGCATCGTTATTTATTTAAATCTAGATAATGAGGGGACTAATCGTCCCCTCTTTTTATACAACTATGACGTTCAAAGAAAAAGTAAATACGCTAGTAGAAGAATGCCTTGTAGATAAGCCAAGTCTTTTTTTAATTGACTTGACTATTACAGATGCTTTCAAAATCATTGTCAATATAGATGGAGACAATGGAGTGGCGTTGCAAGATTGTATCGATGTAAGTCGAGCGATTGAAGGTAATTTAGATAGAGAAGAGCAGGATTATTCATTAGAAGTAGCCTCTGTAGGTGTAGGTTCGCCATTAAAATTGGTGAGACAATATAAAAAAAATGTTGGTAGAACACTGATAGTGAAGACATCAACTGAAAATATTGAAGCAGAATTGGTAGAAGCTAATGATGAATTTGTAATTTTGTCTTGGCTAGCAAGAGAACCAAAGAAAGTGGGTAAAGGAAAAGAAACTGTTCAAAAGAGATTAGAACTTCCTTACTCGGATATTAAAGAAGCAATTGTTACAGTAACATTTTAAATAAAGATTTCGCATGGAAAATTTAGCATTAATCGATTCATTTTCAGAGTTTAAAGATGATAAACTTATTGATCGTGTAACGCTTATGGCAATTTTAGAAGATGTATTTAGAAATGCATTAAAGAAAAAATACGGTTCAGATGATAATTTTGATATCATTATCAATCCTGATAAAGGAGATATGGAAATTTGGAGACGACGAGTTATCGTTGCAGATGAAGATTTAGATTTTGAAAACGAAGAGATCACACTCACAGAAGCTAGAAAGATTGAAGCCGATTTTGAAATTGGCGAAGAAGTTTCTGAAGAAGTGAAATTAATTGATTTAGGAAGAAGAGCGATTTTAGCTTTACGCCAAAATTTAATTTCTAAAATCCATGAACACGATAATACTAATTTGTACAAACAATTTAAAGATATTATCGGTGAGATATATACTGCTGAGGTTCATCATGTAAGACCAAGAGTTGTAATTTTGGTTGACGATGAAGGAAATGAAATTGTTTTACCTAAAGAAAAACAAATTCCTTCTGACTTTTTCCGTAAAGGAGACAATGTTCGTGGTATCATTGAAAGCGTTGAATTGAAAGGAAATAAACCTCAAATTATTATGTCTAGAACTTCAGATGTGTTCCTAGAAAAATTATTTGAACAAGAAATTCCAGAAGTTTTTGACGGTTTGATTATGGTTAAAAATGTAGTTCGAATTCCTGGTGAAAAAGCGAAAGTAGCTGTTGATTCTTATGATGATAGAATTGATCCTGTTGGAGCTTGTGTGGGTATGAAAGGATCACGTATTCACGGAATTGTCCGTGAATTAGGGAATGAAAATATTGATGTAATTAATTACACAAGTAATATTCAATTGTATATTACTCGTGCTTTAAGTCCTGCAAAAGTTTCGTCTATTAAAATCAATGAAGAAACGAAGAGAGCAGAAGTATTCTTGAAGTTAGAAGAAGTTTCAAAAGCAATTGGTAGAGGAGGGCATAATATTAAGTTAGCTGGGTTATTAACTGGATACGAATTAGATGTAATTCGTGAAGGAGATGTAGCTGGTGGCGAAGAAGACGATATCGAATTAACTGAATTCTCTGATGAAATTGAAGAATGGATTATAGACGAATTTGCTAAAATAGGTTTGGATACTGCAAGAAGTATTTTAAAACAAGATATAGAAGACTTAGTAAGAAGAACCGATTTAGAAGAAGAAACTATTCTAGAAGTAGTAAGAATATTAAAAGAAGAATTTGAAAATTAATCAAGTTCTCAAAATATCTCAGTCCCAATTGTAGGAAGTTACTAATGGGATTAAGAAACACAATAAAAAGATAATAATAAAAAGGTTTTATGTCTGAAGAGAGAGTAATAAGAATAAACAAGGTTTTAAGGGAATTAAATATTTCGTTAGAAAGAGCAGTAGATTATCTTAAGGATAAAGGAATTGCTATTGATGCAAATCCAAATGCTAAAATTTCTGAACGTGAGTTTGGTATCTTACAAAGTCAATTTGCGGGCGATAAGGGGAATAAAGAAGCTTCTAAAGAAGTAGGTGAAGAAAAAAGAAAAGAAAAAGAAGCTTTACGTATTCAACGTGAGCAAGAAGTAGAAGAAAAACGCAAACAAGAAGAGGAGCGTCAAGAAGTTATTAAAGCGAAAGCGGTAGTAACAGGTCCTATTCAAGTTGGTAAAATTGATCTTAACCCTAAGAAACCTGAAACTATTCCAACTCCTATTGAACAAAAAGTACAAGTTTCTCCAGTAGCTGTTGCACAAGAAAAAACTACTTCAGACAAAAAAGAGGCAAATCCAGTTGTGGTTAATGCACCGAAGGAAGACAAAAAATCTACTGCAGAAGTTGCTTCAGACGATGCTCCTGTAGACGAGACGATTACAACTCAGTACCAAAAATTATCAGGTGCTACATTAACAGGTCAGACAATTGACTTATCTCAGTTCAATAAGCCTAAAAAGAAAAAAGAAGATCCTAAAATTACTCCAAATAAATTAGGTGCTCCAGGAGCAGCAGGTGCAGGAGCTAATGCGGCTAAAAATAAGAGAAAACGAATTGTTGCTAAGCCATCAACTCCAGGTGAGCCAGGTGCTCCGAATCCAAATAAAATCACACCTAATTCAGGTGGTGGTTTTAATGCAAACAGAGGTTCTAAACCTGGTTTTGTTAAAGGAAATAGACCTGCTATTGTTGCTAAAGTAGAACCTACAGAAGAAGAGGTTAAAAACCAAATCCGTGAAACTTTAGAAAAACTTCAAGGAAAAGGAGGAAAATCTAAAGCAGCAAAATATAGAAGAGATAAAAGAGATACGCACCGTCAGAAATCTGATGAAGAGCAAAGAGCTATCGACGAAGGAAGTAAAACAATTAAAGTTACTGAATTTGTTACCGTTGGCGAGATTGCGATTATGATGGATGTGCCTATTACAAAAGTAATTGGTACATGTATGTCACTTGGAATAATGGTAACTATGAATCAACGTTTAGATGCTGAGACATTAACCATTGTAGCTGATGAATTTGGATATGAAGTAGAATTCATAACTGTTGATATTGAGGAAGCAATTCAAGTTGTTGAAGATAAAGAAGAAGACTTGATGTATAGAGCGCCAATCGTTACGGTTATGGGGCATGTCGATCACGGTAAAACATCTTTATTAGATTATATTCGTAAAGAAAATGTTATTGCAGGAGAGTCCGGTGGAATTACTCAGCATATTGGAGCTTATGGAGTTACTTTAGATAGTGGTCAAAAAATCGCCTTTTTAGATACACCAGGTCACGAAGCCTTTACGGCAATGCGTGCTCGTGGTGCTCAAGTTACAGATATTGCTATTATCGTAATTGCAGCCGATGATGATATTATGCCACAAACTAAAGAGGCGATTAGTCACGCTCAAGCTGCTGGTGTTCCAATTATTTTTGCAATCAATAAAGTAGATAAGCCAAATGCTAATCCGGATAAGATTAAAGAAAGATTAGCGGGTATGAACTTACTAGTTGAAGATTGGGGTGGAAAAATCCAATCACATGACATATCAGCAAAAACTGGTTTGGGAGTTAAAGAATTGCTTGAAAAAGTATTATTAGAAGCTGAAATTTTAGATTTAAAATCTAATCCAAATAAAGCAGCTCAAGGAACCGTAGTTGAAGCATTCTTGGATAAAGGTAAAGGATACGTTTCTACATTATTAGTGCAGCACGGAACTTTAAAAATCGGAGATTATATGTTGGCTGGAAAGCATCATGGTAAAATTAAAGCTATGCATGATGAAAGAGGAAATGTTGTATTACAAGCGGGTCCGTCAACACCGGTTTCAGTTTTAGGTTTAGATGGTGCAGCAACTGCTGGAGATAAGTTCAATATTTTTGAAGATGAAAAAGAAGCAAAACAAATTGCATCAAAACGTTCTCAATTGATGCGTGAGCAATCAGTTAGAACACAACGACATATTACTCTAGATGAGATTGGACGTAGAATTGCATTAGGTCAGTTTAAAGAATTAAATGTAATTCTTAAAGGAGACGTTGATGGATCTGTTGAGGCATTATCGGATTCGTTCTCTAAATTATCTACTGAAGAAGTTCAAATTAATATCATACATAAAGGAGTAGGGGCAATTACAGAAACTGATGTAATGTTGGCTTCTGCATCTGATGCAATTATTATTGGATTTAATGTTCGTCCAGCTGGTAACGCAAGACAACTTGCCGATAAAGAAGAAATTGATATCCGTTATTACTCTATTATCTATGCTGCTATTGACGACTTGAAAGATGCAATGGAAGGAATGTTAGCGCCAGAAATGAAAGAAGAAGTTCTTGGTACTGCAGAAATCAGAGAAATTTTCAAAATTTCTAAAGTAGGATCTATTGCGGGATGTATGGTTATGGATGGTAAGATTACCAGAAATGCTAAAGTTCGAATAGTAAGAGAAGGAGTTGTTGTTTTTGATGGTGAATTAGTAGCTCTTAAGCGTTTTAAAGATGACGTAAAAGAAGTAGCTAAAGGATATGATTGTGGTATTCAAATTAAAGGATACAATGACATTGAAGAAAGAGATGTTATTGAAGCGTATCATGAAGTAGCAATCAAAAAGAAATTGAAATAAAATTATATAGCTATAAAAAAACCCCGATTTATCGGGGTTTTTTGTTTTTAATTTTTATTTGCCAGGCTTTATTAGCAAAACATTTTTATACTTCTTCTTAATTTCAATTAAATTTCTTTCAGCTTCAATTCTAGTTTTAAAACTGCCTACCCAAACTTTATAGTTGGGTGTTTTAAAAATTATGGTTGCGTCCATATTTTTAAATTCTTGTTTAAATTGAATTATTGTTTTTTTTGCCTTTTCATTTTCTCCGTTAAATATTTGAATTTTATATCTTTCATTTAATGATATGGATGGGTTGACTTTTCTTTTTTCATTCACTAACTGCTCGAAGAATAGATTTGTGTTAATGTTAAATTTAGCATTTTGAGAAAGGCAAAAAGTACTTGTAAAAAAAGTAAGTACAATAGTAAGAGTAGTGATTTTATTTTCTAAAATTCTCATAATCTGATAGTTTTATACAAATGTAATATTTCAAATGGAAATGGAAATCAATAAAATTATTTAGAATCAATATAAATTAAAAATATACCTATTCTAGGGTTTTGAGAATAGTTCTTAAGTCGTATTTTTGTGCAAGTTTAAAAAGAATGTATGTATTTTTTGAATTTTTTTCAATGAAAAATACAGCACAAATTTTAGTAGATAATCTTTATACCATATGAAAAAGGTGAATAACCATAATTCGGTCTTTAAGAAATTTTATTTCTGTTTAGCCTTGTTGCTAATTACTTATTCAAATTCATTCGCTCAAGATGCGGCGGCACCTGCTGCTACGATGGGTGGAGATCCTGTTGCGGGTAAGGAACTTTTTAATGCTAATTGTGCTGCTTGTCATAAACTAGATGCAAAAGCCACTGGTCCTGCATTGCGTGGCGTTGCTGATAAGTATGATATGTCATGGATATACAAGTGGGTTAAAAATAGTTCTGAATTAATCAAATCTGGAGACCCTCAAGCGGTTAAGATATTTGAAGAATACAATAAGTCTGTAATGACTGCTTTTCCTCAATTATCTGAAAGCGACATTGATAATATTATAGCATATACTTCAACTCCAAAAGAGGAAGCTCCTGCAGCTGCTGCTGGTGCTCCTGCTGTTGATGGATCTGCTCCTGCTGCTACTAATGAAAGTAGGGTTACTAATAATTTAATTTTAGGAGCATTAGTTTTAGTATTATTGGTTTTAGTTGTTATGTTGTACTTGGTGAACAATGTGCTTCGAAAAGTAGCTAAAGCAAATAACATAGAAATAGCTCCAAAAGAAATAAAAGCTGGTATGCCAATTTGGAAAGCTTTTGTTAAAAATCAATTCTTAGTTTTTGTATCTGTAGTATTTTTATTGTTATCAGGTGCTTATTTGGTTTATGGTTTCTTAATGCAGGTAGGTGTTGATCAAGATTATGCGCCAATTCAGCCAATTCATTATTCTCACAGAATTCATGCTGGTGATAATGAAATTGATTGTAAATATTGTCACTCTGCTGCTAGGGTAAGTAAGAATGGAGGAATTCCTTCTTTGAATGTATGTATGAATTGTCACAAAAATATATCTGAAGTGGCTGAATCTACTGCAACTCCTGAATACAGCAAAGCATTTTATGACGAGCAAATCCAAAAATTATATACAGCTGTAGGTTGGGATCAAGCTACGCAGACTTATACAGGAAAAACACAACCTGTTAAATGGGTTCGTATTCATAATTTACCTGACTTTGTTTACTTTAATCACTCTCAACACGTAACTGTAGCAGGCATCGAATGTCAGACTTGTCACGGTCCGGTTGAAGAGTATGAGATTCAAAAACAATTTGCTCCATTAACAATGGGATGGTGTATTGATTGCCATAGAAAAACTGACGTTAAAATGGAAGGAAATGAATATTATACTAAAATTCACCAACAGCTTTCTAAAAAATATGGTGTAGAAAAGTTAACTGCTGCACAAATGGGAGGTTTAGAATGTGGTAAGTGTCACTATTAATTAATTTATTAAGTTTTTAATATTTATATATGTCATCAAACAAAAAATACTGGAAAAGTGTTGAGGAACTAGACGGAAATAGTTCTATTGTTGAGGCGCTTAAAAATAACGAATTTGTTGAAGAAATTCCTACTGATGAATTTTTAGGGAATAGTGATTCTTTATCTGCTTCTACAACACGTCGTGACTTTTTAAAGTACGTTGGATTTAGTACAGCTGCAGCAACTCTTGCTGCCTGTGAGGGTCCTGTTCATAAATCAATACCTTATGTGTTACAACCGGAACAAATTATCCCTGGTGTAGCAGATTATTATGCAACAACTGTTTTTGATGGTTTCGATTTTGCTAATTTATTAGTGAAAACTCGTGAAGGTCGTCCAATTAAAGTTGATAACAATTCAATTAGCGGTGCTAAGTTTGCTGCAAATGCTAGGATTCATGCTTCTATATTGTCTATGTATGACAGTATGCGATTGAAAGAGCCTAAAATTGCAGGAGCTAATGCAAGTTGGTCTGATGTAAATTCTAAAATTGCATCTAGTATTGTTGAGGCTAAAACAAAAGGAGGTCAAGTAGTTTTATTGACTAATACTTTAGCTAGTCCATCAACTGAAAAATTGATCGCTGAGTTTGTTGCTAAAAATCCAAATGCTAAACATGTTGTTTATGATGCAGTTTCGTCATCTGAAGCATTAGATGCTTTTGAAACAGTTTATGGAGAAAGAGCTTTAGTTGATTATGATTTTTCAAAAGCTTCTTTAATTGTATCTGTTGGTGCTGACTTCTTAGGAGATTGGCAAGGTGGTGGTTATAATGGAGGATATGCTCAAGGAAGAATTCCTAAGAATGGTAAAATGTCACGTCATTTCCAATTGGAAGCGAATATGACTTTATCTGGTGCAGCTGCTGATAAGCGTTTGCCTATGTCAACAGCTAATCAAAAACAAGCATTAGTTCATATATATAATATTGTAACAGGTTCTTCTGTTGCGGTAAGTTTAGATGATCAATTCAAATCAGAAGTTACAAAGGCAGCACAACAACTAAAAGCTGCTGGTTCAAAAGGGGTATTAGTATCTGGAATTCAAGATAAGAATGCTCAATTATTAGTTTTAGCTATCAATCAAAAATTAGCTAGTGAAGCTTTCACTACTTCTGGAACAAGACAAATAAGAAAAGGATCTAACGAAAAAGTAGCTCAATTGATTAACGATATGAAAGCAGGAAGTGTTCATACGTTAATTATGAGTGGTGTTAATCCAGTTTATACATTGGCAGACAGTGCTTCTTTTGTAGAAGGACTTAAAAAAGTAACTACTTCAGTTGCTTTCTCTTTGAAAGAAGATGAAACGGCTTCGGTAACTACTATAGCTGCACCAGTGCCTCATTATTTAGAATCTTGGAATGATTTAATTTTGACTAAAGGTACTTATAGCCTTACTCAACCTACTATTCGTCCACTATTCAATACAAAACAATTTCAAGATGTTTTATTGTCTTTGAATGGTAATGCAGGAACTTATTATGATTACATTAAAGGAACTGCTGCTTCAATAATTGCAGGTTCTACTTGGAATAAAGTGTTACATGATGGCGTATATGTTGGAGCTGTTCCAACTGCAACTGCAGGTTCTGCTGACTATACTGCTGCAGCGTCAGCTTTATCAAAATCAAAAGCTGCTGAAGCATTAGAATTAGTTTTATATACTAAAACTGGTTTAGGCGATGGTCAACAAGCTAACAATCCATGGTTGCAAGAATTCCCAGATCCAATTACAAGAGTATCTTGGGATAACTATGTTACTGTTTCTAATGCTGATGCTAAGAAATTAGGTTTAACCAATGAAATTGTTGCTAATGGTGGTTTGAATGGTAGTTATGCTACTATTACAACTGCTGATGGGGATAAGTTAGAGAAAGTGCCAGTAATCGTTCAACCAGGTCAAGCTGTTGGAACAATTGGTTTGGCTTTAGGTTATGGTCGTAAAGCAGCATTAAAAGAAGAAATGGCTGTAGGTTTAAATGCTTACGCTTTATATAAAGGTTTTAATAATGTACAATCTGTATCATTAGTTAAAGTAGATGGAGAACACGAATTTGCTTGTGTGCAAGGTCAAAAAACTTTGATGGGTAGAGGTGATATTATTAAAGAAACTACTTTAGAAATTTTCAACACTAAAGATGCCAAAGAATGGAATAAAGTTCCTATGGTTTCTCTAGATCACAAAGAGGTTGAAGCAACTAAAGTTGATTTGTGGGATTCATTTGATCGTTCAATCGGACATCACTTTAATCTTTCAATCGATTTGAACGCTTGTACTGGTTGTGGAGCTTGTGTTATTGCTTGTCATGCAGAGAATAATGTTCCTGTAGTTGGTAAGTCAGAAGTAAGAAGAAGTCGTGATATGCACTGGTTGCGTATAGATAGATACTATTCTTCTGAAAGCACTTTTGAAGGCGATAACGAAAGAAAAGAAAATATTGCAGGTTTGTCAAGTTCATTGTCCACATTTAACGAAATGGAAAAAGCAGGGGATAATCCTCAAGTAGCTTTCCAACCAGTTATGTGTCAGCATTGTAACCACGCGCCTTGCGAAACTGTTTGTCCTGTTGCTGCAACATCGCACAGCCGTCAAGGTCAAAACAATATGGCTTACAATAGATGTGTTGGTACTCGTTACTGTGCTAACAATTGTCCATATAAAGTGCGTCGTTTCAACTGGTTCTTATACAGTCAAAATGATGAGTTTGATTATCATATGAATGATGATTTAGGACGTATGGTAGTTAATCCAGATGTAAATGTTCGTTCTCGTGGTGTAATGGAAAAATGTTCTATGTGTATTCAAATGACACAAGCAACAATTCTAAAAGCTAAAAGAGAAGGAAGAGCAATTAAGGACGGTGAGTTCCAAACAGCTTGTTCAAGTGCGTGTTCTTCAGGAGCTATGGTTTTTGGTGATATTAATGATACTGAATCTAAAGTGGCTAAGTTAGTTGCAGATGATAGAATGTATCATTTATTAGAGCATGTTGGTACAAAACCTAATGTGATTTATCACGTAAAAGTTAGAAATACTTAGTTATTAAAAATATTTATTAAGAAACAAGATAAAGGATTATGTCGTCTCACTACGAATCAAGCATTAGAAAACCTTTAGTTATAGGTGATAAATCATATCACGATGTAACGGTAGATGTTGCAGCTCCTGTTGAAGGTAAGGCAAACAAACATTGGTGGATTGTGTTTTCAATCGCATTAACAGCCTTCCTTTGGGGACTAGGTTGTATTGTATACACTGTATCTACAGGAATTGGAACATGGGGATTAAATAAGACCGTTGGATGGGCTTGGGATATTACCAACTTCGTTTGGTGGGTAGGTATTGGTCACGCTGGTACATTAATCTCTGCGGTACTTTTACTTTTCCGTCAGAGATGGAGAATGGCAATTAACCGTTCAGCAGAGGCAATGACCATTTTCTCTGTAATTCAAGCGGGTTTATTTCCAATTATTCACATGGGTCGTCCTTGGTTGGCTTACTGGGTATTGCCTATTCCAAATCAATTTGGATCTTTATGGGTTAACTTTAACTCACCATTATTATGGGACGTATTTGCGATTTCTACCTATCTTTCAGTTTCATTAGTTTTCTGGTGGACTGGTTTGTTGCCTGACTTTGCGATGTTAAGAGATAGAGCTATTACACCTTTCAACAAAAGAGTATATTCTATATTAAGTTTTGGATGGAGTGGTCGAGCGAAAGATTGGCAACGTTTTGAAGAAGTATCTTTAGTTCTTGCAGGTTTAGCAACTCCTCTTGTACTTTCTGTTCACACTATTGTATCGATGGACTTTGCTACTTCTGTAATACCAGGATGGCATACTACTATTTTCCCTCCTTATTTCGTTGCAGGTGCTGTATTCTCTGGATTTGCAATGGTAAATACCTTGCTTATCATTATGAGAAAGGTATCTAATTTAGAAGCTTATATTACTATTCAACATATTGAGTTAATGAACATTGTAATCATGATTACAGGTTCTATTGTAGGAGTTGCCTATATTACAGAGCTATTTGTAGCTTGGTATTCAGGTGTAGAATACGAACAATATGCATTTTTGAATAGAGCTACTGGACCTTATTGGTGGGCTTACTGGTCTATGATGACTTGTAATGTTTTCTCTCCACAATTCATGTGGTTTAAAAAATTAAGAACTAGTATTATGTTCTCATTTATCATATCAATTGTCGTTAATATTGGTATGTGGTTTGAACGTTTCGTTATTATTGTTACGTCACTTCACAGAGATTATCTTCCATCTTCATGGACAATGTTCTCACCAACTTTCGTAGACATTGGTATTTTCATTGGAACAATAGGTTTCTTCTTTGTATTGTTTTTATTGTATGCTAGAACTTTCCCTGTGATTGCACAAGCAGAAGTAAAAACAATATTAAAAGCAACTGGAGATAATTACATTAAAGAAAGAGCAAATAAAGAATCACACCATGAGTAATAAAGTAATATACGCTATATATAATGATGATGATGTTTTAATGGACGCTGTAAAGAAAACACGTGCAGCTCATCATCACATTGAAGAAGTTTTTAGTCCATTTCCCGTTCATGGTTTGGATAAAGCAATGGGTCTAGCCCCTACACGTTTAGCAATTTGTGCTTTCTTGTACGGTTTATGCGGAATTTCATTTGGTACTTGGATGATGAATTATGTTATGATTCAAGACTGGCCACAAGATATTGGAGGTAAGCCAAGTTTTAGTTACATTGAAAACATGCCTGCTTTTGTTCCAATTATGTTTGAAGAAACTGTATTTTTTGCCGCTCATTTAATGGTTATTACTTTTTACATGAGAAGTAAATTATGGCCATTTAAAGAAGCAGAGAATCCAGATGTAAGAACTACAGATGACCATTTTTTAATGGAAGTTGCAGTTAATAATAATGAAGCTGAGTTAGTTTCATTCTTTGAAAATACTGGAGCTGTTGAAGTAAAAGTTATAGAAAAGCATTAATTAAAGTTATGAAAAGTATATTTAAAATAACGTTATTATTAGGTTTTGCCACAGTAATGGTATCGTGCCATGATAAAACTGCTCCTAATTATCAGTATTTTCCAAACATGTACGAAGCTGTTGGATATGAGACGTATTCTGAATCTGACGCTTTTAAAGATGGTAAAGAAGGTCAACTTCCTGCTACTGGTTCTTTAAAAAGAGGTTTTGATGTGTATGAATATGAAAATTCTACTGAAGGCTACGAATTAGCTAAAGCGAATTTGAAATCACCTTTAGATTCTATCCAAAAAGATATTGTTAAAGGGCAAGAGCTATATGAAATTTATTGTATCAGTTGTCATGGGGCATCTGGAAATGGTAAAGGGAAGTTAGTAGAGAGAGAAAAATTCTTAGGCGTACCTAGTTATGCAGACAGACCAATTACTGAAGGAAGTATTTTTCACGTAATTACTTATGGACTTAATTCTATGGGTTCTCATGCCAATCAATTGGATGCAAAAGAGCGTTGGTTAGTTGCTGACTATGTTCTTAAACTTAAAAGCGAATTATAATTGTTGAACAAACTGATCGTAAAAGATATGTATACATTTTCAAGTAAATTAAAAACTTTTTCTCTAATCCTTATGGCTGTTGGTCTTTTAGGTATTGGGTATGGTTTTTATACTGCTCCTAAAGATATTAAAGAAGTTGAGAAACTTTTAGCTGCAGATAGTCATGGTAGTCATGATGTTGCTAAACATGAGGCACCTGATTCTCATCCTGCTAAGGCTGAAAGTCATGAATCAAATTCTCATGCTGCACCTGCTGCTCACGAAGATAAAAGTCATGCTGCTGAAGCTCATGTGGTTGATGCTCATGCTGAACATGAAGCTCATTTGACTCATGTACTGCACCAATTACAAAATAAGCCTTGGGCTGCTTTATATGTTGCTTGTATATTTTTTATGTTAATTGCTTTGGGCGCTTTAGCTTTTTATGCAATACAACAAGTTGCTCAAGCAGGTTGGTCACCAGTATTGTTCAGAGTGATGCAAGGGATAACATCATACTTACCAGTTGGTTCGGTTTTATTTTTCATTTTATTGATATTATCTGGTTTACATTTTAATCATTTATTTGTATGGTTAGGAGAAGGTGTAACTGATCCTAATAGCAGTGCTTATGATCATATAATTGCTGGTAAAGCAGGGTATTTAAATTTTCCTTTTTGGATTGTTAGAGCTGCAATATTTTTATTAGGTTGGAGCCTTTATCAATACTATTCAAGAAAAAATTGTTTAGCACAAGATGAAGCTAATGATAACTTGTATTACAAAAAGAATTTTAAAATGTCAGCTGCATTTTTAGTATTCTTTATTGTATCTGAGTCAATTATGTCTTGGGATTGGATCATGTCTATTGACCCACATTGGTTTAGTACACTTTTTGGATGGTATGTTTTTGCAAGCTTCTTTGTAAGTGGTATTACAACAATTGCGATGGTTACATTATACCTTAAATCTAAAGGATATCTTGAACACGTTAACACAAGTCACATTCATGATTTAGCTAAGTTTATGTTTGGAATTAGTGTATTCTGGACGTACTTATGGTTTTCTCAGTTCATGTTAATTTGGTATGCTGATATTCCTGAAGAGGTTACTTACTATGTAACACGTATCCAATTGTATAATTTACCATTCTTTGGAGCAGTAGCTATGAACTTCTTGTTTCCACTATTAATTTTAATTAATACTGATTTCAAGAGAATTACTTGGGTATTGGTTATGGCAGGAATTGTAATATTATTGGGTCATTATGTTGATTTCTTTAACATGATTATGCCTGGTACAGTTGGTGACCAATGGTTTATTGGTGTTCCTGAAATTGCATCTATTCTTTTCTTTTTAGGTTTATTTATTTATGTTGTCTTTACTGCATTGACTAAAGCACCTTTATTAGCTAAAAGAAATCCATTTATAGAAGAGAGTAAACATTTTCATTATTAATAATATTTAAATAAAAACAGATGACAAGTTTGTTGGTAATTATAGTTTTAGTTTTATTGGCTGTTGCAATTTGGCAGTTAACCAAGATATTTGATTTAACTCAGGTAGGTAATTCAAATTCGAATGACTCACAAATAGCAACTGATAATGATAATAATGTTCAAGGATATTTAATGTTTGGCTTTTTAGCTTTCATTTATATTTTTACTATTTATGGTTTATTTAAGTGGGGAGACTTACCTCTTCATACTCCAGCTTCAGAACATGGAACAGATGTTGATAGATTGATGAATATTACTTGGGTTTTAATATTTATTGTTCAAGCTGTTACTCAAGTTTTATTGCATTATTTTGCTTTTAAATACAGAGGTAAAAAAGATCAAAAAGCGTTATTCTTTGCTGATAATAATAAGTTGGAAGCAATTTGGAGTTCTATTCCTGCAATTGTTTTAGCTGGTCTTATATTATATGGATTGTATGCTTGGAACAATATTATGTTTGTTGATGAAGATGAGGATGTTATTGTTATAGAGTTGTATGCTAAACAGTTTGGTTGGACTGCGCGTTATGCCGGTGCTGATAACGTTTTAGGTAAAGCAAACGTAAGATTAATTGACGGAGTTAATGATGTTGGAGTTGATTTAGCTGATCCTAACGCACAAGATGATTTTGTTGCATCAGAGTTACATATTCCTAAAGGAAAGAAAGTATTGTTTAAAATACGTTCTCAAGACGTTTTACACTCTGCCTATATGCCGCATTTTAGAGCACAAATGAATTGTGTTCCTGGGATGGTTACTCAATTTGCTTTTACTCCTACTTATACTACTTTAGAGTATAGAGAATTACCTTTTATGGTTGAGAAAGTAGCGCGTATTAATAAAATTAGAACTCAAAAAAGTGCTGAATTAGTTGCAGCAGGTAATACTGCTTTAGACCCTTACACTTTTGACTATTTATTGTTGTGTAATAAAATTTGTGGAGCTTCACATTACAATATGCAGATGAAGATTGTGGTTGATACTCCTGAAGACTATAAAAAATGGTTTAAAGAACAAGTATCATTAGTTCAGAAAGTTAAGGAGTCAAACGAGCCTGCTCCGGCTGCAGAGGGAACTGTTATTGATTCTACAGCAGTTTCTTTGGATACTGTTTCTAAGGTTGTAATGAAATAATTAATTTAAGAATATATAAAGTATATAATTATGTCAGTAGAAGGACACGGTCACGAACACGATCATCATCATAAAGAAACGTTCATTACTAAGTATATATTTAGTATTGACCATAAAATGATTGCTAAGCAGTACCTTATCACAGGTATCATCATGGGTATCATTGGTATTGGAATGTCTTTACTTTTCAGAATGCAATTAGCATGGCCAGAAGAGTCATTTAAAATTTTCAATGTTTTATTGGGTGACAAGTTTGCTCCTGATGGAGTAATGCGAAATGATATTTATTTAGCACTAGTTACCATTCATGGAACTATAATGGTATTCTTTGTACTTACAGCAGGTCTTAGTGGTACTTTCAGTAACTTATTAATTCCACTTCAAATCGGTGCACGAGATATGGCCTCTGGATTTATGAATATGATATCTTACTGGTTGTTCTTTTTGTCTAGTGTTATTATGATTTGTTCTTTATTTGTTGAAGCAGGTCCTGCTTCAGCTGGTTGGACAATTTACCCTCCATTAAGTGCATTGCCTCAAGCTATTCCTGGTTCAGGAACTGGTATGACACTTTGGTTAGTTTCTATGGCTATATTTATTGCATCTTCGTTAATGGGATCATTAAATTACGTTGTTACTGTAATTAATCTAAGAACTAAAGGAATGACAATGACTAGATTGCCTTTAACTATTTGGGCTTTCTTTGTAACTGCAATTATTGGGATTGTTTCTTTTCCAGTTTTATTGTCAGCTGCTTTGTTGTTGATTTTTGATAGAAGTTTTGGAACTTCATTTTTCTTATCTGATATTTATATTGCTGGAGAAGTTTTACATTATCAAGGAGGATCTCCTGTATTATTTGAACACTTATTCTGGTTCTTAGGACACCCTGAGGTGTATATTGTATTATTACCAGCATTAGGAATTACTTCTGAAATTATTGCAACAAATTCTCGTAAACCAATTTTTGGTTATAGAGCGATGATTATGTCTATTCTTGCAATTGCATTTTTATCTACAATTGTATGGGGTCACCATATGTTTATTTCAGGAATGAACCCATTTTTAGGGTCGGTATTTACATTTACTACTTTATTAATTGCAATACCTTCTGCTGTAAAAGCATTTAATTACATCACTACTTTGTGGAAAGGTAATTTACAATTGAACCCAGCTATGTTATTTTCTATTGGATTGGTTTCTACTTTTATCACAGGTGGTTTGACTGGAATTATTCTTGGAGATAGCACATTAGATATTAATGTACATGATACTTATTTTGTTGTAGCTCACTTTCACTTAGTTATGGGTATCTCTGCTTTGTATGGTTTGTTTGCTGGTGTGTATCACTGGTTTCCAAAAATGTACGGTAGAATGATGGATAAAAATTTAGGGTACATTCACTTTTGGGTTACAGCTGTGTGTGCTTATGGAGTTTTCTTTCCAATGCACTTTATTGGATTAGCTGGTTTACCAAGACGTTATTATACCAATACTAACTTCCCTTTATTTGATGATTTGCAAAATGTAAATGTTTTGATTACGACTTTTGCATTAATTGGTGGAGCATTTCAGTTAGTGTTTTTATACAACTTTTTTGCTAGTATTTTTTACGGTAAAAAAGCCGAACAGAATCCTTGGAGATCTAACACTTTAGAGTGGACAACCCCTGTTGAACATATGCACGGTAACTGGCCAGGAGAAATTCCGGAAGTTCATAGATGGCCTTATGATTACAGCAATCCTGCTCATGACGAAGACTTTGTTCCGCAAACTGTTCCGATGAAACCAGGTGAAGTTGTTTTGAATCACTAGAATTATATAAAAAGCCTCTATTTATAGAGGCTTTTTTATTTCAACTTTTATCTACTATAACTTTCTAAGTAATCTTTCTCTATCTTTGTGTTATGAACGAAAATTTAGATCCAACTACAAACGGATATAATCCAGAAGAACTTGATCTTGAAAAAAGATTAAGGCCGCTTTCATTTGATGATTTTGCTGGTCAGGATCAAATTCTTGAAAATCTAAAGGTATTTGTAGAAGCTGCAAATCAAAGAAATGAGGCTTTAGATCATACCTTATTTCATGGGCCTCCTGGTTTAGGTAAAACTACATTGGCCAATATTTTGGCTAATGAATTGCAAGTAGGTATCAAAATAACATCTGGACCAGTATTGGATAAACCAGGCGATTTAGCTGGCTTGCTAACCAATCTTGAAGAACGTGATGTCTTGTTTATTGATGAAATTCATCGTTTAAGTCCAATTGTTGAAGAGTATTTGTATTCTGCAATGGAAGACTTTAAGATCGATATTATGATTGAGTCGGGACCAAATGCTAGAACAGTTCAAATCAATTTAAATCCGTTTACATTAATTGGAGCGACTACCCGTTCTGGATTATTGACTGCGCCTATGCGCGCCCGTTTTGGAATTTCCTCTCGTTTACAATATTATACAACGGAACTTTTAACTACCATTATTGAACGTAGTGCTAGTATTTTAAAAATGCCTATTGATCTTGAAGCTGCAATTGAAATTGCAGGCAGAAGTAGAGGCACACCTCGTATCGCTAATGCATTGCTACGTAGAGTACGTGATTTTGCGCAAATAAAAGGCAATGGAACAATTGACATAGAAATTGCCAGGTATGCTTTAAAAGCGCTTAATGTTGATGCTCATGGTTTGGATGAAATGGACAATAAAATTCTAAATACTATTATCGATAAATTCAAAGGAGGTCCAGTTGGTTTAACAACTTTGGCTACTGCTGTTTCAGAAAGTAGTGAAACAATTGAAGAAGTGTATGAGCCCTTTTTAATTCAAGAAGGTTTTATTATGCGTACTCCACGTGGTCGTGAAGTAACCGATAAAGCATATCAACATTTAGGCAAATTGAAAATGAATATCCAAGGAGGTTTGTTTTAATTCTATTACTATTTCAAATAAATCAAAATATTCACAATTTATTAAATCTGAGGCCTTACGCCTGGGCTTTTTGTCCTGTGGTATATCCAAAGCTGATTTTTTGGAAGATGAAGCTCCCCGACTCGAAAATTGGCTTAAAAATAACCGTCATGGACAAATGTCTTATATGGAGAACCATTTTGACAAGCGTTTAGATCCTAGATTATTAGTAGACGGAGCCAAAAGTGTCATTTCGCTTTTACTCAATTACTATCCTTCTGAATTACAAAGAGAAGATTCGTATAAGATTTCTAAATATGCTTACGGGCAAGACTATCATTTTGTAATCAAAGAGAAGCTAAAAGAATTGCTAGATGCAATCCAAGACCAAATAGGTGAAGTTTCAGGTCGTGCTTTTGTAGATTCAGCACCTGTTTTAGACAAGGCGTGGGCTGCTAAAAGTGGCTTAGGATGGATTGGTAAAAACAGTAATCTTATCACTCAAAAAGTAGGCTCTTTTTACTTTATTGCAGAATTAATTGTTGATCTAGATTTAGATTACGACAATCCAACAACCGATCATTGTGGGACTTGTATTGCCTGTATTGATGCCTGCCCGACTCAGGCAATTATAGCGCCTTATCAGGTTGATGGAAGCAAATGTATTTCGTATTATACCATTGAATTAAAAGAAAATCTTCCTGAAGCAGCAAAAGGGAAATTGGACGATTGGGCATTTGGTTGTGATGTATGTCAAGACGTTTGTCCCTGGAATCGTTTTTCCAAAGCGCACAATGAACCATTATTCAATCCCAACCAAGACATATTATCTTTTTCAAAAAAAGATTGGGAGGAAATTACGGAAGAAGTTTTTTTGAAAGTCTTTAAAAATTCGCCAATTAAACGCACTAAATTTGAAGGGATAAAGCGTAATATCAATTTCTTAAAAAATTGATTTAGCTTTCACTTGATGTTCTTACCACAATATTGGTTTCAAGTTCAATTGTTTTTGGAACGAATTTCTCTTCCTCTTTTCTGCAGGTCATTTCTTCTAAAAGGAGATTAAAAGCAGTGATGCCCATTTCATAACTAGGTTGTTCTATAGTGCTCAAATTGGGTTTAATTACTTGAGACATAAACCAATTACTAAATCCTATAATCTTTAGTTCCTCAGGGATTTTTATTCCTTTGGAGTTACAATAGTCGATGGCGCCAACGGCAACTAAATCAGTTATAGCAAAAAGGCCGTCCACATCTGGATGGTCTTCCAAGAGTTGTTTTGCAAATTCTTTACCTTCTTCAAAGGAAACTTTTTCACAGGTGTAGACTAATTTTGAATCAAAAGGAATGTTGTTTTTTTCCAATGCTTTTTTATAACCTAAATAGCGATCTATTGAATTTTGAGGATTTAAAGGTCCGCGAATATGAGCAATTTTTTTACAACCACTATCTATCAAATGCTGCGTAGCGTCAAAACCTGCCTTTTGATCATCGATTATTACTTTTGAACATTTAGCAAGTTTGGCGATTTTATCAAACATCACAAGAGGAATTTTTCTATCTATTATCTCTTGGATGTGAGAATCATTGTTTGATTCATTGGATAACGAAATTAAAATCCCATCTACCCTTTTATTGATTAATAACTCGACTTGTTTTTTTTCTAATTCAAGACTTTCGTTAGATTGTAAAATAATAACTAAATAACCATTCTTTTCTGCCTCTTCAATTATTGATTTAATAATGTTTGAAAAAAAATAATGGGATACTTCGGGTATGATTAAGCCTATTGTTTTAGACTCTTTAGTTCTTAAATTAACTGCAAAACTATTCGGCGTATAATTGAGATTCAACGCCAACTCCTTAACCGCTTTTTTAGTTGTTTCACTTACATCAGAATAATCTTTAAGCGCCTTTGAAACGGTCGTTATAGAAATTCCTAAGGTGGTTGCAATTTCTTTAAGAGTGATATCTTTCATTATCTTGATGTTTCTTAGTAATTAGTTATAGCAGATTGATTCTGTTCTACCTCAATTTAAAGCTTGTTTTTGGTATACAAATTTATCAACAATATTATTGATTTTTATCAAATGATTAACCAATAAATTAAATAATTACAAATTATAAATCTAACGTTATATTTTAAACATTATAAGAGTTCTTAATAAAAAAGCGGTTTCCATTTGAAACCGCTTTTATTAAGATTATCTTTTATTTTAACTCTAAAATCACAGCCTCGTACGGTCGTAATGTATTGTTTTTTATAGATTTAGACTTTGGGTAATTGGCTAATAAAATTCTTGATTTTTCTGTTGAAAATCCTAAACTATACGAACTTTCTTTTTCCGTAAAGTTCAATACAATTACTATTTTTTTGCCATCAAGTTCTCTTAGGTATGAAAATACATTTGGATTTTCTCGGTCTAAAAGAGTGTATTTTCCATATTGAAGCACAGGATTTGCCTTACGAACTTTTACTAATTTTCTGTAATAATTCAATACTGAATTTGGATCTTTTTCTTGTGCTTCGGCATTAATGAATGTATAGTTTGGATTCACTTTTAACCAAGGTTTTCCTGTTGTAAACCCCCCCATTTGCGCTAGCATTCCACTGAAATGGAGTTCTTCCATTCTCTCTTGATGTTTGTTTCTTGTTTTCTAAAAAGGCATGTAAATCACCACCTGCGTTTTTAAGCTCTTCGTATTTGTTTCGAGTATCAACATCGTTGTAATCCTCGATTTTGTCAAAACGAATATTTACCATTCCAATTTCATCTCCATTGAAGTTGTAAGGAGTTCCTCTCATAGTCATGACAAAAGTGGAAAGCATTTTGGAAGAAATAGCTCTAAATTGCGGAGTGTCATTTCCAAATTTACTTACCATTCTGGGTTGGTCATGGTTTGCTAAAAAGATAGAAAGCCATCCTTTGTCTTTAAAAACTTCATCATATCTTGAAAATATGTCTTTGTATTTTACTAAGCCAAATTCACGAACATGATTCCCAATATCGACACTTTCAAAGTGATAAGCTAAATTCAACTCTTTACGAGCTGGATCAACAAACTTCATTGCCGCTTCTGGAGAATCTCCTGCTCCTTCTGAAACGGTCATAGCATCTGGGTATTTGCTAAGGACCTCGCGGTTCATTTCTTGAATGTGTTCATGGAGCCTTGGTCCGTTTCCGTAAAATTTGATAATTTCAAGCGTGTTTTTAACAATTTCTTTTGGTAATTCAGGGAAAGTATCATCTTTTGAAATAAATTGGAAAGCATCCATTCTAAATCCGTCGATTCCTTTGTTCAACCAAAACGCCATGATGTCATAAATTTCTTTGCGAAGTGCAGGGTTATTCCAGTTTAAGTCAGGTTGTTTTTGAGAAAAATAGTGTAGGTAATACGCATTGGTTGTGGCATCGTATTTCCATGCATTACTTTTTACGTCAAAAAAGCTCCAACGGTAGGGAGGAGTTCTTTTTTCGGCAGGCCACCAATAGTAGTAATCACGGTATTTATTGTCTCTAGAACTTTTGGATTGTTTGAACCATTCGTGTTCATCACTGCTGTGATTTACCACCATATCCATGATTAATTTGATGTTTCTTTTGTGCATTTCTTTTAACAAAAGATCAAAATCTGCCATCGTTCCAAAATCCTTCAAGATTTCTCTGTAGTTGCTAATATCATAACCATTATCATCGTTTGGAGAATCATAAATAGGGCTTAGCCAAACCGCGTCAATTCCTAAACTTTTCAGGTAATCTAATTTTGAAATAATCCCTTTAATATCGCCAATTCCATCTCCATCGCTGTCTTTAAAACTTCGAGGGTAAATTTGGTAAATCACGGCTTCTTTCCACCATTTTGCATCGCTACTTTTAACAATAGTAGTTTTGTTTTCTTGTGCTGTCATAGAAGCCAAAGAAGCAAAAAATAAGGCAATTAATAGTAATTGTTTTTTAATCATAAGTAAGTCAAAATTTAGTTTTTATTTAATGATTTCGTTGAACTCCAAACGTTCTCCGTCAGGACCTAAAATATTGAAATATTTACAGCCTTTATTCCAAAAATCCAGGAAAACAGGTTCTGTTTCAAGAATGGTGAAATTGTTTTCTTTCAGTGTTTTGAAAGTTAAATCAATATCATCTACATCAAAGGCAACGTGGTCAATATGTCCGTCTTTTCTATTAGCAATTTCGGACAGGTGAGAGGCTGGCATTTGGTATAATTCCAAAATCATAGTGCCACGTTGCATCATGGCGACAATTCCACCTTTTTCACCTTCAATTTCAAAGGTTGATGGCATGACATTTTTAAAACCGAATTGCTCATAAAAAGCAATTGATTTTTGAAGGTTGGAAACTGGAATTCCAATGTGTTGTATGTGGTTTATTTTTAAATCCATGGTCTAGATTTGCATAAATTCAGCAATAGCTTCAGGTGAAATTTTTGGATTTGCCCCTTCTTCTTGAGCTACTAATGCTCCTAAAGCACAGGCGAAATTAATGGCCTCTTGTGGTGCAATTCCTGCCAATAATTTGGACAACAATCCAGCCAAAAAAGAGTCGCCTGCGCCCACAGTATCAGCCACCGTTATTTTGTAGCCGCTATTGTAAAATAGTTGATCGTTATAAAATAATACCGCCCCGTGACTTCCTTTAGTGACACAAATATGTTGGGTGTTTGTTTTCTCAGCAATAAACAGCATGTTTTGTTCCAATGAATGATATGGAGAACCTAAATTGGCGCTAATTTCATACAATTCATCATCATTAAATTTGATAAAATCAGCTTTGTTCATTAAGTCTGAAAGCAATTCTTTGGTATAAAAAGGCGCTCTTAAATTCACATCAAATATTTTGTATTTAGCAACGTTTAATAAGCTTAATAAACTTTGATAAGAAGCGGTGTCTCGACAAACTAAACTACCAAAAACGACTGCATCTGCTAAGGAAACAATATCGTGTGCTTCAGGTGTAGCTTCGATTTTGTCCCAAGCTACAGGATAATTGATGGTGTAAGAAGCGGATCCTTTTTCGTCAAGTTTTACTGTAACTTCCCCGGTTGAAAAGTGGCTGTCGGTTTGAATATAAGTTGTACTTACATCATTTGCTTCGATAAAATCTAAAAGCTCCTTTCCTTTTGCATCCTGACCAATTCGACTGATAATTTTGGTTTCGATTCCAAGTGAAGCCAATCGTAAACCAACATTTAGAGGGGCTCCGCCAATTTTTGTATGAGTTGGGAATACATCAAATAAAACCTCGCCAAAGCAAACTATTTTTGATTTGTTTATTGTTGAATTCATTTTTTAAGCATTTTATGTTCTAATTCCTCTAGCGATAATCCTTTGGTTTCTGGCATCATAAACAAAACAAAAATCAATTGAAGTACCATCATAAAAGCGAAGAAAGCAAAAATCGGCCACGGATTCTCTTTAAAAATATCAATCACTACAGGACCAGCTAAAGTGATTAATGCTGCAAAAATCCAGTGAATTCCTGTTCCAAAGGATTGTCCATTAGCGCGAACATTATTTGGAAATATTTCCGAAATAAAAACCCAAATTACAGCTCCTTGTCCAATGGCGTGCGAGGCAATAAATACCATTATTGATACCATTAATACTAGTGAACCTAGGTTGTTATGAAAAGCTAAAGCTACCATTCCTAAACTCAATATGTAACCTACGGAACCAATGAGCATTAATTGTTTACGGCCCAAGACATCAATCAAACGCATCCCTGCAAGAGTAAAAACGAGATTTGTAACACCAATTAAAATCGAATTTAATAATGACTCTTTGGAACCTAAACCTGCCATTTCTAAAATTTCTGGAGCATAATATAAAATGAAATTAATTCCTGAAAGTTGGTTAAAAAAAGCTAATAAAAAAGCTAATATAATAGGTAACTGGTATTTTTTTGAAAAAATAGTTTCTTTTACCTTTGTTGCTACAACATCTTTTTTGATTTCATTAAAATTCTCTAAAGCTTCTTCCTTATTATAAATCATTTCAAGCACCTGCAATCCAACAACATCATCTCTTTTTTTAAGAATCAACCACCGTGGACTTTCAGGTATTTGCAAAACAATAATGCTGTAAATTAAAGCTGGAACTGCTACAATTCCCACCATCCATCTCCAGTCGTTTATTCCTCCAATCCCTTCAAATAAGTAATTTGAAAAAAAGGCGATTAGGATTCCAAAAACAATATTAAATTGAAATAATGTACCTAGCTTTCCTCTGTTGGCTGGTGTTGAAATTTCTGAAATATAAATGGGTGCCGCTACTGATGAGGCTCCAACTCCAATACCGCCAATGAATCTAAAAAATGAAAATACATATGGATTGGGTGCTAGTGCAGAACCTAAAGCCGAGACCAAAAACAATATACCAATCCAGAATAAAGTTTTCTTTCGCCCCCATTTATCGCAAGGAAAGCCTCCAAGTAAAGAACCTAAAACGGTACCCCATAAAGCCATTGACATTATAAAAATTCCATGAAACAATGGTGTTGTGTGCCACAATTCCTTGATAGGTAAGTTAGCGCCTGAGATGACAACAGTGTCAAATCCAAATAAAAATCCCGCAACAGCTACGGTAAGTGACCAATTTCTAACGTTATTCATTTTATTTATTTTTGGTTGAGTTAATTTTGAATTGAAAAAATGCAATTTACCAAACTCCTTTTAGAGAGTCGATAGTTATATTTTTAATTACTTGCTTGTCGTTGGACTGAATAGTAAGTTTGTTGTAAGGTTGAATGGGGAAAATTTGTTCTGTTAGCGAATATACTCCTCCGTTTAAGAAAATTTCAATAGACGACCAATCCACTACAATTTGAAAATCGATTATTGCAGTGGTTAAATTTTCAGTGGGAGCGGTATGAATCTTTTCGCCAAAACTTTTTTCAAAATCCACTTTTCCTGACTGACGTCGATCAACAGAAAACAATTTGTTTTTTGCATCATATTCTAAAACCAGAGAGTCGTTTGCATCATTTGAAAAAACAATTTTAAGGTTTTTATTTTCTGCTGTAAAATGAATTTGAGATTGGTTTAAATTGCTGTAATTTAAAGTAGTTGCGTTTTCTTTGGAGACAACCATTTTTTTGGCAGAATAATCAGTAGTCTTTATTGTGTTGATTTGTGCAACGGGTTTGCTTTGCAGTACATAATCTCCATTTATTTTTGAAAGAGAAAGGGTTCTTGGCAAAGTCATAGCACTTCTCCAATTGGTGGTTGGTGTGTTTCGAGCATAATTCCAATTACTCATCCATCCTACAAATAGTCTCTCACCGTTGGGAGCATCATTATAGGTGACTCCAGCATAATTGTCAGTACCATAATCCACCCATTTCGTTTCTTTTTGATTGGTAGTAAATTTTTTTCCATCAAAATCCCCTACAAAATATTGTGTGGCTGAGCCTCCATTAGGACCGCCAGGATTGATACTAACTAAGAGTACCCATTTTTCTTCTTTTGTACCGTTGATTTTAAGAGGAAATACATCTGGACATTCCCAAACACCTCCATGAGCACCTTTATCTTGACCAAATTCACTTTCCAATTTCCATTGTAATAAATTGGAAGAAGTGTAAAATTGTGCACGATCTCCAGCAACCAGAACTAAATTCCACTGTTTCGTTGCTGCATTCCAAAATACTTTTGGATCTCTGAAATCCTTAAGAGTAGTATTATTGATGATAGGATTTGCTTCATATTTTTTCCAGGTTTTTCCTTCGTCTAAACTGTAAGCCAGTCCTTGAGTTTGAGTATTTATTTTACCTGCTTTTTCAAACTCCATATTATGATAGGTAAAAACTGCAATCATCGCTGGATTTTCCTTAGTGCCAAGACCAGAGGTGTTTTCAATATCCATTACAGCACTCCCTGAGAAAATATAACCTAATTCATCTGGGTACAAAGCGATTTGTTGATGCTTCCAATGAATTAAATCAGAGCTAGTTGCATGTCCCCAATGCATAGGACCCCAAACAATGTCTTCGGGATAGTATTGATAAAATAAATGGTAAACCCCTTTATAGTATACCATTCCGTTAGGGTCATTCATCCATTTCTTTTCTGGAGAAAAATGAAACTGTGGACGGTAAGGCTCTTTGTGCCATAGAGAGGAATTAGTAGCTATTGTATTTGAGCTTGAGATTTCTATGGTTCTATTTTTCTGGGCTGAAAGACAGTTTGCTAGCAGAGATAAAACAATAAAGCAATTCAATGTTAGTTTTTTCATGTTTAAAATTTAAAGTGTTTAAAAATAATATTCTTTTACATACAATTGACAAAACGAAATGAGTATCGTTTCATTACATAGTCGAAAACGTTGTCGAAATTGTCATTTGGATTCATTTTAGAAATGGATTGATTAGAACAAAAAATCAAGACCTAATAATTTTCGTTTTTTTTACTTTAAGCACCTTTTTTTGCGTTTTTGAAGAATTCGCAATAATCGCAACTATTTTATTGAATTGATAAAGAAAATTCATTGATTTGTCAATACATCTAAATAAATCTTATTAAATGTGTTTTTTTAGTCGTTTTTTTTTGCAATAAGTGTATTTTTAAAACTCTTTTTTTGCGATATCAATTTTTAATCGAAAACGTTTTCGATACAGCGAAATCGATATAGTTGCATTTTTCTTAATTTTTTCCCAAAAAATATAGTATGTTTGACTCCATAATTTAAAACAAACCATTTATTAACCAACTTATTTATTACGTATGAAAAATAGTCTACTTAAAGGCTTGATGGTTTTTCTAACCATGCTATGTACAAGTTTGACATACTCGCAAGATGTGTCAGGTACTGTTTCCGATGCTAGCGGACCTCTTCCAGGGGCTTCTGTATTAGTTAAAGGAACTACAAAAGGAGCACAAACTGATTTTGATGGAAAATTTACTATCAAAAATGTTGGCTCAAACGCAGTTTTAGTTTTTAGTTACATTGGTCTTAAAACTCAAGAAGTAAATGTAGCAGGAAGAAGTAATGTAAATGTTACTTTAAAAGAAGATTCAGCAGAATTGAAAGAAGTAGTCGTAATTGGTTACGGTTCTGTGAAGAAAAAAGATGCAACTGGTGCAGTTGATCAATTGAGTTCAAAAAGCTTTGACAATGTTGGAGCGCCTAACCCTGCTGACTTATTAAGAGGTAAGGTTGCTGGTGTTCAAGTAACGCAGTCAAGTGGTGAGCCAGGAGCTGCTGCTAGCATCAGAATTCGTGGTAATTCATCTATCCGTTCTGGAAATGGACCACTTATCGTTGTTGATGGTGTGCCTTTGGATGGTGGAGATGTTTCTCCAGGAAATGATGTTGGTTTAGGAAGTCAATCTGCAAGAAACCCATTGAACTTTATCAACCAAAATGATATCGAAAGTTTGACTATCTTAAAAGATGCGTCTTCTACAGCTATCTATGGTTCTCGTGGAGCAAATGGTGTTGTAGTTATTACTACTAAAAAATCAAAATCGAAAGAGCCACAATTAACTTACTCTAATTCATTTACTTTCAGCTCATTGGCAAGTAATTTGGAGTTAATGTCAGCCAACGAATTTGTAGCTAAGGGTGGAAAAGATAACGGGTCAAGAAGTTACAACTGGGAAGATGCTATCATGAGAAATGCATTTTCATCAAACCATGATGTGTCTTTCACTAAGTCAACTGAAAACTCATCTACACGTGTGTCCATCGGCGCTTCTAACACAGAAGGTATCGTTAACAAAACTGGTTTAGACAAATATACTTTTGCTTTAAACAACTCAAACGATTTCTTTGGAGGCGCTTTAAAAGTTGATACTAAAGTAAATTATTCTAATTTGAGAGACCAGGCAGCTTTGATTTCAAATGATGCAGGTTTTATTGGTAACTTAATCGGTGCTGCAATGTACTGGAACCCAACGGATAGATTAACTAACACTGATGGTTCATATAATATGTCACCTAATGGTGGGTCTGGAATTAACAACTCTTTCTTGAATCCAGCTTTATTATCTGATGCTTACACAGATTATACAAATACTAACAAATTGTTAGCGAGTATTAAATCTACTTTGAAAATCAACGATAACTTGAACTACCAATTCCTATTTGGTGTGGAGACTTCTAATTCTACAAGAAAATCTCAATTGTCTCCAGGTATTCAAATTCAAAACGTTGCACAAGCAACTGCTCCAGGTTCTTCTGTAGTTAAATTTGGACAAGCTGGTGTAACTCAAATCGAAAGAATGAGTAGAACTTTTGAGCATACTTTGAATTACAATAAAACATTCAACGATAATTTTATTTTTGATGCTTTGGCAGGTTATTCTTACTATGATTACACTGCAAGTGGAAGTAATTTTTCTGCAAAAGGTTTTGATCCAAAACAAACTAACTTAATCGATAATATTGAAGGAGGTTTGCAAAATGAATACCGTGCGTCTTCATTCAGAAATAGAAACGAATTACAGTCTTTCTTTGGAAGGGTTAATGCCACTTTATACAAGAAATTCTTAATTACTGCATCTTTACGTTCTGATGGTTCGACTAAGTTAGGAGCGAACAACAAATACGATTATTTCCCTGCAGTAGGTTTAGGATACAAAGTATTTGAAGACAAAGTTGGTTTAGTAAACAGTATTAAATTAAGAGCTAACTACGGTATTACTGGTAACCAAGAGTTTGCAGTGAATTCTGCAGTCGCTCGTTCAACTTACCTTATAAACGGAAAGTTAGAAAGTGATTCTGGAGCTAATGCAAACTTGATATGGGAAACTACTACATCTTCAGGTTTGGGAGTAGATTTTGCTTTATTCAATAATAGATTTACAGGTTCTGTTGATTATTTCATGAGAGATACACAGGATTTGATTTTCCCTGTACCTGCGGCTACTTCTCAGCCAGGTCCACCATCTCCACGTTTTGTAAATTTGGCAGGAAATTTGATTAACAAAGGTTTAGAAGTAAGTGCAAATTACAAATTGATCGATACACAAGATTTAACTTGGGATATCTCTGCTAATGCTTCTTTCTTATCTAATACAATGGAAAACTTTGCTGGATTTCTTGAAGCAGGTGGCTTGAATGGTCAAGGTTTAACTGGAGCATTTTCTCAAGTTGTAACTAACAATGAGCCAATTTACAGCTACTATATGTATGAGTTTAGAGGATACGATGCAGCTGGAGCTTCAATCTATGCAGATGCTGCTGGTGCGGATGCTACTTTAGGTTTAGCGGCTAAAAAGTTAGTGGGAAAACAAGGTTTGCCAAAAATGAACTTAGGTTTCTCTACTAATGTAGCTTACAAAAACTTTGATGCAGCGGTTTCTTTCTACGGAGCTTTTGGTCACTATTTGTATAACAATACGGCTAATGCATACTTCTTTAAAGGAGCTTTCAATGGTGGAAGAAACGTACCTGCTAGTGTAGCTACTTCTCCACAAGATGCTGGAGATCCAAATTCACCATCTACTAAGTACTTAGAAAAAGGAGATTTCTTAAGAATGGGTAACTTGACTTTTGGATATACTTTTACAGGGGCTGCTTTAGAGAAAATGAAAATCAAATCAGCACGTTTCTTTGTAAACGGTCAAAACTTGTTGTTGTTTACTAACTATTCTGGATTTGATCCTGAGGTAAACACTGACAAAACATTAAATGGAGTTCCTTCTGCTGGTATTGACTACTTGTCTTACCCACGTTCAAAAGCATTTGCTTTAGGTCTTAATGTAACTTTTTAATACTTTTAATCATGAAAAGAAATAATTTAATTAAAGGATTTTTATACTTAGGTATAGCTTCTTTTAGTATTGGTTGTACAAATCTAGATGAAGAAATCTTAGATGGTGTACCCACTAAAGATTCTGCCGGTAATGCAACAAATACTGCTGCTTCATTAGTAGCTGCTTACGAGGGGTTGAGAGACTTCAATGGGCAAGGTGGTGTGTATGCAATGGATGAAATGTCAACTGACGCGATGGTTGGACCTACGCGTGGAGGTGACTGGGATGATAATGGTGCTTGGAGACAAATCCACACACATACATGGGCTCCAGATCATCCAGAAGTACGTAATGCTTGGAATTCTTTATTATCAAATGCTTACAATTGTAATTTAGTAATTGAGAATGGTGGTACTGCTGCTCAAGTAGTTCAAGCTCGTTTCTTACGTGCTTGGTACTACTATAATGTAATTGATTTGTTTGGACAAGCGCCTTACAGACCAGCTGGTTCAGCTTTGACTGACGATCCTAAAGTATGGAAACGTGCTGAAGCAACTGAATTTTTTATTAAAGAATTAGAAGCTATTATTGGTGCTTTACCTGCAAGAACTGCTAACGATGCAAGTATTGCTAACAAAGATGCTGCACATTTTTTATTGGCAAAATTCTATTTGAACAAAGCCGTATTTACTGCTGCTGATCCAGCAGGACCATACACATTTGCTGCTGCTGATATGACTAAAGTAGTTCAAAATGTAGATGCTATTTCAAATACTTTAGCTGCTAACTATTGGTTGAACTTTTCACCTAATAACAATACTTCTTCCGAAATTATTTTTTCTTCTAAAAATAATAAAGGGGGAGACGGTGGAAACATGCAGTCTAAATGGAGAATGTCTAATCACTACAACCAAACTCCAGACGGATGGAATGGATTTGCGACTGTAGCAGATTATTACAGTAATTTTAATGCAGCTGATGCTCGAAGAACTTACAGTACTCCTGATATTATCAGAAACTTTGGTAACCCTGCTGGATTCTTGGAAGGACAAATGTTCAAACCAGGCGGAACAGAGGCTTTAAAAGATAGAAATGGAAACAATCTAGTTTATTCTAAAGAAGTGACTTTGATTACTTCAGGTAAATCTTTAGAAACTGCAGGTGTACGTGCTTTTAAATATGTGCCAGATTTTGATAATATTGGTCAACCAGATAATGATTTAATCTTGATGCGTTATGCAGATGCTTTGTTAATGAAAGCAGAAGCCATAGCTAGAGGTGGTTCAGGATCAGTTGGAGACATTATGACGCGTTTAGCTACTAGAGCTGGCGTTGCTCCTGCTCCTGCTACGTTGGATGGTATTTATGCTGAAAGAGGTAGAGAATTATGGTGGGAAGGTTGGAGAAGAAACGATGCTATTCGTTTTGGAAAATTCCTTGCTGCTAGAGGTTTAAAACCATATACTTCTGATAAGAAATATGTTTTATATCCAATTCCTGCTCAGGCATTATTTAATGCTAACTTAACTCAAAACCCTGGTTATTAATAATCTTGATTTTGATTGAATAGAATGAGGAGGGTAAGTACCCTCCTCATTTTTTTTAGAGCCTTAGGGCTCTTTTTTTGTAAATTGTAGTTTAGTTTTAGTACTTTTTAAGCTATTTTTAATTTTTTTATCTACTCCTTTTTACATAAATTGCTCCTTATTATAGTTATAAAATAAATCTTCATTTGACCATGTTGTACCGCCTGCTTTTGTTTGTTTCTTTATCTGTTTTTGTGAGTTGTTCTAAGGGCAATTCTGATTCTTTGTTTACGCTATTGGATGCATCTCAAACGGGTATCGATTTCACCAATGAGGTCAAAAATGGAGAGAATATGAACATTTTTAAATACCGAAATTTTTATAATGGAGGTGGTGTAGCCATTGGGGACATCAATAATGATGGATTAGCCGATGTTTTTTTTATTTCAAATCAGGGTGCTAATAAATTGTATCTCAATAAAGGGGAGTTCAAATTTGAAGATATCTCAGTTGCATCAGGCATTCAAGGGAAAAAGGCTTGGTCAACCGGTGTGGTGATGGTCGATATTAATGGTGATGGGTTTTTAGATATTTATGTTTTGGATGCAGGAAGCAATATTGATGCCATTCGAAAAAGCCAATTGTATATTAACAATGGAAACAGCACTTTTACAGAAAAAGCGGCTGAATACAATTTAGCAGATACTGGAATTACTACTCATGCCGCTTTTTTTGATTACGATAAAGATGGCGATTTAGATTGCTATATTTTAAATAATAGTTTTATTCCAGTGAGTTCTTTGAACTATTCTAATAAAAGAGAGTTGCGTGACAAAGATTGGAAAGTGGCTGACATTTTAAAAGGCGGTGGCGATAAGTTACTACGCAATGATAACGGAAAATTTGTTGATGTCAGTGAGACTTCGGGTATTTTTGGAAGTTTGATTGGTTTTGGATTAGGAGTTACTGTTGGTGATGTCAATGGGGATTTGTATCCAGATATTTATGTATCCAATGACTTTTATGAAAGAGACTATTTGTATATTAATAATAAAAACGGAACATTTTCTGAACAAATTCAAACCTGGGCAACTCACCTGAGTCAGTCTTCTATGGGTGCTGATTTAGCTGATATCAATAATGATGGAAGAGCTGATATCTTCACCACCGATATGCTACCAGAAGGCGATGAGCGTCTTAAAACGACTACTAGTTTTGAAAATTATGATTTATTACGACGAAAATTAAACATGGATTTCTTTAATCAGTACATGTCTAATGCTTTGCATATCAATAATGGAACTCATTTCACTGAAATCGCCAACTTTGCTGGAGTTGGAAAAACAGATTGGAGTTGGGGTGCATTAATTTTTGATATGGATAATGATGGGTTCAAAGATATTTATGTATGTAATGGTATTTACCACGATTTGACTAATCAGGATTTTATGGACTTTTTTGCCAATGAATTAATGCAAAAAATGGTTGTGACGGGTCAGAAAGAGGATATAGAAACGATCATTGCTAAAATGCCAAGTACTCCAATACCTAATTATGCCTTTAAAAACAATGCCAATTTAACCTTTGATAACAAAGCGACTAATTGGGGCTTGGATACGCCAAGTTTTTCTAATGGGGCAGCGTATGGTGATTTAGATAATGATGGCGATTTAGATTTAGTAGTGAATAATGTGAACATGGAATCTTTTGTTTACAGAAATAACTCGGAAAAAAATAAAGCCAATCGCTTTTTAAAAGTGAAACTTAAAGGTGATCTTAAAAATAAATTTGCAGTAGGAAGTGTTGTAGAATTGTATTCTGGTAAATCAATTATTCGTCAGGAGTTAATACCTTCGAGAGGTTTTCAATCGTCTGTAGATTATGTAATGACGTTTGGTTTAGGAACCAAAAAAGTGGATTCAATGCAGGTTATTTGGCCAAATGGCAAAACGCAAATGATTAGAAAAGTTGCTTTAAACACCACTGTTAATTTATCAATTGCGAATGCTACATCAGACTATGTAGTTAAAACAACAACTACAAAACCACTATTAAAAGAAGTTGCTTCCAACTGGGTAGCGCACAAAGAAAATGATTTCATTGATTTTGATTATGAAGGATTGATCTCTAAAATGCTTTCTCAAGAAGGCCCCTCATTAGCTGTTGGGGATGTTAATGGCGATGGAAATGAGGATGTATTTATTGGCGGAGCCAAAGGACAATCTGGAAAACTATATATAAATAAAGGAACTAATTTTAGTCTAACTTCCCAAGCAGCTCTAGAAGCTGATGCCAATTTTGAAGATACTGCCGCTAGTTTTCTCGATGTAGACGGTGATGGTGATTTGGATTTAGTAGTAGGTTCTGGTGGCAATGAAAGAACCAGTCCAGAAAATTTTAAAAGTCGTTTGTATTTGAACAACGGAAAAGGAGTTTTTACAAAATCCAAAACTGCGATTCCTTCTGCAAATGCCAATGTTGCCGTTATTGCTCCTTACGATTATGATCAAGATGGTGATGTAGATATTTTTATAGGTAGTAGAAGTGTTCCCGGAGTGTATGGTATCGACCCAAAACATTTATTATTAGAAAATGACGGAAAAGGAAATTTCATTAATGTTATTGATAAAAAAGCTTTTAAGCTAAATACTGCAGGAATGATTACAGATGCCGGTTGGGAAGACATTGATAATGACGGGAAGAAAGATTTAATCGTTGTTGGCGATTGGATTGCGCCTCAAATATTCAGAAATTCAGGAAAACGTTTGACTGTTTTTAAATCCAATTTAACGGACTACACTGGGTTTTGGAATTCAGTACAATGCGTTGATTTAAACAAGGATGGCAAAAAAGATTTCATTCTAGGGAATAAAGGAACAAATACATCGTACAAAGCAACAGCTAAAAATCCGATGCGATTGTTTACTAATGATTTTGATAGTAACGGAACGATTGAACAAATTACTACACGAACAATCGATGGAAAAGACATGCCAATTAATTTGAAGCAAGAATTGGCAAAACAAATCCCTTCTATCAAGAAGAAAAACTTGAGTTATGGCGATTATGCTAAGAAATCCATTCAAGAGATTTTTTCGCCAGAAGTGATTACTAATTCCTTACAAAAAGTGGCAGTTATTCAAGAAAGTATCATTGCTATAAACAAAGGCAATGGTCAATTTGAAATACAGATAATGCCTCAAGAGGCGCAGTTGTCATCTGTCAACACTTCTTGTGTGATGGATATCAACAAAGATGGAATTTTAGATATTGTTTTAGGAGGCAATCAATACGAATTCAAACCTCAATTTGGTCGTTTGGATGCCAGTCACGGAAGTGTTTTATTGGGAAATAAAAAAGGAAAATTTAGTCTAGTATCATACCCAAAATCAGGACTATTTATTACTGGCGAAGTACAAAAGATGAAAACTATTCGAACTAAAAATAAAACCACTTCATTTATAGCGGTAGTGAATAATGGCTCACCTAAACTGTTTACTATCAATGAATAATTTCATCAAAATAGTTGTAGCCTCACTTATTATTTCGGGCTGTTCCAAAAAAGAAAAACAATTGTTTGACAAATTGTCTCCTGACGAAAGTAAGGTGCAGTTTGTGAACCAATTGGATGAATCTAAAGGGATTTCTATTTTAGATTATCTGTATTACTATAATGGGGGCGGAGTGGCGCTAGGCGACATCAATAATGACGGTTTGGTAGATATTTATTTTACGTCTAACCAAGGGAAAAACAAATTGTACCTGAATAAAGGCGGAAATAAATTTGAAGATATTTCTATCAAAGCGGGTGTTGAAGGCGAAAGCGATTGGAACACAGGGGCTGTAATGGCGGATGTTAATGGCGATGGTTATTTGGATATTTATGTTTGTGCTGTAGTAGGAATCAACGGCTTTGAAGGGCACAACGAATTGTACATTAACAACAAAGACAATACGTTTACTGAACGTGCTGCAGAATATGGCCTAGACTTAGACAATTTCAGTACATCGGCTGCATTCTTTGATTATGATAATGATGGAGATTTGGATATGTATTTGTTGAATCATGCGATTCATTCAGAGTCCTCTTATGGAAAAGCGGATATTAGAAATAAAAGAAGTTACGAAAGCGGTGATAAGTTGTTTCAAAACAACAACGGTCATTTTGTGGACGTAAGCGAAAAAGCAGGAATTTTTGGTGGAGCAAACGGATATGGTTTAGGAATAGCTATTGCTGATTTTAATTTAGATGGCAATCCAGATATTTATGTTTCTAATGATTTTCACGAAGATGATTATTATTATTTGAATAATGGTGATGGGACTTTTACCGAGTCTATGAAAAGTTATTTTGGACATACCAGCCGCTTCTCTATGGGTGTAGATGCTGCCGACATTAATCACGATGGATTTCCAGATTTAATGACTTTGGACATGCTTCCTGAGGACGAAACTGCTTTAAAATCATCTGCAGGTGATGACAACCCACAAATGTTAAAATACCGTACAGAAAAGTTAGGCTACCACTATCAGTATACTCGAAACATGTTGCAAATCAATCAAGGAGGTAAGCATTTTACTGAAACTGCGCTTTTGAGTGGTGTAGCAGCAACTGATTGGAGTTGGAGTACTTTATTTGCTGATTATGACCAAGATGGTGAACAAGATATTTTTGTATGCAATGGAATCCCAAAAAGACCAAACGATTTGGATTACATCAAATACTATTCGAATGCAAGTATAAAAACCAAGTTAAGTTCGACTAAATTGTTAGACAAACAAGCTTTGAATAAAATGCCTTCGGCTAATGTTACTAATTACATCTTTCAAGGGTCTAAAGATTTACAATTTAAAAATCGTTCTAACGATTGGATAGAAAACGATTCCATTATTTCTAATGGAGGTGCGTATGCCGATTTAGATAATGATGGTGATTTAGACGTTGTGACTAATAATTTAAATAGTGTTGCTTCAATTTATATCAATACCACTAACGAAAAAGCGAATTATTTAAAAATTAAACTACAGTTTGGAGGGAAAAACACTTTTGGTGTTGGCGCTAAAGTCATCTCATATGTCAAAGGACAAAAGCAGTTTAAAGACATTCAAACGGCACGTGGATTTCAATCCAGTTCAGAACCTATAGCCCATTTTGGTTTTGGAAATAGCACTCAGGTTGATTCTGTTAAAATCATTTGGCCCGATAAAACATACCAAACGCTAACAAAGGTAAAAACGAATCAAACTCTTACGGTTAAGCCCAGTAAGAATAGAAAATCATTTAATTATGCAACCTTACAAGCTGGAGTGCTACCTGTTTTTAAAAAATCAACCACCAATTTAGGAATTGATTTTATACATCAAGAAAATGATTTTGTTGATTTTACAGCCCAAAAATTGATTCCATACCAACGTTCGGATCGCGGACCTGCAACAGTTATTGGCGATTTAAATAATGATGGAAAAAGTGATGTTTTCTTTGGAGGGGCACAAGGAAAACAAGCGGCAATATACCTTCAAAATGGGAATGGATTTACAAGAAAGAAGTATACATCTATTGTTTCCGATTCTATTTATGAAGATGCGTCAGCAGTTATTGCTGATTTTAATGGGGATCGTCAAAACGATTTAATTGTAGCTTCAGGAAGTGGACAATTTGCTGCTGATTTGGTTCATCGTCTGTATTTAGGAGCTAGTTTGACTAAAAGTATTTTTCCTGAAACGAAGGCAATGAATGCATCGGTGATTAAAGCGTTTGATTACGATAAAGACGGTGATTTAGATTTGTTTATTGGGAACAATTCAAAGTACAATAGTTTTGGAAAGATGCCAGACTGTTATTTATTCAATAACAATAAAGGCATTTTTACTATTGTGCAAGCGGCCACTTTTTCTGGAATTGGAATGGTTACAGATGCTATTGTAACTGATTTTAATAAAGATGGAAATCTAGATTTAATTGTTGTTGGCGAATGGATGAAACCTAAATTTTTCGCCAATAGTAAAGGGAATTTCAAAGAAATTACAGATAGTGTATTGCCTGAAAAATTGAATGGTTTATGGCAATCAATAGCTGCATTTGATATTGATCAAGATGGCGATCAAGATTATGTAGTGGGTAATTGGGGAATGAATTCCAAATTTAAATCATCAAAAGAATTTCCTATGAAGATGTACTATGATGATTTTGACCTCAATGGAACATTTGAAACCATAGTGGCCATAGAGAAAAATGGGAATTATTATCCTACAATGGGATTAGATGAATTAGTAGAAGAATTCAGCGGTATGTTGAAGAAAAAATTCAATAATTATAAATCTTTTGCAGGTAAAAAAGTCGAAGAAATTTTTGATGTGTCGCTTTTAGAAAAAGCAGCCTTGTATGAAGTGCATAATTTACAATCGGGATATTTGAGAAATGACAAGGGAAAATTTACCTTTGTGCCGTTTTCTAACAAAATGCAGGTAAGTCCAATTACAAGTTTTGTTGCATCAGATTTTGATGGTGATGGAAAACAAGAGATTTTTGCAGCAGGGAATTACTTTGGTGTAACGCCTTATCATAGTCGTTTCGATGGATTTTCTGGAGCTCTAATCAAAAACCATAAAACCATTTATTTGGGTCACCAACTTGGAATAGATTTGTCTCAAAAAGCAGTTCGCCATTTAGATATTATTCCGTTTAATGGTAAGAAATACCTTTTGGTAACTATCAATAATAAGAAAGCAGAAGTATACGATCTGCCTCGAAATAAATAAATAAATAATATGAAAATTAAAATTACTCTTTTGGGATTATTGTTGGTTCTTTTTAGTGCTTGTAAAAAAGACCAACCCATAGTAGTAACTACCGATGATTATTGTGCTGCGGTAGATACTGTAACGGGAATTATGGTTCATGATATTTTTTCTCCACCCGTTGCGGCTAGAGTATATGTATATCCAAATATTGCCGCTTATGAAATTATCGCTCAAAACAGTACTGAGTTTGAAAGTTTACAAGGACAATTGAACGGTTTGGATTCTATTCCAACTTTAGATAAAAAGTTAGGAGTGAATCAAAAGCTAGCAGCATTAATTGCTCATATGGAAGTAAGTAAACAATTAATTTTTTCAGAACAAGCATTAGAACAATACAGAGACAGTTTGTATGAAAAGTGGACCTCTGAAAATAAAAAAGAGTTTGAAGTTTCTAGAGATTACGCTTTGAAAGTAGTAGATAGAATTAAAATCTGGATGAGTAAAGATAATTACAAGCAGTCACGAACTTTTCCTAAGTTTTCAGTTCATACGGATCAACCAGGCAGATGGCAACCTACTCCTCCTGCTTATATGGATGGAGTTGAGCCACATTGGGGAACAATTCGAACTTTAGTAATGGACTCTGCAGCACAATTCAAGCCAAAAGCACCACATCCATTTTCTACAGACAAGAATTCGTTGTTTTATAAAGAAGCCAAAGAGACCTATGATGTAGGAAATAAAATGTCTGAAAAATTAGTAGCAATTGAAAATGCGAAGTCGAACGAAATTCCTGAAGAATCAGCAATTGCTACTTTTTGGGATTGTAATCCATATGCTACCGTAACGCAAGGTCATATGATGTTTGCTAAAAAGAAAAATACTCCGGATGCGCATTGGATTAACATCGCTAAAATTGCATTAAAGAAGACAAAATCAAATTTTGAGACCACTGTTTTTACTTTTACCAAAACATCTATTGGGATATTTGAAAGTTTTATTAGTTGCTGGCATGAAAAATACAGAACGAATGTGATTCGTCCAGAAACCTATATTAATTTATACATAGACGAGGATTGGAAACCGCAGTTGCAAACACCGCCATTTCCGGAATATACGAGTGGACATTCTGTGGTATCGTCTTGTTCGTCAATAATTTTAACTTCAATATTTGGGGATAATTTTAGTTATACAGATGATTCTGAAATTCCTTTTGGATTGCCAAAAAGAGATTTTAAGTCATTCAAGCAAGCTGCTTCCGAAGCCTCTATTAGCAGATTGTATGGCGGAATTCATTACCGTGCTGCAATAGAAAATGGCGTTGATCAAGGCACAAATATTGGGAACTACATCAACAATGAACTACGTTTTTTTAAATCAAAATAATTTTAAATTGAATATGAAGAAGAATATTTTAATGGTAATAGGAGTTGTTTTTATTTTGTTTATGGGCTGGTATTTTTTAATTAAATCAGCCGATTATACTATTACTTTTAATGTCAAAGCGGCCACTGGACCAGTTTTTCAAGGAATTGAAGAATGGTCAACTGCCCAAACAAAAAATAATCAAGAGAATTATGAAGTAGTTGAAAAGAAAAATTATGAATTAATCCGTCAAAAAATTAGCAAAGGAAGTAATCAATTAGAATACACTTGGAATATTAAATCTCTTAATGACTCTACAACAAAAGTGGTAATTGATATCAAAGACCATAAAAATAGCTGGTATAATAAGTTAACAGTACCTTTTATGGATACACCTTTTAAACAATCTCAAATTAAGAGGATTAAAGAATTTAAAACTGGACTTGAAGATCATTTGAAGTTGTTTAAAGTTAAATTAGAAGGAGAGGGAGAGACTGCACCTGTTTATGTGGCCTATTTAAGTTTAAAAAGTGTGATGCAACAAAAAGCACAAACTATGATTGCCAATGATGGAATAATTACTGGCTATTTGCACAATAATAATATCAAAATTATAGGAAAACCCTATGCTGAAATTACTCGATGGGATAGGGATAAAGAACTTGTCGAATTTAATTATTGTTTTCCTGTCTCAAAGCAGGCAAAAGTAGTTCCGCACCAACAAGTTAAATTCAAAACAATTGAGTCTGTTAAAGGTTTAAAAGCGACCTATTACGGTAATTTTAGAACCTCTGATCGCGCTTGGTTTGCTTTGTTAGATCATGCTAAGAGAAATGGAATTGAATTAGAAAATAGAGTGCTAGAGAACTTTTTAGCAAATCCATTTAATGGAGGTAATGAATTAGAGTGGGAGACTAAAGTTATTATTCCTTTTTCAGCGAACTAGGTCATTATTTTTCCTTCAGTATAACAACATATCCGAAAACGTTTTCGCCTAAACCGAAAACGTTTTTTGTTTATTTTAAGTTCAAATTTGAGATATTACAATTACATTTATGAGCTAACTAATTAAACCAAGATCCAATGTTAAAAAAAATCAAACTCAATTTCTGGCAAATAATTAACATGAATGTTGGATTTTTTGGGATTCAATATAGTTTTGGTTTGCAACAAAGTGCGGTGAATCCTATTTATGATTTCTTAGGAGCCAATCCAGATCAAATTCCAATTTTAAATCTTGCAGGCCCATTAACGGGATTGATTATTCAACCCATAATAGGTGCTATGAGTGACAAAACTTGGCATCCACGTTGGGGAAGACGAAAGCCTTATTTTTTTATTGGTGCCATGATTTGTAGTGTTGCGTTATTACTCTATCCTTTTAGTAGTTCGTTATGGATGGCAGCTAGTTTGCTTTTACTTTTGGATGTTGGAAACAATACTGCGATGGAACCTTACAGAGCTTTTGTTGCTGATACATTAGATGAAGAACAGCAACCAATGGGCTTTCAAGCGCAAAGTTTTTTCACCGGTTTCGGACAGTTTTTATCCTATATTTCACTTTTCTTATTTCCAATTGTTTTTGTAGGATATACGGGTTCATTGCCTAATTGGATATATGCTTCCTTTTTCCTTGGATCGGTATTGTCAATTACTTCTATATGGTGGAGTATGAGAAAAACCCCTGAAATTCCTCCCACACCAGAGGAGTTAGCACTTTTAAAATCAGAACCTTTAAATATTTTTTCACCTTTTATTGATATTTATAAGGCGGTATTAGAAATGCCTAAAGTAATGTGGCAGTTGTTCTTAGTGTATTTATTTCAGTGGTACGCTTTAATGTGTTATTGGCAAAATAATGCCAAAAGTATAGCGCTTTCAGTTTGGAATACTACACCAAAAAACAAATCACTGTATGAAAATGCTGTAGAATGGAACGGATTAATCGGAGCCTTTGGTTTCGTAATCACTTTTTCGGTTGCGTTTTATTTGGCTAAGTTGGCTAAAAGATACAGTCCAAAATTAGTTCATTTTGCTTGTCTAGTTTTAGCAGCAATTTGTTTTTTAGTATTTCCAACGGTTCAAAATGAATACCTGTTTTTTGCAATCATAATTGGATACGGAATTGGTTGGGCAAGTATGATGGGAATTCCCTATTTAATAATTGTAAATCACATACCAAAAGAACGTTATGGAGTTTACATGGGAATAATCAATATGATGATTGTAATTCCAATGATATTTCAAAATTTGACTTTTGGCTATATTCTTAAAAACTTTTTAAACAACGATGCTCGATTGGCAATAACTTTTTCGGGTGTATTGTTACTAATAGGTGCGGCTTGTACTTTATTAATTCAATCCAAAAAAAGCACTCAATACAATAATTAGATTCAACTATTAAATAGAACGTTACAATTGAAAAAAACAGTAGACTTGATATGTGCAGGTGAAGTCCTTATTGATTTTATAGGGCATGAAGTGAATACCTCCATCAATAGAACTAAAGATTATCACCGTTTTCTAGGTGGATCACCAACAAATGTTGCAGTAAATGCCACTCGATTAGGATTAAAATCGGTTATTGTTGCCACCTGTGGCGAAGATGGTTTGGGAGAATATATTGTGAGAAAATTGAAAGATAATCATGTGATCACATCGCAGGTTAGACGCTCAGAAACAGAACCCACTTCGGTTATATTTGTTTCAAAATCTACAGGAACTCCAGACTTTATTCCATACAGAGAAGCAGATTATCAAATTTTACCTTCTCAAATCCCATTGGATTTACTTGAAAGTGCTAAAATTTTCCATACCACTTGTTTTGCATTAAGTAAAAATCCTGCCCGAACTACTATAGTTGAAAGCGCTAAAAAAGCTAAAGAATTAGGATTGTTAACGAGTATTGATATTAATTTTTCAGAGCGAATTTGGCCTGATAGAGAAGAAGCCAAGTTGGTGTTGAAAGAGTATTTATCTACCAATCCACTTGTAAAATTAAGCGAAGACGATTGTTACCGACTTTTTGCTGCATCTAAAACGGAAGACTATATTTTTGATTATTTTCATAATTTAGGTGCTTCCACCATTTGTTTAACCAAAGGTAAAGATGGAGTCGTTTTATCAGATAAAGAGTTTGGAATGGTGCACCAACAAGCAACTCATATAGATGAAATAAAAGATACTACAGGAGCTGGAGATGCTTTTTGGACCGGTTTTTTATATGCCCGTTTGTTAGGAAAAGACTTCGAAGAAACCATTACAATTGCTCAAAAGTTAGCCGTCCTTAAATTACAAAATGTGGGTCGATTACCTGAGGGAATTAATATTAAAGAATACTTAGCTTCAAGTAATTAGTCGCAGTTTTGTGCTTCGAATGAATATTTTCTTAACTTTAGGGTTCACTAAATCTTAAAATTATGACTGTAAATCAAATTCTTAGTTCAAAAGGGAATGAAGTGTATGCTGTATTACCAACCAATACAGTGTATGAGGCCCTAACAGCGATGAGCGAAAAAAATATTGGAGCTATCCTAGTGATTGAAGACACAATCTTAAAAGGAATTTTATCGGAAAGAGATTATGCCCGTAAAATTGTGTTAAAAGAAAAAACTTCAAAAAACACTTTGGTTAATGAAATTATGGTGAGTGAGGTTATCTGTATAAAGCCCTCTGATAATCTTGATTACTGCATGGAATTAATGAATTCAAAGAAAATTAGACACCTACCTGTAATGGAGAATAATGTTGTGGTGGGAATAATTTCAATCAGTGATGTAGTAAAAGCAATTATTGAAATTCAAAAAGACACTATTAATCATTTGAACTCGTACATTTCTCAATAATTATTAAATTATTTTAAAAAAAAGCTGCAATCGATGCAGCTTTTTGTGTTTTGAAAAGACTCTATTTAAAACCACTTTTTTTGCATAAGAATTCTATCTTTGCACATCTTTAAATTCAAATTGAAATGGATAAAAACAATAAAAAAAGCGACGCATTATTTTATCATTCACATCCTCAACCAGGAAAAATTCAAGTAACCCCAACTAAAAAGTATGCTACACAAAGAGATTTGTCATTAGCCTATTCTCCTGGTGTTGCTGAACCTTGTTTAGAAATTGCGAAAGATGTTAATGACGTTTATAAATATACAACAAAAGGCAATTTAGTAGCTGTAATTTCTAATGGAACTGCAGTTTTAGGACTTGGCGACATTGGCCCTGAAGCTTCCAAGCCAGTAATGGAAGGAAAGGGAGTGTTGTTTAAAATATTTGCAGGAATTGATGTGTTTGACATTGAAGTAGACACGAAGAATGTAGAAGAATTTATCCAAACGGTTAAAAATATTGCGCCAACTTTTGGAGGAATCAATTTGGAAGATATCAAAGCTCCAGAGTCTTTTGAAATTGAGCGTCGTTTAGTTGAAGAATTGAATATTCCGGTAATGCACGATGATCAACATGGTACTGCGATTATTTCGTCTGCGGCTCTTTTGAATGCATTAGAATTAGCAGGAAAAAAAGCAGAAGATATGAAAATGGTGGTTTCAGGAGCTGGTTCTGCAGCCTTGGCTTGTGCTAATATGTATGTGCTTTTAGGAATTAAATTAGAAAACATCTTGATGTTTAACAGTAAAGGTTTGTTGACTAAAGACAATCCGTCTTTATCACCTTTACAACTTCAATATGCTAAAGATATGCCGCAAATGAGTTTGGCTGAAGCTTTAGTTGGTGCTGATATCTTTTTAGGTTTATCATCAGGAGATATCATGTCTCCAGAGATGTTGTTATCTATGGCGGATCATCCAATCGTTTTTGCTATGGCAAATCCGACACCCGAAATCGATTATAATCTTGCAATAGCAACAAGAAAAGACGTTATTATGGCTACGGGAAGATCTGATTTTCCTAATCAAGTAAATAATGTTCTTGGATTTCCCTACATATTTAGAGGAGCTTTAGACGTTCGTGCTACCAAAATTAATGAAGCTATGAAAATGGCGGCAGTAAGAGCATTGGCAGCATTGGCAAAAGAGAATGTCCCAGAGCAAGTTAATATAGCTTATGGAGTTACTAAACTTACTTTTGGTAGAGATTATATTATTCCGTCTCCATTTGATCCACGATTGATTACGGTTGTAGCACCTGCAGTTGCTAAAGCAGCTATGGATTCAGGTGTGGCATTAAACCCAATTACAGATTGGATCGAATATGAGGAAATGCTTTTAGAGCGCCTTGGACATGATAATAAAATGGTTCGATTAATTACCAATAGAGCCAAGATAGATCCAAAACGTATTGTTTTCGCTGAAGCAGATCATTTAGATGTGTTGAAAGCAGCTCAAATTGTTCATGAAGAAGGAATAGGGTATCCGATTTTATTAGGAGACAAAGAAGTTATTTTGGAATTAAAGGCAGAGATAGGTTTTGATGCTGATGTAGTAATTATTGATCCAAAAGTGAATGAAGAAGAACGTAGAAATCGATTTGCTTCAGCCTATTGGAAAACGAGACAAAGAAGAGGTATTTCTTTTTTAGATGCTCAAAAATTAATGCGAGAAAGAAATTATTTTGCCGCTATGATGGTCAACGAAGGTGAGGCTGATGCACTTGTTTCCGGTCACTCTAGAAGTTATCCGTCAGTAGTAAAACCGATGTTGCAGTTAATTGATAAAGCACCAAATGCTTCTATTGTAGCTACAACCAATTTAATGCTAACAACTCGCGGACCTATGTTTTTGTCTGATACCGCAATTAATATCAATCCTTCAGCAGATGATTTGGCTAAAATTGCTGTAATGACTGCAAAAACTGCCAGAATGTTTGGTATTGAACCAGTAATTGCGATGGTATCTTTTTCTAATTTTGGTTCTTCTACTAATGAAAGTGCTGCAAAAGTTAGAGAAGCGGTTGCTTATTTACATAAAAATCATCCAGAACTAGTTGTAGACGGAGAAATTCAAGCCGATTTTGCTTTAAATCAAGAGATGTTAGAGAAAAAATTCCCTTTTTCTAAGTTAGCTGGAAAAAAGGTAAATACTTTAATTTTTCCGAATTTAGAATCAGCTAATATTACGTACAAACTTTTAAAAGAACTAAATAGTATTGAATCTATTGGTCCAATTATGTTAGGAATGGGTAAACCAGTTCATATTTTTCAATTGGGTGCCAGTGTTGAAGAAATGGTAAATATGGCTGCAATTGCAGTAATTGATGCTCAAGAAAAACAGAAAAAATAAGTACTAATTCTATACAATTCCCCACTAAATTATGATAGCGCACATACAAGGAAAATTAGTTGAAAAAAATCCAACCGAAGTTGTAATTGATTGTGGTGGGGTAGGGTATCATATCAATATATCGTTACATACGTATTCTTTACTTCCGAGTACTGACCAAATTAAATTGTTTACTTATCTTCAAATTAAAGAAGATGCACACACACTTTTTGGTTTTTTTGAAAAATCAGAACGTGAAATTTTCAAAATGCTATTATCGGTATCGGGTATAGGAGCAAGTATAGCCAGAACGATGCTGTCTTCATTAGAACCAAAGCAAATAATTCAAGCTATTGCCTCTGGAGATGTTGGAACTGTGCAATCAATCAAAGGGATTGGTGTAAAAACGGCTCAGCGGGTTATCTTAGATTTACAAGATAAAGTGCTTAAACTATATGATTTAGATGAAGTTTCTATGGTTTTAAACAATACAAACAGAGATGAAGCGTTATCTGCTTTGGAGGTTTTAGGTTTTGTTCGTAAATCGTCTGAAAAAGTGGTTGAAAAAATCATCAAAGAAGATCCAGATGCTTCCGTAGAATCGATTATTAAAAAGGCATTAAAGAGTTTGTAATTGTTTAGTAAAAAGTTTAAATTAATGAATAAAATTTGTCATCTAATGCTTTTGCTAATTGCGATAAACGCAGTTCAAGCACAAGAGACAACTTCTGTTCAAGATACTGTTAAAAAAGGGTTTTCGGTTGGTAAAATTGCAATTAAAAACCCCAAGAGCGTTCTGTCAGGTTACAGCTACGATCCTATCTCTGATAGGTACATTTACAAAAACTCTGTTGATGGGTTTACTGTAGACTATCCTATTATCTTAACACCGCAAGAGTACGAAAAGTTAATGCTCAAGGAATCCATGCGTTCTTACTTTAGAACAAAAGCAGATGCTGTTGATGGCAAAAAAGAGGGAGCAGATGCTGCAAAAAAAGATTTATTACCTAGATATTACGTTAAGTCAGGTCTTTTTGAAACTATTTTCGGAGGAAATACAATTGATGTAAAACCAACAGGTTCAGTTGAAATGGATCTGGGAATTCGACATACAAAACAAGACAATCCCGCATTTTCGCCAAGAAATAGAACCAATACTACTTTTGATTTCAACCAGAGAATCAGTTTAGGATTAACAGGTAAAGTGGGTAAGAGGTTAAATGTAACCGGAAATTACGATACGCAATCTACTTTTTCATTTCAAAATTTATTTAAAATTGCTTACGACCCAACCTATAGTGCGAGTGATGATGCCATCATTCAAAATATAGAAATAGGAAACGTAACAATGCCGTTAAATAGCACATTAATTCAAGGCTCTCAAAGTTTATTTGGAGTAAAGACTAAATTGCAATTTGGAAGAACTTCAGTTACTGGCGTATTTTCTGAACAGCGTTCACAAACCAGAAGTTTGATAGCTGAAGGAGGTGGAACTGTTCAAAATTTTGATCTCTTTGCTTTAGATTACGATGCCGACAGACACTTTTTTTTATCGCAATATTTTAGACACAAATACGATGCGGCTTTAAAGAATTATCCATTTATTGATAGTAGAGTCCAAATTACAAGGCTAGAAGTTTGGCTGACCAATAGACAAAATCGTGTCACGACTACGAACAATAATATTAGAAATATAATTGCAATACAAGATTTAGGAGAAGGTCGATTATCAGGAGTTCCTGATAACGAAATTGTAGTTTTAAATCCTTCTGCATCAATGTTTAACAATCCTATTGATTCGCCTACAGACAATACTAATAATGATTATGATCCTGATTTAATCAAAGTCAGTTCGGGCTTGCTGAATTCAAATATTCGTGAAATGGCGACAGCAAATTTGGGCTTTAACGGAACTGTAAGCGAAGGTCAAGATTATTCAAAGTTAGAGAATGCCAGAAAATTAAATCCTAATGAATATAGTTTTCATCCGCAGTTAGGCTATATATCGCTGCAACAAAAATTAGCAAATGATGAGGTACTTGCTGTAGCTTACCAATATACTATTGGAGATAAAGTGTATCAAGTTGGAGAATTTGGAAACGATGGTATTGATGCAACTACTGTTGTTGGAGATACTCCTGCAACACAAGCTATAATTACACAAAGTTTAGTGCTTAAAATGTTGAAAAGCAACTTAACTAATGTAAAAAATCCGATTTGGAACTTGATGATGAAAAACATTTATCAAATTCCTGGAGGTTATCAATTAAAGAAAGAAGATTTCAGGTTTAATATTTTATATTCAGACCCTTCGCCATTAAATTATATAACTCCTGTTGCGGGTTCGCCTTTTCCAGTAAATCCATCAATAGAGGACAGAATAGCCGAAACCCCATTGTTAAAAGTATTTAATTTAGATAAGCTAAATTTCAATAATGACCCTCAAGTTGGTGGTGATGGTTTCTTTGATTTTATGCCGGGCTTAACAATAGATGCGCAGAATGGCCGAATAATATTTACCGTTAAAGAGCCATTTGGAGAACTTTTATTTAAAAAATTATCCAATTCAGGATCGGGTGAAAGGTACAGTGATGTTGATAGTTACAACCCCAATCAAAAGAAATATGTTTTTCAAAACATGTATCGCAATACCCAAGCAGGGGCATTACAAGACAGTGAAAAAAATAAATTTTTATTGCGCGGTAGATTTAAATCATCAACAGGTGATGGAATTCCTATCGGTGCATTTAACGTCCCACAAGGTTCAGTGAGGGTTTCGGCTGGAGGAAGACTTTTGGTAGAGGGTGTGGATTACAGTGTAAATTACCAATTGGGTAGAGTGCAAATTCTTGATGCATCCCTCCAAGCTTCTAATACTCCAATTGAGGTTTCGTTGGAAAATAACTCTGTTTTTGGCCAACAAACAAGACGTTTCATGGGTGTTAATTTGGAGCACAAAATTTCAGAAAATTTTTTAGTAGGAGCTACTTTTTTAAAGTTGACGGAGAGACCGTTTACTCAAAAGTCAAGTTTTGGTCAAGAGTCGGTTAATAATTCCATTTTTGGTTTCAACACTAATTTTTCTGCTGAGGTGCCTTTTTTGACTCGTCTAGCCAATAAATTACCGAATATTGACACTGATGTTCCTTCTAATATTTCAGTAAAAGGAGAGGTTGCCTTTTTAAAGCCAGATACGCCTCAAGCAGATAGGTTTGAAGGAGAGTCTACCATTTATGTAGATGATTTTGAAGGATCTCAGTCAACTATTGATATGAGATCACCTCTAGCTTGGTCCTTGTCTTCAACACCTGCAAATGACGCCGAAAGCAGGTATAATTTTAACGAAAAGGCAAATGATTTGTCCTATGGATTTAAAAGAGCAAAGTTGTCATGGTATTCAATTGATCCTGTTTTTTATACGCAACGTCCTGCTGGTTTGAGTTTAGATGATTTGTCATTAAATGCTACTAGAAGAGTTTTTAGTCAAGAATTATTTCCATTAACCGATATTGCTCAAGGCCAAACCCAAGTAATTAATACTTTGGACTTAAGTTATTTTCCGAATGAGAGAGGACCCTACAATAACAATCCCAATTTTCTAGCAGATCCAAAATCTAATTTTGGGGGAATTATGCGAGCTATTAATTCTACTAATTTTGAGCAGGCTAACGTAGAATACATTCAGTTTTGGGTATTAGACCCTTATGTGGGAGAAGGAGCTACACCAATTTCAAATTCTGGTAAAATATATTTCAACTTAGGAGAGATATCCGAGGATGTTTTGAAAGATGGTAGAAAACAGTATGAGAATGGATTGGGCCCAGATCAGGTTTTAGCTAATCCAAAACCTATATGGGGAAATGCACCAGCATCACAATCTTTAATTTATACCTTTGATAGTAATCCTACAAACAGATTCAATCAAGATATTGGTTTAGATGGTTTAAAAAATGATGATGAGGCAACGGTTTATTCTAATTATGCAACAGAAACCGACCCGGCTGCGGATGATTATAATTTTTATTTGAATTCTTCAGGTGACGTAATCGAGCGATACAAAAATTACAATGGAACAGATGGAAATTCTGCAGTTTCAATCGATACGCCCAATAGAGGAGCAACTACTTTTCCAGATGCTGAAGACATCAACAGAGACAATACCATGAATACTATCAACGCCTATTACGAATACGGAATTGATATGAAGCCTAACATGCAAATAGGCGAAAATTACATTACCGATATTAGAAATACTGAGGTTGAATTACCAAATGGAGAGTCAACTCAAGCAAGATGGATTCAATTTAAAATTCCAGTAACGCAACCCCAAAACACAATTGGAAATATTTCTGACTTTCGATCGATTCGTTTTATGAGGATGTTTATGACTGAATTTTCATCTCCGTTAACAGTTCGATTTGGAGCCTTAGATCTCGTGAGGGGAGAGTGGAGACGTTTTACAAACACCCTTGATTTAAGAGATACAAATGTAGATGACGATAGAACAGAATTGGATGTATTGGCAGTTAATTTACAACAGAATAATGAAAGATGTCCAATTAATTATGTTACGCCTCCAGGAGTTGTAAGAGAACAATTATTCAACAATAATACTATAATTAATCAAGACGAACAATCGCTATCGTTGCGAATAGGTGGTGACGGACTAGAAACCGGGGACGCTAGAGCGGTATTTAAAAATGTAAGTGTGGACATGCGTCAATTTAACAAGTTGAAAATGTTTTTACACGCTGAATCATTACCAAATGAAATTGCAATTAGGGACAATCAAATGATAGGTTTTATTCGAATAGGAAATGATTTCACTCAAAATTTCTATCAAATTGAAATTCCGTTAAAAGTTACATTACCTTCTTCGTCAACAAATTCAAATTGTGCGCCTTCAAGTCCAGAAGCAGTTTGGCCTGAAGAAAACGAAATAGATTTAGCACTAGAGCTTTTGACTAAGTTAAAAATTCAATATATGAATATTGATCCGACCACCTTACCATTGGACGGAATTTATTATCAAACTGAGGATGAATTAGACCCTAGATTAAGTAATAAAACGAATAAACTACGATTAGGAATTAAAGGAAATCCCAACTTTGGGTTGGTCAGAACCTTAATGGTTGGTGTAAAAAGCAATGAAGATAGCCGACGTATTAAAGGTGAAGTTTGGTTTAATGAATTACGCTTGTCCGATATGGATAATAAAGGCGGTATGGCAGCCATTCTAAACATCGATTCCAATATGGCTGATTTTGCAACAGTTTCTGCTTCAGGTAGGAAAAGTACAATTGGTTTTGGTAATTTAGAACAAGGGCCTAATCAGCGATTACGTGAAGATATGTTACAGTACGCAATTGTCTCTAATTTTAATCTAGGAAAATTACTGCCGAAAACTTGGGGAATCAATTTACCGTTTAATTATGCTGTTGGGGAAGAAATTATTACTCCTGAATACGATCCTTTTAATCAAGATATCCGATTAAATCAGTTGATTGATAATACGCCAAATGAAGCTAGTGTGCGAAATATTAGAAATAGAGCTATTGACTATACTAAAAGATCTAGTATTAACTTTATTGGTGTACGTAAAGAGCGTGCTTCAGAAAAGAAAGCGCATTTGTACGATATTGAAAACTTTACTTTTTCTCAGTCAATAAATGAAGTTCAACGACACGATTTTGAAATTGAGGATTATGTTGACCAGCAAACATCAACTTCTGTAGATTTTGCATATACGTTTAATTCAAAACCAGCAGAGCCATTTAAAAAAGCTTCCTTTATGAAAAAAAGTAGTTATTGGAAGCTATTGCAAGACTTTAACTTTAATTATTTACCCTCAAATATTTCTTTTAATACCGATATAATCAGACAATACAACCGTCAGCAATTTAGACAAGTCGAGGGTATTGAGGGTATAGGTTTAGATCCATTGTTTAGACGAAACTATGCATTTAATTACCAATACGGTTTTAATTTTAATTTTTCAAAATCACTAAAATTAAATTACACAGCAGCATCTGGTAATATTGTAAAAAGCTATTTGAATCCAGACAATACCTTAATTGAAGACCTAACGGTTTGGGATGATTATTGGAATATTGGTACGCCGAATCAGCATATGCAACAAATGATTATTAATTACGAATTACCAATCAATAAAATACCACTTTTTAGTTTCATTAAGGCAAATTACGCTTATACGGCTGATTTTAGTTGGCAACGTGCCTCGGAGGCTTTGTCGAGAATTGAAATAGACGGAGCTACTTTTAATTTGGGGAACACCATTCAAAATGCTAGTTCCAACACCCTAAATACAACATTCAATATGGAAACGCTCTATAAGTATTTAGGTCTTACAAAATCTAAAGGGGTTTCCAATGCACGTCCGAGATCAGGACCACCAAAGCCAGGGGAGAAAATTGTTAAGGCACCTGCAGCGCAACAAAGTAAAGAAAATGCTTTTATGGATGGATTGATAGGAGTCTTGACAAGTTTAAAAAATGTTCAAATGAATTACACCGTTAACAGCGGAACGGTTTTACCAGGTTATACTCCAGGTATTGGTTTTTTTGGAACTACTCGACCTTCATTGGGTTTTGTCTTTGGAAGTCAAGATGATATTCGTTTTGAAGCTGCAAAAAACGGTTGGCTTACTAATTATCCAGAATTCAATCAAAATTTTACTCAAGTTCAAAATAAAATTTTTAAAGCAACAGCCAATATGGATGTTTTACCCGATTTAAAAATTGATTTAAGTTTAGACCGATCGTATTCATCTAATTTTACTGAGCAATTTGATGTGGATAGAGGAGTCTATAACTCTCGATCTCCTTTTAATACCGGAATTTTTTCTATTTCTACAGTACTAATTAAAACGTCTTTTTCTACAACTGACGCTATTTCATCTGATGCATTTAATGATTTTAGAGAAAACCGATTAATAGTGGCCAATCGCTTAGCAACTGAAAGAGGTATTGATATTACAAACCCAATTAACATTGATCCTGACGGATTTCCATTGGGCTATGGTAAAAATAACCAAGCAGTTTTATTGCCAGCATTTATTGCTGCTTATTCTGGAAGTAGTGCCTCTGATTCCTCACTTGGAATATTTAAAAATATCCCTTTACCTAACTGGTCGTTAAAGTATAATGGATTTATGCGTTACGAATTTTTCAAGAAAATCTTCAGACGGGTTTCTTTACAACATAATTATAGAGCATCTTATACCATAAATGCATTTCGATCCAATTTTGAATACGATAAGGATCCAAATGGATTGGATAAGAACAATAATTTTTTTAATGCAACAATTATGTCCAACGTTAATTTAGTGGAACAATTTAGTCCGCTAATACGAATGGATTTTGAACTAAAAAACTCGCTTAAGTTGCTAACCGAAGTTAAAAAAGATAGAGCTTTGTCAATGAGTTTTGACAATAATTTATTAACCGAAGTTAAAGGGGTAGAATATATAATTGGACTTGGATACCGTTTTAAGGATGTTATTTTCTCATCTCGTTTAGCGGATAATCCAACTGGAATTATAAAAAGCGACATCAATCTAAGAGCTGATTTTTCATTACGAGATAATCAAACTATCGTGAGGTATTTAGATTATGATAAAAACCAGTTAGCAGCAGGGCAGAATATTTGGACATTAAGATTAACTGCGGATTATGTTTTGAGTAAAAACTTAACGGCTATTTTTTATTATGATCATTCATTTTCACAAGCCGTGGTTTCAACAACATTTCCACTAACCAATATTCGATCTGGGTTTACATTACGATACAATTTTGGAAATTAAATTGAAAAATTAATTTAATTTTCCAATGAAGATGTTACCTTTGTTTTAGTTAAAAAATAAACAATTTAATACTATTATGAATATACCAGTACATTTAAAGTATACAAAAGATCACGAGTGGGTTAGCATCGATGGAGATGTTGCAACAGTTGGAATTACTGATTTTGCTCAAAAAGAATTAGGAGACATAGTTTATGTTGAAGTAGAAAGTTTGGATCAAACTTTAGCAAAAGATGAGGTATTTGGTACGGTTGAAGCTGTAAAAACAGTCTCTGATTTATTTTTACCTGTTTCTGGAGAAATTATTGAGTTCAACGATGCATTGGAGAGCGCACCTGAGAGTGTTAATTCAGATCCCTATGGAGCGGGTTGGATGATTAAAGTGAAAATTTCTGACATGACTGAATTAGATACGTTGCTTACTAGTGATTCTTACAAAGATTTAATTGGTGCTTAAAAATTATTTTTTTTGGATTGCATTATTTTGGTCCTTCCTAGTTAGTTATTTGTGTTTAACACCTTCTAGTGATATTCCAACTGTTTCGATTCCACATTTAGATAAAATAGCGCATTCATTTTTTCATTTTGTATTTACAGTGCTTTGGTATTTGTTTTTTGAAAAACAAGTTAAGAAAAGTAATCAACAGAAACTTCTTTTTATTTCAGTCGTACTTTCATTATTATTTGGAATAGTAATTGAAATTTTACAAACTAAAATAACTTTGACACGAAGCGGAGATATTTATGATATAATGGCAAATTTTGTTGGCTCAATACTTGCTTTTGTATTTATAACTGTTGGTAAGCGTTCAAAATATATTCAAAATTCATCCGATATAAAATCCCGCTTTTAAGTGGGATTTTTTAGTATTTATAAAATGAAAATTCATCCAAAATCAATTGTTTCGTTTTCACTTTTCTTAATCACCTTGGCGGTCAATATAGCCATGCCTCTTTTTAGACCGTATGCTGAAAATGACGGATTAAATAATGGACAAACCTCCCTAGTTTTAGCAACTTATATTTTAGGGATGTTACCCTGTTATATTTTTTTAGGAGGTATTTCGGATAAATTAGGTCGGAAACCGGTTTTGTTGTTTAGTTTGGTTTTGGCATTTTGTTCTACTTTGATAATTACAATTTTTCCGTCAGTAATAGCATTGATCTTCTCTCGATTTTTTCAAGGAGTAGCTTTGGCTTTGAGTATGGGCACAGGAACAGCGTATATTGCAGAACTATTGAAAACAGACCCCAAAAGCTCTGTGAAAGCAGCTAATGCTACTTCTATGGCAACTGCAATAGGATTTAGCGGTGGGGCATTCATGACAAGTATCGCTTTACTAATTCATTTTTCACTTACGCCAATTACCTATTTTATAGCGCTTTTCATTACGGCTATTGGGATAATCCTTGCATTTTTTCTTCCTGCTATTCCGCCAATAGGCGGCTCTTTAGTTCGATTGCCTTATTTTCCAAAAGGTTATTTTCCGGTAAATTTATCTATTGCCATTTGCTGGGCTAGTACGGGAGTCGTAATTGCTATAATTCCATCTCAATTAGCTTTATTTAATCTTACTCCTTATGCGGGATTTTGTTTGGTTTTAATTAATTGGACTGGTGCTTTTTTACAACCTTTTGTTCGAAAATATTTTCAACCCAAAACAAGTTTGAAACTTGGGTTTTTACTAATTCCACTTGGTTTTAGCTTGGTTATTCTAGGTTGCTACTTAGGGCAATTGGCTATTGTGCTGACCGGAACTGCATTAATTGGGTCGGCTGCATACGGGTTTAGTTACCAAGGCGGGTTGGCTATTATTGCTCATTTAGGAGGTGTTCAAAAAGCAAGATCGATATCAGGATACATGTTTTTTGGATATATTGGATTTGGCATTCCTGCAATATTTTTAGGGTATTTAGCCGATTGGATAGGCATTATCCAAGCCTTGATTTTTTTTGAGTTAGTAATAGTGCTATTGAGTGCTTATTTATATATCACATTTGATAAATCTACCGACTAAATATTTTGTTTTTTTTAACGTATAAATCTAAAATAGATGTGATTTATTTCACAATCTAATTTGTATCTTCGCGCCTGATTTATACAACAAACATTGAGTACCATTACAATTAAATCCGTTTATTTAGATTTCAAAGCGATCACGAAAGCCGGTCTTGCAGTGAGTGTTGTTTTCTCATCAATAGCTGGTTTTGTTCTTGGTTTGCCAGAATTTCACACTTCAGATTTTTTTGTTTTGTTGAAACTAGCAGCCGGTGGGTATTGTATGGTAGGTGCGTCTAACGCATTTAATCAAGTGATTGAAAAAGATATTGATGCGTTAATGGATAGGACAAAAAATAGACCTATTCCCGCAGGAAGAATGAGTTCTAATGTTGCTGTTGCAATAGCTCTTTTGCTGACTATTATTGGTATTATTTTATTGTATACAATTAATCCGAAAACAGCCATGTTTGGTGCTATTTCGATATTTTTATATACTAGTTTATATACCCCATTGAAGACGGTTACTTCATTATCAGTTTTCGTTGGTGCATTTCCAGGAGCTATTCCTTTTATGTTAGGCTGGGTAGCTGCATCGGGTGAATTTGGTATAGAAGCAGGAACACTTTTTTTGATTCAGTTTTTTTGGCAATTCCCTCATTTTTGGGCTATTGGTTGGTTCTTATATGAAGATTATGAGAAAGCGTCCATTTTTATGTTGCCTACAGGGAAAAAAGATAAAGGAACTGCACTTCAAATAATTTTGTATACGGTTTGGTTAATTATAGCTTCATTATTACCTGTTCTAGGTTTTACAGGGCAATTGTATTTAACCCCTTGGGCCGCATTATTTGTTTTTTTATTAGGTATTTGGATGTTAGTTTACGCAATACGTTTGTATCAATTACGAACCCCAAAATCAGCAAGAACATTAATGTTAGTAAGTGTTGCCTATATTACGTTATTACAATTGGTTTATATAGTAGATAAATTTTTAAGATAAATTATGGAATTATCAGTTTTAGAAGAAAAAAAACGAAAAGAACGATCTGCCAAACTAATTTTATTATTTGCTATGGCAAGTATGACAATGATGTTTGCTGGAATTACAAGTGCCTTTGTTGTAAGTAAGTCAAGAGCTGACTGGTTGAAAGACTTTCAATTGCCAACAGCCTTTTATTGGAGTACTTTGGTAATAATTGGTTGTAGTGTAACATTTCACCTGGCTAAATTAGCAATTAGAAAAGATCAAAATAGTAAGACATCTATGTACTTATTGTTAACACTTCTTTTAGGTTGTTCTTTTGTGGGACTTCAGTTTTTGGGATTTAATCAAATTATTGCTGAGGGTTATTATTTTACTGGACAAGCTAGTTCAATAACTACAACTTTCCTTTACATAGTAACTTTAGTCCATTTGTTGCACTTGGCTGGAGGGATTATTTCACTTTTAATTATAATTTATAATCATTTTAAACAAAAATACAATTCAACTCAAACTATTGGAATTGAACTAGGTGCGATGTATTGGCACTTTCTTGATGTTCTGTGGGTTTATTTATTTTTATTTTTATTTTTCTTTAAATAAGAAAAAAACGTAAATTTGAAAACTTTTTAACGAATTAACTTTTATGGGAGCGACAGTTACTACTGCAAACAGTGAAGAAAAAACTTGGGGAGGCGGAAATGAGCCAATGGGAGCAAGTTATGGTAAATTAATGATGTGGTTTTTTATCGTATCAGATGCCTTGACTTTCTCTGGATTTTTAGCAGCTTATGGTTTTTCAAGATTTAAGTTTATTGAAACATGGCCTTTGGCTGATGAGGTGTTTACACACTTTCCTTTTTTACATGGAGTTACTGCTCCTATGTATTATGTTGCGTTAATGACGTTCATATTAATATTTTCTTCTGTTACAATGGTTTTGGCCGTAGATGCTGGACATCAATTGAACAAAAAGAAAGTGACAATTTATATGTTTCTTACCATTATTGGAGGTTTAATTTTCGTTGGTTCTCAAGCTTGGGAATGGAAAAATTTTATTAAAGGTGAATACGGTGCAGTTGAAACTAAAGGAGGAAGTATTCTTCAATTTGTGGATAAAGATGGGCATAGAGTTGCTTTAGCAGATTTTGCCGTTACACTTCCTGAAGAAAGAGAGCAATTAACTAGAAACAAAGCCAAATGGTTTATGGAAGAGCCTACATTGCCTTCTTATTCTGTGGCTGAAGTTCAAGCTGGTTTTGAAGCTCATCCAGATTTATTGATTAGAACGGAGACTATTACAAAAGAAAAAAAGAAAGAAGTTTTATCACGTCAAGAATCTATAGCTAGACTTAAAGATGCTACTTATGTAGTGGAAGGAGCTAACCTTATTCGTAATGAATATGGAAGTAAGTTATTTGCTGATTTCTTCTTTTTCATTACTGGTTTCCACGGTTTCCACGTATTTTCTGGAGTTATAATTAACATTATTATCTTTTTTAATGTTTTATTAGGAACTTATGAAAAGAGAAAAAGTTACGAAATGGTAGAGAAAGTAGGTTTATATTGGCACTTTGTTGATTTAGTTTGGGTGTTTGTATTTACAGTATTTTACCTTGTTTAATTTTTAATAACAATAACAATGTCACACGATCACGTATCAAATACAGCTAGAATTTGGAAAGTTTTCGGAATTCTTTCACTTGTAACTATAGTTGAAGTAATTTTAGGGATACTAAAACCAGATTCACTTTTTATGAATAATGTTTTAGGAATGAATTTATTGAACTGGATATTCTATGCATTAACAATTTTTAAAGCATATTATATTGTATGGGCTTTTATGCATATTGAAGGCGAGACAAGTTGGTTAAGAAATTCGGTAGTTTACCCAGTTGTTTTTTTAGTAATTTACCTACTCTTTATTCTTTTAACAGAAGGAGATTATATTTATGAAATATTTAAAAATTCTACAATTAAATGGAATTTTTAACATGATATTAATTAATGAAAGAGGTACGCATTGCGTGCCTTTTTTTATTTTTGTAATCTAAATTTAATTCAAGATGAAAAAAAATACTGTTCTCTTTATTCTTTTTATTTTACCTATAGTCGCTTATTTGTTTTTTGCTTCGGGAGTGAATAGCTATACTAAACTTCCAATAATTACTCCAAAAACAAATGATTTTGGCAACTGGACATCCTTAAGTGGAGATAAGGTAAGCTTGAAGGGTAAGGTTACTATTTTAGGTTTTGGCGGAAACGATTTGCTTAAAAACAGAGGTAATTTATTTAATTTAAATCAAAAGGTTTATCAAAGATACCACGGATTTAAAGACCTTCAGTTTGTCTATCTTTGTCCAATTGGGACTGAGAAAGACGCTGAATCAGTTTTGAAAGCTTTGGGAGCATTTACAAATACATCCCAATGGCAATTTGTCTTTACTTCGCCAGAAGAAATCAATTCCTATTATAATCAACTGCGTTTAGCTGAAAAATTAGATGCGAATTTTGGCACATCAAATGTTTACATTTTAGACAAAGAAATCAATTTGAGAGGAAGAAAAGAAAAAAAAGAATATAAAGAAGGTTATGATACATTTCATCCAGCTGAATTGAGTAATGAAATGTTAGATGATTTTAAGGTGATTTTATATGAATATAGAGCTGCATTAAAAAAGAATAATAATGCTTCTAGAAAAATTTAATAAAACGAGATGAAAAACAAATCGTATATCGGGATATCCTTTATAATTTTAGTTTTTGGGATTTTAGTAGTTCCTAAAATTGTTGAACGTATTCAAAATGGTTCAGTTACTTCGGCAGATCGATTGGATAAAGTCCAAATTGGAAATGTAGAAGATACAAGTTTGGTAAAAATTGGTCCTTGTCCAAAATTTGAATTGATTAGCCAAGACAATGCTTCTGTTTCTAATGCTACTTTCAAAGGAAAGGTTTTTGTATTAGAGTTTTTCTTTACTAGTTGCCCAACTATTTGTCCAAAGATGAACCAAAGTATGCTTGGGATTGAGAAACAATTTTTTGGCAATCCTAATTTTGGGATAGCTTCAATAAGCATTGATCCTGTTACAGACTCACCTAAGGTTTTAAAAGAACATGCAGAGGCTTTGGGTGTAAAGTCCTCTAATTGGTATTTTCTGACAGGAGATAAAGATTATATTTTTAATTTAGCCAACAAAGGTTTTAATTTGTACGCTGGCGAAAATAGTAAAGTGAGCGGTGGATTTGAACACTCTGGACTTTTTGCTTTAATTGATAAAAATGGAATTATTCGTTGTCGTCGTGACCAATTCGGGAATCCAATTTTATATTATGATGGATTAGAGGCTAAAGGAGTAAAAGATATTCAAGAAGACATTAAAAAATTATTAAAAGAATAGATATGAAAGATATTTCTAATGTAGATAAGAAGTACAATACGTTAATTGTGTTTGTTTCGGTTTTAATCCCTATAGTTGTGGCTATTTTGTTCACGGTTAAATTGAAAGACTTTGGCTTTGAAGTGGAGCCCCTTTCATTTTTACCTCCAATTTATGCAACTATTAACGGAATTACTGCTGTAGTTTTAGTTGCTGCTGTATTGGCTATAAAAAAAGGGAACAGAAAAGTTCATGAACGTTTGATGACTTTTGCAATTGCATTATCATTAGCATTTTTAGTAATGTATGTAGCTTATCATATGACTTCGGATTCTACTAAATTTGGTGGAGAAGGATGGATTAAATTTGTATATTTTTTTATATTGATTTCCCATATCCTGCTTTCAATTGCGGTAATCCCATTAGTGTTATTCACTTATGTACGTGCGTTAGCAGCAAAGTTTGACCAACATAAGAAAATTGCAAAGATTACGTTCCCTATTTGGTTGTATGTTGCAGTAACAGGGGTTGTTGTATACCTAATGATTGCACCGTACTACACCCATTAAGTTAATGAATTTATTTACATTCAAAATGCGATATTTTAAATTCAAATTTGTTGTTCTATTTTTTTTGCTTTTTTCAAGTTATACCTATGCACAATGTGCTATGTGTAGGGCTTCATTAGAAAGCGAAGGCAATAAAACGAAGTCTGAAGCTGTAAATGATGGGATTGTATATTTAATGGCAATTCCCTATTTATTAGTAGGCGGAATAGGATACGCAATTTATAGGATGAAGAAAAAATAGCTTTACTTAAAACCGTCAACGGTAATGTTTACCTCTCCGTTGATAGTTAAGAATGCAATAATTGCTTGGTTAGTTAATTGAATTTTATTGAATTCAAAATTATCGAGTCTTCCATTAACATATACCCCGGGAATTGGGCTGTAATTTTTCAAATATCCTGACAAATTTTTAACGCCTTCTTCTAAGTTTGGACGAATTGAATACTTGCAGTTTGATTGGATATTTTTAAGAATCAAACCCTGAGCTAACCAACTTGCTGTTTGCAATAATTTGTTTTTAGTCTCTAAAGCATAATCCATTTCGTCAAAATAAAGCTCTTTTGTTACTTCATTGTATTTGGGAATACCGGTTAAATAGATTGTCCCATTAACACTGCCTTTTACTTCTAGCGCAATTGACATTTTATTTTTTTTATGCCAAATGGTTGTATTGAGTACTTTTATTTTCCTTCTTCCAGAAGCAAATTCTTTGTCCCTAAAGTTTTGAGTGATTATTCTAGATGCATCCTGATAATTTGAAACAGCAACAACACTAGCCTTAATAGCACTGGGCATAGATGTCACGGGTTTCAAAATAAGAGTACTCGAATTGAATTTTGATTCCGGTTTTTTTCCAATTAAAGTCTCCATAAAACATTTTACACCCATGTTGATATGTATTGAATTCCCTATCAATTCCGCATTGGTAGTGTAAATTTCTATGGGAGTAACTCTGAGCCAACTTTCGTATTCTTGACTCATTTGGAACGGCCTGCATATTTTTTCTAGCGCATCTAAAACATTAGGTTTAAAATCCATCGATTTTGCAATAGATTCATCTATCTTTTTTTCGATTTTTGATTTGAAAAGAGGAAGGCTAGAATTAACTAAAAAGGTAATTGGAATATTTTTACCTAATAAAGACATGGTTGGACTTTCATTCCAATCAATAGACTGAAATTGAGTTTTAGTTTGTAATTTCCAATTTATCAAGTTCACTTCACTTGTCAAAGTAACCATACCGTTCAAATTAAATTCCTTTGTATTATAGAGTTGAACCCCTAATTTTTTCGTGCCTATTCGGTAACGAATAGTTGCTTTTAATGGTAAAATAGTTTTTATTTTCCCTAGGTTATTTTCAAATTGAATTGGCGCAAGCTTCCAAATTTTTATTTCAATATTATCATCTTCGATATTGGAATCATCATAAATTAAGTCAGTTAAAGCACTATTTGTTTTATTTTCAATGTCCTTTAATTTTATTTTGATAGGTAAATTGAGAAACGAAGGGCTATTGTCATATACCAATGGAATGGCATCATCAGGTTCGGGTTGAAAATTAGTAATTTTGCTAGCGCTAGTACATCCAGTAACAAAGAGGTACATACAAAGCAAAATAAAAGGGAAATTGATTTTTTTCATCGAACAACTTTTGAACGACAAAAGTACTAAAAGAAACAAAAAAATAATTTTATTTGTAACAATTGGAAAAAATTGGAGTCTAATGGTTTTTGATTGTTGTGAAAAATTTAAGATTCAAGAGTGACAATTGAGAAAACATAAAAATAGAATAGTATCTTTACCTCATACGATTTAATGAATTATGAAAAAATATAATTGTTTCAGTCTTATTTTAATTGTCCTATTTGGAGTTGTAGCGCAGGCACAAACCAAGAAGTGGACTTTAGAAGAATGTGTACAATATGCATTAGAAAATAACATTTCAATCAAGCAAACGGAATTAGATACTAAAACGGCTACTATAGATAAGCAAACTGCAGTGGGTAACTTTTTACCTTCTTTAAATGTTGCCTCTAATCATTCTTGGAATATTGGATTGAACCAAGATATTACTACAGGTTTGTTAAGGAATCAAACCAATCAGTTTACTTCAGCAAGTGCAAATGTTGGAATTGATATATATAAAGGTTTGCAAAATCAAAATAATTTGAGAAGAGCTAATTTGGCATTAGTTGCATCTAAATATCAATTATTGAAGATGCAAGAAGATGTAGCTTTGAATGTGGCTAATGCTTTTTTACAAGTATTATTCAACAAAGAAAATTTAAAAGTGCAACAAGAACAACTTTTAAATAATGAAAAGCAGCTTAATCGTTCCATTGAACTCGTTAATGCAGGTTCAATTCCTAGAGGGGATATGCTAGATATCAAAGCAAATTTAGCTCAAAACCGTCAGAATTTAGTTGTTGCACAAAATAACTTATTAATTTCTAAATTGAGTTTAGCCCAACTTTTACAGTTAAAAGAGTTTGAAACTTTTGATGTTGTTGATGAGACTTCTATGGGTCAGAATAACACTATTTTAGCTCAATCACCTTTGGAAATTCTTGAAAAAGCTAAAGAGTCTAGAACTGATTTAAAAATAGCTCAAACGAATCTTGAAATAGCCCAAAAAAATCTAGCCATTGCTAAAGGAGCCTATTTACCAACGCTTCAGGGTTTTTATGGATTTAATTCTAGAATTTCATATGCTGATGCCGCCGCTATTGTAGGAGGTAATTTAGTAACAAGACCTGCAAATCCATTTTGGACACAATTTCAGGACAATAAAGGACAATCTTTTGGTGCACAGTTGACTATTCCGGTTTTCAATGGATTCTCTGTTAAGAATAATGTAGAGCGTTCAAAAGTGGCGCTTGAGCGATCTAAAAATAATTTACAACAACAAAATTTAGACTTGCAAAGGACTATTTATGCCGCATTTACAGATGCTAAAGGGGCTTTGAATGCTAATGAAACTGCGATTACTTCTTTTGAAGCTAGACAAGAAGCCTATCTTTATGCCAAGGAAAAATTTGATGTAGGATTATTGAATTCATTTGACTACAATCAAGCGCAAACCTTAATGATAAATGCTCAATCTGAAGTGTTAAGAACTAAATACGACTCTATTTTTAAAATCAAAATTCTTGAATTCTATTTTGGAATTCCAATCATTAAAAACTAATTTATTATGTCAAAAAAGACCGTATACATCTTAATCGGTGCAGCAGTAGCTTTAATTACTTTACTAATTGTTTTATCTAAAACGGGTGCAATTGGTAATAAAGATGAAGGAAAAGAAATTGAAACAGCAAATGTTGATGCTTCGACAATTATCGAAACGGTTTCGGCAACAGGAAAAATTCAACCTGAAATTGAGGTTAAAATAGCTTCTATGGTTTCAGGAGAAATTATTGAATTGCCAATCAAAGAAGGGCAAGTTGTTAAGAAAGGTGATTTGTTAGTTAAAATCAACCCTGATTTATATACTTCTGGATTGAATAGAGCTCAAGCAAATTTGTCTGGAACTAAATCTGGTTTGCAACAAGCAGATGCTAGTTTCAACGAAGCCAGAGCCAATTATGAAAGAAACAAAGTATTGTTTCAAAAAGGGATTATTTCTAAAGCAGATTGGGATAGATCTATCGCTGCATTTGAAGTAGCTAAATCAACTAAGGAATCCGCTTATTTTAATGTAAAAAGCGCTTCGGCTACTGTAATTGAAGCTAAAGATAATTTAGGTAGAACAGTAATTTATGCTCCTGCAGACGGAACTGTTTCTGTACTTAATGTTGAATTAGGTGAGCGAGTTTTAGGTACGCAACAAATGGCTGGAACTGAAATATTAAGAGTGGCTAACTTGAATAATATGGAAGTGGAAGTTGATGTTAACGAAAATGACATTGTCAAAATCAAAGTAGGTGACGAAGCCAAAGTGGAAGTAGACGCGTATCTGAAAAAGGATTTTAAAGGAGTAGTTACGAGTATTGCTAATTCAGCAAGTTCAGCTTTGACAGCCGATCAGGTAACTAATTTTAAAGTTAAAGTGAGAATTTTGAAAGAATCGTACCAAGATTTATTGGAAGGAAAACCATCAACGTATTCACCATTTAGACCCGGAATGACTGCCACAGTTGATATTATTACCAAAAAGAAAAAGAATGTGTTAGCTGTGCCAATTAGTGCAGTTGTTGTGAAATCAGATACAGCTGCAGTAAAGGAAATAAAAGTAGACGATCCAGAGGCAGAAAAATCAGCTCCGAAAAGTGATAAAAAATTTGAATGTGTTTTTGTTAAAGTTGGAAATAAAGCTAAAATCCGTGTAATAAAAACAGGAATTCAAGATGATACTAATATTGAAGTTTTAACAGGACTTAAAAAAGGAGATGTTGTAATTACTGGTCCTTATACTATAGTTTCTAAAGAATTAAATTCTGGAGATAAAGTAAAGTTAAAAACAGATAAGAAGTAAATTGCATTGAGTTACATTTTAAACATTGAAACAGCTACCAAAAACTGTTCTGTTGCATTAGCCAAAAATGGAGAAACAATCCTTTGCAAAGAGATTGCAGAGGAAGGTTATTCTCATGCGGAACGATTGCATGTTTTTATTGATGAAGTTTGTAAAGAATCAGGAATTAGCTTTCAAGACTTATCCGCTATTGCAGTTAGTCAAGGCCCGGGTTCTTACACTGGACTTCGTATCGGTGTGTCAGCCGCAAAGGGCTTGTGTTATGCGTTGAATATCCCATTGATTGCAGTTGATACCTTACAAGTCTTAGCATCAAAAGCTACTATTGCTGAAGGATTGATCATTCCAATGCTTGATGCTCGGAGAATGGAAGTATATAGTGCTATTTTTGATTTTAAGTTGGTAAAACAAAGAGAAGTTCAAGCGGAAGTCATCACAGAGAATTCCTTTGAATCAATTACTGGAACAGTCTATTTTGTTGGAGATTGCAGTGATAAATGCAAATCCGTTTTAACAAAATCTAATTTTAATTTTTTGGAAGAGGTAAAATATCCATCTGCAAATGAGATAAGTGCTTTAAGTTTTCAAAAATTTCAAAAAGAAGATTTCGAAGATGTAGCCTACTTTGAACCTTATTATTTAAAAGATTTCATGATAACTACTTCAAAACAAGCTGGCTAATTACCTCTTGAATAGATCTACTAGGTAATTGACATGTTTTATTTTGACAAACATAGTAGTTGTTTTCACCCGCTATAAATCGGTCTTTTAGAAAAGGCAAATTCGAAGTCTTTTCAGTTCCTGCTATAATGACATTTGGTAAATACAAAGCTGTAATAATTTTGTTTGATTCTTTGGCATTAGGTTCGCAAATAGCCAATTCTTTATTTTGTTCTGAAAAAGACAGTATCAAATCCAACCAATTGGAATAAGCCGATGGGTAGTCCATATTAGGCAAGAGTATGGAAAGCATTTTTTGGGTTACTTTATCATAATAAGAGTTGTCAAAATAAATACTAAGTTGGTATAAATTTTTTGCCATAACTGAATTAGAAGCAGGAATAACATTATCTTCTATTTCAAAATGAACACTAATTAATGCTTCATCTTTATCTGAGGTAAATCTAAAGAATGAATGTTGTTCATCATAAAAGTGTTCTAAAGTATAATCGGTTAGTTGCTTGGCGTCGTGAAGCCATTTTTCTTCAAAAGTAACTTCATATAATGCAATAAAAGCGGCAATCACAAAACAATAATCTTCTAAATAGCCATTAATGGTAGCTTTGTCATTTTTAAAATTGTGCCATAAGTTCCCATCATTTGACCAAAGTTTTTTGATTATAAAGTTTGCGTTTTCAAGCGCCTTAGTAAGGTATTCTTCGTTATTTAAAGCTTTGTAAGCGTCAACATAACCTTTTAACATAATAGCATTCCAAGACGTCAAACATTTATCATCTAGTCTTGGTTTAGCTCTTTTTTCTCTTTTTAAATAAAGAGTTTGCTCCCAAACTCTCTTCTTTAGTTCTAATTCGACCGTGGTAATTTGATTCAGTTTGGCAATAGATTCAAGGTTTTGGTTTTGAATTAGCACATAATTTCCATCTTCCCATAAGCCAAATGAATTGATATTAAATATCTGGCTGAAAAGATCAAAATCTTCGTGGAGAATTGACTTTAATTCTTCCATAGTCCAAACATAAAAAGCACCTTCTTCTAAATGCTTTTCTTTATTCAAACTATCTGCGTCAAGAGCAGAATAGAATCCTCCTTCAGAAGTTCTCCACTCCTTTGAAACAAATTGTAAGGTTTTTTCAATGACTTCCTTGTAAATCGGATTTTGGGTTAATTTATACGCTTCACTGTATAAAGAAATCAATTGTCCATTATCATATAGCATCTTTTCAAAATGCGGAACGTGCCATTTCATATCGACAGAATAGCGTGAAAATCCGCCATCAATGGTGTCGAAAATACCGCCAAAAGCCATTTTGGTTAATGTCAAATTTACAAATGATAATAACTCGGCATCTTGATTTTGATAGGCGTAACGAAGTAAGAATTGATAATTGTTTGGCATCATAAATTTTGGTGCTCGTGCCATTCCGCCAAATTCCAAATCAAAACTTTTTTTCCATTTAGAAATCAAATGGTCAAGTATTTCTTTCTGATTGGAATTTTCATTGTCTCCTTTTTGAATTATGGAAATAGCTTCAATTCCTTGATGTAATTTCTCGGCATAATCAATCATTTTTTCAGGAGCCGATAAGTACATTTTTTGCAATTGATCTAAAGTTTCTGTCCATTCTTCTTTTCTAAAATAAGTTCCGCCCCAAACCGGTCTTCCGTCAGGTAAGGCTACAATATTTAATGGCCAGCCGCCATGACCTGTCATAATTTGTACTGCTTTCATGTACACTGCATCAATGTCTGGACGTTCTTCCCGATCTACTTTTATGTTTACAAAATGAGCATTCATTACAGATGCAACAGCTTCGTTTTCAAAACTTTCTTGTTCCATTACGTGACACCAATGACAAGCGGAATATCCAATACTAATAATGATAAGTTGGTTTTTTTCTTTGGCTTCAGCCAAAGAAAGAGCATTCCAAGCTTTCCAATGCACTGGATTATTGGCGTGTTGTAAAAGATAAGGACTTGTTTCTAAGTGAAGTTCGTTCATTTTGAGTAGCTAAAAAAAGCGTCTCATAAAGAAACGCTTTTTAGTGTAATGTTTAAGCGTTTGCCGCTTCGACTATAATACTGTCATCGTTAAGCATACTTTTGAGCAAGCCTTCAATGCCGCTTTTTAATGTGAATGTAGAAGATGGACAACCGCTACAAGCACCTTGTAAAATGACTTTCACGATTTTATTTTCTTCGTCAAAAGATTCGAAAGCAATATTTCCCCCATCAGCAGCAACGGCTGGTTTTACATACTCTTCTAAAATATTGATAATTTTCTGAGAAGTAACATCTAAGTTGTCGAATTCTTCTGTCTTTTTTGTTTCTTCAACAAGTGTTTCTTGAATAAAATTTTCTTCTAAAACTGTTCCGCCATTTTCAATGAATTGTTTAATGAAACTGCGAATTTCTAGCGTAATTTCATCCCAATTATTGATGTCGTATTTGGTTACCGATATATAATTTTCATCAATAAAAATCTCTTTTACATATGGAAATTTGAATAATTCTTTAGCAAGAGGTGATGAACTTGTTTGGTCTATATTTTTGTACTCAACCGCTGTTTTAGTCAACATTCTACTCACCACAAATTTTAATGCTGACGGATTTGGAGTTGTTTCTCCATAAACAGTAATGGGTTGTTTCTTTGTTTTGTTATCCTCTTGTTTAACAATGACACCACCTTCATTCACGTGTTTTTCAATTTGTTCTGCAACAGCTTCTTTAACATCATCCCATTCTACAATGCTAAAGCGTTCAATAGCTATAAAATTCCCTGAAATGTAAACTGTTTTAACAAATGGAAGATAAAAGAGTTGTTGCGCTAAAGGAGAATTCCCCGCTTCATCGATATTTTTAAATTCAAAGTTTTCATTTTGCGTAATAAAATCTGGGAATTCAAATTTTAGTATAGTTGGATTCTGAGTCTCTTTTATAGTAACTTTCATAATGAGTTTTAATTTTTTGCAAATTTACTAAAGTTATTTTCTTTGAATAGTTATATTTGGTAATTAAATGCAGTACTAACATACAATTAACGTTAGTTTAAGTAATTTAATACCATTAGAATGTATAATAAATTGAAATTTTTAATTTTATTTTTATTTCTTTCATTTACATCTTTTTCACAGGATGGTATCCCTGTATATTCTGATTATTTAACTGATAATTATTATTTACTTCATCCATCAATGGCTGGAGCATCTAGTTGTGATAAATTAAGAATTACCGGGCGTAAACAATGGTTTGGTCAAGATGAAGCTCCTGAACTTCAAACTGCCAGTCTTAATATGCGGGTAACTGACAAATCAGGATTAGGTGTTATTATTTTTAATGACAAAAATGGATACCATTCCCAAAAAGGAGCTAAAGTAACCTATGCACATCATATTATGTTTTCCAGAGATGATATCGATTTGAATCAGCTTTCTTTTGGAATTAGTACGGGTATGGTTCAAAGACAATTAGACGAAACTAGTTTTACAGAATACGATCCATTAAATACAGGGGAGATACAAAGAAGTTCCAATTTTAATGTGGATGTAGGGGTTTCCTATAACTTTCTTAATTTTTATGTTCACGCAACAGTGCTGGGGGCAGTTGAATCTAAAAGAAAAATATACAGTGATTTTGAAAGCAGGAATATTAGGAGGTATATTTTCAGTACTGGCTATGCCTTTGGGGATAAACAAAAAATACTCTGGGAGCCGTCTATTTTGTTTCAAATGATTGATGCTACAAAAGAGAAATTAGTTGATTTTAATTTGAAAGTACATAAAGATTTACTTCAAGGAATTGGATCTTTATGGGGCGGACTATCGTATAGACGAAGTTTTGAAGGAGCACAATATTTAAACGGAACAGCTGTTTCAAGTCAAAAACTGCAATACATTACTCCTTTTTTTGGCGTAACTTACAAACAATTAATGATAGGATACACGTATTCAAGAGTTTCAGGGCCTATCTTATTTGATGAAGGGGCGTATCATCAAATTACTTTAGGTTTTAATTTTAATTGCAAACAAGAGTATTATATTGGAACCACTTTATAAATTTGTTTAATGTCTTTTTATGTTAGTTAAATCCGTTAATGGGAAATCACCCGTAATTCCTGAAGATTGTTATGTTGCTGAAAATGCAACCATTGTAGGTGATGTTAGTTTTGGACATTTGTGCAGCGTTTGGTTTAATGCCGTTATTAGGGGAGATGTTAATTTTATCTCTATTGGTAACAAAGTTAATATTCAAGATGGTGCAGTGGTGCATTGTACCTATCAAAAGCATCCAACAATTATTGGTAGTAACGTATCTATTGGGCATAATGCTATTGTTCACGGCTGTGTGATTAAAGACAATGTATTAATTGGTATGGGAGCTATCGTAATGGATAATTGTATTATTGAAAGTAATTCAATTGTTGCGGCAGGTGCTGTGATTACCCAAAATACTGTTGTAGAATCAGGGACGATTTGGGCGGGTGTTCCTGCTAAAAAAGTGAAAGATATTGATCAATCCGATTTTGCAGGCGAAATTGAAAGGATATCAAATAATTATGTAATGTATTCAGGTTGGTTTAAAGACGAATAATATTCGCTTAAAAGTCAATTTTTTCTATTCTATAGTTATCCATTAAAATAGCTGATAAGACTTTAGGATCTGTATTTGAATAAAAAATCGGATCGGGTAATTTTAAACTAGAAAACCCAACTTTTTCTTCTAAAACTTTTTGAGTTTGCCTAGCAACAGCCTGTCCTGAATCAATAATTTGGATATGTGCTGGAAGTATTTTTTTAATTTGAGGAATCAGATAAGGATAATGACTACATCCCAGTACCAAATAATCGATATTAGCCTCAATCATCGGTTGAAGATAGGAGTGAAGTAGTTGTTCCATTTCTGTAGAGTTGATTTGTCCACCTTCAATAAGTTGAACTAAACCATGTCCTACTTGTTCCACTATTTTGGTATCCTGATACATTTCTGTTGCCTTATGGAAAAGCTCACTATTTAGAGTGCCTTTGGTAGCTAATATTCCTATTGTTTGTGTCTTTGAGTTAGTTGCCGCGGGTTTAATTGCAGGTTCTATGCCAATGAAGGGAATAGTGTATTTGGCTCTTAATTCTTGAATAGCATTAGTTGTAGCAGTATTACAAGCTACTACGATTAGCTTGCAATCCCTATTTAAAAGGAATTCTGTGTTTTTGCAACTTAAGTCAATTATTTCTTGCTTTGATTTTTGACCATAAGGAGCATTTATACTATCAGCAAGATAGATAGTTTTTTCATTAGGTAGTAATTGATGTATTTCTTGCCAAATGGATGTCCCTCCAATGCCTGAGTCAAAAATACCGATAGGTTGGTTATTCTCCATAAAACAAAGTTACCTACTACAATTTAATTTTCCTATATATTTTATTAATGCATAAAAAAAACTGCTCCTTGTTGTAAGGAGCAGTTGAGATAAATAGTGTAAGGTTTGAATTAGAAACCTAAATCTTTTTTAACATCAGCAGTTAAGTTGGTACCATCTGCTAAAAGTAGAGAAGAACCATCTAAAACATATTGGAATCCTTTTGCTTTTCCAACTTTTTGGATAGAAGCTCTCACTTTTTCCATTAATGGTTTTACGATATCCGATTCTTTTTGTTGTAATTCTTTTTGAGCATTATCTCTATAGTCTACAATTCTTTTTTGCATATCTTGTACTTCTTTAGAGCGCTCTCCATTAACAGCTTCAGTTACAGTAGCCGCTTCTGCTTCGTATTTTTTTAACTTACCTTGGTATTCCTCAACCATTTTTTTGTATTCAGAATCGTAAGTAGCACTCAATTTTTCTAATTGTTTTTGAGCATCCAACATAGCAGGCATTTTAGCCATAATTTCGTTTACGTCTACGTGAGCAGTTTTAGTTTGTGCCGAAATTTGATTAGCTCCTAAGAATACTATTGCTGCGATTAATAAAGTCTTGATTTGTTTCATTTTCTAAAAGTGTTTAATAATTAATTTTTGTTTGTATTTGATTTTAATTTTTCTTCTGCTGCTTTTTTTGCTGCAGCTCTTTCTTCCATAATTTTATTTCTTTTTTCTTCTGCGGCTTTTTTATTTTCCTCTAAAAGTTTTTTACGATCCTCAATAGCTTTTTGTTTTGCATTCGCTTGTTTGAGTTTAGCTTCTTCAATTTTAATTTTGGTTGAGTCAACTTTACTTACATCAGTTGTAACTTTTTCAGAAACCGTGCCATTTTTTTTATTTTCACGATCTTCAATTGCCTTTTTTCTTTTTTCCTCTAACGCTTTTTTGTTATCCTCAATAACCTTCTTACGTTCATCAAGAAGAATTTGTTTTTCTTCTCCTTGTTTTTTTCTTGCTAATTCTGCCGCTTGCATCTTTTCTTTTGAAGCGTTGTCATTAGCAGCTTTTTCAGTACCTGTATTCGAAGAAGTACTACTATTCTTTTTTGCTATTTTTTCTTCAGCTAATTTTTTTCTTCGATCGTCAAACTCTTTTTTCTTTGCTTCTTGAAGTTGTTTTCGATCAGCAAGTATCTTTTCTCTTTCTTCTTTTCTGGCATCTAAAATCTTTTGTCTCTCTTTTAAAGTGTCATTTTCATCAAGAGCATCTTCTTTATTTTCTTTATCTTCTAAGTTTTTTTGCTGCTTTTTGGTTAACTGTTCCCGTTTTTCGGTTCGGTTAATTACACGTAACACCTGATCACTTATATCGAATTTCTTAGCAGCAAATAATATGGTTAAATCAGAAGATTTGTCAAAAATAAAATCAAATTGTTTGGCTTCAGCAATATCTTGTACCGTTGTAAAAACTTGATCTTGAACAGGCTTGGTTAAAATCAACTTTTGCTGCATTAAATCCCCATTGGCACCAAACCTTTTTTGTTGAAATTCTAAAACTTCTTTTTCAAGATAGTGTATTTCTGCTTCACGCTCCTCTATTAATTCTTTCGTTAAAAGGGCCTTTTCTGTTTTTAATTCATCAACAAGCTTTTGAATGCTATTCTTTTTTGTTTCTATTTCTTGTTTCCACTTAATTGCTTTCTCCTCTAATTGATTTTGTGCTTCTTTATAATTGGAAACATTTTGTAAAATATATTCCATATCTATATAACCAATTCTTGGACCTTTCACTTGTCCCGCTAGAGAAAAGAAAGCATTCAGGGTTAAAAATAGAAATAATATTTGTTTTCTCATAATCTTTTTAAAAAATCAAAACAGATAATTTAAATTAAAATTGTTGACCAATAATAAAGTGGGTTTCCCATCCATTTGGTGCGCTTTGTCCTGGCAATGCATCAAAACCTTTTGCAAAGTCAATACCAAGTAGACCAAAGGCAGGCATAAATACTCTTAATCCGACTCCTGCTGAACGGTTTAAAGCAAAAGGATTGTAATTTCTAAACGAATCATAAGAAGATCCTGCTTCTAAAAAGGCTAAGGCATAAATTGAAGCTGAAGCTTTCAATGTAATCGGATATCTCATTTCTAATGAAAATTTATTATAGATAGTTGCACCTAATTGTTCTCCATTACTATTAATTGGCGTAATTGAGTTGTTTGGATAACCTCTCAGCTGAATCGTTTCACGACCATCCATGGCAAACATTTGCATTCCATCTCCTCCAAGGAAAAAACGTTCAAATGGAATAGATCCTCTACTCTGATTATAAGCCCCTAAAAATCCAAATTCTGATAAACTTCTCATAACGAGTTTTCCAAATAGTTTAGTATACCAATCTGCTTTAAATTTAACTTTATAGTACTCTAACCAATTAAATTTTTGTTGATCTACTTTTGAAGGATCAGCTGCTCCATCTTGAAATCTTGCTACTCTATTTGGGAATGGATTTGTTGAGCTTGGTAAACTTTCTAAATAGTCTCCTTCATTAACTAAAATTCCATTAGGTCCTGTATAAGGTGATCCAGTATACTTAAATTTATATTCTTCTTGAGAACCAATAGTGGCATAGTTAACATTATCAAATAAAGAATAGGGAGGTGTAAATTTAGCAGAGAAACTAAATTCTGAACCATAAGTTGGAAAGATTGGATTTACCCCTTTGTTATTTCTAGTTATTCCTATTGTATAGGCTAAATTTCTAGAAGTTCCATCGCCAAAAGTAAATAGTCCAGTATTGTAATTGTTCAATTCATAGTGTTGGTAACTTACAGACTGTGATAGTACAAAAAAGTCATCAGGTACGGTTAACCTTTTTGCAATTCCAACAGAAAGTGTAAGAATGTTAAAGCTTTTTGTTCTGTCTACTTCAAAGGTTATAAAATTATTCAAGTATTGTTGGCTATACGAAATCGAAGAATTGAATTGAACTGGTTTTTTTCCACCAAACCAAGGCTCTGAAAAAGAAGCGCTATAAGTTCTAAAGAAAGTACTTGCTTGTAGTCTTAGCGATACCTTTTGTCCGTCTCCCATAGGAAGAGGTCGGTAAGCGGACTTATTAAACATATTCTTTGCTGAAAAGTTATTAAAGGACAAACCAAGTGTTCCAATGAATCCACCGCCTCCATAACCTCCTTGGAGTTCAATTTGACTAGCGCCTTTTTCGGCTAGATTGTATTCAATATCTACTGTTCCTGCTCCTGAATCAACATTTTTAAACTTAGGATCTATGGTTTCAGGATCAAAGAAACCAAGTTGACCTATTTCTCGAATTGTTCTAACAAGCTGTTCTTTACTGTATTTTTCACCTGGTTTAGTTCGTAATTCACGATAAATAACTTGATCATTTGTTTTGTCATTTCCAACAACTGTTATTTTATTAAAATAGGCAATAGGTCCTTCTGTTACTCTGATTTCAAAATCAATGGTATCATTAGCTGTTTTAACCTCTACAGCGTTAATACTAGAAAATAAGTAACCGTTATTTTGATATAAATTAGTTATATCTTCTCCGTCAGGTTTAGTTTTATCTGCAATTCTTTTTTCAAGTAACACCCCGTTATAAACATCTCCTTTTCTTAGTCCTAGCGCTTTGCTCAAGCCTTGGTCAGAATACACAGTATTTCCTAAAAACTTAATATCTCCAAAATAATAACGATTTCCTTCCTCTACTTTAATTCCAACAGCAAGTGCATTTTTTTCTTTGTTGTAAGAGACAGTATCAGAAATTATACGCGCATCTCTGAATCCTTTTTCTTTGTAGACATCAATAACTTTTTCTAAGTCTGTTTTGTACTTGTCTTTTATAAATTTAGAAGCTTTAAAAATTCGTGTAAACTTCTTTTGTTTAGTATCTTTCATGGCTTTTTTAAGCGCCTTGTCAGAGAGTTTAGAGTTTCCTATAAAGTCAATTTTATCAATTTTGACTTTAGTTCCTTTATCAATGGAAACTAACATATTGACCTGATTTACTGTCGAGGTATCTTGAACGGTGTTTACATTTACTTTAGTATTGAAAAAACCGTCTTTTTTGTATTTGTTTTCAATGTAGTTTTTAGTGGTTGTGATTAAGTTTTCGTTGACTACTTTGTTTTCCGTCAAGCCATTATCTTTGATAAGTCCTTCAATTTTGTTCTTTTTAACACCTACAATTCTAACTTTATTTAATTTTGGAAGTTCCTCTAAGTGTAAGTCTAAATAAATACTATCATTCTCTACTTTATTAACGTAAAAAGAGATTTCATTGAACAAGCCAAGTTTACCTAGCTTTTTGATTGCCGAACTAATTTCTTCACCAGGAACGCTAATTTCGCTCCCTTTTTCAAGTCCAGTAAAAGTAACTACTGTTTGAGTATTAAAAGTAATCTTACCAACAACATTGACATCAGCAAGAAAATATTTTTTGCCTTGATCAAATGGGACTCTTTCTTGCGCACTAGCTTGGAAAAAAAATCCAAATAATACTAGGCTAAGAACTAATTGTATGCTTTTATGTAACACTAAAAAATTATTTAATTTGTTCGCTTGTTTTTCCAAATCTTCTCTCTCTTTTTTGATAACTTAGTATCGCCTCGTATAAATCACTTTCTTTGAAATCGGGCCATAAAATATCTGTGAAATATAATTCAGCATAAGCAATTTGCCAAAGAAGAAAATTACTTATCCGATGTTCCCCACTTGTTCTGATTAACAAGTCTACATCTGGGAGGTTTTGTGTGTAAAGATGCTCATTTATAACTGAATCGTCTATTTTGTCAACTGAAATTATATTATTTTTAACTTTATCACTTATATTTTTCACTGCATTTACTAGTTCCTCTCTTGAGCCGTAACTTAATGCAAGTGTTAAAACTAATTTAGTGTTTCCAGCCGTTTTATTGATTACATCTTGTAATTCTTTCTGAGCTTTTACAGGTAATTTTTCAAGATTACCTATGGCATTTAATTTAATATTATTTTTTTCAAGTGTAGGTAATTCTTTAATTAATGAATTAACTAATACTTTCATTAAAGCTTCAACTTCAATTTTAGGTCTATTCCAATTTTCAGTAGAAAACGCGTAAAGTGTTAAATTTTCAATTCCAAGGTTAGAACAGGCTTCTATAATTTTTTTAACAGATTTTGTACCACTTTCATGGCCTAATGTTCTAAATAATCCATGTTTTTTAGCCCAACGACCATTCCCATCCATAATTATGGCGAGATGTTTTGGAAGATTATTTTTATCAATTAAATTAACTGTACTCATATTTATTCTGCGCAAAAACAGGGTTTTTGACCAAAGGTATAGGTTAAGGTTAAACCCGAAAACACATACCAATCATTGTTGTTTAAATTTCCGAAATTAGGCACTGAAATTGTTGTATTCTCACGAAAACTTCCATCAATTGCATCCGTTAACGCATAACGTGCGCCAATTTCAAAACCGACCACAAAATTAGAAGTTAAATTGGATTTTACACCTAAAATTATGGGTAATACTACACTTTTTTCATTTATATCCACATTAGGCTTCGATTTAGGTCTCAAAGTACCGTTATAAAAGCCCATGTTAATGCCTGTAAATACGTATGGAGTTAGCTTTCTTTCCAATGGATTATTGATGTCAAAATCGAAAAAGTTAAATTCAATTCCGCCACCTATTTCTTTAATTGTAGTATCAAATTCATAACCTCTTGCTTTTCTACTATTGTCATTAGAATTTGCATCTTTTGAAACTATATTGGACTGAGTGTAAGAAAATCTCCAAGAATGTCGCGGTGTTTTGTTCCATTTGTAAATGAACCCTATGGCAGGACTTTCAGGATGTATGTATGTGGTAGAGCCTACATCTCCAACAAAATTACTGCCGCCAACAAATAGTCCAACTTCATTAATTTGAGAATGACTATTAGAACCGTAAAGTAAAATTGTAAAAAGAAAAAGAAATTTATTCATTATTTTAAATTGCAGGCAAATATAATTAAATCAGAAACAAGTCATTTAAAGATATGATTTGTTATTCGTCTTAGCTAAAGTTCTTATTTTAAACGCTAAAAATGAAGGATTCGTATTGACTTAATTTTAATTTCTTTTGTCTTCTCCCCAAAGTAGTTTGTTGCGTAAGGTTTTCAGAAATGTTTCTTCCTGAATTTCTACCATATTGATTTGGAATGGCGTTTTCTTAATTATTAAAATAGATTCATTTGCAATGGTAGTGACTCTAGAATCTAATGAAACTAAATAATTTTCTTCACGACCCGAAACGCGTAATTTAACTTCGGTATCATCTGGGATAACAAGTGGTCTGGCATTTAAATTGTGAGGTGCTATTGGCGCAATTACTAAACTTTTTACATTGGGAGTTAAAATAGGTCCGCCGCAACTCATAGAATATCCTGTAGACCCTGTAGGTGTGGAGATAATTAATCCGTCCGCCCAATAGGAGTTTAAAAATTCTCCATCTAAATAGGTTTCTATAGTGATCATCGAGGTAGTATCTTTTCTACTCACCGTGATTTCATTCATTGCAAAATTGATTTCTTTAATGGCATCGTTTTCAGGAGAACAATCCAAACTTAGTAGCGTTCGTTTTGAAATACTGTATTTTTTATCCATTACAAATTGCAAAAAAGAATCAATATTGTCTTTTTGAACCGAAGCTAAAAAGCCTAAACGACCCGCATTTATTCCTAAAATAGGAATGCCTGAATTGCGAACTAAAGTAGCGGCTCTTAAAATGGTTCCGTCTCCACCAATACTTATTAGTAAGTCAAAACTACTATCCAATTCCGTATGCGATGAAAATGTTTGGTAGGTTTCGTGAATTAGGTTTTTCTCGTAAAGCATTTCTAAAAAAGCTGCTTCAATAATCAATTCAGTATTGTTCTTTTTGAAAAAAACAAAAATGTCTTTAATTATAGGTTCGGTGCTATTAAGATAATATTGTCCGTATATTGCTATTTTCATTTTTTGTAGTTCTAATGCAAAGTTATATATTCAAATATTTATCTAAATAATCCGAGCGCTCTTTTAGCGTATTAATGTAATTATCATCATTATGCTCCGAAATAATTTCATAATTGTAGCGTCTAAAGGTTTGAATAATATCATTCATAACTCCTAAAGTTACCTTAATTGTAATTTCAATTGTATCATTATCGGACTTGGATACAAATAACCCTAATAATTTACCATTATTACTTTCAACTATTTGAGAGACTTGGCTCATTGAATAATCAACTAGTGCTTTTTTTACAATGATAATACCTCCTGCTTCTTTAATAAATGGGGTTTCATTTAAAAAACGCATACTATCGGTAAGTTCGTAATAACCTAAGTAATGGTTGTTTTCATCCAAAACAGGAACAATGTCTGTATGATTTTTTCCGAAAACTTCTAGAACATCTAGCCAATTCATCGAAGAACGAACAAAAAATGGCTCCAATGTATATTTGTAATTGCTTATTTTTTTATCAGTATCAAATGTTTCTATGTCTTCAGCAACGATGCTTCCTAAGTAAATTCCGTCTTCTAAAACAGGGAAATGAGAAAAAGATACATCCATAAAAAAATCTTGGGCAGCTAGAATAGTTTCTTCGCTGTCCATAGCCCTGAAGTCGTTATTGATGTAATCTGTAATTGTTGTCATAAAGTCAATACTCAATAGTTAACGCAAAATAATCAAAAAAAGGCAAAATCACCTACATTTAACTTTGTATTTTTGTATCCGAAAAATAGTTTTTCTAAAATCAATTCAATTATTATGACAAAGTTAAGTGTAAATATCAATAAAATAGCAACTTTACGAAATGCCCGAGGCGGAAATGTACCGGATCTATTAAAAGTTGCAACTGATATTCAAAAATTTGGCGCGCAAGGCATCACGATTCATCCTCGTCCAGACGAGCGTCACATCCGTTATCAAGATGCACGCGATTTGAAGTCTATCGTTTACACAGAATACAATATAGAGGGCAATCCGCAACATAATTTCATTGATTTGGTTTTAGAATGCCAACCAGAACAAGTGACTTTAGTTCCAGATGCCATCGGAGCAATTACGTCTTCGGCAGGTTGGGATACGGTAAAAAATCAAGCCTACCTGACCGAGATGATTCAAGAATTTCAACGCAACGGAATTCGAACTTCTATTTTTGTGGATCCTGTTCTCGAAATGATTGAAGGAGCAAAAAAAACAGGTACTGACCGAATCGAGTTGTACACAGAGGCCTTTGCACATCAATATGGTTTAGGCAACGAAAAAGGAATTGAACCTTATGTAAAGGCTGCAGTTTTGGCTAATGAAATGGGATTAGGAATTAATGCTGGACACGATTTGAGCTTGGGTAATATTCAATTTTTCAAACAAAATATTCCAGGTTTATTAGAAGTTTCCATTGGTCACGCATTGATTTCCGAAGCCTTATATTTAGGCTTGGACAATGTGGTTAATATGTATTTGAACAAACTGAAATAATCTTCGTTACCTAGATTTGTAACACAAATATGCGCTAAGATTTCACAGAGAAACTCAAAGTTTTAGTTTTAGAATCCTTAGTGCAACTTTGAGATTACTTTGTGAATCTTTGTGGAATAATTATTAAAATATCAAAAATGTTATATTCAAAAATAGAAGGTTCAGGCAAGCCACTTTTAATTCTTCACGGATTTTTAGGAATGTCTGACAATTGGAAAACGTTAGGAGTGCAATTTGCCTCTGAAGGGTTTGAAGTCCATATTTTGGATTTGCGCAACCACGGACGTAGTTTTCAGTCCGAAGAATTCAGTTATGAGTTAATGGTGCAAGATATTGTGCAGTATTCTGAAGAACATCAGTTGGAGAAAATTAATGTAATTGGTCATTCAATGGGCGGAAAAACAGCGATGCTCCTAGCAACGCGTTACCCGGAATTGGTCGATAAATTAATTGTTGCCGATATTGGTCCTAAATATTATGCGCCACACCATCAGGATATTTTAGCGGGTTTGAACGCTGTTGATTTTTCTCAGAAACCAAGTCGTAATGAAGTAGAAGCTACACTTTCGAACTATATTCCTGATTTTGGGACTCGCCAATTTTTGCTTAAAAATTTATATTGGCAGGAGCCAGGGCAGTTGGCGTTCCGATTTAATTTAGCTGTTTTCAATAAAAAAATCACCGAAATTGGAGTTTCTTTGCCCTCGGATTTAGTTTTTGAAAAGCCAACACTTTTTATTCGTGGAGGTAATTCGAATTATATTTTGGATGAAGATATTGAAGCTATTAAAGTTCAATTTCCAAAGGCTAGTTTTGAAACTATTCCAAACGCAGGTCATTGGCTTCATGCCGAAAATCCTGCCTTGTTTTATCAATTGAGTTTGTCGTATTTAAATTAATATATAGTTATGAAGTTATTTATTAGAATATTGGTGACTGCCATTTTAGTGATGGTTTTGTCTTATTTTATGAAAGGTGTTCGCGTAGATGGTGTGTTAACTGCACTAACGGTTGCAATCGTTTTGGGATTGTTGAATGCTTTTATTAAACCTGTTTTGGTGTTTTTTACACTGCCCTTTACGATTTTTACGTTGGGTTTATTTTTAATTGTGATTAATGGAATATTGATTTTGGTGTGTACTAAGATTGTAGGTGGATTTCATGTAGATTCGTTCTGGACAGCTACCTTATTTAGTATCATTTTGTCCCTTTCTCAATCTATTATGTATAAAATTACAGGAGGTTCCAAATAATATGGAATACTAGGCTAGTTTTAGCCTAATGTATTGCTTAAATTAAAACTTGTTTGGGTTGTAAAATTTTTATAATTTTGCAACCCAATTTTATTATGTAAATTAAAGAACAAGATGGATATCAAAAGAGTAGCTATAGATGCTGTAAATGAAACGATTGTCATGACTGTGGTTCATATGGATTACAAAGGTCAAGTAGCAAAAAGAATCAATGAAAAAATGCCTTTGGCTACCGTAAAAGGATTTAGAAAAGGACAAGTGCCTAAAGATCTTGTAGAAAAACAATACGGAAAAGCCATTAAAAAAGAAGAGGTTAAAAAAGTAGTTGATTTGGCTTTAGAGCGTTTCATTCAGTCTGAAAGATTGAACCTTTTAGGTACTCCATTAGCTAAAGAAAATGAAGAGTTGGATTGGGATGCTGAAGAATTGGTATTCGAATACGAAATTGGTTTAGTGCCTAATTTCGAATTGGACTTAGAAGCAAAAAACAATATCATCAAGTATGTCGTTAAAGCTGATGACAAATTAATTGACGGTCAAGTAGCTCGTATCCAAAAACAATTTGGTAAAGCGATTCCTCAAGAAGTTGTTGCTGAAGGTTGTGATGTAACAGGAACTTTTTCGAATGAAGAAAAAGGAATCAACAATAAAACCGTTTTGGCTTTAGATGTTTTTAAAGATAAAAAGACAGCTAAAAAATTCATCGGGAAAAAAGTAGGTGATGTAGTTACTGTAAACACAAAAGGTTTATTTGAAGACGATCACCAATTAATGGACTACCTAAAAGTAGGACACGATGAGGTGCATTCTTTAGCAGTAGACATTGACTTTACTATTGAGTCAATCAACTCAACTGAATTGGCTGAATTGAACCAAGAATTGTTTGATAAATTATTCGGAGAAGGAAGCGTAGCTACTTTGGATGAATTGAAAGCAAAAATCAAAGAAGATGCTGAAAGCCAATTCGCGCAACAAGCAGATCAAAAATTATTAGGTGATGTAACAGAGTTTTTAATTGAAAACACCAAATTCGATTTGCCAGCTGAATTCTTGAAAAAATGGTTGCAAACTGTTGGAGAGAAAAAATTAAATGCAGAAGAAGCGGAAGCAGAATATATTCGTTCTGAAAAAGGATTGCGTTTCCAATTGATCGAAGGTAGAGCTTTGGCTCAAAGTAATATTCAAATTACTTTCGAAGATTTAAAATCATTTACTTCTAATGCCATTAGACAACAAATGGCTCAATTCGGACAAACAAATCCAACTGATGAAGAAGTTCAAGGAATTGTAGCTAGAGTTTTATCGAACCAAGAAGAAGTAAAACGTTTATCTGATCAAGTTGTGGCAGCTAAATTATTGGAAGTATTCAAAGAAAAAGCAAACCCAACTACAAAAGAAGTAACTTACGAAGAATTTATTGCTGCGTCATACGGAGAATAATTTCTAAAAAATTGAGTATATTTGAGCGTCAATTGAATTTTCTTTTGACGCTCTTTATTTTGTTTAAAGCTGAGGTTCTAGTTGAGCAACTTTAAACTTTTAAACTTTTTAAACTTAAAAAAATGAACTACGGTAAAGAATTTAGAAAATTTGCTACAAAGCACCAAGGAGTAAACGCCATGTATTACGATAAAATCGTAGGGGCAATGACGCCAAAAAATATGACTCCCTATATTATTGAAGAACGTCAATTGAATATTTCTCAATTGGATGTATTTTCAAGATTAATGATGGATAGAATCATCTTTTTAGGAACAGGAATTGATGATCAAATTGCCAATATTGTACAAGCACAATTGTTATTCTTAGAAAGTGCTGATGCTTCTAAAGACATTCAGATTTATTTGAATTCTCCAGGTGGTAGTGTATATGCTGGACTAGGAATTTATGACACTATGCAATACATCAAACCTGATGTAGCCACGATTTGTACAGGAATGGCTGCTTCTATGGGAGCTGTTTTGTTATGTGCAGGAGCGCCAGGAAAACGTTCAGCATTACCCCACTCAAGAGTAATGATCCACCAACCTTCAGGAGGCGCTCAGGGTGTTGCGACTGATATGGAAATCAACTTGCGCGAAATGTTGAAATTGAAAGACGAATTGTATAATATTATTTCACACCATTCAGGACAAACTTTTGATAAAGTACATGCGGATAGCGAACGCGACTATTGGATGATTGCTCAAGAAGCAAAAGAGTACGGAATGATTGATGAAGTTTTAGTAAGAGGATAAATTAAAGTTTGAAGTTAGGGGATAGAGTTACGAAGAGTAATTCTAACTTCTAATGTCTAACTTCTAAGCTAACAAAATGGCAAAACAAGTATTAGAATGTTCTTTTTGTGGTAGAAAAAAGCCAGAAACCAATTTATTGATTGCAGGTATTGATGCACATATTTGTGATAAGTGTATTGAACAGGCGAACGGAATTGTTTTAGAAGAATTAAAATCGGGTGGAAGCTCAAAACTGGTTGGAGATTTAATTCTTAAAAAGCCAAAAGAAATCAGGGCTTTTCTAGATCAGTATGTTATTGGTCAAGACCAAACCAAAAAAGTAATGACGGTTGCGGTTTACAATCACTACAAACGTTTGATGCAACAGCAATTAGACGATGAGGTAGAGATTGAAAAAAGTAATATCATCATGGTAGGTCAAACTGGAACAGGAAAAACATTGGTAGCAAAAACTATCGCTAAAATGTTAGATGTTCCTTTGGCAATTGTGGATGCCACAGTACTTACGGAAGCAGGTTATGTGGGAGAAGATGTTGAAAGTATTTTAACGCGCTTACTTCAAGCAGCGGATTATGATGTGGCTAAAGCTGAAAGAGGGATTGTATTTATTGATGAGATTGATAAAATTGCTCGTAAAAGCGATAATCCATCTATCACTCGTGATGTTTCAGGAGAAGGAGTACAACAAGCCTTGTTAAAACTGTTAGAAGGAACGGTTGTTAATGTGCCACCAAAAGGAGGTCGTAAACATCCGGATCAAAAATTTGTTGAGGTGAATACCCAAAATATTCTGTTTATTGCAGGAGGTGCTTTTGATGGTGTAGAACGTATCATTTCGAAACGTTTGAATCGTCAAGCAGTAGGGTACAGTACTTCAAAAAATGTGGACAATATTGACAAAGACAATTTGTTGCAATACATTATTCCAAAAGATATTAAAGATTTTGGGTTGATTCCAGAGATTATTGGTCGTTTACCTGTATTAACGCATATGGATCCATTGGATAAAGAAACTTTACGCGCTATTTTAACACAGCCTAAAAATGCGTTAATTAAGCAATATGCTAAATTATTTTTGATGGATGAGGTGGAATTCACTATCACAGACGATGCTTTAGACTTTATCGTTGAAAAGGCTTTGGAATACAAATTAGGCGCTCGTGGATTGCGTTCGTTATGCGAGGCCATTTTAACCGATGCTATGTATGAACTACCAAGCTCTGAGGATAAAAAACTAGCGATTGATGTTGATTATGCTAAAGAAACCTTGAATAAAAATTTATTAAAGCGTCTGGAAATAGCTTCATAAATTATTCATTTTTTAAATAACAATAACCTGCTACTGTATTGAAGCAGGTTTTTTTATGCCGAGTTGTGCCCTCTTGTTAGCTTATAAAAAAACAACATTATTCTTTTTTATCAGCGATAGAATGTCGATTTTTGCCTTTCTAACTAACAACACTACAAATGACCATAGAAGACAAAGAGATTATTTTGCTGAAAGTTTCGGGTCAAGATAAACCTGGAGTAACAGCGGGTTTAACTTCTATACTAGCTAATTATGATGCCGTTATTTTGGATATTGGCCAGGCCGACATTCACGATACGCTGTCTTTAGGAATTTTATTCCAAATAAAAGCGGGGTCTTCTTCAGGACCTGTACTGAAAGATTTGTTATTTAAAGGCTATGAATTAGGAATTAAAGTAAAGTTTATTCCGATTTCTATTCCTGATTACGAAAATTGGGTAAAAGCGCAAATCAAGCAACGTTATATTATCAATATTTTAGGAGAAGAGTTAACAGCTGCTCAATTGGCAGCGGTTACAAAAATCATGTCCAATCAACATTTGAACATTGATTCGATTATTCGATTAACCGGAAGAACTTCAGTAGTGGACAAAGAAGAATATCCACGTTCCTGTGTCCAATTATCGGTAACGGGTATTATTGAGGACAAAACAGCAATGACAGCAAGTTTCATGGAAATTTCCCGAACTTTAAATGTCGATATTTCGTTCCAAGAAGACAATATGTACCGCAGAAACCGCCGTTTGGTTTGTTTTGATATGGATTCTACGCTAATTCAAACCGAAGTAATTGATGAGTTGGCTGATCTAGCAGGAGTAGGAGAGCAAGTACGTGCAATTACCGAATCAGCAATGAATGGCGAAATTGACTTTAAAGAAAGTTTCAAAAAACGCATGGCTTTGTTAGAAGGTTTGAGTGAAGAAGTATTACATAATGTAGCTATCAATCTACCTATAACTAAAGGAGCACATCGTTTGATGAGAGCTTTGAAATACTATGGTTATAAAACCGCTATTTTATCAGGAGGGTTTACCTATTTTGGTGAGTATTTGCAAAAAGAGTTGGGAATTGATTATGTTCATGCCAATCAATTGGAAATCAAAGACGGAAAATTAACGGGTAAATACTTGGGTGAAATTGTCGACGGTCAAAAGAAAGCCGAATACTTACAAGCAATTGCGGATAAAGAAGGAATTCACATTAACCAAACGATTGCAGTAGGTGATGGTGCCAATGATTTGCCAATGCTAAATTTAGCAGGTTTAGGGATTGCTTTCCACGCCAAGCCTACGGTAAAAGAAAATGCTGCTAGTTCAATTTCTAGTTTAGGTTTAGATGGGGTTTTATATTTGTTAGGCTATCACGACCGACATATCGATATGATGGAGGAGTAAAAATTCTATTGATTAAAATTATAAAAGCCCAACACTAGTTGGGCTTTTATATTTATACTTTACTGCAATTCTTTCAACTGCTCCAAATACTCTCGTTGATTGGATAATCTAGGGATTTTGTGTTGACCACCTAGCTTATCTCGCTCTTTAAGCCAATCATAAAATAGATGGGGCCGAGCTAAATTAATAATCAAAGGATTTAAAGTCATGTTATTGTACCTTTTGGCTTCGTAATCAGAGTTGAGACTTTGTAAGGTATCGTCCAAAACGGTTTGAAATTGATTTATGTCTTTCGGATTCTGTTTGAACTCAATCATCCATTCGTGAGCGCCTTTTTCTTTTCCATCCATAAATATTGGAGCTACGGTATAATCCACCACTTCGGTTTGGGTAAGTTGACAAGCTTTGGCGATAGCCTGATCAGTGTTTTCTACCATAAGTTCTTCGCCAAAAACGTTGATATGATGCTTGGTTCTGCCCGAAACACGTATTCGATACGGATTTAAGGAAGTAAATCGAACAGTATCGCCAATTAAATAGCGCCATAATCCAGAATTAGTAGTAATTACGATAGCATAGTTTTTAAATAATTCTACATCAGCCAAACGGATTATTTTTTGATTGGGAGTTCCAAAAGTATCCATTGGAATGAACTCATAGAAAATCCCGTAATCAAGCATTAATAGTAAATCACTAGAATCATTCAAATCTTGTATAGCAAAGAATCCTTCGGAGGCATTGTAGATTTCGTAGTACTTAAAATCAGATTTTGGCAGTAGTTTTTGATATTGTTCGCGGTAAGGTTCAAAACTTACTCCTCCGTGAAAATAAACCTCTAAGTTTGGCCACACTTCCAATAAATTGCCTTTTCCAGTTTCTTCGAGCATTCGGTTCATTAAAACCAACATCCATGAAGGAACTCCTGCAAAGCTGGTTACATTTTCGTTTTTGGTTTCGTTGATAATAGCAGTAAGTTTGGTCTCCCATTCGCTCATCAACGAAATTTTATTACTTGGTGTACTACTAAATTCGGCCCAAATAGGCATATTTTCAATCAGAATAGCTGATAAGTCACCAAACAGCGTTTCTTTATCTTCGTATATCTGAGAGCTTCCGCCTAAGCGAAGACTTTTTCCCAAAAACAGTTCAGAATCTTCATTGTTATTCAAATACAAACACAATAAATCTTTACTTCCTTTGTAATGACAATCTTCTAAAGCATCATTACTAACAGGAATAAATTTACTTTTAGCATTGGTAGTACCACTTGATTTGGCAAACCATTTAATTTGGGCATCCCAAAAAACATTTTGTTCACCTTGGCGTGTGCGTTCAATTAAAGGTTGTAAATCTTCATAACTAGAAACAGGAACTCGTTCTGAAAATGTGGTATAGGATGTTATGGAACTAAAATCGTATTGGGCTCCAATTACTGTATTTTCTGCTCGCCGAATCAAATTCATCAGTAATTCCTCTTGCACCTCATGAGGGTACTTCAAGAAAAGCTCGATTTGGTGAATCCGTTGCTTTAGAACCCAAGAGGCAATGGAATTGATTATTGGAATGGGCATAGCGATTTATAATTTTATAATGCTGATTCTAGATTTGGTTATAGATGGACAAATACTAACTTTGCATCAATATCAAAAATAGTGTTTTTTTTCATAAAAAATAGATTCTCATCAAAATCCGATTGAGATGAGTTGTAATAAAAAAGTTATATTTCAAATCTGAATTCATAAATCGTTAATCTGAAATTTCAAACCATATGACATACGAAGGGGTTTTAACTAAAATGCAAACTGAATTTGGAGACCCAATTCAGTATTACCTTGTTTTTGAAGACAGCTTTTTGAATGTCAATCAATTATTGGGGAAACCAATGCAGATTAATTTTGTGGGTTTTCAATGTTTGAATTGCGGGAAGAAGAAAAAAATATTCCGACAAGGATTTTGTTATGATTGTTTTTATTCCAGTCCTGCTGTGGGAGATTGGATTATGAAGCCCGAATTGAGTACTGCACATCTTGGAATTGCTGATCGTGATTTAGCGTATGAAGAAAAGGTTCAATTGCAACCGCATATTGTGTATTTGGCTTTGTCAAGCGAAGTGAAAGTTGGCGTTACCCGAAAGACACAAATGCCTACACGATGGATTGACCAAGGAGCCAATCAAGCCATCTCGATTGTTGAGGTACCCAATCGTTATTTAGCAGGAATAACAGAAGTCGCTTTGAAAAATCATTATGCTGATAAAACGAATTGGCGAAAAATGCTTACTAATGACATAGAACCTGTTGATTTAATTGCAGAACGGCTGAAAGTTGAACAATTAATTCCAACCGAAGTTCAGGAGTATTTTTACAATCAGAATAATGATTTGTATGAAATGCACTATCCTGTTCTAGAATATCCTAGTAAAGTAACAAGTTTAAGTTTGGATAAAACGCCTAATTTTCAAGGAAAATTAATTGGGATCAAAGGACAATATTTACTTTTTGAAGGCGGAATAGTTTTTAATATTCGTAGTTCAGAAGGCTATGTTGTAAAAATTGAGATTTAAAAAAAGCTTCTAATCTTTTATAGTTTAGAAGCTTTTTTAAATTTATTGAATACTAATCTCAAACGGCATTCTTGCTTGTATTCCTTTGTAGTTTTGAGCTCGTTTGATTTGCTCTATCATTCGGTAATTTTCTTCGCCAATTTCCTCTTTTATAAAACGTTCTCTGGTTCTTGCAAAAGGGAAGTTTTCTAAAAACTCATCAAAATCCTTTTCAAATTCGGGATAATTTTTGGTGCTGTAATTTTTGGTTTTAGACAAGCGCGCTGCTTCTGTTATAGCGTCATCTAAACCGCCAATTTTGTCAACTAAGCCCAATTTCAAAGCCTCAGATCCCGTCCATACTCTTCCTTGTGCAATGGCATCGACTTGTGCAAAAGTCATTTTTCTTCCTTTGGCTACGTGCGATACGAATGTGGAGTACACTTTCTCTACTCCTTCTAATGTAACGGCTTTGAATTTTTCATCGATTGGTGAAAAAGGATTATAGTTTCCAGCATTTTGATGTGTATTCACTTGTTCGGAATAAATCCCCATTTTAGTGCTTAAACCGCTAAAGTTGGGTAAAATTCCAAAGACACCAATAGATCCTGTAATTGTATTATTTTCTGCAAAAATTTTGGAAGCATTACACGCTATATAATATCCGCCGGAGGCAGCATAATTACCCATCGAAACTACTACAGGTTTTACTTTTTTAGCCAATTCAATTTCTCTCCAAATTAAATCAGACGTTAACGCACTTCCACCAGGGCTATCAATTCGTAGCACAATAGCTTTCACATCTTCATTATCACGAGCTTCAATTATTGAGCGTCGCATAGATCCTTCGCCAATGACATTGACATCGCCTTCGCCACTTTCAATATCCCCTTGTGCATAGATAATGGCAATTTCATCAGAGGTATCTGTTGGAATGGATGTTGTAATGAAATTTTGTGTGTAATCTAAAATAGAAACCGATTCATAATCTTCCTTTGAATCTACTTTTAATAATTTTTTAATAGCATTGTGGTACACATCTTCATAGGCAATTATATCTACTAATTTTTGCGCTTTTGCCATTTCAGGTGTTCGAGCTAAAAGACCGTTTGCTATTTCATTGAGTTTTTGTACAGATACATTTCTGCTTTTGGCAATGTCTACCACTACTGAATTCCAAATGGAATTCAATAAAGCCGTAATTTGTTCTCTATTGGCATCACTCATTTTATTTTCAAGGAAAGGCTCTACGGCACTTTTGTATTTTCCGTGACGAATCACCTCCATTTTAACTCCTGTTTTTTCTTGAAAATCTTTAAAGAATAAGACATCTGAAGACATACCTTTGAACTCCATTTCGCCTACTGGATTGAGATAAATAGTATTGGCTACAGAGTTTAAGTAATAATCTTGTTGGGAGTACGAATTGGCATAAGCCATTACAAACTTTCCTGATTTTTTGAAGTCTTCTAAAGCATCTCTAACAGCTTTGCTTTGAGCCATTCCAAGTGAAGAATAGTTGTTCAAAATAGAGATTCCTTTAATGTTTTCATCGTTTTTTGCAGCCTTAATGGCAGCAATAACATCGGTCAAGCCAATTTGTGTTTCATTAGAAAAGGCAGTAACCCAAGGATCTGAAAACTTTCCGGCATAATCGTATTGGATTTGTGATAAATTCAATTCAATTACTGAATTCTCTTTTACTTCGACACTTTGTTCATCGCCGCCAAAAACAGCACCAATAAATAGTATTCCGAAAAAGAATAATAAGGTGAAAACAAAAATTCCAACAATAGTAGCTAATACATTTCCTAAAAATTTCATAACAATCTTTTTTTATAAGTAGTATTTGGGATTAAAATGTTACATCACTTAATTTTTTTATTGAAATTTAGTTATGAACACCTCACACAAATATAACATTCTTTTAGTTAATTTGCAGCTGTTATGAAATCACAGCATCAAGTCGTTTTATCTATTGGATCAAATTATGGGAATCGTTTTGAAAACATCGAAAGTTGTTTGCAATTGATTCATCATCAAGTTGCTACTGTTGTTAAAGTTTCGAAAGTATATGAATCGCCTTCTTGGGGATTTGAAAGCGATCCTTTTTATAATATTGCAGTCGTGGTGCATACCTACGATTCGGCCGACATTATTTTGAATAAAGTCTTAGCAATTGAAACTCAGATGGGGCGTGTTCGAAATGAAAATTCGGGATACCAATCACGTAGTATTGACATAGATATTATTGCGTTTGATAATGAAATTATTAATACGGCTCAGTTGAAAGTTCCTCATCCATTAATGCAAGAACGAATTTTTGTGTTAAAACCGATGCTCGATTTGAATTTAGAATGGATTCATCCCATCTTAAATCAAACGGTAGCCGAGTTATTATTCGCTACAGATGATAAAAGTGATTGTATTGCCGTTAAAAGTATAGCAAGTCCGTTGCAGAATATCGCCTTAGAACATTTTAATTATGTAGCTTTTGAAGGAAATATTGGCGCTGGGAAAACGACTTTGGCAACTAAAATAGCGGAAGATTTTAATGCAAAATCTGTCTTGGAACGTTTTGCAGACAATCCTTTTTTGCCTAAGTTTTACAAAGACCAAAATCGCTACGCCTTTCCGTTAGAAATGTCATTTTTAGCCGATAGGTACAAACAATTGTCAGATGACTTGTCCCAATTTGATTTATTTAAAGACTTTGTTGTTGCTGATTACCATATTTTTAAATCGTTGATTTTTGCTAAAATTACCTTGGCTGAAGATGAATACCGATTGTACAGTAATCTGTTTCATATCATTTATAAAGAAATGCCTAAGCCAGATTTGTATGTGTATTTGTATCAAAATTCAGAGCGTTTGTTGCAAAATATAAAAAAACGGGGTAGAAGTTACGAACAGGAAATCGAAGCGGACTACCTTGACAAAATTAATACAGGTTATTTGGATTACATTAAATCACAACCTGATTTGAATATTCTAATTATCGATGTTTCAGACCGAGATTTTGTTAAAAATCATGAAGATTATCTTTTCATATTAAGTGAAATTCAAAATAAGATTGAATCAAAATAGGACTATCTTTTTAATGTAAAATGACCTCTTTTTTCGGGTGAATTGGAATCACTTTTAAATACATACCAATAATCAGATGCGGGAAGTTGATGCCCATTAAAAGTGCCATCCCATCCCAAACTATTGGTTCGTAACTCTTTCAGTAATTTTCCATAGCGATCAAATATGCGAAGTTCGGCATTAGGATAAAATGACATTCCTTTTACTATCCAAAAATCATTATAGCTGTCGTTGTTAGGAGTAAAAAAGGGTGGTGCAAGTAGGATTACAAATTCTTTTGTGGCAATCCCACAGTTGTTAACTTCTCTAATTGAGGCAGTTTGTAACCCGCCAGGTGTATTTAAGAATAATGGCGAAATTTGAAAATTGATGCCATCAATGGAATATTCAAAATAGGATTGTTGGTTTTTAGGAATGATTTCAACATTGGTTTCCTCTACTTTAACAGACATTATTTCTGGAATTTCATGTTCAATGACTATAATTTTTTTTGTGCTTGTACATAAGTACGAATTCGTGATAGCCACCTCGTAGTTCCCTGAAGAGCTTATGTTTATAGTTTTTGTCGTTTCAGAGGTTGACCATAGATAAGTCATTCCATTGATTGTCGCATCTAGTGTAAGATTGCTATTTTGACAAAGAATTAAATTCTCATCCGTTACTTCAGGCACAGGATTGATAATAGTGCTAATCGCAATTCGGTTAGGACTTATACAGCTATTATTATTGGCTTCAGCATAGAAAAAAGTATTGGTTGACAGTGATGGCGTTGTAAAAGTTGTACCTGATGAAATTGAAGTTCCGCCATTAGCCTCATAGAACCAGTTGACATTGCCAATACTTGGCGTGGCTTCTAAAATAAGGGTGCCTGTTCCGCATCTAGGAACTATTGGTTTAATTGTGCTAATAGTTGGAGTAGTATTTATGGTAGCAGCTATTACCGTTCTAGTACTTGTACAACCTGAAACTTCGGCATAATAGTTTTTTGTACTTGATAAAATTGGGGTTGTAAAATTATTCCCAGAAGCAATACTAGTTCCGTCTGAAGCATCATTATACCAATAAATTGATCCAATTGAAGCGGTTGCGTTTAATGTAATTGAACCTGCATCACATCTTGATGCAGCTGTTGTAGTCAATATTTTCGCTATGGTTAAAGTAGTACTTGCGGATAATTGTAAATTGGGTTCTCCCGGCATGCCGCCATACTCCACAATATATCCTTTGGGTTGGTAATTACCACTTGTTGCACCAGTATTTGATAAATCATTCCACGAACCGGGAATACCTAATCCTGGAGCTGTTATGTGTGCATAATCTTCATCACCTGATTGGTTAGGCTCATTAGTATTCCAAAAAGCAAAATTAGGAGAATTGCCATTGGCAGTCCCATTCCAAAAAATTGTTCCTGCTTCAGGTCCAGTTACCCATTTCCAAACTCCTTCAGTTTCTTCATCTGTTCCACCAATCCATCCTGTTCCAGGAGCTTGCTTGCCTGCTAATTGCGCTTCGTCGGCAGCAGTTAAAGTGGCTAAATAGCCTTGAAGCCCATAAAATGTTTTTAAAGCTGCAGCTGCTTTTGCGTTTGTCCAAGTAATCCCTAAATTAGGAACATATTCATAATAATGTCCATTTCGGGGAAGATAATTTGCTTGACCATTCCCCAAAGAAATAGAGAAATTTCGAGTTCCAGATGGAGAAGGATTGGAATTGTAATACACAACATCTCTAATCGCTTCTTCAAAATCTGAATAATTGACTTGAGTGCCTGTTGTGGGACTTGATAGTTTTAACTTTCCTTCTAAAGCATTCCAAAAAGCTTCAATAGATGGATGTGAAGCTTTATTTGTTAACAAAAGTTGGTCATCTCCAATAACATATCCTGAAGCAATCTGGATGTAAATAGCTTCAGTGGTTAAATCCGATGGATCGTGTGAAATAGTTACTGTAGAAACTATTTTGGTTTCTGAAAGAGGACAATAAGTTAAATCTCCAGTTGCTGTAATTGAAGGGGCTGTAGTAGTTACTGATTTTTTTGTAGGTGGATCTAAAGTGAGATGTGATGAATATCCCAATTGGGTTCCAAATAATAGTAATAGTGTTAAGAAGAGTATTTTGGCATTTCTTTTCTTCATGCTATAAATATACTATTTTCGGTTGATTAGTAGGATTTATTTGGTGAAATGTAACTTCTTAAATAAATCCCAAACTACAATTCCGGCACTTACTGAAATATTCAGTGAGTGCTTAGTTCCTAATTGCGGAATTTCAATAGCTCCGTCACAAAGAGCGACGGCTTCTTGGGCTACGCCAAAAACTTCATTACCAAACACCAATGCATATTTTTGATTTTGTTCAACTTCAAAATTTTGAAGAAAAATAGCGCTTTCTACTTGTTCAATAGCGTAAGTCTGAATTTTTTCTGCTTTCAGTTTTTGAATTACTTCCAAAACATTTTCAGCCTGTTCCCATACTACAGTTTCTGTAGCACCAAGTGCGGTCTTGTGAATTTCTTTATTGGGAGGAGTTGCTGTAATTCCGCACAAATAGATTTTTTCAATCAAAAAAGCATCAGCGGTTCTGAACACTGATCCAATATTATGTAAACTGCGAATGTCATCTAAAACTAAAATCAAAGGTGTTTTTTCAGAAGCTTTGAAATCATCAATGGATTTTCTGTCGAGTTCGCTGTTTTCTAATTTTCTCATAGCAAATTAAATGTAAAAAAAAAGCTTCCGTAAAAGTAGGAAGCTTTTGAATGTATTGTAAACAAAATTAGCTTTTTGCTGTTGCGGCAACCACATTTCCTTTAATAGTCAAAACTTTAGTTGGCTGACCAGCTGCATTTGACGAAATTGTTACTGTTTTTGTAAATGGACCTACTCTGGTTGTATCGTATTTTACACCAATAGTTCCTTTTGCTCCTGGAGCAATTGGTTCTTTTGGAGTTGAAGGTACAGTACACCCACAAGAACCTTGTGCATTTGTAATCACTAATGGAGTAGTTCCATTATTTGTAAATACAAATTCACGTTTACCTTCTGCGTTTTGAGTAATTGTACCGTAATCAATCACTTCATTAGCAAAAACCATTCCTGCTCCAGTTACTTTTGCAGTTGCAGCTTTTCCTTTTTTAGATGTTTCTTGTGCGTTGGTAGCCACTGTTCCTAGAACTAATAGGGCTAAAACAAGTATTTTTTTCATAACGATTTAAGATTTAAATTTTGAAATACAAATTTATATAAATTTTCGAAAACAGCCGTGCAATTTCAACTAAAAATAGGTTTATGTCTAAGAACTGTTCTTTATTCGCTATAAAATCTATAAATTCGCTGACACATTAAGAATTGATTAATACATCTGATTTGGCAGCAAAAGAAAAAGTAGCAAAGGAAACTCCGTTAATGAAACAATACAATGAAATCAAGGCAAAATACCCTGATGCTTGCTTGTTGTTTCGTGTAGGAGATTTTTATGAAACCTTTGGTGAAGATGCAGTAAGAGCTTCTAAGATATTAGGAATTGTTTTGACAAAGAGAGGAGCGGGGTCCGAAACCGAAACTGCCTTGGCAGGATTTCCTCATCACTCTTTAAACACCTATTTGCCAAAATTAGTAAAAGCAGGTTTGCGTGTAGCTATTTGTGATCAACTCGAAGATCCTAAAATGACCAAAACCATCGTAAAACGAGGCGTAACTGAGTTAGTTACTCCCGGTGTTTCTATGAATGATGAGGTACTACAAGCTAAGCTTAATAATTTTTTAGCTTCCGTTTATTTTTCAAATAAATCAATCGGAATTTCGTTTTTAGATGTCTCTACTGGCGAATTTTTGACTGCTCAAGGGAATGCGGAATATATTGACAAACTACTTCAAAATTTTAGCCCTAGTGAAGTTCTAGTTCCAAAGAATAGCAAAAACGATTTCAAAACTGCTTTTGGAGAAGATTACCATAGTTTTTATTTAGAAGATTGGTTGTACAAAGAAGATTATGCCTTTGAGACTTTAACGAAGCATTTCCAAACGGTTTCTTTGAAAGGTTTTGGAGTTGAAGAATTAAAAGAAGGTGTCATTGCAGCAGGAGCCATCTTATATTATTTATCTGAAACACAACATAATAAAGTACAGCATATTACATCTATTCAGCGTATTGCAGAAGATGCTTACGTTTGGATGGATCGTTTTACTATTCGCAATTTAGAATTGTATCATAGTTACAATCCCAATGCGGTTACTTTGCTAGATGTTATAGACAGAACGCTTTCGCCAATGGGAGGGCGCTTGCTCAAACGTTGGTTGGCATTACCATTAAAAGATGCTACTAAAATTCAAAGTCGTCACCAAGTAGTGGCCTATTTGAAAGACAATCAAGAAATATTAAAAAAGATACAATCTCAAATCAAGCAAATTTCCGATTTGGAACGATTGATTTCGAAAATAGCCGCAGGAAAAGTATCGCCACGTGAAGTCGTATATTTAAAAGAATCCTTAGACGCTATACTTCCAATCAAAACCTTGGCTTTACAAAGTCCGCAGGAAGCGGTGAAAGTGATTGGCGATAGTTTGCATAGTTGTGATTTATTGCGCGAAAAAATTAAAACTACCCTAAATCAAGAAGCGCCTGTGGCTATAGCTAAAGGAAACGCGATTGCTGTGGGTGTGAATGCAGAATTAGACGAATTACGCGCCATTTCTACATCTGGAAAAGAGTTCTTGGAAGGAATTGAAAGAAGAGAATCGGAAAGAACAGGAATTTCGTCTTTAAAAATTTCCTTCAACAATGTTTTTGGGTATTATATTGAAGTGAGAAATACGCACAAAGATAAAGTTCCTGAAGAATGGATTCGCAAACAAACCTTGGTAAATGCAGAACGTTATATTACCGAAGAGTTAAAGGAATATGAAACGAAGATTTTAGGTGCTGAAGAGAAAATACATAAAATAGAATCGGAATTATTTGAACAATTGGTACAATGGATAAGTACGTATATCAAACCGGTTCAGATGAATGCCAATTTAATAGCGCAATTGGACTGTTTGTGTTCGTTTACTCAATTGGCTATTGAAAATAAATACGTTTGCCCTGAAATTGATGAAAGCTTTGAATTGGAAATCAAAGAAGGAAGACATCCTGTAATTGAAAAGCAATTGCCTGTTGGAACGCCCTACATTTCTAATGATGTGTTCTTGGATAGAGAAACCCAGCAACTGATTATGATTACTGGACCTAATATGTCTGGTAAATCAGCTATTTTGCGTCAAACGGCTTTAATTGTACTCTTGGCACAAATGGGAAGTTTTGTTCCTGCAGAGAGTGTTCGAATGGGAATTGTAGACAAAATTTTTACTAGAGTAGGTGCAAGTGATAATATTTCGATGGGCGAGTCGACATTTATGGTCGAAATGAATGAAACGGCTTCGATCTTAAATAATATTTCCGACCGAAGTTTGGTGCTTTTAGACGAGATTGGAAGAGGAACAAGTACTTATGATGGAATATCGATTGCTTGGGCTATTGCTGAGTTCTTACACGAGCATCCGGCACAGCCAAAAACGCTTTTTGCAACTCATTATCACGAATTAAATGAAATGAGTGAATCGTTACTGAGGATTCAGAATTACAATGTAGCTGTCAAAGAACTAAAAGATACAGTTCTTTTTGTTAGAAAGTTAGTTAAAGGAGGAAGTGCTCATAGTTTTGGAATTCACGTAGCTAAAATGGCCGGAATGCCGCAGATTGTAATTTTGAAAGCGCAAAAGCTATTAAAAAAATTAGAAAAAAATCATTCCAGTGATGCGCTCAATGGTATCAAGGAAGTTAAAGATGAAATGCAAATGAGTTTCTTCAATCTAGACGACCCGCTTTTGGAAGAAATTAAAGATGAAATTCTGAATTTAGATATCAATACCATTACACCAATGGAAGCTTTGATGAAGCTGAATGAAATAAAAAGAATGCTAAGCAAAAAATAGTTTTGATTTTAAAGTTTACGTTATCAGAAGATTACCTTTGTCGGGCTATTTTTTTATTGAAAAGGCTTGTGTAATTGAATTAATGTATTAAATTTGCATCCGCAATACAGAACAAGTATCGTGATTCTTTTATAGAATTGAAAATGCGAAAATAGCTCAGTTGGTAGAGCGCGACCTTGCCAAGGTCGAGGTCGCGGGTTCGAGCCCCGTTTTTCGCTCCAAAACCATACAATGCTCGGATGGTGAAATTGGTAGACACGCTGGACTTAAAATCCAGTGAACAGCAATGTTCGTGCGGGTTCAAGTCCCGCTCTGAGTACTAAAGCCTCTTCAATTGAAGAGGCTTTTTTTGTTTTATAAATAATAATAAATGAGCACTAATTGTTAGTGCGATCAAGAATATGGGGACTTTTGTAATTACGAAGCGATTTAACGACGAATACAAGTTTGTATTTGCTTCTAGAAAGGGCAAAACAATTTTTACTAGTTTGAGTTTTGAACTTAAATTTGAAGGAGAAGAAGCGATAGAAAAATTTAAAGCTAATACTGATTTGGCTACTTTCTTGAAATTCAGATCAACTAATGGAAGGTATTACTTTAAAGTATTGTTAGAGGGTGTTCACTTTGCAACAAGTAGAAAGTATACTACGGAACTTAGATTGGAAAAAGGAATCAATGAAATAGTCAAATATGCATCAACCTCAGAAGTGCTTGATTTTTCAGCTAATGATGTTATTTTTTCAGATTAAAATAAATAACAATGTTAAAGGAGTTGTCAATTAAGATATAGCTATAAAATAAAAAAAGCCGTTACACCAAGTGTACGGCTTATTTTTTTCTCTGTAGTAATTAATTACTTTGCAGCAGCAGCAGTATCAACAGCAGCAGTATCAACAGCAGCAGTATCAACAGCAGCAGTGTCAACAGCAACAGCAGTAGTATCAGCAGCTACTTCTTCAGCAGGAGCTTCAGCTTTTTTACAAGATACAACAGTTAAAACAGCAACAACAGCTAAACTTAAAAATACTTTTTTCATCTTAATTTATTATAAAAGGTTAATTATTAATTCGTGGCAAAGATATAAAATTTTTAATATGTAAAATATTTTTTCATTTTTTTTTTAAATAATATTTGGCAATTTTCCTTCTTTTTATCAAAAACGGGCAAAAACCAGCAAAATAACCTCAATTTAATTTAAAAAGTACAACTAAACAGCACTCATTATTTTAGCAACTGCGCCTTTGTTTTTTTGAACAAATGAAGCGCTAATTGCACCTCTTGATTTTCGAATTTCAATATCGCCAATTAATTCATTTAATAGTACTTCTAAACTATCATTATTATCTACAGAAATGCATCCTCCTAAGCGAGCTAATTCTATAGCTTCAGCAAAATGAGAATAATTGGGTCCAATCACAATTGGAATTCCAAAAGTAGCAGGTTCTAGGATGTTATGAATTCCTGGATAACCAAAACCACCGCCAACATATGCGATATCGGCGTAACTATATATTTTAGTTAATATTCCTACTGTGTCTATAATAAAAACATCATAATCGGCTAGATTTTTGTTTTCTTTTTCTGAAAATAAAATTACTTTTTTGGTACAACTATTTTTTAGTTGTTGTATTTGATCCGGTTTTATATTATGTGGAGCAATGATGAAATTAGTATCTGTAGTGTTGGAGTTAATATAATTCAGTAACAATTCCTCATCTTTGGGCCAAGTACTTCCCGCAACGAAAGTTGTTTTATTGTTTTTAAATTCAGCAATAAAATCTAATGTATTGTCTTTTTCTAAAATACTAGCTACTCTATCAAAACGAGTATCTCCCGACACAATACAATTCGATTTGCCAAGTTGGAGTAAAAGCTGTTCTGATTTTTCATTTTGTACAAAAAAATAGCTGAACGCATCCAATGCTTTTCTGTAAAAATCGCCATACCATTTAAAAAACACCTGATTTTCTCTGAAAATTCCAGAAATCAAGTAGGTTGGCGTATTTCGCTTTTTCAATTCGTTCAAATAATTCGGCCAAAACTCATATTTGATAAAGAATACCATCTCTGGATGCACTAAATCAATGAATTTAGTAGCGTTTTTTTGTGTGTCTAATGGTAAATAAACTGTAGTGTCTGCTATGGTATTATTTTTGCGGACTTCATAACCTGAAGGGGAAAAAAAACTGAGCACGATTTTATGGTTGGGGTATTTCTCTTTTATTTTTTCAATAACAGGTAATCCTTGTTCGTATTCGCCTAAGGATGCAGCGTGAAACCAAATGGTTTTGTCATTAGGTTTGATTTTGGAAATTAAAGTTGGAAATACGTCTTTTCTTCCTGCAACAAAAAGTTTGATTTTTGGCACAGAAAAAGCGATGATTTGCAATAACAACCCTGCTATTGAAACAATTATACTATAAATAAAAAGCATACCCGATATTTTGGTGCTAAAATACAGTTTCTTTATTTTATTTTGATTGGTTAGAACTCATTAAATACCTATTTTTGTTTTTCGTTTTACAAATGGACTCACTTTAATTGGAATTTTATATTATTCAATCTTTCCAATCATTAAACAAAAAGTAAATGAAAAAAATACAAATGGTTGACTTGAAAGGTCAATACGATGCAATAAAAGAAACAGTAAATACTTCCATTCAGGAAGTTTTAGATACCAATGCCTATATCAATGGACCTCAGGTGCATTCTTTCCAAAAATCATTAGAAACTTATTTAGGGGTAAAACACGTAATTCCCTGTGCTAATGGAACCGATGCTTTGCAGATTGCTATGATGGGATTGGGATTACAACCAGGTGATGAAGTAATAACGGCTGACTTTACTTTTGCAGCAACTGTTGAAGTTATTGCATTATTGCAGTTGACCCCTGTATTAGTAGATGTTGATATGTACAATATGAACATCAATATTGACAAAATTAAGAAAGCAATCACACCAAAAACAAAAGCCATTGTTCCAGTTCATTTATTTGGACGTGCGTCTAATATGGAAGCGATTATGGCATTAGCCAAAGAACATAATTTATTTGTGATTGAAGATAATGCACAAGCTATTGGAGCGAATTGTAAATTTTCAGATGGTTCCAAAAAGAAAGCAGGAACGATAGGTCATGTGGGTGCAACTTCTTTTTTTCCTTCAAAAAATTTAGGCTGTTATGGAGATGGGGGAGCAATTTTTACCAATGATGATGCTTTAGCGCATACTCTTCGCGGAATTGTCAATCACGGAATGTATGAAAGATACCATCACGATGTAGTGGGTGTAAATTCTCGTTTGGATAGTATCCAAGCTGCCGTTTTAAATGCCAAATTACCCTTATTAGACCAATACAATGCAGCCAGACAAAACGCTGCAAGAAAATATACTGCAGCATTAGAAGGGCATAAAAACATTATCGCGCCAAGTATTTGTGATATCTGTGATTGCCATGTTTTTCATCAATATACATTACGTATTATTGATGCCGATAGAAACGGTTTGATGCAACATTTGTTAGACAAAGGAATCCCGTGTGCAATTTACTACCCAATTCCATTGCACAGTCAAAAAGCCTATGCAGATGCACGCTATAAAGAGGAAGATTTCCCAGTTACGAATCAATTAGTAAAAGAAGTGATTTCGTTACCAATGCATACAGAATTAGATGATGAACAGATTAAATTCATCACGGATAGTATTTTGGAATTCTTAAATAAATAGTTGGTTCAATACCCTAAAAGCAAATGAAAATACTAGTAACAGGAGGTTTAGGATTTATAGGTTCGCATACAGTGGTAGAATTGCAAAACGAAGGTTTTGAAGTCATTATAATCGATAATTTGTCCAATACTTCATTATCTGTTTTGGACGGAATTCAAAATATTACGGGTAAAGTTCCTGTCTTTGAGCAATTGGACTTACGAGATAAAAATAAAGTACAAGATTTTTTTAAACGCCACGCTGATATTGAAGGCGTAATTCATTTTGCAGCTTCAAAAGCGGTTGGGGAAAGTGTAGGAAATCCATTGTTGTATTATGAAAATAACATTAATGTGTTAGTATATATTCTACAAGAGTTGGAGAAAAAGCCTACTGCTAATTTGATATTTAGTTCGTCTTGTACTGTTTATGGTCAAGCTCAAAAAATGCCAATTACTGAAGATTCATCGGTCCAAACTGCGATGTCTCCTTATGGTAACACGAAACAAATTGGAGAGGAAATTATCATTGATGCCGCAAAAGCGTCTAGTATTAATGCTATTTTGTTGCGTTATTTTAATCCAATTGGTGCTCACCCTTCAGCTGAAATTGGAGAGTTACCTTTGGGAGTTCCGCAAAATTTAGTACCATTTATTACGCAAACTGGAATCGGATTACGTCAAGAATTATCCGTTTATGGGGATGATTATCCAACTCCAGATGGAACTGCGATTCGCGATTATATTCACGTAGTGGATTTGGCGAAAGCCCACGTTATTGCGATGCAACGTTTATTGAGTAAGAAAAATCAAGATAAAGTAGAAACCTTTAATTTAGGAACAGGGACTGGAAGTTCGGTTTTGGAAGTGATTCATGCTTTTGAAAAAGTAAGCGGTCAAAAATTACCTTATAAAATTGTAGCACGTAGAGAAGGTGACATTACTGAGGCCTACGCCAATACTCATAAAGCCAACACCATTTTGGGATGGAAAGCCCAATCTTCTTTAGAAGAAGCAATGGCTAGCGCTTGGAAATGGGAGCAGAAAATTAGGAGTTAGATCTTTAATTTTTAATTCAAATTAATATAAGTGATCCCAAATGAGCAGTTTGGGATTTTTTGTACATTAGCTAAAAAAATAAACCCATGGATCCCAAACAACCTAAGTCTAAAATTAATAAAGTAGAGGAACCAAGTGTTTCTTATCCTATCTCACCTTTAACTCAAAAAGGAATTGATACAAAAACTTTTGATTTTCAAATAGAAATCCAATCTGGATTATCTATTGAAACTGCAAAACAAGAGTCTGTCAAGAGAATTAGGGGATGGTGGGAGAAATAAAAGTATTAATAAGTCCTGCCGTAGTTGATTATTTAGATACTTTAGTGTATCAACTATATAAAAAAGAATATTTCGGATTTTTATCTTCAGCAGAAGAATATGTTATATCGATATATGAGGCAATTAATTCCAACATTCATTTAAACAATAAATTAACCACAGAAAAATTACTTTATTTAGGAAGTAATTATATTTTTTTTAAGCCAAATAAGAGAACTACTTGGTATATTTTCTTCGAGAAAAAAGATACTACTTATTTAGTTACAGGAATTTTAAATAATTACTCTGAAGAAATTCGACATTTGTAATATGATAGGTTTAAATTTTTAAAAGCACATTTGGATCGGGACAATTTGTACTATAATGGTCTAGAGTTCTTGGACTGCAAACACCTGGATAATCCCCAAATTTATTTTCCATATCGATAATTATCTGAAAATGTAAATGGGGAGCATAATCACCGTTGATTGGTGGCAAACCCAAATTTCCGATTTGCTCACCCTGAGATACAGCATCACCAACTTGTTTTCCTATTAAACTTTCTTCGCTTAAATGTCCGTAAAGGGTGTGGAAAACATGACCATCTAATTGATGTTGAACAATAATTGTAGGGCCATAATCACCTAAAGCAGTATTGTTTTGAAAACTATGAATTCTGCCCTCTAATGCTGCATGAACGCTAGCTGATTCATTGATCCATAAGTCCAATCCAATATGAATGTTACGTTCTTCAGAATTTTCAGCATTAAATACCGTACTTCTTTTGTATAGATTTCGAATTTCTTGATAGCCTCCAAAAGCTATTTTCCCTTTATTGTCATCCAAATGCTTTTGAATGAAAACTTTATAATCTTTTGCAGTTTCTAACTTTGATGAAAGAATTTCATCGTTTGAAATGGATAAGTCGAGCGGCACATATTCTGAATATGAAATATGGGGTGCTATCACTTTTGATGGTTCGCAAAGACTAAGTAATTCGATTATTGCTGTCATATCTTTTATACTATTTTCAAAAATAATAAATCCTCATAAAATAATGTTCTATGAGGATTTAATTTTAATTTATAATTGCAAATTAAGCATTAGCAGTAACTGCTTCTTTGTCAATTTTACCAATTAAACCAGCTAATACTTTTCCAGGACCCACTTCAGTAAAACTAGTAGCGCCATCTGCAATCATTTTTTGAACAGATTGTGTCCATTTTACAGGAGCCGTCAACTGAATAATTAGGTTTTTCTTAATTTCAGCTGGATTAGAAACAGCACTCGCAGTTACATTTTGGTACACAGGGCAAATAGGAGTAGAGAAAGTAGTCGCTTCAATTGCGGCTGCAAGTTCTTCTCTAGCAGGCTCCATCATTGGCGAGTGAAAAGCACCACCAACAGGTAAGATTAAAGCTCGTTTTGCTCCCGCTTCTTTCATTTTTTCGCAAGCCAATTCCACCGCTTTGTATTCGCCAGAAATTACCAACTGTCCAGGACAATTATAATTAGCTGCTAATACAACACCGTCAATGGAAGCACAAATATCTTCAACGATTTTATCTTCTAAATTCAATACTGCTGCCATGGTTGACGGAGTTATTTCACACGCTTTTTGCATGGCTAAAGCTCTTTGTGAAACTAATTTCAATCCGTCTTCAAAAGACAAAGCACCATTGGCAACTAAAGCTGAAAATTCTCCTAAAGAATGACCAGCTACCATTTCTGGTTTGAAATCAGCTAAGGTTTTAGCTAAAATAACCGAATGTAAAAAAACGGCAGGTTGCGTAACTTTAGTTTCTTTTAATTCTTCAGCAGTTCCTTCAAACATGATGTCTGTAATGCGAAATCCTAAAATCTCATTGGCTTTTTCGAAAAGTTCTTTTGCCAAAGGCGAATTTTCATATAGTTCTTTACCCATTCCGGTAAATTGTGCTCCTTGTCCAGGAAATACATATGCTTTCATAACGTTTGTTTCAAGTTTAGATTTGAGTATTTTGTTTGAATCACAAAAATAACAATTTTTTTAGCTGAACACTAAAATCCGAATACTGAATACTATTTACTGTTCCATCGGAATTTCCATGATTAAAAAACGAGAATCCGAATTGGCTTTAATTTCCAATTCATTGGTTTCCCAAATTCCAATAGCATCTCTTTTTTCTAGTTTTTCACCATTCACTTGGATTTCACCTTCAATATTCATGATATAGAATCCGTTACCCTCTTTTTTTAAACCTAATTTTTTAGAAAAATCTTTATCGAAATCACTCAAATAAAACCAAGCATCTTGATGGATCCAAACCCCTTCATCGTCTTCATTAGGAGATAAGATTTGTGCGAAATTATTTTTTTGCTTTGCAATATCTAAAGTAATTTGTTGGTAACGCGGTTCTACATTTCTGTATTTTGGAAACAACCAAATCTGAAATAATTTTGTCTGTAAGTCTGCATTCGGATTGAATTCGCTGTGTTGTATTCCTGTTCCGGCGCTCATCACTTGTACATCGCCAGTCTTGATAGTGGACGAATTGCCCATACTGTCTTTATGCGCCAAATCTCCTTCTAATGGAATGGTGATAATTTCCATATTATCGTGTGGATGCGTGCCAAAGCCCATTCCAGCCGCAACTGTATCGTCATTCAAAACGCGAAGCATTCCAAATTGAATGCGTTCTGGATTGTACCAACTTGCAAAACTAAAACTGTGGTAAGCATTCAACCAACCGTGATCAGCATGTCCTCTTGAACTCGCTTTGTGTAAAATGAAATTCTCCATATTAATTGGATTTAATGTTGTTTTAGCGGTAGTAATTTAAAGTAAGTTACAACAAATTTGTTGTCTTTTATTTCTCCAATTACCTCTGCTTTTCGGATGCTAGCACAAAAACCATCATCGGCATGAGCGTCTCCATGTGAGTCTATATTGGTGCCTTCTACAAAATAGGATTTTCCATCAATTCGAACGGCTAAGTCACAACTTTTTCCTTCCAATCCCAATTGGCATTGGCCACAAGAGGCTTCTACAATTTGAATTTTTGAATTTTCTTTTTTGTCTTGTGCCAATATCAGAGTACTGCTTAAGACAAATAAAAAAGTAAGTAATTTTTTCATGGAATATAGTATTTGGTTTTAGTAATGATACCTACAAGAAACAATGATTATGTTGGATTCTCTAAAGGTGGAAACCAATCGGTGTTCTGAGTCGATTCTTCTTGACCAAAATCCTTGCAAATCATGTTTCAATCCTTCCGGGTTTCCAATGCCTTCAAAAGGAGTTCGAATACACGATTTAATTAATTCGTTGATTCGTTTGAGTTTGGATTTATCGGTTTTTTGCCAATACAAATAATCTTCCCATGCCTGAAGTTGCCAAGAAACTATCATTCTTCAATTAACTCTTTTTGAACTAATGATTTGTTTTCTTGAATGTCTTTTACAGATTGAAGTAAGATATCTCTGTTTTTTCCAGATAATAAATAGTTGGTTTCATTTAAAGCATTGTATTCTTCTAGCGAAATCAAAACAAGGTCTTTGTTGTCTTTTCGCTTTACAATTATTTCTTCCATATCATCTGTAACGGCATCCATCCATTTTTTTAGATTCAATCGTAAATCAGTGTAATTGATGACTTTTATTTTTCGAAAAATTAGAATACAAAATTACAAAAAAATAACGTAAATAAGTACTTAAATAATCTGTTGTTTAAAATTTAGATAAAATAAAAGAATGAACCACATAGAAACATAGATTTATGATTAATAATTTAAAGAATGGATAGGAATAATATTATTTTTCATATAGAATAGCTATGTGAAAAGTAAGATGTCTATCCGATTCTTTTAAAAACAAAGTAATTCTATCTGTCTATGTGGTTAAAAACTAATTACAGCTATATGGGTTTGTATAATATATTTATTATCTAACTCATTTGTGTTATGGATTGAAGCGGCATCTTTTTATTTTTATTTTGCCATATCGTCACTACTCGCAACGGCTGAAAACAAAAGATATAGCGAACAGCCCGACCTATTATGCCGAGGCAACGAAGCCAATAGGAATGATCAAATTACTCTTCCTCTTCAATTTCAAATTCGGCATCTTTTTCCCAAATCTCCATTTCACAAGGTTTACAGTTGAATTTGAGTTTGTATTCCAATTCACCTTGTTTTAAAACTAAAGGCTCTTTGACTTTTTTGTCGCGATGCTCTGGATGGTATTTTGGGCAACGTTCTAGTTCGTATTTGATACAATATTTGGTCGTCATCACGCGTGATTTTCCCGGATCCCATTGCAATTCAAAAGCTTTTTCGATTTCGGTAACACCGTGACGTTCGTAGAATTTGCGCGCCATTTTATTGGAAACATTGTAGGTGAAATCCAATTGATCTACTGGAAACGGATGATCGGTTTTGACGATTTGGTGTTCCTCCCGTTTGTAATTGGCTAGACGAATTTCGGTCAATTGTTCGTAAACGGTACGACGCATTTCGTTGATTTTTGAAATCGGCAAAAACCAATTGTCTGAAAACTGAATTGTAATTTCGTCAGCGGTGTAGGGCGTAAAACCCGTTTTAGCTAATTGGGTTTTGATGTTGTCTTCTATGGACAAATTATTTTTAGTGGGTTCTTTGGAGTGTTCCAACTGGACTTTGCTTACATAACCATCTTCATCCGTGGCGGTCAATTCAAAACCGTTTTCGTTTTCGGTTAATACCAAGGTGGTACTAATTTTTCGAACAGCACTGTCTTCGCGCTCCACAATTTTGATAAAAGCCGCATCATTGTTGCGATAAATGAAGGTTCCGTCCTTAATTTCTTTCAGTACATTGGGGTAAATGATGCCGTTTTCGGCTTTGTTTACATAAATTCCGTCGGCTTCGTTGTTTTCGTTGATGAAACACAAACCATCGCCATTGTTGAGTAATTCGCCATTTTCAATTTCGTACGAATTACCAACGGTTTTGATCAGTTTTCCAATGTACTGCCCTTTGGACTTTGGACTTTCCCAAGAACCAATGGCTTGATGTCTTTCGTTAACGAAATAGTCAGTATAACCTCGGTTGAAAGTGCGGTTCAGTTCCGAATCGAAAGTGAAGGTGCATTTTCCAGAAGACGCTTTGGTATAATTGGGGTTTTGTTCCAAAAAAGCATCGATTTTTTTGCGAAGAAACGACACATTATTTTTAACATAGACCATATCTTTCAAACGCCCTTCAATTTTGAAAGAAACAATTCCGGCTTCGATCAAATTCGGAATTTGATCCGTTACATCAAAATCTTTGATGGAAAGTAAGTGACTGTTTTTGATTAAAGTTTCGCCGTGACCGTCAATTAAGTTGTAGGGCAAACGACAGTTTTGCGCGCACGAACCACGATTGGCAGAACGCTCACCATTGGCCACACTCATATAACAATTTCCACTGAAGGAAACACATAAAGCACCGGTAACAAAGAATTCCAATTCTACATCCGTCGCTTCGCTGATTTCTTTGATTTGGTGTAAGTTCAATTCGCGTGCTAAAACCACACGCTTGATGCCTGCATCGGCAAGGAATTTAATATTTTTTGGATCACGATTATTGGCTTGTGTACTGGCATGTAAAACGATAGGTGGCAACTCCATTTCCATAATTGCCATATCCTGAATAATCAACGCATCTACTCCAATATGGTATAGCTCCCAAATCATTTGGCGACAGGTTTCAAGTTCGTTGTCGTATAAAATAGTATTCATTACCACAAAAACTTGGGCGTGATAGAGATGAGCATAATTTACCAAGGCCGCCACATCTTCTATGGAATTGTGTGCGTTGGAACGAGCACCAAATTGCGGAGCGCCAATATAAACTGCATCGGCACCGCTATTGATAGCAGCCATACCGTGCAATAAGTCTTTGGCAGGCGCTAGTATTTCGATTTTTTTTTTCATTATAAGAGGGATTTCTTTTTAGGGAAATTAGTTTGCAAAGTTCTTATAAATAATTGAGATTTTTGGTAAAATTTTCAAAGTTTATACTCGTCTTTTTCTTAAACATATAAGTCATATAAGTTGATTTAAGAAGTTGTTTCGTGTCTATGAAATAAATATAGTTGTTTTTAAAATAAGAAAAGCCCCAAGTTTCCTTGAGGCTTTCAGAGTTTTTATAAAAACTATTTTTATGAAACCGCTTCTTTAATTCTTTTTAACGCTTCTTTTAAAATATCTTCGCTAGTAGCATAAGAGAAACGAATACAGTTTGGATTTCCAAAAGCATCACCCGTTACGGTAGCCACATTGGCTTCGGCTAAAAGGTACATAGAGAAATCATTAGCGTCTTTGATTTCGGTTCCTCTTAAAGTTTTTCCGAAGAAAGAAGAAACATCTGGGAATACATAAAAAGCGCCTTCTGGCACGTTGATTTTCATTCCTGGAATCTCTTTGATTAATCCTACTACTAAATCTCTACGGCTATGGAAAGCATCGACCATGTGTTTTAAAACGGATGGATCAGCATCTACTGCAGTAATCGTTGCGCGTTGAGCTACAGAGTTAGCGCCACTAGTTACTTGCCCTTGAATTTTAGTACAAGCTTTGGCAATGAATTCTGGTGCGCCAATGTATCCAATTCTATATCCAGTCATAGCGAAAGCTTTGGCAACTCCGTTAACAGTAATCGTTTTTTCTAACATACCTGGGATAGAAGCAATACTGCAAAAAGTTCCTGAAAAGTTAATGTGCTCGTAAATTTCGTCAGCAACTACATAGATGTTAGGGTATTTTTCTAATACTTTAGCTATAGCAGTTAATTCTTCGCGGTTGTATACCGAACCACTTGGATTACATGGCGAACTGAACCAAATCATTTTAGTTTTTGGAGTGATCACTGCCTCTAATTGTGCTGGCGTGATTTTAAAATCAGTCTCCACAGAGGTTGGCACTTCAACTGGAACACCTCCTGAAAGTTTTACGATTTCGAAATACGAAACCCAATACGGTGCTGGTAAAATTACTTCGTCACCATCGTTTAACATGACTTGTGCGATGTTATACAACGATTGTTTAGCTCCTGTAGAAACTACAATTTGAGACGGTTTGTAATCCAAATCATTGTCGCGTTTGAATTTTCTGCAAATCGCTTCTTTTAACTCTACATATCCATCTACTGGAGAGTAGGTGCTATAATTTTCGTCAATTGCTTTTTTAGCAGCTTCTTTAATAAAGTCAGGCGTGTTGAAATCAGGTTCGCCCAAGCTTAAACTGATAATGTCTTTACCTTGTGCTTTTAATTCTCTGGCTAAAGCAGCCATGGCTAATGTTTGTGATGTAGCTAAGTTGTTAATTCTGTCTGAAAGTGGATTGCTCATTTCTTAGTTGTTGTAAAATCTAGTTTGTAGTTATTAATTGGATATAGTTTGTATTTATTATTTATGCCGATAATTCCGGTTTCATTCCCAAATTTTTCAAATGAGTAAAATGGGATAAAATGGCCTCTCTAGTAGTTTTGAACTCATGGTATGGAAGGTTGCATTCTTTAGCAGTTTGTTTTACAAACTCGGCGATTTTACTATAATGAACATGAGAAATATTTGGAAAAATATGATGTTCAATTTGGTGATTTAAACCACCAGTGTAATAATTCACAAGCCAATTTTTTGGAGCGAAATTAGCTGTGGTGTACAATTGATGAATTGCCCAAGTATTTTCTATTTCTCCTTCGTCATTTGGAATTGGATTTGCAGTTTCGTCTACCACATGAGCTAATTGAAAAACAACACTCAGAATCAATCCAGCGGTATAGTGCATTACTAAAAATCCTAAAATTACTTTCCACCAAGTGATGCCTAAAACCATTGGAATTACTAACCAAATAGAAAAATAAATGACTTTGGTAATGATTAAGGTGGTCCAACGAATAACTGGCTTTTTGAATTCGCCATACGATAAATTGCGTTTTAAGTAACGTTTCATTTGAAGAAAATCGGTAGTAATTGCCCAATTGAAAGTCAATAAACCATATAAAAAAACGGAGTAATAATGTTGGAATTTATGGTAATTGTACCATTTCGCAGTTTTAGAAAAACGTAAAATACGTCCCGCTTCTAAATCTTCATCATGACCTAAAATGTTGGTATAGGTATGGTGTAACACATTGTGTTGTACTTGCCAATTGTACACATTTCCGGCTAAAATATAGATACTACCTCCCATGAATTTATTTACCCATGATTTATTGGAGTAAGCACCGTGATTACCATCGTGCATTACGTTCATTCCTACTCCAGCCATTCCTATACCTATGATTAGGTTGAGTAGGAGGTAAGTCCAAAAAGGCATATCCATAGCTAATAAAAAGAAGTAAGGTGTTAAAAAAATGGAAAACATCACGATTGTTTTGAGATGTAATTTCCAATTTCCAGTTTTATTAAGGTTGTTTTCTTTGAAATAATTGTTGACACGAGAATTTAAAATTCTAAAAAATTTCAAATCATCTTGTTTTGCAAATGTTGGAGCGGTATTTTTCATAATCTTGAGTAATAATCAACAAAGATAATTATTATAAATTTTCAATCTGCACATATGGACTACAATTTCCAATCTAAAAATACTACTTTTGTTAAAAATATTTAAAATGGAAGCAATTCTGAAGCATTTTCCTAATTTAACGGATGTTCAAAAAGAGCAATTTCAGCAGTTAGATTCTTTATACCACGATTGGAACGAAAAAATAAACGTTATTTCCCGAAAAGATATTGATGCTTTGTACACTAAGCACGTTTTACACTCCTTGGGAATTGCTAAAATTCAGTCTTTTGAACCAGGAACTTATGTTTTGGATGTAGGAACTGGCGGTGGTTTTCCTGGAATTCCATTGGCGATACTTTTTCCTGAAACGCGTTTTTATTTGATTGATGTTATTGCCAAAAAAATAAAAGTAGTTCAAGCTGTTGCGGATGCTTTGGGATTAAAAAATGTGAAAGCAGAACAAATTCGTGCAGAAAATGTAAAAGGTGATTTTGATTTCATCGTTAGTCGTGCGGTAACGAATATGCCTGATTTTGTTTCTTGGGTAAAAACCAAAATCAAAAAACAACACAAACACGAATTAAAAAACGGTATTCTGTACCTAAAAGGAGGTGACCTAACCGAAGAGTTAAAAGACTTTCCAAAAGCTACTTTGTATGACTTAGCTGATTTCTTTGAAGATGAATTTTTTGAGACTAAGAAAGTGGTGCATTTACCTTTGAAATTTACGATTTAAGATCCCTAATCTAAGGGATAATCCATAAAAACAAATAAGATTGCTTCGTTCCTCGCAATGACAATCAAAAATAAAAAACCCACAAATTGAAATTTCAATTTGTGGGTTTTATTATATCGTACCTCGTCCCGACGCTTCGGGATCGTACCTCGTAAATTGTCTTATCCTAAAAACGGATATCTGTAATCTTCTGGCGAAACTAAAGTTTCTTTAATAGTCCTAGGCGAAGCCCAACGTAATAAATTCAAGGCAGATCCTGCTTTGTCATTTGTCCCTGAAGCTCTAGCACCGCCAAAAGGTTGTTGTCCTACAACCGCTCCTGTTGGTTTGTCATTGATGTAGAAGTTTCCTGCTGCATTTTGAAGTGCTACAGTTGCTTCTTCAATTGCGTAACGGTCCGTACTGAAAACAGCACCTGTCAAAGCATATTCAGAAGTTGTGTCAACTAATTTTAGCGTTTCAGCCCATTGCGCATCTTCATACACATAAATAGTAATTACTGGACCGAACAATTCGGTTTCCATAGTCGTGTATTTTGGATTGGTCGTTACGATTACCGTTGGTTCAATAAAATAGCCTTTTGATTTATCGTAATTTCCGCCCACAATAATTTCCGCATCGGCATCTTTTTTAGCTTGGTCAATATAACTTGCTAATTTATCAAATGAACCTTCGTGAATTACCGCTGTGATGAAGTTTGAGAAGTCTTCAGGGGATCCCATTTTCATTGATTTTACATCCGTAATTACTTGTTCTTTTATAGCTGGCCATAAACTTTTTGGCATATAAGCTCTAGAGGCTGCAGAACATTTTTGTCCTTGGAACTCAAATGCGCCACGAACAATTCCTGTCGCTACTTGTTTCACATTTGCAGAAGGATGGGCAATGATAAAATCTTTCCCACCTGTTTCTCCAACAATTCTTGGATAGGTTTTGTAATGGTGAATGTTCGTTCCAATTTTAGCCCAAATATCTTTAAATACATGAGTAGATCCTGTAAAGTGAACACCCGCAAAATCACGACTTGCTAAAACTGTATCGGTTACCATTAAAGCATCTCCAAAAACCACATTGATTACACCATCAGGCAAACCCGCTTCTTTGAAAATATCGATAATGATTTTGGCAGAGAAAACTTGACTATCACTTGGTTTCCAAACTACTACATTCCCCATCATAGCAGCACTAGCTGGTAAATTAGCGGCAATAGCAGTAAAGTTGAAAGGAGTAATAGCGTAGATAAATCCTTCCAAAGGTCTGTATTCTATACGATTCCAAACTGATGAGTCTGAAGTAGGTTGGTCACTGTAAATTTGCGACATGAATTCTACGTTGAAACGCAAAAAGTCAATCAACTCACAAGAAGCATCAATTTCAGCTTGATGAATCGTTTTAGATTGCGCAATCATAGTTGCAGCATTAATTCTTGCACGGTAAGGTCCAGCAATTAATTCGGCCGCTTTTAAGAAAATAGCAGCACGTTGTTCCCAAGCCATATTAGCCCAAGCTTGTCTTGAATTCAAAGCATTTGAAATGGCTTTTTCTACATGTGATTTTTCCGCTAAATGGTATGTTCCTACAATATGTTGGTGGTCGTGTGGTGCCGACATTGTTTTGGTATTTCCAGTTCTAATTTCTTCGCTTCCAATGTATAATGGAACGTCGATAGTGGTATTCCACATTTTTTTGTAGGCATCCAATACAGCTGCTTTTTCAGGTGAATTAGGAGCGTATCCTTTTACAGGTTCGTTGACCGCTTTGGGTACTTTAAAAAATCCTTTTAACATAAAAATAGTATTAAAAAATCTGTTGGCTTAACAGATTTGAATTAGCAATAAAATATACAGTTATTCGAAAACTTGCGAATAATTGAAACTAATACAAAAGTACAAAGGATAATTAAATAAAAAATATAAATGAGCCAATTAAATTAAGATTTTATAAATGAAACTTAATTCAATGCAAAAGGTGCGCTCAGTCTAAAAGAAGGAACAATTACTTTAAAATTTTTAGTAGTTGTAAAGTTGATCATATTGAAGTGTCCTTTCATTGCGCCGTGAGGGGATGAAAGTAAACAGCCTGAACTATAGGTGTATAATTCACCCGGTTTAAGTACTGGTTTTTTTCCAATAACGCCTTCGCCATCTACAATTTCTAATTCGTTTAACGAATCAAATATTTCCCAATGACGTGTGATTAATTGAACAGAATCTTTACTGTGATTTTCAATTTTAATTTGGTAACTAAAGGCAAAATGGATTCTATAGTTTTTGAAGTAAGTTCCTTCAAAACTAGTCAAAACGGAAATTTTAATACCTCTTGTTATTTGGGTAACCATTTTTTTATCTAAAAAATTCAAACTATTTCAACAAAAATACAAAAAAATAAAATTGGTTCAACTTTGAGTGAAGAAATGTTTTTAATTTATTCCATTCAATGAATTAGCAGTGCCTTTTCCTATAACTCGTTCGTATCGATCCATATTTTCTTTATAGTAGACCAAGACAGTATATTCGTTTTCCGTTTGAAAAAAATTACCATCAATTGCATTTTCTTGATCAATATTTCCTTTTGGATCAACAGCTACATATTCATAATTTGTAAATCCTTGTTTAATTAAAATGTATTTTTCATACAATCCACTTTCAGCATTGTAATCCATTTTATTTTCTGCATTTAAAGTATAATTATTGAACATTCCTGCAATATAGATAGCGCCATCAGAACTTCTAAAATTTGGAGCTGAGAGCGTGAAATGTATCCAACTATAATCAGATTCGATTTCATTATTTTCTGAAAATAATCTACGAATTACAAAATTTCCATTTACATCTTCCCAAAAGTAGTAAGGATTATTTGCCCTTGCATCATTTGTAAATAAGTGAGCGGTGTAAATTTCTTTTTTATTATCCACTTTTGAAATTGAATTACTTGGCAATCTAATCTCTTTGTTGTCAAAAAAATGAAATTCGTTACCTGCCCAAAATTGTGTAGGCGTATCGTAACGATATACTAAATCATTTCCAATGGTGAATTGGGGAAGAATATTGGTTATAGCAGTTTGGAATTTTCCATTTTGAATCAAAACTGTTTTTACATTTTTCAAAGCATTTTGAAAAACAATTTGGTTTGATTTTACAGTAAACTCTAGGTTGTGTTTGAAATCCATCTGCTTAACATTTCGAGGTCTTCTCACTTGAATTGGGACCGAAACGGCATTTTCATACAAGATGAATTTTCGAGAGAAAACAACTTCTCTTTCTTCATTCAATACTTTAAGCATATAATTTCCACTGATTTTAAGTTGCAGAGAAGAATTAGGGAAGTTCAACCTATAATGCGAATAACTTTGTAAGGTATTGAATGAGCTTAGTGATTCTAAAATACGTTGGTTATCTATTCCTTCAAGGTATTCTCTTTTTTGAATATCGGTAGGTTTCCAATTGTAGTCACAATGAACGATTTCATAATAAAAAGAAGCGTCGTTTCCATACAAATCATCAAACTGTAATTGAAATTGCTCACCCAATTGAAAAATGGGCACCACATTTTGGTTGTTTTGTACAAATGATACGGTTTTAATATGGTAAGGCGGTGCAACTTCTTTTTCTACTTGGCCTGATGCCAAAGAAAAAGATAAAAAAAGTACGGCTTTAAAAAGAAAACGCAGCATAATTGATTGGTTTACAATACGTAAATATAAACAATTATAATGGTTTGTTTACTTAAAACAAACCGGTATAATTTCGCCAGGAGCCAAACAATATCGTGTTACTAATTCTGGGCTAATCTTTTTGGTATAGTCTTCTTCCACCACAGTAAATCCAATGTTTCGTAATTTGTCAAAATAATCGCGTCCGTACACTCTAACATGATCGTATTGTCCGAAAATTGCAGCGCGCTCTTTTTCGTCTGTAATCGAATCGTCAGAAAAAGTAGTGGCCCTATTTAAGTCTTGCGGTATTTGAAGAATTGCCATTCCTCCTGGTTTTAAAACGCGATACAATTCTTGCATGGCTTTCGTATCATCTGGGATATGTTCCAATACATGGTTGCAAAAAATTACATCGTATTCATTGTCTTTAAATGGTAGGTCGCAAATATCTGCTTTAATATCCGCTAATGGCGAAAATAAATCGGTAGTCGTATATTGAATATTTTTTTGTTTTTTAAAACGCTTGTAAAATTCTTGTTCAGGTGCAAAATGAAGTATGTTTTTTTTCTCAGTTGCAGTAAAAAAATCGGTTTCATTTTGTAAATACAACCATAATAAACGGTGTCTTTCTAAAGATAATGTACTTGGTGAAAGCACATTATTTCTTTGCGTTCCATAGCCATACGGCAAAAACATTCTAAAACTTTTTCCGTCAATTGGGTCATTAAATTTATTTCCTTTTAGTATAAATGCCAAAATAGGGCGAGCCATAATACTCAATCTAATTAAGATAGGGCGAGGGATGGTATTAAGTATAAATTTAAATATTTTCTTCATAATGTATAGAACACGAATTTCACTAATTGGCACAAATTGGCACAAATTATTGATATTAATTGTATGTCACCAATCTGCTTTTAATTGAAAATTATAATATAACTCTTTTGTATTTTAAGCTGTCTTCTCCAAAATTGACTAACAGTCCTAATTTATTTTTTGAAGCAGCTAAATAATTTAATGTTTGCTTTATTTCGCTACTAGATAAATTTTGAATTGCTTTAATTTCTAAAATTATTTCGTCAAATAAAACAAAATCAGCATAATAGTAATGAGGCAGAACGATTTCTTTGTATTCAATATTATATTTTACTTCTCTAGAATAGGTAATGTTATTTTTTCTAAATTCATATTCTAAAGCATCACCATAAATAACTTCACTATGTCCTTTTCCCAGAATTTTATGGACTTCCATGCAAATTCCAACAATTTTATAGCACTCTTCTTTTAAATATAAATCTTCCATAAAATTGTATTTTGTGAAATTTTTTCTTTTTTAAATTCGTGCAATTTGGTGCAATTTGTGTTTTATTTAAATCAAAGTTGGATCTTTTCTAAACTCATTTTCTTCATTACTCACAATGCCTAAAGCATCATAAATGTATTTGAAAGTCGAAAGCAATTCGGGTTTTCCATCTACTAAGGCTACATCGTGTTCAAAATGCGCTGAAGGTTTGTTGTCTGCAGTAGTAATTGTCCAACCGTCTTTATGTTGTTTGATGTTTTTGGTTCCCAGGTTAATCATTGGTTCGATGGCAACTACCATTCCTTCAACAAATAATTTTCCGCGACCTTTTTTGCCATAGTTAGGCATTTCAGGTTCTTCGTGCATTTTTTCGCCTAATCCATGTCCAACCAACTCTCTTACTACGCCATATCCATGAGCTTCGGTATATTTTTGAATGGCATTTCCAACATCTTCTACACGATTACCGGCTTTAAATTCCCGAATTCCAACATATAGGGATTCTTTAGTGATTTGCAATAACTTTTTAGTTTCAGGAGCGACATCTCCTATTTCAAAAGTATACGCATGATCGCCGTGAAAACCATTTTTGAAGGCGCCACAATCAACTGAGATGATATCTCCACTTTGTAATGGGGTGTTGTTTGGAATACCATGAACTACCTGAGTATTTGGACTCATACAGAGTGTGTTTGGAAATCCGTATAATCCTAAGAAACTAGGAACTGCTCCATGGTCTCTGATAAATTCTTCAGCTAATTTGTCAAGATGTAAAGTGGTTACTCCTTCTTTGATTTCAGAAGCAATCATTCCTAAGGTTTTAGATACAATTAAGGCGCTTTCACGCATTAATTCTATTTGTTCCTTCGATTTTACTATAATCATATCATAAAAATAAGGTTACAAAAGTAACATTATTAATCCGGATTTGCCATTATCTTAAATAATTCAGCATTTGAGTTGAAAAAACGATTTTCAAGGTTTAATTGAGATAATTGCGCAATGACTAGATTATTTTCTCTTGTATTTAAAAGAAAAATTGAACTTTCGCCAAAAGAAAACAATCGTTCTTCAGATCGAAGCATGGTACTATTGTCTTTTACTAAATCAATAATAATTTTACGTTGCCTATCAATTGATTTTATTTCTGTTTGTTGTGCATTGATTTTGTTCTTAAGTTGAACTCTCTCTAATTCTAATGACAGTCTTGTATCTTGAATTTTGAATTTGGCTAATTGCAAAGCACCTCTCTCTTTTCTAAGAAAAATGGGAAAATTAAAATTCATCCCAATTTTATAATTATTAAAATTAGTAGAATTCCAATAACTAGGCTCAGATAAATAGTGATAACCTATATCAACTTTTGGCAATAAGCTATTCGCTTTCAACTTTCTTTCCACTTCTAAAATATCAAGCTTGTTTTGAATAGCATTTATTTTAGGATGATTTTCTATAGAAATCGTACTTACTAAAAGCTCATTTATTTTCAAGGTTTCTTCAATAGATTTATCAAGATTAAATTCGGGAATAATATTGTCCTGTAATTCTAACGGAATGTTATTGTCAAGCCACAAATAGTTGGATAGTTCTAGTTTTGCTTTGATTAATTTTAATTGTGATTCTTCAAGATTTAATCGTCTATTTTTCAAAACGATTCCTGCCTCAACGCTATCAATTTGAGGTTTGTCTCCATTTTGAATTAAACTTGTAATTCCTTTAAATCGAATCTCTGCATTATTTAAATATTCTGTGTAAAGTTGTACTTCATTATAATTTCTTTTCCAGTTGAAATAAGCTAGTGAAGCATTGTAAAGCACTTCAATTGCCTGAAGTCTCCTTTCGGCTTGACTTAATTGAATTTGAATTTTTGCTTTTCTAAGGTCGGCCATCCTTTGATTAATAAATAAGCCTTGCCCTAAAGGGATGTTTATACCCAAAGAGGTTAATCCCTGATTCGGCAAAACATGCTCTGGATTGACAAAAATCCCTTCGCTATTATCAAAACCAGCTTTCACTTCGATTCCATACCAAGTAGGAATTTTAAAGCTACTATTTAAAATCGAAAAGTATTCTTTGTTTTTATACTGCTTTTTGTCAAAATCGACTTCAATTTTTGGATCAAATCCACCTCTTGCCATCATTAAATTAGCTTGGGCCATGTTGATTTCAAGATTAGCACTTTTAGCTAATGGATGAAATTTTTTTACATACCCTAAGAATTCATTATAGCTGAGCTCTTTTAAGTTTTGATCTTGTGCCCATCCAATAGATACAGAAAGGGTTAAGATTAAAATTAATTGTTTCATATACATGAAATTTTATTTTTTTTCTTTAGTATTTCCCTCTTTGGGTTGGTAATAATTAGGAGGGAAGCCATTTAAGGTTCTCCATAGTTCAAACCAAATGGGTACATTTTCTAATAAAGCAAGGGTTTGAGCGCCAGATCCCATACTAATTTGTTTTGGCCAAGCCTCTTCCTCTTTATCCGGTGCAATCAAAACTCTAAATTTACCATTGGCACTAATAAAATTTTCTACGGCTACAATTTTTCCTCCAAATGTTCCATAACTTAAGTTAGGCCAGCCAGAAAAAACGATTGTTGGCCAACCATCAAACCAAATTCTTACTTTTTCACCTTTGTGAATTAATGGTAAATCATTCGGACTCACAAATGTTTCAACGGCAATATCATATTTAGAAGGCATAATGCTTACAATTTGGGTCCCTTCTTTTATAATTTCTCCAAGTCCAGATTGCAATGCTCTATTGATGTAACCACTTTGAGGCGCCTTTATAAAGTACATTTCATTACGAATCGAATAATTTACAAATTGATTCTCAAGCTTATTCACCTGAGCTTCTGTATCATATTGATTACTTAAAGCTGTAAATTGGTCACTTCTCGCTTTTGAACCTTTCTCAGTATATTCTGCTATGATTCTATTTATTTCAACTTTAGTATTGATATACTCATTCTTACTAGTAAGTAGTTTGTTTTCTTGGGTAATAATTTTAGCCTCTACTTCTTGTAGTTTCAATCTTTTTTCTTCGACGTCAGTTAAGGGTTTTAATCCTTCTTTATTTAAAGTTACAGAACGATTGAATTGAGTTGTAGCAATTTTGATTTGTGTTTTTACCGCTTCTAAATCCATACTATCACTTTTAACTTTCAAAAGCGATTGGCGTATTTTATTTTTAGCTTGTTCTAGTTTTAGTTTTTTCTCACTCTCGATAGCATCGATTTGACTACTAAGAACATCTACTTTGCCATCATAAGATGACATAGCCATCTTTTTAGCTTCCACTTGATTCTTGATATTCTTAATCAAATTGGGATCAATATAGTCTTCTTTAATCTCAGAAATGAACAATATGGTATCTCCTTTATTGACATAATCCCCTTCATTCACATACCACTTTTCGATTCTACCGGCAATAGCCGAATGAATGGTTTGCGGTCTTTGATCTGGTTTTAAAGTAGTAACCGCACCAGAACCAGAAATATTCTGAGTCCAAGGTAGGAATAGAATTACTAATGCTATTAATGATACATACAAAATTATCTTGTTTAGTATTTTATAATGTGGACGATTAGCCAAATTTTTAACAGTACTAAACTGGTCGATATTTTCCTCTATTGGATTTTTTTTAGAAATATTAAGCATAGTTATTATTTTTTCGAATCATCAATTATTTTACCATCTTCCATTGTAATCTTTCTCGAGCATTTTTCTGCCCAATAGTTGTTTTTTGAAGATACAATAACAGTCCATTTATTATTTGAATCAGTTAAAAAGTCTATAATTTCATGAGTAGCTTTCTCATCCATTTTGTCTAACGGATCCTCTAAAAATAAAATTTTAGGTTTGTTAATTATACTTCTCGCCAGTAATATTTTTTGTGCATTAGATGACGATAATTGTCTACCATCTGGATAAATTCTAGTTTCTAGTCCATCAGGTAAAGTTTTAATAAAAGAATCTAATTTCACGCATTCAATTGCCCATTTAATATCTTCATTTGATATATCGGGATTCTTGAGTGTTATGTTCTCTAAAATACTTCCGTCAAAAGGAGTTTCTCCTTGAGTAATTACACTAATCTGAGAACGATAGTGGTTCAGATCAATTTTTCGGTAGGTATCATCATTGATAAATATAGATCCCGATGTTGGCTCCATTATTCCCGATAAAATTCTCATAAGAGTTGTTTTTCCAGACCCATTATTACCATCTAAAAATATTTTTTCCGAAGGTTCGATGATCAAATTCACGTTAGACAAAATTTCATCTGTAGAATCCGGGAATTTGAATTTAAGATTGTCTGTTGTTAATGCTATATTGGTAAAACAGAAATCTGATTTTTTAGCATTAAATTCTTCCATTTCAAGATCAACAATCTGTCCAATTTTTTCAACAGAAGTTAATACATCATACAAGCTTTCTAATCCAACAATAATTTTCTCTACTGAGTTTATTACCAGTAAAATAATGATTTCAGCAGCAACAAATTGTCCAATATTCATTTTTTGGTTTAATACCAAAAAGCCTCCAATTAATAATAAACTAGCTGTTATAATTACTTTAAATATTATAAGGTGTGTGTATTGTTGTTTAATTACCTTAAAATGTTTTTCTCTGTAATGCACGTATTCTGAAACAAGACTGTTGTTTTTTTCGAGTGCAAAAGAAAAGTTTTCCTGTTTTTTAAAACTGAAATTATTTCTAGCTATTTCTTGAAGCCAACCTACTACTTTATATTTGTATTTGGATTCTTTCATACTTGATGACAAACCTGGATAGTAAGAAAATTTGAAAATAAGATAAAGTAAAATTAACAGTAAAACTCCAAAAAAGATGAAGAAAGGATGGTATAGAGATAACAAAATAATACCAAATACAATTTGTAACAAAGCCGTTGAAAAATCAATTAATAGTTTTGAAGTTCCTTTTTGGATCGTTAAAGTATCGAAAAAGCGATTGGCTAATTCTGGCGGATACTGATTGTAAATTTCTTCAAACTTTATTTTTGGTAAACGGTAACCAAATTCAAACGATGATCGTACAAATATTTTTTGCTGCAAATTTTCAGTAATTCGTAGTTGCATCAAAGATAATATTCCGACAAGTGCTACCCCAATAACTACTACCAATACTAAAATAATCCAAGAAATACTTACTCTTCCAGCTTGGATTAAATTGATAATAGCTTGAATTCCTAAGGGCAAAGAAAGACTTACTAAACCCGAAAATATGGCATAAAAAAATATTTGAGAGATATCTTTTTTATCTACTTGTAGTAAATTATAAAATCGTTGTAATGGTGTTGGACTCATAACTTTTTATTTTAATGTTTTTTCAACTAAATCAATGTAAAAATCAGTAACAGTATTGTTATCGTTACAATCAGTAATTGTTTTTAAATGGTCTTTTAAAAAATGTTGATGAAGTGCTCCCTCCACAATAGATGAGGCAAGACTTTTTTTGAATTCATAATTCGGTTTTACTTCATTAATTATATCAATAATACGATTAATTATTCGTTTATACACTAAGAAAAAACCTTCTTTATTTTCTTCATCAACTTCTTTAGTTAGTAAAGTTTTAGTAAATTCTTGAATGATAATTTTATTTAAAATCGATTCATTAATATGTAAAGTGGCATTATCATCCTCTACTTTTTCTGTAACAACTATAATGGCTTTTTTGAGTTTCTCCATCGCATTTTCAATGTTGCTGGTGCCAAATACTAATTTATATTCTATCCATCCCCAATACCAAGAAGATAAATACAACATCAGTTTGTGTTTGCTTTCAAAATAACGGTATATGGAGCTTTCATTAGAATTTATTTTTTCACCCAACTTTTTAAAGGTGAAGTTTTCAAAACCAATTTCGTCAATTAACAAAATACTGTGTTCAATTATTTTCTTTCCAAGTTCAGATGTCTCGGGATTTTTTACGTATAATTTGTTATTAACTGAAATGATTATATTTGAAAGTATACTCTGCATAATTAATCGTGTATAATTGGGGAAAAATCATTTTTATTAGTCAAATCTAAAGTGTAAAGTACAGCTATATTTAGAAAGTCTCTACCTGTTTCGTCATTTATTTTATAATCAAATTGATGAATGTAGCCTGATTGCACTGCGATTTTATTAGATAACTCATAGCCAATGCCCAAGAATAGTCGATTTCTTTCAAAAAAAGGTTCGTTGTCTGTAAAGAAAATTTCATTCCAGGCTGTAAAATAATAGGTTTTCGGAATAATTTTTTTGTTATTAATTGGAATTACAGTTCCTATTCTATACCTAAATCTGTTTCTAAAGCCATTGGATGTAAAACGTTGTTCAGCTCTATATCGATGTTCTATTGTGGCTAAGCGAAATTCATTTTTTAAGTTCAATTGAAACCAACTTCGAATTTCGCTATTTTGCATAGGCAACTCAAAATTTCCTCCTTCGCTATAGGTGTTGTATGAACCAAGTCCAGTAGTCATTGCAAAATTAGTGTTTAATTTATAGGAGACTCCGCCTTTGTATTCATAGTAGTGAAATTGATTATAGAAAGACAAGCTCCTTAACTGAGTTTCAAAAAACACATTCCATTTTGGGCTAGTTTTAAATGTAAAATTTAACACATTCCAACTCCCAAGTTCATTTTGAGAGTGGATTGTTCCAAAAATCATAACAAATAAAAGAGAAATGTATCCTTTCAATTTCATATACTGATTATTCTTTTTTTGGTGTTGTTTTCATTTGAATTATGTCTACTAAAAATGCAAATGCCATTGAAAAATAAATATATCCTTTAGGAATTTCAAAATGCAAGCCTTCTGCAATTAAAGACACTCCAATCATCATCAGGAAACACAAAGCTAAGATTTTAAAAGATGGGTGTTTGTAAATAAATTCACTGATTGGTTTTGATGCAAATAGCATAATTATTACTGTAACAATTACAGCAGTGTACATTACCCAAAGTTCATTTACCATTCCGACAGCCGTAATAATAGAATCAACTGAAAACACTAAATCTAATAGAATTACCTCGCCAAGTAACTTGCTAAATTTTCTAACTTTAGTTTTGTTTTCTGTATTTGAGTTTGCTGCTTCTGTTTTGTGATGAATTTCTTTAGTACTCTTGTAAATTAAAAAGAGACCTCCAAGTATTAAAATAATTCCTTTTCCTGTAAATTCAGTATCAAGAATAGAAAATAAGGTTGTGTCAAGTTTTAAAATCCAAGAGATAAACCCTAATAAAATCAATCTCATTACCATAGCAAGTCCCATTCCCCAATAGCGTAGTTTGCTTCTCTGGTCTTCGGGAAGTTTGTCAGCTAGTATTGAAATGAAAATAATGTTGTCTATTCCTAGAATTACTTCTAGTGCAATCAATGAAATTAATGGAATAATGGCATCTAACATATCTATATAAATTAAAAGTTTATTTTAAAACCGAAGTTTATATTTTGTAAATCTTGAAATTCAGGTTTAATCTTATTGTTACTTAAATCCAGAAACTTAAGGTGATTCAAAGGTTCAAGTCTTGGGATTTCTATGAACTTATTTTCGTTGAGGTATAGAAATTCCAAATTTTTAAAAAGTAACATTTCACTTGGCAAAGAAGATAAATTGTCGTTTTCAAGGTGAAGTGATTTTAAGTTGGGAAGTTTTGCTAAAACTTCTAATGTTTTTGGCAAATCAATATTTTTCTCGTCATTAAGATAGACTTCTTCTAAGTTAATTAAATTAGAAAAACTTTCAGGTAGTTTTTTAAAATCATTACCACTTAAATCAATTGTTTTTAATGATTTTATTTTAGTTAATCCAACAGGGATTTCTTTTAGATGGTCATTTTTTAAATTGATATATTCTAAATTTTTAAATTTAGACCAATCGATAGTAGACCATTTAATTTCTTGATTACTTAAGTTCAATCTGTACACCTTTTCTGGATTCTTTAAGGCTTCATTAATTTTTGTGAATTCTTTAGATTTATCTTCTGACTGGCCCAAGATGCTTTGAGAAATCAGAATGCATAAAATAATAATGATGTTAATTTTTTTCATTGTATTCACATTTAAGATTGGTTATACAAATTTAATTGCAAATATAATAGTATTACTATCAATATTGAAAATTTAACTTTTAATTATAAAAAAAAGCTGTTCTTTCGGAACAGCTTTTTTTTATAATTTAATTTCGTTTTTTATAATAACGAATGACTCGTCATAGCAGCAGGTTGAGCTACGCCCATCAATTCTAGAATTGTAGGCGCAATATCACCTAAAACACCATCATTAATTTTCTTTAACTCTTTGTCAACCAAAATAATTGGCACTGGATTGGTAGTGTGCGCCGTATTTGGCGATCCATCAGGATTAATCATAGTTTCACAGTTTCCGTGATCTGCTATGATAATAGTGGTATAATCATTGGCTAAGGCTGCTTCTACAACTTCCTTTACGCAAACATCCACAGCTTCACAAGCTTTGATTGCGGCTTCCATAATTCCGGTATGTCCCACCATATCTCCGTTGGCAAAGTTCAAACAAACAAAATCTACTTCCCCTTTATGCAATTCAGGAACCAAAGCGTCTTTCAATTCGTAAGCACTCATTTCAGGCTGCAAATCGTAAGTAGCCACTTTTGGAGAGTTTCTTAAGATGCGCGTCTCACCCTCAAAAGGTGTTTCTCTTCCGCCAGAAAAGAAAAACGTAACATGCGGATATTTCTCTGTTTCGGCAATACGAATTTGCTTTTTGTTGGCTTTTTCTAAAACTTCTCCTAAAGTTTCTGTGATGTTGTCTTTATTATACACCACTTTAACATTTTGGTAGGTTTCGTCGTAATTAGTAAGCGTAACATAGTACAAATTCAATTTGTGCATGTTTTGCTCGTGAAAATCTTGTTGCGAAAGTGCTTCTGTCAATTCACGACCTCTATCCGTTCTAAAGTTGAAGAAAATAACGACATCGTCTTCTTGAATTACAGCTGATGGTTCGCCATTGGCATCCACAGCAACCAAGGGTTGAATAAATTCATCTGTAAAATCGTTTCCATAGCTAGTAGCTATAGAAGTAACTACATCAGTTGTTGCGGTACCCGTTCCGTGAACTACTAAATCGTAGGCTAGTTTTACTCGTTCCCAACGTTTGTCACGATCCATTGCGTAATAACGCCCAATAACTGAAGCTATTTTTACCGGTGTTGGCGCAATATAATCTTGTAAATCTTGTAAATATTTTCTTCCTGATTTTGGATCCACATCACGACCATCAGTAAAGGCGTGTATGAATACTTTGACTAGTCCGTATTCTTGAGAAGCATCAATCAGTCCTCTTAAATGAGAAGTGTGTGAGTGAACCCCTCCATCTGAAACCAAACCTAAGAAGTGTACTTTTTTATCATTGGCTTTTGCGTAATTAAAAGCGTCAATCAATACTTGTTCTTTAGCTAAGGTTTTATTGGCTACAGCCAAATTAATTTTAGCTAAATCTTGGTATACAATTCGTCCTGCCCCAAGGTTCATATGACCTACTTCTGAATTTCCCATTTGGCCTTCAGGTAAACCTACGTTTAAACCGTCTGTTCGCAATTGAGCACTTGGATATTTTGTGTATAAACTGTTGATGAATGGCACGTTGGCATTGTCTATAGCAGATACTTTTGGGTCAGGCGATTTCCCCCAACCGTCTAAAATCATCAGGATAACTTTCTTGTTCATTGGAATTTATTTTAAGCAAAGGTAAGTTATTTCAAAAAATCTTTTTTAGTAAGATTTGTAATTTGCAACTGTATTAGAAAGCATTAACAAATCCATTACAATTTGTTTGAAAAATTCGAATTAACTGGATTTTTTACTCTTAAGTGAGTTGTAATCGATAAAATAACGAACACTGATAGAGAATACATTGTCTAAGTTGTTTTTATCAATTACTTTTCTAAGGTTACTGCTAATGCCTTGTTGGAATTCGTTTTCAAAAAGAGCAGCATTATTTCGATATAAAATAGAAATTTGACTCCCTGGGGCAAACCACCACGAATAGGATAAGTCCAGATTCCATGCATTAAAAATAGAATCACTATTTTCTGTAAAATTCAATGTCTTTTTTAACGTACCATCATTATTCAAACTATAGTACTGGCTATAAATAGCATAACTCAAATAATGACGTAGCGATAAGTTTAAGTTCATGTCGCTATTGATTGTGAACTTACTTTGTATAGAGTTAACATAAGTGCTTCGATCTCTTCGACCCATAAAGATTTCTTTAGTACTACTGTTATTTCCAACATAGCCTAAATTATTATTTTGTTGACTATAATCAATAGTGTAATTCAAAGAAAATTGATTTGAAAATCGGTATCTTGGAGAGAACGAAAATCCATATCCAGTTCGGCCTTTTTCATTAGCTATTCCAAAAGAAGGATTTATATCAACTGCAAATTTATTATTATAGTTAGATGAAAAATAAAGATAAGCATTAAATACTTCCGGAATCTCAAGAAAACGCATTTGGTTTTGGGTTCGGGGTTCATAAAAATCATAGGTTTTTATAGGTCTTGTATTAAATCCTCCTCCAAAATAATTGTTTTTTTTATTCATAGAATTCAAATTAAGATTCAACATTCCTTGTTGAATTCTCCCTGTTCTATTATCAAATTCAGAATAAAGATTGACATAGATGTCAAACATATTAAAGGTATTGGTGGGTTTTAAAAGGCGATAGCTCCAATTGGAATAAAGTGAATGGAAATTAGCTTGAAATTGAATTCCCATATCATCTTTGTCAAAATCTTTAGAAATGTATTCAGCTCCAAAACCATATTGAAATTTTCCACTAGTTTCTCCAAAATTCAATCTTGAAGTATATCCTATTTTAGTGTCAGAACTAGTTTCGTTTACTGCACTAAACTTGTAATCTCCGGATAAATTGTAGGTATTTTTTTTCGTATTTAAGTCAAATAAAACAGCAGATACATTGGCATCACGCCCACTTCCATTTCGGGTCACGTTCGTATTAACAAATGAGACGGACGAATTTGTTCCAAAACGCTGATCAAGTACCAAAGCATTATAATTTGCCAATGGTTCTACAATTGCTTTTCGTGTTTCACCAGTTAGATTATTGGTAATAATTGCCTCTGTTTTTTCAGTGACAGCATTTAAAACTCCCACACCTAATCCGCCTTTTGTTCTTCCAGATATTTTTAAAGCATTTAGCAAATTTATTTTAGATGGGTTTGAAGAAACAACCTCGTCATCAGATACTTGTGGGCTAATGGAAGGATTTCCTCCAATTCTTCTTGAATAAAATAAATCACCTTTATTAAACAATTCAGTTCCTTCATTAAAAAAAGGACGATTTTCATTGAATTGTTGTTCAAAAGGCCCAAGGTTCAAAATCACATTATCAAAGGCAGCTTGTCCAAAGTCAGGAACTAAAATCGCATCTAATGTAAAGGCATCATTAAGGCCGTATTTAATATCTAACCCGCCTTTAAAATCATATTTTGTGCTTTGATTTGGCCTTGAATTTAAGTAAAACGAGGTGTACGGAATTAAAAATAATCGGGTAGGAGTGACTATATTTTCTATACCTTCCAAAATACCTTCTTGATTGCCTCTAGAATTAATTTTATTGTCAATTAGATTCCAAGAGTAAAATGTTCGAGCTCTTCTAAAGTCCCTTATAAAGTTGACTCCCCAAGTTTGTTTTTTTTCAGAAGAAAATCGCAGCGCTGCATACGGGATTCTAATTTCAGCAGTCCAGCCAAAATCTGTAATTTGTGTTTTACTTTCCCAAATGGCATCCCAAGAGGAGTCTTCGCCATTACTTTCAGTAAAAAGAAAATCTTCTTGAACTCCTGCAGCACTTACTAAAAAACTAAATTCTTGTTGTCCATCATTGTAGCCATTCAAAAAAATCCCAATTCTATCAGCTATACCAGAATTATCACGTTGGCTAAGTTCTTTTAATATTTTTGCTGGCTCATCATCATACATTGTTGCTCCAAAATAAATGGCTTCGTTGTCATAAACCACTTTCACTTCGGTACGTTTTTCATTGGGTTCAGCTGTTCCATTCCCGGGCATCCACATTACAAAGTCTTTTGCAGGAATTGCTTTCGCCCAAATACCTTCATTGAAAATGCCGTCAATCGTAATCTTTTCATTGCTATAAACTGAGGTTACACTCTTTTTCTGGGAGTATAGAAAAGAATACATAAACAGTAGGCTAATGCAAAAGATTACTTTTTTCATTAAAAGATTTTTAAACTAGGTTGAGGTATCATACCTTATTGTATGGTAAATTAGTTCGTAGAGTTTGTATGACAAGTTACTTTTTTGTTACAGCTTTGTACATTAAAAAATGAGGTCCGACATCTGTAATTTCAAATTCAGAACCAATTGTTACATAGCCCATTTTTTCATAGAAACCAACCGCAGAAGTTCGGGCATTGAACCAAATTAATGTTGCGTTTTGCGACAAACAAAAATCTTCAGCTTTTTGTACTAAGGCTTCTCCAATTCCTTGTTTTTGATGTGAACTCAAAACCGCCATACCTCTTATTTGATATGACTTTTGTTTTGAAAAGTGATCATTTCCAATTTCAAATAATGAGATAACGCCAACAAGTGTTCCGTTTAAATAATACCCAAAATGATGTGTGGTAAGTAAATCATCACCGTTAAAATGACAAGTTTCAATAGGTTTTCCAAAGCGTAAAACTAAATGTCTAACGGGATAAGTGTCAAATGGGGCAATTTTTTGAATTGAATAGTTCATTTAGTTAAGCTCATTTTTTTACAAATTAAAGAGATAATAATTTCATACTAAAATATTTATGAATTTAGTTGAGGTCATTTAGTGTTATTTCTACTATCGTACTTTATATTTTTTCGAAAAAAACTTGCATTGATGGAAAGTAATTATTTATATTTGCACCGTTGTAATGCGAAAGTAGCTCAGTTGGTAGAGCTCCAGCCTTCCAAGCTGGTTGTCGCGAGTTCGAGCCTCGTCTTTCGCTCTATAAAGCCTCAAATCTGATTTGAGGTTTTTTATTTACTGTTTTTATGCGAAAGTAGCTCAGTTGGTAGAGCTCCAGCCTTCCAAGCTGGTTGTCGCGAGTTCGAGCCTCGTCTTTCGCTCTTTTAAGCCGAAACTTTTGTTTCGGCTTTTTTATTTTCTACATTCAAATGGATGAACCACATAGCAACATAGGTCCTTTTGGTAAACAAAAAGAAAAGATAGAAATAATGGTATTTTCACATAGCTATGTGAATAGAGAAACGTCTATCTATATCTTTTAAAAGCTATCCTTTCTATGTTTCTATGTGGTAAAAAGTTTGAAATTAATCTGCGAATCTGCGGTTAAATATTTGCTACGGATTGCACGGATAGAACAGAATTATTTTATATAGCTTAAATCGAAACCGCTTTCTAATTCCTCAGGATCTTGGTTTTGTCTAAAAAGACGTGCTTTGAGATTGCCTTTCAATGTAATTGCTTCTCCTTTTATCTCTAACCAACTTCCTTCACGTAATCCTAAAACAGGAATAGAATTGAAAGAATGAAATTCTTTAATTCGGTCTTCTCGGGTTTCTCCCATATGATTGGAGGGCTTGTCATTATCTATATAATGCGGATTTAAATTAAAAGGAATCATTCCTAAAGTTTGAAAGCTTTGCGGATAAACGATAGGCATGTCATTTGTAGTTTGCATTGTCAATCCTGCAATATTACTTCCAGCACTAGTTCCTAAGTAAGGTGTGCCGCTTTTTAGTTTTTGAGCTAAAACTTCCATGACTTTGCATTTGTACAATTGCGAAACCAATACAAAAGTATTTCCGCCACCAGTAAATATTCCTTCCGCTTTTTCTATTGCCTCTATCGGATTTTCAAATTCATGAATACCTTTTACGATTATATTTATTTTGGCGAAAGCCAAAGCTACTTTGGTGGTGTATTCCTCGTGAGTTATTCCGCCAGATCGAGCATAAGGAATAAATAAAACCGTTTTGCAGTCTTTAAAATGAAGTTCTAATTCTGGAAGTAGGTATTCTAAATAATCACCTTTATAAAGAGTAGAAGTACTTGCTAGGAGTAGGTTTTTCATTATTTTAATTTTAAAAATGAGTGTAAAGATACCAATCAACTTTTTTAATTAACAAATAATTACCAACTTCTTAGTGACGAATTTAAGTCGTATCTATTATTTTTGTTGGTATTGTTTTAAGCAGTACTTCTTCGTATAGTAAAATTTTTTTGTAGCATCTTTTTCTTTATTATTTCTCAATTGTATTCTCAGAACCAAGTTCCAAGAAGAATTGAAGGGAAAGTAGCTGCTGATTTTTCTAATTTAGAAGGGATTTATGTGGTAAACACTTCTTCAGAAAAAAGTACTACCACTAATAGTGAAGGTCATTTTTCAATTGAGGCCAAAGCAGGAGAGATCTTATTGCTTTCGGCAATGAATTTTAAAGAAGTGAAAATTGTATTGTCTGAATCAGATTTCAGTAAAAAATGGTTGGTTGTTAGTATGCAACCCATAGTGAATGAGTTAAAAGAGGTAATCGTTGGGAGTTCTTCTATTTCTGCTGAGTCCCTTGGAATCATTCCCTACGGACAAAAAAAGTACACCCCTGCTGAAAGAAAAATTTTTACTGCAACATCTGGATTTGGAATAGATCCGATTCTAAATCTTATTTCTGGAAGAACCAATATGCTTAAAAAAGAATTGGAGATAGAAAAAAAAGAAGGCTACTTAATTCAGCTTGAAAATTTATTTCAACCCGAATTTTATATTCATTCTATGCATATACCACAGCTACACGTCAAAGGGTTTTTATATTTTCTGGTTGAAAACCCTAAGTTTATTAGTGTCTTGAAAACAAAAAACCGAACAGCTATTGAGTTTTCAATGAGTGAATTGGCGGTGCAATTCAATGAAATGATTGCGTTTAAAAAGGAATGATAATTCATCGGATAATTCAAGAAAGTTTTAAAAGATTTTCTATTTTTGAAAGATGAAAAAAACAATACTCCTTGCCTTTCTAAGTTTTTTACTATGCAGCTTTTCGTCTTTTGAAATGCATAAGTTTTATATGGCTATTTTTCAGGTCAACTATGCTCCTGAGAAAAAGATGCTTCAGGTAACATCGAGAATCTTTATTGACGATTTAAATCAAGCTCTTGAAAAAAAATACGGTAAAAAAACGAATATAGGACATGAAAAAGAAGATGTTGAAGATATTGCAATACTCAAAAAATACTTTGCAGAGAATTTGGTTTTTAAAGTTAACGGTCAAACTAAAACTGTTCTTTTTTTAAGTAAGGAACAAGAAGGCGATCTACTAATTTGTTATGGTCGTGTAGCTGATGTTGCGAAATTTAATTCGGTAGAAATTACCAATACAGTATTGACGCATTGGAATTCAGATCAACAAAATATTTTGCATTTTAATGCATTTGGAGATAAAAAAACAGTACTTTTCACCTCCTCTAAAAAAACGGAGGTATTAAAATTTTAATTATTTTTATACGATTATATTTAAATTAACTATTTTCACAAGCTAAAAACTCCCCAAAATGAAAAAAATTGCACTTTTATTACTGTTTTCAGTAATTGCATTGGCTCAGGAGAAGCCTGCTACCGTAGCTCCAAAACAAACTGGAAGATACGACACCAATAAGTTCAGTCAGATGTACGATTTGTTGGCTACGCCAAATATGTATCGTTCGGCTTCAGGAGCTCCTGGACCAGCATATTACCAACAACAAGCAGATTATAAGATTGATATTGAATTAGACGATAAAAATTCAAAATTGATGGGTTCTGAAACGGTAACCTATACTAATAATTCGCCAGATACTTTAGAGTATTTATGGGTGCAATTGGATCAAAACCAACAAGCGAAAACCTCTCAAACTCCATTGGCAGAAAGCCAAAGAATTGATCAGGTTCTACCTACTGAAAAATTTGCTTCAGATTATTTAAAGGAAAAACCAGATCGTGGATTTCATATTGAATATGTAAAAGACGTGAAAGGTGCACCATTATCGTATACGATTAATCAAACGATGATGCGAATCAATTTACCTGTTCCAATGAAGCCAGGTACTACATTTACTTTTTCTACTAAATGGTGGTACAACATTAATAATTATAGAAAAGAAGGCGGACGTTCAGGCTACGAAGCTTTTGAAAAAGACGATAATAAAATTTATGTTATTGCACAGTTTTATCCAAGAATGGCGGTTTATAATGACGTAGAAGGATGGCAAAACATGCAATTCTGGGGAACTGGAGAGTTTGCATTGCCTTTTGGAAACTTTGATGTAAATATTACTGTTCCAGCGGATCACATTATTGAAGCTACTGGTGAATTAACGAACCGTGCAGAAGTATTTACACCTGAGCAGTTAAAACGATATGAATTGGCTCAAAAAACCTTTGACAAACCAGTTGTAATTGTAACTCAAGAAGAAGCAACAGCAGCTGAAAAAGGATTTTCAGACAAGAAAAAAACTTGGAAATTCAGTGCTAAAAATGTAAGAGATTTTGGAATTGCCTCTTCAAGAAAATTTATTTTTGATGCCATGGCGGTGAAATTAAGCACTAAAACAGTTATGGCAACTTCTGTGTATCCAAAAGAAGCAAATCCGCTATGGGGCGAAACTTCTACACGTACTGTAGCGCATACATTAAAAAGTTATTCCTCTCATACATTTGATTATCCTTATCCAAAAGCAGTTTCGGTTTCAGCAGAAGATCAAGGTATGGAATACCCAATGATTTGTTGGAATTTCGGGCGTCCTGACGAAAATGGTGTAACAAGTGAGCAAGTTAAAAACGGAATGATAGGTGTTGTTATACATGAAGTAGGACATAACTTTTTTCCAATGATTGTGAATTCAGATGAGCGTCAATGGTCATGGATGGACGAAGGATTGAATACATTTATGCAATATATGGCAGAACAAGAAATGGGGACTAATTTTCCTTCAAGACGTGGTCCAGCTAAAAATATCGTTCCTTACATGAGCGGTGATCAAAAGTTTTTGGAGCCAATTATGTCTAATTCTGAAACGATTTATCAATTTGGAAATAATGCCTACGGTAAACCAGCAACTGGATTGAATATTTTGAGAGAAACCATTATGGGACGTGAATTATTTGATCATGCTTTTAAAGTGTATGCTAACAGATGGAAATTCAAGCACCCAACTCCAGAAGACTTTTTTAGAACAATGGAAGACGCTTCAGCCGTTGATTTGGATTGGTTTGTAAGAGGTTGGTTTTACTCAACAGATTTCGTTGATATTGGATTGGAAGATGTTAAGCAATATTATGTTTCTGAAACTGCAACTTCTGATTTAAAAGATGTAAAAGTGAGACGAGGCCGTTTTGGTACTGAAAAAGGACCTTTTGTTTATTTAGTTTCTGGACAAAATACAGAGGTGAATCCAAAGGATAAGAAAGCTTTGAAAATTGAAGATGTTAAATTACTTTCTGATTATGTAGATCAAAATTTATCAGCTGAAGAGAAAGCAAATATGAAAGCACCTAAGTATTTTTACGAGGTAACTTTTAATAAACCAGGCGGAATGATAATGCCAATTTTAGTAGAATTGACTTACGAAGATGATACTAAAGAAAGCTTTAAATACCCAGCTCAGATTTGGAGAAAAAGTAATGATACAGCCCGTAAAGTATATGCTACTCAAAAGGCCGTTAAGAAAATTCAAATTGACCCAAAATTGGAAACAGCGGATATTGATGTTACCAATAATACTTGGCCTAAACAAGAAGAAAAATCTAAGTTTGAATAAAGAAAAAAATAAAGGCTCCAATTGGAGCCTTTATTTTTTTATGATATTTTTAAAATAGAAGGACCTGAAATTTGGTATATTTGTACTCAAGAAAAAATACACAATTATGTTTGGAATAGGTGGAGGCGAATTAATTTTCATCATGTTTATTGTTCTTATGCTTTTTGGTTCTGATAAAGTGCCTGAAATAGCTAGAACAGTAGGTAAAACAATGGCCCAAATTAAGAACGCTACTAATGATATTAAATCTGAGATTCAAAAAGGTGCAGAGGCCAATGGTCTTGACAAACAATCGTTAGCTGATTTGACAGGTAATATCACTGCAGAAATTGACAAAGCAAAAGAAAATTTGCTAGGAGATACAAGTATAGTTACCGATTTTTCTAATTCAGTAAATTCGGAAATTAAACAAGTAGAAGAGGGGGTTGCGAGTGTTGAAAATGCAACAGCAGTTCCTGATTTGAGTCAAATTCCAGTTATAGAAGGCCCAATTAAACGTCAGGGATAATGCTTGAGAAATTAATTCAGCTGGATGTTCAATTATTAGTTTTTTTGAACGGTTTAGGTTCCGCAACCTATGACGGACTTTGGCTTTTTATTACCAAGCAATCCAATTGGACTCCATTTTTTTTAGTGCTATTGTATTTGGTTTACAAAAAAATAGGGATAAAATCTACGCTTTATTTATTGTTGTTTGTTACACTTCTATTAGTTGTAACCGATCAAACAACCAATCTATTTAAAGTTACTTTTCAACGTTTAAGACCCTGTAATAATCCGGATATAAATTCCATTATCCGATTGGTCAAACCGAGTAATTCGTTCAGTTTCTTTTCAGGACATGCGGCTAATTCTTCGGCAACGATGACTTTCTTATTCTTGCTTCTAAAAAAGTATTATCGATATGCTTTTCTTTTGTTTTTATTTCCTTTGATTTTTGCCTATAGCCGAATTTACTTAGGCTTACATTATCCATTAGATATTTTGACAGGATATTTCTTTGGAGCTACTTTTGGGTTCATTACCTACAAGCTTTATCAAAAATACATTTTAAAGGACTCTAGAAACGGTTAGTCCATCTCTAATTGGTAGTAAAACGGTTTCTACTCTTGGATCGTTTTTTAATAATTGATTGTATTCTAAAAGTATTTTAGTGCTCAAATCATTTTTTTGCAACTGTTCCAAAACTTTTCCGCTCCACAATACATTGTCTGATAAAATGACGCCACCTTTGTTCATTTTTGGAACAATCATTTCAAAATAGTTAATATAGTTTTCTTTGTCGGCATCAATAAAAACTAAATCGAATTGTATGTCAAGGTCAGGGATAATATCCACGGCTTCTCCCAAATGTTGTACGATTTGGTTGCCCCAAGGCGATTTGTCAAAATGTTTGCGCTGAAAATCGATTAACTCTTCTTTAATATCAATGGTATGTAATTGGCCGTTCTCTTGCATTCCTTCGCACAAACACAAAGCGGAATAGCCTGTGTAAGTACCAATTTCAAGAATGTTTACTGGTCGAATCAATTTAGACAACATGCTCAAAACACGTCCCTGAAAATGTCCGCTTAACATTCTGGGCAACAAAATTTTCTGATAGGTTTCTTTGTTCAAATCCGCTAAAAGCTGCGGTTCTTTTTCAGAATGTTGTTCGATATAATCTTCGAGTTCTTGAGAAATGAAGTGCATTGTATAGTTTTTTCGATTGGTGCAAAGTTATCAATTTATCAAATCACACACGAGCATTTATGCGAATTGATGAAATAAATCAACAAATACTCCTTAAATTTGCACCATGCAAATCGAGAAAAAAGACATACGAGCCTTATCCAAAGAGCAATTGCGAGATTTTTTTGTTTCCAATGGGGACAAAGCCTTTCGTGGCAACCAAGTTTATGAATGGTTATGGAGCAAAGGCGCACATACTTTTGAAGATATGACCAATGTGGCTAAACCCACTCGACAGATGCTTGAAGACCATTTTGTTATCAATCATATCAAAGTGGACACGATGCAACGCAGTGAAGACGGAACGGTTAAAAATGCTGTTCGTTTGCATGATGGATTAATTGTAGAATCCGTTTTAATTCCTACTGAAACTCGAACTACGGCTTGTGTTTCCAGTCAGGTGGGTTGTAGTTTGGATTGTAATTTTTGTGCTACTGCTCGTTTGAAGCGTATGCGAAATTTGGAGCCAGGTGAAATCTATGACCAAGTGGTCGCTATTGATAGAGAAAGTCGTTTGTATTACAATCACCCCTTATCCAATATTGTTTTTATGGGTATGGGAGAGCCTTTGATGAATTATAATAATGTCATCAAAGCAATTGATATGATCACTTCGCCAGAAGGTTTAGGAATGTCTCCCAAACGAATTATGGTGTCAACTTCGGGTATTCCAAAGATGATTAAGAAATTAGCGGATGATGGGGTCAAATTCAAGTTAGCAGTTTCGTTACACTCGGCAATTGATGAAATTCGTTCCCGAATTATGCCTTTCAGCGAAAATTTCCCTTTAGCAGATTTGCGTGAAGCCTTAGAATATTGGTATCGAAAAACCAAAAGTAAAATTTCTTATGAATATGTAGTTTGGAAAGGAATCAATGACGATAAAGCTTCGGTAGATGCCTTAGTTAAATTTTGCAAATATGTTCCTTGTAAGGTAAATTTAATTGAATACAATCCAATTGACGATGGCGAATTCCAGCAAGCCTCAGAAGAAGCTATCGCAGCTTACATAAAAGGATTAGAAGCGATTGGAGTTGTAGTTAAAGTAAGAAGAAGTCGCGGAAAAGATATCGATGCGGCTTGTGGACAATTAGCGAATAAATCCTAAATCATGATTATTAATTCCATTATTCAGACTGTAAAGATATAATCTTTAGTACCTTTGGAATCCATGAATATCACATCTCAAATAAAACATCCCATACTCAGTGAAATGGAACTTTTTGAAAAAAAGTTCTTTGAATCGATGTCTTCTAATGTGGCGTTGTTAAATCGAATTACGTATTATATTGTCAATCGAAAAGGAAAACAAATGCGTCCGATGTTTGTGTTCTTGACGGCCAAAATGGTTTCTGATGGAATAGTAAATGAACGCACTTATCGAGGAGCTTCTGTAATCGAATTGATACATACTGCCACTTTAGTTCACGATGATGTCGTTGATGACAGTAATCGTCGACGTGGATTTTTCTCATTAAATGCACTTTGGAAGAATAAAATTGCCGTATTAGTAGGCGATTATTTACTCTCAAAAGGATTATTGCTTTCAATTGATTATGGCGATTTTGATTTATTACGAATTATATCCGTAGCAGTTCGTGAAATGAGCGAAGGGGAATTGCTCCAAATTGAAAAAGCACGAAGATTAGATATTACAGAAGCTGTCTATTACGAAATTATACGCAAGAAAACAGCAACCTTAATTGCATCTTGTTGTGCTTTGGGTGCTCAGTCAGTCATTGAAGATGAAGTTCAGGTTAAGAATATGCACTTATTTGGAGAACTGATTGGAATGGCATTTCAAATCAAAGATGATTTATTTGATTATACTGAAGATGCTATTGGGAAACCAACAGGAATTGATATTAAGGAACAGAAAATGACTTTACCCTTAATTCACGTTTTAAATAATTGCACTCCTAAAGAAAAAAGTTGGCTCATCAATTCCATAAAAAACCACAATAAGGACAAAAAACGAGTTAAAGAAGTGATTGCTTTTGTTAAGAATAATAATGGTTTGGCTTACGCCGAACAAAAAATGCTTCAATTCCAACAAGAAGCCTTACAACTGCTAGTTAATTACCCCGATTCTCCCTTTAAAGACGCTTTAATCTTAATGGTAAATTACGTCATAGAAAGAAAAATATAGTTTTCATAATTGGGATTCCATTTTAAGTCTATAAATAGCGTAATAATTTATAATTTATGACGGCTAATTATAAAAAATACTATAATTTTAAAATAAATGCGTATAATTTAAAATATTATTTTTAAATTCGTGTCGTGAAAATTTACAAAAGAAAAATAGTATTAATTGAAGATGATAAGGCTCTGGGAAATTCTATTTTAGAGTTATTATTGTTCAATAATTTCGAAGTAACTTGGTTTGATGATAGCATCAAAGCATTGGATTATTTATCTCAAAATTTCCCAGATTTAATCATTAGTGATTTAATGATGCCTGGGATGAACGGCGAGGACTTATACCTAAATATAAGAAAGAATAAAAAATTCACCGTTGTTCCCTTTATAATTATTACTGCCAATATTGATGATGAAGTCAAATTACGCCAATTAGAACATGGGGTAAATGATTACATTATGAAACCATTTCAAATTAAAGAATTGATATTAAAAGTAAATAATGTTTTGGAGCTTAGAAAAAACATTGAAAAAAACTTTGGTATTGATCCGTTTTCAAAAGTCACAATAAAGTTGTCTGAAAAGGATTTTCTAACTTCGCTCAACGAAGCTTTACTGAAGGACATTAAAGTTAGACCTAACTTAGATGAATTGTCAAAAAGCTTATTTATTAGTAAGTCTACATTAGATAAGAGAATCCGAAAATTAACCAATAAAAATATAAGTCAATACATTCGTGAATTTAAAATTCAATACGCAATGAAATTAATTGACTTGGGCGAAAGAAACATACAGTTTTTAGTAGATCAGACAGGTTTTGGATCGTTTTCATATTTTTCAACAAGTTTTAAATCTTATTTAAATATTTCTCCAAGAGACTATATTAAATCCGTTCAATCTTCTCAAATAGAAGAATAATTTTTTTTCTTTTTTTAGTATTTTATTTGCGGATTAATTATTACCTATTTACTTGAAAACAGAGGTGGTTTTTAACTTCAAAAATCGTAATCCAATCAGATATTAAATTATTGGCATTTTTTTTTAATTTATCAATTATATTGATTTTTTTCTAACAAAGTTGTTCTATCTTTGGCTTAAGATTTGGGATCTTTCTTACCGGGCAGTCTGTTCAGAAAATTTATTGGGGGCAATGAATTTATGATTACAATTTAGTTAAAGCAGGCTGCTTCAGGTAAGATTCAACTTCACTTTATTCCCAGCTTTCATCATTTATTCCAAAACCTTGTATTAATTTAAATATATTTCTCAACTATTTTTTTTAGTTCTAGAAACGAAAATGGTTTTTTAATATATTCTTTTGCGCCTAATTGTTTACCAATTAGCTCATCAGTTTCTTCTGTTTTTGCTGTTAATAGTATAACTGGTATGGAAGACTGTTTAGATGTTAAGTGAATTTTCAAAAAGCCGTATCCATCAAGTTTAGGCATCATTACATCACATAAAATAAGATCAGGTTGATGTAAGGCGACTTTTTCTAAACCTTCTTTTCCATCTTGTGCTTCAAATATTTCATAACCTATAAATGAGAATAATTCTACAAGCGCTTCTCTTAATTTAATTTCATCATCAATTATTACTATTTTCTTCATTTCGCTCTAATTATATTTTTGGAAAATGTAAGCTAACTTGAGTTCCTTTGCCTAGTTTACTTGTCACATTAATTGTTCCGGAGTTTCTCTCGGTAAATGTTTTAACTATGTAAAGTCCTAAGCCTGTTCCTTGGATCCCCTCCGTATTACTAGCTCTGAAAAAGGTATTAAATAATTTCGGAATATCTTTCTCTGGGATTCCAATTCCTTGGTCTATAATTTGAATTTCAATATACTCTTTATTTGAAAATAATGATAAAGTTATATCTCCTGTTCCTTCAGAGTATTTGAACGCATTATTTAGTAAGTTGAATAACGAGTATTCCATTAAATTTTTATCGGCAAAAATGTTAAAGGTTTCGCCTACAAACTGTGTGTTTACTTTTCTTCCTTTACTATGATTTGAATAGCTGGTTTCAATGACATCTAAACAAATTTGCTTTAGATCAAATTGTGTAGGATTAAAATTAGTTTTACCCGCATCATCTTTAGAAATAGTCAAAACGGCATTCATCAGTTCTACAATACGATCGATTTCCTCTGTAATGGTGTTTATTCTTTTTTGAAGTTGAGGAGAATGAACAAAATTATGGCCTTCTATGTACATTTCAATTAGTTCTGCGCTTGTTCTAATTGTAGTCATGGGAGTACGAAATTCATGCGATATTGTTGAAACCAAATTAGTTCTAAGTTCATTCAGCTCTCTTTCTTGCACTAATGCCTTTTCCATGGCATTTTGAACTTGCTTTTTCTGTGTAATATCTCTAGCGCTCGACTGAAAACTTACAGGCTCTCCGTCTACAGTTACAATACTCGCTTTAATTTCAAACCAAACGTATTCATTGTTCTTATTTAAGAAACGAGCTTCAACATGTGAATCGTCAGCTTTTACAATAAAGCTTTCAAAACGCTTTTGAAGTAACTCTAAATCGGTTGGGTGCACAAATTGCATCGGAGTTTGACCAATAAGTTCTTCAGGAGTATATCCCATCAGTTTCATTATTGATGGAGATACATATTCAAATGTGGTATCTAAATTATGCAGGCAAACCAAGTCAACTGTATTGTCGGCAAGCAAACGATACATATTTTTTGCTTCGTTTAGCTGAATGTTTTTATTGCGGTTATTTTCTTCAATTAACATTCTATTCTGTTCTTCAACCGTTTTTCTTTGAGTGATGTCTTGCATCGCTCCAATCATTCGTATCGGAGTTCCATCTGAATTTCTTATTATGATAGCTTTATCACTAACATAAGCATATGAATTATCCGATTTTAAATAACGGTATTCATCATCCCACTTTAATGCAGTACTATTTAAAGTATCCTCGTATTTTTTTAAATACCGCTCTCTATCATCAGGATGAACAAAATTTTCACAGGCTCCTGCCGTAATAACATTATTTTTAAAATGATGTCCAAAAAGGGCAGAGTAGGTTTCTCCAACGAAAATCTCATCGGTTAAAATGTTCCAATCCCACAAAGCATCAGAAGTTGCTTGACTAGCATAGCTAAAACGTTCATTACTTACTTTCAATGCAGCTTCAGCACTCTTTTGAGCGGTAATGTCTACACCAAAGCCCACCATCATCTCTAACAATCCAAATTTGTTAAATACTGGTGCGTACTTTCTAGTATAAAAAGCAGTACTTCCATCTTCTTTTTTTAATTCATCGATCCATTCAATTATTGAATTTGTTTTTGCAGCTGTTGTAAATCGATCTCTTCTTTCTTTTGCAAATAATGGGTCTCTTCCAGTATGTTTTGCATATTCAAAATCATCTTTGCCAATAATAAATTTGCGAAGTTCAGGATTTTGAATGGCTGCAGGATTTACATACAAGTATTTATGATTGCTATCAAAAACGGCTACTTCAGTTGGTAATCTATCTAATATTTTCTTATAAAATGCCTTTTGTTCCAATTCAAAATTTTGAATCTGCAAACGGAAAAAGGATCCTATTTGTTGGATTACATGATGGACAGTTTTTAATTGAATAGAGGTAAATTCTATTGAACGTAATCCATAAAAACAAAGATTAGCATGAAAATCCTCTACTTCAAACGCTATTTCAAATTGAGTTTTACTCGCGGAATCTTTACTATATTCTGTATTTTTTTCAAAATTAATTGTGTCAGAAATCAATTGAATATCAGCAGTTGTAAAAGCGTTAGAGTTATCAACTTTAGCGATAACAGTTGTTGTTTTATTTTCGACATAATTGAAAATAACAACAGGTACTTCGCAAATTTCGGAGGCAAAAGCAAGTAGGTTTTGACATTCTTCTTGAAAATGGTCAGAGCTGACAATAGTTTTAATGGTTACACTATTTAAGGCCATAAGATTACGTTTTGGGTTTGAGTTGCAGTAGTAGATTGCAATTACGATTCGGGACGTGAGAGCAAAACACCATTATTGGTATAAAAATATAAGTTTATTGGGAAATAACTATTGAAATAGTCGTTTAATTTTTAAAGTCAATTTCTTTTTTATTTTTTTAATAGCTTAAATTCATTTTTAAATCATAAATAAATCGTGTTGAAACTTTGTATATTTGTGACTTTACTACAATTAAATGATTTCAAAAGCGACCATTGACACTGTTTATGAAACTGCTCGAGTTGAGGAGGTTATTGGCGATTTTGTACAATTAAAACGTGCAGGTAGTAATTTTAAAGGATTGAGTCCGTTCTCAGATGAGCGCTCTCCTTCTTTTATGGTTTCACCAGTAAAGCAAATTTGGAAAGATTTTAGTTCGGGCAAAGGAGGAAATGTAGTTGCTTTTATTATGGAGCACGAACATTTTACCTATCCCGAAGCCATTCGGTATTTAGCTCGAAAATACAATATTGAAATTGAAGAAACGGAGCAAACTGACGAAGAAAAAGCCAATACTGATATTAAAGAAAGTATGTATCTGGTTTCGGAATTTGCTAAAAATTATTTTCACAATTCGTTACTTCATTCAGAAGAAGGTAAAGCAATAGGTCTTTCTTATTTTAAGGAAAGAGGGTTTACGAATGAAACGATAACCAAATTTGCTTTAGGTTATTCGCCAGAAACTTGGGATGCTTTTACTAAAGAAGCACTTGGTAAAGGCTATAAATTAGAATTCTTAGAAAGTACAGGGCTAACTATTCCTAGAGAAGATAGACCGTTTGACCGTTTTAAAGGAAGAGTTATGTTTCCTATCCAAAGTATGTCGGGAAGAATACTTGGTTTTGGAGGACGCATACTAACAAATGATAAAAAAGCAGCTAAATACCTCAATTCACCCGAGAGTGAAATTTATCATAAAAGCAAAGTATTGTATGGTATTTTTCAAGCGAAGCAATCCATTGCTAAATTAAACAATTGCTATTTAGTTGAAGGGTATACCGATGTAATTCAGTTCAATCAAGCGGGTATAGAAAATGTCGTAGCCTCATCAGGAACGGCTTTAACACCAGATCAAATTCGTTTGATTAATCGTTTAACAAAAAACATTACTGTTCTTTTTGATGGAGATGCCGCTGGACTTCGGGCTTCTGTTAGAGGTATTGATTTGATTCTTGAAGAAGGGATGAACGTAAAAGTTTGTGCTTTCCCTGACGGAGAAGATCCGGATAGTTTTGCTAAAAAAACATCCTACGATGATTTAGTAGCTTACTTAGAAAATAATGCAAAAGATTTCATTCAATTCAAGGCTTCGCTTTTGATGAAGGATGCTCAAAATGATCCTATTAAGAAAGCCGATTTGATTCGGGATATGGTACAAAGTATCTCAAAAATTCCAGATCGTATTCAAAGAGAAATTTACATTCAGGAATGTTCCCGAATAATGGATATTTCTGAGCAGGTTTTAGTAAGTACATTGGCTCAATTGGTTCAAAAAGATATTGCTGAAGTTGGAAAAAAACAAAAACAAGAGCAGAAAGCGTTTGACATTGTAAAAAATGAAACTCCAGTTCAAACTGAAAAGATTGATATTTTATATCATTTGGAACGAAAAATCATTGAGATTTTATTGTTGTACGGAAATAAAACGGAAGAGTTTGAAGATGTTCTTCTTAAAACCAATGATCAAGGCGAAGTAGAACAAATAGTAGAAAAGAAAGAGTATAAAGTTTTCCAACGTATTTATTTAAGTTTACAAGAGGATGAAGTTGAACTTGCAAATCCTTTATTTAGAGGCTTGTTTAATGATTTAATTTCATATTATTTGCAGAATGAAAGTTTCGGAATTGAAAATTATCTAAAGCAACTACCAGATCAATTTGCTCAAGAAGTAACTGATATTTTGATGGATGACGAACGTCTTACCTTACACAAATGGGACGGTCAAAATATATTTGTAAAACAAAAAGCAGAAACAATCAGTCAACATACTTCAGAGATTATTATTTCTATGAGAGAATATTTAATCAACAAATTAATCCTTGATTTAATGCGAGAATTTGGCGAAAAGCCTGAGCCAGAACAAGAGGAATTAAAAATAATGATTAACGATTATAATAAATTAAAAGTGAATCTAACAGGAACTATTGGTAGAATTCGCTCTACTTATATTTAAAAAAAATGAAAGCCTAAGCTTTCATTTTTTTTAAATATTTAATTTATACAATTTCTAATGTTTTAGCTTTATTGACTAGATCCACTAGATTGGTGACATTTAGTTTAGTAAGTAATCGTAATTTATAAGTACTTATAGTTTTTTCGTTTAGTTTAAGAATATCGGCAATTTCGTGGTTTTTTTTGCCATCACTTAAATAACGTAATACCTCTACTTCTCTATTTGAAAGTTTTCTGTAAATACGTTCACTCTTACTTTTCTTTGCAATTAAAGCAAGATTTTTTTTGACAGTTTCATTCATCACAATTTTCCCGTCTGCAACTTGCTTAATGCCATCATAAACAACACTAAGTTTTTCTTTTTTATGGATGAATCCAGATACACCTGCCTTTATTGCATTAGGAGCATATATTTGCTCAGAGAGATTACTGTAAATAATTACTTTAGTTTCTGAAAATTCTTTTAGAATTGCTTTGACTTCAAAGATACTTTTTAAGCCTTCTAATTCAAGATCTAAAAGGAGTACATCTATCTCTTTACTTTGGAGTATTTCTTTAAGCATAGAAAAATTTCCTATGTTGGCTACTATTGAAATATCCGAATGGTCTTTAAAAAAAGACTTTATCCCATAGTGAACCACAGGAAAATTATCGGCTACACAGACCTTGATCATAATGTTGTTTTTAGAATTATTATTTGTTTTTGGAAAAGTAAAATTAATAAATTAATTCTGTAAACAATTGCAAATCAGTTAAAATGTGCTATTTATAAGATTTGGGTATAATGCACACCGGAATTGGCTGCATTTTATGTTGGTTTATAGTGTTTAAACGATGATAAATTTCAAAAACTGTTTTCTCTCTTTCTGAAAAATCAGTACTAATTTTGCCATTCTCATTTTGTTGCATCGCCCATTCTAATTCATCGTAAGTAGCGCCCAGCTGATCTTCGTCGGTTCTATCATCTCCAAATAAACCGTCTGTTGGAGCAGCATTTAGAATAGATTGTGGAATTTGTAAAAAATCACCCAAAGCAAACACTTCTGATTTCATTAAGTCGGCAATTGGGCTAATATCAACCCCACCGTCACCATATTTAGTATAAAACCCAACACCAAAATCCTCTACTTTATTTCCTGTTCCGGCAACTAACAACCCATAAATTCCGCCATAATAATACAATGTAGTCATTCGAATTCGCGCACGAGTGTTAGCTAAAGTTAAGTTAAGTTGACTTTCTGTAGTGTCGTTTGGAAGTACTTTCTTGAATGATTCGAAAATTGGAGTTAAATCAGATTCGGCTTTAGAAACGTTAGGGAAGCGTTGCATTAATTGATCAATATGTTCCTTTGCTCTGCTTACATGACTTTCAGCTTGATGAATAGGCATAGTGACACAAACTACCTTGAGACCGGTTTGCGCACATAAGCTTGAAGTTACTGCTGAATCAACTCCGCCAGATATTCCTATAACAAATCCGTTAACTTTTGCGTTAGTAGCATAAGCTTTTAACCAATTGACAATATATTCGTTTACTTTTTCTACTTGAAGAGTACTTTTTTTAGACATAATAATTGAGGTATTAAAAAGCAGGAATGTATATTTGTATTTATTTTTGAAATTTAATTGTTAATTGAAAAAATTAATAACAAATGTAACCAAAAATAGTAAACATAAAGAGTCAATCTATTTTGAATTATCAAAAACGATAGGTAAAGAAAGATGCCGAATCGAGTGTCTAAATCCAATTAATAAGTATGAGAATTTTTTTAGTATCCTGTATTTTGTCTTTAATGTTTTTTTCATGTAATAAGAAAAGTGCTGATGAAAAAAAGATTGAAGCGCTTCCTGTACAAATAAAAATTGATCGTTTTGATCAAGTGTTTTTTGAATCTTCGCCAAAAGATTTACATACGATTAAAAAGCGCTATCCGTTTTTTTTTCCAGAGGGAATACCAGATAGTGTATGGGTTAATAAAATAAATAATCCTCTTTGGAGAGAACTTTTTGCCGAAGTTCAAAAAAAATATAAGAAAAGCGAAACCATAGAGGCAGAACTGGAAAAAGTATTTAAACATATTAAATTCCATTTTCCAAAAACAAAATCACCTAAAGTTTATACAGTAATTGCTGAGATGGATTACGATAATAAAGTAATTTATGCAGATAGTTTGGTGATTATTTCTTTAGAAATGTACTTAGGGAAAGACCATAAATTTTATGAATTTCCGGCCTACATACGTCAAAATTTTGAGCAAAGACAAATGATGCCAGACCTAGTTGCTAGTTTTGGAAAAAGCAAAATTATAACTGAGAAGGACAATACACTATTAAGTCAGATGATCTATCACGGAAAGTTATTGTATTTGAAAGATCTTCTTCTTTCAGGCTATACGGATGACGAAAAAATGGGTTACACGCCCAAAGAAATCAGTTGGTGTGAGGAAAACGAATCGTATATTTGGCGGTACTTTTTAGAAAATAAATTGTTGTATAATAATGAGTTAAAACTCAATTCTCGTTTTATTGCACCAGCTCCATTTTCTAAGTTTTATTTAGAAATTGATAACGAATCCCCTGGTCAAGTTGGGGCGTGGATAGGTTGGCAAATTGTAAGGTCATTTGTTAAAAACAACGACGTTTCTGTTGCTAAATTACTCGAGCTCAATGCAAAAGAACTTTTTAAAAAATCAAAATATAAACCTAAGAAATAATGTCAAATTCTATTACATCAGAAATTAAATTCGAAATTGAATTAGATCAAAATCGAGTTCCAGAAAAATTATTTTGGACCGCTGAAGATGGCGGTGTTGCAAAAGAGGAGGCCAAAGCTATCATGTTGTCAATTTGGGATAGTAAAGCCAAAGAAACCATGCGTATTGACTTGTGGACGAAAGACATGCCAGTGGACGAAATGAAAATCTTTTTTCATCAAACATTAGTGGCTATGTCAGATACTTTCAAACGCGCTACTGATGACGAAAAAATGACAAATACAATGAAAGATTTCTGCGATTATTTTGCTGAGAAGTTGGAATTGGTAAAATAAATTATTCAAAAAAAAGCCAAAACTTAAGTTTTGGCTTTTTTAATGTGTACCAATAATATTAAAATTGATTGTTATTTTTAAAGACTTCTTGATTTACTTCGTCAATATAACTTAGCAACTCTTCTTTTCCAGTAAATTCAGTTGCTGAGGTAACAAAATACTGCGGCATTTCGGCCCAATTATTAGCAAACATTTTCTTTTTGTAGGCTGCAACATGCGAGTCGATTTTTACTTTACTGATTTTATCTGCTTTAGTAAAAATAATGCAGAATGGTATCTCACTTTCGCCCATATACGACATGAATTCAATATCAATAGTTTGGGCTTCATGGCGAATATCAATCAAAACAAAGGCACAAACTAATTGTTCTCGTGTTTCAAAATAATCCGTGATGAATTGTTGAAAGATGGATTTGGTTTTTTTGGAAACTTTGGCATAACCATAACCTGGTAAATCTACTAAAAACCAATTTTTATTAATTAAAAAATGATTAATTAATTGTGTTTTTCCTGGTCTTCCTGATGTTTTTGCCAAACTTTTATGATTAGTCAACATATTGATAAGCGAAGATTTGCCTACGTTTGAACGACCAATAAAGGCGTATTCGGGTAAGAAATCTTTCGGACATTTATCAACCTGAGAGTTGCTAATTATAAATTCAGCAGTAGTAATTTTCATAAATATTTTTATAAACAGAATTAAGAAATAGGCTGGTAAACTTTCGTTAACCAATCTTCTAAAACGCTGTTGAATTCATCAGGGTGTTCCATCATTGCGGCATGACCACATTTGTCTATCCAGTATAAAGTAGAATTAGGTAAAAGGCGGTTGAACTCATCTGCTACTTCTGGCGGAGTCACTTTGTCGTTTCGTCCCCAAATGATGCAAGTAGGTACTGTCATTTTTGGAAGATCTTTTGCCATGTTATGACGAATAGCACTTTTGGCAATGGTAAGTGTTTTAATCAACTTGATACGATCGTTTACAGTAGCATAAACTTCGTCTACTAATTCTGGCGTAGCCACTTTAGGATCGAAAAAAACATCTTCTGCTTTTTTCTTGATGTATTCATAGTCGCCTCTTTTCGGGTAACTATCTCCCATAGCACTTTCATATAAACCAGAGCTGCCAGTAATGACTAATCCAGCTACTTTTTCGGGATACATTTTAGTGTGGTAAAGGGCTATATGTCCTCCTAATGAATTACCTAATAAAATAACATTTTCCAGACCTTTAAATGCAATAAAGTCTTTTACATATTTAGCAAATGCTTTCACATTTGTTCTCAAAAGGCTTTGGGTGTAAATAGGTAAATCGGGGATGATTATTTTGTATCCTTTGTTAGAAAAGTAATTGGCAACACCACTAAAATTACTAAGTCCTCCCATTAATCCGTGCAGAATAACGATTGGAGTTCCTTCTCCTGCTTCAAAATAACTGTATTTACCTTCTTTTTTATAGTGTTGTTCCATTTTTTCGGATCCCTATTTTCAATTTTGACAAATATAGGATTTAATACAGAAATATAAATTTTTAAGCTTGTTTTTTAACTCTTTAATCCTTTTTCTTGTTAAAATCATTAGTTGTCACTGATTCTGACTCTAGTAGGATTCTCATTTATAAACAAGTTCAAACTGTATCTAAACTATTGACAGTCCATAAAGTAAGGGTTTTTAGTCGCAAGTGGGTAAACTTATTAACAAAGTGGTAGATTGTGGTAAAATGTGGTAAAATATTTTATATTTTTGCTTAGAATCATTTAAATAAAATTTTTTGAACACAATTGTAGGAACATATGAATGTAAAGTAGATGCTAAAGGAAGGGTGTTATTGCCGTCTCCTTTGAAAAAGCAACTTGCCTCTTCATTGCAAGAAGGTTTTGTGCTGAAGCGTTCGGTTTTTCAGTCCTGTTTAGAGTTGTATCCAATGCAAGAGTGGGATTTAATGATGCAAAAAATCAATAAGTTGAATCGATTTGTAAAGAAGAACAATGATTTTATTCGTCGTTTTACAGCCGGTGTTAAGGTGGTTGAGATTGATGCTTTAGGCCGTTTGTTAGTACCTAAAGATTTAGTTGGTTTTGCAAGTATTTCAAAAGATGTTGTTTTTTCTTCGGCAGTAAATATTGTCGAAATCTGGGATAAAGAATTGTACGAGCAATCGATAAACGGAGAGGATATTGATTTTGCTGATTTAGCAGAAGATGTAATGGGTAATGTAAATGATGATGACAATGGAGTATCATAATCCTGTTTTGCTGCACGAGTCAGTTGATGGTTTAAATATTAAGCCGGACGGAATTTACGTCGATGTTACTTTTGGTGGCGGAGGGCATTCCAGAGAGATTTTAAGTCGATTGGGTCCAAATGGTAAATTGTTTGCCTTTGATCAAGATGAAGATGCTTTGGCGAATGTCTTACAAGATGATCGCTTTGTTCTTATTAATGAAAATTTCAGATTTATAAAGCGTTTTTTACGTTTTCACAATATCAAAGAAGTGGATGGTATTTTGGGCGACTTAGGTGTTTCTTCTCATCAATTTGATGTTGCTGAAAGAGGTTTTTCTACTCGATTTGACGCTGAGTTAGATATGAGAATGAGTCAAAAAAATGATTTAAGTGCCTATCGAGTGGTTAATGAATATGACGAAGATAATTTGCGTAGGGTTTTCTTGGATTACGGAGAGTTGAAAAACGCGCCTGCTATTGCTAGAGTTATTTTGGAGGCAAGAGAAAAAATGCCAATCCGCAATACGGAACAGTTAAAAGAAGTATTGAGTCGGTTTTTGCCAGCGCATAAAAGTCATAAAATTTTGGCTCAAATGTATCAGGCAATTCGAATAGAAGTAAATCAAGAAATGGATGTTTTGAAAGAGTTTTTAGAACAATCATTGGAAATATTAAAACCAGGTGGGCGATTAAGTATCATCTCATATCATTCTCTTGAAGATAGATTGGTGAAACGTTTTGTAAAAAACGGAATGTTTGAAGGAGAGCCAGAACGTGATTTTTTCGGAAATTTTTCTGTTCCATTTAAAACAATTGGAAAGTTAATTGTCCCAAATAACGAACAAATACGAGAAAACAATAGAGCACGTAGTGCGAAGTTGCGAATAGCTGAAAAAATATAATTAGTTGTAATGAAACACGGATTGTACGGCATATTAAAAGCTCGATTTTTATTAGACGAAGACGCAATTAAAAACTGGCGTTTTATTGTTTTTATAATTGGTTTAGCCATTGTTATGATTGCCAATACGCAGAGCTATGAGCAAAAGGTTTTTCGGATTGCGGAGCTTACAACTGAAGTGAAAGAATTGCGTTCTGAATTTGTAGACAGACGTTCGGAGTTAATGAAATTGAAAATGGAATCTACAGTAGCTAAACAGATGGAAGCAAGGCAAATAGTTCCATCAACTGTACCTCCAATTAAAATTAAAGTAGTTAAAGAAGTAGAAAAAAGTTTTTTTGAAAAATTATGGCAGTAGAAGATAAAAATATCTCGTATCGTATCTATCTCGTAGCTTTTGCTATGTTTTTGATGGCGGTAGCTATAGTCTTCAAATTGACCAATATTCAATGGGTTCAAGGGGATCATTACCGCAAAAAAGCGAAGGAAAAAACGGTAAAAGAATTTACTATTAAAGCTAACAAAGGAAACATTTATTCGTCAGACGGGAGTTTGCTAGCAACTTCAATCCCAAATTATGAAATCCGATTTGATGCAGTGGTACCAAAATCTGAATTGTTTCAAAGAGCCGTTGATTCTTTATCAGATTCATTAGCCTATTTACTTGGCAAACCATCTAATTATTATGAAAGAGCTTTGCGCAAAGCAAGAGCCACAAATAACAGGTATTTTTTAATTGCGCGTGGTTTAAGTTACACGGATTATGTAAAAATTAAAGAGTTTCCATTGTTTAAAGAAGGAGCAAATAAAGGCGGAATTATCGTAAAGCCTGAGCCGGTTAGAGAATATCCAATCGGACGAATTGCTGAACGAACCATTGGTTACGAAAGAATGAAACCGGATAGTACTCCTGATGGAAAAGGAATTGAATGGGCTTATAGAAAATATTTGAACGGTAAAGACGGTAAGATTTTAAAACAAAAAATTGCCAAAGGACAGTGGAAACCGATTCGCGATTTTAATGAGGTAGATCCTATTGATGGGTATGACGTTATTTCTACAATAGATGTTTTTATTCAAGATATAGCGCACCACGCCTTATTAAAACAATTGGAAGAATACGAAGCAGAGCACGGAACTGTGGTCGTAATGGAAACTAAGACAGGACATATTAAGGCGATTTCAAATTTGGGTAGACTTAGTGATGGTACTTATAATGAAACATTGAATTATGCTATTACAGAAGCGCATGATCCTGGATCCACATTCAAATTAGTAGATCTTATGGCGGTTTTGGAAGATAAAGTTGCCGACACCAGTACTGTTTTTGATGCTAGAGGTGGAGTAATAACTTATTTTGGGAAAAATGTTGTGGATTCACATAAAGGAATGGGAAGAGTTTCTTTAGGACATGGATTTGAAGTTTCGTCAAATACGGTAATGGTTCAATCTGTATACAATAATTATAAAAATAATCCTTCAAAATTTATTAAGCATATTGAAGATTGGGGATTAGATAAAAAAATAGGTTTAGAGTTAAAAGGGGAAGCGTCTCCAATAATCCCAAAACCAGGTCAAGCAAGGTGGTCCAAAATTTCACTTCCATGGATGGCGTTCGGATATGGAGTAAATATTACTCCTATGCAAACTTTGACTTTTTACAATTCTGTGGCAAACAATGGTGTAATGGTAAAACCACAATTAGTTTCTGAAATTAAGAAGTGGAATACAACGGTTAAAAAATTCGATACTCAAGTTATCAATCCAAAAGTTTGTTCGCCTGAAACATTGAAAAAAGTACGTGCTTTATTAGAAAATGTGGTAAAACGTGGAACTGCCAAATCATTGTACACTAAAGAGTTTCCGATGGCAGGAAAAACAGGAACAGCGCAAATGAACTATGGTAATAAAACCGGATCTGGCATGTATTACGCCTCTTCATTTGTTGGGTATTTCCCAGCTAATAAGCCGCAGTATACTTGTATTGTTATGGTGCATAGGCCAAACACCGCTCATAATAATTATTATGGTGCTGATGTAGCAGGCCCAGTATTTAAAAGAATTGCCCAAAAAATATTTACAGACGCGCCATCTACGAATACAATTAAAAAAATTGATAGAAAAATTCCTAAACAAGAATTGGATTATGCATCCTATAATGCTAATTCTCATAAAAGGCAAAACACTATTCCAAATGTAAGAGGTATGTCCGGAATGGATGCTTTGGCTCTTTTAGAAAATTTAGGAATAAGAGTTAAAATAAAGGGCTTTGGCAAAGTGAAGAAACAGTCGCTACAAGCGGGACAAAATATAGCAAAGAACACAACTATAGTATTAGAATTATCGTGAGTATCCTAAAAGACATAATATACAAAGTAGCTATTGAAGCCATAAAGGGTTCGACAGACATAGTTATTGGAAAGATAGATTTTGATTCTAGAAAAATAGAAAAAAATGATCTTTTTGTAGCTATTCGTGGTACTATTTCTGATGGTCATGATTATATTTCAAAAGCTATCGACTTAGGTGCGTCAGCAATTATATGTGATAGTTTTCCAGATGATATAGCTGAGGGAGTTACCTATATTCAGGTAAAAGATACCAATACAGCCTTAGCTGTTGTTGCGGCAAATTATTTTGGAAATCCTTCACAAAAACTACAATTAGTAGGGGTGACAGGTACCAATGGGAAAACTACAATTGCTTCTTTATTATATCAATTGTATAAGAAAGCGGGACATAAAGTAGGTTTGCTTTCAACAGTTAAAATCATGGTTGACGATGTGGAGTATCCAGCTACACATACTACACCTGACTCTATAACCATTAATAGTTATTTAGCTTTAATGGTTGAAGCTGGTGTAGATTATTGCTTTATGGAAGTGAGTTCGCATGGAGTGCATCAAAAACGAACTGAAGCATTGCATTTTGTTGGAGGGGTATTTACTAATTTATCACACGATCATTTAGATTACCACCCCACTTTTGCAGAATACCGTGATGTAAAAAAATCATTCTTTGATCATTTACCTAAAACCGCTTTTGCACTATCTAATATCGACGACAAAAACGGTTCGGTTGTATTGCAAAATACGGTTGCCAAAAAGTGCAGTTATGCCTTAAAATCTTATGCAGATTATAAAGCGCAAATTTTAGAAAGTCAATTATCTGGACTGCTCTTGAAAGTTAATGGCAACGAAGTTTGGGTTAAGTTAATTGGAACGTTTAATGCTTACAATTTATTAGCTATTTACGGAACTGCTATTGAATTGGGAATGGAAAGTTTGGAAGCATTGCGATTATTATCCGAGTTAGAAAGTGTTTCTGGTCGTTTTCAATACATTGTTTCTGCCGAAAATGTTACAGCCATTGTAGATTATGCTCATACACCTGATGCTTTAGAAAACGTATTGAAAACCATCAACGATATCAGAACTAAAAACGAACAATTGATTACAGTTGTGGGTTGCGGTGGAAACCGAGACAAAACCAAACGCCCAGTAATGGGAGGTATTGCTTCTGATTTAAGTGATAAAGCAGTATTTACCTCTGACAATCCTAGAAATGAAGATGCAGCAGTAATTATTAGCGAAATGGAATCCGGAGTAGCGCCACATAATTATAAAAGAATTCTATCAATCACAGACAGAAAGCAAGCAATTAAAACTGCCTGCCAATTGGCTCAGCCTAATGATATCATATTAATAGCTGGTAAAGGCCATGAAACTTATCAAGAAATTAATGGTGTACGTCATGATTTTGATGATATGAAAATTGTAAAAGAACTACTAGAACAACTCCATAAATAAAAATTATGCTATACTACTTATTTGAATATTTAGATAAAACTTTAAATGTATCAGGGACAGGAGTTTTCCAATACATCACCTTTAGATCAGGGTTGGCATTTTTACTTTCTTTATTGTTATCCACAATTTACGGGAAGAGAATTATTAATTTTTTACGCAATCAACAAGTAGGAGAAACGGTTCGTGAATTAGGTTTAGCTGGTCAAAATGAAAAAGCAGGAACGCCAACTATGGGGGGATTAATTATCATTTTTGCAACACTAGTTCCTGTAGTTCTCTTTGCAAAATTGGATAACATTTACATTGTCCTTTTAATAGTAACTACTCTTTGGATGGGTACAATTGGTTTTATTGATGACTATATCAAAATATTTAAAAAGGACAAACAAGGTTTAAAAGGAATTTTTAAAGTATTTGGTCAAGTAGGATTGGGTATTATTGTTGGGTCGGTTCTATACTTTAGCCCTGCAGTTACTGTTTTAGAAAATGCTTCAAACTCTCCAGTTTTAAAATCAACTACAGTTACGTCTATAGTACAAGCCCCTGTTGAGGTAAAATCTACTGCAACTACGATCCCGTTCTTTAAAAATAACGAATTCGATTATGCAGAGGTAATTGCATGGACTGGTGAAGGCTATCAGAATTGGGCTTGGTTAATTTTCATTCCTGTAGTAATTTTTATCATTACTGCTGTGTCAAATGGAGCCAACTTAACTGATGGTATTGATGGTTTAGCAGCGGGTACATCTGCTATTTCAGTATTTGCCTTAGGCATATTTACATTTTTATCTGGAAACATCATCTTTTCTAACTATTTGAATATCATGTATATTCCTAATTCAGGAGAAATGACTGTATTCATATCAGCATTTGTAGGAGCATTGATTGGGTTTCTTTGGTACAATTCTTTTCCAGCTTCAGTATTTATGGGAGATACCGGTAGTTTGACAATTGGTGGAATTATAGCAGTATTAGCAATAGCCGTAAGAAAAGAGATGCTGATTCCATTGTTTTGCGGAATTTTTCTAGCAGAAAATTTATCGGTAGTACTTCAAGTTGCTTATTTCAAGTATACAAAAAAACGTTTTGGCGAAGGGAGAAGAATTTTTCTAATGTCTCCTTTACATCATCATTATCAGAAAAAAGGATATCATGAAAGTAAGATTGTAACTCGTTTTTGGATTGTTGCTATCATGTTGTCTATTCTATCAATTGTGACATTAAAACTGAGATAGATGCGATTAGTTGTTTTAGGAGGAGGAGAAAGTGGAGTAGGTACTGCCATTCTTGGCAAGAAAAAAGGGTATGATGTTTTTGTATCTGATTTTGGTAAAATAAAGGAAAGTTATAAAGAAGTTCTTAATCATAATGGAATTGCTTGGGAGGAAGAAATGCATACAGAATCACTGATTCTAAATGCTGATGTGGTGATGAAAAGCCCGGGAATTCCCGAAAAATCACCTATAGTCAAAAAGCTGTTTGAAAAAGGAGTTAAAGTAATCTCAGAAATTGAATTCGCAGCTCCTTACACTAAAGCAATAACAATTGGAATAACTGGGAGTAATGGTAAAACCACTACTACAATGTTGACCTATCATTTGCTAAAATCAGCAGGCTTGAATGTAGGTCTAGGTGGAAATATTGGTAAAAGTTTTGCCTGGCAGGTGGCTGACAACGATTTTGATTCTTACGTTTTAGAGCTAAGCAGTTTTCAATTGGACGGAATTATTAATTACAAGCCACACATTGCAATTCTAACGAATATTAGTCCAGATCATTTGGATCGTTATGATTATAAGTATGAAAATTACATCAATTCTAAGTTTCGAATCACAATGAATCAAACCGAAGAGGATTATTTGATTTATGATGCCGAAGACGAAGCAATAACAAATTGGTTGAAAAATAATACAACAAAAGCAACATTAATTCCTTTTTCATTGAACCAAGTGTTCACTGAAGGGGCTTATATAAAAGACAATAAAATCGAAGTAAAGATGATGAATCACGAAGAATTTTCAATGGAAACTGAAACAATTGCGTTAGAAGGAAAACACAATATGAAAAACGCAATGGCGGCTACTTCAGTGGCTAAATTAATGCAAATTAGAAATGCAACCATCAGAGAGAGTTTGTCAAATTTTCAAGGAGTAGAGCATCGTTTAGAAAAAGTATTGAAAATCCAAAATGTACAATATATTAACGATTCTAAAGCAACAAATGTGAATGCTTCTTTCTTTGCTTTGGATAGTGTAACTACACCAACAGTTTGGATTGTCGGTGGTGTTGATAAAGGAAATGACTATAACGAATTGATGTCATTGGTAAACGAAAAAGTGAAAGGAATTATTTGTTTGGGCGTTGATAATAAAAAAATTATTGAAGCATTTGGTAACGTAGTCGATGTTATGGTGGAGGTAGATAATATGCCAGATGCAGTAAGAATGGCGCAACGCATGACCGAAAAAGGAGATACGGTTTTGTTGTCTCCAGCTTGTGCTAGTTTTGATTTGTTTGAAAATTATGAAGATAGAGGCAAACAATTCAAACAAGCAGTATACAATTTATAGTTCGCACTAATTAGACTTTAAGGGATATGAAACTCAAACAGCTACTAAGCAATCTAAAAGGAGATAAGGTAATTTGGTCATTTTTGGCTTTATTGGCTTTGTTTTCCTTTATGCCTGTTTTTAGTGCTAGTACAAATTTGGCTTTTGGTCGAGATGGAGACGGAAATACATTAGGGTATTTAGTGAAACATTTGGCTCATTTGGGAATGGGTTTTATGATTATTTACGTGGTTCATAAAATTCCTTATCATTATTTTAGAGTGATATCCAGAATAGGTTTGCCCATAGTTTGGGGACTTTTAGTGCTCACGCTTTTTAAAGGGACTAATATTGGCGGAGCCAATGCGAGTCGTTGGTTGCAATTGCCATTTATCGGGATTTCATTTCAAACATCCTCTATAGCTGCGATTATATTGTATATATATGTAGCGCGTTATTTGTCAAAAACTAGAGAAATCCCCGTTACTTTCAAAGCCTCTTTTATTGAGTTGTGGATTCCGGTATTTATAACTCTGGCTTTGATTTTGCCAGCTAATTTCTCTACTACGGCTTTAATGTTTGTGATGGTGGTTATGATTGCATTTGTAGGGCAATACCAATTGAAGTATATAGGTTACATTATGGCTATGGCTATAACTGGTCTTTTAATTTTTGTTGCGTTATCAAAAGCATTTCCAGATTCAAAGTTTTTCAGTAGGGTAGATACTTGGATTAGCAGAATTGAAAATTATGGTACTGACAAAGAAGGAGAAGATGAATATCAAATTAATGCTGCAAAAACAGCTATAGCATCAGGAAATTTTACAGGGCTTGGGCCAGGAAAAAGTGTTCAAAGACATTTTTTACCTCAATCATCTTCGGATTTTATTTATGCCATTATTGTAGAAGAATATGGATTAGTTGGAGGGTTGGTAGTTTTAGGATTGTACCTTTTGTTACTGTTCCGATTTGTAATTGCAGCACATAAAGCGAATACGCTATTTGGAAAGTTAGTCGTCATTAGTTTGGGATTTCCATTGATATTTCAGGCGTTAATCAATATGGCTGTTGCAGTGGAATTGTTACCTGTTACAGGACAAACCTTACCCTTAATAAGTAGCGGAGGAAGTTCAATTTGGATGACTTGTTTTGCTCTTGGAATTATCATTAATGTGACTAAGAAAGAAGAGGAAATTGAGCAAGAACAAAAAGAAGCTGCGAAACGAGAAGAAGCACTTCAAAAATTAATAGATCAACAACTAGAATCAGACGAACAACACATAGAACCCAATAATTATTCCATTCAAGACAGTTCTAAAAATCCAATGAGTGCAGTAATTAATAAATAGTAATTAAACCATGAGAACATACAAATTCATACTAAGCGGAGGAGGAACAGGAGGTCATATTTACCCTGCAATTGCTATCGCTAATGAATTAAAGTCTCGATTTCCTGATGCTGATATTCTTTTTGTTGGTGCGAAGGATAAAATGGAAATGCAAAAAGTACCTCAGGCGGGGTACCCAATACAAGGACTTTGGATTGCAGGTTTGCAAAGACGTTTGACTTTTGATAATGCTTTGTTTCCAGTAAAGCTATTGAGCAGTTTGTTAAAATCATGGCAAATTATTAAACAATTCAAACCAGATGTGGTAATTGGAACAGGAGGTTTTGCGAGTGGACCATTATTGCAAATGGCTAATAGCGCAGGCATACCGACTGTAATACAAGAACAAAATTCCTATCCAGGAATTACCAATAAGTTATTAAGTAAGAAAGCCAATGCGATTTGCGTAGCTTATGAAAAATTAGAGCGCTTTTTTCCTAAAGAGAAAATTGTTTTGACTGGGAATCCAGTGCGACAGGATTTAATTGAAGTGCAAAGTAAAAGAGCTGAAGGTCGAGCGCATTACAATTTAGATCCCAATAAAAAAACGATTTTGATTTTGGGAGGAAGTTTAGGAGCAAGACGTATCAATCAATTGATTGAAAAGGAATTGGAATTCTTTGCTTCTCAAAATGTACAATTGCTTTGGCAATGTGGGAAATTTTACTTGGATGAGTACCAAAAATTTAATTCGGAAAACGTACAAGTAATGGCTTTCATCGAAAGAATGGATTTGGTGTATGCTGCTGCCGACGTAGTGATTTCGAGATCAGGAGCCTCTTCTGTTTCAGAATTATGCATAGTAGGGAAACCAGTAATTTTTATTCCGTCACCCAATGTAGCTGAAGACCATCAAACAAAGAATGCTAAATCGGTAGCTGATAAAAACGGTGCTATTTTGATACGCGAAAGCGAGTTAGATTCCAATTTCGAATCGACTTTTTCGGATTTGATTACTGATGAAAAGAAGCAAAACGAATTGAGTCAAAACATTAACAACTTGGCTTTGCCTAATGCAACTAAAGCCATAGTAGAAGAGATACTAAAATTAATCAAATAAAAAACAGAACATTTAAGTGTTTTGTTGCAAGTAAGAAATGAATTTAAATCAAATACATAACGTCTTTTTTATAGGAATCGGAGGTATTGGAATGAGTGCTTTAGCGCGTTATTTCAAAACCATCGGAAAAAATGTTTCGGGTTACGATAAAACGCCTTCAATGTTAACCGATGAATTGATTGCAAGTGGCATTGATATCCACTTTGAAGATCGTATTGATTTAATTTCGAAAGAGTATTATGTAGAAAATACCTTGGTGATAATTACACCGGCCGTCCCTGTAACACATTCGCAATGGAACTATTTTTTAGAGCGCGATTATGAAGTGAAAAAGCGCGCCGAAGTATTAGGAATTATAACTAAAGATACTTTTTGTTTTGCTGTTGCAGGCACACACGGTAAAACTACTACCTCAAGTATCTTAGGACATATTTTATTTGAAAGTGGTGCTGATGTCACTGCTTTTGTAGGTGGAATAGTTGAAAATTACAACTCTAATTTAATAGGAACCGGAAAAACAGTTACTGTGGTTGAGGCTGATGAATTTGATCGTTCGTTCTTGCATTTGTATCCCAATATTGCTTGTGTAACCTCTATGGATGCAGATCATTTGGATATTTATGGAACAAGTGAAGAAATTGAAGCGTCGTTTGTAGAGTTTGCGAATAAAGTAGAAGATAAGAGTCAATTGTTTATTACGAATGAGTTGCCAATAGAAGGAGTGACTTGTGCAGTAAATGAGGAAGCGGTGTATAAAGCGTTTAATGTGAGAGTTGGAAACGGAAGTTATGTTTTTGACGTACAAACCCCAACAGAAACGATACGCGATATTGCTTTTGGATTGCCGGGTAGACACAATTTGATGAATGCTTTGATGGCTTTGGCTATGGCCAAAACTTTTGGAACTTCATCGGAAGCGATTGCCAAAGCATTGGCTTCATTTCAAGGAATTAGAAGACGCTTTTCGTATCAGATAAAAACGCCAAATTTCGTGTATATCGATGATTACGCACATCATCCAACAGAAATTAATGCGGTACATCAAGCGGTTAGCGAATTGTATCCTAACCAAAAAGTACTAGCTATTTTCCAACCGCATTTGTTTAGTAGAACGAAAGATTTTGCAGATGATTTCGCGAAAAGTTTATCGCTTTTTGACGAAGTAATTTTATTGGATATTTATCCAGCTCGAGAATTGCCAATGGAGGGTGTTACTTCGCAATGGTTGATGAATAAAATGACAAGTGAAAATAAAATATTGGTAACAAAAGAAGATTTGATTCCTTCAATTTTAGCTTCAGATGTACGAATTATCGTAACCATTGGAGCGGGAGATTTAGGAGAAATGGTACCGTCAATAAAAAACGCATTGTATGAAACGATTTAATTGGATAACGATTCGGTTAGTACTCATGTTTGGGTTGGTGATTTTCTTGTTTTCGTTTACTTCAAATAGAAACGGAAACCGAAAATTAACCAAAGCTAAGGTGGTTTTTGTTGGAGAAAATTCTAGTTTTCTTAAACAAGAAACGGTTAATAAATTGTTAATAGAAAATAATGACGATGCTTCAGCTATCCGAAAAGATAAATTAGATTTGAATAAGCTAGAAAAAGCCGTTAGTTCGAATCAAATGGTTGAAAAATCAGAGGTATTTGTAACAGTAGATGGTGTTTTGAAAGCGGTTGTAAAACAGAAAACTCCCGTTGCAAGAGTTTTTGATGGTAAGCGTTCTTTTTATATTGATTACAAGGGAAATACGATGCCGTTGTCGGCACATTTTACTGCCAGAGTCCCCCTCGTTTTGGGAGTAATACGTAAAAAAAATAGCGAAGCTTTAGCTGAATTATTTAGAAAAATTCATGACGATGCGTTTTTGAAAAAAAACATCATTGCTATTCAAATTATGCCTAATGGTAGCTTAAAAATGTTGAATAGAAATTTTGATTATCAAATTGATTTCGGAGGAACGGTAAATATGGATACGAAAATTCGAAATTATAAAGCGTTTTTTCAAAAAGCAGTTCTTGATAGTACTTTGTATAAATATAAAAAAATTGACCTTCGTTTCACCCAACAAGTAATTTGCACAAAATAAGAGGTAATGGAAAAAGAGAATATTGCAGTAGGTTTAGACATTGGAACAACAAAAATTGTTGCAATGATAGGCAAGAAAAATGAGTATGGAAAACTAGAAATTTTGGGTGTTGGAAAATCCAAAAGTCTAGGAGTAGCTAGAGGTGTTGTCAATAACATTACTCAAACTATTCAGTCTATACAACATGCTGTTCAAGAAGCTGAAGCTAATTCAGGATACAAAATTAAAGACTGTGTTGTTGGTATTGCGGGTCAACACATCCGTAGTATTCAACATACGGACTATATCAGCCGAAGCAATCCAGAAGAAGTAATTGGGGGTAACGATATTCAACAGTTAATTGACCAAGTGAATAAATTGGCCATGCTTCCTGGTGAAGAGATCATTCACGTTTTGCCTCAAGAATTTAAAATCGATGGGCAATCAGAGATTAAAGAACCTATTGGAATGTATGGTGGGCGTTTAGAGTCAAGTTTTCATGTAGTGGTGGGACAGGCTTCGTCAATCAGAAACGTAGGTCGTTGCATACACGATTCAGGGATTGATTTGTCTGGATTGACATTGGAGCCATTAGCTTCATCTGACGCTGTTTTGAGCCAAGAAGAAAAAGAAGCTGGAGTAGCGCTAATTGATATCGGTGGTGGAACAACGGATTTAGCTATTTTTAAAGATGGTATTATTCGTCATACCGCAGTGATTCCTTTCGGAGGAAATGTAATTACAGACGATATTAAAGAGGGTTGTTCAATTATTGAAAAACAAGCCGAATTATTGAAAGTGAAATTTGGTTCAGCTTGGCCAGGAGAGAATAGAGAAAATGAAATTGTTTCTATTCCGGGATTGAGAGGAAGAGAGCCTAAAGAAATTTCGTTGAAGAATTTGTCTAAAATAATTCATGCACGTGTAGTGGAGATTATTGAACAAGTTTTTGTTGAAATCAAAGCATACGGTCATGAAGACCCAAGAAAAAAATTAATCGCAGGAATTGTACTTACAGGTGGAGGTTCACAATTGCAACACATCAAGCAGTTAGTAGAATATATTACAGGAATGGATACAAGAATTGGTTATCCAAACGAACACTTAGCAGGTAATTCAAGCGAAGAAATCTCAAGTCCCTTATATGCAACTGCAGTTGGTTTAGTGATGAATAGCATCGAAAACAAAACGCAGAGTGCTGTTAGAATAGATCAGGTCCAAGCCCCGGAAATGCCAGTCTATAAAGCTCCAGTAATGGAGGCAGATGAAGTCGTTGCAGCTGAATCAGATTCAGTTGAAATTACAAAAGAAGAAAGTAAAGACAAATCGACAGAAACTCAAATTAGAAGATCCTTTTTTGATAAGTATGTAGATAAAATCAAGGATTTCTTAGATAATGCAGAATAGAGGCTATGCCTTTCACAATATTAAATTAACAACAAATAGCAAAAACCAAATAAAATGATGAGCAACTCAGAATTTGGAAGTATTTCATTTGATTTACCAAAGAACCAATCAAATGTAATTAAAGTAATTGGTGTTGGAGGCGGCGGGAGCAACGCCATCAACCACATGTTTAAACAAGGAATCAAAGGGGTAGATTTTATTGTTTGTAATACAGATTCACAAGCTTTACAAAATAGTGCTGTGCCTAACAAAATTCAGTTGGGAGTTCACTTAACAGAAGGATTGGGAGCTGGAGCAAATCCAGATGTAGGACAACAATCAGCTATCGAAAGTATTTCTGACATTGAAAAAATGTTAGATCAAAATACTAAAATGGTATTTATCACTGCTGGTATGGGAGGTGGAACCGGAACTGGTGCTGCGCCTGTGATTGCTCAATTGGCTAAAGAACGTGATATTCTTACAGTAGGTATTGTGACCCTTCCTTTTGTTTTTGAAGGTAAAGTACGTCAAGAACAAGCCTTAATTGGTATTGAAAAATTACGCAAACAGGTTGATTCGCTTATTGTAATTAACAACAACAAATTGAGAGAAGTTTACGGAAACTTAGGTTTCAAAGCTGGTTTCTCAAAAGCGGACGAAGTATTAGCAACTGCCTCAAGAGGTATTGCTGAAGTAATTACACATCACTACACTCAAAATATCGATTTACGTGATGCTAAAACGGTATTGTCAGATAGTGGAACAGCTATAATGGGTTCCGCAATAGCTGAAGGTGAAACTAGAGCGAAAGATGCTATTATTTCTGCTTTGGATTCTCCTTTATTAAATGACAATAAAATAACAGGTGCCAAAAACGTATTGTTGCTTATCGTTTCTGGAACTAACGAAATTACTTTGGATGAAATTGGTGAAATCAATGACCACATTCAATCTGAAGCAGGTTTCAATGCGAATATTATCATGGGAGTTGGTGAAGACGAAACTCTTGGGGATGCTATCGCAGTAACTGTTATAGCTACAGGTTTTGACTTGGAGCAACAAAATGAAATCGTGAATTCTGAGCCAAAAAAGATCATCCACGCTTTGGAGGATGAGCAAAAAATCACTCACAATTTATCAAATACTCCAGTTCCTGCATTCGATTTGAATACAGAAACTCCAGTGGCTAGTGAAGAAAGAATTGTTTTTGAATTATTGGAGGAGGAGCCAGCAGCAGCAATTGTAGCTGAAGCAGTTCCAGCTTACGATGCTATTACCAATGAAAATGATTTAATCGTAATGTCTGAATTTATCAAAAATTTAGATGTGACTTTCGAAATCGTTTCGCCAATTAATGATATTGATTTTACTTTCACAACGCCTGAGGTACATGCTATCGAAACAGCGCAGCCAAAAGCTGTTCAAGTGGAAGAGCAAGCTGCACTATCCTTTGATTTACCCTTATTTAAATCAGAGCCAGTTGCAGAAGAAAATAAAATAGTTTTTGAATTGACTAATGAAATCAACGACATGCATGTTGTAGATCCTGTTGTTTTTGTACCTGTAACAGAAGTGGCTGAAAACGGAGTTATCCGTCACTCGTTAGAAGAGTACATGGAAGTAGAAAATGATTTTGTAGCAACTAAAACTATTGAAAAAGTGGCTGAAGTTGTTCCAGAAGAATTGAATATCACCATGAAAAAAATGGAGGAGTCAACAATTGCTTCTTCAGAGTTCGAATCGATTTCCCCAATGGAAATGACCATAGAAGAAACTTTACGCGCGCGCGCCGACGAAAGAAGAAGAAAGTTGAAAGAATTCAATTATAAGTTTCACAACAACGTTTCTAAAATTGACGAATACGAGAAAGAACCTGCGTATAAAAGATTGGGGGTAGAACTTTCTGCCAATCAATCAAATACAAATAACTCGAGAATATCAGTGGGAACAGACAGCAATAACGATTTGCAGTTGCGTTCAAACAACTCGTATTTACACGATAATGTAGATTAAAAATTACAAACTAATCAAAACCATTTTAGCCCGAAAGTCAAACGATTTTCGGGTTATTTTTATCCATTCAGCTTAAGAATCAATCTTTTGTTTGTTCGGGTAAATTGTTCTAAATTTGCGAGCCATATCACGACTGACATTGCTAGCTTTTTACTTAAAAAGACTATTTATTGTCCTCTGTTTCAAAAAAGAAAACACACTAAAAAAACAAAAAAATATGAGTTTAGCCACACAAATCATGGACGAAATTAAAAACGCCATGAGAGCCAAAGATACCGTTGCATTAGAATCATTGCGTGCAGTGAAATCAGCTCTGCTTTTAGCACAAACTGAAACGGGTGCCAAAGAAGAAATTAGTGCTGAGGAAGAAATCAAATTGTTGCAACGTTTGGTCAAACAACGTAAAGACAGTGCCAATATCTATACTGAACAAGGACGCCCTGATTTAGCTGAACCAGAATTGTTACAAGCAGCCGTAATTGAGAAATTCTTACCAGTTCAATTATCAGAAACAGAAGTGGAAGCTGTAGTAGCTAAAATTATTACAGATAATGGTGCTTCAGGAATGGCAGCCATGGGAAAAGTAATGGGATTGGCTTCGGCTGAATTAGCAGGAAAAGCCGATGGTAAAACCATCTCGACTATTGTCAAAAAATTATTATCTTAATTTCGTAAATCGTACATTGTCAATCGTATATAAATAAGACTGCGTAGTTCAACTGGATACCTGTCTGCCGACAGGCAGGGAATATCAGATTCAACAAGTAGTGATTAATGAAATAAACCTGACTGCGTAGTTCAACTGGATAGAATATCAGATTTCGGCTCTGAGGGTTGCAGGTTCGAACCCTGCCGCGGTCACAAAAAAACCAGAACATTTGTTCTGGTTTTTTTTATACTAAAACTTCAACTGAAGCTCTATTTAATTTGATTCGACCTTTGATTTCTAATGCTTTTAATAGTCTTGAAATAACTTCTCTTGATGAATGCAGGTCGTATGCAATTTCCTTATGAGTACTGAATATTTCACGAGAGTGATTGATTTTACATTTTTCAAAAAGATAATTGAGTAATCGTTCTTCCATATTCATGAAAGCCAAACTATCAATAGCATTTAGCATTTCTTTCAAACGGTTGTTGTAGTTATTAAAGACATAATTTCTCCAGCTTTTGTATTTGCCTAACCATTCTTCCATTTTGGTAACAGGAATCATGATTATTTTACCTTCTGTTTCAGCTACGGCTCTAATTTCACTTTTGGCTTCGCCAATACAACAGGCCATAGTCATCGCGCAGGTGTCTCCTTTTTCAATGAAATATAAAAGCATTTCGCCTTCGTCAAAATCTTCTCGTAAAATCTTAATTGCACCTTCAATAAGCAAAGGCATTTTTTTGATATAATCGCCAAAATCGATTAAAATATCTCCTTCTTTAAATTCTACCAATGTAGCAACAGCTATGATTTCATTAATAAGTGAATCCTCAAAAACAAATCCGTAACTGGCAGTAAGTAAATCTCTCATTTCTTTTCGTTTGAAACAAAAATAACTAATAATTACTAAAATAAAAGGGCTTAAAAGTTAATTTAAGCCCTTAATCTAATTGTATTATAAAGTTAGAAAGCGGTTAATTTTTTTAAATCAGCTACAGTAGCAATTGGGTCTTGGGCGCCAAAAACATAACTACCTGCCACTAAAACATCAGCACCTGCTTCGGCTAATTGTTTGGCATTTTTATTGGTTACACCACCGTCGATTTCGATTTGAGTGGCAGCACCTTTTTTAGTAATTAAAGCTTTTAGTTGGCGTACTTTTTCATACGTATTTTCAATGAATGATTGTCCGCCAAAACCTGGATTCACACTCATGATACACACTAAATCAATATCGTTGATTACGTCTTCTAATAATGTAACACTCGTATGTGGGTTCAAAGCTACACCTGCTTTCATTCCAGACGCTTTAATCGCTTGAAGTGTTCTGTGCAAGTGCGTACAGGCTTCGTAGTGAACCGTTAATACATTCGCTCCTAAATCAGCAAAGGTTTTGATATATCGATCCGGATCTACAATCATCAAGTGTACGTCGATGGTTTTTTTAGCATGTTTTGAAATTGCTTCTAAAACGGGCATTCCAAAAGAAATATTGGGAACAAAAACACCGTCCATAATATCAATATGAAACCAGTCGGCTTCACTAGCATTAATCATTTCGATGTCACGTTGTAAGTTGGCAAAATCAGCAGCTAAAACGGATGGGGCGATAAGTGTATTTTTCATTTGTAATAATAATTTATTGTTCAACATTCAAAATTCCAAGTTGAATATTCAAAATTAAAAAATAATGAACAATGAATTTTGAGTAACGAATTTTGAAATTAAGTTAAAAAAAACTCCGGAATGAAGCCGGAGTTTTGGTAGGATTACCCTAAATATGTTTTTAATATTTTACTTCTTGAAGTATGTTTCAATCTGCGGATGGCTTTTTCTTTAATTTGGCGCACACGCTCACGAGTTAAGTCAAAAGTTTCTCCAATTTCTTCCAAAGTCATTGGGTGTTGATCACCTAGACCAAAGTACAAACGAACTACGTCAGCTTCTCTTGGAGTTAAGGTTTCTAAAGAACGCTCGATTTCAGTACGCAATGATTCGTGAATCAATTCGCGGTCTGGGTTGGGAGACTCACCTGAACGTAATACGTCATACAAGTTAGAATCTTCTCCTTCTACTAAAGGCGCATCCATTGATAAGTGACGCCCTGAGTTTTTCATAGACTCTTTCACGTCATTCACGGTCATATCCAATTCTTTTGCAATTTCCTCTGCAGAAGGTGGACGCTCGTTAGATTGCTCCAATAAAGCGTACATTTTATTGATTTTATTGATAGAACCAATTTTGTTCAAAGGCAAACGAACGATACGAGATTGTTCAGCCAAAGCTTGAAGGATAGACTGACGAATCCACCAAACAGCATACGAAATGAATTTGAAACCGCGCGTTTCGTCAAAACGTTGTGCTGCTTTGATCAAACCTAAATTTCCTTCATTAATCAAATCGGGAAGTGTTAATCCTTGATTTTGGTATTGTTTAGCCACCGAAACAACGAAACGTAAATTGGCTTTGGTCAATTTCTCTAAAGCGCGTTGGTCTCCGGCTTTGATCTTCTGAGCTAATTCTACTTCCTCGTCAGCAGTAATAAGGTCAACTTTTCCAATTTCTTGTAAATATTTGTCTAATGAAGCGGTTTCACGATTGGTAACCTGCTTGGTAATTTTAAGTTGTCTCATGTTTTTGTCTCCTCAATTTTTTAAGTGTACAAAGGTTATACGTAGGGAAATGAATAAAAGTTACAAAACTTTTGATTTATTTTCATAAAAACGAAAAATCCCGTTCTAATACTTTAGAACGGGATTTTTTCTATCAATAAACCTTTAGTAAACTAAGATTGGATTACTCTTTTTTCTCCTCACGTGGAGGTCTTGGTAAAAGCGCTTTTCTTGACACTTTTTCTTTTCTAGTTTTAGGGTCAAGACCAAGGTATTTCACTTGGAATATATCGCCCATATTCACTACTTCAGAAACATTTTCAGTACGTTCCCAAGCCAATTCAGATACGTGTAATAAAACCTCGTTTCCTGGAGCAGCAGTATATTCTACAACAGCACCAAAATCTAACATTTTAATTACTTTTACTTCGTATGCTTCACCCACTTCAGGTTTGAAAATGATCGAATCAATTTTAGCCAATACTGCAGCAATTCCGTCTGGATCTGTACCTAAGATTTCAACTACACCTTGTTCGTCCACTTCGTTGATCACAATAGTACAACCAGTAGCTTTTTGTAATTCTTGAATTACTTTTCCACCAGGTCCAATTAAGGCACCAATGAAGTTACCAGGAATTGTACGCATGATAATTTTTGGTGCATGAACTTTAACGTCAGCATTTGGTTTGTCTAATGTCTCCATTATTTTTCCTAGGATATGCAAACGTCCATCACGAGCTTGAGCCAAGGCTTGCTCCATGATTTCGTATTTCAATCCGTCAATTTTGATGTCCATTTGACAAGCAGTAATTCCTTCAGAAGTTCCAGTTACTTTGAAATCCATATCTCCTAAATGATCTTCATCACCTAAAATATCCGATAACACTGCAAAACGTTCTCCATCAGTAATCAATCCCATGGCAATTCCAGAAACTGGACGAATCATTTGAATACCAGCATCCATTAATGATAATGTTCCAGCACAAACAGTAGCCATTGAAGATGAACCATTCGATTCTAATACTTCAGAAACTACACGAATTGTATAAGGACAATCAGCAGGAATCATGTTTTTCAATGCTCGTTGTGCCAAGTTTCCGTGACCAACTTCTCTTCTTGAAGTTCCTCTTAACGGACGAGCTTCTCCTGTAGAAAATGGAGGGAAATTATAGTGTAAATAGAATTTTTCTTCTCCTTGTTCAGATGGCGAATCAATTTGGTTGGCTTCTCTAGATGTTCCTAAAGTTGCTGTTGCCAAGGCTTGAGTTTCTCCACGTGTAAATAATGCTGATCCGTGAACCGATGGTAAATAATTTACTTCACTCCAAATAGGACGAATTTCAGTAGTTTTTCTACCGTCCAAACGAGTTCCTAAATCTAAAGTTACATTACGAACCGCTTCTTTGTTCACCTTATAGAAGTATTTAGAAACTAAATCTCCGTTTTCAGCTAATTCTTCTTCAGTAAATAACGCTTTTACTTCTTCTTTTACAGCGTCAAATGCAGCTGAACGCTCATGTTTAGCCGAACCTTTACTTGCAATAGCGTAAATTTTATCATAAGCGGCCGCTCTTACTTTTTCGTAAATAGCGTCGTCATTTTTTTCAGTTTCGTAGGTACGAACTTCTTTTTTTCCAAATGCTTGTGCCAATCTTTCTTGAGCATCAATTTGTACTTTAATGTGTTCGTGAGCAAATTTAATCGCTTCTACCATTTCTTTTTCTGAAATTTCTTTCATTTCGCCCTCTACCATGGCGATAGAATCTTTAGAAGCACCAATCATCATATCAATATCTGATAATTCTAATTGTGCACGAGATGGGTTGATGATGAATTTACCATCAATTCTTCCAACTCTAGCCTCAGAAATTAAAGTTTCAAAAGGAATGTCAGACAATGCTAATGCAGCTGAAGCAGCTAATCCTGCTAAAGCATCAGGCATAACGTCTTCGTCATGAGACATTAACTGAATCATAACTTGTACTTCAGCATGGTAATCTGATGGGAAAAGCGGACGCAATACACGATCCACTAAACGCATCGTCAACACTTCGCTATCACTTGGACGTGCTTCTCTTTTGAAGAAACCACCAGGGAAACGACCTGCTGCTGCAAATTTTTCACGGTAATCTACCGTTAATGGTAAAAAGTCAATACCTGGACTGGCTTTTCTTGCGGAAACAACTGTACCTAAAATAACAGTTTTTCCAATTCTAACTACTACAGATCCGTCTGCTTGTTTAGCTAAACGACCTGTCTCGATTGTGATGTTTCTGCCATCACCTAAATCGATACTTTCTACAAATAATTGTGGAATCATAAACTTTTTTAATAATTGATTAAAACCTTGGAACTAGTTGTGTTGTTGTGTGTAGTTGTTTATAATCCCAATGAAAAACCAAACTTTTTTTGTTGTTTGTAAAAATAAAAAGAGGCACTTTCGCACCTCTTTTTTATATTGATTATTTTCTAATACCCAATACTTTGATAATCTCACGATATCTCACGATATCTTTTTTCTTCAAGTAATCTAGTAAAGATCTTCTTTTACCTACTAATAATACTAGCGAACGCTCTGTGTTATAATCGTGACGATTTTTTTTCAAGTGCTCAGTTAAATGGCTAATTCTGTGTGTGAATAAAGCGATTTGACCTTCTGCAGATCCAGTGTTTTCTGCTTTTCCTCCGTGTTTAGCGAAGATTTCTTCTTTAATTTCTTTAGTTAAATACATTCCAATATTATTTAAATGATTATTATGTATGTTACACAGCTATTGAGTAACGGCTGCAAAAGTAGTGTTTATTTTTTGAAAAGTATGTAGATTTTTGAAAAAACTTAATACAATGTGGCTATTTCCGAATTTACAAACTCTAAAAAACGCTCGTCTTCAGCTGTAAATGGGTCTAAAACATGACTGTCAATATCAATTTGCCCAATATTGATTCCGTTGACAAATAAAGGCACCACAATTTCTGATTTCACGGTAAAGCTACACGCAATATAATTATCTTGAGCGGCTACATCTGGTACCACAAAGTTAGCATTCGATTCAGCTACTTGTCCGCAAATTCCTTTTCCAAAAGGGATTACAGTATGGTCAGTAGGAGCGCCAACATAAGGCCCTAAGTGTAAGGTTTTATCCTCGTGATTGGCAAAGTAAAAACCTACCCAATTGTAATGTGCGATATTTTCGTTGAGTAACTGACAAATAGCTTGCAGTTTTTCGTCTCTTGACAATTGTGCGTCACTAATTATTTCTGAAACTTTGGGTTGTAATTCTTGAAATGTCATGGATTATAATTTTAAACAAAAGTATTGATTTATTTATGATGTAAATAATTTTTATGGTACTGACTTAACTAAAATGCAACTTTAACATAAGTTTAATTCTAAAGGTGGGATTGTTGTGTAAATTTGCACTATGAAATGTAAAAAAGGCATCGGTTTACTCTTAGCACTACTAATATTGGTTTCCAATGTTGGATTGGCTTTTTCGATGCATTATTGCGGGGGCAAATTAGCTTCAGTTTCTATTCAAATCCCCTCAAGTTCGCAACAACAAATGACAAGTTGTTGTGCAAAAAAAGCAGTTGAAAAAGACAGTTGTTGTAAAAACAAGAAAGTTGAAATCGAAAAAAAATCAGATCATGCAACACTTAAGGCATTTTCTTTTGATCCCTATTTTGCCTGTATTGTCTCAATAAACAGACTGCCAATAGTTGTTGAATCAACTAGTTTTGTTACTAAATCTATTGCATCCTACTGTTGTGATGCTAATGCACCTCCTTTATTCAAGCTGTATAGTCAGTATGTTTTTTACGCTTGATTTATTGTTGTTGAAGTAAAGTTCTGTAGAACTTAAAAATATTTTTTTACAACATTAAATCATTATATCAATGAAAAAAACAATCTTTATTTTTGGATTGCTTTTACTCATAATTCCTGTTTTTGCACAAGAAAAACTAGATGAAGTAAAAGTGGTCAAAAAACGTAAAGGACTTCAAAAATCATTCACTGTTACAGGAAATACTACTTTGGTGACAAGTAAAGAGTTGCTGAAAGCAGCTTGTTGTAACTTGGCAGAAAGTTTTGAAACCAATCCTTCAATTGACGTTAATTTTTCGGATGCTCTAACTGGAACAAAGCAAATCAAAATGCTGGGGCTAACTAGTCCTTATTTAATGATCACTGAGGAAAACATTCCTTCAGTTCGAGGAGCTTCGCAAGCCTATGGTTTATCATTTACACCTGGCACTTGGGTTGAAAGCATTCAAATTACTAAAGGTGCAGGCAGTGTGGTCAATGGCTATGAAAGTATTTCGGGTCAGATTAACACCGAACTAATTAAACCTATAAATGATGTTCCGTTTTTTCTAAATGCGTATGGTTCTACCGATTCTCGATTTGAGTTGAATACTCATTTAAATACTTCGCTTTCTGATAAGTGGAGTAGTAGTTTGTTCTTGCATGGCAATACTCGAATTGCTAAAATGGATCAAAATAGGGACGGATTTTTGGACAACCCTTTAACCAAACAGGTCAACATGTTAAATCGCTATCAGTATTACGATGCTGAAAAGGGTTTAGTGAGTTTTATCAATTTCAGGTACATGAATGATAAAAAACAGACTGGTCAATTGCAATTTAATCCCAATACAGATAGAGGTACCACTAATTCCTGGGGTTCTGAAATTGACACAGAACGACTCGACATTGCTACTAAAGTAGGCTATGTGTACAAAGATTTGCCCTTTCAAAGTATCGGATTTCAAAACGCGTTTACTTCTCATAATCAACAATCGTATTTTGGTTTAAGGGGATATAATATCAAGCAAAATAGTTTTTATTCCAATTTAATTTTCAATTCGATTATCAATAATACGATGAATAAATTTGCAACAGGATTGAATTTTACCTTAGACAATTATCAAGAGTTGGTTCAACAAGTAGATTGGAGTAGAATCGACAATTCAGTGGGAGCATTCTTTGAATACACTTTTGATAATGATGATAATTTTAGTTTCATTTTAGGCGGAAGAATTGATAACCACAACCGATTGGGGACTTTTGTAACGCCAAGATTGCATCTAAGATACAATCCGTGGGAAAAAGCTGTAGTAAGATTTTCTGCGGGTAGAGGTAAACGTAGTGCTAATATTTTTGCAGAAAATCAATCACTTTTTGCTAGCTCAAGAGTTTTTTCAATACTAAATACTTCGGGAGCTATCTATGGTTTGAATCCTGAAATTGCTTGGAATTATGGAGCCAGTTTTACGCAGTCTTTTCTTCTTTTTGGTAAAAATGCCGATGTAACGCTAGATGTTTATCGTACTGATTTTCAAAACCAGGTAGTAGTAGATGTGATGCAAAGTCCACAGCAAGTGTTGTTTTATAATTTGACAGGTAGATCATTTGCAAATAGTGTACAACTGGAATTTAATTATGATTTCACAACTCGTTTTAAAATGCGATCGGCATATAAAATGTATGATGTTCAGACAGATTATCTTTCAGGGACTTTCCAAAGACCATTACAAGCACAAAACCGATTTTTTGCTAACCTGGAATATGAAACACTTCCGTTTTTAAATTCCAAACAATGGCGGTTTGACTTTACTTATAACTGGATTGGAAAGCAACAATTACCTACTACTAAAACCAATCCAACTAATGATCAATTTCCTGAGTTTTCACCTGCATATTCATTAATGAATACTCAAATAACAAGAGTATTTTCATCCGTATTTGAGGTCTACATTGGCGGAGAAAATATTGGAAATTATACACAATCTAGAGCGATTATTGGAAATGAAAATCCTTTTGGGACTAGTTTTGATTCCTCGATTGTGTATGCACCCATATTTGGACAGATGTATTATGCTGGGCTACGATTTACAATTAAATAAAATACAATATCAATATCAATAACAAAAAATAATTAAATCATGAAAAAAATAATTACAATAGTGCTTTTAGTGTTCGTTGGATTTTCGACCCAAGCACAAGTCAAAAAAAATAAAAACGCAAAATATGTTACCGAAGTAAATGGAAATTGCGAACAATGTCAGAAAAGAATACAGAAAGCTGCTTTCGGAGTGGAAGGGGTAAAATCAGCGATTTGGAATATTGAGTCACATCAGTTAACAGTCATTTTAAACGAAGAAAAATGCAGTCTTTTGGATGTGAAAAAAGCGATTGCTAAAGTAGGGCATGATACGGTTGAAGTTAAAGCTAACGATGAGGTTTACAAAAACTTACATCATTGTTGTCTTTACGATAGAGATGATATTAAAAAAAGCAATTAGTTAATTAAAGTTTAAAACCGGAGTTTAAATTGTAGTTAACTTAAAATATGCCTATTTTCACGCCGTATTATAATTAAATTTTTTATGAATAATTTTGATTGGACACAATTACTGAATCCTGAGTTTTATATTACATTTTCGATAGGAGGAGTTCAAATAGGGCTGTATATAGTGCTATTTATCATTTTTGCTGAAACAGGACTTTTTGCTGGATTTTTTCTACCAGGCGATAGTTTGCTTTTCCTTTCTGGTATTTACAGCGGTGATTTAATTGCTAATGTAATGGTAATTGAAAATGATTTTATTAATGTTACTTTATTGGCCTTATTAATTGCTTTAGCGGGTATTGTAGGGAATACGGTTGGGTATTGGTTTGGATCAAAAAGTGGCTACTATTTATTTAAAAAAGAAGATAGTTTTTGGTTTAAGAAAAAGTACTTATTACAATCCAAAGATTTTTTTGAGAAATATGGCGGTAAGGCAATAATTTATGCTCGTTTCTTGCCAATTTTTAGAACTTTTGCACCCATTGTAGCAGGGATAGTATCTATGGATAAAAAGAAGTTCATGTTTTATAATACTTTGAGTTCTTTTGTATGGTCATTTACTCTAGTTTTTTCGGGACATTATTTATATGGTGTTTTTTTAAAATTTGGAATAGATTTAAAGGAGCACATTGAGATGATTGTTATTGCAATTGTTTTAATTTCTACTTTTCCAGTCATTATGAAATTAGCAAAAAAAAGAGTTCAATAAAAGTTGAATAGTATTGAAATAAAAAAAATCCGAAGTGAAAACTTCGGATTTTTTATTTAAAATTTACTTCGTACTTCGTATATCGTACTTCGTATATCGTACTTCATAAATAGAATTACATCATTCCTGGCATACCTCCGCCCATTGGACTTGGTGCCGATTCTTCTTTGATATCTATTAAAGCACATTCTGTAGTCAAGATCATTCCAGCAACCGAAGCAGCATTTTCTAATGCTACACGAGTTACTTTCTTAGGATCAATAATACCTGCTTTTAACATGTCTACGTATTCGTCAGTTTTAGCATTGTAACCAAAATCACCTTTTCCTTCAGCAACTTTTGCAACTACAACAGAACCTTCTAGACCAGCATTTTCAACGATAGTTCTTAATGGCGCTTCTACAGCACGAGAAACGATTTGGATTCCAGTTGCTTCGTCAGCATTATCCGATTTAATTTTACTTAATACGGCTTTTGCTCTTAATAAGGCAACACCTCCACCAGCAACGATACCTTCTTCAACTGCTGCGCGAGTAGCGTGAAGTGCATCATCTACACGGTCTTTTTTCTCTTTCATTTCTACTTCAGAAGCAGCTCCAACGTATAAAACAGCAACACCTCCAGCTAATTTAGCCAAACGCTCTTGCAATTTTTCTTTGTCATAGTCAGAAGTAGTAGTTTCCATTTGACCTTTGATTTGGTTCACACGGTTTTTGATGGTATCCGCGTCACCTGCGCCACTAACAATAGTAGTGTTGTCTTTGTCAATGGTTACTCTTTTTGCTGTACCTAACATTTCGATAGTTGTGTTCTCCAAAGTATATCCTCTTTCTTCAGAGATTACTGTTCCACCAGTTAGGATTGCAATATCTTCTAACATCGCTTTTCTCCTGTCTCCAAAACCAGGTGCTTTAACAGCAGCAATTTTCAAGGCACCACGTAATTTGTTTACTACTAAAGTAGACAACGCTTCACCGTCAACATCTTCAGCAATAATCAATAATGGTTTTCCTGATTGCGCTACTGGCTCTAATACAGGTAGTAATTCTTTTAAAGAAGATACTTTTTTATCGTATAATAAAATGTACGGACTTTCTAATTCCGCTTCCATTTTTTCAGGATTAGTTACAAAGTATGGAGAAAGATAGCCTCTGTCAAATTGCATACCTTCTACAACGTCTACGAACGTATCTGTACCTTTAGCTTCTTCAACAGTGATAACACCTTCTTTTCCCACTTTTGCGAAAGCATTAGCGATTAATTCACCAATAACTTCATCATTGTTAGCAGAAATAGAAGCAATTTGTTTGATTTTTTCAGAATCACTTCCTACTACCTTAGCTTGTTTAGTTAAGTCTTCAACAATAGCTTCTACCGCTTTGTCAATTCCTCTTTTTAAATCCATTGGATTCGCTCCAGCAGCAACGTTTTTCAAACCTTCTTTTACGATAGCTTGTGCCAAAACAGTTGCAGTTGTAGTTCCATCTCCAGCTAAATCATTGGTTTTAGAAGCTACTTCTTTAACCATTTGCGCTCCCATATTTTCTAATGGGTCTTGCAATTCGATTTCTTTAGCTACGGTAACACCATCTTTAGTTACGTTTGGTCCACCAAAAGCTTTTCCAATAATTACATTACGTCCTTTAGGACCTAAAGTTACTTTTACTGCATTAGCTAATGCATCTACACCACGTTTTAATCCGTCACGTGCTTCAATATCAAATTTTATATCTTTTGCCATTTTATTGTTTATTTGTTTAAATTATTAATCTTAATACTTAAATACTCAAATCTTAATACTAATTAAATGATTGCTAGAATATCGTCTTCGCGCATGATTAAATAATCTTTTCCCTCTAATTTTAATTCGGTACCAGCATATTTCCCGTAAAGAACTGTATCTCCAACTTTTACGGTCATTGTGTGGTCTTTTGTTCCGTTGCCTACGGCAACAACAGTTCCTTTTTGAGGTTTTTCTTTTGCAGTATCTGGAATAAATATTCCTGATGCAGTTTTAGTTTCTGCAGCAACTGGTTCTATAAGAACGCGGTCTGAAAGTGGTTTAATGTTAAATCCCATGATTCTATATTTTTAAATTAATTTAATTAACGCTTATTGTATTTCAGAAATTATGCCATACCATTTTAACTGACATTTTTTCCTAAAAAAAATGCCAGCTTTGACAGGCTGGCATTTTGTATACTTGTATTTATTTATTTTGTAGCAGGAGCAGCTGGCTCAGTAGGTGTTGCTGGCATTGCAGCAGGAGCTTCTGATTTTTCAATGATTTTAGAATCAGTATCGCTTAATGTACCTGTAAAACTTAAACTAGATAGTAAAATTAGCACAATTAAAATTGTAGCTAATGTCCAAGTACTCTTGTCTAAAAAGTCAGTGGTTTTTTGAACGCCACCTAGCATTTGAGATCCTCCAATAGTAGAAGATAAACCGCCTCCTTTAGGGTTTTGTACCATGATTACTACTACCAATAGAAAGCAAACTATTGTAATTAAAACTAAAAAAATTGAAAATGTGCTCATTGTTATTTATTGTTATTTTGTTGTAAAATCTTGATGTCCGAAATACGGTCTGCAAAGAAACTAATTTTTTCTGGATATTTCAAAATTAATATTTCATACGCTTGAATTGCTTTTTGATATTTTTTTTGTTCCAAATAGACTTTAGCTAAAGTTTCGGTCATTAACATGGAATGGTCTTCTTTGTTTAAATCGAAGTTTATATTTGTGACAGCATCTTTTTTAACGGCAGGAATTTTCGGATTGGATTCAATAAATTTATCAATTAATTCCAGTTTCTGAGTTTTGTTTATTGATGCGATTTGAGTTCCCTCTTGATTTTCTCTAATAATTGGCTGAATTCTTGATAATTGAAGCCATTCTTGGAAAGAGTGTTTTTCATTGGTAGAAAAATCCAAAGGTTTTCCAATTTCTAATTTTTCTTCTACAGTTGATGCACTAGTTGTTTCTGGGTTAGATTCAATATCAGAAGTAGCAGCTTCATTTTGTTGATCGTTGAGTTTATTGGTAATTATGACTTCACTATCAATTACATTAATATCAAGTAGTTCCAATACCTTTTTATCGTAATATCCTTTCTGAATTGCCGTAAAAGTATCGGATGTAATAAAATCAAACAAAACGGTTCGGTCTGTGGTATGAGCCGCGGTAACCTTAAGATCATAATTGTATTTAAAACTATTTTGGTTGTAAATACCTTTTAATCGCAGGGCTCTAGCACTTTGAAAATAAGGGAAATCCTCTAATACTTGATGTAAAGCTTCAGTTTGCTTTTCATTGATAGTATCGGGTTTATTAATTAAAAAAGTGTAATCAGTAACGTTCATAAATGTTATTTTATTGAGGATTGGGCTAGCTGTTTATTCGTTTTTTTGTTTTTTTTTCATATTACCAAATCTACGAATCTCCGAATTTTCATTTTAATCTACCATTTAGCCAGCGACTCATTAAAAATATCTTGTGTTATTCTTTCGAAAATTTCATCTAAAGCCTTGTTCAATGTATTTCCATTCAGTTGTGCAGTAGCCGGATAATCATAAAAAAATTCAAAAGTTTTTTCAAAATTATCTTTCTCCGTTTTTTGATTGATAAATCTAACATTGACTCTTATTTTCAATCGGTTTTGAGAGGCTTGTTGGTCTGCAGTTGCAGTCATCGGACTAATTCGATAATCTACTATTTCGCCTTCATAAGTTAGGTCGCCTCCATTTTTAACCAAGTTTAAATTAGTTTGATTCTGAATTAAATCTTGTAATGTTAATGTAAATGTTCTGTCAATACCAGGTTCAATTAGCTCAGCATTATTTTGAAAAAAATTAACCTGAAATGTTTTAGCATCTATTTTTCCTGTTCCTGTAAAATTATATACAGAACAACCTGAAAAAAGTAGTGCAATTAGAATACTATATATATAATGTATGTTTTTCATTTTTTTATTTACAAATCAAAGATATTCAAAAACGATTGATATTTATTAAAGGTCAAATTGTTTTATTTTTCTGTATAATGTTCGTTCTGAAATTCCTAACTCATCTGCAGCTGCTTTGCGTTTACCTTTATTTTTTTCCAAAGAACGTTTAATCATTTCAATTTCTTTTTGTTCGAGCTTTAAAATTTCTTCCTCAGCTTCAATAGTTTCTGCAAAAAGGTAATTATCGTCGGCCTCGTCATATTCTTCCTCTTCTTCTGGTGCATTTATTATGGCTGCTCTAGGTGTCTCTTCAAAATGAATTTCGTTATCGCTTTCTTGATTCCCGTAGATTTTCTTGATGAGATTCTGATTCGTTTCTTGCACTTTAGACGTGCCATTTTTCATCAATTCTAATGTCAATTTCTTTAAATCATGCAAATCGCTTTTCATATCGAAAAGCACTTTGTATAAAATCTCTCTTTCGGTATTAAAATCGCTATCATTTTTTTTATCACTTACTACTGAGGGTAAATTACTGCCTTCTGACGGCAAATAGGATTGTAGCGTGATTGCATTGATGTCGCGACTGGTTTCCAAAACAGAAAGTTGTTCAGCTACATTTCGTAATTGACGAATATTTCCACTCCAGCGAAATTTTAGCAATAATTGAATGGCATTCTCATCCAATTTTAATGGTGGCATTTTGTATTTGTGAGCAAAGTCAGCTGCAAATTTTCTAAACAATAGGTGTATGTCATCTTTTCGTTCGCGCAATGGTGGTAATCCAATGTCAACTGTGCTTAAACGGTAATATAAATCTTCTCTGAATTTTCCTTTTTCGATAGCATTGAATAAGTTCACATTAGTAGCTGCTACAATTCGAACGTTTGTTTTTTGTACTTGTGACGACCCCACTTTGATAAACTCACCATTTTCTAATACACGAAGCAAACGAACTTGAGTTGTTAATGGTAATTCTCCTACTTCATCTAAAAAAATGGTACCGCCATTGGCTACTTCAAAATAGCCTTCGCGAGTATTTGTAGCTCCTGTAAAGGCGCCTTTTTCGTGTCCAAAAAGTTCGCTATCAATTGTTCCTTCAGGAATAGCACCGCAGTTTACAGCAATATATTTACCATGTTTCCGATGCGAAAGGGAATGGATTATTTTTGGAATACTTTCTTTTCCAACTCCACTTTCCCCAATCACCAGTACCGAAATATCGGTAGGAGCTACTTGAATTGCTTTTTCTATGGCGCGATTTAATTTTGGGTCATTCCCAATAATTTCAAATCGTTGTTTTATTGTTTGAACTGTTTCCATAATGTCATTGCGAGGCACGAAGCAATCTCTTTTTGTTAACCCTGTCCCAAAGTTTCGGGATACAGATTTATTTAAACTATTCTATAACCTTATTTAATTCATTTCACTTAAACCAACAGCTTCCCCTTTTAAAGTTCCGCTGGTACAAGATGTGATTTTTACATTCACGAAATCCCCTATTTTGTAATTTTCTTTTGGAAAAACTACCGTAATACTCTGTGAATTACGTCCAGAAAATTCTTCTTTTGATTTTTTTGACACTTTTTCAACCAAAACTTCTACAGTTTGCCCGATGAATTCTTCAGATCGGAACCAAGCGTGCTTTTGTTGTAAGTCCACAATTTCTTGTAGGCGTCTAGCTTTTGTTTCTTCAGGTACATCATCTTCCATTTTGCGTCCGGCCAAAGTACCTGGGCGTTCCGAATACGAATACATATAGCCAAAGTTATATTTTACATATTTCATTAAACTCAAAGTGTCTTGATGATCTTCTTCGGTTTCTGTTGGAAAACCAGCAATCATATCTTGAGAAATAGAGCAATTCGGAATTATGGTTCTGATTTTGTCAATCAATGTCATATATTCTTCACGTGTATGCAAACGGTTCATTTCCTTTAAGATACGATTGCTTCCAGATTGCACAGGTAGGTGAATGTGTTTGCAGATGTTTGGGTATTTGGCAATAACATGAAGTACTTCTTCATGCATATCTTGCGGATTAGAAGTCGAAAATCGGATGCGCATTTTAGGAAAAGTAACTGCAACATTTTCTAATAATTGATCAAACTTAATAGCTGTAGCTTTTTGGATTTCGCTAGCGTTTTCAAAATCTTTTTTCAATCCGCCACCATACCATAAATAGCTATCTACATTTTGTCCTAAAAGAGTTATTTCTTTAAATCCGTTATCCCACAAGTCTTGGATTTCTTTCATTATACTTTGTGGTTCACGACTGCGTTCACGACCACGAGTGAAAGGGACTACGCAAAACGTACACATATTATCGCAACCACGGGTGATGGAAACCAAAGCCGTTATACCATTGCTCATTAAACGAACTGGAGCAATATCTCCATAAGTTTCTTCTTTAGAAAGTATCACATTGATAGCATCACGTCCTTCTTCGACTTCGGCCAGCAAGTTGGGTAAATCTTTATAGGCATCAGGACCAACTACTAAGTCTACTATTTTTTCTTCTTCTAAGAATTGACTTTTCAAACGTTCGGCCATACAGCCTAAAACGCCCACTTTCATTTTGGGATTAATTCGTTTTACAGCATTGTATTTTTCTAAACGTTTGCGGATGGTTTGTTCAGCCTTGTCGCGAATGGAACAGGTATTGACTAATACCAAGTCAGCTTCTTCTAATATTTGTGTCGTATTAAAACCATTGTCAGATAGAATTGAAGCTACGATTTCACTATCTGAGAAATTCATAGCACAACCATAACTTTCTATAAAAAGTTTTTTAGTATTCTCTTTTTTTTGTTCTAAAACGAGGCTTTCACCTTGTTTACTTTCTACAATTACTTTTTCCATGTTCATTTTTCAAAGTGCAAATATACGTCTATTTTAAGAAATATGACAAGATGGCAGTCTAGTTTTAACAGTATTTTAGAGGTCGTTTTGAAATGAGAAATTTTGGGAGTAATTTAAAAGTACGGAAATAAATAGTCATTTCAGAACAAATCCAGTTATATAAATGAACTGTCGTTAAAATGCGTTTTTAGTCGGTAAAATTTACATTTAAAATTTAAAAAACTTAAAATTTAAAAAAATCCCATACTTTTGCACCTTCAAACAAATGGTATATGGCAAAGAATTTAGTTATAGTGGAATCACCTGCAAAGGCTAAAACAATCGAAAAATTCCTAGGAAGTGACTATCAAGTTGAGTCAAGTTATGGTCATATTGCCGACTTGCCTTCCAAAGAAATTGGTGTAGATGTTGAAAATGGTTTCAAACCTAAATACGAAGTTTCTGCCGATAAAAAAGCATTGGTTAGCAAACTAAAAACATTGTCAAAAAATGCTGAAATGGTTTGGTTGGCTTCCGATGAGGACCGTGAGGGAGAAGCGATTTCTTGGCACTTATCCGAAGAATTAAAATTAGACAAAAAGAAAACAAAACGTATCGTTTTTCACGAAATCACGAAGACGGCTATTTTAAAAGCTATTGATAATCCTCGCGAAATCGACTATAATTTAGTAAACGCACAACAAGCGCGTCGTGTTTTAGACCGATTGGTTGGGTATGAATTATCGCCTGTTTTGTGGAGAAAAGTAAAAGGAGGTCTTTCAGCTGGTCGTGTCCAATCTGTTTCTGTCCGTTTGATTGTAGAACGCGAACGCGAGATACAAAACTTTAAACCAGTTGCCAGTTATTCAGTTACTGCTGAGTTTACTAATGAAGCAGGAAAAATTGTTAAGGCGAAGTTGCCTAAAAATTTCAATACCAAAAAAGAAGCAGAAGATTTTTTACAAAAAAACAGTGCTTCCACCTATAAAGTAGGTGAGTTAGAAACTAAGCCTACAAAAAAATCACCAACTGCGCCATTTACTACTTCTACTTTACAACAAGAAGCCGCTCGTAAATTGTATTTACCAGTTGGAATTACGATGCAGTTAGCGCAACGTTTGTATGAGGCGGGGTTAATTACCTATATGAGAACAGATAGTGTAAACTTGTCCAAAGATGCAATGGACGCAGCACAGGCTGAGATCATTAAGTCTTACGGTAAAGAATTTTCAAAACCACGTACGTTTGCTAATAAGAGTAAAGGTGCTCAAGAAGCCCACGAAGCCATTCGTCCAACAGATATGTCACGTCACACCGTTAATATCGATAGGGATCAAGCGCGTTTGTATGATTTGATTTGGAAACGAACTTTAGCTTCGCAAATGAGTGATGCCGAATTAGAACGCACCAATGTTAAAATTGAAGCCAATAATCATAGTGAAGTCTTTACGGCTTCTGGAGAAGTTTTACTTTTTGAAGGTTTCTTGAAAGTGTATTTGGAAGGAAATGACGAAGATGATGAAGAACAAGAAGGCATGTTGCCAGCACTAAAAGTGAATGAAAGATTACAGAATAATTATATTACAGCTACCGAAAGGTATTCAAGAGCTGCAGCTAGATATACGGAGGCTTCTTTGGTTAAAAAACTAGAAGAATTAGGAATTGGTCGTCCTTCAACCTACGCGCCAACAATTTCTACAATTATCAATAGAAATTATGTTGAAAAAGGAAATTTAGAAGGACAAGAAAGAAAATACACTCAACTAACTTTGCAAGCTGGTAAAGTAGTGGAGAAAGTATTAAAAGAAAATACAGGTTCTGATAAAGGAAAATTAGTTCCAACAGATATTGGAACTATTGTCACTGATTTCTTGGTGAAAAATTTCGGAGCTATTTTAGATTATAATTTTACGGCAAAAGTAGAGCAAGATTTTGACGAAATTGCCGAAGGTAATATTGAATGGGCAAAGATGATGCAAGAGTTTTACGATAAATTTCACCCAAATGTGAAAGACGTAGAAGCGAATGCTGATAGAGAAAGTGGTGAACGAATTTTGGGTACAGATCCTGCAACAGGAAAACCAGTTTCTGTTCGTTTAGGAAAATTTGGACCTATGGCTCAAATTGGAGATGCTGAAGACGAAGACAAGAAATTTGCGAGTTTAAAAATTGATCAAAATATTGGGAACATTACTTTAGAAGATGCCTTGAATTTATTTTTATTACCTAAAAATTTAGGTTTGTATAAAGGAGAAGAGGTAGAAGTGAGTAATGGACGCTACGGACCATACGTTCGTCATGGTTCTGCTTTCATTTCGTTGCCAAAAGGCGAAGATCCATTAGATGTTTCAATGGAAAGAGCTCAGGAATTGATTGATGAAAAAGCTCAAGCCGATGCTCCAATTGCTACTTATAAAGGCTTAGGTGTGCAAAAAGGTGTTGGACGTTTTGGCGCTTTTATTAAATGGGATGGTCTTTTTATTAACGTGAGTAAGAAATACAATTTTGACAACTTATCTCAAGCTGATATCGAAGAATTGATTGAAGATAAATTACAAAAAAATATTGACAAAGTACTTCACAATTGGACCGAAGAAGGGATTTTAGTTGAAAAAGCTCGTTGGGGACGCTCTGTGATTACTAAAGGTAAAATCAAAATTGAATTGAGTAAAGATGTTGATGCAAGTAAATTGACATTGGAAGAAGTTCAGGAAATGATTGCCAAAAAAGCGCCTGCAAAGAAAGTAGCAGCAAAAAAAGCACCGGCAAAAAAAGCGTCGGCTTCAAAAAAACCGATTGCTAAAAAGAAGTAAAAAATGGAATTTGATTTTCTATCTCCTTTAGACAATGAAATTGTCGCCTTTAGAAACGAATTATCTTCTCAACAATTGGGGAGCAAAATTGTTTTGCATACTTCCCAAGATTTTCCTGAAGTGACTAAAGTATCAATTGGTATAATAGGAGTACTAGAAAATAGAGGAAATAGTTTTGGAAAACAAGACATTGATTTGACAGCAGTTCGCCATGAATTATATCAATTATATCCTGGGAACTGGGATGTTTCTATAGCTGATTTCGGAAATATTCAAGCTGGGAACACAATACAAGATACTTATTTTGCACTTAAAAAAGTAGCGGCACAATTAATTAAAAATAAAGTAATTCCAATTGTTATTGGTGGCTCTCAAGATTTGACCTTTGCACTTTACAGGGCCTACGACGATTTAGAGCAAATGGTCAATTTAGTCGCGGTTGATAGCAAATTTGATTTCGGAAAAGAAAGCGATGCAATTACGTCTTCTTCTTATTTGACAAAAATAATTATTGAAGAGCCCAACAACTTGTTCAACTATTGCAATATTGGTTACCAAACCTATTATAATTCTCAGGAAGAAATTGATTTGGTGGAGAAATTATTTTTTGATGGGTATCGATTAGGAGAAGTGTCAAATAATATTGCAATTGCAGAACCTGTTTTTCGTGATGCAGATTTAGTTAGTATCGATATGAATTCCGTAAAGTCATCCGATTCAGGTAATTTCAAACAATTTATCCCAAACGGTTTCAACGGAAAAGAAATATGTGCCTTGGCTAGATACGCTGGAATTAGTGATAAAGTAAGCTCGTTTGGCATATTTAATCATAATGACACTGAACAAGAATCAGTTTTAATTGCTCAAATTATTTGGTATTTCATTGAAGGATATCATTATCGTTCCAATGAATACCCTTTCGGGAGTAGAGAAAACTATTTAAAATATATTGTACCAATTGAAGAAGAGGAATTGGTATTTTATAAAAGTGATAAAACAGATCGCTGGTGGATTGAAATTCCGTTTACAGTGAATGGTAACAATAAATTAAAACGAAATACGTTATTACCCTGTTCTCATGAAGAATATTTAATGGCATGTGATCAAGAGCTGCCAGAACGCTGGTGGAAAGCACAACGAAAAAACACAATTTAAACAGCAGGATTGTAGTAAATTACTTTCTAAATAAAAAAAATTGCTTTTTTCAAAAATTATAAATAGGTTTACACATTGAAAAATAAAGAAAACATAAGACAAATTTACATGAAGAATTTCATTGCATTTATAGCAATTATAACACTATTTGTTGGTTGTGGAAAATCGGGTGATAAAGGTGAGTTGGTAGGAGCAAAAGGTGCAAAATGGCATCCTGAAAAACCTTACGGAATGTCACTAGTTCCTGGAGGTTCCTTTATAATGGGTAAGTCTGATCAGGATCTTGCAGGTGTTGAAGATGCACCTACAAAAACAGTTACCGTGCCCTCGTTTTACATGGATGAAACAGAGATTACTAATAATGAATACCGTCAGTTTGTTGAATGGGTAAAAGATTCAACTATGCGCATGCGTCTTGCTATTTTAGCTGATTTGAATGGTCAAAAAGCGGGTGCTAATGGTAAAGGTAAAAATTCTGGTAGCATTAGTGATTACGCATTTAACGATGCTGATCCAACTAAAATGAATGCCTATGATAAATATATGTATGATAATTATTATAGTTTAGGAACTGGAGATAATGAATATGCAGGACGAAAAATAAATAAAAAAGCAAAATTAATTAAAGACACTAAGAAGTATCCTGATGAATATTATTCAGAGGTTATGGATTCTATGTATTTACCATTAGAAGCATCATTTAATGGTGTTAGAACAATCGATGTTGATAAATTAAAATTTCGTTATTCTTGGTTGGATATTCATGCTGCTGCAAAATCAAAAGGAGGCAAAAGGCAAGACTTCGTTAAGACAGAACAAGTAAAAGTATATCCAGACACTACAGTTTGGATTAAAGATTTTGCCTACTCCTACAACGAACCAATGCATAATGACTATTTTTGGCACAAGGCCTATGGTGATTATCCAGTGGTTGGAGTAAAGCACTCTCAAGCAGTTGCCTTTTGTGAGTGGAGAACTTTATATAAAAATTCTTACGTTAAATCAAAAAAGAAAGGTAGAGATACTGTTAATAAATTCAGATTACCTTCTGAGGCAGAATGGGAATATGCTGCAAGAGGAGGTTTGCAATCAGGTTCCTATCCATGGGGTGGACCTTATACCAAAAATGATAGAGGATGCTTCTTAGCTAATTTTAAACCTAGCAGAGGAGATTATGCTGCAGATAATGCATTGTATACAGTCGAAGCAAAGTCATTTGATCCTAATGGTTACAATTTATACAATATGTCTGGGAATGTTGCTGAATGGACCGCTACGGCTTATGACTCTGGAGCTTATGAATATGTTTCTACAATGAGTCCAAACATTATAGATAATAAGAACAAAAGAAAAGTGGTTCGTGGAGGATCTTGGAAAGATGTAGCTTATATGTTACAAGTTTCTACTAGAGACTATGAATATGCTGACTCTGCAAGAAGTTACATAGGTTTTAGAACGGTTCAAGACTATATGGGAACTCAGAAAATTTCAACAAAAAAAGCTAAAAAATAAAAACCAAAATAATTAAAATAATCCCCTTAAAAAGAATAAAATGGCACTAATTAACAAAAAAGTAATGAATTTCGCTTACGGTATGGGAGCGGCAGTAGTAATTGTTGGAGCATTATTTAAAATACAGCACTGGACTGGGGCTAGTGAATTATTAATTGTCGGACTTTTAACTGAGGCCTTTATTTTTGCCTTATCTGCATTTGATAAAGTGGATGATGAATTAGACTGGACTTTAGTGTATCCAGAATTAGCTGGTGGTGAAGCAAAACCAAAAGCAAAGAAGAAGGAAGACGCATCTGATGCAGATGGATTACTTTCTCAAAAATTAGATACGATGTTAAAAGAAGCTAAAATTGATGGTGAATTAATGGCTAGTTTAGGGAATAGTATCAAAAATTTCGAGTCGGCTGCAAAAGGAATTGCTCCAACAGTAGATTCTTTGGCTTCTACTAAAAAATATAGTGAAGAATTGACAAAAGCTGCAGCTCAAATGGAGTCTTTAAACAATTTGTATAAATTACAATTAGAAAGTGCTTCGGTAAATGCTGAAGCTAATAAAGATATCGCTGAAAATGCGGCCATGTTGAAACAACAAATGCAATCTATGACTGCAAATATTGCTTCTTTGAATGCAGTGTATGGTGGAATGCTTTCTGCAATGAGTAACAAAGGATAATAATTGGTTTTTAAACTAAATTACTTTACTAACTAATTATTTAAAATACAATGGCAGGAGGAAAATTAAGTCCTAGACAGAAGATGGTAAACCTGATGTATCTGGTTTTCATCGCAATGTTAGCTTTAAACATGTCCAAAGAAGTATTATCGGCTTTTGGATTGATGAACGAAAAATTTGATGCTGCAAATTTAAGTGCAGAATCAATGAATGCAAGTATGTTACAGGCTTTAAATAAAAAAGCAGGAGAAGATACACGATTTGCACAAGCAAGTGAGGATGCCAACAAAGTAGCGGCAATATCTAAAGAATTTTATGACTATCTAGGCACTTTAAAGGCAGATGCGTTAGACGGAGTAGAAGTTGACGAAGAGACGGGTAAATTACCTTATGAGTCAATGGATAAAGGTGCTGCTATTGATGAGGGATGGTTTGAAGGTGATGGCTATTCAACTAAAGGCAATGAAATAGTGGAACGTTTCACTAAATATATTGCTGATATGAAAGCTGCTGCTGGTAACAATAGTAAGCTCAAAGGCGTTATAGATGAGATTAGTTCAAAATTGACTACTGCTGATGTAGTTGATGGTGAAGGCACTACCAAAAAATATTTAGACTATCATTTTAAAGGATTTCCAGCTATTGCATCTTTAACAAAGATCACTTCATTCCAAAATGATGTTAAGAAAGCAGAAGCCGATATTTATAGTATTTTATTAGGTAAGGCGGCTGTTGAAGCTTCGTCAATGAAAAATTTTACGGCTTTGGTAATTTTGGATAAGAATGCTTATTACCAAGGTGAAAAAGTTACAGGTAAAGTAGTATTAGGTAAATACGATGCTAATACAAAACCAACTTCTTTTCAAGGTCCGGGTAAACTAGAAAATGGCCAAGCTATTATTTCTATGACTGCTGGAGGTATTGGAGAGCAAAAAATCAATGGTAAGTTTACTTTTGTTCAAGACGGGGAGACTATTCCTTTGGCATTTGAAGGAAAGTATGTGGTTGTTCCTCGTCCAAATTCAGCTACTATTTCTGCTGACAAAATGAATGTAGTGTATAGAGGGGTTTCCAATCCAATGTCTATTTCGTTTGCAGGAGTTGCAGCAGATAAAGTTAATGCGAGTGGTCCAGGGTTACGATCTGTTGGGGCTGGTAAATATGTTATGAATCCTGGCGCTGGAAATGAAGCTGTAATTAATGTTACGGGTAAATTACCTGATGGTTCTACAGTATCAGACAAAAAGACTTTTAGAATTAAAGGAATTCCGGGTCCAGTAGGAACTATAAGAGGCGAAATGGGTGTAGTAAAAGGACCTAAATCAAGTTTAGAGATTTCTACAATAGGAGCTAAATTAGTTGATTTTGATTTTGAAGTAGGGCTTGATGTAGTTGGATTTAATTTTAAAGTTACCGGACAGCCAACCGTTGTAGTTCCTGGCAATAAATTGAATGCCCAATGTAAAGCTGTTTTAGCTAAAGCTGGAAGAGGGGATCAAGTTACTATTTCTGAGATTAAAACAAAATTAGTAGGCGCTGGTAGCTATATGTTGCCAAGAACTGCTCCAGTAATTTATGAAATACAATAATTAGTAGTAAAACTAGCTACTCAATATTTTCAATATGATGAACATTAAAAGCTTTTTAATAGCCGTTTTTTCACTAAGTTGTGCTATATCCAGTTTTGGTCAGTCGAATTTGCTTAACGCAAAATCACCAAGCCAAATTGGAATTAAAACTGAAGCACAAAAAAAATCAGATAATGATAAGCCTTTAGCCTATGGCTATGTTCACGACAGAGATATTTTAATGAGCAGAACTACTTGGGAAATTATTGATTTAGCTGAGAAAATTAATTTTCCATTGTACTTTCCTATTGATACTGCAAATGTTGGTCCTGAAAGACGTTCTTTATATGATGTATTGATTAAAGGAATCAAAAAAGGTAAAATAACTGAAGTGTATACCGATAGTTATTTCAATACTAAAAAGTCGTTTAAAGACATCAAAGCTTCATTGTCACGAATTGATACAACTGATGCTGGTAGAGAACAATTGAATGCAGGTATGAAAATATCCCCTGAGTATATTGTTCAACAAGATTTAACTTCTCAAGACGTAACTCAATACAAAATTAAAGGAGTTTGGTATTTCGATAAACGACAAGGCGAGTTAAAATACCGTTTGTTAGGAATTTGTCCTGTAACTCCAGACGTATACACTATGAACAGTGAAGATCCAGATTACATTGAATTGTTTTGGGTGTTTTTCCCAGATGCGAGAGAAACATTATTTAGAGCTACTGCTTTCAATGAAAAAAATTCTTCAATGCCAATCACTTTTGATCAAATATTGAATTCACGTCGATTTAACAGTATGATATACCGTGAAGAGAATGTATATGGTGATAGAGATATTAAGGATTATATTAGAGATAATGCGCAAAGTCAATTATTAGAATCAGATCGAGTGAAAGACAAAATTCGCAGTTTCGAACAAGATATGTGGAATTATTAAGAAATTCTTTTTTTAATATAAAAAAACTCTTACCGAAAGGTAGGAGTTTTTTCTTTTTAGCATTTACTTTGCATCATTCAAATTTGGAGTATGATTGATTATTTAATTGCGGGTTGTGGATTGGCAGGAATTTCTTTTGCCGAAAAAGCTTTGCAGCACAATAAAACGATATTGGTTATCGATAACGATTCGCAAAGCTCTTCCAAAGTTGCCGGAGGTTTGTACAATCCGGTTATTTTAAAGCGTTTTAGTGAAGTTTGGGAAGCGCAATCACAATTGGTTAGCATGAATGCTTTTTATACGCAATTAAATTCTAAAATTGATCGACAATTTGATTTCAAAAAGCCTATTCTAAGGAAGTTCTTTTCTGTCGAGGAGCAGAACAATTGGTTTTCAGCTTCTGACAAACCAAACTTAACCCCTTTTCTCTCCACAGATTTGCATTTCAAAGAATACAAAGGCATTACTGCTCCATTTGGTTATGGTGAAGTTTTGCATACAGGTTATGTTGATACGGCTTCATTATTAGAATCGTATAGAAATTATTTGGTTGATACTGATCGGTTTCGACAAGAATCATTCGATTATACTGCTATTAATTTCGAAGACAACTGTTGTATCTACAAAGACATTAAAGCCAAGCATATCATTTTTGCAGAAGGTTTTGGACTACACGTTAATCCGTATTTCAATCATTTGCCCTTAGACGGTACCAAAGGTGAGCTATTTATTATTAAAGCTCCTGGACTGGATTTGGATGTAATTGTGAACACCAGCGTCTTTATTTTGCCCTTAGGCAATGATTTATTCAAAGTGGGTGCTACTTACAATTGGAAAGACAAAACCGATTTACCTACTGAGGAAGGAAAAGCCGAGTTGATAGAACGAATTCAAGAAATTATTGATTGTGATTTCGAGATTGTATCTCATTTTGCTGGAGTGCGCCCAACTGTTAGAGATCGAAGACCGCTAGTAGGAACACATGCCGTTCATAAAAGAATACACCTGCTGAATGGTTTAGGTACCCGAGGGGTAATGCTTGGGCCGGCTATGGCAGACGCCTTATACAATGCAATTGAACATCAAATTCCTTTGGTTAAGGAAATTGATATTCAGCGATTTGCTAATAAAAATAAGTAGATTTATTGCTTAGCTGCGTTTGGATCATATGAAATAAACATATTAATGTAGATATTTCTTGCCCAACGCACCACAAATGGGAATGCTAGTACTACCATTCCAATGATGGCGAAAAAACTTTGCACCAGGTCCAAGCTTAAAAACACATTTGCTATAATAAATGCCGCAACACCTACCGCTACATTCAAAGCATAACTGACATACATAGCGCCATAAAAGAAAGAAGGTTCAATTTGATATTTCAAACCGCAATGGCTGCAATTTTCATTCATTTTGAGGACTTTTCCAAGATGTAGCGGATTTTTATCCTCATACATGCTTTCATTTTGACATTTAGGACAACTTCCTGTTAAAATACTATTTAGTTTGGATCCTTTTTTTAACATTTGCAAAAATTTTTAACAAAGGTACATTATTTTAAAAGTACCAATGTAACATTAGTCACAAACTATGCTTAATATCCACAATTTATCCGTTTCATTCGGAGGTTCTTATTTATTTGAAGAAGTTACTTTTCGCCTTGGTGCCGGAGACCGAGTTGGTCTTGTAGGTAAAAATGGCGCTGGAAAGTCTACCATGCTAAAAATTTTAGCACGCGATTTTGCTCCAGATTCAGGAAGTATCGCCCAAGAGAAAGAAATTCGAATGGGTTTTCTGCGTCAAGATATCGACTTTGAACAAGGAAGAACGGTTTTGGAAGAAGCCTACGAAGCGTTCACCGAAATTAAAATTGTAGAAAAAAAGCTAGAAGAAATTAATCATCAATTGGTTACTCGAACCGATTATGAAAGTGAAGAATACTCCCAAATTATTGAAGATTTATCTGACTATACCCACCGATTTGAATTATTAGGCGGCTACAATTATGTGGGCGATACCGAAAAAATTCTGTTGGGTTTAGGATTTAAAAGAGAGGTTTTCAATAATCAAACTGAAACTTTCTCTGGAGGTTGGAGAATGCGTATTGAATTGGCTAAATTATTATTGCAATCCAATGATATTTTACTACTGGATGAGCCAACGAATCACTTGGATATTGAGAGTATCATTTGGCTAGAAGGATTTTTACGTAATTTCCCTGGTGTGGTGGTGATTGTTTCGCACGACAAAATGTTTTTGGACAATGTGACCAATAGAACTATCGAAATTTCGTTAGGGAAAGCTTATGATTTCAACAAACCCTATTCACAGTATTTGGAATTACGTCATGAAATTCGCGAAAAGCAATTGGCTACCCAAAAAAATCAAGCCAAAAAAATTGAGGAAACGGAAAAGTTGATTGAGAAGTTCCGTGCCAAAGCATCCAAAGCTTCGATGGCGCAATCCTTAATTAAAAAATTGGATAAAGTTGAACGTATTGAGGTGGACGAAGATGATAATTCTGTGATGAATATTTCTTTTCCTGTGTCTAAAGAACCAGGTAGAGTAGTAGTAGAGGCAGAAAATGTAACAAAAAGTTACGGCGATAAAACGATTCTTAAAGACATCAATTTATTGGTTGAACGCGGAAGCAAAATTGCTTTTGTGGGACAAAATGGCCAAGGAAAATCGACTTTTATTAAGGCGATTGTAAATGAGTTTGAATACGAAGGCACCATTAAATTGGGACATAATGTGCAGTTGGGTTATTTTGCTCAAAATCAAGCTGAATATTTGGATGGCGAAATCACTTTACTTCAGACGATGGAAGATGCCGCTATGGATACGAATCGCTCTAAAGTACGCGATATGTTGGGTTCTTTCTTGTTTCGCGGTGACGATGTAGAAAAGAAGGTAAAAGTGCTTTCTGGAGGCGAAAGAAACCGTTTAGCGTTGTGTAAATTGTTGTTGCAACCGATTAACGTGTTGTTGATGGATGAGCCAACGAACCACTTGGATATCAAATCTAAAAATGTGTTGAAAGCCGCTTTGCAAAAATTTGGAGGAACCTTATTGTTGGTTTCTCACGATAGGGATTTCTTGCAAGGGATGTCTAACATTGTGTACGAATTCAAAGACCAAAAAATAAAAGAATATTTAGGAGACATCAACTATTTCTTGGAGCAACGCAATTTAGAAAACATGCGTGAAGTCGAGAAAAAAGACATCGCTAAAAAAGAGGCGCCTAAAGAAAACAAAAAAGTATCCTACGAAGACCAGAAAAAAGGGAAAACTCTTCAAAATAAATTAAGTAAGATTGAAAGTCAAATCCAGCAATTGGAAAAAGACATTCAACACGACGATAAAATGTTAGCGTCCAATTACGACAAACATATTGAAGACGCTTCATTCTTTAACGCTTATAATAAAAAGAAAGCCGACTTAGATCAATTGCTTTTGGATTGGGAAATCGTTCAGGAAGAGATTGATAATTTGTAGTTCAATTTGTTCGTGCCTTAGCGCCTTAGCGGCAAAACAAAAATTTAATCCTGAAAAGGATGTCGCTCTTTCCAAATCGTTTCTGGCTCTAAATAGCGAAAAAAGAAATCCAAACGTCTGTTGATGAATTTGTTGTCGTGGCGCATCATGCCATACATTTTCAAAGGAGTTGCGCCAACCGAACTTTTAATTTCAAGCGCTGTTCGGGCAAAAATAATTGTCTTAAATTGCTCTTTAATGGCATAGCCAATCATATCGTACAACATATTTAAATACAGCATTTTCTCTCTTTGAACACTGTTGTCATAGCCTAAAAAGTAGGTATCTAAATCACTGCCGTTTTTAATTAAAGTATTGAAACCAATTAATTTTTCGTTTTCAAAATACCCATAGAACAAAAAGTTTTCTTGAAGCTGTTCTTTGAAAACCGCAAAATGATTTTTAGGAAGAAAGAAGGTGTTGAAAGGCGCACTTTGGGCTACATGGTAATACAAATCATAGATTACTTCTTCTTGTGCAATAATTTCTTCTAAAGACAATTGTCTTTTGGTTAATCCAGCAGCTTTTTTTCTAGCACGTTTGTATTGGTCACGGTATTTTTTGGATAAGGCTGCTACATAATCTTCTTCAGTTTTCCATAGGTCACTCACCGCGAAAAGCATATTCGGTTGGGTTGTAAAACGCAAATAGGGATCAAATTCTGGTATTTCAAAAAGGGGTAATTCGTCTTCGCAAAAATCTTTTAACGAACATAGATGTACTTTCGTTCCTCTTTTTTTGAAAATTTCTTTGAGCGCTAAAACAGCTTTTTTTAAAGTTTTTAAAACCTCAGTTCTGTTGGCGTTTTCCGAAATTATAAAAGCGTTTTGTCCTGTTAAGGTATTGTTGCCTATTAATAATATATGGGAACAAAAATTCTTAAAGGCAATATTACGTAGGGATGATTTGATGCATTGATCTCGGTCTCCAAAAGATTCCAATTGGTTCAAATCTAAAAATTGAGAAACGGCTATCCCAACTAAATCTTCGTCCTCAAATAAACCTATAAAATGGCAGCTCATATTAGCAGGAGCTGATTTTTCAAGAATAGTAAGGTACTCTCTCGATAAGAAAATTGTAGCAACGGCCAACTCATTCCATTTTTCAGGAAGTTGAGTAGTGGAAGAATAGATTTGGTACGAATAATTACTTTTCAAAAGGAAAGAGATATTTTTTCAAAAATACTAATTAAGAACTAAAATATATCGGTTTTAAATACTTCTTTTTGAATATAATCGGATAATCATGTTTGTTTAACGAAATAGATTTCTATTCTTGAAAATAGGAGTTACTTTTAATTTAGTTGAACAGTAAACTAGTAAAATATCATGGGAAATTTTTTATATATTTTAGCCTTAGTGCTTATATTATTATGGATTATTGGGTTTTTAGGATACGGAGTAGGTGGTTTGATTCACGCTCTTTTGGTTATTGCCATAATCTCTTTCTTATTGCGATTTATTCAAGGAAATAAATATAAAAGTTAATTTAATACATTATAATCATGGAATCAAACAAAGTAGTAGTAGGAGTTATAGCAGGAGTTGCTATCGGGGCCTTAGTGGGAGTATTATTTGCACCAGCTAAAGGATCTAAAACCAGAAAAAAGGTAATGAATAAAGCTACGGCTTATAAGGATGAATTACAGTCAAAAATAGAAGATTTAGTTCATGGAGTTTCGGAACAATACGACTCTTTATTGACAGATGCTCATAGTGCAAATTCTAGTCTTTAATTGTAATTGTCGTTAAGTGGAATTGTATTTGATACAAATACTAGATCTATTGGTTTAGATGTACCTATTTGTATTAGATGTAAAAAACCCTCAAGAGTTTTCTTGAGGGTTTTTATTTTGTACTTAATAACCAGTATGGTTGAATTACTTTAACTATTCAATTTGTTGATGTAATTACTATACAAGTCTTTTATTTGGTAGCCTTTTTCAAAGCGGTCTTTACTTAATTTGTCGTATTCTACTAATCCCCATAAAATAAATTCTTTTAAAAAGTAGCGATCTTCTTTTGGGAAATCAGCTTGGTATTTCTCAATTAAATCATTTAATGGTAGAATAGCGTCTAAAGTTTTTTGATACTCTTCATCCGATGAATCATCGAGCAATTCAAAACCGGTTTCGGCAAAAAACCATTCCAGTAGTTGCGCATACGGACTTGACTCCACATCGCGTTCTAGTTTCTCAATTTTTGGAAAAAATGCAGGAAAGAAAGTGTGAATCGCATCGCCAATTAAATGTTGGGCAACGGCTGCAGCTCCCTCTTGTTCGCCTTCGTAGACCAATTCTACTTTTCCAGTAATAGCTGGAATAATTCCCATAAAATCAGATAATCGCACGGTAGTCGTTTCTGTCCCCGATTGTAGTGATCTGCGTTCCGCTGTACTCAATAATGTTTCATAGGCAGTAATGCTTAAACGAGCACTTACGCCACTTTTACTATCTATGAATTCACTTTCTCTGGCTTCAAAACTGATTTGTTCTAATAGATCTTTTGCTAAAGACGGCACGTGAATTGTTTCTGATTGTTGGCTAAGCAATTTTGCTTCTTGTTGGGTAATCGCTCTTGCAATGGCAATTGTTTCTGGATAATGCGTCAGAATTTGAGAGCCAATTCTATCTTTAAGCGGAGTTACAATACTACCACGATTGGTATAATCTTCAGGATTGGCTGTAAATATAAATTGTAAATCCAAAGCCAATCTCAATTTAAATCCACGGATTTGAATATCGCCTTCTTGTAGAATATTAAACAAGGCCACTTGAATGCGCGCTTGTAAATCAGGTAATTCATTGATGACAAAAATACAGCGGTTGGCTCTCGGAATCATTCCAAAATGAATTACACGATCATCAGCATAAGAGAGTTTTAATGTAGCCGCTTTGATGGGGTCAATATCTCCAATAAGATCCGCTACGGTCACATCTGGAGTAGCTAGTTTTTCGAAAAATCGTTCCGAGCGGTGCAGCCATTGAATAGGAGTAGCGTCCCCTTTTTCAGCAATGAGATCTTTGGCAAAACGAGAAAGAGGATTCAAAGGATCGTCGTTAATTTCAGAACCTGCCACCACTGGAATATATTCGTCCAGCAATTCAATCATTTTGCGTGCCATGCGCGTTTTGGCTTGACCACGAAGTCCTAATAAATTGATATTATGTCTCGATAAAATAGCTCGTTCCAGTTCTGGAATTACGGTGTTTTCAAATCCGTGAACACCTTCAAAAGCCACTTCTCCCGCTTTGATTTTGTTGCGAAGGTTGTCTCGTAATTCGTCTTTTATATTTTTCGATTGGTAGCCGTAGCGTTTTAATTCGCCTAAGGTATTGATGTTGTCTATTGTCATATTGCTGTTCAATTGTCTAATTAATTTTCTTTTTTCGGTTGGTTTCGTAATCTTCAAAAATCATTTCTCCCAAACCTTTTAAGCCGGTATAAAACGCTTTTCCTTGATTGGCTTCGGTAAACTGATTTACAAATTGTTGTAAATAAGGATCACTCGCAATCATAAAAGTGGTAATAGGAATGTGCAATTTTCTTGCCTGAGCCGCTTGATTGTAGCATTGCTCTGTTATGTACGGATCCAATCCATTGCTGTTCATGTAATAGTCGCCGTTTTTCTCTCTTACACAACTTGGTTTCCCGTCAGTGATCATGAAAATTTGTTTGTTGGTATTTCGTTTTCTTCGCAGGATGTCCATAGCTAATTGCAATCCAGCAACCGTATTGGTGTGATAAGGACCCACTTGCAAATACGGCAAATCTTTTATTTTAATCGGCCAAGCATCATTCCCAAAAACTAAAATATCAATCGTGTCTTTTGGGTAGCGCGTAGTGATTAACTCAGCTAATGCCATGGCTACTTTTTTGGCAGGAGTAATTCGGTCTTCGCCATACAAAATCATACTATGACTGATGTCAATCATTAAAACGGTACTCATTTGTGCTTTGAATTTGGACTCTTCCACAATCAAATCGTTCTCCGTGAGTTTGAATTTGTCTAAGCCATTATTGATTTGCGCATTGCGTAAACTCTCGGTTATCGATATGCTATCCAATCCATCTCCAAAGCGGTATTCTCTGAATTCTCCAGTTTGTTCATCGCCTTTTCCTGAAGATTTGGTATTGTGACTTCCTGTTTTGGATTGTTTCAGGTTACCAAAAATTTGATCTAAGGCTTGTTGGCGAATCGCGCGTTCTGTTTTGGAGGTGATTTTTGTGCCCGAGTTGCCGTCTCCATCGACTTCTTCTTTGATGTAGCCTTTTTTCTTTAAATCTTCAACAAAATCATCAATCGTATAGTTCGCATCAGTTAGTTTATATTCTACATCCAATTGGCGCAACCAATCAATAGCTTCATCAAAATCACCAGAGGTATGTGTGATTAATTCTTTGAAAATTTTAAACAGCTTTTCAAACGGAGTCTCAAAGGGAGCTTCGTAGGGCTTGAAGAAAAAACCTTTTGTAGTATTCTTTTTCATAATCGTTAAAATTAAAGTTTATTAATCAGAATAAAATAGAACGACTATTAATTTTTAGTTAAAAGCTAGATTTTTTAATTGGGAATTAAAGGCATAAAAAAACCTCAAAATTGCTTTTGAGGTTTGACTTAGTAGCGGGAACAGTCCCGAAGTTTCGGGAGAACCAGTGATTGATTTTTGTGCATAAAAAAACCTCAAAATTACTTTTGAGGTTTTGTCTTAGTAGACTATTCAGACCAAAAAATCGAATCTTTAGTTGACGAAATGGAAGATTTTATAGACTTATTTGAGTCCATAAAAAAACCTCAAGATTTCTCTTGAGGTCATTGGTACAACTAGTAGCGGGAACAGGACTCGAACCTGTGACCTTCGGGTTATGAGCCCGACGAGCTGCCTACTGCTCTATCCCGCGATGTTTCGAGTGCAAATATACAACCAAATTTGACTATTGCAACAAAAAAAATTAAAAAATCTTTTATTTCTTCTATTAGCTTGATATAACTACCTTTGCAAAAAATAAAAAGCAGTAAATGGCACACAAAGCAGGTTTTGTAAATATCATTGGAAATCCAAACGTAGGAAAATCAACCTTAATGAACGCTTTCGTTGGCGAAAGGTTGTCTATTATCACTTCTAAAGCACAAACGACGCGTCATAGAATTCTAGGAATTGTCAACGGAGAAGATTTTCAATTGGTTTTGTCAGACACACCTGGAATCATCAAACCCGCTTATGAAATGCAGGAATCGATGATGAACTTTGTGAAGTCGGCTTTTGAAGACGCGGATATTTTGATTTATATGGTCGAAATTGGCGAACAAGAATTAAAAGACGATGCCTTTTTTAATAAAATCATCCACGCCAAAATTCCGGTCTTGTTGTTATTAAACAAAATCGATAATTCGAATCAAGAACAATTGGAGGAGCAAGTGGCTTTTTGGACGGCAAAAGTTCCCAATGCCGAAATTTTTCCAATTTCCGCTTTGCAAAATTTCAATGTGCCTGAAGTTTTTGGACGCATCATCGAATTGCTTCCCGAATCGCCAGCCTATTATCCAAAAGACCAATTGACGGACAAACCGGAACGTTTCTTTGTGAACGAAACCATTCGGGAAAAAATCTTGTTGAATTACAGCAAAGAGATTCCGTATGCGGTTGAAATCGTAACCGAAGAATTCTTTGAAGATGAAAATATCATTCGCATTCGTTCATTGATTATGGTGGAACGCGATACCCAAAAAGGAATCATCATTGGTCACAAAGGCGCCGCTTTGAAAAAAGTAGGAATAGATTCTCGTGCCGATTTAGAGAAGTTCTTTGGCAAACAAATCCACATTGAATTGTATGTCAAAGTCAATAAAAATTGGCGAAGCAATGCCAATATGTTAAAACGTTTTGGATACAACCAATAATTTTTTTGGCGTGACCACAAGGGTCAGGCTATCCGTTTCAATCTTTTTAAGTTGCCTTCGAGAACCTCAGTCAACTTAAAAAGGATTTCCACTACTATCCTTCACGCACCACCATAGTAGCATATAAAATAATAGCGTACCTTTGCACAATATTTGAAATTAGATTATGAATAACATAGTAGCCATAGTAGGGAGACCTAACGTAGGAAAATCGACCCTTTTTAATCGTTTAATTCAACGAAGAGAAGCTATTGTAGATTCAGTTTCAGGGGTAACCCGAGATAGAAACTACGGAAAAAGTGAGTGGAACGGAAAAGAGTTTTCTGTTATTGATACAGGAGGATATGTGCGTGGATCGGATGATGTATTCGAGGGTGAGATTCGTAAACAAGTAGAATTAGCAATCGATGAGGCTGATGTAATCATCTTTGTGGTTGATGTGGAAGAAGGGATTACGCCTATGGACGAAACGGTAGCCAAGTTATTACGCAAAGTTACTAAACCGGTTTTGTTAGCTGTAAATAAGGTGGACAATGCCATGCGTGAGAAGGATGCGGTAGAGTTTTATAATCTTGGTTTAGGCGATTATTTCACTTTTGCGAGTATTTCAGGAAGTGGAACGGGAGATTTGTTAGATGCTTTAATTGATGCTTTTCCTGAAAAACCAGAACCAAAAGAAGAAGATAAAGAATTGCCTCGTTTTGCTGTGGTAGGAAGACCCAATGCAGGGAAATCGAGTTTTATCAACGCGTTAATTGGTCAAGACCGCTTCATGGTGACTGATATTGCTGGAACAACTCGTGATGCCATTGATACTAAATTTGACCGTTTTGGGTTTGAGTTCAACTTAGTGGATACGGCTGGAATTCGTCGTAAAGCGAAAGTGAAAGAAGATTTAGAATTTTATTCGGTCATGCGTTCTGTAAGAGCCATTGAGCATGCGGATGTTTGTATCTTGATTATCGACGCTACCCGAGGATTTGAAGGACAAGATCAAAGTATTTTTTGGCTGGCTGAGAAAAACCGTAAAGGAGTCGTGATTTTAGTAAACAAATGGGATTTAGTTGAAAAAGATACCATGTCTACCCGCGATTACGAAGAAAAAATTAGAAAAGAGTTAATGCCGTTTACTGATGTGCCTATTCTTTTTGTTTCGGCTTTGACTAAACAACGTTTGTTAAAAGCATTAGAGGCTACGGTTCAGGTATATGAAAATAGACAACAACGTATTCCAACATCTAAATTCAATGAATTCATGTTGAAAGTAATTGAAGCGTATCCGCCACCAGCTACCAAAGGGAAATATGTGAAAATTAAGTATTGCATGCAGTTACCGACGCAAACGCCACAGTTTGTATTCTTTGCTAACTTGCCGCAATATGTAAAAGAACCTTATAAAAGGTATTTGGAAAATAAAATAAGAGAAAAATGGGACTTCTCTGGAGTGCCAATTGATATATATATTAGAGAAAAATAATTTGAAAGTCCTGTTTTGTCGGGACTTTTTTATATTTATTAACTAAAAATAGGTTAAAAAATGAAATTAAACAATAAAGTCATTTGGATTACAGGAGCATCAAGTGGAATAGGAGAGGCCTTAGCTCATGCCTTAATTACCAAAAAATGTAGGTTGATTATATCAGCTCGAAATGAATCAGCCCTACAAGCTTTCAAAGCTAATTATCCTACTGATCAAGTTCAAGTGTTGCCTTTTGATTTATTGGATTTTGACAATGCATCAATTGTAGTAGCTAAAGCGATTTCTTTTTTTGGAAAAGTAGATGTCTTAGTTAATAATGGGGGAATTAGTCAGCGGTCTTTAATTGCTGAAACGGATTTCAACGTTGACAGAAGAATTATGGATGTTGATTATTTTGGAACCATTGCATTAACTAAGGCACTTTTACCTCATTTTATACAAAATCAGTCGGGTCATTATGTAACGGTTACCAGTTTGATGGGGAAATTTGGAGCACCATATCGTTCTGGCTATTGTGCAGCAAAACACGCTTTGCACGGTTATTTTGATGTATTGCGCATGGAACACGAAAAAGATGGTATAGAGGTGACTCTAGTTTGTCCAGGATTTGTTCAAACTAATGTAGCGATTAATGCCTTAACCGCCGATGGTAGTCCTCAGGCTAAAAATAGTGAATCAACTGAAAACGGAATGGAATTGTCTGAATTCATACCTAAAATGATTCGAGCGATAGAACGAAAGAAATTTGAAGTTTATATTGCTAAAAACGAGATATTAGGAGTCTATTTTAAACGTTTTTTACCGAAGTATTTACATAAACTAGTTGTTAAAAGTAAAGTTCGATAATAAATAAAAAGTGCTACTCTAGAGTAGCACTTTTTGTTATATTATAAGTTGTAACGAAGTGTGAGTCCGAAAGTTCTTTGATCTCCCAATACTCCGGCATAATGCCCTGCATTTCCTGCGGCTGGTAACAATTGTTCAAAATAGTTTTTGTCCAATAGATTTCTACCCCATAGGTACACAGACAGCCCTTCTGAGGCTCTAAATCCAATTCGTCCGTTAAAGATACTATACCCCTGGATATTCAAATATTTTGAAGGAGTGGCACTGGACGAAAAGCTAGATCTTGAATACGAATCAATTGCTAAAAAGAATCGTCCTTGGTTTCCGAAAAATTGACCTTCTTTAGACAAATCTCCTCCAAGAGAGCCAATCCATTTTGAAATACCTGGTAATTGACCCCCCGAAACATCTTTGGAAAAAACAGAAACCCCATTCACTTTCAAACCTGTTTCTTCTAAAGGTAAAGGTGCGTTTTTGAAACTAACATAGTGACCTTCATTATAGGTTAATGCCGCATTGAACGATAAATATTGGCTGATAGTGATTCTTGAATCGGCTTCAAATCCACGAACTCTTACTTTTTCTGCATTAGCAAGATATCCACGGTTTAATGTAGGGTCTTCACTTTGTACTAAGGTTTGGTAGTTGTCAATATCGGTATTAAAAACAGTCAAGTTGATTGTAGTGTTGTTAAAAGGTGTTGATTTAATTCCAATTTCATAATGATTTACTTTTTCTGGTTTTATTTTAGCCAATGCTATAATTGGGCCGTTAGCATCTGACGGAATTCCACCTAAATTAATTCCCACTGGTTTGTAGCTATTAGCAAAGGTGGCGAAAGTGTTGATTTTCTCTGATACTTTGTAGGCTACAGTTAGGTTGCCTGAAAAGTTAGTGTCTTCTACATCCACTTTAAAGGCTTGATCAGAATACACTTTTTTCTTTATGGCTAATAATGCAGTATTTGTTGTTTGAAGTCCGCCGTACGTAGTTCTACTATAATCAATTTTTTTCGAATCATAGTTATAACGCAAACCAGTTAACAAGTGTAACTTATCCGTAATCTCCCAATCAGTTTGACCAAAAATAGCTCCACTCACAGTATTTAAAGTAGATTTAGTTTTGAATCCATAGCCATTAAATAAACCAGCGGTTTGCCAAAGTGGATCAGTTGAATCTTGTGAGAAACGCCATTGTGCAGCCCCTGATTCTTCGATATGGTATGGATCTGTTTTTAAATCTTGTCCAATTCCAAAAACACCTATAACTCCTGTTACTTTGGATAAAAATGTTCCTGCATAGCGAATTTCTTGTGACCATTGTTGGTGTTTTGAAGTAGCTTGCGACAAACGTAATACAGACAATCCTGTAAAATCTCTATCGTTTGACGGATCCCAATTCCAGAAACGCCAAGCTGAGGTGGCTGTTAATTTTCCATTTCCAATTTTACTATTAATGTTCAAAGAGGCACCACCTAAATCCTGCCCAGAACGCCATGGTGTATCGTGATCGATTTTTCTGTCAAACGGATTAGTACTTGGTAAACTATAGCCTAACGAACTGATGATGTTATGGAATTGGCGGTAAGCAGCTCTGTTAGTTTGTACCACTCCTGCAACTACTTGCGCATAACCATCGGGTCTTTGTTTAGAATAATCAACAGCTAGAGTAATATCTGTATTTTCGGTTGGTGTATACAACAATTGGCCTCGTACTCCTTGGTTGTTTAAATCGTTAACCGATTTTCCGGTTACTACGTTTTCCAATAATCCATCACGTTGTGTTCCTGAGAAAGACAATCTAGCAGCAATTTTTTTGCTTAGAGCTCCTGTAATGGAAGCTTTTGCCTGAATGAAACCATAATTACCATAGCTCAATTCAAAGTTGGCGCCCGATGTAAAACTCGCTTTTCTACTCGTCACGTTAAAAGCTCCAGCAGTAGTATTTTTACCAAAAAGTGTTCCTTGTGGACCGCGTAAAACTTCAATTTGATCCACATCAACAAAATCAAGCGTGGTTGCAGCAGGACGGGCATAATACACTCCGTCAACATAGAATCCTACGCCAGGATCAATTCCGTCATTGGTTAAACCAAAAGTAGAACCAAGTCCTCTAATATTGATGGTCGTATTTCTTGGATTTGAAGAATACAATTGTACAGAAGGTACTAACTCTTTTAAACGGTTCACATTAAATGCTCCCGCTTGTTCAGCTTGTCTTCCACCTACAACAGAGATCGGTATAGGCACATTCTGTGCTTTTTCAATTCTACGTCTGGAGGTGATCACTACATCATTCAATTGATTTTCACTTTTCAAAATGATTTCAATAGGACTAGTTGGTAAAGCTGTAAATCGAACCTCAGCGGTTTGGTGTCCCACATATTGAACAATTAAAGTAAAAGGTAGTTTTTCTCGAGTGTCAATAGTGAATTTTCCATTGTTATCTGATACGGTATTATACTTCGTACCTTTAATCAGTACATTGGCCAATTCTAAAGGTTGGTTGTTTTTATCTTTCACTATTCCTTCTACATCAGCTTGCCCAAAAAGAGTAGTGGTAATTAGTAAAATAAGACTTGAAATTAAGTTTTGTAAAGTATTGTTTTTCATTGTATTTTAATTATATGTAAATAGTCGAGTTTAAAAATATTTTTTTTTGAACTAGCTTAAGCACATACAATTGTTAGAATAGATTAGTTTACTTTGATATTTTCTGATTTTTTTCTTACTTATTAGTAGGATAGCACTTTTCATAATTGAATATAATTTTTAATTCGGGTGCAAATGTATAATTAATTCTATAAAATTAGTAGAGTTTATAAAATATTTTTTTATTTTTTTACAAGAGAGGCAATAGTAATGCCTTGCATCGTTTTTAGGGTTTCTTCTCGAATAGCAATTAAACCGTGTCTTAATCCACATTCTGACTCACTTTTACAATCGGAACAAGGTTCGTAAAAATTCAAAGAAGCACATGGGAGTAATGCGATGGCACCATCAAATAATCGATGAATATCAGCCATAGTAATTTCATTTGAGGATTTAATTAAGTAATATCCACCAAATTTTCCTTGTTTACTACCAACCAAATGGGCACGTTTTAAATCCAATAAAATTTGCTCTAAAAACTTTTTAGGTATCGCAGCTGTATCTGCAATTTCAATGGTACGCGCAATATATCCAGGCTCTTGTTGAGCAAGAAATAACAAAGCTTTAAGTGCGTATTTGGTTTTGTGTGAAAGCATCTAATACAGTTATTGGTACAAATATAGTTGGCAATTGATTAGAAATCAAAATAAATTACCAACTTCCACTAGAACCTCCACCAGAGAATCCACCGCCGCCAAAACCTCCTCCGAAGCCTCCGCCACCAAATCCGCCACCTGATGAACCTCCGAAACCGCCTCTGTTGCCGCTGGCTAAGCTGCTTAAAACGAGAATATCTAAAAAACTTGGGCCTCCACCAAAACTGCCTGAACCTCCTGAATTGCCGCCGCCTTTTTTATTTCTTGAAAATAAGATCAAGACAATAACTATGATAACTATAAACGGAAGTATTGGAAAATCTTCGCCTTTCTTTTGTTTTCGTGTTCCTTTGTATTTGCCTTTAAAAACATCTATTATGGCATCAGTTCCTTTGTCCAAGCCTTTGAAATAACTTCCCGCTTTGAATTCGGGTATAATAATATTTCGGATAATTTCACCACCAGTCCCTGCAGTTAATCGATCTTCCAAACCATAACCAGGATTGATGGCTATTTTCTTTTCGGCTTTTGCCAATAAAATAACGACACCATTGTCTTCTTTGGCTTGACCAATTCCCCAAGTTTGCGCCCAGTTGGTAGCTAATTGGCTCACGTCTTCGCCTTTCAAACTTTCAATGGTAACAATGATAATTTGGGTAGTGGTAGAATCCGAATAACGTACGAGTTTTTCTTCTAATTGTGATTTTTCTGTCTTGCTTAGTACTTTGGCATAGTCATAGACCGAAGTTTGAAATTGGGGTTTTTCAGGAATGGTAAATTGAGCCCAACCCCATTGCGTGAATAATAAACAAACGAATACTTTAAAAAAGGGGGTAGTTAAAAATGCTTTCATTATCCTTTTGAGATTTCGTTTGATAATTCGTTAGTGTCGTCATTTTGCCAAGGGAAATAGGTTTTCAATTGTTCGCCTGCTTGCGCAATTCCGTCAATTAATCCTTGTTTGAAGTGGCCTTGTTTGAATTGAGCCGCCATAATTTCTTTGGTACTGTCCCAAAAATCAGTAGCTACCACCTCATTAATTCCTTTATCCCCGCAAATGACAAATTGTTTGTCGGCTATAGCCAAATAAATCAAGACGCCGTTTTGTAATTGCGTTTCATTCATTTTTAATTCATAAAAAACTTCCAAAGCCCTATCAAAAGGCACTTTGGAAGTCGTTTGTTCTATGTGAACTCGTATTTCGCCAGAAGTATTTTTTTCGGCCAAACGAATGGCTTCAACAATTTCGTTTTCGTCTTCTTTGGTTAAAAAAATAGTATCTGGTTGCATATGGAGTTACTGTTTTGAATTAGAATTTTACTTCTACCGGTTTGTCAGCTCCAACAGCAGCTTCAAAATAAGGTTTTTCTTTAAACCCGAACATCCCTGCAAAAAGAGAATTTGGGAACGTTTTGATATGTGTATTATACGGCTTTACCGCTTCGTTGAAACGTGTTCTAGCCGTTAAAATTTGATTTTCCGTGCTTGCCAATTCGTCTTGTAATTTCAAGAAATTTTCATTGGCTTTCAAGTCAGGATATTTTTCCACTGAAACTAATAATTTAGATAAGGAACTACTCACACCGCTTTGTGCTGAGTTGAACGCTGCCAATTGTGCAGGACTTACATTAGTTGGATCAACAGTAATTGAAGTCGCTTTAGCTCTCGCTGAAATAACGGCAGTCAATGTACTTTTTTCAAACTCAGCTGCGCCTTTTACCGTATTTACTAAGTTGCCAATTAAGTCATTTCTTCTTTGATAAGCCGTTTGTACATTTCCCCAAGACTCATTAATGTCTTGCTCATATGTTACCGCTGTGTTGTTGATTCCTTTTATCCAGCTGAAAAGCCCAATTACTACTACAGCCACTATAATCCAAGGTAAGAATTTTTTAAAGTCCATTTTTAATTTAATTTAAGGTTGATTGTTTATTTATTTAATTATAATTCACTTTTTATGCTCAATAATTGTGCCTTAATGGTTTCCAATTTATTGATTATATCAAATTTATCTAAAGTTTTCTTTTGACCTTCTTTCAAATGTGTTTTGGCACCTTCTAAAGTGAAGCCTCTTTCTTTGACCAAATGAAAAATTAATTGAAGATTTTTCACATCTTCAGGGGTAAACATTCGATTGCCTTTGGCATTTTTTTTCGGCTTTAAAATGTCGAATTCGCTATCCCAAAAACGAATAAGTGATGCGTTTACTCCAAAAGCTTTAGCGACTTCGCCAATACTATAATACCTTTTGTCTGCTGATAAATTGATATGCATTAATCTAATGATTGATTTTCTTGATTAGCTAATTTAGAAATGGCAACATATTCCACTGCTGAAATGTTTCCATAATAAAAATTGAGCGGATTTACTACTCTGTTGTTCTTGTGTACTTCGTAATGTAAATGAGGCGCTTCCGATCGACCAGTGCTTCCTACATACCCTATAATATCTCCTCTTTTTACTTTTTGACCTCTGCGCGCTTTGTATTTGCTCAAATGCGCATATAAGGTTTGATAGCCGTAACCGTGCCGAATCACAATATGATTTCCAAATCCCGAAGCGGTGTTGTCAGCTCGAGCTACTACACCATCACCTGTGGCATAAATTGGAGTGCCTGTTTTGGCTGTAAAATCCATCCCTTCGTGCATTTTTCTTGCTTTAGTAAAGGGATCAGAACGGTAACCATATCCAGATGCTATGCGCTTCAAATTTTCATTTTTTACCGGCTGAATAGCTGGAATTGCACTTAGTAAATTGTTTTTTGCCTTGGCAAGTTGTACTATTTCATCCAGCGATTTCGACTGCACTGCTAATGCTTTGGTTAAAATATCGATTCGTTGAGTTGTTTTCTGTACTAATTTTGAGTTGTCATACCCTTCCAATTCAGCATACCTATTTTTTGATTTCATACCCGATTTTCTCTCCTCATCAGAAATAGGTGCGGTATTAAAATACGTTCTATAAATAGTATTGTCTCTTTCTTCTATGGCAGCTGCAACTGCATTTAACTCGTCAATTTTTTTATTTAGAATTGAATAATTCAATTTTAAATTGTCAATTTCTCTTGCTTGTAATCGGTCTTTGGGAGTTTCAAAATAAGGTGTGTTTAATAAAATAACGAAACTTAAAAAACCAAACAATGCTGAAGCCAACAAAAACAGCATAAAAAATCCAAATTTCTTAGTTTTTTTAGTTTTTATTTTTCGATATGCTAGATTTTCAGAATCGTAATAATATTTTACTTTCGACATATTTTAAAATACCCTATTTTTGCACTTCTTAACAAAGTTAGTCGAACAAATTTAATAAATGTTTCATAGGTTCTTTTACTTTTTAGGAATAAAATAACAATTCGAGTTTTGAATATTAACTTAATTGGAGCTCTTGCTGAAATAGTAAAGAGCGACCAATTTGATTTTAATTTCAAACAATAATTTCAATAAACAAATGAAATCACAAGACGTACGTAAACAATTTTTGGACTTTTTTCAAAGTAAAGGACATCTTATCGTTCCTTCAGCTCCTATCGTTCTCAAAGACGATCCAACCCTAATGTTTAATAACTCAGGGATGGCCCAGTTCAAAGAGTACTTTTTAGGTAACGGAACTCCAAAAAGCCAACGAATTGCCGATACGCAAAAATGTCTTCGTGTTTCGGGTAAGCACAACGATCTAGAGGATGTAGGTTTTGATACCTACCACCACACGATGTTCGAAATGTTAGGGAACTGGTCTTTTGGTAATTATTTCAAGAAAGACGCTATCAATTGGGCATGGGAATTATTAACAGAGGTGTATAAAATTCCAAAAGAAAACTTATACGTTTCTGTTTTTGAAGGAAATCCAGACGAAAATGTACCTTTTGATCAAGAAGCTTGGGATTTATGGAAAGAATTAATTGATGAAGACCGTATCATTTTAGGAAATAAAAAAGACAATTTCTGGGAAATGGGTGACCAAGGACCTTGCGGACCTTGTTCTGAAATCCATGTGGATTTGCGTTCAGAAGAAGAGAAAGCTTTGGTTTCTGGTAAGAGTTTGGTGAACAATGATCATCCACAAGTGGTTGAAATTTGGAACAATGTATTTATGGAATTCAACCGTAAAGCGGATGGTTCTTTAGAAAAATTACCAGCGCAACACGTTGATACCGGAATGGGATTTGAGCGTTTGTGCATGGCCTTACAAGGAAAAACGTCGAATTACGATACTGATGTTTTCACTCCGTTAATTGAAAAAGTAGAACAAATTACAGGTTTAAAATACACATCCAACGAAATTAAAGATGTTTCAGAGGAACAAAATAAAACCAACATTGCTATCCGTGTGGTGGCCGATCACGTTCGTGCTGTAGCTTTCGCTATTGCGGATGGTCAATTGCCATCAAACACAGGTGCGGGTTATGTTATTCGTCGTATTTTACGTCGTGCCATCCGTTATGGATTTACGTTCTTAAATACGAAAGAACCTTTTATTTATGAGTTGGTTGCAGTATTGTCTAACCAAATGAGTGAATTTTTCCCTGAAATTAAATCGCAACAAACCTTGGTTACCAATGTGATTCGTGAAGAAGAAGCATCATTTTTAAGAACCTTAGATCAAGGATTGCAGTTATTGGAAAATGTAATGAATCAAACTGCTGGAACTGAAATTTCAGGAGAAAAAGCGTTTGAATTGTACGATACTTTCGGATTCCCAATTGACTTAACGGCTTTGATATTAAGAGAAAGAGGCTACCAATTAGACGAAGCTGGTTTTGAGAAAGCGATGCATGAGCAAAAATCACGTTCCCGTGCTGCTTCGGAAGTTTCAACCGAAGATTGGTCGGTTTTGATTCCTGGAAATGTGGAAAAATTTGTTGGTTACGACCAAACAGAAAATGAAGTTAAAATTTCGAGAATCAGAAAAGTTGACAGTAAAAAAGACGGGGTTTTGTACCAAATCGTTTTGGATGCTACACCTTTTTATCCAGAAGGCGGAGGACAAGTGGGAGATAAGGGAACTTTAGTTTCGGCTAACGAGACTATTGAAATTATCGATACCAAAAAAGAAAACAATTTGATTTTGCATTTGGCGAAGCAATTACCCGAAAATGTAACGGCTAGTTTTGTGGCAAAAGTAAATACGGATTTGAGAACTTTATCGTCTCGCAATCACTCGGCTACGCACTTGATGCACCAAGCCTTGAGAAGTATTTTAGGAACGCATGTGGAGCAAAAAGGATCTTTGGTTAACCCAAATTACTTGCGTTTTGACTTTTCACATTTTTCTAAAATGACGGACGAAGAATTGCAAGCGGTAGAAGATTTTGTTAACGCTCGTATTCAAGAGCAATTGCCTTTGATAGAAAGAAGAAGCATTCCAATTCAACAAGCCTTAGACGAAGGTGCGATGGCCTTGTTTGGTGAGAAATATGGAGATAACGTTCGTGCGATTAAATTTGGCGAAAGTATGGAATTGTGTGGTGGAATCCATGTGAATAACACGGCTGAAATTTGGCATTTCAAAATTGTATCTGAAGGTGCGGTGGCTGCAGGTATCCGTCGTATTGAAGCGATTACAAGTGATGCTGTAAAAGCGCATTTTGCTTCGTATGAAACTACTTTGAATGATATTAAAGGCGCTTTGAAAAACCCTCAAGATATTTTGAAAGCCGTTCTTAATTTGCAAGACGAAAATGCGAAATTGGCAAAACAAATTGAAGCTTTGATGAAAGACAAAGTGAAACATTTGAAAGCGAGTTTGGCTTCCCAAATACAAGAAGTAAATGGCGTTCAATTCTTGGCGACACAAGTCGAATTGAATCCAGAGGGTGCTAAAGATTTGGCGTATGAATTAGGCAATTTAGGTACCAATCTGTTTTTAGTTTTGGCTACAGCCGAAGAAGACAAACCGATGTTAACTTGCTATATTTCGAAAGAATTAGTAGCTGCCAAAAACCTGAATGCCGGACAAGTAGTTCGTGAGCTCGGTAAATTTATTCAAGGTGGAGGAGGAGGACAGCCGTTCTTTGCTACTGCCGGTGGAAAAAATGTAGCTGGAATTGCTGAGGCTTTATCTAAAGCAGTTGATTTTATAAAATAATATACTACAATAGTTCATAAGCCCTTTTAAAGTACTGCTTTTTAAGGGCTTTGTTATGAAGTAGAATAGTTGAAGTTATGTCGCAACTATTTATAAAAAAATCGTACATTGTAGTAACAAAATACAGAAAATGAAATTCACTACTCTTATACCTATTCCAAATTCAACCAATCCAATTGACTTCAATGCTAGTATGTTGTCTTTAGGGTCATGCTTTGCAGTGAACATGGGAGAGAAATTAGACTATTTTAAATTTTATAATACGACTAATCCGTTTGGGATAATTTTTAATCCAGTATCTATTGAAAAATTAATAGTTCGAGCTGTCAATCAAATCAAGTTTACTGAAGAGGATATCTTTTTTCATAACGAACGGTTTCATTGTTATGAAGTCCATTCTGATTTGAGTTCTGATAATAAACAGGAATTTTTAGAGGGTCTTAATGCGAAAGTGGAATCGACTCATCAAAAAATTAAAGCAGCCACTCATGTAATGATCACTTATGGAACATCATGGGTGTATCAAGAGAAAAAATCAGGAGCTGTAGTGGCAAATTGTCATAAAATGCCACAATCGCATTTTGACAAACGTGTTCTATCAGTAGCATCAATAGAAATTTCAATTCAAAATACGGTAGATGCTATTCGGAAATTGAATCCCAATTGTTCGTTTGTATTTACCATTTCGCCGGTACGACATATCAAGGATGGTTTTGTAGAAAACCAACGAAGTAAAGCGCATTTGATAACAGCTTTACAGAATTTACTTTCGGATCATTTGTTAGACAAAGCCTATTACTTTCCGGCCTATGAAATTATAATGGATGAATTGCGTGATTATCGTTTTTATGGAGAAGATTTATTGCATCCAAGCACCATGGCAATAGATTATATTTGGCAACGATTTAAAGCTACTGCCATTTCTGAAACGGTATTGTCTACATTAGATGATATTGATGCTATACAAAAGAGTTTGTTGCACAAACCCTTTAATCCAACATCCGAAAGTCATCAAAAATTCTTGTCAAAACTGCAAGAAAAAATCACGAAATTACAGGAAAATTACCCAACGGTACAGTTTTAATTATCCAATCAATTGATTGAATAGATCTTGTTTTTCGTTGATGTAATTGTATTGAAAGCCTCTTTCTGTCATTTTCGATTTAATTGCGTGAATGTCGTTTTTGTTTTTCAATTCTAATCCCACGACAACTGGAGCTGATTCTCGATTGTTCTTTTTAGTAAACTGAAAATAGGTGATATCATCTTCCGGGCCTAATATCTCACTAACAAATTCTTTTAATGAACCAGGTCTTTGTGGAAATTGGATAATAAAATAATGCATTAAGCCTTCATATAATAAAGAACGTTCTTTAATTTCAGCAGTTCGTTCTATATCATTGTTACTACCACTCACGATACAAACAACGGTTTTTCCTTTAATTTTATCTTTGTAAAAATCCAAAGCAGCGATAGTTAAAGCCCCTGCAGGTTCTACTACCATAGCCTCTTCGTTGTACAAACGCAAAATGGTTGTACACACTTTTCCTTCAGGAACTAAAATGATATCATCAAGATAATTTTTACATATTTCGAAAGTCAAATCTCCCACTTGCTTTACTGCAGCGCCATCAACAAACTTATCAATTGAGGCTAGAGGGGCATTATTTCCAGCTGCTATAGCAGTTTTCATTGTTGGAGCACCTTCAGGTTCTACACCAATAATTTTAGTATTTGGACTTAATTTTTCAAAAACAGTAGATAGTCCAGCCGATAAACCTCCGCCTCCAATAGGGACAAAAATAAAATCAATAGGTTCTTTATGTGATTCTAAAATTTCTAATCCAACAGTAGCTTGTCCTGCAATAACTTTATAATCATTGAATGGATGAATGAAAATTTTGTTAGCTTCTTTTGCATCGGTAACAGCTTTAGCGTAGGCGTCATCAAAGGTGTCTCCAATTAGTTCAATTTCGATATACGATTTACCAAATAGTTGAACTTGTTTGATTTTTTGTTTTGGAGTGGTTTTAGGCATGTAAATTTTGCCTTTAATTTGCAACATATTACAGGAAAAAGCCACGCCTTGCGCATGGTTTCCAGCACTAGCACACACAATACCTTGCTCTTTTTCGGAGGGGGTTAACGAATTAATTTTATTAAACGCACCTCTAATCTTATAAGATCTTACTTTGTGTAAATCTTCTCGTTTCAACAAAATAGTAGCAGCAAATTCTTCAGAAAGAATACTGTTTTCTAGTAATGGCGTAGGAGAAATTACACTTTGAAGTTGCTGTTGAGCAATTACGGCTTCGTCAAAAAGATTCATTGTTTGTTAATTTTAATTCAAAAATACAATTTGTTTCTTTCTTTTGATTGTATTTTTAATAAAAAACCTCCAATTAAGGAGGTTGGTATTTATTTACTTATTGTTGGCGGGTATTGGGATAGAATAGTAGTTACAAATTCTTTAATTCGTTGTTCCTTTTTTGGGCTATTCTTTGTTAATACGCCAGAACCTTCTCCTTGCCAAATCAATTCTTTTTTAGTAGCATCGATAAAATCGATATATAAGGTTCCTTCAGTAGAAGTAGATACTGCGGTTTGTTGACCACCCATCATGAATGGATTCCAACCCCAACCCCATCCCCAACCCCAGCCAAGACCCCATCCCCAGCCAGTATTGAACTGATTTACATTTACCTGTTCACGAGACTTTGTGAATATAGAAATCAAAAGATCAGGTGTTTCGCTTTTTACAAATCCTTTCTCAAGCATTTTTTCGTCAATAGCTCTTAAAATTCTTCGTTTGTCTAAATCAGAAATTTCTACTTTATCGATTCCTGGTTTATAATAAGCGTAACTTTTGTATTTTGAAAAGTCAACATTGGTATCATAATCTGCACTAATACTTACCATAGGACCGCAGGATACTATCGTAAAAAGGAGACCTACAAATAAAAATTGAATTGTTTTCATCATAATTGTTTTTAAGAGTTGGAAATTGATTTCAATAGTAATAATCAATTAGTATGCCTAAAATTTATTTTTTCCGAATGGTGTTCGTTTTTTTATCAAACCCGTAAGGACAATGTCGACAACCGCTTTTGCAGCAATATCCACGTTTAAGATGGAATTTTTCCGTAAAACATTTATATCCTTCAGGGGTGTAATAGAAATCTTCTTCTGCTGTTAATTTATTTTCATTACTTTGCCTATCCATAAATCAGTTGTATACAGTAATTAGTTTGTAAACAAATTTATAAATTAAATAGAGGTCATTGTAATTCTTACTAAATAATTAACATTTTATATTTCAATTTTTTTGAATCAATCTATTGCCATCGAATTACCAAACGGAATTTCCCTTGTTATGAAACGAGAAGATTTGATTCATCCATTTGTTTCAGGTAATAAATTCAGAAAATTAAAGTACAATTTACTACAAGCAAATACCGAAAATCAATCCACACTTTTAACTTTTGGTGGGGCCTATTCGAATCATATTGCAGCGGTAGCCTATGCAGGAAAAGAAAATGGATTTCAAACTATAGGAATCATCCGTGGGGATGAATTAGCAGACAAAATAGCGTCTAATCCTACGCTTAAATTTGCTCAAGAATGTGGGATGCAATTCGAATTTGTTTCCAGAGAGGACTATCGTTTGAAAACGGATGCTGCTTTTTTGGCACAATTGGAAAACAAATTTGGTTCTTTTTATCTTATTCCCGAAGGTGGTACAAATGCACTTGCTATAAAAGGGTGCGAAGAGATATTGACTCAAGAAGATGGTATCTTTGATTATGTGGCTTGTGCCATTGGAACTGGCGGGACAATTTCGGGTATTATAAATAGTGCATTACCACATCAAAAAATTTTAGGATTTCCTGCGCTAAAAGGGGACTTTTTACAAGATGAAATTCGTAATTTTGTGCAAAATGAAAATTGGGAATTAATTACCGATTATCATTTTGGAGGATATGGAAAAGTAAATACGGACTTGGTTGATTTTATCAATCGATTTTTAGAAAAGACTAAAATTCCTCTAGACCCGGTTTACACCGGAAAAATGGTTTTTGGGATAGTGGATTTAATTGAGAAAAACTACTTTCCAGAAAATGCTACAATTCTATTGATTCATACTGGTGGGATTCAAGGGATTCAAGGCATGAATTTAAAATTAAAAAATAAAGGTGTACCAATACTACATACTCATGATTAAAAAAATAGCTCTTGTTTTCGTATTACTACTTTTGGTAGGTTGTCATGCTAAGAAATCGGTGATAGTCACTCAAAAAGACGATCGTTATAATTCGAATCGAAACAAAAAAACTACCGTATCAAAACCTACGAAATCCATTACGGTGAATGGAACGGTCAATGATTATATTGCCAATTACAAGGATGTAGCAATGAGCAATATGAAAAATTATGGTATTCCAGCGAGTATAATTCTAGCCCAAGGAATTTTAGAATCGGGAGCAGGGAAAAGCTCGCTAGCAGTAACAGCTAATAATCATTTTGGGATCAAATGCCATAATGATTGGAAAGGTGAAAGTGTATTGAAAGATGATGATGCGGCTCAGGAATGTTTTAGAAAATACAATGATCCAGCAGAATCCTTTAAAGATCACGCCACATTTTTAACAGGAAGAAATCGCTATGCTACTTTATTTGAATTGCCAAAAGATGATTATGAAGCTTGGGCAAAAGGATTGCGATTAGCAGGCTATGCTACTGACCCAAACTATCCTCAGAAGTTAATATCCTACATTGAAAGTTATGAGTTATACCAATTCGATAGTCAGGTTTTGGGCAAAAAATTCACTTTAAACAAAAAGAAAATGGAGTCGGCACCCGTTGCTGATAGTCAAGCCCAAGGCGAATACGAAGTACAAAAAGGAGATACTTTATTTTCTATAGCAAAGAGGTTTAATTTGGATATAGAAACCGTAAAACAAAAAAATAACATGATCGATAACTCCCTTTATGTGGGGCAAAAACTTCGATTAAAATAAATACAAAATACAATAACAATGATATACCAAAGAAGCAGTCAGCTGTTTGCTGAAGCCGAAAAAGTAATTCCAGGAGGTGTAAACTCACCTGTTAGAGCGTTTAAAGCGGTAGGAGGAACTCCTATTTTTGTAAAAAGTGCTAAAGGGGCCTATTTGTATGACGAAGACGGTAATCGATTAATTGATTATATCAATTCATGGGGGCCAATGGTGTTGGGCCATGCTTTTGAACCTGTTGTAGAGGCAGTTGTGGCTAAAGCTAAATTGGGAACTTCTTTTGGGATGCCTACCGAATTAGAAACGCAAATTGCTGCTTTAGCGGTTTCAATGGTGCCCAATATCGACAAAATCCGTTTTGTAAATTCAGGAACGGAGGCGTGTATGAGTGCCATTCGATTAGCGCGTGGCTATACTAAAAGAGATAAAATTATCAAGTTTGCAGGTTGTTATCACGGTCATTCGGATTCGTTTTTAATTCAGGCAGGAAGTGGAGCGATTACTTTTGGTTCGCCTAATAGTCCTGGAGTAACCGAAGGTACAGCTAAAGATACTTTATTGGCTCGTTACAATGATTTAGAAAATGTAGCGACTTTAATTGAAGCCAATAAAAATGAAATTGCCGCCATTATTGTGGAGCCTGTTGCAGGAAATATGGGTTGTATTCCGCCACAAAAAGGATTTTTAGAAGGCCTTCGCCAATTGTGTACCGATAATGGTATTCAGTTGATTTTTGACGAAGTAATGACGGGTTTCCGTTTGGCAAAAGGCGGTGTGCAAGAATTGTATGGTATTCAAGCGGATATTGTTTGTTTCGGAAAAGTAATTGGAGGTGGTTTGCCAGTGGGAGCATTTGCAGCTCGATCTGAAATTATGAATCATTTGGCACCTTTAGGTCCAGTCTATCAAGCGGGAACTTTGTCTGGAAATCCATTGGCTATGGCTGCTGGATTAGCGATGTTACAAGCTTTGAATAACGACCCTGCAATTTTTCAACGATTAGAAGAAAAAACAGCCTATTTAGCGGCAGGAATTGACCGTGTTTTAAAAGCGAATAATGTTGTTTTTACAATTAATAGAGTAGGTTCTATGATTTCGGTTCATTTTGATGCCAATCCCGTAGTTGATTTTCAATCGGCTGCCAAAGGAGATAATGACACCTTCAAGAAATTCTTCCACGGTTTGTTGCAAGAAGGAATTTATATTGCGCCATCGGCATACGAAACCTGGTTTATTACTGATGCGTTGACTTATGAAGATTTAGATGTTACCATTCAAGCCATTAATACAGTGTCTAAAACTTTTTAATTTTAAAAATGAAACCGCAGATTCGCAGATTATCATTAATCTGCGAATCTGCGGTTTTTTATTTACGAAATTAATTTACCCAATCAATTCCATTATTTTACTTTCGCCAGTAACACTCACTTTGATCAATTTGTGTTGTGATAAGCCTTTAGTAGCAGCATCCCATTTTTTACCGCTCAATTCTGATTTGGCTTTCAATTCGCCTAAATCCATTTGGTTGTTGTTAGCTTTCAACATGTCAACAATTAATTTCTCTTCAGCGGTTAATTCAATTTGAACTTGCTTTTTCTCTGGTCGCATTTGCGGGAAGAACAATACTTCTTGAATGGACGAATTGTTCGTCAAGAACATCATCAATCGGTCCATTCCAATTCCTAATCCAGAAGTTGGCGGCATACCGTATTCTAAAGCACGCAAGAAATCTTCGTCAATAACACCATTCGCTTCATCGTCACCTTTTTCAGCCAAACGCATTTGGTCTTCAAAACGTTCTCTTTGGTCAATTGGGTCGTTCAATTCCGAATAGGCATTGGCAACCTCTTTTCCACATACCATCAATTCAAAACGTTCAGTCAGTTCTGGATTGTCGCGGTGTTGTTTACACAGCGGACTCATTTCTTTTGGATAATCCGTGATGAAAGTTGGCTGAATGTAATTTCCTTCGCATTTAGCGCCAAAAATTTCGTCAATCAATTTTCCTTTACCCATGGTTTCGTCCACGTCAATTCCCATGCCTTTAGCAGCTGCAAACAATTCCGCTTCTGATTTGCCAGAAATATCAAAACCAGTAAAGTGTTTGATAGAATCCGTCATTGTCACTCTTGCATATGGCGCTTTGAAATTAATTTTGTGTTCGCCAAAAGTCACTTCACTTGTTCCGTTAACCCCAATAGCACAGTGCTCTAGCAGGTTTTCGGTAAAGTTCATCATCCAGTTGTAGTCTTTGTAGGCTACATATATTTCCATAGCGGTAAATTCTGGGTTGTGTGTTCTGTCCATTCCTTCGTTACGGAAGTTTTTCGAGAACTCATATACCCCTTCAAATCCACCCACAATCAATCTTTTTAAATACAACTCATTGGCAATACGCATGTATAGCGGAATGTCAAGCGAGTTGTGGTGCGTGATAAAAGGTCTAGCTGCAGCACCACCTGGAATCGGTTGTAAAACCGGTGTTTCCACCTCCAAATACCCTTTGTCATTAAAAAACGAACGCATCGCATTGAACAATTTGGTTCTTTTAATGAAGGTATCTTTTACATGGTCGTTCACCGTTAAATCTACGTAACGACGACGGTATCTTTGTTCTGGATCAGCAAAGGCATCGTGGATTTTTCCATCGGCATCCATTTTTACTACAGGAAGCGGTTTCAAGGCTTTCGCCAAAACCGTTAATCCATATACATGAACGGAGATTTCGCCTACTTGTGTTTTAAAAACAGTTCCACGAACCCCAATAAAATCACCAATGTCCAATAGTTTTTTGAAAACCACATTGTACATCGTTTTCTCTTCATCATCCGAAATGTCATCTCTCGAAACATAGACTTGAATACGTCCTTCAGCATCTTTCAATTCTGCAAATGATGCCTTTCCCATGATGCGTTTCCCCATCAATCGTCCCGCTAAAACCACTTCCTTACCTTCGTACTTCTCAAAGTTGGCTAGGATTTCGCTCGAATAAGCGGTGGTGGTAAACTCGGCTGCTGGATACGGCTCAATACCTAAATTGCGTAATTCGGTAAGTGCTTCTCTACGTAAAATTTCTTGTTCGGATAATGCCATTGTATTCGGATTTTAAGAGCGCAAAGATAGTTAAATTTAAAAACGTGGCAATTTCAATATTTGAAAATGATTTTGGTTTTTTTAAGAGCAGTAATTTTCGTTTTTTATCCCGTTTAGTCCTGCTATACGCTCTATCTTTTTTAGGTTACTTTGGCTTCGAGAGCCTCAGCCGTCGTCCCCTAAAAAAGGATGCCGCTTCTCCCGAAGCTTCGGGAAGGGCTAGAAAAGACGTTTTTATTTTCAAAACCTATAAAACCTTTTGTATATTTGAAATCCTAACCCAAAACCCAAATCGAAATGAAAAGAATCTTTTGTGCTTTTTTTATAATCACACTTCATAGTTGTCAAGTAACCGAAACAATTCACTTAAATTCTGATGGAAGTGGAAGTATTTTGGTTGAAGAAATGCGTGATGAACAAAGTTATCAGTTAATAGCAGGAGAAAATTATTCTAAAGAGGAAGAGTATCAAGATACCACTTATGTATTTCAAGATTATGCCAAGAAATATCGAGAAACCTTTGCAAAATTAACGCCTTTTGAAAAATCGGTATACGAAAAGCACTTTCCTGTTAAGGTCAAGATCAAGAAAAGTTCCTACGAAAAAGAGTTTCGAACACAGCTTTCGCAGCAATTCAAAACCATTTCTGAAGTCGCCGATTTGTATAAAACAGAAGATTACGCTGATAATATTCAAAATAATTATGCGTTAAGTGCCGAAGAACATTATTATTCAGTTGCATTCTCATTTGATGGAACCCGATTTCATCGCATCGTCAAAATAACAGATCCTGTTGAACTCAAAAAAAAGCAGGACGAGTTGGCTACTGTTAAGGAGCGTATTTCTAAATTTCCATTGAAACAAAGCTTTGAGTTGAAATACTATTTTCCAAAACCAATTCAATCCGTTTCAAATACCAAAGCTGTTATTAGTGCTGACAAAAAATCTTTAGTAGTGACGTTTTCTCTTATTGAAGTTGTAACTAATCCCGAAAGCACTAATTTGGAAGTCATTTTACAATAGACTTATTTCTGAGAAAAGTATATCTATAAAACTTTGTACCTTTGGCACACAAACAATAAAAGGAACGACTAAAGATGTTTTCGTTCCTCGCAATGACAAATGAATAAACAAATCCAATTACAAGATCTGGGGAACAAAGATTACAAAGCCAGCTGGGAATACCAAGAGGAATTGTTCAAGGGTATTGTCGATCTTAAAATTCAGAATCGAAAAGACGAAACCAGTTTACCTACACCTAATTATTTCCTTTTTGTAGAACATCCGCATGTGTATACTTTAGGTAAAAGTGGCGATTTGAGTAATTTATTACTTTCGGAAAAACAATTGGAAGCCAAAGGCGCTACCTTTTACAAAATCAATCGGGGAGGAGATATTACCTATCATGGTCCAGGACAAATAGTGGGCTATCCAATCTTGGATTTGGAAAATTTCTTTACCGATATTCATAAATACTTACGTCTTTTAGAAGAAGCCATTATTTTAACCTTAGCCGAATACGGTTTGAATTCTACCAGAAGCGAAGGCGAAACTGGAGTTTGGTTGGGTGTTGGGACGCCTTTTGCTCGAAAAATTTGCGCCATGGGAGTTCGCGCTTCCCGTTGGGTTACCATGCACGGCTTTGCCTTAAATGTTAATGTTGATTTAGGTTATTTTGACAATATCATTCCCTGTGGTATTCGCGGCAAAGCAGTAACTTCCTTGAATGTCGAATTAGGAGTGGAAAGAATAGATGAAAACGAGGTGAAAGCTAAAATTCTTAATCATTTTACTCAATTGTTTGAATGTTCGCTTATTAGATCATAAGATCAATAGATAATTAGAAAGTTAGATTTTTAGATTATAAGATTCCTATTAAAATCTAAAGATCTAAGAAGTCTAAAACTCTATATTTCCAGTTTCAACTGTTCCGGCAACAATCTATAACTTATACGGTGGTATTTGGTTATCCCATATTTTCTAATGGCTTCTCTGTGTTCTTGAGTGGGATAGCCTTTATTTTGTTTCCAATTATACATAGGAAATTCTTCGTGAATTCGATTCATATATTCATCTCGGTAGGTTTTTGCCAAGACCGAGGCTGCAGCAATACTCATAAATTTGGCATCCCCTTTTACAATACAACTGTGCGGAATGTCTAATACAGGCTTAAACCGATTCCCATCTACTATAATGTATTCGGGTTTTGGATTCAATTTCAAAATGCTTTCTTGCATAGCTTTAATCGATGCATTTAAAATGTTGATTTCGTCAATTACTAGAGGCTCCAAATGAGTTACTGCAAATGAAATGGCTTGTTCCTCTATAAAAGGACGTAATTGTTCTCTAGCTTTTTCAGTAAGTTGTTTACTATCGTTAAGGATTTTATTTTCAAAATTTTCTGGCAAAATAACGGCAGCAGCGGTTACAGGTCCTGCAAGACAACCACGACCCGCTTCATCAGTGCCGGATTCAATTGAAAAATGGGAGAACTTATTATAGAGCATAAATGTATTAGGATTTATTTGTTGTAAGACTGGAAAACAAAAATAGGAATTATTTAAATTTACTTAATAATTATTGAATGTTTTGTTTTTTATACAACAAACAACTGTTAAATATGTATTTTTTAATCAATTTATTTGTTTCTTAAGAATTAATTAAGATATTTGTCTAAACTAATTAAAAATTAATTTAACTATGAGATTAAAAATCAAATGGATTTACACGCTTTTATTAGCGATGGTAATGCAGTTTTCTTTTGCTCAAGAGAAAACAGTTTCAGGAGTTGTTTCTGATGCTTCGGGCCCTATTCCAGGCGCTAACGTTGTCGTTAAAGGAACAAAAAATGGTGTTCAAACTGATTTTGATGGTAAGTATGCCATTAAAGCAAAGGTTGGAGATGTATTAGTAATCACTTTCGTGGGAATGCAAGACGCAACTGCAAAAGTAGGAGCTTCAAACACTATTAATGTAAAACTTCAAGGAGGAAATACTTTAGATGAAGTTGTAGTTGTAGGGTATGGTACTCAGAAGAAACGTGAAATCACAGGTTCTATTTCTCAAATTAAAGGAGAATCTATCAAGGGGTTAGTAACTCAGAGTTTTGATCAGCAATTAGCTGGTAGAGCTGCTGGGGTGCAAATTACTCAGAATTCAGGTTTAATTGGTTCTACTCCTAGAATTAGAATTAGAGGTATTAATTCTATTAATTCTAGTACGTATCCTTTAATTGTTGTAGATGGTTTGCCAGTTCAAACAGGAGATCTTGGAGGGTATGCTGCTAACAACGCATTGGCGGATATCAATCCAAACGATATTGAGTCTTTTGAAATTTTAAAAGATGGAGCTGCTTCTGCAATCTATGGATCTAGAGCTTCTAATGGTGTAATATTAATTACCACTAAAAAAGGTAAAGAAGGTAAAACAAATTTCAGCTACAATACCTATACTGGTATCGCTCAAGTAGCAGATTACCTAGATTTATTAGGTACTGATGATTTTATTACCATCAATAATGAGAAGAGAAGTAACAGATCTCAATCTGCTTTAGCTATTGGAAATACAGTAAATACAGATTGGCAAAAAGCGGTTTTGAGAAATGCTTTACAGATGGAACATAATTTTAATTTATCCGGTGGTTTAGGTAATGGTACATATTATGCATCTGTTGGTTATTCTAAACAAGAGGGTATTATTTTAGCTAATGATTTAGAAAGATACAATGCTAAATTCAATGTAGATCAAAAAATCGGTAAAAATGTTAAAGTAGGAACTAGTGTTACGCTTTCTAGAACAGGAACAAATGGTTTGAATACAGGGACTAATTCCCTTTCTGGAGCTATGTTTAATGTTATTAGACAATTACCTAATACTACTGTTTATGACCCAGCTGGTCCACAAGGATATAATGTAGCTATTCAAGGAGCAAATACAATTGTGGGTAGAGGACAAAATGCTGCGTTTATTGCTAACAATTTGCCTAATATCCGTTATGTATTAGATAAAAATATCCAAAATACATTAACTAATCGTCTCCTTGCTAATGCATTTGGAGAGGTAGCGATTAAACCATGGTTAAATTTTAGAACTCAAGTAAGTTTTGACCAATCAAATGCATCAGGACTTCGTTTTTGGGATCCATTCCATGGTGATGGAGTAAGTACAAAAGGAAGAGTTGAGAATAGTACAGACATCTCTCAAACATACAACTGGCAAAATGTTTTATCATTCAATAAAGATTTTGATAAGCATAGTGTAGCTGTTTCTGCAGTAAATGAATACCAAAAAACAGATATAAATGGTTATATCGGTGGTGGTACTGATTTAGCAGATGAATTCTTTTCTAAAAATGTTATTACAGGATCTTACGGAACACCATTTTCTAGTGGTTATAAATCCAATAATGCAATTGTTTCTTACTTAGGTAAAGCGAGCTATAATTTTGATAAAAGATATTTTATACAAGCTTCATTGCGTCAAGATTTAATGTCGAAGTTTGCTCCAGAATTACGTTCTGAAGTTTTCCCTGGTGTATCTATGGGTTGGACTGCTTCAAATGAAAAATTCTTTGAAAAGATTAATACTTATGTAAATGATTTCAAAGTAAGAGCATCATGGGGTAAGACAGGTAACTTTAATGTACTTGGTGGAGATTTTCCATACTTAGGAACTTACAGACCAAGAAAATATGGAGATTACAATGGAATTGCTTTTACAAACATGGAAAATACTAATTTGACATGGGAGGTAATTGAAAAAAGAAATATTGGTGTAGATTTTGGATTGCTTAATAATAAAGTAAAATTCGTTATAGATTACTACCAAAACGATGCTGATAAGTTAGTTGAGAGATTTCAAACTCCAATGTCATTAGGGGTTCCAAATAATCAATATACTGCTAACGTAGGTAATATTAGAAACTCTGGTTGGGAATTTGGTGTTGACTTTAATGTAATTAATAAAGAAAACCTAAGTTTTGATGTGAATGCTAATTTATCATTTAACAAGAATGAAGTTATTTCATTATCAAAAGGGGTTGATCAAATATCAACTTATAACATAATTAGAGAAGGTCTTCCATTGAACTCACTTTATGGAGTGAAATATTGGGGTGTTAATGCTAGTAACGGTAATCCAGTATACTACAAAAATGACGGTAGTTTAGTGCAAGGAAATATTGCTACTAATAATTATAGAGTTTTTGATCCGAGTAATCCTTCAGATATTTCTAGAGCTGCCACTTCTCCTGATTTAATGGAGTTAGGAAATACTTTACCTACTTATTTTGGTGCAGTTGATTTGAAATTGAAATACCATAATTTTGATTTTGGAACTTTAGTTAGATTTAGTGGTGGAAATAAAATCATGAATGTTACTAGACTAGAAATGTTAAGCCAAAATTTCAACAATAACTCTACAGAAATTTTAGGAAGATGGCAGAGTGCTGTAAACCCAGGTGATGGATGGACTCCTAGATTGTGGTCTGCTGCAGATCCTATTGTTAACGGACCTACAACTGCAAATTCTAGATTTATTGAAAGCGGTGATTTTGTAAAGTTTGATAATATTACAATTGGTTATAATTTACCTGCTAATCTTATTGAAAAATTGAATATTAAAAGTTTCAGATTTTATATTCAAGCACAAAATGCTATTATTATTACTAAATACTCAGGTCAAGATCCAGAGATGGAAATTGGTGGTGTAGATTATAATGTAGTTCCACGTTCTCGAGTATTTTCTGTTGGTTTGAATGTTGGACTTTAAAAATTAAATAATATGAAAAATACAAATAAATTTTTAGTAGCTCTTGCAGTTTTTTCAGGGTTATTCTTGAATTCTTGCTCTGAAGAGATAGTAGATTTAGAGCCTTTTGGTACAGTTAAGTCTGAGACGGCTTTTTCTAGCCCTACTCTTGTTCTTGCAGCTGTAAATGGAGTATATAATGCCGCTCAAATGGGAGTTTTTAATGGTTCTGAAGCAAGTCCAAATCCCAGAGGTTACGTTTTTGGAGCTGCTTATTTTCAACAAAATGATTGTAGAGGAGAGGATGTAGTTAATACTCAAGCTTTTTATCAGTTGACTTATGAATCTAATTATGATCCTACAACAGCTAATAATGTTTTTTATTGGAGTGATGGTTATCAATTAATTAATAAGGCAAATGTTGTTTTAAAAGGTTTAGATGAAGCTATTACTAAAGGAACTGTTACTGCTGCTGTTGGTAACAATTATAAAGCTGAAGTTAGGTATTTAAGAGCCTTAGCACATTTAGAATTGTTGAAGCATTTCGCTATGCCTTACACTCACACGCCTAATGCATCTCATTTAGGAATTCCTTACAGAACCGTACCTACAATTACTCCTGTTGATGTTGAAGTAAATTTAGCTAAAGGAAGAAATACAGTTGCTGAATGCTACGCATTAGCTTTAGAGGATCTTAATTTTGCAGAAACTAATGCTCCAACAAAAGCACAACGTGCTGGAATAGATAAGATTGTAAAAGTTACCAAAGGAGCTGCTATTGCTACTAAAATTATCATGTATCAAAACATGAAAAATTGGAGTGCCGTTTTAACAGAGTATGCAAAATTGACTTCTCAATATACTTTGGAAGCTAATCCAATGGGTGTATTTACAAACAATTATGGTAATAATGAGTCCATCTTTTCTATGTACAATACTGCAAATACTAATCCTGGTGTAAATGGAGCTTTAGCTTCACAATACAACCGAAGAAATTTAATTGCAATTTCACCAATTATCTGGAGAGATGCAGAGTGGTTAGTTGATGATAAACGTCGAGCTGAGACTGAAGTTATTGATAATGCAGTTTTTACAAGAAAGTATAAAGATGTAACTAATTATTCAGATGGGTCTCCATTGTTCAGATTTGCTGAAATGGTTCTTGCTGCAGCTGAGGCTAATGCGAGATTAGGGAATGATGCTGCTGCATTGACTTTGTTGAATAGCGTAAGAAACAGAGCCTTGGCAAGCCCATCTACTCAAGCTTATACAAGTAGTTCTTTTGCTTCTTCTGCTGATTTAGTTAGAGCAATTTTAAAAGAAAGAAGAATTGAGTTTATATGTGAAGGTAAGAGATGGGGTGATATTCATAGATTATTAAATGATGATATTGCACCTACTACAGGTATACCAAGAAAAGTTGCTAATGGATTCCCTCCAGCTGGATCATATACTTTAGGAACTCCTTTTTCAGGAACCTTATCAGCTGCTATTCCTGCAACTGACAGAAGATTTTTATGGCCAATACCTTTAACTGAGACAAATAACAATCCAGTTTTGAAGGCACAACAAAATCCAGGTTGGTAATTTAATTCAAATTATTTTATAAATTACAGCAGTAAGCATTCGTTTACTGCTGTTTTTTTTATACCCTACTATCTGTTATCTTTGTGCCTTATTAGACAATCTATTTACTAGCTGATGAGAATTTATATCCTTTTTGTTTGTTGCTTGTTTTCCGTTCTGCTTACTGCACAAGGACGCAAACCAAAAGTACTTGACCTGAGTACTAATACTACTAAAAATGACAATCTTTCTCCTAATCCTTCTTCAAAAAAAATAGCTACAATAGATTTGTACCGTTTTATTTCTTTAGATCAAGACACTACCTATATTGATACTTCATTAACCATTCAAAAAGAGTACAGTCATAATTACTTACGACGTGATACTTTTGGGTTATTACCCATGACTAATGACGGACAGTCTTATAATACATTGCAGTATACTAGTGCTACAAATTCTATGTTTCCTGAATTTGGTTTCAAAGCCAAACATTTTAATTTCATTGAAGCACTCCAGGTTCGCTATGCTTCTGTAGCAACTCCTGTAACCGAGTTGTATTTCAAGTCCACACAGTCAAGAGGTCAATCCGTTGATTCGTATTTGACATTAAACACTTCTCCCAATCTCAATTTTTCGATAGCTTACAGAGGGTTACGTTCCCAAGGGAAGTACATTAATCAATTAGCGAGTACAGGTAATTTTCGTTTCACGATGAGTTACAATACCAAAAACGTAAGGTATTTTAATAAATTTCATTTTACCCAACAGGATATATTGAATCAAGAGAATGGCGGTATTACCAACTTAAATGATTTTGAAAGCGAGAATATTGATTTTAATAATAGACAACGATTAGAAGTTTTCCTCACAGATGCGAAGTCTTTATTGAAAGGGAATCGAATTTTTGTAGATCACTCTTTTCGAATTAACCCAAAGAGTCGCGCATCTAATTTGTATTTGAATCACCAATTCAATTACGAGAATAAGTTCTTCGAATACGGTCAAGCAACAGTACTTTCTTCTTCAAATGGAACTCCTGTGGCTCGTTTTGGAGAGTCTTTCCGATCTAGTGAAATTAATGATAAAACTCGATTCAATAAAATGTACAATAAATTGGGAGTTTCTTTTGAGAATACTACTCTCGGTCGCTTTCATTTTTTCATGGAAGACTTTAGATCTAATTATTTTTACAACCAAATTTTATTTTTTGATAGAGGTGTAGTGCCTAATTTATTACATCATCAAATCAATACAGTGGGTGGTCAATATTTTGTTCAAAAAAAGAAATGGAGAGGAAATTTCAGGTACACCACCTCCATTACTAATGATGGGTTATCTGATGTAGAAGCTTCTGTAAACTATGATTTAAATGACCAAAACCAATTTGTTTTTCAATACCAAAACAGTAACAAATTACCGAATGCTAATTTTAATCTGCACCAAAGTAGTTATGTGCAATACAATTGGTTTAATAACTTCAATAATGAGAAAATAAATAGGCTTTCGGCTACAGCAATTACTCCTTTTGTTACTGCTTCAGCTGAATTTACTGTTTTAAATGATTATTTGTTTTTTAAAGAAGTATCAACTGCTTCTCAAAAATTAAATCAAACCCAAATCGTTGCGCCTTTTCAGTATGGAGGAACGATAAATCATCTGTCCATTAAATTGAATAGAGAATTTAAATTTGGAAAATTTGGTTTGGATAATACCATTCTGTATCAAAAAGTAGTACAGGACGAATCGGTCTTAAATGTGCCTGAAATTGTGGCGCGAAATTCCATATTTTTTTCCAATCATTTTTTTAAAAAAGCCTTGTTTCTACAAACGGGCTTTGTGTTGAATTATTTTACTTCCTTTTATGGTAATGAATACAATCCAGTCATTGGAGAGTTTTTTGTTCAAAGAGATACTAAAATAGGTAATTTCCCTTTGTTAGATTTTTTTGTAAATGCTAAAATTCAAAGAACCAGAATTTATTTTAAAGCAGAACATTTTAATTCCTCATTTACAGGCAATTCATTTTATTCTTCTCCCAATAATCCCTACCGTGATCTAACAATCCGTTTTGGTTTGATTTGGAATTTCTTCGAATAAATTAACCAATAAAACCGTGATTTGTTAATTTAAGCAATTGATGGTGTTTTTTTGTATCTTAGATTTTCATTTAAAAAGCCCCCTGAATGAAAGAAGATTTTCTACATTATTTATGGAAATTCAAAAACTTTGAATGTTCCAATCTAACAACTACCTCAAGTTTACCCATTACAATTATACAAAGCGGACAGTATTTGGAACAGGCAGGCCCTGATTTTTTCAATGCGCAACTGATCATTGGGAATCAAAAATGGGCCGGCAATGTAGAAATTCATTTAAAGTCCTCTGATTGGTATGTACATCATCATGAAATTGATTCAGCTTACGATAATGTCATTTTGCATGTAGTATGGGAACATGATGTGGAAATATACCGAGCTGATAATTCAGAAATTCCGGTATTGGAGTTGCAACAATTTGTAGCCGAAAGTACAATTGAGAATTACGATAGTTTACGCACTGCTAAATCTTGGATTTTTTGTGAAAAACAATTACGGTCTTTGGATCAATTTCTATTGAATAATTGGCTAGAACGTTTGTTTTTTGAGCGTTTAGAACGAAAGTCTGTTTTGGTTACAGTATTTCTACAGCAATCTACTTCTGATTGGGAAGCTGTTTTGTTTTGTTTGTTAGCGAAGAATTTCGGTTTGAATACGAATAGTGATTCTTTTCTGGAATTGGCACAATCAATTCCTTTTTCAATAATCAGAAAAGAATCTTTTGAAGTTGAAAATCTAGAGGCATTATTTTTTGGAATGGCAGGTTTGCTTGATTTGGACCATCAAGAGGTGTATTCAAAAGATTTAAAACTCAGGTATGCCTATTTGACTAGTAAATACCAATTGGGACAACCGATTATGAGACCACTTCAGTTTTATAAGCATCGTCCTGATAATTTTCCGACTATTCGCTTGGCGCAATTCGCAATGCTATATCATCAAATTGCTAATTTATTTTCTAGGGTAGTAGAACTTACTACCATGGAAGGAATGTATGATGTATTTCGAATCTCGCCCTCCAATTTTTGGAATACGCATTATGTATTGGATAAACAAAGCCCTTTTAAATCCAAGATAGTTTCCAAGTCATTTATTGATTTAATTGTACTCAATACAATTATTCCTATTCGATTTGCGTACAATCAATCTCTAGGTATTGAAGATACAGAGTCTTTAGTCCAAATTGTACAATCAATTGCGCCAGAAAAGAACACTATAATTGATAGATTTGATTCTTTTGGCGTAAGTGCTCAAAATGCCTTTCAGACCCAAGCATTATTGCAATTGAAGAAAGAGTATTGTGATAAAAGTAGGTGTTTGGAATGCCAAATAGGAATTGAATTAATAAAAGGGAATTCAAAATGTAATTTGTCGTAAATTTGCAGCATTATGAAAATCTTCAATCATTTAAAATTCTTTTTTGAGAAACATGGATTTCATGTTTCATCGCGTTTAGCAGATGCTTTAGGTATGCGTGCCAGTAGTGTACGAATATTTTTTATCTATTTGTCTTGTGTAACGGTAGGTTTGTGGTTTGTAGTTTATTTGATTTTAGCTTTTTGGATGCGTTTGAAGGATTTAATTCGAGCGAAACGATCTTCAGTTTTTGATTTATAATCATAAAAAAAGCTCCTGTTTAGGAGCTTTTTTTTATATAATTGTATTGACTATTCTTGATTTTCATTGTTTAATTTAGAACGACTTTTACTGTAGCCAAAATAAACTAAAACTCCTATAAGAAGCCATGCTCCAGAGAATAGTTGAGCTTTGTAGCTTAAATTAACCATTAAATAAGTATTGATTAAAATTCCTAAAACTGCAATAATTGGTAATGCAGGGACTTTAAATGTTCTCACTAAATTAGGTTGTTTTACTCTTAAAATCCAAACAGCGATACACACCATTGTAAAGGCAAATAAAGTACCAAAACTAGTCATGTCTGCTAGTTCATTAATTGGTGTAAAAGCAGCTACTACTGCTATAATTCCACCTAAAATCATTAAGTTGGTTTGTGGTGTTCCAGAAATTGGATTCACTCTAGAGAAAACTTGAGGAATCAATCCGTCTTTAGACATTCCTAAAAATATACGAGATTGTCCCATAATCATTACCATTAAAACAGATACTAAACCAACTGTAGCTGCAATTGTGATAATTAATCCAGCCCAACCTTGACCTGCAATATCAAAAGCATAGGCTACAGGAGCTTTAATAGCATCAGGATATTTTCCTAGCGGGTTAAAGTCTTGGTAGTTCATCATTCCTGTTAATACTAACGATACTAAAATGTACAAAGTAGTACAAATTAATAAAGAAGCAATAATAGCAAAAGGCACATCTTTTTTAGGATTAATTGCTTCACCCGCTTGAGTAGAAACTGCATCAAATCCTACATAAGCGAAGAAAATAGCCGCCGCTCCAGATACAATTCCAGCTAATCCATAAGCATTGTGAGTAGAATCTTTTTCTACAATTTGAGTAGCTTCTGGTATAAAAGGAGACCAATTGTCTACATCTATAAAAAAAGCACCTGCAATAATTACAAACAATACAGCAGAAACCTTTAAAAGAACAATTAGGTTATTCGCTTTAGCAGCACTTTGGGTACCTTTAATAAGTATAGATATTACCAATAAAACAATCAAAAAGGCTGGGAGATTCATGAATATTTTAAAATTAAAAATCTCTGGTGCGGAATTAAAATTATTAACTATCTCTTGAAAGCTTGTAAGTTTATCCTCTGTTAAAGTTCCTGTTGCAATTTGACTTGAAGCTTCTCCGAATGCTTTGTTAGCTGTGCCTGGGTCAGTTGTCATCCAATAAGGTAGTTCTAAATGAAATATTTTAAGCAACTTGTTAAAATAGCCGGACCAGGAAACAGCAACCGTCATCGAACCCATAGCATACTCTAATATAAGTCCCCAACCAATAATCCAGGCGAAAATTTCTCCAATAGTTCCATACGCATAGGCATAAGCTGAGCCTTCAACAGGTAATATCGATGCAAATTCTGAATAACAAAGTGCAGCAAAGACACAGGCGATACCTGCAATTATAAATGATATAGCTAAAGCTGGACCAGCATGGTAGTAAGCTCCTGTTCCTGTAAGAACAAAAATCCCTCCTCCAATAATCGCTCCAACTCCAATAGCAGTTAAGCTCCATTTTCCTAGAACTCTTTTTAAAGTACTTTTTTTCATATCAGCCTCAAAAGCCGAAATAGGTTTAACTCTCCAAATTGACATGGTTATTTTTTGTTTTAGTTATTAGGTTTCAAATGTATCGATTTTTATAAAAAATAAAAACAATAATTGCTTTTAAAGTTGTAAAAAATAGAAGATGTTTTTTTTATTCCATGTTTCACAGCATTTTTTTTATTTTTTGAAAGCATAATTCAGGTATTTATTTAAATTTATAGTTCCAAATTCTAACCCCCAAATCATGAAATTTTCAAATTTTGTATCGTTTTTTATTTTCTCCAAAGCTCAAGCAAAGGGCATTCTACTTTTGTTTAGCATTATAATTATCCTCCAACTGTTTATTTTTTTCTTCGATTTTCGGATGCCCTTAAAATCTGATCCTGAAAAGGAAAAATGGATGGCTATTCAATCGGAATTAGACGTAGAAAAGAAGAATTTTAATACCCAGAAACAGAAAGTATTTCCATTTAACCCCAACTTTATTTCGGATTATAAAGGCTATAAGTTAGGGATGTCTGTGGCTGAAATTGACAGGCTTCATGCTTTTAGGAGAAAAAATAGTTATGTGAACTCAGCTGAAGAATTTCAAAAAGTAACTTTGGTTTCAGACTCCCTTTTAAATGAATTAGCTCCGTATTTTAAATTTCCCTCTTGGGTGACAAAAAGAGCTACTCAAACTAGAGGCTCCTATAAACAGGCTTATTCAAAACAACAGCATCTTTTTGTTCAACAAGATATCAATCTTGCTTCTAAAGAAGATTTAATAGCGGTCTATGGAATAGGAGAGAAGCTTGCAACAAGACTATTGCTAGAAAGAGAACGCTTTCAGGTTTTTTTGAGCATGGAACAGTTTCAATTTATTTGGGGTCTTAATCCTGAAGCAATTCAAGACTTGCAGAAAAAATTCACTATTAAATCTTCCACAACAACTTCTTTCAAGAAGATTGCAATTAATGAGTTGTCAGTTAAAGAGTTATCGCAATTTCCCTATTTCAATTATAGTTTAGCAAAAGAAATTGTGAAGTACAGATCAATGAATGGAGATATTAAAGAAATTGCGGATTTAACAAAAATTAAGGGAATGCCTAACGATAAAATAAAAATAATCGCACTATATTTGGAATTCTAATAAAAAGAATCAATTCTTAAATTTTAATTTTCACCAATGAATTCAGTATATTTTTCAGAAGAGCATCATTTATTTAGAGCAAGCTTCCGTGATTTTTTACAAAAAGAAGTAGTTCCTTACATTGAACAATGGGAAAAATCCGGAACCATAGATCGCTTTATATGGAAGAAAATGGGAGAAATGGGCTTCTTCGGAATTAATTATCCAACCCAATATGGGGGTCTGAACTTAGATTTGTTTTACACCGTAATCTTTTTGGAAGAATTACAAAAAATTAAATCTTCTGGTTTTGCTGCGGCAATGTGGGCACATGCCTATTTAGCCATGACGCATTTAAATGCTGAAGGAGACGAGCGTGTTAAACAAGAGTATTTAGCTCCAAGTATTGCAGGTGATAAAATAGGAGCCCTATGTGTTACGGAGCCTTTTGGAGGGAGTGATGTTGCTGGCATGCGAACAACAGCTGTAAAGTCAGGTGATACATATATAATTAATGGTTCTAAAACTTTTATTACTAATGGTGTATACGCAGACTATTATATAGTAGCAGCAAAAACGCAACCCGAACTAGGGAATAAAGGAATAAGTATTTTTTTAGTAGACACTACTACACCAGGAATTTCAGCAACCAAATTGGATAAATTAGGTTGGAGAGCTTCTGATACTGCTGAAATAGCATTTGATAATGTTGAAATTCCTGCAGGAAATTTAATGGGAGAGTTGAATAAAGGCTTTCCTTACATTATGCAACATTTCGCCTTTGAACGTTTGATAATGGCTATTAACGCACATGCAAGAGCTGAATATGCTATTGATTATACTATTGAATATATGGAACAACGCCAAGCTTTTGGTACGACCATTAATAAATTCCAAGCATTACGCCATACCTTAGTGGAACATGCAACTGAGGTAGAGCATTGTAAGATATTTAATTATGCAGCAATTGCCCGTTTGGATAAAGGGGAGTATGTAGTTAAAGAAGCTACCATGGCCAAGTTAAAATCTACTAAAGTAGCAGATGACGCAATTTACAGTTGCTTACAGATGTTAGGAGGTTATGGTTATATGGAAGAATATCCTTTAGCTAGGTTGTTTAGAGATAGTCGATTAGGGCCAATAGGCGGTGGAACTTCTGAAATTATGAAGGAAATTTTATCTAAAATGATATTGGACAAACAAAATTATAAGCCAGCAGTAGAATAATTGTAGTTTTTAATTTTTAATTCATAATTATTTGTATACATTTGTAACCTTAACGAGAGGAGGTGTCTATATTATGTTAATTATACCAATTAAAGACGGAGAAAATATCGATAGAGCATTAAAGCGCTATAAAAGAAAATTTGATAAAACAGGAACTGTTCGTCAGTTGCGTGCACGTCAAGCTTTCATTAAGCCATCTGTAACGAATAGAATGAAATTCCAGAAAGCGGCTTACATCCAAAACATGAGAGATAATTTAGAGAGTTAATATCTAAATTTAATCAAATACTAACCGTTAGTCATTGAAATTATATAATTTTGATGCTAACGGTTTTTTTATGAAGAATAATAAAGAAGCATTTCGAGATTACTTGCAGTTGGAGAAAAAATATTCTCCACATACTGTTACTGCCTATTGGAATGATATTTCTTCTTTTGAATTGTTCAATTCGGTTCATTTCGACCAATCAACTATTGAAAAAGCCAATTACAGTCAAATTAGGAGCTGGATTGTTTCTTTAGTAGATGCTGAAGTGTCTGCTACTTCGGTAAATCGAAAAATTGCGTCACTTAAGGCGTTCTATAAATTTCTTTTAAAAACCCAACAAATTGAAGTCAGTCCGCTTACCAAACACAAGGCATTAAAAACGCCAAAAAAAATCCAAATTCCTTTTTCTGAAAAAGAAGTGAATGCTGTTTTAGATGGAATGCAAAATCCAATTGGGTTTGAGGCTATTCGAGATAAGTTGATTATCGATTTATTTTACACAACTGGAATGCGAAGAACGGAGTTGTTGCATTTGAAAATAGCAAACATTAATTTGGCTAATAAAACAATCAAAGTTTTAGGAAAGCGAAATAAAGAGCGAATACTGCCTCTTTTACCCGTAATCACCTCACTATTGGAGCGTTATCTTCTAGAAAGGGCTGCGATTGTAAACGATATGAATGTTGATTGTCTTTTTCTTTCTAAAAAAGGAGTTAAATTAAATGATTCTTTTGTGTACCGATTGATAAATTCGTACTTTAGTACTGTGTCCGAAAAAGTAAAAACGAGTCCGCATATATTACGTCATACGTTTGCTACTCATTTACTGAACAACGGTGCCGATTTAAATTCAGTCAAGGAATTATTAGGGCATTCTAGTTTGGCTTCAACTCAGGTGTATACACATAATAGTTTGTCTGAACTAAAAAAAGTATACCAGGAGGCTCATCCAAGAAATTCAAAATAATTTCAAATGTTTAATTATTAATTTATTTGATTATGAAGGTAAGTGTTCACGCGGTTAACTTTTCAGTTGACAGAAAGCTAGTTGATTTTATTCAGGAAAGAATGGATAAATTGGAGAAGTACTATGATAAGATTGTCTCATCGGATGTTTTTTTAAAAGTGGAGAACACCAGTGATAAAGAAAATAAATTTGTTGAAATCATCGTCAATGTTCCAGGAGATGATTTTATAGTAAAAAAACAATGTAGAACATTTGAAGAAGCAGTCGATTTGATAGCTGAATCTTTGGAGCGATTATTGGTAAAAAGGAAAGAAAAAACGAAATCAACTGTTTAAAGTAATTTTTTTTAAAAAAATGTTTTGAAACAGAGATAAAATCTATACATTTGCAGTCCGTTAGAAATAGCGGACTTTTTTTATTGAATTTGCCAGCGTAGCTCAGTTGGCTAGAGCAGCTGATTTGTAATCAGCAGGTCGTGGGTTCGAGTCCCTCCGCCGGCTCTATGTCGGTTGACGTTAAATAAATAAAAAAAGTAGGGGAGATACTCAAGCGGCCAACGAGGGCAGACTGTAAATCTGCTGTGTGAACTTCGCAGGTTCGAATCCTGCTCTCCCCACAAAATTTTCAGTAATGAAATTTTTTATAAAACTTGTTTTAATAAAAAATTTGATTTGAAAATTTAGTAAGGGTTCACCCTTACGGATCATAAGCTTGCTTGTAATCCTAATATGTCTTATATTTTAAATCTAAATTGATTCAAAATTTAAGGTCGCCGGTGAAAACTTTACAATCCTTGCCGGTGTAGCTCAGGGGTAGAGTGCTTCCTTGGTAAGGAAGAGGTCACGGGTTCAATTCCCGTCATTGGCTCAAAAAAAGAATATTTGAACACTAATAAATATAAACTAAGATTAAAAATTAAGTAAAATGGCAAAAGAAACCTTTAACCGTTCGAAACCACACTTAAATATTGGTACGATCGGACACGTGGATCACGGTAAAACAACTTTAACAGCAGCAATCACGAAAGTATTATCTGATGCTGGTTACTGTCAAGCAAAATCATTTGATCAAATTGATAATGCTCCAGAAGAAAAAGAAAGAGGTATTACAATTAATACTTCACACGTAGAGTATGAAACAGCTAACCGTCACTACGCTCACGTTGACTGTCCAGGTCACGCGGATTACGTTAAGAACATGGTTACTGGTGCTGCTCAAATGGACGGTGCTATCTTAGTAGTTGCTGCTACAGATGGTCCAATGCCACAAACACGTGAGCACATCCTTTTAGGACGTCAAGTAGGTATTCCAAGAATCGTTGTATTCATGAACAAAGTGGATATGGTTGATGACGCGGAATTATTAGAATTAGTAGAAATGGAAATCAGAGATTTATTATCTTTCTACGAGTATGATGGAGATAATGGTCCTGTTGTTCAAGGTTCTGCTTTAGGTGGATTGAACAATGATCCAAACTGGGTTCCTAAAATCATTGAATTGATGGAAGCTGTTGATGCTTGGATTGAAGAGCCAGTTCGTGATACTGAAAAACCATTCTTGATGCCAATCGAAGATGTATTTACAATTACAGGTCGTGGAACTGTTGCTACAGGTCGTATCGAAACTGGAGTTTGTAACACTGGAGATCCAGTTGAAATCATCGGTATGGGTGCTGAGAAATTGACATCTACTATTACAGGTATCGAAATGTTCCGTCAAATCCTTGATAGAGGTGAGGCTGGAGATAACGCAGGTATCTTGTTAAGAGGTGTTGCTAAAGAAGATATCAAAAGAGGTATGGTTATTGTAAAACCAGGTTCTGTAAAACCACACGCTCACTTCAAAGCTGAGGTGTATATCTTGAAAAAAGAAGAAGGTGGTCGTCACACACCATTCCACAATAACTACCGTCCACAATTCTATGTTCGTACAACAGACGTAACAGGTGTAATTACTTTACCTGCTGGTGTAGAAATGGTAATGCCTGGAGATAACTTAACTATTGAAGTTAAATTATTGAGCGAAATTGCTATGAATGTAGGTTTACGTTTCGCTATCCGTGAGGGTGGTAGAACTGTAGGTGCTGGTCAGGTAACTGAAATTCTATAGTACTTTTTAAGTATAGAAATGAAAAGCCAGTAGTGGAAACATTACTGGCTTTTATTAACAAACGGGCGTAGTTCAAGGGTAGAATAGCGGTCTCCAAAACCGTTGATGGGGGTTCGAATCCCTCCGCCCGTGCAAAATATATATCATAATGACAAAAGTTGTTAATTACATATCGGAAGCATTTGAAGAGTTAAAATCAAATGTAACTTGGCCAGCTTGGTCTGAAGTACAACGTCTAACAATTGTTGTTGCTGTTTTTTCAGTGGTATTCGCCTTGGCAACTTGGGGAGTAGATGAGGCTTTTGCAAAAGCATTAGCTGGATTTTTTAACTGGTTAAAAGCTTAATTTTTTTGTAATGACAGATAATAATATCAAGAAGTGGTATGTCGTTCGTGCAGTAAGCGGTCAAGAGAATAAAGTGAAAGCTTATATCGAGACTGAAATTACGCGTCTAGGGATGGGAGATTATGTTTCTCAAGTTCTAGTACCGACAGAAAAAATAGTTACTGTTAAAGACGGTAAAAAAATAGCTAAGGATAAAGTATATTTTCCTGGCTATGTTATGATTGAAGCTAACTTAGTTGGTGAGATTCCGCATATTATTAAGTCTATTACTAGTGTAATTGGTTTTTTAGGTGAAACTAAAAATGGTGAGCCAGTTCCTTTGCGTATTGCAGAGGTAAATAGAATGTTAGGTAAAGTGGATGAGTTAGCTGTTACAACAGATACTCAGTCTATACCTTTCAACATAGGAGAGACTATTAAGGTTATTGATGGACCTTTTAATGGTTTCAACGGTACAGTTGAAAAAATAAATGAAGAAAAGCGTAAACTTGAGGTAATGGTGAAAATTTTCGGAAGAAAGACTCCATTAGAATTAAGTTTCATGCAAGTTGAAAAAGTATAATTTTTGTTACATCTATAATAACCATTATTCTCGCTTCCATTGAGTGTAATGTTAAATTTTTTAAAAAATGGCTAAAGAAATTAGTAAGGTAGTTAAACTACAAGTTAAGGGAGGTGCTGCGAATCCGTCGCCACCGGTTGGACCTGCTTTAGGAGCTGCTGGGGTAAACATCATGGAGTTCTGTAAGCAATTTAATGCTAGAACTCAAGATAAACCTGGCAAAATTTGTCCAGTGCAAATCACTGTGTACAAAGACAAATCATTCGATTTTGTCGTTAAGACTCCTCCAGCAGCAGTTCAGTTATTGGAAGCTGCAAAGCTAAAATCTGGTTCAGGAGAGCCTAATCGTAAAAAAGTAGCTAGTGTTACTTGGGAACAAATTAGAGCAATTGCTGAAGACAAAATGCCTGACTTAAATGCTTTTACAATTGAAAAAGCAATGAGTATGGTAGCTGGAACAGCTAGATCTATGGGTATAACTGTATCAGGAGACGCTCCTTTTTAATTAAGAGAAAGACATGGCAAAATTGACAAAAAAGCAAAAAGAGGCTGCTTCAAAAATTGAAAAGAACAAATTGTATTCATTGAAAGATGCTTCGGTATTGATTAAAGCAATTGCTTCTGCAAAATTTGATGAGTCTGTTGATATCGCAGTACGTTTAGGAGTTGATCCTAGAAAAGCGAATCAAATGGTTAGAGGAGTGGTAACATTACCTCATGGAACTGGTAAAGATGTAAGAGTTTTGGCTCTTGTAACTCCAGATAAAGAAGCTGAAGCTAAAGCGGCTGGTGCAGACCACGTTGGTTTAGATGATTACCTTCAAAAAATTAAAGACGGTTGGACTGATATTGATGTGATCATCACTATGCCTGCTGTTATGGGTAAATTAGGTCCATTAGGTCGTGTTTTAGGACCTAGAGGTTTAATGCCAAACCCAAAAACAGGTACGGTAACTATGGATGTTGCAAAAGCAGTTCAAGAAGTTAAAGCTGGTAAAATCGATTTCAAAGTTGACAAAACTGGTATTGTACATGCAGGAATAGGTAAAGTATCTTTTGATGCTGATAAAATCTATGACAATGCACACGAAATTATTCAAACATTAATCAAACTTAAACCAACTGCTGCTAAAGGTACCTACATTAAAGGTATTCACCTTACAAGCACAATGAGTCCTGCTATTGCATTGGACCCTAAAGCAGTATAATTGGTAGTTAATAATTTTTAGTATGACTAGAGAAGAAAAATCAATCGCGATTGAAGAATTAACTGCACAGTTAGCTGGTACAAATATTATTTATGTATCTGATATTTCTGGATTAAACGCAGAAACTACTTCAGACTTGAGAAGAGCTTGTTTTAAAGCAGGTATTAAATTAGAGGTTGTAAAAAACACGTTGCTTGCAAAAGCAATGGAAGCTTCTGATAATGATTATGGTGACTTACCTTCAGTATTAACTGGAAACAGCGCTATTTTTATTTCAGATATAGCTAATGCACCTGGAAAAATCATTAAAGATTTCAGAAAAAAATCAGATAAGCCTGTATTAAAAGGAGCTTTCATTAATTCTGAAATTTACATTGGAGACGATCAATTAGATGCTTTGGCAACTATCAAATCGAAAGAAGAACTTATTGGCGAAATTATTGGATTACTTCAATCACCAGCACAACGAGTTATTTCTGCTCTTCAAAACCACTTCAAAGACGAAGAGGTTGCTTAATTAAGCTTTGCTTGATTAAGTGTAGATAACGCGCACAATAATAAATTATATTTTACAAATCATTTTAAAACGATAGAAAAAATGGCAGATTTGAAACAATTCGCAGAACAATTAGTTAACCTAACAGTAAAAGAAGTTAACGAATTAGCAACAATATTAAAAGATGAGTATGGTATCGAGCCTGCTGCTGCAGCTGTAGTAGTTGCTGCTGGTGGTGGTGATGCTGGTGGAGCTTCTGAGCAATCAGAATTTACAGTAGTATTGAAAGATGCAGGTGCTTCTAAATTAGCAGTTGTTAAGTTAGTAAAAGAACTTACAGGTTTAGGTTTGAAAGAAGCTAAAGATGTAGTTGACGGTGCTCCAAGCAACGTTAAAGAAGGTGTATCTAAAGAAGAAGCTGAAGGGCTTAAAAAATCTTTAGAAGAAGCTGGAGCTGTTGTTGAGTTAAAATAACTTTTACATAGTTTTAGAACAAGGTTTAGGTCTTGAGTAGTAACTCAATGACCTAAACCATTTTTCGTATAATAAAATTATAGCCAATTTTATTATAAATTAGTTTAAAATACGAAAAAGTTTTTGATCAATACGAAGAAAAAGAGTGCACTGTTTTAGTTTGCTTTTAAAGATGTGTTGGTTACAAAAAAGAAAGTATAAATTAAACAGTGTTTTACACAAAAAATTACTTTTTTTAAATCAAAATTTTGTCCATCGATGATAACGAATCAGACTGAAAGATTGAATTTTGCCTCTACTAAAAATATTCCTGCATATCCAGATTTTCTAGATGTACAGGTTAAATCGTTTAAGGATTTTTTCCAATTGGAAACTAAATCTGACGAAAGAGGCGACGAAGGGTTGTATAATACCTTCATGGAAAACTTCCCAATCACAGATACAAGAAATAACTTTGTATTAGAATTTCTCGATTATTTTGTAGATCCACCACGTTATACAATTCAAGAATGTATAGAAAGAGGTCTTACGTATAGTGTGCCTTTAAAAGCGCGTTTAAAACTGTACTGTACAGATCCAGAACACGAAGACTTTGAAACTATTGTACAAGATGTATATCTTGGAACAATTCCTTACATGACTCCAAGTGGTACTTTTGTTATCAATGGTGCTGAACGTGTAGTTGTTTCACAATTGCACAGATCACCTGGTGTTTTCTTTGGACAATCATTCCATGCTAATGGAACTAAATTATATTCTGCCAGAGTAATTCCTTTTAAAGGTTCTTGGATAGAATTTTCTACTGATATCAATAGCGTAATGTATGCTTATATCGATAGAAAGAAAAAATTACCAGTAACTACTTTATTTAGAGCTATTGGTTTCGAAAGAGATAAAGATATCCTTGAAATTTTTGACCTTGCTGAAGAAATTAAAGTTTCTAAAACAGGACTTAAAAAATATATTGGTAGAAAATTAGCGGCACGTGTATTGAACACATGGCACGAAGATTTCGTTGACGAAGATACTGGCGAAGTTGTTTCTATCGAACGTAACGAGATTATCCTTGATAGAGATACGATTATCGACAAAGATAATGTAGAAGAAATCATCGATTCTAACGTTAAATCTATTTTGTTACATAAAGAAGATGCTAATCAAGGTGATTATGCTATCATTCATAATACGTTACAAAAAGACCCAACAAACTCTGAAAAAGAAGCTGTTGAGCATATTTACAGACAATTGCGTAACGCAGAACCGCCTGATGAAGAAACTGCTCGAGGCATTATCGATAAATTGTTCTTCTCTGACCAGCGTTATAACTTAGGTGAAGTAGGTCGTTATAGAATGAACAAAAAACTTGGTTTGGATATCCCAATGGAAAAGCAAGTGCTTACCAAAGAAGATATCATTACTATTGTAAAATATTTGATTGAATTAATCAACTCTAAAGCAGAGATTGATGATATCGATCACTTATCAAACCGTCGTGTAAGAACAGTTGGTGAACAATTGTCTCAACAATTCGGTGTTGGTTTAGCTCGTATGGCTAGAACTATTAGAGAACGAATGAACGTTAGAGATAACGAGGTGTTTACACCTATTGATTTGATTAATGCTAAAACATTATCATCAGTAATCAACTCTTTCTTTGGAACTAACCAGTTGTCTCAATTTATGGATCAAACGAATCCATTAGCTGAGATTACACACAAAAGAAGATTATCTGCACTTGGACCAGGTGGACTTTCAAGAGAAAGAGCTGGTTTCGAGGTTCGTGACGTTCACTACACGCACTACGGACGTTTATGTCCAATTGAAACTCCAGAGGGACCAAACATTGGTTTGATATCCTCTCTAGGTGTTTATGCAAAAGTGAATGGTATGGGATTCATTGAGACTCCTTACCGTAAAGTAACTAATGGTGTAGTTGATTTAGAATCTACTCCGGTTTACTTGAGCGCAGAAGAAGAAGAAGGTATGATGATTGCGCAAGCAAACATTCAAATGGATAATTCAGGAAAAATTACTGCTGATAACGTAATTGCACGTCAAGAAGGTGATTTCCCTGTAATTGAACCATCAAATGTTCATTATACTGACGTTGCTCCTAATCAAATTGCATCGATTTCAGCTTCATTAATTCCTTTCTTGGAACATGATGATGCGAACCGTGCATTGATGGGATCAAACATGATGCGTCAAGCTGTACCATTGATTCGCCCAGAAGCTCCAATTGTAGGAACTGGTTTAGAGCGTCAAGTGGCTTCTGATTCTAGAGTTTTAATAAATGCAGAAGGCCATGGTGTAGTAGAGTACGTTGATGCTAACATCATTACTATTAAATACGATCGTTCTGAAGAAGAGCGCATGGTAAGTTTTGATACGGATGAGAAAACATACAATTTAATTAAGTTTAGAAAAACCAACCAAGGAACAAGTATTAACTTGAAACCTATCGTAAGAAAAGGGGATAGAGTAGTTCCGGGTCAAGTTTTATCTGAAGGATATGCAACTCAAAATGGAGAGTTAGCTTTAGGTAGAAACCTTAAAGTAGCCTTCATGCCTTGGAAAGGGTACAACTTTGAGGATGCGATTGTAATTTCTGAGAAAGTAGTTCGCGACGATATCTTTACCTCTATTCACGTTGATGATTATTCATTAGAAGTGAGAGATACTAAATTAGGTAACGAAGAGTTAACGAATGATATTCCTAACGTTTCTGAAGAGGCTACAAAAGACTTGGATGAAAACGGTATGATCAGAATTGGAGCCGAGGTGAAACCTGGAGATATTCTTATCGGAAAAATTACGCCAAAAGGAGAATCAGATCCTACTCCAGAAGAGAAATTGCTTCGTGCCATCTTCGGAGATAAAGCAGGTGATGTAAAAGATGCTTCATTAAAAGCGTCTCCTTCTTTACACGGTGTTGTTTTAGACAAAAAGTTATTCGCAAGAGCGGTAAAAGATAAACGTAAGAGAACGCAAGATAAAGATGCTTTAACAGCACTTGAATCAGAATTCGAAACCAAATTTGTTGAATTAAAAGACAAATTAGTTGAGAAATTGTTCGTAATCGTAAATGGGAAAACATCTCAAGGTGTAATGAACGATTTGGGTGAAGAAGTTTTACCAAAAGGTAAAAAATATACTCAAAAAATGTTATATGCTGTTGAAGATTTTGCTCACTTAAGTAAAGGTCAATGGGTTGCTGATGATGCAACTAATAAAATGGTTAATGATTTGATTCATAACTATAAAATTAAATTGAACGACTTACAAGGAGCTTTACGTAGAGAAAAATTCACGATTACTGTTGGAGATGAATTGCCAGCTGGAATCTTGAAATTAGCGAAAGTATATATCGCTAAAAAACGTAAGTTGAAAGTTGGGGATAAAATGGCGGGTCGTCACGGTAACAAAGGTATTGTTGCTCGTATCGTTCGTCATGAAGATATGCCTTTCTTGGAAGACGGAACACCAGTAGATATCGTATTGAATCCACTTGGGGTACCATCTCGTATGAACATTGGTCAGATTTATGAGACTGTTTTAGGATGGGCTGGAATGAACTTGGGTAGAAAATTTGCTACTCCAATTTTTGATGGTGCTTCTTTAGACGAAATCAATGCCTTGACTGATGAAGCAGGTGTACCACGTTTTGGACATACACATCTTTATGATGGAGGAACTGGAGAACGTTTCCACCAAGCTGCAACTGTGGGTGTTATCTATATGTTGAAATTAGGACACATGGTAGATGATAAAATGCACGCACGTTCTATCGGACCATACTCGTTGATTACTCAACAACCATTGGGTGGTAAAGCTCAATTTGGAGGTCAACGTTTTGGAGAGATGGAGGTTTGGGCTCTTGAAGCTTATGGAGCATCAAGTACATTAAGAGAAATCTTGACTGTAAAATCAGATGACGTAATTGGTAGAGCTAAATCTTACGAAGCTATCGTTAAAGGTGAATCAATGCCAGAACCAGGATTGCCGGAATCATTCAATGTATTGATGCATGAATTAAAAGGTCTTGGTTTAGATATCAGATTAGAAGAATAAAACAGAATGCTGTATTCAGTTCCAATTTTTTGGAACTGAATACTTATTTATAATAAGTTTTTAAGGATTTATACCCGTAAACCGTTCCGATTTTTTATTGAAGCCTTTAGGTTTTTATAACTAGCACTTCAAATAGAGTTTGAAGTTTAGAGAAGTAATTCGAGGTATTAGCTGAATGATTTGTTTTGAAGAGTTTAACCGCAAATTGAAACATATCATAAATCTAAATCAATTTTTTAATTGCAATTAAATCAATAGTAAAAACTATGATGAATAATAGAAATAACAATAAGGATAAGAACCCAGTTAAAAGGTTCAATAAAATTTCGATAGGACTTGCTTCTCCTGAATCTATCTTAAAAGAATCAAGAGGTGAAGTATTAAAGCCTGAAACTATCAACTACAGAACGCACAAACCAGAGCGTGACGGACTTTTCTGCGAAAGAATTTTTGGTCCTGTTAAGGATTTTGAATGTGCTTGTGGGAAATACAAAAGAATTCGATACAAAGGAATTATTTGTGACCGTTGTGGTGTAGAAGTTACCGAGAAAAAAGTACGTAGAGATAGAGTAGGACACATCAACCTTGTTGTGCCAATTGCTCATATCTGGTATTTCCGTTCGCTTCCAAACAAAATTGGATACATCCTTGGATTACCGTCTAAGAAATTAGACATGATTATTTACTACGAAAGATACGTAGTAATCCAAGCGGGTATTGCTCAAAATGCTGAAGGAGAACCAGTACAACGATTAGATTTCTTGACAGAAGAAGAGTATTTGAATATTTTAGATACACTTCCTGCTGACAATCAATATTTAGACGATTTTGATCCAAATAAATTTGTTGCCAAAATGGGAGCAGAGTGTATTATGGATTTATTAGCACGTATCGACTTAGACGAGTTGTCATACAGTTTACGTCATAGCGCTAATAACGAAACGTCTAAACAACGTAAAACAGAAGCATTAAAAAGATTACAAGTTGTAGAATCTTTCCGTGAGTCTAACTTGAACCGTGAGAACCGTCCTGAGTGGATGATTATGAAAGTAGTTCCAGTTATTCCACCAGAATTACGTCCGCTTGTGCCACTAGATGGAGGTCGTTTTGCTACTTCTGATTTGAATGATTTATACCGTCGTGTAATTATACGTAACAACCGTTTGAAAAGATTGATGGAGATCAAAGCTCCTGAAGTAATCTTGAGAAACGAAAAACGTATGTTGCAAGAATCTGTGGATTCACTTTTTGATAATACTCGTAAAGCATCTGCAGTAAAAACAGAATCAAACAGACCATTAAAATCATTATCTGATTCATTGAAAGGTAAGCAAGGACGTTTCCGTCAAAACTTACTTGGAAAACGTGTGGATTATTCTGCTCGTTCGGTAATTGTTGTCGGACCTGAGTTGAAATTATTCGAATGTGGTATCCCAAAAGATATGGCATCTGAATTGTACAAACCTTTTGTAATCCGTAAATTGATTGAAAGAGGTATTGTTAAAACGGTAAAATCAGCTAAAAAAATAATTGACAAAAAAGAGCCTGTAGTTTGGGACATCCTTGAAAATGTAATTAAAGGACACCCAGTATTACTGAATCGTGCTCCTACTTTGCACCGTTTAGGTATCCAAGCGTTCCAGCCAAAATTAATTGAAGGAAAAGCAATCCAATTACACCCTTTAGTGTGTACGGCATTCAACGCGGATTTTGATGGTGACCAGATGGCAGTTCACTTGCCATTAGGGCCAGAAGCAATCTTGGAGGCACAATTATTAATGTTGGCTTCTCACAATATTTTGAACCCTGCTAACGGAGCTCCTATCACGGTACCTTCTCAAGACATGGTTTTGGGTCTATATTATATGACCAAAGAACGTTTATCAACTCCTGAGCATAAAATTTTAGGTCAAGATTTGACTTTCTATTCTGCTGAAGAGGTAAACATCGCATTAAACGAAGGACAATTAGAATTGAATGCTCGTGTAAAAATTAGAGCTAAAGATTTTAACGAAAATGGAGAGTTGGTTTACAAAATAATCCAAACTACTGCAGGTCGTGTCTTGTTTAATGAAGTAGTTCCTGAAGCTGCTGGATACATCAATGATGTATTAACTAAGAAAAACTTAAGAGATATTATTGGTCACATTTTAAGTGTAACTGATGTACCTACTACAGCTGCTTTCTTGGATAATATGAAAGATATGGGGTACAAATTTGCCTTTAAAGGTGGATTGTCATTCTCATTAGGAGATATTAGAATTCCAGATCAAAAGCCACAATTAATTGCAGATGCAAGAGCGCAAGTTGAAGGTATTTCTGCTAACTATAACATGGGTCTTATCACCAATAACGAACGTTATAACCAAGTTATTGATGTATGGACTTCAACCAATGCTCAATTGACAGAGGCAGCAATGAAAAACATTAGAGAAGACCAACAAGGTTTCAACTCTGTGTATATGATGCTTGATTCTGGAGCAAGGGGATCTAAAGAACAAATTCGTCAATTGACTGGTATGCGTGGTTTGATGGCTAAGCCAAAAAAATCAACTGCTGGTGGTGGTGAAATTATTGAAAACCCGATTTTATCTAACTTTAAGGAAGGTCTATCGATCCTTGAGTACTTTATTTCTACTCACGGTGCTCGTAAAGGTCTAGCGGATACCGCTCTTAAAACTGCGGATGCAGGGTACTTAACAAGAAGATTACATGACGTTTCTCAAGATGTTATTGTAAATATTGATGATTGTGGTACTTTAAGAGGTGTTGAAGTTTCTGCTTTGAAGAAAAACGAAGAAATCGTTGAATCTTTAGGTGAAAGAATTCTTGGACGAGTTGCATTACAAGATGTTATTAATCCTTTGGATAACGAAGTATTAGTTGCATCTGGAGAACAAATAACAGAAGCAATTGTTAAAGCAATTGAAGCTTCACCAATTGAAAAAGTTGAAGTTCGTTCTCCATTAACTTGTGAGGCTTTAAAAGGAATCTGTGCTAAATGTTACGGTAGAAACTTAGCTACTGGTAAAATCACGCAAAGAGGAGAAGCAGTTGGTGTAATTGCTGCTCAATCTATTGGAGAGCCTGGAACACAATTAACACTTCGTACATTCCACGTAGGTGGGGTTGCGGGAGGTATATCAGAGGAATCAAGTATTATTGCTCGTTTCCCAGGTAAACTTGAAATCGAAGATTTAAAAACAGTTAAAGGAGAAGATAGCGAAGGAAATGCTGTGGATATTGTTGTTTCTCGTTCTACTGAATTGAAATTAATCGATGAAAAAACAGGTATTTTATTAAGTACAAATAATATACCTTACGGTTCTAGTATTTTTGTAAAAGACGGACAGTCAGTTGCAAAAGGAGAAGTAATCTGTAAATGGGATCCATATAATGGAGTTATTATTTCTGAGTTTACTGGTAAAATTGCTTATGAAGATTTAGAGCAAGGACAATCGTTCATGGTAGAAATTGATGAGCAAACTGGTTTCCAAGAAAAAGTAATTTCTGAGTCAAGAAACAAAAAATTAATTCCAACTTTATTGGTTTATGGTAAAGACAATGAATTGATTCGTTCGTACAACTTACCTGTTGGAGCTCACTTGATGGTTGATGATGGCGAGAAAATTAAAGCCGGTAAGATTTTAGTTAAAATTCCACGTCGTTCTTCTAAATCTGGAGATATCACTGGAGGTTTACCAAGAATTACCGAGTTGTTAGAAGCTCGTAATCCATCAAATCCAGCTGTAGTGTCTGAAATTGACGGTGTTGTATCTTTCGGAAAAATCAAACGTGGTAATCGCGAGATCATCATCGAATCTAAATTTGGTGAAGTGAAGAAATACCTAGTTAAATTATCTAGTCAAATCTTGGTTCAAGAAAATGACTTTGTAAAAGCAGGTGTTCCTTTGTCTGATGGTGCTATTACTCCTGATGATATTTTGAGAATTCAAGGGCCAGCTGCTGTACAACAGTACTTGGTAAATGAAATTCAAGAAGTATACCGTTTACAAGGGGTGAAAATTAACGACAAACACTTTGAAGTAGTTATTCGTCAAATGATGCGTAAAGTACGTGTTCAAGATCCAGGAGATACTTTGTTCTTAGAAGATCAATTAATCCATACTAAAGATTTCATCTTAGAAAACGATAAGTTATACGGAATGAAAGTGGTAGAAGATGCAGGTGATTCTGATACATTGAAACCAGGACAAATTATCACACCGCGTCAGTTGCGTGATGAAAACTCATTGTTAAAACGTACAGATAAAAACCTAGTTGTAGCACGTGATGTAATTACAGCAACTGCTACGCCAGTACTTCAAGGTATAACTAGAGCATCTTTACAAACGAAATCATTTATTTCAGCAGCTTCTTTCCAAGAAACTACTAAAGTATTAAACGAAGCTGCAGTAGCAGGTAAAGTTGATTACTTAGAAGGTCTGAAAGAAAATGTAATTGTAGGTCACAGAATTCCAGCAGGTACAGGTATGAGAGAATACGATCATACTATTGTTGGATCTAAAGATGATTACAATGAAATGATGGCTAACAAAGAGGAGTATATTTATTAATTCAATTCATAAATTTTCAAAGTCTGTAGGAATACAGACTTTGATTTTTTTACTTTTTTAATCTTTTTATTATGGAGCAACAAGAGCAAATCAATATTGAATTAGATGAGCAAACAGCTGAAGGGATTTATTCTAATTTGGCTATAATTAATCATTCTTCTTCAGAATTTGTTTTAGATTTCGTGAGCATTATGCCGGGAATTCCTAAAGCAAAAGTTAAATCAAGAATTGTTTTAACTCCCCAACATGCTAAAAGATTATTAAAAGCTATTGGAGAAAATATACATCGTTTTGAAGTTGCTCATGGCGAAATTAAAGATACAGAGCAAGTTCCAATTCCACTGAATTTTGGTCCTGCGGGACAAGCATAAAAAAAAGAGGCTCCAATATTTGGAGCCTCTTTTTTTCTATCTAATCAAATTCTGAAGTAAAAAATAATTTTACGGTAGGGTATTTACTTTGCGTCATTTGAATTGTAAAATCAGAATCAGCTAAAAAAACTAATTGTCCGTATTTATCGTGTGCCAAAAACTTTTGTTTGATGCGTTTGAATTCTTTGAATTCCTCATTTTTAGCATCATCTGGTTTTACCCAACAAGCCTTGTGAACGGGAAAGTTTTCATAGGTACATTTTGCACCATATTCATGTTCTAAACGGTATTGAATAACTTCGTACTGAAGTGCACCTACCGTTCCAATTACTTTACGATTATTCATTTCTAGTGTAAACAACTGCGCCACTCCTTCGTCCATTAATTGGTCTACTCCTTTGTCTAGTTGTTTCGCTTTTAATGGGTCAGCATTATTAATGTAACGGAAGTGTTCTGGTGAGAAACTCGGAATACCTTTAAAACTCATTGCTTCTCCTTCGGTTAACGTATCACCAATTTTGAAGTTTCCGGTATCGTGCAATCCCACAATATCACCAGGGTAGGAGATATCTACAATTTCTTTTTTTTCTGCAAAAAAGGCGTTGGGACTTGAAAATTTTAAATTCTTCTTTTGTCGTACGTGGAAATACGGTTTGTTGCGTTCAAAAGTTCCCGAAACAATTTTGATAAATGCTAAACGGTCACGGTGTTTTGGATCCATATTCGCGTGGATTTTGAATACAAAGCCCGACATTTTTTCTTCTTTTGGATCCACTAAACGCGTTTCTGAATCTTTAGGTCGAGGTGAAGGAGCAATGGCTACAAAGCAATCTAGCAATTCTCTAACCCCAAAATTATTCAAAGCTGAACCAAAAAATACAGGTTGCAATTTTCCGTCTAAATAGTCCTGACGGTCAAATTTTGGATAAACCTCGTCGATTAATTCTAGTTCTTCACGTAATTTATCAGCGGGTTTCTGGCCAATTATTTTTTCTAAATCCGGACTTTGCACGTCTGAAAAAGCTATTGTTTCTTCAATATTCTTGCGGCTATCGCCACTAAACAAGTTGATGTTTTGCTCCCATAAATTGTAAATTCCTTGAAAGTCATATCCCATTCCGATTGGGAAACTCAAAGGTGTAACTGTCAATCCTAACTTTTGCTCCACTTCATCCATCAAGTCAAAAGCATCTTTTCCTTCACGGTCTAATTTATTGATGAAGACAATAATTGGGATGTTTCTCATTCGGCAAACCGAAACTAATTTTTCAGTTTGTTCCTCGACCCCTTTAGCAACGTCAATCACAACAATTACACTATCTACTGCAGTTAACGTTCGAAACGTATCTTCAGCAAAATCTTTATGCCCGGGTGTGTCAAGAATGTTGATTTTTTTCTCCTTATAATTGAATGCCAAAACCGAAGTCGAAACCGAAATCCCTCTTTGGCGTTCAATCTCCATAAAATCGGATGTTGCACCTTTCTTGATCTTATTATTTTTCACAGCACCCGCTTCCTGAATCGCCCCTCCAAAAAGAAGTAATTTTTCAGTTAGCGTAGTTTTCCCGGCATCGGGATGGGAAATAATTCCAAATGTTCTCCTGCGTTGTATTTCTTCTAAAAAACTCATAATTGCTATAATGGATTGCAAAAATACTATTTACTTCACTAAATAACTAATTACAATTTTATTTCTATGATGTATTTCAAGGATTGAATTTAAATCAATTTAGTTTGCCTCAATAGTAACACTTTAAATGATTTTAATGCTGCTTAACTTCAATAGAATGAAGTTTTCCGATAACCAGGATTAATAGCGCTTTAATTGAAAAAGCTATTCTAGCAAGCATCTTAATAATTTTTTGTTAATAGTACTCACTTCACTTGTATTCTCTATTGTATTTGTTATTTTTGTTGGCAGTTATGGAATTTAAGTTAATTTTGATTTCTAAACTAAATTTTCGACTTTACTATTTTAAGTCTACAAACTAAGTCAGTCTTTGTATTGCTTTGGATTTGTTCATTAAATAAACCAATAAAAATGATTTTTCAATTTCCGTTTATCTCAAGTTTTTTAAACAATAAAAAACACATTTTAACTTTACTACTTATTTTTTCAGTTGCCTTGGTTTCTGCTCAAGAAATTATCAAAGACAATCCCGTAAAAGAAACTCCAAAAGTAGATTCTTCTAAAAAAATGAAAATTGATGGAATTATTGCTACAGTGGGGGAATATATCATCCTAGATTCAGATATTGACAAAGCTTATTTAGAAATTTCTAGTCAAGGTGGTTCTGTAAAAGATATAACAAGATGTCAGATGTTAGGTAAGCTAATGGAAGATAAACTGTATGCGCATCAAGCAGTTCAGGACAGTGTCAAGGTTACAGATTCAGAGGTGAAAACTATGATGGATGAACGTTTGAATTATATGACAGAGCAGTTAGGTTCTATGGATAAAATTGTAGAATACTACAAGAAAGATAATGAAGAAGACTTTAGAACATATTTTTTTGATATTTTAAAAGAGAACAAGTTAACGACAGAAATGCAAAAGAAAATTGTAGATGATGTTGAAATTACTCCAGAAGAAGTTCGAAATTTTTTCAAAAAAATACCAAAAGATGAATTACCTGTTTTTAGTGCTGAAATGGAGGTTGCCCAAATTGTGGTTAAACCTAAAATTTCGGATGCTGATAAACAGAAAGTTATAGATCGATTGAATGGGTTCAAAAAAGAGATTCAAGAAGGGTCAAGTTTTGCAACCAAAGCGGTACTTTATTCTCAAGATCCAGGATCAAGATCCAGTGGTGGTTATTACAAAATGAACCGAAAAACTCCATTTGTAAAAGAATTCAAAGATGTTGCATTTAGTCTTGATGAAGGAGAAATATCAGAGCCTTTTGAGACAGAATATGGGTATCATATTATTTTTGTTGAGAAAGTTAAAGGGCAAGAAGTTGAATTGCGTCACATTTTATTAGCACCAAAAGTTACAGAGGAAGCCTTACTTGAGGCTAAAGAGAAAATCACTTTAATTCGTAAACGAATTGTAGATAAAGAAATTACTTTTGCGGAAGCAGCCAGAACCCTTTCTGATGAGAAAGAAACTAGAACTAATGGTGGAGTTTTAATTAATCCAAAAACACAAGACACCCGTTTTGAATTGACAAAAATGGATCCGAGTTTGTATGCTCAAGTTTCTAATTTAAAAGAAAATGAATTGTCAAGTCCATTTGTTGAGGAGCCGCAAGAAGGGAAAAAACAATTTAAATTGGTTACCGTAACTAATAGAATTAATGAGCATACCGCTGATTATGCCAAAGATTATACTAAAATAAAAGAATTAGCTTTAAAGGAGAAGCAAATCAAAGCTATCGGAAAATGGTTTGATGATAAAATTAAAGACACCTATATAAAAATAATTGGAGAATATAAAGATTGTTCATTTACAAACAATTGGTTGAAAAAATAATTTTTTAAAATAAATCAAAAAAGAGTTAGCTTTATGAATTCAAATCATGTTGCTAACTCTTTTTAATTTAAATCGTCCTATACTATGTCTGATGTAGCCGCTATTCATAACTTAGTTCAAAAAAGAACTGCTCTTAAAAATGAAATTGCCAAAATTATTGTTGGGCAGGATGCGGTTATAGATCAAATTTTACTGGCTGTTTTTTCTGGAGGTCATGCTTTATTAGTAGGCGTGCCAGGTCTTGCAAAAACATTAATGGTGAATACTTTGGCGCAAGCCTTAGGTTTGGATTTCAAGCGCATTCAATTTACACCAGATTTGATGCCTTCAGATATTTTAGGAAGTGAAATTTTGGACGAGAATAGGCAATTCAAATTCATTAAGGGACCTGTTTTTACCAATATTGTTTTAGCGGATGAAATTAACAGGACTCCTCCAAAAACTCAAGCAGCTTTGTTAGAAGCGATGCAAGAACGTTCGGTTACTGTAGCGGGCTATCAACACCAATTAAATTTACCTTATTTTGTTTTAGCTACTCAAAACCCAATTGAGCAGGAAGGAACTTATCCTTTGCCAGAGGCCCAATTGGACCGATTTATGTTTGCTATCAAATTAGAATATCCCACTTTTGAAGAAGAAGTACTAGTTGTAAAACAAACGACATCAGACAAGAAATGGGAAGTTCAATCCTTATTTTCGGCTCAAGAAATTATTGATTTTCAACAATTGATTCGTCGAATTCCTGTTGCAGATAATGTAATTGAATATGCCGTAGGTTTGGTTGGTAAAACACGCCCAGACAGTTTGTTGTCAAATGACTATGTGAAAAATTATTTAGATTGGGGAGCTGGTCCAAGAGCTTCGCAAAATTTAGTTTTAGCAGCTAAAACACATGCAGCTTTTAATGGGAAATATTCTCCTGACATTGAAGATGTAAAAGCGGTTGCAGTTGGTATTCTTCGTCATCGAATTATAAAAAACTATAAAGCAGATACTGAAGGGATTACAGAAGAAGAAATTATAAGTCAAATTCTGTAATTAACCCTAGTTGTATACTGATTTTTATTAATATTCTATCCATTAGAATTATTCTTATTTTACTAATTGTTTTTTGATAATTATCTAGCAACTATTCAATTAAATTATTGTTTTAATAATTTAATCTATCTTAACTCGTTTTTTTATAATAATAATTGTTAGTATCCCGACTTTTGTTAAATTATTTTTAATTCTCGTCGAGAATACTTAAATTTGTGATAGAAAAATAATTATAACAAATATATTATGAGTTTAGATAATACAATGCATCTTTACAATGACTACATCAAAGAAATTGAAGAACGTAAAGGTCAAGGATTACACCCAAAACCAATTGATAGTGCAGATCTACTAAGTGAAATTATCTTACAGATTAAAGATGTAAATTCGCCGAACAGAAAAGATTGTCTCAACTTTTTCATATACAATACATTACCAGGAACCACAAGTGCTGCTGGTAAAAAAGCCTATTTCTTAAAAGATATTATTCTTGGAAAAGAAATAGTTAATGAAATTACTCCTGATTTTGCATTTGAATTATTGTCTCATATGAAAGGTGGAACTTCTATTGAAGTTTTACTTGATTTGGCTTTAGGTAATGATGTCGCTATTGCAAAACAAGCAGCAGATGTGCTTAAAACACAAGTGTATCTTTATGATGCTGACACGGCTCGATTGAAAGAAGCATACACAAATGGGAATGCTACAGCTGCAGCTATTTTAGAAAGCTATGCAAAAGCGGAGTTTTTTACAAAATTGCCTGAAATTGCAGAAGAAATCAAAGTAGTTACTTTTATTGCTGGAGAAGGAGATATTTCAACGGATTTATTATCACCCGGTAATCAAGCGCACTCGCGTTCAGATCGAGAATTGCATGGTAAATGTATGATTACGCCTCAAGCACAACAAGAGATTCAAGCCCTTCAAGCGCAACATCCAGATAAAAGTGTGATGTTAATCGCTGAAAAAGGAACAATGGGTGTTGGATCTTCTAGAATGTCTGGAGTGAACAACGTGGCACTTTGGACAGGAAAGCAAGCTAGTCCGTATATTCCATTTGTAAATATTGCACCAATTGTTGGGGGGACTAATGGTATTTCTCCAATTTTCTTAACTACTGTTGATGTAACAGGAGGTATTGGAATTGATCTAAAAAACTGGGTTAAGAAAACGGATGCCAATGGTGAATTAGTTCGCGATGAAAATGGAGAAACCGTATTAGAGCAAGTATACTCTGTTGCTACAGGTACTGTTTTAACGATTAATACAAAAACTAAAAAATTATACAATGGCGATCAAGAATTGATTGACATTTCAAGATCATTTACGCCACAAAAAATAGAGTTTATCAAAGCGGGTGGATCTTATGCTATTGTTTTTGGTAAAAAAATTCAAACATTTGCTTGTAAAGTTTTAGGAATTGATATTCCTACTGTTTTTGCGCCTTCAAAAGAGGTTTCAAATCCAGGACAAGGACTTACGGCTGTTGAAAAAATATTCAATAAAAATGCAGTTGGAAATACTCCAGGCAAAGTATTACATGCTGGTTCAGATGTTCGTGTAGAAGTAAATATTGTTGGTTCGCAAGATACAACAGGATTAATGACTGCTCAAGAATTAGAATCTATGGCAGCCAAAGTGATTTCGCCAATTGTTGACGGAGCCTACCAATCAGGATGTCATACTGCTTCAGTTTGGGATAAAAAAGCACAAGCTAATATTCCAAAATTAATGCAATTCATGAATGATTTCGGATTGATTACCGCTCGTGACCCGAAAGGTGTTTACCACGCAATGACAGACGTTATTCATAAAGTACTGAACGATATTACTGTTGATGACTGGGCTATCATCATTGGTGGTGACTCGCATACAAGAATGTCAAAAGGGGTAGCTTTTGGAGCTGACTCAGGGACTGTAGCATTGGCTTTAGCTACAGGTGAGGCATCAATGCCAATTCCAGAATCGGTAAAGGTTACCTTCAAAGGAACTATGAAATCGTATATGGATTTCCGTGATGTGGTTCATGCTACTCAGGCGCAAATGCTACATAAATTTGGAGGCGAAAACGTGTTCCAAGGCAGAATTATCGAAGTACATATTGGAACCTTAACAGCTGATCAAGCCTTTACATTTACGGATTGGTCTGCCGAAATGAAAGCAAAAGCGTCTATCTGTATTTCAGAAGATGATACCTTGATTGAATCATTGGAAATTGCCAAAGGTAGAATCCAAATCATGATTGATAAGGGAATGGATAATGCTACTAAAGTGCTTCAAGGTCTTATCAATAAAGCTAATAAGCGAATTGAAGAGATTAAAACAGGGGATAAACCTGCTTTACGTCCTGATGCTAATGCAAAATATTATGCTGAGGTAGAAATAGACTTAGATATTATCAATGAGCCTATGATTGCTGATCCAGATGTAAATAATAAAGATGTTTCTAAACGATATACGCACGATACCATTAGACCTCTTTCTTTTTATGGAGGAACTAAAAAAGTAGATTTAGGATTTATCGGATCTTGTATGGTGCACAAAGGCGATATGAAAATATTAGCTCAAATGCTTAAAAATATTGAAAAACAAGAAGGTAAAGTGGAATTTAAAGCACCTTTAGTAGTTGCGCCACCAACGTACAATATTGTTGACGAATTAAAAGCGGAAGGCGATTGGGAAGTATTGCAAAAATATTCAGGATTTGAATTTGATGATAATGCCCCTAAAGGAGCTGCACGTACAGAGTATGAAAATATGTTGTATTTAGAGCGTCCGGGTTGTAACCTTTGTATGGGTAACCAAGAGAAAGCTTCTAAAGGAGATACCGTTATGGCAACTTCTACTCGTTTGTTCCAAGGAAGAGTAGTAGAAGATTCTGCTGAGAAAAAAGGAGAGTCATTGTTGTCTTCTACTCCAGTTGTAGTTTTGTCAACAGTTTTAGGAAGAACGCCTTCTATAGAAGAGTACAAAAAAGCAGTGGAAGGAATTAACTTAACTAAGTTTGCACCTTCTCATAAATTACTTGTTGGATAACATTTAATGATGTTATAACTAATAAAAAGCCTAAGTTTATCTTAGGCTTTTTTTGTAAGCAACCTACTTTTCAATTGAGAACTGATTAATTTGAAATGGCTTTTGTATTTAGTGTTAAACAATTTTATAATTGCATTAACTTATTAAGTTAGTAAAAAGGCCTACCTTTGTAGTCCTTAAAATAATCTCATTAACGTTTTTTTCAATGCGTAGCTATTTAAATTTTAGAATTTGAATTGAGATGAAAATTAATGAACAAATGAAATACTACCTATTATTATTTATTTTTACACTTGTTAATTCTTCGTTGGTTTTTTCTCAAGAGAAGTTGATAAAACATACTGTAAAAAAAGGAGAAACAATCACTGCCATTGCTCAGAAATATAAAATAGAACCTAGTGCTATTTATGAACTTAACCCGGATTGCAGTCGAACATTAAAAATAGAATCCATTATTTTAATACCACGTACGACATCTAAGGGTATTAAATCAAAAACAGAATCAAAAACTGTAATTGTTGAAAACACACACGAAGTTCAGCCTAAAGAGACTTTATTTGGTATTGCAAAACAATATGAGGTTTCTTTAGAAGATCTAAATACTGCCAATCCAGAATTAGTAGAAACGGGTTTAAAGGCAGGACAAAAAATAAAAATACCTTCTAAAGTAATTTCGAAGATTGTTAAAGAGAATACGAAAGAAACATCAAAATTAGAACCCATAAAAGAAGTAGTTCTAAAAGAAAAAAAAGAAAAGAGTGTTTCTTTACCTCAAACTAAACAATCAGAAATAACAATCCATCAAGTTCTAGCATCTGAAACAAAATTCGGAATAGCAAAACAATATGGAATTTCAGTAACTGATCTGGATAAAGCTAATCCGATATTAGAAAAGGAAGCCCTAAAGGTGGGACAGAAAATCGTGATTCCCATAAAAGAAGGTGTTGCAGCAGTTACTTCAGTTGTAAAGCCAATTGAGACTGTGCCAGGAAAATCAATTGGAGTTCAAGAAAATTCCAAAGTCAAAGAGGAAGTTGTAACAGTTAAAAAGGAAGCAATTGAAGAAAATGTAGCGACTATTTCGCATGAAGTGCTTCCAAAAGAAACTAAATATGGAATTGCTAAAAAGTATGGAATTTCGGTTTCGGAATTAGAAATACAGAATCCTTCTATTGCTAAAAATTTATATGTTGGCGCTAAATTGAAAATTGTTGGTTCAAAAGCGATTCAAGAAGAAGTTTCAGATGATACTAAATTAATTGCTGAAACGACGAATCAAACAGATGCAAATCATGAGAATATAACCATTGCGAGTAGTTTAGCTAAGTGGAATACAAGCGAGGAACTTGCTGATGAATTAATTCGAATGGCATCAGATAATTTAGGATCAAGATACCGTTCAGGAGGAACTTCAAAAAATGGTTTTGACTGCTCCGGTTTAATGTATGCTACTTTTAGTTCTCTGGATATTAAATTACCTAGATCCTCACATCAGATGGCTACCATTGGTACTGTAGTCGATCCTAATCAAGCTCAAAAAGGTGACTTGATATTCTTCAAGACTAGAGGAGCTAATCAAATTAACCATGTTGGGATGATAGTTGAGGTAAATGATGGCGAAATAAAATTCATTCACTCTGCTACTCATGGCGGTGTAATAATATCATCTACAAAAGAAAAGTATTATGAGAAGAATTTTACTCAAATAAATAGGGTGCTTCAGCAGTAAATACCATAAAAAAACTCCTCATTTGAGGAGTTTTTTTATGGCATAATACTTAGTTTAATTTGTTAGAAATATTTTTTTGAAAAAATGTATATCTTTAACCAACCAAAATTTAACCAAAACCTATAAATATAAATATGAAAGAAAATCAACCTGAAGATTTTAAGCGCGAATTAGGATTATTAGACGGAACAATGTTAGTCGTAGGTTCAATGATAGGATCTGGGATTTTTATTGTGAGTGCTGACATTGCAAGACAGGTTGGATCGGCAGGTTGGCTAACTTTAATTTGGTTGATTTCTGGAATTATAACAATGATTGCTGCGGTAAGTTATGGAGAGTTGAGTGCGATGTTTCCAAAGGCGGGTGGGCAATATGTATATTTAAAAGAGGCTTATAATAAATTAATTGCTTTTTTATACGGTTGGAGTTTCTTCGCAGTTATTCAAACAGGAACCATTGCGGCTGTTGGTGTTGGTTTTTCCAAATTTGCAGCGTATTTAATTCCTTCGCTTAGTGATGAAAATATACTATTTGAATTTAGTTCGTTTCAATTAAATGCAGCTCAAATTGTATCAATAATCACAATTGTTTTGCTTACTTATGTTAATAGCAGAGGCGTTAAGAATAGTAAAACATTACAAACAATTTTGACTGTTATTAAAATTCTGTCTTTATTTGGTTTGATAATTTTCGGATTGTTGTTAGCTGCAAAAGCAGAAGTTTGGAATGCGAATTGGTCTGACGCCTGGAATACACGTTCATTTAATTCCGATACTGGTTCGTGGTTGCCAATAGGTGGAACTGCTTTGTTAACTGGTATTTCTGCAGCTATGGTTGGGTCTTTGTTTTCGAGTGATGCCTGGAATGGAGTAACTTTTATTGCTGGAGAAATTAAAAATCCAAAACGCAATGTAGGTTTGAGTTTGTTTCTTGGAACTTTTATAGTTACTATTATTTATGTATTAACTAATTTAATGTATTTAGCAGTAATTCCTCTTGAAGAAATTGCAACTGCTAAATCCGATCGAGTAGCAGTAGTATCCTCGCAATATACTTTTGGGGATATGGGAACAATTATTATTGCTGTAATGATTATGATTTCCACATTTGCTTGTAATAATGGTTTGATTATGGCAGGTGCTAGAGTTTATTACACGATGGCTAAAGATGGTCTTTTTTTGAAAAAGGCAGCCAATTTAAATTCGGCTAGTGTTCCAGAATGGGCGCTTTGGGTACAATGCGTTTGGGCTTCGCTTTTATGTTTAACGGGGAAGTATGGAGATTTATTAGACTTTGTAATTATAATAGTTTTAATATTCTATATTCTTACTATTTATGGAATTTTTATACTTCGTAAGAAAATGCCAGATGTTGAGAGGCCTTATAAAGCTTTTGGTTATCCATTCTTACCAATGCTCTATATTTTGATTGCTTCGGCAGTTTGTGTTTCATTATTGTTCACTAAATTTTCAACTTGTGGTTGGGGTGTATTAATTATGTTGACTGGAATACCGATTTACTATTTTACAAAACCTAAGGAATAAATTGTGTTTAAAATAAATAGAAAAGCCGGCTTGTAGATTCAAGCCGGCTTTTTGGATTATGTGGGGAACTTAATATTTTATAAAATACTACTTACTTCTTCATAAGGCAATCCCCATGCTTCAGCAACTCCTTGGTAAACAATTTTACCATTGGCGATATTTAATCCTTTTTTCAATTCTTCATTTTCAGAACACGCTTTTTTCCATCCTTTGTTTGCCAATTGAATTGCGTATGGCAAGGTAGCATTAGTCAAAGCTAAGGTAGATGTGTAAGGTACTGCTCCTGGCATATTAGCTACACAATAGTGAACTATTCCATCAATAATAAAAGTCGGATTTTCATGAGTTGTTGGTGTACAAGTTTCAATACAACCTCCTTGATCCACAGCAACATCCACTACAACAGTGCCTGGACTCATTAATTTTAACATGTCTTTTGTGATCAAATGAGGTGCTTTTGCTCCAGGAATTAACACGGCTCCGATTACTAAATCAGCATTTGCAATCGCATCACAAATATTATAATGGTTAGACATTAATGTGGTTACATTAGGTGGCATTATATCCGATAAATAACGCAAACGCGCTAAGCTTACATCCATAATTGTAACATTGGCACCAAAACCAGCCGCCATTTTAGCTGCTTGAGTTCCTACGATACCACCTCCTAAGACAACTACTTTTGCAGGGTTTACACCTGGAACTCCTCCTAAAAGAATTCCTTTTCCTTGCATAGGTTTCTCTAAATATTTGGCACCTTCTTGAATAGACATTCTTCCGGCAACTTCAGACATTGGCACTAATAAAGGCAAACTGCGGTCTGTTTTTTCTACGGTTTCGTAAGCCAAACAAATTGCATCGCGTTCAATCATTGCTTTAGTTAATGGTTCAGAGGAAGCAAAGTGAAAATAGGTAAACACCAATTGGTCTTTTTTAATCAAAGGATATTCAGAAGCTATTGGTTCTTTTACCTTGATAATCATTTCGGCAATTTCGTAAACAGCTTCAATAGTTGGCAAAATTTGCGCTCCAGCATTTACATAAGCAACATCATTAAAACCACTATTTTCTCCAGCGGTTGATTGAATATAAATTTGGTGACCGTGCTTTTTAAATTCAGCTACTCCAGCAGGAGTAAGTGCAACACGATTTTCATTGTTTTTGATTTCTTTTGGAACACCTATTATCATAAATTGTAGTTTTTAAAAGTTAGTTCTAAAATTGATTAACAAATGTATTGATTAAGAAAAAATTATTGTAATATTGGATATAATTTAGTATTTTTTTCTTTTATATTATAAATTAATTATTTATTTTTCTTTATATATTCTATTAAGTAGTAGTAAAAAGAAAAAATAACTACTTACTGAATCAAGTTTAATTTTATTACATAATTATTATGACTATCGACACCATTGATAAAAAAATACTTAGGTTATTACAAGAAGATGCACATTTGACTTTAAAAGATATTTCAAATAAAATCAATTTGTCCTTAACTCCTGTTCATGATCGAGTCAAACGTTTAGAAAAGGAAGGGGTTATTGAAAAATATGTATCCATCGTAAACAAAAAGAAACTAGGGATTCATTTAACGGTTTATTGTCAAGTTACCTTGGTGAAACAAACTCACGATGTTTCTGAAGAGTTTAACAAGTCTATTCTAAATATGCCTGAAGTAGTGGAATGTAATTTTGTTTCGGGTAATTTTGACTACTTACTCAAAGTGGTTTTGGCTGACATGGATAGTTATCATTATTTTCACCAACAAAAATTATCTGTTTTACCTGAAGTGTCTTTGATTAACAGTTTCTTTATTATCTCGGAAGTAAAGTCGACTACAGTTATGCCAATTTCTTAAATATAAAATCCGTTTCAAATTCGAAACGGATTTTAAAATAACTCAGCTTAAAGAAAACAAACTAAAAAACTAAAAACTATAACAAAAAGCTGAGTATTAATAATAAGTAAATCGTCTTACTTTAGCAATGTATTTAGCTAAACGAATTACTTGATGACTGTAACCATATTCATTGTCATACCAAATGTATAACACAATATTTTTACCATCTTTAGAAACAATTGTTGCGTTACTATCATAAATCGATGGTGCAGAGGTTCCAACAATATCAGTTGAAACTAATTCATTATTTAACGAATATTTTATCTGTTCAACTAATTCACCTTCTAAAGCAGATTTCTTAATAATTGCATTAACAGTTTCTATAGTGGTAGTTTGATTAACCTCTAAATTTAATACTACCAAAGAACCGTTGGGTACTGGAACTCGTATGGCATTTGAAGTTAATTTTCCATCCAAAGAAGGGATAGCCTTAGCTACCGCTGTTCCAGCTCCCGTTTCTGTAATCACCATATTTAATGCAGCTGCACGACCACGGCGGTATTTTTTGTGCATATTGTCAACTAAATTTTGATCATTGGTATAGGCATGAATCGTTTCTAAATGACCTTTTACAATGCCTAAAGAATCTTCTATTACTTTTAAAATAGGCGTTATTGCATTGGTGGTGCAAGAAGCACCTGAAAAAATATCAATCTCGTCAGGATTGTATTCGTTTTGATTTACTCCATGAACAATATTAGGAACTCCTTTTCCTGGAGCTGTTAGCAATACTTTATGCGCTCCTTTAGATTTTAAGTGACGACTTAACGCTTCTTGCGTTGTAAATGCGCCAGTATTATCTATTACTAAAGCATTTTTTATATTCCATTTTGTGTAATCTATTTCTTCAGGACTACTAGCAGATATAACATGTACAGTTGTACCATTGATAATTAGAGCATTATTTTCAGTATCTGCAACTACAGAACCCATAAAATCTCCATGTATAGAATCATATCGTAATAGAGAAGCCCTTTTTTCTAGTGTAATTGCGTCATTTTTTTCACGAACCACAATGGCTCTTAATCGAAGTTGATCGCCTTTTCCTGTTTTCGAAACCAACTCACGTGCTAAAAGCCTTCCAATTCTTCCAAAACCATAGAGAACTACATCTTTTGGTTTTATTTCTTTAGATGATTTAGCTTTTTTTAACTTCTCCATTACAAAATACCTTGCATTTGGGTATTTATCTTCTTCTAAACTAAACTCGTAGGTTAGTTTTCCAAGATCCAATTTGGATGGTGGTAATTGAATTTCTGATAAAGCACGGGCAATATCAATAGAATGAAAAATGGATATTGGTTTTCCAACAAAAGCTCCAGCATATTCGTGTAGATTTAATATTTCACTTACATTCTTATCAATTAATTGGTTTCTGAATAAAACAATCTCTATTGATTTTTCGTACCATAAGTCACTAATTATTTTGATTAATTCGGCACTTATTTGCCTTCTATCTGCTTGTAGAGTAACTTCTTTTTGATATAAATGTGTGGTTTTCATTAAAATGTATTGATTATGCCTTTTTACTGATTAAAAATTATTTATTTTGCAAAAATATAAAATTTCAATCGATTTCGTAAATTTATTTATTGAAAAATTAATAAAAAAGCCATCTTGAATTTTCAAGATGGCTTTTTCAAAAAACTACAAGTAAAACTAAATAATAATTCTGAAAATTTCTCCGTTCTGGTTGATCATTTCGATGCGGATACTTTGACCTTCTTCTTTGTTATTTAATAATTTAGAAACAGTTTCAATATCGGTTGCCTTTAAATTATCAATACTTAAAATAATATTGCCTAAAAGTTCTCTTTCATAGGCTTTTAAATTCTCATTTGTTATAGCTTTAATTTTCACACCATAATTCAAACGGAATCTTTTTTTGTCATTTGAATCAATATTTTCTAATTCGAGGCCTTTAAACTCGGTGTTGAAATTATCGTTCTTACTTAGAATTACAGGTATTACTTTATTTTTACCTTCTCTAATTATTGTAACAGCTACTTTGTCATTAGGTCTTTTGGTATTGATATAACCGGATAAATCTGCAAAAGTTGCCACCGATTGATTGTCTAGTTTTATAATAACGTCACCTTTTTGAAGTCCAGCTTTTTCTGCTCCAGATCTTTTGGTTACTTTATTTACATAGAATCCTTCTGTTTGAGATATACCTAATTCTTTTGACGACTTTGAATTTAATTCGCCACCTTCAACTCCTAGTATTCCTCGCTGTACATTGCCATACTCCATAATATCTTCTATTATTTTTCGTGCAATGTTGGATGGAACAGCAAATGAATAGCCGGTGTAACTTCCAGTTGGGGAACTGATCATAGTGTTAATCCCAATTAATTCACCACGAGTGTTTACTAATGCACCACCACTATTTCCAGGGTTCACCGCCGCATCGGTTTGAATAAAAGATTGTATTCCGCTTGTGTCTAAATTTCGTGCCTTCGCAGATACAATTCCAGCAGTAACTGTAGAAGTTAAGTTATACGGATTTCCAACAGCTAATACCCATTCTCCAATTTTAACTGAATCAGAATTGGCGAAAGCGGTGTATGGTAATTTTTCATCGGCATTGATTTTAAGCAAAGCAATATCCATTTTAGAATCGGTACCAATAAGTTTTGCTTTATAGGATTTTTTATTATTTAAAGTAATTTCAATTTCGTTAGCATCTTTTACTACGTGGTTATTAGTTACTATATAACCATCCTCTGAGATAATTACGCCTGATCCAGTGCCAATTTGCTCTTGTTGTTGGCTACCGCCATACCCATAAAAGAATTCCATAATTGGATTGGTAATGGTTCTTCTTGAAACATTTTTAACGTGAACTACTGTATGAATAGTTTTTTCAGCAGAGGTGGTAAAATCAACATTCTCTGGTGAATACCCAACCCTTTTTCCATAAAAATCTGAGGCTTCAGTTACCAGGCCGTTGGTGTTTTTAGAAAAATAACCATTAGGTTCAAATAATAATTTGTATGCACTTAGTGTCACAGCGCCACTTAAAAGCGATACTAAAAATAGACTTGAAAAGCGATTCATAATGATTTTGGTTTAAAATTTACGTGTAAATTTATAATAGAAATTCTTTTGTAAAAAACAGTTTAACGCACTTTAACAGTGATTAACATTTCATTAATAGTTCGTACTTTTGTTTCATAATTTATATTTATGCAATTAGAATTTTATAAATACCAAGGAACGGGAAACGATTTTGTTATGATTGACAATCGGACTGCTATTTTCCCAAAAGAAAACACAGAATTAGTTGCGCATTTGTGTGACAGACGTTTTGGAATTGGTGCCGATGGATTGATTTTGTTGGATACTGATTCCGAAACCGATTTCAGAATGGTGTATTACAATTCAGATGGTAATTTGAGTTCTATGTGTGGTAATGGTGGACGCTGTTTAGTCGCTTTTGCAAAAAAACTGAATATAATTCAAAACGAGACTACATTTATTGCTTCGGATGGTTTGCATTATGCGACAGTTTCTGAAGAGAATATTGTATCATTACAAATGATTGATGTGACTGAGATTAAAAATACATCCGAATATTCTTTTTTGAATACAGGTTCTCCTCATCATGTTCAATTGGTAGCAGATCTAGAAAATTACAATGTCAAGGAAAATGGTGCTACCATTCGATATGGAGACTTGTATGGTAAAGAAGGTAGTAATGTCAATTTTGTAAAAAAAATTAACGAGAACACTTTTTCTTTGCGAACCTATGAAAGAGGAGTAGAGGGAGAAACCTTAGCTTGTGGTACAGGAGCAACTGCAGTTGCAATTGCTATGAATGCAACTGGACAAACAAATTTAAACGCTATTAATTTGAATGTTGAAGGTGGCAAATTAGCAGTTTCATTTGATATTGAAAATGGAAAATATACTAACGTATTTTTGAAAGGGCCTGCAGAGTTTGTTTATAAAGGAACGATTGAAATTTAAATTCAAGACATGATTACCTTAAAAGGCAAAAATATCTATTTACGTGCATTAGAACCTAATGATTTGGAGTTTGTTTATACTATGGAGAACGACCAAAGTATTTGGGAAGTCAGTAATACTCAAACGCCATACAGTAGGTTTTTAGTGAAACAATATTTAGAGAATGCCCATCAAGATATTTATGAGGCTAAACAATTGCGATTGGCTATATGCCAAGACGAAGATTTTCCTGCTTTGGGTCTAATCGATTTGTTTGACTTTGATCCTCAGAATAGACGAGCTGGAATTGGTATTGTAATTCAGTCTATAAATGATAGAAATAAAAATATTGGTTCTGAAGCATTACATTTGATGATTCAATATGCATTTCATAATTTGAATTTACATCAATTGTATGCAAATATTGCAACAGATAATTTAGCTAGTTTGGCACTTTTTACTAAATTTGGCTTCCAGGAAATAGGAGTAAAAAAAGATTGGACGCTAGTAAATGGAACGTTTAAAGATGAAGCACTATTTCAATTACTAAATCAATAATTTAAATTAAGTATTATTTTGAATTTTAAAAAAGCTATAACTACAGTTACTATTGTTCTCATTTCAGGTCTAATTATTTATGGTTTAATTTTAGTAAACCAAATTTTCTCTTCAAATACTAAATTTGAAGAAGCTGAAATGTATGTTTATATTCCAACGGATTCGGATTACGAATCAGTTAAAAAAATTGTTGCGCCTTATGTAGATGACATTGAAAGATTTGATGCTGTTGCGTATAAAAAGAAATATCCGAATAATGTAAAGCCAGGTAAGTTCCTATTCAAGAAAGGAATGAATAGCAACGAATTAATTAATGCTTTACGAATCAATACTGAAGTAAAACTCTCGTTCAATAATCAAGAGCGTTTGGAAGATTTTGCTGGAAGAATAGGCTCTGAAATAGAAGCAGATAGTCTTTCATTATTGACGGTTTTTAAGGATGCAACTTTTTTGGCAGAAAATGGATTTAATGAAGATAATGTTTTAACAATGTTTATTCCGAATACCTATGAATTGTATTGGAATACTACAGCGGTAAAATTCCGAGATAAAATGATTAAGGAATACCGTAATTTTTGGAGTGATGAACGAATAGCCAAAGCTAAAGCGCAAGGATTGACTCCTATTGAGGCCACTATTTTGGCTTCTATTGTTCATAAAGAATCGGTCAAAAAGGATGAAAGACCTAGAATTGCAGGGGTATACTTGAATCGTTTACATAGAGGTATTTTATTACAAGCAGACCCGACCGTAATTTTTGCAGTTAAAAAGAAATCCAATGACTTTAAGCAGGTAATTAAAAGAGTTTTGAATAAAGATTTACAAGTTGCTTCGCCTTACAACACTTATTATAGTGCTGGCTTACCACCAGGTCCAATTGCAATGCCAGATATTTCTGCAATAGAGGCAGTTTTGAATCCAGAAAAACACAACTTCATTTATTTTTGCGCGAGCGTAACTCGTTTTGGGTATCATGATTTTGCCGTAACCCAAGCTGAACACGAACAAAATGCCAAAAAATATTACAATTGGATTAATAGTCAGGGTGTGAAAAGATAAAATAAAAAAAGCGAAAATAATTTTCGCTTTTTTTATTGAGTTTAAAGTTTTAATTCTCTTTTTCTTTTTAAAACCCTTTACTTCTGTTGAATCTTAGGTGTTTTGTATGTTTCTAAATTGTTAATAAATCGTTTAACAAAACTTTAATACACTGATTTTAAGCACCGTATTTTTTGTTGTATATTTGTACCGTAGAAATTTCTGAGGGTGACAGCTTTAGAAGAAAAACAATTTATGATAAAGAAATGGCATTTTTATTCCACTTTACTACTGATTATTGCTTTTTTAAGCCTAGGTTTTAAACCTTTTAATTTAGATTCCAATCCCTGGTTTCTAACAGATGGATCAAATGAATCCTACTATCTTTTCCCTTCACAACGCCAGGAAGATTACGCAAAACTAAATATTCCTTACACTGGAAATTTTTTCATAGGCTATAAAGAAGCTATTGCTTTTAAAGAGTCGCAAGGAAAGTACAGAAGAACCAATTCTTTAGGATATTTAGGAAAATATCAATTCGGTTCAAGTACTTTAAGAACCATTGGGATTTACAATACGAGAGCTTTTTTAAATAATCCAGAATTACAAGAGAAAGCTTTTGTAATCTTATTAGCTAAAAACAAATGGTTACTCCGAAAAGAGATTGAAAAATACGACGGAACTGTTATTAATGGAATCCATATTACAGAATCTGGGATTTTAGCTGCAGCACATTTAGGAGGAGTAAGAACAGTTAAACGATTTTTTAGATCAAATGGAAAGCGTTATTTCAGAGATGCTTACGGAACTTCAATTGTTAGTTATATGAAAGCATTTGGTGGATATGACACTTCATTTATAGAAGCAGATAAACACGCTTCAATCTAGTAATTATTTAAATTATAAATAAAATGGCGGTCAATTTTGACCGCCATTTATAGTATAAATTAATCAATTAAAATTTCTAATATTTTAATAGCGGCTTCACTAATTTTAGTTCCAGGACCAAAAACTGCAACTGCGCCAGCATCAAATAAGAACTGGTAATCTTGTGCAGGAATAACACCTCCTACCACAACCATAATATCTTCTCGGCCGTATTTTTTAAGTTCTTCAATCACTTGTGGTACTAAGGTTTTGTGACCCGCAGCCAAAGATGATACACCTAGGATATGAACATCATTTTCCACGGCTTGTTTTGCTGCTTCTGCAGGAGTTTGAAATAAAGGACCAATGTCCACATCAAAACCTACATCGGCATAACCTGTTGCTACTACTTTGGCGCCACGATCATGTCCGTCTTGTCCCATTTTAGCAATCATAATTCGAGGTCTTCTACCTTCTTTTTCGGCAAAAACATTGGCTAACTGTTTTGCTTTTTCAAAACTTTCGTCGTTTTTTATTTCTTTACTATACACACCGCTAAACGATTTAATTTGTGCTTTATATCTTCCAAAAACAGTTTCTAGAGCATCACTAATTTCCCCCAAAGTAGCTCTATTTCTGGCTGCTTCAACAGCAATTTCTAATAAATTACCTTCTCCTGATTTAGCACAATGGATTAATTTTTCTAGACTTTTTGTAACATTTTCATTATTTCGAGTCGATTTAATACGATCCAATTGTTCCAATTGTTGTCTGCGCACCATTTGATTATCTACGTCCAAAATTTGAAGCGGATCTTCTTTCTCTAAACGGTATTGGTTTACGCCTACAATGATATCTTGTCCGCTATCAATTCGAGCTTGCTTTCTAGCAGCAGCTTCTTCAATTCGAAGTTTAGGGATTCCAGACTCAATCGCTTTAGTCATACCGCCTAATTCTTCAACCTCTTCAATTAATTTCCAGGCACTCTGAGCAATTTCATTAGTTAAATTTTCAACATAATAACTTCCAGCCCAAGGATCAACAGTTTTGGTGATTTTAGTTTCATCTTGTAAATATAACTGTGTGTTTCGAGCAATTCTAGCAGAAAAATCAGTAGGCAAAGCAATAGCTTCGTCTAACGCATTAGTATGCAATGATTGTGTTCCGCCAAAAGCTGCCGCCGCTGCTTCAATACAAGTTCGAGCTACGTTATTGAATGGATCTTGCTCTGTTAAACTCCAACCCGATGTTTGACAATGGGTTCGTAATGCTAGCGATTTGTCGTCTTTAGGTTCGAATTGTTGTACTAATTTAGCCCAAATCATTCGTCCGGCTCGCATTTTTGCAATTTCCATAAAATGATTCATACCAATTGCCCAAAAGAAAGAAAGTCTCGGTGCAAATTCATCTATCTTCATTCCTGCAGCTAAACCAGTTCGGATGTATTCTAAACCATCTGCTAAAGTGTATGCTAACTCAATATCAGCAGTAGCTCCGGCTTCTTGCATATGATAACCCGAAATGGATATGGAGTTAAATTTAGGCATATTTTTGCTCGTAAACTCAAAAATATCAGCGATGATTTTCATCGAAGGAGTAGGAGGGTAGATATAGGTGTTTCGAACCATAAACTCTTTCAAAATGTCGTTTTGAATTGTACCTGAAAGTTTGTCTGGAGATACGCCTTGTTCTTCGGCTGCTACTATATAAAAAGCCATAATCGGTAACACAGCACCATTCATCGTCATGGAAACTGACATTTCATCCAGTGGAATTTGGTTGAATAAGACTTTCATGTCTTCAACAGAATCAATCGCTACACCGGCTTTTCCAACATCGCCCACAACACGTTCGTGATCTGAATCGTAGCCACGGTGTGTGGGTAAATCAAAAGCAATAGAAAGCCCTTTTTGGCCTGCAGCTAAATTTCTTCTGTAAAAAGCATTACTTTCTTCTGCTGTAGAAAATCCTGCATATTGGCGAACAGTCCATGGGCGGCGAACATACATTGTGGCATAAGGACCACGTAAATTAGGCGCAAATCCAGCACCAAAATCCAAATGCTCTAATTGTTGAATATCTTGTTCAGTGTAAGTTTGCTTCAAAGCGATTCCTTCAGCAGTTTGAAATTCAGCCTTTGCTTTGATTTCATTTTCTAGCTTTTCTACAGATTTGATTTGAATATGTTGCAGGTCTTTTCTTTTCATTTTTGGTGACAAATTTCTATTTGACATTGTATTTGGATACTAAACAATTACTCTTTTTCCAATCGTTCTTGTTCGATTTTCTCGGCGAGACGCTTTTCAATAATAGGAGTGATGAGTGTTTTCCTAGGTTTAATTTTGACAAAAGGGAAAAGTTCCAAATCGTGTTTCATACGATCATCTTTGTTAGCGTGTTTATTGGTTCCCAATAAAATTTCTTTTCCAGAATCAAACAAATCTTGTTCTTTATCGGCGCTTTCTTGAATTTTTCTTTTGATAATTCCTTCATTCAGTTGCTTTAAAAACCCTCCATTAGCTTCAATATCTTTAAATAATACTAAAGCTTTATCAGCTAATTGCTGTGTCAAACTTTCTATGTAATAACTTCCATCAGATGGATTGTTTACTTTATCAAAATAACTTTCATTTTTTAGAATCAGTAATTGGTTTCGAGCTATTCGATCTCCAAATTCATTGTCTTTGTGATATAAAGCATCGTAAGGTAGATTCGCAATAGTATCCGCACCTCCAAGAATTGCGCTCATACATTCAGTAGTTGTACGAAGCATATTCACATTGTAATCATACAATGTTTTATTTCTTCTGGTAGGCGTAACGACTAAATGACAATTCCAATTTTGATTGTACTCCTTAGCAATCAAATTGAAAAGTAATCGGATAGCTCTTAGTTTAGCGATTTCAAAAAAGTAATTGGTTCCAACGGCAATTTCTAAAACCATAGTTTGGGGCTTAGAAAGTTCGATGTGATTGAAATACTCATTAGTGTGAGCTAAAGTATACGCAATTTGCTGTACAATAGTAGCCCCAGAATTCTGATATAAAGCACCATTTACACTAATCAGGGAAAGATAGTTGCCTCTTTTGACAAGATTATTTAGGGTTTCAAAATTATTTTTTTCTGAGGTAATGAACCAATTCCCCTCTTTTGCTAAATGCCCAATCGGATCTATATTACAATAGATAGCCGCTTTTCTTTTTGTTGCAATTGATTCGATCTTTTGAACGAAATCGATTGAAATAAAATTCAAATGAAAGAATATAGGTGTGCTTTCTAAAGGTAATTTTTCTAGTAATTTTTCAATAGCTATAGTTTCGTCTTCAATTGAGAAACGAATACTTTCAGCACCTCTTGCCAAACTATCTAAAGCACGTTCTATTGATTTATTGATGTCGTGGACAAAAATATTTTGACAAATTTTAAATTCAGAAGCTTTTGTAGTTACTGAGATTACTTCTTTTATATCTTCTTTATCGTAAAATGGTTTTACCTTGATATCGTCTGGTGAATTCCAAATAAGTATTTCATTGTAATCAGCGCCTTTTAGTTCAAACTGAATTTTTTGTTTCCATTCTTTGGCAGAAACAGGTGCGAAATTTGTAAAAAGAGGTTTCATTAGCGTTGTTGTTTCGAATTAAAAATAGAAGAGATAATTTATTTTGTTTTGATGGCGCTGTCACCTTCAAACTCTATGATATAAATGTCTTCACTATCTTTCTTCATATAATATTTTTCACGTGCATATTTCTCAACATATTCAATATTCTTGAGTTCTTTTATATGCCTTTTGTCTTTCTTGATTTCTTCTTGATAGTACGATTTATTGTCTTCTAATTCGTCGATTTGATTGTCTAAGAAGCGATGATCGAAATACGAATAGTTGTCTAAAAAAAGCATCCAGCCCGTAAAAAACACTAATACTAAAATGTATTTGTTGCTCAATAGTTTAAACCAAGATTTGTTTTTAAGCGGATTTGTCATTGTTCCTATATTTTAGCCCCGATTGCAGTGAAAATCCCATTCTTTTTAGAATGGATTGTAACGTAAAGCGGGAAAAAGCTCCAAAATAAAATTGTGTTACAATTGGATTTTAGATAAATATTATTTTATTAAACGTTTAATTTTTGATTAATTACGGCACGAACTACATCTATCGCTACGGTGTTGTATTTGTCGTTAGGGATGATAATATCGGCAAATGCTTTTGTAGGTTCAATAAATTGCTGGTGCATTGGTTTTAAAGTAGTTTGGTATCTGTTGAGTACTTCATTCATATCTCTACCACGATCTGCGATATCTCTTTTTAATCTACGAATTAGACGCTCATCTGGATCAGCTTGAACATAAATTTTTACATCAAAAAGGTCTCTCAATTCGGGATTGGTTAAAATTAAAATTCCTTCAACAACCATTACTTTTCTGGGGTGAGTAAAAACAGTGTCGCTTGTTCTATTGTGAGAAACAAAAGAATAAACGGGTTGATTGATGTTATTACCTGCTTTTAATTCTTTAAGATGCTCTACCAATAACTCAAAATCTATTGATCTAGGATGATCAAAATTAATTGCAGCTCTTTCTTCATAAGTCATTCCAACATTCTCTTTATAATAAGAATCTTGTGAAATAATTCCTACTTCAGTTTCTGGTAATTCATTTACGATTTGATTGACTACAGTTGTTTTTCCACTTCCTGTTCCTCCTGCAATTCCTATAATGAGCATAAATTGTGATTATAATGTTTACCTAACAAAAATAGGAATTTTATTCTGAGTGATTTCCTTTTTTACTAAATGTTTGCTAAATTGATATATTTAATTTTTTTACAGAATAAAAAAAAGAGCAACTAAAAATAGTGCTCTTTTAATGTTTTGATTTATTTGTTTTTCTTTGCTTTAATCATCATTTCAAGCATATCCCACATTTCAGCAGGAATATCTTCTAAAAGATTAAATTGTCCGGCGCCTTTCAGCCATTCACCTCCGTCTATGACTACTACTTCTCCATTAATATAGGCAGAAAAGTCAGAGACTAAATAGGCAGCTAAATTGGCTAATTCTTGATGATCTCCCACACGTTTTAGTGGCACTTTTTTAGCCATATCAAATTTTTCAGCTAAATCACCTGGTAATAATCGATCCCAAGCTCCTTTGGTTGGAAATGGCCCTGGCGCAATGGCATTGGTACGAATCCCGTATTTTGCCCATTCTACGGCTAAACTTTTTGTCATAGCCAATACTCCTGCTTTTGCAGTGGCGCTTGGTACAACATAAGCTGAACCTGTCCAAGCATAGGTAGTAACAATGTTAAGTACAGTTGATGAAGTTTGTTTGGTATCAATCCAATGCTTTCCAAAAGCGAGCGTACAGTTTTTGGTTCCCTTTAGAACAATATCAATGACGGTGTCAAATGCATTTGATGATAAACGCTCTGTAGGCGAAATGAAATTACCTGCTGCATTATTCAAAAGAATGTCGACTTTGCCAAAAGCTTTCAAAGTTTCTTGAAGCATGTTTTCTACTTCTTCATAATGACGAACGTCACATTGAATAGGTAAACAAGTTCCGCCAGTTTGTGTTTCTAATTCGGCAGCAGTGTTTTTTAGTTTGTCTAAATCACGAGAAGTAATGGCTACTTTAGCTCCTAATTCCAAAAAATATTTAGTCATAGCTTTACCTAAACCGCTTCCGCCACCTGTAACCACAATTACTTTTCCTTTTAATGCGTCATCGCGCAGCATTTTATCTGTATAACTCATAGTTTCATTTGTTTAATGAAGTAAATATAAGCAATAAATAGTATGCGCGCATAATATTTTAAGAAATATACTTAAAATTTTTATGACAAATTAAAATTTATGGATAATAAAAATTGTAGGTCGGTTGTGCAAATCTACTTTTGTCTTTTTCCAATCGGAAGCGCGTAAAGTTTTGATGTATTCAGTTGGTAGGGTAATATCAGTTGCGATACAGAGGTGTGTCGAAGGTTGTAAGGCTTGTAGAATATCTTCTAATAATTTATTGTTGCGGTAGGGTGTTTCAATAAAAATTTGCGATTGATTTTTGTCAAAAGACAATTTCTCTAAATTTTTCAGTGCTGTTTTTTTATCACTTTTGTCAATGGGTAAATACCCATTAAAAGTAAAACTCTGTCCATTCATTCCTGAAGCCATCATAGCTAATAGAATAGAGGAAGGTCCAACAAGTGGAATGACTTGAATTCCTTTTTCGTGAGCCAATTTTACAATGACTGCGCCAGGATCAGCTACACCAGGACAACCTGCTTCACTCATTAATCCTAAGTTTTTGCCTTCTAACAAAGGTTGGATAAAACTAAGGTGTTCTTTCGCATCGGTATGTTTATTCAATGCGAAAAGTACAAGTTCAGACTGCTTTTTTTCGGGAAGTACTGCTTTGATAGACTTACGAGCTGTTTTTTCATTTTCTACTATATAACAGTCGATTAACTTTATGGCTCTTTTTACTGTTTGAGGTAATACATCCATAGGATCGCTTTCTCCCATAGTAACCGGAATTAAATACAGTTTTCCTAAAGATGTCTTTGTATTCATAACAGTGATTTTTAGATTTGGAAAAATAGAGTTTATTGATGTTTAATAATCAATTTATGAGCAATAACCTCACAAACTTCATCTAGCATAGCATACACAATGTCAAATCCGTTGTGCATTCCAAAATAGGGATCAGGGACTTCCTTGTTTTGTGTCGGATGTAATTCATTCATGATAAGTGTTACCTTTTCTTTTTGTTCTTTGGTCTCCGCCAAAGCGATAACATTGTCATAATTGGAATTATCCATTACAAAGATGTAGTCAAAAGTATCAAAGTCGGCACTGCTGAATTGTCTTCCTTTTTGGTTGGAAATGTCTAGTCCGTTTTTTTTGGCAACGGCCACGGAACGTTCGTCAGGGGATTGGCCAATGTGCCAAGAACCAGTACCTGCAGAATCAACAGTAAATTTGTCTTTAGGTAATTTAGAAGCTAATATTCCTTCGGCCAAAGGCGACCGACAAATATTTCCCAAACAAACCATTACGATTTTTACGGACATTTGCTGCCTATAAGGTTAATTTTTTGTGGATATCTTCAACAAACTTTTTGAATTGTTTGTCAGTAGATACTAGATTATCAACAGTTTTGCAAGCGTGTAATACAGTAGCGTGGTCGCGATCTCCAATTTGAGAACCAATGTTTGCTAAAGAAGCTTTGGTAAATTTCTTAGCAAAAAACATCGCTAATTGTCTAGCTTGAACAACGTGTCTTTTTCTAGTTTTTGATTGTAGTGTTTCTAAGTCCAATTGGAAATAGTCGGAAACAATTTTTTGAATATAATCGATAGAAATTTCGCGTTTGACATTCTTTACGAATTTCTCTACGATGCTTTTCGCTAATTCAATTGTCACTTCTTTTTTGTTGAAAGAAGATTGAGCGATTAGAGAGATGATTGCACCTTCTAATTCTCTAACATTCGTTTTGATATTACGAGCAACATATTCAATTATTTCTTCTGGCATTTCAACACCATCACGATACAGAATATTCTTTAAGATAGAAACTCTAGTTTCGTAATCAGGTTGGTGCAATTCAGCAGACAATCCCCATTTGAAACGAGACAATAAACGTTGTTCAATGTCTTGCATGTCAACAGGAGCCTTGTCAGAAGTCAAGATAACTTGTTTTCCGTTTTGGTGTAAGTAATTGAAAATATGGAAGAATACATCTTGAGTTCCTGATTTTCCAGAAAGGAATTGAACATCATCAATGATTAAAACATCAATCAATTGGTAGAAATGAATAAAATCATTTCTAGTATTTTTCTTAACAGAGTCAATATATTGTTGCGTGAAAATTTCAGCAGAAATATACAAAACTGTTTTTTCAGGGTATTTGTCTTTAATTTCTACACCAATAGCATGGGCTAAGTGTGTTTTTCCTAAACCAACTCCTCCAAAAATCAATAACGGATTGAAAGATGTCCCTCCTGGTTTGTTGGCTACAGCCATACCAGCAGAACGTGCCAATCGGTTTGAATCTCCTTCTAAGAAATTGTCAAAACTATAGTTGGCATTCAATTGAGATTCGATTTTTAAATTACGAATACCTGGAATTACAAACGGATTTTTAAGTTCAGGGTTTAAATTTTTTAATGGAGCATCAACATCTTGCGGTTTCATTTGCGCTCTGTTAGCACTTGGTAATTGTTCCGTATACGGCTGTTTATTACCATAAGTGTTCTCCATTTTAATTTTATAGAGTAACTTTGCGTTTTTTCCGAGTTCTTTGGTAAGTGCAACTTTTAATAATTTAACGTAATGTTCCTCTAGCCATTCGTAGAAAAATTTACTTGGTACTTGAATATATAATGCGTTATCGGTAAGCTCAACTGACTTGATTGGTTCAAACCAAGTTTTGTAGGCTTGGTCTTGAATATTATCTTTGATAAAAGATAAACAGTTTTCCCATACTGATTGAGCAGTTTTGTTCATATATTCGGTTAAATTATTTAAGTTTGGTTACTATTTTATTACAAAAAAAGGTGGGGCTATTCTTGTATTTTTCTGGGACAACAAATATGTGAACAAATTT